>CBFHPY010000006.1:0-165099 GCA_965657775.1 Verrucomicrobiales bacterium
CTCCAACGGCATAAATATATCGCCCGTAACGCGTATGGCTCATAAAAAGGTGTGCCGCCACATAGAGCACAATCAACAGCAGAACCGTGTTGGGAATACCGATTGTTGTCCCCCTCCCCAACCAGGGCATCGCTTCGGGAAGCTCATTGACAGAAAAACCACCTGTCAAAAGAAAGGCGAACCCTCTCGCCATCATCATCACTGCCAAAGTGGTTATGAAAGGAGCCACCTTGAACTGAGCGACAAGAAATCCCCCCACACCCCCAACGAAACCACAAGCGAGAGTCGCAAGGAGAAACCCTAACCAGACCACACTAGAAGAAGCCTCCTCGCCTCCCATTGATCGCATCAAGAGCGCGCCAAGGACAGCCGATAGAGCGATCAAACTCCCTACTGAGAGATCGATTCCTCCTGTTAAAATGACCAGTGTCATTCCGATCGCAATCACCGCAATGACGACAATGCGATCGACGATGGCGAGCAGGTTACCTCGCTTCAAAAAATCTGACTGCCATTTCTCTTCGGGGAATAAGATACGGAGGTTTTGAGTGTCCTTCTCCAAGATTGGCAGCAAGGTCCATTTCGACGCATCGCCACTCGCGATGAGAATCTCGGGCTTGAGCTCTCTCTTGTCCCATGCCTGCCGGATGTCCCGCGGTGTTCCCTCGACTACTGACACGTCAGAGAATCCCTTTTCCTGAAGCGCATTGCCTAACCATCCCGCGAACTCGGCCGACGTCGTATTTGATGCCCCTGCCACAAAAATCGGAGTGCTCTTTTCCGCGAGGGCTTCCACTTTCTCGGCTAGACGTTCTGATCCGCCTTTTGTCACTGCACCCTGCTTCTTTACTGTCAGCACGCTAAAGAGAAGGCAAAGGAGCAAAAGCACCAACACCATTCCATACTCAGTCCATTGTTTTTTCATGCAGCGTTAGCGTCTTTGATCGCAAGAGCCAGAACCTGCTCTTGAGTTACTGTTTCTGAATTCTCGATTTCATCCACAATCTCCCCTTCCCGCATCACGACGATACGATCACTCATTCCGAGGATTTCAGGAAGCTCACTACTGACCATGACAATCGCCTTCCCCTCATCCGCAAGGCGGTGGAGCAATTGGTAGATCTCATACTTTGCTCCGACATCAATCCCGCGAGTTGGCTCATCGATGAGAAGAACCTCGCTATGCCTAGCAAGCCATTTTGAGAGAACGACCTTCTGTTGATTGCCGCCGGAAAGCTCCCCCACTCGCTGATTGCCGGAAGAAATTCGGAGGTTAAGATCCCCACGAT
This sequence comes from Verrucomicrobiales bacterium, assembly GCA_965657775.1. GTDB lineage: Bacteria > Verrucomicrobiota > Verrucomicrobiia > Verrucomicrobiales > DEV007 > Arctic95D-9. The sequence goes on from CBFHPY010000006.1 coordinate 1,290, forward strand.
AGCTTTCAAATTCTTTTGTTTCCTTGTCGTCGCGCAAAACAATTCCGCGCGAAAAACGACGCAGGTTGGGAAGTCCGAAGTTCTCCTTAGCAGATCGAACCAGAACCAGCCCTTCCGCTTTCCGGTCCTCTGAGAGCAGGCAAATCCCTGCCGTAATCGCCTTCCTAGGGTTCTCTGCATGGACCTGGCTTCCATCGATCCAAACTTCCCCGCAGTCCCTTTGATCGACTCCCGCGATAAGGCGCATCACCTCGGTTCGTCCGGCTCCCACCAACCCAAAAAAACCGACGATTTCCCCCGCTGCTACTGAGAAGCTGACGTCGCGAACCGACCTACCTTGCTTCAGCCCTGTGACACGAAGCTTCTCGTCTCCCGGATTCGACTGACGCGAAGGGAATTCCTTTTCGAGCGGACGACCCACCATCATTTCGATCAACTCGGACCGACTTGTTTCCGAAACTGTTCTTTCGCCAATCCACTTCCCATCACGCAGCACGACAAGACGATCAGCCAGTTCGTCGACTTCTTCGAGACGATGACTGATGTAGATGATTCCAATGCCTCGAGCCTGCAATTCCCGTATAATGGAAAACAGTTTTTCCAGCTCAGCTCCAGTCAACACTGCTGACGGCTCATCCATCACGAGAATCCGCGCTTCCGAGCTCAAGGCTTTAGCGATTTCGACGCCCTGCTGCTGTGCCACAGTCAAATCTCGACACAAAGTCTCCGGATCAAGCTCCAACCCGATTCGATTGAGCCACTCGCTAGCCTCAGCATACTCACGCTTTCGATCAATTTTCCCGAACTTTGTTTTCTCTCGTCCAAGGAACAGATTCTCGAGAATACTCAAATCGGGAATCAGATTGAACTCCTGGTAGATCACGGCGATTCCAGCTTCTCTCGCGTTAATCGCAGACCGAATCTCAACGGGCTTCCCGCTCAATCGGATTTCACCCTCATCAGGTTGATGCGCTCCTCCGAGCATCTTGATGAGAGTGCTCTTCCCCGCTCCATTCTCACCTAACAAAGCCAGAACCTCGCCCGAGTGAAGAGTCAGATCAACGCCATCGAGAGCAAGAACTCCCGGGAACTTCTTTCGAATCCCCCGCATCTCGAGGACAGGAACCTTTAGCTCTTCATCACTCATGCCTCTAAATCCTCAAGTGCAGGAAACTCAGCTCTCCATTCTCGCACCGTATCCAGTGAAAGCTCAGCGGTAACTAGACCCTCCTCCGCTCCTGCATCATCAAGAATTTTGCCCCATGGATCGATGATGACGCTGCGGCCTGGGTAAGTATGGTTCGGATCGCTCCCGCATCGGTTGACGCCAATGACATAGGCAAGGTTCTCGATCGCTCTGGCTCGAAGCAGAGTGATCCAATGATCCACTCGAACCGTCGGCCAGCTCGCAATGACAACAAACAACTCGGCACCCTTTTGAGCCTGTCGACGGAACAACTCGGGAAAACGCAGATCATAGCAAATTAAAGGGGCAATCTTCCAACCCTGCCATTCAAACAAAGAAAGCTCTGTTCCGTTGGCGTAATGATCTGATTCTCCGGTGTAGCGAAAGGTTCGATTCTTCTGATAACGAACGAGCTCCTTGTTACCGGGTGAAAAAGCGATCAGCTCATTGCTTCCCACTATCCCCTCGCCCTGCGTGGTCGATCGCACCAATCCGCCAAGAGCCGCGGCGTCATGATTCATGGCGACTTCTTGGAGAAAAGATTCGGCGAGAGAAGAGTGCTCCTCGGCAACCTTCTCGACTTCCATACTGAAGCCGGAACTAAACATTTCCGGCAGAACAATCAGGCCTGACACTTCTCCCTCAAGGAGCGATCTGACCCGGGCAAAATTTGCCTCCCTGTCTTCCCACACGATATCCCACTGGCAGCCGGTCGCTTTCATCACTTAACAGGGTTAGGAAGAGAACTGAAAGGGTTGAGTGACTCGCTCAAGAGGATCACGGTAGAGTAGCTTCTGCTCGCTCACAAGCACACCCTTCCCCCATTCTCCATCGACTGCAACGCTGCCTCGAGAACCTTCATAATACGGGCGCCATCAGCGAAATCGGGAGTCACTCCTTCTCCGCTATGGATCCCCTCGAGGAAGTCTCTCACGGCGTGAACGAAAGCGTGCTCATAACCGATGATATGACCAGGAGGCCACCAGGCGGACACATAGGGATGCGCTCTCTCGGTCACGAGAATATCGCGAAACCCCTTGAGATGATCAGGATCAGACTCGCTGTAGAAGCGCAGTCGATTCATGTCTTCCATATCCCAGGTAATCGCCCCCTTAGATCCATAAATTTCAAAGGTGTGACGATTGCGCCTTCCTGTCGCGTAGCGGGTCATCTCGATCGTTGCGAGAGCTCCATTCTGAAATTCCCCCATCAGGTTTGCTGCGCATTCAACTTCGACCTCTCCCATCTGGGAAAGGTCTGAGGCGAGAGGACGAGTCTCGGTGAATTGTTTTCCGTCACAGGTGACATGAGCAAAATCGCCAACAAGGAAATGAGCGAGATCGACAGCATGGGAACCCAGGTCCCAAAGTGGACCGGCTCCGGCAGTCGCCTTCTTCAATTTCCAGTCGAGAGGGTGCTTCGGATTCGCCAGCCAACTCTGCTGGTAGACTCCCCGCCAGTGATAAATCTCACCAATTTCGCCCTCATCGATCATTTTCTTCGCGAGAGCGACAGCGGGACAGCGGCGATAGTTATGATTCAGGTAGTGAACGACTCCCGACTCTTCCGCCGCCGCAAGCATCGCTGACGCCTCCTCTGCAGTTCGGCAAAATGGCTTCTCACAGAAGATATGTTTACCTGCCTTCGCCGCTGCAATGGCCGGTTCAGCATGGAGATGAGTAGGGAGAGAAATATCAACCACATCAATATCTTCTCGAGCGATCACCTTTTTCCAATCCATCTCCACCTCAGCCCACCCCCAGCGATCGGCGAAGGTTTGCAGATCTTCCCGATCACGACCACATGCCACTTGCAGAACGGGTCGATACGGAGGATCGAAGAACTTGGTGACCTGACTCCACGCATTCGAGTGCGCTCGTCCCATGAATCGATGTCCTAGAATGGCAATACGAAGTTCTTCCATACCCTCACCGGATACCGTTTCCTCCGGCTGCGTGAAAGCGAATTTCTCAAACTTTTCTGTGTGCAATTCAAATAATGGTGTTCATAGTAACATATACCCATCATGAAGAACGCCAACATTGTTGCCGACCGTCAACTTCTCCGTGATCCTCTCAAGGCCTTGGAACATCACTTCGGTTTCGGCGAATTTCGTGCGGGACAGGAGGCGGTCGTCTCGTCTCTCCTCTCCGGAAAGGATTGCCTTGCGGTAATGCCCACCGGAGGCGGCAAGTCGCTCTGCTATCAGCTTCCGGCCATGGTCATGGAGGGAGTGACCATCGTTGTAAGCCCGCTCATCGCTCTTATGAAAGACCAAGTCGATGGTCTTCAACGAAAGGGAATCCCGGCAACGATGATCAATAGCACGTTGTCTACCGGCGAGCAGTCGGAACGCCTTCGCTATCTATCTGAGGGCCGTTTCAAACTCGTCTATGTCGCCCCCGAACGTTTTCGCAGCGGCCAGTTCATCGAGGCACTCAAACAGGTGCCCATTGCGCTTTTCGCAGTCGACGAAGCCCACTGTCTAAGTCAATGGGGACACGATTTCCGGCCGGACTACCTGCGCCTTTCCGAGGCCGTCGCCGCACTCGACTTTCCCCAGACCGCTGCGTTTACCGCAACGGCAACCCCCGAAGTACAGAAAGATGTTCTCGAAGTCCTGAAGCTGAGAGACCCCCTCGTCTCGATCAGTGGATTCGAAAGACCCAATCTCAGCCTTCGCATCGCACACTGTGATGGGCATCGGGAAAAATACGATCGCCTTGCCGATCTGATCGAGTCTCAACACACTGGAATTGTCTACTGTTCGACGAGGAAGCGAGTCGAGGAAGTCAGCACCACCCTCGCCGGTCGAGGAATCAAGCTGGTCGCTTACCATGGAGGCATGGAAGACAAAGATCGGGAGTGGGCCCAGAATGTCTTCCTCGATCGCACCTACGACGTGGTTGTCGCGACCAACGCTTTCGGGATGGGAATTGACCGCTCTGACGTCCGATTCGTGGCCCACTTCGATATCCCAGGAAGTATCGAGGCCTACTACCAAGAGGCAGGACGCGCCGGGCGAGACGGCGAACCAGCCACGTGCGAGCTCCTCTTCAATTACGCCGACACCCGCACCCAGGAGTTCTTTATCGACGGAAATAATCCAGGTGCTGATATCCTTCTCGACGTCTACGCCCTGCTTCGCAAGCAATGCGGATCCGCAAACGATCCAGTCACGATCCCGATCCGGGAACTCGCTGACATGATCAACGTGAAGAACACGATGCAAGTAAGCAGTGCTGTGCTCCACCTGACTCGGGCCGGCTATCTAGAACGATTCGATGTTGCAGGGGAACGCGCCCGGGGAACGCGACTGCGAGACCCGAAGGTAGCCGACACCGATCTCCAGTTGGATCATGAAGCGCTCCATGAAAAGGAGCGCCGAGATCGATCCAAGCTCGATGCAATGATCAAGTTCTGCTACGACCACACAACGTGTCGCCAGCAATGGATTCTCGAATACTTTGGAGAGTCCGACTCGACTCCCTGTGGCTCTTGCGACACCTGTTCTGATCAACATTCCCAGATGGGCCGGGAACCCGATGATCAGGAGTTTGAGATGGTTCGCAAAGCGCTCGCCGGCGTCGCTCGAACCTGTGGCAGGAAGAGCAGCGGTGAATGGGAACCTCGCTTCGGGAAGGGGAAAATAGTACAAATGCTAGTAGGAAGCCGATCTCAGGATCTCTCGGCCGGCCGCCTCGATGAACTCTCTACCTACGGAATTCTTAAAGACGAAGGATCAAACTATGTTTTCGCTCTCCTTTCCGAAATGGAAAAAGCAGGGCTCATTGCGATTCGGAAAACGCCTTACCCTCTCCTCGCTCTGACACGGAGGGGCGCCGAAGTAATGAAGGGAGATCGGCATTTTTCACTCGCGTGGCCCGATCGTGATGCACTGGCAGCGAAAGGTAAAAAGGGTCTCGATGCCCCGGATCTTTCAGCGCTCGAATTTGACGAACGCTTGTTCGAAAGACTGAAGGGAGTTCGAAATCGACTCGCCAAAGAAGCCGGAGGAATTCCTTCCTACGTTATTTTCAGCAATCAAATCCTCGAATTCCTCACCCGAATTCGTCCAAGCACGAAGGAGCAAGCGCTCAAGATCCGCGGAATCGGATCGGTAAAAGCAGAGCGTTACCTTCCGCCTTTCCTTGAAGAAATTCAGAGTTTCGTCGAGGAGGAGTAATCCACGAGCGAAGCTTCCACTGGCCGGGTGAACAAAACTCTTGCAGCTAGAACTCCGGAGAGAAATCCGAAAAGATGCCCTTGCCAGGAAATCCCCGGCTGGCCTGGAAGAACTCCCGCGAGCATGCCTCCATAGAAAACGAGGATGACGATGGAAACAACGATCCAGAAAGCGGATTTATCAAAGATTCCCCTCGCGAGAAGAAATCCGAGATACCCAAAAATCAGCAAGCTCGCTCCGATGTGATTGGTCCCACCTGGCCCGAGTGTCCAGAGTGCCATGCCACCCACCACGATAATGATGAGTGAACTCGCGAGGAAGACTCTTCGGCCCCCGATCAAGACGATTCCGCCGAGAATGAGGAACGGGACTGTATTCGAAATGAGATGGCCGAATCCCAGGTGAAGGAAGGGAGCCGCGAAGATCCCGATCAGTCCAGGCATGCTGCGCGGTTTGATTCCAAAATTATCGAGTAGTCCCCGAAAGAGAAAATCAAATACCTCTAATCCCCACGCGATAGCGACAGCACCAACGAGGAGCAATAGATTCTCGCGGACTGCCGTCACAAGTCGCTCCCGGCGATGATCCAGTGGCAGAGTAGTTCGAGTATTCATCGCCGCTATAGTAATCCAGAATCCCTGCTCGCAGAATACAAACGATTAAGAATTTTGTAACCAACCGTCCCAGATCTCTGCTTGGACTTACTCGCTTCAGAGTACAGATCGATGGACGTCTCCGTGTGATCTCTAAAGGCGGGCGCCCACCCTCAAGGTAACACGGAAAGGTTGACCGGTGGACCTCATGGGAACGGTTCGACCCCATTCTTGTTTTTCCCTTTCGGCAAGGTGGCGTTCTTGGCGTTCCCTTAACTCCCGCAGGATCAGCACCCCAATTAGAACTCCTTAAAAAGGCAAATTCCTATCAATTTTCAGGTTGGCAAGAGGGGTGGGCGCGTAGTTGACTGTGGGATATGAAGCCAGACCTAACCATAGCCATGTTGTGCAGACAACTGACATGCGGACTCATGCTGGTTGTCTGCCACCCGGCGCATGCCAATGACGGGGCATTTTACATGGGAGGTAACCAACTGATACCGATCCAGGAAACTCAGGTCAACGTTGTGAAAGAGGTGCTGACCATCAAGCGAATTGGGAGCGATCACTTGCGGGTGACGGTTGACTATACCTTCGATAACCCGGGAGCCAGCAAAGAGATACTGGTGGGCTTTGAAGCGGATTCTCCCAACGGTGATGTCGATGGCACACCCAGAGACGGCAAGCATCCTTATATGCGGAACTTCAAAGTGATCATGAACGGCTATGCTCTCCGCCACGAGGTCGCTATCGTTGACACGGAGCACTATTTCTCAGGGAGCAAGATCAATGGCATTTCCGAGCGCGCGGCGACCAGCGGCGAATTTGACGTCAATTGCGCCGAATTCGACTACGTCTACTACTTCGACGCCAGGTTCAAAGAGGGCACTAACACAATCAGTCACGAATATGAATTCATGCTGTCGGGAGGTATCGATTTTGATTATAGAATAGATTATGTTTTAACCGCTGCCAATCGTTGGGCGGGCGGAAAAATAGATGACTTCACCTTGATTCTCGATCTGGGTGCTGACGCAGATTACAACGTATCGAGGACTTTTTTTTCTGGTTTCGAGGGTTGGAGCGGGGCCAAAAAACTCCTCAATGGCAAGCCGATGCATTTAGAGGATCGCAACAGTCAGATGCGAGTTCTCAGTGGCCGTGAACCAGTTGTCTTCAAGAAGCGCAACTTCTCGCCTGATGGTGAACTTACAGTCTGGTCTCCGCGGGTGATCACTCCGGTGGCAGAGCGGATGGCTTTTATTGATAGCGAAAGCAACTTTCGCACAGGGGCAACCACCAAGTCTCAAGTCAAATTCCAGCCGTTGAAAGGCACCGAAGGAACCGTGGTCGAGCGCCAAGGAAACTGGATCAAGATTGATCTCGATAACGGCGACTCGGGATGGGCTCATAAGCAGAACCTCCGGCCCGTGAACTAGGTGATGCCATGCAACTCCTCACCGACCCTGATTATTCAGGTAGAGTCATCGTGATCTGCTGGACGACGTGCTTTGGTGAGCCACTCTAGGCGAAGGATTTTGCACCCCTTAAACCCCGCAGGACCGACGCCCCGATAAAAACCCTTAAAAGCAAATTCCTATTAATTCTAATATCTAATCCCTAACGCTCACCCCGCACCAGTTGCTTGGCCATGTCTTCCACAGCAGGAAGTTTGCTGCTGAGCTTCTTCACGATCTCGGTATACTCGGGATTACCAGCTTCGTTCTTCCACTCGTGAGGATCCTTGTCATGGTCGTACAGCTCCATCTGCCCTTCCTTGTAGCGAATGAACCGAAACCGTTCCGTGCGGATGCTGGCGTACTGATTGTACAGGTAGCTGATCGCGGTGCTCTCCCACTCCGCCTCCGGATCTTTCAAGAGTGGCACAAGCGACGATCCGTCGACTTGGGCCGGCTTGGTAAGGCCGCAGAGTTCAACTAGAGTCGGGTAAGGATCTTGCAAGGACACACAACGATCGGAGACGCCGCCAGGCTCGGTCATCCCGGGCACACGCATCAGCAGCATCGAATTGGTAGCTTCCTGCCAGAGCGTTCCTTTCTGCCAATGGTCCTTCTCCGCGAGGTGAAAGCCATGGTCTGAAATGAAGAGGACGATGGTGTTGTCACGATGCGGACTGGCCTCCAGAGCATCCAGAACACGCCCGTGCTGGGCATCCACATAGGCCGTGGTGGCGAGGTAGGCTTGGACGGCTGACTTGTGCAATCCTGCTTCGAGCACGGCATTGGTGAAATTTCGCTTCTTGCCAACCACCCCGTCTGCCAGTGGTGGAATATCATCGAAGTCATTCGGATTCAGGGCCGGCACCTCAACTTCATCGAGCGGAAACATGTCGTAGTATCTCTGCGGAACAAACCAGGCCATGTGAGGATTAAACGTGCCGTATGCAATAAAGAACGGTTCAGAGTGATCCTGGTTAAGTGCCGCGATGGCACGATCAGCTGACAACGTGTCATTCATTTCCTCTTCCGGAATATGAATAATGCCCCAGTCCTGCTCGCCCGCTCCAACCAATTGAATCGGAGCTCCCGGTGGTCGCGGATCGCGCTTGTGACTGATTTTCTCGTGAAAGCCATCGTCGGACCATCCATGACTGATCTTGCCGTAGCCAGCGACATAGTAGCCGGCATCCTTGAACGTTTTGAAAAGAGACACGGCACCTTTCAAAGGCTCGCTGGCCGCAATGTTCGTTTGGTTGTGATAGACACCCGTTTTGTGGGGGCTCATTCCCGACCACATCGCCGTTCGTGAGGGCACACAGAAAGGAGAGGCACAGTAGGCGTTGTTAAAGACAATCCCGCTCTCGCCCAATTTCTGAAGGTTCGGTGCGACAACTTTGCCGGTGTAGCGATCGGGATCCTCCAGGATCCAAGTATTGAGATCGTCTGCGATCAGCAGCAGCACATTCATTGGTTCATCAGCGCGACTGACCGATGGGCTGAGAAGCGAACCAAATACAAACAGGGTTAAGAAAATAGCGAATGTTGATTTCATGTTAGTCTCAAAGGGGCACTTGTTATTCTGCGTTCTTCTTTTTGCGCTCCTCTCTCGCTTTGAGCTGCTCCGCTCGTGGCGTCGGACGCTTCCATTCCGGCTTTTGTTCTTCAAAGAGATCAAATCGCTCTTGATACTCTGGCAGCTCCGACCAGAACGTTTTCTTTCTCGGTTCAACGCCCACAATCTCCCCTTCCGGGTAGTCTTTGCCGAGTTTACTTTGTTTTACCGACGCGGTGAACGCCTCAAGCTCAGCTATCATCTGTGTCACACGCTCCGGATTCTGCGCGGCGATGTCCTTGGTCTCACCGGGATCGACTGACAAATCGTAAAGATGCCACTCAGGGGACCTCCCGCTGCTCATGTTGCGTAGCTTGTAGTTGCCCTGGATCAGCACGCTACCTTTGGCCAGGAAAGGAATTCCGTGAGAACGAGAAGGTTCCTTGCCTTCGAACAAGGCAGCGATGCTTTCGCCATCGACTACCCGTAGTTGAGAATCTTCTGGAAGATCCAGCAAATCCACCAGGGTCGGCATGATATCCATCGTCGACGACGGGAAATCAGTAACGCCCGGCTTGACTCCGCCGGGCCACTCAATGATGCCCGGCACACGAATCCCACCTTCAAAGAGACTGCCCTTATTGCCCTGGAGAATCCCACCGGAGTTGGGATCATCCTTCAGCCCCCCATTGTCTCCGCAGTACCAGATCAGGGTGCTGTCAGCGACCCCCATATCGCGCAGTCCATCCCGCAGCATACCAACGCTTCGATCAATCGCCGTGATCTCGCCCAGTTGAGAAGCGAGTCGGTCATCCAATCCCTCGGCGAGGAACGGCGCCTTATCCGCCTCGCTCGCCTGGAACGGAAAATGAGGCGAACCATACCAGATGACGGTAAAAAACGGATCTTCGCTCTTTTCTTCGATAAACTTGAGCGCCTCCGAGACGGTGATCTCCGAAGACTCCCCCTCAATGAATTCGCTCTCACCGTTGCGGCCCATCAGCGGATTCATATCAAAGTAATTCGTCACTGAAAGCCAGGCATCGAATCCGAAATGCCCCGGATGCAACGGGTCCTCCTCCAGCACTGGCATTCCGCCACCGCTCACACCGTTGAGGTGCCACTTGCCGAAGTGTCCTGTTCGGTAGCCGGCCTCCCGCATGGTCCGGGCAATGGTCTTTTCCTGAAGGTTCATACGAGCGCCAATCGCTGCCGCTCCCGTGCGTCCGGGCAATCGACCGGTCATGACCGAAGCACGGGTCGGTGTGCAAGTGGAGGCCGCGGCGTAAAAACGATCAAAGCGAAGCCCATTTGCCGCCATCGCATCGAGGTTGGGCGTCTTGAGATAGGGATGGCCGTTGTAGCCCGTTTGCCCCCAGCCCTGATCGTCCGACATGACAAGGACGATGTTGGGTTTGGAAGCTTTGATTGATTCGTCGGACTCAGCGTTTGCAGCGAAGATTCCGAAAGCGAGTAGGCAAGCGATGGCAAAATAGCGGCTCATTTGAAGCATGTTGACGAGCGATAATTTCCCCGGAAGTCTTCGCCCTCCCTGCCTCAGTGAGGCATCTATATTTGCCCATTTTTCCGCTCTTGCGGCTTGTATCTGTCCTGACTTTGCAGACAGCCAATCTCCGTTTGCAGACTTGCTTGCCATTTCACTGAATCAAATCCGGAGCGAGAGGCTGGAGTGGTTCGCCGCCCCCACCGATTGACTCAGGTTCGTTGTTAGTTACGGCGTGAAACCTGGAGGCGAGCCGGACTACATCCTTCGCCCACTGTTCACTTTCCATCGAGAACCCCCAATGCTCTTCGAACTCCACTTCGACGCCCCGTTCGATAATGAAATCGAGGACGTCCCAACCCGCGTCCTCGGTGATGTAGGCTCCATAATTCTGCAGGGTAAAAAGTAGCTTTTTTGCTGGCTCAGATTCGAGTCCCAGATCTTCGGACGTGACGTCGGGTGGAATGGTAAGCAGTGTGCCCATAACCAGATTTGGATCTTTGCCCACGTAGCGATTCTTATGCCCTTCCTGGTTGGCGTATTGATCCGCCGCCTTCGCCGGCCATCGGAATCCGGGAAGCTCTTCCGAATAGAAAAGGTGGTGGCCCCAGGGATTGATCTTTATCACGTGTCGGATCGGCTCTTCGCCTGTCAACTCGCCGGGGCGGATCGTCCCCCCGAGCCCCGACATGGCAGAAGCCCCCTGCCCTCCAGTTCCCTCCACCCCGTCGCCACGCATGTCATCATACTTACGATTATTTTCGAAGCGCTGAAACGAAAACATGTAGAGAGGACCCGTCGGATCGCAGCGGGCGATAGCAGGCCCGATCCACGCTGTTTTCCGGTCCGGCATCAGGAATACAAAACTGCTGTTTGGAGTTCGCCCAAATGGGTTTTCCGGCCCGATGTCCGGAACCATCCAGCCATCGGGGAGCTTTACAGTTAAGCCATTCATGTCGGTGGTTCCAGCACAGCGCCCTTCCGGCGGCGCAAACCGGTCGAACCCGATCGTTTGGCGGACCGGGTCGTTCGCATCGAGCTCGAGGAAAAATTTCACGTCGATACCCGCTCCTTTGGTTGGCATCAGTTCGACCGGTGCATATTCCGCTGCACTTCCAATGGGCTGGTTCCAGATGCTGTTTTTCTGGTAGGGCTGGATCCACGGATCGCGGGCTTCAAGTTGAGAAGCGGCCGATTCCTCCAAGTCATCCGACGAACAGGGAACGAGTAGAATCTGCAGCGAAGCAACGGCATAGCAAAAACAGGATTTCATTCAGTTATTATTGGCAGGAATTTTCTTTTTCAAGGGTTTTTATCGGGGCGCCAGATCCGGCCGACCCGACCTTCTGAAATGTGACAAATTTGTTTCATACGTATATCAGCCAGATTGCTTTTAGAATAATGATAGACTTTTAGAGGAATGATAGATAAGTGGTCGATCCCGCTTACTGCTGTTGTATCGGGGGGAAGTCTGAGTCTCCATTCTGTTACCATGCGATCCATCTGCATTACCCTGCTCGCTTTGATTTTTTTGGTCAGCTCGATCCGGGCGGAAGGGCCAAGTTCTCATGCCTCGAGGGTATCAGCCCCGGGACCCTGGGGACAATTGACTTTCTTACCGATTTATCTGGAGCCACCCACCCTCTTCATTGATGGCGGCGACGAGGGACCCGAAAGCCTTCCTAAAGAGACGGTATGGAGATTCGAAGTGGAAAACACCGAAGAACTCGGCCTCCTTTTCACGAAGGCACAGTTACAACCTGAGGTGGTAAAGAACCTACTGCGCCCGGAAGGCCTTCTCTTTAACGAGGAAGCCAATCTTTTTGAAGTTCGCCCCCCCGACTCTGTTATCCTCGGGCTGACTCCAACGCAGCGCTTTGAGGTCTACCGCCAAACCCATCCCCGCAACGGCTCGAACATTTTCTACTCTCCCTACCCTCTTCCTCCGGGCGGAATCCGCGAATTAGCCTCCGTAGCCAGCGGCCTTTCTCAGCCCACCATTGATCTGATCGAACGGCTAAGCTACCGGGATGGATTCCTGCACAAATTCTCCGACATCTCCTTTCTGCTCGCGAAAACCGAGGACAAGAAGGAGCGGAATCGACTGGTGAAAGTGATCTCCCGGGAACGCTCTCTCTCTGTCCTCCTCGACATTTCGGACGCGAGCAACCTAGCGGAAATTGCAGCCTACTGGAGCGCAGGCGGGCGCAATCGAGAAATCCTGCCCCTATTTGAATCCATCGTCAAAACCGGAGTTATGCAACGCATCGACCTGGTTCACCTTCTCCCCCCAGTTCCCCGGAAGCTTTTAAATACCTACCCCTCTCCTTATGGAGAAGGTTTCGCGGATCAGCAACCTGACTGTTTCTGGACGAGTTTAAATTTTTTTGCCGGCGACCCATCAGACCGCTACCTCGAGGAAGTCGGTCAGGCACTCCTTGAAAAATACGAAGTGGCTCGTGCCCCAATGCAGTTCGGAGACCTTATTCTGATCGAGGACAATCTAACCGAGGAATGGATACACGCATTTAACTATCTGGCCGATCAGCTCGTCTTTACCAAAAACGGGAGCACTATGGGCCGCCCCTGGATTATTTCTGACCTGGAGCGCATCGTGAACACGTATCGCTCTTCGAACGGAATTCGCATCAAATTTTTCCGGCTGAAACCTGAATTCCGGCAATGATGTTGGTTTCCAAGTTTTGCCTTGCGGCGAGCGTCGTCTTGGCCTGTTCTGACACAGTCGCTGATCAGGAAAATCCACTAGCCGTCAGCTCCACAGACGCGACTCCTTCCCCGGTTTTTCATTGCCAACCCGGCCCTTGGGGCGAACTGGAATACGTTTACACCTATCTCGAAGCACCGGAGCGGATCATTGATCTGATCCCAACACCATTCGAGCGAACATTGTGGCATCTCCCCGGCAAAACGGAAACCGAACTGCGCGAATTCCTCATCGAGACGGGATTGCGAGAAGCCCAGGTCGAAGAAATCCTGGCCGACTCTCTACCGTTTCAGACAGGCCCTCCCTTTCGCCTCCGTCCGTCTCGTTCGCTGATCCGGGGGCTCGACCCCGAAACTCGAAAGAAGATCTACCTTGAGCTGAACCGCTGGAGCGAGAATCGTTATTTCTACTCTCCCATTATCATCGAATCCGGGAATCTCGACCAGTGGTTTCAACACTCGGAACTGGCCCCTGAAACGATCGAACTGATTCGCGACGTCGTCTACAAAAGGGGAAACTCGCTTCTCTTTTCTGATGTTTCCTATGTGATCGCTGGGATCAACAGTGACCGGGAGATTCGGCGTTTTCTACAGGCACTCACTCGAACTCGCAGCCTGATCCTGCGGCTCCGGGTTTCTCCGGACATGGATTTGAATGCGATCCGGGACTATTGGACTTCCGGATACGAGAGAAAGGATATTCTCCCCGTTCTCGAGGCGACCGCGAACGCTCAGGATTTTGAATACATCGACGTGATTCACCTCCTACCTCCCACGCCTCGCAAATTTCTCTACACCTATCCATCCGCCGTCCTTGGGGTCGATGGGCAGTATCCCGACAGCTTCTGGACGTCGATAAACTTCTTTCGTTATCACCCCGAGGAACGTTTCGATGATGTCTGGGTGGCCGAGGACTTTGCCAAGGCCAACTACGAACGGGCAGAAAAGCCCTACCGCTTAGGAGATTTACTTATCCTCCAACCAAGGAAGACTGGAGGAGTTTCCCAAAGCTGCATCTTCATCGCAGACGACATCGTCTACACAAAGAACGGAAGGTCACTGACTCAACCTTTCATGCTGATGAAAATCAGTGACCTAGTCGCCACCCAACCCGGAGATGGCCCCGCTATCGCCAGTGTTTGGCGACAGAAGAAGGAGTAGGAATCGGTTGGGAAAAGGGCCATGGACGGGGATGAATTATTGATAGGAAAAGACCTGGCGAAGAGTCCGCATCAAGGCGGAATGAATTTCTAGTTTTCTACTTTCCCAGTAAATTCGACAAACTTCCCTGTAAGGGCCACTTAGAAAAGTTTACCGATTTTAGTCGAAAAGTAGAAAAGTCGACACCGACTACGGCGGACTGAGATACCGCTTTCATTCCGGCATAATATGCCTGCTCTCCTTCTCTTCCCTTTCGGCAAGGTGGCGTTCCTGCACCCCCTCAAACCCCGCATGACCGGTGTCCCGATAGAAACCCTTGAAAAAGCAAATTCCTATCAATAGGGGGTGATGGGACGGGCTGGAAAAGTAGTTTCCTATCAGTTGAGAGAGGCAGAGTCCCTCGATCAGGATCAGCTTTGAGGTCGTGGAGGTCGGCTTTCCGATTTTCCTGCAAGCTGAAGTTCACCAGAAAGCTGGTCACATGGAGCGGCCTTGGTCTGCAGCCCACTTGATCAGACGCCCATCTTCAAAGATAAAGGTCACGGTCCGTCTGATGATTCCCACTGAAGAAATCGCTCGGTAGTCGGTTTCACTGAAGGTATACATCTCCTGTGAAGCATCGCCTCCAGAGAACTCCATTGAGGGAAAGATCGTCTTGACCTCCTCCACACTCATACCGGTCTTTACCTGCTCGAGTTTGAGATTGTGCTCGTAATCCATCGGCTTGAGGGCACATCCACTCATGGTGAGACCGAGGCAGAGAAGTAACGATTGGATTAGAATAGAGAATTTTTTCATACTTGGATTGGGGGATAGGAGACGAAATCTCAAAAATTACATGTCCCAGTGAGTGAGTTTTCCATTTTGGAAGTAAAATGACATCTGTCTCATTTCGGGAAGTTCCTCCGCCCGTATGCCAAACATACTAGGGGTCTTTTCCTCAAAGGTTTGATGAAGACCTGCGGTGTCTCTCAGGACGTAAGTTTCTCTGTTTTCCGAGGAGGCTCCCTGTTTCCTGACCGGCAGAAGGCCCCGGACTTCTTCGGGAGACATGCCTGGTTGGAGTTGGGCGATTTTCTGAGAATATTTTTGCTGAATGGTCGGGTGGCTGGTTGTGCTGCTGCACGCAGTCAATAGAACTGTCAGTACGCATAAAAAATTAAATGGGAAATTAGTAAGCATAATACGGGGTTGGTAGGGTGCTGATTGAGACTCTAGCTTTGCCCCGGAGGAGAAGCAAATGCCTATCAATCGCCCTCCTGAAAGAGATCCATAGGCTCAAAGCGACCCTAAATGGGCCTCTTCCCAGAGAGGACCCGTTCTTTAATATTGCCGAAATGCTCTGCCCCCCCTCCTAACCCCGCAGGACAGGCGCACCGATAAAAACCTTGAAAAAGCAAATTCCTATCAATTCATTGAACCCTATTGGGTCTTCTGCTAGACCCTGTTGAACCCATCCAGTTTCTATGTCCGAAGATCACAAGAAAACCCTCCAATCCCAGCTCTGGAATATTGCCAACACCTTGCGGGGCAAGATGGGGGCGGACGAGTTCCGAGATTACATCCTTGGCTTCATTTTCTACAAATACCTGTCAGAGCGAATGCATTTGTTCGCGGATGAGATCCTGAAACACGACGGGATCACTTTCGACGCGATCGACGAAGGCAGCGCGGATGGGCAGGAGATGCTGGAAGCCATCAAAGAAAACTCGGTCGAGCGGCTGGGCTACTTCCTCAAGCCCTCCGAGCTTTTCAGTAAGCTCGCCGAGAAAGGCGCGCAGAAGTCGGACAACTTCATCCTCGAAGACCTCACCGCCATCCTCAAGCACATCGAGGGCAGCACCATGGGGCACGACAGCGAGGAAGACTTCGAGGGGCTCTTCGAAGATCTGGACCTCGGTTCGTCCAAGCTGGGGAAAACCGAGAACCAGAAGAACGAACTCATCGCCAAGGTGCTCGTCCACCTCGACCAGATCGACTTCCGGCTCGACGACACCGAGGCCGACGTGCTCGGCGACGCCTACGAATACCTCATCGGCCAGTTCGCCAGCGGCGCGGGCAAGAAGGCCGGCGAGTTCTACACCCCGCAGGAGGTCAGCACCATCCTCGCCAAGATCGTCACCACCGGGAAGACCAGCCTCAAGAACGTCTACGATCCGACCTGCGGCTCCGGCTCGCTGCTGCTGCGCGTGGCGAAGGAGGTCGAGGAAGTCGGCGGCTTCTACGGGCAGGAGATGAACCCCACCACCTACAACCTGGCGCGGATGAACATGATCCTGCACGGCGTCCACTACCAGCGCTTCGACCTGAAGAACGAGGACACCCTGGAGCATCCCGCGCCAGAGCACGCTGACCTGCGCTTCGAGGCGATCGTGGCTAATCCGCCTTTCTCCGCCAAATGGTCAGCAAGCGCCATCCATGAGAATGACGACCGCTTCAGCGCCTACGGCAAACTAGCGCCCAAGACCAAGGCCGACTTCGCCTTCGTCCAGCACATGGCGCATCACCTTGGGCAGGGAGCGACCATGGCCTGCGTCCTGCCCCACGGTGTGCTTTTTCGGGGTGCAGCCGAGGGACACATCCGCCGCTACCTCATCGAGGACTGCAACTGGCTCGATGCCGTCATCGGCCTCCCCGCGAATATCTTCTACGGCACCGGCATCCCCACCTGCATTCTGGTGCTTAAGAAACAGCGGGAGAACCCGGATGACATCCTCTTCATCGACGCCAGCGCGCACTTTGAAAAAGTCGGCAACCAGAACCACCTCCGCCCCGAGGACATCGAGCGCATCGTCAGCGCCTACCGGAAGCGGGAAAGCATCGAGAAATTCAGCCATGTTGCGAGCTTAAGCGAGGTCGAAGAAAACGACTACAACCTCAACATCCCACGCTACGTCGATACCTTTGAAGAAGAGGAGCCGGTCAATCTCGCGGAAGTGTCGGAGAAGCTGGTGGCCTTGGAAAATGAGATGGGCGGGACGGACAAAGTCATCGCGGGGTTTTGTGAGGAACTGGGAATCAAGGCACCATTTTGATGACTTCCATATCTCCAGCTCTCCGTTTCAAAGACGACCACGGCAACAACTTCCCCGAATGGGAGGAGAAGAAGCTGGGCGATGTAGCGTCTTTGATTTCCGGGCACCATCTGAGCCCTGATGACTATAACTCAGATGGTGAAGGCGTCCCCTATTTCACAGGCCCTTCAGATTTCACGAATGATCCCGCAGATTTTACAAAGTGGACAAAGCTAAACTCAAAAGCTGCCCCTATAGATAGCGTGCTAATAACTGTTAAAGGAAGTGGTGTTGGGAAGCTAATGTATTCACACATCCCAATGGTTGCGATGGGACGCCAGTTAATGGCGGTAAAATCCGAAAATTCGAGCAACTTCCTCATCTATCAATTCCTACATACGAAAGCGCAACATTTTGAAGCGTTGGCTAGCGGGAACATGATTCCAGGTCTTTCTAGACCCGACCTTCTTTCGATAAAAATACCGACCGCAACCCTCCCCGAGCAGCGGAAGATTGCGGATTTCTTGACGGCGGTGGATGGGCGGATTGGGCAACTGATCCAAAAGAAAGCCCTGCTTGAGGACTACAAGAAAGGCGTGATGCAACAGCTCTTCACCCAAGCCATCCGCTTCAAAGACGACCACGGCAACGACTTCCCCGACTGGGAG
Source organism: Verrucomicrobiales bacterium (assembly GCA_965657775.1). Classification (GTDB taxonomy): domain Bacteria; phylum Verrucomicrobiota; class Verrucomicrobiia; order Verrucomicrobiales; family DEV007; genus Arctic95D-9. The sequence continues at coordinate 19,338 of CBFHPY010000006.1, forward strand.
GAGGTCGAAATAGGAGAAGTTCTCGGTTACGAGCAGCCAACCAAATACATCGTCAAGTCAACAGAGTATCGGGACGAACACCCAACTCCAGTTTTGACTGCTGGTAAGACCTTCATCCTGGGCTACACCGATGAAACCGACGGTATCTGCGACGCAGGATTACCGTTAATCATTTTTGATGATTTCACCACTGCTTACAAGTTTGTGGATTTTCCCTTCAAAGTGAAATCATCGGCGATGAAGATCCTTCGAGCAAAGGACAACGATTGGGATATTCGTTTTGTCCACAACGCCATGTCCACGATACGTTTTCCCAAAGGGGAGCATAAGCGGTATTGGATCGGCGAATACCAGTTCATGACGATTCCAGCTCCATCACCCGAAGAACAAACCAAGATCGCCGATTTCCTTTCCGCCATCGACCGCAAGATCGAAAGCGTCACAACCCAAATCACCGCGACCCAAACCTTCAAACGCGGGTTGCTCCAGCAGATGTTTGTATGAGTGATTCGCCTTCCAACGCCGTGCCGATGACCCAGCCCGAGCAAGTGCTGGAGGATGAGCTGGTGGCGCAGTTGATCGGCCAGGGCTACACGCGGACGGCGGTGACCGATGAGGCGTCGATGTTGGCGAACCTGAAGGCGCAGTTGGAGGCTTTCAACGGGGTGACGTTGACGGACGGGGAATTTACCAAGGTGCTGCATCACCTGAACAAGAAGTCCGGGGTGTTCAACAAAGCGCACATCCTGCGGGATCGGATGAAGCTGACGAAGGAGGACGGCGAGACGGTTTACCTGGAGTTCTTCGATCCGGTCGATCCGCTGCGCAACCGCTACCAGGTGACGCAGCAGGTCAAGATGGAGGGCAGCTACAAGAACCGCTACGACGTGACCCTCCTCGTCAACGGCCTGCCGTTGGTGCAGATCGAGCTAAAGCGGCGCGGACTGGAAATGAAGGAGGCCTTCAACCAAATCCAGCGTTACCAGAAACACAGCTTCTGGAGTGGCCACGGGCTGTTCCACTTCGTCCAGCTCTTCGTGATCAGCAACGGGGTGAACACGAAGTATTACGCCAATGCGCGGAAGCAGAGTTTCAAGCAGACCTTTTACTGGGCGCAGGAGGACAACACCACGATCCGCGAGCTGACGCCCTTTGCCGACGCTTTCCTAAACCGGGAGCACCTCGGCACGATGATCGGCAAATACATCGTGCTCAACGAGACGGACAAAATCCTGATGGTGCTGCGTCCGTATCAATACTACGCCACCGAGGCCATCGTGGAGCGGGTGAAGAATCCACCGGAGGAGGACGCCAACGGCTACATCTGGCACACCACGGGATCGGGCAAGACGCTGACTTCCTTCAAGGCGGCGCAGATCATGACCGGCCTGCCAGACGTGCACAAAGTGGTCTTCTGCGTGGATCGCAAGGATCTGGATTACCAGACAATCAAAGAGTTCAACGGCTTCAGCAAAGGCAGCGTCGATAGCACCAACAATACGAAGAAGCTGGTGAGCCAGTTCGCCGACGCGGACACGAAGCTGATCGTGACGACCTTGCAGAAGCTGAACACCGCGATCAGCAAGCAGGCTTACCTCAAGCAGATGGAGGCGCTGCAGGACGAGCGGATCATTTTCATCTTCGACGAGTGCCATCGCAGCCAATTCGGCGACACCCACAAGCGGATCTGTGAATTCTTCAGCAACCACCAGATGTTCGGCTTCACCGGCACCCCGATCTTCGCCGACAACGCGGTGACCAAGAAGGGCAAGAAGCACACCACCAAGGATCTTTTCCACAAGAAGCTCCACAGCTACGTCATCACCGATGCGATCAAGGACGAGAACGTGCTGAAGTTTGCGGTGGAATACGTCGGAAAATACAAACAGAAGGAAAGCGGCGATGTTGACGCCGACATCGAGGTGGAAGGGATCGACACCAAGGAGGTGCTGGAAGACCCGAAGCGGTTGGAGAAGATCACCGACTACATCATTGATCGGCATCCGGTAAAGACCCGGAACAAGGAGTTCACCGCGATGTTCTGCGTCAGCTCGGTGGACATGTTGATCAAGTATTACGAGCTATTCGCGGCCAAGAAGAAGGAAGGAAAGCACAAGCTGCGGGTGGCGACCATCTTTAGCTACACCGCCAACGAGGAAGATGCAGACGCGGATGGCATCCTTGACGATGACGGTGAGATCATCGGCGGCGAAGGCGGCAACCCGCACACCCGCGACAAGCTGGAAGGCTTTATCGGCGACTACAACGCGATGTTCGGCACGAAGTATTCGACCAAGAACACGCAGAGTTTCTACAACTACTACCAGGACATCGCCAAAAAGGTGAAGGAGCGGAAAGTCGATATTCTTCTGGTGGTCAACATGTTCCTCACCGGATTCGACAGCAAGACGCTGAACACGATGTATGTGGACAAGAACCTGAAGTTCCACGGACTCATCCAAGCCTACTCGCGAACCAACCGGATTCTCAACGAGGTCAAGAGTCAGGGAAACATCGTCGTCTTCCGCAACCTCAAGAAGGCGACCGACAAGGCCATCGCTCTCTTTTCCAACAAGGAGGCGAAGGAGACGATCTTCGTGCCGCCCTATGACGACTACGTCGAGAAGTTCAACGCCGTGGCGGACGAACTCCGCAAGTTGACCCCGACCGTTCAGAGCGTGAAGGACCTGCCAGACGAAGAAGCCGAATTGCAGTTCGTGAAGATCTTCCGCGAGCTGATGCGGCTGCGGAACATCCTCGAATCGTTCTCCGAGTTCGAAGACGACGACCTCACTTTGCCGGCGCCGCACTTCGCCGATTTCCGCAGCGCGTATCTGGATCTCTATGACAAGGTCAAGACGGACACCCAGCAGGAGAAGACCTCAATTCTCGACGACATCGATTTCGAGCTGGAGCTGATCCACCGCGACGTCATCAACGTGCAGTATATTCTGGCTCTGCTGGCTCAACTCTACGATGCCGAAGAACCCGAGCAGCAGAGACTCAGGAAACTGATTCTGGATTCCGTGGCGGGAGACATTGAACTACGAAAGAAGAGCGACCTAATCCAGAAGTTCATCGACAGCTCCCTCCCGAACGTTGATAGCGCCCCCGAGATCCCCGACACCTTTGAGGATTTCTGGGAGCAGGAGCGAATGTCAGCCTTCGATGCGTTGGTGAAAGAGGAGCAACTCGATGCCGACAAGCTCAAGCAAGTGATCGACCGCTTCATTTACACGGGTCAGCCGCCCCTTCCGGACCCGGATATTATCGAGTTAATCCAGAAGCCCATGGGAATCCTCGAACGAGGGTCAACGAAAAAGCGTGTGTATGAAAAGGTGATCGACCACGTCGAGACGTTTATCCACGGTGTGGCAGCTTAAAAAGAACCATGCCAACCAATGTCAGACTGTAAATTCTGGGATACGAGTTGCGGAAGAGGGCCTTTAACTACAAGTAGCCCTGAAAAATCCGCCCTGTCGGTTCCTAAACTCGAATTGGCTCGATACATCGATACAGACTGTCAACCGTTCTCAACCGCGTCACCAACTGATTGAAATGATAGGAATTTGCTTTTCCAAGGGTTTTTGTCGGGGCGCCGGTCCTGCGGGGTTTGAGGGGATGCAGGATTTGTCCCGGAAGACAAAATCCTCATACACGCCCTCATTTGCGTCGCTGCGGCGGATGCCGATCCTGGAGGCGGATGCTGTGTTTCGAGGTTCTGCCAACTGAGGTGCTTCCTGGGCTAACTCCCTGTCCAGTGCAGCTAGCCTTCATCCCGTGCCGTAGAGGGCTCCAACCGTTAAAATAACAAATCGTATGAAAGCGAACCTCAACTTATATCTTACTACTAGGAAAGTTGCATTTTTTACCCGTGCCCGTTTTGGTGCATTTTGGGTCATTTTCGGCGCATCTCAATGCATTCTAGGCTCCAATACCCATCAACAAAAAAGCCCCCTAACTCAATGAGCTAGAGGGCTTTAACAGAGTTGCGGGGACCGGATTCGAACCGATGACCTTCAGGTTATGAGCCTGACGAGCTACCAGACTGCTCCACCCCGCGGTCTAAATCGTCCTCCGGAAATCCGGATTCGGACGGGCCGACAGTCTCGGTGGCTTTGAAGAAATCGCAACCGGTTTTTTATCGCAATTGCCGGCCAAGTCCGCTTACAAATGAAGCAACGCTCGGGTCGCGTCTTTGATGCTCTGCGCGGTGGGACGATGGGCCTTCCAGAGATTCGGATGGTAGGGAATCGGTGTGTCCCGACAATTGTGTCTCTGTGGTGGGGCATCAAGGAGATGGAATCCCTCGGAAACAACCCGAGCAACGACCTCAGCGGTAACTCCACCCCACGGAAAGCCTTCGCCGACGCAGAGTAGCCGGCCCGTTCTGGCAATCGATCCCAGAATCGTGTCGGTATCGATCGGCTTTACCGTTCGCAAGTCGACGACTTCGACATCCCATCCCTCGTCCGAAAGTTCAACGGCAACCCGAAGACATTCGTGCACCATCGCGCTGTAAGTAACGATCGTGGCATGTCGGCCGGGGCGCGCAATTCTCGCTGTCCCCAAAGGCAGGTTTTCGGTGGGGAGCCCTTCCGCTTTGAGGTGGTAGTAGAGGAATTTGTGCTCGCAGAAGATGACTGGATCGTCAAGCTCGACCGCTTCAATCAGCATGCTGTAGGCATCCTCGACCGTTGCCGGGGTCATCACGATGAGCCCAGGGTAATGGGCATAAATCGATTCCAGGTTCTGGCTGTGAAATGGGCCACTTCCTTCGGTTCCGCCAGAAGGCAGTCGAACCACGAGCGGACAGGGAACTCCGGTCCGATAGTACAAAGTCGCGGCTTGATTCACGATCTGGTTAAACGCAACGGAGGAAAAGTCCGCAAACTGCATCTCGACAATGGGACGCATCCCCTCAATCGCCGCACCGATCGCAGATCCGATCATCGCGTCTTCGCTGATCGGTGAGTCGACAACGCGGCCCGGATACTTCTCGGCCAGCCCTCGGGTCGCTTTGAATGCGCCGCCGAATTGAGCCACATCCTGCCCGTAGATGTAGACAGCCTCGTTTTCACTCAGAACCCTGTCCTGAGCTTCGCGGATTGCCTCGAGATAGGTGATCGCCATAGCCTTTTTCGAACCTTTGCCCCAACTCAGGCAATTCGCAAGCACGTGCGGAAAGACACTCGTAAAACAGATTGTAGTTTCGAGAGCAGATATCCCTATCCGAAGGGCGATCAGGCAAACTCACTGATCTTTACGGGGCGACCTTCTGCGGCGGATTTGTCGCAAGCGAAAAGAACCCGAAATGTCTCGAGAGCCTCTCCCATGCTGGTTCTGGGCATGTCTTCGCCCTTGTCGAGAGAGTCGAAAAATGACTGAAACTGGGCCTGGTAGGGGTGATCGGCAACGTCACCGGAATCGGCCATCGCCATGGGCAACTGCGCCCACTTCTTGTCTCGAAGTCCAAAACGGTTCGAATAAATCTGATTGTCGAGCAGGCTGCCTTCACTCCCAACAAGGTGAGTGTGAAAATAATACGGCTGAAAGCAATCAATGACGGAGGCTACTTTCCCAACCGCTCCATTTTCGAATTTCAGAATCGAAGCCGTGGTTGTTGCATACTCATACTTCTGGAAAATCTCGTGCTTAGAGGTTGTTTCGTAGGCCGTAACCTCTTCGACTTTACTTCCCATACAGAGGAGGAGTGCATCGAGCGCGTGACATCCGGCAGAAAGTAGACTGCTCCCGCCATTCTCTCTCGTTGTATTCCATCGATACTGTCCATACCAGGGCCCGATTCCGTGATAGTAGTCGACCTCACCGTAGTGAACGTCTCCAATGAGGCCTTCCTCAAGGATCTGAGTCGTGGTCAAAAACTGGGAAATGTGGCGAAGCTCGAAGCAGACGCAGGCTTTAACCCCGTTGGCGACCACGGCATCGTGGATGGCCTTGCAGTCTTCCCAGTTCAGCGCCATCGGCTTTTCGAGAATGATGTGTTTTCCGGCATTCGCGGCCGCTACCGCCTGCTCACGGTGTTGATTGGGATAACTCGTGATCGATACAATGTCGACATCATCAGCTGCGAGCATATCCTCGAGATTCGTGTAGGTGCGAATCGAGCTGCCGTGTGCTTTCGAGACCGTGGCATCATCCAAGGGCCGGGAAGAAAAGACTCCCGAAACAGTGCCCTGGTCGGTTCCATTGATTGCGTCAGCGTGAGCGGTCGCCGCCCACCCGTATCCGATAATTCCTACACGATATGCCATGTAGGATTGAAACCATGCTAGACAGTTCTGAGCAATGGAAAAATCGCCGTAATTCCTTCGTTGATCTTCCACTCGCTCTAGCGGGAGGCGTCATTCAACTCGAAGGACATACTCACAAAACCGCCACCGGAGAATTCTCCACCAAGTCGAGGGACAATTTGGGAGGAAGGAAAAATGAGCGGCTTGCCTGAAAAGCGATCCCGACTTCTCAACCAGAGAGCAACCCAACCGATCGCACCGACAACACCGACGACGAGAACAATGAGAAGAGCGGTCAGGACCATCGACAAAATTCGACGTCCGGATTCTTCGAGGAAAATTCCAGGAGCATACTCACGCAACAACTCTGGAGCATCTGCTGAAGCAGGAAGCTCATGGACGGGGGTTTCTGCAGCAATTGCCTGTGCCTCCTTCGATTCGTGCCGTTCCAATCGGCTCAGCCAGTAAAGCTGGATACTGAGCTCGATCGCCATTTTCTCGACCTGATCTGGAGCCAGGTCGGTCGCGGCACCCTCACGAAGACAGTTTTGACGAATCCGCTCGAAAACAGAGCTTGGAAGAGAAGTCGTGATTCTGTCATTGTAGACAAACTGGGTCTTCTCCGGAGCCTCGCGATAATAGAGCATCATGACCGTGGGGTTGTCGGAGAACCACTCGCGATGGAGCTGCTGAAGATTCACATCGTCTGGAATTTCCTGTGTCTCGCCGACCACCATGACACAGATGTGATACTCAGACTCGTCCGAATGAAACTCGAGGAAACGCTTGATATCGTTCGACTTCTGCTCAGTGAGCAGTCTTTGAGGATCAACAAGAAAGTCGACTGGAGCGTGAGCGAAATAGACGTTCTTCAGTTCTCCCGTGATAGGAGGAAGCGCTTCCACAGCAGGCTCCTCTGCGACGCCTTCCTGCGCCACCGTATCGCTACCTTCCTCGGTTCGTCCCACTTCTGTCAGAAGAGCCGGCGGAGTATCTGCCGTTGCCGGTTCGGTTCCTTCGGCGGGTCCATAGAATTCGAGATCCGGCTCCTTTGCCTGCGCCCCGTCTTTGGTCGGGCTCGTCTCGGCGATCGCCGTAGAATCGGTCTTGGCAACTGCCGCAGGTGAAGTGTCTCTCTCTTTCGCAATTGTGTTCTCCTCAGAAATCAGACCGCTGGGCCATAGGCCACCGCCGAGATTGTATGCAGAGGCATCCTGCGCTTCACCCCACTCCGGCATCTCAATGTTTGCAGCTATCCCAGCAAAGGGAAGGCAAACGATAACGAGAGACAGAGAAATCGACTTCATAAATTACGGAGAATCCGCTAGGCGCTGCGTAGCTCGACTTTTTTCTCTTTTTTCTCGAGAGTGGGACTGAGATGAGCTGGTAAATCCAGAACATTGCGGTTGAGCTGGCGACTCTGCTCCTGAAGTTCTTGGTGCGAAACCTTTCGCATCTTCCGACCTTTCTTGCGGAGGACACGCGAAAGACGCACGAAAATTCGCTCCAGCGCTTCGCCATACTCGGCATTGATCAAATTCGGCCGAGCATGAAGCAACGCTCGATAAGCGTCTTCTTCGGAAATCAACGTCTCCGCAAAATATCCAAGCGAAACCCCAATCTGCTTGGAGTTCATATCAAGAATCAAGAGAATCGCATTCTCATTCGGGCGGGCATACTCGGCACCTTTAACCTGTCCATGATTGAGGAGCCAGAAACCCAACTCACTCATGCTCAAATCGGAAGGAAGCGTGCCAAGGTAGGCACAGAAGAGCATTTGAGGAAACTTCATCTCGAGATGGTCGAGCGCCTCTTTGAGATCGTCACGTTCCTGTTTCCGAAGGCAGGCCGCCGCATCGTGGACGCGAGACAGATTCACTCGGTTCGCTCCATAACGCTCGGCAGCTTCAAGTTCGCAGTAGCCGCACGAGTAGCAACTTTCGGCCTCGTGATCTACTGGACGCTGGCATTTGGGGCACTTCATTTTCCTGCGAATTACAGATAACTCTTCATTGTTATCTAAATTATCAACTCTACAAGATTATTAATGAAACTTAACTACGTCAAGTGATTAGAGCGAGTATATCCGTCCACTCGAGGCATACTGAGACCTTTGCGTTTTCCGGCTCGATCTGGTATCACGGCGGAATGCGATCTCCCACCCTTCCCGCTCATCCCCGTCCGCTTTGCGTGATTCTCGTCGCGAGCGCGTTGCTCACTTCTCATTTTGCCCTGGGGCAGGCAGAACCTCATCCTCATGCGAGGAATCAGATTACCGATCTCTCCGCCCTTCCCGATCAGTCAAGCGTCCTACAGAAACAAATTGATGACACCGGGGCGCTCATGATCCCCCCAGGCCGCCATCGGATCACTAAAACGCTCGAAATCAACCTTGCCCGGAATCGCTCCACATTGGTCGGAGTTCGCTCATCCCCAACCGGAGGTTCGGCCTCGTTGATCATGGATGGTCCCGGTCCCGCCATCAGGATCGTAGGCAGTCACGAAGGAACTGCAGGGCCGAGCACCTTTGAAGCGACAACCTGGAACGAATCGATGCCGCGTATTGAGGGCATCGAGATTATCGGCAATCACCTGAAGTCTGTCGGAATCGAACTGGTGCGTTGCGTCCAGCCGGTCGTGAGCGAGGTCGCGATCCGCTGGTGCCTTCATGGTGTTCATCTTCGAGATCGGAATCGGAACGTGATTCTCTCAGATCTTCAGATCTACGAAAACTCCGGCGTTGGGGTTTTTCTGGACGATGTGAATCTCCACCAGATCAATGTGAGCAATTCCCACATCAGCTACAATCGGACAGGTGGAATTGTTGTCCGAGATGGTAATGTCCGAAATCTCCATATCACCGGGTGTGACCTCGAAGCTAACATGCCTGCAGACGATTCAGAAACGACTGCGGCGAATATCGTTCTCGACGTCTCGGGCTCACCGGAAGACAAAAGCCGATCCATCGCTGAGGTCGCCATCACCGGATGCACGATCCAGCATAGCTCAAACTATGGAGGAAAGAAGTATGAGTCTCTCGCTCCCGGCGGGGCCAACGTTCGAATACTCGGCAAGGCCATCTGGCCAATCGATTCCGTTGCGATCACGGGGAATGTGATGAGCGACACCTCCGTCCTTCTTGATATCTCCCGAGCCACTGATATCACCATTTCAGGAAACACATTCTTTGCGCCCAACCCGGACTTTCTCCACGCCGCTGACAGCAAGCGGTTGGTCATTACCGGCAATACGTGGAATCCACGACAGTTCGACCGCCCCGGGCGCCTTCGTTTCGAACGCTGTGACGACAGCATCTTATCCCAAAACACCTTCCGCGCCCTCGCCGCCGAAGACGGGGCTATTCAGATTAAGGATTGCCAGAGAATTCTCGCGACGGGCAACATTCTTACCGAATCTCAAAGCGGGATCACTATCGAAAAATCACAGGGCATTGTCGTGAAAAGCTGGATCGCTTCCGGATTACCTGAGGGCTCGACCTTCCTGAAGGTCGATTCAGAATCCGAAGTAACCGAGAACCCCTAGCGATCCTGAACCCGATGAAGGACGACTAGTTCAGCCCTGCTGGAGGTTCACCTTCCTCCGTCGAGGTCGGTGAAGCGAAACTTAGATCGAGCTTCCATTCCGCCTTTTTTGTCGTATCCACAATCAGTTTGCAGAGCGAGTGAAGGATTTGGTCGTTCAAGGCCATCTCGATCCCCTGCCCTTTTTCCGGATGCATGCAGAGCATCGGCTGTCCCTGCGGGTTTGGTTTGACTCCAACGCTGAAAAGAAGAGCAGGCTCCTCACCCAGAGGAAGATACGTGCTTTCCTGATACTGCGTTTTGAAGTCGGACTGGGAAACGATCTCCTTGTGCTCGATCTCCTTCTTGGCAGATTCGACGATGGAATCCTTAACCTGAGGATCGGCGCGACCTTTCGAGATCTCATCTTTCTGATCTTCATTCGAAATCATCTTTGAAAGAGAGGTCCAGAGAATCGAGGTATAGCGACGGGTCATCCAAAAGCGAAATTCCTGCCTCGCTTTAGTATTCATGCGAAAGAGAATCCGGTCCTCTGTTGGCATGTACGATAACTGCATCTGGTGCATCTGACTCATATCCCAAGAATCGCGGTTCCGAGGTTTCCGTCAAGTATCGTCGTAAAGACGAAAGAGACCGGAGTGATCAAGATCACCATTTCCCAGCTCGTCGACAAACTTCTCCCACTGGCTCAACGAATTTTCGAGCGTAGGGGACTCCAACCCCACTGCGGCGGCCAGTTCGGAGATAAGCCGGACATCTTTGAGCTGCAATTCGCTCCGCCCGCCGGGAGCAAAATCCCGCCTCACCATGCGATCTCCATGAAGATCAAGAATTCGGCTCTCCGCAAATCCGCCTCGCAGCGCCTCTCGCACAAGACCTGAATCAACTCCCGCTTTCTCCGCCATTCTCAGGGCCTGAGCTACCGCATCGATCGTCTGTGCAACGATGAGCTGGTTCGCAAGCTTCGTAACCTGACCGGAACCACTCGGCCCCATGTGCGTAATTTTTTCCCCGACTACTTCGAGGAATGGAAGTGCGCGCGCGAACGCCGAATCAGATCCACCGCAAAGAATAGTAAGATTCCCAGCCTCGGCACCCACCTGGCCACCGGAAACGGGAGCATCAAGCCACTCAGCGCCTCGAATCTGAACTCGCTCGCTGAACCCCTTGGTTTCTTCATACCCAGTCGTGCCAAAATCGATAACGAGAGCCCCAGGTGCGAGTTTCTCTTCCAGGACATCGAGAATCGATTCCACGACATGCGTGTGTGTCAGGTTGAGACAGATCACTCCGTCGCCCACCGCTTCGGCTAACGTGGCAGGGTCCGTCGCGACCACCATTCTTTTCTCAGCAGCTCGACGAGCTGGTTCCTCACTGCGATTCCAGACGGTCAATGACGCGCCGTCCTTCTGGAAATGCTGCGCCATGGGCCAGCCCATATTTCCCAATCCAATGAATCCGATCTTGTATCCGTTCCGTGTTTCGCTCATCTTCGTAGGCTCAACCTCTCCGAACCCAGAACAAAAGGCGAATGAAAGTTCTAATCACAGGTGGCGGGGGATTCCTCGGAAGCCAACTCGCAAAACGACTTCTCGAACGTGGCTCACTCATCGGGCCATCGGGTGTGCAGGAATCCATCGATGAGATTCTCCTCCTCGACTCTCATTTTTCTCCTCCGGTGGAGGAATGGACCAATCAACAGGGTTTGACCACTGACTTGACCCTGTTGAGTTGCGACCTTTCGGCTGAAAAGTCAGTGACCGACGCAATCCAGTCTGCCTCGTCGAACTCCCCTCTCGCAGTCTTTCACCTCGCCGCCATGGTATCGGGAGAATGCGAGCAGCGCTTTGAAGACGCACTCGCAGTCAATCTCGACGGCACTCGCTACCTGCTCGACGCTCTACGCCGGATTGAAGGCTGCCCTCGAGTGGTCTTTGCCAGCAGCGTTGCGGCTTTTGGTGGTGAAGCGATGACCGATCCTGTGGCCGATGTGACCAAGCAAACTCCCCAGACGACCTATGGAATGACCAAGGTAATCGGAGAACTGATGATCAACGACTATTCGCGTAAGGGCTTCCTCGACGGTCGCTCCGCTCGACTTCCCACGATCATCATCCGCCCCGGAAAACCCAACGCAGCCGCATCGAGCTGGGCGAGTGGAATGTTCCGCGAACCGCTCAATGGGGAAACCTGCTACCTCCCGGTGCATCGGGATCAACTTCATCCCGTCCTCGGCTACCGCGACGTCGTGGATTCGTTCATCGCTTTGCACGAGGCGCCTCCTGAATCTTTGGGCAATGATCGGAGCTTCGGCCTCCCCAGCCACCGAATTTCCGTCGCCGAAGCGCTTACGATCCTGAACCAGGTCGCCGACGAGAAAGGAATATCGCTCGGCATGGTGATGGACGATTTCGATCCAGTGGTTCAGGCGATCGTCGATAGCTGGCCCACCGACACGGATGGATCACGAGCACTTCGTGTCGGAGTTCCCTCGCCAAAACCTGTTGCAGACATTATCCGAGACTACATTGAAGATTTTCTCTCCGCTTAAACAGCACCTCATTCTTACCCTATGAAACTGATTCATTAGATCCCGCTTCTAGCGGTTCATATTCGTGATTTTCAGCGTCATTATTATCAATGATCCGATAGCCCTTCGTGGAGATGCTTCGTCACTGTTTTCAGTGTCTCTCCTCTCCGGAGTCGCTTAGCTTCCCACAGTGAGTGATCTCCTCACTATTGGGGGAGATGCGTTTTCTACCTCGAGCTGTTCAAGTCGACGAGGACCAGCGTCGGAGCGATCACTGAGCACGTAGTCTCGCTCCTCGTTTTTCTCGTATTCCTGATCGGGTTCATCGTCTTAGCTCCCGCCGCCAACTCGACTTGTGTCATCCACGTGCTGATCGCAGTTCTCGAAGTTGCCAGAGGATTTACGGTCTCCATCTCGACGGCTCGTCGAGACATAAACTTCGACTAAACGGAAAGAAATTCTTCCATATCGACACTCTCTTGTCGACGGATTGACTCCTGAGCCGCAAGACAAACGGCGACTGCGAGGGTCGCAGAAACTCCATCGTTGAGAGGTCGATCCTTTTCTTCGATACAGCGAACAAAATCTCGCAGCTCAGGTCCGATGCCTCGATCGACTCGCCCAGAGCCATCGACAAAGTTGGCATCATCTCCAGCATCCCCAACCTTCATGACAGTCCGATCAGGAATATCGAATCGCTGATGAACGAGTTCGAGCGCCTGATTGCGAGTATCAATTCGGCCGAGATCTCCACAGGCCCCGATTTCGCATTCGCCTCCGAAAGGAGCAAAAAGACAAACCTCAAGAGTCGCACGACGCTGATTCTCGTATTCGATCAATACCTGAGCGTTGTCCATTACCTCACGATCAGTCAATACATTGGTTCCCCCGTGGGCAGAAACTCGCAACGGAGCGGCGTTCATCATCCAGTTAAACAAATCAATGTGATGCACATTTTTTTCCAGAATGGTGCCTCCAGTTCGAGCTTCGCTGGAACGCCAACCCGGTCGCATTGGCCCTCGAAATTCACGACACCACATCAACTGAAGCGATCCAAGGTCGCCATCATCAATCCGGCTCTTCATCTCCTCGTAGAGACGTTGATAGCGCATTTCGTGACCGATCTGCAGCACTCGACCCGCCCCGTTCGCTTCCTGAGTTAGCTCGCGACACTCAGCGATGGATAGAGCGAGAGGCTTCTCACAGAGGACATGCTTACCTCCCCGCAGACAAGCTAGAGTAGCGTCGTAGTGCTCATCATTGGTCAGGGCGATCAGAACCGCATCGAGCTCCTCAATCGCAACAACATCTCTCCAATCCGAAAATGTCAGCAAGTCATCCCCAACCAGCGCCTGCGCCGCAGCACGACTGCCTTCGCTGCGGCTGCTCACCGCAACAACTTCAACCTCATCGATCCGGAGAAGATTCCGAAGATGAGCTTCTCTCCCAAACCATCCAGCTCCGAGCAGTCCAATTTTGATCATGATAAAAATGGCCCAGCTTTCGGGCGATTCAGCAACCAACCAACTCCGTGGACGTGAAACAAGTATAAAATGGCGATCAAGGTGTAATCGCACGGACGAATAGATGGGGCGAAAATCGTAACATGAACGAGAATCTAACGTCCCCGAGCTCCGGCTGGGAAAACTTTCGATTCTTTCTATTTCACTACGAAAGAGAGATCCGTGCCTCGATCATCGCGCTACTGCTATTTGGTGGAATCGCATGGGGGAAATCATCGCTCGATGATTGGCAGGTCAATCGCTTTTCCAATTGGCCAGTGGTCACCGCAACGATCCTGGAAGTCGAAGCGATTGAAAAGCCTTCTCAGCAAAAATACCGTATAACCTCTCAATTTTTCTTCCAAGCCTCGCTTCAGGTCGAATATCGCTACGTGAATTCCTGGTTTCAGGAGAAAGTCTGGATTTCCGAAATCCCTCTGAAAGACTTACAACTTTTCGAGAAAGGAAAGGATCTCCAGCTTCGCGTCCGCCCTAGTAAGCCAGCCGCCCCGATCTTTCGCTGGCAGGACCAGATTGTCAGGGAGCCCACAAGTTGAGAAGAACCACTCCCGTGACGGCGAGAAAAGCTCCGACAATAGCGAGCTTGGACGGATAATCGCCTTCCGTAATGGCCGACATCGGCATCATCACGATGGGCGTAGTCGCTACCACTGCGAGAACAATCCCACTCTCAAGCGATTGCAACGCCCACTGGAAACAACTTACTCCGATAACAGGGCCGAAAAGAGCCGCACCAAGTAGCCACGGCGCAAGCTTACGATCGAACGGGTTTCCCCAGTGCTCTGATACCCGGCGGGCGCACAGGAAGCGAATGATGAGCACGGCAACCATCGCAAATACAAGTCCCGCAAAGACTCTTTGAAATGCAGCACTGATTCCATTGAAAGTGACACCAACATCGATCGCGACTGCCTCCGCCTTTCGGCTCACAACAGCTCCCGTACCCTGCCCCAGTCCCGCTATCATCGCAGCAATAACCCCCACTGAAAACCGGCCCCGCCGTTCGATTTTCTGTTGAGAACGAGTTCCAGGGCGAATTGCGAGAACAACTCCGATCAGGATGAGAAGGGCACAGAGCACGACACGAGAGGTAACAGCATTCTCCAACCAGATCCATTCCAGCATCATCGCAAACAACGGAGCGAGGCAAAGATTCAGGAGAATCGTCAATCGAGACCCCAGCCTTTCGTAGCCAAGGAAAAGCGCCACATCACCGATTCCAAATCCGATGAGCCCACTGACAAAGAACCATGCAAAGACCTCTCGCTGAATCGACTCTGGCCAAGCGAACAGAACGATGATCCCGAGAACCAGCGCCGCGATCAGAAGTCGAACAAAGTTCCCCCAGACTCCGCCCAATCGAACCGCAACGTGCTGTCCGGTCACGCCTGAAAGGGCGAAGAGAAAGGCGGTCAGAACAGCAGCAAGCATGAGATCAACAGCGGAACGGGAAGAGCACAGTTCCGGGTTGCAAAGGCAACTGCATCCGGAAAGGTTTGTAAAGTTTATGCATTCTGAACCAGCACCTTTCTTTCATTGGCTTCACAATGGTGAACTCTGCCATGCCGATTCAAGTGCGCTGACAGTTTCGGAGATCAGCCACTTTACAGGCACTGGGATCTTCGAGACAATTCCGCTGTATCACGGACGCCCCTTCGCTCTCGAAGATCATTGGGTACGACTCCGCGAGGGGGCGCTTCGACTTGATCTGGGTTTTCCCACACAGAACCAGCTTCGAGACCAGATCGAACTCCTCGTAAACAACAATGAGCTGACCGCCACTCCTCTCGCCCGTGCCCGGGTCACGATCCTTAGCAGCAGTGGAGTTGACTCGGCCACTCATCAATTTCTCGCGGTCTCGCTGCCCCCTTCTCGTCCCAGCAGCGCCCGGGTGATAACGCTGCCCTTTGCCCGAAATGAGAAGAGTGCGCTTTCGGGAATCAAGACGATCAACTACGGAGAAAATGAGGTCGCCCTTCAACAGGCTCGAAAACTTGGAGCTGATGAGGCACTCTTCCAGAATACTCGCGGGAATCTTTGTGAAGGAATCTGGTCCAATATTTTTGTGAAGATTGGAGGGCGCTGGCTGACTCCGCCACTCGATTCTGGCTGCCTTCCCGGCGTCACACGGAAACAGGTCCTAATGATGGGAAAATCGATCGGTGTCCCCATTGAACAAGCCGAAATTCCGGAAGAGAACTTCGGTGCGATCGAGTCGGCATTTTTGACGTCCTCGATTCGCGAGGTCCAGCCGATTGCTTCCCTGGACAGACGGGAGCTGGATCTTGGCCCTCAATCCGAAATCGACCGCATCGCTCACTTATTCCGAGACTGGATCGCTCACGAGGTCTCTTCGACGAACTGAACAAAAGCATGATGGCGCGAACTCGTCCTCTGACGCGCCATGAATTGAGGTTGCCTCATCAAGGGAAACCCGTAATCCTCGGCCTCATGCGAATCATCGTTCTCCTCACGATCTCTTTTCTTTTCGGCTCCCCTGCAAAGGCGGTCGACTTTGCAGCAGACATTCTGCCCATTTTCGAGGCCAAGTGCATTGAATGCCACAAGGCTCCGTACGAGGAAAATGGAAGAACCAAGAAGCCAAAAGCGGGTCTACGAATGGATGCCGCTTGGGCTATTCTCGCCGGCAGCGAAGATGGCGCTGTCCTCGTTCCCAAGGATGCAGAGAAAAGTGAAATTTTTCTCCGCGTTACCCTGCCTCAGGATGACGACGATTTTATGCCTCCCGTCGACAAAGCAGATCCTTTGACGGAGGCAGAGATCAAGAAACTTCGCCAGTGGATTACTGAGGGGGCCGACTTCGGAGAGTGGGAAGGCAACCTCGAAGGCAAACCCAAGGAGGTAACAAAACCCGAAGGTCCACCTCCTCTTTCGGAGGTTCAGCTGATGTACGAGCGACTTGCGCAATCACTTCCCGAGATCGACGAGGCAGCGTGGAAAGGCGTCACTGCGGCCGGAGGACGTGTCACTCGCCTCAGCCAGAAAAGCCCGCTCTTGTCGGTCGACTTCAGACTGAGCAAAGAAGACGCGACCGACGAAGCAATTCTCCCACTCACGGCAATCGCGCCTCACATCGCCCATCTCGACCTTTCTTCCACCTCGATCACTGACGAAGCGCTTTCCCTGCTTGACGAAACTCCGAACTTGGTTCGACTCAACCTCAGCCAGACAGCAATCGGAGATGGCGGCCTCGCTCACCTCAAGAAGTTGAAAGAACTGCAATACTTGAACCTTTATGGCTCACAGGTGTCCGACAAAGGACTCTCTCACCTTCACTCTCTTCCTCATCTCAATGCGATCTACCTCTGGCAATCGAAAGCAACACAGAACGGTGCGAAAGCCTTGGAAAAAGCGCTCCCGGATTCTAAAGTCATCTTCAGATAAAATGACTGACTCTCTCGCTCTCCGCACAGCTCTCCTTCTTGTTTTCTCGGTCGCCCTGATTGATCAGGCTCATTCAGGGCAGACCTTCTTCGATGATCGTAAGATCAAGAGCAATCTCAAAATCGCTCTCGAGAAGTCGATCGAAGATCCTGATACTGTTTCGGGTGCTGCCCTGCAAAAACAACTGAGAGCACAAAAGGCGGTTCCCCACGCTACTTCCATTCCTGCAAAGCGAACCACTGCTCAAAAAGAGAAGCCGATCGATCTCTACTCCCAGCTTTGTCCCGTCACCATGGTATTGGGAAATCTCTACAAATGCGGTAAATGCGACAAATGGCATACCGGCGGCGCAGGAGGAGTGATCCTTTCCCCCGATGGACTGCTCCTGACGAACTACCACGTTCTCGATGTTGCCGACGCCCGTGTTTTCGGCGCTCTCGATTCTAAAGGTCAATACTACCCCATCGAGAAAGTCATCTTCTCGTCCAAGAAGAATGATCTTGCGCTCGTCCAGTTAGCCGGAGCGTCGGACCTCCCCTATGTCTCTCTCGCTGCTCAATCGCAAGTCGGTGATGCCGTCGTTTCGGTTTCCCATCCTGACTCCCACTACTTTACCTTCGGAAGCGGCCAGATCACCCGATTCTACGTTTCCCCCAAAAGACAAGCACAGCTGGCCCAGGTGAATTTGAATTTTGCCAAGGGCTCAAGTGGTGCGGGAATCTTTAACAAGAATGCCGAGCTCTCCGGGTTGATCGTCTCGACGAAATCAATCTACTACGAAAACTCTGACAAAGGCCCCGCGAATTTACAAATGGTCGTTCGCTCCGTCGTTCCGATCTCTGTCATTCAGGATTTCCTCACCGAAGCCGGAATGATCGCCAAATCCGACTAGAGAGTCGCCCAAACGTGATTTCAGGAAGTGGTTGCTGCCGGAATTTGCTTGGCCTCTTCCCGCAACTCATCAATCAACTCAGGAACTGCAGTCACGAGCAGGTGAATATCGTCGTGATCAGGACGAACCCACTGCAATTCGAGATCGCTCGAGACTTCTCCGATCCGAATCGGAAAAATAGCGTTTCGATGCGTCCTCGGGCGCTGGTTTGCGGCGCGATGAAGAATGGCTGCTACCTGCGATTCGGGAAAACCAACATCAACCGAACAATGAATCTTCTCGAGTAAAATTGGGAGATACTCCTGAGTCGTACAAATCCCAAAATCTTCCCTCCCCACAAAAACGGCCTCTAGTTCCAGCTCCATTTCCTCCGGAGAGTACTCCTTGTGATTTGTGGGGCGATCGCAAATCCAGCGGACAATCAATGCGACGATCCAAGTCACCGAACCGGCACAAACAGCAATCACAAACGGCCCCCACATCTCTTCCTACTCCTAGTTGATCACAGCAAATCACACCAGCGTGATTCGGAATTTTCCTATTCTCCGTGGAGTTCTTCAGCCCAATCGACGACCGGAGAAGGGTTGTGTAGCGAATGGGGGTGATGCCCCGCTGCCGACTTCACGATGACCTCAATAGAACCACCATTCTCCTTGATCTTCTGCTCAAGAATCCCACCATTTTCCTGAAAAGGAACGACGGCGTCAGCTCCACCAGCTACAAGAAACAAGGGCGTCTTGTTCTCGATAACCGGCTTCAACTGTTCCAGCGGTCCTTTCCATTCCCCAGCTGTTTCTTGAGTGAGGCCATAGGCATTCAGACAGGTTTCCCAGAGTTTTCCACCGCTCGGCCGAGGCCAGGAGTGAATCGAGAGAACAGGAGCGTCCAGATAAACCCCAAGCACCTTTTCGGGACGACGAAGAGCCCAGTTGAGAGCCGGCAAACCACCTCGACTGAAGCCCTCCATAATTGGACGTTCAGCCAATCCATATTGACTGCGGACCTCGTCATAAAAACCATCAAAGATCTCCATGGCCTCAGGACCACCAAACAGATTTCCAACATCGATCCAGGCAATATACCAACCTTTCGCGAGAAGCGCTTCGTCGACCGAAGGAAAGGCACCGTAGAAGCGACATCTCCAGATCCATGGTTTTCCGGGTAATGGATTCTTAGGGGCGGTGAGACGACACTGCCGCCCTTCCCAAGTGAATGTCTTGGTAGAATACTGCGCCAGAGAGCCACGAGCATAAGGTGATTCTCCAGGAAGTTGGGATACTTTTCGAACCTTGTGAGTCTCGGAATCACCGATGTAGAGATCACCCGAGATTGGATCGATTCCGATTCCATGCAGACGCGCCATCTCACATTCGAGCGGATCCGGCGAGTCAGGTCCATCTCCCTTTTTTCCCGTACCTACGACCAACTCGAGGACGGGCGGATTCTCATTGAGATCGATCACCCGGACTGTATGCGACTCCGTATCGGCGAGATAGATTTGGGTTCCATCTGGCGAAATCGCAACTCCCTTAGGACCTGACAGTTCAGATTTCTTTGCCGGCCGAACTTCTTCGTGAAAGCCTTTCTTCCCCGTCCCGGCGACCCAGTGAAGAGTTTCGCTTTTCATGTCGATTCGATACACTTGGTTTCCCTCACGCAAAGCCAGCCAGAGATCCCCTGACGGATCACGATCCAAGGCACGCGGCCCCTTCAACGGGGTCTTGGGACTAACAGAGGCACCATCTTCCGTCGCGGATGCTTTCCCAGTTCCACACCAAGTCGTAATCACATTGCTATCGAGATCAAACTTCCGGATCCGGTGATTCTTGATATCGCAGATGAAAAGATTCTCACCTGCCTCGTCGAACTGTATCGAGTGAGGTTGGTTCAGCCTCGCCGAAGTCGCCGGACCGCCATCACCCGAAAAGCCAGCTTCTCCGGTTCCCACCACCGTCGATATGACGTTGCTACGGGCATCGAGCTTCCGAACCGTGTGACTGATCCGCTCTACCCAGTAGAGATCGCCAGACGGATGAAATCGAACTTCGTAGGGTTCGTTCAGGAGCGCTAGCTCCGGAGCCCCCCCATCTCCTGAGTAGCCTCGCTCGCCCGTTCCCACGATCGTCTCAATTTTCCCACCTTTTCGTGAGATACGACGGATCACGTGATTTTCCGTATCACAAAAAATGATATCTCCATCCGGTGCCACGACGACTCCGAATGGCTGGTTGAGATGCGCTTCTTTGGCCAGACCGCCATCTCCAGCGAAACCGGCTTTTCCGCTTCCGGCCACAGTCTGGATTTCGGCTCCTTCCACCAAGGAAAAAGCGAAACCAACAACGAGAAAAAGAGCAGCGAGTTGAAATGAGTGAAATCGATGGAACATCATACCGTTCCATTCTCCCCAACCGCTCCACGATTGGCCACCTCAAAATGGACGATCTTGCGCCCTTGGTTCCACCAAGCCTAAAGCCTTCGGAAAGAATGCTTTGAAAAGTTACCAGCGTCGTGACGCGCCACGCACGAGACCGACCATAACTCCCTGAATCAAGAGTTCTTGAGCTGGAATCAAGTCGGGATACTCTGGATTCTCCGCCTTGAGGAAAGGTTTACGACCATTTGTTACGAATCGCTTCAGAGTGGTCTCCCCATCGATCAACGCGGCGACAATATCTTGGTCTCTCGGTTCCCGATATTCGAGAACGACATGATCGCCATCCATGATGTGCGCTCCAATCATGGACTCCCCTCTCACTTTCAACGCATATGCCTTGGAGCGCTCGGTCAGGCCCATCGAGCGAACATCGACACTGAGCGTTCCATTCTGGGCCGGTTCCGTGTCATCGCTGTATCCAGCCGGAATTGCTCCGTAAATGGGTACATCTGCAATTGGCTCGCGATCGGCAGCATCCGCAAACATTACGGACCGAGCTTTTCTCTCTTCTTTGATGATGGCCCCCTTTTTCTCGAGCGCTCGCAAATGACTCACTGCGGCAGTTTGACTGGCAAAACCAAAATGCTTTTGAATCTCCCGAGTCGAAGGCATAATACCGGATCGGCGGTGCTCAGACTGTAGGAAGTCGAGGATTTCTTGTTGGCGGGCAGTTAGTTTCATTAGAACAGTGTTCCAAAGAACATGAGTGAAAATTCGAGATGCGCAACAGAAAATCAGCATTTTAGTGTTCATCTGCTTCCCTGTTTATGAAATTACGCATTTTTCTCATCGTGCTCGCCCTCGTTGTGGTGGTCCACGCATTGCTGTTTTTTCTGCCACAGACAGAGCCATCAAGTGATCGGAATCCTCCTCCTGAAGCGAACGCCCCCGTCGAGACGAAGCTTTCACAAGACTCCCCCACTACTGCCCCGATCCAGAAAGTGAAGGAAACTGATTCCGAAGAGGGAGAAAACGAATCTGCTTCCCGCGCCATTGGGTTGGTGAAACGCGCCGATGCATCGACCTCTCGGTCTTCCCGCGATGAGCCTCTCAGTCCTGGTGTTGAACCGAGCAAGGCATCCGACCCGATCAAAATCGGCATCGTGACCGGAAATTCCAAGCTCACCCCTGAACTCCGCGAACTGGCAAGAGAGGGTGCCGAAGCAGTCGCAGTTCAGAATTGGAAAGTCGCTCGGGATATATATCTGGAGATGGTTCAGAAGGCACCGGACAACGCTCTCTCCTATGCCAATCTCGGCGTGTCAGAACACCAATTAGGAAACCTCCTCGCCGCCGCCGGAAATCTTCAAAAGAGTCTCGAGTTGAACCCATCTATTGCTCAAAACTGGCAGACGCTCGGCCTGATCCATTTCAAGCGAGGAGAACTCGAACTGGCTATTTCTCATCTCACCCGGTCGATTCATGAGGACCCATCAGATGCCCGGTCCCGATTGTACCTCGCGGCTGTAGTCCGCGAATATGGCTGGGCAGATGCTGCGGTCCGCGAATTGCAACGAGCTGTCGAGACGGATCCAAATCTGGCGGATGCTCACTACAACCTTGCCATTTCCTATCTCGATGAAACACCAGCACGCATTGAGTTGGCTCGACGACATTACTATTCAGCGATTGATTTGGGAACGGAACGGTCTCCCGAAATTGAGGAGGCCCTCGCTCTCACCGCGCGGGAAAAGAAAGAGTAGAGATTCGAGATCTGCTGCCGCTAGTGCTTTTCGACCACGACAACTTCCGAATTTCGTTTAGTATTTCGAGCCTCCATGCGCACCTTCCACTCCAACATCATTAGTGTTGCCACGCTTTCGAATACGATCCGAAAGCGCGCTTTGCCATTGCTTGTTCTGGGAGTGACTCTTTCTCTTTGTGGTTGCCAGTCGACCAATACTCCAGCTCTGGCAACAAGTGGCGCTGCGTCAGGAGATCGCAATTACCCGACGACGCCCTCACGTGACGGCAACGTGCAACCAGGCACGCTTTCCAATGCAAACTCATCGTTCTCTCTTCGTACTCGGCCCTCGCTGCCGACCTCTCCACCGCCGACAATAACGGCAAAGTCTGCAATCCTCGTCGATGAATATGGGCGAGTTCTTTTCGAAAAGAATGCCGATACACGGCGCCCCGCTGCGAGCACTCAAAAATTGTTGCTTGGCATCATAATCGCTGAGAATGGAAATCTGAGTAAACCGGTCACAATCGCTGCTCCAGACACCTGGGCCGAGCCGACGATCATGGGCATCAAACCCGGAGAGGTCTACACCAGGAATGAACTGCTTCGCACCGTTTTAGTTCGAAGCAGCAACGATATCGCCCGAGCGCTTGCTCGAGATCACTCAGGCAGTGTTTCCGCATTCGCTGCGAATATGAATCGCAAGGCTCGGATGCTCGGAATGAACCAATCCTACTTTACGAATGCGAGTGGGCTTCCCAAGCCAGCAGGGCAGTATTCCACGGCGCGAGATCTCTCGATTCTCGGAGCAGCGGCGCTGCGAAACCCAACTGTCCGAGATGCAGTTCGCACGAAGTCTCTCACGTTTCGCTTTTCGGATGGCCGCACCAAGGCCGTCACCAACACCAATCAAGTTCTCCGTTACTTTCCCTACTGCACCGGGCTGAAGACGGGATACACCAGCGCCGCAGGACGGTGTCTCGTATCCTCCGCCACCTACAACGGTCGCACTGTCATTGCTGTGATTCTCGGGAGTAAGACACCTGAAGTCTGGGCAGAATCACACCAGCTGCTGCAATACGGTCTGGGCATGCAGTAGTCTTACTGAGGCCGCTGATTCAGCCTCCCTATCATCGTATGACTGGGATTGTTCCCCAGATAACACGGTCAGTTCTTCACCTCGATCTGCCTCATGATCTGTGATCGCTGCGCGGGCACCAAATCTCTCGCGTGATATTCTACCATCGCCGCTTCGAGATGATCATACAGCTGACCGACGCTATCCTCGTTCTCGACCCGATACTCCACCATGTGAGTATGTGTCGTCACTGGGTATTGCTTAAACGGATACGACCACTCTTGCCGCGCACCACGTTCGGCTACATTTCGAAGCCGAGCAGCCGTATCACTGAGCCGCTCACTCGTCGTGCCAAAAGGCTTGATGTGATAAATCCGAATAAAGCTCTGAGACTCCGTGCAAATGGTGAGCTCTCGAACCCGCGTTTGCGAGTCAGTGTCATATATTTGAACCCCGTAGTATTCGACTGAGCGCAACGGCACTGCGACTACGGCATCGTCAATCATAGCTCTCCAGATCAAGGGGACAATGTTCGCCCTGACATTGCTGACAGGTGGCTCTCCCGTAACTTCTTCCAACGACTTTTGATTGGGGTTTTCAAATTCTGCAAATAAAGGGAGCAAAATAGCAACGACAGCGACGACGAGGATACCAGTAAGGATGGGCGATTGGGTAATTCTCATCCCTTGTTTTAGGGGATATCGGTGAGTTACGTCAAGAATCGCTGGCGGAGTTCCCAAGGCCGGTTCCTCCAAAGGATTTCGGTCGGTCTTTTCAGAATTTTCAGTTGGCACTCCAGAGCAAAAGATCGAGTGGTCTCCTCAACAACTCCAAGAGGGAAAATCTTCGAAGTCGTATCCACCTCGAATCTCCCCTTCGAATTCAACTCGCCCGACTCACCTAAAAATGGCAGACAACAAAGACAAGGACCTCCCAGTGAACGAGATGGAATACGACATTCTCGGCAGCGACGAATCAACCGAGGAACAGAAACTCGAAAAGTACACGGGCGTGGTCGAGTGGTCGTATCTTCAGAAACACTATGAAAACGGCGCGCTTCTCTACGTCGACCCCACGGTCCCGCTCATCGAAGTCGGCAAAGCCTTGACTGACGATGATGCGGAAAAGGTGAAACGATGGCGCAAGAGTGGAGAGATCGTTACTCCATCGACGCCTCACGCATTCTATTGGGAGGAATCAAAGGCACAGTTCCGAGCGCTCGTGGTCTCTCCCTTTGTCTTGATTCAGCCGCTCGAAAGCGAAACGGAATAACGGAGTTACCCGACTATTTCTCAATCGGGAGACCCGCTTTCTCCCAACCGTTGAATCCGGTATCGAGGTGGTAGATCTTCTTGATTGCCAGGTCTTCAAGAATCGGTAGCGATTGACCGCTACGGAACCCGCTTCGGCAATGAAGCAAATAAGGAACGTTGGGATCCAGTTTGGCTGCACCATCGGAAAACTGATCGCTCTCAAAGTCGAGGTTCATCGCCCCTTCGATATGCCCTTCTGCAAATTCGGCTGGCGTTCGAACATCAAGAACAACCACGGAGTCGTCCCCTTCTAATAATTTCCGGACTTCCTCGGCTGAAACAACGACCACCTCAGACTTTCCTTCTATTGGAGCCGTATCCTGATCGCTGGCCTGCTCAACAGCGGGTTCGCAGGAAGTGAGAACAAGCGCGATGAGCGTCAGAAAGCTGAAAGGAATCTTCATACCAGAAAGATAAAATGATCGCTCGAGACGATCAATCAGGATCTTCGCATTCCGACGAGTGCAACGTCGTCTTGAACTAGTCGAAGCGGATATCCCATCCGATCGCCTCATACGCTTGTTTCATCGCGACATCAAGGTCTTGAGGAGTCCGATCGTGGAGCAGAACACGGAGTGACCGGTCCTGCACCAGGGCAACTAGATTGATACTTCTGCGTTCGTCGATCAAGAGCCGGATCGACTCTGGAATCTCTGGTCGTTCCGGAGTGACTGGGAGTTGCGGAATCTCTCCGACCTCAATTCTCACGTCATTGGGGAGGCCTGCCTTGACTTGCTCGTTGTATTGAAGGACTCGCTCATTGTAGGCATCGACACTCTTTCGAAACTCTCCCAGACTCATATTGAATGCCCTCACCTTTTCGTTGTAAACGAGCCTTCGTTTCTCGAAAGCTCCTACCTCATCTCGAATCAATTTCGAATCACCAAGAGCCAAGTCCACAGACCGAAGGTATTGTCCGACCCGCTTTCCCGGATCATCCGATTGATCGAGGTGCATGAAAAAATAGAATAAAAGCAATGCATCGCGATACTCATCGACTCTGCCGTCCCAGGGATCAAACCCATCGATTCCCCCTGATCTTTGATTCTTCGCATCTGCTGTCGCCAAACCTGCCGCCACTGGCTCAGCTGGTTGCCCGGAGATCATTTCGGTCAGGAGCGGAGCCGTCTTCGACAATCCGGAAAAGTAGTGTGAGGGACGGCGCACCCCGGTGATTCTGCGCCCTTCGATCCCATACTGCTCTTCGAGCCGATTCTTCAACCCTCGCTCCGCATAGCGAAACGAAAAGCGGCCGTTTTGATTCGGAACGGAAGCCACATACTCCGCAAGGCCTTCCGAGAACCAGGTCGGGTATACGGGCAGCCAGTCGTGCATGACCTGGTGAACGATCTCATGAACCAAGGTCGACGTATCACTCGACTTCCGCAGCGTCATCCGCGAGCCAAGTTGCTTTGCTCCGAGCGAAGAATAAGGCACCAGAAGTTCCTGGCTGTCGCTCAAATACAACCCAATGACGCGCTGCCCTGGCAACGTCCCCATTTTTTCATCGGCAATTTTTCGAAACTCCTGGTCATCGAGGAACCGGCCGGCAAAGTGAGTCCTGTCCTTCGGAGGACTCAACTCCAGACCATGAGGAATCGCTCGAAGAGCTGCCAGGGTTCCCTCATAAACACGAGAGGCTTCAGAGACAAATGTGGGCGATACATTCCGATTTGTTCGAAATTCAAAATGCGAGGTGCGGAAAACTCGAGGGCCACCGCTGACGGCGATCACATCCTCAAGCGAGGTCTCCTCAGGAAGTGGCTCAAAGGAACGGGCCAGTCCCTTTTTTTCGAGGTTCTGCAAGTAACGACGATCTTTCTCGGACAAGCGGTCGATAGCAAAAATAGTTTCTCTTCCCGAGGGCAACTCCAGGGTCACCTCTCCATTTTTAGAGTGCACCAGGGTCCCACTAAGAGTCTTCCCCTCACTGCTTGTCCACGTTCGCTGTTCTTCTGCTGATCCAGGAAGGGGCAAAATTACAGGGACAAAAACAGCGAAGAGAAAAACGACAAGGCTCCCGGCCGACCTTCGAAAAAAGGCCAGGAAATCGGTCGGAAAACGCTCGCTGGAGAGATTCGAAACCATCTTAGAGATCTTTAGCAAACGCCCAGTGGGTTCGTCGAGGAGAATTCCAGAAGCGATCACAGACCTCATACTGTTCTTTTTCCTTCGAGATTTGATTTTGACGAATCCAACCTTGTCGCGTATAAACCGTTCGAACGGTTGGAGAGCACTCTATTGTTCGCTATCCAAAGAAGACCATGGCTCTCGCAGAACACACCCAACTGAAACACTGTCCCCTTTGTAATAGCACTAGGCACGAAATCTGGAGACAAAAGGATGGCTACGACATGGTTGAATGCCAGGACTGCAGCTTCATCTTTGTAAAAGACTATCCTAGCGCCGACTTTCTCCGGAAATTCTATGCTCCCACCTACCAGCCAGAGGGAGACACATTCATTCCTGCAGGCGGAGGCCTTAGGAAGCTGAAATACTTTACATTCTCTAAGTGGATCGCCAGCAAATTCCCCAGAGATAAACCGATCAAGACGTTTGAGATCGGGTGCGGCCAAGGCGACTTTCTCCGCTCCGTAAAAGACAATCCTCGCTTTGATGCTCGCGGAGTTGATTACGCGGAAGCCCCCCTCGCATATGCGAAGAGCCTAGGATTGGACGCACAGAAGGGCGATGTCCAGAGCATGGGGATCGAAGATGAATCTTACGACCTCGTCATCGCACTCCACGTGCTCGAGCACGTTCATGACCTCAATCAAACCCTGGCCGAATTCAAACGTATCCTCCGCCCCGGAGGAATGCTCTTTGCGATCGTTCCCAGTGTGACTCACTTTAAAGCGAAAATGGCTGGTCAATCGTGGAAATATCTTGGCCCTCCCGGACACCTCTGGTATCTTTCTCCGAAGACATTCAGCAAGTTCGTGAGCAAAGCAGGATTCAGTAAGATCCTCCACTGCTCCCACTTCTACCACCGAGCTCACGTTCGTATTCTCGCGAAAAAGTAGTGCCCATCGGGCCTCGTCGATTTTTGCAAACAAAAG
Source organism: Verrucomicrobiales bacterium (assembly GCA_965657775.1). Lineage (GTDB taxonomy): Bacteria > Verrucomicrobiota > Verrucomicrobiia > Verrucomicrobiales > DEV007 > Arctic95D-9. The sequence goes on from CBFHPY010000006.1 coordinate 47,052, forward strand.
GGCAAACCTCAGGAATGCCTGTAGTCCTATCGATGCTTAAAGACAGTTCCTTTTCGTCCTAAAATACGAAATAGATAAAGTCCAATCTCGCATCCGCGAACGACAGGATGAGTAGGACTAGCAAAATGGTCAGCGAAAGCTGCCGCCCCAGTCCCCAATCGAGAAACCGACGGTCGGTGAGGGATTTCCCGAGAATTGCGGTATAAGCTGTAAATCCCACGAGAATAAAAATCAGTGCGTCAGGAGGCGATGATTTCATCGTGAATGGGGGCACAAAAAGAGCCGAGAGGTAATTCATCGCACTCGTAAAATCTGGCGCTCGAAAAAAGACCCATAGAAGGCAAACTCCGTTAAACACGAGGAGCCATTTGACGATCTGAAAGAAACGGTTCTTCGGAAAGATCCGAGGACAGATTCGCTCAAGGACCAGCCAGATTCCGTGTCCGGCTCCCCAGAAAACAAAGTTCCACGAAGCTCCGTGCCACAGTCCTCCAAGGAGCATCGTTAGGAAGAGATTCCGGTGCTGGTGATTTCGATTCCCCCCCAGCGGAATGTAGAGATAATCTCGCAGCCATTCTGATAGCGTGATGTGCCAGCGATGCCAGAACTCGCGAATCGAAGTGGCCAGGTAAGGCAGGTTAAAGTTCAGCGGAAGTTGAATTCCATACATCAATCCCAAACCGATCGCGACAGTCGAGTAGCCCCAGAAATCGCTGAGAATCTGCGCGGCAAAAGCATACGTTGTGAGCCAGGCTGTCGCGATTTCCAAATCACCCGGGTTGGAGAATCCAACGTCGACAAACTGAGCCAGGGTATCGGCGAGGCAGATCTTCATCGCGAGTCCGGCAATCAGCAGGTATAGACCGAGAAGAAAATCATCGGGCCGGAAAACCCGCTTTTCTTTCAATTGCGGAAACAGAGAATTTGCTCGCACGATGGGACCAGCAATCAGTTGCCCGTAGAAACACTTAAAGACTCCGAACGCGAGGAAGTTCTTTTCGGCTCGAATCCGTCCTCGACTAACGTCGATCAGATAGCCGATCACCTGGAAAGTATAGAATGAAATCCCCAGAGGAAGCCAGGCACTTGCCGGGGGATTATCAAGGGTAACCCCCATTGCTGCGAACAGAGAAACGAGGTTGGCGCTGAGGAATGAGGAATACTTAAACCAGCCAAGACTGCAGAGGTTCACGACTACAGCGAGAGTGACGATCTTCTTTTTCTTTTTCGTCGTATCGATCCAGCGGGAAAACCCATAATTAATCACGATCGACGCAGCGAGCAGAAACAGGGCAGGCCAGTAGTACCAGCCGTAGAAAACGATCGAACTCAGAAGCAGAATCACCTGGCGCCCTTTCTGCGTGGGGATGAGCCAGTACAGCCCCACGCAGAGAAAGTGAAACAGCAGGAAAGTGATCGAATTGAAAAGCATGAGATAGCTCGTGAGCAGGCCTGCTCCTGTGGAACTAGATTAAAAGGAGTCAGCGAGATCTCGGGCGACCAGTTTCGAAAAAAGCGTCCTGCCTTTTTCATTGAGATGAGAACGGTCTCGAAAAAGGGATTCGTCGATTGGTATACCGGAGTAATCGAGGATAATAACGCCATACTCGCTCGCGATTTGATTGTATACGGCATGTCGCAAATCGTTCCCTTCGCTTTCCTTCATCGATTCTGTGACCGGAGGGGCCACCCAAAAGACTTCTGCAGATCCCTTTTTGAGGACCTCTGCAACTTCGGCCATTCCTTGGTATATTGGATCCCCGGCGACGTCCTGGTCAAATACCCCGGATCTCCTGCCTGAGGAAAAACTCGGGCCGAAACGAATCGGCTGAAGGTCTTCAAATTCCTTTTCCGGAATCTCGAAATCATTGGAAGTGAGTAACTCTCGAACAAGGCCTTTTCGGGACCACTTGCCGGGATCGATGAAATTCGCGGAGTAAAGCACCGCAAGCCTGAGAAAAGTCCTCGGTCGAAGGGCAGTTCGGTAGCGAATCAGGCTCGAATGCTCGCCAAACCATGACTGCAGCCCATTCTCCATCCGTGTGGGGAAAGGATCCTCAGAATCCGGGTCCTCGGCTGGCTTGTCCGCTCCGCCTTCGGAAGCACGTGGAGCACCCAGGCTGACCGATGGGCTTGATGCTTCGACGATCACACGAGGAAGAGATGAGCTATCGGCAACGACTTCTGCAAATTGTAAAGTCTCTCCCAAATTGATGCCCGCCATCGCACAATTCACCGCCCAGGTCGGCTCACCGGTCTGTTCGGCCACTTCCTTTCCAAATACGGTCTGGTCGATCGCATCTGCAAATCGCGAGGTCCCAAGAAATAGAGCCGCCGTATCCTCGGGAGATCTTTCAAAAACCCGAATCTGGAAAGCGAGGCGGTCGGACAACGCCTCAAAAGATTCACCGTTCGCTCTCACAAATAGTTCCAAACCTCCCAAAAGGAGGAAAAACAGAACAAGAAAAGTAAGGAGTCGCCGAGTCATGAAGCAGGCCTCTTTCCTATTCTTCGGCCTCATTTCTGTCAATCAGTGTCTCTCCTCTCTCATGAAAAAAATCGATTCGCGCAAACGTTTGTTCTTTGCTAGTTTTCGGACGTTAAATTCTGCATTGTGAACATCTCTCAGCTGGCTGAACAACTGGGGGTCGCAGTCAGCACCGCGTCTCGCGTCCTCAGCGGAAACGGGGAAAAATACCAGATCAGCCAGCAGACCGCCGCTCGAGTTCAAGAAGCAGCTCTACAGGATCGGGTTGTTCCCGACCCGCTGCTTGGAGCAGGACTCAGGAAAGGGCTTAGCAGCATGATTGGGCTTTTCGTCCCCGATATCACGAACCTGTTTTTCGCGCATCTCGCTCGCGCCATCGAGCTGCATCTTCGCGAATCGGGTATAGCAGTTCAACTTTGTGATTCAGCCGAAGATACCGTCACTGAATGCGAGCTTCTTGAGAATCTCAACGGGGTTCGCGAAATCCTCGTCCTACGGCTCTCCTCACGCTAGGCGGACATGATGTCCTAGTCGCTCTCGATGAAGCCTACCAGATGAATCTCAAGATACCTGATGATCTCTCGCTCCTCGCTTTCGATGAACAGCCGTGATCACGACTGATTCCTCCTCCGCTCACTACGGTTGCGCAACCCTTCGAAAAGATGGCAACTCGAGCGGCCGAGATGCTATTGGATCGACTGCATCCGAACGTGAAGTCATGCGACAAAACGCAACAGTTCGTTTTCGAGGACGAACTGAAGGAACGAGCCAGCGTTACCTCTCCTTCGGTCTAGACGATTTCCAGCGGCGGGTTTCAGAGGAAGAGCGTCTTCGCGATCGAGAAATAGATCAGCGTTCCACTCAAATCGACGATTGTTGTGATGGCAGGCGAAGCGACAACGGCAGGGTCAAGTCGGAGTATTTTCGCAAGAATCGGCAAAAGCGCTCCAAACAGGGTCGCTGTAAAAATCTGTGCGGTCAGCGCCACACCGATCACGAAAGCCATCAAGGTGAGACTGATATTCTCAGGGTGATAGGAAGACGGCAGGAAGAATTGAATCTGCAAGGCCACACAAAGACCCAGCAAGCTACCAAGTAAGACTCCAATCCTAGTCTCTTTCCAAATCACTCGTCCGAACTCCCGTGTATCCAACTCGCCGAGAGACATCGCTCGAATAACCATGGTCGCAGACTGCGCACCAGTATTCCCTCCAGCAGCCACAACCATGGGAAAGTAGAGCGCGAGAAGAAAGAAAGATTTAAGCACTTCCTCAAAACTAACCAGGACAAAGCCGGAGGTCAGCGCTAGAAAGGCGAGAACGAGAATCCAGCCAAAACGACGCTTGAAGTGGGCCAGCACGGGAGTCTGAAGGTAGGCCTGATCGCCCCGATTCCCTCCAATACCCGAAATTTTCTCCATATCCTCGGTCGACTCTTCTTCCAGAATTTCGAGCGCGTCATCGTGAGTGATGACTCCGAGGAGACGCTCATTTTCATCGACCACAGGCAATGCCATGAGATCATATCGCGCAATCATCTGAGCAGCTTCCTCCTGATCTTCCCACGCCTGGACCGATATCTTGTCATCATCCATGAGATCGTGGACGGGAGTATCCCACGTAGTGAACGCCAAATCACGAAGACGCACTTTGCCAAGGATTCTCCGTTCAGCATCGAGCACGTAAATCCGACTTAGAAGCTCCGCTTCCTCCTTGATCTCACGAAGTTCTTCCAGCGCCTCCTTTACCGTGAGCCCTTCGCGGAGTGTCGCCATCGCCGTAGTCATGCGGCCTCCAGCGGTTTCCTCCGAAAACTTCATCAGATCCTCAGAAACCTGACGTTTCTCATCCGGAAGCAGTTCGATATATTGAGGCCGGTCCTCTTCCTCCATCTCCTGGAGGAGGTCGACCAGCTCATCATCAGAAAGCGAATCGAGAACCTCCTTCTGCTCTCCCTTCGGCAGCGAGGTCAGTCGGTGCTCCACGTCTGCTGCGGGAAGGTAATCTGCCCACTCGGAAAGCACCGCAGCGGGAATCCGATCGAGAATCTCTTCCCGCTTTGAGTCATCGAGACGCTCAAACGCCTGCTCGACATCTCCGGGGTGAGCCGACTCAGCGATTGCGATCAGCTGGTCCGTGGCGCCACTTTCCAATGCCGACAAAATCGTATCTACATCTACTTGCTTATGACTTCTGGACTCCGAACTGGGCATCGTTGCCACACTCGATCCCGTTCCTGAAAACGCAAGCTTCCAAAGCGATTCCTGATTGTAGAACGCCCTCGATTCTGATTACCTGAAGCCATTCGCTTTCATGAAATTTCCATACCCCATCCTACTCATCCTCCCACTCTTCTTTTGCGCTTCACTCCTTTCCGACGAGCCGACCGGCCCGGAAAAATGGGAGAAATCAATCGCCGAGTTCGAAGCACGGGATCAAAAGTCCGAGCCCCCAAAGAATGCTCTTCTCTTCGTCGGCAGTTCAAGCATCAGGATGTGGGATCTTAAGAAATTCTGGCCTGAAGGTGAAGCGATTAACAATGGGTTTGGCGGCTCAACCCTCGCTGATTCAATTCACTTCTTCGATCGACTGATTGCCCCTTACGAGCCAAGAGCGGTGATTATCTACGCAGGAGACAACGATATCAAAAAGGGACTTTCCTCTGAAAAGACATTTGCAGATTTTAAGACCTTGGCAGAAAAAATTCGGGCGAAATTCCCAAAAACTCAAATCGCCTACATCGCGATCAAGCCGAGCCAGTCTCGTTGGGGAATCTGGCCTGAAATGAACAAGGCCAATCAGCTCATTCACCGAGAGTGCGAAAAACAGGAGAACATGACCTTTGTTGATATCGCAAGCCCCATGCTGGAGGGAGCCGAAGGAGCGCCACCGGAAAATTGGTTCATCGAGGACGGACTTCACCTCAGTATTTATGGCTATGAGGTCTGGTCCGCAGTGATAAAAAAGGCCCTGGCCGAATAGTCGACAGCTTATTTTTCCGGGTAACCGAAAGCTGCGAACAAAATCACCAATGAGTGAGGAAGTCCGGAATGGCGTCGAGAATAGTGATTGCTGGCGCCAGGCCTTCCCTATATTATCAGGCCTTCTTGAATTTTTTATGAACGTGCCCACCACCCGTTCGCTCGTTCTTCTTACGAGTTTTCTACTGACCGTCGCAGCTCATGCTGACTACCGTCCTGTTCGTTCCAACGTGCCGGAACCGAAACGTGAATTCCGCGGCGCGTGGATCGCGACGGTGCACAACATCGACTGGCCCTCGACACATACCCTGACACCCGCACAGCAACGTGCTGAGTTAATTTCCCTGCTCGATCTTGCAGCGGATACCGGTCTCAACGCGGTGGTTCTCCAAGTCCGAACCGAGTGCGATGCACTCTACAAATCCAAGCTTGAACCCTGGTCATTTTTTCTGACCGGAAAAATGGGAACCGGACCTTCCGATGGCTACGACCCACTTGAGTTTGCTGTAGCAGAAGCCCACAACCGTGGAATAGAACTCCATGCGTGGTTCAATCCTTTCCGTTCCAGTGCCACCGAACGCTCAGCGAAATCTTCCAAACATATTTCACGGACCCACCCTTCTCTCATGCTCTCCGCGGGAAGCATGAAATGGGGAAATCCTGCCTCGGACTATGTGCGTAGACAAGCGGTCGCAGTGATGATTGACGTGACCAAAAGATATGATGTCGATGCTGTTCACATCGATGACTATTTCTACCCCTACCCCAAAACGGTTCGGGGAAAAGTCTACGATCAGTTCGATGACTCAGCAGCCTACCAGTCATATCGTTCGAAAGGCGGGAAACTGAACTTGCGGGACTGGAGGAGGAGCAATATCGACAACTTCGTTTCCACTCTCTACTCCTCGGTCAAGGCGACCAAGCCTTGGGTCGAGGTCGGCATCAGCCCATTCGGCATCTGGCGTCCAGGCTATCCCGCTACGGTGAAAGCTGGCCTCGATGCTTACGACCATATTTTTGCGGACTCAAGAAAGTGGCTTAACAACGGCTGGCTCGACTATTTCTCTCCACAGCTCTATTGGCGCATTGACCCTGCCGATCAAAGTTTCACAGCACTTCATCGCTGGTGGATGGGAGAGAATCGGCAGAGTCGCCACGTCTGGCCTGGGACCGCCTCAAGCCGAATTCTCAGTTCCGAAGACAAGGGGCGCCCTGCCTCCGAGGCAATTCGACAAATCGATGTGACTCGAAAGCATGCTTCACCGATGGGCCCCGGGCACGTCCATTGGAGCATCAAAGCGATCAAAGAGGATCGCGGTGGCGTTCGGGCCAAGCTGCGTTCGGCCTATGCCGAAGTCGCTCTACCGCCAGCTTCGCCATGGCTGGGCAAAACACAACCCGAACCCGTCTATGTCGCCCCCACTTTAGAGGGAGGCAGTCTCTTACTTTCGTTTAAACCTGCCTCAAGTGCTCGCTGGCGAGTTATTCAGGTCAAAGAAGGTCGAGATTGGAAAACACAACGACTCATTCCAGCAAGCCAGAAAACCTATCGCCTGTCGAAAGCTCCTGAAGAGGTTGCGATCCGTCACGTCAGTCCCACCGGAATCCTTTCCATCCCAACCGTTCTCAAAAAGCAATAATTTCTACTCGAGGTTCCTAGTTGAACTATTCCCCTCTCCCCTTATCTTTTCTAGTGCTTATGATTCCCTCTCCCTATCGACTCTTTCTATTTCTGGCTCCGATAGGGATAGCCGTATCGGGATGCAATTCGGATCTACAGGAACGGGTCGATCGACTTGAAGCCGAGTTGAGGGGAGTTCGGTCTGACACTCGTGATGAGGTAAAGGAACTCAAAAGCCGTGTCATCTCTGCAGAAACGAAGATAGGTATCTCTTCCGATGGCCGTTCTTTCGGAGAACGCGTAACCCAGCTCGAAGCTTCGGTTAGCGAGTATGCTTCCATGGAAAAAGGGAAGGCTGGAATGGTCTATTTGCGCCCCAATCTGCGTGGGCATGCACCGCTCGAAACCGATCACGGAACCTTTCTCGTGAGAATGGAAGGCATGGATCTCAACTTGGAAACCGGCGGCTATGACATCCATCTCAACATTGGCAATCCCCATGCGATTGCGATCGAACAGTTTTCCCTGATCGGAGACCATGGAGGCGGAACTCCACAACTCGATGAAGGAGAAGCCTACAGTCTAGACAATCCCAAAATCCGAAGGTGGCAGGATAGCCTCAAGCCATTTGAGTATCGAGTGAATACGACCCTGGAACCGTTCTCGTGGACGCCGTTTGACGTCGAACTTGCCGCCGACTCCCGTGACGAACTGGAGATGATCCGATTCTCACTCCGAGTGGAAAACGCGAGGCTCAAGCGCCAAGCCGCCGTTGGAGGCAGCGAAAACCCGTATGCTCACATTTCAGTCGCAGCCAAAGGAGCTTCTGTACTTCGGACGGAATACGGGGCTTTCCTTATCACCGTCAAAAAGGCTGAGAAGACAGACCTGGGAACGCGGCTCGATCTTGAAATCGGAAATCCCTACGGATTCACAATCAATCAATGCCGACTGGTTGGAGAGCATGGGCCCGCGATCCCTTTACGAGCTGACAGTAATTCTCCCGAGGAATTCAGCCAGAAAATGGGAGACTGGAGTGCAAAACTGCAGCCTTTTGAATCAATGATCTCCTCCGACGTCGCCAATTTTCGATGGAACTCAACCTCGGTTTTGATCCCTTGCCCTCTCGAACAGGCCCAATTCCTCCGCTGCCAGCTGAGAGTCGAGGACGTCACCCTCCCTGCGGCGACTGACAAAGTGGCGCGATAGAGCGCTGCAGAAAATCCAGTTTATAAATTGTGAGGGGTTCTCAGCCCTGACTGGCCTTCACGGGATCATCGATCGTCTCCGCGCCTTTGGTTTCGTAGGCCCGTGTAAATAGATTACCGATATCGTGAAGGATCAGGTAATTGATGGGAACGAGAATCAGAGTGATCAACGTTGCAAAGAGAATCCCATAACCAAGGCTGACAGCCATTGGAATTAGAAACTGCGCCTGTGTCGCTTCCATTCGGATCAGTGGAAATAAGCCCGCGAAAGTCGTAGCAGAGGTCAAAATAATCGCCCTGAATCGAGCCGCCCCCGATGTGCTTACGGCAGTAAAGATATCCTCCCCGGCTCTTCTTTTCCGATTGATATAGTCCACCAGAACAAGGCTATCATTTACGACAACCCCGGACAATGCCAGCATTCCAAAATAGCTCAGAAAGCTCAACGGCATTCCACCTATATCGTGTTTGAAGACGCCCTCGATGAGATGACCAACAACCGCACCGATTAGACCATAAGGAATCACAGCCATCACCATTAGAGGCTGCACATAGGATCGGAAAGGAATCGCAAGCATCGCGTAAATCCCGAAAACAATCAGCATGGCGCCGATTCGAATTCCGCCAGAATTATCGCGTTCATCTTTGGCTTCGCCTTCAAAACTGAAACTCATCCCTGAATACTGAGCGAGGAGTGACGGCATCCATTCCGAAAGATCATCGCGCACGGAATTGAGATCCACGACCTCCTTGTCAGCATCGGCAGAAATCTCCACAGCTCGATTGCGGTCGATTCGCTCAATCCGAGGAAAACTGGTTCCGATATTCGATTCTGCAACAGAACTGAATGGAACGGACCTGCCATCCGCCGTTCGGATCATCATTGATTCAAGCGCAGCGATCGACTCGCGATCCGCCCGGGGGTATCGCAGCATGACCCGAACCTCATCCCGATTCCTTTGAATCTTTTGGATCTCCTCGCCAAAGAAGGCCTGCCGCACCTGCCGCGCGAGGTCTGACATCGTCAGCCCATATTGTTCGGCTTCCGGCCGGATCCTTAATTGAATCTCATCACGGCTTTCATCGAGGTTGTCCGATATATCGAAAAGCCCGTCGTAAGTCTCAAGTTTTTCCCGAACGGAAGAAGCTGCCTCGGTCAGTTGATCCACATTCTGCCCTCGCAACTGCACTTCAATGGGATCTCTCCCCCGACCAATTTCGGCCCGAAAATAGAGCTCTTTCGCTCCGACAATACCACCGCGTTTTTGAATTTCGCTTCTCCACTCCTCGGCAAGCTCCCGGGTTCCCATCTCGTAGGTTCTTTCCTCGGGAGGAGTGATAAAAAAGACCACCTCACCTCGATGGCTTTGCCCCGTCTTGACGCTTGAGCGAGAAGAGGAAACTCCCTGCCCTCCAATACTCGAAAGCACGTCTTCGATCACAGAGATGCCGTCCTCACCGACATGCCGCTCCTTCATCTCCTGGACGATGTCTTCCATCATATAGACATACTTCTCTGTCACTTCGAACGGAGTTCCTTCCTGCATCGTAAGTCGGCAGGTAGCTCGCTCGCTCTCGACTCTTGGAAAGCTGACCTGCTTGATCTGCCCACCCCGAAAGGCTCCGACGAGAACAACCAGCGTTCCAAGAAAGACGGCGAGAACGGTATATCGGTTTCGCAGGGAAAAATTCAGAGTTGGTTGATAGGCAGCTCTAACAAACCACTCTACGCTACCCGCAACGGCCTGTTGAAAGCGCGAGAAATATCCGTATCCCCTCGAAAGAATCTGGGTGATAGCAGATCCAAGAAAAAATCGGCAAATTGCTTTGAGCCACTTTCTCGGGCTGTGCGTTAAGTGGGAAGGAAGAATCAACTTCGACTCGACCAGAGAAAAGGCGAGAACCAGAATGACAATGGTCGCAATCTGAGGCATCCACGCTCCATGAAAACCGGAAAGAAAGAAGAGAGGAACGAAGGCTAGCATCGTCGTGAGTACGCCAAACACCACCGGGAGAGTAACCTCTTCGGTCCCGACAATCGCAGCCTCGACCGGGTCATCAATTTCTTTCTGGCGCGTGTAAATATTTTCCCCAGTGACAATCGCATCATCGACAACCACACCGAGTACGAGAATGAAACCAAAGAGACTGACAATGTTAATGGATACATCTACCCATGGCATGAGTGAGAAAGCCCCCATGAAGCAGACCGGGATTCCCAAAACCACCCAGAAAGCCAGACTCGGTCGAAGAAAAAGAGTGAGGAGAATAAAAACGAAAAGCATCGACTTCCATGCCGAGTCGAGGAGTGTTTCGAGCCGACCTTTAACGATCTTTGACGAATCGCTCCAGTAGCTGATATTCACACCGGACGGAAGCTGCGCCTGGTAGTCGCCCATGAAATCTTTGACCTGATCTGCGATTCGAATCGCGCTCTGATTCCCTTCACGAAATACGGCCACGAGAACACAACGATTTCCATTAAGGCGCGCGACAAACTCATTCTCATCGAACCCGTCTCTCACGACCGCAACATCACCCACTGATACCCTCGTCCCATCCTCTCGAGCAATGAGAGTAATCGCCTCAAATTCCGCCTTATTGTAGGCCCGCCCTTTGGTTCGGAGAACCACTTCTCCCGCTGCGGTTTTCAGAGTTCCAGCTGGAACATCGACCGAAGACACTCGCAGAGCCTGCGAAACCTGAGCAAAGGTGAGATTGTATTTCCGTAAGGCATCTTCATCAATCTCGATGGAAACCTCAAATGGCCTTGACCCCTGGAGAACAGCATTCGTAACTTCAGGCAAACCAAGAACGTCATCTCGAACTTGTCCGCCAAGAGCGACCATGTCGAATTCACTGAGTTCCCCACTGACGACCACGCTAATTACCCACCGACTCGACTCAGCCATGCGGATCACAACGTTCTCTGCGTCTCCGGGAGGAAAATCCTCAAGCGAATCGATCCTCGCTTCCAACATGTCACGCACTTCGCGCATGTCATAGTCCTCATCGACCTCGATCGTCACCGTACCATTACTCGAGCTCGACGTGGAAATCATCTCCTCGATCCCTTCTACATCCGAAACGGCTTCCTCGATCCGAATCACAATGGTTTCCTCCACTTCCTCAGGAGTGGCACCGCGGTAGGGAACTGAGATGGAGATGTTGCGGCTCTCAAACTCCGGGAAAACCTCAAGAGGAATCTTCCTCGACATTAAAGCGTAAATGCCTGCTAGAACGATCCCAACGAGCAGAAGGTTCGCCGCGACTCCGTTTCTGGCAAAAAATGCAATCATTTCAAAGTAGGGTGACTCGTCCGGCGGTCAGGACTTCGGGTTCTCGCCTCCGGCCTCGGTCTGCGCAGTTTCGTGGTTTGCCTTTGCTGCAGAGCCCTCTTCACTCTTGCCGCTGTGAGCTTCACGAGAACTTTCCTTCTCTCCCATATTTTCTTTCGCTCCGCCTTTTCTCTTCCCTTTCCCTTTTCCCATTCCGCGCCCCACAGGTTGTTCAATCTCTGGAGTGATCCCATCAATGGTTGGAGTGACGAGGGCTCCATTAGCAGGATAGGCGAGCGGCGTGAGACAGACGACATCACCCAGTTTGAGTCCCCCTCCGTCGACAGGAATCACGACCTCATCCTCCTCCGACCAGATAGGAACAACGACCTGGCGTCGAATCCGATTGTCTTCTTCGATCACAATCACTTCTCCCCCTACTCGCACTGCCTGTCGGGGCAGAACGAAAACATTCTCTAGTTTCCGCCCCTTCACGAGAGCATCGACAAACAATCCTATCTTCAACTCAGGACTCCGGGCATCAGCACTCTCACCGTATGGATCCTCGACTTCCGCGACGACGAAGAGTTGCCGAGAACTTTCATCAATCAGGCTGTCGACACGGACGAGTTCACCTTTCCACTGGCCCTTCCGCTCACCTATCGAACCTTCGATCAGAACCTCGGCCCCTTTCTCGCTAGCTGCCGGCTCCCCACGGCGCCCCTCAGGAAGATCAACAAAAGAGAGCTGCTGGTTGGTCAACGGCAACCGCACTTCCATGACATCTATTGCAAAGGCACGGGCCAGCTCTGTGTTGGAAGAGACAAACTGGCCGACATCCACGCTTTGATCGACTATTCGACCATCAAAGGGAGCCGTAATCCTTGTTCTCTCCAGATCCCGCTGAGCCTGCTTCACTTCGGCCTCCATCGCCCGAAGCATAGCCTCGGCCTGAGCAAGTTGAGGCTTACGGGCAGCCAGATCACCTGGCGCGCCAGACTTCCCGAGACGACGCCAGTTCTCGACCGCTTGCTGCCCGCGAACTATCTCCTCTTGAAGCCCAGTACTGGCTTGCGCAACATTACTTTGAGCTACGATGAGACCGGTCTCGTAGTTGATCGGATCCAGTCGGACTAGAACCTCACCTTTTGAGAAAAACCCTCCCTCTCGAAAATTGGGAGAGACTTCAACAATTCGACCGCTCACTTCGGGAACCAGAGTTGTCGTTGTGCGAGGACGCACAGTCCCCTGTGTATCAAGAAAAACCTGATACTCCTTCGGTTGGATCCGAGTCGCTTCGACTCTCGTGATCTGGGGAGGAGCTTTGAATTTTTTAGGTTCAGGTCGGTTCCGAATGAGAACGATCGCAAGCCAAACGGCAGCAGCAACGATAACAAGAGGAGCGAGGATCCGGAAAAGCAATTTCATCAAGGGCGCTTTAATTATAACCCCATGTAACGTGGGAAGTTATTCTTTAGATCAAAAGAATATTACCTAGGAGGCGCTCTGGCAATTCTGGATCAAGCAGAAACCCGGCTCCATTACTCTTCTTCGGATGGCGCAGGCTCCGCCCTCCGCCCGACCCGGACCTTCTCGGTAGACTTCGGCTGTTCCATCTTCGTTTCGAAATCACCTCCCAGAGCGAGATAAAGATCAACTCGATTCCGGAGCAACTCGAGTCGAATCGCAAGATGAACGCTCTGGGCGTCAAACGAACGGCGCTGGCTTTCCAATAGAGTTATAATGTCGACCAGCCCCTCTTCATACTGAGTCCGGCTCAATCCTTCAGCTCGCTTCGCTTCTTCGGAGGCAATGGAAAGAGCCGCCACCTGGGAAATCAAGTAGCGCTCTGCTGCAAGGGCGGTCTCGACTTCACGAAACGCATTCAAAGCGGTTTCAGAATAGGCGAGGACAAGTTCGTTTCTCTCATGCTCATCCAGTCGGATATTGGCCCGAAGCCGTCCTCCCTCGATCAAAGGCTGAGTCAGGTTCTGACCTACATTCCAGACCATATTCTGAATATCAAAAAGGTCTCCGACATGGGTAGTCGATGATGTCCCCAAACCAGCGGTAATCGAGAAAGCAGGCAACAATGCTTTCCGGCTTGCGGCCAGCTCTTTGAGTGAAGAATCAACACGAGCTTCAGCTTCCAATAAATCAGGTCGGCGCAGGAGCAGTTCGCTCGGCAGACCAGCTGGAATCTCTTTCGGAATTCGGGGAAGCCCCCCGAGACTGCTAATAGCCCCATCAGGGTATTTGCCGAGGAGGGTTTCCAGAGTTCGCTTCGCCGCATCCATCTGGCGCTGTTCTGCGAGTAGGTTGGATCGAGCCCGAGCAATGTCAGCACGACTCAGACTGATTTCCAATGCAGTTCGATCATCGGCGTCCCCGGCTTCAAGCTTGGAATCCAGAATTTCAAGGTTTGTCTGCAGGCTGGAAAGACTTCTCCGTGTGATCGCTATCTGCTCTTGCGACTCCACAATCTCGAAAGCGGTTTTGGCTACATTAGCAGCAAGCGATAGACGGCTTGCCTGGAATACGTTCACCTGCGCAGCAAGGAGATCGAGCTCAGCATCACGAAGATTCTTCACCCGCCCCCAGAGATCAATTTCCCACGACATGTCGAGAGAGAAATTAAAATTATTGGCTCGCACCGTTGTGAAGTTCGCTCCTCTCAGATTCTGAGATCGCAAAGTTCCAAATCTCGAATCAATACTCGGTAGTCTTCCCGCTCCATCTAGACGGGCTCGTTCACGGGCCTGGTAGATCCTTTCAACCGAAGACGAAAGGTCGTAGTTCTGGTCGACTGCTTCATTGACCAACTCGGAGAGGCGCGGACTCGAAAAATCATCGAGCCATGCAGTGGTCGCTTCTCTCGGAACGGCGGGACCACGTCCGGTCCAAGTCTGTGGCAATTCTCCGACAATTGCACCTGGATCCGATTTCACCTTATTTGTGAGAACGCACCCGGAGAGTGTGAATGCCACAACAAGAACCGAAAACACGGTGATTCCGTGCCCGACCCGAAGAAGGCTCTCTCTCTGTGTTTCGCTCAAGGCGTCATACTGAGCCCTGAAAAGGCGAATTTGTCGACCCTTTTTGTCTTGAAACAACGAGCAATGAATTCGCTCACGGTGGCCAGGATCAGCCCTGTCAGATCTAGATCCACGCACTTATCAGGAGGTAAAAACCGAAACCTGTGAAGAGGACCGCAAGAGGTTGGACCACCGAACGTTGATACCAGTCAAAGCGATAGAGAAATTTGAGAATCAACCCGGCACAAACTCCCACTGCCACCGCAGCCAACTCTGCGCCGAGGACAAACGAAATCAAACCCGTGAACGATTCGGCATCGGTATTCTCAAAAAACACACTACGAAATTCTTCCGTAGCGGATAGAAGAATTCCAGAAGTAAAACCGGCAGCACCAAAAAGAACAACCCGCCACCAGCGAAATCGGCGGTGAAGCAGAACCTCAACTCCAAGAAACGCTAGCATCACTCCACTCACCTCAACGACACCAGGTAACGGACCGATGAGCTGCCATCCGAGCAAGGCTACCGCCAGGCTCAAACCGATCAGCAAGCTAGCAATGGAAAGAAAGACTGGTTTACGACGCGGACTGAGAAGAAAAAGGCTGATCACAAAAAAGATGGGAAGAAGGGAAGGATGAAAGAAGGCTATCAGTCCCAGTATAACTGCTGAATCGAAAGGAGACTCCGTGCTGGATTTCTCAATCGGATCATCCTGACTCGAATCTTTCTCGTTCTCCCTCCCCTTCTTAGTCGCGGCAAAGGGGTCACCTTCGATAACGGGAAGAATATTGACGGGTCGACTGTATTCCCCTGCCAGTACAACCTGCATCCGCCTAGCTGGGCGATCATCTTTGACGACGACCATGACCACTGCCATCGGGCAACTGGGATCAAGATAGAGAAGAAAATCCTTTTTCTCCGGGGGAATAGCACCAGTCAACTTTACGATGACTTGTTCCCTCTGCAGCTCAACAGGCGTGTCCTCATCACTTGTCTTCTCGACCGTGATTTTCATTTCCGGGAACACTTCCTCTTCATCAAAAAGAAGGGTCAGATACTCCGTCGCGAATTCCCGTGCTGCGTCCTCCGGAGAAATCTGATCATTCAAAACCTCATCGTCGCTTGGAATGATTTCCATCGCGGCATCCAGCTCGTACCTGCCCTCTTCGGTCTGAAACGAAGAGATTAGGGAAACAGACGAGACCTCGTGAGCCCCAACGCTCAGGATACCGACGCAGAAAAGAAGTCCTGCGACCCAAAAGGAGCAGCGGATCTCTGCAGAAGAGAATCCGATGAGATTACAAGAGCGGCGAAAATTCATATAATCCTGGAGCCTACGAGGAAGCCTCCATCATTGCCAAAGCTGAATTGCGGAAAGTGGAAAGCAGATCCCTGTGACAAACACCGTCACGCCAACATTTACCGACGCTGCCCGTATGTAAAATTTCCTTAAGCGAACCGATCAAGATTCCTCACCGCCCCATCTGTTGGCGCGCCTGATCGACTACATCCTGCAGAGTTTTGGTGACTTCTTGTTCCATCGATTCCTGGTCCATCGTGTCCGCAAAAAATTCCATGCGATCAGCAATCGACTCCGGGTCGAGATTGAACTGCCGCGGATCGATCTTCCCTTCTCGGATAGCATCCCCAACTTCCTCGAGCCCCTCCACCTTGGAGAGGGCGGCGAACATACTTCTTCGCATCATCCGTCGCTGCTCGATCGTCATGTTCTCCCAGCGAGCGCGACGAGCTTCCATTTCAGCCGCATCAAACTGCGGCTCAGGTTCAGGCTCGGCGAGCACCTCATCGAGGAGCGCATCGATTTCGTCGTCAGAAACTTTCACAACCGGAGCCTGCTTTGCGGGAACTACGTCCGGCGGTTCAACAGCGGCAAGCTCAGGCTCACTCGGCTTGTCCTTAATACCAATCCGATACCCGGTGTAACCGGCTAGCCCGGCGACCGCAATTCCTCCCAAAGCAACCCAAACCAAGCTGATACGTAACGTGTTCATGAGACCTAAAATCTGCGAAAGTAGTAGCGAGTTTCCAAGCTGAAGACAATCGCAAACTACGCGAGCGTGGCGAGAGTCATCCCGAGAATTCGATTTCGCCCACCCAATTCTCCCGTTGGATTGCCCGATTCTAAGACCTACAGAAGGATGGCAAACTCCCCCTTTCCGCATTTCTGGCCGCTCGATTGCGTATTGCCTTTCCCCTTGCTACACCGCCTGCGATCTGGTGTGCTTTTCGAAAGTAGATTTTAATCTCATGCCAAAGAAAACTCCCCCCTCTTCTGAATTTGACCGACGTAATTTCATGCGCACCGCAGCCGGTGCGACGGCGGCAACCGCAGCCTTTGCTGGGGCTGCACGTGGCGCTGGCATTGACCCTGACAAAAAGCTGAAAGTTGGTTTCATTGGAACCGGCGGCCGGGGAACAGGAGCAGCCGCACAAGCGCTATCCGCAGACGACAACATGGAGCTCTATGCGATGGCAGACGTGTTTCAGGAGAAGATGGACAAGTCGCTTGAGTCGCTGTCGAAGAACAAGTCGCTCGAAGGAAAATTTAACGTCCCTGCCGAACGTCAATTTACGGGTCTGGATGGCTACAAGCGAGTTCTCGATTCCGGTGTCGACGTGGTTCTTCTCACAACTACGCCCGGATTTCGCCCTCTCCATCTCCGCGCTGCAATCGAGGCAGACAAGCACGTCTTCGCTGAAAAGCCCATGGCGGTTGATGCTGCCGGAGTACGCCACGTCTACGAAACACTCGAAATGGCCGAAGGAAAACCTCTCTCGATTGTCGCTGGATTCTGCTGGCGCTACTCCCACAGTCGACGTGAAGCCTATCGCAAGGTCATGGAAGAAGGTCTCATCGGGGACGTCACCGGAATTTACGCGACCTACTACTCGGGTCACTCCAAACCCCATCTCGCCCCTTCGCTTCGCACCGACGGGATCTCAGATATCGAGTGGCAGATCAGAAACTGGTACAACTACACCTGGCTCGGTGGTGGCGGTCTCGTCGAGCAGGCCGTTCACAGCGTCGACAAGATTGGATGGGTCATGGGAGATGCGAGCCCGATCAGCTGCCGCGCCACGGGTGGACTTGCCGCGCCCCAGCCCGGAGGCAATATCTTTGACCACTATCATATCGCCTACGAATACCCGAACAACGTTTGGTGTCACCTCGGATCCCGTAAGACTCCTGGCTGCTTCAACGAGAACGCCGACTATGTGCGAGGAACGAAGGGCACGCTTATCATCGGTCGGGGTTCAGATCCCTACATCGAAGACAACGACGGCAACCTGCTCTGGCGTTTCCGGAAACCTCGCGAGGGTGAGCCGAACATGTATCAGGTCGAGCACGATGAACTTTTCGCGTCGATTCGATCCGGAAATCACATCAACGATGGCCAGCGCATGATCCACTCGTCCATGATGGCGATTATGGGCCGAATCTCCGCGCAAACCGGCCGCCAGATCACCTGGGAAGAGGCGATGAATGCTGATGAAGATCTTTTCGAAAGCGAAGGCAATATGCAGTGGGATCAATCCTACGATCCTTCTCCTGTCGCGATCCCCGGGATCTCAAAAATTCCTGGCGTTGGAGACACAGAGAAAGAAGCTTAGTCGGCTAGACTTTCGCAAGGCATTCTGCCGGAATCTTTAAACCGAGAATTCCGGCGACGTGATCAAGTAGTCGCTGGGCTCGTAAGCCTCACGATCACTCGGGATTTTTCACCTAGATATCGGGCCGCGGCTTCCTGGACCATTTCGGGTGTGAGCGCTTGAACTGTAGCCGGGGTCTCTCGATAGTGATCCCATCCGAGTCCGACGAGTTCATCAACCGTCGCAGTCGCGGCCAGTTCCTTCGCTCCCTGGAGATGAATCAATTCACGCCCCAGCCATGAAGCTTTCGCTCGCTCGAATTCCTCCGGCTCAAGGCCCTCGTCTCGGATGAGTTCGATCTCGCTGAGCATCTCCTCCTGGACTCGATCCAGCTTTTCTGGAGCGGTAGAGGCATAGAAAACGATCAGACCCGGTTCGAGTCCCATCATCCGGGAAGTCCCGACGGAATACGCCAGACCTAACTCCTCGCGGATTCGAATAAACAATCGGGATGCCATGTCACTGCAAGCCTCGTCAATCATCTCCAAGGCGGGATTGTCAGGATGAGTCAAATCTACCGTTCGGAATCCAATCAGAAGAACGGCCTGCTCCTTCTCATGCTCGAGTTCGACCACGCGCCCGCCAGCCTCAGGAATTGGAATGTCGAATCGCTCGGTGAATTCGCGAGGTCCGGCAGGAAGCGATCCCTCAAATGTCGCACGGAGTAGCTTCTCTCCTTCATCCAGGTCAAGGTCGCCAAAGAGACCAACAACTCCATTGCCGCCGCGAACCAAGCGAGAGTGCAGGGACACCACATCCTCGCGACTGAGTTCGGCAATCGATTCGGCAGTTCCACTCAGTTCGAGACCATAGGGATGATCCCCGTAGAGTTCCTTTCTCAACCTCTTCATTGCCACGCTGAAAGGGCGGTCCGTTTCGGCCTTGATCTGAGCGAGTTGGAATCCTTTCTCTTTCTTCAGTGTATCTTCGAGAAAGGCAGGGCGGAGAAGAGTCTCCTCGAGTAACCCGACCACTTTTTTGAGGTCGGGTCTCATGGCAAAACAAGAGACTCCAAAACTGTTGTTCCCGACCGTACTTCCGATTCCTCCGCCGATCGACTCGATCGATTCTGCAATCTCCTCAGCGGAATGCGATTCGCTATCCTTCACGAGAAGTCTAGCCATGAGCCGGGTCAGGCCGCTCTGATCGGAATCCTCTGCCAGCAACCCTCCGCGAAACACTCCGGTGGCCTGGACAAAAGGAACCCTCCGATCGGAGAGCAGGAGAAGAGTCAGGCCGTTCTTCAGCTCAACTTTTCGGACTTCCTCCGAACGCGTATTCGAAACGGTGACAGAAGACTGACGATCATGCAGCTCAGCGGGCACCAACGAAATGTGAGAATAGCAATCCGTTCGCAGGTAGCTCTCGGCAACTCGTTGAATGGAATCTCGATCAACGAGTCCGAGTTGGTTCACATAGTCTCTTGTGTAATCAAGATTACGAGTAAGCAGCCAGTTCGAACCCAGATCGGAGGCTTTCCCTCGCATGTCTGTCAGCGTGGAGAATTGCGAACTGAGCGCCTGGTATCGCGCCTTGCTCAATTCATCCTCACGCACTCCCCCGCCTCGAAGAATCTCGACTTGCTCCAGGATCGCATCCTCTGCCGCAGCATATTTGTCCGGATCAGTATCGCAGCTCAGAATGACCTGCCCTGAAAAGGAAGGCGTGTAGGCATAGGCACCGACCGAATGGGCGAGCTGTTTCTCCTCACGGATCGATCGGTAAAGGCGGGAACTCCTGCCGTCACCAAAAATTGAGACCATCAAATCGAGCGCAGGAATATCCGCGTGGCCACCGTCTGGAATGGGCCATCCCAACCGGGTTCTCCACAGGTCGGTCGGAAACCCGATCGAACTCTTCCGCAAGCCCTGTTGCTGAGGTTCCGCTGGTATCACAACCGGTGACCGCCTCCTTCGTTCCAAAGACCCGAGCATTTCCTCGATTTTACCGAGAATGGCGTCTCCGTCGATATCTCCCACTACAACAAAAAAGATCTGATCCGGAGAATACTTCTCCCGGTAGTAGCCATAGAGATCCTCTCTCGTAAGCTGATTAAAGAGATCAAGATGCCCAATCACCGGATAGCGACAAGGATGGGTGGCATAAGCCGTAGAGAAAAGTTGTCGACTGATTTGCTGCTCAGGACTGTCCTGCCCCATGGCAATCTCCCGACGTATCACATCCGCTTCATTGGCAAACTCATCCTCGGGTAGTTCGGCGTAGCCGACGACATCACACAAAACGTCGAGAGAAGTCTCAGCCCCGCTCGCTGGAGCGTCGATCCAGTAGACAGTGCGGTCGAACGAAGTGTAGGCATTGATATAGCCGCCCACACTCTGAACCGTCTGGGCAACCTCTTTGGCATCCCGCCGTGCGGTGCCCTTGAACAACATGTGTTCGACGAAATGCGAGACGCCAGCCCCAAGCAGAGAACCTTCGTGAATACTTCCCGCCCGACACCAGGCCTGAAGGCTAACTACCGGCGCCGAATGATCTTCGAGCAGGATGACCTCCAAGCCATTCTCGAGCGTTTCGAGTCGGGCCTCAGTTGCTGGGAAGGTGAGCCCTTCGTCCGATGCACTCAAAGCTCCGAAGGCTTAGCAGGTTGGTTTCCACGCGAGGGAGGCTCGTTTCCTGAATCAGAATCAGAAACGGGATTGCTCTTTCGTGGCCGGAATGGAGACAGGAGTTCCTCACGCAAGTCGAGGACGTTCTTGAAGTCATTCGGAGAATCCTCTTCGGATCGCCCGAATGCGCCGGCCTCAATCAGCTGAAACACCATCGCTCCGATATCTTCGCCCTCGCCAATCCCCCACGATTCGAGCACAGCCACGGCCATCGATCCAAACTCCTGAACCGCGTAGGCAACGACTCCGTTGAGCAACTCTGGACCTGTCACGTGACGGTGCTCTTCTAGCTCATCGTTCCGTAGTTCACTGACCGTATGATCGAGAGCATCTCGAAGAAAATGATATCCGTCCGGCTGGTAGCGCTTATCTTCCGAGACAATAGTCCGAATGGCTTCTTCAAAATTGGGTTTCTCCATAGCGGGCTGTCTTTTACGATCGTGTCCGAGGCAGTGGCAGACCAGATGCCCGCCACTACCTATGCCTTCGGCAAAAAGGAGCAGTGAGTCAAGGCGAAAGCCTTTTCGAAATGCGACAAAGAGTCTAAATTCCTTCACAACTCTCCCCAATTCTCGGGGTTATCTTCTTTATGCCTGCTCGAAACGGGATGCGATTCCAAACTCGCTTGATGCTGACAATGATCGGCATCGTCGTAGGTGTCATGATCGCGCTGACAATGGCCTCGGAGCGAAAGATCAAGGACGCCTACACTGCTCAGTTCATCCAGAAGAAGGAGGAGATCCTCGAAATTCTCGAAGACTCCCGAGCGGACCGATCCCAAGAGTTTCTCGAACTTTGCGCGAAGCTAGCTGAACACCCTTACGTGATCTCACAGCTGAAAGGGAATGATGTAGCTGAAGATTTGCGGGCGTTTCGCACTCAGTTTTTCTCACCCCAGTTGACACCGGGTGGGCGACCATCCGGAGAGAAAGGAATAAATGAGCGAGCCTCTGCCGAGATGATCAACCTGCTCACATCTTTGACTACCGTTGATAGCGATCTAACCGTCGAGCGGCTCCAACTGCAGGAAGCACAAAACCCGCTCGGCAAGAAAGGGCCGAGACACCGCACTCCTTTCAAGAGTCGTCAGTTCCGGGATGTTGCACAGCGACTCCTCCTCGAGGAAAAGCAGCGAACTCTTTTTGTCCCTCTTCCAGCGCCGAACGGAACTCCTGATGTAAAGGAAATGGTAGCAACTCCGGTCTACGATCCCGATACCAGGGAACTCCTTGGCCTGCTTCTTGGGGGCTCTGCCGCAGACATCGACGCTCGGAAGGTATTTCGGGGAGAACAGGTTCGGAGCGGAATTTACCTCGCAGGCTTATTTTACACGAAATCATCGGATGACGGCTTCATCGAAAAAGCGTCAGCATCAATCGAAGAGGCCCTCAGCAATGCGTCTTCTGAGAAGACTCTGCAATTCGAGACGGATATCGAGGAAGATGCGATTCGGTTTCACATTGATCGGCTCACCGAGGCAGAAGTCGACCCTGCCGCCTATCAGGTCGTTGCCTTTCCTTTGGAGAAAATGCAGGCCGATCTCAACGAACTCCGCATCCGGGGGAGCGGAATCGGGGTGGGGGTTGTCTTGATCGGTTGGCTGGCCTCGTATCTACTCGCGAGAAACCTTTCGATTCCGCTCCAGGAACTCTCACGGGGAACCGAAGCGATCCGTGCGGGAGCCCTTGACCATCGTGTCGAAGTCCGATCCCGCGACGAAATCGGAAATCTCGCCGATTCCTTCAATCAGATGGCCGAAGAGTTAAAGCAAAAGGCGCTCTATCGCGAACTACTGGGAAAGGTCAGCGACGAAACCGTTGCCCAGGCGCTCGTCAGCGGCAGCCTCGATCTCGAACTCGGTGGAGAAATGAAAGAAGTCTCCGTGCTGTTTTGCGATATCCGCGATTTCACCGACCTCACTCAGGACATGCACCCCAGCGAAGTCATCGAAATGATGAATGATCACATGAGCGCGATGACCGAGGTGGTTCGTCGACACTACGGTGTCGTCGACAAGTTCGTGGGGGATGAAATCATGGCCGTTTTTGGCGCGCTGAAATCCTACGGAAATGATGCAGCCAATGCGGCGGCCTGCGCCCTCGACATGGTTGCAGAACGGGAACGCCTCAATCGTGACTACCAGGCAAGAAATGAAAACGCAGCCTGGTCATCGATTGCAATCGGAATCGGTGTCGCCACCGGTGAAGTCATCGCTGGATGCATGGGCTCCAATGACAGGCTCAACTACACCGTCCTAGGAGCTAGAGTTAATCTCGCGGCCAGGCTCTGCAGCACGGCAGGTCGAATGGAGGCAGTCATCGACGACACCACCTCGCTCGCACTTGGATCTGAAATGGAAACGATACTGATTCCAGACCTCAAACTAAAAGGCTTTCGTGATGCAGTTTCCGCCTTTCGAATCCAGCGGGTCGCAAGCAATGAATCGCTCACACCCCCATAAACAAAATCGATGCCGGATAGGAATACGGCAGTCTGAGCCCTTCCTCATCCCAAGAGTCCATCACCTCAACGGTGATTCCTCGCGATGTATTCTCAAACAGAATCGGGGCGATCGATTGAGGTAATCGAATGCAACCTGCCGATGCTGGATACCCAGGGAGGTCACCGACATGCATCCCCACCGTTGAGCTACCAAGCCGCATCCAATACGGCATGTAGACGTGATAAATCGTCGAGACCTTACCCGATCTGATTCGCTCAGTAACAGAGAAAGTCCCACGCGGAGTGTAGCGACTTCCTCGACCAGTCGAGACCGCCGTATCAATCGCAATAAGATCGTCAATGATGAGAAAAGCTCGCTGACGATCGATGTCGACGACCACTCGGCGCTCCGACTCTTCATCGGCCGCCTCTAGTAAAGCCTCGTTGATGTAGGCGTCACCATGCGCGTCCCGGTAGTGAGATCGATGCTGCGGACGAGGGCGACTCGTAACCTGCTGTTCCTTCATTCTTCGTTCCCGCCGTTCCTTCAATTTGTCGAACAGTCCGGCTTCGGCAGTTTCGATCGAAAAGAGAAACAACGAACTATTTGCAATCAGGGTCGCGGCAACGACGCCCGAGGTCACATTTCGAAAGAAAGCATTCATTAATTTACAATATACTTGTCTCAAATCATGCAGAATTGCTGCCAACCTTCAGCCTCAAACTCGTCACACTTTCCTCAACTTGGAAACCCGGCCTGTCGCCACCCATTCGGCGACGAAAATGTTCCCCTTAGCATCAAAACATGCATCGTGGGGATGGATAAATTTTCCTGAAACCCACGCGTCCGAATTTCGTCGCATCGCATTGCGATCTTTCGTGACCGCCCTTCTCCACTCCGGATCTTCTCCGAGATGAATCATCCGATTCTCTCCATCGAGCAGAGTGACTCGAGCACTCAGATCCGGAACGAGCAGTAGTTCACCTAACGCATCAACATTCGCGGGTAGAATAAAGCCACCCATCGACTCGCGATGTTCGCCATCCAAGGTGAACCATTGCAAGCGCTTGTTGGCGCGATCCGCAACCACGAGAAGAGGGTCTTCCTTTTTGCGATCGTCGATCCAGAGACCATGTGGGGTATTGAATTCTCCGACCCCTTTTCCACTGGAGCCAATCTTCCCGACCCACTTCCGTTTGGCATCATAGCGATGGATCGTGTGCGCTCCATAGCCATCCGCGAGAAAGTATCCGCCATCTTCTAGAAAAGCGAAGTTCGTCGGCATGAATCGATCTCGCCCCCAGACTTTCTCTGGGTTAGTAGCCTCGCCCTCTGCATAAACCTCCGACTCCATCGGAGCGAACTGTTGCCAGACGACCTCTCCGTCGAGCGTCAGCTTGGCGAAAGTTTTCAGCATCTGGTAACCTGTCACGTAGAGAAATTCGCCATCCTCCTCGTCACGAACCTCCAATCCGTGTCCCCCGCCCTGAAACATTTCGCCAAACGCCTGAATGAAATTCCCGTCTTCATCAAAGACAAAAATCGCAGGGTGATCCCGCTGAGCATGATCGCCTTCATGGATCACGTATAGCCGGTTCTGACTATCGACCGCGACATTGTGAGTGATCTGCCAGGTATATTTGTCAGGAAGCTTTGCCCAGTCATGAATGACCTCGTATTGATGTTCCCCCTCCCCCACAATCAAACGATCCCCATCGGCAGACATCGTTTTGGAAGGAGTGATCAGATTCAATCCGCCGACGCAGGCTGGAACCGTCGCCGCCGTCGAAGCGAGGAAGCCACGACGTGAATTGAATCTCGGGGAATTTTGCATGGCGAGACCGTAAAAAAACGGAGCCCGACCTGTAAAGAACTCAATAATACGCAATCCCTCACGGAGGAGAGGACAAAGACGTGTCCTTGGCTCGAACTTCGACAAGGACTTCGGCGACGACCTCGTCGACAGACAGGTAGGAACTGTCGACGACAATTGCATCGTCTGGAATCACGAGAGGAGAAGCTTTCCGACTGGAATCAATCTTGTCTCGATCCGCTATCGAATCCTGGATTCCTTCCGCCCGACGACGCTGTTCACGAACTTCTGGCGAGGCGTCGATGTAGAATTTGTAGGGAGTACAGGGAAAAACAACAGACCCGATATCGCGACCTTCCATGACGACCCCTCGTCGAACTGCGTAGGCTCGCTGCTCCGCAACGAGACGTTTCCGTACCTCCGGAATCGAAGCGACAACGGAAACCGCGGTGTTAACGGCTTCTGAACTGATCTCGCCGAAGCTAAGCAACCTCCCATCGACCGCGATAATCCCGACCCCGTCTTTTTCATAACAATGAAAGTCGGTTTCCCCCAGGATGCCGATCACAGCCTCGGTATCCGACGGGTCTACTCCAGCGTCCAGAACTCGCCAGGTGAAGGCTCGATACATGCCACCCGAACTGACGAACACGATCCCGAGTTCCTTCGCAAGCTGCCGGGCCACTGTGCTTTTTCCGGAAGCCGCTGGACCATCAATAGCTACGATATAAGTTGGGTGCTCGCTCATGGTGGACGAAGCGTGCCCCTTCCCCCCACACGCCGCAACGGATTTTGAGGGAGTCTTCCAATTTTCTTTCCCTAGAGGACCGGAATGGGAAAAAAGGCCTTGCTCCGACCGGCCCCCCTCCGTATCCGTGAGGCCTATGATACTGTCTGATTCCGAGATCCTCCGAGCGCTGGAACGTGGTGAAATTGTGGTTGAGCCCTACGATCGCGAATGCCTCGGCACGAACAGCTACGATGTGCACCTCAGCAAGCACCTCGCGACCTACAGCAATCGAGTCCTCGATGCGAAAAAGCACAACGAAATCGAGCACTTCGAAATCCCTGAGGAAGGTTTTGTTCTCGAGCCCCAGATCAACTATCTCGGATCAACGATCGAATACACCGAGAGTCATGCTGCGGTTCCCTTTCTCGAAGGAAAATCAAGCGTAGGTCGTCTCGGAATCGATATCCACGCGACCGCCGGTAAAGGCGACGTCGGCTTCTGCAACTACTGGACTCTGGAGATTTCGGTCAAACAGCCCGTCCGCGTCTACGAAGGCATGCCCGTTGGCCAGCTCATCTATTTCCTCGTCGAGGGAGAAATCCTGACTCCCTACAGCTCGAAGCAATCTGCGAAATACAACGACCGCACCCCATTGCCTGTCGAGTCGATGATGTGGCGAAACAAATTCTAATCGTTTCTTTGCGTCGTCGCGACGCGGAGGACTACGCTGTCGTGCCTACTCCACTTTCTTAGTTCCAGGACGAACCGCAGGAATCTCAGCGAGCCATTCAGGAATCTCATCCGGCTCGTAGACCGGAAACTGGATTTCCATGCAGGAAACGACCGGATAGTCTCCGACTTTTTCTTTTCCGGAGCGGTTTACGATCACGAACACACCGGCGACTTCTCCACCCTGTGAGGCGATGAAGTCGGTCAGTTCAAGAAGAGTTCCACCTGTTGTGATGACGTCTTCGACGAGAAGAAGACGTTCGCCGGGCTTGATCTCAAACCCGCGCTTCAGCTCCAACTCATTCGTATCCGCATTCCGCTCTGCATAGATCGTCCGAGCATGGACCGCGAGTCCTACTTGCTGCCCGACAGGGACTCCACCCATTGCCGGACTAAGGACCACGTCGATCTGCCCAAGTTCGCGCATCGCGTCAACGCGCTGCTCGATCATCCGCTGCAATTCCCAGGGATGCTGAACAAGCTTCCCCTTTTTCACATAGAAGTTGGAGTGTTTTCCACTCGCGAGAATAAAGTGACCCTGTTCAACGGCTCCATAGCCCTTGAGCAATTCGATCGTTTCATCCGATGACTTTGGCAATTCTGTCTGCATAATTGTTGGCTTTCTGTGAGAATGAAAGTTCTTCTTCCGCGTAGAGGATTCCCCGAGATACGTTGATCACGGAAGGAGCCTTTCGATCCGCTCCCTGCAGCGCGGCGAGATCTCCGCCCTGGGCCCCGAGCCCTGGAATTAAGAGCGGAACATCCGGCATTCGAGCGAGCACCTCTTCGGATGCATTGGTCAATCCGAGAACCAGGCCGATGCTCCCCTCTCCGGCCGGCGTTTCAGTGGCCCTTCTTGTCATTTCTCCGACAAGCTCAAAGACCTTTCGCCCGTCAGCAAGATCGTGGGTCTCAAGATCCGCGGCACCTGCATTGGAAGTCACTCCGAGGAGATACACTCCCTTGCCCGGATACTGGAGAAAAGGCTCCACCGAATCAAATCCCATGTAGGGGCTCAGAGTCACCGCATCGACATCCCATCCCCCAAAATAACCCTTGGCATAGTGCTCCTGCGTGGTCCCTATATCCCCTCGCTTCGCGTCGAGCACGATGGGAACGTCGGTCTCTTTCATCTTCCCGATTAGTTTCTCGATCAACCGGTAGCCGGGGACTCCCAGCGCCTCAAAGTAGGCGATATTCGGCTTGAATACCGCGGCAAACTCGGCCGTTTCGGCGATCACTTTCTCGCTGAAGCTCTCGATCTCAGCAAGCGAATCATGCAGATCAGGACGCGGGTCCAACCCCACGCACAAAGCACTGCCTGTCGAAGCAATGCGACCTTTGAGAATTTCGGAATACGTCGTAGCCATTTCTCCTCCACTCAACAGGGTTCACTCGGTGAGTCAACAGGGTATGATCGCGGATAAAAAAAAGTGCGACATTACCCTGTCTGTTTGTTATACGAAGGTATATGAAATTCTTACTCTGTGCGGCGCTGGTCTTTGTGACCGCGGCCGCTTCCGCAGAACAGCGAACCTGGACCAGCTCCGACGGGTCCAAAACTTTCGTGGGGACGGCTCGTTCCTACGATGCCACTCGAGGAACCGTCTCCGTCGTGACAGGCGATGGCCGCCTTCTCACATTCCCTGCCGACAAACTTTCAACGGCAGATCAGGATTGGCTTAAGACTTGGGACGCATCCTCCACTCCTTCTGCGTCTGCCGGTCCAGACACCGAGTCGGAAGTTGGAAAGAAGGTCGCCAAGGCGAAGCTCCAGGTGCTCGATGGCAAACGCTACAAGCGAGCTGAGCTGGAGAAAACGCCGGAATATTACCTTTTCTATTACTCTGCTTCGTGGTGACCCCCTTGTCGCGCTTCTGCTCCACAGTTGGTGGAGAAATACAATGAAGCGATTGCAGAGAATCCTAAGGTTGTCATGATTCACCTCTCGCAGGATCGAGATGAGGATTCAGCTGAGGAGTGGGCCACCGCGAACAACTTTCCCTGGTTAACGATTCTTCCCAAGGACGTTCCTCGAAGCGACCTGATGGAGTATCGGACCCGCAATGCCGTTCCCCACTACACCCTTAGAGACAAGGACGGGAACGAAATTGCCAATGGCTCCTCCGCCATTTTCGCCAAGCTGAAAGATCTAGGTTCCTCTTCGGAGTGAGCCCGTTCGGGGGGCGCTACCCGTGTCGTAGAGGAAAACTTTGACGCTTTCGTCGAACGCTTTTACCACGAATACACCGAAATCATAGCCGGAGAACGTTCCCACGGCAGCTTCCCGCCTGTCCTCGGCATCGATGAACACTCCGTCCATCCAGAACGAACCCCTCATCGGCGAGGAACCAAGTTCGCCGCTACCCTCTGCAACCTCAGGATCCACCGGGTCTTCGATATCGTGGAAGGCCGCGCCCCAAAGGACCTGGACGCTTTCTTCTCTACTCTCAAGGGAAAGGAAAACATCGGCGTCATCTGCATGGATCCGAGTTCCTTCAACCGCGCTCTGGTCCGCAAGCACTTCCCCAACTCCAAGATCGTCGCTGATCGCCTCCACTTCATCCGGGTAGTCCAGCAGCACATCATGGCCCTCGCGTGCCAAATCGCCCCAAACTATGAGAACTTCGAAAACTACCGCTTGAGAGTCATCGCGGAGTGCGGTTAAAAACAGAACATTACCCAATCTCTCGTTGAGACCCGACCCGAAGAATTTGAGTGGCGGAGCGGACGGGACTTGAACCCGCGACCTCCGGCGTGACAGGCCGGCGCTCTAACCAACTGAGCTACCGCTCCACGGTATGAAGGGCATCTGTCAGGACGGACGCCCCATCGGTTAGGGGACGGGATTCTAACTCGAATCAGGAACAGCGCAACAAAAAATATTCGGGAAATCCGTTGCTTTCCCGTCTATCTTAGGTAAGGGTTCACGCCCTTCCCCGGGCCTCCACCGGGAAGAAGCGATTGAGCTGTTTCTACCTTATCTGATCCCATGAACGTGATTGACAAAATCGAACGCGAGCAAATGAAAGACGACGTTCCTGACTTCGGTCAAGGAGACACCGTTAACGTCCACTCACGTGTTGTCGAAGGCGGCAAGGAGCGTATCCAGGTCTTCAAAGGAATCGTCATCGGCCACAAAGGAGGCGGTATCAATACAGCGTTCACCGTTCGGAAAATCTCCAACGGCGAAGGCGTTGAGCGCGTTTTCCAGGTTCACTCCCCCAAACTTGCCAAGGTCGAGGTCCTCAAGCGTGGAAAGACTCGTCGTGCCAAGTTGAACTACCTTCGCGGACGCGTCGGGAAAGCGGCTACGAACATCAAGGAGCAGGGTAAGGACTGATTTCAGGTCCGTATCAATCTGATACGGAAGAGCGGCGGGAAATCCCGCCGTTTTTTTGTGCCCAGAACTCTCGGAAAACTGGCGTGATCAATCTTCGGGCTGGGACCGGAGGCCTCGAATGTTCCCGAGCCAGGTGCAGGAAACGACGAGGATCAAGGCGACAACTCCACAACTCGAGGTGATCGTATGGAGCACCCCTACCTCCCCTCTCCATTCAAACCACGGGAGAATCAAAGACATCAAGTAGAGGGCGATCGTAATGCCCCCGAACACAAACCGACCGGCACGGGTCTCATTTCCCCATGCCAGCGACGCGGGAATCGTCGAGGCAAAAAAACCGGCTCCTAATACGGACAGTGAATCAAGGGAGAGGATCAAGCCCGCACCCACAGCGATCATGCCAACCAAAACGCCGCCCCCAACCGCGATTCCTTTTCCACGTTCTCCCGGCCTCAAGGCAAAACGAGCGGAACGATCCATTAGAATCAGAAAGTTCCCTACTCCGGGAGCTAGCCAGACCCAGAGTACGAAGGCAAAGAACAACAAGCCCACTGCAATAGCTGCGAGGCTGCTGAACCGCTCGAGAACGCGCCAACTCACCTGGTAGGTAATCAGGACCCCGAACACAATGATCCACTTTTTGCCCTGGGTGAACCGTTGCAAAAAGAAGATGTAGGAGAGGTAGCCTCGATAGAAAACAGAACGAGCCCGAAAGGATTCGAGTAACCCTTCCCTCGCCATTTCCGAATCGGGGTCAATCCTGAGCGCCTCGCGAAAATGGGTTTCGGCCTTTGGACTGTCGCCCCCCTGCAGTGCCCCCCACCCCGCATTGACATGAGCGAGGCTGCTTTCTGGATCGGCGGCAAGAAGCTGTTCGACGGCCACTCGATTTTCATCCGCTTTCCCCTGCATCCGCAGCGTGTGTGCGAGCAGATTCGTCGCCATGGAATTATCGCTGTCGAGAGCAAGCGCCCTACGACTCCATTCCTCCCCTTCTGCCCATCGATGCGCCGAGCAAAAGGCATTCGCTTTCGCCGCCACAGCAAAAGTATCCTCCGGATTCAACGCGATTGCAGCTTCGGCGGACTCGAGAGACTCTTTCCCTCTCCGCAAATCCGCTAGCGCGAGGGAACGAACTGAATGATAGAACGCCTCGTCGGGACGAAGCTGAATCGCTCTCTCGATCGATCGCAATGCCTCTCGTTTTTTCCCCGGTTGATTGAGCTGGCAAAGCGCGAGTCGGCCATAGACAAATTCATTCTCGGGCTCCCGGGCAAGAACTTGGTAGAAGCAGGCTTCCGCCTCTTCGAGGCGTCCCTGCTCCTGCAGCAACAACCCATGTGCCAACTCGCTCATTTCTTGCGCTCCTTTGCAGGACGGTCACGGTCAATTTTCGATCCCGAGATACTCGAGAATCGGATCGTAGAACCCGGTTTGATTGGCGTAGAGCGCGTAGTTCCGAGCGCTTTCAAACCATTTGCGAGTGCTGGGCTGAATTCCCCGCGCACACTTGGCCAATTGCTTCTGGGTCACGGGGACAATTTTCCCTGAGCGCATTGCTTCTCCCAGAGACGCTTCGATCGCCTGATCGAACACCGCCTTGATGTCTGCTCCCGAGAACTTCTCCAGCTTTTTTGCAAGAGCCTCCGGATTGAGACCTCCAATCGGTTTACCTTCTGCCATGATGCGAACGATCTCCGCGCGCGCCGCTTCATCCGGCGGAGGAACAAACACGAGCCGATCAAATCGGCCCGGGCGGAGAAAAGCCGAGTCGAGATGCCAGGGGGCATTGGTTGCCCCGAGAACAAGAACGCCATCATTCTTTGCCGATTCTCCATCGAGTTCTGCGAGAAACTGATTGATGAGAGTTCGCCCTGCCGAGCTTCGCATATCCTTACGGTCTGCCGCGAGGGCATCCACTTCGTCGAAAAACAAAACGGCAGGAGCATGTCTCCGCGCGATCTCGAAAATTTCATGAAGCTTTTCCTCCGATTTCCCGATCCACATATCGAGGATCTGGTGGAGACCGACACTTAGAAATCGAGCATCGATCTCGCCAGCGGTGGCTCGACTGATCAAGGTTTTTCCGCAACCTGGAGGCCCATAGAGCAACACCCCTCCTCCCGCCTTCTTTCCATAAGCTTCGAAAAGCTCGGGATTCTCCATCGGATAAAGAATCTTCATCCGAATGTCCTCCTTGACCGCATCCATTCCTCCGACCCGTTCGAAATTGATCTGGGGATCGTTCTCAAATTCGATCGGCGCTTCCTCTTCTTCAAACGGGTCACCGTCAAAATTATCCTCCTCAAAATCCGACTCGTAGGTCGCTTCGCCCCGAACTTCGCGAGAAGCGCCAACCCGCTCCTTTGTTCCTGGAGATTTGCCCCCTGCTTCGCGAATTCGCTTCAGGAGATCAGGATTCGAAAGAGTGGGATCTACACGAACCGCCCTCTCGTAAAATTCCCGAGCAGCAGAGCCTTCCCTTTCGCTGAGAGCGAATTTGGCGCGCAGAATCCACCCGGGTGCAAACTCTGGATGCTCTTCCACGAGTTGCTCAAGGCGTAGGATCGCCTCGGAAGAGCGTCCTTCCAGCTCAAGGATCTGAGCAATTTGCATTCTTGCCACGGGATTTCCGGTTTCTACGCAAAGAGCTTGCTCAAAAGTTTCTCGAGCCTCGTCCAATTGGAAATTCTCGAGATAAGCCTGCCCAAGAAGCAAATGCAGAGGCAGATTATCGGGAGAGACAGCGAGAGCCTCTTTGAGAGATGAGATATCGGCCATGTATTGATCGGGCTTCTGCTATGAAACGCGAATCGTGCCCGCCACGCAAGTCAGGATGACACTCTCTCGAAATTCGCAGATTCAGGAGATATATGAAAGAAGTTGGGCTCCACACCTGTAAAGGTTGGCAAGGGGGCCGAGATAATATTTTGTCCACCTTTGTGGAAATCTCGCAAATCCAGCCTTAACTAACCTTACATGACCGAAGAATACGACCCCGAACAAGCTCTCGAAGCCTACGGATACGGAAAGCCCGGAACCGGTAAGAATATTCTGATCGGAATCCTGGTCCTGCTTCTTTTGGTTTCAGTGAGTGCTGCCATTTACTTCGGGCGTCTCTGGAGTGCCGAGCAAGCCTCTTCACTCGGCCTTCGCCGCCAGATGGACGCAGTGACACTGCAGATCAGCAACCTAGAGAATAAGAACACGGAACTATCCTCCCTTCTCGCGGACAAGCAGGCAGAGACCGACCGGATGCGGGAGGATTGGTCCAGCCAGGTGGGCAATCTCAAAGAACGCCAACGGGAGCAACTGGAGCGCACCTACGCCCAGATGAATGAGATTGTTTATGACAGCAAGACGACGCTTTCCTACATCGGAGACATCGAATCTCGCCTTCGCGATGGCCAGAAGCTGGATCAGGTGGAAGCGGCTCGTCTTAAGAGTGTCGTAAACGGCCTCGTCTTTCTGCATGAACAATACAAGAAGCCGCTCAATGAATTTCGGGAACTAAATCGCTATTTCAATCAGCAGCTCGCATTGCTTCCCAATGAGTCCGAGGATCCGAAAGAAACAAATCCGCTGGCATTCCGCATTTTCCAAAACCGGAAGTTCAAGGAAGAGCGAGAAGAGTTCCTTCAATCCCAAGGCAAACGTTCAGCGCTGACCGACGCTATGGAAGCGGTTGACCAGGCCTACTCCAGCGCACAGCGACAGATGTCGACAGTTTCTCTCGACATCAATAAATATCTCTCCGAGCTGGAATCCGTTGTCGAATCGAATGAAACAAGCGCCGAGTCGGTGAGTCAATTCTTCGCAAAATCTAAGGAGATTCTCAAGATTCATGACAAGATCATGAACATTGAGCCACCGAAAACAGAAACGGTTCGCCCTTAGTCATCGAGATCAGACTTCGACTCCAGCGCCTTTGACGATAGATCCCCAATCCACGGGTCTGGTAACTTACTACAAAGTTCTATTTGCACAATTCAAACAACTGTTTGAAACGTTTGTTCGTATCAATCGATACACAAACAGACCATGTCGACAGGGAAGCAGAAGGAAAAAGAGACCCGAACCCGTATCCTGGATACGGCCGAGTTGTTGTTTTCGGATCACGGATTCCGCGACGTGTCGCTGAGAAAAATCACTCGTGATGCGGGGGTCAACACCGCGGCGGTGAACTATCACTTTGGCTCAAAGGAAGCTCTCGTGACAGAAGTCCTTTCCCGAGTGATTGCTCCGATCAATCGAGAAAGGCTTCGACTACTCGACGAGGCTGAACTTCGGCACGGATCTGAACCGATCCCTCTGGAAGAAGTCCTCGAATGTCTTCACCGACCTGTAGTCGGGCAGATTCAGGATTCACCTCATCAATCATCCGTCTACCTGAAACTAGCAGGGCGATGTCTCGCCGAACCGACTGAAAATTTCTCGGAGACTCTCATTTCTCTTTTCCGTGAAATGATCACCCGGGTCATGAGCACGATGAAGCGATCGCTGCCCGATCTGGATGAGACCAGCCTCTTCTGGCGGATGCATTTTTCGATCGGAACGATGATATATGCTCTCACCCACGGTGATCGCGTCGCTCTCTTTTCGAGCGGTCGAGTCGAGTCGCCAGATCCGGAAGAAATTCTCGCTCGCCTCATCGAATTCACTGCCGCAGGGCTCCACGCCGATGCCTCCCCGAAAACAGTAGGAGCCGCAAAAAGAAAACCCATCTCCAAAATTACAACGGCCGTCTCTGCACTGACATCTCTGCTCCTTTTTTCCTCGTGCCAGTCCCTGTCCCCTCCAGACGCCAAACATCACGCGTCAATCGAAGCTCCCAATCAGTGGATCGCCGGATCGCCGGATCGACCGACTCACCTTCCTGACCACAACTGGACCGAGGGTTTTGGAGACATAAGCCTCGTTTCGTTCGTCAATACGGTCGTAGAAGAGAACAAGGATCTCAAAGCCGCCGGCGCGAGGATCAAAATTGCACAAGCAAATGCTCAGATCGCTGGAGCGGATCTCTATCCCCAAATATCGGGTGATTTTTCTTCTCAGCGAAGCCTTCGAAATTTCATCGGCCTTCCTATTCCTGGAGCGAGTGGCGGAGGAGTGCTTTCGAACCGAGTCAATCAATTCGGGTTATCGCTCAACATGAGTTGGGAACTCGATCTCTGGGGCAGGATCCGCGTGGGCAGGAAAGCCACTGTAGCGGAACTCGAAGCTTCGGAATTTGATCGGGCCACCGCAGAGCTCTCTATTGCGGGGCAGGCCGCCAAGGCATGGTTCGCCCTCGCCGAAGCGAAGGATCAAGTCGCACTTACCCAGTCTACGATCGAAACGTTCTCAGAAACAGAAAGACTCCTGCGTGAGCGGTTCGAAGCTGGAGTCGAAGAAAACGGTAGGAATTTTGCTTCCGAACTTCTCCTTGCAGAGGCCGATGTCGCTTTGGCACGGGAAAACCTTCAATCCCAGATCGAGACTGCTCAAAGAACCTCGCGGCAATTGGAAATTCTTGCCGGAAAGTATCCCGCCGGACAGGCTGGAAAAAAGGCAAGCCTGCCACCCTACCCAGGAACTATTCCTACAGGTCTCCCGGGAACATTGCTCGATCGAAGGCCCGATCTTGCCGCCTCAGAGCGTCGTCTTGCCGCAGCTGACAAGCGCCTGCTCGAAGCGAAGCGAGCCCTTCTTCCGACGATAGGACTGACCAACAGCTACGGCACCTCAAGCGATGATATCAGTAACCTTCTCGACGGAACATTCAGCGTCTGGAGCATTGCAGGAAACATGATGCAACCCATCCTCCAGGGAGGAAGGCTTCGTTCTAACATCTCTCGAAAAGATGCAGAACTGGAATTTGCCGCCGCAGAATTTGAGCAACTCGCACTGACCGCGTTTTCGGAAGTCGAAAATGCCCTCGCAGCTGAAGAGTTCTTCACCCGACGCGTCGCAGCTCTCATCAAATCAACCCGTCTAACTCGTGCCGCCTACACACGCTCCCGAGAAGAATTCTCCAACGGAACGGGCGATATCCTCACCGTCTTGAGTTCTCAGCGGCGCCAATTCACCAATCAGTCGCAGTTGCTCTCGATTCGGCGCGCTCGTCTTCAAAACCGAGTGGACCTTTACTTGGCGCTCGGAGGCAGCTTCCGCCCCTGTGAAGCCTCGAAGGACCCAAAACCTGATCCCGAAACGAATCCTTCCACATGAAACGATTTTTCAAACGCCTACTCGGTCTTGGAATCCTTCTCTTCGGAGTCGCGGTTGCTGCGCTTCTCTGGGTGACTCGGCCCGAAGCGGAAAAGAAGGATGACCTTAAAACGCTTCCCGTCACCAAGGTGATGGAAATCGAGAAAAAAGATGTCACGTTCACCGTCCCTTCTCAGGGCATCATTGAAGCAGACCGTCGCACCCTGATTGCCGCAGAGGTCGCCGGTCGGGTTGAATATGTTTCCAAGAATTTCAAGGCAGGTAGAACTGTAATTAAAGGTGATGTGCTCATCCGCATTAACCCTATCGACTACGAATCAGCTGTCGCCCAAGCCCGATCCACATTGGAAGATGCCAAGTCCGTCCTCGCCACCGAAGAAGCCCGAGCCAAACAGGCGAAATCCGATTGGGAAAATTTGCGCCGCGAGGGAGAAGCTTCTGAACTCGTGCAACGTATTCCCCAGCTGCGAAGCGCACTGGCTCGCCTTGAGGCGGCAGAGGCAGCGCTGAAACGCGCTAAAGCCGACGAAGGGCGTACCATACTGACAGCCCCATATGACGCCGTGATTGCTTCTACGATGACTGAGTTCGGAAACTATCTGACACCCGGTGCTTCGGTTGCTGAAGTTTTTGCGACAAGCCCCTATGAAGTTCGACTTCCCCTCTCTGTAGATGAAGCTCGCTTCCTCCAAACCAACTCGAAAGGATCTCCAGAAGGGAGAGTGGTCCTCTCGGCAACTGCAGGTGGAATCAGAAGAACCTGGAATGCTAAGATTGTCCGCAGCGAAGGCGAAATCGATCGATCGACTCGATCGCTTTACGTCGTCGCCGAGGTGGGAACTTCTAACGGAGCAGAAGGCGTAGAACTACGACCAGGTCTTTTCACAAAAGCCCTGATCGAAGGTCAAATTTGGCCTGACGTGACCGCAATTCCTTTCGCAGCTTTTCGAGATCTCGACACCGTCGTCGTCGTTGATCCCGACAATCAAATACAGTTTCGCGATGTCACGGTGATCCGACGAGAGGATGATACCGTTTATGTATCCAAAGGCCTGTCACCCACAGACCGGATCAGCCTGACCGAAATGCCGGATCTCGTAATTGGTATGGAGGTCAAACCTGAATTGGTCCCCTCTCCACTCTCCTCGCCAGACCGCGAACAGGATCCGAAAACCACAGTCACTCCAGAACCGTGAGCCAACATTTACAGGGATCCGGGATCATCTACTGGTTCAGTCGCAACCACGTTGCGGCGAACTTTTTGATGTTGGTCATTGTGGTCATGGGCCTCGGAACATGGCCGAAGATCAAGAAGGAGATTTTTCCTGAGACCTCGATCAACTCGTTCAGTATCTCGGTTCCTTATCCGAACGCAACGCCTGAGGAAGTCGAGAAAGGCATTCTGGTCCCTATCGAAGAAGCGATCCAGAATGTCGATGGCATCGACATGATTCGTTCTGTCGCAAACCAGAGTGTTGGAGCCGTGACGGTCGAAGTTACCAACGGGTTCGAGGTTCGCAATGTGATGGACGATGTGAAGACGCGAGTCGACGCGATCCAGAATATTGCTGAGCAAGCTGAAGAGCCACTCCTCGAAGAATTACTCATCAAAGCCCAGGTGCTCAGCATCGCCATCTCGGCAACGACAGACGAAACAACGCTTAGAGCCATTGCGGAAAAAGTGCGAACCGGACTGCTGACATACAACAAGGGACCATCGAGTGTTACGCAGGCGGTCATAGCGGGAGGACGCGACTACGAGATTTCGATCGAGGTCCCCGAGGAAACGCTGCGCCGGTATGGGATTACTTTCGATCACGTCGCCTCTGCAGTCAGAAAGGCTTCGCTTGATCTCCCGGGCGGGTCAGTCCGAACCCAAGCCGGCGAAGTCCTTCTGAGAACGGAAAGGCGGCGCTACAATGAAGAAGATTTTCGCGACATTCCCGTAATTACTCGTCCTGATGGATCCCTCGTCACCCTCACTGAAATCGCGATCATTCGAGACGGCTTCGAGGAAGATCGGATAGACACTCAGTTCGATGACGAACCTGCAATTCTCATCAACGTTTTCCGAGTCGGAAACGAGGACACGATAAAAATTGCTGACACGGTAAAGGAATACATCACCGAAGTAGCCCCCTCCATCGTTCCTGAAGGAGTCACACTTGCGATCTGGAAGGATGATTCGCTTTATCTATCCGGTCGTCTCAACCTACTTGCGAAGAATGGAATCTTCGGACTCATTCTTGTCGGTATCGTGCTCGCGCTATTCCTCCGCCCCAGTCTGGCATTGCTCGTCTCAATTGGAATTCCGGTCTCCTTTGCAGGAGCCATCGCGATGATGCCCTACACAGGGATTTCGATCAATATGATCTCCCTTTTCGCTTTCATCCTTGTACTCGGAATTGTGGTCGATGACGCCATTGTCGTGGGAGAGAATGTCTACAGCCGAATGCGAAAGGGTGAGCATCCCCGACTCGCCGCCCC
The DNA here is from genome assembly GCA_965657775.1 of Verrucomicrobiales bacterium. Classification (GTDB taxonomy): domain Bacteria; phylum Verrucomicrobiota; class Verrucomicrobiia; order Verrucomicrobiales; family DEV007; genus Arctic95D-9. The sequence goes on from CBFHPY010000006.1 coordinate 85,716, forward strand.
GCGTGGCACCCGAGAGGTCGGTATCGTCGTTACGTTCGGCGTTATTACAACAGCGATGGCCTTCACCCCGATGCTGGGTCTGAGCGGGGTCAGCGGTAAGATCTGGCCGAACATCCCGCTCATCGTCATTCCGACGCTCATCTTCTCCCTCTTCCAGTCAAAACTGATTCTCCCTTCACACCTCGCCCTGCTCAAGCCGGCAAGCGAACAGAAGGAGCCAGGGCCGATCCTTCGTTTCCAGCATATATTTGCCCGCGGACTGGAGTCATTTGTCGATCGTTTTTACCGCCCCCTTTTGAAGCAAGCCCTACATTTCCGGTACCTTGTTCTCACCGGGTTCATTGCCCTTCTCGTCATCACCATTGGAACAATAAGCTCCGGATGGATCAAATTCGTCTTCTTTCCTGAGGTCGAAACCGATGTCGTCAACGCCAAGGTCAAAATGGCTCAGGGTGTTTCTTTTGAACGAACCGAAGAAGTAATTCGCCGGATCGAGGAAAAAGCATCCGAACTCGACGACGCTTTTGGAGGAACGAAGCTCATCCGCCACAAACTTGCCAGCGTCGGGACCCAACCCCTGCTCCAGGGAATGGAAGGAAGCGGAGGGCGAGCAAGCGGGACTAATCTTGGCGAAGTCACCCTTGAACTGGTTCCGTCAGTCAATCGCGATTTCAGTGGGGAAGACGTCGTTTCAAAATGGCGAGAACTTGTCGGCCCAGTTCCCGGTACGGTTGAGCTGATTTTCTCCGCCGAATCCGCCTCAGGGGGGAATGCCATCGACCTGGAAATGGTTGGGGATGATGTCGACGAACTCCGCGCCGCCACCGAGGAAGCCACGAAAGCACTGGCTGGATTCAACGGTCTCATTGACCTATTCGACTCGGATATTGAAGGAAAACGTGAACTCAAACTTGATATCTTGCCCGCCGGGAAAGCTCTTGGCCTTCGTCTCGAGGATGTCGCTCGCCAAGTTCGTCAGGGATTCTACGGCGATGAAATTCAGCGTCTTCAACGAGGCAAGGATGAGGTCAAAGTATTCGTCCGCTATCCACGCGAAGAACGGACGTCGATCGCCGACCTTCAAAATATAAAGATCCGGATTCAGGATGGGTTTGAAGTGCCATTCTCCGAAGTGGCAACGGCTGAGTTCGGAAGATCCGACGCAACAATCCAACGCACCGATCAGCAACGGGCTATTCGGATCACTGCTGACGTGGACAAAGCACTAGGAGCCAACGCCACGGAAATTGTTCGATCCATTACCGCAGGAGCAAAGGAAGACGGGATGGCCAAAAAGTGGATCAAGAGCACGGCCAACTGGATTTTAGCGAAGACTGGCAAACCTCCACTTCCCGAAGTTGAAAAAGGAGCCCTCGTGTTGATCGAAGAAGAGTATCCCGGAGTCCGCTACAGCTTTGAAGGGGAACAGAAAGATCAGAAGCAATCCATGGCTGAGATGGGACAAAAAGCGCTTCTGGCCCTTCTCGGCATGTATGTCCTCATGGCAATCCCACTCCGGTCCTACATTCAGCCACTCATCGTGATGTGCGTGATTCCATTTGGTCTCGTCGGTGCGACCATCGGGCACCTCATTCTTGGGTTCAATTTCAGTATCATGAGCATGTGTGGAATCGTCGCTCTCGCCGGAGTCGTGGTGAACGACAGTCTCGTTCTCGTGGACTATGTGAATCGACATGTGAAACAAGGACTATCAGTCCACGAAGCTGCCTGGGAAGCTGGAGCGGCTCGATTCCGCCCTATCATCCTCACCTCTCTGACTACTTTTGCGGGATTGACCCCCATGTTGCTCGAAACAGATATTCAGGCCCGATTTCTTATTCCTATGGCAGTATCCCTGAGCTTTGGGATTCTCTTCGCCACGCTTATCACCCTCATCCTGATTCCGTGTGTCTACCTGATACTCGAAGATGCAGGAAATCGCTTTAATCTCAAGTGGCTGACCCAGAGTGAACCGGAAGAAATTCCCAAGAATGCCTGACTAGATTCCACTTGCCTCGACTAAGGGTCACAGTAGACGCTACGGGTAGAAAATATGACAAGAAAAGTTCGATGGTGGTGGAGAAGACTCGGGGGCCGGATTGGTGATTTTGTCGCCGGCAACTCGATCGATTTCTTCCCCATTCGAAAGAGCTTCCGCGGCTACAATGCCGCCGGACTCCGCGCAGATGCCACAGCCGGGCTCAATGTTGCACTGCTTGCCTTTCCCCAAGGAATGGCCTACGCGGTAATCGCCGACCTACCGATCCAATACGGCATCATCTCGGGAGCGGTCGCCAGCCTCATCGCCCCGATTTTCTCCGGCTCACGCCACACAATACTTGGACCCACAAACGCGACTGCGTTCATGTTGTTTTCGAGTATGGCTGCCTTCTCGATGGCGGATCGAATCTTCTACCTTCCCATGCTGGTTCTCTTCGTTGGAATTCTTCTCACCATCGGAGCCCTTTTTCGCGTCGCCGAGTTGGTCCAGTACGTAAGTCGCTCCGTCGTTGTCGGATACATCACTGGCGCGGCGGTGCTCATCATTGCCAACCAACTGCGCCATGTCCTTGGCGTGGAACTTCCGGAAGCCTCCTCTTCAGATGGACCAAAGACGTTCTTCACTATCATGCAGGGGACTGCATCCGAGCTCCACGATACGCAGTGGCGACCCGCCGCTCTTGCTGTATCCACCTTTCTGATCTGGTTCGTACTTCAGAAAAAGCTGCCCAAGCTACCCGTTTTTGCGATCACTCTCATCGTCATTTCGACCTCCTACTTTTTCCTGCGTCGCTACTCGGGATGGGAAGTAGCAACGTTCGAAGCATTCTCACTCTTCGACCTGAAACCCAAACTCCCAGAAATCAGTTCCCGGGGATTTTTCACTGATGTCAGCCGCCTCATTGGCCTCGCTTTTTCGATCGCCTTTCTCGCGTCACTCGAAAATTCGGTCATGTCGAAAACGCTCGCGAGCAGGGTCGGTGACCGCCCTGATGTAAATCAGGATATGCTCAGTGTCGGCATGGCGAATCTTGCGGCTTCAGTGACTGGAGGCATGCCTGCATCAGGCTCACTCACCCGATCAGCCCTCAACTTTGCCAGTGGAGCCGTTTCAAGAATCTCCAGCATGTTTAGTGGTATCCTTTGCGTCGTTGGCCTTCTCCTGCTGGGCAACCTCATGGTTCACGTCCCCAAATCAGCTCTCGCCATGCTCGTCATGTGCATTGCCGCTTCAGTGATCAATCGCCATCACATTCGAATTTCCCTCTACGCGACTTCTGCAGATTCTGCGGTCCTGATTACGACCTTTGTTGCCGCTCTCATCATGCCGTTGAATGTCGCGATCTTCCTCGGCGTCGGAATTTCGATCATGCTCTATCTTCGCGCCGCAAGTCGCCCTTACCTGACCGAGTACGAGTTCTCGGAACAAGGGGAGCTTCGAGAGGCCGGTGAGAAACGAGCGCGACCCATGCCCGCAATCTCAATTGTGCATGTCGAAGGCGATCTCTTCTTTGGTGCGTCAGAGCTGTTTCGCACCCAGATTCAAAAAACCTCTCTCGATCCCGATCTCAAGGTCATCATTCTTCGACTGAAAAATGCACGACATCTTGATGCCACCAGCGTTGTTGCCCTCGAAGAACTGGTTCAATTCCTCAATGCCAAGGACCGCAATGTAATCATCAGCGGCGCAACGAAAGAAGTCTACCGAGTCCTCAAGAATGCCGGATCCGTCAGACTGATTGGGAGGGAAAACATCTTCCTTAATAATCCGAGGAATCCAAATCTCTCAACCCGCAACGCGCTGAAGCGGGCTCAAGAGATACTTGGCACCACCGAAGCCGACATTCGGATCTTTTACGATCCGAACAAAGACAAAAAGGGCTGACCTTGGAGTCCACCTTGCTCGTTGACGAGCGTTCCACTCCGGTTCACCCTCCTGCGATGTTTGCCATTCGAGTCGATACCGGAGGAACTTTTACGGACTGTTGGGGACTCCCCAACGGATCGACCCACCCCAGACTGGTGAAGGTGCTTTCGTCAGGACGCCTTCGAGTAGCCGTTTCAAACTGGGAATCACCAACGAAGTTCTCGCTTCAAATTCCCTCTGGCTGGCAGGTTCTAGACACTTTTTTCACCGGCTACAAATTGGAGTCGCAAGGAGAAACCGCATTGGTGCTCGCCTTTGAAGCCGAGTCCGGGAGCATTACACTCTCCCGCCCTGTTCCGGTCTCCGATTCGGTCGATCTCTTTACGCGGGAGGAGGCGCCTGTTCTCGGAGCAAGGCTTCTCACTGGCACCTCTCTGGATGAAGAGTTCCCGCCACTCGACTTTCGACTGGCAACAACCCGCGGAACTAATGCTCTGCTTGAGAGAAAAGGAGCTCCGCTTGTTTTCTTCACGACGCAGGGATTTGGGGATCTACTCACGATTCGCGATCAGAGACGAAGTGACTTATTCGCACTTGAACATCATCGTCCCACTCCCCTCTTCGATAGCGTCTGCGAGGTAGACGAACGACTCGATGCCGAAGGGAAAATCATCACACCTCTCGTTCTCGACGAGACTTTCAAGAGAAGGGCACAGGAATCCATCGACCGCGGAATCCGAATCGCGGCAGTGGCGCTTTTGCACAGCTATCTGAATCCCGCTCACGAAATCACTCTCCGCGACTTCCTGCTGGAACTCGGATTTGAGCATGTCTCAATCAGCTCGGCATTGGCGCCGCTTATTAAGATACTACCGCGTGCCGAAACGGTCGTGACAAATGCCTACCTGCAACCGGTCATGCAAGAGTTCCTCGATCATGTCCACTCTCGGATTGGGTCACGGAGTTCGCTCCTCACGATGACGTCAGCAGGCGGACTTGAGACAGTCGAGGACTACGCTCCCAAGGACTCTCTTCTTTCTGGCCCAGCGGGAGGTGTCTCCGGTGCCGTAGCCGTAGCAGAGGAACTGGGCCGTGATCGAATCATCACGTTTGATATGGGTGGTACTAGTACGGACGTGGCTCGTTACGACCGCGGGTTTCAGTATCGCTTTGAACAAAATGTCGGGGATGCCCGTTTGCTTGCCCCTTCATTGAAAATCGAAACTGTCGCCGCGGGAGGAGGATCAATCTGCTATTGGCAGGATGGAAGTCTTCGTGTCGGCCCTGAGTCCGCGGGTGCCGATCCCGGTCCAGCCTGCTACGGACGCGGCGGCCCACTGACCCTGACAGATGTAAATCTTCTGCTAGGGCGGATCGACCCAGACAATTTTGGGATTCCAATTCCAGCAGAAAATATTGCTGCAGCCGAACGCGCCGCGAAAGCACTGCAGGAACGAGCGGGACTTGCCTTTCGTGAAGTGGATTCCACTTTACTCAGAGGGCTTCTTGAAATCGCGGTGGAGCAGATGGCCGATGCGATTCGCACTATCTCGGTCCAGGATGGAGCCGATCCCTCTGACTATTCTCTTCTCGCCTTTGGCGGGGCCGGCCCGCTCCATGCCTGCGACATAGCGGAGTGTCTTGGAATGAGCGAAATCATCATTCCCAAAGAAGCCGGACTACTCAGTGCCTACGGTCTCGATCGTGCAAGTCTTGAGCGATTCGAAGAGCAACAGATCCAACGTTCCATAAACGATCCCGATCTCCCCCGTCTCCTCGATGAAGTTGATCAGAAAGCCATTGAGGCGCTCCGGAAAACAGGGGTGGAAGGAACTATCTCTCGTCGGCTCGCGGAGATGAGACTTTCCGGGCAAGATGCCACACTCACGATCGACATCCATCCCGGTGACGACTCGAGAGTGCGATTCCGCAAACAATACGAGGATACATTCGGCTACCTTCCACCGGCAGACAGAACAATCGATATAGTGTCTTACCGAGCGATTGCGGGGACGGGGCGCCCGAAGTCACGGAACGAGAACCCAGCAGGTCTCGGACCAACTGGGTTCGATCAGACGCTTAACCCTGTCGGGCCGAGTCCTGCTAACTCTCGAGAGAAGTCTCCCTTCCTCGACCGAAATACGATCACTACCGAAACTGCAATCTCCGGCCCCATCGTGATTCAAGATCCGTTCAGCACCCTCTATCTCTCTTCTCACTGGACCACAATAGCACAAGCCAACGGAGCGCTCGTCGTCAGTTCCCAAAACCATTCCACCGAGGGATCAATTAATTCCCGCCCCGAACAGATCGAACACGAACTGTTCCGACATCGCTTTGACAATCTCGTTGAGGAAATGGGAAACCTGCTCCAGCGATCAGCCGTTTCCACCAACGTCAAGGAACGAGCCGATTTCTCCTGCGCCCTGCTCGATGAATTTGGACAACTCATTACCAGTGCTCCCCACATTCCCGTTCATTTAGGCGCACTTGGAATTTGTGTCAGGATGGTAACCGAGACGATTGATTTCTACCCGGGAGATACCATTGTGACCAACCATCCAGCAGTCGGGGGCTCTCACCTTCCCGACGTCACGCTGATCACCCCTCTATTCGGTGCCGACCAAACTCAACCCATCGCTTTTGTCGCCAATCGCGCGCACCATGCGGAGATTGGTGGAATGACTCCGGGGTCGATGCCCGCAGATGCCACGCGTCTCATCGAGGAGGGGGTTATCATTCCTCCCACCTACCTGGTTCGGGGAGGGGAAAATCAATTTTCAGAAATCGAGCACCTTCTCACAAATGCCCCCTACCCCACTCGCAATCTTCGAGACAACCTCGCCGACCTTCACGCTCAACTTGCCGCCAATCGTCGAGGGGTAGAACTATTCCTCGCCCTTGTTTCCACTCACGGCGAGAAACATGTCATCAGCGAGATGGGGTGGCTCAAGAGCCTCAGTGAATCCGCTCTTCGAGAACATCTTAAGGCAAGTCGATTCACCGAAGGAAACGCAATCGAGAAACTCGACGACGGAACGGAAATTCATGTCTCGATCCAAAACGAAGGAGATCGTCTTTCCATCGACTTTACGGGAACGACTGATAGTCATCCTGGCAATCTCAATGCCACTCCGGCAATCCTCCAGAGCGCCATTCTCTATATCCTGCGGGTCTGGACGCAAAGCACCGTTCCACTCAACGAGGGCATGATGAGTTCAGTGAATGTCACCGTGCCGTCCTGCTTCCTCCATCCCGATTTCCCGGATGACCCCGCCAACTGTCCAGCAGTCGTAGGCGGAAATGTCGAGACCAGTCAACGTGTCGTCGACAGTCTCACCTCCGCTCTTGGTGTTCAATCCGGTTCCCAGGGAACAATGAACAATCTCCTTTTTGGGAACGAACACTTCGGCTACTACGAGACGATCGGTGGTGGATCAGGTGCGGGTTACGGATACCATGGAACCTCTGGAATTCACACTCACATGACCAACACGGCGATCACTGATCCCGAAATTCTGGAGTCCCGATATCCTGTTCGACTCCATCAATTTTCGATTCGCGAGGGATCAGGTGGACGTGGGCAATGGTCGGGTGGCGACGGGATCTGTCGAGAAATCGAATTCCTTGCGCCACTTCACCTTTCCCTTGTCACACAGCATCGAGAAACTGCGCCCTTCGGATTGAGCGGCGGCGCTGCTGGAACACCTGGTGCTCAATCACTCAATGGTCAATCTCTGACCGGAATCGTGTCGCTCGAAGTGAAGTCCGGAGATCGCCTTCTCATGGAGACACCGGGCGGAGGTGGTTTCGGTCCGGCACCCCCATCTTGACTCGATTCCAGCTTCCCGTGGATGCGCCGGGATTCCCATTGTGTCAGTCTTCGGATTTTCCAAAACTACGGAATGACTGAATCCGCCCTCACACGTCGAAAGTTTCTTCGCTCTTCTTCACTAGTCGCTGCTGGAAGCGCGGCAATCGCGACAGGCCCCAATCTGCTCCTTGGCCAGGCCAAGGGAGCCAATTCCCGGCTTCGTGTCGGTGTCATGGGCTTGAGCCGAGGAAAGGGCCACATCAAGGCCTTCCTCGACGTTCCCAACACAGAGATTGCCTATGTCTGTGATGTTGACGAGAAGAGATTGATCGGCGGAGCGAATCAGCTGGAAGGAAAGCAGGATAAGATGCCTGACAAAGTAACTGACTTTCGCCGGATTCTCGACGATCCAGACATCGATGCGATCTCTATCGCAGCCCCTAATTTCTGGCACACCCCTGCCGCAATCGCGGCCTGCGAGGCTGGAAAGCATGTCTATGTCGAGAAACCGGGAAGCTACAACGCACACGAAGCGATACGACTCGTCGAAGTCGCCAGTGAGACGCGACGACAGGTCCAGATGGGAACCCAGCGCAGGTCCTATCCCGCACTGATCAAAGCGGTTCAGAAGCTTCGCGATGGAGTGATCGGAGAACTTCGCTATGCCCGTTGCTGGTATACGAGCACGAGGCCCGGAATTGGAACTGGCAAGATTACAGATCCCCCAGCAGAACTCGATTGGTCAATGTGGCAGGGTCCTGTTCCGGATCAGCCTTACAAAGACAACCTCGTCCACTACAACTGGCACTGGCATTGGCTCTACGGGGGCGGCGAGCTCGCCAATAACGGCGTTCACTCTCTCGATATCGCCCGCTGGGCCATGGGAGTGGACTATCCGGAACGAGTCACCTGCAACGGAGGTCGGTATCATTACAAAGATGACCAGGAGACCCCTGACACGGCTACCGCGGTCTTCGACTATGGCGATGTGGGAATCAGTTGGGAGTCAAGTTCCTGTCATCGTCGCAAACCCGAGGAGTCTCGATTCGTCGCGATCTACGGAACCCAGGGGAAAATGGACATCAGCAGTGCGAACTACACAGTCTATGACAACGATGGGAACGAAATCGAAAAGAACACCGACCCCCCCAGCGACGTTCCTCACTTCACAAATTTTGCGAATGCAATCCGCGATGGAGAATCTCTGAATCAGCCGATCAAAGAAGGCCAGATCAGTGCGATGCTCTGCCACCTCGGTAATATTGCCTACCGCACTTCCGGATCTACTGCCGTCGATCCTAAAACCGGAAAGCTAATCAAAAATCCGGAAGGCCAAAAGCTCTGGAAACGAGCGGAGTATCGCGACGGATGGCAGGTCTAGGCCATCTGCCTGATTTCGCCGCCAGCTAGCTTACTCCTTCTCAATTTCCGACCAGTCGGAGAGAGCGCCAACATCTCCTCGAACAAACTGCAGGACGATCGGATTTTTGCGGTCCGGTTTCGCTGCCTTGAGGGGGCGAGTTGTTCCAAGGAATGCGTAGCGCCCGTCATAAGCAGTGAGCTGAGTGGTGATCCTCTGGGTGTAGAACGTTGGCATGTGAGCCATGAACCGAGGATCTTCGGTCCGGTGATGCCATTGCGACACCCCTTCCAGCTCCACGAGCTCCGGGGCGAGGTTGATATCGATGATCTTGCTATCCGTTCCCAGAACAGGGTCGACTTCCAACGTCACTCCCAAATTTCGAGTTTCGAATGCAGTCGGTGTTGCTGCTGAAACGGGTGCCGTCGCCCCATTTTTCAAAGTGACCTCATTGGGAATCTCAGGCGGATCATATTCCGTCGGATAAATATACTCATCAATCGATTCCACCTTGGCGCGTTGTCCTGACCGAGCGGCCACGGTTGCCGATTCGACGATTTCGGCACGCCCTTCCTTAATCCATTTCTGCACCTCGTTGCGAAGTGGAGTTCCGTCGGCATCCATCACATTCTCAAACAACCAATCGCTGAATTCGTCATGGTCGACCTCGATAAACTCCATGTAGATGTAGATCAATTTCTCGCTCTGCTCTCGAATACTTTCGAGAAGGTCCTCTACCTGCTGAATACGAAGCATCGTGTTGGTGTGAGTGAGCCGGAGGGATGATTCTTCAAACGTCGCACTGGCACCGTCCGTAAATACCACTCCTTGTTTCTCGAGACTCTCTTGCACTGTTTGCCGGGCCGGGACGGGGGTGGAGTTCAAATCCGGTGCGGCAAACGGGTCAAAGGGACCCGAAGGATTTACGTTCACTTTTTGAAAAGCCGATATCTCTCTGCGAAAACCACTCGAGACCTGATAGTGTTTCGTGACGAGCGGAGCCGGCTCAACCTTTTCAGCCTTGGGCTTCGACTTCGGAGAAGTTGACGACGTGTCCTGCGCCTCCAGGCTAGGAAGGCAAAATGAAACAAGAGCGACTGCAAAGTAGTGTCTCTTCATGGTTCTGAATGGGTCTTGGTTTCGGCTGAGACAGGGCGTGCTACATCAGCCCTGACAAAAAGTAAAACGATCGGTTTTTTCCGATCCTTCACGGCAGGTCTCAATGGACGATGAGATCCGAGGAATGCGTAGCGACTGTGACGCAACGTTACCTGGGTGGTCGTCTTCATCGCGTAGAACCGAGGAAGAGAAACCGTGAAATCAGGAAGAGGGTTTTCCGGTGGCCAATCGAGAACCCCATTCTGCCTCACAATCTCGGGTGAGAGGTTCAAGTCGATTGTAATGTCATCCGCTCCAAGAACGGGATCGACTTCGACCGTGGTTCCTACATTCCGTGTCTCAAAGGCCGAGGGAACATTTCGGACCAGCAATTTACTACCTGACTCTCCGTCCAGATCGACTGAAGAAGGAATCTCGGGAACCCCTGGCTCCGTCGGATAAAGCTTCTCGCGAATTGATTCAGCCTTCGCTCGCTGACCGGATCGTGCAGGAACGAGAACCGTCTCAATAATTGTTGCAACGTCGGAACGCACCCACTCCTGTGCTTGCTTTCGCAAGGCCGTGCCGTCGCCATTGAGCCGATTAGAAAACATCCAGTCGTGATAGAGAGATCCTTCCACCTCGATATACTCAACGATAATATTGACCTGCTTGATCTCATCATGAGCGGAAAGAAACCCCTGCCACAGGAAAACAGAGGCGAGGATGGTGAGCGATTCGAGTCGGTCCTTCATTTGGCTTTGGGCTGCGTTTCAGCAACAAACGGAGTTCTATCTTTCTGAAAAGGTTGAGAGACGTCGCCCCGGACAAATATCAGGACGATGGGCTTCTTCCGAGTTTCAACGGCAGCTTTCTTCGGCACGGCCGTTCCTACGAGAGCATAGCCTCCCTTTCGCACTGTCACATGGGTCGAAGCTTTCATCGTGTAAAACTTAGGCTGCGAGATCGTAAATAGAGAACCACCGTTTTCCGGCGGCCAATGGGTGTATCCATTCCCTTTCACGATCTGTGGAGCCAAATTGATACTCAAAGTCTCTCCATCTGCCCCTAGTTGCGCCTCCAACTCAACCGAAGTTCCTACATTCCGACACTCATAGGCTGCGGAAATCCCTCCCGTAACCAGGGCTGCGCTCTCCGCGCCATCCAGTTCTACTTTATTGGGCAACTCTGGAGGATCACCTTCCGAAGGATAGATGAAAAAGGAATAGGATTCTCCTTTGGCTCGCTTTCCCGGCATCGCTTGAATTACCGAGGTCTCGATTACGGTTGCCTCATCCGACTTGACCCATTCCTGCAACTCCCGTCGCAGCGGTGTCGCGTCGGCCTTCAGCCGATTCTCGAACATCCAATCGTGGTATTTCTCGGATTCCAATTCGATGTGTTCGACGACGACGTGAATGGGGGGAGAATCAAAGTTCCCCCCAATCCCCATCCGCTGCTCAAACGTTGCGAGTTCTTTCTCCGTATTGATCAGCGTCAGCTTGCGATGATCGTGATTCCAACTCGCTTTCGCTCCATTGGCAAATTTCATTCCGGCCTTCTCAAGAACACCTTGAACCGACTCTCCTTCTTCTACCGAATCGAGAAAGGTACTCGAAGAAATCTGATAGGTTTCCTCGAAGAGGGGCGCCCCTTTCTCTGCCGCAGCAGCCACTCCCAGAAAGATCCCGAGAAGGAGAAGAAGTAGGAGGAGTTTCCTGATGGTCATGTGATTGAAATTAGCCTACCGAAAGTCGGCACGGACAAAAAGAAGATAAAGTGAATCGCCTACGGACTCCGATTGCAACTGCGCAGGGAGCTTTCCCGAGCCAATGAACTCATACGTTGCGTTCATGAGCTCAATCGTAGTGGAATTCTCAATCCGATAAAACTCGTGCCCTTCCAAGGGAAGGGGAAGAGAGAGCTTCGAAAAAATTTCAATCGAAAGCACTCCATCATTCAGCGCGCGAGGAAGGATCTCCAGCCGATTCGCCGCCTCATACACCTCGGTATGGGAAGAGGCAGCGATAGTCGAAGACTCCTTTCCTGAAGCGACTCCCTCATCTCCGCCCTGCTGCTTTTCCGCATCTGGTTCCAACTCCACGGGTTCCTTCAGCGTAGGAACTGGAATCGAATAATAAATTTCACTACCGGACTCACTCTTCGCCTGCGAACCAATCTTTGCTTTCGCCACCATCGTCTCGATCGGCTTGGCTTCCCCTGTCTTGAGCCAGACCTGGACCGTCCTCCTGAATGACTCGGATGCGTCTCCCGACAAAGGAACGGCAAGAAAATCACTGACGAGTGATTCGGGAACCGCAACATACTCAAGCAATACGGTCACTTCCGAAATCGCAGGATCAGTCGCCGACGCCTCACTGCGCTGCTTCATCCGCACGGCAAACTGGGCATCGACCTCGCCCTCGATCAGTTCCCGGGGAGAAACCTCCTGTTTTCTTTCGCAACCTGTTAGGGAAAGACAGAGGAGCGCCACTATAGCTACCAGTCTTCGATTCCTCGCTCTCATTGAAATCGAGTAGAGCGGATCGACACCTCACTGCAAAGAAAAAAGGCGTCTCCTACTCCTCTCTCACTACCCGCGTTAAAGCCTCAATCCTCCGATTCCCGCAACCGACGATCGTCACCCTCACGGACCGTCACGCCAAGCTCATCAAGCAGCTCGAGAAGCGGCATGAGAATTCGACGTACGGTCCCCGTATGCTGTCGCAGATCGCTTGCTTTCGCGGTGGAGTGCTCACGAAGATAGCTTTCAATCTCGGACTGAATTTTTTCGAAACCATCTCTTGATATGACCGTTTTGGGATCGAGTTCAATGACTTCCCCCGTGTGAACGAGGAAACGCAGCGCTTTCTCCTCGTTCGCATTGGTCGCGGTCTCTCCTTTGTTCGGAGGACTGATCAAATCAGAGGCGAGACGTTTCCGAACGAGTTCCCCCGGCCGGATCAATTCATCCGGCAGGAGCGGCTGGTGATCTCGTCTCCGAATGTTCGGCCCGGCCTTGGCATATTCTCCGGCAAGAAGGCCCTCGAGAACCATATCGAAAAATCGCGGAGCGGGAAGTTTTGGTTCGATCATCGACCGCAAATCGCGAAGAGAAAGGCCCAATTGATCAGGATGCTTAGTATGAACGTCTTCAATCTCCTTTGCGGCGAGACCCGAAATATGGTGCCACCACTCGGCGAGGAACACCCAGTCGCCATCCCGACGCAAAGCGCCTTCCTTCACTTGTTGCTCGACGTTCTCACGGATCTCCTCACTGCTGAAGGAGGATTTGGCGAGCAATCCCGAAAGAGGAAGAACTCGATCTCTCTCCAACTGCGAACGCACCAGCACAGATAAATCATGAGGCGCCGCCGCGCGCGCATCGAGGAAGTCTTTCTGAAACGATTTCCGAAAGGCGCGTCGGTTTGCATCTTCATCAAGAACGAGCCCTCCGGCCAGGGTCATGCCAAGCGAGGCATCGCGCAGGACAAAACCGTCACCAACGCACACAAAAACGGGATCCCGAAATCGCAATTCCGCACAGATCGTTTCGCCGGGAGACAGTGATCGCTGCCCCAGTAGGTGAATCCGCGCCGGAACTCCCATGCTTCCATGGTGAAACATTACCTCGCGTCCGGTCTTGATGGACTTTCTTGATTGCTTCATTCCCCGAATCTCTCGATTCGATTTTGAAATCCGAACATCGATCGCAGTGACTGATCCACCGAGATCGGCCCGAACGAGAACATCTCCTCGTCCGATTCCTTCTCTCGCGACACCACGACTTTCGCGAAGGCTTACGCCCGTTAAGTTGACAGCGGTTCTCGTCCCCGGAGGAACTGTCTCCACGGTAGCCCCATGCGACTGAGCACTTCTCACATGAGCAGGAACACCGCCCGGCTGAACAACGAGGTCAGCACCAGCCAGAATAGGTCCATCCGCCAGAGTTCCGGTGACGACAGTACCGACGCCCTTGAGAGAAAACGCACGATCGACAGGAAGGCGCGGCTTTCCAATATCGCGAACCGGTTCCGAGTCGGTAAGAAGTTTTGAAATCGCATTCCGCAATTCATCAATTCCCTGACCAGTATGCGAAGACACGGGGAGAACCTGTGCATTTTCCCAGAGGCCTCCCATCAAGTTTTCCTTAAGATCATCGAGCACGAGTTCCTGATCTTCAACCAGGTCACTCTTCGTTAAAACGATCAAGGCACGTTCGACACCCAGGTAATTAAGGATCTGATAGTGTTCCTCTGTCTGCGGCATCCATCCGTCATCCGCCGCAACAATAAAGAGCGCCAGATCGATCGCCCCGACTCCTGCGACCATGTTTTTGACGAAGTCAGCATGACCAGGAACATCGACGACACCGAGTGCCAACTCGTCACCAGAGTCATCAGTCGTCGGCAGGGAGAGCTGAGCAAACCCAAGCTCGATCGTCATGCCTCGCTCTTTCTCCTCTGGCAAACGGTCCGGATCAGTCCCCGTGAGAGCCTCAATCAGAGAACTCTTCCCGTGGTCGATATGGCCAGCGGTTCCAAGGATGAAATGGCGATGAGACATAGGAGGAGGCTTTCGCGGAATCTGGAGAGACTTTTGAAAAACTTAACGGAGCTTACGCCGGAGGAAAGTCGAGAAAAGATCTCCAATGATGATCACCGACGCAGCAAGGAGAACATAGAAGAACATCTGATCCCAGAAAAACCCTTTCGACAGCGCGATCAGTTTGCCAATCGTAAGGAGGCCTAGCATTCCGAGAACGGTCGCATCTTTGACACAGGTTTCCCAGCGATAGAAAAAGTAGATCAAAAAGCGATTAAAGCTCTCTGGCAAAAGGCGTGTGAGGTATGCCCCTCCCCTTCCCTCGCCCGAAATCAAGGCCTGCTGACTGGCCGAAGAGTCCGCATTTTCAACCACCTCCCCCCAGAGCCTTCCAAGAATTCCAAGATTATGAATTGCCAGGGCCAGCACGAGCGGCCAGACCTGAAGCCCCAGCAGCGCGATGAGGAGAAATGCGAGGATATATTCTGGAACGGAACGGGCGAGGACAAAAACAAACCGTGTCACCGGACCGAGGACTCGACGAATCCAGCGCTCCGGTCGGCCTGCTTTTCCTGACCAGAGTCCGAAGGGATTGAGTCGGCTGAGTTCGCGACTGGCGAGGGGAAGTAACGGAAGGACAAGAACTCCCGAGAGAATGATCGCCGCCGTCGCGATCCCAAAGGTGGTGAGAAGTGCTTGGAAACCATCATCGGTGAGAAGCTCCCAGGCCCAGGGACCGGCATCGCTCCCTTCACCAGATTTTCGTACTGGCGAAGGGACCAACTCGCTCACGAAATTCTGAAAGTTTTGCCATCTACGCTCTGCCGAAAGGCGCCCCAGCAGCGGAGAACTCGTCGTCCAGGCCCAGACGACGCCGAGGAAAGCGAGAAGCGCACTGGCTCGCAAATACGGACTCTTCGACCGCTCTCGACGAAGTTGTTCAATTCGATCGCTCATCACCGACAACCTCCTGCGTCCGTGTTAAGCCGTTTGCGAATTCCCGCACCCCAGAGATCGACGACGACGATCAATCCAAGGAGCAGGTAGAGATAGGTCCAGACCTCCCGGTAGTAGAATTCCTCGTGAGAAAGTTCGATATACAATCCGATGGTTTCAATTCCAACGAACCCCAGTACGGCGGAGGAGCGGAGCGCACACTCGAATCGATAGAAACTGTATGTGATCAGATTAGGCAACGCAGCTGGCAGAGTCCCACAGAGAAACGTCTGCACGGGACGATGCCCGATCGCCTTCAATGCCGAAGCAGCTTCACGAGTTTCTTCATCAATCAGCTCGGAAAACACCTTCCCTAGGGTTCCTGAAAAAGGAAGCGCCAGCGCAACCATTCCGGCGAGCGGCGAGACTCCAATCGCAGAAAGAATGAGTAGCGCCCAGATCAGTTCGTGAATCGAACGCAGAAGGCTCATGAGAAACCGACAGGAGACATAGAGGCTTCGCAGAAAAAAACGCAGGACCGGACCACAAGGTTCCGGCCACCATGAGGAGGACCCCATGAATCCCAGGAGGAGCGCAAACGGAACGGCCATGCTCATAGCGCCAAAGGCAAATTTGAGCGTCAGGAAAACTCCCTTCATCCCCTTCCACCAGATCGGATCGGCATCATCCGGGACATTCTCGTCCTCATAATCCATCGCCGGATCCAGGGCCGCTCGGAAAAACTCTCCGGTTCGCTCCCATCGCGTCGAATCCGGAGGAATCAGTCCGGACGGAGTGAGTCCGAGAAACCATGCACAGACCAGGAAAAGAATTCCAATGGCGAAGACGACCCAACGCCGCCGCCCATACTTCCCTCGCAAAGACTCGCCCTGCATAAGCTCCTTCACAGGTGTTGAGTCAGGATCAGGCATCAACCATCATCTCCTCGTCCGTAAGATCGTAGAGATCTTCCAGTTCTTCCTCTCGAAGCGTTTCGGGCGCCCCGTCGAGGACGATTTTCCCGGCACGCAATCCGATCAAGCGCGGAAAAAATTCTTTCGCCAACTCGATATGATGAAGGCTCACGCAAAGAGTAAATCCGTCTTCCTCCGAGAGCGCACAAAGGAGTTCCACGGTATCTCGGGCGCGGGCCGGATCGACTGCCGAGACAGGTTCATCGGCAAGAATCACATCGGGATTCTGAAAAAGAGCTCTCGCAATGGCAACTCGCTGCCGCTGCCCGCCAGAAAGCTGGGAAACACGCGAGAACAGCTTTTCCCCGATGCCAACGCGGTCGAGCAAACCATGAATCCTCTCGGTATCTTCGCGGCTGGGAGAGAGCAAATCCCGGAGAGAACGAAAAGTTCCTCGGCGCCCTCCTTGTCCAAGAATGATATTCTGAATCGCGGTCAGGTTTTCGACCAGACCGAGGTGTTGTGGTATCGTTGCAATCCGAGATCGAAGCTGACGCAATTCCCTCACCCCCAATTGACTCACCGATTCCTCGAGCACCGATACCTCGCCCTGATCAGGAACAAGCATAGAATTGATCAGGCGAATCAGAGTGGTTTTCCCACTCCCGCTCGGACCGATGAAGGCGACCCGCTCGCCTTTCTCAATCGAAAAAGAAACCCCGTCGAGAGCGACAAGGTCTCCGAATCGACATGTCGCCTGATCGAGGTGAGCGGAAAGCGACATGAGAAATGTTTCGGAGCCGGCTTTGAAATCGACCCCGAATGTTTGAAATCAGCCCTCGATGAGGCCCATCTGAACGGCAGTATCCTTGATACCGTCGAAGTCCTCATTCTTTGCAGGAATGATGGCTTCTCGATTGATTGCCTTGAGCGCTTCCGAACCTGCAGGAGCAGCGACAAGCGCAGCTTGGGCCCTCGTGATGAAGTCATCACCAAATGCCTTGAGGACATCTGGATGAATCGTGAAGTTGTAGTCTGCGTAGAACGGAGTCGTCCAGATCTTGACGGTGTTCTCGGCAATCTTAGGATCATTCTCGACAAGCGAATCATACGTCTTGTAGTTCAATGCTCCGGTCTGGTAGGTGCCGTCTGCGACTGCATTTGCTGTTGCGACATGACCGCCACTAAGCTGGAATCCTGGCTTCTCGGTGAACCACTCGTCAGGATGGACCCCCCCGTTGTTCTGCACGATGAAGTATGTCGGCATGAGACGTCCCGAAGTCGATCCTGGAGAACCGAAGGTGAATGTCATGTCCTTGATCGCCGCAGGAAACTCCTTCGAAGGCTTGAGCCCGGTTGCTTTATTCGCAATGAAGTAAGACTTGTATTGTGGATCGGCCTTGCCTTGCGCAATTGCCTGAGATCCTTCCACCGCCATGCGAGCCTGGACGCCGGAAAGACCTCCATACCACACGAGGTGAACCTCGCCATTTTTAAACTTCGTCACCGCATCGGCGTAGTCCTTGGAGAAAACAAACTCGGTCTCGACACCCAGCTTCTCAGAAAGGTAGTCAGCAAGTTTATCGAACTTCACCTTTTGATCGGTGATTTTCTCATCCGGAATGGCCGAGAGATAGAAGACAGCCGCAGAGGCATCTTTCGGAGGCGTATCCGTAGAGGTTTCAGTATTGTCAGTCGACGACGGATCACCACCGCAGCCGACAAGGGCCAGAGTAGTTACCGCTGCCAGACCGACGCGGAAAAGAGTACTTTTCAACATCGTTGGTTAATTTGGTAGGTTTTATATTCTCTGATCATGTAGATCGTATCCTGCTCACGAGGCTGCCTGCTATCGAGGCTGACAAATGACAAGACGTGGACAATCTTCAGACCTTTCCGAAAATTGCCAAGAGATTTTCCGAAACTTTTGCGTCCTGCTCCGGAAACACTGTTCGAAGATCAATCCGATATCGGTCCTCAGCGACATAGCCCATCACGGGAATCTCGCATTCTCGAAGAAATCGAGCCATTTTCTCGAGGCTCATCGACGTGGGACGAAAATTGAGGGCAAGAGAAGGAATCTCCGCCTGTGGCATAGTTCCTCCTCCACATCGGGCAATCGTATCGACGGTTGAGGCCTCCAAACCCTCGACCTCTGAGAGTGATTGAAGAATCAGGTCGGCGCGAGGTCGCAAATCTTCTTCCACCGATGCGGATAGCATTCTCGCAAGGGGGAGATTGGGCTTCTCTCCGATTCCGGAACGAAGATACTCCAGGACGGTTTCCTGCATTCCTGTCAGGATGAGTTTGTCGCAACGCAAGGCACGAAAGAATGGCTCCTTCTTGATCCCCGCAACGAGATCGCTCCGTCCCGCAATAATCCCCGCTTGGGGTCCGCCAAAAAGTTTATCACCACTGACACAGACGAGATCAACTCCGCGGCGCAGCACCTCGGTGGCCGTCGGCTCATGTGGAATTGGGGCCAGCGAATCAGTAGGAATCATCGCTCCGCTTCCAAGATCTTCGACGACGGGCAAGCCGTGCTCTCTGCCAAGTTCAACGAGTTCCTCCGTGGTCGGCTCATGAGTGAATCCATCCATCCAGAAGTTGGAGCGATGCACCTTGAGCAACATCCCCGTCTTGGGGCCGATCGCTTTCGCATAGTCCTCCAGCGAGGTCTTATTGGTGGCCCCCACTTCCACGAGCTTCGCTCCGCTCGCTTCCATGATTTCCGGAACGCGGAATCCGCCTCCGATTTCGACCAATTCTCCTCGGGAGATAATCACTTCGTTCTTCTCGCCGTTGGCGAGATGCTTCAGCATGAGAATCAAGGCAGCCGCACAATTATTCGTCACGGTTGCCGAATCGGCTCCAATCAAGGTCGCGAGGCATTGCTCGAGGAATCCGCCGCGCTTTCCACGCTCGCCCGAATCGAGGTTCAACTCGATATTGTTGTAAAACTGTCCGACGCCAGCAATCGCTTCGACAGCTCGAGCACCGAGGGGAGACCTGCCCAGATTGGTATGGATACAGACCCCGGTGCCATTGATGACCGGATGAATACGAGATCGGTAGGTCGATTCTATCTCGGCAACTCGCGACTCGACGAAGCTGTCAAACTCGGGAATATCTGTTTTTCCGCCCTTGACCTCTTCTCGCAGCGATTCCACAGCATGGCGAACCAAACCGGTCACGAGCGGAGTCGGAAGCGGGGCTAAGTCTTCGCGTTTGCTGATCGCGTGCAAGACTTTGTCCACCGCAGGGATGCGGGCAAAAGGATTCGGGGTTTTCGAACTCATGTCGACAAGTCAGGAACTATCGACAGAGGAGAAGAGAAATGCAAGACGCACACTTCCGAGACTGGCCACCATTCCAGCCTGAATAAGCCGGCCGGTTTGCTACACGACAGAGACTAACGGTTCATCGACCTCTCCCGCCGGAGTAATGTGCCCAACAACAGCTCGTGAAAGCGTCTCGTCCGCGTCGAAAATCTCGAGAACGCGTGCCAGGTTGGTTTCGGGAACAGCGCAAAGGAGTCCGCCACTGGTTTGAGCGTCCGCAAGAAGAAAACGATGCGCCTCAATAACTTGAGATCCAAAAGTCGTATCCGCCTCAGCCGTTTTCAGATTCTGGCGAGTTCCGCCTGGGATACAATCCTCTTCCTCGATGAGTCGAATGATTTCAGGATCAATCGCAGGGATCTCGTTAGAATGGATCACCGCCCTCGTCCCACTTGACCGGCAAAGCGAGATCAGGTGCCCGAGGAGTCCAAACCCAGTCACGTCCGTCGCGCATTTGACGAGACCCTCGGCGGCAATGGCCTGCCCCGATCGGTTAAGACGGGACATCAGGCTGACCGCATCCATCACAATTCCTCCTGACACGATGCCTCGTTTGATTCCTGTGGTCAAAATGCCTGTGCCCAGTGGCTTTGTGAGGACAAGAACGTCTCCCGGAGCGGCACCCGCATTCGTGATCATGCGCTCCGGATGAACAAATCCCGTCACCGAAAGTCCGTAAATGGGCTCGGGGTTCTTGATCGAATGTCCGCCAGCGAGAGCGCATTCAGCTTCTTTCACCTTGTCAGCGCCACCGCGAAGGATTTCACGGATGACATCCAGTGAAAGCACATCCGCTGGCATTCCCACCACATTCATCGCGGTAACGGGGCGTCCCCCCATCGCATAGATGTCCGAAAGCGAGTTGGTCGCTGCGATTTCTCCGTAGAGATAAGGATCGTCCACAATTGGAGTGAAAAAATCCACAGTCTGAACCATCGCAAGCTCATCGGAAATACGGTATACTGCCGCATCGTCGGACGTGCTCGCACCAACTAGGAGATTAGGATCTTCGAACTGACTGAGCCCACGCAGAACCTGCGCGAGTGCCTCCTGGCTAAGCTTGGAGGCTCACCCAGCGCAGGAAGAGAGAGAAGTTAGAGAAATGTTTTCTTTGGACATGATACAGGAAGTGCTGCCTTCGGGACGCGTATACTCCCATGAAGCTCTCATATTTTCCATGAGAAATGGAGCTCATACGCTAAATCGATGAAGATTCTCCTTCACAGCCCCGCCAGCACCGTTCGGAGAAACGGAAATCACCAGACTGCGTCTGAATGGATGCGAATGCTTGAAGAGGCAGGGCATTCAGTTCGGCTGATTTCTGGATACGAAGGAGAAGAAGCTGATGTCCTGATCGCTCTCCATGCTGTCAAAAGCAGCCGTGCCGTTCTCGATTTCCGACAATCGCACCCCGATGGTAAAGTCATCGTCGCGCTCACCGGGACAGATATTTATCCGGCTCCAACCGAACTGGGCTTCGAAGTCATTCAATCGGCTGATGCTCTGATCACACTGCAAAAGAAAGCCGTGCAGCAAGTTCCAGAAAGTTGCCGGGAAAAGGTATCTCTAGTGATTCAATCAGCGAAACGGCTCTATGATCGCCCCGAGGAAATGTCCCCGTTTTTTGATGTTTGCGTGATCGGCCATCTGCGCAATGTCAAAGACCCACTTCTGGCTGCCGAGGCAGCCCGGCTCCTCCCCTCTTCTTCAAGGATCCGAATTCTCCATGCTGGCGGAATCCTCGAAGAAAAATATACCGCGCTTGTCGCTCGCGAGGAAAGGCAAAACCACCGCTATGAATGGCTGGGGGAATTGAGTGAAAGTGATACCAGCCGCTTGATTGCTTCGTCACGACTGATGGTACTATCCTCCTTGAATGAAGGTGGAGCTCGAGTCGTGGGTGAGGCACTCGTTCATGGAACACCCGTTCTTTCGACTCGCATTGACGGAGTCGAGGGATTGCTGGAGGAAACCTACCCGGGATTCTTTCCCGTGGGAGATGCAAAGGCTCTGTCAGTCCTGCTCCAAAGGTGCGAGGAAGAGTCCAAATTCTACGAAGCGCTTCGTCTCGAAGCGCTTCGTTTTGCGGATCAGTTTTCACCTGAGAGAGAATGTTCGGCTTTGCTTGCTGCGGTTGAAAAAGTGGGCGAAAATCTTAACTCGTAGATCTCATGATCACTCAGGTAAAGTTGCTTCAATCAATCGAACAGACACACCATCAGATGATGGCGCTGATCGAAGATCTTTCTGACGAGCAACTCCAGCCCCCCTACGAGAAAGGAATCAATCCACCGATCTGGGAAGTGGGCCATTCGGCGTTCTTCTACGAGTATTTTCTGCTCCGTCCGCTTTACTCAGTCGAACCGATCATGCCGGGATACGACACGGTGTGGGATTCGTTCGACATTCCCCACCGAGAGCGCTGGAGCCCCGGTGTTGTACCTGGGAAAAAGGAGGTCCTCTCCTACTACGATCGCGTCGTCCGCGAAACGGCTGACCGCCTCACTCGAAAAAGTTCCCTGACCGATGAAGAAACCTACTTGGGCCAATACGTGATTGCCCATCAGCAGATGCATCTGGAATCGCTGATCTGGTGCCGTCAGACGCTCGGATACGGCGCCCCTTCTTTTGAAACAGAAACCGATTTTTCGCGGATCAACGGCGAACTGGGTGATGCGGAAATACCGGCAGGAACTTTTTCTATCGGAGTCCCCCCACCCGCTCCCGACGATGCAGCATCCAACTTCAGCTTTGATAACGAGCGACCAGGGTTTGAAAAAAGCATCGAAGCTTTCTCGATCTCAAAGACACTAGTGTCCCTGGGCGAGTATTCCGAATTCGTTGATGACGGCGGCTATTCGTCCCCCGAATGGTGGAGCTACGGCGGAAACTATTGGCGACGACACTTTGGTCGCGAAGCTCCGGTCTATTGGGAGAAGCTTGGTGGAGAATGGCATCTTCGCCGATTTAATCGAACGATGCCTCTTGAAGCATCCGCGCCGATGCTTCACCTCAGCTTCTGGGAAGCAGAGGCCTACTGCCGATGGCGCGGGCGTCGCCTCCCCTCGGAGTTTGAGTGGGAAATTGCCGCGCGAGGACCCGACGCTTTGAAATTTCCCTGGGGCCAGAAAATGTCATCGAATCCGCCTGCGGCGATTGAATGTAGAAATCTGGGAACCGCACCCGTCTCTGCTTTTCCTGAAGGAGCGAGCCCATTCGGATGCCTCCAGATGTTCGGAACCGCTTGGGAATGGACCACCAGCCAGTATCTTCCTTACCCAGGTTTCTGCGTCGATATGTATGCCTACATGTCGACCCTGCAATTCGGAGACCACAAGACGACCAAAGGGGGTAGCGGGGCGAGTTCTGTATCACTCGCGAGAAACACCTATCGGCAGGCAGTTTTCCCAGACCGGGCCGACATGTTCACTGGATTTCGGACGTGCGCAATCTGAGCTCTCTCATCCTATCGCCTCATTATTGCGGGATTGCGATGAGCCTGAGATTCCTACAGGGAACTTGCCGTCTCACGGAGCGAACCGATGTGCGATTTAATTGATAGGAATTTGCTTTTTCAAGGGTTTTTATCGGGGCGCCGGTCCTGCGGGGTTTGAGCGGGTGCAATATGTATTTTGTGCTTCTAAGTGGTTTGCAATGGGGTATCTCGCGCGCCTTTTTGTTACATACAAGCTATTACCATTAATCCTCAAAACCTATTTTACTCCTTTAACACCAAGCCATTGGATCCATGGTCAACAGTTGGGTATCTTCGCTTAAGAGATAATACCTAGCGAAACGGGGGGATCCGCTGTGGCCGACGTTGGAATTGCTGGGCTTCGTCCTTTGCGGCAACACGTTCCAAGCTTTTGATATACCTACTCTGTTGATGTCTACAGCCACAACAAGAATGTTGATATGTTTCTTTCTGAATTTTCAATTGGTTAGGTGCATTGCGAGAATCCAACCGCCGGGTAGTTTGGGCTATTTTGAAATAATCAATACCCCTAGGAAATGGGATATAGGAAAAAATTCAGGAATCGTCAATACATGCTTTCGTTTTTGGTATCGCTGGATGCTTCGGTGGCCAATACGGCAAGATTGAGGGTTTTTCCGAAGATTGGGTCATCCAAATCTATTAACAATTCGACGAATATCCAAATCACTGGGCGATTTCTCCGATTCCAATCCGCTTATCGGGCCGTTCAGTTATCCAAGAATTATGTTTGTGGAAGTAATAGGGCACTTTCGCGATATCAACATTTGGATCGATGAGCGGTTTTGGATAGTGATAATTAAGCATCACCGTATTACTAACACGCACTTCAGGTCTACTTCCCGTCATCTTTTCCCATTCTTTGGCGACATACCTTCCATACTGGCGAATAAAAAATGGGTTATAGGTAAAATCGGCCGCTTGCTTCGCACTCATGTCATGAAAGTAATTCCAGAATACTCTCAATCCGCCGCCTTCCGAAGCAACGTACACTCGAGGAAACTGGCGCCAGTCCGGCGATCGTAGGCGCATCATGTCCACCCACACTTTGAACGGCTTTCCCTGTGAAAGAACAGCCAATTCCACTTCGGCGTCACCATAATTGATTCCCCCATCGTTGATGACGAACAATGATTTTTCGTCAAAGGGCGCTCCCTGTAACGCGAACGGATGAATACCCTTCAGAATCGAAGTAATCTCGTTCCCAGCTGCACCCATGGTCAAACTATTAATGGAATTCATTATTGTAACCCGTGCAAGCTCACTCTTTTTATCTCCCGAAACGATCGCATTGTAATCCTTTCTGATTCTGGCAATGTATTCGCGAAGAGCGATTCTTTCTTCATCGACCACGCTATCGGAAATCAGACTTTCGATTTCGTTGATGGCTGTCTGAAAAGAAATCGGGGTTTGAATCGTCGGCTCTCGATTAAACATTCTTTTCCATTCGGCGGCGATTGCCTTTGTCGAAACGTCGTTTTCGCCGGAAGGACTTCGGAAGAAAACCCTGTATCCTAAGATTGGTTCCCACGTGATTATAGGTCCCGTGTGCTCACTCCAATTGAAGTGGTCAGAGTTTATTGTAATGAACACAGCCCTCGGCACTATATCGGGAAGATTCTTCCAATCGAGGGTGTTATCCGCTCCGACCATCGCATCCTTATCTTTGATCCAATATGCAAGACTGCCGGTCGTCTTTGCCCGCAGCATCATTCGCCAACTAAATCCATGTCCTTCTTCTGTCCAGTTGGCATCGCCTTCGATTCGAAAATGCCTAAATGGCCAGACGATCTGCCAGACTACAAAAATCAGGAAGAAATACCACGTAATTGGCTTGATGAGGGATTTCGAAGCTTTCTTCGTTTCTGCGTTGACCCATCTCCATTCAACTCGAACGATTTTAAGAAAGCGATTTGTAAACTTCATCGGCCAGTCCGGAGAAAAGAATATCAGGGTAGCTGCGGTAGCAAGAAGAGGAAACACCCCAATTGAAAATATGAAATGATTGTGGAGATGAAAGAGACAAGCCGCGAGAAACGCGATCCAACGGGTTTTGCGGTGCAACAACATAAAGCCGACTGCTAGATCAAAAATCAATCCACCCCAAGCCAGGAAAAGACAGACGTCTTTCAAACCAATCCACACAGGCATTCCAATGCTGTCGTCAAAAAAATCGTATAATTTTTCCCCTGCACCCCAAATTGGCTCTCCGGTCAGCCAGTCTCTATTAAATTTGGCGATCCCGCCATAAAAATAAACCACGAACAATTGAAAGCGAAGAATCCAAATATTCCAGAAAGGCACAGTACCACCGCATTCGGGTTGATTCTCTTTCCGGCACCTCCGAGATCTGATCAGACTGCTCACCGAGATCCTAGCATCGGCCGGCATCCAGATGAGGAGGAAGGCGACCAGGCACATAAGGTAATAATGGTTGTTGTAGAAGATCGCCTCGAGGAGGAAAACATATGTATACCCGAAAAAGAGGTAAGTGATAGCAACCCGATAAAAAAGTCCTATCATAACCAATATTGCAGCCACGCTAAGCGCAACGAAATGGATTTCCAATAAGGGTGCCGGCAGGGGATGAACCCATTCAAACGCCGGATATCGAAAATGCCAGGGCCACTTTGTATACACCCAATCAATCGCCAATTTGTCACCAACTTTGTCCAACGCTTTGCTCAGGTGGAGAAACATCACCAATCCATATGATATACGGAATACGGCAAGAGAGGCACCGCATACTGGAGTGGCCATCACCTTTCGGACTTGACTTAAGTGGGGCATTCTCATCCTTAACGTGGCACCTTGGTATTATCGTAAAAAAGAAAAAACCCGGACTGAAGGGAATCAGCCCGGGTAATCTTAACGAAACAGTAAACTAATTTGTCCCTAAAATCTGAAACCAGCACCGAGTTTCCAACCAATAAACCCTACATCCTGATCAGTGGGGTCGTAGGGCAATCCTTCTCCACCCACAGAAATAGCTACTGAGGGATTTGCAGTTCCGACGTTCATCCAATACTGGGCTTCCATCCCTGCAATCGCGTAAAAATAGCCACGTGTGTAGCGTATACCCAGCTCTGAATCTACGGCACCGGCCGTTGCTCCTTCGTTGTTTAGACGTAGGTCATTATTGGGTGAATCTACCGCCAAAGTCTGGTCACCAAAAAGAAGTGAACCGCGTATTCCGCCATAAACAGATACGCTCGGTGTCAATGAATGTTCGTTAGTAAACGCTACTGTCGGCCCGACTCCCTCAAAGCCCATTTGGCTTGTGACAATTCCCTCGTCCGAATCGGCCAGATAGCCTTGGTCAAAGTCCGCTTGACGAATACCAAACGACAACAACGAATTGCGGCTAATACTCTTCGTCACTTCCAAATCCAGCACTTCGACATCAAAAGTTTGTGTCGCCTTTACTAGCGTATCAACATCACTTACCCCAGTGATTGCGCCATCGTCCTCGTCGTATCCCCACGCAATGATTCCTACGTCTGCTGGACTCTGTGAAGCGCTAAAGTCTTGATCAAAATGCCAAAATCTGGCACGAAACCCCAATGATGAAGGCGAACTCCGATACCCGATTTCATACCGCTGGCTTCCACTCCCTTCAAGATCAAATGCGTAATCACCCCCTTGATCATCTGCGTCCACCATGAATCTGTTATTTGATTGGTGTGGTGTCAGGTTCAAATGCTCGATTTGACCATAAAATCCACCGCTTTTTTCCTCGGGCTCGCGATCAATCACAGTTGCACCTGCTTCGTATGTGATCCCTTTGAAAAGAGGAGAAAGAAAGGATGGAGAATTGGCATTTTCCTTCGCTTCCTTAGCTTGGACTCGTTTTTGATTGTCTGTAACCTGGGTCGCAAGGCTCCGCCATGCTTTGGTCTTATTCTCAATTTTAACACTGGGTGAGATTGTAACGGTATTTGATGGGTTAGAGTCATCCGCAAAGGCGATCCCCCAAGATACAATCGCTCCAACAAGCAATTGATTTAGTTTAATTTTCATTTGTTTCTTGTTTTTTTGGAGTTGAAGAGATCGGAAGAAAGATAATTTTGAAATTTCCTCTAAGTTCTTTCAGGTCCGTTTCGTACGGAAAAGACAAGGGATTGTCAAATGTATTTAATTGATAGGAATTTGCTTTTTCAAGGGTTTTTATCGGGGCGCCGGTCCTGCGGGGTTTGAGGGGGTGCAAACACGGTGCCACCGCAGTCGAAGATAAAATGCACATCCACGACTGGCACGCAACGATCATGCATCTACTCGGACTCAACCACAAAAAGCTCACCTATCGATTTGCGGGTTGGGACTTTCGACTCACGGATGTCCACGGAAACGTAGCCGAGGATATTTTCGCCTGAGGGCTCGAGGTCACTCTGGAACAGCGGCGCTTCCTGCGCCTCACCCACAAGCTGAATCCTCCGCGGCGATGCCATCAGTTTTGGTTCTGATTTTTCGAGCCTACTGTCGGGATGCATTCGAGCGAGCTTGCTCCTCTGCCTGACGACGGGCCGCTTCCTCGGCTTCCGCTCGCGCTCGTTCTTCTGCCTGACGGCGAGCCTGCTCTTCCGCCTGACGACGGGCCGCTTCCATCGCAGCACGTTGTGCCGCAGCAGCTTCCGCGCGCGCTCGTTCTTCTGCCTGACGGCGAGCCTGCTCTTCAGCTTGGCGTTTGGCCGCTTCCATAGCCGCACGTTGTGCCGCCACAGCTTCCGCTCTCGCCTGCTTTTCAGCCTGACGGCGAGCCTGCTCTTCAGCTTGGCGTTTGGCCGCTTCCATTGCAGCACGTTGCGCGGCTACTGCTTCTGCTTTCGCTTGCTCTTCGGCCTGACGTTTCGCGGTTTCCATTGCAGCACGTTGCGCGGCTACTGCTTCTGCTTTCGCTTGTTCTTCGGCCTGGCGTTTCGCTACCTCCATCGCCGCATTCTGTGCGGCGACAGCCTCCGCTCTCGCCTGCTCTTCGGCTTGACGTTTCGCGGTTTCCATTGCAGCACGTTGTGCCGCGGCAGCCTCCGCTTTCGCTTGCTCTTCGGCCTGACGTTTCGCGGTTTCCATTGCAGCACGTTGCGCGGCTACTGCTTCTGCTTTCGCTTGTTCTTCGGCCTGGCGTTTCGCTACCTCCATCGCCGCATTCTGTGCGGCGACAGCCTCCGCTTTCGCCTGCTCTTCGGCCTGACGTTTTGCGGTTTCCATTGCAGCGCTTTGTGCGGCGACAGCCTCCGCTTTCGCACGTTCTTCGGCTTCGCGTTTCGCTACCTCCATCGCCGCATTCTGTGCGGCGGCAGCCTTAGTTTTTGCTTGCTCTTCGGCTTGTTGTTTCGCTACCTCCATCGAGGCACTTTCTGCAGCTGTTGCTTGCTCCGCGGTTTGACTCTTCGTTACTTCCACAGCGACAGCTTTGGTTCCCCTGCCTGGTTGACCTTCAGCTTGGCGTCTACCTGATTCACCAGCCATACGAATCCTTTCCGCAGCTTGGCGCCGGGCCGCTTCCAAACCAGCTCTTTGTCCGCCTATTTCTTCTGCGCGAGCACGCCCTCCATCCCGTCGTTTCTCAACCTCCATGACGACACGATTCGCAGCTTCAGATTCGGCACCGACACGTTCTTGAACCATTGCTGCACGTCGATCGGCTTCTTCCTGAACCTTAGCTATAGCAGTTTGACGACTCGAGTCGTTCGGTTCGGTCGCTTTCGCTATCGGCATCACCAGCTCAAGAGTGTTTGGCCCCTCCGCTGATTGAGACTCACTCGGCTCAATCAACTCCGCAGGAGTCGTCGCGACCACCGAACCGGGTGAAGCCACTTCACTCGATTCCTCGGCCGACTTGATTGGCATCGCAACTGGAGGTGCGTTCACAGCAGCGGCTACCGCTTCCAGTTCTTCAGAACCCGGCGTCTCGACAGGAGGCACTTCGACCACAGCGCCAGGCAACGCGATATCCTTCTCATCATTCGAAGGTTCGACGGGCATTGCGACAGGAGGTGTGGACACGACTTCTGCCGCCGACGCTTCGCCAGCAGCACCGGCTTTGACTTGAGTCCCCTCGGTTACGGAATCCAATGAGGGAACTTGATTCGAATCAGCTGAGGGCTCGATCGGCATTTCGCCACGAGGCGCGATCACAACTTCTGCAACCGGCGCTTCGCCGGAAGCGGGAGAACCGACCGCAGAGGCTCCGTCCACGGACTCGGGCAAAGCGGTTTCGGTAGAAGCAACAGAGGGTTCAACAGGCGTTGCTACCGCGGGACGGTCCACTTCCTCAGTGGACTTGTTTTCACTCGTCGTCTGCGACTCGGCAGGACCCGTCTCTGCCGCGAGCAAGGTCGGAGTCACCGCAACCGTATTGGTGGATCCACCGCTCGGCGGTGAAGCATCAGCAGTTTCGGCAGGAGCAACGAAAACACTGTGAGCTTCGGATGTTCCACCTGATAGGGAAACCGGCACAGCGCTGGAAATCGTCGTATTAGGGTTCTCTTCTGCAGTCGCTCCAGAAGGCACCACCGGAATATCCAAAACTGCATTCTCACGAGAATCCGAAGGAGCAGGATCTTGGGGCGCAGCGACAAGAGTATCGGGAGCCATTACGATCTCCGGAACAGCCGCAACCGCAGCCTTCTCCATAGCAGTCACTTTAGCGACATCCCGAACAATTTCTTTCTTTATTTTCGCGACCTCAGTTTGTGGCAGGTCAGCGAAAGCGTTTACTGGAGTAACCTTACGGATCCGCTCTGCGATTTTGGGTCTTGCTGACATGTCTCCTGCTTTTGCAATCGGGAGAGTGAAGCGAGAGACGTGATCAACTCTGCCCGATTTGGCAAAGCCATTCGATCTCGGCGCGTGACCGCGGCTGTCCACGTGGACCTCTCGCTCTGAGACTCGGGTCCGGCAGGCGCGCTCGACTTGATGCCTTGATGGCCCTCCCTGCTGAACAAAAATATGACTACGATCATGACGGTGATGAGGAACGATTCGAGTCGTGTTCACGCTGCGCCGAAAGATGACGGAGTTCTGAGTCACCGGGGCATATACATTGGTGTAGTTGTGACTGACAAAATTGTTGGTCGTAATGAAAGTGTAACTCGATGGCCCAAGGTCGTATTTCAGGTCACAATTGCGATCCGCTCCGCGGAAGCTGTCGCGACGCGGAGGTAGCGGAGCCCAGCCGACATGATCACTCGTCTGACGCCAGGAAACCCAGGCGGGAGCCCATTCCGAGTCAGGAATCCAGACCCAGCCAATTCGATTCAAATTGACCCATCGGCCATAGTGGTAAGTCGCCCATCCAAAAGGTTCGTTTGAATTCCAAGCCCAGCCATATTCTGTCCAGGACCAGGATCCATCGCAGTAGGGTCGCCATCCTGTTTTCGAGGCGACCTCAGGCTGCCAGGTGTAGCCATAGTCATCGATTTCCATCCAGCGCCCGAGAGAAGACAAGCCTTCGTAAAACATGGTGTAATCCCGAGGCAGGGACGGCTTGATCGTTTCTTCATACCCAGTCTGCCCCGAAGGACTGATGGGAACATTCAGATTGGAGTCCGGAATCGGCTCTGCACGCATCAGTGTGCTGGCCTCGAGTCGACGAGCGAGAGTCTCACTTTCGATTCTTGCTGCGCTGGCCTGCTCTTGCAATTTCTCGTTTTGATCCGTGAGAGCGTCGAGAGACTCTCTCAAGTCTGCGTTCTCACGGTGAGAAAGAGCGGCCTGCATCTCCGCAAGCTGCTTCTCAACGAGTGCGCTTCGATTCTCCATCTCGAAAGCCTGACGCTCCATGAGATCCTGTGCTGCAGCCAGTTCCTCCTGCGCTCGGAGGAGTTCGGCTTCGGTCTCGTAATCGCTACTGGCCTCAGGATCGGAAGTCCGATCGCATGATGACAGAGTGGCGAGAATAGAAACAACTACGAGGAGGCACAAATAGCGGTACATGAACGTCTGACGCGCGATGACCTGACTCTATGCAGCGACAATTCAACATGGCGACATACTGGAAAATGGCCTCACCCTTTTGACTCGAGATACCCATACCTTCGGGGCCCTCTTGATCGCGTCACTTCGTGACTGACAAAATTCCGCTTCCCGAAAATCTATTGTTTTCGTGCTCCGCTCCACTGCCAGGTGCGCCCCACGTCCCAGAGGCCTGTTTCTTGCGATCGAAAGAAAGCTCGGCCACAACACTATTCGTATTCAGCAAGACCTTCGCCGGAGACCGGTCGTCTTTGGGACCATAAAGATCGAGGACCGCATCAGGGGAGATCGTGATTCCGGGAGGCCGATTGGGGACATGAATCTTGACCAAACCATGCTGTTTTGACATGATGCAAGAGCAGAAGGCTGCGACTCTGCCATCCGAAATTCGTAGCTCCGGAGAAAAACGGCTTCACCTCCAGCGAAGTAGATTCCAGGTCTCCTCGATACGCTTCGATATCGAAATTCTACCTCCCGAGTTTCGGAGTCATAAACCACGTAGACTCCTCGCAGGTCTTCCGGATTCCGAAGTTCACCGACGGAACCAATATTTACAATGTAGCGGTTTTGAGGATCCAACTGCAGGTCCGCATCGGGATATTCGCTCACCTCGCCAGCGACATCGAGCTTATAAATATTGGGATGATGAGCGCGCCCAACGAAGGTGACGTAATGGCTTGAGCCATTGAAGTTTTCGGCCGCCATCTCCAAACTGTCGATGTAGGAAAAACATCCCGGCTCAGAGACCTCCGCGTGGACAAAAAGAATGTCGCCGTCCTCGATGGCCAGGGGAACAGAGCCGAGAAATGCCCGGGATTCAGCAGACAGGGCCTGCGCTGTCCACTCGATCGAATGCCGGGCATGATCGTTAAAGATGGAATAGTCCATCGCACCTGCCGCAGCCGCGTCATGGTTTCCCATCACGAAGTTTTCAGTTTCCGCACGGATCCAGTGGAGCACCTCTTCAGGTCGCGGCCCGTACCCAACTGCGTCACCCAGGCAAACGAGAACATCTGCCTGTTGATCACGAATGTCCGCCAAGACCTGCTCCCAAGCCCTCAGGTTGGCATGAACATCTGAGAAAATCGCGTAACGCACGGGACGATGGATTCAGACAGTAGAAAATGAATTTACGGTCTCAAACGATTCAACGTATACCAAGCCTTTTTGAAGCCAACTGGCTCCCCCCGAACTGGACTTCAATCCCAGATCAATCTCGTCCGCTGTTGAAACAACAGTCCGCCCCAGCAGATCTCTAGAGGATCCCGAGAACCGGTAATGAATCGTCTCCGCCGACAGAGAGCTAACGAAAACCAAAAGGGCAAGAATCAGGAATCATTTCATTTTTTCCGCGACTCATAGTAACGAGTGGATCTGTGATGTCTCGCCTTTTCGGACGCCAGATTCGAATTCCTTTTTGGCACCCATCCCGGCAATGGCCAGCTCGTCTCGATGTCGATCGACCAGATCATCTCCGCTATGCCATCTTCGCCAGAACGCGCAGATGCTCTCGCAACGCTTCGACCCACTTGCTCTGATAGCGATAGGAGTTCCACATCATCGCGACTGTCCGGGTCGGCTTTGCGTCGGTAAAGGATCGATAGACTCTGCGGTCGCTGTCGTCGAGACATCGTGCCATTTCCGGAACAATGGATATTCCGTGCTCCAGAGCCACCAATTCCTGCACAGTCGCCAGCTGACTGATCCGCTCGACTGAGACTGGCTGTACCGACTGCTCTCGGCAGTAGGTCTCGATGTTTCCGGAAAGACAATGGGCCTCGTTCAGTAGGATAAACGGGAACTCTTCAACGGCTTCGGCAGTGATTTCATCTTGATCAGCAAGAGCATGACTGTCAGGAACCACGAGCAGCAATTCTTCCTCGAACAGACTTTCGACCTCCAGATATTTCGCAAGAA
The DNA here is from genome assembly GCA_965657775.1 of Verrucomicrobiales bacterium. Classification (GTDB taxonomy): domain Bacteria; phylum Verrucomicrobiota; class Verrucomicrobiia; order Verrucomicrobiales; family DEV007; genus Arctic95D-9. The sequence goes on from CBFHPY010000006.1 coordinate 118,976, forward strand.
TCGGCAGCGCGAGTATCGCCAGGTCAATCTCACCATGGCTGCATCGTTTGATTAGATTCTCGGTCGTGTCCTCCTGCACCACGATAAAGATGTCGGGATATTGATCCGAAAAACTCCGCAAGAGCCCCGGCAGGAAATAGGGAGCAATCGTGGGGATGGCGCCGAGACGAATGCGCCCCCTTCGCCCTGCTTCGGAGAGCTCGCAAAAAGTGTCTTCCACCAGTTTCAAAATTTCCTTCGCACGCTCCAGCAGGACATCGCCAAGGTCGGTTAGAACCACCTCGCGCGGTTTTCTTTCAAAGAGAGGTTCGCCCAGTTGCTCTTCCAACTTCCTTATCGAACGGCTCAAGGCAGACTGAGACAGATTCAACTCCTTGGCCGCTCGAGTGAAGTTTCCCGCCCTTGCCACCCCAACAAACTGTTCCAGTTGCTGGAATTCGATGTCGCTTCGCATTCTCAACCGTAACCATGCGCGGCACGCATGGCAAGGATTCGATTAATGCATTGGATGCATACAAAATAGTCGCACATTATGTTCGCGGAAAAATGAATTCCATTCGTATCATTTATTGATCCAATACCTCCAATACCCCACCCCAAAAAAATGAAAACTCGATCTTCGATCACCCTGTTTGCCAGCCTGCTGCTGGCTCCACTCACCTGGAGTTTCGCCCAGGACTCCCAGCCGTCAGCCAATTCGGAGAAAGCGGCAAAAGACATCAGCGATTGTCCAGTGATGGGTGCTCAACCCGCCGGTCCTTATCGGAACACGGCAGCTAGCGCACTCTCGAATCGCGACTGGTGGCCAAATCAGCTGAACCTCGAAATCCTTCATCAAAACTCCGCCAAAGGAAATCCGGTGGGAGAGGATTTTGACTATGCAGAAGAGTTCGCCAAGCTCGACCTCGACGCGGTCAAAAAAGACCTCAAGGACTTGATGACCGATTCGCAGGACTGGTGGCCCGCTGACTATGGGCACTATGGTCCTTTCTTCATCCGGATGGCCTGGCATAGCGCCGGGACCTACCGAGTCACTGATGGCCGCGGCGGCGGCTCTGACGGAACGCTACGATTCGCGCCACTCAACAGCTGGCCAGACAACGGTAATCTTGATAAAGCGCGCCGGCTTCTTTGGCCCATCAAGCAGAAATATGGCCAGAAAATTTCATGGGCTGATCTCATGATCCTCACTGGAAACATGGCCCTCGAGTCCATGGGGTTCGAAACCTTCGGATTTGCCGGAGGACGAGCCGACGTCTGGGAACCGCAGGAGGATATTTACTGGGGTCCCGAGTCCGAGTGGCTCGGCGACAAGCGATACAGCGGCGACCGCGAATTAGAAAACCCACTCGCTGCCGTCCAGATGGGACTCATCTACGTGAATCCGCAAGGTCCCAACGGCAATCCTGACCCTCTCGCTGCGGCGAAGGACATTCGGGAGACATTCGCCCGCATGGCGATGAACGATGAAGAGACCGTGGCCCTGATTGCTGGAGGTCATACTTTTGGAAAAGCCCACGGCGCCGCGAGCCCGGAAGGAAACGTCGGACCCGATCCCGAATCAGCGCCTCTCGAGGCCCAGGGATTTGGATGGATTAACTCTTACGGAAAAGGAAATGCGGGTGATACCATCACTAGTGGACTCGAAGGAGCCTGGACCAGTGCCCCGGCACAGTGGTCGCATATGTATTTTTCCAACATGTTCGCCTACGACTGGGAGCTGACCAAGAGCCCGGCCGGAGCCCAGCAGTGGATTCCTAAAGACGGAGCCGCAAAAGGAACTGTGCCTGATGCTCACGATCCCAAGAAAAGCCACACTCCAATCATGTTCACGACCGATCTCGCTCTGAAGATGGACCCAGAATACGGGAAGATTTCAAAACGCTTTTTCGAAAATCCGAAAGAGTTTGAGCAGGCTTTCGCGAAGGCTTGGTACAAGCTGACTCACCGCGATATGGGACCCGTCTCCCGCTACCTCGGAAATGACGTTCCCGACGAGAAACTGATCTGGCAGGACCCCGTTCCTGCAGTCGACCACGAGCTCATCAGTGATACTGACATCGCCAGCCTCAAAGAGAAGATCCTCAGCTCCGACCTGACCATCTCACAGCTGGTCTCAACCGCCTGGGCCTCGGCTTCCACCTTCCGTGGATCCGATCTCCGTGGAGGAGCCAACGGCGCACGTATACAACTCGCTCCCCAGAAGGATTGGGAAGTAAACAACCCGAAACAACTCGCGAAGGTCTTGGATGCACTCGAAGCGATTCAGGATGAATTCAACAGCGCTCAGTCCAGCGACAAGAAAGTATCTCTGGCTGATCTGATCGTGCTCGGTGGATCTGCCGCAGTCGAAGCCGCAGCGAAAGAAGCGGGTCACGAAGTGGAAGTGGCATTCGCCCCCGGACGCACTGACGCGACTCAGGAAATGACGGAGGTAGATTCCATCGCCTACCTCGAGCCGAAGACGGACGGTTTCCGGAATTATCTCGGGAAGGTGCTCGATCGTCCTGCTCCAGAGAATCTCGTCAATCGCGCTCAATTGCTCACCCTGACAGCTCCAGAAATGACCGCTCTCGTAGGCGGCATGCGAGTGCTAGACACCAACGTTGGGCATCCTGATCTCGGTGTTCTTACAGATCAACGCGGAGCACTCAGCAACGACTTCTTCACCAACCTGCTCGACATGAGCACAGAGTGGACAGTCTCCCCCATGTGCGAACATTTTTACGAAGGCCGCGACCGCGAAAGCGGAGATCTGAAGTGGACGGCCACCTCAGTTGACCTCGTCTTTGGTTCCAACTCTCAACTCCGCGCCATCGCCGAAGTTTACGGCAGTTCTGACGGAGAGAAGAAGTTCGTCAACGATTTCGTGGCCGCTTGGACCAAGGTGATGCACCTTGATCGTTTTGATCTTGATACCTGATCAAAGAGTAGCCGGCGGAACTTCCTGCCAAAATTCCATCCCACCTTGGCGGCACAAGTCGTCGAGGTGGGATTTTTCGTATCCAAGACGGAAGCACATACTGAAGAAACTCCCGATTCCTGTATCGCCTACCGAATCTGCGGACTTGTCAGAGCAGGGATCAAGTCGTCATGATTACGGTTTAAGATGGCTCGTTCCCCCTCCCTCTATTGCCTGGCACTCAGCTTGGCCATTTCTTTCTGCGCAATCACCAGCGCGATTGCCTCCTCGCCTCCTAACATTGTGCTCATCTTGACAGACGACCACGGCTGGAGCCAACTGTCGGAATGGATGGATCCCGCCGTGGAAGATTCTAAATCCGATTACCTCGAAACCCCGAATCTGAAGCGGCTGATCAAGAGCGGAATGCGATTCACAAATGGTTACTCTCCCGCGCCGCTTTGCACGCCGACTCGACGAAGCATTCTCTGCGGAAGTTCCGCCGCCCGATCGGGATCGGAATTCAAGAGTTCCTGGATACCGGCGGACCATCTTACGATTCCAAAGGCTCTCAAAAGTGTGAACAAAAACTACCGCTGCGCACATTTCGGCAAGTGGGGCGAGCAGATGATCTCGACACCGAAAGAGTGCGGCTACGATGTCAGTGACGGAGAAACGGGAAACAACACGGGAGGCATGCCAAGCTCGCTCGGCATAAAAGGCGGGCATGAGAACGGGCCTCCCCATTTCATCGACAACAAGGATCCCAAGCTGACCCGATCCGTGACGGATCGCTCCATCGATTTCATGCAGGGTCAGACCAAAGCAGGTCACCCCTTTTACCTGCAGGCCAGCTACTACGCCCAACACCTCTCCGTTGTCTGCACAGAAGAGTCTTTGAAAAAATACAAAGCCAAAGGCGTTCCTGACCGAGGCTACTCACAAGCCTGGGCAGCTATGCTGGACGAACTCGACAGTGGAATTGGACGTCTTCTCGATACGATTGAAGAACTCGGAATCGCCGAAAACACCTACATCGTTTTCACCGCTGACAATGGAGGCCGGGGAACTGTTCCAGGGGGGAGCACGAAACGCACGCCGCCCAATGCTCCACTTACTGGGGCAAAGCATTCGCTCTATGAGGGAGGCATTCGGGTCCCAGTGATCGTGAGTGGCCCAGAAATAGAGCCAGGAGCGGTCTCTCGGTTACCGGTTGTGGGCTATGACTTTCTTCCCACCTTTCATGAGCTCGCCGGGGGTAAAAAGCTAACCGATCCGAATGTCGATGGCCGTAGCTTTACCGCCGCATTGCGCAATCCGGAAATGGTTCAACTGTCCGACTCTCCGAGAGCGCTCTATTTTCATCGCCCCATCAAAGGGCGGACTTCCGCGATTCGCGTTGGGGATCACAAATTGAGAATTTACTGGCAAGGCAACGGTGAAATCCGTGAACGTGAACTCTATGATATCGCGAGCAACCCGGTCGAGGAAGGGAATGACATTATCGAAAAACATTCTGAACTCGCAGCATCACTGGAGGACCAGCTCCTCATCTATCTGGAGTCCGTTGAAGCAGAAAAACCGAGCGCGAATCCAAGGTTGAAGAAAAAGAAAAAGGATTGATCCGCCCTCATGATCCGGTCGCCGTTGAAAATTCCAATTAATCACTCCTTTCGACACTCGATGCGGAACGCTTCCAGCTTCTCGCAAGGCATCACCGTAGCGTAATTAAACAACAGAACGCCAACCGAAATACTTGCCCAAACGCGCAATTCAAAGCAAACATCTTGTCATGCATCTCTTCAGAGTCACTTTCTCTCTTTTCGCAGTGGCTCTTCTTCTTGTTGCCTCACCAGCTCAGGGTCAGGATCGTCCCGTTCTTAAGTCTTTCTTCGGAACGAAAACGAGTCAGCAGTCCAAGCCAAAAACGAATCACATTGGCAAACGCGTCGAAATCGATCTGAGCAAGCAGCGACTGTATGCCTACAACGGCAATCGTCTCTACATGAAGACGAAGATCAGCTCGGGTCGCACCGGAAACACACCAACAGGACGCTTCAGAGCAGGTCCTTACAAATCCGAGACTCACTTCTCCAGCCTGTATCACAACGCCCCGATGCCCTGGAGCGTTCAGATTACCGGAAACATCTTTATTCACGGGTTCAGCGTCGTTCCTAACTATCCCGCTTCCAAGGGATGCGTTCGTGTTCCGATTTCAGGAATCAATCCGGCAAGGAAGTTGTATCGCTGGCTCGATGTAGGAACTCCAATCCGGGTTCACTACTAGGCGTTTCGAAAAGGTTTTCAGCTGGGAATCAGCTATCGGCCGGTGCCTTTGATACTCCGACCGCCGCGCCCTTTTCGTAGACCGTTTTTACCGCGCCTACGGCGAGAGTATCTATATCGCTGGGCAGTTTCTCACCTTACCACTGCAGGGAAGACTGTTCAGGAGATACTTGATCGCATTCAATCGCACTCTTTTTTGTTATCGGAACGCACGATCGTCCAAGGACCGTCGGCCGTATCTATATAATCGACTGCACAAACCGTGCCTCCGGAACGATTCATTGGGAAAACGAGATGTCTCGACCGATGAAGCCCACTTCATTTTCCCCTACACCGATGCCATGCTCGTGGCTATGTGCAGCAAAAATCAACTTCGCGCCTTGCATCAATCAAACGGCGAGGCAAGAGACTTCGCCGATCTGTACCTCTCTTCTTATCGCTGGCCATGATGAGGATGATGTTCGGCTTCTCTTCCGTTGCGAGGAGCGCTGGAAGAAGGGAAAAGATAAATCGAAAGAAATTAAAACAACCCGGCTATGTCGAAAACAAATCAAAAAGCGCTAGAACGAGCAAACCCGGAAACCGGCAATGAAGCCGTTCAACACCTCCGTCTCTTGTGCAAACCTACGAAGGGCAACGAACAGCCTCCGTCGTCTGCTTCCGAGGCAATGCAATCGTGAGGAGCACTGCCGCGACGATAAACCCTGCACTTGTCCAGAGACACCCGCCCAGCCCCGCCTTCAGATAAACGATACCGGAAAGCAGAGTCCCGACAAGTCTTCCGCAGGCATTCGCCATATAATAAAAGCCAACATTGAGAGACACCTTGTCCGAATCGGAATAGGCCAGAATGAGATAGGAATGGACGGCCGAGTTCACCGCGAAAACGATTCCAAAAATAGCCAGTCCAACGAGGACAGAGATCGTGGGGTGAAAATCATACTGAACCGCGGCTGCAATTCCTGCCGTCACCAGGGCAAGGCCAATGCCCCATCCGAGAGCAGAGATGGCGCCCCGAGCAGCCTCCCCTCCCACTTTTCGATTCACAATTCCCGGGGCGGAGGCCTGCACGAAACCGTAAACAATGACCCACCCCGCCATGAAGGCTCCAGTCATCCAGAAACTCCAACCAAGGATCTCGGTGAGGAAGATGGGTAGCCCGACGACAAACCAGACGTCCCGGGCGCCGAATAGAAAAAACCGAGCTCCGGATAGGAAATTGATTTCCCGAGTTTTTGAAAAAAGCTTCGAGAATTTGACCTTTTCTTTGGATTTTCCCAGGTCCCCTTTCAAAAGGAAAATGGAGAAGATGAGGATGATCGCGAGAGCACCCGCCATTGACCAAAGTGCTGGAGCAAATCCGATCCAGGAAAGCAGGATCGCCCCGAGAAAGAAACCGACACCCTTCAGGGCGTTCTTCGATCCGGTGAGTAGAGCGACAAACTTGAAAAGCAGTCGCTCGGAGCTTTCTGACTCTTCTTTCGTAGGAACGAGGAGCTTGATCGCACTTTTCGAACTCATCTTCGTGAGATCCTTGGCAATTCCGGAGAGAGCCTGAGACGCCATGACGAATCCTACAGAAAGCATCACGGCCCACTCAGGATTCAAAAATGAGAGCATTGTCAGGGCGACGATCTGAATCGTGAGCCCTGCGAACAAGGTGGGCTTGAGCCCCTTTCGAGAAGCAATCCAACCACCGAACAAGTTCGTCAGAATCCCACAGAACTCGTAGAGCAAAAACAAGAACGCTATCTGAGCCGGCGAGTATCCCAACTCGTGAAAGTGCAAGAGCACCAACATGCGAAGAGCACCGTCCGTCATCGTGAAGCCCCAGTAGGCGGTCGTCACGATTCCGTAGTCACGATTATTCATGAACCGGGCAGAGTGCGGGCCACTTTCGCGACGAGATCGACGAGGCGATTCGCGTAGCCCCATTCATTGTCATACCAGACCAACAGCTTCACTTGGGTGCCATCAACGACCATCGTAGAAAGCGCATCGACGATTCCCGATCGAGGATCATCGAGATAGTCGGTCGAGACAAGGGGGCGTTCCTCGTATCCCAGGATGCCCTCGAGTTCCCCGGACGCAGCGTCCTGAAGGAGCGAGTTGACCTCCTCTACAGTAGTCTTCCGTGATAACTCAAACACGCAATCGGTGAGCGATGCGTTGAGAAGCGGAACCCGCACGGCGACGCCGTTGAGCTTTCCGATCAGGTCCGGATAAATCATTGTAATCGCGGTTGCCGATCCGGTCGTGGTTGGAATCAACGAATTAAGCGCCGAACGCGCCCTGCGGAAATCCTTGTGAGGAGCATCGACGACCACCTGCGTGTTGGTAACATCGTGAATCGTTGTAATCAATCCATGGGTAATTCCAATCTGCTCATGCATCACCTTAACCACCGGCGCAATGCAGTTGGTCGTGCAGGAAGCTGCCGTTACGAGATCGTGTATATTCGGATCATAGAGGTGATCGTTACAACCCATCACGATATTCAGGGCACCATCTTTCACCGGAGCGGCGACGACGACTTTTCTAGCACCATTATCGTAGTGCGGCTGAATCGTTTCAGGGGTTTTGAACTTACCCGAACTCTCGATCACAACTTCCACTCCCAACTCGGCCCAATCAATATCCTCAGGGGAAGCGTGTTCACTGAAACTGACCGGCTTACCTTCCACGGAGAAACCCGCGTCTGAAGCTTCGATGCCCCGATTCCATCTTCCATGCACGGTATCAAACTCGAGCAGATGGGCGGCGAGCTTTGCTCCGCCTTTCAGTTCATTCACGTGTATAATCTCGATATCAGGATTGTCGAAAGCCGTGCGAAAAGCGAGACGCCCCACCCTGCCAAAGCCGTTAATACCAATTTTTGTCCCCATCGTTTTTGGTTTCGTAAAAGTTTTCGTTTAATTGCAGCAAGTCTCTTTCTCACTGCTCTTCGGGAGGCAAAGTTCTGGCCGCCCCTGACAGCAATCTTCCGTCAAAAAGGTCATGAGTTGCTGGATCCCCTGCTTTCGAACTGAATAAGTGATCGACCGTCCCTCACGCTCTGAGCTAATCAGCCCGGCGTGATTCAACTCCTTTAGGTGAAAGGACATTGTCGGCTTGGGAATCCCCAACCGACGCGACAGGTCCCCAGCGCAGAGCCCTTTTCCCCCGGCCTTCACGAGAAGGCGGAAGACTCTCAATCTCGCGGGTTGAGCCAGAGATCCCAAGACGGTGACGGCATCCATTAATTTCATAATTATGAAATTATCAAATCATATATCGCCAAAAAAGCAACATCCAAACGGTTCATTGATCGCAACAATTTCGTCACTGATAGGACCCGCTAATCCAAATGCAATCAGCGGGAACCCAACACTCGGAAAAAAAGAAATGGCGGAGAGGGAAGGAATCGAACCAACCCCGGTAAGGATCACTCACCGACAACGGTTTTGAAGACCGCGGGGCCCACCAGGTGCCCATCTCTCTCCTGAGTCTGCGAAGTCTCCGTCGTTACGGACAAAACGTCAATCAAGATGACGTCCGGATTTGCATACATGTAAAGAATCAGCTGTTTTTTCCGCAAATCACTTCGACGATCCGATGAATAGCCTCATCAACTTCGCTCTCTGTAGAGAGAATAGAAAGGCTCAAACGTAAACTACTGTAGGCACGCGCATCGCTGAATCCCATCGCTTTCTGCACATGACTGGGTTGGCTCTTTCCGGTCATGCAGGCACTGCCTGCGGAACACTGAATTCCAGCGGCATCGAGGCAAGGAAGTAATTCTGAAGCGACTCGGCCCCCGAAGGAAAGATGCGCGACATTCCCGGTCCGATGCTCCCGGGAACCATTCCTTATACACTCAACAGGGTTCGCTAGCTGACTTAACCCTGTCTGAATCCCTGCCTCCAATCGGTCGCGAAGCTTGGCGACTCGATCGAGACCGCCATTCTCCGCCTCCTCCTGCATGATAGCAGCCGCCTCACCAAGGCCGACGATGTAGGGAACATTCTCGGTTCCACTGCGGCGACCATCTTCCTGGCCTCCTCCTCGGATCATCGGTTCGAAAGGACTGTCTTTGCGAACATAGAGGGCACCGACGCCTTTAGGGGCGTGGAATTTGTGCCCACTGATCGAGAGATAATCGACCGGGACTTCGTCGACGCGAACGGGAACTTTTCCGACCGCCTGAATCGCATCGGTATGGACCCACCAGCCCACCGCCTTGGCAAGAGCTGTCATTTCAGCCATTGGCTGAACAACTCCGGTTTCGTTGTTCGCCCACATCACAGATACAAAACCTGGCCGATCGGATTTCAGCGCATTCTCAAACGCGCCTAGATCGAGACGCCCTTCGCCATCTACTCCGACGCGAGCGACATCAAATCCGACTGCGGCCATGGCTTCGGTCGGACGAAGAACCGCGCTGTGTTCGATCTCACTGACGATCACCTTGGAGTGCTTTCGACCGATGACACGAGCCAGCGATTTGATCACCATGTTGTTGGACTCCGTGCCGCACCCAGTAAAAACAATTTCCTCAGGCGCCGCCCCGATCAAACTGGCGATTTTGCCTCGAGCCTTCTCGATCGCCGCCTTGACTTGTTTCCCGGCCATGTATCCACTTGAGGGATTGAACCAGACCTCCTTCAGAAACGGCATCATCGCATCGGCGACCCTCGGATGAACCTGCGTCGTGGCGTTGGAATCAAGATAGATTGAAGTCATCACAGAAGGGTTGGGAGGAAATCACCTCGCATCAGGAAGGGATCGCCTCATCGAGCAACCGATCACCCACAGCCAGAACCTCGCAAGTGCAGGAGGCGATTGTTTCCGGGTCGTGCCGAGGCAGGGGGATCGCCTCGCTCGGCACGGAAAAATATCCAGACCCATCGACAGTATATCGTTGATCGTAATGCAGCTCGAGCAGGTCGTGAACGAGAGTTCGCCACTCACCAACACGGGAAAGCTCTTTCCACCTTTTGAGCGTTTCGCGAGAGTGAAAGCTACTCAACCGATCCAGGGTCGATTCGACGCGAGAGAGATCTCCGACCCACTCTTCGTAGTCCCTCGTTAGATAATCGGAGCGCGCCTCGAGCGGCGAATCGATCTCGATAACGGGAGCCATTTTCATTTCCTGCCAGATGGGATTCGGAAGATTGAGACGGCCGATCTTGGCGCTCTCGGCCTCGACAAAAATCGGCTTTTCGACGTCGAAGTGAGAGATTTCATCGAACAGGAGTGACTCAAATCGTTTCTGAGCGGGTTGCGGTTCCTCCGGGTCTCCGCCAAAAACAGAACCCTTGTGATTGGCAAGCCCCTCGAGGTCAAGAGCCTGCGCCCCCTGTTTTCTGAGTTCCTTGAGAACAAGCGTTTTCCCAGCGCCAGTGTATCCGTTGAGTACGATCCATCGAAACTGGGGAGCAATCTTTTCGAAAGTATCGAGAACCATGCGCCGGTAAGTTCGGTATCCCCCTTCAATCACTGAGATGTCCCACCCGACATCCGCGAGAACGGTAGCAATACTGCCCGACCTATGACCGCCCCGCCAGCAGTAGACAAGGGCTCGATAGTTTTTCGGTTTATCGAGAAAGTGAGATTTAAGGTGATTCGAAATATTGCGAGTGACAAGTACGGCGCCTTTCTTGCGCGCCTCGAAAGCCGACTCCTGTTTGTAGATCGTCCCGATTTCAGCTCGCTCGGCGTCATCGAGGACGGGAAGTAGAATAGCGCCTGTAATATGATCCTCTTGATGCTCGAGTTGGGAGCGCACGTCGATAATCTCGTCGAATGCAGACAAGTCAGTAATAAATTGGACTCTGGTGATTTCTCTTCCCATGGATACAGGGTGCCAAGAAGCGGAATACTAATTCTCCCCGCAAAAAAAGGTCAAATTGCGAAGACCGAATCACATAAATCCGGATCCTTACACAAGAAAGGTAGCGAATTTGCGGAAAAAATCTGGCAAGACTTTGCCTCTCATTCGTATAACATACGGAGTTGGGCGTCTTGTGACGACCATCAACCAAATTAAAAATATGAAAAAAATTATCGCAACAATGGCGTTGGCGATCCTTGCTTTTGCTCCAGCAGCAATGGCTGAGGAAGTCGCTTATGTTGCCGGCATGACCGGTGTAGTCTGAGGTGGATGTAAGCGTGACGTCAGTTCGGCGTTCTCTACATTGCCAGGTTTCAAGTCCATCACCGTTGAGGATGGCGAGGAAGCAGGAACCCAGAAAGTAACCGTCGTCACTGATGGTTCCAAAAAAGTTACTAAAGAGGCGGCCGTTGAGTCCCTCGGCAAAAAAGCCGCTAAGTATGTCGTTCAGACGTGGGCAGCTGCTGGTAAAGATTCCTAGAAAAACTAGGGGTTTCTCACGCTAGAAACTTTAAGAGGGCTCCGTGGTTTATCGCCATGGAGCCTTTTTTGTGACCTCATAGATTGTGACTGTAAATTTGGGCCGCATCACGTGGCGAACATCTACTCAAAAGCAGGTTGGCGAATCGTAGTAGAATGTGATTAACTCTTTTTCAACATAATGGCGGCACCTATGACAGACAGGAAAGACGACTCTCAGAGATCTCTTGATTTACCGATTCCGCCTCACCTGCAGAAGAAACTAGAGGAGTTCCAGCAGCGACTCTGGTCCGTCAAAATTGCCGAAGGAGCCCTCGTTGGACTATTTGGACTCGGAATTTCCTACCTCCTCGTATTTTCTCTCGATCGTGTGATCGAAACTCCTGTGTGGGCAAGAATCCTACTTCTGACACTCGGCTTTGCAGTTCCAGCGATTGGCCTTCCCCTGCGATGGCATCGCTGGGTTCGTCAGCAAAAAACACTGGAGCAGGTTGCTCGATTGCTGCGTAAAACCTTCCCCAGTCTCGGAGATGAACTCCTCGGGATTGTCGAACTGGCGCACTCTTCTGACTCGGCGAGCAGCCGAACTCTCGTCGAAGCCGCGATGCGGCAGGTGGATGAGAAGATCAAAGATAAGAACTTTGATTCCGCAGTACCTGCACCACGCTATGCCGTGTGGATGGCTTCGTCTATTGGCGTCCTCGCCCTTTGCGGACTCCTCCTCTTCATCGTCTCCGACGCCTCTCGCAATGCACTGGCGCGCTGGGTTTCTCCGTGGAAGCCAGTCGACCGCTACACGTTCGCCCAACTCGAACCTGTTCCTGAAAGTGTCATTGTTCCTTTTGCTGAAGAGTTTTCACTATCTTCTAAACTGGCCGACTCTACCGAGTGGAAGCCGGAGCGCGCCTCGGTCAAGCTTCCGGGGAAAACGAAGCTGAGATCCCATCGCGAAGAAGACCGCTATGCTTTTGACGTGCCTCCGCAAAAGGAAGACGGAAAGCTCACCCTCCGCGTTGGGGATGAATATAAGAAGATCGCAGTAGCTCCCCTTCCCCGTCCTGAGCTCGTCGATCTGACGGCGACACTCCGTCTGCCGGATTACCTTCGCTACGCGGCCGACCCTGTCATCCCCGTCCGGGGAGGCGCACTCACCGCCGTCAAAGGGTCCCGGGTCAGTTTTACCGCAACCACCTCCCGCGAGCTCCGGGAAGCGAGCTCCGATGGCCAACCCATCGAAGTAGCTGGAGAAGCTTTCTCCACAGCGCCTGTCGATGTGAATGAAGCCGGGAAATTTGAGCTGAGCTGGGAAGACATACACGGCCTCAAGGCGAAATCGCCTCTGGAACTCCGTGTCAGCGCGGTGGAAGACAAGGCCCCGGACGTCTTCGCTCGCCAGATTTCTACAGAGCGAGTCGTGCTCGTCGATGAAGTCGTTTCCTTCGACGTCTCAGCAGCCGATGATTTTGGAATCAAGTCGATGGGATTGAAGTGGGACGGAGCACCGGGCTCCGGGGTAGACGGCTCTCGGACTACCGGGGAGAAACCAGTCGCCTCAGGTGAACCTGAAACACGAGAAATTCAAACAAGAGCGACTTTCTCCGCTGCTCGTGAAGGGATCGCTCCGCAGACAATTCAAATCCGAGCTTTCGCGGAGGACTACCTTCCTGATAGAGATCGAAGTTTCTCTCCTACTTTTGTTCTCCATATCCTCAGCCCGGAGGATCATGCTGATTGGCTCACCCAGGAATTCGGCAAGTGGTTCCGGAACGCACGGGAAGTCTATGAGAGAGAGCAACAGCTCCACGAAGCGAATCGAGGTCTTCGCGAATTATCCTCGGAGGAACTCGATCGCCCCGAGAACCGACGAAAACTCGAAGAACAAGCTTCTGCAGAATCGGCCAATGCTCGCCGCCTCGATGCGCTGACTGACTCTGGCCGGGATCTCGTCCGCCAGGCCACGAAAAATGATGAGTTCGACGCTGAGCGTCTTGAGTCCTGGGCCACGATGATGCGTGAACTGGATGAAATCGCAAAAAATCGGATGCCGTCGGTCGCTGACCTGCTCAGAGAGGCCTCGAGAGAAAGCGGAACGCCATCCGGATTTGGTTCTCCCAAAAATTCTGAAGAGAAGCCTGAGGAGCAGTCTCCTCCGTCAGGAAACAGCGCCCCGAGTGTGGCGAATAAAAATGGGGAAAAGCCGAGCGATCCAACGAATCCGCCAAAGGATCAAAAGGACGCGCCACCATCTGCCCCGTCAATTTCCGATCAGGAGTCCTCCCTTGCTGAAAAGGCCAAGCCCAAGGAGCCCGGGGAAGCGAAACCTCCCAAGCCCGGCGCCCTGGGACTTCCCCAAACCTCGCTCACCGCTGTCGAAAACGATGAAGAGAAGGAGCCCAAGGGAGATTCGCCCGCCCAGAAGAAACTTGATCAGGCTGTCAACGAGCAGAAACAGCTGCTCGCCGATTTCGCCCGCATCGCGGATCAATTGCAGGACATTCTCGCCAGTCTCGAAGCAAGCACTTTTGTGAAACGCCTCAAGGCCGCTTCCCGAAAGCAGACTGAAATCGCAGAAGCACTCAACCAAGGAATCACTTCCGGCTTTGGTTTACCGAAGCACCGAATCGAGCAAAGCCTGCGCGACATCGGAGAGAACCTCGCCAAAACTCAGGAGGAACAGAGCCGCTTCATCTACGCGATCCAGACCGACCTCGACGCTTACTACCAGCGCAAGCAGGAGCCTGTCTTCCTCAACGTTCTGGAACAGATGAAGAACACTGACGTCGCCTCAGATGTGAAGGAAATCGGTGATGAGACGCTTATCAATCTCAGTGGACGATCGATGGCTTCTTCTGAATTCTGGGCGGATACCCTCGATCGCTGGGCCGAAGAGCTCGTCGAAGCTTCCAATTGCAAAGCCTGCGAGGGAGATGGATCGAAAGAGAGCCTCCCACCGGAAGTCGTGCTTGAGATCATGAAAGTTCTCCAAGAGCAAATGTATCTCCGCGACGAAACTCGAGAAATGGACTCGGCCCGCCCTGCACTTGCGCCCGACATCTACGAATCCAAAGTCGAGCCTCTCGAGCTGACGCAGTCGGAGCTTCGAGGTCGCGTTGATGAGATTGTTCTCTCGATTGCTGAACTCCCCGATGCAGCAAAGCATTTCGGAAAAGAAACCCAACTTCTCAATCTCGTTTCTGACGTGATGCGGCAAGCGCGCGGAGTGCTCTCTCGTCCGGATACCGGTCCGGAGGTGATTGCTGCTCAAACCGAGGCGATCGAATTGCTGCTCCAATCCAAACGCCAGAATGGCGGCGGCGGTGGCGGAGGAGGATCTTCCCCAGGAGATGGAGGTTCAGCTCAAGGTGGCGGAGCCGCGCTTTCCGACATTGGAAATACTGGGACGAGTTCTGAAACTCCATCCGGAAACACCAAGCGAGACGTTGATCAATCCACCGGAAAGGCCGGGCGCGAACTTCCAGAAGAATTCCGTCGTGGTCTCGACAACTATTTCAACGATCTTGAAACCAACTGATCACCATGACTGTTTTTCAATATACGGCTGCAGTGAGTGCGATCCTGTTCGCCTCCCTGCTATTACCTTCCACTGGGGTGTCCCAAGTGATTATCAAGGACGGGAAGGGTAACGTTCAGATCCAGGGTGGTGAGGTAGAGGTCCAAGGCAATGTCCAGATCGATGTACAAATCGCTGAGCCTGATCCTTTTGGTGAAATCGGTGCCAAAGACGGAGATCCACGCGCCGCTGACGAAGGTAACGAAAAGTCTGGTAATCCCCCCAAGGATCAGGAGCCACTCAGCGCTCAAATTTCGCAACACATCCTCAAGCTTGCCGAGGAGGAACGCGACAAGCGCCTCAAGTTCATGGCCGTCGTCATCGATGATGTCTCTCGCCTCTGTGACCTCGATCCCAAGCAGCGCAATCAACTCGACCTCGCCGCCAAGGGAGCTTCTGAGCGTTCCATGAAGGACTGGCACACCCAGGCCGAACGGTATTTCCGAACTCGTCTCGATGGGGCCGACAGCGATGCCGCCAAGGAAATGCTCGAAGGTATGGGTCAAGTCAACTTCGGCGGGAATCGAACCGAGGAAGAAGGCGAGTCACTCGATCTCTGGAAGGACACCTTGAAGACTGTACTCAGCGATGAGCAGGTGGAGCGTTACGAGCAGGTCTTGGCTCAGCGCCATCTCGACCGCATCGAGGCGTTTTCCAAGATGTCTTTATCCACTCTCGATTCTCATCTCCGACTGACTCCCGGTCAGAAAAAAAAGATGGGAGATCTTGTCCACAAGGCTGCGTCTGACTACCTCGATGACGTGCAGCGATACTGGGGAGACTATTTTGAAAAGGGTATGCTGATGTCTCTCGCCAATACAGCGGAGCCCGATGATCTCAAAAAGATTCTCTCCGAACCTCAATTTAACCGTTTGAAAGAGTCGACATCGAACTTCGACCATTTCTGGGATCAAAAGCGACGCCTCAAGCGAGCCAAGGCAAAAGCCGCTGCGCAAAGAAAAGAAAAAGCTGACAATAAGGAAACAGACGAAGCCGCTGCCGATTCCACAAAAGAAGCTCCGGCAGAGTAACTGATTTATGAAGCTCCCCTCTCTTTTTTTACCTATCCTTCTATTCTCGGTCAGTCTTCCGCTTTATCTGGGAGCTCAGTCAGCTATCCAACTCGGAGGAGAAATCCCCTCCGAGGTCGATGCGATCTACGAGCGCGGTCTGTCCTATCTTGCCAAGTCCCAATCCGAAGCAGGTTCGTGGCGAAGCCGTTCCGAACATGGAATCACAGGGCTCTGCTTGATGGCTTTTCTTGCCGGTGGAGAAGATCCCAATTTCGGACGCTATCGATTGCAAATCAAACGAGCGATCAGGTCCATCATCACTGGGCAAGACGCGAACGGATTCATTCCGAACAGCATGTATCACCACGGCTTTGCAATGCTGGCTCTGGCAGAAGCCTATGGAGCTGTTGACGAAGAGACCCTCTGGGAAGGGTCCGAATCGGAGGAGAATCGAAAGTCGATCGCGGAAACGCTCGAGCTCGCGATCCAACTCGCAGTGGAATCCCAACAGAAAAATCGATGGGGTGGCTGGCGTTATTCCCCCACTTCAACCGATGCTGATACTTCGGTGACAGGTTCTGTCCTCATGGGACTTCTCGCTTGTCGGAATGCAGGGCTCGCAGTGCCTGATGAAGCAATCGAAAACGCCCTGGTCTACATGCAACGAAACACGGCCTCGTCCGGATTCGTGGCCTACAGTGGAGGCATTGGTGGAGGTGGCGAATCCATGGCCCGCTCAGCGGTGGCAACTCTCGTCTATGCCGTGGGGCAAAAGCGCGATTGGGACGAATTCGAATCCTCGCTTGGTCACATTACGGAGAGACTGGAGCACAAGGAAACTTCTCACCTTCATTACTTCTACTACTATATGGCACAGGCACTATTCCAAGGTGATCCGGATTCGTGGGATCGTTGGAATCGTAAGATGGCAGGCATGCTGGCGGATCAACAAAGCGACGAAGGACACTTCAGCGGAAGCTATGGCGAAGCCTATGGCACAGCGATGTCGCTCCTCGCACTTGCGTTAAACTATCGCTTCCTTCCGATCTACGAGCGCTTTTGACATGAATCGTGAGCTCTTCCCCACTTCTCTGGCATTCCGCCTCGTAAAGACAGCGCTGGTCTTGACTTCATTATTTTTTGTTTCGAGTCTCGATTCTTCTGTTCAGTCCGAAGAAGAAGGTAGCGAAGCCTGGCTCACCTGGAGAAACGGTGACGAACTTCGCGGGAATCTCCTGAAGAGTGATGGTGAACGCATTCGATGGCAGGCGAAACCTTTTGCAACACCATTCGTCCTCGGTCTGAATCACCTTCAGAAAATTCGCTTTCCTTCTTCTGAAAAAAGTAGTTCGAAAAAGACGGAGGCAGCGCAGTTTCGCGTCTTTCTCGCAAACGGAGATCGACTGGAAGGTTCGCTTGTTTCGATCACACAACAGTCGATCAAGGTCGACTGCTCACCATTTTCTGAACCGGTTGAAATCGATCGGGAGCAGGTCGAGCGCATCCTGCACATCAACAGTAAATATCTTCGTTACTCCGGGCCCGATGATCTTTCCGATTGGACGTCGCACGGACGAGATCGGAAATCGACAGAATGGTTCACCGACCTCAAGGGTGCCTTCGCGACTCACCAATGGTCAGGCGACCTGTTTCGCGAGATCGCATTTCCCAACGCCGTCGAAATCCGATTTAGCGCAGAGATCCCGAATGGTTCACCCAACCTCGAAATCGGCCTGACCCGTGATCGCGAAAAGGGTCCCATGCTGGAGACTTGGGACAACTTTCTCGTCCTGACTCACCAATCTCGATTTGTTCCCATCATGGAACTCAACGAAAAGACAAACTCTCTCGACTTCCGTCTGTTCTGGAATCAGAAGACTGGCGATCTGCGTTTAAGTAAGCCTTCCGGAAAAGTGATAGCGACCCTCGATAAGGTCGAAGTCGAAAGACCTAAAGGGACCGGCAAAGACGACCTCGCTCGAGGGTTTTCCATTCTCAACCGAAACCCCGAACTGAAACTTGTCGCGCTCTCCGTTCAGGAGTGGGACGGCGAGGAGCCCGAGGTCATCGATTTGAGTCGCCCCCGGGTTCTGATCGCCGGGACCGGCCACCGTTTCCAAATCGACGATATCGCCCTTGCTGAAGGATCCGACAATTTCCGCGTGGGAGGCAAGCAATACGCGCTCGACAAGATGCAGGAGTTCGTTCTCCACACCGGCGCCCCCGAAAGAGAGCAGAAACCCGAGTCGGTCACTCGAATTGCTTGGTTTGGTGGGACTACGGTGAGTGGGGATTTTGAGAATGTAGATGGAAAACATCTCTCACTTAGTCCTGATTGGTCGAAAGATCCCATCTCAGTGAGTCTCGGGAATGCGAGGGAAATTCGATTTCCCGACTCAGCGGGCGCTCCACTCAATGGGAATGATTCACTGAGCGGCGACGGATTTTCTCTCAGCGGGACAACCAAGGTGATGGGAGGCAAACCCAGCAACAGCCTTGTTGGTTGGCTTCCGCCAGGTGCTTCTGCGCCGGTTCCTTTCGCGGAAGGTATCGAAGCTACGGTAACCCGCGGTCCCCACCCGACCGCAGAACCAGAATTGGCAGCCGTTATTGGTCAGGGACGAATTTTCCTCAAGAATCAGGAAATTCTTTCCGGCTCTCTCATTTCGATTACCCGGGACAAGGTTCACTTCACGAGTCGAGTCACTGGACAGGTCGCGATTCCAGCCTCAGAAGTGGAGGCCGTCGACATTGGCAGCGCAGGTCGAGTTCTCGAAGGGTTCGGCGATACAGAATGGGAAGAAATTGAGGAAACGGAAGACGAAATCACAACTACTAAGGACAAAGTCCACATCAAGGGTGGCAGCTTCGGAAATCCATCGCTCCTGCTTGGAGACCGAGTGCGGTTTACCGCTGAATGGCTCAAGTCCTATGGCGCGATTACTCTACGATTCTTTACCGACGGACCCGACTCGGGATCTCCTTCGACCGATATTGTTATTGCTGCGCAAGGTAGCCGCCTCTTCGTTGGGAAGTTAAAGGAAACCGGAGCCTTCTCTTTCTCAGGAGATCAGATTCCGATTACGGACAGCAAGGCATCCTTCGAAATTCGAGCCGAACCTGAAAAGATTGAGGTCATTGTAAATGGCAAATCGACTCTCAATGTCGCCGTTGATCCGAAAAGAGTTTCTGGAAATGGCATCTACTTCAAAATGGGCGGAGGCTGGCAAGGCTGGAACCAGACCGAAAACGAAATCGAGATCACGAAGTTCAGCATCAATCACTCACCTGGAAGCATTCCCCGCCGCATCATTGATCTCGAAGCAAAGGAGAAAACGCTCACGGTACCTCGCTCTCGTCGAGACCCGGTCCCCACCCACGTTCTCGTCGCTCCCAATGGAGACCTCCTCCGAGGTAGCATGGAAGCAGCGACAAGCAGTTCGATTCGCTTTACCTCCAAGGATGAAAGCTTCGAGCTTCCTTACTCCCGAGTTTCAGCCATCATCTGGTTGCAACCTGCTGACCAAGTCGAGAGTGAAGAGGAGACAGGTGAAGAATCAGCACCTCCGGCGAAAGAGGACGAGTTTCTTGTGACCCATCAGTTTACCCTCATGGACGGAAGTCAGCTTCACCTTGCTGGGAAGGGAATTGAGAACAATCGCTTCGTGGGAGAATCCTCCGTTCTGGGACGCTGCACGCTTGCGATCGACAATGTTCGTGAAATGCGCCGAGGGCCACTTCGCCCTGCCAACAACCTTACCAAGACCAATCTGACGAGTTTCACGGGATGGAAACTGATCATGACGCCGGACCCACTGATTCCCGGAACCGAAGACCCCGTAAGGTCACCGCTCATCGGGATTCCAGCTCCGCCAATTGAACTGACGATGCTGGATGATACCAAATTCAGTCTCGCTGATACCAGGGGAACTGTAGTAGTTCTCGATTTCTGGGCGACATGGTGTGGACCGTGCATCAAAGCGATTCCTGACGTCGAAGCTGTCGTCGATGCATTCCCTGAAGGTTCCGTTGTTCTGTGTGCAATCAATCAAGGAGAGACCCCTCCTCTCATCAAAGACTTTCTTGCGAAACGCGACTGGGAAAGCCTGCCAGTAGCTCTCGACTTCGCCATGGAAATCGGGAAAGCCTACAATGTAAGCAGCATTCCTCAGACGGTTGTGATTGGGAAAGACGGAAACGTTGCGTGGACACACACGGGCCACACCGATGACTTCAAAGAAAAGCTTTTCGAGGCTGTCGCCAAACAAATGCAGAAATAATTTTTTGAATTATGATACTGGGCATAATTTCGGAACTGGGTATTTGATTGCAAATTCTCTAAGGTTTGATCTCACCTGCCGTATGAAAATACCTCTGACTATCCTTGCCGTATTTTCGATGCTCGCCTCTATTTACCCCCTTGCCAGCGCTCACGACTCCGGAACTTCCGGAGAGTGAGAGTAATTGTTTCCCCAGAGCGCTTTTACCGTGAAAATGGCAAAGGATAAAACGCCATAGGAAAGCCCGAGAACAACTCCGAAATCCACCAACCCTCTCCAGGGAGTAGGAAGAAATCGGACGAGTACGACGAGAAGAACAATACCGAGGGTCAGGCAAACCGCTGTGATCTGGGTCTTCCGCTTCGCAAAGAAATAGCCCATACAGAATGCCGGGGCTAAGACGACATGAAGTGTTTCCGGATGATCCCGTAGATACTTCACCCGCGCTGCGGTACGAGGAGAGAATTTCTTCTGAAAACCTCGGTAGCCCTCTGCGACTAGCATAAAGAGAGCAAATACAACGAGGAATATCCACTGAACTGTCGTGAGCGGCTCAGCAAGCGACTCAGCAGCTCTGGGAATGAGTCGAAAGATTGCGTATCCGAGCAGAGCGACAACGCCTGCAAATCCCCAAAAAGCTCCAAGAATTCCCATATTCGGTTTCGATAGGCGAGTCAGCCCGGAAAGTAAAGAGAGATGAAACCTGAATTGCCCAAATGAATCAGGCGGCCTCTTCGACCACGACGTCTCCTTCGGCCTCTCTCACAGGGTCAACAGCCGAATCGCTCTGTTCAGAATCCGAGTCGGATCCCCACGCAGAAAGGCAGGTTTCGATACCACTGACGAGCATCTCGAGAGCGTTAAGACTCTCATCAATCTCGGAAAACTGGCCCGCGACTTCTTCACCCACAATTTCAGGGAGAGTCAGCGAAGATCGTTCAGCGGAGACTGCCAATACCTCCTCGTCTTCCTCAGCCGCTGTAGTCGCGTCCTCGAGCTCGCTTTCATCCTGAACACCCGATTCTGCCTCAGGAAAAATTGCTTCCGCAACCAACGGCTCGGAACGGACATTCGCTTCCACCTCGTTTCCATCAAGAAGAGCCTCTGCCTCAACTTCAGTTGTCCCCTCGGACTCCACATTGGTTTCAGCGACAGTCTCGATTTTGGGAATCAGAATCGTCTCTCCCGATTCCTCCTCGACCAGCCCCTCATCTTCCGGAGCAAAAACGACGGGCGATGTGCGATCCAGAACTGGAGACGAACGCATCAACATGGCAAGACCCGCTGCGGCCTCCTGCAATTCATCAAGATACTCTTCCTCCTCCGTATGATGACCCAGAATTGGTTCGGCAGTGAGTGCGGAATTCGGCTGTCGGATCTCGCGCTTCGTAGTATCCTTATCCTCGGAGAACGTCTCCGAAGTATCGGAAGCAAGCCCCTCCTCCGGATCCACATCCGAACGATCCAACTGGTTCGCCGAGATATCCCGAAACGAATGATGAAGCAACTTCCTTCTGGAACGCGAGGAGAACCTCGCGTAGAGCATGAGGGCGGCCACTGCAAAAAGCGCAGCAATGAGAATCAAGTAGCTCCAAGTATTCATATTTGATTCTAGATCATCAATACTTCTTAGATACTTTCAACCCTAAATTATCAGAATTTGTTTTTTGTTCTCCATCGAGAACCGGACAAATCACTGTTTCGATGAGCATTTACAATCGCGACTACATGAGAGAAGGAGGAAGCGCTGAACAATTCGGCAAGCCCTCCAGCTGGAACGTGGTGAGCTGGCTGCTCGCCATAAACGCCGCCGTTTTCGTCGTAAATTTGATTTCGGCGGGTCATCTGGCGGACTTTTTAGGCCTCTCTGTTCACTCACTGACCTCTCTTTCACTGTGGACTCCGATCACCTATCAGTTCACTCACACCGGGATCTTTCACTTCCTTGGAAATATGATCGGCCTCTTTTTCCTTGGAAGAATGTTGATGGGGATTGTCGGATCGCGACAAACCCTGCGAATCTACCTCCTCGGCGGTCTTGCCGGAGGTTTCGTTCAGGTCCTCTACAATATCTTCGTGGGACCTGATGGAAATATCATTGGAGCTTCAGGATCAGTTCTCGCGATCCTTGCCGCGACGGCAACCCTCATCCCCCACCAGAGCTTCCGATTGCTCCTCTTCTTTGTTCTGCCGGTCACCATGACCCTGCGGACCATGGCATTCGTTGTCATTGGAATTGATGTGATCACACTCTTGCTCACCTTCTCAGGTCAAACTGGTGGGGTCGCTCTTTTTGCACACTTTGGAGGCATGCTTTTTGGCTGGCTCTGGATCCGAAACGGGTTCGGAAGTCGCTCGTCAAAAGCGCGCAAGAAGAAGCCCAAAAAAGGGTTTGGAATTCGCATTCTTCGCGATGAAACCGATAGTGAGAAGGAGCCTTTCGTTACGGACGACGTCGATGCCATTCTCGACAAGATCAATGAACAGGGATTCCAAAGCCTGACGGACGACGAGCGCAAGAAACTCGAAAAATCAAGCAACCACATTTCCCGCCGCCTCGATGATCCATCCTGATGAACAGTCCGGCGAACGGGCAAGGCTCGCCGCCGCAAAAAAGCGGGCCGCCCGTCGTCAGGCAGGAACCAAGGCCCTTGTCCGAATTTCGATCGCAATTCTGTTTGTGGGAGCAATTTACGCAAGCGGATGGTTCGGAGTTTATGTCGCGAAAGAAAAAATCGTTGGCAATACTCCAGCGACCGCGGCCGACACAGCGAAAGTTTCCCTGGGTAGCGCAGGAAACCCAGTCTACCTGGGACAGTCACCCGAGATTCTTCGCCAATTCTTTCTTGAGTTCAACACTCCCGGGGAAAGAGCCAGCGCCGACCTTTCAAGCCTGGGAATTCGACGACTAAATTCCCGTGTTGAAATGACGGCCATGTCTGAAGTCGCCGACGCCATCAAAGTAAAAGTGAGTTCCGGCCCCATCGCAGGAACGGTATATTGGATTCATCACTCCCAGATGCCTTCAACTCCGTCACTGGACCCGATAATCTCTCCCATTCCTGAGGGATAGAGGCATCTCTGAGCCGGAAATCTAAAAAAATCCATTTTTCGTTTGTTTGGGGCTCTTAACTACCTAAGCTGGTCCTGATGTTGGAGTTGGCCGTTCTGGGTAGTGGAAGTTCAGGAAACAGTGCCCTCCTGTGCCTTGGCGATACGCGCATCCTCATCGACGCCGGTCTATCCGCCCGTCAGCTTTGCGTCCGACTGGAATCGCTCGGAGTCGACCCGGATTCTCTCAGTGGGATTCTTCTCACCCACGAACACGGCGATCATACTCGCGGCATTGATGTTTTCTGTCGTAAACGTGAGCTGCCCATTTTTGCAACGACTCATACCTGCGCTATGGTCGGTGAAAATGTAAAATCTCCCGTCGTCTGGAATCCCTTTGAGGCCGGATCCGCTTTTTCTATTGGGGGAATTTCGGTCGAATCATTTTCCGTCCCTCACGACGCTGTCGATCCGGTTGGTTTTGTTCTGCGATGTGGCGAAAGCAGTGTCGGCGTTCTCAGTGACGTAGGCCACGTCACGCGAATGATTGTTGATCGGCTTCAAAAAGTAGACACCCTCTTTACCGAATCGAACTACGATGAAGTGATGCTGCAGAACGATAACAAGCGCCCGTGGGCAACCAAGCAACGGATCAGCAATCGCCACGGTCACCTTTCGAACGATCAGACGGCTGAACTGGTTGGACAGATCGCGGGTCCAAACCTTCACCGGGTGATTCTCGGCCACCTCAGCAGCGACTGCAACACGGCTGACCTGGCGTGCGAAGTGATTCGAAAAAAGCTGACCGAGGCCGGTCACTCAGAGGTTTCCGTAGAATGTGCCGACCGTACTGCTCCCATTCCACTTTTTCCCACCGCGAGAGCCTCAGCAAAGACCATCGCAATTTCGGAAGAAAAACCTGCTAAATCAGCTCGGGTGTGCGAATCTAGCGATCCTTCCCCGGCAACGAGCACCGAAGTGGCCTCCGAATGGAGCCAGACAGAATGGGCGTTTTAAATCGCCGAGGAAGATCTTCCGGAATACTGATTTAACGCTTCGGCATTTCGAAAACCGAAGCCGATCTGCCAATTGCTCGCGATGATTGTCCTGACACCGTCTTTCGAAGAATTCTCCAATCTTCCTGAAAAAGGAAACCTCATTCCTGTCTGGACCGAATTGGCGGCGGACTACGAAACGCCTATTTCTGCGTTCCAAAAGCTCAGTTGTGAGGACAAGTCCCCCTGCTTTCTCCTCGAGTCAGCGGAAAACAGCGAACAAATCGGCCGATACTCATTTCTCGGAACCGATCCCCGCCTCGAGATTCGTGCCGAGGGCCGGACCATTCACATCCGGGAGCAAGGCGAAGGGTCTTTTACCGGACGCGAATTGCCAGAATCCGAAGGCGATCCCCTTCACGAGGTGCAGCGGATCATGTCCGCCTTTTCTCCTGTCGAAGCAGAGGGACTTCCCGTTTTTGCAGGCGGAGCGGTAGGCTTCATCGGATATGACATGGTCCGGTTCTTCGAACCCACCGTGCCTGGCCCGCCCGATACAGGTCTCGAACTTCCCGATCTTGCCTTTGTCATCACCGACACCCTCGTCATTTTTGATCACCGCTTCCGCAAACTTCAAGTTGTCGCCAATATTTGCCTCGACGATTTTGACTCTCTAGAATCGGCCTACGCCGCCGCGGAAAAACGTATCGAAAAGGTCATCACAAAACTTTCTGCGCCCCAATCGTTCGCTCCATTCCCCCTGATGGAAGAGCCTGCGGAAGATCCTGAAATCCGCAGCAATACAACCCAAGAGGAATATGAAAAGATGGTTCGGGACGCGAAAGAATACATCCTCGCAGGAGACATCTTTCAAGTCGTTCCCTCACAGCGATTCGAACACGATTACGAAGGCCGACCTATCGACCTCTACCGAGCGCTTCGCCATGTGAACCCATCACCTTATATGTTCTGCCTCCAGTTCGGCGATGAGTTCTCTCTTGTCGGCAGCTCTCCCGAAGTTCATGTCCAGACGATTGATGGTAAGATCAAGATTCGACCCATCGCAGGAACTCGGTGGAGAGGAAAGACCCAGGAGGAAGATGACGCTCTTGCTGATGAGCTACTCAATGACCCCAAGGAACGTGCCGAGCACGTAATGCTCATTGACCTCGCAAGAAACGATGTCGGCCGCGTTGCCGAGTACGATTCCGTTCATGTAAGCGAGTTCATGATTATCGAACGCTACAGCCATGTCATGCACATCGTATCGAACGTAGAGGGACAACTTCGGGACGATCAAAATGCCTACGATGTGATGAGGGCTACTTTCCCAGCCGGAACCGTCAGCGGAAGCCCAAAGGTCCGTGCGATGCAGGTCATTGATGAATTTGAGAAATCAAAACGTGGTGCCTATGCTGGTGCTGTCGGATACTTTGGATTCGATGGAAATCACGACAGCTGCATTGCTCTTCGCACTGTCGTCCTGAAAGACGGAAAAGCCTACATCCAAGCCGGGGCCGGAGTCGTTGCAGATTCGATCCCCGAGAATGAGTACTTTGAAACCGTCAACAAAGCCAAAGGCATGATGCGAGCGATCAAGCGAGCCAAGTTGCTGAGACCCGAGTAGAAACAGGCGCTACTGAAACTGGGAACTCTCTCTACCCAGCAGCCTTCACAGCCGCGGCATTGTCTTTCCCGACCCTCAATTCACATGCCGGGGAAGTCTCCAGTTCACTCACAGATGAGAAATTTGAGCTTACCGTGAGAGCGAGGAAACGTAGCCAACTGCCGCCCCATCCAATCTGAAAGTAGCCGATTGCAGCAGAGCTACGAGAATTTCAGCTTCCGGGTCCTTCTTTGCCAGTATCCGGGCCCTTGTCAGAAGAATCATCGTCTTTCCCGAGCCAGCCACTCCAAAGAGAATTCAATGCCCGTCCCCAGTGGAATCACCGTAGATTTTGCTCTTCATTTCTTCCCAAATCGAGCGTCCTGAGAGTATGGATGAAGACGCAATTTTCCGGAGAATTCGGGACGAATTTCTCGAAAGCACTTCCCCGGACTATCACAGAAACCCCGTTCCCGAAAGCACGATGGTTTCTCAGAAATACTGACCGACTTCCGTCATCAATAGATAAAGACCCTGCCCTTACTCAACCTGGCGAAGCTGAAGCGTATCGACAATTTTTTCGTCGGCGAGCGCGTTGGTAATTACAACGAGCCACGAGCCGTTCTCGACCCAACCTCTCCCTTTCAAACAGGTCATTGCATTTTGAATCGTTTCCTCGGGGTCATCGGAAAAGTCCATCAGGAACGGTTCCACCCCCCACGGAAGCAGAAGCTGACGGAAGATGGCTTCTATATCGGTAAACGCATAGATGGGAATCCCATGGGGTCTCAACGCACCTAACACATAGGCAAGAAATCCACTCCTCGTGAAAACGATAATTCCGGAGTTTCCGAGTTCCTGCGAGAGTGTCGCCGCAGAGCGCAGCATTTTTGCCTTGGGCTCTTTTAAGACAATGCGCTTGTTGAGGGAATCATCTACGGAAGGCTCAATACTCTCAATAATGTTCTTAAATACTTCAACGGACTCGAGCGGATATGCCCCGGTCGTGGTCTCACCAGAAAGCATAATGGCGTCGGCATGCTCACGAATCGCGTGAGAGACATCGGACACTTCGGCCCGAGTTGGAATCGGAGAAGCAATCATTGATTCAAGCATGTGAGTGGCTACAATCACGGGTTTTCCATCGGCCTGGCAGGCTTCGATCAACTGGGTCTGAACTAGAGGAAGCTTGGGGTAATCGATCTCGATTCCAAGATCACCTCGCGCAACCATGATCCCATCGGCCGCACGAATGATCTCCGTCATATTCCGCACCCCCGCCTGATCTTCGATCTTAGCAATGATTCGCGCTTTCGATCCTAACTCATCGAGAAAGCCGCGGAGAGTTCTGACATCTTCCGCCTGTCGAACAAATGACAGAGCCACAAAATCGATACCCGCTTTCACCCCAGCACGCAGATCATTCCGATCTTTTTCGGTCAAAGCCGGTAGATCGACCTTAATTCCTGGTAGGTTAACATGACGACGAGAGCCCAATTCTCCAGGAGTAAGAACAACAAACCGAATCCGGCCTTCACTCTTCTCAAACACTTTGAGCTGGATGAGTCCACTGTCGACGAGGACTGTAGCACCCTCTGAGACCTCACTGGGTAGCCCGGGGTAGTTTACGGAAACCGAAGGGATGTCACCTGTCGGTTCGGCACCTTCAATGTAAAATTCGATCAAGTCCCCCTCCTTCAGAGAAATGGCGGCATCTACGAGTCCCGTCCGAATCTCAGGCCCCTTCACATCCATCATGACACCGACATGGCGACCGATTTCGTTCGAAACCTCGCGAATGAACCACATCGCATCCGAAACCCATTGATGCGAGGCGTGGGCCATATTCAACCTCAGAATATCGACTCCAGCCGTAATCAGCTTGGATAGCATCTCCTTTGACTCCGTCGCAGGGCCAAGAGTTGCGATGATCTTCGTGTGACGATAAAGGCGGGACATAACTGACGTTTAAGCAGTTTCGAGGCCAGATCCAGCGTGGAGGGGTGCCTTTTATGCCACGATACGCCACAATCCCGTAGCAAGCGATCGCTTGACCGGCCTCGCGATCTTCGAAACACTTTCACCCATGAACTCAAATCGCATTCTGCTGGCTGATCGACTCAACCCTGTTGGGTTTCTCACCATCCTCATCATAAGTATTTTTCTTGGCGGTTCCTTCCTTCAGGGATCTCCTCTCGATGACGACAAAACAATTCTCTGCTTTGTCTCCCACAAGACATCGCACGGATTTGGGAAACACGAATATTCTGCCGGAAGCCAATTGATTGGAGATTGGATCCAAAATGCCTACCCGGACGAAGACGTAGAGTGCCGCTATTCCATCGATTGGCCTGAAGATCCTGACACATTTTTTCAGGATGCCGACACCGTTGTCTTTTTCTGCACAGGCGGAGGACGACACCTCGTCAATAACCACGTTGCTGAGTTCGACAAGATAATGCGTCAGGGCACTGGGATCGCCTGTCTTCATTATGGCGTCGAAGTTCCAATCGGTCCAAGCGCCAAGGGAATGCTAGCGTGGATGGGTGGATACTTTGAGGCAAACTGGTCCGTGAATCCTCACTGGGTCGCTAACTTCAAAAGTTTTTCGGATCACGAAGCCGCCAGCGGTGTCGAACCTTTCGAAATGGACGACGAGTGGTATTTCCACATGCGATTTGTAGGAGACATGAAAGGGATCAATCCGATCCTTTCAGCAGTGGCTCCCGAGGAAACGATGAAGCGGAAAGATGGCCCCCACTCCGGAAACCCAGCCGTTCGTAAAGCCGTCGCTGCAGGAGAACCTCAGCATGTCGCCTGGACCTACCAGCGGGGCGAAGACTATGCCAATGGTCGCGGATTTGGATTCACCGGACTGCACTACCACTGGAACTTTGAGAACGACAGCTTCCGGAAATCAGTGATCAACGGTGTCGCCTGGACAGCCGGCTTGAAGATTCCTGAAAATGGCATTGAATCGGAGACCCCCACTCGCGAGTTTCTCGAAGCCAATGTTCTCGAGTATGCCGGAGCTCAAGACAAAAAGCCCAAGCCTACTCAAAAAAAACAGTAGCAAAGCAGTAAGCCAAACCGGCAGACTGCTTTTTGAGCCGCCCGTTCTCGCCCATTCGAATCCTAAGTTTGATCGAGTCTCAATCGATGGGGCATTGCCGGACGGCTCTGAGGAACTCATCCTTCTCGTCTCCGATGCTGGAGATGGGTATTCTTATGATTGGGCGACATGGGTGCGCCCACGGATCATTCTAGAGAACGGAATAGAAATTCTCCTGACGGACCTCAGGTGGATCTCATACTGCCCGTATTTTGCACTCAGATCATTCATTGCGACGCCAGCCAAATATCGTTCGTGCTTACCCAACCAGGAAAAGCGGCGCGGGCTACGATGCCTAGATGGTAGACCTCATCAAGATTACTCGAGATCGATGGTTTCGTCCGGGTGACGTAACCGCAGCTACGGACAGCTCAGCGAAAAAGGGAAATCAGAAAAAGGGACCCGAACTCTATACGATTGAGCTGACTCGCCTCAGCGAAGAGAGTCAGAAACGCCTTAAAAGGTTGGCGGCTAAGCAGGGAGGAACTCTCCAGGTCGGAAACGCCCTTACTCGAAGAATTTTATTGTCCGGGACAGCATCGTTTCCTCGTCAAAGCGGAACCATGCTTTGAACTTTTTACCAGAGAGCATTTCAGGAATCCAGTAACGATCGTCGGCCCACATTCGATCGAAAGGTATCGCATCCATCGGGAACCATTCGGGCTTTGCCTCTCTCGTTTCAGTTGGTGTTCCGGTGAATCCGCTGCCACGAAATACAGTACAGTGTAACCGTAAACCATCCACAAAATCGAAGTGAAGCACTCCGGCTTCCTCAAGAGCATGGGGTGTGATGAGGAGTTCTTCCTCAACCTCGCGAATCGCGGCCTCCATCGCAGTCTCCCCCTCTTCCAGTTTCCCTCCCGGACCATTGATCTTGCCTGCGCCCAGACCAGTCTTTTTGTGAATTAGGAGAACTTTTTCTTTCTCGGCAAGAAAGACAAGATTGGCGATCATGTTAGGTTCCCACGGGTCTGGAAAGGAAGCTTCCGGGAGACCATCGTAGCTGACTGGATTTTCGATGGAATCAGGAATCGGCGGCATAGGTTTCCATTCCTTCACAGGTGCAAACGAGATTACGATCTCCGAAAACATTGTCGATCCGGCTGACAGGAGACCAGAACTTCCGCCCTCGAACCCAATCGAGCGGATATGCCGCATTTTCCCTGGAGTAGGAGCGGGACCAGTCATCGCTCAAGAGTGTCTCCGCAGGGTGCGGCGCTCGCTTCAAGGCGTTGTCCTCAAAATCAGCCGACCCCGACTGGATCGCTTCAATCTCAGAATGAATACTGATCATGGCATCGCAGAACCGGTCGAGCTCTTCCAGTGACTCGCTCTCCGTAGGCTCGATCATGAGCGTTCCCGCAACAGGCCAGGACATTGTCGGAGCATGGAATCCATAATCGATGAGCCGCTTCGCAATGTCTTCGACATCAATTCCGGCAGATTCCTTGTATTTCCTCACATCGATAATGCATTCATGAGCGACCCTGCCTTTGCTGCCGCGATAGAGAACCGGAAAACAGGTCTCAAGGCGTTTCGCTATGTAGTTGGCACTGAGAATTGCGACCTCGGTTGCTTTTCGAAGCTGCGGCCCCATCATCGCGATATACATCCACGAAATCGTGAGAATACTGGCACTCCCATACGGAGCTGCTGAAACGGCGTGAGAAGAATGATTTTCCCACTCGGGATGACCTGGTAAAAACGGAGTAAGATGCTTGGCGACACCAATCGGGCCCACGCCGGGTCCACCTCCCCCATGTGGAATACAAAACGTCTTGTGCAGGTTGAGATGACAAACATCGGCTCCAATGCCTCCTGGAGAACACAATCCCACCTGGGCATTCATGTTGGCGCCATCCATGTAAACCTGTCCGCCCTGATCATGAACGATCCGGCAGATGTCCGAAACGCTTTCTTCGAACACGCCGTGAGTCGAAGGGTAAGTGATCATCAAGGCCCCTAGAGAGTCTTTCAGTTTCTCGGCTTTTGCGGAGAGATCTGCGACATCAATGTTCCCCTCACTGTCGCACGCTACAGGGACAACTTCGAAGCCTGCCATCACCGCACTCGCCGGATTAGTTCCGTGAGCGGACATGGGAATGAGACAGGCAGTTCGTCCAGTTTCACCTCGGCTCTCGTGATAGCGACGAATCGCGAGAAGCCCTGCATATTCTCCCTGGGATCCCGCATTGGGCTGGAGACTTACGGCAGCAAATCCGGTAATCTCGGCAAGCCAGCCTTCGAGCTCGCGGATCATCTCAAGGTATCCGCTTGCCTGGTTCTTCGGAACAAAGGGATGAACTCCGCCTACGGTGTCCCAACTGAGCGGAAACATCTCCGCTGCAGCGTTCAGCTTCATGGTGCAGGAACCGAGCGGAATCATGCTCTGATCCAGCGCAATGTCCTTGCCTTCAAGTCGGCGGATGTATCGAAGCAGTTCGGTCTCGGTGCGATACTGGGAGAACACGGGCTGGGCCAAGTAGTTGCCCTCCCTTCGCATCTCCGCCGGAAGAGCATTCGGCGCACCCACTATTCCCTCTCCGGATTGAGAAGGGAGCGGAAGATTAAAGACCGCAAACGCCTCGCCCCAGCTACCGGTTTCAAGAAGCTTCTGATCGAATGAAATTCCAAGCGAGTCAGGTCGATCGGTCCGCAGATTTACAGCCCTTTCTTCACAGCGAGCCAAGATTGTATCTCGCTGGGCTGCATCGACCTCCACTGTAACAGTGTCAAAGAAATGGTCGTGAACCAGTTTTCCACCCGAGGCCTTCACGGCCTCGGCAAACCGGGATGCCACTCCGTGAACACGAGTAGCAATTTGCTCCAGCCCCTCCCGACCATGACAGACCGCATAGAATCCTGCCATTACCGCGAGTAGAACCTGAGCTGTACAGATATTCGACGTCGCCTTTTCCCGGCGAATGTGTTGCTCGCGAGTCTGCAGCGAAAGCCGAAGCGCGGTTCGCCCATCGGCATCACGTGAGACGCCTACCAGTCGCCCTGGGAGGCGACGCTTCCACTTGTCGCTGCACGCCATGTAGGCAGCGTGAGGGCCACCAAAACCGAGCGGCACTCCGAATCGCTGCGCGCTTCCCACAACAATGTCAGCACCCCATTCACCCGGAGGAGAAAGAAGTGTCAACGCGAGAAGATCAGCCGCGGCAATCACAACCAGCCCTGCTTCACTGGCTCGCGACACAGCATTCCGAGGATCGCTGACGTTTCCGGTCTCGGTCGGATGCTGAATCAAGAGACCAATCGCAGTTTCCTTTTTTGATTCAAAATTAAACTCGTTGGCATCTCCGACAACGATCTCGATATCGAGAGGTTCGGCCCGGGTCTGGAGCACCGCGAGAGTCTGAGGGTGACACCCTTGATCCACGTAAAATTGCTTTCCTTTTGCCTTCCCTGCGAAAGCCATCGCCATCGCTTCGGCGGCAGCAGTGGCTTCGTCGAGAAGAGACGCATTGGCGACGGGCATACCGGTGAGTTCGCAAATCAGAGTCTGGTAGTTCAGCAGTGCCTCCAATCGTCCCTGAGAGATTTCCGCCTGGTAGGGAGTGTAGGCCGTATACCACCCCGGATTCTCAAGCACACAACGCTGAATCACGGGAGGAGTTACTGTATCGGAATAGCCGCGACCGATAAAAGAGGTGCGAAGCTCGTTTTGCGAAAGGATTCCTCGAAGGCGTTGCAGAGCCCCCACTTCGCCAAGAGCCTGAGGAAGATTGAGCGATTTCTCGAGCCTAAGTCCGGTGGGCACGACCTCGTCGATGAGACCGTTCAGGGTCTCGACGCCCAAGGCTTCAAGCATTCGGTCTGCCTCTTCAGAATTCGGCCCGATATGCCGATCGGCAAACTGTTCGATGGACTCAGGCGAGGCGTTCACGATAGCTTTCCGCGTTGAGAAGAGAATCGACCTCGGAAGAGTCAGAGAGCTTGATTTTGATCATCCAGCCGGAACCATAGGGGTCCTCGTTGACGGGCTCAGGAGCTTCCGCAAGCGCTTCATGAACTTCCACGACCTCACCGCTGACCGGAGAAAAGATGTCATTGGCAGCTTTGACTGATTCGATCACTGCGATCGGGTCTCCTTTGGCTACCGTCTTCCCCAGTTCCGGAAGCTCGAGGTAGACTACGTCAGTCAACTCGGCCTGAGCATGATCACTGATTCCCATCACTCCTGTTTCGTCCTCTCCAAGTCGGAGCCATTCATGCGATTCGGAGTAGCGGAGGTCTTCGGGGACATTCATAGGGAAACAAAACTGAAAATGGATGGGTTAGGAAAGCAAATTTTGACGTCGTAACAATCAGGATTCTCAGTGAAACGGTTTCTTTACGACTTCGGCGGGATAAATTCGGTCTCGTATTGCGAGAGTCAAAGCGGTGCCCGGCTTGGAATATTCAGGAGCTAGGTATGCCATTCCGATGCCAACCCCTAAAGTTGGTGAGAGAGACCCACTGGAAAGCTTCCCCAGCGATTTTTCTCCGACCTCGTTTCGAACCTCATAATCAAGGCGAGGAGGAGGCCCCTTTTTTGTCATCTTTAAAGCGGTCAGTCGACTGGGAAGGCCCTCTTCTTTTTGAACTTTTAGGATATCAGATCCCACAAACCCATCGGTTTTGTCCAGTGCCACGAAAAACCCAAGCCCTGCCTCAAGAGGAGTATGGACCCGATCAAGATCAGAGCCATTGAGTGGATACCCTTTCTCCAATCGCAGGGTATCACGCGCCCCCAATCCACAAGGTGTCGCTCCCGCATCGACAATGCGATCCCACCAGATAGGGATTTCATCGACGGGCGCAAAAAATTCGAATCCATCCTCGCCCGTGTATCCGGTTCGACAGAGAACAAGATCATTACCTGACTCGATGATGCCGTTTCGTTCCGGAAGATCTATTCCCGTGGAGAGACCATTCCACAAATCAGCGGAACCCGGCCCCTGAACCGCAACTGCCCCGTAGCGGTCGCTTTGATTTTCTAGGGAGATTTGCGACTCCGCATGACTCATCAACCAATCCCAATCCTCTTCTCTGCGAGCTGCATTTACGACCAGAAAGAACGAATCCAAATCCACCTGATACAGAATAAGATCATCAATGACTCCGCCCTCTTCGTTTAGCAAAAGAGTATACTGCCCTCGCCCTGGTTGGAGCGCAGAAACATCATTCGTGAGAAGACGGTTGAGCCATTCGCCAGCGCCTGGTCCGGAAACTCGAATCTCTCCCATATGAGAGATGTCGAACACTCCCACAGAGGACCTGACTGCGTTGTGCTCAGACACGATTCCCTGATACTGAATCGGCATTTCCCAACCCGCAAAGGGCACAATTTTGCCACCCAGTTCAAGGTGTTGATCGTGCAGCGGGGAACGATTCATACCCGATCCTCGCCTCCCTCCCCACGAAGTCAATAAGTCAACTCTGTCATAGCGATGGCCCCCACCAAAGAAAGCTCTTCATTCCCGAAAATCGAAGCCATCATCACTTCACTTCGCTTTCGAGAACTGTAGCGTTAGCCAACTTGGGGATTGAATTCCCCTGAATTCTCACCACGTTCCTCCATGATTCATGAAATTGGAAAACAGATTCTCAACTCTCTAGAAAAGAGAATTGGTCATCTCGCTCTCCCCCATATCCTTCGATTGATCGCTGGCTTTCAGGCACTAACCTGGGGACTGTCGCGATTCTCGAGGGGGCTCATAGACTGGCTTGAGTATGACACCAAAGCTATTCTCGGGGGTGAGGTCTGGAGACTAATCAGCTGGGTTCTCCTCCCCATTGATGAGAGCGTCATCTTTGTGCTGTTCGCTCTATTTTTCATGTTCTTCATCAGCGACAGCCTGGAACGAGCCTGGGGATCTTTCCGGGTCAACGTCTATGTATTTTTCTCGATTGCATCGCTTGCTCTGATTGGACTGGTTCCATTCTTTACGGGAGCTGGGCCGGTCTATGGAGACATTTTCTACTCCGTCGCTTTTCTCGCCTTCGCCACGCTCTTTCCTAATCAGGTCATCAACCTTCTTGCTGTGATTCCGATCAAGGCCAAATGGCTAGGCCTTGCCAATGGTGCGCTTCTCATCGCCATGATTCTCGGTAGCAATGCCCCCTTTCTCCTCGCCATTGTCGTGATTGCCGGCATGCTCCCTTACCTGGTCGTTTTCGTGCCTGAGATGGTGAAGAACGCAAAACAGAACAGCGAAAACACAGTTCGCCGTCATAAATTTGTTCAGGCCGCTGGTGGTGAGGCTGAGCCCTTTCACCAATGTGAAAAGTGCGGTGCAAATGACGAAACACATCCTGAGCGTGATTTTCGAGTCACCGTCGACGGCAAGGAAATTTGCAGCGAATGTCGCTCAGAGTCGTAGGCAGTAAGCCCGTATCAGGCGTCTACATATTTCGCCTCTTACACCTCCGCGCGACGATTCTGTAGGATTTTCCAAATACCAAATCCTAGAGCAGAAATAAACATGACGATCAAGGCGAGGTAGATGTATGTCCAGTCCATCGGCAATTCTGTCGCGACTTCCAGTGCTTCTGACGCCTGAGAGGATCGTCCATTTTCATCTACCGTAAACACACGAAGGAAATAGGTAGAATAGGGTGACAATCCATCAATCTTCGCTTTCACGAGTCGATCGACCCTTTCAAATTCTACCCCGTCGATTGGCACCCAGACTGTGGCGGGGAATCCCTCTTCGTTTTCCATCATGCCGACCAGCTCGACAGAAAAGGTGCTGAGTTCGGACTGTGGTGGAGCCGTCCACCCAATTGTCAGACTCTTCGCATCACTCTTCACGAGCGAGAGATCTTCCGGAGAACGAAGCGAACCATTGATCTCGCGGACAACGAGAGGAAAAACATCGAGACCAGGCAATCCTTCAATCTGCATGGGCTCTTGCGAAGTCTGCACTTCGGCAGGTTCAGGCATCGATCCGATCGGGGGAGTTACCGCGGAAGGATTGCCTCCGTTACCCACGCTCACCGAAGGACCAGAGGGGCGGGCGGTCGACATACGAAGATGACCCAGCCGGCCCATCACTCCCTCGTTCTGGGTCGCTTCCGGCTTATCTCCATCATCTGATCTGACCAAATTTGCGAGCAAACGAATCGGAAGCGACTGATCCAATCCGAGCACATTCATCGTGACATCAACTGGACCTTTTCTCGTCCGCGATGGAAAGATACCAACTGAAAGACTCACGGTCGTCTGGGGGGCCAGTTGCGGCCCTGGATCACTGAGAAGTCGGTAAGGTTCGGGAATGTGAAACTCGAGGGGCACGGCAACACCACCCGTATTCGTGATCCGAAATCCCCTCTCGGCCGATTCGCCGGCTCCGACGCGACCGAAATTGATTACTTCCGTGGCCACCGAGTTGGGTATGGAAACCTCCAGCTTCCCTGGGACCACAGCCGAAACAAGCCGGGCTGAAAGTGCGTAGCCTGATTGCTGATGGATCTGCAGCATCCCGTCAAACGGTGCGGTATCAATCGCCGGAATCTTCACCCGTATCGGATAAGGCTCGCCCGACGGGATCATCACCATCTCCGGCAATCCCTTCTGAATCCGGCTGCTCCCGCGGAGGGAAAGGCGAAGAGGTTTCTCGGTAAGGTTCGTAACGACCACCTCACCAGATCGGTCTCCGGTCCCCGGATCGAGAGTAAGCTGCGCCTCCGGCGTCTCAAGCTTCAGAGGAGGAGCTCCTTTTCCGATCAGCTTGGTCATTGCACTCCTGGAACGACTGAAACTCAAAAAGTAGCTCGTCTCTCCTTCCATCGTCGGGCGAAACCCAACCTTCACTTTTCGCGTCTGCTTGGGCTGAATCTGCAGCATTCCATTCACAGGCTCAACGATTCGCCAGGGCGGGGTGAGGTAGATCTGACGACGGAAATCCCCGGTCCCCAGATTCTTGACTGCAACTTCCTGAACAACTTCCTCGCCGATCAAAGCATTCCCGAAATCGACTTCCTTCTGCGACTGAATCTCTGCCTTTACGTCAACAAGATCGATATCAAAGCGGACTTCGGACGAGTATCTTCCGCCGCGATATCGGACTGCGAATCCAAAAACATCCGCTTCGGCACTGGAAGAGGGATCGGCCAGGTAAGTAACAATCGCCCGGTTCCTCGCGTTTGGATTCTCGACCAGTGAAATTACTTTTCCGGCAGCAGGAAGAGTCCGGATCAGGAATTCCACGGCAGCTCCCGGAGCCTTCGAAACCGCTTCAATTTCAAACCTTACTTCCTGCCCTTTTACCGCTTGAACTCGTCCCGTTTTCGGAAAAGGCACCCCAATTTCTTCCTCAGTCAGGCTCCGGGGAGGAGGTTCTGGCTTGTTTCCAAAGATCCCCCGCTCTCCGAAGATCTGGCCGCTTGTCTCCGAAGGGGCGAAAAATGCACACGTTAGGGCTATCAGAAGTGTCGTAACTCTGACGGGGCTTGAGACCAAGAGTGCTTTCAAGAAGCTCACCATATAACTATGCGGGACATCTCTCCGACGGCGCCCCTTCATTATACTAACCCAATTTCGGGAACTAATCGAGCAGGAAGCCAGAGATCTGGCGACGCAACAGGTCGAGCGCCAATCGAGTCACCCGCATCTTAAAACTAATTCGATCTGCAGGACTGAAGTGACGTTTCGCATACGTGGCACCACCTTTTTGAGCAATCCCCACGTAAACCGTCCCGACAGGTTTCTCTTCGCTTCCGCCAGTCGGACCTGCAATTCCACTGATCGCAACGGCGTAGTCAGCGCCACTAATGCGTAGACACCCTTCAGCCATCGACCGCACAACGGGTTCACTGACGGCCCCATGCGCTTCGAGTTCTTCCTTCGGCACCCCGAGAAGCTCCGTCTTGGCCTCATTCGAATATGTGACATAGCCGACCTTGAGAATAGCACTCGAACCCGAGGCATTCGTCAACGTGCTTGCAATCATGCCTCCCGTGCAGCTTTCTGCGGTCGATACCGTCGCTCCTTTTTCACGCAACAGTTCGAGAATAACCTGTTCGATTGGATCCTCTGACTCGGTGATGATATCTTCTGGATAGTCTTCCCGAACGACCTTCGAAGCCTCCTCCACCACCGACACCGGCCCAATCAGACGAAGATCCACCTCTCCCAGTCGGGCGCAGTATCCAAGCTCGAGATTTTCGAATTTCTCGAACTTGGGTTCCAATTGGGACGCGAGCGATGACTCTCCCACTCCATAGATCCGAAAGTTATGCCAGATATTCGACTTGAGTTCTGCGTGCTGCATCTCAGCGAGCCGCGGGTATACGAGATTTTCAAACATCGGTTTGAGCTCTCGAGGTGGCCCTGGCAAAAGGAAGAGATGCGGAGAATCGGCACCTTCGTCCGCAGGGACATACAAGCCTGGGGCTGTTCCGTTAGGATTTTCCATCACGATCGCTCCATCGGGAACCATCGCCTGTCGATCGTTGGAGGAATTCTGCTTCAATCCTCGACTGCGAAACATCTCATTGATCATCTCAAGAATAGCCTCATCGAGATGCAATTCCCGTCCCAGCATTTCGGCAACGACTTCTCTCGTGATGTCATCACTCGTGGGGCCAAGCCCGCCGGTAATGAGAATCACATCCGTTCTCGGAAATGCTTCTTCGAGAACCTCTCGAATTTCATCTCCGTCCGGAATGGTGGTCTGGCGCTGGATGCGTAGACCCAGCTTAAAAAGCTCCTGCCCAATGTATCCGGCGTGGGTATTAACCACTTTTCCGAGGAGTAGTTCTGTCCCCGTATTAACGACTTCGATGCGCATAGTTAGAATGGCGATTCAATTTTTGCCCGAAGCTGTGCCCTCACGCTGAGGAAGAAAATCCAAATCGACCCGCGGAGCATCCGACCAGAGGCCTTCTATCGCGTAGAGATCTCTCTTCTCCTGATGAAAGACGTGTACGACCACATCTACGTAGTCGATCACAAGCCAGAGGCTACTCGCTTCGCCGTCAGAAGTTCTCGGTTTTTCACTGATCTCATTTTCGGTTTTCTGCCGGATATCGCGACCCACTGCCTTGAGATGGGGCAATGAAGAAGCTGTGCAGAGCACAAAATAATCTGCGAGCGAGGAGATGCCACGTAGGTCGAGGATCATAATGTCCTCGGCCTGCATCTCGTCTGCGTACTTGGCGCAGGTCTTGGCTATGGTTAATGAGTCGGGCACAATCAAAGAGTGAATTTACCTCCTACAGTGCCCGTTTCCCCCTGATTCGCAAGCGACTCCTTCGCCTGAAACCGCTGAATACAGAATCCTTATCGAAGAGAAGTTTTCTCCGACCGACTGATCACATTCCGCTGTTCTGAACCGCTTTCTGGAGTTCGTGCTGGAACGAAATCAGTTCTTCTTCGCTCGGCTTGTAGGAGGGATCATCGGCATCCATGCTGAGTCGTCCCATCTGGTCGAGCGACCATGCCGCTCCACTTCCGCCTGAGAAGGTCACTCTCCCGCTCACAATCGCTCCCGGTCTCTGTACCGTGTCAATCGTCACACTGACGTTGACGTCACCGGCTGGTTCCCCTGGGATCTCTTCCTCAGCGGAAGGCTCTTCGCCCTCCTGATCTTCTACGGCCTCTTCTTCAGCCTCTTCTTCGACGACTGGCTCAGGCTCAGGGATCAGCTCAATTTTGAGATCCTCGAGAAGAAAACGAGTTTCGAGATAGGTCACTCGAATCTCCAGCTCGTCGCCAAGTTTCCTCTGAATATCGGACAGGTCAGCGCCTTCCTCCGCCCAGGAGCGGATCGTGGCAATTTGTTCTTCCGAAAGGGATTTGGCAGTATTCATAGAGGCAAAGCTGTCACGAACCCGAGAAAGTTCCAGCATCAATTACGTTCTCGACGTAGGAAATACTATGAATTGGGATCAACACTACGTCGAAGAACACACTCCCTGGGATAAAGGAGCCCCCGCCCCACCATTGCTTGAATGGCTCGAATCTCATCCCAAAACCATTAATGGTCGCGTCCTCGCGCCCGGTGTTGGACGCGGACACGACGCGATTGCCATCCTTGACCGAGCAAAACCTCGTCAGGTGATCGGCATCGACGTTTCTCCGACGGCGGTCGACTCCGCTCGTAAACTCTATTCTGCTGAAGGACTCCAGTTTGAAATCGAGGATCTCTTTTCGCTCTCCTCATCCCATATTAGCTCCTACGACTGGATCTGGGAACACACTTGCTTCTGCGCCATCGATCCGAGTCTTCGGCAAGGCTACGTTAATGCCGTTCACAAGGCACTCGTCCCCGACGGAAAACTTCTCGCTGTTTTCTATCTCGATCCCTACGACGACGAGCATCAACCCGGAGAAGGACCTCCTCACGGCACATCGCTTGAAGAGATTGAGGAGCGTTTTGTGAGCAGCGGGAAATTCCGTATTCTCGAAAGTTACGTTCCCGGAAGTTGCTACAAAGGCCGAGAAGAACTGGAACAAGTGATCCTATTTCAGCGGCTTGATTGAAAAACAGCCCTCTTCCCAGCTAGGAGCCCTCGAAACGAGTCCCTGGCCCAGTCTGCTCCTGCTCTATCACCGCACCGGCATCATAGACAACGGTGCACTGCGTCGCAGGATGAGCAAATCCTCTGAAATGCCCCCCATTTTTGATACGAAAGGTATTCGATTCGCCAGCGTGTGCGGTGAGTGATCCACCCGCCTGCACAACGTAGTGACAGTTTTTGCCCCCCGCTCCGATGATCTGCGCGCCTGATGGAACAACAAACGTGGTATTTGTTTCGTCTGGATAAAACAATGTGCCCTCTACCGTAATTGTCTTTGAAGTTCCACTCGCCCCCCCTTCCATCGTTTCACACTGAGTCAAAAATGCCATGACA
Organism: Verrucomicrobiales bacterium; assembly: GCA_965657775.1. Lineage (GTDB taxonomy): Bacteria > Verrucomicrobiota > Verrucomicrobiia > Verrucomicrobiales > DEV007 > Arctic95D-9. The sequence continues at coordinate 159,991 of CBFHPY010000006.1, forward strand.
GCGACAGCCAGAAAAGGATGGAAGAAAGGTTTCATCTCTGGGGAAATCAAGGTTTCGGATTGAAGGAGCATCATCTTGCGGTTAGGACTTCGCTTCAAGTCTCAATTTTCCGATGAAAGCACTTACCCTCACCGCTTACAATCAATTCGATTTCCAAGATGCCCCTGATCCGGAACTCAACGACAATGAGGTCCTCATCCGGGTGAAAGCATGTGGGATCTGTGGATCTGACATTCATGGAATGGACGGGAGTTCGGGCCGAAGGATTCCGCCCATCATCATGGGACATGAGGCGGCCGGAGAGATCACCGAAATCGGATCAGCCGTTTCCGGATGGAACATTGGCAATCGAGTCACCTTTGATTCCACGATCTACTGTGGAGAATGCGACTCCTGCAGAAGTGGCCAAATCAATCTCTGCCCGGATCGAAACGTGCTCGGCGTTTCCTGCGACGACTACCGACGACACGGAGCTTTCGCGGAATACGTAAAGGTTCCTCAGCACATTCTCTGCGCTATCCCCGATGCAGTTTCCTATGAGCACGCCGCTTTCGCGGAACCCGTTTCGATTGCCCTACATGGGGTCAACCGAGTGCCTCTTAAGAAAGGAGATTCCGCTGTCGTCATCGGCGCGGGCCTCATCGGCCTTCTCGTCGTTCAGGCCCTCAAGGCAAAAGGTGCCGAAACTGTAGTCGCCGTTGACGTAGACGAAAAGCGTCTCGCACTGGCTCTTGAACTCGGAGCTGACGCGGCACTCAAATCGGGCGGCGACGTACCTGCCCAGATTCGAGAAATCGTTGGGAATCCGGATGGAGCCGACGTTGCAATGGAGGTTGTAGGTTTTGGACCAACAATCCAGCTTGCGATCGACTCCGTAAGAAAGGGCGGAAGCATTGGATGTGTCGGCAACCTCAAGGCCGAAGTCCCTTTCCCACTTCAGGCTGTTGTTACTCGCGAATTGAGCGTCTTCGGAAGTTGCGCCTCAGCGGGAGAATACGCCGACGCAGTTGCAGCCGTGGCATCGGGAGCGATCCAGGTGGAACCTCTTATTTCCGCAACGGCAGATCTCGCCGAAGGAGCGGAGTGGTTTAAACGCCTACATAAGAATGAGGAAGGCCTCATGAAGGTGATCCTCAAACCCTGACAGGGAAGCCAACAGCGAATCCAGTGAAGAGACTCTCGGCAAACTTTTTTCTGCGTGACGCCGTCAAAGTCGCGCAGGAATTGATTGGATACCGTCTCATTTTCAAAGACTGTGGAGGAGTCATTATTGAGACCGAAGCCTATCGAGAAAAAGGAGACGAGGCCTGTCATCTTTTCTCGCGGCCATCGGCACGACAATTCACCCAGGATCACTCTGCCGGAGCTGCCTACGTCTATCTCAACTACGGAATTCACTGGCTAGTCAACGTGCTTACCTACGACTCCACGACAAAACAATATGGATTCGTGCTCTTCCGCGCCCTCGCTCCGGATCAGGGAAGTGAAGAAATGAAGTCCCGGAGAAATACGTCACTCGAGCGTAATCTCTGTTCCGGACCCGGGAAGCTCACTCAGGCGCTCCGACTTGATGGGGCAATGCATGGCGCGGATTTCCTAACCGACTCCCGCCTTCTGATTCAAGAAACCGGCGACCAGATCACAACCGTATCCGACCGTAGAATCGGAATCTCACGAGCGAAGGACCACCCATGGCGATTTCTCGCGAAAAACCATCCCGGTGTTTCTGTCCCACTAGGTAAAGCCTAACTCAACTACTCAGCGCTGGATCTAACTAATCCCTATCAATTTGGAATCGACAGAAAGGTAAATTGGCCCCCATCCTCTTTTTTATGGAACCAGATGATACTCGAGAATGGTATTATGAGTTAGAAGGGGTCCGAAAAGGGCCCGTCTCCGAACGCAGATTAAGAGCTGATTTTGAGCGAGACGTACTGACCTCGGAAACGCTTGTCTGGACCAGCGGACTCGAAGATTGGGCACCACTCGGGTCGATCCAATTTTCCGATGAGGCAACGGCACAACCTGTCGAACTGTCAGACTCTAGCGCTGCATCGGAATTGGAGGACCCAATCGTCACCTGTGCATTCTCTGGGGAGCAACATCCCGAATCCCAGATGCTGCCTTTCGGTGAATCCTGGGTTACCCCCGAACACCGAGACGCCTTTGTTCAGCATCTCGCCGAGAGCGGTGACTCCCCCGATGTTCCGCTCGAGGGATTTCCATTTCCAACGACTTTCACACTCGAAACGGTCTTCGGGCAGTGCTTTCGAATCTTTGGAGCGCAATGGAAGGCGATTGCGATTTTCTGCGTAAGCCTTTACGGACCGTGTTATCTCGTGGTCGAATTTTTAAACTATCGCGTCTTTAATCAGGCATTTTCGGTAGAGAAAGATGGCTTCGCCACCACATCCTTACTTGGAAGCATTTGGGGACCCGTATTTTTCGGGATAGGAGTGGAAATCTTTCTGGGGAGTTTCGTCGCGGCGGGACTCTTCGTCCTGACCAAAGACCGTTGGGAAGGAAAGTCAGAAAAGGAAACAGGAGACCTTATCCGAGAGGGTGCTCAACGATTCCTGCCCGTTCTCGGAACTCGCCTGCTGCTTTTTCTCCTCTATTTTGCCATTGGAGGCATACTCGGGGTCCTTATCTTTGCTGCAGAAGGAATTTCGATGATCTTCCCAGTCGCTGCGGTCACTTTTGTTCTTTTCGCTTTTCTCGGAACCCGTCTCACATCGGCAGAAGCACTTTCCGTAATTCTAGGCAAGGGAGGGAATCCAGCCCTCCAGAGCTCCTGGGCACTTACCCAAGGAAGCTTCTGGAAGGTCCTTGGCTATCGCATCCTCCTTTTCATCCCCCTCGGAGTCGTCGGCGGTGTCATTAGTCTTATCGTGGAAATTCCTACTCCGTTGCTTCAGAATCTTGTTACCAGCGCAATCCTATCAACTCTCATTGCTATTCCCACTGCCTTCACTTCGATTTTCGAAATGGTTCTTGCGATTCACTTGAAAGCGAAACCTGCGGTCGCAGTGACGACTAAATAAAATCAAAAAGCTTTACATTTGTTCAGGCATCGGAAATGAAATTACTATGCTATCGCTTCGACTTGCAGGGCTACTTGCCGCCCTACTACTGATCTCCTGTAACACGGCGGATCAAGCCGCTCTCGAGAAACAGGTGGAGGATCTGAAAATTCAGTCACTTGATCTTGAGCAACAAATTGCCAAACAAGGATCCCTAAACGATTCGATCGTAAGCCCGCTCATGCAAAGTCGGACAGCAGGCTAGACATGACTGCGTTCCCATCCTTCGCCTGACTACATCCGCTTCTTCTGTATTCCCCAGGGAAGAGGCAATGGGTGGCGCATCCACGCAACAACGGAGGATCGCTCGACCTCTCGCCATGTGTTGGACTGTCGATATGTTTCGATACCTGCTTACCCTCCTGACTCTGTGTTCCTGCCTTTCCGGATACGCTCAGGAAAAGAGTGTCCCCAATTTCGTTCTCATTTTCATCGATGACATGGGCTATGGCGATATTGCTCCATTTGGGTCCGAGAAAAACAAGACCCCGCACCTCGACCAAATGGCTCGAGAAGGGATGGCGTTGACCAGCTTCTACGCGGCACCAGTCTGTTCAGCTTCCCGCGCACAACTACTCACCGGATCCTATGCTCCTCGGGTATCTGTTCCCGGAGTCTTTTTCCCAGCCAGCCCGAAAGGACTTCACCCTGACGAAATCACGATTGCTGACTACCTCCAGGGGGCGGGCTACGCCACAGCTTGTTTCGGCAAGTGGCACCTCGGAGACCAACGTGAGTTCCTTCCGACAAGGCAGGGATTCAACACCTATTTCGGAATTCCCTATTCGAATGATATGGCTCGCGTTTCATCTGAAACAGGCAAGTCCGTTCATCCACTGATGAGAAACGAAGAGCCTCAGGAACTCATCGAGAATGAGGTACAAAGGCGTATCACTCGAGAATACACAGAGGAAACGATTCGCTTCATCGAAGAGCATCAGGACGAGCCCTTTTTCGTATATCTCCCCCACACCGCGATGCACGTCCCACTTTTCCCTCATCCTGACTTTGTAGGATCTTCGGAAAATGGAAAATATGGCGATTGGGTTGCGGAAGTTGATTGGAGTGTCGGTCAGGTTCTCGATACCCTTCGTCGTCTAGGACTCGACAAGAATACTCTCGTCTGGTTTACGAGCGACAATGGCCCGTGGGCTTCGAAGGGAAAGGACGGCGGAGAATCGGGCCCTCTTCGCGGAGCCAAGGGTGGAACCTTCGAAGGAGGCGTTCGAGTTCCTACGATCGCCTGGTGGCCAAACCAAATCGAAGCGAATACAAAAACGGATGCCATCGCCGGCACGACAGATTTACTGCCCACCTTTGCCGGACTTGCTGGAGTCAAACTGAACGAAACGAGACCGATCGATGGGAAAGACCTCACCTTGCTTCTTCTCGGGGAATCCGAGGAAAGCCCCCATTCTGTCTGGCACTACTTTCAGGGCACTCGGCTGAAGGCAATCCGTTCGGGTCCCTGGAAGCTCGCACTCGCAGGACAGAGTCTCGGAATGGGGATCGGCAATCAACCCGAGGATATCAAACAACCCGGGCGACTCTATCACCTTGAAAATGATCTCGGCGAGACAACTGATGTTTCCGATCAAAACCCTGACGTCGTTGCTCGGCTTCTAAAACTTGCTGAACCCATGAAGGCCGATATTGGAGATGGAGGGAAAGGCCCGGGCGTTCGTCCTGTCGGATCAGTCACCAATCCAGAGACGCTCTACCCTACCGTAGCCAGAAAATCAGCTCGTCGAAAGACAGGACCTGCCACACCCGTCGATTGGAAAAAGACGAAAGTCGGCTCTATCATTCCTACAGACTCAGCTCCTCACCTGGCCGGGAAACCGTTTCAGATCAGGGCCCACTTCAGCGGTAATTCGCCCGATGGGGTTCTCATTTCGCACGGAGGGCTCAGCGTTGGCTACAGCCTCTACGTGAAAGGTGATTCGGTCGTTTTTGCAGTTCGGAGAAACCAAGAAAACATTGTCCGGGCCTCCGTTCCTCTTCCGGAAGCCGACTCGATTGAAGT
>CBFHPY010000007.1:0-63644 GCA_965657775.1 Verrucomicrobiales bacterium
AGCGCTGGAATGATCCCATTCCATTCCACGTCTCGAATCTCGAGGGGGCGATCCAGGTGCGCCGCGAGATCTTCCGCCATACGAACGCTGATTCCATCAGGCTGATTATCAGTTCCTCTCATTTCAAACGGCGGATACGCCAACTCCATCCCGACGACAAGAGGGTCAGCCGAAGAAGCCGAAACCACTTCTTCGTTCGGGTCCTGACAGGAAATCAGAAAAATGGACAGAAGAGGAACCAGGTAGATAATCCGCATCAAACTCATGGCTCACACCTTCACGTCCTGACAAGGAAACTCAAGGGGATTGACGAGAGCCTCAATCAATCTGAAGTTATAGCAACAAACCCCATGCGCGAAAAACTCCTCCAGATTCTCGACGACAGCACCTCCCCTGAATCCATGACCTGGCTCCGCAGCACACTGGAGTCACAAAGCGCGGATTTCCATGAGCGCCCGTTCTACTACGCTTTCTCCGGAGTCTCCCGGCATTTTGAGAAAAATGGTGCCATATCCGTGGCTGTGGGGAACCCCTTCCATGATTGGGACCATTTTCGAGCGGCTAGAGTACTCCTCCTCCTGGTGTTGGCCGAACAGGAGAAAGAGATATTCGTAAAGACCTTCCTGGCTCTCCTCAATACGGCAGACCTCCGTGAACAAATTGCTCTCTTTTCGGCTCTCCCTTCTCTTCCCCATCCTGAGGAATTATTGGAATCCGCAGTCGATGGGCTGCGATCAAACATCGTCGACATCTTCGATTCCATTGCTCTCGACAACGCATTTCCAAAAGAGCATTTCTCTGACGAGGCATGGAACCAGATGGTCCTCAAGGCCATCTTCATCACGCGCCCACTCCATCGCGTCATCGGAATCGAGGATCGCAGGAACCAGAATCTCGCTGAAGCAATCTCTGACTTGGCCCACGAGCGATGGGCTGCGGGCAGATCGATCACCCCAGAGGCATGGCGCAGTATGATAGGCTTTCTCGACAAGGGACATTCGAATGATATACGAAAGATTGCAGAAAGCGAAAATGCCGATAACCGAGCCGCTGCCGCTCTTGTGGTTCACGAATCGGGCAGCGATCTTGACGATCTTCGCGAAACCCTCGCCGCCGAATTGACGATGATCGCCGACGGTTCACTGACATGGCTCTCGCTGGGCCAGGAGATGGAACAGAAACTGATCCGTAAGAGCCTCACCTAGCCATTCTCACAGCGAGCGGTGCGCTCGCAGCTACCTCCTTTCCTTCTCTACTTCTACTTCCCCTATGCGCTTTTTCGATTCCCACGTCCACATGGTCTCGCGAACAACTGACGACTACCAACGAATGGCAGCGGCAGGCGTGACTGCAATCATCGAACCTTCCTTCTGGCAGGGGCAACCCCGAACCGAGGTTGGAACCTTTAAGGACTACTTCAATTCACTGATCGGGTTTGAGAGGTTTCGCGCGAGCCAGTTTGGAATCCAGCACTATTGCACCATCGGCCTGAATCCAAAGGAGGCGAACAACGAGAAGCTGGCCGAAGCTGTGCTCGAGTTGATGCCGCTCTACATCTGCAAAGAAGGCGTCGTCGGGATTGGAGAAATCGGATTCGATGATCAAACCAAGGCCGAGGAAAAATACCTGATCAAGCAGGCGGAGCTCGCCCTCGAGGCGGATCTGCCAATTCAAATCCACACTCCACACCGGGACAAGAAGAAGGGAACAATTCGGACGATGGATGTTCTCGAGGATGTCGGAATCGATCCGCGAAAAGTGATTATCGACCACAACAACGAGGAGACCGTCAAGCAAGTACTCGACCGCGGATACTGGTCGGCCTTCACGATTTATCCTCACACCAAACTCGGAAACGAACGAATGGTGGAACTGATGCTCGAATACGGAGCGGAACAAATCGTCGTCGACAGCGCCGCCGATTGGGGAATCAGCGATCCGCTCGCGGTGCCGAAAACAGCAGCGTTAATGAAGGATCGAGGAATCAGCATCGAAAAGATTGAGCAGGTCACCTACCACAACCCACTCGCTGCATATGGCCAAAGTGGTCAGGTCAGCGAGAAAGATTGGGACGGCAGCGAAGGGATCGATCCTACTGCCTTGTTCGAAGGGAACACCCTTCTGCGCGGCGGCATGGATGTCGAAACTGCGATGAGTCAGTATTTGATCGAATGATCAGGCGAGTGCTGCGGATGCCTAGAGACAGTCTCTCACCAATCAGCCACTCTCCTCTTCCGACTGTTGCTGCAAGCATTCGGCCGTTTCAACGCGTCGGAGTAAGGGGGGCATATCAAAGGCAACTCGGCTGAGAAAGTAGTCGGGGCTTTCCAGCGAGAGTCGCAGATAAGACTGCCGGGGACCCGGCTCAATTTCTCCGCCTATATCACTCCACTAGGAAATCATAACCTCGTTCCCATGTCGGCAGTAGCCGACAGACTCGCGCACTCCGAGGTGCCAGCTTTCGTGCCAGAGGATCGAGAAGACCAAAGTTACCACCCTGTATCGCTGCCAGCCATCAGCTACGGTAAAGGCGAGTTTGGCCTGCTCCGGCGACGTCTCTGAGAGCCCGAAAGGCCGGATCAAGAACTACTCGAATCCGAGCTTCTTCATCTTGGGTGTGATAACAACGCGGCAATAAGGGTTCTTGTCCTTGTTGTTCACGTAGTAGTCCTGATGATACTCTTCTGCCTCCCAGAAAGTGGAGGCCTCGGTGATCTCGGTGACGGCTGGGTCCTCATACATCCCACCCGCATCCAGAGCAGCCTTGGACTTCTCTGCTAGATTCTTCTGCTGCGGAGAATGATAGTAGATAACCGACCGATACTGAGGACCGCGATCCGCGCCCTGCTGATTCAACGTCGTTGGATCGTGAGCCTGCCAGAAAATGTCGAGCACATCTACAAAACTCAAAACCGTTTTGTCATAGGTCACCTGAATCACCTCGGCGTGCCCAGTCGTTTTCGTGCAGATCTGCTCATAGGTAGGATTCTCAACATGGCCGCCCATATACCCAGAAACGACGTCGGTGACACCCTCGACTCGCTCAAGAACGGCCTCGGTGCACCAGAAGCACCCCCCGCCAATCGTCGCTACTTCCAAATTCGGGCTCGCTGCTTGATCCAATTCCTTGCCTGCTTTCATGGGTGTTGTTTCTGAACTTACGTCACTCGGTGCATCGGTGTCCGCAGAAGTTTCATTCTTCTCCGGCTTCGTCTCCGTGGTCTTCTCGACTTCTTCTTTCACTGGCTTCGCCGGTCTTTCCTCAGGTTTTACCGTTGGTGATTGATCCACCCCCTCCGCCCCCTCGGGCGCCTCCGGCGCGGAAGCAGGTGGTGCAGCGTCATCTTCACAGGAGACGAAGAGGAAGCTGCTAACGACAAGAGTCAGGATCATGCGAGAGAACCGAAAAGAGGTGCGTTTCTTCATGCTGATAGGATGCGTCTGGAACCGAAGTTTCGCAATCGCTTTGCCTCCGCTTCTGCGCCTCTTTTTTCCTCCCTGCTTTCCAAGTAATTCGAGGGCAACTCCCAAAATGAGCCTCTAAAGAGAAAAAAGCGGTTTTTTCTTCAAAAAAAGCTCAATACCTGTTGACTAGTGCCATTAAATTCCTATAACAATGCCATAGTTATTTCGTTTTACGGAAAATGGCTCGCCCAAAGAATACAACCGAGACGGTTCAAATCACGCTTTCCACCACCCGCCAGGTGAAGGAATTGCTGGAGGAACTTTCGAAGTCAGGCTTCTACGGGAAAAATGCTGCCGACACTGCCCATGCATTGCTCAAGGAAAAAATCCGAGACTTACAGAAGGATGGTCAGGCGCCCCGACCCACATTTTCTTCATGAACAGAATGACCGCCACAATTCAATGACCCTGAACCGCCACTCGACACCATGCATCTCCCTGACTCCACTCCCAACTCGCAAGCCGCCCAGACCTTAGCGCTCCTGGAATCCGCTTCTCCCTCACCTGCACAAATCTGCGAAGACGATCCAGAAGTAAAAGCAGCCTTTGAAAAGGGTCTTCGCGATCTCGCCGAGGACATTCTTGAATTTCATCCCGGACTCGCCCATCTCCTCATCGGCATGAGCGACTCCCCCTGCCCCACCATTCACGGACAAAACTGAGAGACTTGCGTTTTAAATTGAACGCAACAGGCTCAACCGGAGTTGATCAGGGACCCAACTCCGCCGGGTGACAAACTTCTGGGATTTTAGCGCGACGTTCGCTCACTCGCGGGAATCTCATCGTAGATCTACGGCCTTGGCTGCTCCAAGCCCGAAGCCCGCCGTTGCGACCTGTCCACTCGAGTCCCGATTCCATGTCGATTAAAGCTCTTTCCTAGGATCGTAATTCGAAGCCACCCGTTCTCATCCTCGGTCATATTCCTGAGCAGTCGAGAATGATTTCCGCGGAACCAATCGATTAGAAGTAGATCGATTAATCCGTCTCCATCGACGATCACAACTTTGACCCGCCGGATAGTAGACCACCTCACCCTTCCTTTTAGACACGTCGAAGGCCTTGAATTACGGCATTCCCTTCTCGACCCCTACATGATTAACCAACCTCTTTGTCCTCCACGCAAGGTCGCTCGAGACAAATGGCGTGGGCAGCAGGCTTCAGTCTCGTCATTGCCTGGGTTGGAGCCCTGTTCTGTTAGTCAGCTCGGAGACTGGAATACAGACGGAAACCAGACACAATCGAATCTATTTATATCTCTGAGCTAGTCTGAGCATGGGAAGACAGGAAGGAATTCTCCACAAGCCTCTAGAAGTAAGAAACTACCGACAGCGGGAATCGAACCCGCACGAGCAAAGCTCAACGGATTTTAAGTCCGTTGCGTCTACCAATTCCGCCATATCGGCTCCATCTCAGGAAGGGCTACTCTGCCGCCTTGAATCGAAAAAATCAACCGATTCCCATCCCGTAAAACTTGTCTTTTCATTCCTTTCTCCTGAGGCATAGACTCGCGACATGTCTTTCAAAATTCTGTCTTTCGCTCTCATGCCCTTATTGGGAACCCTTTCTTATTCTTCCGCTCAGGAAAAAGGGAAAAAGAAAAAGCCCGTTCCTCCCTTCTCCTGGTCAAATCCGACGGCTGTTTCCAGCTCCGCTTCTGGACTTCCCAAACGCTTACGACATGCCACATTCAAGAGTTCCTCGATGGAAAAAACCGTCGGCTACTTCATTTATCTCCCCAAAGCCTACGAAGCCGAGCCTGATCGCAAATTCCCCGTCGTGTTTCACCTCCATGGTGGTCGTCCCGGTAGCGAAAAGAAATCGATTCGACTTTCCGCTTTCGTCGACAAAGCGATTCAGAAAGGAGACATCCAACCAACGATCTATGTCTACCCCAACGGCGGACCGATGAGCTGGTACAACTACCCACAGATCGAGAATGGACAGGGAGAGGACGTATTCGTGAAGGAATTGATTCCTCACATTCAAAAGAAGTATCGCACCCGTGAACTTGGAATCGAAGGGTTCAGCCAGGGAGGTCGGGGAACGACCCGAATCTTCTTTCGTCATCCGGAGCTTTTTGCTTCGGTCGCACCTGGTGGGTCAGGATACGAACCGGAAAAACGGATTCAGGACAATGATGGCGCCGAAAGTGAAAAGGTCGTTTTTGCGAAAGGTTACAACGCCTGGGATCTCGCCGCTGAATATGCGAAACGAAAAGACAAGGCCAGCGTTCCCCTCCTTCTCTGGGTCGGCACGAAAGGATTCAACTATCAGTTCAACCTGAAGTTTTCCGACTACCTGGATTCCCTCGAAATACCAAACGAGATGCTGATTGCCGAAGGAGTCGCTCATTCCGCTTCAGGAATTTACAACCTCAAAGGCCTCGAGCTACTGCAATTTCACCAGCGGTTCTTCGCCCAGCCATAAGGCTTAGCCGCAAGGCCCAGCTGCCACACGAGCGGAACGCTCGCAGCTACCCTAGCCTTACCCTTTCTCGATCAGATCAACTGACGCTTCTTCACGTTCAGGTATTGAGTCACCGTTTCCGTGCAGAGCTCTTCGTGATCGGGAATTCCAAGCTCGACTCCTAGATGCTGGAGTCGATTCCCGACTTCCTTGAGATCGTGCCATTGAAAATGACCACCAAGCCGCTGGTAGATCTCGGAGTTATTCTCCGGCTTCACCTTCCCGGTGAAAAGTGGATGAGCCTCCTCGGGCCGAACCATGTTTACGAGAATGAGGTGCTGCCGATTGATCAAGGGAAGGGCATCAAAAAAATGTTCGGCCGTCAGTGGATCACTCAGGTCGACGAGAAAGACTAAGAGTGCGCGGCGAGTGAGACGCTGGCGGAGAGAAATCATGAGTTGTTCGAAGTCCGGAGCCACTTCCCGAGGCTCGAGAGTATAGAGCGCATCGCGAACGATGTTGTAGTGCTGCTTTCCATTTCGCCCCCGAATGAAGCGATCGACTTTATCTGCGAAACTAACAAAGCCAAACAGGTCTCCCTGACGCTCGGCAACAGACGCGAGGATGAGAGAACAGTGTAGAAATTTTTCCAACTGGGTTGTGACGAGATCGTCCCCTCCAGAAGAACTTTCCTTGTAGAGCCAGTCTCCCTCCTTCGCTTCTTCAAAGGGAACTCGGATCTCTCTCCCGCTGAGTCGAGAGTGATCGACAACGACATACACCTCCTGCGTCTTCTCGATCTGATAGGTCCTCGTAACCGGCATCTGTCGACGCGCTGTCGCTTTCCAATCAATATCGATGTAGTCGTCGCCTGCCTGATACTCACGCAGTTGCTCGAACTCACGACCCTTTCCTACCTGACGAACAAGGTGATTTCCTTCGTGTCCACGCATCAAGAAAATGCTGGAGAGGCGCTTTCTTTCAAAACTGAGATCCGGATACACTCGAACCTCCGTACTGAGATCGAACTTCCGGCGCCAGAGCCAGAGAGAAAAATCGGAGGGAGTTTCCACATGAAGGGTTTCTAGAAAAAACTGTCCTCTCTGCAGCAATGTCAGGGGAACGTCAACCTGGGTTCTCTTGCCTCCCTCTAATGAGCCGAGGTCCCGAACTGGATCTCCCTCGATTCTCATCCAGGGAAAAGAAGTAACCGCGTAGTGAAAGCGCGAAAGCGCCTCTCCTGAGTTGGTGAATGCCACGGTCAGAGCAACCTCACGCCCCTTGGTCGCACGGAGTAATTCTGGCACCTCGCAAGAGACGGATACCAATCGGTGTCTCGAAGTAAACAGGTCGAAGAGAGAGAACACGATCGCCAACAGGATCGCAGTCAATCCGATGATCCGACCCTCGCCATCACTGTAGACAATCGCCGTCGCAGAAGGCACTACGACCAGCAGCGCGAGCCAGAGGAGATATCGATTTGGAACAGGTCGCATGACCGCGGGTCAGAAGCAGGACTAACGAGGAACTGCTACTGCTTCGAGAAGTTTCTCGACAGCCTCTCGAACGGTCATTCCCTCGATCTCATATTCCGGTCGAAGCACAATCCGGTGGGAGAGAACAGGATAGGCCATCGAACGGATATCATCCGGGGTCACATAGTCTCGCCCATCAATCGCCGCATAGGCACGGCTCGAAAGAAGAAGTGCCTTGGTCGCTCGCGGACCTGCTCCGGTCTGAATGCTGTCCAATTCACGAGAGGTGCGAATGAGATCGACGACATAGGAAACGAGTTCCTCTTTCACCGTAATCTGCTCAAGCGCTTCCTGCATCGCAAGAATCTCACTCGCAGTGAGCACCGATTCGACGGCTCCACTATCCAGAATCTTCTCCGGAGTCTCTTTTCCGAGACTCTGCACAGCGAGCTGTTTTTCCTCCTCAGCCCCTGGGTAATCCATTTCTACTCGAAGGAGAAAGCGGTCTTTCTGTGCTTCGGGAAGTGGATAGGTGCCTTCGTATTCGATCGGGTTCTGTGTCGCGAATACCGTAAAGCTGTCGGGGAGCTGGTGAGTCTCACCATCGATCGTAACCTGACGTTCCTGCATCGCCTGAAGAAGCGCAGACTGCGTTTTTGCCGGCGCTCGGTTGATCTCATCGGCAAGTAGAAACGAGGTGAAAATCGGTCCCTGCACGAGGTGAAACGACCCCTCCTGCATATTAAAGACATTCGTCCCTGTGATGTCCGACGGCATCAGATCGGGAGTAAACTGAATTCGCGAAAAATCAGCTCCGAGGACCTGAGCGAGAGTTCGCACAAGCAAAGTCTTGGCGACTCCTGGAACTCCTTCGACAAGAATATGATTTCCCGTGAAAATCGCGATCAGACAGAAATCGACAACCTCCTCCTGACCAATGATTACTTTGGCGACTTCTTTTCTCGCCCGGGCGAGAATTTCTTTCACGGCTGGGGCGGATTCAGCTCCTGCTTGTTCTTCCATAATAGGCACTGCGTTCATCGCATAGAGTGCCTGATTCAGGCAAGCGGATAATTACTCGTCCCAAGCGAAAAGAAGCCCCCTCATTGCGCAAAAACGGATCTGGAGAATTCTGCGACGACAACCCTATGATCACCCCATGCTACGTTTTGCGACCTTCCTCATCCTCCTCGGCCTGATTTCTTGCTCGGCCGAGGCGAAACCAAGAAACGTGGTGCTTTTCTTTGTCGATGACCTCGGATGGGCAGATCTAGGCTGCACAGGGAGCGATCTCCACGAGACTCCCAACATCGACCAGCTCGCGAAAGATGGCATTCGCTTCACAAGTGGCTACGCGGCCTGCACTGTTTGCTCCCCCAGCCGGGCAGCCCTCTTAACGGGACAATCGCCGGCGAGGATGAATGTGACGGATTTCATTCCGGGTCACCCATTCGTCAATACCCCCCTGGCGATTCCTGATTGGACTCGGGTGTTGGAAAAGAAGCACCTTACCCTACCCGAAATGCTGAAGCCTCATGGCTATACCAGCGCCCACCTCGGGAAATGGCACCTGGCTCACCGCGACGGATATCAAACGGGAGAAGCAGACGCTCCCGACCCGGACAATTCGCCACTTGAGCATGGGTTCGACATCAACATCGGAGGATGTGAGAAAGGCGCTCCCCCCAGCTACTTCTGGCCGTATGGGAGAGGCAAATCACTCGAAGAGAAAAAGAACAACACGATCTATTCCAACCTTCCTCGAGTCGAAGGAGAAGACGAATCGACAAGAGAAGGAGAATACCTCACTGATCGAATTGCCTCCGAGGCCGAGCTTCTCATCGATCAGTTTTCGTCGAAAGATGCTCCATTCTTCCTGAACCTATCGCTCTACAATGTACACACACCTCTGCAAGGGAAACCGGATCTGGTTGAGAAATACGAAGCCAAGCTCAAGGAAAACCCTAACCGCAAGCACACCAACGCAGTCTATGCGGCGATGGTCGAGAGCGTCGATTCCGCAGTGGGACGAGTCATTGATCGACTGGAAGCGACTGGTCAGGCTGATGACACTCTGATCATTTTTACTTCTGACAATGGCGGGCTTGATCCTCGAGCGACAGACAACGCCCCTCTTCGCCAAGGAAAAGGAGGGATCTATGAAGGCGGGGTAAGAGTGCCGCTGATCGTTCATCTTCCGGAAAGCGAGGCGAAGGGAAAACTCTGTCATATCCCAGTGATCACAATGGATCTGGTCCCAACAATCTTTGACGCGATGGGATTCGAATTGCCCGAGGAGGCCGCCTCTGTTCAGGACGGCCAATCCATTCTCCCGCTCCTTCAAAATCCTAGAGCCGATTGGTCTCGGGAAAACCTCTATTGGCACTACCCTCACTATCACTCGATGGGCGCGCAACCCTACAGCGCGATACGCTCGGGGAACTGGAAATTGATCGAGGTCATCGGCCAAAATCGAATCGAGCTGTATGATCTCGCGAGCGACATTCACGAAAACGACAACCTGATCGAGTCGGAACTCGCGAAAGGCCGCGAACTATATGAGAATCTTGTCGCCTGGAGAAAATCAGTGGGGGCACAAATGCCCTCAAGGAACGCAAATTTTGATCCTGACAAACCCACTGGAGTTCAGAGAGGAAATTCGATCCACCCCCAAGCCGCCTTGAGGGAATAGCGAGACGCCGTGGCGAAAATCGTAGAGCTATCGATCTCGTCGCTACTTCTGCGCTCGCGCGATCTTCCGCTTCATTTTCTTGATGAGCTTCGCTTTCTCATCCTCCCATTTTGCATCCTTCGCAAGATTGGTAAATTGCTCGGGGTCTAGCGCCATGTTGTAAAGTTCTTCGGTTCCGTCTTTGTAACGCATGTAAGCCCAGTCGTTGGTGCGGACGAAATGCCCTTTGCCGGCGGAGAGTGAAAAAGCGGCATCGCGAACTGTTGCAGATGAATCCGCGAGAACGGGCTTGAGGCTTTCACCCTGCACCGTGTCCGGAATCGAAACCCCCACGAGGTCGCAGATTGAAGGATAAAGATCCGTCAGCTCCGACAGGGACATCGTCCGTCCAGGTTCAAATCCCGGAGCAGACATCAGCAGAGGAACTCGTGTAACCTCCTCCTTGAAATTCGACTTCTGCCAAAGATGATGTTCGCCTAGGTGATAGCCATGATCGCTCGTAAATATCACAAGGGTCGAATCCCGCAGCCCCTGCCGATCCAACTCCGCCATGACTTTGCCGAGCTGCTCATCCATGAAAGTTACGGTGGCATAGTAGTCGGCCCACATTTTTCGGATGTTGTCAGGATACTGTGCAATCCCTGTACTCTGTGAAGTCGTTCCTGCCTTTCCCAGTTTCGGAACATCATCAAGGTCTCCTTCCGGAACTTCGGGAATCAACATTTCCTCATGAGGGTAACCTTCGAAATAGGAAGCTGGAGCGACGCTCGGGTAGTGGGGACGAACAAAACCTGTAGCGATAAAGAACGGCTTCTCACTCTTTCCGTGTTTCTGCAGAAGTTCGACTGTCTTTTCAGCGGCTTTCCAATCGGGTTGTTCAGAACCATCGCCATCAGATTCGACACTGGCGAACATCCGAAACGGCATGCGGGTCGACTGTCGGTTTTCCAGAGCCCGAGTCTCTATATTCTGATTCAGAAGTCGGTAGAGGCCAGGAGTGTGTGCCTCCTGCCCCATGCAGTTAAATCGCTCGATCCAGGTCTCGGGGATGTCGTTCCCATTGGTTCCGGCAATAATGTCTCCAGGGACACGCATGTGAAAAATCTTCCCGACACGGGCACTGTAGAATCCTTGCGCGATGAGATGCTCCCCCAGCGTCGGCCCACTATTGCCCTGGTAGCGACTGTGCATGAACGACTGACGAGAAGGGTGACAGGCCAGCCCCTGACAGTAGGTCCGCTCAAAAACCATCGATTCTCTGGCGAGAGCATCAATATTAGGAGTCAGGCAGACCTCGTCTCCATAGCAACCTAGAACGCTCGCTTTGAGATCGTCAGCGATCAGAAAAAGGACGTTTCTGATCTTTTCCTCACCTTGAGAAGGGCACGTAGGCAAAACCAAAAGGAAGGCAAAAAAAGCGATTGTCCGATTTATCATTCGCGACTCTATCTCGACGCTTGCCGCTTCTCAATCCCCCTTTTCTCCGCCTATACGCTTTTCTGAATTAGACACACCGACTTCCGCTTCTTGCATTTTTTTATTTTTCCGCCATCGTCCCGCTCCCATTCGAATCGAGTTCCTCTCTATGAAACGCTTTTCCGCTCTATTTTTCGTCACCACCACTCTACTTTCGAGTGCTCATTCCCAGACCCGGGCCGACCGGGTAGCAGCCAAGCTTGAGGAGAATCCGAAAGCAAAGTGGTGGGAAGTGATGGATACCGGGCCATTCATCTCGGATACCTTTAGAAGCTACGGAGCAGAAGGCGAGGTCGGAGTTCTCAAGGGAATCGCGATCAAGCTTGGAGAAGACGAAAACAATACGGTCGTCTTTGACACCGAAACCATGCGAATGGTCGCTGGATTTTCTGGAAACGTAGCTCTCCGTGGAACTCCGTGGGACGGCAAACATGGCGGGAATTCTTTTCTCCCCGCCGATCTTTCTCAATATTTCTTCGCTACTCTGGCAGGACCTGGTTGGGATATCGGGGGGGACTGGACCGACAAGCGTGACCTAGACAACGGAAAGCCCAACGGACCGCTTCCCGACGAACACGCCAAGTATCTTGGGTTGTATCGCCACGCCGACGGAACGCTGCTTCATTATTCCGTCGGAGGGGTAGAAGTCTTTGAATGGCCACGAATGATTGCTGGTCAGCTCGCAAGGACGATCAAGATCGCAGAATCAAAAGCCCCTCTTGAGCTTCTCCTTTCGGACTCCCTGCCATCTCCAGAAAAAGGCCCTCAGCCTGCAGAGATTTCGCTTCACCTTCATGGGCCAGAAGAGATCACCATCAAAGCCTTGGAGAGCGGTCGCAAGGTTCTCCAGATCCCAGTGGGCCCTTCGCGACGTTTTACCGTTTTCTACTCAAAGACCGATGAACGCCCCCCTGTGTTGAAGGACTTGTCATTTGATCAATTCACGAAAGGTGGTCCTTCACTTTTCCCAGAATCTATCGCGGTGACAGGACGAAAGGGTAAGAGCGACAAAACCTACGCCGTCGACTCAATTCCTCTTCCGAAAGATAATCCCTGGCAATCGCAGATCCGCTTCGGCGCATTCGATTTCTTTCCGGACGGAAAGCGAGTGGCCTGCTCGACCTGGAACGGAGATGTCTGGATTGCCAATGGAATCGATGGCGATCTCGAAAGCATCACCTGGCGACGTTTTGCCAGTGGACTCTATCAAACCCTGGGTCTCAAGATCGTCGATGAAACGATCTATACGATGGGCCGCGACCAGATCACTCGGCTCCACGACCTCAATGACGACGGGGAAGCGGACTACTACGAGTGCTTCAACAACGATGTGAATATCACGGAAGGCTTTCACGAATTCGCCTTCGATCTTCAGACGGACGAAGAAGGAAATTTCTACTTCAGCAAGGGCCAACCCGTAATCAGCGGCGGGCGCGGTTTTGCACCATGGACGGAGCACAACGGAACGATCATGAAAGTCAGCCCCGACGGGAAAAAACTCGAAAGAGTTGCCTGGGGACTGCGAGCTCCCGGAGGATTGGGGCTCGGACCTAACGGTGAGCTGACGACTGGTGAGAACGAGGGAAGCTACGTTCCTCGCTGCAAGATTACCTGGAGCACTCGAAAGCTTGGCGAAATGAGCTTTCACGGAGTTGTCCCTAGTGTGTGGGAGGACAAAAAGTTCATTAAAACCCTTGAGGGAGCACCGACCGACTATGAGCGACCTCTCTGTTGGCTTCCCTACTACGTAGACAACTCGAGTGGCAGCCAGTTCTGGCTCCCTGAAGATAGCGGTTGGAAAAATCATGCCGGTGGAATGCTCCACCTTTCCTATGGCAAGAGCTCCGTCTACCGGGTTCTCATCGATGAGGTCGACGGACAGGTGCAAGGTGGTGTGTATCGTCTTCCGATTGAACTTACCTCAGCGGTCATGCGCGGCCGTTTCCAGCCTGGAACCGGAGATCTCTACCTCATCGGGTTCCGCGGATGGCAGACCAATGGAGGCACAGGTTTTCATCGAGTCCGGTTTACTGGAACCGAAAAGCCTGTCCCACTTTCCCTCGAAGCGCACGAAAATGGTATCAAAGTGAAATTCAGCGAAGCTCTCAGTCCCGAGGTCGTTAGTGACCCCCGCCGCTATTCGATCAGCAAATGGGACTACGTCTGGGGCCCCCAGTATGGTTCGGGCCGTTTCTCGATCGACGATTTCGATGCCGAAGCAAGAGCTGAAG
The DNA here is from genome assembly GCA_965657775.1 of Verrucomicrobiales bacterium. GTDB lineage: Bacteria > Verrucomicrobiota > Verrucomicrobiia > Verrucomicrobiales > DEV007 > Arctic95D-9. The sequence goes on from CBFHPY010000007.1 coordinate 13,746, forward strand.
CCCTCAGTGAAATTTCCAAGGGATCTCGCAATCAAATCGACACCGTTCGAGTTCGCGCAGCAGTATTGCTCGAAGATGGAAAGACTGTCTTTCTCTACATTCCGGACATGACACCGGCTATGCAGATGGAAATTAAAATGGATCTCGCCGACGCCGAAAAGGATGCCTTTCGGGAAACGATCTGGAATACCGTTCACCTGCTTCGTCCCGGATTCCAAGAGCACGGACTCGATCTGACAAACCTCCCGAAAATCAATACCGATCCGATTGGAAATCCCGGCCTCATCTTGAGCATGGCCCACGGTTCGACCGATGATGCGGTGGTCGTCGATCGGCTCGCTTTGACCCTCGACCCAGGTCAGCCCGCGACTCCATTCATCGACCCGAGAAGAGGGCGAGAAATGGTGTTCGAAGGAAACCTCATCGTCGAAGCGCGAGATCAATTTTCTTTGCGTCTCGAAGGCGTCGGCTGGGCCAGCCTCAAGCTGAATGGAGAAACCATTCTCGAAGGCGAGCTCCCTCTGGAATCCAGCCAAATCGAACTCGAGGCAGGCCCTCAGTCACTGTTCGCGAACTTCCAGAGACAGGAGGATGGCAAAGGTCGGATCCAGTTCATCTGGAGTGGTAGCGATTTCGTCTGGGAATCGGTTCGCCCTTCACAGTTTCGCTATCTCCCCAACGATCTCCTCGAAGCCAAAGACAAGACTCGTCACGGCCGGAACCTTTTTGCGGCCAAGAATTGCATACGCTGCCACAAGCCTGACAAAAATCGCCTCTCCGAGGAAACCGCAATGCCTGAGCTTCTCGAGAGCTTTCCTGACTTTGCCCGAATCGGAGAGCGTCTCCATCCGGGTTGGATCGAATCGTGGATTCGCAAACCGCAGGGAGACTGCCCCAGCGTTGCGCCGGATTCCGCCGCCGACATCGCGAGTTGGTTGAACCTAACCACGGCAACAGCTACGACCGCAAACCCGCCCCAAGGTGACCCCGAAAAAGGAAAAGTCCTCGCCGAAACACTTCATCTTGGTCCCTGGGTGGAAGAACTCACCGCAGAGGCCAAGTTCACCGAAGTCGGACTCTTTGAATTTCTTCTGAATCCGAGTGCTTACCACGCTGATTCGACCTTCCCCCATCTTCACCTGGAAGAGCAGGAAGCCGCTGACCTCTCCGCCTCGATCCGATCAGAACAACCTGACATTCCTGCCTTTCATCCCGGCGATACCGCGAAAGGAAAAGAAATGGCAGCAAAGCGTTGCCTCGTCTGCCATGATCCAAACGTCGAAAAGCGACCCGACTACGAATTCTCCGCGAAACCGCTCAAACAAATGTGGGCGGCGGAATGGCTCATCGAAGGATGTCTCTCCGAAGAAGAAGGCAAAGCTCCGGAGCTCGGTCTTTCCCTCGAAGAGAAGCAGGCTCTCCTCGCTTTCCGAAACGTAGACAGCGGACATGGCTTCAATTCTCTGAATCGATTTGTCCCCCACGAGTATGCGACACGTACTATTTCTCGTCTTCGCTGCATGAAATGTCACGGAGGCGATGCTGCTCTCCCGGACATCTCGCTCGCTGGAGAAAAGCTGCGCGATGATTGGCTCACCGGACTTTTCCACGGAGAGGTTTTCCGGGTTCGTCCCTATCTCGAAGCTCGGATGCCGGCCTTCCCAAGTCGCGCCGAAAATCTCGCTCTGGGAATCGCCCACCGTGCTGGTGTTTCCACTGGGATGGAACTAATCGCTCCTGACAAACCGCTCGCTGATGAGGGTGCGAAGATCGCAGGTCTGACGGGCTATGCGTGTAGCACCTGCCATGCCGTTGGTTCTCAAGGCGCTATTCAGGCATTTGAGGGTCAGGGGCCGAATCTCCAACTGGCCGGAGAGAGACTTCGCGAAGGCTACTATCATTCATGGATGCACTGGCCGCAGCGATTTGTTCCCACGACAATCATGCCTAAATACACTTCGGATAAGAAGACCGCGCTGAACCCATCGTATTTTGAAGGCGACGCCGACCTCCAGTTCGAAGCACTCTGGGAGTGGATGAAAACCTTGGAAGGAGCCGAGAAAGCTCCCGTCGGGGAGAAGCATTAACAGTGTCACTGAATCGATACGGACTTGAGAGCCTCAAGCATCGTTCTGGTCAATGCATCCAGTTCCTTGTTCAATTCAGGCTCGGCCCGGTTGCCGAGTAGAGTCTCAGTGACTCTCCCCTCTTGAATGTATAAAGGAATCGTAGTTTCAGACCTGCATTTGCTCTCCCGCCGCTCCGAAGGACAACTCCGCTTTGACGAAGTATCTGCTCAGTTCTCGGCACTGGATACGCTTGTTCTAAACGGGGACATTTTCGACTTCCGCTGGGCGATTCGACCGCATTCAGAGTCGGTGCCTCAGGCAATCGATTGGCTGCACCAGCTGAAGTCTGCGTTTCCTCAACTCGCGATTCACTTCATTCCGGGGAATCACGACTGTCTGCCAGGGTTTCTCGATCAAGTGGAGGCGACCGAGGGAGTCTCCTTGCATCCTCACCATCTCATTCTGGGTAGGAAGCTATTTCTTCATGGCGACGCTGCGACTTACCGAATGAATCGAAACGGATTCCAAAAATTTCGATCTGGCTGGGAAAAAGACAGACCCCGCAGCCATCACTCCGCTCGGCTTTACGATCTTTCAGATGCGATCAAAATCAGCCATCTCACGCATCATCTCTGGTTTGGCAAAGATTCGACAATACGCCGCATGATCTGGCATCTCGATCAGACCTACTCCAATTGGAAAGAGGAAATCGATGAATGCTTTTTTGGACATACTCACATTCCTCTTCGAGGAGTCGAAAGAGAAGGCGTGAAATTTCACAATACAGGATCAGCGATCCGTGGGCAGAAGTTTGCTCCGGCGGAATTTACGCATCCATCCAACTCAATGCGAAACTTGAAATTCGATGAAGAATAGAAAATCCAACCCGGAAGAGATTTCGATAAACTGCTACTCCAGTGGCGAGGACGCTTTTATGGAGTGGTCACAAACTCTTCGCGGGAAATGCCTTGCGCCGCTCCTTACCCTACTGGGAACAAACGGAGTTCGAGCCGGCCATATCACCTTTCTCTCATTGCTCTGCGGCCTTGCCTTCTGTCCCCTCTTCATTGCTGAGCACTACCTGTGGGCATTTGGATTTCTCCTCGCTCACGTTCTCCTCGATGGCATTGATGGCCCCCTCGCTCGACATCTCGGAAGGGATGGCGACCGCGGATCCTTTACCGACACCGCCGCCGACCAGGTTGTAGTTACGGCCACCGCGATTACGATGGTCTACACCGGCTTCGCCGGAACGTGGTCAGGTGGATCTTACCTGTTTCTTTACACGCTTGTAGTCACATTTGCGATGGTTCGAAATACGCTTCAGGTTCCCTATTCCTGGCTCTTTCGACCACGCTTCCTCATTTTCGCCTGGATGGCGGTCGATGTCTACTTTCTCCCGGGAAGCCTCAATCCTGTCTTGTGGGTCGCGACCGTTCTCCTCGGAATCAAATCGTTAACCGGGTTTGTAGCGATTCGCCGGAAGATGTAGGTGTCAGCTGAGGGCTGGGACATTAATTTCAGAGTTCGCCAACCTCACTTCTTCGCCGGAGCGCTCTCGATCTTCTTCTCTGAAAAGCCGTCGACCTTGCAATTTTTCATCTCCACATTCAGCGAGATTCCGCGGCATGTGCCCACTACGGAAATCGGCTGACCTACGCTGAGCATTGTTCTTCGATCATTCCGACTGATGATGCGTCCTTGTGAAGGTTGGGCCTCGACGTAGACATCCGGACCCGTCGGAACCTGACACTGAACCATCGAATCTTTTCCGTCCGCTCGCAGAAAAATCTCGATCGCCTGCGGACCTGTCTCAAACTTTTCGATAATTCCCACCACTTTCAAATACTTGTCGCGGTAGCGCTCATCAGCGAGCGCTCGATCCGCTTCAAACTTCTCGACCAACTGGGTGGAACTGATTTCAGTAGGCTTGAGCAAATCGCTGATTCCGGTTGCCTCCACCTTGGCTCCCACCGCTTGAGACAACGTTTCGTTTTGCTTCTTTAACTCGTAAACCTCCTGGCGAAGCATCTCCACCTGATGCTGAAGATCTTCAACCGTCTTTGCCGTCTCGAGGTAGGAGTTTTTGAGCTCAGTAATTTGCTCGGGGAGACCGGTGACCGACTCGGGCACCTTGATGTCCTTGACCTTTTTGAGGAGATCGCCCAGCGAATTTCCCCCGTCGCCTTCCTGTCCCAGCGCAGGCAGCACCAAGAAGGCACTCAAAACAACGATTGCCAGAGCGAAGATTCGATCACGATATTTCATAAGATAGTCTCAGGGTGAAATTCAGTTCTTTCCAGTTTCATAGGAGAAGAATCGCGTCTGCATCGCTCGGTAAAAATCCCTATCCAACTCGATTCCTTGCTTTTCCAGCTTTCGCCACCGCCGCTGCAACGGGGTTGATCGAGGGCATTTCGGGAAGCTTGGGATTCAACTCCAATCGTTGCGTCCGTGTCCCATCCGAAGCGGCTGGCGGTGCCTCCTGTTCGAGGATCTCCTCCAACTCGACAAATCGTGCTTTCACGTTGGTCCCAAAAACGAGCGAGTCTCCATGGGTTAACGCAACAGGCTTATCGCGAACCGTCTCGCCTTTTCGTTTAGTCCCATTGGTGGAATCCAGATCGATCAGATCAAAACCTGCTTTGCTGCGTTTCAGACAGCAATGCCGGGTAGAAATGGTCTCCCAATCAATCACGATCGAGTTCCCATCACCACGACCGATCGCAACCTGAGAGGCAGAGAGAAGATAGTGATTCACCGTTCCTTCAGGCAATGCGATAATGAGGGCATACTGTGATTTCGGCATTTCGGGGTCGGGAAGAGAGAACGTTCACTTTACGAAAGTTCCTCTGGGTAGAAAAGGAATTTCGATCGTTCTGCATAATCGCGATTTCTGTGGCATTATCCCTCATTTTCCTTCGCCTATTCGCGAGTTGCCGAACGTCTTGCTTGAACGTAATCTCCCGGTCCATGCAACAACTCAAGCTCCTTCTTATCTCGAACCTGATTCTCCTTTTTTCGCTGTCGTCCGTTTTCTCGATTACTCCTGAGGAACTGGAAGGCCGATTTAAGCAACTTCCTACCGTAGCGGAAGACGAACTTCCCGCGATGTCGAACGAGAAGACTTCCTTTCGCGGTCTCATCGAAAACGACGGCCTTGAGGGGCATACCTGGGTTCAATTCCCTTTCATAGAGAATCCGGGAAGCTTTGGCTTTGACCGAAAGGGACGTCTCTTTGTTGCGGAGGCCAATCGCTTCTGGCTCGGAGTTCCCGATCTACGCGGAGCCAACGAACTGATCCGCGACGACTTCAAAGCGGTAACCGTCCAAGATCGCCAGAAAATCTACGAGAAATATGCGGCCAGTTTTCCCGAAGGATGGTTCAGCCGAGTTGCTGATCGCATCGTCCGATTAGAAGACCGTGATGGAAACGGAGTCGCCGACCATCGGACCCTTTTTTCAGACCGATTCAAGGAACCTCTCGATGGAATCGGATTCTCGATCCTCGCAGATGAAGGCTCCGTCTTTTTTACCTGCATTCCGAGCGTTTGGAAGTTGACCGATACCGACGATGATGGCGTCGCCGATAAGGAAGAAGAAATCTCCACGGGCTACGGCGTTCGCGTCTCCTTCATTGGACATGATCTACACGGCATCATTCGTGGACCGGACGGCCGGCTCTACTTTTCAGTCGGCGATCGCGGCTACCATGTCGAGGACTCCCTCGGAGTCACTCATCCGGGTTCCGGTCGAGGAGCGATCTTCCGATGTGAGTCGGATGGGTCAGGACTTGAGGTATTCTGTGAGGGTCTCCGCAATCCACAGGAACTGGCTTTCGACAACTACGGCAATCTCTTCACGTTCGACAATACTGGGGACATCGGCGATCTCGCGAGGATGGTCTACGCTCTCGAGGGCACCGACTCCGGTTGGGACATGTCACATCAATCTGCCCATCATTACGTAACTCACCTCGACTGGGGCGATTTCCACCCCGAAAAGTCCATGTGGGTCGCTGAGAAGATGTACGACATCTGGAGCGAAGAACAGCCTCAATGGGTCTACCCACCCGCTTCTCACGTGGCACGGGGACCATCTGGTGTCACCTACCTGACAGGTGACTCGCTGCCTGACAATCTCAAGGACAAGTTTCTTCTCGCAAACTACCGAGGCCCTTCAGAAGGATGTACCGTACTTTCGGTTGGTGTGGAACCGAAAGGAGCCGGCTACGAGGCCATTTCCGAAGAGGTAGTCTTCAAAGGAATCGGCGCCAGTGATGTCGAACTCGGATTTGATGGGAGCATCTACCTCTGCGACTTCGGAGGTGGATGGAGCGTCAACACTAATGGATCGATCCAGGTCGCTAGGTCAAAAGATGTCGCCAAGCAGGAAGCAGGTAAACGTGTCGCAGCTCTCTTTGCAGAGGGTTTTCAGGATCGTGAGGACAACGACCTCATCGCTCTTCTATCAGACAGCGATCGCCGGGTTCGCCAGTCCGCTCAGTTCATTCTCGTCGATCGCGAAGTGGCCGGGAAACGTCATCTTTCGAAAATCGCCACATCAGGCGATTCCTTGTTCGCACGTCTGCACGCCATCTGGGGCCTTGGGCAGGCTGGACGCCTCGGTGTCGACGTCACCGATACCTTGCTTTCTCTCCTCAAGGATGATGAACCGGAAATCCGCGCTAACGCCGCTCGCGTTCTTGGAGACCTCGGCATGCCCAAGGCAAAAGATGCTCTCACCAACTTACTTGCGAGCGATTCATCCACTCGGGTTCGCTCTCTCGCATCGATCGCCCTGAGCCGAGTCGGAGATCGTGGAGACAACACGGTGATCGAAACTCTCTTCTCCGCCGCAGAGAAGAATGAATCCGAGGGAACCGACGTTGTTCTCCGTCACGCATTGCTCACGGCCCTCGATCGCCTCGCTACTGAACAGAACCTCAGCGAAAAATCGGACTCAGGCTCAAGCGAAGCCCGTCTCCTCGCTCTGCTCGGCTTGCGTCGTCACGCGAGCCCCGCAGCCGCTGCTTTTCTCGATGATGTAAGCCCTCTCATCGCCCGGGAAGCCGCCCGCGCAATCTACGACACGGCTGCAGTCGACTCCGAAGCAGGCGATCAACTTGCCTCGCTTGGATCCGAAACCGCTACGTTGCCCGAAACCGTTCAGCGTCGCATTATCGCTGCAAACTACCGACGCGGCGGAGCTGACCACGCGAGGGAACTTCTTTCTCTTGCCTCGAATGGAGAACTGACCCTACCGGTTCGCAAATCGGCCATCCTTGCGCTGCAGATGTGGAGCGAGCCCATTGTGACCGATCCGGTTCACGGCACCTACCGCCCCGTCCTCGTCTCCGCTGATCGATCAGAGGAATCACTCGCCAGTGCGATCGGAGCTGATCTGCGAAAATTCCTTACACAACCACATGATTCGGAGTTAATGACTCTCGGCATGGAGTTGGCCACTAGTACTGGAATCACCCTCGACCCGCAGACCCTTCTCAGCCAGGTTATCAATGAAGCTCTCACTCCTGAACTCCGTGTCGCAATTCTCGACAGCCTCGTGAATTCAAGTGAGGTCAAGGACGCCGAAAATCTCAATCAGATCATCATGGATCTCTGGGACGACCCTGCAGCTCCCGTTCGCGCCGCAGCGATCCGCGAAGGATTTGCCCAAGGCATTGCCGATGTCGCTACTCGCGCCAGCGCTGCCATTGCCAATGATGACTTCCTTGTTGCCCGAGCCGCCCTGGAAGGCTGGGGAAAAACGGAGCCGGCAAAGATCACGACGCTCTGGTCGAATCGCGACAAGGATCTGCGACGCGGTCTCTGGCTCGACGCTTACCTACTTCTCAGCTCAGCCGGCAACGAAGCAGCTACCGCCCACGCCTCCAGCGGACCTAACGCAGTTTTTGATCTCAGCCTCGCAGGAGGAAGTGTCTCGAAAGGTGAAATCGTTTTCAAAAACCAGGGGGCCTGTCTCCAGTGTCACAAAGTAGGCAAAGAGGGCGGCGTCCAGGGACCGGCTCTCTCTGATGTCGCGAAGCGACTCTCGCGGGAGAAGATCCTCGAAGCGGTTGTGAATCCAGGAGCTGAGATCACCAAGGGATACGGCATGACCACGATCAGCCTGAACAGCGGTGATTCCATAGTAGGGCGCCTCTCCAGCGAAGCGGACGACCATGTTGTTGTGGTAGGACTCGACAATACGTCGAGCCGAGTCAATCGCTCCGACATCAAGGAAATCGCTCCTCCCATTTCTGCGATGCCCCCGGTTGCGATGGCACTTCCACCGCAAGACCTGCGAGACCTCGTCGCCTACCTCGCTGCGCAGAAGAAGGGCGGAAAGAAGAATAATTCCTCTCACGGTGACGAAAGCCACGGTGACGACGAGAAGATTGCGAAGTAGCGGAATTCTCTCGAACAGAATCGGCTTCGTTTTCGCAGTCACATGAAGAACCGCCGTGTCCTACTGTTTCGAAGCGATTCGAATCGCTTCGAGATCTTCCCAGCGCTGGTAGAGCCCTTTCACAGTTTCCTTCTTCGTCTCTAATTCCTCGCTGAGTCCAATTGCCTCCTCAGAGTGGTCAATAAAAAACGAGGGATCATTCAACTTGGATTCGATCTCTTCGATCCTCGATTCAACCTCAAGAATCGAGTCCTCCATTCCCTCCAACTCGCGTTCCTCTTTCCACTTCAACTTGCGAGGTTTGTCATCCTGCGACCTCACTCGTTTTTTCTTGGTGGCCTTCGGTTTGGAAGCCGCGATGACTGCCTCCCGAGCTTTTCTCTTTTCGAGATAGTAGGAGTAGTTCCCCTCGTGCACATCAACGTGGCTGCTGCCATCAAACACGATCACTCGATCACAAACCCGATCGAGAAACCAGCGGTCGTGACTCACAACAATGGCGGTTCCGCCAAAGTTGATGAGAGCTTCTTCAAGAACACGCAGAGTCTGCAGATCGAGATCGTTGGTCGGCTCATCGAGAACGAGGAAGTTACCACCCCGTTTCAGAATCTTTGCGAGGAGAACGCGATTTTTCTCTCCTCCCGACAAATTCCCTACCCGATCATTAATTCGGTTATCGTTGAAGAGAAATCGTCGCAGGTAAGCGCGAACCGAAAGCGACTCGTCGCCAAAGCGAACAGAGTCAATTCCCTGAGAAACCTCCTCGAGAACGCTGTTGTCCTCATTGAGTTCAAGACGGGTTTGATCGACGTAGTTGAACTCGGTTCGTTTTCCAATTCTCACAGAACCGTCGGCAGGTTCGATTTGTCCCATGAGAAGACGCAGGAAGGTCGTTTTACCTGCTCCGTTGGGGCCGACGATACCGATACACTCGCCAGCCTGGCAGGATAAATCGACTCCGAAAAAAAGCGGGTCGTGATCGTAATTATGGCCGAGTCCCTCTGCTTCAACGACGAGATTCGCAAGCTTCGGCGGCGTCGGGATCACCAACTCCATGTCGAGCTCCTCGTCTGGAGCCTTCTGCGCCTTCACCGCATAGAAATTCTCAAGTCGATTGCGCTGCTTGGTGCCGCGCGCCTTCACTCCGGCACGCACCCATTCGATTTCCCGGGATAGAAAACGCTGACGCTTGTGCTCTGCAGCCTGCTCTCTTTGATCGCGTTCATCTTTGGCGATGAGATAGTCGCTGTAGTTCCCATCGTGAGAAAAGAATCGGCCGCCCGCCAACTCAACAATTCGTGTCGCGATGCGATCGAGAAAGTAGCGGTCATGAGTCACGAAAAGACAGGCTCCTGACATATTCGCAAGATACCCTTCGAGCCAGGAGATCGCGGAAGCATCGAGGTGGTTTGTTGGCTCATCGAGAATGAGCAAGTCCGGCTGAGCGAGGAGGGCGCGACAAAGCCCAACCCGTCGCTTTTCTCCCCCTGACAAATGCCCCACGATCCGGTCACCGGGAGGCGCCCCGAGTTCTCGCATTAAAATCTCGATTCGAGATTCCAGGTTCCAGCCGTCGAGGTGATCGATCTCCGCCTGCAACCGATCGGTTTCATGCTCGCTGAGATGATCAGCCGTTTCGAATCGCTCGATCTTGGCGATCAAATCCGCGGCTCCGGATCTGACGTTTTCTTCTACCGTCGCATTCTCATCGAGTTGGAACTCCTGAGGGAGATATCCAGTGACGAGCCCCTGCTTGCGCGAGATTTGACCCGAATCAGCGGTTTCATCTCCAGCAATTACTCGGAGAAAGCTCGACTTCCCGCAACCGTTCCGACCGACAAGGCCCACTTTTTCTCCCGGATAGATCGCCAAAGTCGCGCCATCCAGAATCGGAGCCCCTCCGAAGGCAAGGGTCAGCTCATTGGCCGAGATGACGGCATCTTTCTGAATGGCAGGGGTAGACATAGATCGGAGGAAAGGAGCACCTTAGCGCGCCCTCCCTTGATCTCAACTTCCCGAATTTCCCTTTTCAGCGATCTCTTTTGACACCGCACCATTCATTCCGTGAGGCCGGAATGAATTCAACAGGATCAGGTCTTCGACCTAACAGGGTTAGATCCCAACGGCATCCCGCCAGACCTCTGCCATCAGCGCATGCCCAGCGACCGAGGGGTGCACGCCATCTCCCGCCCAGTATGCTGGTTCGGTTCCGGCAGCGACCGCTTCATCAAACTTTTTCTGAAAAGGCACCCAGGTAGCTCCCGCATCTTTTGCCACTTCCTCTGCGAAGGCCCGACGAGTCTCGAACTCTGGAAACCAGTTGTCTTTCACAGCTCCACAACGGAGAACGAAAGGCTCGCAAATCACGAGGCGAGTCTTCGGAAGCGCGGCGCTGGTTTCCTCCAGCAATTTAGCAAATCCGTCACGGTAAACTTCCGGTGTGCCATCATAGCGACCATTGAGCTTGTGCCAGATATCGTTCACACCGATCAAGATGCTCAAAATATCCGGCTTCAAATCGATGGTATCCGCTTGCCATCTTTTTGCCAAATCCGGCACCTTGTGCCCACTAATACCTCGATTGTGAATCTTGAGGCCCAAGGATGCATGGTCACGTAGCAGTCCTCCAGCAATCTGGTTTGGGTAACCGCGACCGAGACTTCTCGCATCATTCGCCTTTGGAGACTTCTTCTCCCTTCCCGCATCCGTGATGGAATCGCCCTGGAAAAGAATCACGCCTCCATTTCCGAGCTTTGTTTCTTCTGCTGCGTTCGCCGTCGCTAGGGTTCCCATACCAAGGATGGCTCCGGACCCAGCGAGAAATTTTCTTCGATTTACCTCTGTCATTAAAAAGATATCGCACATCGTCCTGCCGCCAGACAAGACGTGATCCCGTCTGCTGACGGACACTTCTGATTCTGGCAGCATCTTCCCATGAGTTTCTCAAGACGTCGCTTTCTCCAAACCGTTTCTACTTCCACTTTGGCCGCTCCCTGGATCGGATGGAGTTCGACTTCGCAGGGAGGAGCTCCCAGCGGTGAATTTCGGTTTGCTAACTTCGGTGGAAATGGCAGAGCCTGGTCCGACCTCACTGAGACCGCGAAAGTCCCAAACACCACTCTCGTGGCTGTCGCAGAGGTTGACTCCTCTCGCAACAACCGTGTTCAGGAAGCCTACCCGGATGTTCCCATCTACAATGATTGGAGAAAGCTCCTCGACGAACACGCCAAGAACCTCGATGCCGTGGTCATCGGAACTCCGGATCACATGCACGCCCCGATTGCAATCACCGCGATGCAGCTCGGGCTTCACGTATACTGCGAAAAGCCACTCACTCGCACTCTGCACGAATGCCGAATCGCTCAGAATCTTGCCGCAGAGAAAGGGCTCGTTACTCAAATGGGCAACCAGCTCGCTTCAGGGGCTGGAAACCGAACCGGTGTGAAGCTTCTCAAGCAAGGCATCGTCGGAAAGATCAAGTCCGTTCACAGCATGAATCCCAAATCGTGGGGCTCGATGAACCCCCTGCCCGCGGCTTCGGAAGCAGTCCCGAAGAGTCTCAACTGGAATCAATGGATTGGCGTCGGCAAAGATCGCGAATATATCCCCCGTGAGTTTCATCCCGGAAACTGGCGCAAGCGAATCGGATATGGAACCGGAACGCTCGGAGATATGGGATGCCATATCTACCATCCCTGGTTCATGGGACTGGGAGCGCCGGATACTCTCTCTGTCGTGTCACATGGCCCCGCGCCAGTCGATGCAGACAGCTGGCCTCTCAATGGACTCGTCCAGCATCGTATGAAAGGAACCAAAGAATCCGGCGGAGACTTTGACTTCACCTGGTATGACGGAAATCAAAAGCCGGGTGAAGAAGTCGCAGCGGCGCTGGGAGTCACCGAAGGACCGGAAGGAAATGCAAATCGGATTCCAAGAAGTGGATCAGTCGTCATCGGAGAAACCGGAGCACTGATGATTCCCCATGGAGGCTCCGGAAAACCAGTTCTCTACCGCGACGGTAAACCTTCCGATGAGGCGATCGAGATGGAACCAAGTGAGCATCATCACGGAAACTTCGCCGCCGCCGTTCGCGGTGAAATCAGCGAGCAACCCCGTTGCCACTTTGGATACTCCGGCCCTATGACCGAAGCCGTTCTTCTCGGAACTGTCGCGATGCAGGTCCCTGGAGAAACACTGAATTGGGATTCTGCCAAAGGCAAATTCACGAACTCAGAGAAAGCGAACGCGCTCACTCATATCCCGTATCGCAAGGGGTGGGAAGTGAAAGGAGTCTGAGAAGACGATAAGTTTTCGGTCTGTCCGAGCTTTCTATTTACGAATGAGAAGACTTCCATTCTTCTTTGCGCTTGTCCTTGGTCTCACGCTCATTGGCGCTGAGATCGAGGCAAAACCAAATCTCCTTCTTATCCTTGCGGATGACATGGGATACGGGGACATGGAAATTACGGGGACGAAGCACCTGAAAACACCTCAGCTGACTCGATTGGCGGAGGAAGGAATCTTTTGCTCTCAGGCCTACGTTCCGAGTTCGGTCTGCTCGCCATCACGAGCGGGGATTCTGACGGGCCGCGATCCCCGCCGGTTTGGCTACCAGGCCAATCTGAACAAGGCGCCATCCTCTTACCACACCCAACCCGAACTCCTAGGACTAGCTCCCGGTGAGCACACACTCGCAGACCACCTTGGAGCTGCTGGCTACGAAAGTGCACTCATTGGAAAATGGCACCTGGGAAAGGGAGAAAGCTTCCATCCACTGAAGCGAGGGTTTGACTATTTTTGCGGAATGCTAGGAGGCAGTCACGGCTATTTCCCGACCCCCGGAAAGAATTCACTGGAACGCAATCGCAAGGAAATTGCTGAGTTTTCCAGCGCCTATCTGACAGATTTCTTCACCGATGAGGGAATTCGATGGATCAAAGATCAGGAAAAAGCAGAGCAACCTTGGTTTGCCTTTCTCTCCTACAATGCGCCTCATACTCCGATGCAGGCCACTGAGGAGGATCTTGCGCTTTTCTCCCACATCGAGAATCAGAAGCGCCGCACCTATGCGGCTATGATGTATAACTTGGACCGAAATATCGGTCGCCTTCTCGATTCGCTCGAGGAGCTCAAAGTTCGCGACGACACTCTCATCGTCTTCTTTTCCGACAATGGCGGAGCGACCTCTAATTCGGCGTGGAATGGAGCGCTCTCAGGCGCAAAAGGAACCTTGCGAGAAGGAGGTGTCCGCATCCCCATGATCTGGTCCTGGATTAGCAATTTGCCCGAGGGCACTGAACTCGCGGCTCCGGTATCTGCCCTCGATATTCTTCCCACTTTTCTCGCAGCGGCCAAAGCCGAGCCACTTGCTCTCTCCTCTGCCCTTCCTCATGAGGACAAGCGCAACCAGGAAAAAAGCGTCAAGGCCTACGGAGCGTATGATGGAATCGACCTGCTGCCAGCACTTGCAGAAAATACCGAGCGTATTTCGGAACTGAACCTTCGCGTTCTCCATTGGCGACTTCAGGGGCAAACCGCGATCCTCGCAGGAGACCGGAAACTGATCCGACTGGCGCACCGCCCCGCACAGCTATTCGCCCCTTCTTCCGATCCCGGGGAGGCCAGCGACCTAAGCATCAGTGAGCCTGAAAAGCTGATGGATCTCTATCAGCAAATGGCCACCTGGGAATCCCTTCTCCCTACTATTCCACTCTGGGGGTCCAGCCCGACCTGGAGTGCCGAAAGCGCGAAACACTACGATAACCTCCCACCGTCCACGGAGCCGAAGTAGTAAAATCGACACTCTGATTCAGCTTTCGAGATGGAGAATCATTCAGCCTGTCTCTGACCCTTTCTAGATCCTGCCATATTTCCTTCTCGCGTGATCATAAGCTGCGATCGCTTCGTCCCGCTCGCTACGATCGATCAATTTTTCTTTCTGACTCCAGCATTGATCCACCACATCGAGACACTACTGAGCACCACGTCGACTCGCTCGAATCAGTTTTCCATCCACAATCACAAAAACCGGATTCGTATGGCTGCTCGGTAAAATTCGAAGCGCGACCGAGGCACTGCGCGCCAATTCGATATCCTTGAATTCCAGATCCTGCAGATCGCCATTTGCGATGATGGGCTGAATCGCAATGCATTCCCCACTCGCGATCAACTCCACGGGCACTTTCTCGGTATCCCCTATCCAGGCACTCTCAATGTGCCAGAACTGCTTTGCCGAAACAGGAAGAGCTTTAATCGATCGGTCACCGGTCAGAAAAACGGCCACCGTTCCGTTGACCGTAATCGAATTGTCTTCTTTCACCCTTACTTCGCTTTCCTTTGTCCCCAAATCGGTCCCATTCACAGACATATCGAAGAGATTAGAACAGCCGTCCGGGACATTACCTCTCCCCCTCGAGATCCCCTCGCACCGCTTGTCGTACTACAGCTTTCCGTCAACCTTGATAGAACTCTGTCCCGACCCGCGGTTGTAGGTTTCCGTTGATATAGATGCGGAAAGACCTTCTTCCAAAAACGTGCGTGAAGAGGGATTTGAACCCCCGACCGCCTCGGTGTAAACGAGATGCTCTACCGCTGAGCTATTCACGCGTCTTTGGGTCTCAGCTGACATTGGTCGATATTTTAAACCCTCAAACCCAGATTGACTCGGAGTTTGGAGGTGGAACATCTTTTCCTGCCAGGAATGAGCGCCTGGTCGAGCAAACCTATCTGGTAGCAGGCTACCTTCGTGATTGCTCGATCGACGGGCGACATTATGCCTTCTTTCAAAAGATTCGCAAGTCAACAAAGTGAGGTCGATGCGAAGAATTTCATCCCGGTAGCAACGACACGCTGAATTCCCCGCCACAGACGGCCTGACAGTAATCAAAATCAAGACTGGTTTTAGTCGATGAACCCTTTTCCCGTCCCCTGATCATGTTCAAAATCGACTGGCACCTTATCGCCGCATCTTCAGAATTCAGGCGATAACCCATCGACCATTTTTCCAAGTTCCGATCGACCTTTTGCGCAAGATGACGAAACCCGCCTTTTTAGGCATTGCCCTTTTGCTGCCTGCAGTTTCCCACGCGGAACTATCCCTGCTCCACTTTTTCAGCGACCACATGGTCCTGCAACGTGATTGGGATGCCTCAGTATGGAGAACCGCGTATCCGAATGCAGAAGTCACCCTGAGATTCGGAAAGAGTTCCGTTGCAACGATGTCCGACGAGAACGGAAATTGGAAAGTCCTTCATGCGAAGCGCAATTCCCTCGTGGAAACATTCAAAGCAACGGCACCCAAGAACTAAGAGGGTTCAAGACGTAATCGGCTCATAGATGTGCCTCTCCTTTACCGGAAAGATCGAGTCGACAAGTCCGAAAAACACCCCAATCTCCACAAAAACTCCAAAAACTGCTTCTAAATTCTCAAAGTTGAGCGACATTCGGCGCCTCAGGCTCCGGCCTCTGGCAATTATGGCTCAAGACGAAGATACAGTAGAACTCGAAGGAACAATCCACACAGTACTTCCCGGAACGATGTTCCGTGTAGAGTTGGAGAATGGACACCTCGTGCTCGCCCACATCTCCGGTAAAATGCGCAAGCGTTTCATCCGTCTCGTCGCTGGTGACAAGGTGAAGATTGAGATGTCTCCCTACGATACCGAAAAAGCTCGGATCGTTTATCGCGTTGACTCCCGCGGAGGTCCTCGTCATGGACATCCTGGAAAGCGTCGCTCCCCTCGGAGCATGGCTCGACCTGGTCAGCCGAAGAAGAGAGCCAAGCCAAACCTCACTCCACGTCGCGGAAGCGGTGGTGGTGGCCCCCGGAAAAAGTAGTAGGAAGGCAATACCTGCCTCTCCTGCCATTCGCCGATGAAGAATCTCTTTTCGGCACTCGGATTCCCTCTTTCCTTGAGTCTCGAAGAGACCGAGATCGAGTCCTCGTGGCGTGATCGAACCCGAGAGTTCTCTGAATCGACCGAGAGTTCGGGCTTCGGAAGCTCTGAAGACGACAACGCTCTGGCCGAGCTTCACGAAGCTCGCTCCGTCCTCCTCGATCCGGGCAAACGCATTGCTCATTGGTTGGAACTCCACGAAGTGGAAACCTCGCGAGCAGCAGTGATGAGCGCGGACCTGATGGATCTCTTTGGTTCACTCAGCGGAACACTTTCACAAACGGACGATTTCCTTTCTCGTCATCGCGATGCCCATTCCGCGATTGGTCGCGCTTTGCTGACCAAGGAAGCAGTGCAAACCCAACTCGAACTGCAGTCAAAAATGCAAGCGATCCAAGCGATGAAGGCAGAAGCGGCTTCCTCTTTTCCAAACCTTGATGCAGATGGAAGCCGGGGCGACTTTTCGAATGCCCTTTCGACCTGGCAACGACTTCGGTTTCTCAGTAAATGGGAAAGCCAATGCCAGGAGCGACTACTTTCACTGCTAGAGTGCTGAATAAGCAGCCGGAGACATCAGTCCCCTCCCCACGGGAAAGCCGTAACTCACTTTCACTATGAATCAGGAATCTCAGAACGAGCTTATCATCGGAATCGATCTCGGAACGACCAATTCACTGGTCGGCGTCGTTGATTCAGGCTTCCCCCTGATCCTTGCCAATGAAGCGAGTGAGCGAATCCTGCCTTCCGCTGTCTCTTTTCAAAAAGAAGCAGAACCACTTGTCGGACAGGAAGCGCTACGTGCCCGCGAATTGGCGCCCCAATCAACTGTGACTTCGGTAAAGCGATTCATGGGCCGTTCTTTTTCCCAGCTGACTCCAAATGACCATGAAAACCTCGGGATCGTTCTCAAAAACAACGGCTCAGATCGAATCGGGATCGAGGTGACCGAAAATCTGACGGTCTCTCCCGAGGATATCTCGGCTCAAATTCTCGGACGACTCAAGACAATCGCGGAGACTGCTCTCGAAGAAAATGTCTCGCGAGCTGTGATTACAGTGCCGGCCTACTTCAACAACAGTCAACGCGAGGCAACCCAAGTCGCCGCAGAAAAGGCGGGGCTCAAAGTCGAGAGAATCATCAATGAGCCCACGGCAGCAGCTCTTGCCTACGGGCTCGACAAGCTCGACGAGAACCAAACGATTGCAGTATACGACCTCGGCGGCGGAACCTTTGATCTCTCGATTCTTCAAATGAAAGAGGGGCTCTTCGAAGTCATCGCGACTGCAGGAGACACCCGTCTCGGCGGCGACGACATTGATCAAGCGATCGCAGAGTGGGCCAGGCACGAGATCGGTATCTCCGAACTTTCCCCCGCACAATACACTCGAATTCTTGAGGCTTCCCGACAAGCGAAGGAAGCGTTGAGTGCTTCCGAAGAGCAGCGCATTTTACTTCCATTCTTCCAACAGCAGGAAAGCTTTGAAATTACACTCACTCGCGAGACTTTTCATCAGCTTCTCACCCCATTGATCGAGCGCACTCGGGTAATCTGTCAGAGAGCGTTTGCTGAGGCCGACGCCAAAGGCGTAAACGAGATCGAGCACCTCATTCTGGTCGGGGGAAGCACACGCATTCCCCTGGTTCGCGAAAAGATGGAGGAATGGTTTGGGATCTCTCCTAATCTGTCCCAGAATCCGGACGAAGCAATCGCACTCGGGGCGGCGATTCAGGCTGGAATCCTATGCGGCAGAGTTCGATCCGTCATTCTTGTCGATGTGACACCGCTCTCTCTCGGAGTCGAAACCTTTGGGGGCCTCATGAATGTGATCATCCCTCGCAACAGCACCATTCCAGCAAAAGCGGGCGAGCTTTTTACCAACGCCGTCGCCAATCAGAAAGACATGGCGATCCGGGTCCTGCAGGGAGAGCGCGAGATGGCAAAAGACAATTGGCTTCTTGGAGAGATTTCGATCCCCTTCTCTCCCGGTCTTAAAGGTAGCGCGAGGGTCGGAGTGCAATTCACGATCAATGAAGATGGAATCCTTGAGGTTCTGGCGCGTAATACCCTGACTGATACAGACCATGTGCTTGCGATCGAAAATTCGGCCGTTGATGTGGAAGACGAAGAAGTTGAGAAAATGATCGGTGAATCGATCGACTTCGCCTTTGACGATATGAATGAAAGAATCTGGACGGAAGCCAGACTCAAGAGCGAAGAACTCCTCCCTGCCGTAGAAGCCGCATTAGAACAAGTAGGAAGCTCGCTCTCAGATGAAGAAAGGACCGCAATTTCTGACTCTGCCAGTCGAATCCGGCAACTTCTCCTCTCGACAGAAAAGGATTCGGCTGCCCTGAAAGCAGCGAATCGCGAGCTCGATGCAAAGACAGAAGCACTCGCCGCACTCGTGATCGAAGCCGCTTTCGGAGATCTGTCATAGGCTCCAACTGGAGCAAAAGACAAAAAATCTGATGTTTCAGGGAAATTCCTGTCACAGAAGTTTGGGCTTGCCGCCAATTTGGAGAAAATGATACTCTCGCATGGGCCCGCAAAAGTTGGTGCCGTTAAAAGCGTCAATTTCCCCAGTAACAACTCTTTTCTATGGAAGAACTCCTGAACCAATTGGCAGAGAACCCCAACGACTGGGGGCTGCGATGCTCTATTGCTCAACAGTATTACGAATCATCGGAATTCGCTTCCGCGGCTGCGATTATTCGGGAAGCAGATGGGATTCCTGCTGATGAAGACAGCATCATTTTCGTATCGACCGTCCTCGGGGCAGATGATCCTGCCTCGGGCATCATGATTCTGGATCAGCACATTGCATCCGGTAGTGCGAGCGAATCTGCATCCGCCCTGCGCCAGCAGTTGGCCGAATTCCAAAAGGCTGGACTTGAGGCACCTGTTGAAGAGCCGTCTTCTGCTGTGACTCCGACAAAACTACGCCCTCCCGGAGAAGAAGAAGAGCACGCACCACCTCCACCGCCGCCATTAGGGTCTGCCGTTCCGGAGCTGGCCACGATTCCCAGTGGGGAAGGTCACCTCATGAGTGGTGCCGAAGAGGGGCACTTTCACATCGGTGATGATGGAAAGATGGTACATGCGGCAGAGCGAGCACCTGACACCAACGACAAAATTGGTGCGATCCTGGTTGCAGCGATTGTCCATGCGGTCCTGATCGTGATTCTGGTTTTCTGGAATCTCGCAACACCTCCTCCGACTCCTCCTCAAATCTCGGTTTCTTCTCTGGCAAATTCCGACGATGCCAGTCTTGATAACAAGACAATGACCAAGATGAAGCAGAAGACGGCTGCCGCTGTCGCCACGTCACAGCCCGTGATTTCCAGTACCGCCTTCTCAAGTTTCTCAGTCCCCGACAACTTCGACACGAACACCAACCTTACCATGGTTTCAATGTCGAGCAGTGATGCTGGATTCGGCATGTCGATGAGTGGGTTTGGAGACGTCTCAAATATGGGAGCCATCCCCGCAGGAATGCGTTCTCGATGTTCCATGTCTCAGCGAATGAAGCGACTTCGTGAAAGTGGCGGAGAAGACCGAGCTGAACGCGCTGTCCGCGAAGGTCTTGAGTTCCTCACCAAGAAGCAGAACAAAGACGGATCCTTTGGCGATGAATACTTTGCTGGTATGACCGGTCTTACGCTTCTTGCCTACCTTGGACACTGCGAGACTCCGGAGTCTCCCAAGTTTGGAGATTCGGTCGTCAACGCCGCGCTCTACCTCATGGACCGCTGCCTCAAGAATGATGGTAAGATCACAAACGGGCAGAAAGGTCACCACGAAGCTTATGAGCACGCCATTGGCGCCTATGCTCTCAGCGAGCTCTACACCATGACGAAAGAAAGCGGAAAAGAGATTCCTCGACTTGAGTCTGTTCTCCGGAAAGCTGTCGGAGTCGTCGTTGACGCCCAGTCGAAGGAAGGTGGCTGGCCTTACGGATTCGCCGCGAAAGGTAAAGATGACATGTCAGTCTCCGGTTGGATGATTCAGGCTCTGAAGGCTGCACATAACACGGGCAGAAATTTTTCTGGTGTTGATCGAGCGCTGGACAAGGCCACGGAAAAGTATCTCCCATCGATTCAAGATTCACAGGGCGCGTTCAAATACAATCCTGATCATGCGAAAGGAAAACCGACCCTCACAGGAGCGGCTCTCCTCGGAATGCAAATCTGGAAGGGCATGGATACCCCTGAATACAAAAAGGGATTCACCTACCTGACAAAAACTTACGCAAACCCAAGCCCGGGTGCGAACTACTACGCCCCCTACTACAACACCCAGGTGCTCTTCATGGCTGAAGGCAAGGAGTGGTTGGACTACAATAAGAAGTTCCAGCCCCGACTCCTCGACGCACAGAATTCCGACGGCTCGTGGCTCAAGGATGGTGGTTCCCGCAAAGACAACCAGATCATGAACACAGCCTGGGCCATCCTCATGTTGGAAGTCTACTACCGCTATCTTCCTACCACGGACAAGGTTGGTGATCTCAAAGCTCGCTAATCGGGTCTCCATCAGAAACCTCTCAAAAGCTTCGCTCCTGAAGGGAGCGAAGCTTTTTTTGTGATAGGACTTTCTTGATTTCAAATAATTTGTACCAACCCGAGACCGAGCATTTCCTTTCAAAACTGGACTCTGCGGCGTATCCTATCCGATGGCTTCCGAAACAATCGGTAAAAACTTCCAGATCGCTCATCTTTCTGAGATTGATCCGACCCCTTGCCCCTGCGGCCAGGCTCGGCGCGCCTTCATGAACGATCAAAATGAAGTCGCTTCGATGCATATCGTGGAAATCAAAAAAGACAGTGAGACCCACTTTCACAAAGAGATGACCGAGCTCTACTACGTTCTTGATGGCGAAGGTCATATCGAATTGGATGACGAAATTCACCCTCTCTCCCCGGGAGTTGCGGTGCTGATCCAGCCTGGTTGCCGCCATCGCGCGGTCGGCTCCAACCTGAAAATTCTCAACGTGCCTGTTCCAAAATTTCGTCCTGATGACGAATACCACGCGTAATCCCCTTTTCCAAGACGCCCCACTTTCCCCATGAAATTTGCTGCCGTAGAAGAAATTATTTCGGACATTCGAGCCGGAAAAATGGTCATCATCGTCGACGACAAGGACCGAGAAAATGAAGGCGATTTGATATGTGCGGCCTCTAAGATTACGCCGGAAATCATCAACTTCATGGCGACCAACGGCCGAGGTCTGATCTGTGCGCCCATTCTACCTGAGGCGGCTCAGCGGCTTGGTCTCCCTCTTATGGTGAGCCGGAACACGGAGTCACAAGGCACGAACTTTACAGTTGCCGTCGATGCAGCCGATGGAGTGACGACGGGGATCAGTGCTGCCGATCGAGCCAAGACGGTCCAGATTCTCGCCAATCCGGTTGCAGAGCCCCAGGATCTGGTTCGCCCTGGACACATCCTCCCTCTGCAGGCGATGGAAGGTGGAGTGCTACGTCGAGCCGGTCACACAGAAGCAGCGATTGATCTCGCAAGACTTTCTGGCCTTGAACCAGCCGGTGTCATTTGCGAAATCCTCAACGAGGACGGCTCGATGGCTCGCCTCCCCTCTCTTTTTGAGTTCGCTGAGAAGCACGATCTCAAGATCGGGACGATCGAAGATCTCATCGAGTATCGACGGAAAGAAGAGAAGCTGATCGAACGCATCGAACAGATCGAAATGCCAACCGAATTCGGAACCTTCAATCTGATAATGTATGCGAGCCGGCTCAATCCTTCGGAGCAGCATCTCGCCCTCGTGAAGGGTGACATTGATCCGACCGAGCCTGTCTTAGTTCGTGTTCACAGCGAGTGCCTCACCGGGGACGTGTTTGCCTCGCGTCGCTGCGACTGTGGAAGCCAATTGCACAGTGCCTTATCGCAGATCGAGAGCGTGGGCTCCGGAGTCCTCGTCTACATGCGCCAGGAAGGGCGTGGTATTGGGCTTGCCAACAAGATCCGAGCCTACAAGCTGCAAGAGGAGGGACTTGATACCGTGGAAGCCAATGAAAAACTTGGATTTGGATCTGATCTGCGAGACTACGGAATGGGAGCTCAGATTCTCTACGATGTAGGCGTTCGAAAAATTCGGCTTCTCACGAACAATCCTCGGAAGGTCGTTGGGCTGGATGGTCACCAACTCGAAATCGTTGAAAAGGTTCCCATTCAGATCGAATCCAACCCACACAACGAGCGCTATCTTTCCACAAAGCGCGATAAGTTAGGACATTATCTCTAGGCCGATCGAAGATCGCAACTCGTGGTTGCCTTTTGCCTGAGCCTCCCTTTACTCGTGGATACTGCCATGTCTAAAACCGCACCTGAATCTCCCTCAGAAATCTCCAGCAACGGAAAAGTCGCTATTGTAGCCAGCCAATACAATAGCATCTACACCGATGCACTCGTAGCAGCAGCATCTGAAACCCTGACTCGCTTGGCACCCGATCTTGAGGTGAGCGTTACTCGCGTTCCTGGAGCTTTTGAAATTCCCGTAGTTGTCGAGGCTGTCGCATGCAGCGAAGAGCAGCCACTGGCGATCATTGCTCTTGGAGTCATCATTCGAGGATCGACCGCCCATGCCGATTTGATTGCCGCATCGATTACTCGATCCCTTCAAGGAACCAGCGTTTCACATCTCGTTCCGGTGATCCATGAAGTCCTTCTCGTAGACACCTCGGAACAAGCAGAGGCCAGAGCCCTCGGAGACGAGCTGAATCGAGGACGAGAGGCGGCGGAAGCTGCAGTCGCGATGATCTCCGTCATGGAACAACTTTCAGCCTGAACTGCCACACGATGCCTGACTCCATCGTATTCCTTGATCGGAACACCTCCGACAGAGACGACATCGATTTCTCGGCTTTCGAGGAACTCGGAGACGTCACTTACCACGGCCGGACAACACCTGGAGAAACCGCGGAACGACTCTGCGACGCGTCGATCGCTTTGACAAACAAGGTCGTTATCGGGAAAGCCGAGATGGCTGCGGCACAAAATCTGAAGTTAATTCAGGTAGTCGCGACTGGCGTGAACAACGTCGATCTCGAAGCTGCGAAAGAACTCGGGCTCGCCGTATGTAATGTGAGCGGATATAGCACCGAGGCCGTGGCTCAACACGTCTTCGCCTGTCTCCTGAATCTCGTCACCAACGTGGATCGATTTGCAGCAGAGCCGAAGAAGTGGGCTGAGAGCCCAATTTTCACTCGCCTCGACTATCCGGTTGAGGAACTCAGTGGCAAGACGTTCGGCATCATCGGTCTCGGATCGATTGGGCAAGCCGTGGCTCGAATCGCGAGTGCCTTCGGGATGAACGTGATCGCCTACCAGAGAGAAGGATCTTCCTCGTCTGGAGATTTCCCCAGGCTCTCCCCTTCCGACTTTTTCAGTCAATCAGATGTCGTCTCCCTCCACTGCCCTCTGACCGAGAATACTCATCACCTCATTTCACGTGAAACGCTCGGAATGATGAAGAGAACCGCCATTCTCATTAATACCGGCCGGGGGGATCTAGTTTCAGAACCTGATCTCGTCGAAGCCCTTGAAGAAGGAACAATCAGAGCCGCAGCTGTCGATGTTCTCACACCAGAACCTCCGTCAGTGGACCACCCTTTCCTTGCCGCTGATCTTCCAAACCTCTTTATCACTCCTCACACGGCATGGAGTGCACGAGAGGCGAGACAACGGTTGATCGATGAGATTGTTACCAACATCGAGTCCTTTCGAGACGGTGAGTCAAGAAATCGCGTGGTCTAGCGATTGACGGAACGAGGGGGCTTGGGGCCAAGTTTCCTTCGCTCCTGCTAAGCTCCCTCGAATATCACCGCTGCTCGTCTTCTGGTTCTTCCGGAATTGGCTCGCCGTCTTCAAGGTTCTCGGCTCCGTTCTCTTCATCCAATAGGTTGCCGGGAATTTTTGCAGAGTTGTCGGTCCCACCAATCAAGACCTGAAAGCTGTGAAAGGGTTTCCGGAGAGGTTCCTAGGACTTCACTGAGTTTTTCAGAAGCAAAATCAACGGGAAAACCAGCGAGCGAAAGCGTGGGAGAAATGAGAGGGCCTTCGCCTTCCGCGATGATACTCTTGTCAGCCAATCCCGTCGTCAGGGCCAAAGTTTCCTGTAGCGTAGCCGCAGAGGTAAATTCGATATATTGACTCGCGAGCCTCATTGAAGCGTTGTTCAGAATTTCTGTTCCCGACTGACGCCCCGTCAGATTGTTCGTCAGCAGTACGCCGCTATCGATCAAGTAGTCTCCCTCTTCCGCGAAAAGCTCCTCAGCAATTTTCACGGGAGGCAGTTAGTCCGTTACGGGAGCTAGGATGGACTCCTCTTCGCGATTTGACTCTTCCTCCTTCTGTTCGCTCTCATCCGAATCTGCTCCTGGAGTCGCAGCAACATCATCAAGCCAGAACGGATCCTCCTTCACTGCTTTTTTGGCTTTCTTTCCGTTCTCGCCTACAAAGTGAGCGTTCTCTTCAGAATCAATCTTTCGATTCCTTGCCCCCCCGTCCTCTTCGGAAGCGTCATCCCACCAACATTCTACTGGATCCAGCTGATCGCCGGCTTCAGGATCAACAGTCACTTCCTCACCGATGGGTCCGACAGGACGAGCTTCGTCCTGAGGCTCGAGAGATTCTGGGGAGGAGGGGGCGTTCCCGCTTGCCTTCTCACTCATTCGTCTGATAACAATTCGGTTCGCACTACAGTCAACCTTTCATCATGATTCGCAAACTGACCCTCACCTGTCCACTACTCTCTCTAACAGCACTTTTTTTCGGAGTCTCAGGAGCTTATTCTCAAGATTCAGTAAACTTCCCATCTATCGGCGAAGTAATCAGCATCGATCCAGCGCTCGATGCGCTAATCGATGAGGATGCCACGATCGAAGTTCTCTCCTCAGGATTTCTCTGGTCTGAAGGGCCGGTCTGGGTTCCTGATGCCTCACACGAGTATGGCGGCTATTTACTTTTCTCGGATATCCCGAACAATCGTATTGTCCGCTGGGATGAGGGAAAAGGTTCTTCAACATGGATGAAGCCCTCAGGCTATACCGGAGTAGAACCCTACGGAAATGAACCCGGCTGCAACGGACTGCTTCTCGATGCCAAAGGGCAGTTGATTTCCTGTGAGCATGGAGATCGCCGACTTTCACTTCTCACGAAAGGTGGAGGAAAACGCACCCTTGTCGACAACTACAACGGTAAGCGGCTCAACTCTCCTAATGATGCCTGCCTCGGCCCTGACGGTGAGACTATTTATTTTACGGATCCTCCCTACGGTCTCCCCAATCGATATGACGACCCTCGCCGTGAACTCGATTTTTGTGGAGTCTATCGACTCAGCCCGGACGGCGAAGTGACCTTGCTTACCAAGGAGATGACTCGTCCCAACGGAATCGCATTCTCTCCTGATTTTAAAACCCTCTACGTCGCCCAATCTGATCCCAAAGCCGCCATTTGGAAATCCTTCCCTGTGAAGGAAGACGGAACCCTCGGGGAGGGAAAATTATTCTACGATGCCACGAAGGCCTTTGAAGACGGACTTCCCGGATTGCCTGACGGGCTCAAGGTAGACCAGGCTGGAAACGTCTGGGCGACCGGCCCCGGGGGCGTCTATGTATTTTCGCCCGAAGGCAAACTCCTCGGAAGAATCTCTACTGGCGAACGTACGGCCAACTGCGGTTGGGGAAATGACGGAACTGTCCTCTACCTGACCGCAGACATGTATCTCTGCCGGATTCAGACCAAGTCGAAGGGAACTGGCTGGTAAGACTACCTGCCGGCCCATCGATCGCTCATGGAAAACTGGAGCTGCAATATCGGAAAAGGAGGCCGCATCATCCGGGGTACGATTGGTCTCGTCGCCCTTGGCGGAGGAATCGCGCTCCTGCTCTGGGGTGACTCTGATTTCTGGGCCACAGGTCTCTGCGCTCTGGGAGCTTTCGGTGTTTTTGAGGCATTGAAGGGATGGTGTGCACTGAGAGCACTTGGAATCCAAATTCCCTTTTAGGTCCTCGCTTCACCGGAAACACGCTCTTGCGAAGCGAAGGCTCTCCGACGATCTTGCCCGCGATGCTGGTTCGAATTCTTTCCTTTTCTCTCCTCGTCTCTTCTGCCGTTATTGCAGAAGAAGGAGAGTTTACGGTAGGGGAAGGCCTGCAGGTCTCCCCAGCGGTTGAAGACGGACTCGTCCGTTTCCCAATGATGGCAACACTCGATGATCGAGGTCGTCTTTTCGTAGCAGAAAATGGAGGGGTGAATCTGAATCGTGATGACCTACTCGCACAGAAGCCGAGCTTGATTCGACTTCTCGAAGATACCAATCGCGATGGGGTCTACGACAAAGCCACCGTATTTGCTGACGGATTGACCTTCCCTCAGGGCGCACTGTGGATTTACGATTCGCTCTACGTAATGTCGCCTCCGAACCTCTGGCGACTCTCAGATCGAGATGGGGACGGCCGCGCCGAAACTCGAGAAGAACTCGTGACAGGGTTTGACTTCACTGGAAATGCGGCTGATGTCCATGGTCCGTTTCTTCATCCTAATGGACGAATCTACTGGTGCCATGGTCGCAAAAACTTTGCGATTCCCGATTCCGATGATGGCCAGATTCTCTATCGTGGAAAGGGAGCGAGAATATGGTCTTCCACCCTCAGCGGTAGCGAAGTTGAACCTTTCGCAGGAGGAGGAATGGACAATCCCGTAGAAATCGATTTCACCGAGCGGGGAGAAATTCTCGGGACGGTCAATCTTTTCTATGGTCGCCCTCGGGGCGATACCCTCACCCACTGGGTGCACGGAGGAGCGTATCCTCGAATCGACCAACCTCAGGCAATGATTGGTCTCCCCAGAACCGGCCCACTCCTTCGAGAGGTTCACAACTTCGGTCACGTCGCCATTTCAGGGATGTGTCGATATCGCAGCGGTTCACTCGATCCCTCGTGGAAGGATCAGTGGCTGGTATCCCATTTTAACACCGCAAGGATCACCCAAACCCGACTGGTTCGCACCGGCGCCTCGTTTCTCTCCGCAAAGACAGAGACTGTTTTTGAAATCCACTCCCCCGATGCTCATCTAACCGACGTTCTCGAGGACTACAACGGAGATCTCCTTGCTATCGATACAGGTGGGTGGTTCCGCAACGGATGCCCTACCTCTCACCTCGCAAAACCTGAGGTAACAGGAATGCTCTATCGAATCTCCAAGAAAGGATCAGAATTCGCTCCGATCCATTTTCCTGACTGGAACCAACTCACCGCGGAACAAGTTGCCGGATTCCTCGGTGAATCGGAATTTGCCTTTCAAGATAGGGCCATTCTCGAGCTGGCAGAAAGGGGCGACCCTGCTATCCCGGAGTTGCGTCGTCTTCTGCAGGACCCTGGAACCTCGGTCCAATCGCGCCGCAATGCGATCTGGACACTTTCAAGAATGAAATTCTCTCAATCGATAGACCTGATCTATGACGCCCTCGTTGATCCTGCTCCGTCAGTCCGACAGGCAGCCGCAAACGCAATCAGCGTCACTCGATCTTGGCAGTCTATTGCTGCGAACGAACCCGCCGAACGTGAAATCGAATTGGAAAGAAATCGTACGATTTCAGGCGCTCTTGCGAGAATTGTGCGAAGCGATGAACCGGCTGTGGCCAAGGAAGCTGCGACTGCGCTGGGGAAGATGGGAGAAACTCGAGCCATGGGAGCGCTCTTGGGCCGTCTCGGTCGAGTCGAAGAGGATCCCGTCCTTCGTCATGCCCTAGTCTACGCTCTCATCGAAATCGATGATCCAGAAGCGACACGAATCGGGCTTGAGTCTGAGAATCCCCTGCTTCTCAGTGGGGTGCTGCAAGCTCTCGACCAGATACCCTCGACCTCACTCAAATTCCTGGAAGTCCTTCCTCACTTTGACTCCGAAGACGAGCAGGTTCGCTCTGCAGCTATCCAGATCGCGGCATCGCAGCCGACTTGGGATGCAGCCCTCGCCAACCGCTTTTTTCTTTGGAAAGACGAAATGACTTCCACCAGAAAAGAGGTCATGAATCAGCTCGTTCCGATATTCGCCTCATCGCCTCCGATGCAAGGGTTCATGACAGCTCATCTCGGAGGAACGGAAACAGACCTACGCCAAACCCTGGAATGGCTTAAGCGAGCCGAGGAAACGACGATCCTTCCGACATGGCGAGCCCCGCTCGCAAAAATTCTGCAAAGAGGCCCCGACTCTCCCGATTTTGAATCAGTAGTCGAATTGGTCCGTAGACAATCGGGAAAAGAGTTAGTCAAAGAACTCGACCGCTGGGTTGGCGACGGATCGCTCCCCCGCTGGCTCAGAGTTCAACTCATTCAGGCTCGGTCCGCTCAACAAGCGGTCCTCACCGCCCCTGCCTTCGATCTCTTGATCAAGATCCTCGAGACCGAAGAGGAATCGCTCGTAAGAATGAAGAGCCTCCAGGCCCTGACCGCTTCCAGACTGACCGTCGAACGAAAGACCCAATTGGCCGAACGCATGGGAAACTTCTCGGTCCCGGAGTTGGTTTTTGCGATGGGCACCTTTCGTAAAATCGACTCTCCTGAACAAGCTTCCGCTCTCGCTGACTCACTCGCCTCAAGTCCGGGATTCTCTCGCTTCGATCCAGATCGACTTCGTCAGCTGTTCCGCCCCCACGGCGGGCCCCCTCTGGAGCAAATCGAAAATCGTATCGCAAAGGCCAAATCCGAATCTGAAGATCGCGCCCGGAAAATGGAACAAATTCTCGGAACGATGGATCGAGCTGATCCCGAAAACGGACGCGAGCTTTTTCAATCCGGTGCCGGAAGTTGCCTCATTTGCCACCGCGTTGGCGAAACCGGCGGATTAGTTGGTCCCGATCTAACATCGATCGGTTCAATTCGTGGAGCGCGTGACATCCTTGAATCTATCCTTTATCCCGACGTTTCGATCGCCCGAGACTTTGATACAGTCGAAGTTTTTGAGAGAGGAATCGACGGCTCAAGTCGAATTGGCCTTCTCGAGTCCGACGGACTCGACTCGATTCGCTTGATCGACGCAGCAGGCCAGTCGGTTCAAATTCCCCGCTCCCAAATCGAATCGATCGTTTCCCTCGAGCGATCATTGATGCCACCAGGCCTCGAACATACGCTGCCCGAGAACGGTGTTCGGGATATCGTGGCCTATCTGCTTCAGCAATCCGAGAAGAAGGATCCGCTCGGGCAGGAGTAGAAATCCTACGTTGCGACAATCCTTCTCCGGGGCTATCTCATGCCTCCCTGCGTTTTTCGGGTATTCACCTCCCCTCTCTTCTTTTGACCACTGCTATCAAAACAGTCTCTGACTCGGCCGCTAAAGAAATTGATCGCCGTCGTACTTTTGCGATCATCTCCCACCCCGATGCAGGAAAAACAACGCTGACAGAAAAGCTCCTCCTCTATGGCGGAGCAATTCATCTCGCTGGCAGCGTGACGGCACGGAGAAATCAAAACTCCACCGCCAGCGACTGGATGGACATGGAAAAAGAGCGAGGCATCTCGGTCTCGTCGACCGTTCTCCAGTTCGACTACGAGGGAGCGCGAGTCAATCTCCTCGACACCCCGGGGCACCACGACTTCTCCGAGGACACCTATCGCGTGCTTTCTGCGGTCGACTCCGCCGTGATGGTGATCGACGCCGGTAAGGGTATCGAGGCGCAGACCTTGAAACTCTTTGAGGTCTGTAAAAAGCGAGGAGTCCCCATTTTCGTCTTCGTAAACAAGCTGGATCGCCCCTCCCGACCACCCCTCGAACTGATCGACGAACTCGAGCGAGTCCTCGAGCTTCCTCCCGTCCCATTGAACTGGCCCCTCGGAGACGGCCCGCGTTTTCGGGGAATCTTCAATCGGGAGTCGAACGAGGTGAACCTGTTTGAACGAACCCCTCATGGCTCGTTCAAGGCCCCACTTTCCGTGGGAGGAATCGATGACGAACTTGTTCGCGAGGCCATCGACGAAGAGATTTACGAAGTGGCTAAGCAGGAGATCGATCTGCTCGACGGAGTCACCGAAGAACTCGATATGGAGAAAGTTCTCGCCGGCAAGCAGATGCCGATTTTCTTCGGAAGTGCGATGAACAATTTTGGTGTTCAGCTCATGCTGGAACGTTTTCTCGAACTCGCTCCCGGTCCCGCTGCCCGGAAATCGGAAGACGGCCCGGTCGAGCCCCATCACGACGCTTTCTCCGGATTCGTTTTTAAGATCCAGGCGAACATGAATCCCCGACATCGCGATCGGGCTGTCTATATCCGAATTGTCTCTGGAGTGTTCGAGCGCGACATGCAGGTCATCGACACCAAGTCGGGAAAGAAAGTCAGACTGAGCAACGCACAAAAACTATTTGGCCAGGATCGAGAGACTCTCGATGAAGCCTTTGCTGGTGACATCCTCGCCCTCGTCGGAAACTACGATTTTCTCATCGGAGATACCCTGACCAGTGACAACAAGATTCGATACGATGAAATGCCTCGCTTCCGCCCCGAGTGCTTCTCCTACCTTTTCAACAATGACACTGCGAGTATCAAACGCTACCGGTCCGGAATCGAACAGCTGCTCAAGGAAGGTGTTGCCCAGGCCTATGAAGTTTACGGCAGCGCTCAACGCGTTCCCCTCCTCGGCGCAGTAGGCCCACTCCAATTCGAGGTGATGAAGGCTCGTTTGGAAAATGAATACAATGTCGATTGCCGTCTCGAGGGTTCACCGTGGTCGGTCGCTCAATGGATGGTAGAAGAGGAACCAGATCTATCTCGAAGCGAATTGGAACCTCCTTCCCTGACTCTTCCTTCCGGTTGCTCGATCGCAAAGGACCAGGAAGGAAACTGGATCGTTCTTTTGCCTGCCGATTATCTCATTAGCATCCTCCACGATCGAAACGAAGGATTTACGTTTCACAATAGTCCCTTCGATCTCAAATCGTGAGCGATTCTATCTGCCCCTAGTTAGTTCGTGACCTCTATCGGAATTACCATTGGCGTTCTTCTTCTCGCTGCAGGAGTGATTGCGATTCTTCGCAGACAAAATCAGCGCAAATGGCTCAAGCACTCTTTCTCCGAGGAATTGCGGAGTTGGATCGAAAAGGAATTCCCTCGGATTCGATGTGTTCCCAATCATCACCTTCCGAAGCTGGAGGGATACACTCTCTACCTCATGGAATCGAAGAACTTCGAAGCCTGCGGAGGACTGGAGGAAGTTACCCGCGAGATGAAGGCGCTCATTTGCGTGCAGGCCGCGCTCCTGCTGGTCGGCCTGCCTAAGCATGCCTTTTATCCTCGTCTCCTTTCGATTCTGGTCTATCCGGGTGCATTTCGAGACAAGGGACGCCGACGTTTTGGAGTATCAGAGGAAGCCGATCGAGGAACACACCTCGGTGAATCCTGGGAGACAGGCTCTGTCATTCTTTCTTGGGACAGCGTGATCGCCGGATCTCGCAATGCAGATGACGGGATGAATGTCACAATCCATGAGTTTGCACACCAACTCGATCAGGAGAATGGAACGGATGGCGTGCCTGGCCTGCCCGATCGAGTTGCCTATCGACAGTGGGCGAAAGTTTTCGAAAAACACTATGAAGAACTAGTCGACGACGTAGAAGATGGTCGCGGTCCTGAACCTCTGATTGATCCCTACGGTGCAACAAACCCGGCGGAATTTTTTGCGGTGGCCTCAGAAACATTCTTTGAAGAATCCGCCAAACTGCAAGAAGAGTATCCGGATCTCTATGACCAACTCCGCAATTACTATGGCCTCGATCCGGCGAATTGGAAAAAGGCCTGAGCGTTTCCCACTATTCCGATTTCAGTTTCGCCTGGCTCTCTTGAGAAAGACTTGATACCGGCACCCGATAGACAGCTCCATTTTCCAACCGAAGCAGCGCAATCTCGCCTTCAACGCTAACGAGGGTTGCTATAATTCGCTTTCCTTCCTGATTCGTCCATTCAGACGGTCCCGCGGGAGCTTTAACCGGAGCCGGTTCTTTCTTCGATATGAATCCTGCATCGGATTCTTTTGGCATTTCTCCTCGTTCTCCACGCTTCCCGAGGATGGGTGCCCCTTCGGTAATCCAACGCTGGACGAGGGTGATCTCCTCCGGGGTCAGTCTTTCGCCCTTTCCCTTCGGCGGCATCGCATCTTCGTGCCCTTCTGGGCGGAAGAGAGTGATGAAAAGATAACTCGCATCCCAGTCACCTGGAACGACCAGATTATTCTTCTCAAGTCGTCCGAGGAGGTGCTTAGGATTATCGACCTTAAAACCTCCCTTGGCTTTGCCAGATGAATCACTGTGACAGTCGGCGCACTTTTTCACCAGCACGGGCATTACGTCGTCCTCATAGTCAAGAGCCGCGGAGGTGAGAATCCCGACGGCGAAGAGAATTGTGATCGCGAAGCACTTCATGATCCATCCGCCTCAGCATCGTGCGAGACCTTCGAGCTTGCGCCTTCTTCTACCTTCGGCTTGGAGCTCCTCCGCTTCACTTCCTGTTCGATCGACAAGACCGTCCCAGGCATTGATTTTTTCATCCCTCGCTTTACGACAAACTGTAAAGCGAAATACCCGGGATCAATGTGGAGAGAATAGACAACGAGATGAATCCCAGAATCCTCGGTGTCAAAAATCCACCAGGAGCCGATCACGTTCCGAATTTCGCCTTTCACAAAGGTGAAATCGCTCCGCTCCATGGGAGTAAGCTGATGTCGGAGTGTATAGAGATAGTCTCCTTTGGGTCCGCCCACGTGAGTCCGTTGTTCGACGATGATTTCATTCTCGAACTGTTCCAGAACCTGGCTTTCAAGAACACCATCAAGAAATTCTTCCGCCCCTTCCTTGTCGTGGATGACGTCCCAAATTGTTTCCCGAGCGCCTTGAATACGGCGAGCAACCGAAACAAAACGTTCATCACGGTCTTCCTCGTTCTTCTCGTCAGGACGAAAAGGAAGAACAATCGTGGCACCGGCTTTCAAATGCTCCGCATCTTCGGGTGAAAGCGAGCCAAGCACTGCCCCCGGCTCGGCTGCCGTGGCCATCCCAACCGACAGGAAGAATGCGGCAGAACAGATAGTTTTCATTTTTTCCTTAGTTCATTTTACTCAGATAGCTCCCGAATGCGAGAGGGTTCTTGGCGCGGCATTTCTTCCGAGAGACGCCCGGTGAAGAGACGAAACAAGAACGAAGCTCAGAAGCATGTGTAGATGCCACTCCCAGAATTTCTGGATCGCAACGATGGACCACCCGTTCTCCTAGCAAAAATAAATCCAGACCCTCGTATAGATCCCAACATTTTCTGCAATCCAAATCGCAAAAGCAACTGCAAAGAAACCGATCAGGATCGGGAGTCGCCGACGCTTCTCACCTGTTCGAAAATTCACATGGCATCGTCCAAAAAGTAGAAATGATGGGTGAAGCTATTTACATAGTCCAGGATGGCGAGAACTACGGTCCCCATGAGCGAAGGTTAGCTCTCAAAGCGAAACGCAAAAAGCCGCCACGCTCTCGCAAGGTAACTCCCGACGGCGGAATAGAAGTGACCGGCAAAGATGGGCGCCTGATAGATCCGAAAGATGACTCTTTCATCGGGATATTTCCAGGAGCCCACTTCGGGAGATATCTTGAACCACTCCATCCTCGTAGCGAGAAGCTGAAAGACTACGATGACGACGACCGCCCTCTCGCAATGATTGTCATACCCGCTCTATTCCGGAGCGAAAATGAAACCAAAGACGTCCAGACTGTGAAAAAGGGATGAAAACGCAACAATCCCATACAAGAGCCTCCAGTTCTCGGATCGCGGGCAATTGGAAGGGGGGCCTTTTCTCTCCCGCTTCGGTGTGATAGTCTCCATTCCTGAATGACCCACCATTGCCATCCCTTGTTTATCGTTCTGCTGTTTCTCCAAACAGCACTCGGGAAGCCTGTGGCCAAAGAAGTGCACGAACTATCGATTCAGTTCACGCCTCGCGGAATCACGTTTTCTGGACGCATCGATTCGGAAGAAACAGGTCAGGAGCTAGCGAATGCAACCAAGAAGATTCGACCCGATCTTCCGATTCGGAACGACGGGCTTCGAGTTGACCCTTCGGTTTCACTTCCTCCATTGGGAGATCTGAAAAGTCTTCTTGCCGAGATCGGACTCTCCTCACACGAGGGCGGTGTCGCATTTTTCTCCGACCGTGTCGTTCTGACCGGCATGACCGATAGCCCCGTCACTCTGACTGCCATCCAGTTGCGGCTCGAGCCCATTCTTGAGGGACGCATGCTGGTCAATCGAATCTGTATTGTAAGTCCGGCCGACCTGCCGAATATCGATGTGCGACTCTCCAAGGGAGAATCGTCCGATTCATTGCTAGATTTCGATTTTCACCCCACCGCTGCCGGTGCATTCGTGTCGCCCGGCGTCAAATTTTCGAAGCTCTACCCGACTCTCGTCTTGATGAGTTCGTTCGAGCGTTTCGTTGATCCCGCAGCACTCCCACAACAGAACACATTGAGAGCGATACCGATACCACCGGTGGGATCGACGCTTCCAGATAATGTTGACCTCGACGCCGGCCCTCCCTTACTTCGAGCGATTCCCTCGGGCCCAGTCGCTACCTTTGTGCCTCTTCCTTCGCTGCGTTTTTCGAGTAATTCTTTTCTTCTCCAAGCGGGAGGTCGAGAAGCTCTTGAAGCGATTGCGGAACAGCTTTCACAACGTGAGGTATCCGACCAGAAAGTGATCCTGAAATCTCTTGTCTGGAAAGGAAGCTCCCCGGATTTTGTCCAATACCTAGCAGAAAAAAGGGCCAAGGAAGCCAAGAAGCACATCCTCAGCCTCGGGGTTCCCGAGGCGCAAGTCTTTACCGAATTGGTATCGATCAGTTCAGCGATCGATACGGGTGAGGTTCAGGTCATCGTCGAGATCCCTCCCCCACCAGCCCCAGTGGAAACCGAAGAACCGGATACAGGCGAACCTGTCGTTGAGGAGAACGAAACGGAAACCCCAACAGCAACTGGCTCCGAGTGATTCGCCTGAATACGGGAAAAACCCGGCCCCTTGCAGGACCGGGTTTTCTGACCACTCAACTATGTCTCTCAGCCGCTCGGGACGAGCATTGGGAGACAAACTTATATGCCTCGATCAGCGCTGAGCAACGCCGCTCGAGTTGTGGTAACTGTTGTATTTGCCCGTCGGGACGATGAGCTCGTTACCAGGATAAATCAGAGTGCTATCTCCGAGACGATTCAGTCTTTGGAGTTCAGGCATGGAAGAGAAGAAATCGCGAGCTAGAGCATAGAGATTGTCACCTTTGCGAACAGTGTAGTGTCCATAAGTCTCGTTGGTGCGCAAAAGGGGGTTGTCATACTCGTAGGCAGCTCCCTGTGAACTCTTACCCTCCGTTTCCGTATGGACCACATTCTGTGTCTCCGCAGCCGGAACGTTCAAGCTTTGTCCCACAGCCAGGGTGTCACTGCGCAGTCCGTTGGCGGCCTTGAGCGTTGAAACGGTCGTATTATTCTCGCGAGCGATACTGGAAAGTGTTTCTCCACGTACCACGGTGTAATTTGTCGCCTTGGTCGGTTTCTTTGTTTCACCAACCACAACTGAATTCTCAGCGGCCGGGGCTGGTGCGACTGGGGCTGGAGCGGCTGGGGCTGGTGACTTCTTCGCTTCAGCTACTTCCTGCTTCTTGGGAGGAGCTGTTTCAACGACAGTGCCCGGAATGAGTAGAGTTTCTCCTATGTAGATAGGCTGCCCTTCACTGAGACTGTTCGCAGTGAGGAGGTCAGCGCGCTCTACCTCATGTTTGCGAGCGATGCTTCCAAGAGTATCGCCGTCTTCGATAACGTAAGTTTGTTCCTTAGTCTGCGTTTCGGCAACTTCTCCAGCACGGGTTGCTTCGAGGGTTGCCTCTTCATGGTAGGAGTGTGACGAGCCACTATCCCCACGGAGAGAATCTTCGATCGAAGCGAGGCGAGTCTCGATCGCGATGATGCGAGAATTTAGATTTTGAATATTCGCATCCGCTGCGCCTGCAAGGCAGGTGAACAAAAGAGGAGCCGTCAGGGAGGTAATCAAGGTCATCAATCGGGTCATGTGAATAGTCTAGGGTAAATTTTTAATTATATCAACTTAAAAGTTAATATTTCTTAATGAATTTTTAGAAAGCCTACACACAAAGTGTGACAATTATGGAGCGGGCGTTATTTTTCTAAAAACAGCCTTGCACCGCTTCCTGAAAAGCTTGCTGTGATCTGGAGAAACTTAGAAAGCCCCTATGAAACTCACATTTTGCGGAGCCACAGGCACGACAACAGGCTCTCAGCATCTGATCGAGACCAATGGGTCAACGAATCCTTCCCGACTGCGGGCTGTATCATGGACGACGAGACGATACCTACGATCGCAATCGCAATTTCCTGTTCGATCCTGCATCAATCGACGCAGTCGTCCTCTCTCACGCACACATCGATTGATAATGGAACCTCGCCCTATCTGACATCTAATGGGTTTGGCGGAAATACTTACTCCACCTTTACGATTCGTGACTTCCGCTGGATCATGCTGCTCGATTCGGCAAGAATTTAGAATCAGGAAACGAAGTTGCTGAACAAGAGACGCTCGAAAAAGGGGCTACCCGAAATTGAGGCCATATCCAGCGAACAAAACCCCGAAGAATGTGCCTGGCATTTCGTCAACATTGGTTTTGACCGATCCATCCCGATCGCCAACGGGATCACATTCATCGACGCCGGCCACATTCTGGGTTCGGCTCAGGTTATTCTTGATATCGTAGAGAATGGTGTTCGAAAGCAGCTTCTATTCTCAGGTGACGTAGGTCGAGGTGACAACGATCTCCTGCGAGACCATGCCATAGCCTCGGACGTGGACTACCTCATTAGGGTGAGCACTTGTGGAAACCGGGAACACGACCTCCCGACACAGGCGAACCATCTTTTGAAGGACCTTCTCGTCAAAGCTCTTGAGAAGAATGGAAAAGTAATAATTCCTGCGTTCGCCGTCGAATGGACCCAACAGCTTATCTATGTCCTCCATGAGCCTACAGAATCAGGAGACCTGCCTGATGTATCCATTTATGTCGACAGCCCTCTCGCGGTTATTGCGACGAAGATTTACAGAATCCATCCCGAATGCTTCAACGAACAACTTTACGAATTTCTCCTTGAGAAGCGAAATCCCTTTGGCTTTGAGTCGCTGAATATGGTGAGAAAAGTGACTGAATCGAGAGCACTTCACGATCGCCACAAACCGGCTATCATTATCTCGGCTTCCGGGATGTGTGAGGCAGGGCGCATTCTGCATCACCTTCGCAACAATATTGGTGACGAGAAGAACACGATCCTTTTCGTCGGTTACTGCGACGAGAATACCTTGGGATGGAAGGTTCGAAACGAATGGGAAAAATTCCTCATCCTCGGCGATAAATTTGATGTGCGAGCCGATGTCCAGATTCTCGACTCCTTCAGTGGTCACGCCGACCAGAGTATGCTACTCGAATACTTTGATCGAATTTGGGGTTCCAAAGAAAAGGTATTTCTCGTTCACGGCGAAGAATCCCAATCGGAGGCTCTTTGCGAGATTTTTCAGGAACGGCACTCGTAATCCGTTGAGGTTGCACCGTGGAAATCGACAGTTGAATTGTAGAGAGGGTCGGTTCTCTTACCCTCCACCAACCATTTTCTTCCGGCCTGATCCTATCTTTCCACCCCTTGTATGAAGCCTCTTCTTCTCACGAACGAATTTCCTCCCCATATTTATGGTGGCGCTGGGATTCACGTTCAGTATCTATCACGAGAGCTCGCGAAGCTCTGCGACGTTGAGGTTCGTTGCTTTGGAGATCAGGAAGTGAATAATCAAAATCCAGTGGTTCACGGCCAGCAAGCTCCGACCGATAACTTTACCGCGCCAAAACCACTTCACTCCGTTTTTGCCGCGCTTCAGAACTGCCTCGACTTCAACACACGGAATATCAACGCAGACGTCGTTCACCTGCATACCTGGTATTCTCACTTCGGCGGAATCCTGGCCCACTTGAACTACGGACTTCCCATGGTTCTCACCGTCCATTCCCTAGAACCGCTCCGGCCATGGAAACGCGAGCAGCTCGGAGGTGGCTACGACTTCTCGCTCTGGCTTGAAAAGACAGCGATTGAAATGTCCGATGCCGTGATCGCAGTATCCAAGGAGACCCGCGAGGATATTCTCCGACTGTTTGATGTTCCCGAGGAAAAAGTTCCCGTAATCTACAACGGAATCGATCCGGAGGAGTATGTGCCAACGAACTCACCGGAAACTCTCCGTCGTCATGGCATTAATCCTGACAAACCCTTTGTTCTTTTCGTTGGAAGAATCACGCGACAGAAAGGAATCATTCATCTCGTCAATGCGATCCGACATCTCGATCCAGGAACGCAAGTCGTGCTTTGTGCCGGAGCGCCGGATACTCCAGAGATTGCCATGGAAATGCAGACCGCAGTCGAGAAGGTCCGCGAATCATTTGATGGCTCGATCATTTGGATTCACGAGATGATTTCGACTCCCGACAAGATTGCCCTCTACAGTCACGCAAGAGTCTTCTGCTGCCCTTCGATCTACGAACCCTTTGGCATCATCAACCTCGAAGCGATGGCGTGTGAAACGCCTGTTGTTGCTTCGAAAGTTGGCGGGATGAAAGAGATTATTCTGCCAGGTGAAACCGGACTCCTTGTTCGTCTCGAGCAGCAGAAAGAATCCCCCTTTGAGGCCACCGAACCAGAAACTTTTTCTTCGGACCTCGCGGAGGGGATCAATGAACTGATGCGTGATCCCGCTCGCTGCGAAGCGATGGGCAAAGCTGGAAGGGACCGCGTCCTTGCTACATTCAGCTGGGCTGAAATCGCCCGCGAAACACTTTCGCTCTACGAAAAGGTGAGCCGGTAAGCAAATCCTTGCGCTCAAACAATGGCACAGACAGGGACTTTCCAGCTGCCCTCGAATGCGTCACCTTGCTGTCTCCGATCGCTTCGGAGACCATTCTTATTCACACTCTCTTCTATGAAATCGTTCGCTTTGCGTTGGCTTTGTCTTTCTGCCGTATTGCTGTTTCCTCTCACCACCCTGGGTGAAATATCTGAATCACTTCGCACGATTCGATCTGTCGGACTCACTGGAGAAGGAAACGCGGAAGCGGCTGGGGCCTGGGCTGATCTCGTTGAGCATGGCCCTGACGCTATCCTCCCTACCCTCCAAGCGATGAATGATTCATCGCCTATCGGCCGCAACTGGTTGAGATCCGCCATCGACGCGATTTCTGAGAAAGCACAGCGCTCGGAGACAGATATCCCTGAAGAAGGCATTCGATCATTTCTCCTCAATCGCGAGCAGGATGTTTACGCGAGAAACCTTGCCTTCGATCTCTACTCGTCGATTCAACCCGATGCGGCACAGGAACTGATCCCAGGAATGATCGATGACCCGAGTCCTGAGCTTCGTCGTAAGGCCGTCGACCAGTTGATTGGAAGCGGGAAAAAACTTCTCGAAGAAGGAACAAAGGATTCCAGTATCACGAAACTTCGCGAAGCCCTTGATGCGGCTCGAGAGGTCGATCAAATCAACACTATCGCGGGCCTACTTCGGAAAGATCTCGAGCAGAAGGTAGATTTGCCCCAGCAGTTCGGCTTCCTTCTTTACTGGCATCTCATCGCACCTTTCGACAATACCGATGAGGCCGGCTTCGATACAGTTTTCCCACCTGAGGAATCGATAGCGCTGGAAGCCAGCTACCCAGGAAAGGAAGACAAGGAAGTCTCGTGGGAGAAATACTCGACATCGGATGACTACGGAATGGTCGACTTCAACCAGCCATTCGGCCCCCTCAAGGAAGTCGTCGGATATGCCTACACCGAATTCCAATCCGACAAAGAGCAGGAGGTTGAACTTCGTCTCGGTTGCAAAAATGCGTGGAAAATCTGGCTGAACGGCGAGTTGCTTTTCGGTCGTGATGAGTATCACCGCGGAATTCGGATCGACCAATACATTCTCCCGATCACTCTGAAAGAAGGGAAAAACACTCTGCTTGTAAAAGCGTGTCAGGATGGGCAGGAGCAGGACTGGACCGTCCAATGGCAATTTCAGCTCCGAATCTGTGACAGCTCCGGAACAGCCGTTTACAGTGTAGATCGCAAACCGACCCCCGAGCCAAAAGCTCCAGTCCGTCGTCGCTCCGCGGAATAGTCCCCTCTCGCACCGATACCAGCTATGAAATCCTTTTCTCTCTTGATTCTAATTACTCTGTTCGCTGGACAATCTGTTCACGCAGACTGGCTGAACTTCCGAGGCCCTCAGGGATCCAGTCGGTCCATGGAAGCGACATCGCTTCCCACTGAGCTCAGCAAAAAAACGCTCTCGTGGAAACTCCCCCTTCCCGGTCGTGGTTTGGGAAGTCCCATTCTCGTCGGAGACAAAGTCTTTGTCAGCGCGGCCAGTGGACCTGATCAAAAACAGCTTCATGTCCTCTGCTTTCAGGCTGGTGATGGCGCCCTTCTCTGGGAACGGAAATTCTGGGCCACAGGCCGGACAATGGCCCACAAGAAGACCAGTGTCGCCGCCCCTACCCCGGCAAGCGATGGGAAAAGAATTTATGCACTCTACTCCTCCAACGATCTGATCTGTCTCGATCTCGAGGGGAATCTGCTCTGGATGCGGGGACTGACACTGGACTATCCGAACGCCTCAAACAGCCTCGGAATGGCCTCTTCTCCTATTGTTGTGGGAGACACTCTCATCGCGCAGATCGAAAATGATTCTGAATCGTTTGCTGCCGGCTTTGATCTCGAAACAGGTGTCAACAAGTGGAAATTGGATCGCCCCAAGGCGGCGAACTGGACATCACCAACCGTTCTTGAGATCGGAAAAGACGAGGTCGTTGCACTCCAATCAAGTAAAGGGATCCTCGCCGTTCTGCCCGACACGGGTTCTCCTCTCTTTCAGTTTGGAAGTGGAGCCTCAACCATTCCATCGAGCGCCGCGATCGGAGATCAGCTTTACATTCCTTCCAATGGTCTGACCGCCATCACAGCAAAGAGCGACGGTTCCGTTCCCGAAGCCGCATGGAACGAGTCGGCCCAACGCCCCGGAACCGCGAGCCCCATCGTTCTCGGAGACAAGGTGTTTGTGATCAACAATGCGGGAGTGTTGAACTGTGCCGACCGATCTACTGGCAATCGTCTCTGGCGAACACGCCTCAAGCCTCCGTTCAGCGGTAGTCCAGTTGCGGGTTCAGATTCGTTTCTCTACATTTTCAGCGAATCAGGAGTTGGCCAGGTGGTCGATGTCAGCGGCGAAGAAGGCGAAATCGTCTCGGAGATCGAGCTCGGCGAAACTGTCCTCAGCACTCCATCGCTGGACACCAACGCGCTCTACATCAGAAGCGACCAGCACCTCTGGAAATTTTCTCAGCCCTGATAGCGCTGTTAGCTGTGCTCACTCACGAACAACGGAATCGTGGCGGCCATGTAACAAAAGAGACCAGACCCGATCGGGTTCTGGTCTCTTTCCAGTAAAGACTGTGATTAGAAGGCTACTAAGAGTGAGGAGGGTCCGTCTTCTCAGGTGGCGCAGGTGCTGCGCCGCTTCCTGAATTCGGTGTCGCTGTTTCAGCGCTCTCATCTATCGTCTTCTCATTGTTGCCATCGTCAGTGCATCCGACCGTGGCAGCCGCTGGAGTCGCCATCACCGCAATACCTGCAGCAGTCGCTGCCTTGTGCAACAATGACTCTTTGAGCTTCTTCTGCGTATCACCAAATCGAGCTCGACGAATCTTGAGTGAATTCTGCTCGTGGATGCGATAAACGACGTTTCGCACCTCATCATCCCGGTAGAAAGTTCCTCCGACCTGGTGAATACGATACCAGAGATGGTAGTCATCGGCACCGAGCCCAATCGCTCTCTCCTGATAATTCCCTGCCTTGCGAGCGACTTCGGCCCTCAGCAGAACGGAGGAGTGTGGAAGCATGTTGTCATCCGAGTTCCCGGTAAACATGGTATCGACCCCTTTGTTCGGCCAGTGGAGGCGTGGAGTAATCTCTCCGCTCTCATGGGTCAAAAGAAGGCAGCCGTATACATCCACTTTCTTCTGCTCAATCATATGAACCGCCCGCTCGAGATAGGTCGGCATCATTTGATCATCATAGTCGAGTGGCTTGTAGTATTCAGTATCGCACGCCGCAACTGCTTGGCGGTGGAGCCAGCTGCAATGCTCAATGTCGGGCTCCAGCCCGGTGCAGATCAACGGCAATCCATAGCGTTTCGCCAATGGCTCAGCAAAGGACCAAGGGCCATCGACGAGAAGATTGACCTTGAATTTCCGGTAGGTCTGCGCCGCGATACTCTGAACCGCGTCATCGAGCTTCGTCACGTCGGTTCCTTTGTGGATCCGGAGACCAATCGTCACGGTAGCTTCTGGATGATGGAGATTTGTTCCCGTCATTTCTCCCAGAATCTGCTGGTGGGACTCCGAATATTGAGCGCCAAGGGACAATTCGGCAGCAGAAGCAAGGCAGTCCGCTGTGGAAAGAGTGGCCGCTTTGAGAAGCGCTTTCTGAGCCACCTTCGCTAGCTTCTTAGGATTGGAATTCCAATCGATCAGATACCCGTTGACCCCACTCCGAACGAAATCAGCGATGCCACAGGTCTTGGTCACCACCACCGGTATACCACAACTGAGCGCTTCCGCGGCGGTGAGGAGAAATCCTTCTTTCTCGCTGTTTCCAAGAAGAACGTGACAGCCTTCCAAGCGATGACGGTATTGGAACGGATTGAAATCGAGAGGGCGAATGTCGAGGCGATCGGCCACGCCGAGCTTGTTCGCCAACTGCATCACTTTCTCAAGTGCTTCTCGCTGTG
Organism: Verrucomicrobiales bacterium; assembly: GCA_965657775.1. GTDB lineage: Bacteria > Verrucomicrobiota > Verrucomicrobiia > Verrucomicrobiales > DEV007 > Arctic95D-9. The sequence goes on from CBFHPY010000007.1 coordinate 57,027, forward strand.
TTCGCTGGGTGTATTCAAGGCCCGCAGTATCAGCTCCGGTCCAGGCACGAATCACCATTCTTGGCTCTGCTTCCAGCAGATAGGGAAGTGTCATGAGTCCCTTGGACTCGAGAGGACGCCCCATCCAACCAACAACGATGCGACCTTTCGGATCAAAAACACCTTTGGCCGAGGTGAACTCAGATACAGGAGGCGTCATGACTCCGGCAATATGATGGTTCTTCTCTTCCGCCCATCCGGAATACCGATCGAGGACTTTCTGCGAAACGCCCGCCACCGTCATGCCTTCAAGATCATCGTAGGCCCGGTTGATGAATCTCCACCCTGCGTCATCCCATGAATGAAGCACCAGAGAAGTAGGACGCTGAGGAAGGCCGGAAAGATCGCCGTAACTGAGAAACCAGGAAGAAGGATCCCCCGGAGCTTCACGAGTCACTTCACCGCAAGAAAAACCATTCTTCTCTGCAGGTTCAAGCAGCGGCATGTCATCCGACTGCGAATACAAAGTAGTCCGCTCCTTGACCCACTCAGGAAGAGCGCTGATGTAGCGCAAGACCGCGGTTTGTGCGCCACCCAAGGCAAGGTTATGAGTAACAAAGCAGGGATTTACGCGCGGAAGATGATAATTTGAAGCCATGAATCTTTGTGAAACCGAGATGACTCGTCTGACGAATTACCTCTAAACTTATGAAGAGAAATGAACCTTTATTTCCTGATTTTGCCAGAAAATTGAGTTCCCCCTTCATTAAAGGTCGAATCCAATCGTAGTTATTTCAAGTGACTCCTTTAAGCCATATTCTGAATTTGAACGTGTTTCTTGCGTTTTCCTTCGCAGGACTCACTCTCTTGTGCTGTTATTCGGCCGAGGGCGAGGACCACTGGGCCTTCCAGGTCCTCCGCGGAGTGGATGACCTTCCGGAAAACAGCCATCCGATCGACTTTTTTATCGATTCGCGACTCGGGCATATGGGAATTGATCCCTCCGAGAAAGCCGATCCTTACACGCTACTGCGGCGCATCAGTCTGACATTGACCGGACTTCCGCCATCTTTGGAAGAAATTGAGACCTTGGTGGCTCAGTCGGAATCCGATTCGATCGAGCCTCTGATCGAGCACTATCTGGACTCCCCTCACTACGGAGAGAGATGGGGGCGCCACTGGCTTGATATTGCGCGCTATGTTCAGGGAACCATCAAGGTTGACGGTATCAACCGCATCGATCTCGCAGAACCCTATCGCGACTATGTCGTGAGGAGTTTCAATGCAGACAAACCCTACGATCAATTCATCGCAGAGCAGCTCGCCGGCGATCTTCTTCCGAAACAGAATGCTGAATCGAAAAACCCTTTTGATCCCCTCATCGCGACCGCTTTCCTCTCGATTGGACCTTGGTTCGAGGAATGCACCGACCCGAACAAGCTCCGGCTGGATATCATCGACGAGCAAATTTCGACGATGACAAGAGCCTTTCTTGCACTCGACTTCGCCTGCGCACGCTGTCATGACCACAAGTTTGATCCCATTCCGACCCGGGACTACTATGCTCTTGCTGGTATTTTTCGAAGCACTGAGATTACGGGAAAATTTTCGGATGAGTGGAAAGACGGACGGCCTCGATTAGTCCGGCAACTAATGACCGACGACGAAAAGGAAGCCGATCTTCTCCACAGGGCCGAGTCAAAAAAGCTGCTCGAGACACGGCGCCAAATGCTTCAGCAGTGGGAGTCGATGACTGTTTCCGCCCTACCAGATCAAACCCAGGATAATGGCTCCCTGAAGAAACGCACAATCGTCGCTATCGAAGCCGAAGATTTCGCGGGTCACAAAAACCTCCGAACCGAGACCATCGGTGACCTGACCGTCCTTGCCTCACGCCGACAAAAAGATCAGTGGACCAAGTACCGAGTCATCCTTCCCCAAACCGGGAATTACACGCTGCTAGCGCGCTACGCATCAGCGCGCCCAACGCCCGTTCAATTCGAACTTGAGGGTGACATCCGCGAGGATCCCGTCTTTGAGCGCCCCACTTTTGGTGAAACTCCTGATGACTTTCGCTGGATCCCGATTCCTCTCGGTGTTCAGGAAAAGGGATCACTCCATTTCCGATTTCTTGTTGCTCCCCACCATCCCTTCCCACTGCTCGACCGTTTTCGAATTGTCTCCGGTGATGTCTCGACCGAGACAAAAGAATGGAGAGAATTCATTGATGATCCAACTCGGGCACAGCGGGTCGACTTTCTTCCGATCGAGAATCAGAGTGAACTGATCGCTCTCGAAGATCAAATTCTCGATCATTTCGACAACGGGCCGGAGTTTCTTCCCACAGTTGCCGCGACTGAAGCGGAACCAACCTCCCTACCCGTCCACGTCGGAGGGGATGTTTACCAAACTGAAGGCGAACCCGTTCCTCGATCGGTTCCTACTCTCGGAAGCGATCTCATAACCGGAGATTTTTCCATCCTCAACTCCGAAAGTGGTCGCGTAGAACTGGCTGAATGGCTCGCTCATCCAAAGAATCCCCTTACCGCCAGGGTCATGGTAAATCGAATCTGGCACTGGCACTTTGGGACAGGCTTGGTTCGCACCCCGGACGACTTCGGTATACAGGGAGCCTCTCCCACCCATCCAGACCTGCTTGACTGGCTTGCTCAGGAATTCATCGAAAGCGGTTGGTCGATCAAGCATCTCCAGCGACTCATCCTGACATCACAAACATTTCAAAGAACTTCAGTCGCTAACGAAGAGGCACGGCAGGGCGATCCCTCGGCGCATCTCCTATCTCACTTCCCATCGAGACGCCTCGAGGCCGAAGTGATCTACGATTGCATGCTTACTTCTATCGGAAAAGTTTCTCGACAGGATCCGGGATTCGTACTCGACAACTCCAAGTCGAAGGATCGGGCACTTTACATCCTGACTTCCTCGCGTTCCCCCCTCGGGCTGGGTCTTGAGATACGCAAAATGTTCGGGCTATTCGGTTTCGACGACTCCGGTCGCCCGATGCACGATCGGGATGACAACACCTCTGCCCAGCAGGCCCTCTGGTGGCTGAACAATCCCCTGCCACGCTACTACGCAGATAAACTCGCTGACCGACTTCTTAATGATTTCGCCTCCGTTCCTGAGCGGATAGAAGCAGCTCACCTCCTGACCCTTGGAAGTCCACCTGAGAAGGATACCCAAACCGCAATCCTCGACTACATCGACGAATTGATGGATCAGGGTGCTTCCGAAAAGGAGGCCTGGTCACGCGCCTGCCTCGGTCTCTTTTCCACCAAGGCTTTTCGTTCCCTACCCTGACTCCCCTATCTTGAATTTACCCCTGACAGAATCACGACGCGACTGGCTCAAGAAAAGTTTCCTGGGTCTCGGTTCGATTGCGGCCGCCGATCTACTTTCTCAATCAGGGAAAGTCACGGCAGCAGGCTCGTTGAAGCGACTTCATCATCGACCCCAGGCTCAGCGGATCATTTACATATTTCTCGAAGGGGGTCTCTCTCAACTCGATTCCTACGATCACAAACCAGCCCTCGCGGAGTTCGCGGGGAAACCACTGCCCGATTCGATCCGGCCTCCCGAGTTTACCTTTGCAAAGCAGGGAACCGTGATTCCATCCCCCTTTGGCTGGAAGCATTGGGGAGAAAATGGGACTTATGCGAGCGATCTATTTCCAGAGGTTAACAGCCGCTTCATCGATGATCTATGCTTCGTTCACTCCCTGAATCATAAGAGCAACGACCACATCACAGCCAAGCGGGTCCTTCACACAGGCGTGCCGATCGAGATCCGTCCCACGCTCGGAAGCTGGTTAGTCTATGGCCTTGGCTCGATGAATCAAAACCTTCCTGCTTACATCGACATCACGCCCAGCGACCCGAATCGGCCAACAGGATTCCTCCCCACAAAGTTTGGTGGAACCGCGATCGACCGACCGGATCGAAAATCTCCAAACCTCGTCTGGGAAAACCTCGACCCTCAATTTCCCGGTCAGGAGCGGCACATCGACTTCATCGAATCACTCGATCGCGCACATTCCGCTGATATCGAGCTTGATGAAATGGAACTCGCTTTCCGCATGCAGACGGAAGCCCCTGATCTTCTTGAGATCGACAACGAATCGGAGGCGACACGTCAACTCTATGGAATTGGCGATGATCACACCGACGAGTTTGGACGAGCCCTCCTCCTCGCCCGACGATTCGCCGAATCCGGAGTCCGGTATATCACGGTCAACCACGCAACACCTCGCTATGGAAATTTGTGGGACCAGCATTCGGAATTAAAAAAAGGACATCGAGGCAACGCCAATGCCGTCGACCGCCCCATCGCAGGCCTCCTTCATGACTTGAAAACTCGGGGCCTGTTAGACGACACCCTCATCATTTGCGGGAGTGAATTCGGGAGAACTCCTACCTTTGAGTTTTTCGACGGCATTACGGGGCGTCATCAGAACGGACGCGACCACAATCCACACGGATTCACGACCTGGTTTGCCGGTGCCGGAGTGCGCCCCGGATACCATCATGGGATGACCGACGATTTCGGTTACTACGCCGTAAAGGACAAGGTCGATATTCACGACTTTCACGCCACGCTACTCCATGCGATGGGCGTCGATCACGGAGCTCTCACTTACTTTCACGGTGGCCGAGATTTCCGACTGACCGATGTTTACGGGAATCCCGTCAGCGAAATTTTCAGCTGAGGATGCTCCTCCGACTCAATTCCGATTCGTGCCGCGCCTACCACTCCGCCTCGATGCGGCTTGGGTCCTCGACTGAGTTCTCATAGAGATAATGAGCACACGGAATGAGCGTTCGTGGTTCGATCTCCTCTCCAGCAAGATAGGCCACGAAAGCATCGACCGTCCCTTTCGCCATCTTCCGCGGAAACTGCTGGGGCGTATCATAGAGCTTCTTTTCGAATACGGCCTGCTTCCCAGCCGGCGAAGCATCAAACGCTACAATTGTGATTTCCTTGTCCTTGGCGGCCTTGACGACCGCAGCATGCGCCCCAAGTGCGGAAGGATCGTTGATTGCAAAAATTCCGGAGATGTCCGGATGCGCTTGAAGAAGATCAGTCGCGACCGTGTATCCACCATCGCGACTCCCCTTGCCAGAAAGCTCGGTCACGATCTCGATAGGACTCCCTGCATCTGCGAGCGCCTTTTTGAATCCATCGACCCTCAGAATACAGGAGCTGACCTCCGGAAGAGAGACCACAGCAACTTTCCCCTTATTCCCGAGAGCTTTCATCATGCTGATTCCAGCGAGCTCCCCTCCCTGAAAATTATCACTACCAATATGCGAAGTCACCAAAGTGGATGCCTCGGCGTCGCTCACTTGCACATCAAATGTGAAAACAGGGATCCCTGCTTCAGCGGCCGCCTTTACTCCCTGGCCAGCCGACCGGGAGTCCACTGGGTTGAGGAAAATAGCATCGTAGCCTTGGGCGATAAAGTCGGTCATCTGGCTGTTCTGCTTGGCAGGATCGAGCTCTCCACTCAGCGCGGTTACTTCATATCCATGCTTTGCTGCTTCCTCCGCCATAACATTAGCGATCAACTTAAAAAAGGGATTGGTTAGATCCATGCAGGTCATACCAATACGACCTTTCACAGGGGAGCTGGCCTCGTCTGGAGCCCCCCCACACCCTGCGAACAGAAAGACAAATGACAGAAGAAGAAGGAGACTGAGCCGTTGCATGGGAGAAGGCTTACGAAATACCGGAATCAGAATCAAGAAATTCAAGTTGCCATCTTGCGACGCGGTTTTGGTTAACTGACTGCAACCGACAGAGCAACATCGATCTATGATCCGTATTGTGCCGAAGGCGTCCCTCTCCCTAATCGCGGGGATCTAAACGGTAGGCTGCGGAGAGAAAATTGAGTTCATCGCACCGCCACCACCTGAGGTGACCATTGAGAATGCGAAGATTGGGAATACCACGGACTACTCCGAGGTTACAGGTCGAACTCAGGCATCTGCACGAGTCGAGATTCAAGCTCGAGTGAAAGGATTTCTTGAATCAACCATGTTCGCCGCGGAATAATATGCGCAGGAATGTCAGGAACTGTTCACCAATGAAGACGTTCAGCTCGAGGCGGTCCTGCAAACTGCTGAAGGAAAGAAAAGAATCCTACCGGAAGAACGGGACCTGATGGGAGGTCTGATTTCCAAACACCTCGAGCCGGACCACCTCTGAGTGAGGACCGTGGCACTCGCTCAGCTTTTCGATACCCCACGTTGTCGGAATCGATCGAGAAGAACCGCCGCGAGAATGACGCCTCCGAGAACGACTTGCTGGAGGTAACTTTCAAATCCTAACAGGTTCATACCATTCTGGATAACGGAGATAATGAAAGCTCCAATCAGGGTCCCAAAAATTCTTCCAGAGCCACCCGACAGGCTAGTGCCGCCGACGACCACGGCCGCGATGACATAGAGCTCGAACATCATTCCGAGATTGGGAGCTCCGGAATCCAATTGCGACGCCTGGATGCATCCGCCAAATCCAGCGCACAGTCCGGCGATCAGGTAAACAAAGATCAGGACGGATTTCACGGGAACGCCAGAAAGCCGGGCCGCTTCTTCGTTACCTCCAACCAACTGACGCAGG
>CBFHPY010000008.1:0-1081109 GCA_965657775.1 Verrucomicrobiales bacterium
AGCTTTGGTGAAAAGACCTGTTCTGGTAGCGCCTGATAGGCCCACATTTCCCGAAGAAAACCTTGCTACCACGGAGCTTTCCGAGGATTCTTGAAAGCAGACTACCTCGGTGATATCACTTCATGAGGTGATACTAATAAATACTGATAGGCCAAGAAATGAATGATACCTACGTGAGCCGAGACGGGGAGCAATATGGCCCCTATTCGATCGAGGACATTTCACAATATGTTACTGAGGGGCGTTTTGCATCGACGGACCACGCCTGGAAGGAAGGCATGTCCGAATGGGTTGCACTTCACACGATGCTCCCAAACACACCGCCACCGCCGACAACATACGCGCCGCCGCCTCCATCCGCTCGGCAATCAATCCGCCCGCCCGGAATCGATCACCAACCGAAGAGATCGACGATCATTTCGGATGATGATTTCTCGGATCGGAAGATTCTCCCAGCTTTTCTTCTCTGGTTTTTTCTCGGAACGTTTGGTGCGCATCACTTTTACGCCGGAAGCGTTATGCGAGGAGTGGGGTATCTGGTCTGCCTCGTCGCTGTCTTCGCGCTTCCGATGTCCTCCAGTTCGCTTCCCGACCAAGCGGCTATCATTCTCGGCCCACTGCCCGCCGTCCTTTTGGGGGTCGGGTTGTTGGCTGATCTTATTCGTCTCGTAACCGGGAATTTCAAGGACGGCAACGGGCTCAAGATGGTCGACTGGACTTGAATGAGCAAGCGACGCCAAACTCGAAATCAGGGCCTATCAAGTCGGCGCGCTCAACCCGACCCCCGCCAGCAGTTGATTGACTTCCGTGACTCGGATCCCGTATCCTGCCTTCGTGGCCGCGCCCCCGGGATCGGGTCGAGCGGCCTTTGACGTTGTGCCAAGAAATGATCTCCAAAATCCGAGAGCCAGAGTCGCAACGAGAAGTTGACCGGAATGTATTGATTTTGTGTTGGCTAATGATTCTTCCATCGGTCGGCCTTCTTTTTGGATACAACTCGGTCTTACTGAGCCTTCTTCTGATTGGTGGCCTCTCACGATTACTGGTTGTTGCGATCAGGCTCCCGAATACGGAACGGGAATTTCTTCGTCACCTCATTGCGGGATTTATGATTTTGGTTGGTCTGGTGATCCAATTGGAGATCCGTACGGAGCTTCGTTTCGATTTCAGCCTGCTATTGCTGATCTATTTTTGGGGCTCGATTGTTTTCGCTGACGGACGTTTCCTCCGATACAACCGGGCACAACAAGGCAGCGATGGACAAGCCTGATAACGTTGCGAGTTGATTGACTAACCTGATTCGAATCCTTACCCTGTCATCGAGGCATCGCTCCCGTATCAGGCTGCCATGCTTCGGACGTTCGCCAAGAAAAGATGAAGGAAGAAGAACCAATTCTAGAATTCGGAGAGGACTTTCTCAGAGGTAAATTATTCTCATTTGCTGAGATCCCAGATTATTGGCACGAAGGCGACTTTATTCCCGAATTGGATACCTACGAGATACTTGACGCGTTGAACGATACTGCAGATTTTGTAGATGAGGATGTCTTTGAAGACGGAATGCCTGGAATGAGCGGTTCGTATTACAAAGTTTACGCCGCGAACCCCGAGGGTTTCAGGGGTAAATTGACAATCCGACTCCTTCAACTGCTTGAAAGCACATTCGGAAAAGACGGCGAACAAGTCATTGGTGGCAACGGCTGACGCCGCGCCACACTTTGAACGTTCGCCTTAACGCCATGAACACATTAAGAAATACGACACTGTTGTTAGTCCTCTGGATTGGCTTCTCCCTGTGCGCTGGACTGGCAGTCGCCACTCCGGTGTTTGGCAAGACCGCAAAACCGAATGTCGTTCTTATTCTCGCCGATGATCTGGGCTATGGTGAATTAGGATGTTACGGTGGACCGGTGAATACGCCGCACATGGACCGGTTGGCAGCTAAGGGCGTGCGCTGCACCGACGGCTACGCCGCTTTTCCCGTCTGCTCGCCAAGCCGGGCGGCGATTTTAACGGGCCGTTACCCCCAGCGCTACGGTCCGAGCTACGAGGACTACTTTGGCGGCGGCTCACCCGAACTCGATCCGGTGAAACACCCCACCATCGGCCAGTTGATGAAGGAGGCAGGCTACCGCACCGGCTGCTTCGGAAAGTGGAACGTATCCAATCTCAACCGGACGCCTGCCAACGCCTTCGGCTTTGATTCGTGGGTCGGCTTGCACCTCAACCACGACTTCTACACCCACAAGCTGGTGGCCAACGACGAGCTAGACATGTTCAAGGACGGCAAGCCCTACCCGGATCGGGTAGGCACCTGGAGCGACACCGTCTTTGCCGACGAGGCGATCCGCTTCATCAAGGCGGAGAGTGACAAGCCGTTCTTTGTCTTCCTGCCTTTCCAGGCACCGCATGATCCCATCCAGGATCCCGACGTTCCCAATGCCGGTCGCCTCTCGAAGAAGGACACCAAGAACCGCGCGACTCTGATGAAAATGATCGAGCGCCTGGACACCGAGATCGGTCGGATCATCGAGGCGATTGATGAGGAGAAACTGGCAAGTCGGACCCTCGTCGTCGTGACCAGCGACAATGGCGGAGCCCAGATCATCGGCCGCAACCTGCCGCTCGGCGGTGGCAAGCAGATGCTAGAGGAAGGCGGCATTCGCGTGCCTCTCATTTTCTACTGGCCCGGCGTCCTGCCGGAGGGGAAGGAGTTCTCCACACCCGTGTCCGCCTATGATCTCACCGCGACGATTGCCGCGGCAGGCGGCGCCGAGGCCCGTCCAGGCAAGCCCTTCGATGGCGTGGATCTCGTGCCGGCGATGACCGGCGAGAATGCACTGGCAGACGATCGCCCACTCTTTTTTCGTCGCCGCAGGGTGGTGTCGTGGAAGGGTGAGAATGCGATCCGCCAGTCCGCCGTCCGTCAGGGCGACTGGAAGCTCCTGCGCACTTACAACCAACGCGACAACAGCAAGTTCAAGACGGCGCTCTACCACCTCAAGGAGGATGTCGCCGAGGAAAAGGATCTCGCTGTGGCACATCCCGGGAAGGCGAAGACCCTGGGCCAACTCCTCGACCAATGGGAAGCCGACACCGCGAAGACCGCCGCGCCTTTTGAGATCAATGCTCCCGTCAAAAGGAAGAAGGGGAAAACAACGGACCTTGGCGAACAAGGCGCTGCACAGAACCCCTGACCCGCTGCGAGTCGAATTTCCCATGCCCATTCAATCCTCAACTCTGCAATCAACGCTCGCTCCCGGTCAGGGATTCTGTGAGCTTTGACGTTCTGTCTAAAAGATGATCCTTGACGCAATCATCGGTCTGTTCGGATCACTTTTCGGCTTCCTCGCCGAAGGGGTTGCCATGGCATTTGTGCCGCTCATCAATTTTATCATAGCGGGTATCGAGGCCATTGTCGGAATCTTCGTCTCAGGATTCAGTCTCGGGAGGATCGAATGCAAGAAGCGCGATTCGAAGTCTACAGCCTCTGCAATCGGTGGCCTCGTGACCCTTTTGCTCATTCTCGGGCTGATCGGTTGGTTTGTTGTCGCCCCGAAGATAATGAATCGAGAAGTGACCTTAGTGGCAGAGGACGGGCATAGCCTGCCATTTGCAGCTTTGATCATTCATACGAAGAGCGGCGAGAAGCACAAGAGGACCGACAATGCTGGGAGCATTGTGATTCCCCGATTCGGCACGACCTCGCTCATGGTGAAGGATCCGCGATACGTCGAAAGGACATGGGAGAAGTCGGAGATTGAATCAGAGTTAATTGTTGGGCGGACGATTTTGGGATCGGGCTTGGACTCCCTCGCTGACAAGCTCTTCGAGCCAGCAAACGAATGACAGAACAAGTGGGTGGACGCCAACCGCCTACACGCCTTGACTCGACATGATACTCTTAATTCGAACACTAAACCTTGTTGCGGAGTGGCGCTGCCTGTAGGCGGCGGGTCACCCTAAACGTTCTGCCAGAAATCGAATGCGCTACCTTGCTCTGCTCTTCGAACGGCCAACAGAATATGAACATTGATACACCTTAGGCTTTAGACCATAGGGGAGCTTCAACATGCCAATCATTCTTCCCCCGATCACTCGTCGTCAATTCATCAAGGGCTCGATCGCGCTTGGCGGCACGGCGATGGTGGACTCTCGTGCGTTAGTCGGCGCCGGGGATAGCGAACGTGCTGAGTTGGATCAAAACCGAGTCGCTTTGCTTGCGGATACCCACATCAGTGCCGATCCAGATCAGGTTTACCCGGGGACGAAGTGGCCTGGTTCGCCCGTCAAGGAGGGCCAGCACGAAAGCGTGCATATTGCAAAATGCCTGGCAGAGGCGTGCAAGAGCGTCATCACACTCGATCCTCGGCCGGCTCACCTGATCATCAATGGTGACTGTGCTCTCAGCAGAGGCACAGAAGCTGAGTACAAAGAGTTGTTAAGGCTGGTTGAGCCGATTCGTGCGGCGGGCATCACCGTTCATGTGACGATCGGCAATCACGATAATCGCGGCAACCTGTGGAAATTGCTCCCTTTCCTGAAGAAAGAGCAAATGGGCGTTCAGGCTGGCGTGATTGAACTGACTCACGCGAACCTCGTCCTATTAGATTCAGGAAAAAAAGGAGTCCTGGGAGAGGAACAGTTGAGCTGGCTCGCTGAACAACTCGATGAACGGGCGGATAAGCCAGCTCTCATCTTTGGTCACTTCAACCCTTATCCCAACCGCGGCGTGCGTCCCATCAAGGGCATGCAAGATGGGTCATCTCTGTTGAAACTTCTTGCCGAACGAAAACACGCCAAGGCCTATTTCTATGGTCACACGCATGAGTGGCAGTATGATCGATTGGACCATCTCCATCTCATAAACCAACCAGCGGTCAGTTATTATTTTGGGAAAGGCCATGCGCATGGTTGGGTCGATATGAAGCTCTCTGAGGCTTCCGCTGACCTAGAGTTGCACTGCATCGACAGCGATCACATACAGCACGGTGATCGGAGACAGATCAGTTTCAAGGACTCCCACGCTAGCCCAACGGAAGATAAGCCCATAAGGGTTCGTGGTGCCTGTTATAATGTTGAGTTCGGCAGGAGCACAACCCCCGAACAAGTTGGGGAGATGCTCAAACCATACAACTTGGACATTATTGGGTTCAATGAAGTTCCAGGCGGCGACTGGACCGCTCGCGTGGGCAGAGTTCTGGAAATGGAGCACAGCTATGTAGGCAAGGTTTCATCTGCAAATCACAAGGACAAATATAAGTCGATTCTCAGCAGGACACCGTTAGATGGTTCTGAAGAACACATGCTCACGGGTCGCGGCTGGAATCCCGCATCGGTTGTCAGAGCTACAACTGAGATTGCTGGTGCTACATTCGCGTTTTACTCGCTGCACATCTGCAAGTCGGGAGCAAACGATGGCCATGCGCATAGCCTTGCGACCAAGGTTCTGCGTGCGGAGGAAACTGAGAGGGTTATCGTCGTTGGGGATTACAACAACAACATTGGCGACGCTGCCATGGAAACGGTCGAGGGTGCAGGATTTAGACCAACGTGGAACGATCTGAAGATTGATCTCTCCAAGGAGTTTACATACAACGCCCAGAACCCCGAAAAAAGTCTCGGTGTAATCGACCACATTTTGTACAAAAACCTGTCTGGCACCCGGGCAACCGACGGAGGCATAATCGAACTTGAGATGCCCTTGTCCGACCACAAACCGATCTGGGCAGAAATAATATTTCCTCAAAGACTTTCAGTGCCAGATAACCAGCCAGCAGAACAAGGCGGCACTGACCAACCCGCTGCCGCCTCGGAATCGAAGCCTGAGGGTAAAGAGGAAGCTAAACCAGAATCGGAGGGACGGCCCCAGTAGCGGGGGGGCAGGCCTTGAACGTTCGGCAGAAAATGAGATTCAGATGAGGAGCGCAGTTGATCTTTTTTCAAAAGATGGGTAAATTTTCAACAGTAACGCAGAAAAAATGATTTGGCGCTATAGTCTACTGATCCTGTTCGGGGGCCTATTGGTCTGCGGGGCGCTGAACTGGGCTTTCGTCGTTCTTGTAAGAGAAAGTCGTGGTTTTGATGACTTGGAGACTATTCAGGCCCTATCGCTTCTTGGTGGAGGTTTGAGCTTATCCAGTTGGGCTTTGAGGAAAATACGACAGCTTCGCTTACAGAGAATCGACCGGCACATAATCCACCTTGCCAGAAACCAAGGTGAAATAGAAGTCACTGACATTGTCTTGTCCGATGAGATCAATATTCGTGCCGATGAAGCCATTGAATGTCTCAAGAGGCTCGCCAGAATTGGTGTTGGCAGCCTAGGCGTGAGCGAGGCTGGCAATGATGTCTTTCGCCTATCCGACAAAGGGGATACGATCTGGTTCGACTGATTGTTGGTAGTGGTGCGTAAAACTAGGCTCGCCGAACAAGACGTCGATCCTAACGCCTGACCCGCCGCGAGTTCAATCCGCTATGACGATCCACCCAGAAGCCTAAGCGCTCCCCCTGGGCAGGCGTAGGATGACTCGGACGTTCGGCTCAAGAATACTGATGCCCAGCCTCCCATGAATAATCAAAGCGAATTCGTGAGACGCCGTCTCGAAAACTACGCACCGAGAAGCCTGAGAACGGTTGCGATTCTAGTTGTTCCCATGATAGGGGCGTTCATCGCGATTCTATTTCTCGCCTCCAAGGGAGGATGGCCTCTATATTTTGCGATCACGGTTTTTGCTGGGTGCCTGATTATTGGGAAGGGGATTGAGATATACAAGTTCCATTCATTTTGTTGCCCAGAATGCAACGAAAGCCTCTCGAAGCCGGGTGTCGTCGAAGGCGAGACAATTAGGTTCACCTGTTCGAGATGCAGAATCATTTGGGACACAGGACATCAGGTGGCAGAGTCAAGCGCCTGACAACGCAATGATCTCCAATCTACATTAATTCAGATCACCATGAACCTATTCTTGCCTTTCATGACCGCATCACTAGTTGCAGCATTCGCTTGGACGATCATGACATTTCGAATTGACCGGGATGATCGCCGGCTCGCGGGCTTGGTTGGAGCTTGGATTGCAACAGTGATTTTAGCCGCACTATGGCAAGCCGAAGCAGTTCCATGGCTTTGGGTTATTGTTAAGATAGTTATCCTTGTCTGGCTTGGAGCGCTTGCTCTCGTAGTCACGTCCGCTGTTTCATATAGGCGCGTCAAGCAGCCAGCCGTTCGAGCTATCCTATCCTGCGCAATCTTCAGTATCGCCGTCAATGTCGCAGCTGGATTAGTGCTCCTTTGGCAAGCGGTTGCGAGCCCCGGCGGAGTTTGAATGGGCAAATCGAGCAATTGCGAACAAGACGTGGCTACCAACAGGTGGCCGCCGAAAGTCGAAAGCATCATGACAATTCAACCATCAACCTCGAAATCGGAGTGCGCTCTCAGGCAGCCTGTGGCAGCACTTTAACGTTCGGCAAAAACTTTCTAAGAAAATGGCACTCAGCGGTGTCTGAAATCTCGACAACTATCTTACCGAAATGATGAATACAACAGCCTCCACCCGTTCCAATGTGTCACGTCCTGGGTTCTTCCTGATCATTCTTATTCTTTCCGCAGTTGGCATCAGTAACCTCACGGCTGAGCGGATGGACGGTCTTCGTAGCGAAGCTACTTACGCTCTGACGGGTGAGGTAATGCACATCTATGTCTCTAGCACAGAGAAGTATCTTCACTACATAGTGGAACTTGAGATCGGCTCGGTCGAACGGGGAAAAGGCATTCAAGCAGGCGAGCGTTTTTACGTCTATTCGTTTAAGCGGAAAGTGGGCGCTCCGCTTGAAGAATTCGCGCGCGGTCATAAAGATCATCCCAAGGTTGGGGAAACGATTCGAGCTTTCGTGAACCGGGCTGACGGAAAGAACGAAGCTGTCTATCCCGATTGGTGGGAAGCATCAAAGCCGAGCGCCGAGTAATGCGGCGGAGCCGGAAATTTTTCAAGCCGAAGCCCGGAGAACTCAACCTTCGCCCCGATTACTCGATACCTCTCGAGTTGAGCAGTTGCCTACCCCTCAGCGTTTGCCATGCCGGCACCTGAAGGAGAAAGTTTGGGTAGACCGCGCTTCGATCGTATTGTCGATGAAAGACCGAAGTCGCCGACCCTGAAATCGGCGGCACGATCCAACTCCACTCTGCACTGACACTGCGACCCTCTCTCGCCTCCTGATCACAGAAATCCAGGAAATCATCGGAAACGCCGTGATGGTCCGAAATTTTCACCCCTTCGTTGTCGAAAGACCAAAGGATCGCCTCGTTCAGGATGACGAGCGCATGGTCTTTCCAAAGGCTCCGTCGTCGTGTCGTATCGAGACCGAGTCGAGCAGCGACTTCAGGTAGCAAATTATAGCGATTCGCGTCGGCGAAATTGCGCGCACCAATTTCCGTCTCGAGATAGTGTCCACTGAAGGGGGCGCATGGGTAGAGCACCGAACCCGTTGCAAATATCATATCTGAGACAATCGGGACTGCGTACCATCGCAAACCCATTTGCTCCAGGGCTGGGTATTTTGGGTGCCGGATCCTTACCTCACAAACTTCCTGCCGTGGGAGCTCATAATAACGGATATTTTCTCCCGCTTGAATGATAACTGGCAAAAGATCAAAAGGACCCGGTTCGGCAGGTGGGCGCCAGCCCAGGGATATTGCCAACTTCGTTAATTCGATGTTCATCGGATCGCCGAGAGTTGATTGATCTGAAGCCTGGTACCCCGCATATCGGATCAACTGTTGATTCCATATTCGAACTTCCGGTTTATTCGGTAACCACTCTCTAAATACGCTCATTACCGGAACGATATTTCCACCGTTCGTCGCCTTTCGAAGATGGACGACGAGTGCCTCGAAGATTTCGTCCGGATCAGTGAGGGCCCGAGCATCGACTACATCCAGACCTTTCCAAAGTCTTCTTCCGATGCAGCGCACGGCATTTCGCCATGCTGTCTTGGCGCAGTGATTTAAGTCGCCCGAATCCGCGACGAGCGTCGGACGAAGCAGATCAGCATGCTCTGAGAGGTCCCATCGAAGATCATGCCCATCCAATCGCGCCGGCACGGTCGATTGATCCCCCGAGAAGGGGCATTGAGAAGGAGGGTTCTGGTCCACACCGAAACATACGCTTTGGAGGCCAGAACGTCTGCACCCGAATCGGACTAGTGATCACGATAGCTATTGCCAGCACTTTGACGTTCGCTCTAGAAAAATGATGATATCCGTCGGCTGGATCGTTTCGCTGCTGAGCCTCGTTTTTTCGAGGCCTGCAGTCTCGGCTATCGTCGAGGCAATCGCAGCTGATGCACCGAACAACACTGCTCCAATCGGAGGATTCCATTACCCCAGCGCGATATTTCTTTACGCATTGATTCTCTCGCCAATCTTGATCAATTGCGCAGTCGTCTCTCTCACGAAAGGAGACTGCTAGATTTTCAGCTCTAGTCTACGGGCTTCCCGCATTGGCAGTTTTGATCCTATTCGTGGGCGACAATCTGAATTGAAACAGCCAGCACACCGACGGAGCTTACAAGGCGTCGATCGCAAGCCTGATATCGTTGCGAGCAGATTGACTTCCCTGGTTCAAATCCCTACCTTGTGACCAAATCATCGCCCTCATATAAGGCCGCGATGACCCTGACGTTAGCGAGGAAGGACGGTGGCATGCTATCACCGGAAGCTCAAATCAACAGACTTCGCGTAGACAAAATGTGAGATGAGTTAGATTTTGGGACCATCACCGACCAAAATAAGATCGGATCGCATCCAAGCCCCGTAGACGATCCACCGATGAGTTCAAGGCACAGACCGTTCCGCTTCTGAGTAGAAGCTGGAATATAAAGAGAAGCCCTAACAAGGATCGGATCCGCGCTTATAATAGCAGGCGAAAGGCCCCGAATGTTGGGCCGAGAATTCCCCATAAAAATACCCATGCAAAATAGACGCACATTTGTTACCAAGAGCAGCTTGACTGCCGCAGGCGCAGCAACTTTTTTCAACACTGCCAAAGCAGAGCTGCCAGGCGCCACCAAAACTGGAACCGGAGGTTACAACTACCAACTTCCATCCTTCGAAAGGGGCACTCGCCTGCTGTTTCAGGGAGACTCCATTACCGACATGAAGTGGGGGCGCAACCAGAGCGATCGCAATCACTATCTCGGCCACAGCTATGTCTATCTTCTTGCTGCCCGTCTTGGCGTCGAGATGGCCGGAGTACAGCTGGAGATCTACAATCGTGGAATAAGCGGAAACACGGTTGGGAATCTCCGCAAACGGTGGCAAAAGGACGCGATTGAAATGAGGCCTGACTTGCTGAGTGTTCTCATCGGAACCAATGATGTGGGCAGGGGCGTGACGGAGGATGAGTTTGAAATCGACTACCGCCACATACTCGACGCCAGCCGAAAAGCGAATCCGGAACTAAAGATTGTTCTCCTGGATCCTTTTGTTCTTGAGTCAGGGAAACTTGCGCAGAAGGAAGTATGGACTCCTCGCCGCGCCGCCACAGACAGACTTAGAGCCGTCGTTGCCCGACTGGCAGAAGCTTACAACGCAGTACACATCAAGACTCAGGATGTTTTTGATTCTGCAGCCAAAGCACATGGTCCAGAGCAATGGATTTGGGACGGGGTACACCCTCTTCCACAAGGTCACGAGCTCATCGCCCGCAATTGGCTCGAGGGGGTTAGTAGCCGCTGGCCTCATGCATGAGACGAAAGGCGATGCCTAACCTCAGAAAATGATGGCGAAGCGAGATCGAGCTGTGTTGGCTCTATTGATCCTGATCTTCCTGGCAAGCATTCTAATCGGAGTTCCCGTCGCAATATTCGGATCTCAATCTGACACGAGCCCAGGAGAACAAGCTGCTGCCCTATTCTTTGGGATCGGATTGATTGTCTCTGGGATTTGGGGACTCGTTGGTGCGACGAGAGCTCAGTCGAAAGCGGGACTTCGAGTTCCTTTAGTTTGTGCGGGCGGTGCCATTGTCGCTTTCCTTCTTGTCTTAGTTTACGGATCCTAACATCATCACACAATAAGCTCGCGCCAGAGCCGATCTAAAAGCTCTGATCAAAACCATCCTCGAGGCACATCCGATCTGGGGGGGTAGTGAGAGACGGAATAAGTCCCTAGGTGATAGATCCGAAGGAGGCAGTAATGGCGTGCCGATTCCTTTTTTAATCTTAGAGCCGCTTCGACCAATACAGACTATATGATCGTGCTCGGACTGCAGGTCGATCCCTCCGGAACCGAAATTCTCTCAGCCTGGACATCCGAGGATGGTATTGGACTGGCCCAGAGTATTAGCGTCCAGAGCGTCGGGACGTTTTCTTCTGCCGCCAGCCTCGCCCGTTTCATCGTTCAGCAGAAGGATGGATCTGGAGATCAAACTACCCGAGGTCGGGGCAACGAAATGCGTTTCGGAACCAACCACCACGCTGTGACTTCTGAGTCTCGTGCTCGCCAGTGTCCTGCGGAGAAAACGCAGGGCAACTGCGTAAAGTAGAACGCCTCCCCTGCCGATATCCATTGAGAGTAGCGGCTGGGAAAATTCACTTCTCCCCGACGAGGACGTCTCCTGTCATCTCTTCCGGAGCGTCGAGTCCGAGCAGTGACAAAATCGTCGGAGCGATGTCGGCGAGCTTTCCGCTTTTCATCGTTTTCTCATCGGCGTCGTCGGCAACGTAAATCAAGGGAACCAGATTCGTGGTGTGCGCTGTCTGAGGAGATCCATCAGGATTGATCATCACCTCGCAGTTTCCGTGGTCGGCCGTAATGAGAAGCTTTCCTCCAAGCCCGAGCACTTTTTCGACAACTCGGCGGACGCAGTCATCCACACATTCAACAGCCTTGATCGCCGCGGGAACATCACCGGTATGGCCGACCATATCGGGGTTGGCGTAGTTAACGATCGCCATGTCGTAGTTCTCGATCCGATCGAGAATCGTCTGGGTCACTCCCTCGGCGGACATTTCCGGTTTCTCATCGTAGGTCGCAACGTCTTGAGGAGATTGCAGCATCTGACGATCTTCTCCTCGATTGGATACCTCAACGCCTCCGTTGAAGAAAAACGACACATGAGGGTATTTCTCTGTCTCCGCAATCCGAAGCTGGGTCATTCCCGCACGGGCGACGACTTCACCGAGGGTATTGGTCAGTTCCTCGGGGGCAAATACGACCAGACAATCATAGGTCTCGTCGTATTCGGTCATCGTGTAGTAATAGACCTTGGGCCAGCTGCATCGGTCGAATCCGTCGAAATCCTCATTCAGGAAAGCGAGGCTGAGTTGGCGAGCCCGATCGGCACGGAAGTTGAAGAAAAGGACGACGTCTCCGTCGCGGACACGTTGCTCATCGACCGCATCGAAGACCATCGGCTTCATGAACTCATCGGTGATGTCTTCCTCGTATTTCTCCGCAATGGCTTCGGAGGCGAGAATCTCTTTAGATTCGCCTTTGCCGTGGACAATCGCATCCCACGCGAGCTTGGATCGATCCCAACGTTTGTCGCGGTCCATCGCGTAGTAGCGACCAATCACTGTCGAAATTCGCGCTCCCGACTCGGCCAGATTGTCTTCACAATAGCTGAGATAACCTTTTCCGCCGGTGGGGGAAGTGTCGCGTCCATCGGTGATGGCGTGAACCATGATGTCATCGACTCCAGCATTTTTCGCCGCGGAGGCCAAAGCACAAAGATGATCCTGATGACTGTGAACACCACCGTCAGAGACGAGTCCGAGAAGGTGAAGCCGAGTCGAAGAAGCTTTCGCAAACGCTTCCTTGAGCGCCGGAATCTCAGCGAGCCCACCATCATCGATGGTTTTGTTAATCCGGGTGAAATCCTGATAGACGATGCGACCCGCTCCTAGATTGAGGTGCCCGACTTCGGAATTTCCCATCTGCCCCGCTGGCAATCCCACATCAAGACCGCTGCAACTGAGATGGGCCGTAGGGTATTTTTCATGCACTAAATCGGTGAACGGAGTGTCCGCGAGTCGGGGGCAATCCCCGACTTTTTTCGCTGCCTCGGGTCCGTCGGGGTTGTCACCCCATCCATCCCGAATGATCAAAACGACTGGTTTCTTGGCCATAAGGAGGAGTAATCGATCAACTTCGCGGCTTTGGCAACTGATACCAAGTGCCACCTTGCCTACATTACCAGACCAACAGAGGGATCGATTCGCGGGAATTATTCATTGCCAAGGTCATGGCCTGACTGTTTCATGGACGACACCGACGAGCGAAATGCCCGAGAATCCTGCCGACGAAACCCCTGACGTCCCGGTCGATCCGGAAACGACTGCCCCATCCCAAGGACCCCTACCAGGGGAGAATCCCGCGTCGACAGAAACTAAGAGTTCAGCAAAGCGTCGCGCCTTTAAAAGTCGGCTCATCAGCACGGTATTTCTGATCGCGATTCTTGGATCCGCATTCTGGTTTTCGCAAGACTGGCTCTACTCGGTTCTCTACGGAGTCATCGCTCTCGGAGCTTTGATCGAGTACTTCCGGCTCTTTCCGATTCAAGGCTTCCGACGTTTTCGCTGGCAGACCTATGGAGTCAGCGTCGCCTACATGGTCTTTCTGTTTGCTCCGCTATGGGGCTTTGAAGCCGAATGGCTTACCCAGATCGATGGACTGGCCGTCGCACTTCTGGTCACCCTGGTCGTCCTCGAACGACTGCGATCACCGATCGAAGGATTTCGAACTCTCTACGAAATCGCGGCGACGATTTTTGGATTCATCTACTGCGTTCTCCTCTTAAGCTTTGTGCCGAAGGTCTTCATGCTGCCACTCGTCAGTGAAAATGGTGATCCCTCTGCTCCCTTTTACGTGATTTACCTCATCGTTATAACCAAGGTTACCGATATGGGAGCCTATCTGGTCGGCTCTCTCATTGGCCGGGATAAAATGGCTCCCCACGTCAGCCCGGGAAAAACATGGCAGGGATTTGGCGGGGCGATTTTCTTCGCCATCGCTGGTAGCTTCACAATGTATTTTATGATGGGCGAAATGATTCCCATTATCACTCCGCTCCACGCTGCCATTCTCGCAATCCTTCTCGCTCTCGTTGCCGTTCTCGGAGATCTCGCCGAGTCTATTCTCAAGCGAAGCCTCGAAGCCAAGGATAGCGGACAACTTATGCCAGGAATCGGTGGATTCCTCGACCTGATCGATTCTCTCATCTTCACGGCGCCTCTTTTCTACATCTACCTGCTGATCTTCAGTTAGTCTCTTCTCAGCCTCCCATGTCGGAAGAAATTCATCGTAAAAAAGTGGTGGTGTTAGGCTCGACAGGATCGATCGGCGAAAGCACTCTCAAGGTCGCTCGAGATCTTCCTGAGCGAATGGAGATCATCGGCCTCGCTGCCAATCGCAGTGTCGATTCTCTCGCAAAACAGATCGCCGAGTTCGGAGTGCAACAGGGTTGCCTCTTTGACCCAACAGGGTTGGATGCCCTTACCTCACAGGCTTCCGACCAGGTGACTCTTCACACGGGAGAAGAAGGTCTCGTCGAACTGGCAACGCTTCCTGAAGCAGATCTCGTTCTCATCGCCATTGTCGGAGTCGCCGGCCTTCGGCCCGCGCTCGCAGCGATCGAGGCTGGGAAAGATATCGCTGTAGCGAGCAAAGAAATTCTAGTGATGGCTGGCGAAGCGGTCATGACTGCAGCAAAAGAAAAGGGCGTTCGCGTCCTTCCGGTCGACTCCGAGCACAATGCCATCTTCCAATGCCTCGAGGACCGTTCTTCGGCGGACGTTTCCCGGCTCATCCTGACCGCTTCCGGAGGTCCATTTCGCCAACTCCCGGCCGAAGATCTGGCCAAGGTTACGAAAGCGCAGGCTCTCTGTCACCCAACCTGGGAGATGGGTCAGAAAATCACGATCGATTCGGCGACCCTTTTCAATAAGGGGCTAGAGATGATCGAAGCTCGTTGGCTTTTCGATATCGAGATGGCTCGAGTCGACGTCATCGTTCATCCCCAGAGCATCGTGCATTCGATGGTCGAATTTATCGACAGTTCAATCCTCGCCCAGCTCAGCACGACCGACATGTGCTTTCCAATTCAATATGCCGTGACCTGGCCAGAACGAGTTCCCAACACTCTACCTCCTCTCGATTTTGCCGAGCTGGCACGACTCGACTTTGAAGCACCTCGATGGGATGATTTTCCCGCTCTCCACCTTGCGAAAGAAGCAGGTACTGCGGGCGGAACACTTCCTGCGGTCATGAATGCAGCCAACGAAATCGCGGTGAGTGCCTTTCTCGCCGAGGAGATCCCCTTTCCGAAAATCTGGGAAACCGTTGCCGCGACGATGGAGACACACGAAACGATATCCCAGCCGACGCTGGAAGAAATCATTGCAGCAGACGAAGAGGCGCGTAGAACAGCAGGCGAGAACATTTCATGAGCAAGAAGCGGAAACACTATGAAGGTCGAATCTGGATCGGATTCGACCTCGGCGGGACCAAGATGCTGGCCAAGGTATTTAACGATGATTACCAGACCCTGGGCCGCGCGAAGCAAAAGACTCATGGTGCGAAAGGTTCAAAGTCTGGTCTTTCCCGAATGGTTTCAACGATCGAAGAGGCGATTGAAGACGCCGGAGCCGATTCGTCCAGGATCGCAGGAATCGGTGTCGGATGTCCTGGACCCATCAATCCCGGAACTGGAGTGATCGTCGAAGCACCCAACCTCGGGTGGAAAGACGTCCATGTGGAAGAATATCTCGGTGAAGCTCTCGATGCTCGGACCGTGATCTGCAACGATGTCGATGCCGGCGTTTACGCAGAGTTTCAGGAAGGTGCTGCCCGCGGTGCCCGATGTGCGGTCGGAATTTTCCCCGGAACTGGAATCGGTGCCGGTGCTGTCATTGATGGTCGAATCATCCAGGGAGCTAACCTCTCCTGCATGGAGCTCGGCCACATTCCTCTCTTTCCAGAAACCTCCGGACATGGTGAAGAAGGGTCGACCCTCGAAATGGAATGCTCCCGTCTCAAGATCGCATCCGAAGCCGCTCGCGCTGCCTATCGCGGGCTCGCTCCCAATCTCCTGAAATCCTGCGGAACTGATATTTCAAAAATCACGAGCGGCAAACTCGCCGCTGCGATTGAGGCTGGTGACCTCGAAATCGAAAAGATCATTCATCGTGCTGCGACGCTACTCGGTTGCGGCGTAGCCACAATCATTCATCTTCTCGCTCCCGACCGCATTGTTCTTGGCGGCGGTCTCGTCGAGGCGATGCCGGAGCTCTATGTTTCCACTGTTTTCGAGGCGACGAAGGACCGCATCCTCCCCGCTTACCGGGATTCCTTCACGATCATTCCCGCAGAGCTCGAAGACGACGCCGGCGTAATGGGCGCCGCCGCCTGGGCACGCAAATCGATCGAGGGCTAACCTTTCCGAATTTTGCGATACTTTTCGAAACTCAATCGTCATGGCTGAATCAATCTATGCTTCTACTCCCATCCGCACGGAGAAAATGCCTCCGGGCATTCCTTACATCATCGGAAATGAGGCGGCAGAGCGCTTCAGCTTCTACGGGATGCGGACGATCCTCACCATCTTCATGGTGAACTATCTCTGGCTCATGGGAGATACAGCGACGGAGCCGATGGGTGATGCCGAAGCGACAAAACGTTTTCACCTCTTTGTCGCCCTCGTCTATTTCACTCCGGTCGCTGGCGCCCTTCTCGCCGACCTTTTCCTCGGAAAATACCGAGTCATTATGCTCCTCTCGATTGTCTATTGCGCTGGGCATGGTGCACTTGCACTGATGGGAATGGCAGGTGAGGCCAGCCTCTGGCTCGTTGCTGGTCTATGGCTCATCGCGATCGGATCCGGTGGCATCAAACCCTGTGTCTCGGCGCACGTCGGTGATCAGTTCGGCGTGCTCAACCGACATCTTCTTCCTCGAATTTTTAACTGGTTCTACTGGTCCATCAATCTCGGTGCTTTTGCTTCGACACTACTCACCCCCTGGCTTCTTGAGTGGTATGGACCACACTGGGCGTTCGGAGTTCCGGGATTCTTGATGGCTCTCGCAACGATTGTCTTCTGGATGGGTCGCAGCAAATTCGTTCACATTCCGGCTCGCGGAGTGAGCTTTGCCAAAGAGCTTTTCAGCGGCGACGGTATCAAGGCTATCCTGAAACTTACGGCAATCTATGTCTTCGTCGCGATCTTCTGGGCTCTCTTTGATCAGACCGGTTCCTCATGGGTCCTTCAGGCCGAGAACATGGATCGCAATTTCCTCGGGGTAAACTGGCTTCCCAGCCAGATCCAGGCGCTGAACCCGGTTCTCATCCTAACATTCATCCCTCTGTTCTCTTACGTTCTCTATCCCCTGATCGATAAGGTCTTTCCACTGACACCACTTCGAAAAATCAGCATCGGTCTATTCATTATGGTGGCAGCCTTCGGACTTGTCTCGATCGCGCAGATGAAAATCGATGCCGGAGAAACTCCTTCGATCTCGTGGCAGCTCGTCGCATTCGTTGCTCTGACAGCCTCCGAGGTCATGGTCTCGATCGTCTGCCTTGAGTTCTCTTACACCCAGGCTCCGAAAGCGATGAAGTCATTTGTCATGGCGCTGTTTCTTTTTGCGGTCTTCGCAGGGAACATCCTCACGGCTCAGATCAACGATTTCATTCAGGTGAAGAATCCCCTCACCAGCGTCGAGGCGATTGATTCTGAAGCCTCTCATAGTGGATACGACGGGAAAGTGGGAACTCCCGATGATCTCATTCTTACCTTTGATGCCGAAGGAAAGAGAACGGACCTTCAATTTCGGGGAAGACAGTCACTCGATCAACTCGTCGATGAAATGGTGACACAGATTGAGTCGTCTCAATTTTCCGTTCTCGCTCAAGAAAAGGGTGAGGAAAAGGTTTCCGCGGTGATGGATCCGTGGGGGCAGCCTTACCGTTACCAAGTCATCAATCGGAATCGCGTTCGGGTCTCCAGTGACGGCCCCGATCAGAAACAGACCTCGGCGTGGGATCAAGGTGTCGTTCTCACGATTTCTCGTCCCGACTCTTCGGAAGAGTCGGTCTTCACTAGATGGATGAATCGATTCAAGCCCGAGAAGCCCTGGCTCGACAGTCGCAAAGCTGCCCTTGGCGTTCCTACTCAGGCAGAAGTGGCTGAGCAGGGAGAATCGATCTCGAAGAAGTATTTCGTCGGCGGTCAGGTCAAGCTGGAAGGAGCATCCTACTTCTGGTTTTTCACCGGATTGATGCTCACGTCTGCTCTCGCGTTTGTCGTCGTCGCCAAGCTCTATCGTCCGCGAGAATACTATCACGACGAAGAGACCGACACCGAAGCGCGAGAAGAGGCATCGCGGAACTAGCGAACAGCGGAAAGAGCCAAATCGGGTCACTGGATTTGATGATCGTCATTTCTGAAGAAACTCGATAGGCTGGATCCATGTGTCCAAGAAGGACGGCAGGAAAAACGAAGCAGCATCCTACCCAGAAACTGCGCAACTGAACCCATTTCATTCCTCGAGCTCCCTCCACACTGGAAGCCTAGGTCAATGCAATTCAACGCTCAGCCAAACAGCTCTCGAAGCGGCTCACCATGATAGAGCGGCATTGGCCGCCCACTGACATCGGTCCAGTGTCCATCTTTGGGGAATCCAAGCGTATCAAAAATCGTGGCGGCAAGATCCTCCGCTCGACGACCATCGGTCACCGGATGTCCGGCCCACTTGTCGGTCTCGCCGAGAACAGCTCCTCCTTGCACCCCAGCACCCGCAAGCAGGACACTCTGCACAGCTCCCCAATGGTCACGTCCCGGTAACTTCGCACTGGAGAGAGTCGAGATTTTGGGGGTCCGTCCAAACTCGCTCGCTACCACGACGAGAGTATCTTCCAGCATTCCTCGCTCGCCGAGATCATCAAGCAGGGCGGAAATGGCGCGGTCGGTCGGCGGAAAAAGGAAATCGCGCAGATTCGGAAAAGCGGCCTGGTGAGTATCCCAGCATTCATTGTTGCCGAGGTTCACTTGGACGAGTCTCACTCCGGACTCCACGAGCTGTCGAGCCATGAGGAGAGACCAACCAAATGCATTTTTGCCGTAGTTCTCCTGGGTCGCTTCATCGGCTCCATGCACATCGAAGGCCGACTGAACCTCTGGATCAGAAAGCAATCCAACCGCCATCTCTCGATACCGATCCATCCCACTCGCGGCCGACGCTTCTTCGAGAGACTGGCGTTGTCCATCCAATTGTTGCTGCAAGCCGAGACGCTCGCGAAATCTCTCAAAATCAACCGAGTCAGGAAGATCAAGGCTCACCGTGCGAAATTGGAGGTCATCCCGATTCTGAACACCAGTCCCATGATGAAAGTCAAACTGGGGGTAAGCACCGTATCCGGTCGGATTGTATTTCGAGGCCTCCAGGAAAAACGGATCGTATTGCCTCCCCAACATTCCCGCAAACTGGCCCGGCAAAGTTCGCCCGGTGCGATGAACCAGTTTCTCCGGCAGCACTAAAGCTGGAGGCAGGGAACCCTGCTGAGGAAGAAGGTTTCCCGCGAGAGCAGCAATCGAGGGCCAATCGGACTCCATCGGCTTGCTGCGATCAAAGCTAGGAGGCAAATCGGTGCGCCCCGTCATCATGATGTAGTGCCCGTCGGAATGCTCATTCGAACCGTGGGACAACGACCGGCAAAGCGCCCAGGATTCACTTCGTTTCGCCAACTCGGGAAGGTGTTCGCAGATGTGCAAACCGGGAGTCCGCGTTGGGATCGGACGAAACTCCCCGCGGACTTCCGCGGGGGCATCCGGCTTCATATCAAAACTCTCGTGCTGGGCCAATCCACCGGAGAGAAAGATATAAATCACCGACTTCTTCTTCCCTCCCCCCTTGCCCGATGCCTCAAGCGCAGAGAGGTGTTCCATGCCAAGACCACCCATGAGTCCGAGTGCACCGGCCTTCACAGCCGCCCGCCTCGTCGCTCGAGCGGCGCCACGGAAGGAACGAGGAGATCGGAAATCAGCGGACATAAGTGCGGAACTTGAAATGGCTCAGATTGGTCAAGTTATCGCAAAGAATCGAACCGCCCGTAAAGGATTCGAGCGCACGCATTCACGGCCTGTCCTGCCCGTGAACACGTAAAGCTGCACTCTGGCTCTTCACTGCCGCCTTCCGTAGATTATAGACCGCTTCTACCGCTCTCGGAACCCACCACCCCACCAGCGTAATGCTAACCATACTTGGCGAAAACTCGGGCCGTTTTTGTGACGGATACTCTCGAAGAAATTTCCTTCAGATCGGAGGACTTGCCCTCGGCGGCGCCAGCCTTCCTCAACTTCTCGAGGCAGAAGCCTCGGCAGGAAACTCTTCAGGAGGGATTAATCACAAGGCCACGATCATGATCTTTCTACCCGGCGGCCCACCCCACCAGGACATGTGGGATCTCAAGCCGGATGCGCCCAGCGAATACCGTGGTGAGTTTCGCCCGATCAAAACAAACGTCCCCGGAGTCGAAATTTGCGAAGAGTTTCCCCTCATGGCCAAGATGGCGGACAAGTTCAGTTTTGTTCGCTCTATGGTCGGGTGTGAAGGACCGCACGATCTGATGATGTGCCTGACGGGTCGCAAAGGGCGAACGAATGTTCCTCCCGGAGGATGGCCGAGCATCGGGGCTGCCCTCTCGAAACTCGAAGGCCGCACCAACGAAGCTTGCCCACCGTTTGTCGGGCTTTCTCCCAAATGCGGACACGATGAGTGGGGCGATCCCGGGCAGGCAGGTTTCCTCGGACCAGCACATTCTCCCTTCACCCCGTTTCGAGGAGGAGGGAAAGAAGATATCGTTCTCGATGGCGTCAGCCTCGAACGCCTCCAGGATCGCAAGTCGCTCCTCGCGAGCTTTGATCGGTTCCGCCGAGATGTGGATCAGACTGGGATGATGGAGGGCCTCGACACCTTCAACGAGCAGGCCTTCGGAGTGCTCACCTCCAGTGCACTCGCTGATGCTCTCGATCTTTCGAAGGAAGACCCCAAGCTGGTGGAACGCTACGGAACTGGAACCAAAGAGCTTCGAGCCGACGGATGCTGGAAGCGCCTCGACCAATTCCTGATGGCTCGTCGACTCGTCGAAGCCGGCGCCCGATGCGTCACCCTTGGCTTTTCCCGATGGGACTGGCACAGCAACAACTTCGGTCGCGGACGCGAAGATTTCCCTCTTCTTGATCAAGGCCTCAGTGCACTGGTTCAAGACTTGCACGACCGAGGTCTCGACAAAGACGTCAGCGTCGTAGTCTGGGGTGAGTTCGGACGAACTCCGAAAATCAATGACAAGGCGGGTCGCGACCATTGGCCACGAGTCAGCTCAGCTGTTCTTGCCTGCGGCGGAATGAATCACGGACAATGCATCGGGGCGACGGATCGCATTGGCGGAGAAGCGGCAGAACGACCCGTCGAATTCCAGGAAGTTTTCTCAACCCTGTATCACAACATGGGAATCGATGCGCGGAACACCACCATCGAGGATCTCACGGGTCGTCCGATGTATCTCGTCGATCCTGAACATGCACCCATGAAAGAACTCGTTGGATAGACATGAAAAAGGTTCTCTCACTCTTTCTCCTTTTCACCGTCACCGCCAACACGAGTTGGTCTGACGACAAGGCTGCCCCTGCTCCTGCTCCTGCTCCTGCTCCTGCTCAGGCAGAACCCAAAGCACCCGCTGCCGAAGCTCCGAAGCCAAAACTCCCGAAAGCAGAGCTTTCGATCCAGAGCGAGGACATTACCCTTGAGGGCCCTTACTCAGGTCAGCAACTCATCGTGAGCAACCGGGAAACGGACGTTACCCATCGCGCCCATTTTTCGATCACTCCGGCTTCCCTCGCAGCGATCGATAGCCACGGTTACCTGGTCCCACTCGGGAACGGCAAAGCAACGGTCACGGCAACGCTCCCTGGCCACACGGGCAAAACTACGACAACCGTCGAAATCCGTGATTTTTCTACCGAACCCCTCGTGAACTTTTCTCAGGATGTCGTCCCGGTCTTCACCAAGTACGGATGCAACGGAGGCGGATGTCACGGCAAGTCCGGCGGGCAGAATAACTTTCGCCTCTCTCTTCTCGGCTACGAGCCGTGGAACGACCATGATTGGCTCGTCCGCGAATCCCGCGGCCGCCGAATTTCTCCGGCCGCTCCGGAGAACAGTCTTCTTCTCATGAAGGCAACCGGAGAGATCCCTCATGAAGGGGGCATTCGGCTCGAGAAGGGTTCGGTCGACTATCAAACATTGACCCGCTGGATTCGCCAGGGACTGCCAGCAACTCCGGAAGAAGCCGCCGCGGTCAAGCAGATCGAGGTCTTTCCCTCCGATCGAGTTGTCTCTCCTGAAACTGATCAGCAGCTCGCCGTGACCGCTGTGTTCAGCGACGGAACCCAGCGGGACATCACTCGCACGGCCATCTACGAAGCAAACCAGGAAGGCATGGCTGAGGTCGATGAGAATGGTCACGTTGTTTTTGGGAAACAAACCGGATCCACTTCTATCATGATCCGATTCCAGGAACATGTCGCCGTGTTTCGTGCCACGATTCCCCTGGGAGAAAAGATCGACCAGCTCCCACCGCAGAAAAACTTCATCGATGAAAAGATCTTCTCCAAGCTGACCCTCCTCGGACTTCCTCCATCCCAGCTCGTCGACGACTCCTCCTTTCTCCGAAGAGTCACGATCGATATCGCAGGCCGCCTTCCGACGGCAGAGGAAACGAGAGCTTTCCTCAAGGACCAGAGTCCTGACAAACGAGCCAATAAGATCGATTCACTTCTCGACTCACCCGACTACGCCGCCTACTTCGCTCAAAAATGGGCGAGCATTCTGCGAAACAAACGCAGCAAGGATACCTACCAGCGCGGAACCTTTGCTTTTCATGATTGGCTTCGCACCAGTTTTGACGAGAACAAGCCGTTCGACCAACTCGTCACTGAAGTGCTGACTGCTTCGGGAGAAATGGGAAGAAATCCTGCCGTGGGATGGTTTCGGGCGGTCAAGGATCAGAAGGAACAGATGCAGGACATCGCCCAGGTCTTCCTCGGTATCCGGATGCAGTGCGCTCAGTGCCACCATCATCCGTATGAAAAATGGTCACAGGATGACTACTACAGTTTCGCTGCCTTCTTCACTTCCGTAGGCCGAAAAAAGGGCGAGCAGCCGGATGAGGAAATCATCTTTCACAAGCGAACTCCTGCAGCGATGCAGAACCCCAATACAAAGGTGACTCTGAAGCCGACACCACTTGGAGAAGAACCTCTCGTCTTGGAGAACTCTGAGGACCCGCGCGAATACCTCGCTGAGTGGATGACTGGAACCGAGAACCCCTACTTCGCTCGCATGCTCGTGAACCGATACTGGAAACACTTTTTCAGCGTGGGCCTCGTTGAGCCGGAAGATGACATGCGAGTCACCAACCCGGCAACACACCCCGAACTTCTTGGAGCGCTCGCCGATCACTTCGTGACAAGTGGCTTTGACCTCAAGGAACTCGTTCGCACGATTACGAACAGTCGCACCTACCAACTTGATTCCGATCCGAATGAATTCAATGTGAAGGATACGCAGAACTACTCTCGCTACTATCCGAAACGGCTTCAGGCGGAAGTACTGCTCGATGCAATTAACCTCGTTTCGAATTCCGAGGACTCCTTTCAGAATCAGCCCGCAGGCGTGCAGGCAACCTGGCTCCCTGACGACAAGTTCAACGGCGACTCCTTTTTCCTGACTGTCTTCGGTCGCCCCGAAATGGATAGCGCTTGCGAGTGCGAACGCGTTTCCGACGCGAACCTCGCGCAAAGTCTGCACCTCATCAATTCGGACACGATTCAGAACAAGCTCAGCCACGGTGAAGGCCGTGCTGCGAAACTCGCGAAAGCGACGGATCGCCCCGATGACGAGCGTCTCTCTGAAATCTATCTCTACGCTCTCTCGCGAGCACCCAAGGCAGAAGAACTGGACGCGGCCCGCGCTCACCTTGGCCGCAAGCGGAGCAAAGCTGCCGAGAAGGCCGATGACGAACTCACTCCCGAAAAGGCAGAACAAGAAGCTTTCGAAGACATTCTCTGGGCTCTTCTCAACACGAAGGAATTTCTCTTCAACCACTGATCCCCGATCAGTATCATGATGGCACTTCTCGCACCTCGTCCCGAGAGACGACCTCTTCTAGCCTCCATCTTCGGTCTCGGAATTCTTGCTCCGATACTGACGTTTGCACAATTGCCATCCATTGAACTTCACTCCGTTCATCCTCCCGTCCTTGTTGCGGGAACAACGACTGAAGTTTCGCTGAGTGGCGCCCACCTCGAAAGGCTGACCGGATTACAGTTTTCGATTCCGAATCTCAAAGTCGAACCCATTCTTCAGCCTCCCTCCGAATTCCGAACACATCGGGATCAGAACGGAACGCGCTTCTCAGTAACAGTTCCTGCCGATGCTCCAGTCGGGTTTACCGAAGTTCGAGCTGTTGGACTCCTGGGGGTCTCTCCGTCGCGGAGCATTCGTATTGTCAAGAGCAGCGAAACCGTTGTCGCAGACGCAGTTGGAGCAGCCCACCACAAGATCTCAACGGCCCCATCTCTAGCGAAGGAAGCCCACGGCTACGGAACCACCGACGGAAAACAGATCGACTGGTGGAAGATCGATCTGAAGAAGGGAGAACGAGTCCTCGTTCATTGTCATGCCGAGAGAATTGATTCGCAGGCCGATGCGACCCTTAAGCTGGTGAACGAAAAAGGACGCGAACTCGAATCGAGTCGTGATTCTATCGGGCGAGATCCGATGATCGATTTCACGGCACCGAAGGACGGTTCTTACTGGGTCGGAGTTCACGACTTCCTTTATCTTGGCGGGCAGAATTTCTCCTATCTTGTCCAGGTGAGCCAACGCCCCTGGATCGATTCTGTATTCCCTCCGGCTGGCCAACAGGGTCAGGCCCTCAATGCAACCCTGTTAGGTCGACTTCTTCCAGGTTCGCAACCTACCAAGTTGGTTGCCGCTGACGGAAAGACGCTCGAGTCACTCGCCGTCTCCATTCCCATTCCTGCCAATCCTCCAAAACCGGCTTTCCAATGGGCACCTCCCGCAGAGTCATTGCTGACGAGCTTTCCCTACTCCCACGCCAACTCCCATCCCATTAAGGTCGGGATTTCTCCCTTCCCCGTGCAAGCGAGCAAAGAATCGAAGACCGCAGAATCGGTGTCTCTCCCCTGTGAGATCGGAGCACGATTCGACGAGGACGGGGATTCCGACAGCTTTCGATTTTCTGCGAGTAAGGGAAAAACTTATTATCTTGAAGTGATCGGACATCGCATTTCTGGCCGGACCGACCCCTACCTCGTCGTCGAGAAAATTTCGAAGGACGAAAAGGGCGTGGAAACTTTTTCGCCCGTTCGCGAGAGTGACGATCAGAATGGCTACGGTGGGGTTACCTTTCCCGATCGATCGATGGATCCCTCGGTCAGTTTTTTCGCAGACAATGATGGCGAATACCGCGCCACTGTGATCAATCAGTTTGCTAAGGGCGGCCCTGAGAAAACGTATCGACTCGCGATTCGGGAAGCTCGCCCTGACTTCAACCTCATTGCCGTTTCCGAACGAAGCTTTATCGAACAGCGTCAGGCATTCCCCGCCGCCCCTCTTCTTCGCAAAGGGGGAACCTTCCCGCTCCGGATTCTTGTCTACCGTCAAGACGGATTCAAAGGACCGATCACGCTTACGGCTTCCGGGCTTCCCAATGGGGTCAGTTTTCCGGCGGTCACGATTCGAGATAAAGAAACGACAGTGCGTGCCATTTTTTCAGCGACACCAGAAGCTCCGGACTGGAGTGGCGCCGTCTCGCTAACCGCAACTGGGAAGCAGGGTGAATCCGAAATCAAGCATCCCATTCGAATCGGGACGCTCGTGACAGGAGCGAATGACTACAATACCTCGAGAGTTCGCAACCGACTGGAGATCGACCTCCCTCTTGCGGTACGACCCGTCGAAAAGATTCCCGCTAGAATCGAAACAGGAGGCCAACTCAAGTTCACCGCAACCATTGGCGAAAAACTCGAAATCCCGATCCAGGTCACGAACCGAAACGCGACCAAAGGAAATCTTGTCATCACACCCGTCGGACTCCGAGGAATGGCAAAGCCGCCCAATCTCACACTCAACGACAAGACCAACGACGGGAAACTGACGATCAACTTTACTCCCCAGAAGAACGCCTTTGCACCCGAAGCCGGGACTTGGAATTTTGTTCTTAAGGCAACCGGTGTCAGCCCTTATCAGAAGGATCCCCAATCCGTGACCCGCGCCAAGGAAGACCAAACCAAGACCGACGCTCTAATTAAACAATACACCGACGCAGCTGCTAAAGCCAAAGGAGCGGTCGAGTCGTCAAAGAAAGAAGCGGAGGCGGTTCAGAAACAACTCACCACGGCGTCTCCCGAGTCCAAACCAGAATTGGAGAAACGCCTCGAGGAAGTGAAAGCGAAAGCAGCTGCGACCCAAGCCGAATTCGACAAGGCCGAAACGAAACGCGCGGCGGCCGAAAAAGAAAAGACGGCTGCGGCAAAGCGCGTCGCCGATGCCACGAAGAAGGCAGCGGCCAAAGATTTGAAGTTTGCTGTCTGGTCTCTCCCTTTGACCGTCGAGGTCAAGGAAGCGCCCAAGAAGCCTGAGAAGAAATAATTGCCTGATGAAAATCCGCCCCCTCCTTATTGCCCTCTCTTTCGTTATCTCGGCTCCCTGCTTTGCCGAACTCCCCATCGCAGAACTGAGGCGAGAGGAACCCATCAACTTCGCAACGGAAGTCTACCCATTCCTCAAAGCGAACTGCCTGGCGTGCCACAACTCCACTAAAGCCAAAGCGGATCTCATTCTCGAATCTCCCCAGGATATGATCCGCGGGGGTGACAGCGGTTCGGCTCTCGAGCCAGGGGACGCCGACAAGTCATTCGTGTTTACGACAGCAGCTCACCTTGAGGAGCCGACGATGCCTCCTACGAACAACAAGTCGAAAGCAGAGAACTTAACTCCGACCGAGCTCGCAATCCTCAAACGATGGATCAACGAAGGAGCCAAGGGCGACACGGTCGCTACCGAGGCCCCCGAAAACTGGACTTATCTCAGTGGTCCGCAGCCAATCTATACCGCAGCAATCTCTGACGACGGCCGCTTCGCGGTCGCAGGACGCGGTCAGAACATCGACCTCTACGATCTCCGACTTGGACGGCTCGAAGCTTCGTTTCACGATCCCGCGCTGAAACAGCCGACCGCACATCAAGACCTCGTTCAAGCGGTGGCCTTCAGTTCTGACGGATCGATTGCTTCCGGCGGATACCGAACCGTAAAGATCTGGAAACGGGAACCAGCCCAACAAGGAAAGCTCATCCCCTTGCCCAACGATCCCTCTGCAATCGCGGTTTCGCCTGACAACACACGGTCCGCAGTTGGAACCAAAGATGGGTCCATTCTGATTTTCTCAAACGAAGATGAAGATGCCGCACCCGTGACAGTGAAGGGCCACAGCGCCGAGGTTACTGATCTCGAGTTTTCTCCCGATGGCAGCGTTCTCTTTTCGGCCTCTCTCGACAAGACGGTCAAAAGAAGATCCGTGGCAGATCCCAAACAGGCTGCCTCCCTGACCCTTCCCGCCCCCATTCAAGCCTTTGCTCTGATCCTCGACGGAAAATATGTCGCGACTGGCGGAGCGGATCAGACACTCCGCATCGTAAATGCCGACCTGAAGACTCCACTAAAGGCCGCCGTCCCTGCTCCTGCTCCTGCTCCTGCTCCTGCTCCTGCTCCTGCTCCTGCTCCTGCTCCTGCTCCTCAAAAAGAGGCACCCAAACCGTCTCCCACTCCCAAGGAAAATCCAGCACCGGCACAAACCGCCGAAGCAAAACCAGCACCCGCCCCAAAAGCAGCCCCGGCCAAGCCAAAACCTGAAGATCCCAAGGCCATCCCCGCAGTGATGTGGGCGGAAAGCAAGCTTCACGGTCAGGCCATTGTCGCGATCGAGGCGACATCCTCATCCTCGCCGGAAGTTCTGATCGGCTATGCCGACGGGACAATTCTGCACAGCAAAGTCAACGCCGCTGACCTGCTCGCGGCTCCGAGTGAGGTCCGTCGAATCGCTCATGGCTCCGCCCTGCAAAGTCTGGCTGTCTCTCCTGATTCGGAAAGTCCCATTCTTGCTACCGGAGGCAAAACAGGATCAGCCAAAATCTGGAATCTCTCTGACGGAAAGCTTCTCCATGAAGTTCAGGGAGACCCCAGCGTTCCTCCTCGGATCGAAGCCCTGACACAGGAAGTCTCCGTTGCCAATCGTCTCAAAGCATATTGGGACAAGAAGGTTCCTGAGGAAGAAAAGCTGTGGAAAGCCGAGAGTGAAAAAGCCAAGGAATCCGGCGCAGCGATCTCGAAGGCTCGACGAGACCTCGTTGCAAAAAAACAGGCTCTCACTGACCTGAAAGCGAAAACTCCGCCAGCTAAGGACGAAGAGATCAGCAAAGCAAAAGAGTCAGTCGTCGGTGCCGAAAGAACCGTGTCCGGAGCTCTGCGAAATCGAGAATCGGCTGCGCGCCTTTCAGGTGACGCATTTGCTCGTCACACGTCCGCCCAATCAGCCTCCCTCGAAGCCGAAGCCCTTTCGGCAGCCCTCCAGGCAGAAGCCGATGAGCTTCGCAAACAATCCACAGAGGCAATTGCAAAGACCGCTCGGAACACCCTCACTTTCTCCCTCGATGGAACCGTCCTGACCGAAGCGCTCCCGATGGGAGGACTCCGCCAATGGTCGACTCAGTCCGGGGCCTGGCTGGAAGACACTTCAACCCCGACGGCAGCCACACTGATCGTGGCGACGGGAACCCATCGGATACTTGTCGCGTCGAGTGACAAGAAAGCCTCCTCGTGGGCACTGCCTGGGCACGCGTGGAAACTGGCTACAACGCTGGGGAATGGAAAGGATTCCAAACCCTTTGTCGACCGTGTCTCTGCCCTCGCATTTCATCCCGACGGAAGTCAGCTTCTCACAGGAACAGGCGTGCCCTCTCGCATTGGAGAAATCACCCTCTGGGATACCGAAACCTGGGAGAGTGTCGCGAGCAACGACGAAGCGCACAACGATACGATCACTTCGTTTGCCTTCGCACCCGACGGATCCCGGTTTGCCAGCGGAGGGACCGATCAGCTGGTTAAGGTCTTCGAAACCGCAACCCTCACTCAAACGATGACGTTCGAAGGCCACACCAGCCATGTTCTCGACGTCGATTGGAACGATGATGATCTCACTCTCGCCAGTGCCAGTGCCGATCTCCAGGTCAAAGTATGGGATCTCAATGAAGGCCAGCAAAAATCAAAAGTTGAAGGGTTTCAGAAAGAAGTGAGTTCGGTCGTCTTTGTCGGAGCAACAGATTCGCTACTCACAGCAAGCGGTGACAAAACTCTGAAACTTTCCAGCCAACCTCTCAGCGGAGCAGGAGTTACGTTTCTTCACACCGCGGATGTCAGTCCGGATGGAAAGACGATCATTGCGGGGGGGCAGGATAGCGTGCTTCGCGTCTGGGAAACGTCTTCAAAAAAACTTTTGCAGTCCTTTCCTTCTCCTCAAGCGAAAGACGGGAAACTGACCGCAAATTGACCGTCAGCGATCCGGCTCAAACGAAAACTTGATACCTTCTCGAAAATCTCGGACGGAAGTGGAGGCCGACAGTTGGGTTTTTAAACCGTGGAGCCAGATTTGAACTGGCGACTAGGAGAGGTTATCTCCTGCTCTACATTACTGAGCTATCCAGTAATTCCTGTCGATAGGCGGAGTCTCACCGGAGATACCTTAGAGACCGCATAACAGGGAAAGTTGATTCACCCTGGAAGAAACGGATCCCAGTCGGAGATGTCATGCACATTGCGCAGCAACATCGTCACCGGGAGCTCCGGTGGCGTCCTTGGCGACTGCAGCAATCGCAACCCCGCTTCTTTCGGAGTCCTGTCCGCTTTGCGAGAGTTCACATCACGTGCGGCGAGAACACAATTCTCCCAGCTCGTTTCTCCACCCCGTGAACGGGGCAGGACATGGTCGATGTTGCCTTCTCCTGGACGAAGATCACGCCCAGTATATTGGCAACGCCCTCCATCTCGTTCCCAAATCGTCCGGGAATTGAATTTGGGCCGCTTCTTCGGCACCTTGGAGAAGTTTGCTACGACAATCACAGTCGGAACACGTACCGGCCCGTGAGCTGTTCCGATACTGGCGTCTCCCTCGCGAACAGGAAGCATCCGCCAGTCTTCCCATTTCGTGGGAACCATAAAGTCGGTTCCGTGAATATCGAGCGCTGTCGCGGCGTCATTCGCCAGCTGGCAAAAAGCTTCCGCAGGAGTTCTTGTATTGATGGCCTGCCAGTTGCGGTTCAATACCAGAACAACATTTTGATGCAGGATCGAAGCACTCATGATGATACAGATTTACTTGGTTTCGTTTTAGTTCAAATTTAGAATTCGTTAAAGTTTCGAAATATCTTTTTTTCTGAACTAAGAAGAGTCGGTGATTCCAAATTTGAGCAGTAGTTGTAATACCGAAGTGTTTGAAATCATTCCACCTCTAAGCCGATGCGAATCATGGCGTTTTTCCTGATCCCACTTATTATCGCTCAAACAGCTTCCCCACATGGCGGGTGAACTGATTTAAGGGGCTGACATTACAATAGGTCGACCGGAAAGTAACACTTCTGCACCCACTCAATCCCGGCAGGACCGACGCGCCGATAAATACCCCTTGAAACAGCAAATTCCTGTCAGTGGTTAAATTTACCTATCAAAGGTCCGCACCTCGAGACGAAGATTCGAAGACCCTCGAGCCTGGAGGGTGCCCATGAATTCTCTCGTGATCTTCGGCAGGCTCGAGGTGAGTCGTCACCGAAGTCGTAGGTCCAAGCGATTCGCGAATTCGCTCTTCAATTCGGGTCGCAATCTCATGCGCATCTTTCACCGTAGTTTCATCCTGAAAGACAAGATGGAAGTCAACCCAATGCCCATCGCCGAGATGGCGGTGACGCATATGATGCCAACTGATTTCATACTTTGCTGTTTCCTCGTCAAGAATCGCGGCGACCGCGCTCTGAACCTTGGGATCGGCCTGGTCCATCAGCCCATTGGCACTCTGCCATAGGAGCCCGATACCATTGCGTAAAATGTGCAGGGCAACAAAAACTCCGCACAGTGGATCCAGCCAGACCCAGCCTGTGGACCAAGTCAGGAGAAGCCCTCCCAACACTCCTAGACTGGTCCACGCATCGACGAGCACGTGCTTTCCATTCGATTCCAGAATAAGCGACTTCTTCGTTCGCCCCAGCCGAAGGAGATACCAACCCAGTCCCCCATTTATGGCCAAAGCCAAGGCGACCAGGGCACTCCCCCATCCCAGATCGTGTGGAGTTTCTCCCGAACGCCACTGCAAAGCAGCCTGAAGAAGAATAATCAAACCCGCAATCGAGATCAGTCCGCCTTCGAATCCGGCTGAAAAGAAGGAGATCTTCGCATGACCATAGGGATGATCCCGATCGGGCGGTTTCTGAGAAAGGCGCAGACTGTATACCACGAAGGCTACCGCAGCGACGTGGACAATCGATTCCGCTGCGTCACTGAGAATGGCAGTCGATTGAGTAAGCCACCACGCAGTGCCCTTGATGGCCAGCATAAGCACCCCAATCCAGAACGAGAGCCAACTCGCACGTCGTAGAAGCTGGGTATCGGGTGAGGGAGCTGACATCACTAGGGGAGCGAGAGTATCACAATCCCTCTACGTCCACACTCCGATTTCACGAAGTTGTTTCGTAGCCGAACCGGGCCAATCGCGGTTGGCAGCAGGGCTCGCCGGGCTGGGATGAAGAACTCGCCCGATCTTGTAATCACCGCCGACCACTTTGGCAATCCGCTTGAGGCCTGTTTCCGCAAACGCTCCGACACCGATCAGATACTCCGGTTCCAGTAGCCGGAGATGAGCGGCGACATACTCGTCACAGGCCTCACTGACCGGCTTCATTTCGAGCGCGGGCAACTTGTCGGGAGTTCGGTTCTTTCCGGAAAGTTCCATCCAGACGAGCGGACAATAGTTGACTACATAGTGATCCTTAAAATAGTCCTCGGCCTCTGGATACGCCCCGGAAAACAGTCCCCAGAGACGACGGCCACTGACCTCCGATTTGGCGCACTGAAAACCTTCAATCGGGCGCTTGGGATGTTCGATGGCAGGTTTGTCGACGGGAGTCTCGATCTTCATCCAGTCGCGAACTGAAGGAATTTCACCGAAGGGGACACCAGTCTGGGCCATTCCCCACGGTCCGGGATTCATTCCCATGAGAAGAACTCGTTTCTTCGAGTCTCCAAAATATTTCAGATATTCCCGATGAGAACGGGCCGCATAGACTAACGGATTGTAGACGTGCGTCACCGGTTCGGAAAAATCGAGCCCATCGAGTCTGTCGATCAGTTGGTCGGTGGCATCGAGGAGTTGGCGGGCGATAGACATTCTCCACTGAAGAAGGGGAAACCGATTCGTCAAGAAGGTTGCAGCTCGGCACAGGAAATCGTATCAGATGTCGTGATGGAGGAGATTCGCCGTATTGCCGTGGTCGGAGCCGGTTCCGTAGGAGGTTACTACGGCGCTCGCCTCGCTGGGCAGACCGAGGTCTCCTTCCTGATGCGGCGGGATCTCGCCGCCGTTCAGGAGAATGGCTTGAGAGTTCAGAGCGTCGACGGGGACTTTCACCTCGAACCAGTTCGAGCCTTTGCGAGCACAGAGGAGATCGGGCTGGTTGATCTAGTCATCATCGCGCTGAAAACGACCTGCAATGACATGATCCCTAACCTCTTGGCGCCCCTGCTCCAAGACTCCACCCGACTCCTGACCCTGCAGAATGGACTGGGCAGCGAAGAGTTTCTTTCCCACTCTTTTCCGAATCATCCCATCCTCGGGGGGCTTTGCTTTGTGTGTATCAATCGGGGAGAGCCGGGGATCATTCATCATCTCGCCCACGGAAGAGTCGAGATTGGAGAATTCACCGACTCGGGATCTCTAGATCAAGTCGCCACACTGTTCTCCTCGGCCGACCTTGAGTATCGAGTGCTTCCTGACCTGGGCCTTGGCCGTTGGCGAAAACTCGTCTGGAACGTCCCTTTCAACGGGTTATCGATCGCCGAGGGACGGCTCGATACCCAGGAAATCCTGGCTCGGCCAGAGCTCGTTGCGCGCACCCGGTTGCTGATGTCCGAGATCATTGCTGCGGCTGCGGAACAAGGATTCGAGATTGATTCTGAATTTGCGGAGGCGAACATCAAGGGCACCCAGAATATGGCCCCTTACCGACCATCCAGCCTGATCGATTTTGAAAATGGATCCGACGTCGAGGTCGAGACGATCTGGGGAGAACCTCTCCGGCGTGCCGAGAAAAGTGGAGTCCCCACTCCCGAGCTTCGAAAGCTCTACCAGGAAATTTCTACTTTGATTCAATCCCGTTCCCATTCTCATCATGAGTGAACCCGAATTTCCTCTTCCCCCGAACCTCTCTTCCCGTGAACCCAGAATCGGCCTCGTCCTCGGATCGGGTTTGGGTGGTTTTGTCGACAGCCTTGAGAATGCCGTTTCATTAGACTTCTCTGAAATCCCGGAACTTCCCTGCAGCAAAGTTCCGGGTCATACTGGGAAACTGCACCTGGGGACTCTCAGCGGGGTCTCTGTCGCGATTGCCCAGGGTCGAGTGCACCTTTACGAAGGGTGGAGTGCTCGCGAGGTCGCTTCGACGATTCGCCTCTTTCATGAAATGGGAATCGAGACCATCGTCCTGACCAACGCCGCGGGAATCGTAAATGCCAATTTCAAACCGGGCCGATGGATGCTCATCTCCGACCACCTCAATCTCGCCCGTCAGTCTCCGCTCACCGGATCGGCACAGTTCATCGATCAAACGGAAGTCTACTCGAAGGAGCTCCGCGACCTTCTCCGTAACGAGGTTGCTGAGTCAGGATCCCCTATCTTGCACGAGGGAATTTATGCCTGGGTCAATGGTCCCGAGTATGAAACTCCTGCCGAAGTCCGCATGCTGCGGCAGATCGATGCCGACGCAGTTGGCATGTCGACCGTTCCCGAAGCGATTCAGGCACGTGCTCTTGGGATGCGCGTTCTCGCGCTTTCCTGTCTCACCAACTACGGAGCCGGACTTTCCGGTCAGCCGCTGAATCACGAAGAAGTGATCGAAGTCGGAAAGAACGCTGCGAAGGAGTTGTCTTCGCTCCTCGAGAAAGTGGTTCCCGCGATGATCGAGATTTAGGGACTCTATAGCTGGCTCTCACAGCTGCTCCAGTGTCAGGAAAGAATCCTAAGAAACCACCTTCTCGCGTGTCTATAGAATGATGAAAACGATCTCTGGACTCTTCACTCTTCTTCTATTTACCGCTCTCCCTGTTTATTCCATGGTCTCGGTAGCGAGAGTGCATTCGCCGGATGAGATGCCCGCCCATCTCAAGTTCCGTATTAGTCCCGGATCCAACGGGCTCACTAACGTGTGGATCACTATCGTGGAAGAGAATCCAGAAAAAGCGGGGGTCTGGGCCAGCCTCGAAACAAGATCGGAAGGCCAATTTCACTCCAGAGCGAGTCTTGTCTCCCATCCGAGTGAAGAAGAATTTTCCGTCAGTTTTCAGATGAAGAAGGCAGCCTTCGCAGAGTCGACGATCATGATCGCCGTGCGAGGAAGGGACCTTTCGGACATTGGATACGAAGTCAAGCTTTCCATATTCGAACCCGATTCCGATCCGCCGGAATAGGGTAGAGGCTTCCACCAAGAACCTTCGCTCCAGCTCGGCTACAGCAGATCAAGCAACTGACTCGGCTTTGCGAGAATTTCCTCAGCGCCAGCCTCCCGCAACTCTTCTACAGGACGAAATCCCCAACTGACTCCGATCGGGTGCATCCCTGCATTCACACCGGTGAACATGTCGACATCCGAGTCTCCAATAAACCAGCAGTCCTCGACTTTTCGCCCGACTGCGGCCGCAGCCTCAATGGCCCCTGCCGGATCTGGCTTTTTCTCAATTCCTTCCCGAGCCCCTAGGATGATATCCCACTTCCAATCGGAGAGAAACGCGTCGACGCACTTCACCGTGAAATCATGAGCCTTGTTCGAAAGCACCCCGATCGGAATTCCCCTTTCTTTAAGAGTATCCAATAGCTCAGCGATTCCTGGAAAGATCACAGTGGTGTTCTGCCAACGTTCCCCATAGGCGGCTCGGTACTCAGCGAGAATGGCGTCCGTCTCATCGCCCTCGGCAGGACGATGCCCTTCGGGGAAAATATCACGGACAAGATTCACCATCCCACTTCCAATAAAGGTTCGGTAGGCATCGATGGGATGACCGGAAAACCCATGCGCTTCGAGCACAGCATTTCCGGAATCAGAAAGATCCCGCAAGGTATCGAGCAGCGTTCCGTCGAGATCGAAGATTACGGCAGGCGACTGGCTCATGAGGCGTCAGAGTGAAGAAGGTTCCACGCACAGATGAGCGCCTTGAGGCCCGCCATTTCAATGGACGGATCTATTCCGCAACCCCAGAGCAACGTTCCCGACTTCTCATCCCGAATCTGCACATAGGCAGCCGAGTCAGCGTCGGATCCGCCACGAAGAGCCTGACTCCGATAGTCGGTCACATTGAAGTCTTTCTGCCCGGATTCTTCTAACAGGTGCACAAATGCATTAATGGGACCGTTTCCTTTTCCGGTTCCGGAAATCGTATCATCGCCAATCTGAACGGTGGCATGACAGACCACTTCTCCCCGCGCCATCGCAGTGTGATCGAGTTCGAATTCCTTCAGTCCCATCGGACTTTCGATGTTCACAAACCGACTGAAAAAAATTTCGCCGATCTCCTCATTACTCAGTTCCCGGCCCTCGGCATCGGCCCGGTCGTAGACGAATTTTCCGACCTGGGGATGCATCGCTTTCGGAAGGTCGAATCCATGTTCCCGATCGAGAATATAGGCAACTCCGCCCTTTCCGCTCTGGCTGTTGATTCGAATAATGGCTTCATAGCTTCGGCCGAGGTCCTGCGGATCGATCGTGAGATAGGGAACACCCCAGGGGAACGACTCGTCGCCGCTCTCCGCCACATCGCTCTTTCTTCGATCAAAGCCTTTCTTGATCGCATCCTGATGACTCCCAGAAAACGCGGTGAAGACAAGTTCGCCCGCATAGGGTTGGCGCTCAGGAACAGTGAGCCGAGTCACTTCTTCATACACCTGCCGAATCGAGGAGAGATCGGAGAAATCCAATCCCGTTTCGATTCCGTGACTGTTCATGTTCAATGCTGCGATGACGAGATCGAGGTTTCCGGTTCGCTCTCCATTTCCAAAGAGAGTGCCTTCGACGCGATCGGCACCAGCGAGCAAGCCCAACTCGGTCGCTGCTGTTCCGGTTCCCCGATCGTTGTGAGTGTGCAAGCTGATGATCGAATTTTTCCGGTTGTCGACTCGACGACAAAACCACTCGATCTGATCCGCATGGACATTGGGCGTCGACCACTCCACCGTAGCAGGCAGGTTCAGAATAATCTTCTTCTCCGGAGTCGGCTCCCAGACAGCAGAGACGGCATTGCATACCTCGAGAGCATACTCGAGCTCGGTATCCGAAAAGCTCTCGGGTGAATACTGCAAGGAGATCTCCGTGTCAGGAACCGTAGGGACGAGCTCCTTGATCAACTCGGCACCTTCGACCGCGATCTGCTTGATCTTTTCCTGGGAGGCATCACCGAACGTCACGCGACGCTGGAGCGGCGAGGTTGAATTGTAGAGATGGACAATGGCCTTCTTCACACCGGCCAAACTTTCAAAGGTCCGGCGAATGAGATGCTCCCGAGCCTGAACGAGAACCTGGATCGTGACATCATCCGGGATCAAGTTCTGATCGACCAAGGCACGGAGGAAATTGAACTCCGTATCGGCCGCCGAAGGAAAGCCGACCTCGATTTGTTTGAATCCGATGCGAACGAGTTGATCAAAAAGACGGATCTTCTCGTCGACGCTCATGGGAACCGGTAGCGCCTGATTTCCGTCTCGAAGGTCGACGCTGCACCAGATCGGAGCTTGCGTGATCGTCCGGTCCGGCCATTGGCGGTCCGGCAACTCGACCGCTGGAAACGGTCGATATTTCTGGATGGATTCAGGAATCATGGTTCTTGTGTTTTGAAAAGAGTAGCAAAAAAGGGAAAGACAATGCCCCGGGAAAACGAGTATTCAGGAGTTGGAGAAAAGACAGTAACCGGGCCGATCAGCCCAGTAGCACCAGCTCGGGAGCGAGCAGGAGAACAAGTTTTGCGGTGCACTGTGTCGAAGATTTCATCCGTAGGAAAACCTAGGGTCAATTATTCGACTGTCCAGCCCCAA
Organism: Verrucomicrobiales bacterium; assembly: GCA_965657775.1. Lineage (GTDB taxonomy): Bacteria > Verrucomicrobiota > Verrucomicrobiia > Verrucomicrobiales > DEV007 > Arctic95D-9. The sequence goes on from CBFHPY010000008.1 coordinate 37,469, forward strand.
TCTTACTTGTGCTGAAGGAGAACACGAAAGGCCTCTCCCACTCCCTCGCCAGCCATGAGATCATTGCTCTCTCCGAAGCGAGAAAGAAATTCTCTCTGCGACTCTTCGGAGATCGTCTTGAATTCGAACTCGTCGCCCCAGTTCACGATATCGGTGAAATTCACCTCCACGGTGAGATCCTGTTTTCCAAAACGCTGATAGATACCGCTTCCCTCGATTCGCTCCTGTCGGTAGTAGCCCCGCAATGTTCCGGCGGGTCTGCGATGATAGATCTCCTCGGCACTCCCTCCGTAATCAATTGTGAGCAAGGCACCTTCATCCAGAGCCTCGGCCAGGTTTGCGAGCCATCTCTGGTAAAGAGGTTGCGTCTCGACTCGCTGTCCATGCTCAAGGCCTCGCAACTGAAGCGCCGAATAGGCGAAATCCGGAAATCCACGAGGCAAAGGTTTGAAGATCTCCTCCAATCCCTTTTCAGAATCGAACTTCACAAAGATCTCCAGCCAACACTGTTCAATCTCGCTCCAGGTGAACCACTTCGCGGGAAACGCATCGACCAACTCATTCGAGAAAATGAGGGCTTTTCCTCCGATCGCCTCAAGGGCCTCAGAAATCCGAGAGTGCCACTTTACTGAAAATGGTTTCAGTTCGGCTCGCTGCCTCTCGCGGAGCGGGGCTGAAACATCGACAATATGATAGGAGATATGCCGCCTTTTCCACCAACCGAACGATCGGAGAACTTCTCGGGCCAGATCACCATTCCCGGCCCCGACCTCGATCACTGGAATAGTTCCTCCCCATTCTCGATCACTCGCCTCCGATTGGATCCATCGCCCAATCGCTTTCCCCAACCCCGAGGTCAGGCTGGCCGAAGTCGCAAAATCGCCACGAGGTCCCCCGACCGACTCAATCCCTGTAGAATAGTAGCCAAATCGAGGATCGTAGAGCGCCATCGCCATAAAATTCTCGAACGGCATGACGCCTCCGGTTTTCTCAAAAGTCTGTTGGAGAAATGCTCGTAAATCCGGCATGATACCGTCCAGTAAACAGGGTTTGGTCGAGCATTCAACAGGGTTGACTCGTTCCCTCGCCCTTTCTTTGTTCGTATTTCCTGAAGTCCTTCCCTTTCTATGCCTCGCCAAGCTCTATTTTTTCTCTGGATCGGAACTGCCGTCCTGCTCATCGCCTGTGGTCCCGAGGAGCAGGAATCCGTCGAAAAACCTGTGGAGAATTATTCTCCCTATCACGATGTTCCAGGAGCTTCTTTTGTCGGCCTCAAGAGCTGCACCGAGTGTCACAAAGAGCAATTCGATGACTGGCTCCAAAGCGACCACCATCTCGCGATGAATCCAGCGACAGAAGAATTCGTTCTCGGCGATTTCAACGACGTCACCTTTGACCACTTTGGGCAGAAATTCCGATTCTTCCAGAAAGAGGAAGAATTCTGGGTCAATGCCCAGGATGAAAGCGGAGAGTATCGGGACATGAAGGTGGACTACACTTTCGGACACTACCCACTGCAGCAGTATCTCATTCCTTTCGAAGGAGGTCGCTACCAGGCTCTGCAAGTCTGCTGGGATTCTCGCCCCGCCGACGAAGGAGGGCAACGCTGGTATCATCTCTACCCGGATGAGGCTGTGCCCGCCGATGATCTGCTGCATTGGACTCGCCGCCACTTCAACTGGAACTACATGTGTGCCGATTGCCACTCGACCAATCTCAAGAAAGGGTTCGATCATGAAACGCTCACCTACGACACGACCTGGAGCGACATGAACGTCACATGTGAAGCCTGCCATGGCCCTGGTTCCGAGCATGTAAAATGGGCCGAAGCGAAGCAGGCTGTCGATGAAGAGGGTGCCGCTCCAAGTGACTTTTCAGAGCTCAAGGACTACGTCAACTCCAAGGGGCTTGTCGTCACGCTGAAAGAACCCGAAGAAGCCGGATGGACGATCGACCCAGTCACAAACCTTCCCGTCCGAACCACTCCCATCCAATCTGACGTCCAAGTCGAAACTTGCGCCCGTTGTCACTCCCACCGTCAACTCGGCGAACCAGTCCACACACCCGGCAAGAGCTTTCACGATACTCATCTCCCGTCTCTCATCAGCGATCGCCTGTATCATCATGACGGCCAGATCGACGAAGAAGTCTATGTCTACGGCTCTTACGTACAGAGCAAAATGTTTCACGCCGGAGTCCGCTGCACCGATTGCCACAACCCACATTCGATGAAACTGAAGCTTCCCGGAAACGCTCTCTGCCTTCAGTGTCACCAAGGAGAACTAAACTCGCCGGCACACCACTTCCACCCAATGGATAGCACTGGAGCAAGTTGTGTTGAATGCCATATGCCGGAGACAACTTACATGGGTGTCGACGACCGGCGAGATCACAGCATCCGCATCCCGCGCCCTGACCTCGCAAAGGACCTCGGATCTCCTGATGCGTGCACTCAGTGTCATGAAGATCAAACCCAGGACTGGGCTATCGAGCATTTCAAAAACTGGTGGGGAGCCGGCCCACGCAATGCGCACTACGGAGAAATTCTTGCCTCGGCAAGAGCAGGCGAGCCCGGCTCCATGGATCGCCTCATCGCGCTTGCCAATGATCTCGAACGCCCGTGGATTGTCCGCGCAGCCGCTGTCGAAACCATCGCTCAACAAGCGCCAACTCGCGAGACGGTAGCCGCGATCAACCGAAGCCTTTCCGATTCAGATCCGGGAGTTCGCGCGGAAGCTCTGAACTCACTCTTGCTGTATCCGGCTGAGCAACGGGCTCCAGCAATTCCTTTGTTGGACGATCCTGTTAAATCCGTTCGTGCGATCGCAGCGCGTGCGGTTGCTCCTTTCGCGACTCGCCTCAACGAAGCACAACAGGAATCATTTAAGAAAGCGACCGCCGATCTCTACGATAAGCAATCCGCGATTTTCGATCGGGCCGCCGGGCATATGGACCTCGCTCTGTTCTACAATGATCTCGGTGATATCGTGAGAGCCGAAAAAGCCTATCGCGACGCCGTTCGCGTCGAACCCGAGTTCGTTCCGGCCCGAATCAATCTAGCCGAACTTGTTTATCAGCAGAATAAGCCAAAGGAAGCCGAGGAAATTTTCCGAAGCGCGGTCGAGAACGCCATGCTTCCCGAGAACGAGGGACTCGCGAGAGATTCCCTCGCCCGGTTCCTCATTCGCATGAAACGCTACGACGAAGGAGTTGTGGAGTTGAAGAAGGCCACCGAGCTGATGCCTAATCACGCCCAGACTCATTACTTCTACGGCGTCGCAATGAACTCCCTCGGACGATTCGAAGAATCCATCCCGTATCTCGAAAGGGCGTGTTCTCTCGATCCCAATAACACCGAATACCTCATCGGTCTCGCAACAATTCTTCGTGATGGTGGGAGAGTGCAGGATGCGTTGCGCTACGCTAAGCAGGCTCTCCAGATCCAGCCCGACAATCCACAGCTTCAGCAGCTCGTTCAAGGACTGGGCGGACAGTAACTTGGATGGAACTTCAGATCCTCTATCGGGATAAGTGGCTCATCGCAGTCGACAAGCCAGCGGGACAGTTGGTTCATCCCTCGAGCGACCCACAACCCGAGGACGAGGTTACGATGAAAATCCTTCGGGATCAGATTGGAGAACAAGTCCGCGTGGCTCATCGACTCGACCGCCCCACTTCCGGCGTGCTCCTCTTCACCCTAGATACCGAGGTAGAGAAAAGAATGCGAGACGCTTTCACCGATCGGAAGGTCGAGAAGACATATTGGGCGATCATCGATGGGTGCCCTGAGAACGATCGCTGGACCTGTGAAGAACCTTTGCGAACCAATCCAGAGGCGAAAAGCAAACCCGCGAAAACTCAGTTTCGCCTCTTACAAAGACTCGCTGATCGCTCTTCTTTGATCGAGGCATGCCCGATCACAGGGCGCTACCACCAGATCCGGAAACATCTTCTGTCGGCCGGATATCCCATCGTCGGTGACTATCGCTATGCCGGGATCGATCGCTCCGACGAACTGGGCAAACAACTTGGAACGGGAACCCGGATGTTGCTCCAGGCGAAACAACTTCGCCTTTCTCATCCGATCACGAATAAGACACTACATATCGAAGCACCGACTGATCCGATGATAGAGAAAGCGCTCACTCTTTATGATTCAAAGTCGTCGTAAAATTTATTTCGCCTTGGATATCTTCATAAATTACGTTCTCAATCGTCGAACGCTCATGAACCAGTCCTTGCTTCACTCGCTCACCCTCCTTTTCTTCCTCACTGCTTCCGCTGCATTTTCGGAAGACGCACGAATTGAGCAAATTCGCGCGAAATACAATGCGACCGAAAGTGCAAAGCTGTCGAAACGGACGATCAAGCTCGATGCGCCTGTGGAAATGGTCGAGCTGGTGAAGTTCTACGATACAGATGGCATCCTCGTGAAAATGGCATTCACCTCAAGTGGAGGTCATAGCGCCGGGACCGACTACTATTACGTGGATCGCGGGACCGTATATTTCGTGTTCTCGGCGGGGGGCTACTGGAGTTTTGATTTTGATGGACCAAAGGGAACGACCGTCGATACTGCGAGTGAGCGCCGGGTCTACTACTCTGGTAATCAGGTAATCCGTCACCTCCTCAAGGAGGCCCGGAGCAAAGACCCTGACGCAATCACCGGACTATTGAAAAAGGCCAAGAATCGCGCGGTGAGCGACGTCGAGGCGGAAACCATCCTCCTCAGCGATGCACAACATTTACTCCTCGTTGATACGAAAAAGGAACTGGAGAAGTTCCTTGACGCGAGATAAGCCCAGTGCAGGCAGGGGACTCTGAAGACTACTTCTTCGGCACCCTGACCTTCTGCCCGATGCTAGGCTTCTTTTCCTTCTCGACAGGCTTAGCCGTGACAACTAAAGCGGGGTCTGGCTTCAGCTTTGGCGCTGGAGCCACCAAGAGAGGGGTCTCTTTTTTCGCCGGAACGGTGGTAACCGGTTTAACTGGAGTTGTCTGCTGATTCTAAGCAGAAACGAAACTGAAGAGTGGAGCTCCCAGGATAATTGAAACTAGAAATAGACGATTACTCGTCGTCAAGCGATGGGGCAAAGTCAGCCATCACCGGCTTCACTTCAACTTCCTACAGATAAATCGAGTTAAAAAGCGAGAAGATTCGCCTTCCCGAGAATCAACTTCTACTTGGTTTTCCAAATCTGGATATCATCCACGACGGCATTCTTAGGCACCGCAAGACGAAGCGCGCGTTTGGTCGGGTGAGCCATTCCTTCTGAAGCAAACTGTCCGACTTCCTTTCCGTCGATATCCACTTTCAGAGTATCACCTTCGATTCGGACAAGAAGGTCGTGCCATTCTCCGATCTCAAGACTGATGGGGAATTTTACGGTCTTGGCTTTCAAAAGAGCATCCTGCTCCTTGGTCGTTGTTTTCGACTGCCTTGCCTCACGAATTCTCAAATCCATGTTGCCCGTCTTCAAATCCTGCAACTGCACCTGCTTCGGACTGATCTTGGTCATAAACAAGTGACCGGCGTGCACTGCCTTGTATTTCAAGTCGGCAAAATTGAGACCGAGACTGTCCTTGGCATCCTCCAGCATGAAACGCATTCCGACGGCACCATCGGTGAAGGCCGCTTCCTGCTTCACAGAAACACCATGGTCGGCATCCTCATGGATAAAGATATACATCGCACCGTCCTTGAGATCGACCTGTTTGTTGCCCTTCGCTCGAGACTTGCTGTTCGTAATCCAGCCATTACCAGGCTCATCCTTCTCTTCCTGCGATTCGGTTCGTTCGAAATCGTCGAAAAAGATGAGTTCCCCTTTTTCTTCGGAAAATACTGAAAGGCCAAAGAAGGAAACCGTGAGAATGAGTAGAATGTGTCGCATCGCGGATCTGTATCAGGAGACGCCGTAGCTGAAAAGCCTTGAATCACGAAAGGACAGTCAGAAGCCACAGGAGACGTCGGCCTATCACTTCGCCTTGCCCCCGTCCTCTTCACCGGCTTCAGGCGAAGTAGCAAAAGGATCGCTTTCATGAATTGTCTCGTCATAGGGGGCACGGTATCCGACACAACCTATCATGGAGCGGAGCAAAATCGGGGCCTACCCATTTTCCTCCCCCGACCACGTGCCCCTCATCTCATTGTCATCGAGACGATACGCACCGACCATTTGCTCATCGCTCTATGAAACAAGTTATCCGACTTTTCGCCATTCTTCTCCTGAGTTCCTCGTTTCAGCTTCACGCAATCGACACCTACATCGTCGCGGGGCAGTCGAATGGATGGAGGCTTTCGCAAATCAGTCAAATGCCAGGCGTTCCAGTCGCCGCTGAATCGGCAGGACCAAAGATCCACTACTTCGGAATGGACTGCGTGTCCGAACCAGACTCCTCCAAAATGGTGACGATTACGAAGTTGAATCCAGCCTCGAGAGGTTCTGCATTGGCCCAGGCACTCCTCGATCGAGCCGGGGGCGAGGACATCGTGTTTCTCCAATATTGTCGCTGCGGAGCTCCGGTAACGGAGAGGAAAATCAACAGCTGGTGGCCGGGTGAAGATCCCCAGAAAGGAGAATCATTCGACGAAGGCCTTTTCTCGCTCTTCGAGAGTTACCTCACCAAAGCGCGGGCACAGAGCCAGTCGCTTCTCGGCGAAAAGCTCGAAATCAAGGGACTCTTCTGGCACCAGGGTGAATCCGATGTGAAAACCGAGACCGCTGAATTCGAAGATGCGATCGACAAGGTGTTCTGGCGTTTTCGTCATCTTGTTGGAGATCCCGATCTTCCCATTGTCGCCGGACACATTCGCGACCTTGGAGCAGACCCTCAGAAAATCAACGCGCTCCTCGATGAGGTCGCTGGGAGTGATTCTCAAATCGCTACGGTCCCCCTGATTGGGGTCGATTATGAGCCGGATCGCAACGGAAAACCCGATGTCCACATCGCGATGGCAGGGTGTCACAAGCTGGGGCGCGATCTGGTTCTGGCCATGACACGACTCCAAGCGTCCAGGAAGCCATTTCATGCCTACGCACCGAGTCGGAATGGAAACAGTCTCTGGATCGTCAAAGCCACACCCGAGGGAGACTCACTCCAGCTTAAAGTCGAAGAGCAAATCACCCTCGAATTTTCTCCCGCAACCATCACCTCCCATCCCTTTCGTCCGCTCGTCTACATCACCACCAACCGGGGTAAGGATGGCATCGCGCCCGGAGCGACCATCGAACTAGAGAGCGACGGAACTCACTCTCAAACATTCCCCTTCCAGGGGGCGAATGGATACTCCTACCTCAGTCTCGATCATACCCAAAAGTTTCTTCTCGGCTGCAACTATGGAGATGGTTTCGTCGACGTCTACGCGCTCGATAAAAATGGACAGGTCGGAGATCGCGTTTCCAGTCTCAATGAAGGAAAAAAAGCCGCCCACTGTGTCCTTCCTTCACCGGACAATGGCTCCGTTTACATCCCCTACGTGAAGGACAGCAATGCACTCTATCAGTATCACTTCGATGCCGAAACCGGGGCACTGAGCCCAATGGAGAAACTGAACGCCGATCCTCCCGAAGGCACTGGCCCTCGGCATCTCGCCTATCATCCAACCCTTCCTATTCTCTACTTCAGCAACGAGCAACATCTCGGAGTCTCGGTCTACGATCGCGACGAGGCTGGAGCGCTGACGATTCGCCAGGTTTGTGATCTTCCCCTCTCCGATATCCCTGCCGATGGAATCAGTTCCTCCGACATCGTGATCACTTCAGATGGCCGGTTTGTTTTTGCGGGAATCAGGGGGCACAAGCATGACTGCGACTACATCGCTCGTTATCAAGTCCTCGAGAATGGAGAACTTAAGGCCCTGGGAGTGACCCCTGCCGATGCTATTCCTTGGGGACTAGCGTTGTCACCGGACGGGAATTGGCTTCTCGCCACCGGATTCAAATCGGGAACGCTCATGGCCTACCGAGTCGGTGACGAGGGAGAACTGACCCGAGCGGGAACGTTGGAATGGGACGAAAACATTTCGGATATCGTCACTCGCTGAATCCTTTTCGACGATAAGAGTAGGAGAATCCAAATTCCGACTCACACTACTCGACCCTGTCATACAACCCGGATTTTCTTGTCCACGTCATGTGAAGCGAACAAAGTGTGCGCATGGTCAGAATTTCTCACTTCGTTGCCCTCGCGGCCGCTCTCGTTTCTTCTCCACTCTCCGGAGAGGAACTAGCAGCGGGACAGGGACAGCTCGGAGCCAATCTCGAACGAATTCAAATTCCCAATGCAACCGGTCAGTTCTATCTCGTCCAGCGAACAGCCGATAAGACACTTTTTCTCACGCCGAACGAATCCTTCTTTCCTCAACGTGGTCCCAAGCTGACCGGAAAAGGAACCGTTCGCGATGTGGCTAATCTAAACGGTGGAAACTCTTTTGCCACGATCGAAAACTGGTCTGAAGGCAAAGAAGTCGAATGGGGATGCTACTTCGCAAAAACCGGAGCAGTTCATGTAGAATTGTCGGGTTCAGACGGTTCCCAGTTTTCAGCCAAACTAGGTGACGGAGATTTCCAGTCCTTCCGGCCAGGGGCAGTCGAAATGGAGGTTCCCAGTATCGGAAGACACTCTCTGATCCTTCGCTGCGATGAGGCGAAGCCGAGCCCGAAAGTTGCCTTTCTCAAATTGACTGGAGAAGCGGTCGATGGCGCCGGCGTAATTCGCAAGCGCTGGAGACCGGCCGCAGCCCACACCAAGTTCACCAACTCCACCAATCCGGATTCGATCAGGCTCTGGATCATGGAGATGGATGCCGTTCCCGGCGAACTCGACTTCTATTGTCCAATCACGACTCCGTTTGGCTACTACGGTCCCACCTGGAAAGCCGACGGAACCGTAAACACGGGATTCAACTTTTCCCTGTGGTCCTTCGGCCGCGGGGCGAGCGAACCGCCCATCGAGCAGCTTTCTCACCTCGTTGCGATTGGAAACCCAGAGGCGGAGTTCAGTGGCTTCAACCATGAGGGAACGGGAGTGAAGATTCGTGGCTGGGAACCCCTCGAGGGTCGCGCCGGACAGCGTCAGGCAATTGCCCTTCGCGTGGAACCCGGTGCTGATTATGATACCTATCACAGCTACTTCTTTGCCAGTGATGAGCAGCGCTGGCGCCTCTTTGGCTCCGGGAAAAAGTGGAACAAAGGCAAGCCCGTTGCCTCACTCTGGGTCGGAAGTTTTGTCGAAGTCCCAGGTCCTCCTCCCGTCCAACGAACTGGCCCTTACGTTCGCACCATGAGGTATCGTGGATGGGTCATGAACGAAGATGGAGAATGGTCCGCGCTCGATCGGATGGGGAATGGAAACGTCGACAAAGAGACCGGACTAACCCACACCGATCGAGGGACGACCGAGAATGGCTGGTTCTACCTCGCGACTGGCGGATGGACTTTTCGAAATCCACCTTCCGATGGAGAGCCAATCGCCCTCGATACCCCCAGTCGCGAAGAGATCTCATTTCTTGATCCGGAAGACTTGGCCTACCTGCAGACAATCCCGAGTTCGATCAAAGCAAATCTAATCGAGCGCCGCAGCGGAAGGGCGCGAATCACTTTCGAAGTTCTCAATCCAGGAAACATCTCCGAAACAATTCTTTACTTCGGATCAGAAGAAGGGCTCACCTTTGTAGATCGCTGGCCTCACGCGGTTCCCATCTCTGAGATCCTGCCCGGCGAGAACCAATTTGTCTTCGACGATCCTGATCCCACGAAGCCGCTCTTCGCTCGCCTCTACTTGAAGAACGAAGAGGGGCAGTTCTGGTCTGTCGAAACAATCGTGGCAAAGCCGTAGAACAAGTTGCTGATAGTTCTCGCCATGAAGGCTCATGGCGACTTCGCGAACCCGGCGTTCCAGTTTTTTTCCAGTGGCCTCAGTAAATTCTGAATGCACCTTGGAAAGATCATTTTTCTAGAACGAAAATGATCCGAGGCCAAAGAGTTCCCAATCGCTCATTTTTCCGCGGCGCCTCTCAGGTAGCGCTTCATGAGTTCAATTCGATCGGGCAAACTTACATCAGCCGGTTGCAGAAACATACTCGGACGAAGAAAGTAGGACTATGAGTTACCGTGGATCGATCGTCCTACCAGCCCTGTTCCTGACCATCGTGCTTTGCAATCCAACCCGTTCAGCGGACTGGCCAAATTGGCGGGGACCAGAGCACAATGGATTCTCGGAAGAAGAGATCGCTCTTCCGCTTCCGGATACCTTTCCTATCGAATGGAAAGTACAGATCGGGATCGGATTCTGCACGGTCTCGGTCGTCGGAAATCGTGTCCTTACGATGGGGAACTCCGATGACAAGGACACGATCTGGTGTCTCGATTCCACCACGGGAAAGGTCCTCTGGAAACACGCCTACGACTGCGATCTCGACCCGCGCTACTATGAAGGGGGTCCCGGAGGAACCCCGACGATTCATGAAGGCGCCGTCTACACGCTCAGCAAAAAGGGACATGCTTTTCGACTCGATCTTGAGACGGGAGAAGTGAGCTGGAAACGAGATCTCATTGCCGATCACGGCTTCGATCTTCCGGAATGGAGCTTTGCCTGTTCGCCTCTGATTGCAGGGGATCGTGTCTTGCTCAACGTCGGCCGAGGAGGGCTCGCCCTTTCGAAAGAGACGGGAGAAACGCTCTGGATGCCGTCCACGGAGACTTCGGGTTATGCAACGGTTGTCCCCTCACCAGAAGACTCGCGAGCTGAAACCCACCTTATATTTTCCGCGAAAGCGCTTATCGCCTTGGATGCGGCTACTGGAAAAGAACTGTGGAACTATCCCTGGAAATCCAGCCGCGATGTAAACGCAGCCGACCCGATCGTGATTGGAAATCAAATCTTGCTATCGTCCAGCGGAGGCTCCGAACTACTCGCTTTTCCGGAAGGAGAAGCAGCGACAGCTCCGGAAGCGGTCTGGAAACAGCACGATATGAAGTGGTATTTCAACCCTGGGGTCGTCATTGGAGACCACGTCTATTCCCTTCACGGCACGACCCACCGCCCCACCGAGTTGATGTGCACGAACTGGAAGACTGGTGAAATCGTTTGGATCGAGGAGGGATACGGCAGTGGCGGGCTGACTGCTGCGGGAGAAATCATTATCGTTTTCGACAACGGAATTTTAACTCTATTCAAGGCAGACCCAGAAGGGTTTCAATTGCTTCTCAAACAACCCGTCATGGAAGGGAAGTGCTGGACTTCGCCAGTGCTAGCGAACGGTCGGATCTATTGCAGAAACGCCGAAGGTACGCTCGTAGCGATCCGAATTCCCACGGGGTAGCAAACCAACTGGTTTGCGGAAAGACTCACTGCCTTCATTTCCCACTGTTATTATATGATAACTATTGAAAATTGAATTAAAATCAATTTAACGCCAACAAAAGTTTGCTGCTCCGCACTTTCGCGGTTGGAATTGATTATCGGGAGTGATCAGTGTTCTCGCGGGAATCGGATTTTTGCAGTCGGTGTAAACTCACTCGAGAGTTCCAAGGTGGCAAAGCGGCAACAAGACCTCGGCGTCCTCAATTCTGCAGTCCGCAGCTACTTGGCATTCGGTGGGGAACTAGGCACCGAGGATTCTTCAGGGGACATCCTTGCAAGGCTGAAGACAGATGTCGCTGAGGAGTAGAAGCGGCGCACTCCAGGTCCTACCGGAAGCCTAATTGATCGATCCATTGAGTTTCAGCAGAGGCAGGGAGCAACGCACCTCGTCCTTACTGGATTACATCTCAGCAACGGTTCATTCTCGCTCACGAGAGTCCTCCAGGTATCAATAGGTTATCGCGAAATCCTCAATTGGCTGAGTTAGATCTCATTTATGCGGAACGTGATCACAATCTTCAATGCAACTGGATCTGGGATTTCGAAGACGTCGCCCCTCCCACCCGGCAGGGCCCGACGGAAATCCCGACGAACCAGCCACCCACTCTTTCGGTGCGACCGAATCCTATTATCACCCCCTCCCCCCGCAGCAATCTTCGACCTCCTGGATGCGCCATATCGGGTGGAGACTATCCGGAAGCGCTCTTCGCGCTTGAGCTCATCTTACGTGACCCCAATCAAACAGGATCCGCACAGGTCTACTATTCGAGAAACTACGGTGACTGGACTGCGGCGAAGCCACGCCGATTCCATCACTCAGCGGAGCCGCGACGATCCGACTCCGCCACCCCAAACTCTACCCCGGTGATTCCCATGCCCACGAAGGACTCAGCATCTCCGGTAGCCGCGCTGGTGCGATTGCACACGCCGGTTGGGTTCGCTTTAAGAATCTGAATCCCACCGACAGAACCCACGCGAAGATCGAATACTCGTCCGCCGGAGCCGGAGGACAGGTCAAGGTCCGACACTGCTCTCCTGACAAGGTTTTGGTAGGGTCAATTGATGCGCCGCCGACAGGTGGTTGGGGCAAGCGAGTCACCAGAAAATTTCCACTCAAGCCTCCACCGGAGAGAGGTAATATTTATCTACGATTCCACAATCTGGGCAATGCTCACCTCATGAATCTGGAATGGATCGAACTCCAGAAATAGTCGAACCGAAGAACCCTCGAAACAGAGTTCCCTTGTCGCTCCGACCCTGTTAGGTTTCCTCATGCCCGATACTCCCGACGACAGCATCGCTCTTCTCATCGATGCGGACAACGCGCCTGCTTCCAAGATTGATTTCATCATTACCGAACTTGCGACCTACGGAGCGCTGAACATTCGTCGAGCCTACGGAAACTGGACCAAGCGCAGCCTCTCGGGCTGGCAGAAAATCCTGCACAATCACGCGATCGAACCCGTTCAACTCTTCGACCTGGTGAAGGGAAAAAACGGCACCGACATGCGACTTCTCATCGACGCGATGGACATGCTCTACACCAAGGATGTTCAGACCTTTGCGATCGTTTCTTCTGATTGTGATTTTACGCCACTCTGCACTCGAATCCGGGCCGAGGGAAAGCACGTGTTCGGATTCGGAGGACAGAATACTCCGGACCCTTTCATCAACTCCTGCACTCGATTTCTCTATCTCGATGATGAAACGGAATCGAAGGAAGAAAGGCGAGTCCGGAAGAGTTCCGGAAACCGTCTTAAGGGCAACACGAAGCTCATTCAAACTCTTCGCGGAGCGATCGATGCCGCAGCCGATGAAGAAGGGTGGGCCTCTCTCGGTCCTGTCGGGGCCTACATTTCGAACCAAGGCCCTTTCGATCACCGCACCTACGGCTACAACAAGCTGAGTGATCTCTTTCAATCAATCGATCTCTTTGAAATCGAAAAGGTGAAGCAGGGCAACCAATCCATCTATCGAGTTCGCAGAAAATAGATTTTCGAATCTTCTCTATCATGACTTCACTTCCACTCACCCGGCCCCTCCTGCTTAGTCTCTGCCTTGGGTTCAATTCTCTCGCCGCAGGAGAAACCCCGCCCCAACCTAACATCCTCCTAATCATGGCGGACGACCTTGGGTTCTCCGACCTTGGATGCTATGGCGGAGAAATCCAGACACCCCATCTCGATTCGATCGCAAACGAAGGACTCCGCTACACCCAATTCTACAACACAGCTCGATGCTGGCCGACTCGAGGGTCTCTGTTGACCGGCTACTACGCTCAGCAAATTCGTCGCGACACCGTACCGGGCGTCCCCTCAGGCGGAGGCAATGTCGGCAAACGCCAACCTTGGGCTCAGCTCCTGCCGAAGCGACTCGCGGAGGTCGGTTACCGATCCTATCACACCGGAAAATGGCACATCGATGGCATGCCCCTCGCAGAAGGGTTCGATCACTCCTACTACCTGAAGGATCAGAGTCGATTCTTCAGTCCTCAGAAACATTGGAAAGACGACGTGGAACTTCCGCGAGTGGAAAGAGGAACCGATTACTACGGAACCACTGTCCTCGCAGATCATGCAGTCGAGGTCCTCGAAGACCACGCGTCTAATCACGATGGATCGCCATTTTTTCATTACCTCGCTTTTGCCGCACCCCACTTTCCTCTCCACGCTCTTCCCGAGGACATCGAGATTTACGATGAAGTCTACACCGCGGGCTGGGATGTGATCCGCCAGCAACGATGGCAGAAGATGCGCGAGATGGGCCTCCTCGCTCCCACTACCGTCAATCAATTGTCACGAATCGAGAAAGATCTCGGTCCGCCCTATCACTTTCCCGACGCTTTCGAGATTCTCGGAGAAGGAGAAATCAACAAGCCCGTTCCCTGGAAAACCCTGACCGATGCGCAGAAAGAATTTCAGATAAAGAAGATGGCGATCCATGCCGCGATGATTCACCGGATGGATCTCGAGATCGGCCGGGTTTTCGATCAGATCAAAAAGATGGGAGAATGGGAAAACACCCTCATTATTTTCCTTTCCGACAATGGAGCCAGTGCCGAAATCATGGTGCGTGGCGATGGACATGATCCCGAAGCTCCGATGGGCAGTGCTGCCACCTACCTCTGCCTTGGACCCGGATGGTCAACCACCTGCAACACACCCTTCCGCCGCCACAAGACCTGGACTCACGAAGGCGGGATCGCGACACCTCTGGTTGTCTCGTGGCCAAAGGGAATCACAACACCTGGAGAATTCAGAAGGGATCCGGGTCATGTCATCGACATCGTGCCGACCCTACTCGAACTCTCGGGCGCCAAACTTCACCCCGATGCCGTTTCTCCACCGGGTCACACAATGACTCCGACCTTCGCCGTTAACCAAGGCTCTCGAGAGGAAGCCCTCTGGTGGTTTCATGACGGACACTGCGCAATTCGTATGGGCGACTGGAAGGCGGTCGCATCGATCAAGGCTCCGTGGGAACTCTACGACCTAGGCAACGACCGCGAAGAGTCTGTCGACCTCGCCGTGATCCACCCGGAGAAACTGAAAGAACTGAAAAGCGAGTGGGAGAAACGGATGGGCCAGTTTCGAGAAGTTGCTTCCCAGGGAATTCCTGACAATGCACTTAACAAACAGACGGAGCGTGCCAATACAGCAATGGGACGCGCTCAGGAGATGGCGCGACCCAAGTCACAACAGGTGCTCCTCAGTGGCGACCGGTTTCTTCTGGCCGATCGCTACGCTTTCCAGATGACTCCTGAAAAAGCTGCCGAGACGAAGGACGGAAAACCCTGGATCTTTTACGGCCCGACCCTTCACAGAACGCCCGACAAAGCTGAGAGCTGGATGCATAAACAGTTTCTCGAAGCAGGAATCGCCGTTGCCGGTATTGATGTCGGGGAAATGTACGGCAGTCCCCTTGCCTTTCCTTACTTCGAGGTGCTTTACCAGGAAATGGTCGCTCAGGGCTATTCACGAACACCCGCCCTTCTGGGAAGAAGCCGCGGCGGCCTCTGGGTTTCGAGCTGGGCGATAGAACATCCCGACCGAGTCGCGGGCATCGGAGGAATCTATCCAGTTTATGACTACACGACGTATCCGGGAGTGGCACGTGCCGCATCAGCCTACGGATTGACCGCGGAAGATCTCACCAACCAACAGGACGAATTCAATCCGATCCGAAAGGCGAGCCGCCTTGCCGAGGCAAAAGTTCCCGTCTTTATCATTCACGGAACCGATGACAAGGTCGTACCTCTTGCCCCTAACACAGGTGCGCTCCGTGAAGCCTACACCAAATCGGGTGTGGGAGATCTAATCGAAGTGATCGAAGCAGAAGGACAGGGACACAGTTACTGGGAAGGCTTCTTTACCTGTCAGGGTCTCGTCGATTTCCTCATTGAGAAAGCAATCGGCGAATAGACGACGAAATCGACATCAGAAATCCTACTTCGGGATCATCGCGACTGCGCGACACCAGCCTGCGCTCGCCTCCTTGATCTTCACCAGAAAGCAGGACACGAGAAATTCGTGATCCATCGTGATCTGATCGACTCCGAACAGTTTTTTGATCTGGCAATATTCCTTATTAATTCCCGCAAAATGGGCGGGCCAGAGGCGCTCAGCATCTCCCGACTCTTTGAATTCTTTCTTTATGGAATAGAAAGGGCGATCGATGGTGTAAGCGTCAATGCCGATCATTCGGATTCTCTTTTCTACCAGTTAGAGAAATCCTTCGAGGCCCAGACCCGGTTATTCGAAATAGGACCTCGAATCGATTCGCTGATCGGCCCTTGTCATGAAAAGAACAATTTCGCCGCCACTCAGTTCGTAGTTGATCGCGGACGTAGCTTTCTCGATTTCCGCGACCGTAGTCTCGTCGCCGTCACGAAGATGACAAACATCGATCCTGACTCCGGGGCCGTAGCACCAGTCCAGGGGGAATTCATCGATTCGCCGAGCAGGCTTCCCTTCACTGGTAAGAGCATAGTGAAAGGGTGCATCGACATGGGTTCCCGTATGAGTGATCGCAGTGATTTTTTCCAATGCCCAACCAAGACCACGAGTGTGCTTCAATCGACTCTGCTTCACCCCGAAAAGAAACTTCATCTGGCAGAAACCCTTGCGGTGACCCGAGTAGCGGATTTTAGGTTTGAGCGGCTCACTCACGGCGCCGTCCTCCAGGGAAACCTGAGATCGATCAAATCATAGTCAGATGAAGAGTTTATGAAATGAGGGGAAATCCGGGAATGGCAAAAGACAATCCGATTCAACAGAGTCAGGTCGTGGAGTCAACAGGGTTGCCTCCTTTCCTCTGGCTTCGACGGAAAGTCACCCTTAAACCCGTCCCCTCGTTTTTCTTGTGTGTCGGCGCACACGAAACTTAAAGTCAGCGTATGAAGTTCTCACTCGCCCTGACTCTCTTCGTCTCCCTGCTTCTCTCTTCGATTTCTCAAGGATCCGATTCCTGGCCTTCCTGGCGCGGAGACCTACTGGGTTCGGGTCGGAGCGATGCCTCCGGCCTACCTTTGGAGTGGAGCCCCAAGGAAAATGCAGGTTGGAAAATCCCACTTCCTGGACCAGGAAACTCGACCCCAGTTGTCTTTGGCGACCTTATTTTCGTGACGCAACCAGATGCCTCTGACAAAAGCCGGAACTTGTTTTGTTTCTCGAGAAAAGATGGCTCTCTCCTCTGGAAGCAGGGGACTGTCTATCCCGTTGATGAAAGGACGCATCGGACGAATCACTACTGCTCCGCCTCCCCCAGCGTTGATGCTGATCGAGTCGTTGTTTCCTTCGGTTCAGCGGGTCTCTTCTGCTACGACCATGATGGCAAGGAGATCTGGAAACGCGATCTCGACCCGATCGATCATGTCTGGGGAAATTCCACTTCCCCGATCATTCTCGATGATCTCATCGTCCACTACCACGGTCCCGCGCTGGATGCGGTGCTCTACGGGCTCGATAAAAATACGGGAGAAACGATCTGGAAATGGGAGGAACCCGAATGGGATCCCAAGGATCGCACAGACGGATTCGGTGATCGAAACGAGCGAGGGGTGATCGGATCGTTCAGCACTCCCATCCTTATCGACACGGGAGAACGAAAGGAGCTCATTATGAGTTTTCCTCTCGAGATGAAGGCCTTCGATCCGGCAACCGGCAAGGTTCTCTGGACCTGCAGTGGGCTCAATCCTCTCGTCTACACCTCGCCTGTTTATGATGACGGTGTCGTCGTAGCGATGGGAGGCTACTACGGTAACTCAATCGGAGTTCGAGTCGGGGGAAGTGGTGACGTCACGGAAAGCCATCGCCTTTGGCACGAAGTGCGTCACAACGGAGGAATCGGATCAGGAGTCGCGAAAGACGGAAAACTCTACTACCAGGACTCCGGCGGGATCGCCTACTGCGACGACATGAAAACCGGTAAGACAATCTGGAAGGCCCGCCTCCCCGGTGCAGGGAAGTCCTGGGGCTCCTTTGTTCTCGTAGGAGATCTAATCTACACGTTGAGCCAGGCAGGAGATACCGTGGTATTCAATGCGTCGCCGGATGGGTTTGAACTCGTCTCACAGGCAAATGTCGGAGAGGAGACGAACTCGTCCCTCGTCCCGGTTGGAAACGAAATTTTCCTCCGCACTCACGAGGCACTCTGGTGCATTCGAGAGTAACTGTGTCGTAAAAAAACCTAATCGTGCAAAGGCACTTAAGAGTAGCTTAGGCCCCTTAATGCGAGGGATACACGTCCCTCACTTCCACGACTTGGCCCCTCGTTTGAAAGTTGAGATTTTCCCGTTTTTCATATCCTTCTGAGAAACGGTGTCCTTATCGATCAGCTTCAGGACAAACGTCTTTCTGCCTTCTTTCGTCATGAATTCAACCGTGTCATCAACCGTCCTCCATCGATGTCCATCCCAGATCGGAACGTTTGCAGATCGCATCCATTCTCTGCCCTCCTTCCATAGCTCGACCCGGCCGTCTTTCGTCAGGATCCTCCGGTAGGTGACACCATCTTCCCGGTATTCCCATTCACCAACGAACGCAGAGGTTTTCCCCTGCTGAATGGTATCCATCTCTTTCTTGATCTTCAACGCGGTCTCCAGATCGTTGTCCGTAGTGGCCCGCTTGAGCAGCGTTTCTAAATTGTAGGTGTAACGCTTTCTCAGCGGTTCCATCGCCTTTTCAATATCCGCGTGGTGTCTCGCGCGAAGTTCCTCCAGATCCCTCTCATATCTGTTATTTTCTTTTTGCGCCAACAAAAGACTGCTGCAGGCAACGACAATTACGACAAAGAAAACCGATCTCATATTTCGATGAAGGTATAGAAATCGGCCCGCCCGAAGCAAGCGTGTTTCATCCGCGGCCTCAGTCGCTCTAGCCCCCCGCTTTCACAGATGAATTGAATCCGTTCGGATTCTGTCTTGATCAACAGCCCAGGAAACAACGATCAAAGAGCTCAGGCGAAAAAAAACTTTCACCACTTTTCCGCCGGCCTGCGAAACCGCGCAAAAATTTCCAACAAAGTCACCAAAAGACAGGGAAGAAAAGTGAGGGTGACGAAGGCGGTGAAGGCGAGGCCAAAGAGAACGATCGCTCCCAACCCACGGTAGAGTTCCGTTCCGGCACCTGGCAAAAAGACGAGAGGTGACAATCCCATCAGAGTGGTGCTCGTCGTCATGAGAACAGGGCGCAATCGGGACGCCACCGCATTCTTTACCGACTCAAGTGGTGAGAGCCCTTCTACTCGAAAATACTGCATCGTACGATCAACGATCAGAATTGGATTATTCACTGCGGTGCCCAGAAGAATGAGAAACCCGAGCATCGTGATCATATCGAACGGCTGACGAATCGGATCGAGGCCAGCCATCGGTAGCAGACCACCCAGATAGTTGAGCAACCAGAGCCCTCCGATTCCTCCACTGATTCCAATCGGGACAGTTACCAGAATCAGGAAGGGATAGCCCCAGTGACGGTAGATCACGACGAGTTGGAGATAGCAGAGAACGACCGCAATCCACATATTCTTGCCGAGAGATTGACGGGTCGCATCGAGTTGGTCACTAGCTCCAGTGAGATCGATCGAGACACCGTCTGGCAAATCTCCGCCTTGCCGCATCGGTCGAATGATTTCGTTTCGAATCTGATCGACCGCTGTCTCCAGAGCGACCGAGCGAGGGGGCACAATATACAAAGTAACGGTTCGTCGGCCGTCCACCCGACGAATCTCCGCGGTGTCGACCGTCTCCTCGATGTCGGCCAGGGCTCCAAGAGGCAGGACGCCGCCCGCTGGGGTGTAGATAGGCAGAGTCTCCAATTCACCAAGTTCCTGGCGTTCTTCTGCCTCGCTGAAAAGAAACATATCGACCTTGTCGTCACCGAGATAGAACTCATCAACAAAGGCTCCGTCACTCAAGGCTGCGGCCGCGAAGCCAAAATCTCGCGCGCCGAACCCGAGCTCCGCAAGACGATCCCAATGGGGACGAATTTCGAGAAGCGGTTGCCCAAGAACCAAAGACCCGGGAACAGAGTTGATCTGAGCTTCTTCAATCAGTGTCTCGGCTTGTCGATAGACCTCCGTCGCGGTCTGGTAAATCTCAGGGAGGTTTCGTCCGCCGATATCCAAGGCTACGGCACGTGTACCTCCGCTATTGCTGGAGATGATAGAGCCTCGCGCCGAAAATGCGCGCATCCCTGGGTAAGATCGGTATCGCCCATTGATAATCCCCATGAAGGCATTGATGTGATCCGGATTCTTCGTCACGGCAATGACCCTGAGTCTTTGTGGCTGAACAATAAAAGTGATTCGACTCAGTGCGGGAATCTTGGCAAGACCCTTGTCGAAATTTTCCGGTTCATCCTCCAGTGCCGGTAGATAATCCACCTGCATCTCCAGGGCAATTCGATTGATCTCGTCGAGGCTGTATCCCGGTGGAGCAATCATCGTGGAAAAGGATTTCGCCTCTTCCCCTTCGGGTAAATACTCAGCAGGTGGAGTCAGAAAGACAAAGGCGGCAATCGTAGCCGCGAGAATACCGGCCACGCAAATCATCCTCCGGACGGGACCTTCGAGGAGTCTCGTAATGGGAGCGAGCAACCGAGGAGGTCGGAGTTGTCGCGAAGCAGAATCTTCGCCCCCATTCTCGTCGACCTTCTTCTGCCTTTTCCTTCGATCCGGAAGATTCGCAAATGCGACCGGAACGACGGCAATCGCCACAACCATCGAAACAACAATTGAGGCGGAGATCGATATCCCAATATCGGAGAAAAGTTGACCCGCTTCTTCTTTCACAAAGAGGATCGGAAGAAATACGAGAATCGTTGTCATCGTACCGGAAAGCACTGCTGTCCAAACCCCACGAACACCATCCCTTGCCGCCTCGAGCCGAGTCTTCCCTTTCTGCCTCTCCTGCTCGATGCTCTCAAGGACAACGATGGTATTGTCGATCGTCATCCCGATGGCAAAGGCAATTCCCGCCAGCGAAATGACATTGATAGTTCGCTCCAGAAGCAGCAATCCGATAAACCCTGCGACTACACAGATGGGCATCCCCATCATTCCAATCAACGTCGCTGATCCGGATCGAAGGAAAAGAAACATCACCAGCGCTGCGAGAGTCGCACCGATCGCGATATTCTGAACCACGTTGGCGATGGAGTTTTCAACATATCGAACATCGTCATTACTCACTGTCATTTCGAGACCGGCAGGTTCGAGAATATCGTGGTTGAGTCGATCGATCACCGGCAGGACAGCCTTCTTGATTTCGATCACATTGGATCCCGTTCTTCGAATGAGACTGAGACGAATATTAGGCTCCCCGTCAGAGTAGGAGAAGCTTCTTAACTCCGAGTGTTCGAGATCGATGCGAGCGACATCCTTGAGCCGAGTCACTGCATCGCCTCGCCTCACGACGATCAGATCCTCAAGATCGGCAAGGGTTTGGAAACGCCCCACAGTCCTCATGAGATATCGTCGTTTTCCGCTGTCTATGTCTCCCGCCGAGACATCGATGTTGCGATCCCGAATCACCTGCCGCACTTCTGAAAGGGAGAGCTTCCTTTCAGCCAGCTTGGCAGCATCGACCTGAATGCGAATCTGGCGACTGGCCCCACCACCGAGACTCACACGCGACACTCCATCGACGCGCTCCAGGGCCGGACGAATATTGTCGTCCACGAAATCCCTGAGCATGTTGATATCGAGATCCTTTGGATTACCCGGCAAGGGTATGATCCGAAAAGACATGAAAGGATGATAGGAAAAGGAATCGGTTCCCAAAACCGGTTCGTCGACGTTCTCAGGATACGAGGGAACTTGGCTGAGGGCATTGTTCACCTCCAGCATCGCTTCATTCGGATCAGTGCCGAAGGGAAACTCGAGCTCGATCTCGGCACCACCCGTCGAAGCTTCTGAAGTCATCCGCTGAAGATTCGGCAATCCTCGAAGGTATTGCTCCTGTTCGATCAGGATTTCTTTCTCCACATCTTGGGGTGTCGCTCCGGACCAACGGGTATCGATCGATATGATTCGGGTGTCCAGATCTGGAATCATCTGCACGGGAACACGAGTGGCAGCGACGATGCCCATGAGCAGGAGCATCGCGACGACGACGGCAACGAGAGTTCCGCGCTCGAGCAACGCATCAATGATAGTTGGTCGATTCAAGGAGCGATCTCAGGTTGAGTCACCTTCATTTCAAGGATGCGCACTTTTTGTCCCTCCTGGAGACCTTCATTCCCGCGAATAACGACCAATTCTCCGCCTACCAAACCTTCCATCACCTCGGTCGATTCACCGAGAGCGCCCGCCGTCCGAATCGTCCGAGAACGAACCTCGAGGAACTCTCCCACCTTCTCAACAATCCAGACTTTGGCAGAGCCATCGGGAAATCGAACTACCGCGTCTCGAGGAACTTTCACGGACTCGCCCCCGATCGAACGCCAGGAAACCTTTGCGGACCCTGACATTCCGGGTGCAGCTATCCCGTCCGAGTCTTTGAGGTCAAACCGAGTCAGGAAAGTCCGCGAGACAATGTCCTTCACGGGGACGACGACAGAAATGGAAGCGCTGAGGGATTTCTCAGGAAAGGCATCAAGAATTACCGTTACGCCTTCGGCATCTCGAATCGGGGCTAGAAATTCCTGCGGCACTTGGATATCGAACCAGACCTGATCCATCTCGACCAATTCGAGAACAGGCTTGCCAGTATCGACCCACTCCCCTTCTTCGGTCATCTTCTGAGCGATTGCGCCCGCGAAAGGCGCCACGAGTCGGTGACGCTCGATGAGTTCCTGTTGTTGTTCCTCCCGGACGAGAAGTCGCTTCAACTCGGTCTCCTCGATTCGGACGGCCGTCTCGAGGGAACGGGCTTCCGAGCGGGCAAATCCTCCACTCTCGATCAGCGCTCGAACCTCTTCGATTCGTCGGTTCGCATCTTCCAGTTCAACCCGCGCGCCTTCAATTTCTGCCCGAATGAGATCGAGCTCAATCTTCGCGAGTCGTGGATCAAGCTCAGCCAGAGTATCCCCTTTCTCCACCCGGCTTCCGGCATCGACGGAAATGGTCTGCACCAAGCCGGTCGTGCGAGAAGAAAGTCGTGCCCGACGACGCGGGGTCACGGTCCCTGTCGCCGAGAACGTTCGCGCCACATCTTCCGAACGTTGTGCCGTCGTTACCTCAACAGGAACGGCTTCCTCCTCGGCATGCACGAGGGCAGTTGGAAGAACCATAGCGAGTCCTGCAAGGACGACGGTTGGAGCGCCAGAGAATGTGAAGTGGGAAGAGAAAGGCATTTCGCAGATTGCGAGTGTTTCAGCCATTTACTGTTCCATGGTCAGGTCACGCACGCCAATATGAAATTGCGCCAAGCGAAACGTGGACGCGCCAAACCTGGCTCAACCATCTGCGCCGATGATTTCGATTCGAAAGCGGAGTCCGGCCTTGGAGCGAAAACCTCACTGCCTCGACGAAGGTAAGTGGGCGATACCCGTAGCACTCGAGATACACTCCGATCGTCCGTGTCATGCGGGAGGCTTCCGCGGACGGGTCCGCTTGCCGTTCAGCAGTGTGCCGATGAAGGTGTAGCGAATCGCGAACTCATAAACTAGCAGGAGGAGACCAGTCAACACCACGCAGGTGATGCAGAATTTCAAAAGAGCCGGTCCCGGGATGAGTTTAACAAAATGCTGGACGAGAAATACGAGGGGGATGTGGGCGAGGTAGAGAAAATAGGATGAGTCGGAAAGGTATCGAATTACTTGATTCCTCGTGGAACTAATCCGACGGAACAGACCCATCATCCCGAAGATCAACAGCCAGGCAAACAAGGCCTGGAGCACGACGGCGAGGGGCCGAACCAGGTTTTCAGGAATCGTATTCTGGATCCAGATCGCGTCGGGCTCCTCGATCAACGACATTCCCAGCGGATAACAAACGAGTAGCCCAAGTGGCAGGCTGACCCACCAGAACCGGCTCGCTTTTCCGTCTCGGTCGTCAGAATCAAAATACAGTACCCCAAAGAAAAAGTAGATTCCATAAAGCAACACTGTGTGGGGAAATGGGAATATCGTCTGGGACGTATCGGGACCAAATCCGCCAGATTCCCTGACGCCGTGAAACCATTGAACCGAAGCGGTCAGGGGCACGATCCAAACCAGTACCAGCGGGAAGTGAAACCACTGTTTGGGAAGGCCTTTCCATCCGGTTACGGAGGCAACCGAAGCATAGATCAGGAACGGCACGAGGAGAAGACAGAGAAACCACAGGAACCAGAGATGCCCGAAGATCGGAGCCACGTTAAATAGCCAGAAATCCGCCACCGCGAGGTAAAAATTCGTGACAGGTCCGAAGCGATCATCCCGATTCTTCGTCTCACGGGTTTCTGGTTCGCTCCTCGAATTCTCTTTCTCGGCAGCCTTCAGCATCTCCGCCACCTCCAGTCGGCCCGCTTGGATTTTCTCCTCGTCGAAATCAAGTTCCATCTCGGCGGCGACCCACTTGACGGTTCCCATGCTCGTCATCGTGTTCTGTAGTGGAGTCGCTTGATAAACACTTACTGAGTTCAACTCCGCCCCTTCTTCGATCAGTTTTTGCGCGACTTCTGGTCGCCCCATGAAGGCGGCATGCCCAAGTGGGGTGGTTTGATCTCCCGACCGCACATCTATATTCGCTCCTTTCTCGATCAACCATGCTGCCGCTTCCGCACTCCCGGAAAGAGCAGCCCAATTCAAAGGTGGGAGCTTGTTGGCGGCGTCCATTTGATTCAAATCGATCTCCGGAGTTGCCTCAAGAATCTCATTAAGTTGTTCAACGTCGTTGTCCCGCGCAGCCGTCCAGATGGAGTCATCCCCGACAATTTCATTTCGGTCTCCTCCACTCGCTCCGATGATCGCGAAGGCTCCCCACATCGCGATCCACATCGGAATCACAAAGATGATCAACGGTAGGAAAATCCGGTGGAAACGGTGCTTAGCCAGTCCGCCAATTCCCCGTTTTCGCCATAACATCGCGGTAAAGAATCCGCTAATCACGAAAAACAGCGGCATGCGGAACCCGTGAACTGCAGAGAACAGAACGTCAAAAACCACACTGCGGGAATCGTCCATCACCGGCCAGAAGGGGATCGTCACGTAGGCGAGTGCGCAATGCAGCATGATCCCAAGCAACATCGCGGTGGCTCTGAGGGCATCCAGATCGTGGCGGCGACTATCCGGTTGTGGATTCCTCTCGACTTCGTTCATCCCGGTGTTTTACCAGAAATCTGGATACAGGGATAGAGAAATGCAAATCAACAGGGTTAGATCGTTCCTCCAACCCTGTTGATTGGGAATCACCGAGGACGAGGACTCCTCTGGTGGCTTTGCGATCAGGCAGCGAAGACATCAATTTAGCCAAACCGGCATCAGCTTCTGCAATGAATCGAACAACTGATTTCAATTCCTGACGTTTTCCAGACAAACAGCTGGGACCGACGCCCGGTTTCGCGAAGCCAGTCCGTATCCGATTCCAGGGTGGCGAAGCTGACGCCAAGTTCAGGAAGCGAACGGAAATGGGTCCCGATTCAGAAGAAGAAGCCCTTTTCACCCTCTACGATGAATACATCCTCCTCACCGCGAGGATCACTTCGGAAGCCACCCTTTCCACTTCCACCGGTGAAGACAAGCACGCCATGAAGGCAATGAATGATCCCATCCGCCCCATCTCGAGCGCTATCAAATACTACGTAAATGCCTATCCCGCTGACATCGCGCTAGCAAAACGGCTTGCTTCGGATGCAGGATTCAAATCCATAGAACAGTGGATGTCTATCAGTGATCATCTCCAGATAGAAATGATTGTGATCAGCCTCGACGAGAACAGCCAGGACCACATCGAAAAGAACCGCTTTTTCAGCAACACGGACATGAACTCCTTCGATCAGGAAAGACGGGAATATGTCGAGACCGTAGAAGACCTCAGCGAAAAAGAATTGGCGCAGTTCGCAGAAAACCGTCCCCGATTCTTGAGAGCGATCGGAAACTGATCGCACTTATCGACTGACTGAAACGGAAAGGTATCAGATTCCTCAACGAAGAAAATCAGAGCTCGGCTACGGCAACGGAGATCAGGAATTGCCGCCCCAAATTGTTTCGCTACTCTGGGGCATGAGAAATATGTTCTTCACATTCCTTGCTGTTGCGGTCTGTTTTCTATCGAGCAGCTGTTCGGAGAACACAGCAACCATCAAAGAGGGACCTTGGCTGCATATCGGGGGCAAATCAGGACCAGGCAAAGGAAAGCATATCGTGTTTGTCACAGGGGAGGAATTCTACCGATCGGAAGAAGGCATGCCCATGCTCGCTCGAATCCTATCGGAAAAGCACGGCTTCGATTGCACCGTCCTTTTCGCCACTGATCCAGAAACCGGTGCGATCAATCCGAATCAGACCAAACACCTTCCGGGACTGGAGCAACTGGAGACAGCGGACCTCTTGGTTCTGTTCACCCGCTTCCGTGAACTTCCGGACGAAGACATAAGACATTTTGAAAATCACATCAATGCCGGAAAACCGGTGATGGCCTTTCGCAACGCCACTCATCCTTTCAAGTATCCAGCGGACAGCTCAAGCCGTTATGCGAAATGGGATTTCAAAAGCAAGAAATGGCCCGGCGGATTCGGCCAACAGATCCTCGGAGACACCTGGGTTTCCCATCACGGGAAGTTTTTGAAAGAAGCCACCATCGCCCTAGTAAATCCCGATCAGAAAAATCACCCCGTATTGAAAGGAGTGGCTGACGAGATCTTTGCACGAACCGACGTGAACGGAGTCAACAAGCTGACGGAAAACGATACGGTCCTCTATTTTGGGAAAGTCCTGCCTGGACTGGACCGAAAAGAGGCACCGGTTGCGGATGGTCGGAATGTCTCTCCAATGCCATGGGCTTGGTTTCACCCCTACGTATCTCCTTCTGGAAAAGAGGGGCGATCCTTTTGTGTGACAGCGGGGTCAGCCGAGGACTGGCTGGAGGAAGGCCTTCGCCGCCTCGTAGTGAATGCGGCCTATTCGTTGACGGGATTGGAGGAAACAATTCCAGCGAAGACCGACGTGAGTTTTGTGGGCGACTACGATCCGTCTGCGACGGGATCGCTGAGTGATAAGGAATGGGCCGAAAAGAACCTGCGCCCGGAACACTTTTCAGTACCCTAACTGAGTCCTCGGCGCCACTGAACTGCATCATCACCGATGATGGTGGAGGCCCGGCTTTCCCTCTACCAGATCAAAAATACCGAGGACAGGACTCGAACCTGCACACCGTAAGGCACTTGATCCTAAGTCAAGCGTGTCTACCAATTTCACCACCTCGGCTCCAATGAAGGGTCGCTAGCTTGCCACCGGCCTGCCGACATCGCAAGTGAGGAGTGCAAGACCCTTCTCCTTGAGAGCTAAACTACTTGGGACATTTTTCTCTGGTGCGAAAGATCTGAATCTTCTATCCACATTGCTGGGGGGAATGATGTGAGCCGGCCTCCATTCCCGGAAAGTCGAAACTGGCAATGCTTCGAACCGAATCAGCTTCCTACGGATTCACTAACTCGGCCTTTTCCTGACCATACTTCACGATTAGCGCGTCGATTGCCGGCACAATTTCCTTCTCCGTTCCCACCACCATCCAATAGCGATACCGCAATCTGGATCGGGGTTTTAGGTTCAGGAGAGCGATGGGAGCAAGATGGACGCACGCTCCATCGGTTGCCTCGGAACTGTTGCCTCCTCCGTGGGGACCGAAGTTCCAATGCTCGGTCGCAGCCGGGCTGAAAACAGCAATTCCCTGCCCCTGTCGATTGAAGCAGGCCATGACATTCAAAGGTGGTTCCGCTTTCCCCCAGGGAGGGCCAGAAGATTGGGTTACTTCCTCCCAGCGTCCTTCTCCGAGATAGCTCCGGAACACCGCGAAATTCCGAGTAAAATAGAGAGCCGGAAACTCCTGATGTCGATTTTCATCCGATCCCCAGTCATCATTTTCTCTTCGTTCACAGACAAGTTCACAGGCCACCGAAACCACATTGGGAAACTCCGGCTCAAAAGAGGTCCATTGCCGCATCACCGCATCAGCTTCTTCGTCCGGCATGTCCCAGAGCTTGGGAACCGTCTCGGCAAAAAGACGACCCTCGCCATCAATCTCAAAACGAGGCACGCGAGCCCAGGATTTCACTCCACCGCCCTGAATCGGATTCCACGGCCACGGCGACCAGGAAGGACTTTGTCCATCCTCTCTCCGATCGAGTCTTTTTCCCGCATAGTAAGACTGCTGAATGAGACGACCCGGGTCGTGAATATTAACCGTGTTTTTCTCATAGCTCGACCACGAAAGATGAGTAATCGAAGCACCGAACTCACGATCGATGCCGACCCTAACAATCCCATTTTCGAGTAAAAGAGGATCACGTTCTTCTCCCACCTTGATGTTGCCATCAGGCGATCGCTGAGCAGCCGAATTCTGTACCACTCCGAAGAGAAGGAAAAACGGCAGTACGAAAAGGAAAGTCAATTTCATAAAAGGCTTGGAGTAGCCTTGGGGATAATGGCACCAAACCCTACGTTTCACCTCTCAGGATTCACAAGCTACCCAAACATGGCGCGACAGATTACCACCGCCGCAATAACCCCCGCTAGATCCGCACAGAGCCCGGCAGCAAGTGCATGCCGAGTCCGGCGAATCGCGACACTACCGAAGTAAACCGCGAGGACGTAGAAGGTGGTCTCGGTCGACCCGAACATAGTCGCAGCCGTATACTTAATCGTCTCCGATAATCCTTCGTTGGTCAGGATTTCGACGAGGACTCCCTGGCTGCCACTCCCACTGAGCGGCCTCATCAAGGCCATCGGAACAAGTTCCGGAGGAAAGTGAATGAACTCAAGAACGGGCCGAAGCAGGTTTTGAAAAAGGAAGAGTGCTCCCGAGTTCCGCAGAATCGCGAGTGCGGCAAGCATCGCGACGATGAACGGCATGATCCTCACTGCGACGTTCCATCCTTCCTTCGCTCCTTCGACAAACTCCTCGTAGACCGGGATTCGCTTGAGCGCGGCAAAGACCACAAAAAAAACGAGCACAAAAGGAATGGCAGCGACGGAGATGGCCGACATACCCCGCTGCCACATATTCTTCTTCCCTTCCGGCTCCACTTCATCGAGATCCGCCCCTTCCGCATCGAGTTGGATCGCAACTTCACGGAGACCGAGTGACTCCTGCAGAACCAAACGTTGCTGAGGAAACATTTCGAGGAGGACAATGCCGACGAAAACGAGAAACACCCCGAACATGATGAGTTGCCCTCGCCCGGAAAGCTTCTGAGGTTTCGTTTCGCTCTTCACCTTTTCTTCTTCGACTGGGTCGCTTCCCGAAGCCACCCGATTGAAGATCGGCATTTTCTCAAACGTCTTCACCGCGAGGATGGCAACGAAAGTTGAGCAAAGCGTTGCCCCAATCGTGGTCCCGACGATGGCATAGGGTTCAGCCATTCCCTGGGCAGCGAGCAAGCCGATCGCCGTTGCGGGAATCAGGGTGACGGAACTGGTATTGATCGCGAGAAAGGTGCACATTGCGTTAGTCGCCGTGCCCTTGTTAGGATTAATCTCATCGAGGTGCTGCATGGCCTTGAGCCCCAGAGGCGTGGCCGCATTTCCGAGACCGAGCATATTGGCCGCCATGTTCATGACCATCGCACTCATCGCCGGGTGGTCGTCGGGCACCTCGGGAAAGAGCCGCTTCATAACTGGCCTGACAAAACGAGAAAGAGCTTGGATCGCTCCGGACTTCTCAGCGAGTCGCATGATCCCAAGCCAAAGCATCATGATCGCGCTCAGCGGAATCACGATGCTGACGACGCCGACCTTGATCATCGAGAACATGCCTTCGACGATTCCGTTCGCACCCGTCAATTGATCGAGCAGGGCCGCAACGACGACACCGACAACGATCATTCCTAACCAGATCCAATTCAGCATGAGTTTGTCAAAAGGGGTAGAGTAGAATCGTCCGGTAACTAGAAAAAATTATACCCTGACCGGATCAACCAACGAACTTGATCTGGAATCGATCCAAGCCATTGGAGTCGGCGAGCCCTTCCGCGTTTCCAACCAGGTAGATCACTGCCCCATTGTCTTCAGTGAGCCGAGACTTAGGTTTTCCAGTCCCCACCGTAAAACCGAAACGAACTCCTTTGTAGTAACCTTCGAATCCGCTGCGAAGCCTCAGGTTATAGACATTCCCTGTCCAATTAACACTTTGAACCCCATTCCCACAGAAACCGACGGCGCTAGCTTTGAATGGGCAGGTCCTTCCTCGATAGCAAAGCTTTCCTTTTCCTCCTGTATCGGAGGCCCAGTGAGCCGCCTGCGCGGTTGAAATGGTGACAGTAGCAGATTTCCTGCCCTTTGGAGCATTGGGATCCTTGTCATAGCTCGCAGTAGCGCAACTGAAGAGCCCAATTGAAGTGAGTGCCGCAAAAGCAAGCAGATGTAGCGGTTTCATAGCACGATCCATGTAAGCGACTATTTCGTGCAGGATCAAATCAAATGACGTTTCGCCACACAATTTGTGATGACGAGACAAAAGACGGATTGTCGCTAAGGCGGGCAAATATCGAGATCGACACTTCTGCCAGAAGAGCTGGATTCACGTTGGAAATTCCTTTACAAATCTTCCATGGAACGCACCCTCGAGCATCTGAGATTGCTAGCCATCGCCAATTACATTGTCGGGGGATTGACCTACCTGATTGCTCTCTTCCCGATCTTTCATCTCGCGATGGGGATTTTCCTTCTCTGGATTCCTGAAGAGGAATTTAAGGATTCACAAACGGTGTCCGCCGAAATCATAGAGACCTCGGCAGGAGAAGAGGCAAGCGCCCCTAGATCAGCTGAGGAAAACACCCTCAGTGATGAGCATGCCTTCCTGATAATGAAGCTGATGGGTGGACTGTTTGCCGGCTTCGCCGGTCTCTTCATTCTCGCCGGTTTTACACTGGCAACCCTGATGATCCTCGCGGGACGCTGTCTCGCCCGCCGTAGAAATTACACCTTCTGTTTCGCGATCGCCGTGATCGAGTGCGCCACCTTTTCTCCCCTTCAGGGAACGGTCGGCGCTCTGACTATTGTCGTACTCATGCAGAACGGAACTCGGGCGCTGTTTGAGGACCAGGAAAAGCAAGGAGAGGAAGACAAGCTCGATTCGTGAAGCCACACGGAATCGAATGAGTTCTCCGCAATGAAGCGATTTTCATCGCGTCGTCCCATGTCATAGTTCATCTCGATGAAAATTTCGTTTCTCCCTCTTCTCCTCCTTACCGCAGCAGGCCTATTCGCTTCGTCCGTGTCCGCCGACGACCGCCCCAACTTCATTTTTTTCATCACCGATGACATTGGATGGAACGACCTGGGCTGCTATGGCAACAAGTTTGTGAAAACCCCTCATCTCGACGCAATGGCAGAGCGGGGCCTGCGATTCACCAACGCCTATCTCACGATCAGCAGCTGCAGCCCCTCCCGATGCAGCATTATCTCCAGTCGCTACCCACACAACACGGGTGCTCCGGAGCTCCACACGTCCTTGCCCGACGATCAATATCGATTTCCAAAAGCGCTTCGCGATGCCGGCTATTTCACGGTGCTGTCAGGGAAGAATCACATCGCCAAACTCAAAGAAACGTTCGAAGTAATCTCTAACGGAAAGGGGCCTGGGAAATCGGATGATTGGGTCTCACTGCTCAGGGATCGGCCGAAAGACCAACCTTTCTTCGCTTGGTTTGGGTCTTCAGACGCTCATCGCGGCTGGAGTATCAACGATGAAAACCACATCTACGACCCCACAGAAATCGAAGTCCCCCCCTTTCTCTACGACGGCCCGAAGACTCGGCAGGATCTCGCTGACTACTACCACGAGGTCAGTCGCACCGACACGACGATGGGGCAACTCGTCGAGGAACTGAAACGCCAGGGGATCGAAGAAAACACATACATCATTTATATGACCGATAACGGTCGCCCATTTCCCCGCTGCAAAACACGACTCTACGACAGCGGAATCAAATCGCCTTTTCTCATGGCTTGTCCCGGAAAAATCAAACCGGCGGTCGTGGAATCCCTGATCAGCAGCATCGATGTGGGACCGACCATCCTTGAGTTGGCCGGAGTCGAAATCGATGAGCGAGTACAGGGAGTCAGCTTTGTCCCGTTGCTGGAAGATCCCAAGGCCGTTGTGCGTGAGGTCGCCTTTGCAGAGCAGAACTGGCACGTCTTCCAAGCCCATCAGCGAATGGTTCGGACTGGAGATTTCCTCTACATCAAGAATGCCTATCCCGACAAGCTCGCCGTCAGCATGGAGAGCGATCCGACGTTTCCTGCTGGAGAAGAACTCTGGGAAAAGCACAAGTCAGGAGAATTGAACGAAAAGCAGAAAGACATTTTTCAGCAGCCTCGGGCTCAGGAAGAGCTCTACCAGGTGAGCGATGACCCGTTTCAACTCAACAATCTCGCGGCGGAAGAAGAATTCTCGGAAACGATCTCTTCGATGCGGGCGATCTTGAATGACTGGTCTGAATCCACCGGTGACACCGTTCCCGACAACCCTACTCCCGATCGCCAGACGCTGGAGGGCAAGAAATTTCCCGGACACAAGCACCAGGAATTTCCCGGAGCCGCGCGGAATGCCACCAAGATCAACGCCAATGGACCTGTAGCTCTCCCCTAAAGGTCTTCGAATATCGTGTCAAAATTCTTGCACGAACTCCAATCCGCCCCCAAGTAACGCCCAGAATTATGGGGAAACGTGCTGTATTACTATTTGCGGGTCAGGGAGCTCAGACGGTTGGAATGGGCCGTGATCTGGCCGAGAATTTTGACGTCGCTCGCGACCTTTTCGCGAAGGCAGACGATCAACTCGGGTATGCTTTCTCCAAAAAGATGTTCGAAGGACCTACCTCTGAACTGACGAGAACCTCGATCTGTCAGCCTGCTCTTTATACCCACGGACTAGCCTGCCTCGCCCTACTCAAGGCCGAGGTGCCAGATCTCGAGATCGCAGGAGTCGCCGGACTTTCCCTGGGCGAGTTCACTGCGCACGCCGCTGCCGGAACATTCGATTTCGCGACAGGTCTAGATCTGGTTTCCCAGCGAGGCAGCTTCATGGAAGAAGCAACTTCCGCGACCGAAGGTTCGATGGCGGCCCTCATCGGAGGAGAAGAGGAAGACATTCGACGTCTCGCTGCCGATTGTGACATCGATGTCGCCAACCTGAATGCACCCGGTCAAATCGTGGTTTCAGGGAAGAAAGAAGGCATTACCAAAGCAGTCGCTTCGGCCGAGGACTATGGCATCCGGATTGCCCAGGAGCTGGATGTCGCTGGCGCATATCACTCCCGTCTCATGATTTCCGCCCAGAAAAAGCTCGCCAGCGTTCTTCAGGATCTCGAGCTTTCTGAGCCAACCTTGCCCGTAACCTGCAACGTCGAAGGTCGCGCCGTAAAGGAAGCCGGCGAAATCAAGGCTACGCTCGAAGCTCAAGTCAGCGGTTCAGTACGTTGGAGCGATTGCATACAGCACTTTATCAGTGAGGGAGAGGAACTCTTCATCGAGCTCGGCCCCGGTCGTGTTCTTGCCGGATTGATGCGTCGCATCGATCGCTCGAAAAAAGCGCTGAGCTTTTCCGATGTGGAAGGTCTTGAAAAGACCGCAGAAACGCTGAACGCCTGATCCCGTTTCGGAATTTGATTCTAGATTTCAGATTCCGCGACAACATCCTCGGGAGAAGCATCCCAGAAGTAGAGGTCGAGAACTGCTTTGACCCGGGCAAAATACTCCCGGACACGAACCTTTCGCGAGGATCCGTAATCCACTGACTCGCTGCTGAGCGCGACGGCATCGAGACCGAGTCGATCGGCGATAAACAGAGCCCGTGCGACGTGGAAGTCGTCTGAAACGATGATGAATCGATCAAATCCAAAGATGGATTCTGCTCTCTCCACCGAATCAAGAGTGCGCGCGCCCTTGTTATCGGCGAGGATTTTCTCAGGAGGAACACCCAAGCCCACAAGCCTCTCGATCATATCGACCGTTTCGTCATAATACTTCGAATCTCGATAGCCGCTCACGAGAAGCTGGCTCACCTTTCCTTCTCGAAACAACTCGGCGGCGGCGGCAATTCGATTATTAAAATGCAAATTGGGTGTGTCAGGTGCAACTTTCTTCGACGTCCCAAGGACCAAACCGATGGGTCGTGCTTCGATCTCCTCCGCAGAAGCGTAAACTCGAGGGTAGGTCGAGAGGACAATCCAGAGATTGCAACCCAACACCGCGCCGACAACAACCAGCAATGGAAGTTGGATCAGCCAAAAAAGAATGGAGTGCCGACGTTTGCGCGCCATGGTCTCTGCAGGGACAGCGGAGGAATTCCGCCCTGCCTCAACGTATCCTGACTTCTACGAGTTTTAAACCTTTCTTCTTTCATGCCGACCGTCCTTCGAGTGCTTTCTTACCTGAAACGCTACCCCCTGCTCGCTTCGAGCCAATTGCTCTGTGCTGTTTTCATGACTCTTCTTGTCATCGTTTTCCCGACGGTTACGAAGTGGATCACCGGCGAAGTGATTCCTCAGCGGGATTTTGATCGCCTTGTCCCTCTCGCCCTGCTTGCTGTCGGTGCCTTTTTTCTCACCAACCTGTTCAATGCCCTTCGCATCATCCTCAACAATACCTTCGAGCAGAAGGTGATCTTTGATATTCGCTCGGATCTCTATCACAAGATCCAGCGTCTCCCCATGCAATGGTTCGACAATAAGCGCACCGGAGACGTCATGACACGCGTGACCGAAGATGTCACGGCGATGGAACGCGTCCTCATCGATGGCATCGAGCAGGGAGTAGTCGCCATTCTTCAGGTCGTCATTGTCGGGGCATTCCTCTTCCTCCAAGATGCTCGTCTCGCTGCTGTCGCCATGATCCCCATGCCGTTTCTGGTCATTGGGGCATGGAGCTATACGAAAACCGCCCCCCAGCGCCATCGCCGGGTGCGGACCGCGACCAGCTCAATGAACTCCCTTCTCCACGACAACATCGACGGGATTCAGCAGATTAAGGCATTCACTCGGGAGAGAGCGGAGCATGAGAGTTTCAATGAATCGAGCAATACCCTGCGCGAAGCGACCCTTCATCTCATGCGAGTCTGGGCCGCCTACAATCCGAGCATGGAGTTTCTTCGAAATGTCGGCTATGTCCTCGTTATCGGCTTCGGCGGCTGGTGGGTCATGCAGTCACCAACCGAGGCCCAATTGCAGATTCAGATCGGTGTTTTCGCCGCCTTCCTAGTTTCGCTGGGACTTTTCTACGAACCAATCACTCGTCTCAATGGATTGAACCAGATTATCCAGGCCGGCCGGGCTGCGGCAGAGCGAGTTTTCGAAATCGTCGATGCCGAGGAGGAACCGGACGTCGACAAGGGAGAAGTCCTGAAAAGACCAGTCGAAGGCCGAGTCATCTTCGACGATGTGCGCTTTTCCTATGGAGATGATATCGCTACCTTGAAAGGGGTCAATCTTGGTGCTGAACCCGGACAAATGGT
Source organism: Verrucomicrobiales bacterium (assembly GCA_965657775.1). Classification (GTDB taxonomy): domain Bacteria; phylum Verrucomicrobiota; class Verrucomicrobiia; order Verrucomicrobiales; family DEV007; genus Arctic95D-9. Next base: position 72,926 of record CBFHPY010000008.1, read on the forward strand.
CGCGCTGGTCGGTCACACCGGAGCAGGGAAATCTACGATCATCAATCTTCTCACTCGTTTTTACGAAGCCAGTTCCGGAAAGATCGCGATTGATGGCCAGGATATTGCCAGAATCCAGAAGAGTTCCCTGCGTGACGCGATGGGCTACGTGACCCAGGAGAGCTTCCTTTTCAATTGTAGCGTTCGCGAGAACCTCCAGGTCGCCAAGGAGGATGCCACCGAAGATGAAATGTGGGAAGTCCTCCGGGCTGCCAACGCTGAGAAATTCGTCAAAGCTCTTCCCAAAGGTCTGGAGACCAATGTAGGGGAGCGAGGTGTAAAACTCTCCGTCGGCGAAAAACAGCGCGTTGCCATTGCTCGAGTCATTCTCAAGAACCCCCCCATTCTCCTGCTCGATGAAGCGACTGCTTCTGTCGACACGGAGACTGAAAAATTGATTCAGGAAGCACTCGAGAAGCTCATGGCCAATCGGACCAGTCTTGTCATCGCCCACCGCCTTTCCACCGTGCGAAACGCCGATCGGATCTATGTCCTCGACGAGGGGCAAGTCGCCGAACAAGGGAACCACGAAGAGCTGATCGCCGAAGATGGGATTTACGCGATGCTCTGCCGACAAAGTCTGATGGCGGACCAGGAGTTGCGCGCCTGATACATTTTGTCATCGTCATGCGCTGCCATCGTAGTCCACAATGGAGACAACGCTGAGGCCATGCACGTTACGATGATAGCCGCGATGGCCCGGAATCGGGTCATCGGAACCGGACAAGGAAAAATCCCCTGGAACCTTCCTCGGGACCGGGAGCATTTCCGAAATTTCACCCATGGGAAACACCTTCTCCTCGGTCGAGTCACCTTCGAAGAAATGTCCGGTTGGTTCACCGATCAGTCTCCCCTCATCCTCTCACGGCAGGAGAACTACCAGCCCGAGGTCGGAACCGTTGTACACAGCGTCGAGGAGAGTCTCACTCTGGCTTCGGAAGATGGCGCTCGGGAATTGTGTGTCTGCGGTGGCTCCCGTGTTTACGAAGCCGCCCTCCCCTACACGGACGAACTGCATCTCACCTGGCTCGGTAGCGAAGCCGAAGGAAGTGTTTTGTTTCCCAATCACGAGGAAGGCATCAGCTGGGAAACCGTGTCCGAGAAATCGTTTCCTGCCGACGAAGAGAATAGCCACGGCATGACCTTTCTTCATCTCCGAAGAAAGAGCCCTTCATCGCTTCGTCCATCTCAGATGCATTGGGGGTGAAGGAGCAAGCTCGAGACCAATAGAAACGAGTTCAACCAATCGCCGCATGTTCTGGAAAGGGGTAAACTTGTCGAATAGGCAAGATGTAAATAGTCGGAAAGAGCGAGTCCCCTCTCTTTAGAATTGCTTCGCTCGCCGTATAGTGGCTTGCTTGCCAAATGAACCGCTCTCTGACCACTCTCCTAATTCTGCTCGGAGTCTTTCTTTCCCACTCGGTCGATGCCCAGGTCTACACACCGAAACGCGGGACGGCAGAGCGCACCGCCATCCTCGCCCCAGTCCGAAGCCTCCTCGAAGCGAAAATCAAAAAGAAGGTCATCTTTGTTGTCGATCACATGAAAGTCGAAGGCACTTGGGCCTTTTTCAAAGGAACTCCGAAAACCGGCACCGGTGGACCGATCAACTACAAGGGAACTGTTTTAGAATCTGAGGCCGAGGAAGCCGATGAAATGACAGTCGCGCTCCTGCGAAAAGTCGGAGGAAAGTGGACCGTGGTAGAACACGGATTTTTCACTACCGATGTGTGGTGGTATGAATTGTGGAAGCAGCATCCTGGTTGCCCAAAAGCAATCTTTGATCATTGATCTGTTGCATTTCAGAATGCGATAGAGAGCTGTTCGTCTACCGATGGCTTGAACTGCGACACAGGGCCACAATTCTTGTCATACGAACAAGAAAATAGGCCGACCTCTCGCGACGAGTGGCAGGCCTTTTTGAACTTACCTTTGCTGCAGCCGCGTGGTCCGCGATCCATCAACAACGAACAGCCAATAACGAATCGGACCGCAGGGACGCGGTCCCTCCTTTGCGCCTTACCATGGCGCGGCCGCTTCGTCAGTCCGGCGAACGCAAGTCACCTTTGCAACCAAACACAAAAAAACCGCCCTGCTTTCGCGGGACGGCTTTCGTGAAGTTTCAATGAACAAGGTTAAGTCGGCTGACCTAACCCTGCTATACGAAGCCTAGTAGCGATAAAGCTCAGGCTTGTAAGGACCTTCCTGAGGCACGCTAATGTAGTCAGCCTGCTCCTTGGTCAGTTGGGTAAGCTTGGCACCAATCTTCTCGAGGTGAAGACGGGCAACTTCTTCGTCTAGATGCTTCGGCAAGACGTAAACGCCAGGAGCGTAGACGTCCTTGTTCTTCCAAAGATCAATCTGAGCCAGCGTCTGGTTGGTGAACGAGCAGGACATCACGAAGCTAGGGTGACCGGTCGCACAACCGAGGTTGCTGAGACGGCCCTCGGCAAGCATGAATATCTGGTTTCCGCCGGGAACAGTATACCGATCGACCTGAGGCTTGATGTTCTCCCTGGTCACACCATCAGCTGTATTGAGCTTGGCGACCTGGATCTCGTTGTCGAAATGACCGATGTTACAAACGATGGCCTGATCTTTCATGTTAACCATGTGCTCGAGACGAATGATGTCCTTGTTACCGGTCGTGGTGACATAGATGTCGGCCCAGCCGAGAGTGTCCTCAACGGGGAGAACACGGTAGCCTTCCATCGCTGCCTGAAGAGCACAGATCGGATCGATCTCGGTCACGACAACCTGAGCACCGAAGCCACGAAGGGTCTGGGCACAGCCTTTACCGACATCACCATACCCGCAGACAACAGCGACTTTACCAGCGATCATGACGTCGGTAGCACGCTTGATGCCATCGACGAGTGACTCGCGGCAACCATAGAGGTTGTCGAACTTGGACTTGGTCACGGAATCATTCACGTTGATCGCAGGGATACGAAGCTTTTCAGCTTCAGCCATCTGGTAGAGTCGATGAACACCGGTGGTGGTTTCCTCGGAAACACCTTTCCAGTCTTTCATATAATTGGTGAACTTGATCGGATCCTGTCCGTTGATGCGGCGGAGGAGATTCTTGATGACTTCTTCCTCTTCGCTCTCGCTTTCGGAATCGATGAAGGAGGTGTCGCCCTCTTCGAGCTCAGCTCCTTTGTGAATGAGGAGAGTCGCATCACCACCGTCGTCGACGATCATCTGCGGGCCTTTGCCGTCGGGCCAGGTCAGGGCTGCTTCGGTGCAATCCCAATATTCCTCGAGTGTCTCGCCCTTCCAAGCAAAAACAGGAACTCCGGCAGCAGCAATCGCAGCGGCGGCGTGGTCCTGAGTCGAGAAGATGTTGCAGGAGCACCAGCGGACGTCAGCACCGAGCTCCACGAGTGTCTCGATGAGCACTGCCGTCTGGATTGTCATGTGGAGTGATCCCATGACGCGAACTCCATCGAGAGGCTTGTCAACCGCATACTTGGCCCGTGTCTGCATGAGACCAGGCATTTCTTCCTGGGCTACTTCAATTTCTTTCCGTCCGAAGTCGGCCAGACTCATGTCTGCGACTTTGTAGTCTTCGTTGATCGCTGTTTCTACGCTCATGTTTTCTCTAGTTTAAATTTGTTCTGTGTGAAGAGTTCGCTGCGGGCTTACGAACAAGCGCTCTTAAGGGCCTCAACTTTGTCAGTTTTTTCCCAAGTGAGGGAATCGGTGTCATCCTCGCGTCCGAAGTGACCATAGTTCGTCGTCTTGGTGTAAATCGGTCGCAGGAGATTCAGATCGCGGATGAAGTCAGCCGGCTTGAAGGAGAAAACGTCCTGCACTGCAGAAACGATCTTGGCTTCGTCGACGTGATTCGTGCCGAAGGTGTAGACGTGAACAGAAACGGGATCAGGAAATCCAATCGCGTAGGCGAGCTGAAGTTCGCAACGGTCAGCAAGACCAGCAGCGACAACGTTCTTGGCGACGTAACGGCACATGTATGCTGCGGAGCGGTCTACTTTGCTGGGATCTTTTCCGGAGAAAGCACCACCACCGTGGCGACCCATGCCACCGTAGGTATCAACGATGATTTTACGACCAGTCAATCCGCAGTCGCCTTCCGGTCCACCAATGATGAAGAGTCCGGTCGGGTTAATGTGATAGGCCGTGTCTTCGGTAAGAAGGTCGGTCGGAAGTGTCTTTTCGATAAGTTCCTTCTTCAGGATATCACGAATCTCAGCCGTACTAATTTCAGCGGCGTGCATCGTTGAAACGACAACTGCAGTGATGCGATTTGGCTTACCGTCAACATACTCGACGGAAACCTGAGTCTTGGAATCGGGACGAAGCCAAGTCTGCGAGCGATCCTTGCGAAGCTTCGTGATGTTTTCACCGAGGCGGTGACTGAAAGCGATCGGCACGGGCATGAGCTCAGGAGTCTCGTTGCATGCATACCCGAACATGATGCCCTGGTCGCCAGCGCCCTGCTCTTCAGTTTCCTTGTCGTCAGCGCCTGCCGCATCGACTCCCTGAGCGATGTCCGGACTCTGCTGTCCGAGAAGATTCATAAAGAAGAAATTCTGGGCGTCGAACTTGCAGTCATAGCTGTAATCCGTTCCGTTGGCGTATTCGCTGTCGTAATTGATGTCGATCAACGCTTGTTTAACCACTTTCTCGTAGTCGAAGTCAGCTCCGGTCGTGATTTCACCGCCGAGGATGACCGCATTGTCTTTGACCATCGTTTCGCAAGCGACGCGGCTTCCCGTATCCTGGCCGAAGCAGGCGTCGAGGACGGAATCAGAAATCGTGTCGCACACTTTGTCGGGATGACCTTCAGTAACGGACTCGGATGAGAAAATGAATGAGTTTGCCATGTCGTATTTACAAATCTTGATTGGTTGATAAACTAAATCACTTCCTTATGTCGTCAACGCTGAAAACGCTCCGTCTCATCGCAGACCCAACAAGAGTTCGAATTCTTAATTTACTGCGCCGTGAGGACCTTTCCGTTGTTGAGCTCCAAGAAGTCCTCGGAATGGGGCAATCCCGAATTTCGACCCATCTTTCCCAGCTACGGCAAGCAGCCCTGGTCTCGGACCGTCGCTCCGGAAAGCACATCATTTATACTTTCGGTCCAGAGATCGGCGATCTCGATGCTCGTCTCGAGCAGACGATCGATCTAGCCCTATCTGATGTAGAGGAAAAAGAGGAAGATGAAGCCGCTCTCGAACTGGCGATACGGAAACGAAAGGACAAAGCCCGCTCCTATTTCGACGCCCTTGCCGGAAAATTTGGGAAGACCTATTGCCCCGGCCGGTCTTGGAAAGCTCTCGGAGAAACGCTGCTCAAGTTGATGCCCCCTATGGTCATCGCCGACCTGGGGGCTGGTGAGGGAACCTTTTCTCAGCTCCTTGCACAACGCGCCGAGAAAGTGATCGCGATCGACAATTCCGAAAAAATGGTCGAGTTCGGAACAGGCGTCGCCAGAGAAAACGGCTACAAAAACCTGGAATATCGACTGGGCGAAATCGAGAATCCTCCGATTAATGATGATTCGGTGGACCTCGCCTTTTTCAGCCAGGCGCTTCACCATGCGGAAAAGCCGGAGTTAGCGATCGCGGCCGCACATCGAATTCTGAAACCGGGAGGGACGATCGTGATCATCGATCTGCTCAAACACCAGTTCGAAGACGCTCGCGAACTCTACGCCGACAGATGGCTGGGATTCTCAGAACTCGACATTTCCCGCTTTCTCGAAAAAGCCCAATTCAGTAAGATTGAAATCTCGACCGTCGATCGCGAGACTGAATCGCCTTACTTCCAGACCCTTCTCGCGATGGGTAGGAAATAGTTCCTTTGAGACCTGAGGGGCCCATCGCCGCCCGCGATCAAAAACCCGGTATCCCCTTGCTCTTTTGGTTTACCGGCTAGCCTCCGAGAGTTAGATTAACTTCCTCGATGCGATTGTTCCTCACTCTTGGTCTGTTATGGACGAGCCAGCCCCTTCTCGCTGATTGGGCGATTACAGACAACTCTCCAGCGCAAAGCACGGATTCGCCGTTGATCTACGAAAGAAAGCAGGTCGCTAAGAAGGGCGATACTGGCTTCTTTTCCTCCAAACTGATCGACATGATCTGGTTTCACTCGTCGACCCACACCTTCCGGGTGATCGACAATGGCCCTGCAGATAGCCCCAAGTATTCGGACCTCGCCACGGCGATGAATAAAAACGACTGCCTCGCCGGAACCAACGGCGGTTTCTTTCATAAGAGTCACGAACCCTCCGGCCTCATGGTTGCCAACGGATCCTCGACCGGGCGATTTGGGCAGGGCAGCCTTCTCAGCGGCGTTGTCCTCTCGAGCGGAAATCGAAACCCCTATCTTCTTCGTCGCTCTGAATACGGCACTCGTTTCCAACCTACCGACCTTCTTCAGACCGGCCCTTTCCTGGTCGATCAAGGAGTAACTGTTCGCGGGCTGTCCGACGAGAGCTCACGCCGGCGAAGCTTTATTCTGCACGATGGAGATGACTGGTTCGGACTCGGCCTCTCCGATTCCTTCACTCTTGCGGAACTAGGACAGATTCTGGCGAGCGAATCATTTTCTCCTTCGCGCCAGACTTATCGTGCTCTGAACCTCGACGGAGGGACCTCGAGTGGGCTTTTCGTCAAACGAGGAGGACGCTCGGAACCGATTCATGTTGAGCCCTTCAAGACGGTTCGAAATTTCATAGGCATCACTTCACGAGAGAAAAAGTGATTTGAGGATTCCGGTTCCCCCTACGATTTTTCTCGAAAAAGGGTGTCACGGAATCGTGCTAGGATGGTATACGCTGATAGTGTGAGCGACTCTGATCAATCATTGAACGAGAAAGAACTCGTCCTGCGAGTGCAGGATGGGGAACTCGCCGCGTTCGAAAAGCTCCTCGGAATCCACGGTTCACGGTTGCGTGCCTTTGTAGCCATGAAGCTCCCGATCCCTCATCTTATCGATGAGATCGCCCACGAAGCCTTCGTTTTCGCGCACCATCACATCATGGATTTTGAGGCGGGGACGGATTTTGGGAAATGGCTTCGTGCGATCGCCTTCAATCTCGTTCGTAAGGAAACCCTTCGTCACCAGCGCTCGACCAAAAATCGCGAGAAATTCCTCGAGCACTTTCTCGTCGAACAAGCCACCCGAGGCCCTATTTCACCGGAGTCACCTGCCGTCGTCTATCTCGAGGAGTGTCTGCAGAAACTTCCGGAACGGCAACGCGAATTGCTCAGTCACAAATACAAGCTCTCTGAGTCGTCCCGCGAAATGGCTCGAGCATTTGACCAGAGCGAGGCCTGGGTCCGAACGACGCTATGCCGCGTTCGGACCGCCCTTCGCAAATGTATCGAGGCCAAAGCGGAAGCGGCACAACCCACTCTTTGACCCACTTTGAACGCAGAACATATAGAATCCTACCTTTCGAACGAACTGTCTGCCTCGGCGCGGCAGCAGGTAGGGCATGCCCTCAAAAATGACGAAGAGCTGAGAAGCCGTTTTCTGCAGCAGCTTCAAATCGACATGGCGCTCGGCGTCCTTCTCTCCAATGAGGAGGAGGTATCCTTCGAGGACTCCGTCATGGCTCGGCTGAAAGCCGAAGGAGCCGGTGATTCTCATGACTTCGCCAAGTCCGTGCTGACCGAAATCGTCGAAGAGAGAGATGGCGTGATCCCTTTGCAATGGCCCGACCTGATCAAGGCAGGACTAATTTCCGCCGCCGCCTCAATCGTTCTGATGTTTGCCCTACAGGGAATCATTTTCCGAGAGGGCAACTCACCCGATGGCGGCGAGGCGGCAGCGTCGGAAGCTCCCGCATATGTCGCTCGATTAGAGAAATCCTGGGACCTGGAGCTCTCTTCAGGCATGGATGACAGCATGAGAGAGGACGGCTGGCTCAATACCGGATTGTTTGAGATCGAATCAGGGGAAGCCCTTCTCGCTTTTAACTCGGGAGCAACCGTGACGGTGGAAGGCCCGGCATCGCTCCGGATCGAGACCAGAAACCGGGTTTTCCTCCATAGCGGCAAACTGACGGCTGACGTTCCTCCCGCAGCAACGGGATTCACGGTCAATACAGAGCGAATGAATATCGTCGACATCGGAACGCGTTTTGGGATCTCCGTTTCAGAGAATGGAGATGCCGATCTCCATGTCATGGAGGGTGAAGTCGAGGCAAGTCGGGCTCGTGGAAATTCTGCGGTGCAACTCGTTCGCGAAGGGCTTTCTCTCCGGGCAGATAGCCGAACACGAAGTGAGCTGGAGCCCATTCCTTACGCCGGCGACCAATTTGTCATGCAACTGGGGAATCGCGAGTTCGCTCAGCCAGCCTTGAAATACACCTTCGACGGCACGGGAGGAAGTCCAATTGAAGATTCGGGAAGCGACCGCCGATACGACGTTCCCCTGGTTGCCTCCGGCGAACTGGAGAATTCTCCTCGACGAGGGGCCGGAAAATTTGGAGGCGGCATCAGTTTGCAGCCGTCCCGCTATCTGAATGTCCCTCTTTCGCAGGAATTCCGCCTTGAATCGCCTTACACGATCGCTTTCTGGGTGAAAATTTCCCCAAAGGTCTCCGGTCAGGAGCGTGAGACAATTCTTTCCTACGGTCGAAAAGAACTAGGATGGCAGATCTCCTGCGACTCCCAAACCGAGTCCGGTTCTCGCGGTGTCTTTCGTGTCGATTTTGGCGGTGGAAGAGTCACGGGCACGACCGATATCGCAGACGGTCACTGGCACCACGTGACCTGCCGTTTTCTTGGCGGGGAGGATCCTGCACTTTCCAGCCATCTACACCTCTTCATCGACGGTCGTCAGGAAACGGTTCGAACGACTTCTGTCGATTCCTTCCCGAAAGGGCGTGCAGGAACATTGACGCTTGGAGATTCCGGAACGGACGGTCTTGGCGGATGGATTGACGAATTTCACATTTTTCGGGAGGCGATCTCGACCACAACTATTCAAAACCTTTCGCAAGAATAGGATTGCCTTATTTTATAATTTTTATAAGATACAACCTTATTTTTTGTAACAACTTTGATCCGCACTGATATTCCTTCTTAGAGAAGAGGGACCTCATCCTGATTTACTTCCTACCATGATAAAACATCCCATCGTGAACAAGCTGGCCGCGCTGACCCTCGGTCTTGCCTTCGCCTTTGCATCCAGTGTGCAGGCGGAGATGAGAACCTGGACCTCTGCAGACGGAAAATCTCTCGAAGCTGAATTTTCAGGAACCTCTGGAGCCGGAAACGCGGCAATGGTGAAACTGAAGCTCGCCGATGGGTCGATCGTCAATTATCCGGTCTCCAAACTCAGTGAAGCTGACCGCCTCTTTGTGAAGGGTAACCTTCCCTCCGATCCAGCAGCCCTGGCTTCGGAAATTGACAAGCTGGTTCTCAATAAGATGAAAGAGAGCTACTACGGGTTGCGCGAAGAACTCGCTGCTCTCCCCCAGAATAGCGCCCTTTCCAATGCCGAAAAAGCCAAGCGTAAAGCTGAAATCGAGCGGGAGATGCAGATGTGTATCCCGAATGAGAAGACGACCGACAATCAGTTCCTTCGTCGTGTCTACCTAGACGTCGCCGGCCGCATCCCAACTTTCGAGGAGGCCGAGTCTTTCCTCAACAATCGCAGCGGTACTAAGCGCGCAGAGCTCATCAACGAGCTTCTCGATTCACCCGCTTTTGCGATGCGGATGTATAACTACTACTCGGATCTCTTCCGTGTCCGTGACGGTGTCACAATGATGGGCAACGGTGACCTCAAGGCAGATCCTTACATCGAATACATCAAGCAGTCGATTCAAGAGGACAAGCCATACGACGAGATGGTGCGTGAGCTTCTCAATGCCAATGGTCAGATTTGGGAGAACCCTGCAGCTGGCTACATCCTCGCGGATCAGGGCATGCGCCTCTGCAACCTCTCCAATACTTTCACCATCTTCATGGGCACGGAAATCACCTGTGCGCAGTGTCACGACCACCCCTTCGAAGAAGTCTACCAGATGGACTTCTTCAAGATGGCTTCCTTCATGGGAGAGACCGAGACTCGCGCTCGTGGTGGAAACTCCATGATGATGATGGGTGGCGGAGCGAACACCAAGCAGGAAGTCTCTCGTATGTCGAAACTCCTCAAGGACGCTGGCAAACTTCGCGAAAACGAAACCGAAGACCGGAACCTCCGTCAGTGGCTCGGCACTAAGAGCATCGCTGTCCACGACGATGGCTCAAATGCAGTGACTCTTCCACACGACTACAAATACGACGACGGTGAGCCTAACATGAAAGTGCAGCCTTCGACCTACTTCGGAGACAAGATGACAGTGAAAGAGTTCGACTCTCCTCGTCACGCTTTTGCTGAGTGGGTAGTTTCTCCCGGCAATCCTCGTTTTACGGTCAATGCTGTAAATCGCTTCTGGAAGGTCGCTTTCGGACTCGCACAAATTGAGCCAGTCTACAACATCCCAGGTCACCTCGACGGTCAGGCCCAGAACTACGAACTCCTCACTTTCCTTGAAGTAATGATGAAGGATCTGGACTACAGCGTGAAAGATTTCTTCCGCGTTCTCTACAATACCAACGCCTATCAGCGTGAGGCAGAAACTCTCTCCCCTACCCTGACTCAGGTCGACAAAGGTACCTATCATTTCCCTGGTCCGGTTCTCCGCCGGATGTCTGCTGAACAGCTTTGGGATTCCATGGTGGCCTTGACCACCGCTGACCCTGAAGCGATCACCCGAAGCGGTGCTGACGTTTACAAGGAGTGGATGAACACAGACACGACTCAGTTCAAAACTGCGGATGAAGTCATGGCCTACAAAGACCAGTGGAGAAAGATCGGACAGTTGACCAAGTATGATGGAGGACCTGTTTCTCGTGAAGATTCAATCGACGGCGTCCAGATGTTCCGAGCTTCCGAGCTTCGCCAGCCTATGCCGGCAGGACACTTTCTGCGCATGTTTGGACAATCGGACAAGCAGTTAATTGAGAATCAGTACACCACCGGTTCCTCTCCACAAGTAATGGCACTCCTCAACGGGACAATCACTAACAAGGTGCTTACCAGCCCTAATGCCTACCTCATAAAAGAGATCGCTCAAGGCGAAGGATCCAAACGAGACAATATCGACAAGATCTTTCTCAGCGTTCTGGCTCGTTACCCTTCCTCATCTGAGAAGTCAGCAGCACAATCAGGCATGCGTGCCAAAACCGATCGCGATATGAGCGAGAAAGATAAACTTCAAGCGGAGGCGAAAGCGATCGGAAACGTAATCTGGGCGCTAGTCAATACCCGCGAGTTCATGTTCATCCAGTAATTTCCAACCCATTCAATCTTAACTTCGAATTATACTCATGAAAGACCAACTAAAAAACCTCGACCAGTTGAGCCGCCGTCAGTTTGTGGCTCGCACGGCCAAGACAGCACTTGGCGTTAGCATCGTACCTCTTGCCAATGGACTCCAAACCGTCCGTGCTGCTGGAGGAGGAAAAGCCGAACATTGTATTTTCTTTTACATGTCCGGCGGTATGACCCACATGGACACCTTCGACCCGAAACCGGGAACTGAGACAGGTGGAGCAACCAAAGGTATCTCGACGGGTGTCGCAGGCGTTGAACTTGCTGAGTTCATGCCGAAGCTGGCGCAGCGATTCAGTGATATTGCGGTAGTCCGCTCGATGACCCAGAAGACTGGTGATCACCGTGGTGGTTCTTACTGGATGCACACCAGCTATCAGCCACGTGCGACAATCATCCACCCTTCGATGGGGCCTTGGGCTCAGACCATGCTTGGTAAAATGCACCCAACCCTTCCTGACTCAGTCATCATTGGTGGAGGCGGAAATCACCCCGGTGCCGGATTCTTCGGCCCAGCTCTCGCCCCACTTCCAATCGGTGACCCTGACAAGGGAGTGCAGAACTCCAAGCCATACGCAGGAGTTGACGACAACCTCTTCGAAAAGCGCATCGACCTGATGAATACTTTTGACGAAGGATTCCAGCGTAAGTTCAAAACTGACGAAGTCTCTGCTTACACGCAGTTCTACGATGAGACTCTCAATCTCATGAAGAGTGAAGACCTCGACACGTTCGATCTCTCGAAAGAAGAAGGCTATCAAGAGAAGGTAGCCCGCTACGGAAACACCCGTGTCGGAAAAGGCGCTATGCTCGCGAAGCGACTCGTCAGCTCTGGTGTTCGTTTTGTAGAGGTCTCCTCTGGAGGCTGGGACATGCACAACGATCTTTGGAATGCAATTCCAAACACCGGTGGATCACTGGATATGGCGCTTGCATCTCTGATCGACGATCTGAAAGCAGAAGGCCTTTTCGAGAAGACTCTTATCGTTCTCGGAACGGAATTCGGACGGACACCTCGCATCAACGCCAATGGCGGACGGGATCACCACCCACGTGTGTTCTCGACGATGTTTGCTGGTGGTGGAATCGCTGGTGGCCAAGCCTACGGAGAGTCCGACAAACTGGGAATGGCGGTCAAAGAGAACCCAGTCACTCCCGGTCAGTTCAATGCGACCATCGCTCATGCCATGGGCCTCGATCTCAACAAGGTCGTCTACGCTCCATCTGGACGTCCGTTCCTTGTTGCTGGACACACTCGCGATCCAAAGACCGAGGAAATTATCACCGAGCACGAGCCAATCATGGACCTGTTCTCCTGATTTGTTCGAATCGTTTTATTTACCAAAAAAGCCCGGAGACGACTCCGGGCTTTTTTTGTGCCTTGCCCGCTACTGGCAAAACTACTTTCGCAAGTTATACGAAGAAATTTCTACGAATTAGAAGTTTAAGCTTTCTTAACTAAATGAGATCGCGTAAAGAATATACCGGGAATTCCCCCATTGACTCTCCATTTCTTTCCGCAACCTATGAGCCTGGCAATTCCAGACTCGACGACTGCTCCAGATTCCGCCGCCTCCCCTTCCCAGGAGAGAGTAGGTATTCTCGTTATTGAGGCGTCCTCTCTAACTCCGCTCGGTCCTAAAGTCGTATTCGCCAATGAGCTGGCTTCCACATTAACGGGGTATGAGCTGGCCTCACTCATCGGGTCCCCCCTCGGCTTGGTCTACGATCACAAGGATCTCCCTCATTTAATCCGAAAGCTGCCAGTCATCGCAGGACAGCCCGACTTCTGTTGGATGGATCGGATTCTAAATCAGAACGGCGGAACGAAAGTCCCTGCGCGCTGGACGATACGGCCCACCAAGCGATCTGGAGATCACGCCCACCATTTTACCCTTACGTTTTCAAAACTCTCTTCCCCGGATACTCAACGAGAAGAAGCCACGCAGCCCAACCGCATTTCCCGCCAATCAGCAGAAGGGCCGCAATCCGAACACCACTCGCTGACGAAAGAAACTCCCAGCGAGGACGAATTTCACAAAACTCGGAGCGAATCCCTCGCCCTCGCCGCGGGTGGAGTAGCTCACGATTTTAAGAACGCACTCCAGACGATTAAGTCGAATCTGGAAATGGCCCACGCTGTCATTCGTTCTCAGGACAAGCTTCAGACCTATCTCTGCGACGCTCAAAACGCGCTCCACGACGCTGAAACTCTGGCTCAACAGATGCTCGCGTTTACAAAAGGCGACGCCCTGAGCCTCTGTATTTTTGACGTTCGGGAATGCCTCAAACGAGTTTCTCATCTCTGTACTGCGGGAACTCGGGTTCGCTGTCGCCTGCGTATGGCTCAGGATCTCCTCCCTGTAGAAGGGGATCCCAACCGCATCTACCAGGTTCTTCACAATCTGGTGATCAATGCCTGTCAGGCGATGCCAAATGGAGGCACACTCGATCTTGCCGCAGCAAGCGCCCATTTCGCTGACAATCGAAACAATTTCTCGGTGAAGGCTGGCTCTTACACGGTCATTTCTGTGAAAGATCGAGGCTGTGGAATCCCTTCTGATCTTCTTCCTCGAATTTTCGACAAACAATTCACCACAAAGGAAAACGGGAATGGCTTCGGCCTCGCCTCGTGTCAGGCAATCATTAAGAAGCACGGAGGAGACATTCGGGCCGCGTCTAAAGTCGGTGTGGGAACAGAATTCCTGATCTTTCTCCCTTCGACTGACGCGCCGATACCCACGCCTGCGGCCACGAAGCGCGCTATCCCCCGCGAGCCCGGGAAAGTAATTTCCGGAAGCGGAAAAATCCTCGTGGTTGAGGATCAAAAGGGGGTTTCCAAAGCGACCTGCGGAATGCTCAGCCATCTCGGCTACGATTCCCTCATCGCAGAAACAGGTGAAGAAGCTCTCCAACTCTATCGGTGTCTCCTCGACCGCCCAGATCAGTTCGATCTCGTGTTGTTAGACATGACTCTCCCGGGTGGTCTCGATGGAGAAGAGGTCTTTGCTGAGCTTCAACGGATGGACTCGACCGTGAACGTAATCGCGACCAGTGGCTATTTCGAAGACGGCCCCTCCCACGTTCTCTTCGATATGGGATTCAATGGGGTCCTCGCGAAACCCTACTCTATGGACTCGCTTGCGATCACAGTCGATCAGGCTCTTCGTGGCGAGTCCTGAACGAATCCTGAAGCCAGCACCGCAAATTGTTCTTCATATCCGAAGCAATTTCTTCGAAGCTTCTTTCCGAGAATCGGGCGTAAGCCTCATAAACAACTTCAATATTTGCGGGGTGATTCAAAGAGCTACCCTCGGAGTCAGGCCGCAAATAATATCTCCGAAGCTCTCGGGGAGGCACCATGTCTGGCGCATCTGTTTCCAGAAGAATTCGATCACCCGGAATTTTTCGAAAGGTTTCCAGCTTGTTCTGTTTGTCTTCGCGAAAAAAGTAGCCGGACACCGAAAAGTAGGCTCCACGATCGCACAAGCCTGAGATCATCTCAAGCGGCCCGCCATAGGAGTGGAGAAGAAATGGTCCATCAAAATCCGATTCATCCAACACCTCAATCAAATGCCCCCATGCTTGGAGACAGTGAATCGAGACCGGACGTTTTTCTCTCTGTGCAATCGATAACTGGCTCGCAAAGATTTCACGTTGGGATGAAATCTGCGGTTCTCGGATCCACTTATCGACCCCGATTTCTCCCACCCCTGACTTTGGGAATTCAGCCAGTTTCTTTAGGAGTTGAGCTTCCCAATCAGCCACAACGGTTCGAACCTTCCAGGGATGCACTCCAAAAAAGGGGAAAACTTCAGGGCAGGACTTGGCCAGTAACGCCACTTCCTCCCAATCCTCCGAGCAGGTTCCATTTACTCCCCACCAGACCACCCCGACCTCACGCATCGCGCCAAGTATCGAGGCCCGACCATTCTCTAACCTGAGATCCTGCAGGTGAAGATGAACATCAACCAGATCCTCCCGGGGAGATCCCATACTAGCTTCAAGTGTCAGACTTGATGAGGCTCCTAATCGGGCAACTGGAGACGCATCGGAATCATGTGTGAGTGGTGGAAGTCCAGCTTCTGGAAAAAACGCTGACTCTCCGCACTGATCTTATCGGTCAGCAACGTGATCCGCTTGAAATCCTTCCTCTTCGCAAAATCGACGACATACTCCACGAGTTGCGTTCCATATCCTTGTCGGCGAAAATCAGGATGAACAATCACGTCTTCCATCAAGATAACGAATCCACCCATCGCGGTACTGATCGTGAAGAGCACATTGACCATTCCAATGATTTCGTAGTCTGTTCGCACGATAAAAATTCGTCCTCGAGAAGGCTGCTCGAGAATGGCTTGCAGCCCTCGCTCCTGCCTCTCGCGGTCGGGGACAAAGTCAGCTTCCATGCTGAACAACTCGATCGTCAAATCGACCAGTTGCGGAAGGTCCTCAAGCGTAGCCGGCTCAATTCGTGCCCGCTGATTCAGAGGTTGAATCGGTGCAGTATACGAAATATCCATGGCTGTGAAAGTGTTGATCTACAATCTGAGCGTAGCAAAATACAGATCAAAGTAAATGGATTGTTTAGAAGGGGTGATTCTCAAGCCCGTTATTTACCCTTCGAGGGGGACCTAAATGAGCCGGTTAATGGACTGGGTGAACTCTCTTATCGTAAAGACCCAGACGACCAACTTCTTCGACTCCCAGTAGCCAGAATGTTGCGCTGCACGATAGAAAAGCTGCTTTCTAGCCTGGAGCATTCCGGGTCCTCTGACCCCGACGAGATCGAAGGCCTCACCAAAACCAAGTGAGAGATGATCACAAAGGCCACCAACAACGGGTATGCATTCCATTCTCTTTTCCCTGCTGGAAAACTAGTGTAGCTATCTCCGAGGAGAAGGAACCGACTCGCGGGGTCAGTCTGATTTCGCGCGACCTCTTCCCGAGGTTTCTCCAAGAACTTCCCTATCCCCAAATGCTTCAACTCACGGACGGAGAAAAACCAATCGGGATCATCACACCATGACACATGGCTTTTCTTCGACTCGACTCAGCGCTTCGGTCGCAAATTGCTACCTTGGCTCCTCTGCTTTCCCAAGGATCGGGAGAAGGAAGCTACCAAAAATCATAAGACTTCGTAGAGCCGAAGTTTGAATCGTGTACCGCAACCTTGTCATGACCTGTTAGCAGCGTTAGTTGGTTAGAATGGGCAACGGGGATCAAAGATAGCGAGACTCGAGGTGCGCGATCAAAGCATCGGAATCGGCCGGGGATCCTGCTGCTCGCGCGATCAAATCATCCGGGAAAAACGTCGCGCCCTGCTGATGGATTCTCTCTCGCATCCAGTTCAGAAGCGGTCCGTAGTCGGCTTGCTCCATTCCCGTCTCAACCGCGACGTCCTCTCGCGCCGCCCGCATCAAGTGGGCCGCATTGATATTCCCCAGACTGTAGGTGGGGAAGTATCCAAAAATCCCCATACTCCAATGAATATCCTGCAGGCATCCCTGAGAATCCTCTTGGACCGGAATTCCGAAATACTCTTCGAATCGACGATTCCACTCCCCGGGGAGCTCACCCACAGACAATTCACCTGAAAACAACTCCTTCTCGAGTTCAAATCGCAATAGAATATGAAGGTCGTAGGTCACTTCATCTGCCTCAACACGAATGTGAGTCAGCTTCGCCTCATTCACATGCCGAAACATCTCCTCAGGGCTGACCTGACGAAGAACTGGGAAAATTTCAGATGCACGGGGGAGCCATTTCTCCCAGAAAGGAAGGCTACGCCCGACGTGATTTTCCCATAGCCTTGATTGCGACTCGTGCACTCCAAGAGAAGCCGAGGTCCCCACAGGTTGCCCTCGCGATTCCCCCGATATCCCCTGCTCGTAGAGGCCGTGTCCAGTTTCATGAAGAACACCAAAAAGGTAACTTAGAAAATCCTTTTCATCATAGCGAGTTGTCAGCCTCACATCCCGCGGCGCCATGCCAGAACAAAACGGATGTACGGCCGTATCGATCCGACCCGCATCAAAATCGAACCCGATCGACTCCGCAATCTCTTGATTGAGAATCCTCTGACCTTCGATCGGGAAGTCCGCTTCTACAAACGGTGAGGAAACAGGCTCCTTTGCGGTCGCACGCTCAACAAGAGGAACGAGGCGACCTCGCAATCCTCCCAAGACTTCATCGAGCCTAGCAGTTGTTCCTCCACGCTCAAACTTCTGAACGAGGGCATCATAGCGACATTCCTCGTAGCCATAGTGCTCAGCCTCTTCCTTGCATAAATTGATGAGACGCTGAAGAGATGGCGCAAAGAGAGAGAAGTCAGACTTCTCTCTCGCGTCGGCCCAGACTGACTTTGCTTCGACTTGAACCTTGGCGAATTCTTCCACCCACTCTTTGGAGAGACGAGTTGCACGATCGTATGCATAACGCCACTCGCGAAGATTAGCAGCTATGGCAGTCGCTGAAGTATCATATGCCTCTTCCGCTTCGCTGATCCATTCGCCCCACTCTCGTGAAGTGGTCTGCTCATGAATCCAGCCACTGAACCAGGCCATTTGGCGAGCCCGATAAGCCACGCCATTTCGTGGCATCAGAACTTCCTGGTCCCAACTAAGCAGAGCTTGGGAATCAGCCACCAACTGCACCTCGGAAGCCCGAGACTTCAGCCGTTCATACGCAGCGGAGTCGGCCATAAGATCTTTTGGGAAACTTACTTCGCCGCTTCGCGAGCGAGGTTAGCCATGACCTGAATTGAACCTGCAGAAAGAGTTCCCAGAATTCCAGTCGGCTTACCATCGACAATCCGGACCACGGTGATACCGAGGGGCTTCCCCTCAATCGTAAATACTGGAATGCCCTGCGCTGATCCTGCTTCGGTCACAAAGAAAGTTCGCTCTCCTTTGAATACTCCGGTGATCCGGCCCATAACCAGCGTCGGCATGTAACCATATACAGCGGAGGCCCGTGAAAGACCTACCACTCGATCAGCGGCATCCGCTGTCGCGGCAAACTGCGAAAGATCGACCTTATCGAAAGTCTTGTTCAGAGCTTTCGTTTCCGACGGGTCCGGCATGATGAAAGCCACGTCCGCTTCCGGATCCTGACGAACCACTTTACCGTTGATCAAGGAGGAATCGCCGTAGCTGATCTCAACGTCTGAGAAAACAGTTTTTGCCGACTCGATACGAACCACCTTGTCCTCCAGCTTAGCTTGCTGACCGGCAATCCCGATGCTTGAATCAATCGCAGAATTAGAAACAACGATCAATCCATCGTCCCCGATTGTGACACCCAGAGTTCGTCTCTGCTGCTCGCGAGCAGGCAGAGGATCACCGGTCGTTTTCGCTTCAAGCGTTCCATTCACGGTAACAACAACAAGAGCTCCCTTGTATCGTTCCAGAAGCTCTCTGGCTTGTTCTTCAATGGAATCCTGGCTGTATCCTGCTTGAGGAATTATCAAGGCAGCGAAAGTCAGGGCCAATACGGGAAGGATGT
The DNA here is from genome assembly GCA_965657775.1 of Verrucomicrobiales bacterium. GTDB lineage: Bacteria > Verrucomicrobiota > Verrucomicrobiia > Verrucomicrobiales > DEV007 > Arctic95D-9. The sequence goes on from CBFHPY010000008.1 coordinate 91,835, forward strand.
ATTTCATGAAATCAGATGGTGACCTCTTTCCAATCTCCAAGAGGCGAGGATTCTGAAGTCTACTCGATTGAGAAGAGTCTAGGAACTGAAAAATTGTATTAGGTAGAAACAAAAATGTGACATCCAACAGTTTCCCATCAGAAGTCACATCTCATTACGCACGAGGCGAATCAAACCTAGCACGATTAACTATCTTGAATAGAGCTCCACCACGAGCTGGACATTTACCATAGTATCAATCTCGCTGACATCAGGGAGTCGATCCATCGTACCAGAAAGGGAATCCTTATCGAAAGTAAGCCAGTCCAGAACAGGGCGAGCCGAAGTCAATTCTGCAGCGCGCATCGCAAGCTGCTGCGAACGACTCGATTCGTGAACCGTGATCTTATCACCCGGCTTCACATTGTAGGAAGGAATGTTAACTCTGACTCCATTCACCTTGACGTGGCCATGGCCAACAAACTGGCGAGAAGCGCGACGAGTGTTTCCAAGACCAAGACGATAACAAACATTGTCGAGGCGAGTCTCAAGAAGCTGAACGAGTAAGTCTCCGGTGATGCCACGGCGACGCTGCGCTTCGGCAAAGTAACGGCGGAACTGCTTCTCCATAATTCCGTACTGGAGGCGAAGCTTTTGCTTCTCGGCAAGCGCGATCGAATAATCGCTGTGCTTGCGTCGGGCTCCGCGAGCACCGTGCTGACCTGGAGGGTAAGGGCGGCGCTCCAGCGCTTTTGAAGGACCGAAGAGAGCCACTCCGTAGCGGCGGCTGATTTTGTCGGTAGGACCAGTGTGTCTTGCCATGAATCTCGAGAGTAAAAATGTAGAATTAGACGCGTCGTGCCTTCTTAGGACGGCATCCATTGTGAGGGACAGGAGTCACATCCTTGATCTTGGTGACTTCGATTCCCAATCCCTGAACGGCCCGAACAGCCGACTCACGTCCAGCACCCGGGCCTTTGACCCGAACTTCAGCCTGTTTGAGACCGTGTGACATGGCCTGACGGCACGCATCCTGAGAAACCAGCTGGGCAGCATACGCGGTGCTCTTACGAGACCCACGGAAGCCCATCTTGCCGGAACTCGACCAGCCGATCACATTCCCATTTGGGTCACTAATCGATACAATCGTGTTATTGAACGAGGCGGAAACGTGAACCACACCCGCTTGGATATTCTTGCTTCCTTTGGCTTTAACCACCTTTGGCTTTTCAGCACCTTCAGCCTCCTCAAGCTCAAGAAAGATATCCTCTGCTGTGCGAGGCTTCTCCTTCTTGTCTTCTCTCGGAGCAGCGTCTCCCTCGGGAGTTGCTTCCGCTGCTGCGGCAGGAGCCGCTTCTTCCGCGGGGGCAGCCTCTGCAGGCGCCTCCTCTTTAGCGGGTGTCTCTTCTACAGAAGCGGTTTCTTCTACCACTTCCTCGGATTTTTCTTCGTCAGCCATCTTTCTTCGCTTCTAAATTTTACTTACGGACGACACCCACGGTCTTCCGCTTGCCCTTACGAGTTCTTGCATTCGTCGACGTGCGCTGACCTCTAACAGGAAGTCCACGGCGATGGCGATATCCACGGTATGAATTGATCGATGTGAGGCGCTTCAAGTTCCCTTGGATTTCACGACGGAGATCACCTTCGATCATGAGCTTACTTCCGGAAATAGCTCCGGCAATTCGACCCATCTGCTCGTCAGTGAGCTCACCCGTGCGGATGTTCGGATCGACTCCAGCCTCCTCAAGAATCTTCGTCGAAGTTTTACGTCCGATCCCGTAGATGTAAGGAAGAGAAGCCTCGATTCTCTTTTCGTTCGGAATTTCTACACCAAGTAAGCGTGCCATGTCGTTTCAGTCGGTAAAAAGGATTGAGCTTAGCCCTGCCGTTGCTTGTGACGAGGATTCTTGCAGATCACACGGAGAATTCCCTGTCGCTTGATGATGCGACAGTCGCTGCAGATTCGTTTAACGGATGGCTTAACTTTCATGGGGACAAATTGATTGTCAGGTCTTGTCTATCGGGTGGTATCGAGCTTCTGTGATGACCCTCGTCCTTAGACCCCCAGCGCCGTTTTCGCGCGAGGACGGAATGAGTATCACAAAATTGGTGATTCGCAACTGCTGTTTCCTTGATTGGCCCGATTTTTAGGTAGTTTTATAAAAAGTTTGTCGATTGACGGGTTTCTCACCCGACAGGAGTCGTCGGAGCAAAAGTTCGCTCCCTTGGCGTCAAAATCTCAGGCTCTCCATCGGTAACGAGGACAGTGTGTTCAAAATGGGCCGATAATTTGCGATCAGAGGTGATTACCGTCCAATCGTCTTCGAGAATGATCACTCCGTCAGTGCCCGCATTGACCATTGGTTCGATCGCGAGAACCATTCCGGCCTGAAGGCGAGGATTCTTAAACCTGCGCTGGCGCATTTCGTCGGCATCCCAGTAATTCGGAACCTGTGGCTCTTCGTGAAGTTGGCGCCCGACACCATGCCCGACGAATTGTTTCACGACGGTGTATCCCTCGTCCTGGATACTTTCCTCAACCGCTGCGCAGACCTTTGAGAGCAGATTGCCTTCGGTAGCCTGGCGAATTGCAGCATAGAGAGACTCTTCTGTTGAAGCCATGAGCACCCTAGCTGACTCGCTCACCTCTCCAACCGCTACCGTCTTGGCATTGTCTCCAATCCAGCCCGCTTCCGTGAGGATACCAACATCGATTTTGACGATATCTCCTGAGACAAGCTCCCTCGTCCCTCCGATCCCGTGAACGACCTCTTCGTTGACAGAAATACAGATCGTCCCGGGAAAGCCTTTGTACCCAAGAAATGCGCTCTTGCAGCCACTCTTCCGAATCAAATCGGAGGCCAACTGATCAACTTCTCCGGTCGTCACCCCGGGGGCAACGTGTTTTGCGCACTCAGAAAGGATTTGCGCAGCTATCGAACCTGCTTCTCGCAACCCATCCACTTCAGCTCCACTTCGAAGTTGGATTCTAGACTTGCGTTTAGCCATCGACGTCACTCTCCGGATGTAGCTACTTCGAACTCGCGATCTGGAAATACACCAGCCCACCGATCAAGAGAACAGCAGCGAGAACGAGCAACCAGATGATCTGGGAACTATTCGCCGCAGCGCCTTTGCCACCAGGTCGATCAAATCGCCCACGGATCCGCCCCTTACGGAGGAAGCCGTCGTAGTGACGCTGGATAAGGTGAGTTTCCACCTGACGCATGACGTCGAGAAGAACACCAACCATAATGAGAAGGCCCGTTCCCCCGAAGAACTGAGCGGCCAGAGGCGGAACCCCCATCAGCGCGGTCAAGATCGGAGGAAGGATCGCGATAATCGTCAAGAAAATCGCACCTGCAAAAGTGAGTCGGCTCATCGTGCGATCGAGGAACTGAGCGGTTGCTTTTCCGGGTCGTACCCCAGGGATGTATCCACCGTTCTTCTTCAGGTCATCAGCAATCTGATTTGGCTGAAACATCGTTGCCACCCAGAAGTAGCTGAAGAAGAAAATCATGAGACCGGTGAGTCCGTAGAAGAGAATACCACTTCCACCACCTCCAAGAGCGATGGAAAGCTCACGGGCCCACAACTTGTCTGGGAATGCCCAACCAATGATCTGTGAAGGAAACATCAGGATTGCCTGCGCGAAAATGATCGGCATAACACCCGCATAGTTCACCTTGAGAGGCATGTGCTGTGACTGGCCACCATACATTTTTCCACCGCGCACCTGCTTGGCGTAATTAATCGGAATCCGACGCTGCGCCTGAGTAATCGAAATCACTGCTGCCACGACAAAGAAGAGGAATGCGAGCAACGCAACGAGTTGGAAGGATCGAAGAACATCCTCTCCTGCGGAAGCCACGTAGGTGTTGTAGACCTGGAAAAGTGCCGCCGGCAGTGCGTAAATGATGTTTACGGTAATGATGATGGAGACACCATTTCCGATTCCCCGCTCAGTGACCTGGTCACCCAACCACATCAGGAACATAGTCCCCGCTGTGATGATGATCACGGTGGTGATGATGAACGACAATCCCCCGTTGGGGACCAGTTCTCGAGTCGAGGAGGTCGCAATGTCTCGTAAAAATGGGTTCGCCTCCGGAGTGACGAGCGACTTCGCCAACATCCAACCCTGAAACAGACAGAGAATGATCGTCAGCACTCGGGTGTAAAGACTGATCTTCTGACGACCGCCGTCTTCTCGAGAAAGCTTACCAAGAGAAGGAACCACAGCAGTGAGCAGCTGCGTCATAATCGACGCACTGATGTAGGGCATGATACCCAGTGCAAACAACGCGGAGTTCTGCAAGCCACCTCCGCTGAACACGTTCATCAGCGCAAGAACAGCAGTGAGACCACGGCTCTCGTTCGATTGCTCTTGAACCTGACCATACCAATCCTGCAGCACGCTGGCATCAACTCCAGGAAGAGTGACAACGGCTCCGAGTCTTACGATCACGACAACGAGGAGCGTAAAAAGAATCCGAGAGCGAAGCTCAGGGATCTTGAAAGTATTGGCGAATGCGGAAATCATGGAAGGGCTATCTTGAGAAGTGCAAAAATGAAATCCACGCGAGCTCAACTCAACAGGGTCAGGCCATCGACCTGACAGGGTTGAGTCGGATCGCGTGATCCAGAGACGGACTAGGACTCAGTGATGGAACCACCAGCCTTCTCGATTTTATCACGAGCTGCTGCAGAAACCTTATCGACCGAAATCGTCAGTTTCTTGGTAACGTCACCGTTCCCGAGAAGCTTGACCCCATCGCAGACCCCCTTCACAAGCCCACAGGCACGAAGAGTTTCTTCATTAACAGAATCACCATCCGAAAATTTCAGTTCGAGATCGACAAGGTTGACGATCGCATAGTTGGTCTTGAACCTGACGTTGCTGAATCCCTTCTTGGGGAGACGACGCATCAGCGGCATCTGTCCACCTTCAAATCCCGGACGAATCGAAGCACCGGAGCGAGACTTCTGTCCCTTATGCCCTTTGCCACAAGTCTTTCCGAGACCCGAACTTTCACCACGTCCCACGCGACGGCGACGATGACGAGAACCGGGAGTTGGTTTTAAATCGTTCAGTTTCATAAGAATTGACTCAGTCTGTAGAGAATAAAATTAGAGTGCCTTTTTCTCAGCAAGGCGCTTTCCTCGGAGAGTGTAAATCTCTTCCTTGGTTCGCAATTGCTGAAGGGCATCAAGGGTCGCCTTGATCACGTTGGCCTGGTTGTTTGACCCAAGAGATTTAGCAAGAACGTCCTTAATCCCCGCGGCTTCCACTACGGCACGAACACCGCCACCGGCGATGAGGCCAGTTCCTGGAGAAGCAGGGCGAAGAAGAACACGTCCACCACCATGCTCGCCAATAACGGGATGGGGAATGGTGTTTTCTGTAATATTGACGGAAACCATCTGGCGCTTCGATGACTCGCTTGCCTTCTTGATGCACTCGGAGACTTCCTGGGCTTTTCCGAAGCCAAAGCCAACCTTCCCTTCACGATCACCGCTCACTACGAGCGCACTGAAACTGAAACGGCGACCACCTTTGACGACCTTAGCACAGCGATTGATGTGAACGACTTTCTCAAAAGCGTTCTCAACTTCCTCGCGCTCATGAACAGGAGCAGAAGCTCTCAGAATCTCCTCGGCCTTCTTCAGCTTTTCGGATTTCTCCTCGGCCGCAGGCTCGGCAGCCTCCTCTGAAGTCGCCTCGGCTGACTCAGCCGCAGCGGGCTCTTCAGCAGGGGCCTCTTCCTCAGCAGCGGGGGCCTCTTCCTCAGCAGCGGGGGCTTCGGCAGGCGCAGCTTCAGCCGCCGGCTCTTCTGGGGCAGCTTCCGCGCTCGCGCTCGTTTCCTCCGGAGCAGCAGCTTCTGGAGCTACTTCTTCTTCCGGAGATTCTTCCTTTGCAGTTTCGTCACTCATTCAAATAATCTTTAGAATTTCAGACCGCCCTCCCGGGCCGCATCTGCAAGGGCTTTCACTTTGCCATGAAATTGATATCCACCCCGATCAAATACAACCGCCTCGATCTTCGCGTCTTTGGCGCGAGAAGCAATTGCCTGACCTACCGCAACAGCGGAATCTACATTGGCACCTTTCTTCGAGACACCCTTATCGAGCGTCGAAGCAGCTGCGAGAGTCTTGCCCTCCTGATCATTGATCAACTGCACATAGACATTTTGATTTGAAAAATGCACGGCGAGACGCGGACGCTCAGCGGTACCGGCAATCTTCTTCCGGATTCGGCGACGCACTTTCGAGCGTGCTTGTTTACGTATATATAGGCTCATGTCTGCTCCTCAGAAAAAACGGGTTACTTCCAATTACTTGACGCTCTTACCTTGCTTGCGTCGGACATACTCATCCTTGTATCGCACGCCCTTTCCTTTGTATGGCTCGGGAGGGTAATAGGATCGTACGTCGGCGGCAAACTGCCCGACCAACTGCTTATCGATACCCTCGACCTTAATTTTTGTGTTGTCCTCAACGGTGACCGTAAGTCCATCAGGAATAGGGTGGAGGACCGGGTGAGAGAATCCGAGACTAAGGTCCAGATCTTTGCCTTTCACAGCGGCACGAAAACCAACCCCTTGGATTTCCAACTCTTTAATAAAGCCGTTGGAAACTCCTTCGATCATGTTTGCAATAAGACTACGGGCGGTTCCGTGCATCGCACGAATCGCTCTTTCTTCGGATGCCCGAGCAACGGTGACGCTTCCGTCTTCCTGCTCAAGAGAGAGTCCCTGAGGAATGCTCCACTCGAGCTTTCCTTTCGGTCCCTCGACGGTCAGTTCCGTCTCTCCGCCCACCTTGACCTCCACCTTTTCAGGTAGATCAATTTGCTTCTTTCCTATCCGCGACATCGTTCTTCGTTGGTTACCAGGTAAAATATTGAGGTCTGTTACCAGACAATAGCGAGGAGCTCTCCCCCGATATTTTGCTTTCTTGCCGAATGACCGGCCATCACCCCCTTCGAGGTTGAGACGATTGCAATCCCCATTCCTCCAAGGACCTTGGGAATTTCTTCACTACCGACAAACTGGCGCAACCCTGGGCGACTGACTCGCTTAAGGTTTTTCAGCGCAGGAGTGTGACCGGAATAGCGCGGCTTCCCCTTAATTTCTGCATTAGCTCCTTCGCCTACTTTCTCGTAGGACCAGAGGTAACCCTCTTCCTTAAGAATCCGTGCAATATCCTCCTTCATGCGAGAATACGGTGCGGTGAAATCCTCTTTCTCCGCCATGGTGGCGTTCTTGAAACGAGTGAGGAAGTCCGAGATTGGATCGCTGACAACTGCCATAATTCCTTTAATTTAGTGTGTGAAAATAGATGAAAATTACGCAGCAGCACTCGCTGGCTTGCGGAAAGGAATCCCGAGAAGGGTGAGGAGCTCACGAGCTTCATCGTCCGTCTTCGCCGTCGTGACGATAGACATATCGAATCCAATCGAACGATTTACTTTGTCGAGCTCGATCTCCGGGAAAATCGTGTGATCACTCACTCCGACAGTGTAATTTCCACGGCCATCGAAAGACTTCGGAGAAAGACCCCGAAAGTCACGAATCGTCGGTGAAGCCACATTGATGAAGCGGTCGAGAAATTCCCACATCTGACGTCCACGCAAAGTAACGCGGGCACCAATGACATCGTCCTCACGAAGCTTGAAGTTCGAAATCGCGTTCTTGGCTCGAGTCGGAACAGCGCGCTGTCCGGTGATTTTACCCAGATCTTCGATGACGTTCTCTGCGGCCGCCTTGCGGTCGTCCTCGCGGCCAAAGCCACAATTCAGAGCAACCTTCTGGATCGTCGGGATCTCATGAACATTACCGTAACCGAACTTCTCCTGAAGGCCTGCAACGACCTTCTCTTTGTAGATAGCTTTGAGTGCTGGATCCATTTCCTAATTCCTTCTCTGACTTTTCGTTATGAGGAAACGAGCTTCACATTAGAAATGTGAATCGGTCCTTCCTTTTCGATGATTCCACCATCAGGACGATCCTGAGTCCGGGCAGCATGTTTTTTGATCAGTCTTACGCCCTCTATAAGGACGTGACCCTTTTCAGGAAAAACCTGGAGGACCTTGCCAGCCTCCCCTTTGTGGTTTCCTGAGATCACGACGACCTCGTCGTTCTTCTTCACGTGTGTTTTCACTCGTTTGGCCATGTCTCTGTCCTGTCGTTAAATTTGTTTACTCCCGTTTTAGAGCACCTCTGGAGCGAGAGAGACAATTTTCATGAAGTTTTGTTCACGAAGCTCTCGAGCAACAGGTCCAAAAATTCGAGTTCCTCTTGGATTCTTGTCCTTATCGATGATGACGATTGCGTTGCTGTCGAATCGAAGAATCGATCCATCGCTACGCCGGATTGGAGCCGCAGTACGAACCACAACAGCGCGGACGACTTCGCCTTTTTTAACGTTCGCGGTTGGGATTGACTCGCGAATGTGAGCCGTGATCACATCTCCTACGCCAGCAGAGCGCGAACGCTTGCCGAGGACGCCAATCATTTTCGCCACGCGTGCGCCGGTGTTGTCCGCGACCTGCACTTTGGATTCCATCTGGATCATGACTTTACTTTCTAAAATTAAACGGGTTTTACAGTGAGAGCCCTAACAACGGGCACTCGATCAAAAATTCACACAATCAGTGTGAGAGAACCTCTTTCAGGTCCCAGCACTTCCGCTTGCTGCGGGGGCGAGCCTCTTCGATGAGAACTCGATCTCCTATCTTGGCTTCCTGCTTCTCGTCGTGCGCAAAGAACTTGGAGCTTCTTTTCACGATCTTTTTGAAGCGGGCATGAGGCACGCGACGCACCACCTCGACGATAATCGTCTTGTCCATCGCATCGGATGTAACTACGCCGACCCGAGTCTTCTGCAATCCGGGCTTATTTTCACTTGTTGACTCACTCATTATCAAATTTGTCGATGACTCTTGAAGTAGGGTTCACGCTGTAACTAGGAGTTGGCAGCTGCATGCCGCTTCTCCGACAATAGCGTTTCGATGCGAGCCACCTCACGGCGAAGCTCACGTATACGTGATGGATTTTCGAGCTGGCCGCTCTCCTTCTGCACGCGCAGATTGAGAGATTCTTCTTTCAGCTCGCGACGACGCGTGGCCAGTTCATCCACACTGTTCTCACGCAAGTCTTTCGTATTTTTTGCCATGTTAGTATCCTTGGTAATTTAAATCACTGGTCTTCGCGACGCACAAAACGGCAGCGGACTCCCAACTTGTTCGAGGCGAGTCGGAGCGCCTCTTTGGCCTGCGTCTCGGAAACTCCAGAAATCTCAAACATCATGGTCCCGGGACGAACCACGGCTACCCAGTGCTCCACAGGTCCCTTACCTTTACCCATCCGAGTTTCAGGTGGACGAGCCGTGACCGGCTTGTGGGGGAAAATTCGAATCCAGACCTTACCTTTGCGCTTGAGGTAACGGTTGATCGAAATACGACAAGCCTCGATCTGGCGGTTCGTAATCCAATCGCGTCCAAGACATTGGAGCCCATATTCACCAAAGCTCACTTTGGTTCCTCGCTGGGCATTCCCTGCGCGACTTCCGCGATGCGTCTTGCGGAACTTCACTCTTTTAGGCATTAAAGGCATAACGTCTCTCCTATTCTAGGTAAAATTGCTGTTAGGAATTAGTTGCGAGGACCCCCGTATCCTCCACCGGGACGACCTCCGCCGCCACCACCAGGTCCACCAGGGCGACCACCACCGGAACGAGGAGGACGACCTCCACCGCGACGCTGACCAGAACCTCCAGGCTTCTTGTCATTTCCTTCACCGGCGTCCTCTTTCTTGTTCACCCAAACCTTAACTCCAATAATTCCCCAAACCGTTTCGGCCTTGGCAAACCCATAGTCGATGGGGACACGAAGAGTCTGAAGAGGGACCTTGCCCTCGCGATACTGCTCAGCACGAGCGATATCAGCTCCACCGAGGCGACCACCTGCACGAATCCGAATACCTTCAGCGCCGAAGTCCATGGCAGTCTGAACAGCCCGCTTCATTGCACGACGAAATGAAACCCTACGCTCAAGCTGAGTCGCAACCTGCGCGGCGACCCAAGATGCATCGAGCTCTGGCTGACGGATCTCAAAGATATCGATCTTGACCTGTGAGTCTCCACACATCCGACCGAGATCATTGGTCATTGTTTCGATCTCTGCTCCACGCTTACCGATAATGAGTCCGGGACGGGAAGTATGAAGAGTCACTCGAACACTGTTCCAAGCACGCTCGATGACCACTTTGGAAACGGCGCCCTTCTGGAGTCGACGATCAAGGTAACGGCGAATCGCAAGATCAGCGTGAAGTTGATCAGCAAATTCAGCCTCGGGGGCATACCATTTTGACTGCCAGCCTTTGTTGACGGCAAGTCGGAAACCGATTGGATGTACTTTCTGTCCCATATCTGAAATTGTTTACCTATTAAGTATTACTTGCCGTATTTCTCTTCATGGAGCGCCCTGGACTTCTCAATCCAATCATCGCGCTCGATCCGTCCTTTGAACGAAAGAAGATCATCAAACTCGCTGACATTCTCTTCGGTCCACTCAGCGATCTGCTCAAATTTGTAAATCCCGAACGATTGGAGCTTCTCCTCGAGCTTGGGGCCTACCCCGCTGATTTCTTTGAGATCGTCAACTTCGGAGGGGGCGGAGTCATAAACCAATCCGCGTGATTCGTCAACCCTGCCATTCTCATCCGATGCAGTTTTTGGTGACTTAGCCTTTTCTGCCTTTTCTGCCTTTTCTGCCTTTTCTGCCTTTTCTGCCTTTGGCTCAGCTTTCGCCGGCTCCTCTGCGCGATTAGAAACATGCTTAGCTTTTGGAGCCTTCTCAGCGACCTCATCATCGCTCAAAATGACGGTGAGGTGACTTGTGCGCTTGCGAATCGATGAAGCAGAGCCGCGAGCACGTGGCTTGAAGCGCTTGAAAGTAGGTCCTTCACCAACAACGGCACTCTTTACATAAAGACCATCGAGAGGAAGCTCGAAATTATTCTCCGCGTCAGCAAGTGCCGCCTTCATCGTCTTCGAGAAAAGGTCAGCTCCTTTGCGAGGAGTAAAATTGAGAATATCGAGAGCGTCTGAAACCGGAAGTCCCTGGATCTCTCGAGCAACGTCTCTGGCCTTACGGGCCGAAATCCGTGCGAACTTGTAGGTAGATTTCACATCCATGATTGTAACAATACTAAAAATTACAGATTGGGTTGATTGGGAAGAAGTTGGATACCGTCTCCGACAGCAGCTTCCATATTTTCCGCAAGCTGATTCTGGAGCACGGCACCTGCAATGGTGTCGCGAACGTCTACAACCATCGCCGAGAAGATGGGTTGCCCTTCTTTCATAATTGCGATTGGCGTGCCGACCCGCAGTCCGCTCGCTCGACCAGCATCGATAACAACCAGCCCGATTTCCGGGTCGAGGCTGACGATTTCTGATCCGTCTAAACTAGTGAGTGGCTCAGCGTATTCTTTATCATCGGCAAGAGGAGTGAGCGCATCCCCTGCTCGATCGATAGCAGCCAGGGCCTTGACCTTCTTTTCCTGATCAACGCCATCCGTTTCGTTGAGGAAGCTCAGGAAAGTCTCGCTGAGTTCGCGAATTACGATCTTGCGTCGATCGAGCTCCTGTTCGGCGATATCAAGATCCCGCACCGCCTTCAAGAGGCGCTGTTGAATACTCTTCTCGTCCTGAGTGAACAGATCGACCCCGAAAGCCTGGAGCTTGAGCTGTGTCTCTCTCGACTGGGCCAACTGCTCTTCGCTGACTTGAACCGCACCGGCAAGTTTGGCGACGAGAGCCTTCCGCTGCGCTTCGCTCCGAACGAGCTCATCACGCAATTGACCGACTTGGGTTTGAGAAACGGCCAAAGCAGCAGTCAGCTCCCGAGCGCGAATCGACTCCTGAGCTACGGAAACGCTCGTACCCAAAGCCCCGACCGCAAGAGCAGCGAAGACAAATGAGTAAAATGGATTCCGTGTATTCATAGAGAGAGCAGAAAGGAGTGACTTACGCTTTGATCTTCGGATTGTGCCCTTGGTGACCACCAAACTTACGAGTCGGCGAAAATTCACCCAACTTGTGGCCAACCATGTTCTCCGTCACAAAAACGGAAAGAAACTCTTTCCCGTTGTGCACGAGGAAAGTGTGTCCCACGAAACCGGGAGTAATCATCGAGCGGCGTGACCAAGTCTTAATAGGGCGCTTCTGCCCTGACTCATTCATATTGTCGATTTTGATCAGAAGCTTCTGATCAACGAAGGGTCCTTTTTTGAGTGAACGTCCCATATCTAATTCCTGATAAATTTATCTACTAGCGGCGGCGCTTCTTATCCTGTCGGCGCTCCACGATGAATGCATCGCTGCCCTTGTATTTCTGGCGAGTGCGCTGCCCTTTAACGTGTCCCCATGGACTCTTCAAGTGCTGGCGACCACCACCCGATTTTGACTTACCCTCACCACCACCATTTGGGTGATCGACTGGGTTCATACACATTCCGCGAACAGTCGGGCGAATTCCCAGCCAGCGGGTCCGTCCTGCTTTCGCACTAACGACCTGCTCATGCTCTGAATTGCCGACAGTTCCTATAGTGGCGTAACAACGAATATGGACTTTACGAATCTCACCGGAAGGCATCTTGACCAAAGCATAGTCACCCTCTCGGTTAGAGAGCATGCAAGATTGACCTGCGCTTCGTGCGACCTGACCACCTTTTCCAGGGACCAGTTCCAAGTTGTGAATCGATGTTCCTGTAGGGATCTCGGAAAGAGGAAGAGCGCAACCAGGTTTAATTGCTGCCTTTTCACCCGAAGAAACCTCAGCTCCAACTTCAAGTCCCTTAGGAGCGAGGATGTAAGAGCGCTGCTTGTCCGAGTACTCGATCAGAGCAATACGAGCAGTACGATTCGGATCATATTCGATCGAAATGACCTTGGCGACCTCATCGCGGCGACTCCGCTTGAAATCGATAAGACGATACTTACGCTTATGTCCGCCACCCTTGTGACGACAAGTGATTCGCCCGCGATTATTCCGGCCACCCGATTTCTTGAGCGGACGGCAGAGGCTTTTCTCTGGCGTAGATTTAGTGATCTCTTCGAAGTCCGGATGCAACTTGTACCGGTTCGAAGGGGTGATTGGTCTGTAGGATTTCAAGCCCATGATTCCAAAAAAATTCTAGGTTAAACAAATTCGAGGGTTTCTCCGTCTTCGAGGCGGACAAATGCTTTCTTCCAACGCTTGGTCCTTCCGAAATCAGCGCGACGCTCGCGCTTCTTCTTTCCCTGGTAGTTCGCCGTGCGAACTGCAGCTACTTTTTTACCGAACAATTTCTCCACAGCCTGCTTGATCTCGAGCTTGTTCGCTCTGGGATCGACCTTGAAGACATATTCGTTGTTTGTCTCGGTGAGAAGGGTTGCCTTCTCGCTGAGTTGAACGGTGTCGATGATCTGAAAAATATCTTTCATTTCGTGAATGCGTCAGGTCTGGGTTAGGCCGTGCGAGCAGCGAGAATTTCGAGGGAATCCTCAAGCACAATAATCTTCGTGTAGTGCAGGAGTTGCTCCGTGTTAACTTCGTCCGCTGAAATCAGGAGGATAGACTGAACATTGCGTCCCGCTCTCTTGGTTTCTTCGGAAAACTCTTTCCCAATCACGAGCGTCCGCCTGACATCACCTGTGTGTGACGAAACCTCGGAAACGAATGACTTAGTTTTACCGTCTGTAATATCAAGACCAGCAAGAGAAAGGACATCCCCTCCAGCAATTCGCTCAGAGAGAGCCTTAGCAAAGGCAAGACGACGAGTAGTTCGATTCACTCTCTTCGAATAGTCACGAGGACGGGGACCGAAAGCAACACCACCACCGCGGTGGATAGGTGCAGCATTGCCGCCCTGACGGGCTCGGCCAGTGCCTTTCTGGCGAAACGGCTTCTTACCGGTCGCGGCAACCTCACCACGAGTCTTGGTGTTGGCGGACCCAGTGCGTCGATTTGCACGCATCGCAACGACCACATCGTGAACGGCCTGGCGCCCACGCTGATCGTCTTCGATCACCCCAATCTTTGCGCTCTTTGCGCCTTCAATATCTAAAGTCTTTGCAGCCATGAGATTTCTTTCCCTTTCTGAAATTTAATAATTCTCGATTACGGACTAGGATTCACCCTCCGCGGTTGCCTCTTTCGCCTTTAGATCCTGAACCGGAGCATCATGCTTGATCGCTGGACGAATCACGACATAACCACCCTTGGATCCGGGAACAGCCCCGCTGATCAGGATGACGTTATCTTCGGCACGTTTTTGAACGACCTTAAGGTTCTGAACTGTCTTACGGTAGTTGCCGTGACGACCAGGCATTTCCTTGTTCTTCCAAATACGTCCAGGATCCGTTCCTGCACCCACGCCACCAGGTCGGCGGTGCATCATGTGACCGTGAGACTGAGGCTGGCCCTGGAAGTTGTAACGCTTCATAACACCCTGGAAACCTTTTCCCTTGGACGTACCAATCACATCTACCCACTGGCCTTCTTCGAAAAGATCGACGCCTGGGTGGTCTGCTTCCGGAAGCTGCTCATCGCTTTCGAGACGGAACTCAAGAATCTTTTTCTTGGGAGTGCCTCCATAGGCTTTCACATGACCCTGTGCAGGACTATTCAGACGGGACTCCTTCTGCTCGTCGTATCCGACTTGAACAGCGGTGTATCCATCCTTCTCCTGCGTTTTCTTCTGCAGGAAGACATTGTCACTGACATCGATCACTGTCACAGCAACCGCTTCGCCATCCTCATTGAAGATGCGTGTCATTCCTACTTTTTTACCAATCAATCCGATGCTCATTGCGCTCGTCCTTGCTTGAAATTAACTGAACCTGAGGTTCTTCTAGATTTTAATCGTGATGTCGACGCCGGCAGGCAGATTCAACTTCTTCAACTCATCAACCGTGCGGGCGGTGGGCTCGACGATATCAAGAAGGCGTTTGTGAGTCCGAATCTCGAACTGCTCCGCTGCTTTCTTGTTCACGTGAGGCGATGCGTTCACGCTAAATTTCTCGATGCGGGTCGGCAACGGGATGGGTCCGGAAACCCGGGCGCCGGTTCTTTTGGCTGTCTCTACGATATCCACCGTCGACTTATCGAGAAGTCGAGAGTCATAGGCTCGTAGCCGAATTCGAATGCTTTGTCCCTGCATGTCAGTTATTCCTGGTAAAGGTTAGATTCGTTTCACGTAAAAGGTTAATCGCAGCTATCAGTTTAGACATACTGCTCGGTCATTTGCTGCACGATTGCAGCGGGAACCTCCTCAAACTGAAGCGGCTCCATTGAAAAACTCGCACGCCCTTTTGAGAGGCTGCGCATATCGGTGGCGTATCCGAACATTTCGGCGAGAGGCACCTCTGATTTAATCTGGCTGAGGCCATTTCTCGAATCGATCTCCGAGATGCGTCCCCGACGGCGGTTGAGATCACCAATGAGATCACCCTGATACTCATCCGGCACATCTACGCTCACTCGCATGACTGGCTCAAGAAGAACCGAAGACGCCTGCTGAAAAGCATCTCGCATGGCGAGAATGGAAGCGATCTTGAAAGCCTGCTCATTCGAATCAACATCGTGACTTGAGCCACCAATGAGATCAACGTGAAGATCAACGACGGGATATCCCATGATGACTCCGTTCATGAGAGACTCTCGGATACCAGTCTCACAAGCATTGAAGAATTCCTTGGGAATCTCTCCACCAACAATTCGATTATTAAAGGTAAACCCTTTGCCACGCCCACTCGGAGATACCTTGAGAGTCACATGTGCATACTGACCCTTTCCGCCAGTTTGCTTGACCAACTTGTATTCGCCGGAAGCACCAGAAGTAATCGTCTCACGATACGCGATCTGCGGCTTACCAGCATTTGTCCGGACATTGTATTCCGCTTCGAGACGAGACTGGATAATCTCGAGGTGAAGCTCACCCATTCCCGCAATAATGGTCTGACCCGTCTCTTCATCGGTCGAGACCACGAAAGTGGGGTCCTCTTCCGCGAGACGACTAAGAGCTTCAGCAAGCTTGTCTGAATCAGCAGTGGTCTTTGGCTCAACCGCCATGGAGATCACTGGATCCGGGAATGCTGGAGGCTCCAGCATGATGTTAAATTTTTCAGCGTGGAGCGTGTCACCTGTGCGCACATTCTTCGGCCCGACGATCGCTGCAATATCCCCCGCATAGCATGTGTCGATATCCTTGTGATCATTCGACTGGATCTGGATCAAACGCCCAACGCGCTCTTTGCGACCCGTCCGCGAGTTCCAAACCTGATCACCTTTAGAGACAGTTCCTGAATAGACCCGGATGAAAACCAGCTTACCGACATACTTATCAGACCAGAGCTTGAAAGCCAGCGCGCAGAACTTTCCATTATCAGCCGCACCCGCCTCCACGACGACAGACTCATCTTCGATCTCCGTTCCCTGGGCCGGCACGACCTCCAGAGGACTCGGAAGATAATCAACAACTGCATCAAGCAGAAATTGAACGCCCTTGTTTTTGAAGGCAGAACCGCCAACTACTGGAACGATCGAGTTCGAAACCGTTGCGCGACGCAGAGCAGCCTTGATCTCAGAGGGAGTAATTTCTCCCTCATCGAGAAAGAGAAGGCCAAATTCCTCGTCCACATCAGCGAGGGCCTCAACCAGCTGCTCACGAGCTTGATTCGCAATCTCGAGCTGTTCATCGGTCAGGGCAGCCACCTCGTAGGTCGACCCAAGCAGATCATCATCAGAATAGATAACAGCCTTACCATTAATGATATCAATCTGACCCTTGAGATCCTCTTCAGAGCCAATCGGAATTAAAATCGGAAATGCGTTCGCTCCAAGCTTCTCGCGAACGTCTTCCACAACCCCATCGAAGTCAGCTCCGACGCGATCCATCTTGTTCACAAACACGATCCGAGGAACGTGATACTTAGTGGCCTGACGCCAAACCGTTTCAGACTGCGGCTGAACACCAGCCACTCCACAAAAGACAACCACAGTGCCATCGAGCACCCGGAGTGAACGCTCTACCTCAGCGGTAAAGTCGACGTGTCCAGGGGTATCAATAATATTTATGCGCTGCTTCTCGCCGGTATACCCTTTATATACACCTTCCTCTTCGACCTGAAGCCAATCACATGTGACTGCGGCGGAAGTAATCGTGATCCCCCGGGCACGCTCCTGCTCCATCCAGTCCGTAGTGGCCTGGCCGTCATGAACCTCACCGATGCGGTGAATCATTCCGGTGTAGAACAGAATGCGCTCTGTCAGCGTAGTTTTCCCGGCATCGATATGGGCCGCAATCCCGATATTACGAGTCCGCTCAAGCGGAAACGCACGATCAGGCGAGTTGGGGCCAGCATTCATCGGTGTCAAAGGAAGAACCGTCTGTAGGGAAGCAGACACGAGTCAATTACCAGCGGAAGTGAGCGAAAGCACGGTTTGCCTGTGCCATCTTGTGGGTTTCATCCCGCTTCCGGATCACGACACCCTGATTAGTGCTCGCATCCTTGATCTCGTTAGCCAGAGCAACGTGCATCGGAGTACCGCGCTTACTGCGAGCGGAATTCACGATCCATCGCATTGCAAGTGACTCCTGGCGCTCCAGAGAAACCTCAAGAGGCACCTGGTAGGTAGCTCCACCAACGCGTCGGCTTTTCACCTCAACACGTGGCTTGGCATTCTCAATCGCACGATTCAGAACCTCCACTGGATCGACGGACTCTCCTCCTTCATTAGCACGATCAATGGCGGCATAGACAATCCGCTCAGCAAGCGCACGCTTGCCCTGATGCATAACCTTGGAGACTAGCTTCGCGACCAGCGGGCTGTCGTAGCGGGCATCGCGCCGCTCAGGCTTGGTATAGACTCTTTTTCTTCGGGACATAGGATTATTTCAGTCTGTTGCTAAAACATTCGTATCGCCGGAGAAATGAACTGAGAGAACCTCAGCTCATCACCCCTTCGGTCGTTTGGCTCCGTATTTGGAACGAGCCTGCTTACGACCGTCGACACCCAGTGTGTCCAGCGCACCACGAACAACGTGATAACGAACACCTGGTAAATCTTTCACTCGGCCACCGCGGACCAGGACAATAGAGTGCTCCTGGAGGTTGTGGCCTTCACCACCGATGTAGGCGATGACTTCCTGACCATTCGTGAGCCTCACTTTAGCAACCTTACGAAGCGCGGAGTTCGGCTTCTTGGGAGTTCGCGTATAAACCTGGAGACAAACACCCCGGCGTTGCGGGCATTCATCGAGGGCCGGAGACTTGGACTTGACGACCTTGTCCTTTCTTCCTTTGCGAACGAGTTGGTTGGTAGTGGGCATAACGTTTCCGTCAGGGTAACAATAACTTGGTGCCAGAGCGCCCGGCCCCACATGAAGTGAAAACCAGACAAAAAAACTCTCCCGTCTGGCAACCGAGCCGGGAGAGGGGCGGGAATATAGGCGGTGAAAACAGCTCCGCAAGGGGAATTTGCGGCATTTTTTAAGAAAGCGTTCGTTTCCCCAACGATCGGTGAAAATCACAGGTAAAAATTTATTCCGAAATTGGAGAATTTATGAAAATTCGCCAGCCGAGAGGTGCATCTCTTGTATTTCAGAGAAAATGCCTTCTCCCCTCTCGTTCAAGCGGAGGCCCCAGGATTGAAGCAGACCCAATCGAAGGGTAAGCTCATCTCATATGCACCCCTTCGTGCCTGAACGATTGCCATGAAGCGACTCCAAGAAGTGTTCCAACAAAATTGGCTGGCGATACTCAAGAAGACTCTACGAGTGCTCGGAATTCCGGTTGCCGGGAGTTTTTTGATTTTCCTGGGGGCAGGCATTCACCTCTTGAATCAGAAGCCCGACCTCAGTGTCTGGCTCACAAGCAATCTGGATGAAGAGTTTACGACGCGCCCCCCGGTCTCAAACTTCCTCCGTTGGAACGCATCGTTTTGATCTCTCCCGAGATCGGTATTACCTCCGCAGCCGCATTGGCGATCTGGCAAAAGCGCGTCGGTCGGATACTCGGGCTCAAAAAACTGGCCTGGAACGATGTGCTCTTTGAATACGACCCGTTTATGTATAACTCCTTCCCCGTCAATTTTCCGATGAGCCATTGAACCCGCACTGGCCCGAAGGAATCTACCCTCTCCCTCATGTGGCCCTGCCCTTTCCGGGAATCGACTCCCCTTGCGGAGGAGACGATGCTGTCTCCAGCCCTGGGATCTCCTTAGGAATTATAACCCTTCGGGGCGAGCGCGGCGTTCCCCGATTTTCCGCGCAGGAAATGCTGCGTCTTCGGTGGAACCAATCATACTCTTTTCTCGAAGAGAGATCGCTGACACACCTGAACCAAAACCGACCGTAGCACGAGGGAGATTTGAACTCCCGACCTTAGGCTTATGAGTCCTCTGCTCTACCCCTGAGCTATCGTGCCATCGGTTTCACACACCCGGAAGCGCATGGCCGCATAAGCGGCGGCTCGTAAGAAACTTTTTCTTGGCGAAAAGTCAAGGGCTCGTTGGCGGATTCACGGATTCACCCACGCGAGCCCCCAGGCGATGACCAAAGGTGCCGTTCCTATCCCCACGATCGAGGTCGCAATCACTACCTGAATAGCAACTTGTGGCTGCCCTCCATAGAGGCGTGCAAGGACAATCGGAAACACAGCTGCCGGCATTGCCGCCTGCACGACAAGGAGCCGCTGAAGATCGGGAGGTGCGGGAAGAAACTTGGCTGCACAGAGGATCAATCCTCCGGCAAGGACCAGGCGAACGAGAATACTGAGAGTCGCGACTCGAAACGCGTCATGAAAAATGCCGGTCTTAAAATAACGCCCGATCGTTGCTCCGATCATAAAAATTGCCATCGGAATGGCACATCGGCCCAACATCTCCATCGTCGTTGCGAGAATACCGGGGATCCATTCGTAGAATCCCGTGTAGTTCAGAAAAAGCGCCAACAGAACGGCGATGAATGGACCATTGATCATCGATCGGAATCCTGCGTATCCGGTCATCACTGCGAGACCGATCGTCCACATCGCAATTTCGACTCCGATCCCGTGGACGAAGACTAGGCCAGCCGGGCCGGCATTGTCCGGGAACAACTCCATGACAATGGGCAACGCGACGAAACCATAATTTTGAATTCCAGCGCTGATCGAAAATGTCCGCAATCCTTCGCCTCGCCTGATCCCTCCAATTCTCGCAACCAGCCAGGCGATTCCGATCGCAGAAACAACCAGCAGAAATCCGAGTCCAATGGACCAGTATGCCGAACTAAGTTTCCTAAGCGCAGGATTCCCTGGCAGAAGAGTAAGAATCAAACAGGGAAAAAGGAGATTAAGCCCCAGTTTCATCACTCCCACTTCGACTTCTTCTCCGAGCCAGCCTTTTCGATGAAAGAGAAAGCCAATCCCGATGACGAGAAAGACCGGAAGAGTCGCCGAGAAAATCGTGAAGTAGGAGGGCATTCAGCTCCTTACTTCGCTCCCTTGCTGCGTCGGTCGTCAAGATAACCGCGCAACATCAGCCCCAAGCCGCCTGCCATCATGATGATGAGCAGAAACAGATGGGTAGCCTTGATCACCATGACCGGGCGAAAGCGACTCACCACTTCAATCCCGAGAATGATCAGCCCAAGACCAACCAAGACCCAACCCCAGGTTTTCTTCACATCGAAGAACAGCGCGATGATTCCGATGAAAAGAGGAACGAGGACAACACCCATCGAGGTCGTCTCCATGAGCCCGCCTCCGCGCCCTCGCGAAATCGCTCCCGAGATCATGCCCATATGACCCGTCGTAAATCGGACCGAATCAAAAAAGAGCCATACTCCGACTGCGGCTAACGCAGTTCCGATGAGAAATTTGGCTTCGCCACCAGGACGTCCACCAGGATTAAGTTCCATACCTTGAGTAAAGCGCAGTCTCCCGGGAGAGGCAACCCTGTTGGGGGGGGCTAGTTCCACCGAGGCCGAGTTCTCTGCTACCTCCAAAGTGAAGAAAGATTCGGACTTGGGGTGTCGCGCCGGAAGTTGCCCATTTCGTTTTCTACGGAAATGATATAATTCCTGCCTTTGCTCCTCTTCTCGCTATTAAACAGTTGCTCTGGCGACGCAGAAATACTTCAGCGTAGATAATTGATCCGGCTCGCAGGCTCCGATACCCTCGGGGCCAAGCTCGTTCTACAATGGACCGAAGCATTTCGACAGCACCACCCCGAGATTGAACTTCAGTTCTCTGCGGAAGGAAGTTCAAATGGTTTTGCTGCTCTTGCAGAAGAGCGCTGCGACAGCGCGATGGCTAGTCGCCTCATCAAACCAGAGAGAATTACTCGGATCCGTGAAAAGCGGAACGAAGAAATCTCCTCTTACCTGGCGAGGCTGAGCCCACTCGCCACGATCGTGCATGAAGACAATTCGGCTTCCAACCTCACTCTCTCACAACTCAGAAAGATCTGCGCCGGTGAGATCAACAACTGGAAGCTGGTGGGAGGAATCGATCGACGAATTTCTCTCCACTCGCGAATTTCGTCCTCGGGTTCCTACCACATGTTCAAGAAACGGATCATGGGTGGCACCGATTTCGGTCCAGATCTTCAGAAACTCGTGGGTTGAGAGTAGCTCAACGCAGAAGTCGCCCAGAACCTCGGCGTCGTCGGATATGTCGGTCTGGCTTTCCTCGGAACAAAAGGTATCGAGACACTCTCGATCGACAGCGTTTCTCCCTCGACTGAGAACCTCTCAGACTAGCCCATCACGAAACACCTCGTCCTGCGCACGGTTGGAAAGTAATCGGAATCGATCGACCTATTCCTTCGCTGGGTCTTTGAATCCAGCGAATCTGCAGATGTAACCGAGAGGGTTAGGTTTTCCCTCCCCCCCCTCGAGAGTAATCACAGAGATTACGAGAATAGCTGCATGATCGGCTTGCCATCGTTCGCGACAAAGAATGGACGTCCATTCGGAGCAAAGATCCGCTTCTCCAAAGGAAGTCCGAGCGCTGTTGCAATCGTTGCTGTAAAGTCCGCAGGAGCCACTGGGTTCTCTTTAACCGAAATCGCTTTGTCGTCCGTTTCCCCGTAAACCTGACCACCGGAGATACCGCCACCGGCGAGCATTGCCGAAAAACAGCGAGGGTGGTGATCGCGGCCGCCACGAGCATTGATCTTAGGCGTTCTGCCAAACTCGGTTGTAAGAACGATGAGAGTGGAGTCGAAGAGTCCCTCAGCCTTGAGGTCGTCGATCAGTGTCGCGATCCCCTTGGAAAAACTGTTGATCTTTCCAGGTCCACGATTCCAGAGGTCACCGTGCATATCCCAGCCACCGTTGTTCACCCGTACGAAACGGACACCTGTTTTCACGAGACGCTTCGCAAGGAGCAGGCCTTGTCCAAAACCACCGCCGTAGGCATCGCGAGTCTCTTTCTTCTCTTTGGTAAGATTGAAGACATCGAGATCCTTTCCTTTCAAAAACTCGAGCGTGTTGTCGTAAAACTCGGAGTAGGCCTGAACGTCTTCCGTCTTGTATTTATCGAGGAATGATTGATTGAGTCCTTCGAGAGCGGCGAGGCGCTCTTCCATCCGGGTTTTTGGAACGGGTGTCTTTGAGTTGGGCAGGCCTTTGCTTGGATCACCAATTGGAAGCGGAGCGTAGCTTGCCCCGAGGAATCCGGATCCAGGACCTCCACCACCGATGTAAATCGTATCAGGAAGCTGAGGGTGCATTTTCCCGAGAGCTTTCTGAGCCCATCCGCCCATGTTCGGGTGCTTGATCGCAGCCGACTCCTGATACCCTGTCTGCATCCAGTATGATGCTCCACCGTGAGAACCCGTTTTCTGAGTCAGGGAGCGGACAACTGCGATGTCATTAAAATTCTTAGCGAGATCCGGCATGTACTCACTGAGCTCGACACCGGCAACACCTGTCGAGACAGTTCCCGTCTGCCCCTGGGTTTCGGCCCCAGGCTTCGGATCAAAAGTATCAATGTGGGTCATTCCGCCACCCATGTAGATGTAGATCACGTTCTTTGCTTTTCCGACCGAGGCGGCGGCCATGGCCTGATCCATTTCAGGCATCAGCGAAAGGCCAAATGCTGCGGCTGCAGTTCGCTCGGCGAATTTGCGTCGTGAGAGGGGGTCGAGACTGTGGAGTTCGTTTTTCATGAGGATTCTGGAGTTTGGAAAGTAAAGGGTAGAACGGCTATTGGATGAACATGAACTCGTGCGAGTTGAGAAGAGCCCAGATAAGGTCGGAGTAATCAGCGGATCCGCCTTGCCCGCCTCGGACCAGGGCTTCCGCATAATCTCGATCCTGGGGTGCGGGGCGACGACTCAAGATACTAAGGAAGACAACATCGGTCCCCTCGTCGTGACTGCCTTCGGCCTGTGCCTTTCGCACAACAGCTCGTGACTTCGCAGTCATGATTTGATTGGTCAGGTTTCCATTCAGAAGCATCATGACCTGAGGAATCGTTCCCTCCTGGTTTGAATTCTCAATGAACTTCTTATCGGACTGGCCAAAACTGGAGAGAAAACTTCCGATATTGTTTGGCAACGACATTTCAGAGGCCCGGATCATAACGGGACCAGACCCTTTCTTTCTGGACTCCGACATCATGACCGCCGGATTTCCAAGACTGTTAAAGCGACTGCGAAGTTTCGCCGCTTCAGCAAAATCGACCTTGTTCCAATCTGTATTCATCAGCTCCTTGTAGGACTCCAGAACTCGGCGCCTTCGATTGGGAGCCTCCGGGCTTTCGACCGACATCGCGACTAGGGAGTCCCAGATCTGCTCTGCGGTCATCCGGCGGAGAATTGGAGCAGGGAAATGAAACTCCCCTTTATCCATCATGTCGAGAGTCGGCGAATCATGACAAGCTTCTCGCTGATAAGTCTGAGTCTGATAGAGAATCGCGAGAAAATCCTTCACGCTGTAGTCGACTTCTTTCATGAGCGACTCGAGGAACTTGAGCAGCTCGTAGTTCTGCGCCTGACCATCGAGGTGCCCGGGAATATTATAGACCGGTTCGATCTGGGCGATTCCGAACACGTGCTTCCAGAGCCGATTGACGACGTTGACCGTGAATCGCGGATTCTTCTCCGAAGTCATCCAATCAGCAAACGCTTCGCGGGCTGTTCCGTATTTCTCCAGATCCACAATATCTCCGAAGTAAGCTGCCGGAGAGACGCTCGCGTTAGGCTCGCCATCGTCATACTTGTAATCGAAAGGCAACTGCACGTTATTGTCCGATCCGTCACCGATATACATCGTGTAGGCGTCGAGCAGCGCGTTTACGTCGTTGGCATTTTTCTCCGCTTTCTTAGCTTGCGCTGCGAATTTCTTCTTCGCTTCACCAATCTGCTTGAGCTTGCCCTTACTCGGATTCTTCTTGTAATCGAGATTCCCGAAGAAGGAAGCCATCCGGTAAAAATCCATCTGATAGACTTCCTCAAACGGGTGGTCGTGACACTGGGCGCAGGTAATCTCGGTTCCCAGGAACGTTGTAAACGTGTTGGAGAGATTGCAGAGTTCCATCCCGTAATCCGTCAGCAAATAACCCGTTGCTGGATTCTCCCAGAGATATCCCTGAGCCTTGACCATATCGCCAACAAACTCATTCCAGGGACGGTCTTCACGAATCTGATCCTTAACCCAATCGACGTAGGCACCTGACTTGAGGTTGGCAAATCCTCCCATGCTGATTCCATCCCGAACCCTCAGTAGGTCGCTGTAGTAATTAAAGAAGTGGCTGACAAAGGCTTCCGACTGGAGAAGCTTGTTGATGAGAACGGTGCGCTTATTCCGATTGGAATCGCGGAGGAAATCGCGGGCCTCCTCATAAGTCGGAATCCGTCCCGCAATGTCCAGGTATATCCGCCGGAGAAATTGCTCATCCGACATCGGTGACGTCGGATGTGTCATCTTCTCCATGTGAGCGAGACGAGCGAGTTGCTTGTTCCGCTCAGTCGAGTCCAGCTTTGCATTGGCGAGCACAGCAGCACGCTCTTCCTTGATTTCAAGGTTCGCTTCTTTCAGCCGATCCCACACCATCTGGTCAATTTGACGAGCAGCAGTGCGTCGATCGATGGGGGCATTTTCACGGACGTATCCACGATCTTTTTCACTGAGCTTAGTGGCGGGGAACCGCACCTGCTGATCACTGCCTTTCAGCTGCAGGACGACAACCCCTTTGGTAAATCCGACGAGTTTTGCTTCTACCTTTCGACCCTGAATATCCGTCCACGACCGATATTCTTCTGCGCTGTGCAGTAGTGAAAAGGAGAAAATCAGGAGAAAAATCGAGATCGCTGTCCGTGCCATATATAGGAAGGTATAACAAATGCAGGCAGTTATGTCACAAGAAAACGGGAGTGCTTAAGCACACCCCTTACAAGACAAGGCCATCGCAGGGGAACCGGCATTGCCGACAGATGAATCCTGAAAGCTGTTTTCAGCATCAGCTTCTCCTACAAGATCAACAAATCTGAGTCCACTGCCGAGTAGAAACACTTCTACTCGTCGCTCGAAAAATTCACGTCATCAATAAGAACCGACTCGCCGGCAACCGTGAAGCGATAGCCCGTTTTTTCCATCGTCAACTTGTCGTGTTTGCCGATCAGCACTTCACCCGCACACTCAACCTCCACAGTGTCACCTTTGACGTTACAAGTCAGGAAATACCACTTACCTGGCTTGAGATTCAATTTTGCATTACCAAATCTCAGTGGTTTCGAAGTCGGATCCTTCTTGTCCTTGTCGAGCGACAGGATGGCATTCTTTGCATTGATCCGGACTCGGAAGAGATGCCCTTTAGGATGATTGTAGCTGAGCCCAAAAGCCTTCGCCCCGTTAACCTGAAAACGACAGCTGAACGTGGAATCCCGATGTCGATCAGGAATCATGAACACGGCGCCGTGTTCATCTGCTGCGAGTTCTTTCCCAGACATCGCTCCATCAGAGACTGCCCAAGCCCCCTTGACGCCCTTCCATCCATCTGGAACTTTCTCGCCGGAGAAATCTTCAGAGGTCTTTTCCTCTGAGTGGGCAGTCACGGCAAAAACGGACAGAATAGCGACGATGATCAATCTCATGTCCCGACGAATACCTTTTTGCTAAATCTCAGACAAGCCCTATTCCCAACGTGAATGAATTTCACCCGGTCGGTGTTATAAAAATTTCTAGACGACGAAACCAGTCATTGCCTAGTCTTTCGGCATGCATACTTCTCATCTGAAAAGGTCAGCCGCGATCCTCTGCGGGATCTTTCTCTCAGTCGACCTCCCTCTATTCGGTGACAATGAGAGAGAAGAAGCGCTCACCGTTCGAGTCGTAGGAACGAGCAAAGATTCAAGAACCGTCGAGGTTATCGGCGAGGCGGGAGACGAACCCATGATCATTCGCGCCTACCACTGGAAAGGGCAGACATGGAAAAACAAGCCTAAGCCAATTGTCAAAAAGCTAAGGCCTCACGAAAAGGTCACTTTCACCTACAAGGCAAAGCCGAACTACGAGGTGAAAGCATTCATAAAAAACAAAGTAGTCGATGTGGAGTCTTCGACCAAGAAGAGCGGATTGTAGTAAATCCCTGGGAATCCAGTTTTCGCAATCCCCCCTTTCAATCGACTTACACCTCCAATCGCAAACCATCCCACGCCATCCTTACTCCGTCGGGAAAGCCCGGCTCTAGAGATGCGTAGTTCGCACGACAGGAAAAATGGGTCAGCCAAGTCTGCTTGATCCCCAACCCTCTCGAAAGCTCAATCGACTCACCGATCGAAAGATGAGTCCAGTGCAAATCGGGCTGGAGCCCATCAAGAATGAGTAAGTCAACTCCGCGGATGAGCTCTCGAGTCTCTGCGCTCAATTCCTTCGCATCCGGAATATAGGCAAAGAGGCGCTTCCCACTTTTTTTACTGAAAAGGAACCCGATCGTCTCCACTTTCCCGTGGATAACAGGAAGTGGGGTCACCTCGAGATCTCCCACCGAGAAGCTCCCCTCAATCTCCTGAGGGGAAATCTTGAGATAGCCGCGATAACGATTCTCGCCATCAAAAATGTAGGGGAAAGCCGTCCACAACCGTTCCATACATTCTGCAGTCGCGTAGATTTCTAACTCATCTTCATCCCAGACTGTGAAACGTCTCAGATCATCGAATCCCATGACATGATCGCTGTGGGCATGAGTGAAGAGCGCCGCATCAAGATTTCGAATCCCTGCACGGAGGCACTGCTGACGAAAGTCAGGACCGGTATCAACAACGAACTCGGTCTCCTCAGTCTTCACATAAATCGAAGATCGAAGCCGCTGGTTCTTCGGGTCGTCTGAGGTGCAGACCTCACAATCACATCCAATTACCGGCACCCCGATCGAGGTCCCCGTACCGAGAAATGTAATTTGTGCGTTTTTGAACATTGCACTTCTGAACAGTTTATGTCAATTTACCTTTAACTAACCTATCTCTGTAATGCTCTCCATTTTAAAAATCAAGAATCTCGCCCTTGTCGACGACTTGACTTGGGAACTCGGCCCCGGACTCGTCGGGATCACTGGAACCACAGGCGCGGGAAAATCGATGATCGTCGGTGCTCTCAAGCTGATTCTCGGTGAACGAGCGAATCATGATCTGGTCCGCACCGGAGAATCCTCCTGCAGCGTCGAAGCGATCTTCGAACTCTCGGGAAATCTCGATCAGGTGAATGCTCTCCTCGACGAATGCGGACTCGATCCCTGTGAAGGCAATTCGCTCGTTGTGAAACGGATTTTCGGAAGCGGAAACAAGCAATTCGTCAACTGCTCTCCCTGTACCCTCTCCGTTCTGAAATCGGTTGGCGGACTTCTAGTCGATCTGCATGGTCCCCACGAACACCAGTCCCTGCTTTCGCAGGAGCGACAGCTAGCGATGCTCGATGCCTATGCCCAGGCAGGGAGTGAACGCGATGCGTATCGCGAAGCCTACCGCAACTGGTATGACGCAACACGGGAGGAGGAGGAATTTCACAGCACCCGCCAGGTCAGCGATCGGGAAATTGATCTGCTTCGATTTCAGGTCGAGGAAATTTCGGCAGCAGGGCTCAATCGAGAGGAGGCCCTTGAGCTCGAATCCCGTTATCGCCAATCGCTTAATAGCAGCCGACTCGTTGAGAACGCAAACCAGGCGGTCGATCTAATCAGTGCAGCGGGCGCGAACCTGACCAATGCACAGCGTTGTCTTCGGGAGCTGGAGAAATTCGATCCGGCTATTTCTGAACGTGTCGCAGGTTTTGCCTCCGCCCATGTCGAAATTGGGGAACTGGAAGGAATCCTGCGCGACTATCGCGACGATCTTGAAATTGATCCCGCTGAACTGGCCCAGATCGAACGCCGCATCGATGAAATTGAAACTCTGAAACGAAAATACGGACAATCCGTAGACGACGTCCTGAAATATGAGGCAGGCGCTCGAGAGCGTCTTCGATCCGTCGACAGCCGTGATGAGGAAGTCACTCGTCTCGCCGAAAATGTTAAAAAGACTCGCACCGGAGTCGACAAGGCAGCTCGGACACTGTCCCGAAAACGGAAAAAGGCGGCGCCAGCTCTGGCCAAGGAAATCGCCGCGCATCTCAACGACCTTGGTTTCAACCAGTCTATTTTTGAGATCGAATTTGAAACGCTTGATTCGCCCGGTGTTCGCGGAGTCGAAGGGGTTGAATTCCTCTTTGGTCCAAACCCAGGAGAACCGCTCAAGCCACTTCGAGTCATTGCCTCAAGTGGAGAAATGTCTCGAGTCATGCTAGCCGTAAAAAGCGCTCTGGCCGATCAGGATCAAATCCCCCTCATGGTTTTTGATGAGATCGACGCCAATGTCGGAGGAGAGATTGCAGGGGCAGTCGGCAAGAAAATGGCCTACCTTGGTGAGAGACATCAGGTCGTCGCCATCACCCATATGCCGCAGGTTGCCTCGCTGGCTCATCGTCACTTTCTCGTGACGAAAAAAGTCGAGAATGACCACACCAATTCATCGCTCGAATTCATCACTGGAAAGAAACGCACCAAGGAGCTTGCCCGCATGCTCGGCGGAGTTGGTCCGGAAACTCTAGCTCTCGCTGCGAAGCTGGTTGGTGTGTAGTGGAACTTTTCCTGCCGACGCAATCCTGGATCTTGGGCTATTTTGCCACTTCGGCCGTTCCCTGCTTCTCCATCGTATCCAGCTTCGCCTTCATTTCGCGAAGCCCTTTCTGCAACTCGAGTACCTCTTTCCGGAGGTCTTTAACCTCGGTGGCCTGTTTCTTTTCCGCCCCCAACTTCTGAATGGCAGATTCCGCGGCCTTATAGCCGGCTGACGCTTGATCACCGGCCTCCACAAAGGTATTCAACAGGGCGCGCGAGCGTGGATCTCCTAAAGTGCCCAGAGCCCTGATCACAGCGACACGAAGATTGCCTCTTGGATCCGTCAGGTAGGCAGCCAGAAAATCACGAATGGATTCCCGAATTTCTGGCTCTTCGTTGCGTGCGAGGAAGGCGAGCGTATCCAACGCCGAGCCGAGATCTTGAGTCCGAAACTTGGAAGCGTTCTCGCTAATATGATCCTGCACTAATTTCAGATGCTTGGGATCACCCTGAAGCCGAATCGAACTTATGACCGACTTCGCGATCTGGTGCTGAAAGCTTTCACGCTTGAGAGTGGAAACCAACACTGCCTCGACTTCATCATTCAGGAATTTTCCGAGTCCCCCAACTGCTTCAGTTACGATGAGAGGATTCTCTTCTTCGTCGAGAATTTCCTTCAGGGCTGCCAGTGCCTCGGGTCGGAAGAATTTTCCGATCGCACGGACCACCTCCTGCCGAACTCGAGCATCGCCCTGATTTCTCTCCGCAATCAATCTCTCCAGTGCCTCAGGAGTATGCGACTTCGCGAGAGCTTTGGCCGCTTCGATGCGAACGCCATAAAATGGATCCTTCGAAAGAATCGATTTCAGCCTGTCGAGGCTCGCGAGATCCTTGCGCCCACCAAGCTGTTCGGTGGCGAGAAGGCGCCCGACGAGGTCATCCCTGTTTTCAAGTTGAGCAAAAAGCAGCGGATTGCTCGGCTGGTAATCAAATTTCGCGAGCAAAGTCAGTTCGGGGTCGATCCGAAATATCTTGGGTTTGCTCGGCAACGAGAAATAGAAGTCCTCCGCCTTGCCTCCAAACTCGGCGGTCAGATTCACAGTTATCCCTTCCTCGGAAATAAACCGGAGCGGCACATCGAGGTGAAACAGCATGACTCGATCTCCCGTCTTTTGAGTCTGTTCGAGTCGAACCTTTGCCTGCTTTCTACCCTGATCCCAGGAGTAGGACACCTTCACTCTTGGAGTTCCGCCGTGATATACCCACTGGTCGAAAAATCGATCCCACGATCTACCTGTCTTGTCCTCGAAGACATCCACAAGGTCAGACGTGACCACGTTTTCGTTCCGATTCCGCTCCAGATAGGTATGAATACACTCTCGAAAGAGTTCCGGTCCAATTGAACTGCGCAACATATGAAGCACCCAACTGCCCTTCGGGTAGGCCCGATAGTCGAACTGCTCCATCGGATCACTGTAACCTCGCCAGACGATTGGCTTCGTATCTGAATTGCCCAAGAGGCGCTGCGCATCGCGAAACAATCCATACTTCATCGCATCAGCCCCATTCTTTTCTTCCTCATAGAGATGGGTGTAGTAAGTCGCAAAACCTTCGTTCAGCCAGAGATGAGACCAATCCTTACAAGTCACGAGGTTTCCGAACCATTGGTGCGCGATCTCATGGGCATCGAGTCGATGGGAACTGCGCAGGTTCTCTGACTCGTCGGAAAATAGCGTCCCCGTCGTCAAGGTCGTAACGCTCGTATTTTCCATCCCGCCGGCGATGAAATCAGCAACACAGACATTGTAGTATTTCGCCCACGGATAGGCATGACCGATCTCTTTCTCAAAGAAGGGAAGAATCTTTGCTGTGTCCTGAAAAGAATTGGCGGCTTCGGCGAAGTAAGAAGGAGGAGTATAGAAGGCGAGAGATAGATCCCCGTGCTCTCCCGTAAGATGCTCAAAGAAGCCACCAACAACCGAAATGAGGTAGTTCACATGCTCTTCCTCCTGCTTCCAGTGAAAGGACGTCACCCCGTTTTCGCTCTTTTCCTCGACGAGTCGCCCATTGGAAAGAACTGTCATTCCTTCGGGAACACGGCAGATCACTTCTGACGTGAAACGCTCGTTGGGATAGTCATACCCTGGAAACCAGTGAGAGTGACGTTGCGGCTCTCCCTGGGTAAAGAAGTGGTCATCACCATCGGGGTAGCCCATCGCCGCGGTCCGGAAATACCATCCGTGCTCGGGAAATGCGCGATATCGAACCTCAACACTTGTTGCCGCATCTACCGCAATCGGTTCAACAAAGGTGATGATCAACTCGGCCTTCGCGGAATTCCAATCCTCAATCTCGCGATCCGACTTCACCTCCAGAATCTCCAGATCAACCG
The DNA here is from genome assembly GCA_965657775.1 of Verrucomicrobiales bacterium. Classification (GTDB taxonomy): domain Bacteria; phylum Verrucomicrobiota; class Verrucomicrobiia; order Verrucomicrobiales; family DEV007; genus Arctic95D-9. The sequence continues at coordinate 123,339 of CBFHPY010000008.1, forward strand.
AGTCGAGGCGAATCTCCCGAAGCGATTTGGCGATGGGAGCGAATGACAGGGTCACGACCCCATCCAGAGAGCGAGCCTCAAAATCTGGATCAAGCTCGAGCTTTACATGAGAGACGTCGATCTCGCGATCCGGTGCATACTTTGGGTCGGCACCGGTGGCTCCGGAGGGACTCTCCAACAGGCGCCGTGCCAAATGGCCTTTGCAGGCACACCATTCCCATCCGCATTCTGCAGCCTTGGTGGAAACACCGAGGCCGCTAAGGAACAGGAAGAGAAGGAAGATTCGCACGGGTAAAGAGAATCGCATGGCGCGAGATTGCCGCAGTCCCACGGACTTGGCAAGGCAACGCTTTGTGGATTTGACGCCGCTTCCTTGCGATTCCTATCCTTTGAAGAATCGCTTCGCCTTTTCGAAGAACCCTTCCCTCACCGGGTGATTCTTTTCAGTGACGGTCTCGGCAAACTCCTGCAGCAACTTCTCCTGGTCCTTGCTCAGTTTCACTGGGACCTCGATCTGGACATTCACGAGAAGGTCACCTCTCCGCCCTGTCTGTAAATCTGGAATTCCTTTTTCACGAAGTCGAAATGACGTATTCGTCTGCGTTCCGACGGGAACTTTGATCGAAGCTCTTCCTCCGAGAGTGGGGACCTCAAGATCTCCTCCCAACGCCGCCATCGTGAAGGGGAGGGGCACCTCACAAAAGAGATCGGAATCATCACGATCGAACACCTCATGATCCTTTTCGTGAATCACGACATAGAGGTCTCCCGCAACACCACCTTGTCGGCCAGCATCACCGTGCCCGAGCGAGCGTAGACGACCGCCCTCCATGATCCCCGCGGGAATTTTGACTTTGATTCGGCTACTGCCATTGACTCGGCCTTCGCCGGAACACTCTCCACACGGGTTTGAGATCGATTCACCGCCGCCATTACAATCCGGACAAGTCTGCTGGACCTGGAAAAATCCACGGCTCGTGATGACCTGGCCCACTCCACCACATGTCGCACAGGTGCGAACATCGGACGATCCGCCTTTTGCTCCACTCCCTTTGCAGGGTTCACAAGGGACCAGTCGCTCGATTTTTAGTTCCTTTTCAACACCGCTTGCCGCTTCCTCAAGTGTGATCTGTAGATCGTAGCGAAGATCAGACCCACGCTTGCGACGCTCGGATCGTCCTCCTCGACCGCCACCAAAAATTTCGTCGAAGATACCTCCGGCACCTCCTCCGCCACCACCACCTCCTCCTCCGCCGCCGCCGAAGACTTCGCGAAAGATGTCGAATGGGTCCGCTCCGCCAAATCCACCAGCCCCGGCCGATGCTCCTGTACCCTGGCTGAAAGCGCGGTGACCATATCGATCGTAGGCGGCACGCTTCTGCTCATCCATGAGGATTTCGTAGGCCTCACCGAGTTCCTTAAAATTGTCTTCAGCATCCGGATCATCCGGGTTTTTGTCCGGATGGAATCGAATCGCCAGTTTGCGATACGACTTCTTGATGGTCGTTCCATCCGCATCCCGGCTTACTTCCAGAACTTCGTAGTAGTCTCTTTTTTCCATACCGGAATTGTTTCCAATCTAAATCAGGAAGCTTCGGCTTCACTTTCTCCGGGACCGGAAGAAACGACGACATTAGCTGCTCGAAGGAGACGATCCCTCATGCGATAGCCTCGTCGAAGCGTGTAGATGATAGTCCCCTCGGGTAGATCATCACTTGCCTCCTGCTTGATGGCTTCGTGAACGTTCGGGTCGAAGACTGCACCATCGGAAGCGATGATTTCTACACCCTGATCGGAGAGGAAATCCTCCAATTGTTTGCGAACCATACCCATTCCTTGGAGAATCATCGAAGAATCGCCTTCTGTATTCTCGGCCGCCTTCAGACCCATTTCAAAATTATCAATGATGGGGAGCAATTGCTCGAGCAAAGAGCGATTCGCATAGATAATTGCTTCCGTCTTCTCGCGAGCCATTCGCTTACGGAAATTATCTAACTCGGCCTGTGAACGGGCCGCCATATCTTTCCATTTCTCAATTTCTTCTCTGGGAGTCTCCTCAACAAGAGCGTCGTCAGTCTCCGGTTCTTCATCTGGAGATTCGGCGACGAACTCCAACTCATCGATCTCTTCCACCGACTCCGGCTGATCCTGGTTTTCTTCGTCCACTTCGTTACTCATATTCTAGATCATTCTGTGTCACACCCACGGGCTGATCTGGCGATCTATTCTGCTCCGGGATGGCAGGGCGGGGACTATTCACCGTTTCTCGATCGCAATCAAGGTGATGTCGTCAGTTTGCGCCATCCCTTGCGAAAACGCGACGACGTCGTCGGTGATCGCCTTAACCAATTCCTCAGAAGAACTGCTCGCTCCCCGCTTGAGAGCCTCGGTAAGTCGATCGATTCCATACTCGTCGGCTTTCCGATTTTCGCTCTCAATGATTCCATCGGTGTAGAGCAGAAGAATATCACCCGACTCCATCTTAAATCGGTGATCTTTGACGGAACGTTTGAAAACAGGGCCCTTATCCACCCCCGCTGCGAGACCCGGGGGTTCAACCATCTCAACCGTGTCGGTGGCACGACGGTAGAGCAGAGGCGGTTCGTGTCCCGCTCTTGCCAGGGTGATCTCGTTCGAGCCTCGCTCTAAGATCAGGTAGAGGAGGCTCACGAACATATCCTGCTTAATGTCCGGGAAAATCGAACGATTTACCACGTGGAGAACTGAGGCTGCAGAAAGGTTGTCCTTCGAATTGGCTCGAAGGTTTGATCGGCACATCGCCATGATCAAAGAAGCCGCGATCCCTTTTCCGCAGACATCACCGATCGCAACGCCGAAACGATCCTCATCAATCCGGAGGTAGTCATAGTAGTCACCGCTGACAAGCCGAGCCGCGCGATAGTCAGCAGCCACCTCGTAATCAGAGAGTTCGGGAGAATTACGTGGGAGAAGAATTCGTTGAATCTCGCTCGCCTGGGTCAGTTCACGTTCCATGCGACGTTTCTCCGCCGCATCGGCATGAATGATCGCACTTCCCAAAGCAAAGGAACTCTGCTCGGACACACTGCTGAAAACCTCCTGATCATTCTGGGAAAACCCCTTCCCTTCTCCCTGAGTCATCGCGAGAACACCAACCCGCTTCCGGCCGTAGATGAGAGGTGCCGCGAGAAAGCTTTTTCCGTCATGATAACCATGCCTTGAAATCCCAAAGCCCTCCTCCTCGATCAATCGTTCAATATAAACCGGCTCCCCAGACTTCATCGTTCGACCAAGCAGGGTCAGATCGACAGGAAGCGGAGAAAGTCGGATGATGCTCCGATACTGCTTGGTCGCATTGTCGATGTCCTCAATCGTCTCGATTTCTTCAGGAACAGGAATCACAGGAGCCATCCTCTTTGACTGATAGACCGGAACGAGTTGCTCGGTATCCTGATCCAACAAATAGAGAATACCCGCCTCGGCTCCAATCACATCGGCGACACCATTCACAATATAGCGATGCATATTCCCGGGGGAATTATCGGCCTGAAGCTTTTCCCCTAACCCGTGGAGAAACCCAAACATTCTCCTTTCCTCGATCTCAATCTCGTCCTTTTCCTCGGCGATCCGCTGAACTGCAGAATGCTCATACCTCCAGAGCCAGAAGGTCAATCCTCCCAGGATTAGAATGATCACTCCGTATATGAGATGCTCCATAGTCGCTTCCCCGGAAGGCTGCTAGCTCTCCGCTTTCTGCGTCTCCAGATCCTGTCGCAGGAATTCGACAACATCGCAGAATCTTTGCTCATTCTCTTCGTTGGCGGCCACGAGTGCCTCATGAGCCGCGAGAACCATTTCGGTGTGGTCCTGCTTCGAAACAGGTGGACAGGAAATGGGCTGCATCAAGTTTTGACGAACCAATTCACGCTCCTCTTTCCAGCGCACCCCTTCCGAGTCGATTTGAATCAACGCATCCAGTCCGAGCTTTCGAATCGAACGGTCGTTGCGCTCTCCTGGGTTGATAATTTCGACGACGCCCTCGTCTCCTTCTTCATCCCGCTCGGCAACGTCAGCAGCAAGTTGATAAAGCATTCCAATGAAGGTCGAGTCAATCCCGTTTGAATCCTCGAGATCAATGACGAACTTCTTCCAGCCTTTTTCAAACCGACCACGAAGAAACTGCCGAATGCAACTAGCATTCTCATGACTCGCAGCACCTTGGACTCGCACCCAGGCCACGGAACCTAAACATCCGACGAGTATGGAACTTTCTTCACTCACTGCTTTGAAAACCCGGTCTCGGTCGAACTGACCCGCATTTCACTGGTTTGGATTCAAAGAAAAACCTTGAGGGATTGGAGAAAGACCAAATCATCGATTACTCTTTCCAAAGGAACGACTTGTACTCCGCAACCTTTGTTCCGGCTTCCAAAATGGTTACCTTCCATTGCGTCACCTTGCCACCGTTAGAGTATTCATCTCCGGTCACTTGAAATTTCGTCGTATTCTTCTTTTTCGGAGCTGCGACTTCCATTTCTTTTTTCAGGACCTGCGAACCACTCGATCCCTGTCGATATTCGAGGACCAATGTGGCGGTCGACCCGGTCTCTGACTTCCAGAAAATCGTGTAGTAGTATCCGTAACGATCTTCGTAGTCCTCCACCGTTACTGCGCCGTGAAGAAGACGGCGAGGTTCAAAGTCCAACATCGGGTCAGCCGTAGAGATCACCGTGTTTTCGGAATTCAGGTGAAAAGGATCCACATTTGTGATCGTGACCGGCCCCGAGGTGGGGACGCTACACCCCACAAGCAGAGTGGCCGCAAAAAATAGCAAGAGATGTTTCCAAGGTAGACTCTTCATCCGAATCGGATCAGGAGAAGCTTGAGCCCTCTCCCGAAGATTGATACATAAACATCCCATACTTAGCGGGAGGTTCACCCAGTTTTTTTCTGTTTCGTCTTTGCCCTATCCCACTCCGCGTCCATCTCCTCGAGGGAAGCCTCTTCCAAGCTGCTCCCAGCCGCCTTCAGGCCCTCCTCCACCGACTGGAATCGATCAACAAATTTCCGATTGGTTTGGTGAAGAAGCAGTTCGCTGTCCAAGTTTCGCCTCCTCGCCAGATTCACGACCGCAAAAAGCAAATCACCGATTTCTTCTGCTACATCCTCCTCACTGTTCCGGGATAGGGCCTCCTCTACTTCTTCTAATTCCTCGTGAATCTTGGCGACAACCGGGGTGATATCTGGCCAATCGAATCCAATTTTCGCCACTTTTTTTTGAATTTTCTGAGCCGCCATCAAGGCCGGAAGACCTTCGTTGGCTTTGGTCAGAAACCGAGCTTTTGCTGGTGAGGCAGGCTCGACCTGACCCTGTTGACTGGTTGACTCAACCCTGCCTGATTCTTCTCCCGCCTTCTCCATAGCCTTGATTTCTTCCCACTGAGTCAAAACCGCACCGGGAGTCGCCGCCACAGCTTCGCCGAATACGTGGGGATGCCGTCGAATCAGTTTCTCCGAAATAGCGGTAGTAATGTCATCAAAATCGAAGCGACCTGTTTCGCTCGCGATTTCCGCGTGAAAAACGGGTTGGAGCAGCAGATCGCCAAGCTCATCCACGATGGCATCAGTTTCACCAGAAGCCACTGCATCGGCGACTTCATAGGCTTCTTCGATACCATGCTTTACGAGTGTTTCATGGGTCTGCTCGGCATCCCAGGGACAACCGCCGGGTGACCGAAGAAGATGCATAATCGCGCGGAGACGCTCGAGGGGAGGTAAATCGGCAGAAGGAATCGGATGTGGCATCGCCTCGAAGCATGCGCCAATTCGAGAGCCCGTCAAACTCCGAGGCCTTCAGCGTAGGCCCTCAAAGGCGATTACCCCGATCCCGAATCGTGAGTGGACAACCTGGAGCGGCGACGCTACTTACCTTTTCTTCCCATTCTCATCTTCACATGGCCAAACATCGCTTCTACATCCCGCATAATTTGTGGAATCTGGAAAATCTCCAACTCACCGAAGAGGAGTCACGTCACTGTTCCGAAGTGATGCGATGCAAGATCGGCGATCGTATCATCGTCTTCAACGGAGCAGGAACCGAAGCAGAAGCAGAAATCGTATCGGTGACTAAAAAGGAAACCACCCTGAATCCACTTCTCGTCTCGGATACAGCGCGACCTCCCGCAGCCATGACACTCGGACAGGCCATTCCAAAGGGGAAAAACATGGATCTGATTATTCAGAAAGCGACCGAACTTGGCGTATCTTCTATCGTTCCCCTCCTTTCCGAACGAACCGTGGTTCAACTGGACCGCGACGACCTCGCAAAGAAACAGCTGAAATGGCAGCGCGTTGCAATTGAGGCCTGCAAACAGTGTGGCCAGAACTGGCTTCCTGAAGTCGCTCTCCCGACCACGGTGGAAACATTCACCAAGAAGTCCTTCACTCCGCTGAAAATTGTTGCCGCAATCAGCCCGGAAGCGCGCCCACTGCAAAAAATTCTTTCTGATTGGGACGACGGCAATTCGGCACGCCCACAATCCGTCTCTGTCATGGTGGGTCCCGAAGGCGACTTCACTCCTGCCGAAATCTCGACAGCGATCTCGTCAGGTTTTGCCCAGCTTTCCCTCGGACCCATCATCCTACGTAGCGAGACCGCTGCAATCTACGCGGTGGCTATCGTCGGATACGAGCTCATGGGAGAGTGAAAGATTTCGCAATCGGTCGGCGTAAATGCCACATGCGATTTTTGAAATCCATCTTCGTCCATCACGTTTTCATGGGGAGCGCCATGTTCCTGATTCTAGCGACCCTCCTTTTCGCTACCACGGTGATCTGGGTCGGCTCGAGCTACCTGATTCAGCCCAATCGACGTCCCCTTGAAAGTCGTCATCATGAGATTCTCACCAGCCCTGAGGAGTTTGGGCTTGCCCTCGAGCGTCACCGAGTCCCGACATCCGACGGGATCGAACTGGATACTCTTGTCGCAACTCGATCGCTTTCTTCTGGAACCGCAACACGAACCCGGAACATGGACGCAAGGCTTCGCGCCTCCGGTTATCGCTCTCCCTCCGCCCCCCCATGGAACGATCGTTCTCCTTCATGGCCGCGGAGGGATCAAAGAAAACATGCTCTGGGTCGCACAGCGGTTTGTTGCGGCCGACTTTCGCTGCATCGTATACGACGCACGCGCTCATGGGCAGAGCGAAGGGCGACACTGCACTTTCGGGAAAATGGAGGTTGGAGATCTTGCTGCAGTCCTTTTTCACTACGAAACGCTACTCGGCAATCGAGGAGAAAATCTCGGACCGGTCGGTGCGTTTGGAAACTCTCTCGGTGCAGCTGTCGCTCTCCAATCAATGGACTCTCCCTGGGAAGACGCGCCTGAGGTGAAGGCGGTAGTTGCCGTGGCCCCATTCGCTTCCCTCTCCCCGATCATTGTATCAGCCGCGAGGAAGAAAATTCACCGCTACCTTCCCAAGCCTCTCATACTAGCTTCAATGCGCGTCGGAGGTTGGCGAGCCCAATTTGACCCGATCTCCATTTCTCCGATTTCTTCGGCAAAGAAGTCAGTGACTCCGCTCTTCCTTGCCCATGGTCGTCTAGACGGGGTCATCCCGGTCGATCATTCCCATCGCATTCGAAAACAAGCTCAGGCCAGCCCCCTGATCTGGAAGGAAGTCGAAACGGGATGCCATGGCAACGTCCTCGGCGAGGGCGGTGATGATCTCTATGAGCAGATGATTCACTTTTTGCTCGAACATCTTCGCCATTCGTCCCGGCAGGCTGTCCGTTCGACCGAGTGGGTCGAAAGATAGAGGGTTCGTTTCCTACGGGGTGAGAATACGATGAAGCAACCGAGCTTCCGTCGACTGCTCCAGCGCGATCTGTCTTTCGGAAGAATCTGGTGTCGCGGACGGAGTTTCGAGGAAGAGCGAAATAGACTGTTTCAAAAAGCGATAGGTACGAATCACAGGATCGTAGTAGATCTCACCGTTGAGGCTCCCCCCCTCGAATCGCATCTCCATCCCCTCTCCGTCGGGCTTGGCCGGGAGAATGCCTGACAAAGCACCCGAAAGACCGATCCGTTCACAGGTATGACCTTCGTATTCCACCGTACCAGCGTGACGAAAACGGATTTCAAAACTCAAGTCGCCCATCCCACTCACCGGCCGATTTCCCTGCAGCGTCCAGGTTTCTCCGATTCCTACTTTCCTCTTACTTTCTCCCTGGATCAGCAAGGCGACGAGTTGAGTCAACTCCTCGGGACCATAATGAGGGAGCGTGTTAGGAACTTCGTGCTCGTCGACCTCCCGAATTTCTTTCTCACTTTCAACGACCCGATTGTCCCGGTTCAGTAGAATATCGATCCCCTCTCGCAAACCAGGCTGAAGATGCTGCCCGATTTTCGATTGCCGATCTTCCACTTCAAAGGAATCATAATCGAGACTCGCACCCGCCGACCGCAATGCGACAACGAGATGCTCAGTTCGCCCTTCAACCCGAACTCCCTCCTTGCCGTCCTCCCGAGGAGAAACCGTATATCGAGCCTGCTGCTCCAGAGCAAGGGTCCGAATTCCACGGTCCGGCAGTTGTGCCCGGACCTTTGTATTCGCGACGTATCGATAGGTTTGACCGATAATAAAACGAGGATCGATCTCAATACGAACAATCGGCGCGCGTGGCTTTTCACTACCCGGCACGGAGGGTATCGCAGGAACAGTGAGATCCTCGGCAGCCAAAAAGGCACCACAGAATAGCACTCCTGCAACAACGCCAATCCAACCGTTCGAATTCTGATTCACGCGTCCAGAGAACCACAGTTACTGAGAGGGCTCAACTACCGATGAGGGTGCCGCTACGGCAAAATAGCACGCTTGTCGGAAGACACTGAACCTCCCGCTGCCCCTCGCTCATTTCCGGGAAGACCGTGAACTTTCCCTTGCTACCGGGAAGTCGTTAGGCGGGCGTTGAGTGTAGACAGGACCTTTTGAGGTCAATTCTCAACTTTGTCACATGCCGCTGTTTCCCTGATCCTCAGTGAGTTCGGGAATCGCTTCAATATTTTCTCCCTGTCGCTTGCCACGGTGGCTCAAAGCTCTCATGATCCCCCATCATGGGTGAAATTCTGCGCACAAAAAATCGCTCTGCGAGAGGAAAACAGTGGGGATTCTGGATCGGTGTCGGAGCTTTCTTCGCCGTTCTCTTGTTCGGGAACTTTGCTCCCGACCGTCCCGAAGTGACTCGAATGGCTGCGATAGCCATTCTCATGGCAATCTGGTGGATTTCAGACGCAATCCCTCTCGCGGCCACTTCATTGATTCCTCTAGTCCTCTTTCCACTCCTCGGAATTCTCCCCGGAAAGGAAGTCGCGCCTGTCTATGTGAACTACGTCATCTTTCTCTTCCTCGGTGGATTTCTTATCGCCCTTGCCATGGAGAGATGGAATCTGCATCGAAGGATCGCTCTCAACATCGTGTCCTTTGTCGGCTCACAACCTTCCCGCCTCGTTCTCGGGTTCATGATTGCCACTGCCTTTCTTTCGATGTGGATCTCGAATACGGCGACAGCAATCATGATGCTCGCGATCGGGCTGGCGGTGATTCGACAGGCCGAAGACTCTTTTGGAAAAGAAGACACCGCCAACCTCAGCGTCGCTCTCCTTCTTGGGATTGCCTATGCCGCCAGCATCGGAGGTCTTGCGACACTGGTCGGCACTCCGCCCAATCTCGCCCTCGTCCGAATTTTTGAACTGAGTTTCCCCGATGCAGCCGGCGCTGACTTCACTCTGTCGTTTGGCCAATGGATGCTCTTCGGAGTCCCTTTGTCGCTCTTGATGCTGGGAATTGTCTGGCTCGTCCTGACTCGACTTATTTTCCGATCTCCCGAGCATCTCCGCCTTGATCCCGAGATCATCAAGCGTGAAAAACGGGAACTCGGTCCGATTCGTTACGAAGAAGTCGCAGTCGGAGCCGTCTTTGCCCTGACCGCGTTGTTGTGGGTTTTTCGAAAAGATCTCCAACTCGGCGAATGGAGCGTACCAGGATGGTCGGGATGGCTTCCCTTTGGGAAATTCATCGACGATGGGACCATCGCGATCACTATGGCACTATCCCTCTTTCTCATTCCAGCAAGACGCCGCGATGAAGAGACGGGGAGCCACAGATCCCTCCTCGACACCGATGTCTTTCGCAAAGTCCCCTGGCATATCATCCTGCTTTTCGGAGGAGGATTTGCCCTCGCTAAAGGATTTCAGGCGTCTGGTCTCTCCGAGTGGGTCGGGGGCCATTTTGCCGACCTCGAAAACGCACCGGTCTGGGTTCTCGTAGGAACCATCACAGCGGGAATTACGTTTCTCACTGAATTGACATCCAATACCGCGACGACGGAAATGATCCTTCCCCTGCTCGCCTCCATCGCCGCCGCCGCAAAAATTCATCCGCTTCTCCTCATGATCCCCGCAGCCGTCGCGGCATCGTGTGCTTTCATGATGCCTGTAGCGACCCCTCCGAATGCGATCGTTTTCGGCAGCGGTCGGATTCGGATCGCACAGATGGTGAAGGCTGGGATTATCATCAACCTGATCGGAATTGTTATTGTAACGACGCTGTTTCTCTTGCTGGGGCCGTCCGTTTTTCAGATCGATCCCGAGAACTTCCCGGCTTGGGCAGAGTAGGCCGCGCGGAAATCAAGTCGTTGCAAAGAGCACCCGCAATTAGAACGGCGATACGAAAAGAATGGCGATACGAAACTCTCCTCGATAGATTCACAACCCATGGCTTCAAAAAAAAAGAACAGTAAGGTCCCGGGCTTCATCATCGGCCCACTCCTCGTGATCGCTTCGGTTTCCGCGTTGTGGAAAAACGAAACGCGATTCGACTACCACAAAGCGGCAAAGGAAACCGTACCAGTTGCCGTGCTGGATCAGGTGAAGGAAAATCAAAAGCTGTCCTATTCCGGAGAAATGGACCAATCCCTGGCCTTGCCAGGAAAATACATTCAGACTTTTACAGGGTATCTCATCGTTCATCGAAGTGCGGAGATCTACTGCTGGGAGAGGGATGAAGATGAAGATGGAGATGTAACATGGAGCAAGCAGTGGATGAGTAGTGTCGAGGGTAACTCCCGCAACGACGGCATCCGACAGAAATTGAATTCGGGCCGGATTCTTCCTCCCTCCTACAAGGTCGGGGATCTGGAAGTCGTGTCGGAAAAAATCGAATTTGTTGATTCGCGGGTGAACGTTCTACCCGGTCCCTTGCCCAAGACCGAGGAAGGATCCGAACTTGGCGTTGATGACACCTACTTAACCCTTCGAAAAGGTCAGCCAGAGAATCTCGGTGATGAGCGAGTCAGCTACCGGGCCATCCCCGTTCCCCCTTCGGCAACGTGGTTTGGAAAATTTTCCGGCGGAGAGGGAATTGCCGATACGGCCGAAGTACGAAGCGGAATGATCAATTCTCTGATCAAGGATACAGGAGTTCTTCACCACCTCGTCGCCGGCGAGAGGGAAATTGCATTGCAGACGATGAAGAAACATATCGAACGGCTGAAGTGGATCGTTCGCGGTATAGGAACGGGCACTACTGTCTTCGGACTCATTTTCTTTTTCTCTTCGTTTCTCCGGTTTCTGTATCCCATTCCAGTTATCGGACGAATCGCCGAAACCGGCACCTTCGTCATCAGCCTTCTGCTGGGTATCCCCCTGGCTGCGACCACAATTATTCTCGGATTTGTTGCAGGCAATCCGCTCCTTCTCATTCCCATCGGAGTTATTCTACTCGTCGGATTTCTGTTCGTAGTTCACCTTGGGAAAAAGCAGAAAAAGAAGGGAGAAAATCTAAAGCAGCAGCTCGATTCAGAATATGGACATGCGCTGAAACCCGAAGAGCTGCAAAAGATGGAATACCGGGAAATGGCTGGCTTGCTTACCTCCAGAGGCCAGGGCATTGGCGAAGTCGAATCTCAGGCACTCAATCAGTTTGCCAAAACAAACGGAATCGAATCGGAAGAACGCGAGAGCCTTCTTGAAGAAGTTCGGGAGAATCCGCCTCCTTTTGAGACTGCCGAGTATCACTTGCGGAACATCATTCGCATGTCCGTCGCGGATGGGCGGCTGACACCAAAAGAAATACGTTCCATTCGAGAAGCAGCCGAACTGGCGGGATACAGCCGAGAAGAATTCCGAAAGCTCATGATCGATGTCGGGGAAATGGCGGAGAATCAGAAGGCTTCGTAGATCGAGTTTCCCTCCATCCGACAGGGTCAGGCCATCGACGTAGCCCTGTTGAGTCCCCCTTGCGGGACGCGTCTTTCGCGATACACTCCACGTCACCGTAAATTTTTCATGCCCGAGCGACGCAAACAATTTCCCTTCGACGAATTCGAACCTCAGTGGCAAGCCCATTGGGAAGAAGAAAAGTCATTTTCAGTTCCCAACCCCGGCGACGAAGACTTCGACGCCTCGAAGCCGAAGTATTACGTCCTCGATATGTTCCCCTATCCCAGCGGAGCCGGATTGCATGTCGGACACCCTGAGGGCTACACCGCGACGGATATCATTACGCGATACAAGCGCATGAATGGATTCAACGTTCTCCACCCAATGGGCTGGGACGCATTCGGACTGCCTGCGGAACAACACGCGATCAAAACGGGCGAGCATCCTCGGATCAACACAGAAAACAACACGAACAACTTTCGACGTCAGCTCAAAAGTCTCGGCTTCGCTTATGACTGGGAGCGTGAGATCAACACGACCGACCCGGCCTACGTGAAGTGGACGCAGTGGATTTTTCTCCAGCTCTACAACTCCTACTTCTGCGAAGAGGAACAAAAAGCAAAGCCTGTCAGCGAGCTCGAAGCCAAGGGCGTCAGCCGCGAGGAAATCGACGAGCTTCGGCTCGCCTATGTCGCGGAAACACCGGTGAACTGGTCACCCGATCTCGGCACGGTTCTCGCAAACGAAGAAGTCGAGGAATGGCGCTCCAAGGGACACACCGTCGAGCGACGCCCACTTCGCCAGTGGATGTTGCGGATCACGGCCTACGCTCAGCGTCTCATCGATGAGCTCGAAGGACTTGATTGGCCTACCGGGATCAAATTGCTGCAGACCAACTGGATCGGACGCAGCGAAGGAGCAGAAGTGGATTTTACGATCGATGGAAAAGCGGTGACGGTTTTCACAACTCGTCCCGACACCCTCTTTGGTGCGACCTACATGGTGCTCGCGCCTGAGCATCCGCTCGTCGAACAGATCACGACGGATGATCAGAAGAGCGCGGTCGAAGACTACAAAAAGACCTGCGCCGGAAAATCCGATCTCGAGCGGACGGAACTGGCCAAAGACAAGACTGGAGTCTTCACCGGCGGCTATGCGATCAATCCAGTGAACGACGAGAAGATTCCTGTCTGGATCGCTGATTACGTCATGATGAGCTACGGGACGGGAGCAATCATGGCTGTTCCCGGTCACGATGATCGGGACTACGAATTTGCCCAGAAGTTCGACATCCCCATCGTCGAAGTTGTTCAGGCTTCCGAAGGCAACGAGGACATCTGCTTCACCGGAAACGGAACCGCGATCAACTCCGGCTTTCTTAACGGACTTTCGACCCCTGAAGCGAAAGAGAAGATCTCCGCCTGGCTCGAAGAAAATAGTCTTGGGAAAAAGACGATCAATTTCAAACTCCGTGACTGGCTCTTCTCACGTCAGCGATACTGGGGCGAACCTTTCCCCATTGTCTGGCGCGATGGAAAGCACGAAGCGCTGCCCGAGTCAGAGCTGCCGCTTCTTGCTCCTGAGCTGGAAGACTACAAACCAACCGGCACACCGGAGCCTCTCCTTTCGAAGGCGAAGGACTGGGTCGATCTCGGCGACGGAGTCACTCGGGAAACCAACACAATGCCTCAGTGGGGCGGTTCCTGCTGGTACTACCTGCGCTATTGCGACGCATTGAACCCCGAGGCTCCGATCGGCAAAGAAGCCGAGGAATACTGGATGGGGAAAAATGGAAATTCCGGTGGCGTCGATCTCTACATCGGCGGAACGGAGCATGCCGTCCTGCACCTCCTCTACGCTCGATTCTGGCACAAGGTCTTGTTCGACCTCGGACACGTCAGTACTCCGGAGCCTTTTCAGAAATTGATCAACCAGGGGCTGATCATGGGCGAAGACGGGCAAAAGATGTCCAAGTCACGAGGCAACGTCGTCAATCCGGATGAGGTCGTCGAACTCTACGGCGCTGATTCTCTGCGACTTTACGAGATGTTCATGGGTCCCCTCGAGCAGGTGAAGCCCTGGTCGATGAAAGGGGTCGAAGGTGTCTTTCGATTCCTTGCTCGCGTCTGGCGTCTCGTCATGGATTCGGACCAGGAAGGTGAATGGCAGATCAGTGGCAAGCTCGATGAAATCGAACCGGACAAGGCAACGAACAAAGTGGTCCACGCAACGATCAAGAAAGTGGGCGACGACATCGACTCGCTCAGTTTCAACACGGCCATCTCGCAGATGATGGTGTGCACGAATGAGCTAACCAAGCTGGATCAAATTTCGGTCTCTTCTGTCGTGACACTTCTTCAACTGCTCAACCCATTTGCACCGCATATTACGGAAGAGCTCAACAAGAAGCTTGGCAATACCTTTAGCTCGGTCGAGAAACAGACTCTTTGTAACCAGGCGTGGCCAGAGTTCGACGAAGTTCGCCTTATTGAAGACGAAATCGAAATCGTCCTGCAAGTGAACGGCAAGGTGCGCGACAAGATGTTCATTCCGAACGACGCCGCGAAAGAGGATGTCGAAAAGCAGGCCCTTGAAAGCGAGCGAGTTCAGTCCTTCATCGAAGGCCTCACCGTTCGGAAGGTGATCGTCGTTCCCGGGCGCCTCGTGAATATCGTGGCGAACTGAGTCTGCTCAGCGGGCACGCTCAACGAGTCAGAACCACTTTCGCTTTCACCAGAATCTGGTCTTTCACCTTCACCAGCCAAGTTACGGTCGGAGGTTTGATCCCCGCCGCCTTGAGCGAAATGGAGAAAGAAGTGGCGTAGGCAATTCGATCTTCGGAATACGACCAATCAGAAACGAAAGTCCTACTGCAATTTCAACCACTCCGAGAACATAGGAAATCCTGACCCCGAGCGCGGCAAAGATTCCGAAAAGGCGCACCGCTGGAGTTTCGCTGATGAGAAGGCTCATGAAACGAATCGCTGTCGTCAGTGAGGCGAAAAGACATGGGTGGCCCAGGTGTCTTACCGCCTTAAGAATTCGCGCCCGATTGTCGGCTCCCGGCTCGTGCAACCAATCAAGATGAATACGGATCGTCGTCGCTACCGAAAGCGTCATGATCACCGGAGGAAAAAGTGAGGTGATCAAGCAACCACTGCATTCAATACTGCCGTTTCGATCGTCAACCCGGGGCCAAATGCCATGGCACAAACCGCATCGCCGTCCTCGATGGATTCTTCTTTCAGGATCGCAGCAAGCACAAACAGAACCGTCGCACTACTCATGTTTCCATAGTCGGAAAGGGTCTTACGAGAAGCCCCGATCTGGTCTGCTTTCAGCTCAAGACTAGTCTCAATCTTATCGAGAATGGCGCGCCCACCGGGGTGAACCGCCCACCTTACGATATCCTCGGGACGAAGCTCCGAACCGGCAAAGACTTCATCAATTAGGCCTTTGATTCCCGCTCCGATAATTCTGGCCACATATTTGGAAAGAACGATGTTAAATCCGTGATCGCCAATATCCCAGGCCATATCCCCAACCCCTTCTCGAGCAAGGTTGCAGGAAAACCGATTCAGATCGAATCCCCGTTCGCCTGTGCTCGGGGGTTTCGCAGAAACGACAGCGGCGGCAGCACCATCGGCGAAAACAGAATTCGCAACGATTGAATCAAGATCATCCTTGTTCTGCAGGTGAATTGAACACAACTCCAGGCAGACCACCAGCACCGTAGCTGATTCATCGAGATCGCAGAACTGCGATGCCATCTTCAATGCTGGAAAGGCCGCATAGCATCCCATAAATCCGAGATGATACCGTTGCACTTTGGGAGAGAGGTCAAGTGAGTCGATCACGATCAGATCCGGACCAGGATTGAAGAATCCGGTGCAGGAAACCGTAACCACGTGAGTAATATCAGACGCTTCGACCCCATGGCAGTTGGCGACCGCATTTCGTGCAATCTCCGGAATCAACTTCCTGGCTTCCTTGACGTAGACATCATTCCGCTCACCAGTAGTCGGCTCCTTGGCAGACCCGTCGGCGTTCACAAAAAGGCCAGCCTCGGAACTCCCAGGAAGAAAATCAGTCACGATGCTGTGTCGCTTTTCGATCCCTGACTCGCCGTAGACTTTGCGAATGTAACGCCGGGTACGGTCGCTTTCCGTGCGAGAGCTCAGAACTTCACTCGCCAGACCTTGCGGATAGCTGGCCTTTGGTACGAGTGTTTCAATGTGACGAATGTATGCCAAAACAGGGAAGGGTTGGGTAGGAGGAAATCAGACACCCACTTGGTTTGGAAACAACTTCGAAAATGAATTCGTATTTGAATATAAATCAGAAGAGCGATCCTTTGCGGAACGAATCATACCAGGTAGAAAAATGGAAGCGAGAGTGAAAGGTCCGGATTTTTTTAAACGCCATCTGGCACGCAGCACAGCACAGCACAGCACACTTTCACTTCCTGTCCCTAGTGGAACAAAGTGCGAACATCATGCCTGCTCGCGATCGGTTACGGGACAGGTTTCCAGTGAATAAGCAGCGATCGCCTCAGCGGGAAGAGCTCCTGAGACTTCTTCTGTCTGAGTTGTCTCACACGACACCAGGACAATAGCGAAAGGTAGAAAGAGAAGGCCAAAATGGATTTTCATGAGATGGAAGAACTCGACTTGATCGTAAGTTGAACGAAGAACAGCGCGAGAACCAATTTGGATTTCTACGACCCCGTTCGTCACAATTCACTGGCGCGATCTAACCCTGTTGCCCCGACGACTCAACCCTGTTAGGTTCGTTGCCCAACGCACCCAAGACCCCGTCCGTCTTCGCGAGATTTTCATCCGTTCTATTTCGACCCTCTCATGTCCGCCCCTCCCAATTTCCGCAATGCGAAGCTACTTGCCATGTCTCTTGCCAAGGTTGGCAACCCGGTTCGAAACGAGCCGTTTCAAACCTCTCAGTCGCTTTGCCGGTTCAAGGACGAAGAGGCTGAGCTTCTCACTCACTGCTTCCTTAAATCTTTTCGATCCCTCGAATTGCATCACCTCGATCACCACACTTCGGTAGAGAGCAATGAGCTCTTCAGCTATGCCTCGGCGATCTTTGACGACAACGAGCAGCTGCTCGATCAGGGTGGGAAAATAGCCCGCCATCTCTATTCCCGGTCCAAACACCCCAACATCAAATCAGGGGATCTTTGTGTCGCTTTGATCAACGACATTGCTCTTGGAGGAGATTCTGTCCAGGCGATCAGCATCGTAAAATCTGAGAGTAAAGTTCCTTTTCTGCAGATTTCGGAACGAGATGGCGATCTCGTCCTGACCACCGAACAAGGCATCTATCCCGATAAAATCGACAAAGGCTGCCTCATTATCAATCAGGGAAGAGCCGACGGTTTCTCTGTTTATCTCTTCGACAAGGGCGGGGGCAACGCTCAGTTCTGGGTCCGGGAATTTGTCGGAGCCAGCCCGGTTAAGGACGACGATTTTCTTACCCGACGATATTCCGAGCTCTGTGTCGAATTCGCAGAAAAAGGCCTTCCCGAAGAAACCCTCCGCGAAGATCGAATGGCGATCGCGAGCCGAGCGATGCATTATATTAGCGAATCAGACAACTTCGATCTCGACGAGCTGGAATCCACCGCTTTCGAACAACCAGAGACGATTGAACAGTTTAAGACCTTTAAAAACGACTTCGAAGAAGAGCGCGGTGAGGTACTTGACGAATCATTCACAGTATCCAAACGGGAAGCGGAGAAAGCGGAGAGCCGACTCAAAAGCCGCATGAAACTTGACGTGGGGGTAACCATGCAGTTTTCGTCAGGCTTCATCCACGAAGCCGATAAATTCCTCGAGCGAGGTGTCGATGAAGATACCGGAATGCAGTTCGTGAAGATTTACTTTCACAAGGAAACCTGATCGGGGAAGGGTAGAGAAGGATGCGTTTCTCTCATTGTATTGCAGTCCTGAACCCTCTAGATTCAGGAGCGCTCATTCTTCTCATGCCACTTCGAAATGTAACCCGACTTCTCCGAGTAGCGACCGTCCTCCTAGCGGCCGGGCTCATGTTCGCGAGTACTTCCTGCGGATTAATTGGGGCAGCAGTAGCTCTCGCTCCGCTGAAACTGATGTTCGCCTGCATTCCCGAGGGAACACAAATTGACACCCCGGACGGGCAGAGCAAATCGATAGAAGAGATTCGTTCCGGCGATCTCGTTATGGGATACGAAGGAGAACCGGTCAAAGTCCTTCAAATCCATGGCTATCTCGAAGACCCCGAGGAATCGGATTTTCATGCCATCACATTTTCCAACGGAGCTACCGTCGATCTTTGCGGAATGCATCGGATCGAGGGCATTCGAGGAAAGGACCTGAAGATAGGCTCAAGGCTGCCCAGCGGATTGTCCGTTGTCACAACGAAGACGTATCGTGGGGTGGAACGATCCTACGATATTCTCACCGAGGACGACGGTTACCAAATTGGAGGTGTTGCCGTCAACAGCATGATCGAAGAGATGTACCGTGCCGGACGCAATCCAAACGCTTCGGCTCTGATGCGGTAAAGGAGGAGACTTTCCTCTGGATTGTATCAACTCGTTGCGACGAGTTATTCTTCCCCGGGATGCTCGATGCGAGCTTGACCCACGTTGTCCTCTCCTATTGACTCACCGAGTCAAATGAAGGGAAAGTTGTCCATCCTATCACGTTGTCGGGTTGATCCTACCGACGCTACTGGACTCTTGCGGACAATTTATGGCAAGAAAACAAATCTGAGATCGGGTTGGAGTGTCCTTCGCATCGCCTTTTTGGTTGGGCTGATCACGCTTCCAGTCGAGGCTCAGGACTCCACCGAAACGGAAACTCCTGCTGAGAGTGAAGATCCCTCTGTTATTGAGAAACGAAAAACCGACCTCTTTCGTCGATCATCGGAATCCCATCTCAAACGCGCGGGATATCCGATGTATCTCGAAGAAAACGCCCGCCAACTTCAGAAAGCGCTGTCCCTCGACGAGGCTCAGACGGAAAAAATCGACAAACTAACAGAGCAAACCTTCGAACAACTGATCAAACTCGGAATCCCTGCGATCAAAGAACAATTTGCCCGCTACAGCGAAACCTATCAGAAGGCGCGACTGGCGGATGAGCGAGCGTCACTACGAATTGTCCACGTGAGCTCGATCCCAGACCTTCCTGATCCACTAGAACTGGAGATGTGGACCAAGGGGCTCTCTCAAATTCTGGGAAAGAAGATCTATTCGCAGTGGAAAGAGGCTCGCCTTCACCTCAAGAAACAGCAGCAGGAAGAAGACCTGCACCTTCTCAAGGAGGCCTTCGAATTTTACCGCGAGCGCGATGAGCTGTATTTTGAAAATTTCCTGGCAAGGCGAACCTCACGGATCTTTGCAGACCTCTCCCTCGAGAAAAAGCGTCAAAAACAAATCGAAACCACAGCGGAAAAATTTACCGATGAGGTGCTCGCTTCTGTTCAAGAGGAGGCGATCAAAGAATTTGAGAAGGCATCCCCGATCGAGAGACAACGACTTTTGAAAAGTGCAGGCTCTCGCTCCATTATTTCTCAACGCCCGGAATCGGAGAGCGACGAAGCCTGGACGAAAGCTCTCACCCCTCTTCTCACACCAGAAGAATTGGCGGTAATGGAGAAACGCAGAAAGCAGCGAAAGGACGAAAACACCCGCACTGTCGCGCTCTTGGCTTTCTTAACGATGGATCGCTTTCTCCGCTTCGATGAGGAACAGGAAGCTGAACTTCTTCCTGCCTTCGAAGAGCGGATTCGCGCCCGGGTCGAGCTTGGATCGCAGAAGCATTGCACCCCGCTGCGGCTTTCCACGCTCGTAAGTGAGTTCAAGAGAGAAGACAACCGTAAGCTCCTTGAACCACATTTGACGCTGGATCAGAAGGATCGTCTCACGAAGTTCCTCGATCTATTTTCCTACACCGGGTTCAAGATCGACTTCGAATCGCCGTCGCAACAATACCGGGGCGAAGAGCTCACCGATGACATTGAGAAAGATTTGCTGGTAGGAAGCTACATGACACAGCGACTCGATTGGGAAAGAAGCCGACGAATTCTCCCTCTCCTCTCCCGAATCGAAGAGATGGATCGAGCCGGGTTGCTGGAAGCCGCAGATAAGCGTAGCCTCGAAATCGCCGCCAAAGGTGCGGTCACCCGGGAGATCGAACCACTCAATGAGAGATTGCCCGACAGTGTTCTATTGCAAATCGACAGAGTCCTGAAAGGAACTCAAAGAGATCAACCTCTGCGAGTCGTCCTCAACCTTCTCCCTGACAACGTCCTCGCAGAAGAGACTGCTGTCTGGAAGGAAGCCATAGTGGCTCTCTTCTCCCCGAAAGCGCTCGCTGAGTGGGACGAGATGGAAAGAAGCCGTCTCGGGAGAGAACAGAAAATACTGGTCGACGTCGTCCTTTCCGAAACAGACCACGAGTTCTGCCTCAGCGAAGATCAGCGGACCGCATTACAACCGCTTCTTGAGGGAGCGATTGAGAAATATCTTTCCGACTTCAGGGCGCCTGAGATCTTTTCGAGAAATTGGTTCGAGTCCTACTCTGGCGGAGTTCTCTTTTGCCTCAAAGCAATTCCCGAACAATCACGGGATAAAATTTTTACCAAAAAGCAGCGCGAATTCTGGAAGACGAAATACGAAAATCGATTCAAGTCTGCCTGGGAGAATATCGAACAGCGCCGGGGAGACAGTCTGAAAAAGGAAGAGGAGGAGAAGAAAGCGAAGAAGTTTGCTCCAGCCCCTGAGTAACGAAAAAAGCCTGCCTCTCCGGAGAGAGCCAGGCTTGGTTTCAAATTTGGGAGTATTTTCTGAAAACAGGCTTATTCGCCTTTCAGCTTAGCAAGAATCTTAGTTCGATCGTTGTGCACCATAGTGCCATCGGGCTTCACCATCACGAGGTTCGGAATATAGCCTGTCTTACCCAAGGCAGAGAGTGCCTCGACCTTGGCCATATCAGCCTTGTTCACAGCCGGAAATCCAATGTCAGATCCGGTCAGGTAGCCCTCCAGGCCAGCCTGCTCGCGATCGTATCCAAAGAGAACGATTTCAAAGTTTCGGTCATCTCCAGCATCCTTATAGAGCTGCACCAACTGTGCAGTTACAGGTTTGCAGCCGCCTCACCACGAGGCTGAGTGATAGAACACGTAAAACTCAGGCTCCCCAGCAAGAGCCGCTTCGACGACCTCGCCATCTTTTACCTGAATGAGTTTTCCTTTCAGTTTCTCAGCAACAGCGGATTCTTCTCCCACTGCACTGACCAATCCGAGAATGGCGACGAGTGCGCTGACTGCGCTCACTCTTCCTAGCCGTTTTCTTTCCATAGCAAAAGCTGATCAGAGCTGAGCCAAAATGTAAATCCTCGATTGATCACAATTCCGCAGGAAGCCAAAATTCAAATTGGGTCCAAACTGAACTCCACCATGAAATTTCTTATTCCGATCTTCCTTTTCGCTACAATCCAAGCAAAAGCATTCGATCCGATTGTCCAGAACGTAGAGGGATGGACGATCCACGTCGATCCTGCCCTGCTCCAGGACGACCCAAACTCAGAAGAGAGCAAGTCTCTGAAGATGCTGAAGCATCATCTTTATTTCATTACACTTCTCGTTCCCGAGCCCAGGCTCAGCGAGCTTCGAACGCTGGAAATCTGGATCGAGAAGGAGCACCCCAAGCTCCGGGCAATGCAGTATCATCCCAGCGGCAAATGGCTGAGCGAAAACGGATATGACCAACGGCTTGCGAAGAAGGTTCACATCCCGGTTGCAAACCAACTCATCGCTAGATCGCAGCTAATGAAGCATCCCATGGTTGTTCTTCATGAACTCGCTCACGCCTACCATGACCAGATTCTCGGATTCGACGATCCCCGAATCACAAAGGTTTTTGGCAAGGCAAGAGAATCCGGAAAATACCGTAGCGTTCTTTTGTATTCAGGTCGCCGAGTTCTCCACTATGGGATGACCAACCACAAAGAGTATTTTGCGGAAGGCACAGAAGCTTACTTCAACCGCAACGATTTTTATCCCTTCGTCCAGGCTGAGCTGAAGGAGCACGACCCGGCATTTCACTCCCTCCTTTTGGAAATCTGGGGTCCCACCCCCTGAAACCTGACCTTTCACTCCCCGGCTGTCTTCTTCCGGAAATCGAGCTTCCCAGCAGAGAACTCGTATTCGATTACTACCACAATGTGAGATTTCACTCTTGCTCGGTCGTGGCGAATTGGGAGCCAAAGGACATCATTGAATTAGATGTAAAATACTGATTTTCAATTACTTAAGACACTTATCTAGATAGGCTCAGTTATCACTTTCTTCGCAAAAGAAAACATTTTAGGATCGACAGCAAGTCTGATTTGAATCGCAAAAAGGACCAAAAAAGAGCGCCTCAGGGGTGTTCAAGTCGTAATAACCCGACGCTAGCTGTAATTTTTCGCCCCCCCTTCTTCTTTTTCTTTTACTTCTACTTTTTCTTTTATTTTTATCGTGCGATGCAAATTTTTGGATTCGTGCAGACATGCGGTGTAAGATCCGTCCCGACCCGGGCTTAGCCCTGCATGCATCCTAAGCTCTGCACCAAATCCGGGGTGGAAAATCCAAGATTTTGAATTAAAGGCGATCACGGCACGGCCGCGAGCAACATACCATGACCAAGAAACATATCTCTCAGCCCCTCCCGCAAGAACAGGGTCTCTATGATCCAGCGAAGGAACACGACTCCTGTGGTGTTGGCTTCCTCGTGAACATGAAAGGGGTTCCGTCCCACCAGATCGTTCAAGACGCTCTCGAAATCTGTATCAATCTTGATCACCGCGGGGGTTGCGGATGTGATGCAAACACGGGCGACGGAGCAGGGATGCTGATGGCAATGCCTCACAAGTTTTTCTCCACGGTTGCCAAAGAGGAAGGAATCGAACTCCCAGAGCCGGGCCACTACGCGGTAGGTATGGTCAGTTTGACCCCTAACGATGAGAACGCTGCCGCTGAGGAGAAACTTCTTGAGGGAGTCGTCGAAGAACTGGGGCAGAATTTTCTCGGATGGCGCGACGTCCCAGTCGACAATCACGACCTCGGACAGGCATCAGCAGCGTGTGAGCCACGTCTAAAGCAGGTTTTTATTGGACGTTCATCAGAGCTCAAAGATGCCGCCGCTTTCGAGCGGGCACTCTACCTGATTCGACGCGTAGCGAGCTATCGTTTCCGCTACCAGCAAGGTGGCTCCCAGGGCTACTTCTACATTTCGACCCTCTCGAGTCAGGTCATCTGCTTCAAGGGAATGCTGACGACAGGACAGCTCGCTACCTACTTTAAAGACTTTCATCATCCAGACATGGAATCTTCGATGGCGTTGGTCCACTCTCGATTCAGCACCAACACCTTTCCGAGCTGGCCGCGGGCACAGCCATTCCGCTACACCTGTCACAACGGTGAAATCAATACGATGCGCGGCAATGAAAACTGGATGCACGCGCGCCAAACACAGCTCGAGAGCAAGCTCTTCGGCTCCGATCTCAAAAAGCTACTCCCAATTATTGCCGGCGACGGTTCCGATTCTCAGCAATTCGACAACTGTCTCGAATTCCTCATGATGGCAGGCCGTTCGCTGCCGCATGTCGTCATGATGATGATTCCCGAGCCCTGGGAAAAGCATCAGTCCATGTCGCAGACGAAGCGTGATTTTTACGAGTATCACGCATGCATGATGGAGCCTTGGGACGGTCCGGCTTCGATCGCCTTCCTCGACGGAACTCAGATAGGTGCGATTCTCGACCGTAACGGTTTGAGACCCTCGCGTTACTATGTAACCAGCGACGACCTCGTCATCATGGCGTCGGAGGTAGGGGTGATTTCCCGAATCGATCCTTCTACAGTGATCAAGAAAGGCCGCCTCGAGCCCGGTCGTATGTTCCTCGTCGATACCAAGGCGGGTCGTATTGTCGATGACAATGAGCTGAAGGAAGGAATTGCCTCGGAGCTTCCGTATGGCGAATGGCTCAAGGAAAACCTCGTTAATGAAGCGGACCTTCCGAAGCCCGAAGGCGAAGTTCCTGGGCTTGAGAAAGGAACGCTGGCGATGCGTCAGAAGGCATTTGGATACACTTTCGAAGACCTTCGATTCCTGATCCAGCCGAGTTCCCAGTCGGGAGCTCAACCGCTCGGAGCGATGGGGAACGATACCCCTCTCGCGGTCCTCTCAGACCGTCCGCAACCACTCTACAACTACTTCAAGCAGCTCTTTGCCCAGGTGACCAACCCCGCGATCGACCCGATCCGTGAGGAATTGATTACCGCCAGCGTGACGTTCCTCGGCTCCGAGGCGGATCTCGTCAATCCTGGCCCAGACAACTGCCGCATGATCAAGCTGGAAAATCCGATCGTCGACAACGAGAAGCTCGCACAGATCCGCGATTTCAAAGCAGCTGGTTTTAAATCGGCAACTCTTCCGATTCTTTTTGATCCGGAAACGGACAAGGAGGGACTCGACTCAAATCACTCTTCGTCGAGAGAACCCCTGGCCGCAGAGCGCGGAGAGGGACTTCATGATGCCATGGAAACCCTGTTCCATCATGCTGACGATGCGATCAAAGACGACGTTAATCTTCTCATCCTTTCAGACCGCGACATCAGCAAACACCGGGCCGGTATCCCAGCGCTGCTAGCAGTAGCGGGTCTCCACCAGCACCTCATCCGTGAAGGCGTTCGAGGAAAGGTTTCGATCCTGCTCGAGTCTGGAGAACCACGCGAGGTACAGCATTTCGCCCTTCTCCTTGGTTATGGGTGCGACGTAATCAACCCCTACCTCGCTCTGGAAACTGTCGAATACCTCGTTCAAGACGGGGAGTTGGACATGGCACCGGAAAAAGCCCGCGCCAACTTCATCAAGGCCAACATTAAGGGTGTCACCAAGACGATGGCTAAGATGGGAATTTCTACGGTGGCCAGTTATCGTGGCGCGCAGATTTTTGAATCGATCGGCCTGAACGAATCAGTCATCGATCACTATTTCACCAAGACAGCTTCCCGCGTCGGAGGCATCGGTCTCGAAACCATTTCCTGGGAAGTCTGGCTCCGTCACCTAGATGCTTTTGGCGAACGCCAGGACGAAGCTGACCACGCCCTCGATTCGGGCGGAGTCTATCAGTGGCGTGCTGACGGCGAGAATCATCTCTTTAGCCCCGTCACCATCCACAAGCTGCAACAAGCAACCTGGGCAGGTGACTACAACGCCTTCAAAGAGTATTCCAAAGTGGTTAACGACCAGACTTGTGAAATGTTCACCCTGCGTGGATTGATGGAGTTTAAACTCGATGAATCCAAGGCGATCCCACTGGACGAAGTGGAACCCGCCTCAGAAATCGTAAAGCGCTTCAAAACGGGAGCGATGTCTTACGGATCGATCAGTAAGGAAGCTCACGAAGCCCTTGCGATCGCGATGAACCGCATCGGCGGAAAATCCAATACTGGAGAAGGTGGTGAGGATCCAGATCGCTTCACCCGTGACGAGAACGGCGATCTTCGTCGCTCTGCAATCAAGCAGGTCGCTTCGGGTCGATTTGGAGTCACCAGTAACTACCTCGTCAACGCTGACGAGATTCAGATCAAGATCGTGCAGGGAGCCAAGCCTGGAGAAGGTGGTGAGCTACCCGGTCACAAGGTCCTGCCTCCAATTGCCAAGACTCGCGGTACTACACCAGGGGTAGGTTTGATTTCTCCTCCACCTCACCACGATATTTACTCGATCGAGGATTTGCAGGAGCTCATTCACGATTTGAAAAACGCGAATGTCCAGGCCCGAGTCAATGTGAAGCTCGTCTCCGAGGTGGGTGTGGGCACGATTGCGACAGGAGTTGCGAAAGCGAAAGCGGATGTCATTCTCGTTTCCGGGTATGACGGTGGAACGGGAGCCTCTCCTCGCTCCAGCATTCAGCATGCCGGAGCTCCCTGGGAACTCGGGTTAGCGGAAACGAACCAGACACTGCTCCTCAACGATCTTCGCAGTCGTGTTGTCGTCGAGGTCGATGGCCAACTCAAGACCGGGAGAGACGTCGCTATTGCCTGTCTCCTCGGTGCCGAGGAATTCGGATTTGCAACAGCGCCTCTTGTCACCCTCGGGTGCCTCATGATGCGAGTCTGCCACAAGAATACCTGTCCGGTTGGAGTTGCGACTCAAGACCCCCGTCTCCGCGCCAAGTTCACCGGTGCTCCGGATGCGGTGGTCAATTTCATGACCTACATCGCGGAAGAACTCCGCGAAGTGATGGCCAGTCTCGGTTTCCGTTCTATCAATGAGATGGTCGGCCAGGTAGACCGTCTTGAGATGCGTAAAGCAATCGACCACTGGAAGGCCAGAGGACTCGACTTCTCCAAGATTCTCTACGATCCGGAGACGGGACCCACTGTCGGGAAGTATTGCTCGCAGAAGCAGGATCATGGTCTTGATCTGGCGCTCGACAACACGCATCTGCTTGAGCTCTGCAAACCTGCGATCGAACGGGGCGAGAAAGTGTCCGGAGAATTCCCGATCATAAATACCAACCGAGTCGTCGGAACGATCGTCGGTGCAGAAATTTCCCGTCACCACGGTGGCGGGGGATTGCCTGACAATACGATCGAACTCAAATTCAACGGCTCAGCTGGCCAGAGTCTCGGGGCTTTCTGTCCTCAGGGAATGACCCTTACCGTCGAAGGGGACACCAACGATTTCGTTGGCAAAGGTCTCTCCGGAGGAAAGATCATCGTCTACCCACCGAAAGTGGCGCCTTTTGTTGCGGCTGATAACATCATCACCGGAAACGTTGCTTTCTACGGAGCCACCGCAGGTGAAGCCTTCATCGCCGGCATGGCTGGCGAGCGATTCTGCGTCCGCAACAGCGGTGTTAAAGCGGTTATCGAAGGAGTCGGCGATCATGGTTGTGAATACATGACCGGCGGCGAGGTTCTCTGCATCGGATCTACAGGAAGAAACTTTGCTGCGGGCATGTCCGGTGGCACAGCCTACGTTCTCGATGAAGAAGGAGATTTTGCGAGCAAGCGCCTCAATCCCGACATGGTGAACGTGTATCGGTTAATCGAATGCGATAACAAGGAAATCGCCGACGTCAAAGCGTGGCTCGAAAAGCATGTCGAAATCACCGGAAGTGTTCGTGGACAAGAGATTCTTGACGACTGGGATAATTTCCTTCCTCGTTTTGTCAAGGTTCTCCCCAGCGACTACGAACGCGTTCTCAACGCAATCACACGGGCCGAAGAAAAGGGCCTCGAAGGAGAGGAAGCAATCCAGGCAGCATTCGAAGAGAACGTGGCAGCCGGGCACTGATTAACTCCAAACCTCTTTTACAAGTTTTACCCAAATTCAGATATGGCAAAGCCCACCGGATTTCTTGATTTCAAACGTGCCCCAATTCCTGACCGTCCCGCCCTTGACCGGGTCAAAGACTGGTCCGAAATTCATGCCGAACGCAACGACGAAAGCGTATCTACCCAGGCCGCCCGCTGCATGGACTGCGGCGTCCCCTACTGCCACACAGGATTGACCTTTGGCGGGGCTGCTAGCGGCTGCCCAGTCAACAACCTGATTCCTGAATTCAATGATCTCGTGTATCGCAATCGCTGGAAGGAAGCTCTCGACCGCCTCCGCAAGACAAACAACTTCCCTGAGTTTACCGGTCGCGTCTGCCCAGCACCCTGCGAAGGCTCGTGCGTTCTTGGTGTGATCGATCCCCCCGTCACGATCAAAAACATCGAATGTTCGATCATCGATCGAGGATGGGAAGAAGGATGGCTTACGCCTTGTCCTCCCGACGAGAGAACAGGCAAAAAGGTCGCCGTGGTCGGATCTGGCCCTGCCGGACTCGCCTGTGCTGACCAACTCAACAAGGCTGGTCATGAAGTGACAGTTTTCGAACGAGACGACCGTATCGGTGGACTCCTCATGTATGGGATTCCCAACATGAAGCTCGAGAAGGAGGGTGTTGTGGAACGTCGTGTCGATCTGATGCGGGAAGAAGGAGTCAAGTTTGTGACCAATGCCCACATCGGTGTCACTCATGACATTGGAGAAATTCGCAACGATTTCGATGCGACGGTTCTCTGCTGTGGAGCTACCAAGCCCAGAGATCTTCCGATCGGCGGCCGGGACCTTAAGGGAGTCCACTTCGCGATGGAGTTCCTCAGAGCGAACACCAAATCACTCCTCAATAATGACTTTGACGACGAGCGACCACCGATTGATGCACGAGGCAAGCACGTCGTCGTGATTGGTGGTGGAGATACCGGAACGGACTGTGTTGGTACGTCGCTGCGACACGGTTGCAAGAGCGTCGTCCAGCTCGAGATCATGCCGAAGCCTCCGGGTGAGCGCGCTGATGACAATCCATGGCCAGAATGGCCACGCGTGTTCAAAGTCGACTATGGTCAGGAAGAGGCCAACGCGATCCAGGGCGAAGATCCTCGCGAATACCTCGTCACCGCCAAGCAACTCGTCGGTGACTCTGATGGAAACGTTGAAGAGCTGAATCTTGTTAGTGTAGAGTGGGATCACGACGAGGCCGCCGGTCGGTTTATCCCGAAGGATGTCGAAGGATCGGCTCGCACGATCAAGGCAGACCTTGTTCTTCTTGCGATGGGATTCCTTGGACCTGAAGCCTCTATCGTCGAGAAGCTAGGACTTGAGACAGACGCCCGCTCTAACGTCGCAGCTGAATTTGAAAAATATCAGACTAGTGTCGACGGAGTCTTTGCCGCTGGCGACATGCGCCGGGGCCAGAGTCTCGTTGTCTGGGCAATCAATGAAGGACGCGGTGCTGCACGCGAGTGCGATCGTTACCTCATGGGCGAAACTCAGCTGCCGTAATCAATCGGATCGGTGATCCAATTCATTGGCACCGCAAAAAGAATGGCAGCAGAACCGATAGTCGCCCCGGCATCCATCGTCGCTGAAAACGTAGCAGTTTCGAAGGATCAGATTCTTGCGCTCAACGCGCAACGAGATGAGTTCGAACAGGTCGACCGGCTTGTCTCTCTCGATCTGGAGGAGGGTCTTGCTGTCGGGGTTAAGACTCAGCAGGCCGACGAATTCTGGACCCGAGGGCACATCCCCGGGCGCCCGATCATGCCTGGGGTCCTCATGATCGAAATGGCGGCTCAAATCAGTTCAGTGATCTATCACATGAAATTCGAAACCGGCGGAACGAAATTCTTCGGATTTGCCGGCGTGGACAACGTGAAGTTTCGCGGCAGCGTCGAACCCGGTGCCAATCTCATCATGGTAGTGAGGGCGAAAAAACTGAGATCGAGAATGGCGATTTTCGAATCCCAGGGATTTGTCGATGGAAAGATGGTGTTTGAAGGCGAGGTCACTGGAATCGTCATCTAGACGAACGCAGCCTCCCATTCATCGGCTCTTCCCCTTCCGATTTCGTTGGCTCTCACTCCTGGCCTTTGGTCGTCGTGATCGGAAGACCGAGATTCCAGTATAGATACATCTCTTCCAAGGTAGGAACCTTGAGGGGGCGAACCACGCGCATCCCGAGCCAATGCGCATCGGTGAGATACCATAGGCTCTTTGGCAATTGAGGATCCTGTAGCTTCCAGTTTTCGTCGGAATAGATTCTCCTGGCGGAACGCAGTTCCTCCTCAGGGTCGTACCAACTTCCCCCTCTCGCCACCCTCGGATATCGTGTCGAGGGGAGATGGATCGGATCCTTTACCGGCCCGCTTCCATACAAGTAGTAGGCGTCAGGAAGGTATTGATCGAGGCACCACTCCATAACGTTGCCGTGCATGTCATGGAGCTTCCAAGGATTTGGCTTCCTAGTACCAATCTTTTCGTAGCCGACTCGAACCTGTTCTGGATCGAGAATTGCAAACTCAGAAAGTTGATTTGCTGGGTTCGAGAAACGCCCTTTAGTCCCCGCTCGGCAGGCATACTCCCACTCGGCCTCAGTCGGAAGACGGTAGAAATGACCGGTTTGAAAACTGAGCCACTCGCAAAATTTGTTTGCAGCGTGGTGGGTCATGCAGATCGCCGGAAAGCCATCGATCCCCATGCCAAAACTCATCTCGGTGTAGGGAGTCGTTGGCGAAGAAACATAATCCACGGAAATCGCATCCTCGATAAGGTCCGGATAGGCGAGTGATCCATCCTTGTGCCGCGGATTGGGAGTGATCATAAATGGCTCATAGAGATTCCACGTTGTCTCGTATCGGGCTATCCAGAAAGGGGAAATCTCAACCTCGATCTGAGGTCCCTCGTCCTCAAATCGCAAAGCTTCGTCCGGCGGGCTTCCCATCAAAAAAGTTCCGCCAGGAATCGCAACCATTTCGAAGTTGGTCGCGTCCTTTGGAAGGGGCACGGCTTGTTCACTGGACTTGACTGCATACTCCGCGGCTTTCGGGACCGGAGAAATGTAGTCCTCCATTTCCGAATCAGGGATGGGAGGTGTTGATTTCACAATCCGTTCACGTAGCTCCTCAAGGCATTTCCAATCGCTCTCGGTGGCTCGTTCGAGAATCGCTTCTGCAATCTGTGCATTTCGCTTCTCCCAACTCTTCTCCTCCGCAATGGCAAGGCCAGGGCTTATCAGCAGCAAAAAGAGCCAGAGAACTACGCAAGACGAGCTTCCCGAACTACAAGATGAACCAATCATGCTGATCATCCTATCTCATGCATCTGTGCATTCGAAGTACCGATTGACGGGAATGAGGCGGATGCCTCACTCGGGGGAGGCGTCGCCAAAAGCTTGACGAATGAAGCCGTCGACGATCAAATCCACCTCGATGAAGCATTCTCCTGGTAGCCATTCGCGAGCATTCTGTTTTCTTGCCTGCCTTCTTCTAGCACCGGCGTCCACTCTAAACGCCGAGCATCCTGTTGCGGAGGGGCCCCAATGGCTGATCTACCATGGAGCAGAGGGGCCAGGGAAAGGAAAACACATTGTCCTGATTGCCGCCGATCAGGAGTACCGCAGCGAACAGGCGATGCCGATGATGGCCGGGATCCTATCCAAGCACCATGGCTTCGATTGCACCGTCCTCTTTGGGGTCAACGAAAAGGGTCTCGTCGATCCAACTATGCCCGTCTATCCCAAGAAGGGAGAGGAGGACTCTTTCCAGGAACACGACATTCCCGGTTTGAATCATCTGGAGAAAGCAGACCTCGTCATCTTCTTCCCACGCCTACTGACCCTACCAAAGCAACAACTCGAACACATCGTCGACTACCTCGATTCTGGAAAACCCTTCCTCACGTTGCGGACTGGAAACCACGGCTTTCGCGGTCCTCTTCCCTATGAGGTTGATGGCAAGAAGGTCTCCTTTGGCCACATCGTTGGCGGATCCTTCCGAGGCCATCACGGAAACTGGAACCGCGACTCGACCCGCGGAGATATTGTTGAGGAGGAGAAAGAGCACCCCATCCTCAAGGGGGTTTCAGATATCTGGGGACCGTCTGACGTTTACCGCACCTACAAGGAAGGAACGGGTCTTCCGGACGGATGCCGGGTTCTCGTTCTCGGACAACCTCTCATCGGTCGAAAGCAGGGAGGCAATTCGAACCCCGAGAAGATCCCCCTACCCGTGGTGTGGATCAAAGACTGGAAGACCACGGCAGGCAAATCGGCTCGAGTATTACACTCCACCATGGGCAGCGCACGGGACCTCGAGAACCCAGGCCTTCGACGCCTCATCATCAACGGTGTCTACTGGGGCATCGGCATGGAAGATCAGGTGACTGTGGATCGCAGCATTAATTACACAGGTGAATACGAACCACGGGAAAGTGGATTCGCCTACGAAAAGCTTGGTGTAGTTCCCCAACCGGCCTCATCCTTCCGCTGATTCACAAGCGGTAGGCGGAGCCCGGAGAACTGTGCGATAATGCCACCCATACCTGTCATGGATCGAAAGGAAACCGTCGTCCTGCTTCATGGCCTAGCGAGGACAGCCTCTTCCATGAAAAAGATGGAAGGCTCCCTTACTCGGGCCGGATACGATGTCGTGAACATTGGCTACCCGTCGAGGCAATTCCCGGTCGAAGAACTAGCGGAATACGTTCTCGAGGAAATCGGAAACAAGACAAAGGAGTCAGACCGAGTTCACTTTGTGACGCACTCACTCGGGGGCATTCTCGTACGCTATCTCCATCAGCATCTGGAATTCTCCAGAACGGAACGAGTGGTCATGCTCTGCCCTCCGAACCAGGGCAGTGAAGTTGTCGATCGTCTCGGGGGTCTCAAGTTGTTCGAATGGCTGAACGGTCCCGCCGGATTGCAGCTGGGCACCTCTTCCGAAGGGTTCATATCCAGACTGGGATCGGTCGAATTCGAGTTGGGAGTAATCACTGGCGACCGGAGCATCAACTGGATTCTCTCCACCATGATTCCGGGCCGTAATGATGGGAAGGTATCGATTGAGAGCGCTCGTATCTCAGGAATGAGCGACTATAAGATCGTGCATGCGACTCATCCCAACATCATGAACCATGGAGGGGTCATCGAAGACGTGATCACCTTTCTCGAGTCCGGGAAATTCTCTGAAAGCTGAAACTCGATAGCGTTCGATGCGCGAACCGGGCGCTTCAGATTACACAGGGGAAAAATCTTACTGCTGCTGCTTCTTCTTCGCCTCAAGTTGCTTCCTTCTCTCTATCCCGCGCTTTCGAATCTCGTCCGAGTGGTAGTGCATGTTCACATCGGTAAGATCCTGGATCTCATTCTTCGGCACCTCGTATTGTTTGCGAAGCAGAACGAGTTCCTCGTGCAGTCTCTTGCGCACCTCGGCATACTCCGGATTCTCATATTGATTCTTCATTTCCTTAGGATCGGTTTCGAGGTCGTAGAGCTCCCACTCATCGAGATCATAGAAGTTCATGAGCTTGTGACGCCCATCGTAGGCACCCTCGTGACGATGCACCATGTGCCAGCCCGGATACTCGTAGTAGTGGTAGTAATGGGAAGAGCGCCAATCGTCGGGTGTCCCACCCTTCAAAATCGGAACGAGACTTTCGCCCTGCATATCGGCAGGAATTTCCGCACCGGCAATATCGAGAAAGGTTTGGGCGAAATCCAGATTGGAGACGAGATCGCTGTTCTCAGTCCCAGCCTCGACGACACCTGGCCATCGAACGAGTAGAGGCGTACGATACGATTCATCAAACATGAACCGCTTGTCGAACCAGCCGTGTTCCCCCAGGTAGAATCCCTGATCGCTGGAATAAATAAATACCGTGTTCTCGTCGAGCCCACTCAATTCGAGGAATTCCTGTAACTCTCCGATGCTCTCGTCGACCGATTTAATGCAGCGCAGATAATCTTTCAGGTAACGCTGATACTTCCAGCGTATGAGCTCCTCTCCTTCCAACCCTGCAGCAACAAAGGCATCGTTCTTTTCCTGATAGGCAATACCCCACTGCGCCCGCTGCTCCGGAGTCATCCGAAGGAATAGCCTCTCCGCAAGCTGACCCGTCTCGTCAAGTTCATCCACTTTGAGGTCCCGCATCGTCATGGTCTTTGCAATCGACATGTCCTGATCGTGAGCAGCAGTTCTCCTGCCGCTGTAGTCATCGAAGAGGGTATCCGGTTCCGGGATGGTGACGTCGTCAAAAGCCGACAAATACCTCGGCGCCGGCTCCCAGGCACGGTGTGGAGCTTTGTGCTGAACCATGAGGATAAATGGTTTGTCAGAGTCCCGCTCCGCTTTGAGCCATTCTTTCGCTTTCTCCGTAATCACTTCGCTGACGTATCCCTCGACACGATATTTCCCCTCGGAGTTGATAAAATCTGGATTGTAGTAGCTGCCCTGCCCGGGAAGGATGTCCCAGTGATCAAACCCTGTCGGATCACTCGCAAGGTGCCACTTACCGATCAGCGCGGTTTCATACCCCACCTTCTGGAGGAGCTTGGGAAAGGTCTGTTGCGAGCCATCAAACCGGGTCTTCTCATTCTGAAAGAATCCATTCTTATGGCTGTATTTTCCGGTCAGAATGGTCGCGCGGCTCGGACCACAGATGGAGTTCGTCACCATGCAGCGGCGAAAGAGCATCCCCTCCGCAGCAATCTCGTCGAGATGGGGAGTCGGTGCAATTTCCGCAAGTGGGCCACCATAGGCGCTGATTGCCTGCGTAGCGTGGTCATCAGAAAAAACGAAAACGATGTTGGGGCGCTCGGCGGCCTGAGAAACTGCGAGGAGGCCCGCCAGAGTGAGGAGAACGATGAAATTGTTTTTCATAAAGAACGGTTGGTACTATAGCCGAAGAGCCCATCGAATCAGAGACGGGATCAGGCCGAAATTGGCTCCGAAAAATCTGGCGCTTCTAGGCCGTGCGGGTGGTAGGACTGCTCGTGGCGCCATGAAGCCGTCCGTTTCAATATTGCTCGTCACGGTTTGACTTAAAACAGTATGTTGGCTCCGACTCCTCAGCTACCTTTCACTGAATGCTATGATCACACGAAGAGCCTCTCTCCAGCTTCTGACCACGGGCGCCGTTTCGGCAATTCTCCCCATTCGCGCAGAAACCAAAAACAGATTTCAGATCGGGGTTACCGACTGGAATCTGAAGATGCAGCAGGACATCGGTGCTTTCGAAGTCGCTGAAGAGATCGGACTCGAAGGGTTGCAGGTGAGCTTCAGCACACCTGGATCGGAGTATGATCTTCGCGATTCCAAGGTTCGCGAGCAGTACTACCGACGAGTTGATGAGACAGGGATCGAGATCGCATCACTGGGAATGGGAATCCTCAACAGGATGCCACTCGTCTCTCACCCGGAAGCAATTGATTGGGTCAGTGATGCCGTCGATACGATTGCCAGGATTCAAAAAGAGCAGCCTGACAAGGCTTTCAAAACTTGCCTCCTCGCCTTTTTTGGAAAGGGCGACATTAACGGGAAACCGGAATTGATGGAATCCGTCGTCACAAAGTTAACGACCGTTGCAAAGAGGGCGGAAGATGCAGGCGTGATTCTCGGAATCGAATCGCTTCTTTCGGCAGACGACCACCTCCAGATCATCGACGGGGTCGACTCAAAAGCGATTCAAGTCTACTACGACTCCGCCAATTCCCTCAGAATGGGCTACGACATCTACGAAGAAGTTGTCCAACTCGGGGCCGATCGAATTTGTCAGGTCCACTGCAAGGAGCAAAGCAATCTCATTGGCGACGGCGAGGTCGACTTCGAGAAATTCCACCAGTCGCTCGTTCGAGCAGGCTACAGAGACTGGCTCATCATGGAAGCCTCCCAACCCAAAGGTATGGAAACCGTGGAGGCCTACCAACTCAACCTTGCCAAGCTGAACTCCATCTTCAATGCCTGAAGATTGACCTGCCTAAGCATTTTCCTGATCACGATTCATCGGAAGAAAACCCTGCTACTCTTTCTCACCTTCCCCATGACTGTTCCCCAATTTTTCATTGCATGCATGATGCTCGTTCTCGCAAGCGCAGCACATGCGGAATCCATCCCCAAAGGACTTCTGGGCGACTGGTCGCTTGATCTTGAGTCTGGTGAACCGGCCTGGATGAGTATTTTCAAAGACGAAGGAAAAGCGATGGCTCGCATGCGAGTCTATGTCGGCCCGGAAGGTCCTTACGCAATCGACAAGGTCAAGGAAGGTCGCATCCACTTCTCTCTCAAAAAGAAGCGCAAAGCCAAGAAGAGCAATGTCTACCTCGATCAGGTTGTCGAGGTCGGCCTTACCAATGGCAAACTCGAAGGCCTTCTTATCCGCACGCCAAACGATGGCGGAGAGGGCGAGCGAATCCGCTTCACGGGCAAGCAGATTCCTCCGATGCCCGCATCGCCACCCGATTTGTCCCTGGTTCGCTTCGGACATCCCATTTCCCTTTTTAACGGAACAGACATGACCGGATGGAGGCCGCATGAAACCGACAAGATCAATGGGTGGAGTGTTCAGGATGGGATGTTGGCCAATTCCACCCCCAAGACTGATTTCAGCGCGACGGGCGACCATGCCAATCTGCGAACCGAGGCCACGTTTGAGGACTTCTGGCTGCACATCGAGTTCCTGATCGATGCCGATCGCAATAGCGGAGTCTACTTGCGCGGAATGTACGAAGCCCAGGTCGTCGATCGCGATAGTCGTATGCAGGGAATCAATGGAGTGGGATCCATCTTCAGTCGCATTGCTCCCTCAACGAACGCGGGGCGGCCACCTGGAGAATGGCAGACGTACGATATCACATTGGTCGATCGGCATGTCACGGTGATTTTGAATGGTGTGAAAGTCATCGACAACCAACCCGTTGTTGGTCCCACGGGAGGTGCCATTCACACCGATCCGATGACACCGGGACCGATCTACCTGCAAGGAGATCACACGGCAGTGAAATACAAAAACATTTATCTCGCTCCGGTTATCAGCGAATAAGGCAAGCGCACTCATTTCAGGACCAATTCTCTGGTCCGAGCTTTAGCGACGAAGGATCTGATTGGACCGTCTCGGCGCGTTAGCGAAACTTAAGTGTGTATGACTCCTGCCGCCCGAAACCCGTGATCTCCAACCGGTCCACAAAAAGATCGGCATGAGCGAACGCATTTACCTTCTCCGTCTCGACCATGCCATTGAGAGTGAGATAGTGAAGTCCCTCGTCATCGATGTAAGCTCCCGCGTGGTTGTGACCATTCAGGTAAAGCTTCGCGCAGGAGTATTTTTTCAACAGTTCGTGAACTGCTATCGCATTCCAGATCGAGTGACCTCCATTCGGAAGGATGGGATGATGCCCAAGGACCAGGACAGTTTCATTCTCCTCTGTCGCCTCCTGAAGCTGCTCTTCGACCCACTCAATCTGCTCGTCGCCAGGCCTACTATTCCAGGACACCGCTGACTTCGACCCCGCGGCTTTCCACTTTTGCATTTCCGCTACGGCATCCTTCTTCTTTTCCGTTCCGGATGGGTGTCGGTAGACGCTCACGTCGGTGGTATCGATCACGAGGAACCGAAAACCATTTCTTCGAAGACTGTAGTATCCTCGCTCGAGGCCCAGCTCTCCCTGAACTTTTCCTTTGTCCACATCGGCAACGTCATAGTCGTGATTACCAAGCACATGGTAGAGGTCCGCCTGAAGCTTCGCCGCAATAGGCTGGAGGGTAGCGAAACTCGCAAAGTCACGATCAATAAAATCTCCGAGATGAAAGGTAAACGCTTGATCCCTTCGATTCAGCTCTGCGACCGCTTCGGCTAGTTTCTTTGGGCTTTGCCGATAGAACCGGCTACCTCGCGTCTCTGCATCGACATACTGACAATCCGCCATGAGCCCGAAGGAGAAGAGTGCTGACTCACCTGTTTGCACAGAACCAGAAGCCACCGCGGTCAACGAGCTTCCGGTGGCGGCAATAAATTGACGTCGAGTCGTTTTCATCAGGCTGGGGCTACTCAATTCAGTTCGACAAAGAAATTCAAAGTCAGTCGCCTCTGGTCTACTTCTTCGCCAAATCTTCCCTCTTGAATGAACCCCGAATGAAAGTCCTTGCCGCTGAGAGTCACCATGGAAAAAGGAAATATGAATTTCGACTGTGGATTCAACCCCAGCGGCTGGGAGACCAATTTCTCGATCGGTGAAAAATCCCAGTCAGGCTTTGAAATTTCACCCGGATCCGAATAGTCCGGTTTCCGATATTTCAGAAGCAGAACATTTCTGCGAACGAGATCGAGGTCGGTGAAAAATCCATCAATCACGATCGCATCATTCTGCTCACGTCCAACCTTTCGGATGGTGAGATTCATCTGGTCCCGAGGGCTTATCTCTATGGTTGGATTCTGGATAGAAGCAGAATAGCCAAAGGAGCTCCCGAAGTCATGCCAAACCTCAAAAGACCGATCCGAACGCTGCTCCAATTCCTGTTTCGCTCCGATTCCTAGAAAAAAACTCGTCAATTCTACTAAATCACCCCCATCCATTAAAACCCTCCAACTCATTTCCGAACCAGCGAAACGATACATCTGAGTCTACGACCAAACTTTCTGATGCTCGCCATTCTGAAATGATTTCCCATCAGACAATCCCCTCCTTTCGGGAGGGTCTTTTTCGAGTGGTCAACGATGCCGGCAAGAAAAGCACTCCAGAAAAAGATCGCTCAATAACTCGCACGAATCGCTTTCTACCCCTTCACTGTAACCAATCATTTCTCATGAGTCATCTCACTCCGCTACAACCGCTTGACGAGCATAATTTGAAATTGCAGTTGAACGTTCATCCGACGGACTGGGTAAATCCCACTCCCGATGGCACCTACAACATGGTTGTCATCGGCGGAGGTACCGCCGGTCTCGTCACCGCAGCTGGCGCCGCGGGCCTTGGGGCCAAGGTAGCATTGATCGAGCGTAGCCTCTTCGGTGGAGACTGTCTCAACGCCGGGTGCGTTCCGTCAAAGGCGATCATCGCCGCTGCGAAACGAACGGCCCAGGTGCGGGACGCAGCCGATTTCGGGATTCATATTCCTGAAGGCGTCACCATAGATTTCGGTGCAGTAATGGAGAGAATGCGAAAGCTGCGCGCTGACATCAGTCCCCACGACTCAGCCAAGCGGTTCACCGAGTTGGGGATCCACGTGTTTATCGGACAGGGAAAATTCACGAGCGCAAACACCATCGACGTCGACGGCACCGAGCTAACCTTCAAGAAGGCGACAATTGCGACGGGAGCCCGAGCTTCAGCACCTCCCATTGATGGCCTCGATACGATCGACTACCTTACCAATGAAACGCTGTTCTCCCTGACCGAAATTCCAAAACGATTTGGAATCATTGGAGCGGGCCCGATTGGAGTGGAAATGGCGCAAAGTTTTGCCCGGCTCGGATCGGAAGTCTTTCTGGTCGAATCCTCGAAGGGAATCCTCCCTCGCGAAGATCCCGATGCAGGAGTTATTCTCCGGAAATCTCTCGAACGTGACGGAGTTAACGTCCTCTGCTGCAGCCGCGATTTGAAACTTCAACCTGGCGAAACCGGCGGTGTCCGGCTCACCGTGGAATCGGAAAAAGGCAGCTACGATGAAACTGTCGATCAGCTTCTCGTCGCCGTCGGTCGCGCTCCGAATGTCGAAGGGCTCGGGCTCGATGACGTCGGAATCGCCTATTCCAAAGTCGGTGTCGCGGTCAACGACAAACTCCAGACTACGGTAAAGAATGTTTACGCAGCCGGTGACATCTGTTCGAATTTCAAGTTCACACATGCCGCCGACTTCATGGCGCGGATGGTGATTGGAAATGCACTCTTCCTTGGTCGGTGGAAAAATAGCAATCTCATCATCCCGTGGGCGACCTACAGCGAACCCGAAGTAGCTCATGTGGGAGTTAATTTCCAGTCGGCCAAAGAAGAAGGACTTGAAATCGACACATTCACGCAGCAGTTAAGCGGAGTTGATCGAGCAATTCTATCCGGAGAGACGGAGGGTTTTATCAAGATCCATGTCAAGAAAGGCACTGATCAGATCGTCGGCGCCACCATCGTTGGCACCAATGCAGGCGAGCTGATTGGGGAGATCACAGTGGCGATGAAGCACAAGATCGGTCTTGGCAAAATCAAGGATACAATCCATCCCTATCCGACAATTGGAGAGGCAATTCGTAAGGTCGGCGATCTCTACAATCGCACCCGTCTCACGCCGAAAGTCAAAGCGGCGATGACCAAGTGGCTCGAGTGGACCCGGTGACCGATTCACTTTGGTTTTGTCTGGGAAAGACAGTCAGCCCATTTTTTCCCATTCATGACGAGAGCCAGCGAGCTAGCAAGGGCAAGAACAGCAAGCAGAGAACGAAGGCATGGGGAGAGTTTGATCGCTTGGAAGTTCATGGAGAGGCTGCTGCAGGGCTTCGTTCTGCCCCGCCCTAATATCATTCGGACCCTACCATCAGTGGAATGAGTCAGAGCATCCATTGAGCCGGCAACTCCACCAATGAGCCCACCCCCCGGGGCACCTACTCTACCCCTCCCGTGGTCGGCACCTTCAATCCAAGCTTCTTCAACTTGGGAAAAAGCACATTGTGGAGATACGGGTTGTCGGGATTGAGACGTGCGTAGTTCTGATGATAATCCTCCGCGAGAAAAAACTCCTTCGCAGGTTCGACCGCGGTCACGATGGGGTCACTGAACTTTTCCGCAGCAGTCAATTCCTTGATCTTTTTCTCAGAGGCTTCCTTCTGGATATCATCTTTGAAGAAGATGACGGAACGATATTGAGTGCCGCGGTCATATCCCTGGCGGTTCAGCGTCGTGGGATCGTGTAGATCAAAAAAGACATCTAGTAGTTGATCAAAACTGATCTTCTCAGGATCAAAGTAGACCTGCACGACTTCGACATGATCGGTTCGCCCGGTCGTCACCTTTTCGTAAATTGCGGTGGCCTTATCTCCCCCCATGTAACCTGACAAAGTAGAAACGACCCCGGGAGTCTGATGGAAAAACTCTTCAACACACCAGAAGCATCCGGCTCCAAAAGTGACGGTCTGAACGTTCTCGGGAAAATCCGATTGATCCGGATTCTTTGTCATCTTCTCATCAGCGCCAAGATGGGGACTCGGTGGGAAAGTAAAAAATACAAGCGCGGCAAGACCGCTGTAAAGAACAAGCAAGGTGGGTTTCATAATTCAGGATTTGGTAATATTGACACGCTGTCGAGGACTTAGCCACTGCAAAGCCGCATGAGGATCAGTCCTCGCTAATGCATTAAGTTTAGTAGCCTGAGCTTCAGAAAGCTTCAGTTTTTGTAGTGAGATCCCGGAAATTTGCTTCTTCTGATCCGACAATTTCGCCGGCCGATAGTCCACGAGGGGACCAACTTTGAGCCTGCTTTTCTCGGTCACATTCTGGTCATCTGGGCTCGTGACGTAGACTTGCTTTACACAGTCAACACTCGCCGCTCTCTCTACCAGAGACCCGAACGAGAGCCTTGCCCGATCATAAACGACATAAGTCACCTCGTGTCCTCCGATCCAACCTGCCTCGGTTGTGAGGACTCCATCGATCACTCCGAGCTTTCGCTTGCCAGTCCAGAAACAGAACATGGCAAACGCGACTTCATCAGGGCTCGTTGCCACTGACTTGCCGGCCAGTGCTTCAAGATACTTGGGAACTTCCCGCTCGACCGATTTCAGAGCTTCGACCATTCGGGCCGTGACGGCTTCTGTTGTCCAGACTCGATCCTTTCTCGGAATGACATCCTTGCCTTTGGGATTGAGAAATCAGATCACCTCGTAGTTCCATGACGGCTCTTTGAGAGCTTTAAGAAGCTCCGCGTCAGGATCAGGTCAGTTGTTGTGAACGAGGGCAGGTTTTCAAACTCAGTCTCAATCGCTTCGACGATCTGGGGGCTACTGAGACCAAAGCGGGA
The DNA here is from genome assembly GCA_965657775.1 of Verrucomicrobiales bacterium. Classification (GTDB taxonomy): domain Bacteria; phylum Verrucomicrobiota; class Verrucomicrobiia; order Verrucomicrobiales; family DEV007; genus Arctic95D-9. The sequence continues at coordinate 164,914 of CBFHPY010000008.1, forward strand.
TTGGAGAAATGACGGTTACCGGATGGGAGACCAGTAAGACGACGAAGGATTGATTCCACAGCCTCGTTTCCCTCTCTCTACTTTGGAGGGTTTCGAATCGATTCCGATATGCTACGGTGAAACCATGTTTACCGGAATCGTTGAAGAGTGCGGAGAAGTCAGTGTCCTGACCCCCGTCGAGAAAGGGGCCGAACTGTGGGTGAAATCCAGCTTCTCGAACGAAGTCACTCTCGGAGAAAGCGTCGCAGTAAATGGAGCTTGCCTCACCGTGACCGAGGTCGCCGATGGAGCCATGCGCTTTGACCTGCTTCACGAAACTCTTCGCCTCACCAACCTGGGAGACTGCGAAGAGTTTTCTCCGGTCAATCTGGAGCGCTCCCTCCGCATCGGCGACCGACTCTCGGGCCATTTTGTGCAAGGCCATGTCGACGCTTGTTCCGAGGTCCTCTCCTACGACAAGGAGGGGCAGGATCATAAACTGACGATCACTCTACCCATGGAATTTTCTCACCTGGTGGTCCACAAAGGATCCATCTGCGTCAACGGTATTAGCCTGACCGTGGCAGAGCTTGAGACAGATCAGTTCACCCTTTGGATCATTCCTCACACCCACGAGGTCACGAGCCTGTCCGCAATCCGATCTGGATCACGAGTGAACCTCGAGTTTGATCTTCTTGCGAAACACATCACGCGAATTACCGAGCAGTCGATCAACCGCTAGGGCAGTTCGATCGTCTTGGCCGCAAGGTTGTCGGGACAACTACTTGGGAGGTGCCTCGTTCTTTTTCGGTTCTTCGAAGAAGAGCGCGCCAGAAGTCTTCGTTTTACGACGAAAAATCTTCCCCCCGTTTGCTACATAGAGATAAGCATGTTCTGGACCAGCGAAGCAAACGCTAACCAACCCCTGCGATGGATCCGGCTTCGGAATCACACCGCCCATTCTTCCGGTCGGATCAAACATTTGAAGTCCTATTGCAGTCGTAACGTAGTAACGACCGTGCACGTCTGTCGCCATCCCATCACCTTTCGCCACTTCAGAATCGGCAGCAGGAGTTCTCATCGCCATGTAGGGTTGGGCATGCGAAAGGGTCCCGTCCGGTTCGATCCGAAAGGCGGTGACAAATTTACCACCATGATTCGATACGACGAGGGTTCCCTGATCACGAGACAATGAGATCCCGTTCGGTCTTGTCACATCCCCAGTGCTCATGACAGTCATTTTTCCTGCCGGATCGATTCGGCGAATTTCCTGGGTCGGTGTCATCGTAAAATAGAGATTCCCGTTGTGAGTCACAACGAGATCATTCGGTCGTACTTCGGCGGCGAGTTCCGTTTCTTTGCCATCTGCTGAAAAGCGGACTACGCGCTGTTCCCTCGCAACGCAGGCGTAGAGATTTCCATCCGCTCCCCACTGAAGCCCACTGATGCCCGGTGCATCTGAAATGAATTCAGAAACTTTACCCTCAACATCGACTCGGAACACAGCCGTTCCCCCTTTCACATCGGAGAAATAGAGATTGCCTTCTGCATCTGTCGAAAGGCCGTCGGTAAATCCAAACCCTTCAACGACAACCTCCCAATCTTCGCCGTCGATGAGAATCTGGCTGAGCGGCATGTCCTGCGCAAAAATAGATGCACTGAGCATACTGGCAAAGAGGATGAGGAAAGATGAAATCGGTTTCATAGTAGGAATACTCTCGAAAATTCAGTTACTTCGCGCCCCAATCCCGCCAGATCCAGCGAAGAGTTTCTGGGAAAATTGCCCCCCCGTGACGGCCGCTGTGGCGGCCCGTTCCCATGACTAATTTGTGATCATACTTTGCAAAGGCGAGCGCTGCAGCCATCTGCTCATTCGCAAGCGGCCAGTTGCCGTGAAGGTTATCAAGATCATTCTCACCCTCTTGAAGAAAAACTCGAAGCGGCTTGGGCTCGGACTTTCGGATCAGCGCAGGATAGACATGACCTCCGCGAATGTTGGTGAAGCTGCCAATGTGACTGATCACTTTTCGAAACGCGTTTGGTCGCTCCCAGGCAGCCGTGAAGGCGCAAATTCCGCCCGAGCTATTCCCGCAGATGACGCGGTGATCTGGATTGTCGGTTAATGAGTGGGATTTCTCCACTTCTGGCAGAATCTCCTTAAGGAGAAACCGTGCGTATTGATCGCTCAGGGTGTCGTACTCAAAACTGCGATTCTTCCTTGGCTGACCACCTTTCTTGGTTGGCGGAACAACTCCGGGATTGATGAAAATTCCGATCGTGATTGGGATCTCACCCGCATGGATAAGGTTGTCGAGGACGGTCGGGGCCCGGAAAGCTCCGTTTTCGCGAATAAATCCTCCTCCGTCCTGACAAATCAACACCGCCGCAGGCTTAGCCTTGTCATACTGCGCCGGAACATACACCCAGTAATCTCGCTCGGTTCCGGGGAAAATCTCGCTGGTCCAAAAGTGCTTAGTTACGGTTCCTTTTGGAACGCCTTCTTTCACCATTGCATCGGATCCAGGCCGATAATCTTCATCCGCTGCCGAAAGGTCGGTTTGGGTGAAATAAAATAGAAAAGGAAGAGCAAACAAGCAAGGCAGTCGATTCATAAGTCAGTGACAACGGAGAGTGAGCCTGACCACGAATTGTGACAATCGCCGAATCGCGACATCCTGCACGGGATCACGTGCAGGTCGGTCGCTACCCTGAAATGAGCCTAACGCCAAAACGGCAAGAAAAACGGACCCCATAAGTCTCCCTGGAAAGGCACGCCAGTATGCCCATGAGAATGAAATGCCGTAGGAATCTGTGGCGCAAAGTGAGGATCAAAGAAGCGAGGAAGGACGGGCCAGAACTCCCGATGCACTGGCGGATCGATTCGAAATTCAATCTGAGAACCTCCAAATGGAAAGATCCCTTCGCCGGATTGAGCGACACCAAACGGAAACGGAAGATTGATCTCGGGCGCCTCTTCCACTCAGGGCCCTTCCCGCACAGCATATTGATCAGGAACAGGGGCACGCTCTCCATATTTCCACGCACCATCCCTGGATACGGGAGGCTGAATCTGATGTTCGATGGACGGATTGACCTGAGATACCACCAGACTTGGTTCAGATTAGGAAGGAACAGGCTGAATTGCTGGATCCGTATAATGAGATGGCGGCACCGGATCGACCCTCGACTAAGAATCAGGGGTGGAAGGAACCGGAATCTCCTGATCAGCAGCCTTTCGGACACGCTCCTTCGCAGAATTTCCTCTTGAGTTTGACTCGCTACGGATCGAAAGAAGTAGGCAATTATGGCTTTGGATAAGATTACCTCCGTAACCGGCACTGCCGTCCACGTCCCAGGATCTGATATCGACACCGATCGAATCATTCCCGCTCGTTTCATGAAGTGTGTAACCTTTGACGGCCTGGGAGAATATCTCTTCTACGATGTTCGACACGAAGAAGACGGAGCGCTGAAATCGCACCCTCTCAATGAGAGCCGATTCGAGGGAGCCAGCATCCTCCTCTCAGGAATCAATTTCGGGTGTGGAAGTTCGCGAGAGCATGCCCCACAGGCACTCTACCGCGCTGGATTTCGCGCCGTGATTGCTCAGAGCTTTGCAGAAATCTTCTTCGGCAACTGCGCTACCCTTGGAGTTCCCTGCGCCATTGCTACGGCCGAGAACATTGAACTGATCGCTGCCGCTGTGGAAGCGGATCCTGCTATAGAGGTGGCAATCGATGTGGAAGCTTGCGAGGTGCGCTACGGAGACTCTTCCGTTTCGGTTGAAATTCCCAGCACGGCCCGCGATGCCTTTCTCAGCGCACGCTGGGATCCGATCGGCGAGTTGCTCGATGGTGAAACCGAGATTGCTAAGCGGGTTACAAGCCTCTACAGGCTGTAGTCGTCGCGCACTTTTCTGAGACACTCTCGATAGGAGCTTCACCGGCCCATCCCGAAAAATCCATCGCTGCGACATCCCCGAGGGTGCCATTGGATGGTGAATCTACTTGTTCGTCAGCAGGTTCCTCGATCTACCCTTTCTCATCAGTCGGCTCTTCGCTGACCTCAGCTGCATATGCGACGGGACTCGCAACTTCATCCGACTCTGCCTTTTCTTATTTCACTACTGGAGCTGACGCCGGTTCAAGCGAAAATACTTTTACGTCACCACCCAGACCTGATCGATCAGCGATAATCTTGGTGTCATACCAAACACAAGCGACTTCGACTGCGATATGCTCTTGACGCAAAACGAGCTCACCGTCGCATGACGGGCAGTGCAGATTGAGAACATCGGAATCAACCTCATTCTCGACTGGGTCAGCGGAAGGAGCTTTCGAAACTTCCAATGAATCTTCCACCGTTCTCCGATCCGCCTTTGCGGGAATCGCGATCCACCCCGCGGCATCGACCCTATGGTTGAAGTTTCCGATTTGAACAACCACCCCCTCGCGGTGACGGCTTTTCTTTTCAGCACCCGGAAGATCCAGATCGTTAGGCATAGAAGAGAGTGCCACCTTTTCCCCATTTTCCGGCGGGTCCTCGTTTTGCAGATTACTCAGGTCCTCAGATCCAAATCCCATGGATTGTAGAAACTGCGTGTTGTCCCTTTCGGCTTGGAGACCCTCAGAGGAGGAGCTTGGCGTTGTGTCTTCGAATTCCATGAAAATTCGGCTAGGAAACAAATTTATATTCTTATTGTCTTATTAATTATATAAATTACAGAAATAAACTCCTGTCGGGTTTGATTTTTTATAACTTTTAAAGAAAGTTTCCCAATGCTTCCCCCAGCCTCCCACCTGCTCCTTCCCCTTATCGCCCTTCTTGCGAGCTGTGTTTCAGTCGATACTCCATCCGGACTAACCACATCGGGATCTGGAATTCAGCTTTCCAATGCAGATGCGAAGGCCATTGGGCAAAAAATCTGGCAAAACGAGTGCAACGGCACAATCGAAGGGCTTACCTCCTGGAATACAGGAGAAGACTTCCCTTCCCTGGGGATTGGTCACTTTATTTGGTATGTCAAAGGACGTCCCGGTCCCTTCGAGGAAAGTTTTCCTGCGCTGATCCGCTATTTTAAGAAAACGGGTGTAGCGGTTCCCAGATGGGTTACAGAGGCAGATGGTTGCCCTTGGAATACCCGAAACGATTTCGTGAAGTCACAAAACAGTCCCCAAATGAAGGAACTGCGATCCTTCCTTGCGAATACGGTTTCGGAGCAGACTGGATTCATCGTTCAGCGCCTCGAATCAGCGCTGCCGAAAATGATCCAGGCAACGACCGGCGAAGATCAGCGCAAGCAGCTTCACGACAATTTCTACAAAGTCGCTTCCACTCGGACCGGTGTTTACGCGCTGATCGACTATGTGAATTTCAAAGGAGAAGGAATTAAACCTGAGGAACGCTACAAGGGCCAAGGTTGGGGGCTTCGCGACGTCCTCCTTGCGATGAAACCAAATAACGGAGGAAAAGAATCGGCCAATGCCTTCAGTGAAGCGGCCAAGCTTGTCTTAAATCGCCGAATCGCAAATTCACCACCGAGCCGCGGAGAGACCCGATGGAGTGCCGGATGGATGAATCGCTGCGAAAGCTACAAGAACGGAATCTAAAATTTTTCCCTTTCCTAACCGAAGATCCCGCCTAGATATAGGCAAATTCACGTAAACACATCCTCATATCTCATGGCTATTGAACGCTCCCTAATTCTTCTCAAACCAGACACTGTGACCAAAAAGCACTGCGGCGCAGTGATCGACCGGTTCGAAAAAGCTGGATTTCGCATTGCCGGAGCCAAGATGATGCACCTCTCCCAGGAGATACTGGCTGATCACTACAGCCACGTAGCTGATGAGCCATTCTTCCCCAATATCGTCGAGTTCATGCAGTCATCGCCGGTTATCGCGATGATTATTGAAGGAGAAAACGCTATCGCAGAGATTCGCGGAATGCTCGGACCCACTAACTCCCAGGAAGCGGAAGCGGGAACGCTTCGTGGAGACTTTGGAACTGATATGATGGTCAATGTCTGCCATGCCTCCGACTCGGTTGAGAACGGTGCGATCGAGGTGAATCGCTTCTTCGACGCCAGCGAAGTTTTTGAGTATTGATCCCTCGAGGATCCCTCACTCACAATTCTTTGAATCGATCCAGATGGTGACTGGCCCGTCGTTGACCAAGGCCACATCCATCATCGCTCCAAATTCCCCGGTCGGAACGACACGTCCGAGTTCTTTTTCGAACGCTTGGACAAACCCTTCATATAGCGGGATGGCTTCCTCAGGGGCGGCTGCCCGCTCAAAGCTGGGGCGAGTACCTTTTCGAACCCTCGCATGGAGGGTGAATTGACTGACTATGAGTATCTCTCCCTGAACATCGAGAATAGACCGGTTCATTTTCCCTTCCTCATCGGGAAAAATGCGAAGAGAGAGAATTTTCCGGACAAGCCAATCGGTATCTTCGGCGCCATCCTCCTTTCCAATGCCGAGGAAAATCAAAATTCCTGCGCCAATTCGGCTCTTCTCGATTCCATCGACTGTGACCGAGGCTTCGCTGACTCTTTGCAATAAGGTTCTCATTTTCCGCTTTTCGCTCCAAAAGATGCCCCTTTTTTTGGGAACAGATCGTAACGACTACCCTTTGCCTCTCCGACCTACGGTGGTATATTCCGCGCTCTCGGTCCGGACTCAAGAAACGATCCTGATCCGAGATCTCTTTTTCTGCCAACTCTTTCATGGAAATTCTCATCTCCGCCCTTCGCTTTATCGGCATCCTCTTTCTCGTCATTATGATGTTCAATATCATGATCGTCGTTCACGAGTGGGGCCACTTCCTCGCCGGTCGCTGGCGCGGACTTTACATCGACCGTTTTCAAATCTGGTTTGGAAAGCCGCTTTGGAAGAAAACATACAACGGCGTTCAGTATGGCCTCGGCTCCATCCCTGCGGGTGGTTTTGTTTCCCTCCCCCAGATGGCCCCCATGGAAAGCATCGAGGGTAAGGTAGAAGAAGACGAAGAAGATACGATCCCGAAAGATCTTCCCCCAGTCACTCCGCTCGACAAGATTATCGTGGCCTTTGCTGGTCCACTCTTCAGCTTTCTTCTCGCAGTTGTTTTTGCCTGCATCGTTTTTGCGGTCAAAAAGCCAGTTTCCGAATCGGTCGGTACAACCACGATCGGCGGAGTCGTCGAAAATTCTCCTGCTGCAAAAGCTGGAATCCAGCCCGGAGATCGAATCACTTTTGTGGACGGTAAAAAGGTCGAGAAGTTTCAAGGGATGGATCGCTCGATCATGTGGACGATCATTTCGAGCGAAAACCAGAACATCGAGGTGGATCTGGTCCGCCCCGGAGTGGGAGAAATGACGCTCACAGTCGAGCGCCCTGCGGAAGCGAAAGATGCGCAAGTCGACGGTCCTTGGTTCAAGCAAGTCTGGGCCTATCTTAGCAAACGCCCCCCTCTCCGCACGATCGGAGTGTTCCCTCAGGTCTCACCTGTTGTGGGTCGACTCCTCGAAAACAGCCCGGCCGAACTCGCCGGCCTCAAGACTGCGGATATCGTCACCAAGATTAATGATGTCGAAGTCTCGACACCATCTGAAGTGGGAAAATACAACTGGGAAGCCGGAAAGGCCGCGACCCTGACTATCCAGCGAGGAGACGATACTCTCACCAAAAAAGTCACTCCTCGAATCCCTGAAGTTGGCGGCGAGAAGGCCATGCTCGGAATCGAATGGGATGGAGAAGGCGTTCGAACTCTCGTTCGGGAAAATCCGATCACACAAGTGGTCAACAGCTTCAATGCGATCGTTAAGACGCTCAAGGCAGTTTTCACTCCCGCTTCCGATGTCAGCGCCGGCCACCTCAGTGGTCCTGTCGGTATCATGGGACTCTACTACGACCTCTTCCAACACAACGATGGATGGAGGCTCGCACTCTGGTTCAGTGTTCTTCTCAATGTGAACCTCGCCATTCTGAACCTCATGCCCTTCCCCGTTCTCGACGGCGGACACATCGTCATGGCGACCGTTGAGTGGGTTCGTAAGCGCCCTATTCCGTTCAAAGTCCTTGAGGTCGTACAGACTGCGTTTGTCCTCATGCTTCTTGGTTTCATGGCTTTCGTCACTCTCAAAGACGTGGGTGACCGCATTCCAAAAGGAGAAGGCGGCGCCTCACAGACCCAACCCAAGTTCCTGCCTCTCAAAGACGACTAGGAATGAGCCTCCCCTACTCCCCCTCTCCTTCCACGATTTCGAGAAGAAGCACCCGTACCGCTGGAGTCGGGCCGGTCGGCATTGGGGGAGGGAACCCTATCCGGGTTCAGTCGATGCTCACGAGCGATACTCGTGATGCCGAGGCTTGCGTAAATGAGTCGATCGAGCTGATTGAGGCCGGATGCGAAATCGTTCGTGTCACGGCACAGACTCGAAAGATCGCCAAGAACCTTGAACCGATCGTCGCTGGCATCCGCGCGAAAGGCTCGGACGTTCCTGTCGTCGCAGATATCCATTTCAAACCCGATGCCGCCATGGAAGCGGTCAAATGGGTCGAAAAAGTTCGCGTCAATCCGGGCAACTACGCAGACAAGAAGAAATTCGCCGTTCTCGAATACACCGACGAGGAGTATGCAGAGGAACTCCAGAGAATCGACGATGCGTTTTCTCCGCTGGTTGAGGCTGCCAAGACGCGTGACGTCGCGATGCGGATCGGAACCAATCACGGTTCACTCAGCGATCGGATCATGAATCGCTTCGGCGACACTCCACTGGGAATGGTCGAGAGCGCCCTCGAATTCGCCCACATTGCGCGAAAACACGACTACCACAATTTTGTCTTCTCGATGAAGGCGAGCAATCCCAAGGTCATGATCGAAGCCTATCGGCTACTCGTCGCACGTCTCCGGGAAGAAGGAGAGGACTGGAACTACCCGATCCATCTTGGGGTTACCGAAGCAGGTGATGGCGAAGACGGCCGGATCAAAAGTGCGATTGGTATTGGCTCCCTCCTTGCCGATGGAATTGGCGACACGATTCGGGTCAGCCTCACCGAAGATGCCGTCTACGAAATTCCTGTCGCACAGGCTCTGGTCGAAATCATCGAGGAGATTCGCGCGAAAGCCTCTCTCGATGAATCCCTGCTCTCCTGGGACGACGTCACGTGGGACCCCTTCAGCTACGAGAGGCGAGCTTCATCAACGCTCGAAGTCATGGGGATTGATCTTGGTGGCAGCGAGACGATTCGTGTCTTCACGACACAGGAAAAGTGGAATGCTGTCGCCCACAAGCTCTCCAAGATGGGAGATTTCCAGCCGGAGATTGTGCTGGAACAATCCGGTGTCCAAGCGATGGATCCACGAGATGACCGGGAGATCGCGCGAATCAATTCTCTCGAGAATGCCGCATTGGTCACAGTCGCCGACGGGATCGACCTCCCGGTGATCCAGGCCTTCCGCCTTCTTGCGACGCGACTTGACAGTCGTCATCCCATCCTTCTCAAGGACACCCTGACACCATCGCAAGACGCTGAAGCCGATTTCACTCGAACTCTCCTTATCGGAAGCATGAACATCGGCTCACTACTCTGTGACGGAATCGGCGATGCGATTCTCGTCCAGGGTGAACAGGCTCCCGGTCAATCACTTCGACTCTCCTACAACATCCTCCAGGCTTCAGGATCAAGAATCTTCAAGACCGACTACGTGGCTTGCCCAAGTTGCGGAAGAACGCTGTTTAATCTTCAGACGACGACTCAGAAAATTCGCGAAGCGACCGGTCACCTCAAAGGGGTCCGCATCGCGGTGATGGGTTGCATCGTCAATGGTCCGGGAGAAATGGCGGACGCTGACTTCGGTTACGTCGGTGGCGCCCCGGATAAGATCAACCTCTACGTCGGCAAGGAAGCGGTGAAGTTCAACATCCCTGAAGGCGAAGCGGTCGATCGACTCATCGATCTGATCAAGGAACACGATCGCTGGATTGAAGCCCCTCTTGAGGTGGCTGAAATTGCAGATTGATAATGCGGGGCTCGCCCCCCCTACACATTTGCCTTCACTCAACGCTCTATCTCAGCAGCTTCAACAGCGATGGAACGGACGGCCACACGGTCACTTCTGTGATCGTAAATGGGAAATACAAAAGGTGGGCTGTGCTCTCCCTGTTTTTGGGGTCATTATCGCTGATAACAGAGTTCAGTCTCGCATTCTAATCACGCTATCTTCTCCAAAGACACGACACACTCCAGATGTCTCGTCTGTGGGAAGAGGTCGAAAGGCTGGATACGCGTGATTTCATAGGCGTCCTTTAGCTGCTCGAGATCACGAATCTGGGTGGCTGGGTTGCAGCTGACGTAGACGACTCGCTTCGGACCAAAGGCGATGAGCTGATTCAAAAATTCAGGACTGCTACCTTTCCTGGGAGGATCGATCACCACAGCGGTTCGACTCGGATTATAGGAAACCTCGGCAAAGATGTTCGCGGCATCGCCCTGGGTGAAAGTGCAGTTCTCAATCTCGTTCTGCTTCGCATTGCGTCTCGCCCAGTCGATCGAAGATTCACTGATCTCGATTCCGACCGCCTCTTTGAAATGACGGGCCGAGGTCAGGCAAAAAAGACCGGCACCACAGTAGGCGTCGACGAGAAATTCGACTCCGCCACTACCGAGAGCTTCCGTCCGGACATGATCAGCGAAAGCGGACAGGATATACGGATTGTTCTGGAAGAATTCCCCAGAATGGAAGGAAAAGCGCAGGTCACCGACCATCTGCTCGCACATCTCGGTGGGATCCGTCGCAACATAGCCGTCAATCGAATCGCGCAAGAGGAGGGTCGCCCCCTTCTTGTAAAAGCCGGCTTTCTCGGTGACGGCCGCTCTCACAGCGGGCAAACGATCGTTGATCGTCTCGGAGGCGATCGGACAATGGGGAACATCGAGGATCTGCTGCCGCCGCCCAAAAAGAAGGAATCCGATAGGGCCCATCTCACCATCGCGGGGTTTTTGAAAGTGAGGCGTGATCTTAGATCGATAGCCATAGACTTCTGGCGAGGCGTGGACCGGGTCGACCGGGAATTCGATGCCTGCCATCCGCTCCAGCAGCTCTGCAACCTGGCGTTGTTTCCATTCAAGCTGCTTTTCGTAGGCCAGATTCTGATACTGGCATCCTCCGCATTGGCTGAACAGCTCACAACGTGGTTCGGCCCGATCAGGACTCGGTAGCAGAACTTCGACGAGATCCGCTTCGGAATAGTTTGCCGAATTTCGGAAAACTCGGGCTCGGACGGTCTCACCCGGCAAAGCAAACATGACAAATACGACCCAGTCATTAACGCGAGCCACTCCTTGCCCAAGGTTGGTTAAGGACTCAATTTCTACCGTTAATTCTTCGTGGTAGTCAAAGGGGTCAGCGTTGAATTTTTTCGGTTTTCGCGACATGGCATTGAAGATGCTAGGCACCCTACGCAATCTTTACAGACCTGCTTTAGAAATTTAAAACCGAGTCTACACTGTTTTCGTGATGTCATCAGAAACAAGCACTTACACCTCCGATCCAATTGAAGTCGCTCAGATTCTGGGCGCTTCACACGCCGATCCATTCGGCTTTCTCGGTCTGCATGAAAACCCAACAGGAGAAGGAATGGTGCTTCGAGTGTTTCGTCCGGAGTCTCATGGTGTGCTGATGACGTCGGGAGACGGGGACGAAGTCGAAATGGCCAAGATCGATCCAGCTGGATTCTACGAGGCAATCCTCCCGGACAAGACGGAGCGATTTGCTTACCAGCTCACCTATCAGTTCGCAGGAACTGCCCAAGGACCAATCGAAGATCCCTACTCTTTTGGAATGGTGATGGGAGCGCAGGATCTACATTTTTTCGGAGAAGGCACCCATCGCCACCTCTGGAAAACCATGGGAGCCCATATTCGCGAGTTTGACGGTGTCGCTGGCACCAGCTTTTCGGTCTGGGCTCCGAATGCCTATCGCGTCAGCGTCGTAGGCGACTTCAATGTCTGGGATGGACGCGTTCATCCGATGCGAAACAATCACGGAGTGTGGGAAATCTTTGTCCCCGGGATTGGAGCAGGAGTCCACTACAAGTTCGAGATCGTGGGAACCGAGGGGAATCTTTTCGTCAAGAGCGATCCTTTCGCCTTTTTCTCCCAACACGGAACCCAGACCGCGAGTATCACATTCGACCTCAACCAATATGACTGGGATGATGGAGAATGGATGGAGCAACGCTCCAAAGCGGATCCGTATCACAGCCCTATCTCGGTTTATGAGGTGCATTTAGGCTCGTGGAAACGCCGTTTTGAGGAAGAGAATCGCTTCCTCACCTACAAAGAACTGGCCAACGAGCTCGTCGACTATGTCAGCGATATGGGCTACACACACATCGAGGTGATGCCAGTGGCAGAGTTTCCTTTTGACGGCTCCTGGGGCTACCAGCTCTGCGGTTATTTTGCGCCGACAAGTCGCTTCGGAAACCCGGATGAATTTCGTGAGTTTGTTGATTGCTGCCACCAGCGCGGTATCGGAGTTCTCGTTGATTGGGTTCCTGCCCACTTCCCCAAAGATGCCCACGGCCTTGCCAAGTTCGACGGTTCGGCACTCTATGAACACGCTGACCCTCGACAAGGTGAGCATGCCGACTGGGGCACGTTGATTTTCAACTTCGGTCGCAATGAGGTCCGTAACTTTCTCATCAGCAACGCGATGTATTGGATGCAGGAGTTCCACATTGATGGGCTTCGCGTCGATGCCGTCGCGTCGATGCTCTATCTCGACTACTCACGGGAAGATGGAGAGTGGATCCCGAATCAGTTCGGTGGACGTGAAAACATCGAAGCGATCGAGTTTCTCAAGCAGCTCAACCAAACCTGTTATGAGGAGAATCCTGGAATCATGACGATCGCGGAGGAGTCAACTGCTTTTCCCGGCGTTTCCCGTTCCGTCGATACAGGCGGTCTCGGATTTGGCTTCAAATGGAATATGGGCTGGATGAACGACTCGCTCAGTTACATGAGCCACGAGCCGGTCCATCGGAAATACCATCACGGGATGGCGACATTCTCCATGATCTACGCCTATCACGAGAACTACATGCTGGTCCTCAGTCATGATGAGGTGGTTCATGGCAAAGGATCGATGGTCCAGAAAATGCCCGGCGACCGCTGGCAGCAAATGGCCAACCTTCGCATGTTCTATGCGTGGATGTTTGCGCATCCCGGAAAAAAGCTTCTCTTTCAGGGCCTCGACATTGGACAGTCCGATGAGTGGAATCACTCTCAAAGTGTCCCCTGGCATCTCCTCGACTACAGCGAACACGCGGGAATTAAGAAAGTGGTTCGCGACCTCAATCACCTCTATGCCCAAGAGCCGGCCCTTCATGAACTCGATCACGAGCCCGAAGGATTTGAGTGGATCGATCACAACGACGCGAAACACAGTATCTTCTCGTTTATCCGGCGCAGTCGAGATGGAGAAACGATCGTCACGGTAGTCAATGCAACGCCGGTTGCTCGCGAAGGATACCGACTCGGTGTCCCGAATGCCGGATTCTACGAAGAAATTCTCAACTCCGACTCAGAGTTATATGGCGGATCTAACATCGGCTCTGCCGGCGGGATTCCCACGACCGAAGGCTTAGCCCACGGCCGTGATCAGTCAATCCAAGTGAATCTCCCACCGCTCGCAACGGTGTTATTTAAGCTCCGGGCTGTTTGATATCGCCCCGGTCTCGAACCGCTTTTCGCGAATGAGACTGAGATTCCCCTCCGAATCAGCGAAAGAGAATCGTAAACCAAAAGGAATTTAGATGGATTGTCCTACGCCTCAATCTTCGCAAGAAGATCGTCCGTTTCCACGGCCTCTCCTTTGTTGACGAGAATTTCAGTCACCGTTCCTGCAGAACTAGCCGAGATTGTGGTGAGCATCTTCATCGCCTCGAGGGTGATGACGGCATCGCCTTCTTCGACTTTCGTGCCCACTTGCGCGTTGATCTCGGTCACCATGCCTGGCATCGGAGCGACAGCTTGCAGAGGGTCATTTTGATCGCCCTTCGCTTTGGTCACGACATTCTTCGGTGCAAGGGCCTTGTCGAGCACCTGTGATTCACGCGGCATTCCATTGAGTTCGTAGAAGACGTTTCGTCGACCTTCCTCATCGGGTTCGCTCATTCCAATCAGCTTGATGAAGAGCACTTTTCCGGGAGCAATCTCAACGGAAATTTCTTCGCTGACACAGAGGCCATAGAAGAAGGCAGTGGTCGGCAGGCCTGAGACACGATCATGATCGCGAACGAACTGATCGAACTCTTCAAAGACACCCGGATACATCAGGTGACTGTATAGATCGTCATCGGAGGCAGGCCGATCGAGCTTTGCAGAAAGTTCCGTTCTCGCCTGTTCGAGATCAACTGGATCCGCCAATTCACCAGGTCGAAGCGTCGTCGGAGCACGGTCGCCGAGAACGGCACGCTGAACGTCCACTGGCCAGCCTCCGTCAGGTTGTCCAAGTCCTCCCCAGAGCATGTCGATGACCGACTCTGGAAAATCGACACTCCCTGGAGGAAGACCAACCACCTCCGCAGGCTTGATTCCGCGAGTGATGAGGAACATGCACATATCCCCGACCACCTTCGAACTCGGCGTCACCTTGATAATGTCACCGAAGAGCTGATTGACCTCCGCGTAGGTGCGAGCAATCTCTGGCCAGCGATGACCGAGCCCCATTGCATTCGCCTGCTCCTTAAGGTTGGTGAACTGTCCACCAGGCATCTCGTGGATGTAGACTTCGGCCGAACCGGATCGTGGAGAGGTGTTGAATGGCTCGTAGAACTCGAGCACTTCTTCCCAGTAATCGGAAAATTCATTCAGCGTGTCTGGATCGAGACCTGGATCTCGATCCCGCCCCTGGAGTGCCGCGCAAACGGAGTTCAAATTCGGCTGACTTGTCGATCCCGACATTGAGGCGATTGCCAGGTCGGCAATATCGACTCCCGCATCGGCCGCAGTCAGGACTGATGCCGCATTGAGACCAGAACTGTCATGGGTGTGGAAATGAATTGGAAGATTGATTTCATCCCGTAACGCTTTGACCAGTTTCGGTGCCGCGAAAGGTCGGCAGAGCCCAGCCATGTCCTTGATCGCGAGAATGTGCGCACCCATCCGTTCCAGCTCCTTCGCCTTTTCGACGTAGTATTTCAGCGAATACTTGTCACGCTTCGGATCATCGATATCACCGGTGTAGCAGATCGCTGCTTCACAGACAGCATACGGCTGATCACGAACTGCTTCCATCGCCACCTTCATGTTCGGTAGGTAGTTGAGCGAATCGAAGATTCGGAAGATATCCATACCCGACTCGGCCGAGTGCTTCACGAATCCTGCGACAACATTGTCGGGATAGTTGGAATAGCCCACTGCGTTTGATCCGCGGAAAAGCATTTGGAAACAGATATTCGGAACCTTTTCACGAAGTTCACGGAGACGCTCCCACGGACATTCCTTGAGAAACCGCATCGCGGTGTCGAAAGTTGCCCCACCCCACATTTCGAGACTGAAAAGATTTGGAGTACGCAAGGCAACTGCCCGCGCCACGTTCAGCATGTCGACCGATCGCATCCTCGTCGCGATCAGAGACTGATGCGCATCCCGCATCGTCGTATCGGTGATCAGAAGCGGCTTCTGTTCACGAATCCACTTGGCGAACCCTTCGGGTCCCAACTCACGCAGCTTATCTCGTGAACCCTGCGGAGTCTCTCCGCGGACCGCATAATCAGGAATCCGGGCGGGTCCGATGATTTTTCCGGGACGAAACCCTTTTGCAGTATCGTTCCCGTTCACCGTGATATCACTAAGATAAGTAAGCAACTTCGTAGCTCGATCTCTTCGTGGCTCGAACTTGAACAGATCAGGGTTCGTATCGATCAGCCGGGTCGTCGCCCGCCCAGTACGGAAGGTCTCGTCGAGAATCACGTTCTCTACGAAAGGAATGTTGGTCTTCACACCTCGAATCCGGAACTCACGAAGAGCACGATTCATTCTCTGGAGAGCGATGTCGAAGCGGGGACCGAAAGCGGTCAGCTTCACCAGCATCGAGTCGTAGAAAGGAGTGATAACCGAACCCGCATCACCCGCCCCTGCGTCGAGACGAATTCCGAATCCGGCAGCCGATCGATAGTTGAGAATTTTACCGTAGTCGGGAGAGAAATTGTTCGTTGGATCCTCAGTCGTTATCCTTGCCTGAACTGCAAAACCGTTTCGAGGGATCTCGCCCTGAGCCGGAAGGTCGACCTCGTGACTGAAGAGGTCATGCCCCTGGGCGATAAGAATCTGAGAGCGAACCAGATCAATTCCGGTAATGATTTCGGTCACGGTGTGTTCCACCTGAATCCGGGGATTCATCTCGATGAAGAACCACTCATTGGTGTCCATATCGAGGAGGAACTCAACCGTTCCTGCGTTGTTGTAATCCACTGCCTCGGCCACTTTCACCGCGGCATCGCAAAGCTCATGACGAACCGTTTCGTCGAGATCGACGGAAGGCGCGATTTCGATCACCTTCTGGTGTCTCCGCTGCACCGAGCAGTCTCGTTCGTGGAGATGGACGATGTTCCCATGCTTGTCCCCTAGGATCTGAACTTCAATGTGCTTGGCACGCCCTACGAATCGTTCGAGGAAAACCGCCGGATTTCCGAATGCGTTCTCAGCCTCGGCCTGTGCCTGATCAAGGAGAGAATCGAGATCCTCTTCTTTCTCGACAACACGCATCCCGCGGCCCCCACCGCCAAAGGCTGCCTTAATAATGAGGGGAAATCCAATTTCGCGAGCGACACGCATCGCCTCGTCTCGATCGGACACGGGATCTTCCGTCCCAGGTAGAGTCGCAACCTCGGCCTTTTTCGCGAGATGCCTCGCTGAGACCTTGTCGCCCATCGCATCCAGCATCTCAGGATCTGGCCCGATGAAGTTCAAACCCGCCTCCCGACAAGCTCGGGCGAAATCAGCATTCTCAGAAAGAAATCCGTAACCAGGGTGAATCAGCGTGACTCCCTGCTCCTTAGCGATGCGGACAATTCCTTCGATATCAAGATAGGCGCCGACGGGCCCTTTTTCTTTGCGTAGGCGATAAGCCTCGTCTGCTTTGAAGCGGTGTCTCGAGAAGCGATCTTCTTCGGCGTAGATCGCTACGGTCCGCAAACCGAGTTCCGTGGCGGCACGAAAAATCCGAATCGCGATTTCCCCACGATTCACGACCATCAGTTTTTCTTTCGGGGCGGGTTCCTTAAGTTCAGCGTCCGACATAGCGGGCCAACTATAATCGGCACGTTACGCGTTGAAAGGTCGTTTTTAGCGAATTCACGCAGGCAAGCGAAGCAGATGTATCGGATTCCGCCGTTCCCCACTCTCAAATAGGAACTCACCGAAAAGCAGGAAGAGAAGGAGAATGAGTCTCGTAAGTTATCAGATCTCGTATGTGACCGCGCTTTCGGCTTTCGCCTAGCGGTTCAGCTTGTCGCAAACCAACTCGCACAGCTCAAAAACTATGGGTTCTGCAATCGCGTAAAAGACCTGTTTTCCCTGCTGCTCTCGCGTCAGAAAACCCGAATCATAGAGCGTTCGAAGCTGCTTCGAAACGTTCGCATGTGAGGTCGAAATCGCCTCGACGATCTCATTTACCGAGGATTTCCACTTCCGAAAGTGCCGCAAGATCACAAGACGCGTTGGCTCGGCGAAGACTTTGAATATTTCTCAGTTCCCGACTTTGTGGGACTTTTCGTATTATGCAGACAACTGCAGTCTGGGAGAAACTCTGCAGGTCGAGGGATATCACATCAAGGAATTAAACTTGCCTGGGCTCTTTCTTGGTGGCTGCCTCTTCGGAATTGGAATGGTGCTCTACGGCTACTATCCTGGAACCAGAGTGGCAGCTATCGCCACCGGAAGCCTCCACGCACTGGTTGGCTTTTTCGGCATGCTGGTCGGCTGGATCGCTCATGCTCTCAGCTACGAAAACTTCAAGAAATCTCTCCTCGCTCAAGGAGCCAACGGAAAGGTTCGGCTACGTGAATCGCTACCCACTCCAAAGTGGGCGATCTGGATGGTCTTTCTCCAAGTTTCTCTCTTCTCCTTCCAGCTGATTCGCAGGTCGGGTGAAACCGTAAAGACAGCCTAGTTCACTCTCCCACTGCATAGAGATGCGTTTGGGAGCGCAGCAGCATTTTCCCATCGGCTAGAGCAGGCGTTCCGTTGAACTCCGTTGCATCGTCCTCAATCCGATTCTGCGCGATCAGCTTCACCCCATCTCGGCTCGGCTCGATCACAAAAGTGCCATTCCCACGACTCACAGCATAGATCAGACCGTTGGCGACGATTGGTGAGGCGTAGAAAGGTTTGCCACGACCACCACCCTGCAGACCCGGCAACCGCTCCTGCCAGAGCGACTCCGCTTTTCCAGGTTCCGCGGCAAAGGCAATTCCGGAATCAGAGATCCAGTAGAGCACGCCATCGTGTTCCACCGGAGCGGTCATGTAGGTCGCTGGCTTCTGGGTGTCGTAAAGCAGTTGGTCCGTCGCATCGCCGGTCACTCCAATCGGAATCGCAACACGGGCAGTACGAGGAAAGCCTCCTGAAATCGTGAGCACCTCATCACTCACTGCAGTCGTGTTGGAATTGTTTCCTGGCAGATTGTAGTTCGCCGTCCATCGAACTTCGCCGGATCCAGGATCGATTCCGATCCACTCCGCTGCACCCGCAAAAACGAGATCGGTGCGGTTGTCATCCACTTTAACGACGACTGGCGTGCCATAGGTTTGCTCGAGGCTCGGGCGCTTCAGTTCCCAAAGCATAGCGCCGTCTGCTTTATTCAGGGAAAGAATCGATCGGCGTTCGTCTCCAGCGGGAATGATCAGTTGATCTCCGTAGAGAATCGGACTCGAAGCAGATCCCCATTTCTTCTGAGAGGACATTCCTCCCGTTTCAACCGCCCAGAGTTTCTTACCACCAAAGTCAAAAGCGACGACACCCGCCTTGCCGAAAAAACAGAATACAGTTTCACCATCGGTCACAGGTGTGTTGCTCGCCCAGCCATGCTCCGTGATATAGCCCCTCGGCGCATCCTCGGGAAACCCAACCGGAACTGACTGCTGCCAGACAATTTCCCCGGACTCCAATTCCATCCGGAAGAGGTGCCGCTCGATCGAAGCGCCCTCACCCGTGTAAGACGTGCAGAAAACAGCATCCCCGGAAATGATCGCAGAAGAACTGCCACGTCCCGGCAATTCAGTCTTCCAGAGAATGCCTTTCTCTGCGCTCCACTCCCTCGGGACAGCTTCCGCACTGATACCCTGCGCATTATTCCCCCGGAACTGTGTCCAATCGGCATGGAGGAGAGAAGTGGTGAGAATGAGGACTCCAGACAAGAAAATGGGAAAACGCATGCCAATAGAACAGCACAAAGGTCGAACAGTTGCGACAAAAGTTCGGACATTATGACCATGGAGATCTCGCTTGAAAAAAATCACCCTCGTGAGAGCGTCCACCAAATTCTCGATGCAAAGAATCACGAAACAACTCCTCCTGATGGCACTGTCTGGCATAGCACTGACAGCCTGCCAGGTGCCGAGCTCTGTCACCGTGACCTCTTCTTCTTCACCCATTTCTTCCGAGAACTCACCAGGACTGTTTCGCCCTCTCCTCGTCGGATTGGAGCAGCCAACCTGGGACAGTCTGGAGAAGAAGGTCGATTTCTACGGCTGGGATCGAAAAATCGACAACACCTACACTCGGATAAAAACGAGTGAGAAGGTCATCTCGATCACCTTCGACGACGGTCCTCACGGAGTGAATACTCCTCGTCTTCTCGATATGCTCAAGAAGCGGAACATCCACGCAACGTTTTATGTTGTCGGAAACATGGTGACTTACAATCCCCAGATTCTACGCCGAATGATCGCAGAAGGTCACGAGATCGGAAATCACACGATCAGCCACGGCAACCTCGCTCGGATGAGTAACACGGCTTTGAAGACCGAGCTGCAGAAAGCTCACGATCAAATCCTCAAGGAAACCGGAATCGCTCCCCGCACGATGCGCCCCCCTGGCGGTGCAATCACACGGGATCAGAAGCAATTTATGCTCGAAGAATTTGGATACCCCACGATCCTCTGGTCAGTCGATCCTCTCGACTGGAAAAAGCCGGGCCCCTCAGTCGTAACCCGACGTCTTCTCGATGGAGCAGCCCCAGGCGGGATTCTCCTCGTTCACGATCTTCACAAGGCTACGGTTGATGCGATGCCTTCGACACTCGATCAGCTGCAGGCTCAGGGATACAAATTCGTGACCGTGACCGAGCTCATCGCGATGGACGAAATCGGGCAGGAGTGAGATTTGCGTCTTAACAGGTAAAGCCTTGATGCCTTGTCGACTAGGAAAGCTGGTCACCGAATCACTAAAGGGATAGTCTCAATCACCTCGAGTCAAAAGTGAAACATGACATTTGAACTTCACCCCTCATGCAAAGAGATACTTCCCTACGCGGTTGCTGTTCTTCGAAACGTTTTAGAGAAACAGAAAATACAAAATGGTGACCATCGTAAAACACATTCAGAGCGGAAAAAGATAGGCTGGCTTGAATCAACGCAGGTAGTTGTCGAATCTATGGACGGGCAAGCCGTCGGAGACATTTAGGATTTACTTCTGGTGATGGGGGTGGTGAACCTGGCCTTTGATGGGGTGGCTTTGATAGGAGCCATTTTCATTGTTCACTATCTTGTTTCAATCCTTCTAGACGACGCAACAAACATTAACTTCTCGACTCCAATTCTTGTCGTCCTCGTCCCAAGCTTTGTAGTCTACTACGGTATCCCAGCCCAAGGTTTAACACTTTCCATCAGGGTTCTTTTGGTGATCGGATTTGCTCTGATCATCGCATGGATCCTCGCAAGCAAGCTGACGGTCCTCGTTTGGTGGGAGGACATCTTGATAGGCGCTGTTGCGGTCGGGTCATATCTACTGATATACTCCGGAGTCCAGCTGATTTGGGAAAAGGTTTTTCTCATGGAATAGGTGCCGGACTCATCGCCTGCCTCCTCGAGTCGCTGGCGACTCATTTGACTTCTCAAGGAGGACTTTCTACCGTTCCGACTGATAGCCACCTTCAGATCTTGCCGGTGCCTTGAGAAATTCCATTGAAGGACATTATGACCGTCAAATACCGTATCACAGAGAGCGATTTCATGACGGCCTACGAAGCTTTCTGGCGTTCAAGAAATCTCGGTGGAAAAACGGAACTCGTGTCAGCAATCATGGCCATCTCCGGAGGTTTGCTTCTGCTATGGTTGGACAATTCCTTAGGGTGGCTGCTTGTATCATCAGGCGCTGCTCTTGGGGCAGTCGTGCCTCTTCGACAATTTCTCCATCGGCGAGCCTACCGAGAAAACCGTGCTTATTCAGGCGACACCACTGTGAGATTCAGTGACGATCAGATAGATGTCAGCAATCCCATCGGGGAGTCCGATCTGAACTGGTCATTCTACCAAAGCGCCCTCGAAAGCGACGACTTCTTTATGCCCATGATCTCCAAGAGATCCTTTTCGATCATCCCGAAACGGGTTTTCGCTTCGGAAGAAGAGATGGATTCCTTTCGCTCACTTCTGGAATCAAAACTGGGAGCGATCAAGAAAATCTGACACGAGTCACCCTCGTCGCATCCCCTCCGGTTTCTGCTATATGCCTACCTTGCAATAGCAAGGAGCTGAGGGACGGTTTTTACATGAACTTGTCGTTTCGAATCGTTTCTCTCGCTCTGGTCTGGCTCGCGTTTTCGATCTCCGCAGAGGAACCCGTCAAGGTCTACATTCTCTCCGGCCAATCCAACATGGTAGGGATCGGTCAGGTGACTGGAGGAGGAAGTCGATGGGGATCCGAATTTATCGATCCAGTGGTGTCCGTCTACGAGGGCGAATACAACGCGGACTCCGATTACGACATTCTCGAGCCGATCGAAGAAGTGAAGTTGGAGACCTTTGGCGGCGTTAAACCACAGCCTTACCCAGGCGGCGGCACTCAGATTGTAAGAGGGTTTATCCAGATAAAAACGACGGGAGTCTACGAGCTGAGACCGGGATATGGAGACTCCACACACAACATCATGGAGGTCGATGGAACCGAGGTTCACCGGAAAGAAGTCGGTCAGGACTCAGTGCACACACCGATCACGCTGGAGGCCGGAAAGAAGGTCCCATTCAGAATCGCCTATCTGACAGCGAATGCCAACGGGCTCGGATGGCTTGCCCGCCTCGACATCCCCGGCACGCTCGCCACGGTCGTGAAGCAGAAGGGAAAGTTTCCTCACTTGATCGACAAGGATGGCAACTGGGTGGAGCGAGACGATGTCTTCTACAAGGGAGTGGTCACGGCAACGGCCGACAAATGGCTCGCTCCGGGCTGTGGCGCGGGTGGCAACAACATCGGCCCGGAACTGGGTTTCGGTCATGTCGTGGGAAATTTTCACGACGAACCCGTGCTGCTACTGAAAGCTTCGCAAGGAAATCGATCCCTCGCCTGGGACTTTCTACCACCGGGAAGCGAACGCTTCGAACACGAAGGGAAGATCTATGCCGGATACAAGGACTCTCCGAATTCATGGGATAAGGGAAGCGAACCGGAACCGATCAATTGGTATGCCGGCAAACAATATGACGATTGTTTCGGCGCGGCGAAAGATGTCCTCAAAAATTTCGATGCCAAGTTCCCTCAGTGGGAAGGTCGCGGCTACGAGATTGCCGGCTTTGTCTGGTGGCAGGGGCACAAGGATCAGGGGAGTGAATTATACGCCACTCGCTACGAGCAGAACCTCGTCCATTTGATCAAGACGCTTCGCAGTGAGTTCGAGGCCGAGGAGGCCCCCTTTGCCATCGCCACGATCGGATTCGGTGGCTGGGAAATGGCGGGTAACGCCGTAACAGTGGCCAATGCGCAACTAGCCGTGAGCGGAGAAAAAGGAAAGTATCCAGAGTTCAAGGGCAACGTGAAAACCGTCGAAATCCGAGACTTTTGGCGGACAGAAGAGGTTTCTCCCAGGTCCCAGGGATTCCACTACAACCAGAACGCCGAGACCTATATGCTGGTCGGCGAGGCCCTCGGGAAAGGCATGTTGGATTTGCTCAAGGAAGAGTGATCAACTCGATCTCGTTGCTCACTTAAAGCTGTCGGTGCGAAACGGGTACGCTGGAAGACCGGCATCGTTCACTAGATTTACGTCGGGCTTTCCAGTGAACGCGTATCGCACGTGGGCGGGATCTTTCATTTCGGGAGAAATCAATTCCACGGTGTTTCCACTGATCTTGGCCAGAGCCGGTTTCCATTCGCTGCCTGTTGAATCCGTAAGCCAGAATTCCGCAGGCGAGTTCTCATCCGTCGTCTTGAGTCCCTTGGCTTGATCAAAGTGAACCACCAATCGATCTCCCTTCTTCTCGACACGACTGAATACCGGGCCATGAGCTACGACCTCCTGCCCCAGAGTTTGCCTCGCAGCCAACAAAGCGAGCCTCTCGCCGATCGGTGCCTTGTCCTTGGGATGAATGTTTTTCGTATCTCCTAAATCGATCGTATTCGCGACGCCCACATTCGGAAGATCCAGTGCCGCCATTTGTGATTCCCGCATCCAGGCCCAGGAATGAGAATCTGGATGTTGGGGATCCATCGTCGAACCAGTATCGAGAAGCTTTCCGTAGCCGGGAAGCATCACGAGAAGAAAATGAAAATCGGGCTGCTGCCACTCCTTCCGATATCGCTCGATCCACGCCTTGAGAGTTTCATCATACTCGCGGACCCCTGCCACTCTCATATACCAGGGCTCTTTGGGCATTCCCGTAATGAAACGAGTATTTCGCTCTCCTTGATACCAGACCAACCCGCGGCAGGCAAAAGGCACGAGAGGTTTGATCATCGCATTGTAGAGGATGTTGGATTGACGCCTCATGAAGACATCGTCGTTCCCGCTCCACTTTCCCTCGGCGAGGGCGGCTCGGATACGATCCTGTGCCTCTGTGTTGGCGTCCCACTCCTCCATGATCGTTTTGAAGTGCGGCAGTGTTTCCACCATGTCTCGAGGCATCCATGCCTCGATCGATGAACTGCCCCACGCCGCGACGATGACCCCCACCGGGACATCGACCTGCTTCGACAGAAAATGAGAGAAACCGAATGCCACGGCACTGGCCGGCCCAGCGATCGCCCACTCCCCCTCGAGAGTATCCTGTTCCGTAAAAGCAACTCTACGCTTCACTTCAAAAGTTCGCAGATTGACCTCCGAAAGCCCCTTGAGCTCGGCGACTGCTCCTCGTCCCATCTGCATGTTGGACTGACCCGAGCAAATCCACACTTCTCCTACGACGACGTCTTCGAGAGATAGCTTCGAGTCACCCGACTCCACCTGAAAGGATCTCCCCTCAGCACTTCCAGAAAGGGAATCGAGAGTAACTCGCCATTGGCCCGAATCGTCAGTCGTCCCGGTCTTACTTTGCCCAGCAAAAGTTACTGTCACCTCAGTCCCCGCCACTGCTTTCCCCCAGACTGGGATAGGCATATTCCGCTGTAGAACCGTGTGATCGGTAAACGGAGACGCGAGCTGCAATTCAGCGCCCATCAAGGCAGAAACACAAAGAAAAACCGAGGCGAAGGAAACACGAATAATCATCATCTGCCGCAATGCTACTCTCGCTCCGGGAAGAAAACCAATACCCGAAATACAAAAATCGCATTTTGAAAGGACACATTCAATAGGGTAGAACCGCCGACTAATCCCCGTTGACTTGGACAGTCATCGAGGACAATGCACGAGGAATACCGACCTTTGTCTTAATTACTAACGTCGCTCGGCAATCGGCTGTGCATCAAAGAGATATACCGCCAACAAATCAATATGGGACTCGTTAACGCAATATTTGGAACCGCCTCACAGATCGATCCGCAGGAGCTCGCAGCCGAGCTCTAACCCGTTTTAATCGACGGAGAGGAAATCACAGGAGCTTTTAAAATCGTGAGGGACCTGTTTGTCTTTACCCAATGCCGACTCATCCTCGTCGACAAACAAGGAATCACGGGAAAAAAGGTGGGATATCATTCCGTCCCCTACAAGTCGATCAGTCAGTTCTCCGTCGAAACAGCAGGGCGCTTTGATCTTGATTCTGAACTGAAAATCTACATTTCGAGCAATCCCCACCCGATCACGAAGGAGTTCAAGAAGGGCACCGACATTGTTCAGCTTCAAAAACTTCTCGCGACTTACATCCTGGCTTAGGAATGCCAGATTTGGGCGCTAAAGTTACCTGCCCTTACTTCTTCTTCGCGTTCCCCCGACGCGGTTCGCCCATTTCGCTTCTCCAAGCTTCGTAGGCTGCCTGCATCATGGTCACTTTCTCGGGATGTTGATCCGAGAGATCGCTAGTCTCGCCAATATCATCCTTGAGATGAAAGAGACGAAGCCCTTTCGGATACACCACATCCGGAGCGGGCTCGGCCAGATTGCTCTCATTGAAAGCATAGTTGCTGTGCACCCAACCTCCGGACCTGATCAGTTTCCAGCCCCCTTTTCGGATACTCCAGGTACCTTTGCCATCTGCAAAACAGAGAAAGTCGTGAACGGTCTCCCCTTCCGAACTCCGAATCGTGTCGACTAGACTTTTCCCGTCGAGGTTCGCTGGTGGTTCTCCGCCAGCCAGTTCAACGACGGTCGGGAAAATATCCATCGCCGAAACGAGTGCCGATCGTGACTGCTGCTCGGGCAGCTGTCCCTTCCAGGAAATAATCATCGGAATTCGAACCCCACCTTCTCCGAACATATACTTGTAACCGCGCAGTGGGCTGTTGTTGGAGTATGTATTGATCGTTCCTCCATTGTCAGAGAGAAAAACAACAATCGTATTTTCCCGCTGACCGGTCTTTTCGAGAACGTCGAGGATACTGCCGACACTATCATCGAGCGCGGCAAGATTAGCGAGGTAACGCTTTCGCCCGAGTGCATCGACTTCGCCAAGGTGGCCCCATTTTTTGTGCCACTCGTTCCATCCCATCTCATTTGGATCCCAGAATGGAAACTCCCATTTTTCGGCATCCCGATCCCACGCAGATTGCTCGTAACCCGCTGCCTTGGCATATTCAGGCTCGGCGACGTAGGTCGGCATGTGAACGGCATTGTGTTCCAACTGAATGTAAAACGGAGCATCAGCATCCGCACTCTTTCGGATCGTCTTGAGGGCTTCTTCCGTGAAAATCTCAGTCGTGAAACTGTTCTCGTATGAAACCTTCTCTCCTTTTCCCCGCATCAGCGGTCCGACATTCAGAATCCCCAGCCCCTTCCCTGCGGCTTTCTTTTTGTATGCCGCGACATCTTTTTCGCTCAGGCGAATGTAGTCCCACGTGTGATGCATAAAGCCAAGAAACTCCGAGAAACCATGATTGAGAGGGTGTTCCGCAGGCCCTCCGTTCAGGTGTGTTTTCCCCACTTTCTGAGAAAAATAGCCCATCTCATTCAACACCTGTGGGAGCGTAATTTCCTCACTCGGCAAGCCACCCTGCCCATACCAGTAATTTCCCCAACGCTGCTGATAGCGACCGGTAATCATTCCGCAGCGAGAGGGGCTGCAGATCGGAGCGGTAGCATAGGCGTTACTGAAGTAGGTGCCTTCGTTCGAGAGGCGATCAATCGCCGGAGTATCAATATCGGCCGGAGATTGATCGAGAAAACTCATGTCCGCGTATCCGAGATCATCGGCCATGATTACGATGATGTTCGGCTTCTCCGATGCGAATGCGAAGAACGGAACAAGGGCGAGCAGTAGGTTAAAATAGCGAATCATAAAATTTTCTTCAAAGGGGCAGCAAAAAACTCTTCTCCTATTCCTACGAAGACTCGATTCTGCATCGCTGGCCGTTATCCGGTCAACCCGCATGCCAGAAATTTACCAAGTTCCGTCTCTCACTCCTCCTCGACCCGCTTCAGCAAAATCTGGAGAGCCCCACCCGAGCACCAGATCTCGAGAATCAGGGCTATGAGCGATCCCCCCATGAGGAGCAGCGCCGCATCGAAAGTCACGATTCCGATCATGCTGTAGTCAAACATGACTCCGACCATCGAGATAACACAGAGGAGCAGGCTGGCAGCGCCGAGCAATTGCATCCAGCGGATCAACTTGAGCCTCCTGCGCAAATTATCGATCTGAGCTCGCAAAGCTTCGTCCTGCGTGTCGACCCAGTCGAGGTGCAGATTGCGAACGAGAGCGGCGAGATGGAGGAAACGATTTGTATAAGCGAGAAAGAGAAGACTAACGGCAGGAAATAGCAAAGCAGGGGTCGAAATCTCCAAAGTCATTCGAAGCCTCCGTCCCTTTTCAGAATACCGTCCGTGAGAATTCTCGCCCGCAATCCACCCGAACCTTTGAGAGCTTCTTCCGCTCCCTCGCAGAATGCCTCGTTCATCCAGAAGCACGGCTTGGCCTCCTCTGAGCCAAGAAAACGGATTCCCTGAATCTCAAATTCCTTGCCAATCCATCCGTTCAAATCCTGACCGCGGACGATGACGTTCCGTCGGTATGTATCAGGACCCTTCCCTTCGATCCCGAAATCCTTGCACATCCGCTCGTGAGTCTCGGCCTCGAAGAACGTGAT
Source organism: Verrucomicrobiales bacterium (assembly GCA_965657775.1). GTDB lineage: Bacteria > Verrucomicrobiota > Verrucomicrobiia > Verrucomicrobiales > DEV007 > Arctic95D-9. Next base: position 192,552 of record CBFHPY010000008.1, read on the forward strand.
CTGCCCTTTAAAATCTGGTTTATGATCATAGTAACGATCCCCCCGAATTCCACTTCCAGCGACGCACTCGATCTCATCGACTTCGAGAATGGGATTCTCTCCGGCAGGCTTGCCAAAGTGGCCGACATAGTTGTGATCGGGAGAAATATAAATATGCTCGATTTTCACTCCACAAACTAACGCGCAATTTCATCGCTGGCAATTCCCTAGGAGGTGGATACGGTCCCGCTACGGTTTTATCTTCAAACTTTAGACACCCCATGGCAAAAGGACCCAAGAACGCAATCAGCCCAACCCGGGAAGAAAACTTCCCAGAATGGTATCAACAAGTCGTACGCGCTGCCGATCTTGCCGAGAACGCACAGGATGTCCGCGGCTGCATGGTCATCAAGCCCTGGGGTTACGGAATCTGGGAAAACATCCAGAGCCAGCTCAATCACTACTTCAAGGAAACGGGACACAAGAACGCCTACTTTCCCCTTCTTATCCCTGTCAGCTACATGGGAGAAGAAGCGGAACATGTCGAAGGATTCGCGCCTGAGTGTGCGGTCGTCACTCATCACCGCCTCGAATTCAAGGATGGTAAGATGGTTCCCTCTGGTGAGCTTCCTGAGCCTTATGTGATTCGCCCCACCTCCGAGACTATCATCGGAAAATCATTTGCACGCTGGGTACAAAGCTATCGCGACCTCCCTCTGCTCATCAATCAGTGGGCAAACGTGATGCGTTGGGAAATGCGCCCGCGTCTTTTTCTTCGCACCGCAGAATTCCTCTGGCAGGAAGGACACACCGCACACGAAACCTCGGAAGAGGCGATGGAGGAAACTCACCAGATGCACGAGGTCTACGAGCGATTCCTGACCGATCACCTCGCTGTCCCTGTTATTGCAGGAGAAAAAACGGAAGCAGAGCGTTTCCCCGGCGCTCTCAACACTTTCACAGTCGAGGCGATGGTCCAAGACCGGAAAGCGATTCAGGCCGGGACGTCCCACTTCCTTGGTCAAAACTTTTCGAAAGCAGCCGGAATCGAGTTTGAGGGGCGCGAAGGAAAGCGTGAGCTTGCCTGGACTACAAGCTGGGGCGTTAGCACCCGGATGATCGGAACATTGCTCATGGCGCACTCCGACGATGATGGCCTCATCCTGCCTCCTCGCATTGCTCCCACCCAGATCATGATTCTGCCAGTGACTCCGAAGCCGGAGCATGAGGCACCTGTCTTTGAAGCCTGCGAAAAGCTGGCTGCAGAACTGAAGGCGATTCAGTTCCACGGAGACCCCATCACTGTCGAGATCGACAAACGAGACCTTGGCGGTGGCGTCAAGAGTTGGGAGTGGATCAAGAAGGGTGTGCCTGTCCGGATCGAGATTGGCCCTCGCGATCTTGAAAAAGGATCTGTCGCTCTCTGCCGTCGTGACCGTGCCCCCAAGGACAAGCAATTCCTTCCCAACGAAGAAGTTGTCTCTACAATCGCCGAAACTTTGCAGGCGATTCAAGACACTCTGCTGAAGCGAGCTGTCGAATTCAGGAACGAACACACCGTCGAAATCGATTCGATGGAGGAATTTCGGAACTACTTCACGGCAAAGAACAAAGATCAGCCCGAAATCCACGGCGGCTTTGCTCTCGTCCACTGGGCGGGTTCAGCGGAAGATGAGGAGACTCTCCAGCAGGAGCTGAAGGTCACGGTTCGCTGCATGCCCAAGAACAAGAAGCTCCGCGGCGGTCCTGGAACCTGCATCTACACCGGAAAGCCAGCTGAAGGCCGCGTCATCTTTGCGAAGAGCTACTGAATTCACTCGCGCGAAGGTTTTCGGCTGCCCTTTCGCGAAGCGAAACCGTTCCGTGGGGGGAGGCGTAACGCCTCTCACTCCCCATGTCTCGAATAGCTATCATCGGGGCGGGCCTCTCCGGGCTCGCTTCCGCTTTTCAACTCAGTAAAGCCGGCCATGAGGTCGCAGTGTTTGAAAAGAGCAAAGGCTACTCGGGACGGGCGGCATCGCGCACAAGAAACGGATGCCGCTTCGATCATGGAGCGAACTATTTCAAGCTCAACTGCAACGAAGTCGCACGCTTTCTCTTTGAAGATCTCCCGACTAACGATCTCTGTCGCATCCTGGGCGATGTCTGGACATTTGATCAAGACGGAAAGATTTCGCCGGGCGATCCCAAGCAGAACGAAGGGGCCAAGTGGAGCTACCGAGGCGGCATCAATACCCTAGGGAAATTGATAGTCGAAGTCGGGCAACTCGAAGTGGCCCGCAAAACTTGTATCACAAAGCTCACCTCGGATGAAGCAGGTTGGTCCCTTCTCGACGACTGCGAAAATGGACATGGCCCTTTCGATGCGGTTCTTCTCACTCCGCCAGCGCCTCAGACCATCGACCTGCTCAGCGGTGTTTCGAGCGATCCGGATATTATTTTCCCCCTGATTTCAGAACTGAAGCAATCGCATTACCACAGTCAGTTCTCCGTCATCCTCAACTTCCCCGGCGTCCACGAACTCCCCGGAAAAGCCTATTCTCTCATTAACACCGATCGCGAGCATCCCATCGCCTGGCTCAGCCATGAAAATCAGAAAGCCGGTCGCATCCCGAAAGGCGAGACCGTATTGATCGCCCAGATGGCGCCCGCGTGGAGCCAGGATTTCTACCACGAGCCCCAGGCGGCGATCTTTGAGGCTACCGACAAGGCCGTACGCGAATTACTTCCGGATCTGAATCTCCCCAGGATCCAGTGGGCCGATTCGCAACGATGGCGTTTTGCGCATCCACATACCTCCGCGAGTCTCGAAGCCATGAAACCGGGCGCCGAGATCGGTCTGTTTTTTGCAGGAGACGCCTTTGTTGGAAAAGGTCGCATCCCGCGAACCATCGAAACCGGATTCGCTGCGGCGCGAGCGATCACAGGCCATTTTGGAGAAGGATGAAAATCCTTCTAACGGGCGCGAACGGCTACATCGGAATGCGCCTGCTTCCGGTGCTCCTCGACCAGGGGCACGAAGTGTTCTGCCTCGTCCGTGACGAGCGGCGCTTTCCCTACCAGCAGTTTGAAGGGCTCCTCGAAGGCGAAGCCTCGCTCAAGATCATCGAGGGAGATCTCCTCGATCTCGAATCGCTCTCTGAGATTCCAGAAGAACTCGACATCGCCTACTACCTGGTCCACTCGATGGGGAGCGGTAAATCAAACTTCCTTGACCTCGAAGCTCGCTCCGCCGAAAACTTTCTCACCGCCCTGGAAGGTTCAAAGGTTCGCCAGATCATCTATCTGAGTGGAATCGTAAATCATCCGAAGGAAGAACTTTCTCCCCACCTTGCATCGCGACTCAATGTGGAGGAGATTCTCCACTCAGGACCGATCCCAGCCACTGTTCTCCGCGCTGCGATCATCGTCGGCGCTGGAAGTGCCTCTTTCGAAATCATTCGAGACCTCGTCGAGAAACTTCCTGTCATGATCGCGCCGAAATGGCTGCGCACTCCCTGCCAGCCAATCGCGGTTCGCAATGTGATCGACTATCTCATCGGAGTGCTCGATCTGGAAAATACAAAGGACGAAACCTTCGATATCGCCGGGCCGGAAGCCTACTCCTACGCTGATCTTCTTCTTCAGTTTGCCGAAGTGCGTGGATTGAAACGGGTTCTCCTTCCGGTTCCACTGATCACCCCAAAGCTCTCCAGCTACTGGCTCTACTTCATGACCAATACGAGTTACGCTCTGGCTCGGAGCCTCGTTGACAGTCTGACCTACAACATGGCCAGTTCGGAGTCCCGGATTCATTCCATCGCCCCGCTCTCTCTCATTTCCTATCGCGGCGCAGTCGAGCGAGCCTTTTCCATGATCGAGCAGAACCAGGTCAAATCGAGTTGGATCGATTCGCTTTCTTCAGGCCGCATGGAGGTGCATCGCCTGCGCCGTGTCGAAGTTCCGCGTCATGGTGTTTCAGTGGATCAACGAGTTGTCCCTTTCGATCGAGATCCGGACGAAGTGGCTGAGAATATCTGGAGAATTGGGGGAGCCGAAGGTTGGTATTCGATGGACTGGGCATGGAAGCTCCGCGGATGGCTCGATCGGATTTCCGGTGGCGCCGGGCTAAGGCGAGGGCGCCGTCATCCCTCCGAACTCCACACTGGAGATGCCCTCGACTTCTGGCGCGTTCTCGTTTCGGAACGAAAATCTCGACGATTGATTTTGTTCGCAGAAATGAAGCTCCCTGGCGAAGCCTGGCTCGAATTCCGTATCGAACCCAATCGCAATGCGTCAGTCGAAGCTCCCTGGCGCATTGTCCAAACGGCCACTTTTCGTCCTCGCGGACTCCTCGGCAGACTATACTGGCTTGGAGTGCTTCCGTTTCACCACTTCGTTTTCACCCAGATGGCCAGCGAAATTGTGACCCGAGAACGAACGAAACCAGAGTAGAGATGGCAGAGCCAATAGTGGCAACAACCGGGATCTCCCTGCTCAACTCGAATGGGAGGAAAACCACGTTCGACAATGCTTTGATTTCGCGAAGGAAAAACTCGGATTTTCCTAATTTATCTGTACGGATGCGCTAGGGAGTTTTGAGTCTGAGATTACTCCTGATCGATCGGTTTTTTCGGCCTTGAGCAGACTGGTTCTTCAGGGCCACTCTCCATGAGTATTCGCCGAAACACGAAACGCTCATGTCCTTCCCTGAGAAATTCGCGGCGACTCGCATCGCCGCATGCTACTGCATTCTCGCAGTCCTGATCCCCAATTGTACGACCATCCGTGTCCGAAATGAAAAAGGACTTCTGACGCGGGAAAGTCTGACGTCGGCGAGGGCTCTGACTCACCTTCCTACAATCAAAGAGCGGGCAATGCTCTAGAAGAACGAGGTGGCGATTCACTCGGAAACAGAATCGGCTCTCCCCTCCCTGCACAATCGCTCGCTCAATTCGCCGAGCTCTGGTCGACCCAATCGAAGCGGTAAAGCGCAGGCCCCTATTTATTGAGCTTCGAGGGAAATGAGATAGAAATTGTTGAGAGCGCTTAATCAGACTTCGAGGCTCGCTTCTTCGATCGAGCTGTTGCTACAAGATCCATCAAAGGAAAAGGTGTCGCTGACGTCCACCGCTCTGGTTTCGGAACTTCCCTTGTCGGAATTCGTGAGCAAACGCCAGAACGAGAGATTCATCTTCTCATCTCGATAGTGCCTTGTCTGAACTGATCGTTCCCACGGGACACAAGACCTACACCCATCCTGATGCGATCGAAGAACTAAAACGAATTCTCCGCATTCACGCAGGGATCACAACAAGGTAAATCTCGACTTCGGCACCTCGACTTGATTGAATGGAGGGTTCTTTTCTACATCGAGTCATGGACTTTTCTTTTCCCACCTACTCCCTAGCTTTCGGAGCACCCGGAATTCAAGAGATCCTGATCATCCTGATCATCCCAGCTTTGTGCGGGTTGTGGCTATGGTCGCTGATTCACTGCTGTCTCAACAAGAAATTGAGTGATCAAAATCGTATCATTGGGATTGTTTTGATCGCACTTCTCAGCGTTATCGGCTCGCTGATCTATCTCTTCCTCCCTCGGAAACCGAGCGATTGGTAATTGGCAAATTGCACGTAGAAACGAATGCGAAGCTACTTCTGCGCGCCGCCATCATGCTTTGCGAGCTTTCGATCGAGAAAGAAAGGAGCGAGCGGGAAAAGTGCGCAGAGAAAAACGATCACGCACCACCCAAAGGAAAGCTTCTTTGCGATCAATACGCGCAAGAGATACCAACACAAAGCGAGGAAAAACAGGCCGTGGAGTGAACCGACTATACGAACCGCAAGGGGTTGCCCTGCGAGATGCTTCAGCGGCATCGCAATCCCAAGTAGAATCACATAGGAAATCCCATCCAGTAGAGAAGCGATCCGCAGGCGGGAGAGAAGAGAGTGTCGGACGTCCAAACTCATGAAGTAGTTATCGGGAAAGGAAATACGCCACAAAGTTCGATCTGTCCGCTGCAAAGCAATCCGTTCTTGAAATTTAATTTTCTACATCCGCTCAAATCGAAAAGCACGCCGGGTCAAATCCTTCTCTCTGAATCCACTCAGACCCTCGTCAGTCGATCACCCGAAATCCGTTCGCACGGGGAGATCACATTAAAAGGGACCATGGATCCAGCTCCCATCTTCGTGTTGCTCACCATGAAGGACCCTTCGCCAAAGAAGCAGCATTCTGAATCACTCGTCTTTTCCTCCACCGAAGGTAGCGGTGATCTTGTATTTGGTCTGAAGGTGAGCGTGTGCTCGGCTTGCTTCAGAACTCTTGGGATACACTCGACAGGTGAGCTGAAACGCCTTGATCGCATTCTCCCGCTGACCAGCCTGTTCGTAGGTGTATCCGATCGACAGAGTTGCCCCGGGAGCATGACGTTCCGATGATTTACTTTGCGCGTAGAGGCTGAGGGCTTCTTCCCACTGCTCCAACCTCCGATGACACTGCGCCATACGAAGGTAATTGTCAGGAAAGCGATCGACCTGTCGAAAAGATTGAATCGCCTCTTTCCACTCTTTCTTTCCTTCAAAACACTCAGCAATGGCCCAGAGGTAATCGTCGATCCGGTCTGGATTCTCATCGATCAGTTCCCGATAGACTTCGATTGCCTCGTCGAACTGGCTCTCTTCTCGAAACATGTAGGCAAGCGAACGCTTCGCCGTAACCTGGTCTTCGAAACTACGGTATATCTCTCTCGCTTTCCCCCGCTCTCCAATTCCTCGGTAGAACTGAGCAATCTGACCCAGCAGAGAATCGGTCATCCCAAGCATCTTCCCAATGCGCTCGTAGGTCTCAAGCACGGCGGTCTGTTTCCCCAACGCTCCATAGACTCCTGCGACGCGATTCAACGCGGTACGAGCGATGGCCTGATCCGACTCTTCGGTGAGGTCGGTAGGAAGAACCTTTTCAAAATGAGAAATCAGCTTCTCTGAAAGGCGATTCCCCGAATCCTGAGTCGCCTCTTCTCGCAAGAGGTTCTGCACTGCGTTAGTTCCGTATTCATAAATCTTCTCATCGAGTCCTCCGCCTTCGTAGCTGGTAAGGAGCGCCTCGACTCCTTTTTCAAAGTCTCCCTGCTGGAAGAGATGACGCCCCAGATCTCGGGAGGCCGAACGACAGATTTCTTCGACTCCCTCGATCCGCGGAGTTTCGAAAGTGAGCTCGTCAAGAATGCGAAGAACCTCGACTTCATTCTTTTCCGTCTTTGCCATTTCGAGCATTTGAAAACGCGCTCGGACGGTTAATTCAACCTCCTCGTCTGACTCCAGCATTCTCCGATAGGCCAACTTTGCCTTTTCAATTTCACCCATGTCCTGATATGACCGAGCAATCAGGAATGCCGCGGTCCGTGCCTCGACCGAGTCGGGCCAATAGTCGATCACAGACCGAAACCCTTCTCGAATCGCCGTATTCACTTTCCTCAATTTGAGAAGGCAGTGACTCCACATCAGTTGCGAGTAGGGGGCAGCACTGCTGGATTCATAAAGAGAAAGAAACTTCTCGTACTCATCGAGAGCGATCTTGTATTCGCTCTTGAGATAATGCTTTTCCGCAATCTTGAGTTGGTATCTCTCGACTTCGCGCATATCGCGAAAAGATTCGATGGGGATCTGCTCCAACGTCGACAAGCGATTTGCGGCGTGACTCCACGTGGAGAAAACGGCGGCCAATGCCATCATCGAAATCCAAACCCCCGGACTCCATCCCTGTCGTCCCATCCGCCGGTTTGCTTTCATTCCTTTTCCTTCGTTTTGTCCTCGTCGAGCGTATCGAGCCATTTGTTGTATTCCACGTGAGAATAGAAAATCACATTCGTCCCCAGTTGATAACAATATTCCCAGATTTCCCGTCGCACCTTGGCGTGATCATCGGCCCAGGCATCACCGATATCACCAGGATGGTAGTAGGCGACGAGACGTCCATCGACGACCCAGCCCCATGCCTCCTTCCCACCGTGGGGGGCAACATAAGGCAGAAAAGGAATCGGATACGGAGTCGTATGAATGGGATGATCAAGGGGGACCCGAATCGGTTTCACCTTGGGTAAGGTTTTCTGCATCACGGCGAAGAACTGCTGCCCCCACCCTGCACTGCCTCCGTTGTCTGCGAAGAGCATTCCACGTTTCTCCGTGAGATACTCACGAAGGATCTCTACTTCAGAATTGGAAACGACGAGACTTCGCTGACCCGTCACATAAAGAAAAGGAGGGCACTTTCCGATAGGGAAATTCTTGAGCTGAGAAATCCGACGGGACTCTGGTCGATCGGCAACCTTATGACCGGTCCTAATTCCATACTCAAGGAGCATATTCAAATCGGAGCTTCCCGAGAAATCTTGGTCCCAGTCCCCTCCCTGATACTCAAGGCGTATAAACCGGACCTTGCCTCGATTAGTTCCTCCCGCAAATCCCGAACCCTTCCCCTCTCCGAACCCAACTTGATACGCGTGCTTAGTGAGTTCCTGGAATTGCAACTTGATGTCCTCAATCGGAGGGGGGGTGAACACGATCGAGCTGAACGGATTGATCACGAGCTTCTTTTTGACAATCTTCTGGATCTTTACTTTCTGCAACTGTGCCTGCTCCCCCCCGCCAGCAGGCATCTCGTAAATCTCTCGACAACCTGGAAGATGGGAAAGGATGAGAACAAGAAGGAAAAACAGCAGTGTGTAGAGAAGAAACGTCCAGAGCGACTGGTCAAGCTTCTGCGATCGTTTGCGGAAATACCAGGCTTCAACATTCGAGAGATCCCACACCCGCGTCTCTGGCATCGCGAGAGCACCACAAGAAGACGCCGCGTAAGCTCGCGAGCGCTTTTCGACGAACCAGACCGCCCCGCATAGCCCCACAAAAAAGAAGACGGACAATCCGAGGAGAGTGAAAAATCGAGCCGCTCCTCCCCACCCTAACTCGCTGCTTGCAAAGACGAGCCACTGCCAGGAAAGCAACATGACAGGCAGGAGAATCACTCGCCTCTCAATACGTCGCTGGTTCTTCTTTCTCCTCCGATTCCACCAGGTCCATCCAAAAGCTGCCGCCACCGTGAATCCCACCCAATGAACTCCCGCCGGCAACCAATACCAGGCTGACCAGTCTGCCCAGAGCAGGCACCACATGACACCAAAGGTGAGGTAGGGCCGATTCTCGGTCCGGGTGAGATGCTCGATCATAAAGGCAGAATCGTTCTACTCAGATCACTCCAGACCTTCGAGCAAATCGTCGACGGAACCGTCCAGCGGATTGACATTTGCCGGCGCCTCCTTAGTCTCACCCACGCCGAGTTGATCGGCGATCGCCGCCTTGTCTCCCAGGTCGATATCCGGTGAATCAGGGGCAGTGACCTCAGCAGATGTGCCCTCCCCTGTCGCTACCCCCTCCTCAGATGAAGCCTCTCCGTCGGCGGGTTCGCCGGTATTCTCATTCGCCGCATCGACCGCAGAAATTTCCGCCTCGCGCGTCTCTTCTCCACGGATCAGAGAAGTTGCCCAGGGAATGATCGTGAAGAGAAGAATAAATACAGCGACCCCGATTGCTGCATGAACGAGGCTCTTCATGAGGTGACTATTTGCCACTTCGCCCAGAACCTCGCGGGGAGATTTCCCTCGCATCTTCGAGAGCCAGTCAGTCAACTCCTGGGCCGTTGCGGAACTACTTGCCTTCAACTTTCGCAAATCATTCGCGGGACTGGAAAGAGGAGATTGGTCAGGATTCTGGGAGCTCATGGATTAGAACTTGTGTTAGCGTTAGGGGTTTCCTCTTCGCGATTAAGGACGTGGAGAAGGTCTCCTCCACTCATACTGATGGCTTCGATGGCGGGTTGAAAAAATGATGCAGGCGTTTCTTTGTCCGCCTTGAGAAAGACCCGACGTTTTCCTGGTTCCGCATCTCCGAGGATGGATTCTAGTTGCGCGGGTAGAGTGTCAATGGTCGTGACTTCCCCATTGAGATAAAGTTGCTGATCTGCATCAATGACCACACTGGCGAGGGCTGCACCGGAGGGCTCGACTTCCTCCACTACTGCCGGATCCCACTGGAGATGACTATCATCGACCGCGCGAGCAAGGATCACAAAGAAAATGAGCAAGAGAAAGGCGATATCTCCCATCGCAGTCGAAGGGACATCTGCAGCAAACTTTTTCCTCGGAATCTTCATTCCACCACACTGATTTCTTCCTGCTCCATTTGAATTGTCACGATTCCACCCACGTCTTCAATCGCCGCAGTTGCAGCAATCCATCTCTGATAGGTCGTTTCATTGGCACTCTTCACGATCACGACCCGATCGGACTCGCTCTTTTTCCCGGCAAGTAATTGAGAGAGCCGCGACTTGAGCTTTTCAAAGGGAATTAACTCGCCATTGATAATGACGGTCTTCTCGGTCAATGAGAGTTCGATATTCTGACTCTGACTTTCTTTCTGAGGAGTCTCTTCGCTGCGCGGAATGTTTTGAGGGCGCCCCGTATCAGGCTGGACTGATGCGCAGACCAGGAAGAAGACAATCAGAATGAACGCAATGTCCGGCGCGGCCGTAGCCGGGGGCTCCACCAGAAGCTGCCTGCGTTCAATCTTCATCAAATACGGAACCAGATTCGAATTGTGTTAGTGTTTGTTCAACGTCAATTGAAGTGAGACCGCTTCGATCAGTTCGGCTGAGGACCGCTCGACCTCGAGCACGAAATTGTTGATCACGCTCATGAAATAGTTGAACGCCATATAGGCAGGGATCCCTATGATGAGTCCGAAGCAGGTCGTCAGTAAAGCGGTCTGGATTCCAGAAGCAGCCGCCTCGACGATATTCACCTTCCCCATCGTCTCGACGATATTTGCGAAGGAGACAATCATTCCCTGAACTGTTCCCAGGAACCCTAACATAGGAGCCACACTCGAAACAGTTGCAAGGATGGGAAGGTGCCGTTCAAGGGCTGCCACGACATGAACTCCGTATGCTTCCATGCTCTTGGTGACTTGCTCCTCGATTCTCTGAGGTTCATATCCAAGCTCGTCGAGAACGAGATACTTGCGAAGACCGTTTCCTAGAACCGCAGCAACCGGGCCACGAGCACGATCGCAGGCTTGGATGGCTTCTCCGAGTTCTCCCTCGCTGAGGTCGGTGATGACTTGGCTCCGCAATAAATCGGCTCTCGTGTCGAGAATCTTAAGGCTGCGCCAGCGCTCGATAATCACTCCCACGGCGAGGACACCAAGAAGCAAGATTGGCCACATGAAGACCCCCCCTTGAAGAAGAAGCCCAAGCGCTCCTGAATCAAAAAAGCTGGCGGAAAGAATAGATGTCATAAACGGTCGTAAAAATGTTCAAAAAGTTATGGATGCGAGACTACTCGGCTTCACTCTCCACCGCCTGAGCCTCGCGCTCAAATTGCTGAAGCATTTCAGGAAGAGCAAGGCGCCCTCGCGAATACTTCGCGGCGTCGGATTCTGGAAAATCCCACCGACAGCGATTGTATCTCTGGAATGCAATTTCGTTGGACCCTCCCTGGCGGAAACTCTCTCCTGCCCAGAAAAGGGATTGGGCAGCGAGCTCATCCTCAGGGAATCGCTTCACAAATTCATCAAAGGCATCTCCGGCTACACGATACTCTTCGTCCTTATAGTAACACTGACCAACACGAAACGCCATTCGGGGGGCCCACTCGTGATTCTCAAATCGCTCAAGAAATTTTGACCCCACTTGAGCGGCGACGGTGTATTCCTCCCGATTGTAGAAATGTTCGTTGATACGAATCATGACATTCGAAATCAGCGGACTTTCCGGATACGTAGCTGCGAGCGTGACATATGCCTCAAGCGCATCATCAAGTCTCTCGGCCTCTTCGTAACACTGCCCAAGCTTGTATTGCGCGTCAGCGGCGAGTGAGTGATCGGGATATTGCTTCACGACGGTTTCATACGCAGTGATCGCCTCATCCCAACTCTTCAGCTCCTGCGCAAACTGCCCCAGCAGATAGGAGATTCTTGCTGTGTATTTGGGATCGTCATAGTCTTCCTGCAATTCTCGCAGCACTCTCCGACCATTTTTGAGATCTTCGTTCGCTTCGTCTTTGCGATCGAGACCAAGGTGGCTCTTAAACAATTCAAAATAGCTTTCGGCGATATGAAACTGGGTTTGAATCGCGAGGGCTTCATCTCCAAAAAGTTTCGTGAATCCCGTGACATCTCCATCTGTTCCGTCGGATACGGCGATTTCGAAAGTGTGTAGCATCGGTTCCGACTGACTCGCAGGTAGAGGGTCCTCATAGCGAACCTCGAGAGGCTGCCCAAAAAAGACCTCGAGCTCAGCCGTAACCGGATCAAAATTTCCGGAAGTCGGTTCTGGAGAGGCCTTCAGTTTGAATGAGCCAGTAAAAACGCCGCTATGACTCAGAGTTTCCTCCAGCGACACCGTCTCACGCTCGCCTTTTTCGGATACAATTTCGATGGCGAGCTCATCGCGGTCATCCGAAACATCCTGCTCGGGATCGGTCAGGCGAAGAAAGAGGCGCTCGCCGACCTGTAGAGACTCAATCGGGTTCTGGTAGGAATTGTCCGTTGCGACGAGTTCGGCATTCCCTCGGATTCGAGTTCGATCTGTGAGGACCTTCCACTCTGGAGAAGTATTTTCTACATCGGCGTAACTCGCTTCAATTCGGTCCGTTCCCATTACATTAAGGACACCGACGAGCCCATCTCCAACTCCGTCACGACGTCCCTCCGGCTTGACATTACCTTCGATCGGTTTCAACACCCTTCCGATCAGTCGATCCTGACTTCCGGGCTCACGCGGGATTACAAGTGGGCTTTCCGCGCCTCCCAGTCGAAAGGGCACCTGGCCTACAAATCTTCCTTGATGAAGAGCTGGATTCCGAACATCACCGATTCCATCTTCCATCTCAGAGAAGGCCGAAGAAAGCCGACATGCGACTTCGACAGGCGTACCAACGGCATTCCCCTGCTCATCGGTCACCGTAAGCGAAACCAGCACTTCACTGAGAGAATCGCGGGCGGCATCTTCATCGATAACTTCGATGGTGAAAGGAACTTCAAAGGCCACACCCGCAGACTCCTCCTCCCCATCGGAGGAAGAAAGAAATCGAACCTCATCTGATTTTCCGACCTCTTTGGGAGGAATGACCTGCGTCAGAAGGATGCGCAGTTTTGCGTCAGTCGGCTCCCGAACGTAGACAACGCACTCGCGATCGATCGCATGACCGGGAAATGTATTCTCATGATCTCGGTAGAAGAAGTAGATCTGCTCTCCCGGAGCAAGCCCGAGTCGTGGCAGCTCCGGCTCCCCTTCACTTTCTTCTGCCCCGCCTTCTTCATCCGATTCTTTCACGGCGGCTGGAGACACATCCCTTGAGTCAAAGGTATCAATTTCCGTCTTGAACACTCCGGAGGTGGACTCAGTTTCGACGGCGGTCAGGGTGACCAACTCCCCATCCCCGACTTGCACCTGGAGAGGAACTCGGTCCTGTTGCCCGGTCTGGTCGTGATCAAAGTCGATAATCTCAATCGCGATCCGTTCGCCGGGATCGATCCGAAGGAGGTCTTTCTCCACCTCTTCGACAGTACCGTCAGAACGACGAATAAAGTCGTAGGCAATGGGTTGAATTTGACCATTGTAGTAGGTCGCACTGAGCCTCTGCGTGAGCGCCCGATTCTTGGGCTGACCTCCTGTAGGAAGCTCATCGATGTAGACCGATTCGATCTGATCTCCAGGAGTAATCTCAAGAACGTCGTTACTCGAAAGCTGAAGAAGGTCAGCATTGGTTGGGATGTAGGTGTTCTCATCGCTCCCAATGATCGCGGAATGAATCGCAACTGCTTGGCCAAGATACTCATCGATAACCAAGCGAACGTGGCGAAGTTCTCTTTCTTCAATACTGAACTCCCACTTTCCTTCCTCGTCGACGCTCATGGAGCCCAAGGGATAGGTCGCAGCTGAATTCAGATCAGCGACAAAAGCCTGCTCCAGATCAAAGTCCGACTTCATAAACCGAGTCAATCGAACCTCGCTCGCATTCGGGTTCTCTCGCGCACGAAGGACTTCGACAGGCCGTCTCGACGAGTCTGCAGACGTCGCAAAGATAACAAAATCGTGAAGCCCGGCTTCGAGATACGTATCGACCTCCAACTGATTCTGCACTTTGGCAGGGCGCTGAATCGGAAATCCGTTGATAATCATCGCTACGGTCTGTCCCTTGAGTGTAAAGCGCACTGCGCCGGCTCTTGGCTGAACAAATGTTCCCTGCCAGATCACCGCACAGGGATTCGACTTGTTAGTCCGACGCCCTTCATCATCGAGAACAGGCTCAGTCTCGTAAAAGAGCTCATCGACGACACCAACTGAAGCGGGCTCCTGTCTCGAGAGACGCACGACGCGATCCCACTCATGAAGATTGCTGATGTTGGTATTCCAGACTCTCTGAGTCATCTCGCGAAACTCACCCTCCGGAAGCTGGAGCGATTCTCTCGGCGGGTGTTCCGCGAGAGGATACCAGAATCGCCCATCATGACTTCCCTGCAGTCGGGTCCGGACGGGAGCCTGATCGGCTGGATTCGGAGTCAAAAAGGATCCCTGGGAAACAAGTCGCAGGTCTTTCAGATCGATCGATAGCCATTTCGGCGTCAGGCCATCCGGCTGGCTGACCCAGGCCGTGGACTCGTCTCGATCGATCGCCATAAGCGGACTTGATTCAATCGCTGTGTCTGTCGCCAGAGCTCCTGCGGGGAGATCGCTCGTCTGGATCGCTCCTTCGAAAATCGCGGAGTGTGATCCCGTCTCCTCGAGAATCGCTTGGACCTCATCTCCACTGGAGGATGCTACCTTTACGACGACCCGATCCGCTTCCGCGGTGAGGTCGCGGTCCTGATCAACGACACGCAAATAGACCGGGTTACCTGGTTTGATTTCATTTTGCGGACGTTGCACGGAACGTCGCAAATCCTCGGCATCACCCTCTCTCGCCTCGCGCTCGATCCGTTCGCGCTCCGTCTCCTCTCTTTCTTCGACAATTCGGGAACTCGCCATTACGAAATCCGCATCGACAGCAAGACCGATATCTCCCGTCGCGAGTGGCTCGAATTGGAATTCTTCTTTGAAGTCATCTGGATAGTCGACCTGAATCAAATCACTTCCGGAGACTTCGAGCGTCCCATTTCCCGGTTCGGGATCACCGAGACTGGTCTCAATCTCTCCGATAAAGAGCCCTTTTCCAGCTCCACCACTGGTGATCATTGCCATTTCTCGATCGCCTCCCGGAACAGTCACGACTTCGACGGGAATCCTCGAATGCCCGCGACTGATCCCCAGATCCGTATCCTGAACGACAATGGAAAGGGCGCGACCCGGCTCGTGCCAACGCTTCGATTCCTGGCCCAGGCGGCCCACTGTCCGAAGCAACTCCAATTGGTCCAGGTATCGTTGTTCCCCACCATAGACCTCCGCAAGGTTGTAGAGTGTCTCGTTGGCAAGAGCCACATCCGGCATCGATCCGAGAACCTCCTTAAAAATCTGACGCGCTTCTTCCGGATTGCCTTTTCTGCTCTCAAGAACACCTCTCAGGAAATTGCCTCGCACCCGAATTTTCGCGACGGCGCTATTCGCAAGATCCTCAAAAGTCTCCTCCGCCTGATCGAAGATCTTCTGCGCCATTTGAGTTTCTCCGATGCCGAACTTGGCTTCTAGCGCCTCCTCGGTATCGGGATAACGATTCACCACCGTAGTGTATTCAGACCGAGCTACTTCGTAGCGCTTGGCACGGTCGTAATTTTTTGCGAGCAGCAGCTGAATCTTCGCCTTCTCGCTATCGAGAAACTTGTCACTCTCACTGTGTGCAACGAGCCACTTTCGGAGAATGGATTCAGCACGTTCCTGGTTTTCTGTTCCGCCTGCAGCAATGTGAGAGTCTGCAGCAAAGGCAACCAACTCGGTTGGCAGCTCAAGAAGGAATTCGTCGAAGCGATCACGCTGATTGGTGTATGCTTCAAGAGCACGTTCGCGATCACCCAATCGCAGATGAAGACCGATCTCGAGAACCGGCGCCATTGGATTGTCAGCACTTACCTCCATCCCCAGTGCTCCCATCTTGCCGTAGGCTTCGCGAATGAGTCGTCGGGCGCTCTCTCGGGTATCCTCACCAATGTTAGAAATATTCGCAAGCAGCCCCGTTCCCAATGCAGCTGCTTCCGCAAACTCATCGCGTCCCATTGCTCGCTGCGCCCAAGAATAGAGGTAGCTGAAACTCGTCGAATCACTCGACGCCTGCATCGTGGTTTCACGATAGGCGAGAAGGCGCTCCATCGGGCTATACTCAAAACCCTCTACAGAAAGAAGCGCCAGCGTTCCGACCGTACTATCACGACCATATTTCATTTCGTGAACCCGGCGATAAACCATCGACTTCTGCTCTGCAGTCCACTCCTCGCTTGCAAGGGCAAGACTAACCGAGTCCCGCAAATACGAGAGACTCCACGGACGAAATCTTCTTTCTGCTCTTACCTCTACGATTTCGAGACAGACCTTTTCGAACGCTTCAAAATTACCCAGTTTGAGATGCTCATAGGCAATTCGCGAAGCATAGGTCGGATAGTTGTCGTTCTCACGATTCGCATACGGTTGAAGGAATTTGATTTTCTCTTCCGGTGACTCGATCATCGACCATAGACCGAGGACGGCCCTGGCGGTTTCCGAGCTCCCCGGATCTCTCTCCGAAGATTCCTTGAGAAGAGCCAGCACTTCCTCCTCCATCTCCATCTCCCTCAGGCGCTCCAGCAAGGTGCCCATATACTGATTCTTTACCGTGTAGATAGCCTGATTCTTCCGGACCCAAGCGAGGACTTTTCGCATCATGTCAGGATTCTCAATTTTTCGAGCTACATTGGCAGCGTGATACCAGGCGCCCGCATCTTCAGACTGTTGATCCAATCCGAGAAGATGTCCCAACGCCATTGCCCCCTGACCGGCGTCACCGTAGGAGACACAAATTTCCACCCATTCTCTCGCCACTGAATAGTCATCAGGGAGCAGTCGCGCCAGCTTCTCATAGTGAGGTAAGGCATCCCCCTTCTTTGATCGGTCTCCGTAGCTTCGAAGATCGGAAGTGTGGAGCTTGAGAAGAACAATTTGCTGTTCTTCCGAAAGCGAGGTCTTGAGCAACTCTTCGCGGGCACCGTGTCCTCGCATCTTATTTTGCATGGCAGCCGACCAAAGCCGGATCACGTTCTCTTTTCGGAATTTGTCGTTCTCGCCCTTGGCCCATTGGTAATTCCTTTTCACCACCTCAACGTCACTCTTACGGGCGGACTCGAGCCAGGACCCCAATGCAGTGCTGTAGTTACCCCGGTGCGCATGACGCCGGGCGTGTCCGATGTAGCGTTTTACCTCGGCTTGAAATTCTTGATCGCTTTGCGCTTCTGACAAGATCCATCCGAGAGCGTCGCGAAACTCTCCCGAAGCATTCGGGAGTGGGTCAGCAAAGAGGATGTGATTTCGAAAGAGCTGCTTTGCTTTCTCGCTATCCTTCTTACGATCCCGGTAGTGAATCCGGGCCATATCGTAGTGAATCCGATATTCTTCCTTCGGGTTCGCGGCATCGACCTCGCGATAGATCGCCTCGACCTGTCCCCACAAAGCTTCGTCTCCCGTCCACGAAAACAGACTCGGCGCCGAATGTGCTGACTCCTTGAGAACATCCCGCAGCCGCTTGATCGCTTCATTTACATTCTCCCGGCGTTGCTGATCGGATGCGAGGAGATACTTCATCTCCATGCGACGAGATACCACCTCCTTCGGAAATGCCTTCAGATAAGCGGCCACCGCTTTCTCCAGATCACCGAAAGAGGCCTGTGAATCATAAAGCGATCGAATCAGGTTGCGGTGCACTTCAGGCGAAGTCGCCTTCTTTACGATCGCCGATCGGTACGCCTGTATTGCGTTCGCATATTGTTTTTCGGTGCGATAGTTATCGCCGATCCAGTGATAGATCTCCCAAGCCTGACGATCATCTAAGGGAGGCTTCTTCTCGATAATCTTTCGGCCGATCTCATTACTCAGCTGGTACTGATTTCCATAAGAGCGAGTCTGCTGCATCGCGAGAACACCAAACATCGTTGCCGTCGTGTTTGCAGGAAGCTGGTCCAGAAGTTGAAGCGCCATTTCTCCCATCGCAGTCGAGGCTGTCCCAGAACGCAGATCCTGATAGAGACGAAAGGCTTGCACGGCCTCGTCGAGCCCCGCAGTACCTGACTTTTCCCAACAAGCACGATAGTGATCTGCAGCGGGTCGACGCTGTCCTTCCCTCTCAAGAACGCGGGCAATCATACGATGAAAACCAGCTGCCTTTTTTGAATTCGGATATCGCTCAAGAAACTGGAGGATCGTCGCCTTGAGATCCGCATTTCGACTTGCCACCGCAAGCCCCTCGACGAGGCGTGCCATGATCTCCTCATGCTTGGGATGCCCAGCCTGTGCGTTCACAAAAGTCTTACCGGCTCTGACCAGTCCGAAGACCTGACCCTCTTCGTAGTAGATGTCGACTAGTTCGATGAGGATTCGAGCTCCTTCGTCAGATCCCTCAAGAGTTTGCCGGAGCTTGGCCTCAAGATCGGCAGCCTGTTTTTCGGCTTCAGTGAGAGCGTCGCTTGCTGCGGTCGGCGCTGCATCCTGTGCGAAAACGATCGCTGACGAAACCGTAAAAAGAAGGAGGAGTGAGAGAATTCTCATACAAAAGGGGGGAAAGAAAAAGAGAGCAGATCACGATTAGAATCCAGCTTTAACCAGCGCATCACTGATCCGCTTGGCTTCGCCCGCGACGCTACTCTCGGGAAATTCATTGATCAGCTGGTCAAACATTCTGCGAGCTTCGGGACGGCGCTCCAGACGGAAAAGGCACCGCCCATAGTTGAAAAGAATGACGTCGAGAAAATTCGCATCTGGATACTCCGAGAGAACATTCTCGAAGACATCAATCGCTCTCGAGTAATCCTGCTTCTTATAGTAGAAATTCGCCATTTTCGCGACGGAATCACCGACTCGCCCACTGTCGGGAAACTGCTCGTAAACTTTCTGGTATTCGACAAAGGCACGCTCGTAGAGTTGTTCAGACTGCTGTGCCTGTGCTTGGCTTGCCATCGTCTCATAGCTTTCGGCAATTCCGAATTGCGCCTCGCCCTTGAGAGGACTGTCATTGAGCCTAAGAATCGAACCGTAAAGTCGAATCGCATCGGGAAACTTGGCTTGCTCGCGAAAAGCGTCGGCCTGTTTCAGCATCGCCTCATCAACGAATGTAGATTCTGGAAATTCCTGCATGAGCCGCTGACTCATCGAAACAGCAAGATTGTAGTTCCCCATCGCAAAGTAGGTTCGCCAAAGTTGCACATACGTATTCTCGAGAATGGAACCGCCAAGCTGACGAGCTTCCTTGAGAACCTCGCCCGCCGTAGCGAGAGCTTCTTCGTATTTCAAATCCGCCTTGCTCTGCAATCCGAAATCCTTGTAGTGATCACCGATATGGGTGAGTGCATCGGAGGAGCGAAGCTTGGTTTTGATTCGCAGTTCAGCGTCATCAATGTCCGTCTTTGTTACTCGAACGTTCCCGAGGTTTCCTTCAATACAGCGAGCCTCAGCGATTCGCTCTACAGGAGCCGGGCCAAGATGCAATTCGTCCAGGTAGCGAAGCTTGAGGCTGTCGCCAGGAGTAGCCTGCAGAATAGCATCACCTGCGACTGGTTCAGCAAGGGGCTCAATCCGTACCGTTCCGCGGAAGATCCCAGAGTGGATCGTCGTATCGACAATGACTTCGGGTTCATCACCTTCTTCGTCAGGAGCATCTTCGGCAACGCCAGGCCCGACTTCAATTTCCCCCTCCGTTGAAGCACCCCCTTCGGCAGGTGTTTCGGAAACCTCTTCGGAAGTTGGCACTTCTTCCTCTTCTTCTGGTAGAGCAACGGCTTCAGGAGGCAGGCGAACCTCTTCCAGCAAAACGGTCGCAGAATCAATTTTCTTGTAGCGCTCGATTTCCGGCAACTTCTCAGGATCAGCCAAGGGATCTCGCTCAGCAACTGCAGTCGCCACTTCCTCATCAATCTCGGATTGAGACTTCTCTCTCCAGATCTCCGCAATTGCCTTCAAAGAATCGGCATCCGGCCCTCGATCATAGTCAGGATCGGTGACTTCGAGGTTCGCCTGCTTTCCAATAACCACTCCGGCAAGGGATTCGCCAAACGATCCATCCTTGATCTCCACCAAAGCCGAACCAACCACTGCGACTTCATAGCTCCGTTCCTGATCAAACTTCCGGTCGGCGGTTTGCGCATCGACATAGTGAACTTTGATACGATCGCCACCCTGCACCTCAAGTCGCCCGTTGCCCGGCACCGGGGCAGCAAGCTGAGTCGGCATCGAACCGAGAACGACGCGCACCTGGCGCCCGAGCGGATAACAAATCACGCTCTCTTCGTCTCCCTGCGTGGTGACACAACGGACTTCAATCGTCTCCCCAGGCTCCAGGACCGCGAGATCTTGATCACCCACTTTGACAAAAAATCGTTTCCCAGCCTCGACCTTTTCGATGGCCGCATCATCCCCCGTGAGCGCAGTCCCAACTTTTTCAAGGGCTTCAATCGCCCGGCTGTAGTGACCCAGCTTAAAGTGGCCAAGGCCGATGTAGTAGTAGGCCGAATTTACTTCCGCGGAGGCGGGGTATTCCTCGATAACTCGCCGCAGCGTTTTAAAACTGTGACCATAGTGACGCCCTTCATAGAAGCAGATCCCTGTCTTCAAAGCAGCGTCGGAGCGTTGCTCCGAATCCATGTTCGCCTCGACATCAACAGACTCGAAGTGACCGCGGGCTTCGTCGAAAGCCCTCTTATTTTCGAGCAGAAAGTTCCCGAGACGCATATGGGCTTCGTATCGCATCCGGCTTCCCGGATAGCGCTCAATCACCGAGCGCCAGATCTCGACCGCCTTTTCCGTCTCATCTGCTTCAAGCCTCGCGTCACCGGCCTCAAGCAACTTTCGCGCTGCACGATCCTCGACAATAGATCCTCGAACCGGCGCCTCCTGCGCACTCACAACCGACGCAAGAAAGGGAAGTAAACCAAACCCAACTAAGAGCATAAAACCGCGAAGAGATCGAGACCTGACCCTGTTGAATCGGAGACCCAACCCTGTTGTGTTTACCATCGTCATCGCGAGTGGTTGAGCCGAGAAAGAGCAGCGACCCATAGGAACGCGCCTCTACAAGTCGGCAGTGGTTCGATCAACCAAACAGTTCTGAAACAGGCTTCGCCCCTTTTCGAACCAAGGTCATAGGTCGACCGTTTGGTGTCGTGATCTCATGCTTGGGGTTGATTCCCATTGCATGCAGAATCGAGGCGTGCAGATCACTGACCTGAACTGGTCGATCTTCCGGCATCGCTCCGTCCTTATCAGAACTTCCCACGACGGTTCCGCCTTTGACTCCTCCGCCTGCCATGAAGCAACTGAAGACGCGAGCCCAGTGGTCACGACCTCCATTATCATTAACCCGCGGAGTCCGTCCGAATTCGGAGAGAACAACAACCAGAGTCTTACTGAGGCGACCTGAGTCGGCGAGGTCCTGGATCAAGGAGGAAATCGCGGGGTCCATCGTTTCCCCGTGTGTCCTCATCGAAGCAAAGATATTGGAGTGGTTGTCAAACCCACCACGATTCACCTGCACGAAGCGAACTCCGGTCTCAACGAGCTTACCGGCAAGAAGCGCGGCACGACCAAATTCGGTCTGACCGTATCGCTCCAGATTCTTTGGATCTTCATTCTCCAATTCAAAAGCTGAAAGAGCCGGACTGCGCATCAATTCAACAGCATCATTGAGGGCGACCTCGGCAGCCTTCATCTCATGTGAGCTGAGGTTCTTCGTCTTGCGAAGATTCATCTTCGCAAGAAGGTCGAGACGCTTGTTTCCCTGGGCTTCAGAGATCCCCTGAGGGAAGGTCAGATACGGATCACGCTCACCCGGACGTCCCACGTAGTAGGCTTCGCAGGTCTGACCGAGATAACCGGCCTTGGGGGCTCTTCCGCCGATACTGACAAAGGAGGGGAGGTCACCAAGGGAATCTCGCTGACTCACGACTACGGAACCGATCCCGGGATGAATCGTGCTGTTCCCCACGTTCTGATAACTGGTCTGGAGCTCATATGTCGCTCGACCATGGTCGCCATTCGTTCCAGCGATCGAACGGATCAATGCAGAGTGATGCATCTGCTGAGCGACCTTCGGGAAAATCTCGCTGATCTCGACACCATCAGCACTGGTCTTGATTGGACTAAACTCCCCAGCGGTAGGACGCCCTGGTTTTGGATCCCAGGTATCAATGTGGCTCATTCCTCCTCCGTTCCAGAAGAGGATGACATGTTCCGCTGCGGCTGCGTCAGGTGAAGCGGCGAGAATATCCCGCACTGGCATTCCGAGGAACGTAGCAAGGGAAGCGATACCGGTGCCCTGGAGCATGCGGCGACGGGTCTGGTGGTAGTCGAGGCAACCGAATTGGTCTTTCATGGTGGAGTGATGTTAGGGTAGAGAATGGGAGGGTGAAACGAAGAAAAATCAGGGAAGGAATCGGAATTCGTGGGAGTTGAAAATCGCCCATCGCAGATCCGCCATTCCTGCCAGAGGACTTTCGCTCCCGGTAAGGATCTCGCGAGCATCGCTCAATTCCTCTTCAGATGGTTTCCGGGTAAGGGTTTCGAGATAGACCAACTCAATGGCATCATCAATCCGAGGCGGGTTGGCGACGAGAAATTCATGGAGCGGCTCGAGAGAGCCTACGCGCGACGCCTCGTGAGTCGCTTTTCCGTTCAGCATCATGAGTTGCTGACGAAGCGAGGGCGAGTGATCGCGAAATTCTCCGAGACCTTCTCGACTCGGCTGACCGAAGACTCGCAGGAAATGATCAGCAGGTGCCGGTGAGGCCATTCTCATAGTGCTGTTGAAACTAGGGTTGTCATCGACCGTTTCCTCGATCGTTTTCAACTCATACTTCATGGGGCCTCGGCGTTGGCGGGCGGCCTCCATCATGGCCTTGCGTCGGGCTTCTTCAGCCAGCATTGCATCAGCCTGGGCGCGCATCGAATCGATCTCTTCTTCTTGATTACGAGCGTCAGAAAGGACCTTCTTAAAATCAATCTCGATGCTGGACTCAAGATCGTATCCGGCTCCAGCGGACATCGTGTTGTTCGCCATCATCGCATTCCCCGGACTCATATTCATTGCCAGCTCAGTCTCAGCAGGAGCGACTTCGGTCTTTTCTTCGCCAATCGGAATTCGAATCTGCTTCGTCACCGTGCGCACATTCTCTCCGGCACGCCACTTCTTGTCTTCCAGATGACCTGCAATCACGACGCTGTCGTAGAGAGCCTCAGAAATCATCCGACGAACCGGGCTGACGGTGAAAGATTTCTCGGCCAGCTCAAATGTTTCGATTCCTAGGTCCTCTTCAAAATGCCCCCGACGATAAGTATCGGTAAGGAGAATCATTCGGATCAGGGCTCGAGTGTCATATCCAGAAGCCACGAACTCACGACCCAGATACTCCAGCGTCTGAGGATGACTGTTGGCCTGATACTCCGAAAAATTGTCGAGCGGCTCGACGAATCCTCTTCCGTTTAACTCTGCCCAGACTCGATTAACGAAAGCCCGCGCGAAATAGGGATTTCGTGGATCAGTCACTTTTTCGGCCAACTGCATGCGAAGCTCACTCGGCTTGGCAAGGTCACGGGAAACCTTGAGGTCAGAGCTTTCCTTTTTAGCTTCCTGCAGAATATCGAAACCATCTCCTTTGCCACTCGCAGCTGGACCTGCGTCGATGAGGGCATCAAGATCGAGCCCCGACTCAATCTGAGCGGACTTCTCATCGTCCTTCGCACGCAACGCCTCGAAGCGTTCGATAAAGTGAGGCTTGGAATCGTAGGCAACGAGATCAAAAGGGAAACGCGGAGCGACCGGCTCTCGCGTAGGTGGATTCTCCCGCTCTGGCGGCCACATCACTCGCGTTTCCTTCTGGTCAACGGTGAAAGCGGTATTCGTAAACTCGCTTTGACGACGAATCGTTTTCCCGAAGAAACTCGCCATCTCGTAGAAGTCTTTCTGCTGCCAATCATCGAAAGGATGATCATGACACTGGGCGCAGGCCATGCGAACTCCGAGAAAGACCTGGCTGACTGCACTCGTCATCGACATGGGGTCGGCATCATCATTGAGAATAAACCCGACAGCAGGATTCTGACTCGTACGCCCACCCGCCGAAATCAGTTCATGCGCCATCTGATCCCAGGGAAGATTACTGTCGACTGCACCATGCAACCACGCCATCAGCTCGCGACCGCCCTGAACATTCGAACGAACTCGCAAGGTATCGGCGAGAAAGACAGTCCAGCGATCAGAGAATCTCGGATCTTCGAGAAGCCGGTCAACGAGGAGCTCACGACGCTCCGATGGCGACCAGGCCTTGTACTCTTCGATTTCAGAAAGAGAAGGAATCCGACCAATCAAATCAATCGTCGCTCTACGAAGAAAGGCGAGATCGTCAATGAGTTCGGCACTACGAGGCTCTCGCTTCTGATTCTCGGCTTCAATGAGATGGTCAACGGTCGTCGCAATTTCGTTGATTGATTCCGGTGCTTTCTCTGGAATCGCATCAGTTAGCAGTTCTTTCTTCCGAGTCTTGAGTCGGACCCCGTCAGGCCACTCAGCTCCCGCCTCGACCCAGGCCTTCAACATCTCGATTTGCTCAGGTGACAGAGGCTCTGCTTCCTGGGGCATAACCTCGTCATCCTCCGGCGGCAAAGAGATGCGATCGATGAGAAGGCTGATTCCTCTCTTATCTGGTTGGAGCAGCGATCCAGAACTTCCTCCGGTAAGAAAGTGCTCTTTATCATGCAGGCGAAGATCGCCT
Source organism: Verrucomicrobiales bacterium (assembly GCA_965657775.1). Taxonomy (GTDB): domain Bacteria; phylum Verrucomicrobiota; class Verrucomicrobiia; order Verrucomicrobiales; family DEV007; genus Arctic95D-9. Next base: position 217,493 of record CBFHPY010000008.1, read on the forward strand.
TTCTCTTTGCCTGCCCCATGGCAACGCAGGCACTGGGTCTCCAGAATAGGCTGGATGTCCTTGCGAAAATCGGGCGCACCAAACGAGATGATGGGGGAAAGTAGGGAAAGTAGAAGCGGTCCGAAGAAACGAGAATTTCGCATCATGAGGCAAAAAGGGTTGTGGCGGCGTCAAAGAATTGCGACAAGAATTCATCGCAATCTGTAGTCAGAGTATCGATTCGATCCTCTTCTGTGAATCTTATATTTTGGCTCTTTCGTGCTACTCCCACCCACAGAAGTCGTGGGATACCATCGGAAAGCATTCGGGCTCCCGCTCTTTCGCCCATCGTTATAGCTCAAAAGAGCCAGCTTGCATGATCGATGAGAACTCGATCCCGTGATAGGTTCCGGGCCGATGAACTTGACTCCTGTGTTCGCATTTTCTTTCCGCTGCCTCGTCGCAGCAGGCGGATTTGATCGTTCTCGACCTTCGTTTGCGTGATATCAGTGGCATCGAAGTGGCCGCGAAATTGAAAGGCTTCAAGATCCTGATCCTCTCGAGCTTTATGCAAGAAGAAGATGCCCGACGGGCCTTTGAAGCTGGAATTCTGGGCTACATTTCAAAAGACAAAAACAGCGACGACCTTCTCACCGCCATCCGTGAGATCGGAGCAGGGAAATAATACCTTCCTCCAGAGATTTCCCTGCTCCTCGCAAAGAGCGAATGGAGTGCTCACCTCACTGAGCGGGAGCTGGAGATTGTGCAATGGATTGCCCGCGGTCGCGCCAACAAGGAGATCGGTGAGATTCTTTCGCTGTCCGAGAACACAGTAAAGAATCATGTAAAGTCGATCCTCTCCAAGCTCAACACAAAGGACCGAACTCTCGCGGTGACGGAAGCACTGCGGCGCGGTTTGCTTCAACTTCGCTGAGCCATATTTTCCTTTACTGAATCGGAACCTGCCGGCTCAAGTGTTCCAATAAAGGTTTTCTCTATCACTTGTATTGGAATACTATCTTTTTCCTCCTGCCTATCACTCTCTGCAGCAGAGTAAGGTGGCCGATGGACCGGCGCAGCCATTTGAGAGAGGTCCCTCGAATATATGTAGAATACGAAGGAAAGATTTGAAGTGCGAGCCGCTCGGATCCGCGAAATTAGAGAATCCCCCTTTCCTCTCGAGTATCGAGTATCGAGTATCGAGTATCGAGTATCGAGTATCGAGTATCGAGAGCTCACTGCTGAGCAACAGAGATACAACGGGAAATTTCTCGATGATCGAATCAGTGACCGAGATCAAGATGGCCTGATGCGCATGCTAATGCGAAATCTGGAAAACGTTCCTACTCAACTCGCCGACGCCGAGAAGGCGGTCCGCTTGGAGATTAGTGAGTCATTCCCCAGTGCTCATTTCCAGGAAGCAGCCGGGTCTGGAATTTCCGCAAGGAGATACCACGAGGGCGGTGAGCCCTACTATCTCAGAGATATCTGGTCTTCGCGGAAGTCCCACCGACAGGTGTGAATCCGTTCTGTCCGAAATGGCACGAATCAAAATCTTTGGGCAATACGAACCACACTACCTACAGGTTAGTCTGGAGAGAAACCTGCTCGCGGCGTAGCGAGCACCGGTCGAACTGCAAGAGGTCGATGCTATCTACTGGTTCTGCGATTTTGAAAACGACATCGATGACAAAGCCTTCGAACTTCTAAAGAAGGCGATCGAGTCAAATGAAGTCGCTTTTTATGTGCACTCGTCGAATCGCCGGCCGAAGCGAGAGATCCTCGATCTCGTCGAAGCCCCCGGAGGAGAAGTCATTCGGAAGCGAATTCGATAGACCCATCCTTTGGTCTTCGGCTTACAAGCCTACAGCCTACGAAAAAGGCTCTCCTTCGGGAGAGCCCTTCGTCGTTTTCAGCAAAGTGAGCCGCGCAACCTACTGCACAAGTCCTTTGAATTTTCTCTCGAGGCGCTCAAACAACTGCGTCTTGATTTCGTCTCCATCGAGCCTCGCAATCGACTCGTTCATGAAGCCAAGACTGATCATTTTCCGTGCATCGTCAGCTGGAATTCCGCGAGCCTGAAGATAGAAAATTTCTTCATCGCTAATCTGGCCTGAAGTAGAACCGTGGGAGCATTTAACCTGGTCAGCATCGATCTCCAGTCCGGGCATCGCATTAGCTTCCGCCTTGTCGCTACCAAGTAGATTCCGGCAGGTCTGGTAGGAATCGGTATGATGCGAACCTGACTGCACTTGAATCAGGCCCGAGAAAATGGTTCGCGAGTCATCATAGAGAGCGTTCTTAAAAAGGAGATCACTGGTCGTATGCTGAGCCTCGTGAGACTGAAGTGTCCGCTGGTCGTATTCCTGCGTTCCGTTCGCGAGATTAGCACTGTAGATTTGGCAATCGGAGCCCGTGCCCATCATGCGGTTGACCGACTCATTCCGGACCCAGGAAGCCCCGAGGTTTACAAATGCGGATTTGATCTGAGTATCGCGACCAGCGCGGGAACTATTGATCTGGACATGCTTGGGACCGCTGTCACAAAGATCCTGAAGACTGACGAATTGGATTTGAGCTCCCTTGTCAGCGACGAGATCGACTTGACCCACAATCAGATTCTGTTCGCTGTCTCCGATGGATTCGAAGAACTCCATGACTGAAACGCTCGCTTGGTCATCAGCAAAGACAAGCGTATGAGGGAATACAGCCTGAAAATCACCTCCGGAGAAATGGTGAACGACGATTGGCTTGTCGATAGAAGAACCTTTGCCCACTTTGACAAAGACTCCGCTCAGAGTGGCTGCAGCATGAAGCGCGGCGAATTTTTCTCCGCCGAGACTTTCCTCTTCCTTGCAAAAGTGCTCCTTCACAAGGTCGCCATGTTGGGCCAGAGCATCATTGATCGGCAGACAAATTGCACCTTCTGGAAGGTCAACGACTTCCGAATAAATGAGGCGGTTATTGGCGAAAACATAGTGAGCCGCAAAATTTTCAACTCGCTCTTTTTTGGCGCGTTGCACTAGCTCCTCAACATTTTCAGCAGGACGCGCTGGCACGATCTCGGAGAGGCGAGTTTTACGAAGATCCGCAAAACGCCAGGTAGGATCTTTCCGAACCGGATCGGGAAGCTCAAGAAATTGCTTCCATGCCTCCGTTTGGTGTTGGGAATACCATTCGGGCAAGTCCAATGCAATGTCATGCACTGGCGGGGCAGCAAGCCATGGCACAGCGGTTTCGGTCGTCATCTGGGTTTCGGCCTGAGTAAGAGTGGTCGACATAAAAAAGATAAAAGCTCAGAGGATCAGCCGACGCTGCCTTCCATCTCCATATCGATGAGGCGCTTCAATTCGACGCTGTATTCCATAGGGAATTCACGGACGAGATCGTTGACGAAGCCATTCACGCTCAAGCTCATAGCTTCACCTTCGCTGAGGCCTCGCTGTTGCATATAGAAAATCTGGTCTTCGCTGACTTGGCTGACACTCGCCTCGTGCTGAGTTGCATGCTGGTTCCCTCGAACCGTAATCGCCGGATAGGTATCCGTTCGGCTGTTCGTATTGATCAACAGAGCATCACACTCCGTGTTGTTCTTGCACCCCTTCAGGTGCTTGGGAATGTGGACCTGCCCTCGATAGGTCGATTGACCCGTTCCAACAGAAATCGACTTGGCAACGATGTTCGAAGTCGTTTCGTCCGCTGCGTGAATCATCTTTGCACCAGTATCCTGATGCTGACCATCGTTAGCCAAAGCGATCGAAATCACTTCACCGCGAGCCTTGCGCCCCTTCATGATCACTCCGGGATATTTCATCGTGAGACGAGATCCAATGTTGCAGTCAATCCAGCGAATTTCAGCATTCTCATGGGCCATGCCTCGCTTCGTCACGAGATTAAACACATTGTTCGACCAGTTCTGGACGGTGATGTACTGAATCTTGGCGTCCTTCATGGCGACCAACTCAACCACCGCGCTATGGAGGGTTGCTGTCTCAAACTTCGGCGCGGTGCAACCTTCCATGTAGGTCACCTCTGCACCTTCATCAACAATGATGAGCGTTCGCTCAAATTGACCGAAGTTCTCCGCGTTGATTCGGAAATATGCTTGAAGCGGGTGAGAAACCTTCACTCCTGGGGGCACGTAGATAAAGCTTCCTCCAGAGAAGACCGCACTGTTGAGAGCCGAAAACTTGTTATCTCCTGTGGGAATCACCTTACCGAACCACTTCTTGAACAGCTCAGGATGCTCCCGCAGTCCTTCGGTGGAGTTCACAAAGATTACGCCTTCTTTCTCGAGAGACTCTTTTACATTTGAGTAGGCAGCTTCGGAATCGAATTGCGCCTCCACTCCGGCAAGGAACTTTCGCTCCTTTTCCGGAATTCCGAGACGCTCGAAAGTTTCCTTCACATCATCAGGGACTTCATCCCAACTCCGTGTCGGCTTTTGTCCCTTCGAAAGGTAATACCGAATATCCTGGAAGATAATGTTCTCAAGGTCCTTGCTCGCCCAGTGCGTCGGCATCGGCTTGTCGAGGAAGGTCTTCAGAGCCTTCTTCCGGAATTCGCGAATCCAGTCGGCCTCTCCTTTTACGTTGGAGATGTAATCAATTGTCTCTTCGCTGAGTCCATATCCAGCGTCGTGCTGATATTCCTCAGGATAAGAAAAATCCCCCTCGTCTTGATCAATATTGACCGCTTCTAGTGTAGCACTGTCTGACATGGCTTCTTTGGTTGTTTCTTTCCGTTTCCGCACGAGGGATTACGCTGTGATGGCCAGCTCCTCAGTGACCCAGTCATATCCTTTTTCTTCCAATTCGAGAGCGAGACTCTTGTCTCCGGTCTTCACGATCTGACCGTCAAACATGACGTGCACGACGTCAGGTACGATATAATCGAGTAGACGCTGATAGTGAGTAATCACAAGGAATCCGCGCTCCGCAGACCGCATCCGGTTCACTCCTTCGGCAACGATCTTGAGGGCATCGATATCAAGGCCGCTATCCGTCTCATCGAGAACCGCATATTTTGGTTCAAGCATCATCATCTGGAGAATTTCGTTTCGCTTTTTCTCTCCTCCGGAGAATCCATCGTTTACGAAACGACCCGTAAATTTCCGATCCATGCTGAGAGCATCCATTTTCTCATACATTGTCTTGTAGAAGCCAACTGCATCGATCTCTTCGCCTTTGGGAAGCCGGGCCTGAAGAGCGGCACGGAGAAAGTTGGCATTACTGACGCCGGGAATCTCGTGAGGATACTGGAAGGCGAGAAAGAACCCTTCGCGAGAGCGTTCGTCGATCTCAAGATCGAGAAGATTGACTCCGTCCATCAAAACGGTGCCCTCGCTGACTTCGTAGTCTTCATGACCAGCCATAACCTTGGAAAGGGTGGACTTTCCGGAACCGTTCGGTCCCATGATCGCATGGACCTCACCTTTCGGAATATCGAGGTTCAGGCCTTTAAGGATTTCGTTTCCTTCCACAGACGCGCGGAGATTTTGGATAGAGAGAGATTCGCTCATGATAAAAATGGAAAAGGTCAGGATTATTTGGCGCGACACTCGGGACAAAGCCCTCTCATCGCAACATTCATTTCGTCGAGCTTAGATCCGGTTGGAAGATTCCAAGGCTCAGAGGGATCGGCCTCAGACCTTAAGTTCACATCAAACACAGAATCGCAGCTCGCGCAGAAAAAATGGGCGTGGGGCTGAAGATTGGGACAAAAGCGCGACGCTTCGCGGTCGATATTGACTTGGGTAATGACGCCTGCATCGGTAAGCGTTTCGAGGCAATTGTAAACCGTAGCCAGCGAGATCGATGGCATTTTCTCCTTTGCATTCGCATAGACAGCCGAAGCCGTCGGATGGTCGACCGCCATTTCTTGGACGACATCATATACGACCTGACGCTGCTTGGTCATTCTCAGACCACCCAGTTGTAAGGTGTTGGATTCTTCGACAGTATTCGCAGGCATGAGGTAAAGACCGTTATTTCTATTGAGGCCATGTCACAGGTAGACGGGCGGTTGTTTATATCAAGAACTATTCTAAATAAAGACCAAGTTCCCGAAACCCGCCTCTGATTTTCCTATCCCCTTTCTCAATTTCTCCGTAGTTTATTTCCATGGGGAAACCTTTTCTCACTCGTCTCGGAATTCTGGCTTTCGGTTCAATTGCTCTGTTCGCCTTTTCGCAGGACGGCGGAAACTCTTACGCACCGACCTATTTTGGGATCAAGGATGGAGAAGTTCCAGAAGACCCGCGACACTGGAGAGGGGGCCGGTTCTATGATTTTCCTGATTGGGAAGTAAGCCAGGACCTGCCCAATGACGTTTTCACCTTCGCGCGACTTCGCTACAATTCAGGCACATGGATGGGACAGCGCGCCAAGTGGATGATCGATTATCCCGACAGTGAGCTCAACTTCTCCTACCGACTTCAGCAACTCACCTCGCTTGAGGTGAATCCCAAGGGAGCAATTGTCGATATCGAGGCTGAACAGCTACGTCATTATCCGTTCATTTACATGATCGAGCCGGGTGATATCTGGATCACCGACGAGGAAGCCTCCACTCTGCGCGACTATATGCTCAACGGCGGTTTCATCATGGTTGATGACTTCTGGGGGATCTATGAATGGAAAAATTTTCACCGAGCTCTCCGCCAGATTTTCCCGGATCGGGAATTCGTCGAACTGGAACTCGATCACCCTATCTTTCACATGGTTTTCGATGTCGAAATCAAACCACAAATCCCTGCTGTGGGAATGGCTCAGATGGGTCGTGAAGAGGGAATCACCTACGAATGGAACAAACCCGGGTCAGAGACCCCTCACTATCGCGCCATCCTCGATGACCACGGTCGTGTCTGCATGATGATCTGCTTCAACACGGACCTGGGGGACGGATGGGAAGAGGAAGGAACCGACCCTTGGTATTTCAGAGAATTCTCCGAGAAATACGCCTACCCGCTCGGCATTAATATCGTCTTCTACGCGCTCACTCATTGAGCCTCGTAGTCGACCTGCTCGATTCAGAAACGGCATCTGGGAAATTCGTTCCAAGCGAAAACCAGACAATCTTGGACGGTAAAAAAATACAGACCCAGTTCTGCATTGGTTCAGCGCCCCACGAGTAGGTGCTGATCGATGATGACCAATTTTACTGACCTGGCTTCGGCGGAGTCTTCGGGAGAGCAATCGTCGGAGCCTTGGGAGCCGCTCCGCCTGGAGCGGGACGCTTCAGCGGGACTGGTGCAGCGGGCTTAACGCCCGGAGCTGCGCCTGGCGCGGGAGGGCCAGGCGCCGCCTGGCCTGGAGCTGCAGGAGTAGGAAGCTTGGTTGCCGGGGGAGCCGGGGGGCCTCCGAGTGCAGGTGGACCAGGAGCTGCAGGAACCGGAGCACCGGGTGCGGCGGGTGCGGCGGGACCAGCGAGACTTGGCTTGACTTGATTGAGACGAACCGTCTGAGCACCAGTTGCGGCAGGAGCAGGTGCGGCAATCGCGACTGGTGGCTTGGCCCCTGCCGAAGCAGCAACAGCGACGGGAGCTGTCTTCGGTTTCGCAGCATCGGCATCAATTGTGGCAGCCAGCTCTTCCATCGGCGTCGCAGCGAGAACCGCGGATGGGACGAGGTAGCCGTCAATCGTGGCGCCAAGCAACAGCTTCGACATCGGAGTCACGTCTGCGCCTTCCGGGCCGACCTTTACTCCGTTGAGAACCGTTCCGTTGGTTGAACCTTTGTCGGCGATTCGCAACTTGTCACCTGCCTTGGAAAACTCTGCGTGGCTGACCGAGACCTCGGATACGAGGACTTGAATATCATTGTCCGGGCTTCGCCCAAGAGTCGCGGTTTCCCCACTGATATCGTGCCGGGTCAATCCCTCTTCGGGGTGCCTAACAATCAAAGAAAAGTCTTTAGATGCCATGATTGGCAGTTTGAGAAATTATTCTCACCTTGTCAATACAGAGGTGCGATCTTCGAGCCCCTTGGTATTTCACTTACCTTATCAGAGCCACAAAAAACCTCACGCGTTCCCACGCTAGGTTTCCGTTGTAAAGTTTATTGAATAGAAAATACTATTCGGTCGCTTCTGCAGCCTTAATAGCGGCTTCGTTAACCTTCTTCTTCACCGCGTCGCCAGCATCTTTTGCTTTTTCCTTCACGGCTTCGCCAGTCTTAGCAGCAGCGTCTTTGGTTCCTTCAACAGCTTTCTTGGCTGTTTCTTTGGTCGCTGCAGCTGCGTCAGCAGCATCTTCTTTCATTCCCTCGACGGTTTTTTCGCAACCGACCACAGCGATAGCCGCTGCGATGACTGTAAGAGCCATCCATTTTTCGATTTTTTTCATATTGGTTCGGATGAGTTGGTTCAGATGGACCCAGTTCACCCGCGCCCACTTTTTTTACACCGGAACTGTGCAATTTTCAATGAGTTGAACGTCTGTAATTAAGAAATACTTTTCTGTTATCGGTGTCGGGTCGCATGTGCTAGTTTTCGCCAAAAACTTTAACCCCGAAACCATGAGCCAGAATCTCTTTGAAAAAGTGTGGGACTCCCACGCTGTGAAATCTCTTTCCAACGGTCAGACGCAACTCCTCGTCGGTACGCACCTGATTCACGAGGTCACGAGTCCGCAGGCTTTCGGTATGCTCCGCGATCTTGATCTCAAGGTGAAGTATCCAGAAAGAACATTCGCCACAGTCGATCACATCGTGCCGACCAAAAGTCAGATCGAACCTTTCGAAGATGGTCTCGCGCAGGAAATGATCACCGCACTGCGAGACAACTGTGAAGAGTTTGGTGTAAAATTCTTCGACATTGGCAGTGGTGGCCAAGGGATCGTCCACGTCGTCGGACCCGAGCAGGGCATTACTCAGCCAGGCACCACGATTGCATGCGGAGATTCTCATACCGCAACGCACGGTGCATTTGGAGCGATCGCGTTCGGAATCGGCACGACGCAGATCCGCGATGTGCTTGCCACTCAGACCATGGCTTTGAGCAAACTCAAGGTGCGCCGGATCAACGTCGAAGGAAGCCTCGCCCCTGGGGTGTATGCGAAGGATGTCATTCTGCACATCATCAAGTTGCTTGGCGCCAAGGGCGGAATCGGATACGCCTACGAATACGGAGGCAAGATCTTCGATGAATTCTCCATGGAAGAGCGCATGACGGTCTGCAATATGTCGATCGAAGGCGGCGCTCGCTGTGGCTATGTCAATCCTGACGAAAAGACTTTTGCCTACCTTAAGGATCGCCCTTACTCGCCGAAAGGAGCTGATTGGGACGCTACAGTAGAAAATTGGAAAGCGATCGCCTCCGATCCAGGATGCGCCTATGACGATGTTGTAACGATCAAAGGAGAAGACATCGCCCCTTCCGTTACCTGGGGAATTTCTCCGGACCACGGCATCTTCGTGAACGAGAACATCCCCTCCTCTGGCGATGCCTCGGATGATGAGGGCGCAAAGAGTATTGAAGAAGCTCTCGAGTATATGAAATTCGAGCCGGGATCTCCTATCGCTGGAAAGAAGATCGATGTCTGCTTCATCGGAAGCTGCACGAATGGCCGACTCTCTGATTTTCGCGAAACAGCGCGTTTCCTGAAAGGCCAGAAAGTGGCCGAAGGAGTCCAGGCTATCGCCGTTCCCGGATCAGAAATCGTCGATCATCTCTGCCGTCAGGAGGGAATTCATACGATTTTTGAAGAGGCCGGATTCGAATGGCGGGGTGCTGGATGCTCGATGTGTCTCGCAATGAACCCTGACAAACTGATTGGAGATCAACTCTGCGCAAGCTCCAGCAATCGAAATTTCAAAGGTCGCCAGGGCAGCCCGATCGGACGAACTATCCTTATGTCACCCGTTATGGTTGCAGCTGCGGCAGTAACCGGAGTGGTCAGCGATGCCCGCGAGATATTCGATGTTACAAAGGAAGCTGCCGCTTGAATAAGTGCCAGAGAACTGCGGCAATGATGGACAAGCTACCGTTGCTGCCTTCCGGCCCTGGCGGGATTTACCCGCCATCACTCCGCAGCCTCTGACGCGGCGAATATACACGAGATAGATAAATTGCCACTCCGGATCACATTTCAGGTGAATTCAACGTAACCTCTTTTCCAATGAGCACGACAGCACCGACCCCTACACTCCCCGACGAAAGCGGTCATTTCGGCACGTTTGGCGGACGGTTTGTCCCCGAAACTCTCGTTGCCGCTCTCGATGAGTTGACTCGCGAGTACGAACTGGCAAAAAAGGATCCTGCGTTTCAGCAGGAGCTCGACAATCTTCTCTCGGAATTTTGTGGCCGCGAAACCCCTCTCTACTTTGCCGAGCGTTGGACAAAGAAGCTCGGAGGAGCAAAAATCTACTTCAAGCGGGAAGACCTTCTCCACACCGGCGCACACAAAATCAACAACGCTCTCGGACAAGTTCTTCTCGCGATTCGTCTCGGGAAAAAGCGAATCATCGCAGAAACGGGAGCGGGACAGCACGGAGTCGCCACAGCTACCGTCGCAGCACGATTCGGATTGGAGTGCATCGTGTATATGGGTGCGACCGATATGGAGCGCCAACATCTCAACGTGGTTCGTATGCGTCTCATGGGCGCGGAGGTTCGCGGTGTTGAGGCAGGTCAAAAGACGCTGAAGGAGGCAGTCAACGAAGCTCTCCGCGACTGGGTCACGAATGTTCGTTCCACCCACTACATTCTCGGAAGCGCTCTCGGCCCCCACCCCTACCCCATGATGGTTCGGGATTTTCACCGAGTCATCGGTGTTGAAGCAAGACGCCAGGTCCTCGAACGCGAAGAACGTCTTCCCGACTTGCTCGTCGCCTGTGTCGGTGGAGGCAGCAACGCGATCGGATTGTTTCACCCTTTCTTGGAAGACGAATCCGTTCGCATGATGGGAGTCGAGGCGGGCGGTCACGGAATCAAGCACGGTGAGCACGCGGCAAGGTTCCAGGGCGGAAAACTGGGAGTCCTTCAGGGCACTAAGACTTGGCTTCTTGCGGACGACGATGGACAGATCGAACTCACTCACTCCGTTTCGGCTGGTCTCGACTACGCAGCGGTGGGACCTGAGCATGCCTTTCTCCAAAGCGAAGGTCGGGTCGACTACAGCTTCGCAACGGATGACGAGGCGCTCGACGCTTTTCAGGAAGTCGCTCAAACGGAAGGAATCCTCCCTGCGCTGGAGACTTCTCATGCGCTCGCCTACTTGAAGAAGCAGGCTCCGAAGATGGAGCGTGACCAGATTATCATCGTGAACCTCTCAGGTCGCGGTGACAAGGACGTGGAGCAGGCGGCACGCTACCTCCTTCCCGACGAAGCGGAGTGATTCTAAAAGTCAGGCTCTCAGTGAAGCTGACTCGAGAAGTTGAGCCTATTCGGGAACTTCCCCTGAGATCACACCCCCCGTAGCCGACGGCTTCGTCGTTTTGGCTGGATTAACGGGGTCCGCCGTTGTTGAATTGGTTTCAATAAGCCGCTTTGATCCATACGATAGATCAACAAGCTGCTCGGCGATGGCCCGGAGCTCTCTCACCTCAGTTTCGGAGAGAACTTCCTGGTCCGGAAGATCGACTCGCTTCTGGATATCGGTCAACCCGGCCCGGATCTTCTTTACAATCTCATTCTCCTGAATTCGTGGTTCGAGAGTCTCTAGATTGAGATTGAAATATTCGACGACCTGGGGACGCGCGAGAATCGAGGCTTTTTCCGGATCGTAGGGATTGAGAGAAGCGGCACACCCGATCTCGAAAGCACGAAGCCATCCTCCCAGGCTGATCAAATTCGCTGCATCCACGTCGCGGATAAGAACCATCTCCTTCTCGACATCCTTCTGCGCCCGAGCGAGTTCATTCTTCAGCTCGTCCCAATCACTCAAGGCGCCCTTTTCGAGAACGCTCTTCATGTGACTCGAAACACGAGTCCCTGAACCGAGAACCTTCGCGTGCTGCAGCAATGAGCGTCCGATCGGCTCGAGATCAAAAAATTGCTCAGCTTCAACGGCGAAGAATCCATCTGCGAGGAGGAGGCCTACCGTGAGAGCCAGCTTCGTTCGGTCTGTCGAGGTCTGTTCAGGCATCGTGCGCTTCAACTCGTTATATGGCAGAGGGCGCAGTTGCTGGAGATCTTCAAACACCTTTCGAATCGATGGCGTCGTGAACTTATTCACGCCAAACTCCATTCTTACGTGCTCATCTTCCAACAGCTCCTCAGGAATCTGGGGTGACAGAATCTCGTCGCCATGCTCGACAGCGGGATCTGCTGCCGCCTCAGCTGGAGTCGTTTCCTCTTGCGCAGAAAGAATCGGGCAGATTCCGATCGGGACAAGACCGAAGAGGAATCCGGCGATTACGCAGCGTCGAAGGTGTTTCAGTGACATGGCGAGAAGTGACATGGCGAGAAGAATGGCGTTCTCTCATTAGAACGTTCACAGGCTACTTCCGGCAGAATAGAATGCTAGAAAATTTGCATTTAGTTAAACTAGGTTGATATTTAATTTGAGAAGTTTCTCATTCCAGCCACTCTCTGGACATCAGCTCATCGGGACACGTAGTGAGGCCTAATAACAGGCCTCGAACTTTCGTTTTTAGCTCCAAGTCTCTATGAGTGTATCAAAACAAGTCCTGTCGTTGGGCTATGCCGTTCTGGGCGGCATGACCCTTTCTCTCACCAGTTGCGCCGTGCAAACCAGTGCGGAAATGGATCATCTTCACGTGATGGAAGTCTCTGTCCCCCAACAGAAAATGGCGCTTTATCGATCCGGAAAACTGGTCAAAACCTATCCCGTATCGACCTCCAAATTCGGTCTCGGCAACGAGAAGAGAAGCTATCGAACGCCCCTTGGGAAGATGGAAGTTGCCGAAAAAATTGGCAGCGGGAAGCCAGCTGGAGCCGTTTTCAAGGGTCGGAAGTGGACCGGCGAAGTCGTCAAACCGAACTCCCCCGGCCGCGATCCCATTGTGTCCAGAATCCTGTGGCTCAACGGGTTAGAACCTAAAAACAAGAACACCTACTCACGTTGTATCTACATCCATGGAACCGCCGCAGAGAAAGATATCGGAACACCCGCCAGCTATGGCTGTGTCCGCATGAAGTCATCGGACGTCATCGACCTCTATTCCAAAGTCGGAGAGGGAGCCAAAGTATTCGTCGTTCGCAAAGATCTCTGGACAAACGAAGCGAAGAAAGCCGAGATGAGAGCTGCAATTCAGGCTCTGCCCGTGGTCGAACCTCTCGAGACTCCGCTTGTAATGCAGCCTACAGGCCCAACCGCAACCCAGCCGATATGGAACTCAGTCACTCCCTACCACTCCGGAGTCGACATTCTGACCGCATCAGGATACGAAGAACGCTATCTCACAATAGGGCCGGATAAGGTTGCCCAGCATCGCTAAGTAGGTAGAATACCCGCCCCTCGGGAAAGAATCGCGAGGGTTCCGCCTTGACGTATCCGAATGAGGGCGTATGCTTCGCGCCCTTATTATAGGATAGACACACACAGCGATGGCCAATTCCAGATCAGCACTTAAACGCGTTCGTAAAACCGAAAAAGAGACGATTCGTAATCGTGCTCTCAAGACGAAAGTGAAAGCTCTTCGCAAAGATGCTCTCGCTGCGGTGGAAGCTGGTGACGCAGCAAAAGCACAAGAAAGCTACAACGCATTCGCTTCTGCTGCCGACAAGGCATCGAAGAAAGGCGCTTTTCACAAAAAGACTGCCAGCCGCCTTAAGAGCCGCGTTGCTACTAAGGTCAGCGGACTCACCAAATAGGGCTCAAACCTTGGTGGATCGGGGGCTCAGCCTTCTTCGATCCCACAGACCTCGCCTTGAATCGGCGGGGTTTTTTTGTGCCCTGGACGAGGAGGGAATTCCTCCAAAGTGGCACCGTCCTGCTGTATGCTGATCTCATGTGCCTTGCTTCAAAGCTCCGATTGCGTTTCCTTTTTCTTTCACTCTATGTTCCTCTTTCTCTCATGATCCAAGCGGAAGAAGGACCCGTTCGTCGACCTCTTCCCAGCCCGGAAGAAATCGCCAAGCTGCCCAAAGACGGCGGGGCAGAATTCAATCGTCTTATTTTCGAGAAGAGTCCCTATCTCCTCCAGCACGCCAGAAATCCAATCGATTGGTGGCCATGGAACGAAGAAGCCTTTGAACAAGCAAAGAAGGAGAAGAAGCCAGTTTTTCTCAGTATTGGCTACACTACCTGTCACTGGTGCCACGTCATGGAGCACGAGTCATTCGAGGATGACGAAGTCGCCGAGTTGCTGACTCGATTTTTTATCTGCGTCAAAGTCGATCGGGAAGAGCGCCCCGACATCGACGAGGTTTACATGCAGATTACCCAGGCAATCACGGGTGGCGGAGGATGGCCGATGACCGTAGTGATGACACCTGAAAAGCATGCCTTCTTTGCCGGAACCTATTTCCCTAAAGACTCGATTCCCGGTCGACCTGGTATCAAACGTGTCGCAACAGAGCTGCACAAGGCATGGACAGAACGAAACGAAGAGGTCGTATCTACAGCCCTCAATATCTCCGATCAGTTGGGCCAGATGATGGGCGCTTCCCCGGGCGGCGACCTCGAGGTCGAATTAACGAATCGCGCCTTTGAAGGTTTTTCAGAGCGGTTTGATGACGAGAACGGTGGATTTGCGATGCGTCCTAAGTTTCCGGTTCCCCCGAACCTGATGTTTCTCCTCCGGTATCATCACCGAACAGGAAATGAGGCCGCTCTGCAAATGGTCGAGAAGACACTGACAGAGATGCGACGGGGAGGCATCTACGATCACGTGGGATACGGCATCCACCGCTACTCGACCGACCGGGATTGGCTCGTCCCTCACTTTGAGAAAATGCTCTATGACCAGGCTCTCGTCTCAATGGCTTTCCTCGAAGCCTATCAGGTTACTGGCAAGGAGCGCTATGCGCGAACGGCTCGTGAGATTCTCAGCTATGTGGAGCGGGACATGACTAGCCCGAAAGGTGGATTTTATTCCGCCGAAGATGCTGATAGCCAAGGCGAAGAGGGCAAATTCTATGTCTGGTCGACCGAAGAAGTTCGAGCAGTGCTCGACAAAGAGGAGGCTGACTTTTTTCTCGAAAGGTTTCATCTCGAAGACGAAGGCAATTTCCTTGAGGAAACGACAAAGGTGAAAACCGGGGCAAATATTCCTCATCTCAAAGAGGAGCTACTCGACGAAGAGCGGGAGCGATTCGAAGAAATTCGTAAGACACTGTTCGAGAAACGAGAATCTCGTATCCACCCGCAGAAGGACGACAAAATCCTGACCGACTGGAACGGACTCATGATCGCGGCCTTCGCCAAAGCATCGCAGGTGCTTGGGGAACCGAAATATGCCGAGATTGCGATCCGAGCGAGCGACTTTGTTCTCGAAGAGTTGACCGACGACGACGGTCGTCTTCTCAAACGCTACCGACAAGGAGAAGCGGGACTGACCGCCCACCTCGAAGACTATACATTCATGATCTGGGCGCTTCTTGATCTCTACGAAACGACTTTTGAAATTCGGCATCTCGAAGAAGCAATTGCGTTACAGGGCTTGGTCGATGAGTTTTTCTGGGACGAAATCGAGGGAGGCTACTTCACGATCGCCGACGATTCCGAACAGATGATTGTGCGGGCGAAAAAGCTCTACGGCGGAGCGATCCCGAGTGGAAACTCAGTTTCCATTTCCAACCTGACGCGGCTGCACAGGATGACTGGCGTTCCTCATTACGCAACCCGCGAAGACGAACTCATCCGAGCGTTTTCCGGTGAAATTGCTCAGAACCCGATGGTCTATCCTCAAGCTCTTCTTGGTCTCGATTTTCAGTTCGGGCCCACCCACGAGATCGTCATCAGTGGGAAGGATCCCGGCGAACTGGTTGATGCACTCCGGAAGCCTTTTCTCCCCAACAAAGTCGTTCTTCTCCGAACTCCCGAGAACGCCGACCTTCTCACGAAAGTGGCGGCTTACACGGAGTCACAAATCGCCCTGGACGAAAAAGCAACCGCCTACGTCTGTCGAAACTTCGCCTGCCAGCTCCCGACGACTGAGGTCGCCGAAATGCTGAAATCACTCGGGATCAAAACGACTCAATAGCGCTTCTTGCGAGGGCCTTTTTTGAACTCCCCTTCCCGATCGTCTCGTCGATTACCGCCGCGTTCCCCGCGACCGCCACCATATCCGCCACCACTGCGCCGGTCATCACCACGTCGGCCACCGCCGCCGCCTTTATAACCGCCTCCACGACGGTCGCCTCCTCCTTGATAGCCACCTCCGCCGCTACGTTCTCCGCGACCGCCACGATCACCACCGCTTCCTCCGCGATCGCCACCAGGACCGCGATCAAAATCTAGCTTAAAGCTCTTCCCTCGGAGCTGCGCTCGACTCGCCATGTCAATGGCTTTGGGCGCACTGTCCTTGGCGACTTCGACGAGGCTGAAATTGGGCATCAACCGAATCCGGCCAACAGTCCCCCTCTCGAGTTGGCATTCGTTGTGAAGCATCCCCACGATATCACCGGGGTTGATGTTGTCGTGTTTTCCGAGGCTGAGGAAAAGCTGAACCATTCCTTCTTCGGGGCCATCACGATGTTCGCGTGGCTTGCGAGGCTTGCGATCCCGACGGTCATCCCCAAAATCTTCGCGTCGATCGCGCCTTTCTCCTCGAGGTGCGCCAGGGCGATCTTCGATAATTTCCTCGCCTTCCCGAACGGTCATCTCACGAAGAAGAGACATAAGGGCCGCTGCGATATCGTCCCAGTCGTGACCCAACTCCTTGAGCGGTTCCATGGACTGGGGAATTGACTCATCGATTTCCTCTTGGAGCCGCTCCGCAACGGAAGCCGTCAACTGATCGGCAAGATGGGTATTCACCACTTCCTGGCTCGGAATCTCCGCTTTCGGGATCTGCGATCGAATGAATTTCTCGATCGTGCGAATTCGATAGGCATCGCGTCCATAGATGAACGAGATTGCTTTCCCTTCTCGTCCGGCACGACCGGTTCGTCCGATCCGGTGGACATAGTCCTCGGGATCCTGAGGCAGCTCATAGTTGATCACAAGATCAACATCGTCGACATCGATTCCTCGAGCGGCGACGTCAGTCGCCACGAGCACCTCAATCGTTCCCTCGCGAAAGAGTCGCAGAACTCGCTCCCGCATCGACTGGGCTATATCACCGTGGAGGCGATCCGCCGAGTAACCACGAGAGAGCAGTGACTCGGTACACTCGTCTACAGAGCGTTTCGTATTGCAGAAAATCATCGCGAGCTTGGGCTGCTCTAGATCGATGATTCGCGAAACAAGCTCAATGCGTGAGCGTTGACGCACTTCGAAGCAAACCTGCTCGATCGAATCGACAGTGAGCGACTTGTGCTCGATCTGAATCTGCTGAGGATCGTTACCGAATCTCTGGATCAGACGCTGAACCCCCGAATTCATTGTTGCCGAAAAGAACAAAGTCTGGTGCTCATCAGGGAGTACTCCGAGAATCGACTCCATATCCTCAGCGAATCCCATGTCGAGCATCCGATCGGCTTCATCAAGAACGGCTGTCTTCACATGAGAAAGGTCGAGAGTTCCCCGCTTCACATGATCAATGAGCCGTCCGGGTGTACCCACAACGACTTGAGAACCCTGACGCAGGGCCCGAATCTGACGATCCATGGGCGCTCCGCCGTAGATTGCAGTCGCATGAAGCATCTGCATTTTCGCCCCCAAACGCTGAATCTCACCGCAAACCTGAACCGCAAGTTCTCGGGTCGGACAGACGACCAGCAACTGAGTATTCGTCTCTTGAGTATCAATGCGGGCGAGACTGGCGAGGCCGAAGGCAGCGGTCTTCCCTGATCCAGTCTCGGAAAGTCCTACCAGATCTCGTCCCTCGAGGGCAGGAGGAATGGCAGCTGCCTGAATGGCCGAAGGAGCCTCGTAACCGAGTTGTTCGACGGCGGCGAGAAGTTCGTCGGGAAGCCCGAGGTCGGAAAATTTTTGATCAGTCACGATGAAAGAAGGATGGTTGACCCACCTGCCTTCGTGAAATGTCGATTGAGGACCGGGTGGACGCAGAAACTACGCCTGTTCCCAGAAAGCGAAAGGCAAACCTTTGTATCGCTCAGCTGCCCGTCCCCGTCGAGATCTCTGATTCGATCCGGTTGGGATTGGTTGAAGGGACGATACTGAAGTTCGCTCGGCTGACTTTCGCCCGGGAGCTGAGCAGGGCGGCGATCTCTTTGCGGAGCACTTTGAAATCGAAAGGCTTAGAAAGAAACACATCGCTGCCGGCCTCGATTGAGCGGCGCTCCATTTCTTCATCCGGGTTTCCAGATGCAGTCACAATAGGGACGGTCGCGACCCCAGAATCGAGAAAGCGAATCTGCTCCACCATTGTGATTCCATCCATCACCGGCATTTCCACATCGGTTACAATGAGATCTGGAAGCAGCTCCTGGTTGCGGAGCATTTCGAGGGCTTCAATACCGTTGGTGGCCTCGATCACTGCGTAACCTGCTGTCTTGAGAAATTTGCGAAGAAGCACGCGGTTGGGAAGAAGATCATCGATCACTAGTACAATGAAGCAGTTCGCTGGAACTACAGTGGGGGGGATTGTATGGTGGGGATGGGCGGGCATTCGTGCTTCCATACTATCTTAGCGAATTGTTAAGAATTACAAGTCTTTAAGATATATATATTACTTTGGGCAAATTTGTTCAAAGCAATTCCTTGGGTTCTTGCCGCGCTCAGCAAGAATCAGCTCTCTGAAACCCTGTCAAACCATTGTCCGACAGCGAGTTACGCTAGAAATCCTAGATTCTCTAAAATCGGAGAAAATCTAGAAATTCGGCAATCCTGGAGGTCTTTCCGAAATTGATCGAAATTCGGACTGCTCATAGGGAGTTTTTACCTCCTGCTCCGTCAGTCCGCCAGAAACAGTGACTTCACCGAATTCCGATGTCTTGAGAATGGGCCGATTGGCACCTTTCTCATAATAGTTTGACTGGCGAACGGGATCTCCATCGATTCCAAGAACCGTGTATTTGTAAACCTTGGGAGCGGAGAGGTGAAGGACATGCAGCTGGTTCTGAGGATCGATCGCATGCTGTGGTTTCCTTACAGAGAGGTAATCTCCAATCGGGTAAGTTTTGAAAACCTGACCGCTATCGCTATCCTTCAATCGAAAGTAAAGCGCCTTGCTCCGAGCTCCGTGATAATAGGTCATGAGAGAATACTCTCGGTAAGTGCCTGCGCCGGAATAGCCCGGCGGCACCCCTACAATCTGGCTCCAGAGAGGTTGCCCTTCGGTCACCTGAATGCTGACGACTTTGGTGTCAAAAACCCGATTGATCTGAGGAAAAGTAATACTCGCCTTCACTCGATACATTCCCAACTGGGCCATCGGGTAGTTCTTATTCACGACGACCTTGTGTTTGTAGGTCTGCCCAGCTGACAGAACGATAGGGCGCTCATTGAGCCCTCGTCTCGCAGGCGAGACAAGATTTCCTCGATTGTCCGTAATCGTGAAATCGAGCCAGCTTAAGCCATTCGAATCACCAAAAATGAGGTCCTGCCCCGCCCGGTTCACCATCGTAAGCGTGGCCGTAATCGGTTCGTGAGCAATGTAAAGGCTGCGGTCGAATTTTAGCTCGGCTTGAATTTGCGCCTGCGTTTGAAGAGCTGGAGCTAGAATAATCGCGAGGAGAAAGAGAAACTGTTTCATCCAGAAATTCGTGTTTCAAGGGGAGAAGAAAACTCAAAAACAAGGAAAGCGCTTCACTCCCTTTGTTCTCTTCGAGTCGGTATTGTCCGGTTTTTATGCCCCGAATGCAATGGAAATCCAGAAGCAGTGGTTCTTTCGACGCCTGTAAGATCACCAGATCAGGAACGGAGATCACTTCAGCTTCTCCACATTCCAAAGGCTGATTTTCAAGAGTGGATCCATATTTGTCCGGCTGAAGCGATAGCTATTTTTTCTGAACTGAGACCAGAGGCTTTGGTAAAGTCTTCGCGCTCGCTAAAGAACCGCCCGGAGGAAACTGGCCAACTCTTCCCGTAAACTGAATCCAGATGGCCCAGCTTTATCGTCCGCAACTGTTCATTCTTCTTCCCCCGGTCACCTTTCAGAATGATCGGCCTGAAAAACCGTCTCTAATCTAGAATATTCCCGGAAGAGAGTTTGACCGATCCATCTGCCGAAAGGTCCGTCCCGATATTCATCGAAAGAACCGTCTTTCTTTCTATTCCGATCCATTCAGGAATCAATTCCAGTAAGCTAATAGTTAAGTATTTTAGATATTTAAGAAAATTAAGATTTCAGGTTTTATAAAAATATTGCATAATTCTCTCCGTTGCCGCTATTCCTAGCCTGGTATGTCATCCAGTTTCCGTCTCATCGCTCTCACTGTATTCCTGATCGGTCTCTTCTCGATCGGTCTTGTGGGCACCTCCACGTCGATGACATTCGTCTGGCCCGTCTATCTTCTTCTGGGTGTCGCTGGCCTTCTCGCAATCGGGACAGTTTTCTCTCCAGTTGGCTTCGCCATCGGCAAAGGAACAACACTCACACTTCTGACCTTTGCTCTTTATCTTCTAATCCGGGCCTCAGACTCTCCCGTCAATTATTTCGCTCGAGAAGATGTTGGTCTCGTCGTCGCCTGTCTCATCGCCTACATTAGTTTCCTTTGTCTTTGTCCGACCGGATCCAGACGTATGGCCGTCGTCTTTGTCCTCGCTTCACTTGTGGGAGTGAATCTTGTTCTTGCCCTTCTCCAGCACTTCGTAGCCCCTGGTCTCTGGTTACTTCCCGGATACGAAAGAACCGCCAGCACTGGAATTGGCGGCCTTTTTAATCAACCCGACCATTTTGCCACCTTTCTCGCAGCGCTCCTTCCGCTCTGGCTCGCATTACTCGTCTTCGCAAGAAACTCCAGACCGCTCCGTGCACTTTGGATAACACTCGCCCTTGCTTCCGGAGGAACTGTTCTTCTCATGGGAAGCCTATCGGGGCTCCTTGTCGCATTCGCCGGTTTAGGGTGCTTCTCTCTGTTACTCGCTTTTGTGGTCTGGAAGCGACTCAAGCCTGCCGTTCGAAAAGTTGGCGGAGTCGCTTTTTCTATCCTCAGCATTATGACACTCGCTATTCTCTGGGCAGCCGCGGCTCCCATTGGTCGTGAGTTGGGGAGCGGAACTCTTGCCGAAGATGGCAAAGCCAATCTCCCGCACGTCTGGGAAGCAGGATTCAAGCAGTTCACAGAATCCCCTCTTCTTGGAACTGGCAGTCGCTCTTCGTATATTTACAGCCGGACCTTTCGCTCACCCGAACTGGGTGCCCAGGTCGGGGAGCCGGAATTCGTTCACAACGAATTCCTCCAGATGCTGGCCGACTATGGACTGATCGGACTTGCCCTTCTTTCTCTCGTCCTGTTTTCCCACCTGCGGGCCGGAATGAAGTTCCTTTCAGCCTATCAATCAGTCAAAGGCAATCCTGGAACTTTGCTGCCACACTCTCAGCACCTCGCTCTCGCTGTGGGTATGCTGTCGATCCTCGCCGCCATCGGTGTCTCAGCTCTGTTCGATTTCTCGCTGCATCTCCCCGTCTTTGCGATTCTTTCGACTGTCGCTCTCGCCTGTCTGTCTGCACCTGATCCCATGGCACAGGTCCTTTCCAAGAGAAAAGAAACGAGTTTTGTTCCTGGCGGTGGTCTTCTCTTCTCACTTCGAGGAATCGGATTTGGATGCGGTCTTGCAATGTTGGTCTTCGGGGTCGTCTTCTCTCGAAGCGAGTTCCACTATGAAATGGCTCGTCTCGCCTTCGAAGGCGATCGACGAAATTTCCAGCAGTTCCGCCATCTCCAGACCGCTCGATCACTGGATCCGCAAAATCCATACATATTTTCTCTCAGTGCTCACGCCCAGGTCGCTGGAATCACTCCAGAGATGGCAGCCCCAGCCCGAACGCAGGCCCTCGAACGGGCGAATCAATATTTTTCGATCGCACAACAGATATACCCTCAGGATATTTTTGCAGCAATTGGACATGCCGCAGTCCTCGATGAATTGGGAATGATCGAGGGCGCGAAAAAACGACTCGATGATGCCCGCGATTGGGCACCTCTCTACGGAAATCTCATGCTGGCAGAAGCCGAACATTATCTCCGTCGTGGAGACGTGAACCAAGCCGAATCTGCTTACCAGAAGTCGCTCGCTGCCCACGCTTTCCGCAATCCCCTCGCCGCCGAGGAAGGACTGCGAACCATCTCCGAATGGAAAATGATCGCCCAGCAAGAAGGTATTCGCTGGGAGCAGCCAGAAAGTGGCTATCCTGAATCCGCTCCGAATTCTCGCATCAAACAAATCAAGGACGCTAGCGTTCTCGAACTCGACCTTGCCGGAGAAGCCCCTCCCAGCGACACCATCCCAAAGCCTGTGGCTTGGAATGAGGACGACAAGCCCTCAAATCAATCGGAGTGATCGCCCCGTTTTACGCTTTCCGAAAGAGGTTCTCTCTCCAAGTATCAGCCCCTTCCTGACGATAGGATGACCTGCTCGCCCTCTCCCGGAGCGACGACACGATCGACAATTTTCTTTTCCTGAATTTCGTTCCGAAGCCGAATCAAGGGTTCTTCGCGATGCTCGTTGCTGATCGGGAAAGTCGCGTGATGCATCGGGATCATCTTTGTGGCCCCCAGATCAAAGAAGGCCTGGACCGCCTCTTCAGGGTTCATGTGGACCTCTCGACCACTTGGGCAGTCATAGGCACCAATTGGAAGCAATGCAGTATCGATCGGATGCCTTTCGCCAATTTCGGAAAAACCATCAAAATAGGCCGAGTCTCCGGAGTGATATACGGTATGACCCGGTGATTCGATGACATATCCACCGAATCCTTTGTGATTGTCATGAATGTAACGAGCCCCCCAATGATGCGCCGGAGTGAAGTGAATCTTCGAATCACGAAACTCCACTTTCTCCCAATCCTTCATTTCGAAAAGGTTTGCGACAGGTAGCTTACGAAGCACTTTGCCAACACCTTGAGGCACGATCACCGTTTGAGAGCCATCTGCGATTCTCTTGAGACTCATGCGGCAGAGATGGTCGAAGTGAGCATGCGTGATGAGAATCAGATCGATCGGTGGCAGATGCTCGATATCGATTCCCGGATCGCGATGACGCTTCAGAGGGCCCATCCATTTCGCCCAGACCGGGTCGATGAGAGCGTTAAAGGTAGGCGTTCGAACGAGAAAGCTCGCGTGCCCGATCCAAACCACCTCGACCTGATCCGTGGCGAGTTCCTGAAAAACCGGAGCAGTCTCACTCCCGGTAGCCTCCCGCTTTCGGACCATCGCGGGAAACAGACTAGTACTGAGATACTGATAATTCCGAAGAGCCCAACCCTTTTCCGGAACGATCCCAACCCGGCGCCCTTCGGTCGTAAACCGGGATTTCTTTTTCGAAACTTTCTTTTCAGGATCCGGAGCCCCAGGGGTCGAACCGGAATCCAAGGCCGACTCTTCGGAAAGAATGGGGTCAGGAAGAGGAGGGGTATCTGACATGAAGCGGGCAAAAATAATCAATTAGTGAAAGAGAAGCAACGAGTTTAGGATACCGTCTACGCGCTTTAACGAATGCAGAGAGATTCCGCGCGAGATTGGTTATATGGAAGTATCAGAAGTAGAACAACACACCCGGATCTCGATACCGGAATGGGCCGATGCCGATCTATCTCTCCATCCTATCGAAAAAGGCGGGTCCGGACGTCTTTTCGTTCGCGTTACCGATTCGAAAACAGGTCAGAGCGTCATTGCGATGCACTATTCAAACGATCGTTCGGACAATGCTCGCTTCGCTTCGATCACCGATTTTCTCAATCGTCACGAGATTGCAGCACCTGAAATCCTGGCCCGACGCGAAGAACTCTCCCTGTTATGGGTGACTGATCTCGGAGAAATTGATCTAGGAAATCTGGTAGGTCAGGATTGGGAAACTACCCGACGCCCTGCCTATGAAAATGCGCTTCGTGTCGTTCACTCCCTCCACTCCATTCGAGAGTCGGAGGCTCCCGCGGACCTTCCCGAATTAGAACTCTCGTTCGACGAGGATCTCTACAAGTGGGAGCAACAGTATTTCTACAATCACTTCGTCGCAGAGCTTCCCAAAGACCCGGGCGAATCTTTTCTCGAAGACCCCGCAATGAAAGCGCTGCGAAAAGATCTCGCAAAACTCCCGCGATCACTCGTCCATCGCGACTTTCAAAGTACCAACGTAATGCTCCGGGCAACGGAAGCTTTCCTCATCGACTTCCAGGGACTGCGATGGGGTCTCCCCGAATACGACCTCGCTTCTTTGATTTACGATCCCTACACCGACTTCACTCCTGAGGAGCAAAACTCGCTGATCGAATTCTACGGAACGCTCAGCGGAAGTACGACCACCGCTTCAGATTGCGAGAACTTTCTCCGAAGACTTCATCACTGCGCGATGCAACGGCTCATGCAGGCTCTTGGCGCCTATGGTTTTCTCTCCAAAGTGAAAGGAAAAACCGAGTTCCTGCAGCATATCCCATCAGCGCGAAAACGACTTCGGGAGATCGCAGGCGGCCCTCATGGCATCACTCCGCTCCACGATCTTCTCGTCGATTGATTTTCAGATCACTCACTCGGCACTGAATTTACTCCCGGTAGAGGTCGTAAAGTCTCCCCTGCGACGAAGAATTGACGAGGATGCAATCACATCGATTCGCCCTGTAGGGATAAAAATTGTCTGACGACTGGATCGCCTTGTGAAACGTTGGCCCGACCTCCAGCTGGCTCAGAAAATTGGATCGAAAGTCGACGAATCCTTGGTAAAACCGCACCGATAGCCCCACCATCACGACCACCATCAACAGGGCTGACCCTAGAATTATCGCTCTCATTTTCATCAGCCTGAGTCAGGCATTCCGGCCTTGATCGACAACCTCCGCTGAGCGTAGAAAGATCAAAATCGATAAAACCGTTTCCCAGAATCGCACCTAGTGATTTAGGATACGCGTGCTCCCTTCAAACACTCAGCGCCTCTACCTGGGCGAGGACATCCTGAAACGGGACTTCGGCGAGCAGCCCAAACTCATCGCTGCGATTCAGTTTCGCTCGGGTTGTTGCGGGACTGGATAGCCCACAGAGATAGCGAGCCAACTGACGCGGCTGTCGCAACGCGGGATGCTCCTTGATCGACAAATCCCGAATCACCTCGACGGCTTCACTGTCAATCGTCCCTCTCTGCCCCCCCGGCAGAGATTCGATCGCCACCTCTTCTCGACAGACACTGCAATTCCCGCAGGGTTCCGAATCTTCTCCAAAATAATGGATCAGTTGCTTGGGAATACACTCTCTCGTCTCGCAAAGTTCTACCACCTGTCGCAGTCGATCGATCTCGCTTTGCTCCCTCGCCTCGAAACGTTCCGTCAACATCTCGGTCAAACTGGCCACGGTATGCGAATGGTCTTTCACTTGTCGATAGGCATGACGAAGCCCTGATGGCTGAGCGATCGCGTCGCCCATATCGGCCAGGTAACCAATCGCTTTACGGATCTTTTCTTCGTCCTCACCGATTTCCATTGCCGAGGCAGCAATGTCAAAAGTGGTCCACTTCCATCCTTTCTTACTGCCAGACTCGAAGAGGCGGGTCAGAAACCCCTGACGTGCTGGGGTGTGCCCGGCGAGGACATCTTCAAAATCCCGAAGCAAATGAACCCGATACCCTCCGTAGAAAGGCCCTTGCGGAACGATAACCCCTTCGAGCTCTAGGTAGGTCAGCGCCGTGGTCACCACGGTGGGACGCATATCCCGAGAGAGGGAAAGATCGTAGCGCGAGATCGAAAAGCTCTCGCCCTGCAAGAGGACATGCTCCACGAGCGACTTCATCGCAGTCGCCGAGGGAGTGTCTCCATAGATGAAATTTTCGAGAACGGTGAGATCGTCCGCTGAAGCCAAGATCTCGCAATTCGCGATTTCTCCATCCCGTCCGGCCCGGCCCGATTCCTGAACGTAGTTCTCCAGGGACTTGGGAAGGTTGTAATGATAAACCTGCCGGATATTCGATTTATCGACTCCCATTCCAAAAGCGATCGTCGCAACGACCACGGGAATTGAGCCGCCCATGAAGCCATCCTGAACCTCAGCCCGATGATCATCCCGCATCCCCGCATGATAAGCCCGGGCAGAAATCCCCTGTCGATTCAGGGCTCCGGCAACCCTTTCAGAAGTCTGCTGCAGGGTCACATAAACAACCGCTGGTGCATCGACTCCCACCTCCAGGATCCGACGTCCGAGTAAAATCTCACGTTCCACTTCGGAGCCGGCAGGACGGACCGCAAAATGAAGATTCGGTCGAGAGAATCCGGTCTGAATGTGATCCGCTTCTCGAATCGCAAATCGATCCCGGATCTGTTCCGCGACCCGGGGAGTGGCGGTCGCGGTCAGGGCCAGCACTCTCGGTATCTCCAGGTCCTTCGCCAACTGGGCCAGCTTCAGGTAATCAGGGCGGAAATTATGACCCCATTCCGAGATGCAATGCGCTTCATCAACCGCAAGCAGATCGATTTGACAGCGGCGAAGACGACGGAGGAATCCTTCATTTGCCAGTCTCTCCGGTGCAACATAGAGCAACCGAAGTGAACCGCTCTCCATCTGATCGTAAATCTGGAGAATTTCATCCCGCTCG
The DNA here is from genome assembly GCA_965657775.1 of Verrucomicrobiales bacterium. Classification (GTDB taxonomy): domain Bacteria; phylum Verrucomicrobiota; class Verrucomicrobiia; order Verrucomicrobiales; family DEV007; genus Arctic95D-9. The sequence continues at coordinate 244,179 of CBFHPY010000008.1, forward strand.
AGGGTGGAATCGAGTCGAGCCGCGGCGATGGAATGCCCTCTAAGCGTTTCGACCTGGTCCTTCATCAGGGCGATCAATGGGGAGACCACCAGGGTCAGCCCCTCGAACATCAGGGCTGGGAGCTGATAGCAGAGGCTTTTCCCTGCTCCTGTAGGGAAGAGGGCAAGGGCCGAACGACCGCCGAGGAGAACGTCGATCACATCCTCCTGTCCCGGACGAAACTGGTCGTGTCCGAAATATTGAAGGAGAGTCTCGTTCTTCGTCATGAATGGCCAAGGTTCAGCCAACCGGAGACCACGGCAAGTGATTCGGTATGGACTTGAACCTTTTTCAAACCGCCCTACCCTCGACTTTATGATACGTCGGATCCTTGCCGTAGCTGCACTTCTCCCACTCCTTCTCTCTTCTGCCTCGGCCAAGGTCCGAAATTGGACAAACAGCGGGGGAAAAACGATCACCGCAGAAATCGTCGAAGTCGAAGGAGAGTCCGTTGTTCTCATGATGAAAGGGAACAACTTCTCCGTTCCGATCAACAGCCTCTCGAAGCCCGATCAGGCTTTTATCGAGGAATGGAAAAAGAAAGCCGCCACCAATACCGCGGATTCTGCACAAGCCCAACCTATCTGGGATGCTCCCTGGCCAAAGTTGATTTCGGCAGATGTTTCGCAGGATATCGAGGTGATCAAAGAAGATGAAGCGACGAATGAATACGTTTACGCCAGCACCCACTACGAGTTTGTCTGCGATGTAAAACTCAACACCTCCGTCGTAAAACGTTTCTCTCTTCTCTTCGAAGCAACGAACCAATTCTGTAGAGAGCTCCCCCTCGGGATGGTGAAACCGTTTCGCGAGGAGCGACACAAGATCTTCCTCTACGAGACAAGAGCGGCATACCAGTCCGCCGGCGGGCCTGCTTCTTCGGCAGGGGTTTACATCAGTCGTGGAGGAGAAGGGAACATCCTCGTTCCTCTCACAAGCCTCGGAGTCAAAAAAGTCGGCAGCAACTACAGCGTCGATTACGACGAGGAAAACACGACGCTTTCTCATGAGATCACCCACCAACTCACCGACAAAGAATACTATGCTGCGGGATCCCGTGGATGGTTCACCGAGGGACTCGCTGAGTACATCGCCAACAGTGGATACCGCTCCGGAAAGTTCAACGTCGACGATTTAAGAACGCTCAAAGCCAATGTCACTGCCTACGGAGTCGACAATCAGGGTGGCCGAGCCCTCGGCGAGGAGATTTATACAAGAATGGATCTGAAGGAGTTTTTCACTCAAGACTACGGATCGTTCGTCGCGAATGCACAGATGAACTACGGGCTTGGTGCTCTCGTTGTGTACTACTTTTTCCACATGGAAGGAGACAAGGAAGCCACAACGATTAAGGAATTTCTCAAGGGATTGAAGGAAGGAAAGAAGGATCCCGAAATGTTCGAACCTCTTCTCGCTGGACGCACCTGGGATGAGCTGGAGGCAGATATCGTCAAGAACTGGAGATCACGTGGAGTTCGCCTCTACTTTGAATAGCCTTATCGTGATACTGACCCAACCGGGTTAGGCCATCCACGTAACCCTGTTACCTTCTTTGCCAACTTTATGAGTGACCAACTTTGCCGATGGGGAATCATCGGCACTTCTCAAATCGCCCGCAAAAACTGGCAGGCCATTCAGAATAGCGGGAACGGGCAACTCGTCGCGGTCGCAAGTCGATCCGTCGAACGGGCCGAGCAATACATCGAGGATAACCAGAGACAGGTGCCTCACGATCCTCGACCACGAGCCTGCGGGAGCTACGAGGAATTAATCGACTCCGACGACATCGACGCAGTCTACGTCCCTCTCCCGACAGGGCTCCGAAAAGAAGTCGTTCTCCGTGCGGCCGCCGCTGGAAAACACATTCTCTGCGAAAAACCCTGTGGCGTCGATGCTGGTGAAGTCAGCGAAATCCTCGCCGCCTGCGAAGCCGCTCGCGAAGGTCGCGGGGTTCAGTTCATGGACGGTGTCATGTTCATGCACAGCGATCGGCTTCCTGCTCTCCGAAAGGAGCTTGATGAAGGCGAGGCGATCGGAGATCTCAAACGCATCGCGACACAGTTCAGCTTCATGGCACACGATGACTTTCTGAAAGAGAACATCCGGGTTCACTCGGGGCTGGAGCCTCTCGGTAGCCTTGGAGATCTCGGGTGGTATTGCATTCGCATGATCCTCTGGACCAAGCGATACGAGATGCCGACAAAGGTTCGCGGGACCATGATTCGAGAATCAGGAAGGCCCGACAGCCCCGACTCCGTTCCCATCAGTCTTTCTGCAGAAATCGAATTCGGCGACGGCGTGACTGGATCATTTTATTGCAGCTTCGAGACGGAACACCAGCAATGGCTGAATCTCAGTGGCACGAAGGGCCACATTTCAATGAACGATTTTGTCCTCCCCTTTTACGGACCAGAGGTCGGGTTCGATATCGAACAGGCACACTTCGAAACCGAAGTCTGTCAGTTTCGCATGGAGCGCCACAGCCGACGAGTTGCGATCCGCGAATATGATAGCAATCATCCCACCTCACAGGAGACTAAACTCTTCCGCACGTTTGGTGGACTCGTCCTTGCCGACAAGATTGACTCGCACTGGCCGCAGATCACGCTTCAAACCCAGCAGGTACTCGATGCTTGCCTCCGTTCGGCTCGTTCCGACGGCGAGACCATTACGTTGGCTCCTGACTCATGATCGAAGCGATCCTTCGCGGCATTCTCGGAGCGCTATTTCTCCTCGGATTGTGCTATCTCCTCAGCAACGCCAGGGGGCGAATCAACTGGCGACTCGTCGGAAGCGGAATCGGACTCCAGGTTCTCCTCGCAGCTCTCATTCTCGCCACTCCCTTCGGACTAGCCGTTGAATGGGTTTCGGGTCTCTTCGTGAGTCTTCTCGGCTTCAGTGATGTTGGGGCTAAATTCATGTTCGGGGATTTGATCGACGCGAGCCGCTACGGTTTCGCTTTCAAAGTTCTCCCCACGATTCTTTTCGTCGCCGCGCTGACTTCGCTTTTTTACTACCTTGGGATTCTACAGCGGATCGTTTTTGGATTTGCTTGGATTATGACCCGGCTCATGAAACTCTCGGGAGCCGAAAGCCTCGCCACCGCCGCAAACGTCTTCGTCGGCCAGACCGAAGCCCCTCTCGTCGTCCGGCCGTATGTTTCCAAGATGACGAAGTCAGAACTCATGGCTTTGATGACCGGAGGGATGGCGACCATCGCGGGAAGTGTTTTTGGTCTCTATGTCGTGACCCTCGGCGGGGGCGATATCGAAACACAGACGGCTGTTGCTCGACAGCTTCTCACCGCTTCGATGATGAATGCACCGGCTGCTCTCCTCATCGCGAAAATACTCGTCCCTGAACGAGAGACCATGAACGAAAATCTTTTTGTTCCCTGTGAAAAGGCAGGACGCAACGTACTCGACGCGCTTGCCCAGGGAACCACCGAAGGACTCAAGCTTGCGCTCAATGTCGCCGCGATGCTGATCGTCTTTGTGGCGGTCATTGCCATGGTCAACGCACTCCTCGGTTGGTTCGGAGGAATCGGGGGAACCGAAGAATCTGTTGGATGGCTCGATGGGATCGTTCAAACCCTGAGTCGCGGAACCTTTTCCGGGCTCTCGCTCGAAGCCTTACTTGGATTTCTCTTTGCCCCGATCGCCGCAGCAATTGGAGCCGATGGGAAAGACCTTCTTCAAATGGGGCAGCTACTCGGCACCCGAATGGTCGCCAATGAATTCGTGGCTTATCTTGAGCTGGGAACGATGAAAGAAGCCGGAACCCTTTCTCCCAAATCTCTATTCCTCGCAACCTTCGCCCTTTGCGGATTTGCCAACTTCAGCTCGATTGGAATCCAGATCGGCGGCATCGGCGCTCTTGCCCCGGAACGACGAAGTGATCTCGCCGCTCTCGGTTTCCGAGCGATGGTTGGCGGCACGATCGCGAGCCTGCTCACCGCCAGTATCGCCGGAATGTTTTTCTCGGGCTGAGCCAGAAATCGCGGAGAGGAGAGAAAGAAAGCGATCCGAGACTCACGGCTTTCCCTGAACGGGAAGAATCAATTTTCGCGGTATCCAATTCTGTCGATCATCTACTTCCACCACGATCGCCTCAGGCTCCACTTTGATCACGGCTCCGCTGGGATCTTTCACAAAAAATCGGCGCACTTCCCATAGCTTATTCATCAGCGAATAGACAACTTCAAGATCGGTATCCAACACCTTGGCATGAGCGGCATCGACATTATCCACTATCCGTCATCTGCCGAGCTTGAAAAAAACAGGAGCGGCTCGTATGCGGGAATCATTGAAGCGAAGGTGGCAGCTACTACCTCCGCCTCAAAGTAGGAAACCGCGCTCTGCCTTCGGGTAGGGCGTGGCTTTTTTCGTGCCAAAACCAACTCAAGAAGTAGAAAATCAAATTCGGTGTCTTCATCGTTTTAATCAGGTTGGCAAACATTGGTGCAGTGAATGCCGTCGACCTGATTCCGCGAGCCGAAAGCGTGCGCGTCCACGCAGATTACAAATTTGAATTCGAGAAATCAATCCGCTCACTGCGGAGACGCTCCTGATAGGGTTAACCGGATGCGCGTTGGTCGGTTGAGGGGGAAACCCCAGCGCGCAAAAAAAACGAGCCACTGCAGGCAGCGACTCGTTAAAAGTTAGGTTTATGGACAAAAGCTGCGCTCCCGTGGCAAAATGACGCTAACCGGATTCCTCTCCACGACCGTCTTCGGTCGAGTCCCATTCAGCACTCATACTCGAGGGATGCTTCAGCTCACGGACAAGCTTGCCATTCAATTTTACACGCATGATGATTCCTTCGATCTGGTCGATCCGCGAACCGCGGAACGTTCGGGCCGGAGTGCGTCAGGTCCCCCCGACACACTCACTGATCGGTAATCGTTTGATCGATGTCATCCCAACTTTATCCGTGCTTAAACTGGTCTCAGCTCGAGGCTCGAGAACTGGAATTTCAACAGTCCCTCTCATCACTTTCGGCGTTTTTGCGGTGTCTTTGAAAGGATCGTTATAAGCGGCGTAGAATACCTGGTAATCTGCAGTGAGCCCTTCGAATGGAACCTTGCCGTTGTTTCGAACTTCGAAGTCGTAGCCATTCTCCAGTTTCAAAGTCTGATAGCCATTCGCGGCATTTCGCTTCTCACTGATGACCGACTCAACATCTTCGAACTCGACCCACAGGCTCCGACCCATGCTGAAGGCAAGTCCGATTTCCTTAAGATGCTTCTGATCTTCTTCGGAGAAAGCTGTTGCCGGAGCGGTGATCTTCCGATTGTCGCGCAAGCGCAACTGGACCTTTCCGCTAGCAGCGTCATAGGCCTGAACTTCGGCCTCCAATTTTCGTTCACCATCCGCGCTGGTGAAGGTGCGCCACTCACCAAAACTGATCGCCGGTAAGGCGCTCAGAAAGAGCAAGAGGGTAAATAACTGAAATAGTTTCATAAGGCTTGTTGCTAAGAGTCCCCTTAATTAACCAATTGCTGCTCTATTGGTCAATGAGCATCTACCCCTGAAAAAAAGCGACGCCAAAGATCCCTCCTTCGTCCAGGAAGGCACACCAAAATGGCTAGTTGGCCGCGTTTACCAATGAAACTCACCCCGTGATCACATACCGCAATCCAATCAGGAAGATCAGGGCAAACACGATTCGCTTGAGAAGACTCTGAGGGAGCTTGTCGAGGGTCAATTTTCCTAGCCACACCCCGAAGATAGCCCCCGGTATCGAGTAGAAAACAAGGAGGAGGAGATCCGCCGTGTATTCTCCATTTCCAATCATGAGCCCATTTCGAGTCACACTGCCAAAAACGAATACCGATTGAAGGATCGCCACCATCTCGACTTTGCTCCAGGCTCTTGAATAAACGTAGACCACGATGGGAGGCCCTCCGACATTGAAGGCTCCGGCAAGAATTCCCCCGACAAAGCTGAAGGGGGTTCCCGCCCAGTCAGGAATAGACCAACGCTGAATGCGACTCTGGAGAAACTCCCAGATAGCAATCGCCATCAGAACAATTCCGAGTAACCGAATGATGAGATCGCCATCGAGTGCTCTCAATCCAAAATATCCGATGGGAATTCCGAGGCTGATCGCGATCCCGAGATAGATCGTTCTCCGCATTCGGATTCCCGCTCGATTTGCGAAGAGAATAAAGACATTCACCGAAAGACTGGCAATTGCGACATAAGCAATCGCATCGGAGACAGGAAGCACGAGCGGCAGAAGCGCCATGCAGACGAGGGCGAGACCGAATCCAGTCGCGGATTGGAGGTAGGCGGCCAGGAAAAGAACTGCCGCAACAGTAAAAGGAATGAGGTCCATTTGTCCTCAGCTCTCCGAAGTTGAGCCCTCGGCTTGCGGGCTATTCGCTTCAGGAGGCCCCTCCAAGCCATCCATCCGGAGTGGCTCGGGTGGCAAGGGTGCCCCGGTGATGGCAGGGGCGAGTCGATCGTCAGATCGGTTTCTCCACTTTCGAAGCATCGCCTCTCCCGAGAGTCGTCCCAATTTTGCCTCCGAATATCCACCGCCAACATCGATTGTGCTTGAGCGCCGGATTTCGTAATGGAGATGGGCGAGGTAATTTCCATTCGCATTTCCGATCGTTCCTACCTTTTCTCCTCGACGAATCTGTCGCCCCACCGAGACGCTCATCGTATCGAGATGACCATAAAACGTCTGAATCAGTTCTCCATTCTCGTGCTCGTGCAGCAGAATGACGACGTTGCCCCATCCATCGGACGGCCAGCCAGCGTAAATCACTTCTCCATCCGCGACGGCATAGACAAGATCCCCGAGATCCGAATTTCCTCCTCCGATCCCATTGATGTCATCTCCGAGGTGATTATTGGTCAGAAACGGTTGGGCGTTGTAGGTCAGCGCGGCATGCTCCGAACCAACAGGTTGATCAAAGACCGTTGCTTTCGGCGCGAGAACCATTTCACGAGGCGAAAGAACCACAAAAGCAGGATCGAAAACTGCGTCCTCTGAAGCAGGAATCAACCCAACACGTGCCTGGTTCGTTGCGTCCCAATCGGCCCACGGTGATTCTGCACCTTTCCGGAAGACGAGAACACCAACCATCGAAATGGCAGCAACGAGGACAAAAACAGGCAGGATCACCCGATGCCAGTCGGCTAGGTGAGACTTCCAGTCGAAATAAAGAGGCTTTTCCACGATTTCATGAATAGAGTGCAGGGTCGAGATTTTCGCAACGTCTCAGCTCGACCCCGAGTATTCTTCTCGTTTTCTATCCGAACCCATGTCATCACCTGAAACCCAGACCGATTCTCCTGAGATGCGTCGATTCCGGCTGCTTGTCGCTTATGACGGTCGACCGTTTCACGGTTGGCAGAGCCAGTCCGGAGGCAATACAGTTCAGGATCTCCTTCTCGAAGCGGTCCATGAAATTTGCCCCGAAGCGGGTCTGCTCGTCGGTTCCGGGCGGACCGATGCTGGGGTTTCTGCGGAAGGGCAAACGGCCCACTTCGATGTCCCGCAGACCTGGAGAATGCAGGCCAAACACTGGCATAAAGCACTGAACACCAAGCTACCAGCGACAATTCGCGTTCTTGACGCTTCGGAAGCGAAGGCCGAATTCCACGCTCGTTTTTCCGCACGCGAGAAAGTCTATCGATATCGAATTCACACGGGATCAGTTCTTCCTCCCCTCCTTGCGGGACTCGCCTGGCATCGGCGGGGAGGCCTTACCGTCGAGTCGCTATCGGCCTTTCTTTCTCTTTTCGAAGGCGAGCACGACTTCCGCTCTTTTTCGGCAAACCGGAACGACGGGAAAGATGAGGCTCTCGACACGAAGCGCAAGATCTCCTCAGCTCAGGCCGAAATCAGCGGTCCAAATCAAATCGATATCCGGTTTCAGGGAAATGGCTTTCTCTATAAAATGGTCCGTTTCCTTGTCGGAACGACCGTGTATGGTAGCGAGGGCCGACTGGATCGATCGGAAGTGATTGACCTGCTGAGTAGTTCCGAACCGAAACGGAAAGCGCCTTATTGCGCTCCTCCAGACGGTTTGATCCTTGAACGAGTCCTCTACGAACACGACACTGCCTAAAAGGCCGAGTCCGCTCAGGCCAAAGACCGCCCCGATATGGGATTGTTCTTTAAAAAATCTGCGATTGCCGAAAACCGGATCGAGAATTCGGGCCGCTGGCCTGTCCGGTTCACCCAGTTCTCCCTGATTGACGATTACGATTTCCCGGCGACGAACTTCCCGGAGATTTTCTTCATCCTCGAAGGCAACTTTCTTCACGTCACCGAAATCGGAACCCAGGCGATTCGTCAGGGTGCGGTGCTTGTCATTCACCCGGGTTGCAGCCACACCGTGCAGCAACCCGAAGAAGTCGTCATCATCCGAATCCGGTTTCTCCCCGAGTGGCTCACTCAGGAGTATGCTCTCATTGCAAACTCCCCTGATGTGCTGACTCTTTTCTTTGATCAGTCCTGGTTTCGTTATCCGCGAGACGAAAATTTCCATGTATTTACAACACAGGAAGAGGGTGCGGTCCGCATCCGGGCTGAACTCGACTACCTGAGAGGACTTCTTCGGGGAAAAAAAAACCACGAGCCCGTCACTCGCGTTTCACTCCTGAAACTGATGATGCTCCTAACCGACGAGTACCGCAGATTCTGGCGAGGAGTCGCCGAGGTCGAAATGTTACCGGAAGCAAAGCACGCCCTCGACCAAGTTGAGAACACAATTCTCCAGGGAAGGGTTTTCTATCCTGGAAAGATGGCGCGGGGAGGTTTCGAAAAGCTGGCCATCGAGAAAGCTTTCGAGGAAATCACCGGAATGACGATGGGTGAGTATGCGAAGCGACGGCGCGTCTTTCATGCCGCGTGCAAACTCCTCACTTCGAACGAAGAGCACCGTCGTATCTCCAAGCTTGTCGGCTTCGCCTCGGTCAGCGAATTCAACAAAGAGTTTGGAGCGATCTTCGATATTTCACCCACGGTCTACCGCGAGAAATTTGGAATGGAAGAAGGCCCGAAACCTTCTCCGACGATCGAAGAGACGACAGAAGAGGCTTGAAGAAATCCGAGCGCGATGTTTCTTGATCCCTTTTACTCCCCTATCGATGTCACCGGAAGAACAACTTTCTCTCCTCACCCGAGGCACCGCTCAGATTATCAGTGAGAAGGAACTTCTCACCAAGCTGAAACGGTCGGAACCCCTACGCGTCAAACTCGGGGTAGATCCAACTTCCCCGGATCTCCACCTCGGACACAGCGTCGTTCTCGAAAAGCTGCGCCAGTTTCAGGAACTCGGTCACCAGGCCGTTCTCATCATTGGAGACTTCACGGCCCAGATCGGCGATCCGACCGGGCGCGCCAAAACTCGTCCCCCTCTGACGCGAGAAGCGATTCTTGAGAATGCCAAGACCTACCAGGAACAGGCGTTCTGTATTCTCGACAGAGACAAGACGGAAGTCGTTTTCAACGGAACCTGGTTCAACGAGATGTCTTTCTCAGAGGTGATCCAGTTGAATGCCCAGGTCACGATGCAGCAGATGCTGCAACGGGAGGATTTTAAGAATCGTATCGCAAACGATCAGGAAGTCCGACTGCACGAGATCCAGTATCCGATCGTCCAAGGATACGACTCGGTCAAAGTGCGTGCCGATGTCGAACTCGGAGGAACTGATCAGCTCTTCAACATCCTCGTCGGACGCGACCTTCAGAAATCCGCGGGAATCGAACCGCAGGTCGTCATGTGTCTTCCTATCCTCGAAGGTCTCGACGGGGTGCAGAAGATGAGCAAGAGCCTCAACAACTATGTTGGCATTACTGAGCCTCCGGGAGAAATGCTTGGCAAGATCATGAGTATCTCGGATGAGCTCATGACTCGCTACTCGGTCCTGCTTCTCGGCGAAGACATCGACCCATCGGCTCACCCTCTCGAAGCCAAGAAAGCACTCGCTGCGAAAATCGTGGCCCGCTACCACTCTGCAGAGGCAGCTGAACAAGCCGTCAACAACTGGAACAATCGCGGCAATCTCGAAGAAGTTGAACTTCCCGAGTTCTCGCCCCCCTCCGATCGAAGCGACCTCCTCGGTATCGTTCTGGCGGCCTTTGCCTCGATCGATGAGCCAAAATCGGGTTCGGATGTGCGTCGTCTCATCCAGCAGGGAAGCATTCAGATCGATGGAGAAAAAGCATCCGACCCGAAATCTGAGCCCGAGCTCGAATCAGGTCAGGTCCTTAAACTCAACAAAAAAAGAAGCGTTCGGATCGCGTAGAAACGGTTCTCAATTCCCCATTTTGAGATTGCCGGGCCGGATTGGTCTTCATCAACTAGAGAGATGAAGACGCTTTCTTTTCCGGCGGTCAGGGTCGGTCTTTCTGGTGCAGGAGTCGCTGCCCTCCTTATTGCGGAACATCCTCTCACACGAGCTGCGGAAGAGACGCGTCCCAATATCGTGATGATCATGGCCGACGACCTCGGATATGAGTGCATAGGCGCCAACGGGAGCGAGATGTATAAAACGCCGCATATCGATGCCCTCGCGGCAGGTGGCATGCGCTTCAAAAATGCACACGCCCAGCCGATCTGCACTCCGACCCGGGTTCAGATCATGACAGGGATCTACAACAACAGGAACTATGTAAAGTTTGGGGTACTTGACCCCGCGGCAACCACCTTTGGAAAAGTCCTTCAGGACGCCGGATACCAAACCTGCATTGCGGGAAAATGGCAGCTATCTGGTGGAATGAAGGCCCCATTAAAATTTGGATTCGAGAAATACTGCCTCTGGCAACTGACCCGAAGACCGAGTCGTTATACCAACCCGGGGCTCGAGATCGACGGCGAGGAAAAGGACTTCAAGAATGGTGAATTCGGCCCGGACCTGGTGACCGACTACATCGGGTCTTTTCTCGAATCGAGAGATCCGGAAAAACCTTTCCTCGTCTACTACCCCATGATCCTGCCCCACTGGCCTTTTGTTCCAACCCCCGATTCAGAAAATTGGAATCCGAAAATGTGGCGTGACGCCAAGGACGAACCTGGTGGCTTTCGAAAACAAACCTACTGGGCGGATGATGTCGCCTACACCGACAAGATGGTCGGCAAAGTCGTAGACCACCTTGAACGCCTTGGCTTGCGCGAGAATACGCTGGTCATCTTCACGGGTGACAATGGGACCGCGACGGAAATCGTCTCAAAGTTCGAAGGGAAAGACTTCAAGGGAGGAAAGGGAAGCCCTCGAGATAGCGGCACTCACGTTCCTTTTGTGGCGAACTGGCCCGCCAAGATAGCTCCTGGAACCGTGAGCGATGAACTTGTCGACCTCTCCGACCTCTTCCCTACCTTTTCCGAATTGGCCGAAGCACCCGACTCGGTTGAATTATTTCTCAATTGGGATGGCGTCAGCCTTGTCCCGACATTCACCGGAGCGGGAAGTCGAAAGAAAGACTACATCTACTGCTACTACTCTCGCGATGGAAATCGAGAAAAGGCCTCCGAACACGTCCGGAACCAGAAGTTCAAGCTCTATGCTAACGGGAATTTTTACAACACGGTCAAGGATCCGAAGGAAAAGACAAATCTTACTCCGACCTTGGCCGACTCTCCCAAAGCCGCCGAAAATCATACCCGTCTGAAGAAGGCGCTCGACCACCATCGAGCAATCACGATAGAGGCGGATCCGGTTCAGACCGAAAAACAGAAAACGATCCAGAGATACTGAAATGGCGATTCAAGGATTGAAAAAACGGCTCCGCGAATTCCCGCGCGTGATGGGGATTGTGAACATCAACGATGACTCATTCTCGGGAGACGGAACCCTGAATCTTGACGAATCGCTGGCCCAGGCGCTTCGGATGGTTGCCGACGGAGCCGACATCATTGACGTGGGCGCAGAGAGCGCTCGGACCAATCGGGAAGCCATCGCGATACGTGAGGAAATTGATCGCCTTCTTCCGTTTCTAGACGCCTTTCAGTCAGCTTGCGCCGAGCTCGGGCCGAGAGACGAATCGCAGATCTGGCCACCGCTCCTTTCCGTCAACACTTGGCGACCGGAGATCGTCAGTGCAGTCCTCGAAACTGGTCATGTCGATATCATCAATGACATCGGAGGTCTCTCCGAGGATACTAACGCCCGGCTATGCTTCGAATATGACGCTGCTCTTCTCGTCATGCATACGGTCGGAGAGCCAAAAATCGCGCACACCGCCGAGACTTATGAAGATATCTGGGAGTCCCTCGACCACTTTTTTACCGATCGCCTGACTCGAGCCCGGAGGATCGGATTGAGCGATGACCAGATCATCCTCGATCCAGGCATCGACTTCGCGAAACAGCGTGATGACAATCTTCGGATCTATCGCGAATTGGAAAAGTTGCAACGCTACGGTCTTCCCATCCTGCTTCCTATCTCTCGGAAAACGGTGATTGGAGAAGTACTCGGAATTGAGGATCCGGCTTCTCGTGACGCCGGCACCATCGCCTGTCTCGTCCGGGGGCTTATCGCCCAGAATAATATTTTTCGCGTACACAACGTCAAGGCGGTCGTCGACTCCGTGCGCGTCGTCGCCGCGATTCAGCAAGGATCTCTCGCAACAACGCCCTGAGAGGCGTCGTTCCTAATCTTCACATCGTTCGAAAGGTGCATCTCAGGTTCCAATCTAGCGCCTGATTTGTAACTGGCGGGTCCGCACATCTCGCTTACACTCCGAGCATGCGCATCCAAGTTGGAAATGAAATTGTCGAACTGAAAACCCCCTCGATCGGTGGGAAAGCAGCTCTCGCCGTCATCGCCGCGATCATTTTGGTGATCGCCGTTCTCGGTAGTTTTTACACGGTTCAAGTCGAAGAAGCAGGAGTTGTCCTCCGTTTCGGAAAACATGTCGAAACAGTCGAACCGGGGCTCCACTTCAAGTTTCCCTTCGGAATCGATAAAGTGACAATGGTTCCCGTTCGTCGTCAGCAGAAACAGGAATTTGGTTTCGGCACCCAAGGCAGCACCAATCCCTATCAATCTACAAGCCAGAGCGAAATGGCATTAGAGAAGAATATGGTCACCGGTGATCTTAACTCGGCCCTCGTCGAGTGGGTCATTCAATATCGAATCACCGAACCAGAGAAATACCTTTTCAAAGTCCGTGATGCCGACGCAACCTTGCGAGATGCCAGCGAATCGATCATGCGTGAGGTCGTGGGAGACCGGACGGTCGATGAGGTCATCACTGTCGGCCGTCAGGAAATCGAAGCTGAGTGCAACGAGAAACTCAAACAGCTCGTCAATCTCTACGAACTGGGAATCATGATTGACCAGGTCCAGTTGAAGAACGTAGACCCACCCGAGCCTGTTCAGGCTTCTTTCAATGAAGTGAACCAAGCACAGCAGGAAAAGGAACAGTCGATTAACGTCGCCAACGGTGAATACAATCGCTCCGTTCCTCGCGCTCGTGGTGAGGCAGAGAAGACCATCAGTGAAGCCGAGGGTTATGCGACCCAGCGAATCAATGAGGCGGAAGGTGACGCAACCCGTTTCACCGCATTGTTCACCGAGTATCAGAAAGCCTCCGACGTGACTCGTCGCCGGCTCTATCTCGAAACGATGGAGGAAGTAATGCCCAATTTAGGAAAGAAGGTCATCATTGATGAAGGGAATAAACAGGTCCTGCCATTTCTGCCCCTGTCTCCCAGCGACTTGAAAGTGAAATAACCCATCTGAAGCCCATTTTTACCCCAGCATTTTCATGAAAAAATTAGGAATTGGATTTCTTGCTGCCGCGATCATCATTCTCGGGATCATCATCGCAGCCGGCGGAATTTACACCGTCAACGAAACGAAACAGGTCATTGTCACTCAGTTTGGTGAACCCGTCGGCGAACCTATCACTACGCCAGGGCTCAAATTCAAAGTGCCCTTTCTGCAAAAAGCCAATTTCTTTGAAAAGCGCATCCTCGATTGGGATGGGCGTGCCACAGAAATGCCTACGAAGGACAAGACCTACATTCTCGTCGATACCTATGCACGCTGGATGATCACTGATCCTCTTCGCTACTTCGAGAAACTACGGGATGAGCGAAGCGCTCAATCACGACTCGATGACATTCTCGGTTCCGAGATGCGTAACACGATTGCGAAGCACGAACTGATTGAGGTTATCCGATCGACAAAGGATCGAAAACCACTTGTCGAGGAAGACATTGCGGAAGCGGATCTCACTGGTTCGGTCGGCAAGCTGATCCCCATCAGACGCGGCCGTACTGCTCTTGAGCAAGACATTTATGAAACCGCGAAAGTGAAACTCGGTGAATTCGGTATCGAGCTCCTCGATGCACGCTTCAAGCGAATCAACTACAACCAGAGTGTTCAGGATCGAATTTACGATCGCATGATTTCCGAACGCCAGCAGATAGCAGAGAGATTCCGCTCGGAAGGTGCTGGTGAGGCGGCAAAGATCCTTGGAGACATGGAGAAAGATCTTCGAAAAATCGAGTCGGAGGCTTACAAGACAGTTCAAGAAACCAAGGGTGCTGCCGATGCAACCGCTACTGAAATCTACGCAAAAGCATTTAATCAGTCTCCTGAAGCAGCAGAATTCTATGAGTTTGTCAGGACTCTGGAATTGTACGGCCAGGTCCTTCAAGACAGCACCGTTGTTCTTTCGACAGACAGTGATCTCTTCAAGTATCTCAAGTCAGTAAAACCGGTCGTCCCCAGTAATTCTGCCGACGCCCCTGCGTCCCCCCGAAAGCCTGCCCCACCCCGCGCTGAAGGCCAATAGGCTGCCTAGACGACCTTGCTCTTTCGAGAGCAGATCGATACAACCATGGAATCCAATCTTGCCCCTGTTCAGGGAAACGTCTCTGAAGCCGTTCTCGATCACCTTGCCCGCACCAAAGGGTGGACACGATTCTTCAGCGTGATGCTGTGGATCGGAGCCGTTTTCCTAATCCTCGCGGGACTCATGATGGTGGTGATGGGAACAGTCGGCGGGGCAATGGCCGAAGGAGCCGCTCAAGCCTTTGGCGGTGTTGTTGGAGCTCTCGCCGTGGGAGTGATTTATGTCGTGATGGCATTTTTCTATCTCTATCCAGCGATCAAGCTGGGCAAATACTCAAGCGGGATCAATGCCCTGCTCGCCAGTCCGAGCGATTCCCTCCTTGCCGCCGCGCTCAACGAGCAGCGTGCCTTCTGGAAGTATTGTGGAGTTATGATGATCGTCTTCCTCGCCATCTATGCAGTCGCCATCGTCGGAATGATCATCTTTGCCGGTGTCGGTGCCGCAGCAATAAGCGGCATGGGTGGCCTTGAAGGCATTACCATCCCGGAGTGATCCGCTCTTAAGAATCGCGCTCTACTCGAAGAGGCTCATCAGCTCAGAACCACTGAGACTGGTGTCGCCAGCTTCGGCGAGGAGAGACTCCGTCATTTCCCGTTTCCGATTCTGAAGCGCGAGGATCTTTTCTTCGACCGTTCCCCGGGTGATGAGTTTGTAGCTCGTCACCACGTTCGTTTGCCCGATTCGATGGGCACGGTCAGTGGCTTGGGCCTCAACTGCAGGATTCCACCACGGGTCGACATGGATCACGGTGTCGGCGGCCGTGAGATTGAGTCCGACACCTCCAGCTTTCAGGCTGATTAGAAACACGGGAACTTCTTTCTCCTGAAATTTTCGGACCACTTCTCCCCGATTTCGAGTCTGACCATCGAGATAGCAAAAGTCGATTCCCTTCCCCGCCAGATCGGGAACAAGAATCTGGAGCATCTCGACGAATTGACTGAAAATCAATACCCGGTGCCCTCCTTCGATTGCCTCGGAGAGCAACTCATCCAATGCCTCGGACTTGATCGATGCCTCATCCTCGGCAATATCGGAAAGTCCTAGCAAGCGAAGGTCGCAGCAGGTCTGCCGCAACCGAAGCAGCGCAGTCAGAGCCAGCATACGCTGACGTCCGCCCTCCGCTTCGAGAAGAGACGTCTTGCTCTCTCGTAGCAAATTCTCGTAGACCTCACGCTGCTTGGGCTTGAGGTCGCAATAGACGACTTGCTCAATTTTGTCCGGTAGATCCTGTGCTACCTCTTTCTTGAGCCGGCGCAGAAGAACCGGTCGCAGTCGTCGTGAGAGCCGCTCTCGCACCGCTCGCGGTGAGTCGGAAGACGAGAGCGGCTTCTCAAAACGTTCCGTGAAATCCCTGCGCGACCCGAGGTAGCCAGGAAGTGCGAACTGCGCAATCGACCAGAGATCACGAACGGAGTTTTCGATCGGCGTTCCGGTCAGAGCAAAACGATGAGCTCCTCGAAGTCGATGAGCCGCCCGACTCACCTGCGCCTCGGGATTCTTGATATGCTGGGCTTCGTCGAGAATCACGACGTCAAAATCCATTTCCGCCCAGACCTCTTCATCCCGACGCAACAGCGCGTAGCTCGTCACAAAGACATCTGCATCAGCGGACTCGGCGAGCGTCTTCTTTCTCTTGGGGCCGTCAATCGCCACCGCCTTCAGATCGGGTGCAAACTTCTCAACTTCAGCGACCCAGTTGAAGACGAGAGAGGAAGGACAAACAACGAGCGAAGTTCCTCCAATCGAATACATCAGGGATATCGTCTGCAACGTTTTTCCTAATCCCATGTCATCGGCAAGGATTCCTCCCATTCCGCGCGAAGCGAGGGCCTGCATCCATCGAACACCCTCCTCCTGATAGGGGCGAAGAGTGGTCGAAAGAGAATCGGAAAGCTCGTAGAACTCGAGCCCCTCTGTTGCCTGTTGCCACGGTAAGGTGCCTCCCATCGAAAAACTAAAATCGCGGGCCGTTTCTTCCAAGTAACCCGCCTGCGCTTGATCGATACGATACGTCCCGGGTTGCATCTGCTCGGGGTCGCAGTCGCTCAGGGCCTCTCCAAAGGAGGTCGCGACGTCTTTCTCAAGAACCGCAATTTTCCCTTTAGGCAAGGAATGACTGGACTGCCCCATTTGCAAGAGGCGCTCGATCTCCTGACGCGAAATACTATTGCCCGAACCGGTTCCAAACTCCACATCGAGAGCAAACCAATCCTCCCCACCGGGACGAAACTGGAGATTGGTTTCGATCGGCTCGACCTGTTTCCGTGCATGATCAAATCTCTCTCCCATTGAGATTTGAAACCGCTCTTCAAAGCGAGGAAGACCGTGGGCGAGGAACTGAAGAATGGACTCCTTGTCCTTGAGCACCCACTTCCCTTCGCTCCCGCGCCGTCCAAAACCAGCGTCTTCCATTTCTGTGATTGCGGCATTCTCTTTTCCAAGATCGGCCATCTCAAGCGCACCTTCTTTCTCCCAAACTGGAATACGATCTGTTGCCGCGGGAATGTCCCGCTCTCCGTATTGAAATGAAAGTTGGGCATCGAGATGATTTAGGGATCCCTCGACCTCAAGCCGAACCTCGGGCTGCAACCGCTGTAGGACCACTTCTTCGAGATCAAAATGAGTCTGCAGAGCCGAAAACCCTTCGTGAAAATCCTCCGGTCCGAGGGTCAGCCCTCCCACAAGAACAGACTGCCAGCGCGAATCCAGTCCCGGAGCCACTGGCTGAATCAGATTCCCTTCCCTCAGGACCCAGACGCCCCGAGACGATAGCAAAGGAACGACGTCGCCACTCCACTCCACGCTAAACTGGAGCCCTCTCTCTCGGCAGATCACCGGCTGATACGGAACGTGTCCGATTCTCAGAAACTCTTTCTTGCCCAACGTTATTCTCGGATGACCGGGAACCGTCGAAAACACCTCGGCAAGTTCATCGATCGACATCGAGAGCATCCCCGGAACCTGTTCAGGCGAAATCTGCTGGAGCACTCGATACAAGGCCGTGTCCGATGCGTCGAGAAAGACCTTTGTTTCGCCAGAAACAGATTTGAGAAGTTTTCTCTGCCCTTCGATTTCCACCTCAACTCCCACGGTGATTCGCCCTTTGCTCCACGTCTCGGCAAGTCGTGGGGCAAGGATCAGGTGCAAGGTTGTATCGCAAACTTCTTCTCCCGTCTGCTCGGTGAGCGTAGGCCAATCACTAGAAGGCTTTACCGTCGCTCCCTTTCGATCGAGAGCCCCCCCATTCCCCGAAGCAGCGGGAACTCGTTGCTTTTCGGTGGGTTCAAGAACCTCAAGCCCCAGCGCAAGACCGTGCGCACATATAATGCCCTCTCTTCTCGCTCGATAGCAGGGGCAGTGGTTCTCCACGTCGATTCTCGACTGGAACACCATACGAACCTTAAACCTCTTCCCCTTGTCTTTCACGAGGCCTTCGAGAACTCCATCCTTGAAACTCGCATCCTCGACTCGACCGGTGGAATGAAGCGACCGAGCCTCCTTCATTTCTTTCCAGCCTCCAGTGTCAGAAAGAAACTTTCGGCTGAGTTCGATCGGTTCAGTCATCGAGGGAAAGAAAGACGATAATGTGAACGAGCAGTTCGTTCAGTGATTCTGATCAGGCAGATTTGCGGATCGCCTTAAGTATCATGTTGAGCCGAACGCGGCCCCTCCACTCGTTCCGATCGATCGTAAAAGCGATGTCCCAGGGAGGTCGCGGCAATTCAAGGTGTGCCGAGTTGAAATAGATGCCGTCCTGGATCACACCATCCTGCTCGAAGGTAAACTTGAGATGCTTGTCCTTGATCACTCGAGGTTCCTGCGTCACTCGAACCGCCTCACTCATGAACAAGGGCTGCGGGTTTTCCGCTCCAAAAGGCTGCAGAAGCTCGTAGCTATCGAGCAGATCCAGCGAAAGATCGCGAAACGAAATTTGGGAATCGACGAAGAGCTTAGGGACGAGCGTATCGCCTTCGATCTGCTCTTCGACACTGAGAAGAAATGCCTCGCGAAAGAGATCAAGATTTTCTTCGCGAACGCTGACCCCTGCCGCCATTTCATGACCACCACCGGCCTCGATGAGCGATCCGGCAGACTCAAGCGCCTGCACCAGGGAAATCCCCTCGACACTGCGCCCGCTCCCCTTCCCCAATCCATTTTCATCAAACCCGATCACAAAAGTGGGGCGATGATGCATTCGAGAAAGACGGGAAGCCACGATCCCGACGACGCCGGGATGCCATCCGCGTGAGGCGACGACAATCCCAAATCGAGTCCAGCCCTTCGGCTGCTGGCTCAGCATCTCTTCCGCTTCCTCCCTCGTCTTTTGCTCAAGGGTTTGTCGTTCACGGTTCTGATGGTCGAGCGCCTCCGCAAGCCGGGTCGATTCTCCCGGGTCCTGACACAAGAGCAACTCCAAGGAAGCAGTCGCGGTATCGAGGCGACCGGCTGCGTTTAGTCGGGGACCAAGCTTAAACCCCACATCGCTCGACCGGGACGACGAACTGACACCCGCGACTCGCTTCAGAGCAACCAATCCGGGATGGATCGTTCGATCGAGTTGAGAGAGCCCGCGGCGTGCAAAGATTCGGTTCTCTTTCTCGAGTGGAACGATATCTGCAATCGTTCCCAGAGCAACCAGATCGAGATAATCCTTCAGATCAAAATCGGAGAGAGGCCGGATCTTGAGGAGAGCATGAGCGACCTTAAAAACGACACCGGCCGTGCAGAGATAGTGAAAGTCTTCCCCCAGCTTGGGATTGACCAGGGCAACACACTCGGCAGTTCCGTCAGAAGAGGGTTCGTGATGATCGAGAATGATCAAATCAATCCCCTTCTTGGCAAGCAGCTTGGCTTCGTCACGAGAATTAGTCCCGCAGTCTGCCGCGATGAGAAGCCCGATGGAATCGGATTCGACCGAGTTTTCGATTCCCATGACACTCAGCCCATAGCCCTCGGCCAATCGCGTTGGAAGGAAGCGTTTCGTATCGAGGCCATAAGCCCGCAAGGTCGAATCGAGCAAAGCGATTGAACTGACCCCATCGACGTCATAGTCGCCATAGAGGACGACCGTTTCGCCATCGTCGACTGCTTGAAAAATGCGTTCAACGGCCTTCGTTACTCCGGGGAGCGAAAATGGGTCACTTAGATCCTTGAGGCGAGGGTAAAGAAATCTCTCAAGCGATTCTTGATCGGTGAAGCCTCGCTGAAGAGCCAATCCAACCACAACAGGGGATAACGAAAGCGCTTCTGCAAAACCGCGCACGACTGTTGGATCCGGAGGGGTCGCCACGACCCATTTCTCTTTGGCTGGCATTGGATGAGTGTAGGGAGATCCGCGACTCTGTAAAGGATTCGCCGGAGAAAGCTCCCTTTCCTCTCCAAACACCCAGAGATCTTGCTATGTCAGGCTTGTTTGCGACAAAAGCCTGACTCCGGCGGCACTCGCTAGACCGTCAACAACTCCTGCACGACCGGCAAAACTTCGGAATAGGTGCGATTCTGACCAGCACGATTCAGAACATCTCCGACGAGAGACACATCGGTCAGTTTCTTAGCTGGGAGCCAGTCCTCATCAGTCGTGCAATCGGCACGGTGGGTCAATGTCCGCATAAAGTCTCGAGTCTGGCAGCGACTGATCTCGATTCGCGCCTCCTGAAGCTGAAAATCAACTTCGACAGTTCCCTTTCTGTCCTCGTCCAGATCGGAAATCTCCACTGCGAAGCTACTCGGAGCATTTTTGCGATGAGAAGTGAAAACGAGGCTCTTCTCGCTGGATTGCCCGACATCGAAAGACATTCCGAGGCGATAGGCGATCCAGGCTGCGAGGTAGTAAGCGCTCATCCGAAATCCGGCCGCAAAGCGAAGTTTGACCCCCTCCATTGAACTGATCTGGGAGGCAATGGCCGGACGGTCGAAGGCATTGGCAATCGCATGCCGAATCGAGTTGAGCCGCGTGAAGGCGAGATCGTGCATCACGAAAGGGGAAGTCGATTCTTTCTGCGCAGTTCTCAATCGAATGAACTGGTTGCGAGGCTGTGCCCAGGACCCGCTGTCAAAAAGTAATCGATCGATCCGGGAGTAAAGCTCCGGTTCGAAAGAGTCGGAAAATTCTCCCCGCCACCAAAATGCCAGCGGCAAGTCGGAGTCGAGATGAGCAAACACAATGTTGCGAAGCATACCCGGTGAATCTCCCGTGAGAAAAAAACTGATCTGCTCGGTGCAGACCGTCTTCTGTCCTTCTCGGTTGATCTGGCAATGAACCTGCACCCACACCTGGGCTGTCATCTCGGGTGACTTGGTATCGGCATTGATGAGAAGGGAGCGGCAAGCCGACTCGCTCGTCAATTCAGCCATGTTACTAGCGTCTTTCTCCAACTCCTCCTGATTCTCACTGTATAGCGCCAGATTGATCAGGGAAGCTCGTGCGACACCCGTCCCATCTTCATCCCCATCCATAAAAAGCTCCTGAAGCTCTTTCTCGATGCTGGAAATCTCAACCGGTTGACCAAGAATCTGAAAAGCGGGAAGAACGGGAAGGGTCGGAGAAGTCATCACGGTGCAACCATAGCGGCATTTTTCCCGGTGGAAAATGGAAAGCGTTGGCTCCACAGTAGCCCCCCTCGCCTTTTCCCATGTCATCCCCTCACAAAATTCTCCGTCTCGACAACGGTGTCCGTCTCGTCACCTTACCCATGGCCCACATGGAGAGCGTCTCGGTAGGTCTCTGGACCGATGCAGGTAGCCGACATGAAGCCCCGAACGAACATGGCATGGCGCATCTCGTCGAGCACATGCTCTTCAAAGGGACGCCAACTCGCTCCGCGGTGCAGATCCCAAGAGAAATCGAGGGCCTCGGATCCTCCATTGATGGATACACAGTCGAGGATCATACTGCCTACCAGGCCAAGGCACCTGCGGAACGTTTTGAAAAGCTCTTCGATGTTCTCGCCGACTTCTACCTTCGGCCGGTCATGGATCCAACTGATCTCGAATCGGAGAAGCAGGTCATTCACGAGGAAATCGCAATGATCCAGGACCAGCCCGCACAGCTACTGGAAGATCTCAGTAGTGAAGCCACCTGGGGTGCGAACCACCCCTTGGGACGCTCCATTACAGGTACGGATGCGAGTCTTGATGCCTTTCAACGCGACGATTTGCTCGCTTTCTATCGGCGCGCCTATTGCGGAGAGAATACGGTTATTTCCATTGCCGGAAATATAGATTCCAAAGCGATCGAGAGAATTGTGAAATCGCAATTCGAGAATCTCCAATCGGGAGACCCGGCCTCTTTCGCTTCTGCCTTCGATCCGCTTCCGGATCATCGTTTCGTCGAGGCAGAAGATCAGGAGCAAACCCATCTCGCACTCTCTTTTGAAGCGGTCCATCGCAACGATCCGGCTCGCTATGCCATCAAACTGCTCAATGTCATTCTTGGCGAGAACATGAGCTCCCGCCTTTTCCAGGAGCTTCGCGAAGAACGAGCGCTTTGCTATGAAGTGCAGACGGATCTGGTTTCTTTCGATGACGCGGGACTTCTCCAGATCTTCCTCGCACTGAGTCCGGGCAATCTCGACGAGGCATTGCAGATTATCTCGCGCATCCTTTTGCGGTTGATCAAAGAGGGCGTCACGGAAGCCGAGCTAGAAGGAGCCAAATCGTACGTCATCGGCCAGAGCCGAATCGCGCTGGAAAATACCTCATCGCGAATGATGTGGGCCGGTGAGTGCCTGCTCTTTTTTGACGAACTCAAGGATCCCGAAGCAGTTCATAAAGAGGTAGCGTCAGTTACTCTGCATCAAGTGGCTGAAGCCGCGCAACGAATCTTCGATCCGCTCGCGTTTTCTTCGGCCGTTGTCGGCCCGATCGAAAGCGATCGGACTCTGCAGGAGTGGCGAACAACGCTCGCCTGAAGCGAATCACCAATTCTGGACCTTAGTGGGTGCAGCCCATCGGCCCCTCAAGAGACTCGAGGCGGCGGAACCAGATAAACTTGCGAGCGAAAAGAGGAAGCTCTTCGAAGGCCTCGGCATCACCGGTAATTTTGCCCGCTTTACGAGCCAGGCTAAGCTCTTCCCCTTTTCTCAGGTAGGTCACATCAACATCGCCGGGCATCTCGCTGACAAGCCTTCGAAACTCGAACCAGGGAACGATACGGTGACCCGGATGTGCAAACTGCTGAATTCCCCGAGGGCGCTCCGACGGTGCAAAAATGTTCGGTTTCGACTCTTGAACCTCCACCATATCGATCTGGAACGGAAACAAGTCATAGCGCTTGAGAAAGAGGTGATTCCCATCTGCTTCCGATCT
This sequence comes from Verrucomicrobiales bacterium, assembly GCA_965657775.1. Taxonomy (GTDB): domain Bacteria; phylum Verrucomicrobiota; class Verrucomicrobiia; order Verrucomicrobiales; family DEV007; genus Arctic95D-9. The sequence goes on from CBFHPY010000008.1 coordinate 267,354, forward strand.
CAAGTTGCTGTACATTGAGAACGATGTCTGAGTCCGTGCGCCTATCCAGGGGTAAATTCCATTCAGTAAGACCGGTATCAAACCCACCCACGCGAGAGAAGGAATCGCACGGTTTGGCAAAACACGATCTACCTTTCTCGCCCTCCATCCGGCGATGAGGTAGCAAGCGCTGATCCAGAGCCCCCAGGTAAAAAAGGTGAAGAATCCCACTCGATTCGCCTTTGCAAAAACAGCGTAACTTCGATCGATCGTGAGGTAGAGGCCGCCCTGAACAAAAAGAGTGCCAAAGAAAGCGACGACGACCAGCCAACGTGCCCTCTTACGCCCTTTGTCTTCGTCCCCACGCCCCAGCCAGCGCATCTGAGCGCTCCAGAGAGATTGCATCTGCTCTCCCCAGGTCGTCGGAAGAAACAGCATGAGAACTGCCAGTATGAGCGAAGTGAAGCTGAAAATTCCAGCAGCGGGGTGAATCGAAAGCCAAAGATGAAACCCAACCGCAGCCGCAAATCCGATCAATCGCGTCGGGCGAAACAGAAGAAGCAGCGGAATCCCAAATTCAAAAAGCAAAGATCCAACTGCGGCTCCCACCAGCGCCCAATCCGACTCGGGCAAGATTGATCCGAAGTAGACATTAATCTCCGAGTGGAGCTTTCCGGCACATGTAACTTCGGGATTGAAGTAGTCAAAATTGAGCTTCTGAATCACTGCCCACATATACATGATCACCACCGCAGCGCGCATTGCGGGACCAAATCGAGCCAGCAAATCACCGCCTTCTCCCACCTTTTCACCACTGAAAAGTGCTTTGCCAATCGCAAACGCAAGAAAGAACGTCGTTGGAGCCCCGAGGTAGTAGCCCTGAATTGACTCCGGCAAGGCGAAGTAGGCTGCCTTAATGACGCCTGCCACCACGACAAGCCAGAGCCATTTGGTCCAACTTTTCCCTTTTCCGGCGATTGCTGCTTTCCCTTTTCCGCGAAGGAAAAAGCTGATTCCACCAAGCACGATAATGAGATGCAGCATCCCCTCGAAAAGGATGTGGTTGGGAACAAACGGGAGCTTGTGCCACAGATTGAAAAGCGACGCAATGACCAGACCGAGAAATCGTACCACACAGCTGGGTCGAAAAACGACGGCAATCGCTACGATCACGAGGGTCCAGCCCTGCCAGGATTCCGTCCAGAAAGTAAACGCGAGCTGGTGAGCCAACGTCGTAACGGCCCAGATTAGCGAAAATGCCGCAAAGGGGCGATAAGAAGAGGAAATTGTCAAAGCAGGCAGGCTCATGAGACTTGCGCATAGTAGGCCTTATTCGAAGATTCGAGCAACCCGTAAAACGTCGTGAAATGCGCGTATCTTGCGGTCAGCTTGATTTCGGATTCGACCGACCCCATTCTTGAATGGTTTCCGGCTATGGGAACTGTGATGCAGCGCCCTTTTTGAGGGAAATCTCCCCGCCTCCTTAATGCTGATCACAAAATCGGCGCGGAATCAAGTCGTGAGGAACCAGCTCGATGTAGAGCGCACCCGCTTCAGCACAATCGTCTTTGGCAAGTCGACCTGACTTCCGGCACAGCTGCATCTCTATCACTTCTTCGGGTGGCGCAAAATCGGTGAACTCGTATCCAATCGCTTGCGCCATCTTCATCACATCCTCCCAGATCGGCATCGCAATTTTTCCTCCATAGGCCCCATCATAAATCGTATCGGGTTGATCAAGCCCAATCCAGACGCAGCCCGAGAGGCGACTCGTGTAGCCTGCAAACCACGCATCATAAAAGTCATTCGTTGTTCCCGTCTTTCCTCCGGCAGGAGCCCTGAAACCTCGATCCCGCAATGCCGACCCCGTGCCGCCTTCTTCTAAAACCTGTTTCAGGATGTTCGAGGTCAACCAGGCTGCACCGGAGGAAAGAACCTGATAGCTCGCCGCCTCGTGCTGAAAACGCTGAGAACCATCTCGATCCATCACCGTCTCGATATAGTAGGGCTGGTGCCGAACTCCTCCGGTCGCAAAAACCGAGTAGGCACTCGCGACCCGACTAACATTGGCACCCAGTGTTCCAATATAGACCGTGGGGGAATATCCCTCTCCGGAACTACCTAGACCAGCGTGCTCCATCATCGTGAGCACATTCTCAATTCCGGCCCATTCACCGACTCGCGCTGTCATCGTGTTACGGGAGCGAATCAGTCCGAGGGCCGCCGGCATTGGGTCTCCGAAAGTTCCATCCGAATTCGCCGGATCCCAGCCTTCTCGATCCCATTTGATTTCGCCCGCTTTGAGCTGGGCGTCGGAAATCAAGACTCCAGGAAAGAGGCCACGCTCGAAAGCAGTCCCGTAAACCAACGGTTTGAAAATCGAGCCCATCGGGCGTCGAGAGTCCATCGCTCGATCGTAGGCACTATGAGAAAATTCTCGCCCTCCCACCACCGCACGCATCGCACCCGTGAAGTTTTCCACCACCGACATCGAAGCCTGCAGATAGGCCGGCTCACCTTCTGCGAAATCGGACAGCGTCGGGTGGGGATATCCAGGGCGAATCTCGATCTCCTGCAAGCGAGCGCTGACCGACTTTTCTGCCGCGGACTGCAACCGGAGGTCAATCGTAGTTTGAATCGTGAGACCCCCCACTCCCACTAGAGATGGGAGAAGCTCGTTCACTTTGCTCTCCACCATCTGGAGAAGATGAGTCTGCTCGGAAACTTTGCTTTGCTGCCGCAGGATTTCCATCCAGCGGGATTGATTCTGAACCACGGGGCGTGCTTCAGCAAAAACCTCGGCCTCTTTCTTGGAGATCATCCCTTCGTCCTCCATCCGCCAGATCGTGCTGCGCATTTCGCGGAGAGCGGCCTCGTAGTTGCGGAAAGGCGAAAACCCGTTGGGAGCGCGAATAACTCCCGCGATCATCGCCGCTTCAGGAAGAGTCAGATCGGAAGAAGACTTTCCAAAATAGCCCATCGAAGCCTGTTCGATACCATTCATTCCCGTTCCCAGGAAAATGCGATTCACATATTGTGAAAGGATCTCAAACTTCTCGTAGTTCTTCTCGATTCGCCGAGCAATTGCCATCTCCAGCAATTTCCGCTGCATCGTCTTCCCGGTCAGACCGTAAGTCATTCGGGTGAGTTGCATCGTGATCGTGCTCGCGCCCTGAACCGCTCGCCCCTCTTTCGCGTTGCGAATCCAGGCGCGAAGCAAACCGATTCGATCGATTCCGTGATGGCGATAAAATCGTGAGTCCTCACGAGCAACGAGAGCATTCACGAAGTGAGGCGAAACAGAGTCGAGTGGAACTGGCATTCCAACATCCTCTCCGTGCAGGTAGCCGATCCGTTCTCCCGTCGCATCGAGTACCTCGGTCTCCATAGGAAGCCGTCCTACGGAACTGATATCGAATCGAGCAGCTTGCCGATCGTAATGAAACACGATCATCGCGAGAACCAGCATCCCAAGACAAATCCCGATCAGACTAACAATGAGAAGAAAGCGAACAAAAGGGTGCCGTAACCAGTGCCGGCGTTCACGAGTCGACCTCGAGGAGTTCGAGCGACCACCGCGCGCTCGCTTTTTCCCTGTCGACGTTTTTCGCAATCTACCCATTATAGAATGGCGGAGCCTGCTTCAAATCCCGACGTTTATCAAGCAAGACCCCAGTACCCCTCGAGCAGAAGGCGCTTACCTCAGGTCATCGCGAGAATCAGGCGAACAGAATCCACGCGCAAAGGAGTGTCGGTCAGATACTGCTTCAACTGAGCTTTTTCTTCTTCAGCTCCGGCAATTTCGCTTTCACGCACCGGATGCCCCATGTCCCGCAGACGACGGAGACGTTCGATCTCGAGATCATACTGCTCGGTCATCTTCTGAACCGCCTCGGCTCGATACTCGTCGGCAAGATCTTCCGATTGTTGATTCGCCAACTCCAGTAAGGGAGGGACCGCTCCTTTGAGCGCCTTCGACTTTTCACGAAGAAATGTAGACGGTCCGGGACGACCATCCTTCCGAATCCGTTCAACAGGAAAGTCTTCTGTTCGATTCCGTCCTTTCTGATCAATGATCTGTCGGATCGGCTTGGCTGGCAGAAATCGGTCCGCGTGAAGTGCATCTGGAGCGATACACTCGAGAACAGAAACGGACTCGACCATAAGCAATTGCTCTCCTGCATTTTCCAGTCGGAAGAATGCGGAGTTGCCGTGATCCTTCGAAAGAAAGCTTTCGATCGCACTGATGACCATCGGATGATCCTCCGACAGGAAAGTAATTTCTTCACGTGTCAGGGCGATGTCACGGGAAAACGTAACCGACATCCCATCTTCGGGAAGACCGGGAAATGCTTCTGCTGAGAAGAGGTGCTCCGGGATCAGAACAAAGGATCGATCGTCGAGATCTTCGACGGTGACTCCGAAGTGGTCGAACAACTTCAGCATGAGATATTCAAGGCGAGTATCCTCATCGAGGTCGGTGATCTGCGATACGAGAGCCTGCCCCTGATCTCGATCAAACGAACTCAGCTCGAGCAGGTGATCTCGCCCTTTCTCCAGTTCCTCGTCGATCTGCTTTTTGAATTCACGAGTGCGATTGAGAAGATCAGGCAATGCCCCTTCCCGATCCGCGGCGCTCGCTTCGATGAGCCGCTCGAGATCTTCATTGAATTCTCGCTGAATCGCTCCAGCACCTTGGAGAGTTTGTTCGAAAGCACCAAGACCGTTGTGATACCACATAGCCTTGAGCTCTTCGGCGGTCCCTTCGACAAAAGGGACGTGGATGTGAATATCCTCGGTCTGACCGATTCGGTCGAGTCGGCCGATTCGCTGCTCGAGAAGCCCCGGATCAGCGGGAAGATCAAAAAGAACAAGGTTGTGGGCGAACTGGAAGTTCCGTCCCTCGGAGCCGATTTCCGAACAAATCAGGACTCGAGCGCCCATTTCTTCGTCGGCAAACCAAGCCGCATTCTTGTCGCGCTGAAGCAGACTGAGCCCTTCATGGAACATCGTGGCTTGGGCGCTGATACGATCGCGTAGAGCCGCTTCGATGGCTTCTACAGTTTCACGAGTGTGCGTAATGAGGAGAAATTTTGCGTCAGGTTCCTTCCTCAACAAGGCAGTGAGCCAATCGAGTTTCATCTCAAACGCATCTTCCGTATCGACTGCGAGCGGATTCAGATGAGCAATCCTCTGTGGAAAGCTGTCGAGAACGAGGCGGCGATTGCGGAAGAGAACTCGACCTGGTCCGTGAAGATCGATCAAGGCAGTTCGGCAACTCTCACGAAGCGCCGGCGTGTCGTCCGCTTCGAACTTGGCGACGAGCTCCCCGCCGAGCAGGTCTCCGATCTGTTTCAAATCCGATTTTCTCAACTTCGCCTCACCTCTGAGTCGATCGGCGAGATCGGAAATCTTGCGAAACTGCTTGGACTCTTCCACAAATTCTCTGAGGTCGGAATACCGAGCTGGATCGAGAAGTCGGAGACGCGCAAAGTGCCCCTCTTGCCCCAGTTGCTCTGGAGTAGCGGTGAGGAGGAGGAGACCATCCGACTTCGAGGCGATCGCTTCGACCATGTCGTATTCTGGACTGGAGGATTCCACCGTCCATTCGAGATGGTGAGCCTCGTCGACAATGGTCAGGTCCCACTCAGCTGCTGCAGACTGCTCGGCACGCTTTGGATTCGAGGCCAGCCAGGACGTGGCGCAGAGCACAAGTTGGTCGTCGAAGAAAGGATTCTCCGATCCGGAAGAATCTTCGCCTTCCTCACTTTTCTCAATCGAGGCAGCGCGCGCTTCATCGTAGATGGCAAAAGACATCGCAAATCGACGATACAGCTCGACGAACCACTGATTCACCAAAGCATCGGGAACGAGAATGAGAATGCGCTTGGCGCGACCGCTGAGATGAAGGCGGTGAAGAATCAAACACGCCTCGATCGTCTTTCCGAGACCGACTTCATCGGCGAGTAAAACCCGCGGAGCCTGACGATTGGCAACCTCTTCGGCGATAAATAGCTGGTGGGGAATCAGCGAAACCCGTCCTCCGATGAGACCCCGGACGTCGCGGGAGCGCGCTTCCTGCTGATTTCGGATCGCTGACTGACGCAGACTCCAGAGACGGGGCTCGTCACTCACTCCGGAGAGAAGCCGCTGCTCGGGACGCTGAACGTTCATCGTGTCCGAAAGCGCACTTTCAGGAAGCTCTTTCCCTTCTCCGTCCACGTAGATCAGGCATTTGGCCTCTTCACGGACTTCGCTCACTTGAAAAGCATTTCCCTCCTGATCCTTCACCGTATCTCCCGGCTCGAAAGCCACCCGACGTAGCGGAGCATTGCGTGCCGCATACGAAAGGGTTTCTCCCACCGCGGGAAAGAAAGCCTGAACGATCGTGGAATCGGCTTTCAGGATCAGAGCGAGTCCATACTCAGTCTGGGTTTCACTGACCCAGCGTTGACCGGGGGCAAATTGGGAAGGATCGGCAGTATCCGTCTGATAGCGAGAGGCTCTCATCAAATTGTGTGGGCTGGGATTTTAGCGCGTTTCCAGAATTGCGCCACCTTTCCGGGAAGGAAAATTTCAGGAGAAACCAAACTGACGAAACTCAATCCACACCAATTCAGTACCTCGGAGAATTCTCGAGGAATAGGAAACGGAGCCTGATTTGACAAATTCCCCGACTGAAACCGCTATCAACTCTCTTTGTCAGCACAATGCGGGCGAATGGAATACAGGCCCGAACTCTTGCCGGGCGCTGGGCCAAATTAGCCGTTGCGGGAGAAGAGCTGGGCTCAGTTTCCTACTCCCAGTTTCAAGTCAAAGCTGAATTCTTTGCCGAAGACTTCAGATGGGTACCCGCTGATATGGCCGCTGCGGTGGATCGACTTACGACCGAAGCTCAACTGCATTACTTTGTTCAGGATGATGGTGATTTCGCTACGATGCATCTCGACCACGAACTAGAGGTCGACACAGTCCATTTTGGACAGAAGACGATCCGATGCCCGCAAGGCGCCTCCTACCGGATGACTGGATCCGGCACCTTGGACAACAAGAAGCGCCCTGAGACCTGGACCGTCTAAGAACTGTGATTCTTCACTTCACAGAAAAATTCGTTCGATTCCTCACTCGACAGGAAAATCAAAATACTGCCCCGCGAAGGGTTCTCCTCGCAACGTGTAGTGCCACCATTCCTTGTAATAAGCGCGAAAACCTCCACGCTCCATCGCCGCCTTGAGCCGTTGCCGATTAGCCTGCTGCTCTGGAGTCGGGATCCGTGAATTGTGGGACGATTCTCCACCGAAAAAATCAAATGGCGTCCCCATATCGAGCTCTTTTCCATTCGAGTCAATCAAGGTGAGATCCACCGTGCTCCCACTGGAGTGGCGGGACAATCCGGAAATGTAACCACCACCCAGCAGCGAGCTTTTGGATAAGTCAGGATAATATTTCTTCTTCGTTTTTGTGTCCCTGCGATCCCGCACCCAGCGAACGAAATGATTCACCGCTCGCTTCGGCCGATAGGCATCAAAGACCTTCAAGGCGTAGCCATCCTCTTTGAGAGCAGCCTGCACTTTCTTCAACGCCTCGGCCGCCTTCTCCGTGATGATCACTTTCTTTGCCTCATAGCCATCGACGCGAGCTCCGACAAAGTTGTTTGTCGAGGCGTAGCGGACATCCGTTTTAATCGTCGAATCAACGTCTTTGAGATACACAAAACCCTTTGCCAATTCGCCCGCCTCCACCAATCCGGCAGTCAGAAATAGGGAAAGGAGAAGGAGGTATTTCATGATCGGAAAATATCCACCTCAGAGCAAAGCATGCAACCGCTCTCCCTTGCATCGAAGTCTATCTTCGCTTTCATTGAATTCATGTCAGAGGACTGCTGCCCGCAACCGGACCCGCCAAAGCCAAACCGATGGAAGCCCTACATCCCGCTGATTGTCATCATCAGCGGGACCTTGCTTGCCGCTGGCGCCAAGCAGATTCACTACGGCGAAAATGCGAGTCTTCATGGCGCGATGAATGATTGGATGGGTTTCTTTCTCCTCGTCTTCGCAATGCTCAAGCTCTTCGATCTGAGCGGTTTTGCGGACGGGTTTCAGCTCTACGACATTCTCGCAAAGCGAACGCGTCTCTACGCCCTGATCTACCCGTTCCTGGAACTCACCCTGGGGCTAGGCTACCTCTCGCATTGGCAGCCCGTGGTCGTCTATGCAGCAACCATGGTAATACTTGGATTCGGCGCCATCAGTGTACTTTCCGCTCTCGCAAGGGGACTTGATGTCAAATGTGCCTGCATGGGTTCCTCCCTGAATGTCCCGCTCTCCACCGTCGCTGCAGTCGAGGACCTGGGGATGGCTGGAATGGCCCTGGTGATGCTCGTGCTGAGCTAACCCTGTTCCGTCATCAACCTAACCCTGTTGAGTTTTTTCGGAATCCCTCCACAGTCACATCCAATGCCAAAAACGGAGCCATTTCCATTTCCTAACGAGCTCTACCCTGAGAACTGGTTTTCCCGACTGAGCCGCGAAGATCTGTTTCCCGGCGCTACCCCCATCGATCTCGACCTTGGTTGTGGTGATGGCTCGTTCATTGCCCGAATGGGAGCGAAATTGTCAGACCGCAACTTCCTCGGTGTGGAACGCCTTCTCGGTCGAGTTCGCAAGGTGAGTCGCAAGGCCGTCCGCGAAAACCTTGAGAACGTTCGTGTCCTCCGCGCCGATTCAAACTACGCCGTAAACTGGCTTCTCCCGGTCGAGTCCTTCGCGAGAATCCACTTCCTCTGTCCGGATCCATGGCCCAAGAAGAAGCACGCCCGACGACGACAGATGTGTCAGCTCTCTTTTCTTCAGGCACTGCACGAACTGCTCGAAACCGATGGAGAACTCCTCTTCATGACGGACTCTCCCGAATACTATGAGGAAGCCATAGAGAAGCAGGAAGAATGCACCTTCTTTTCCGAGGAAGAATGGAAGGAAGATGCATTCTTCTATCCAAAGACCGATTTTGAAGAACAGTGGCTCGCCGAAGGACGCACGATGCACAGGCTGCGGCTTCGAAAGCTCTCTTAGCCAATCGTCACTTCCGCATTTCGAAGAAGCATGGGGCCCTCATCGCCGTGTTCGTAGAGATACCCGCACTGCACCGTCTCCGCGATCCGAGTCCGCTGGTCTGGAGCGGACTCGCCTCCCACAATATGAATTCGAGATCGTATCTCGGAAGAGACGATTGTTTCTGACTCAAAAGGAAAGGGCTTAACCGGGCATTCCTTGAGAAGAGCTTCAAATTCGTCGCGAAAAAGAGCGAGCTGATTGAGAAGTGTTTCGTTCTTCTTCTTTTCCGCGGCAAGACTCATCGAATCGAGAAAGTCGATCTGACGGACCAGAGATTTTCCGATCGTGAGGGGAACGAGCCATCTCGACCATGAACGTGATCGGAGCCGTAGGGTCCTCTTCTTCTCCCGGTGTTTCCCCGGGAACTTCGATCGCAATATCACTGCGGGTCGTGGAAGTCTTTCGCATAGCTTTCGATCTGCCAAAGATCATCCCAAAACAAAAGCAAATACGGCGACAAAACCAATGGTGAGAAATGTGAAACTCAACAGAATTATAGATCGCGACAGGCATGAGCCAGCTCGTCGAGATCTTGATCGAAAATCGGAACGCCCTCAAGAACCTGCTCCAGAATTTCTGCGTTGCTTCGTTGAGAGAGGTCCTTGTCTTCGAAAGTATTCACAAAAACGCCGAGGCACTTCAGTCCTTTCTCCTGAATCGCACGAACCGTCAGCAAGGTGTGATTCAGCATCCCAAGTCGATTTGAAGCAACGACGAGAACCGGGAATCCAAAGCTTTCGGCGAGGTCGGAAACGGTCCGCTTTTCATCGATCGGAACGAGCCAGCCCCCAGCTCCCTCAACGACAAGGAACTCGGATTTCTTTCGCAGTTTATTGGCTTTTTTCTTCAGATCGAAAAAATCAATTTCCACCTGCTTCTCCACGGCGATCGGTGCGAGAGGCTCGTCGAGATGAATCGGATTGACCTCCTCAAGTTCGATATCTCGCGGATCGCAGAGACTGTGAATCGCCTTGCTATCATCGTAGCTTCCACACTCGATGGGCTTCATCCCCATCGCTTCGACCCCACGGAGTCGTAGAAGAGTAATCAACCGAGTCGTAACCCAGGTCTTTCCGACACTGGTGTCCGTTCCCGTGACAAAGATCGCAGGTGAACTCATGCGCCGATCTCCGATCCAATCTCGGAGGCAAGTCGATCTGCCTGCTCGGTAATCCAGTCCGCATCACGGCCTTCGATCAACACTCGCAGAAGTGGCTCGGTTCCCGAATAACGCAACATGACACGACCCGCGCTGCCAAGCGTGTTTTCGATCTCCTGAATTAACGGAGCGACTTTCATTGTTTCTACAGCCGGCTTGGACTGAACCCTGACATTCCGCTGCACCTGGGGAAAACGGAATAGAAATTTTCGAAGCTCGCTGAGTGGTTGACCTTTTTCTCGCATGATCTGGAGCAGTTGAACCGCAGATACAATGCCATCTCCCGTCGTGCTGTAGTCGTGAAAGATAAAATGACCGCTCTGCTCTCCTCCGAGGCTGTAACCTTCTTTGCGCATCGCTTCCATAACATAACGATCACCCACTCCAGTTCGGACAACACGGCCTCCCGCTTTTTTGATTGCCTCATCAAGCCCGGCGTTGCTCATCACGGTAGCGACTAGAGTATTATCCTTGAGCTTTTTCTTTTCGATCAGTCCGATCGCTGCGATCGCCATCAGCTCGTCGCCATCGAGAACCGATCCCGTTTCGTCGCAAAGGAGAACTCGATCCGCATCGCCATCGTGGGAGATTCCCACGTGAGCGCCGGTTTCACGAACGAGCTCTTCGATGATTTCCGAATGCGTACAGCCACAGTCTACATTGATGTTGATCCCGCTGGGATGATCATGAAAAGCAACCACCTCAGCTCCGAGAGATCTCAAGATCATCGCTGAAGTTTCATAGCTTGCGCCATTGGCGGCATCGAGAGCGATCTTGAGGCCTGAAAACAGATCGGGATTGTTGTCAGCTCCGTCGCGAACAAACGTGACGTATCTTTCCACGGCGCTTTTCAATGCACTAATTCGTCCAACGGAGGATCCACTACTCGACTCGCACCCTTCGCGAATTCGCCGCTCGATACTCCACTCCTGGTCGTCTTCGAGCTTGTAACCATCAGGCCCGAAGAACTTGATCCCATTGTCTTGGAACGGATTGTGGGAAGCCGAAATCACAACTCCAAAGATGGCCCGCTCCTCCACCGTCAATCGTGCCACACCCGGTGTCGGAAGGATCCCTGCTAGCCTAACATCTACACCGCAGGAAGCGATTCCCGCTGCAATGGCTGCCTCGAGCATATCGCAGGATTGCCTCGTGTCTTTTCCAATGATGACAACGGGCCATTCGCGATCGTTCTCACGCATTTCGAGGAACTCCTGGGCCGCAGCTTTTCCAAGCTGAACAGCAAAATCCGCCGTCAGTGGAAATTGATTGGCGGGACCACGAATACCATCAGTACCAAAATACTCTCTTTCTCGATCGCTCATAGAAGGATAGCTCGGGAGGAGCCGATAATCAGTTCAAGTCGTCGCCGCCGGGAACAGAAGGAGCAAGTGGACTCAGGAGTGTGTCATCCAGGTTCGGACCTGTCGTCCGAGAGGGTATCGGGGTATTTGTCCCCGGAACAGGAAATGAAGGTTTGTCCGCATCGAGATGCGATTTGATGAGGTACCAGATCGCGATCGAGATCATCAGCGAGGCGAGCTTGCCTTTCCAATTTTCGAGAAAAAGAGTCTTACTCATCTTCTTCCTCCTTCTCTTCTGGATCTTCTTCCGGCTCCTGATGACTCAAGAGCTCTTTGAGGCGGCTACGCAGATCTATTTCTCTCAGGTCGCGCTCAAGCTTGCCACCCACTGCGATAGAGACATCGCCTGATTCTTCCGAAACCACGATCGCAATCGCATCTGATTCCTCGGTAATTCCCATGGCAGCACGGTGCCGCAGACCAATGCTCTGATCGCTCAGTTCACGTTGATTGAGAGGAAAAACACAACCGGCACCAAGAATTCGCTCGTCGCCCATGCGAATGATCATCCCTCCGTCGTGAAGCGTGGTTCCACTGTAAAAGACAGTGTAAATCAGCTCGGGAGATAGCTGGCAATCCATCTCCGTTCCCGTCTCCAGATACTGTTTCAGATCGATTCCCCGCTCCAGCGCAATGAGAGCGCCGATTCTTCTTCCACCGAGAGTTTCGACAATCTCGACCAGGTCATCGGTAAATCGGGCACGAGCTCCTTCGTTGATCGAAGAGAAGAAACGACGGCTTCCGAGCTCGGCGAGCGCACGCCTCAGTTCAGGCTGGAAAATAATGACAAGGGCAATCGCGAGAAAGACGGAAACGTATTTCAGCAACCATCCGATCACGGTGAGATCGAGCCAATCCGAGAGAAGCGTCATCCCGATGTAAATCCCGATCAACGCTGTAAAAATACGAGCTCCTCTCGTCGCACGAAAATACCGATAGGTATGATAAATAATCACCCAGAGGATGATGATCTCGATGGCTTGCGTCCAATGTTGACTGATGAAATAGCCGACTTGCTCCATTGCGATTCCGACTTCTCACTTTACTACGAGAATGGAGGAAATGCACCTCAGTGTTCAAAAGGAAATTTCAATCCCTCGGAGGAAGCGCGATCGACGCGACTGCAAAGGCAGCAATTCCTTCGCGTCGACCGACAAAACCCATCGTTTCGTTGGTCGTCGCCTTGATCCCGATATCACCAACCTCAAGGCCAAGAGCGTTCGCAATTTCCTCTTTCATTGCGGCAGCATGAGGCATCACTTTGGGTTCCTCAGCGACGAGCGAGGCGTCGATATTCTCGATCTGCCCGCCTTTTTCTCGAACGAGCTCGGCAGCTTTTTCGAGAATCTTAAGACTGCTGATACCCTCGATCGAATCGTCATCAGGGGGAAACCAGTATCCGATATCCGGCTCTCCAATCGCTCCGAGGATTGCGTCAGCAATCGCATGAGAAAGAACATCCGCGTCCGAATGCCCTAGGAGCCCTCGATCGTGAGGGATCGTGACGCCACCCAGCACCAGCTTGCGCCCTTCGGCAAACTGATGCACATCGTATCCAATTCCGCTTCGGTATCGCATTAGAGAATTCCTTCAAAAGAGATTTTTCCGTTGGAAGAAACGATACTCGACTTGTCACCGCTACCTTCTCTGGGAGTCAGCTCCACTTTACCTCCGCCCCTTTCGAGCATGAGCTGCCCTGCGGCGATGTCCCAGATGCTGATCATTTCCTCAATGTAGGCGTCGAGACGGCCACAAGCAATATATGCAAGAGCAAGAGCGGCACTCCCCATCATTCTCGTTTTGCGAACACGGTGGGCAATATTGCGGTATTTCGCCATCCCCGCATCGATCGACTCCGTACTTTTCGAAAAGCCAATCGTTACGATCGAGTCGGAAAGCTGAGTGCGATGGCTCGGTGAGATCGGCTTGCCATTCCTCGTGGCGGGCCCTTCGAAATCAACCGCGAACATTTCATCCATCATCGGATCGTAAATGACTCCGATTTTCAGCTCGCCTTCTCGACGCATCGCAATCGAAACACAGAAGTGCGGAAGCCCGAAAAAGAAATTCACCGTTCCATCGATCGGATCGACGATCCATTGGGTATCACTGTCCTGATTTCCTGCGAGGCCTTCCTCCCCGTAGATCGTTTGATCCGGAAACGTTTCGAGAATGCGGGTCTCGATCAGCTTCTGGCTTTCGACATCGAGGGCGAGCTTGATATCATGCCGAAGCATCTCATCCACAGCGAGATCCTGTTCGAAATTCTCCCGCAGCAGCGCTCCAGCTTGCCGAGCGGCAGCGATCGCAGTTTTAAGTTCAGGAGACGGAGTCATGTTTCAGCGGAGAAGGAGATTTCGACCATTGTGGCGCAGGAAACCAACTCCTCAAGCAGAAGCCACCCTTCTCACCATCTTGCGATGGGGAATTCCGACCTCTTCGAAAGGCTCGCCGACGATTTCAAATCCGAGTTTCTCGTAAAACCCACAGGCTGCTTCACGAGAATGAAGGGTCAACTTCCCAATTCCCGACTCGCTGGCTTCTCGAATCACCTCATCCATGAGCTGTCGACCGATTCCACGAGCCTGAATCGAGGCGTCCACCGCAACTTGGCGGATCTTCCAGACGCCATCGGGGAGGTCCGTCTCTCGAATGAGAAGCCCTCCGACAACCTGCCCGTCGAGACAGGCAATTTGTTGCTGGTCATCCGCTTCCTCAGCTATATCCAAAGAAGTGTAGCGGAGACCCAACGGATCCCGAAGGATCCGTTGTCGGAGATTCATCCACTCCGGATAAAGAGGATAAGCAGAGTCGATGGAGAGAATCCCTATCTCCATCGACCAAAACTTTTACGAGGTGAGAACACCTCAAGATCAATGTGCGAGGCAGAACTCCTCGAAACGATCGAGGCCTTTCTTGATCACGTCGAGACTGGTCGCGTAGCTGAGGCGGAGCGAATTATCATATCCAAACGCGATACCGGGAACGGCCGCGACAAGGTAACGTGAGAGAAGTTTCTCGGTCAGATTCATCGAGCTAAGCCCCATTTTCGCGGTGTCGACGAGGAAGTAGAAAGCACCATCCGGCTCGACGACATCGATGTTGTTGATTCCCTTGAGGCGGCTCAACATATACTGACGACGCATGTCGTATTCCTCGACCATGTCGTGGATCATCTTCTGTTCACCTTGAAGAGCTGCAATCGCACCATACTGGGCGAAAGTGGTTGGATTCGAAGTCGTGTGACTTTGAATGATGGAGATCGCCTTCGCAATTTCTGGAGGAGCGGCGGTATACCCGAGACGCCATCCAGTCATTGAGTAGACCTTACTGAAACCGTTGATCGTGATTGTGAGCGCCTTCGCTTCCTCACTGACACTCGCTGTGCTGACATGCTTCTTATCGTTGTAGATCAGCTTCTCGTAGATCTCATCGGAAAGAATGATGATGTCCTCAGACGCTGCAACTTCGACGAGCTTCTCCAACTCTTCCTTCGAATAAACCGAACCAGTCGGATTGTTCGGGCTGTTGAGAATGACCATGCGAGTGCGGCCACTGATCGCTTCCTCGAACTCATCGGGAGTCATCTTCCAGCCGTTTTCCCGCTTCGTCTCGACGATGTAAGGCTCGGCTCCAGCAAGACGAACCATTTCTGGGTAACTCGTCCAGTAAGGAGCAGGAATCACGACCTCGTCCTCAGGATCACAGCAAGCGAGGATTGAGTTGTAGCAGGAGTGCTTCGCTCCGCAGTTGATGGAAATCTGACTTGGCTCGTATTCGAGTTCGTTGTCGATCAGTAGCTTGGCGGCAAGCGCTTCCTTCAATTCCGGAATTCCGGTGGCGGCGGTGTATTTTGTATGACCCGCTTGGAGAGCCTCGATACAGGCGTCCTTAATGTGCTGAGGTGTGTCGAGATCAGGCTCGCCGGCACCAAAACTGGCCACATCCTGCCCTTCATCACGAAGTTTTTTGGCGGCGGCTGTGATTGCGAGAGTCTGAGAAGGGGCAATTTCGGAGAATTTTTCTGCTATGAGGCTCATGTCTATTCGAAGCTTTTAGGGTTTTACCTGCACCTCGAAAGCCCAATCGACACCTCAAAAGAAGAGTGAATTCCCTTCCCCTTTCGGAGCGTGGTGAAGAAGTTTGGGCCTTCACGATACAAATGTCCCGCATCGACGGGGATTTGGTGATGGCTCGGCTAAGAATCGACCGCAACTCCGTGAACAATGCGGACTGTTCTAGTACCAGATCTGCCGCCGGTTTCAAGTGAAATGCTCCAACCTTGACAAATTCTCGCTCCGAAAAGGCACAAAACCGGTTTCCTCATTGCGGAGCAGCTCGATTCGTTCTACGACTGGTCTCAAATGGCAGGGACATCCCAGATTTTCGCGTTCTTCGGGACTGACGAAGCCCAGGTCAAAGAGTCGGCCTTGCGGCTCTCGGAGAAAATTGCGCCCGCAGATGACGAATTCGGTCTCGAAATCGTTCAGGGAGGTGCCGATAATGCCGAGCACGCCTGTCGGATTGTTGCCAGTACTGTCGAAGCAATCCAGACCCTACCTTTCTTCGGTGGCGACAAGGTTGTCTGGCTCCAGGCCGCAAATTTCCTAGGTGACAACCAGACGGGAAAAGCCGAATCCGTTCTCGACGCGGTAGACGGACTCGGAAAACTTCTCGAAAAAGGGCTTCCGCCGGATGTGAAACTGATCGTCAGCTCCTCGGAAGTCGACAAGCGTCGATCTTTCTTCAAAAAGCTCAAAAAAATCGGCGACGTCAAAATCTTCGATAAAGTCGACATCAAGAAAGCCGGCTGGGAATCCGAAGTCATGACCTGGGTCTCGGCTCGGGGACCGAAATTCGGTCTCGAATTCTCCGGCCAGGCCCTCGAGCGTTTTGTCTCGATGGTCGGAGCCGAAACCCGTGTCCTAGAGAGCGAGATGGAAAAACTCTCTCTTTTCGTGGGTGACCGCCCTGCGACCGAGGAAGACGTGAGCCAGATCGCTGCTCGAAGCCATACCGGTGTTATTTTCGAAATCGGAAATGCAATCGGACGGAAGAACCTGCCCAAGACGGTCGATGCGATCGAGTACCAGTTGAGTCGAGGCGAGAATCCTGTCGGCCTTCTTCTAGCCGCGATCGTCCCGACGGTTCGCAATCTCCTGCACGTCCGGGACCTAATCGAACGGCACGGATTGCGAGTGGGACGGAGTTACAAACCTTTCGAGGCAGCGCTCAATGCCCTACCCGCTTCCGAGACAGCGCATCTCAGCCGAAAAAAAGACGGAGGAGTCAATGCCTATCCCCTCTTTCTGGCCGCCAACAATGCCAACCGATTTACAGCGGAAGAGTTACGTCACGCCCTGGAAGCGTGCCTCGAAGCCAACGAGCGCCTTGTGACAACTCAGTTGGAACCTCATCTTGTTCTCAACGAGCTCGTGACCAAGATCCTGACCTGATACCGTTCGCTCTTTCAGCAGCATAGCTGACTCAGCTTCATCGAAACGACGTGTTCACGGATTGAGGGTAAGGCGCAATTCGGAAGGCAATGCCTACATTCAAAACTAGAAACCCGACCCGCGAATGAAACGATTCCCGACGCTCCTTTTCACAGCTGCAATTTGGCTCGTAGCCATTTCAGTCCCATTTTCACATGCCGCAGAAAGTGACGATTACCCGTTGCGCAAAGCAGTAGAATGCCAACCTCGATCCGGATTGCCCCATGTCCGCTCCAAAATCGAAGCGAATCAGGCCATCAAAATTGCTTACCTCGGCGGAAGCATCACAGCCGCAGTTGGCTGGCGCGTGCAATCGAGGGAGTGGCTGCAAAAGGAATATCCGGGCACGCCATTCGAAGAAGTCCACGCTGCAATCGGTGGCACCGGATCCGATCTCGGAGTATTTCGCCTCGGCAATGACGTGTTGAGACACGAACCCGATCTGCTGTTCGTCGAATTCGCAGTCAATGATGGTGGCGCTTCTCCAGAGCGAATTCACAAGGCGATGGAAGGTATCGTGAGACAGACATGGAAGTCAGATCCAACCACTGATATCTGTTTCGTCTACACCGTGAGCCTGCCGGTCATGACTGACCTTCACAGGGGGCGGATGCAGCGATCTGCCAGTGCGATGGAAGAGCTGGCAGACCTCTACGGAATTCCTTCGATTCACTTTGGCGTTCGCGTCGCTGCGATGGAGAATTCGGGAGACCTCGTTTTTAAAGCCCCCAAGCCAGACAATCTCGCGGACGCGAAGCCGATGATTTTTTCTTCCGACGGCGTGCACCCTCATACCGAAACAGGTCACCGGCTCTACACCGAAGCGATCACCCGATCCTGGCCATCCGTCTGGACAGCGAGCCGGAAAAACGAGAGAGCTCCTTGCCGGAACCCTTGCGCGCGGACAACTGGGAAGACGCCAAGCAGGTCGCGATTACTCCGGACATGTTGAAGGGCAAGTGGATGCAACTTCCTGAAGACCACACTCTCGCAAAGCGTTTCCGAAGAAACATGCCAGTGATCCATCAAGCAATTGAGCCAGGCTCTCGTATCGAATTCTCCTTTACGGGAACCACCGCGTCAGTTTTTGACTTGTTAGGTCCCGACGGAGGGTTGCTCCAGATTCAGGTCGACGAAGGAGAATCGTCAGAACAAAAGCGGATCGATGGGTATTGCACCTATCACCGAATGGCCAAGACTTCGATCGCTAATGAAATCGAGAATACACGACATCAGGTTGCGGTGACCCTGTCAGGAGCAAAGCTGGACAAGCGCGAAATTCTCTTCGAGAAGAATCGGGGTAATTTCGACGATCACCCCGAAAAGTATGCCGATCACACCTGGTATGCAGGATCTCTCCTCATCATCGGAGAAATCGTTGATCCGTAACCGACTTCGATCAATCTCGACGAATCACTTCGGAAACTTTCTCGCCATCGATTGTGCCATGTTCTCGACAACATCGCCCAAGGTTGGCGGGTCAGGATGCGGGGGCGGCAGCGGATAGCCGAACGTCGAGCAGGACGAACGGGTATTGCTCTCGCTGTGGCGACTCTCGGCTTTCCAGACACGCTTTCCGGTTCGGGAATCGAACAGATAAAAATCTCCCTCGGCCATTCGGTGAGATCGAGACGAGGTCGTGTAGGTCGTCGTCGTGCAGCAGGAGATGACATTGCCGTGCTTGTCGTAGTTATGCTCGGTATCGGTTGACTCACTTTCATCAATATCACACCAGGTCTGCTCAGAAGAGAGGACAAAAAAGAGGATGTAATCAAATCGGCTGCTCTTCACCTTTTGCCTCTGCGCAGGAGATAGAAATGCGGCGAGGGTAGTCCGATCCGATTGGGGACGGGCAAAGGAACGCCCTACAATTCCCTCGAAGAGCATGTGAGAAAAGACGGAGAGCTTCCTCCGCTTTTTGCTCAGCTGCCGATCGATGGTGTTACTGATATCGGAGATATCTTCTCTATCGAGTGAACGAACCCGTGGAGTCGTAAGAACCCCTCCGATGGCCACGCTTCGTGGCCCCTTTAAATCTGAAGCCGCTCCTTCATCGACGTAGTGAATCTGCGTCGTCGCGCAACTCACCAGTAGACTGGTGAGACTAACGATCAAAAGTGGCAAGCAGGTTCGTTCCATCCAAGTGTGACGATTAGCAATAACGAGCTAGTCAAATTGAAGCATTTTTCTTTCGTTGATGCCTTTTTTCAAGCGACGATTGACAAGCTGGCATCGCATCCAACAAGGTCTGCAAATGATAAGTTTAGAGGCGCTTGCCTGTTTTGCAGCCTCTGTTCTCCTCGCTCTTCCTCGAAACGCTGACGAAGGCAAAACCCCGATAGAGGTGCTTCGCTTTCGGGAAAACTATGACCGCGCCATCGAGCCTATGACTACGCCAATCAATGATGCTTATTGGCAGCATCTCTAACAACTCCGCTGATCTGACCTTACCCAGAGGAATGAAGAAGGAATCGCGGCGGAAGATCGAGAGTTGGAGTTTCTTAATGCCTGCAAAGAATACACTTACCGACCCACTCCCGAAAAGGGGCTTGGAGAGGAAGCCGCTGCTGAAGACGATATGACCGCATGGCCCATGGAGAGGGAATACAAAATTGTCTCTCCCACGGCAGTGCAGTTCGACTGGAATGAAGACGATCTGAACACTCTTACCATTTCGGACAACAATCGGGAGTTCACTCGTTTTATGCAACGGGATCGCAGCACTCACTCAGGAGAAATCCGAAAAGCCACCAAGTAGCGCCACCTCCGCTATCGATTAACGTCTCGCGTGAACACGTGACGGGTGAAAAGACCGTCACGGGTTACTCTATTGTATGCTGACTGTTTCCGGAACATCTGCTTCCCGATCTCGATTCTGCGATGGCGTCTCTCGTCGAGACTTCCTCCGCATCGGAGGGCTCGGTCTTGGAGGAGCCTCTTTACCTCATCTACTCCAGGCTGAACAGCTCGCAGGACTGAAGAACTCCAAAAAGTCAGTCATCATGATTTACATGGCGGGAGCGCCTCCTCATCAGGACATGTATGACCTGAAAATGAATGCTCCTTCCGAAGTCCGCGGAGAGTTTCGTCCCATCCCGACCAATGTCGACGGCATCGAAGTGTGTGAACTCCTCCCTCAACTCGCGGGCATTATGGACAAGTGCGTGCCGATCCGCTCCCTCTACGGAGCTCCGAATGGCAGTCATGATTCGTTCATGTGCTACACCGGAAAAGTCGGTTCGACCCTCACGATGACTGGCCAACCTCCGGGCGGCTGGCCCTCAATCGGATCCGTGATGTCCGATCTAATGGGAACAAAGCACGAAAACATTCCAGCCTTTGTCGGTCTCGCTCCAAAGGCTGGCCACCCTCCCTACGGATCTTCCGGAAAGCCTGGATTTCTCGGATTCGCCAATGGACCCTTCAAGCCATCTGGACCTGGCAAAAAGGATCTCACTCTCGACGCGCTTTCTGCAACTCGACTCGATGAGCGGAGAGGTTTGCTCAGTTCCTTCGATCAATTTCGGAAAGAAGCTGATCAGTCAGGCATGATGGAAGGGCTCGATGAATTCCATCAGCAGGCATTTGGGTTGCTTACCTCAAGCGAACTCGCTGCCGCTCTCGATCTCAACAACGAGGACGCCAGTGTGCGCGAACGCTACGGCAAGGGTGATCCAAAAAACGTCGGTGACGGAGCTCCCCGAAACCTCGAACACTTTCTCCTCGCCCGACGCCTCGTCGAGGCCGGCGCCCGCTGCGTCACGCTCAACTTTGGGCGCTGGGATTTTCACAGCAGCAACTTCAAAGGGATGCGCTCTCACGCTCCTCTTTTCGACCAGGGACTCAGCGCACTCATCACCGATCTCGAGGACCGGGGCATGCTCGACGATACCCTGGTCGTTGCGTGGGGTGAATTTGGACGCACTCCGATGATCAACAAAGACGCGGGCCGCGATCACTGGCCTCGAGTCGGCGGCGCACTACTTGCCGGAGGCGGACTCCGCACTGGCCAAGTCATCGGAGCAACCGATCGACTCGGTGGAGAAATCGCCGATCGTCCGGTCCACTTTGGAGAGGTCTTCGCAACCCTCTATCATCAGCTTGGGATCAACGCGAACGAAGTCACGATCGAAGATCTCTCGGGTCGCCCCCACTTCCTCGTCGACGGCTACAAACCGATGCGCGAGTTGATCTAAGAGAAGAATCCTGATCTACTCGGTCTCGGCGATCTTGAGCTCCTTTCGGATTCCTTTCGCCACAGCCTCAGCAAGGACGTTTGCGCCTTCTTCGGTAAAGTGCACGTCACCAGGAGCCTTCCCATACTGATCCATTTTCCCTTTCACGACAGAATGGAGATCATTGACGGTCACATCGTTTCGTTCCATCACTTCGATCGCGACTTCGTTGTAGCGTAGATCATCTCCACGTTTCCTCCCCAGTTCTCCCTCGGGTACAGGGGTGGTTGTGGCGAAAACGAGAACGGCGCCTGTTTCCTTGAGCCGTTTCACAATCTTCTCAAGATTTGCAGCATAGATCTCAGGGGGGTGAGTCAGCGTTCCATTGACCTTGTCCCGTTTTCCCTGGTTCTTCGATTTGGGATTCCGATAACAAAGATCCCAAAGCCCCCAGTTGAAGTGGATGAGATCCCACTCTCCATTTTCCGGATCGAGCCACTTCGACAGACCCTCGATCCCCATTCCGGTATGCCCGGCATTTCCAGGAACGCGATGTAAATTGACCTCTCCTTCGAGCAATTCCCGTGTCGCAGCGTTGTAGCTGATCGAGATCGAATCACCAATAATGAGCACTCGGGGTAAAGCCGGATCATCAATGACCTTGGCAAAGGCGGAGTTCGATTTCCGAACCTTCTTCGAAGCCTCTCCTGGAGTGGCCACCCCCTTTTGGCCAAAAATAGAGCAGGGCAGAGCCACCGCCAGAAAGAGAACAGTCAGGAGGAATAGAGATTTCGTTTTCATCGCGCCAAATAGGCTTCGGTAACTTCAGGACAGTCCGTCCATTTCCAGATCAGGATATAACGAAACAACTTTCCTCTGACAAGCGCTCACTTCTCTGTCAGGAAACCGGTTCCTTTCTGTTCTATTGCTCTTATATTATTCCTGTTATGCTCCTTACCTCCTCCCCCAACTTCTTTCGCTCCCTTGCCGCCTTCTCCCTTCTATTCGCGGTTGAATCTGGACTGGCCCAGAGTCAGCAAAAACTGGAGAAACGAATTGATATGAATCGCATTCGGCTGGAAAAGCGTCAGGCTCGGCCGAGCACTGCGATTCCGCCGCACATTCTCAAGGCGGCCAAGGGCATCGTTATTCTCAACCAGGTCAAAGCAGGATTCGTAATCGGAGCAGAGGTCGGCAACGGAGTTGCGATGGTTCGTAACGCCAACGGAAGCTGGAGCGCTCCCGCCTTCATCTCACTCGCGAAAGGTTCCTGGGGGCTTCAAATCGGAGCCGACAATACGGTGACCTTCATGCTCCTGATGACGGATGAGAGCCTGAACCTTCTTCGCGGGGGAAATACTCTCAGCGCTGGAGTCGGAATTGAAGCGATCGCAGGACCGGTCAGTGCCGGCGAGAATTTTGGAACTACCAGTCTGAGAAAGCCCGTCTTTATCTACTCCTCTTCGGCCGGTGCATTCGCAGGAGCTTCTTTAGAAGCCGGAGCCATTGCCGGTGCCTCTCGAAAAAATCGACAGATGTATGACCTATCGATGGATCGAATTCTTTTCGGAGGATCAGCCCGTCCTTCGACTCAGGGAAAAAAGCTGATCGAGACGATCGAGCACTTCAGTAAATCGGCTCAATAGCGAACAGCGACTTTTAGATTAGTGGCGGCGTAAAAGGTGGCTTCAGTTTTGGCGCAACCGACGAACATGGCTACGAAGTAGTGGAGAACAAGATGCACATCCACGATTGGCACGCCACAATTCTATACCGGCTCGGATTGAATCATAAGGAACTGACATATCACTATACCGGTCGAGATTTCAGGCTGGCAGACGTGTATGGTCATGTCGCGAAAGAGATTCTCTCCTGAAGTCCGTTCAGCGGCTTGATGTCCAGTTGCCCCATTCAGAAAGCTGCGTGGCTACGACTTTTCTCCTGTATCGATCCTTTGTTCAGTTTCCGTTGGGATACCTGAACGTGAGATTCTCGATGAGGCCGGGGAAGTAATTCGGAGCGTCATAGTCCCCAATTGGTTCGCCCAGATCCGCTCCGATTTGAATGGAGTCTTGTGGTTCCCGACGAATCATTCCCACGTCCTCTTTTCCGACCAGCTTTCCGTCTATCTTAAGGAAAATTTCTCCCTCTCGATTCCAGTTTGCCTCAAACTCGATCGAGTCAGCGAGTGATCCCGGAGATCGAATCACAGTTCTTTTCCCGTCAACGCATGCGGCTAGACAGAGATGCCCCTGGTCGAGATAAACGCTGTAACCAGAGATATCGTCACCATGCGCATAGATAACTCCATTCGGAGAATCAGCGCGGAATGTGCCTTTCACCTGAAGCTGCTGCCCACCCACCACTTTGGGTGCACGAAAGGAAGGCAGTTCGAGCCAGGAGTCCCCATCCAATTGAAGCGATGTCGCCTCGCCCTTCACTCCATGATTCACGAAGCGAAGAAGCTGATTGCTGGATAGTATAGCCATCGTCGGCAGAGGAGTGGTGAGCGGAGCTTCTTGATCGAAGACAAATCCGACGTCGTTGGCCCATTCTGAGACACGGGATGCCATCGTAGCAGCCCGGTCGGGCTGAGACGCGGCAAGGTTCTTCTTCTCACCTGGATCTGTTTGGAGATCGAACAGCTGGGCTTCGCTGCCATCCGGATTGACGAGAAATTTCCAACGGCCGTCGCGTATGGCAAAGGTAGGACTTTGATGCTCCGGCTTCCCCCCTTTCAGGATCGCGTGCGGATGACCATATTGCCAGAATACGGGCTGAGATCGAGGAGAAGGGTTTCCCAGAAGAACTTCCCCGCGATCCAGGCCATCCAATTCTTCCTCATAGGGAACTCCAGCGAATCGGCAGATGGTCGGCGAAAGATCGATCGCACTTACGATACTGGAATTGTCTTCGACGCCGGACGGAATCGTTCCCGTCCAGCGTGCGATAAATGGCATGCGAATTCCACCTTCGAAAAGAGACCACTTCCGCCCTCGGAACGGTCCTGTATATCCCGCAGGTGGACCGGTAAGGTATTTCTTCGGCCAATCGGTGGGTCCGTTGTCACTGGTAAAGATGATGAGAGTATTTTCACCAAGACCTAGCTCGTCAATCGTCGCAACAAGACGCCCGATCTGCTTGTCCATCTCTTCTAGCACCGCGAGAAAATTCTGCACAAATGGATCATCCGAAACAGAAGCAAACTTTTCGGCACTGCCAGGAATGGGGTCATGGCGATCATGCACATCGTTGGGGAACAACCGCACGTAAAACGGCTGGTCCTGGTGCCGCTTGATAAAGTCGATTGAACGATCCGTCTGGATCTGCATCTTCTCCCAACGCTTGCAGGGAATGATTTCGCCATGACCGAGAGCACGAGCTCTCTCCAGCCCCCCCTCATTGGAAATGATGCGATCACCGAGTCCTTCGAAGGAAACTAGGGACTCATCGAACCCATAGGCCTGTGGTAAGGGAGCATCATCAACGTCCCTGCCACCCCCCATATGCCATTTGCCAAAGTGGGCAGTCGCATAGCCAGCCGCCTTGAGTTTTTTCGCAGTCGTCGGAGCGGAAGAATCGAGGAAGTTTTCCATTCCGCGGTTGGCATTGCCAGCCCGGGTATTGAGGAAGGAATGAATCTTCCAGCGCCCCTGATATTGCCCGGTAGTAAGCGCGACTCGCGAGGCCGAACAGATGGGAGAATTGACATAGAAGTTGGTGAGCTTGATTCCCTCTTCCGCAAGTCGATCGATATGAGGGGTTTCAAGTAGCGGATTGCCGAAACAACTCGGATCGGCATATCCCATGTCATCAATAAACAAGACGACAATGTTAGGCTTATCCGGCTTCGCGTCAGCGACCGTTGCCAACGAAAAAACAAAAAACGGGAGAGCAATCAGGGTGAACTGTTTCATGGAGTAGGGGGTGCAAATCTGAGGGTGGGTCCGACGGGCAACCGGTGGGCCGAATAGGACTCGCTCATATCACCGAATCCGGGAATGGCGGTGACTCGACTCTCTCTAACGAGGACGCTGCGGATGACCTCAGCAGCGGGATGAACCAGGGGTGACAAGCCGTCGAATGCCGCCGGATCGCGAAAGTAATCCCCGTCCCCTGCCGAAGTGGACAGGGTGAGCCGATAGATCCTGCCCTTCTTCAAAGAGAAAGGTTTCGGAAGTGGAAGATAGCGAAACTCATTTTCCCACTCTCCCGCATTGCCAGCCGTCACCTCCAATTGCACGACCGATGTCACTGCGCCAGCCTCATCGATCTCGGAAAGCCAAAGAGTGTGGGGCGATTCGATCACCCCGCGTTTACCGCCGCCCATGCCGGGATGGTCGCGATCGAACTCGGTCGGAACATTTCGCGCCGGGCGAACAGGGCGATCCTTCTGATGATCATCCCACATCCCAAGGTGGGTCACGACACGATCGTCGTGAAGGCGAAATTCAAATCCAATATCCCCGTCGAGATCATTGCGCTGGTTGTGCCATCCATCATCGGAGATGAGAGCAAGCCCATCTTCCAGATCGAGTTCACGAGCGTGTCCCCGGTTGTGAATCCTGAGAAGTGTCGCCGCCAGTTCCTCAGCCCTGTCTGCCTCAGAATCGGCAATCCCCTCCCCCTCTTCGTAAAGATTGGAATCCAGATCGTAGTAGGCAATAGGAACGGAAGCGCCTCGCCTTCCTCCTGCCATCGATGGCAGAGCCAGGCCTCCATCGATCAATACTTTCTCATTCCCCTTTCGGATCGCCAGCGTGTCATTCAGAAAGGGCGGTCCGAGATGGCAGAAGAACACCCTTTCTCTTTCATCTGCTGACTCATTTTCTCCGGTCCACCATGCCAGGCAATCATGGCTGTCATGAGCTTCGGACGAAGTCAGTGTGTGCCCCACTACGCTCGCGAGAGTCGCATAAAGATCCGTCAACGAGCAGACCTGTCGGTTGATTGTTCCCCCTTCGATATGGCCGTTCCAGTAGACCATCATCGGAACACGGATGCCGCCTTCCCAGATCTTTGCCTTCTTGCTTCTCAGGCCACCGCTCTCCTGATTCGTCCCGAGATTGTCTCCAATGTTCGGACCATTGTCACTGGTAAATACAATCAGCGTATTCTCGATGAGCTTGTGCCCCGGCCATCGGGGATCTTCGGTCTCCTCCAGTGTGCGAAGCATCTCGCCGAACGCGACATCGTTCTCCAACACCATGTCCTCGCGATCACCGGCAGACTCCCCATCCGAATAGCGGCTCTCGCCCTTGATGGGCACTCCGGCAATCTGATCGGGAACGGCATAGTCTCCACCCGGATTTCTTTGATAATGATTGGCGTTAGGGACGTAGTAGAGAAAGAAAGGATCCTGCGTTTTAGACTGGCGACCGATAAAGGCCTGCACCTCTTTCAGATAGTCAGGTCCCAGTTGGGAAAGGTCCCAGTCCGGCACTGCAAGCACACGTCCCTCACGATTTTTCATCCCAAGTCGCTTCATTCTGGAACGGTCGGTAAAAGTCCATCGATCGTTTCGGATGTAGTTCCTTGGTTCGAGATCCAGAGGGTCTTCGGTATTGCCTGTCACTCCGAAATATTCGTCGAATCCGTGATGAGTGGGCCCATCGAGAATGGGCTTGGTGAAATCCACATCGCTGAAGTCGTATTCATCTGCAACTTCGCCATACCCATCGTCGAAGTTCATCCCGACATGGTATTTTCCGACTCCAGCAGTCACATATCCGTTGGCCTGCAACATACCCGGAAGCGTCGGGCATCCGCGCTGAATCATGGGAGAATTCGGCCCGTGCGGCAACCACCCCTGCTTCTTCAAGTAAGCTCGATGCGCAAACCTTCCGGTGAGCAAAGAATATCGAGTCGAGCTACACATCGAGGCCGGTGCATGAGCATCGGTGAATACCACAGCCTGTTTCGCGAAGTCCTCGAGATTCGGCGTGCGAAGAGTTCTCCCGATGGGCTCGACATTCGGACCCAGAGATTTCCCAAGATAGGCACTGGTATCGCCGAGGCCCATATCATCTGCCATCATGATGATAATATTAGGCGTGGCGGGACGTTCGGCTGCCGCACCGATCGTCCCGATCCCGATTATCAGGGGCAGGAGGAACAAGAGCCTGTTCATGCGAAAAGATCCAGCACGGGTTGACCCTTGTGAGCCACCGTGAAGGGACGCTTGCTGGGGCTGTAAAGCACCTGGTCGATCGGAATCCCGAGGGCGTAAGCGATGGTGGCGTTGAAGTCCGGAATCGTCACCGGACTATCGACTACCTCCTCAGCGCCCTCAGAAGTTTTCCCATAGATGCACCCTCCTTTGAATCCGCCTCCAGCGAGAACACTGGTGAACGCTTGAGGATAATGATCGCGACCGCTGTTCTGGTTTACATGGGGCGTACGTCCGAATTCCGTTGTCAGCACCACGGCGGTGTCATCCAACTTCCCGATCCGCTCCAGGTCGTCGAGCAACGCAGCCACTGCCTGATCCATCGTCTGGCACAAGAGCGGCATCGAAGTGAAATTGTTCGAATGCGTGTCCCAACCGGTAAAGCTGACCTCAACCGTGCGCACGTCGCTCTCGATCAGGCGGCGCGCGAGAAGACAGCCCTGACCGAAGGGATCCTCTCCATAACGCTGGCGGGTTTTGTCGTCCTCTTTGTTGATGCTGAACGCAGCCAGGTCAGGACTCTCCATGAGGCGGACGGCATCCGCGTACATATCCCCATAAGCCCGGATCGGCTTGGCGTGATAGCGTTCGAGAAACTCGGCATCGAGATCGTCGGCCAGATTGAGGCGACGCTGGAGGCGATCCTCGCGCACGGACGAACGCGAATACTTGAGCCCCGACTTCGGCTCTGAAATGGCGAGTGGTTCGAACTCAGGTTCAAAGAAACCGCCACTACCGTGGAAGCGACTCTCTTTCCCGATGAACACGGAACCGGGCATCGTCGGATTGAGCTTACCGTTCATTTTCTGATTCCACGCTCCGAGCCCCGGGTGCCGGATCGTGGCCCGCTGATCGTAACTGGTGTGCATGAAGTAATTGCCTTTTTCGTGATCGCCAGCGGTCGAGGTGAGCGAGTTTACGACGCAGAGTTTGTCCGCATGCTTCGCGAGGTTCGGCAGGTGACTGGATACCCGAATCCCATCCACGTTGGTATTGATCGGCCGCGTCGACCCCTGATTCTCATGACCCGTTTTCAGGTCGAAGGTGTCGATGTGACTCATGCCTCCGGCCATGTAGAGATAGATCAGTTGCTTCGCCGGGGCGACTCGGGGCGGAATCGAGCTCTTGTCACCAGAGGCGCCATAAACGGAATTGGTGCTCACCCCGAGAAAACTTCCCGCAGCGAGCTCGAGGAAACGACGGCGATTCAAATCGGTCTTTTTCATAAACAAGTAGGTGAAAAATTACTGGATAAAGAGGAACTGACGGGAATTGAGCAAAGCCCAGACGAGATCCTCGATGGCTTCCTCGCCGTAAGATTCGTATTCAGTCAGGATTCGTCCCTCCTCCCGATCGGTAGGCTTACGCGTGAGCATCACCCGGTAGATCGTATCGATCTTTTCTGCAGGATCTGTTGCCTTTTCCAATTGCGCACCGAGCACTGAATTGGGATTCGATATCGCAACGCTCAGTGGACTGTTGAGAAGATAGAGCGCCTGCGGCACCGAAGCGTTCGAGCTGGCATTCTCAATCACATCGCGATCGGATTGACCAAAGTCTCGCAGGAAGTGGCCGCGTCTCGCCGGGGATTCGAGTTCCACCGCTCGCGCCATATCCCGGGCAACATCATTGAAATGTCGCAAGCTCTCTTGCTCGCGCTCTTTCCAGCGGCGGCGCTCATCCTCTTCCAGACCTTCCGGCATTTCTCTGGGCTCGCCTTTTACGATCCGCTTGGCAGGCTCCGCAGACGATCCACCGGCCATCCCAGCCATCATGCTGGTATTAATCGCTTTCCCGTCCTTGAGGTCGACCAGCACGATCTCCCGGCTCTTACGCCCGAATTCACGATCTATATCTTTCAACTCCGCCGTCAGCTTTTTGGCCTCCTCTTTTTCTCCGGCTTCGTAGGCTGCGGTGATACGCTTTTCGTAGTCCGCCTGGTGGCGATACAACTCCCGTCGCAACTCTCCGACCTCCCTCATGCGCGGAAGCACTTCGTCGAGCGGCCTTTCGTTGAGACTGTGATAGGTCGCCCGTAGCCCGGTCATACGATCGATCTCTTTCTGACGGTTGGGTGCATGGTTATCGATATCGGAAAGAACCAGTGTCCCGATCGAATCCCAGATCTGCTCCGCGCTCATGCGCTGCATGAGAGGTCCAGCGAAATGAAAAGGCATTCCGGGAAAGTGATCCTCGCGATAGGCCTCGCGACGAAAGAGTTCGGTGTGAAAGAGCACGTTCTGGAAAGCCCGGACGTCATAGTCCAACTCGCGCATCAACGCTTCGAGATAGGAGAGCAACTCCGGCTGACTGACGGGGGTATGGTCCGTTACATCATCAACCGGCTCGAAGATTCCCTGCCCGAAGGTGCGCTTCCAGATGCGATTGACGATGACTTGAGTAAATCGCGGATTGTCCCGGGAAGTGAGCCATTCCGCGTAGGCTTTCTTGCGAACGGACGGATCGGCCGACGGCGAGACTTCCGCTCCGAACATCGTGCCGGGTGCGACCAGATCATGCGGCTTCGCGTCGTCGTATTGATAGTCATGAGGCAACTTCAAATCCGTTTCGGAAAGATGACGAACCTCAAGGTAGGTGGTCATGTTGTAGAGATTTCCGATCGAGCCATAGACGGGTTCATTTTTCGCCTCGGTCTCCTTCATAGCCGCAATCCCACGCAGGCCCCGCTCACGAAACTGAGCTTCCGTGAACTCCAGCCGTTCCAGGAGTTTCTCTGTTGATGGTTTGGCGACAAACTTGTCCAACGCCGCTTCATCCTTCAAAAAAGGAAATTCGTCGATCCCGACCGCCACCCGATAGGCCGTTTTTTCTTCTTCGTTCAGCGCATTGTAGATGCCGGACCGGTGGGGATTCCCGCCGCGGTGATCAAACCCATAGGTGAACGCCGCCATGCGGAAGTAATCCATCTGTGTCCACTTATCGAAAGGATGGTTGTGGCACTGGGCGCATTCGAGTCGAGTCCCGAGAAAAATGCGAACCGTATTCGACATGTTGTCGAGCGCCATTCCCGTATCACGAATATAGTAGCCGGCGGCCGGGTTGTCGAAAACGAGCCCGTGACCGGTTACCAGTTTCCGCACCATTTCATCATACGGCGTGTTGGCCGCAATCTGCTCCCGGATCCAGACACGATATTCGAGAGACCAGTGCACCTTGGCCTGAACACGCAAGAGGTCCGCCCAGAACTGAAAGTGATGCGCCGAGTAGGCCACGTCATCCGCCAGCAATTGCTGGATCAGAGCGGAGTGTTTATCAGGTCTCGTGGCATTGAGAAACTGCTCGGCTTCCTCGATCGTCGGAATTCGCCCGATGATTGCCAGATAGGTCCGTCGGAGAAACTGGTCATCGGAGATCATTGAATTGGGTTCCAGCTCTTCTGATTTCAGATGGGCGGAGATAAAACCATCGACCTCTTTCGCAGCAGGCCGCGGATCGAAGTCCCCATACACTGGAGCCGCACAAAAACAGAACGCAGAAAGCAGAATTGGGAGAAGATATTTTTTCATGGAAGCGTTTCGGGCCTGCTCAGTCTTCCTCAAACTGCACCTGCACTTCAAGAATCCCCACTGCCGTATCTTCACGCGGGGTGATGTTGATACGAATCGCATCGGCGGTTGTAGGACTCGCCGGATGGACGAAATTATATTGGTTCGCCCGGTTGTCATATTTGTCTGTGGTGTAGAGTTCGAATGGCTTCCACTCTCCGTCTTGCTCAACCTCGAGCGACCATTCTTCAGGAAACTTCACATCTCCCTGCCAGCGATCCATCCAGAATACTCCCACCCGACGAAGACTCTTCGGTTTCGCAAAACGACCGATGACCCACTGCTTCTCTCCTGGCTGTCCGCGACTGGTCCAACGCAGAATCTTGTTACCACTGGACCACTTGTCGATCTCACCATCCCCGATCGCGGTCACGGTGTCTTCATCGGCAGTATGAGAAGCGGTGATTTCGGTGAAGACGCTCTCTTTTGGCAGCGCGAGCGGATCGTAAACCGCCAGCTCCGGCTTCGTTGGAAACCAGACCGTCATGGAACCCGCACCGCGATTGTTCCAGGCATAGTAGGGAGTCAGAACAAGCGGATCCGATTTCGTCCCGCCATCTTGAGTTATCGATTTCGAGGGAATTGTCGCCTGAAGAAAGGAACCGGAGTCGACTACCTTGGTTGAGACTTTTGCCTCATCAAATTTGGCATGGTTCTCAAAAAAGAAACGCTGCGTCGCTCCGCCATTATCAATTCCCTCGGCACACATCACGAGCGGCCCTCGAGTCAGGGCAATACGATCACGATTTTCCGCTACCGCCTCATGGCTGTCATTCACTCGAACGGGCATCGGCAAATTGAGCTCGATCTTGTCTCCCGTGTTCCACTCCCGGTTGAGGACGAGGAAGCCCTCTTCAATTGCTGCATCCGTAACCTCCTCGCCATTCACTTTCACTGATGCTCGGGCATCCACCGAATCGATGTAATGATAAAGATCGCCCGGCACAAACTGCTCTCCCTGCGCCCAGGTAGGAATCCGCAAACGGAGGGCAAATGTCGCTGGCTTCTCCGTTGCCACAGTCAGAGAAATGGCGCCGTCATTCGGGTATGCGGTCTCCTGCGCGATTCCCACTTTGGTGCCGTCGATGCTCACGGTCGTGTTACTTTCTGCGTAAAAGCCAACGTAGAGTGATTCGTCATCGTGGGCATAGGCCATACCCGGAACCTGTGGGATCAGTCTTGCAATATTCGAGGGACAACAGGCCGTGCCAAACCACGGTGCCCGACCGGCCGTCCCGTGATTAAATGGAAATTTTCCATCCGCATCAAGAGGGTTTACATAGAAAAATTTATTCCCTTCCAGACTCACCGCGGCGAGCACGTTGTTGAGCAGGGCTACCTCGGCAACATCCAGATATTTCGCATCCTTGTGCAGAAGAAACATCCGATGATTAAAGAAGACGTTTCCTACTGCAGCGCAGGTCTCATTGAATGCGTGCGCATTGGGAAGTTCATACTGCGGTCCGAATCCCTCAATCCCATGGACCGCCCCGAGCCCGCCCGTGATGTGCATTCGGGTGTTGGTAATGTCCCCCCAGATACGATCAAGAGCATCCGCATATCCTTTTCCGTCAGTTAAGGCAGCCATATCTGCCATCGCGGAATAGAGGTAGGTTGCGCGAACGGCGTGACCGACTGCTTCGCTTTGTTCGATCACCGGCTTGTGCTGCTGCGCATAGGTTGGCGACATCACGCCCTCACCATCCGGTATATAGGTGACACCGCGTATCTCGAGGAACTTCCGCGCCATCTCGAGATAGAGCTCATTTCCTGTCACACGGTATAGCTTCACCAAAGCCAGCTCCGGCTCCTGATGACCGGGTGCTTGCATAATGGGCTTGCCGCCGTTGTAATTCGAGTCACCTTCAAAAAACACTTTGTTGATATGCTGTGCGTTTTTCTCCGCGATCTTCAGCAAAGCATCTTTGCCGGTTGTCTCGTAGTAGGCGACCGCCGCTTCATAAAGGTGGCCCATGTTGTAGAGCTCATGACTGTGCACGATGAAGGAATATTTCTTGTCTCCCATCATAGCTTTCTCCGTTCCCACCCCAGTGGTGTGGGAGGGATATAAATACCCGTCTTCCTCCTGTGAAGCCGCGATCACCTGGATGATCCGATCCATCTTCTCCTCCAGTTCAGGATCACGTTCCAACTGCAGAAGATACGCAGCACCTTCCATGACCTTGTAAAGATCGGAGTCGATAAAACGATGGGCTCGATGCTCGTCCACTTTCTTCCCCGCGAGGTGATCAGCCGCTGCCTGCAGATGGGCAACTCCTGACTCAGTTCGCTCGAAAGCCCAAGGGACCAATGTTTTTCTCTGGGTCACCATTCGAGGCCGCCAGAAGTCCGAAGTCATCTCGACTGCATAGTAGGGCACCGGCTTGAGCCCATAGCCCGAAGGCGGTTCCGCTGCGATCCCTTCTTTGGATACAAGGACAAAGATCAGCAGAAGAAACGTAAAACCTCGAAGCGCCATAGAAATCAGTTAAGATCGTATCGCCGTTCCGTTCAATGCTGGGAAGAAGAGGTTCTGGGCAGCATTTTGTAAAAATCGGAAACTTCGAAAACCCTCTATTTCACTCAGAAAAGCTCGACGCGACTAATGCGTTCAATCCCTTAGCGAAAGCCAAGAGATTGAATCGTAGCCAGCCTGATCGCATAGCGCTCCCCACTACTCCTCAATGCAGTAGAGGTGAGTTCGACTCCGAAGAAACAAGGCGTTCCCACTGACGGCGGGCGAAGCCATGAATCCATCTTCCAACTTATTCTCTGCTAGAATCTCGAACTCCGACGCTGCTTTCAGAACGATAGTCTTTCCTTCTTCACTGGAGAAGTAGATCCGCCCGTTGGAAACGATAGGTGAGGCTGAGTAGTTGCCACCGATTCTCTCCATCCAGATGACTTCACCCGTTTTGGGGTCCCGGCAAGAGGCAACGCCACCATCGTCAACGGCATATAAATGATCGCCGACCAACTGGAGGGAAGGTTTCTTGGGCACGCCTTTCTGCTCCTTCCAGACGACCGCAGACTCGTCAAGCAACCCTGGATTCTTCAGGGTGAAAGCCACGAGGTAGGGCTTGGGAAAACCGGTGGGAACGTAGATCATGTCTCCCGCTACTACAGGTCGAGTGCTCGCCGAGTGGTTGGCATGCTCCTCATAGCGCCACAACTCTTCCCCTGTCTTGGGATCATATCCGTAGATCGCCATGGCTCCCTGACTGATCAATATTTCGCGTCCGCTCAGCGTGACAATGTGAGGGGTTGCAAAACCTTTTCGCAAGTCGCCATCCGCTTTTGGTTTCCCATCTTTATCAAGATCTTTGAAGTCCACCGACCGATCGGTCTTCCAACGGGTTTCGCCCGTTTCCTTGTTCATTGCGAGGACAAACTGATGATCGGCCCCGTCGTAGTGCAGGATCAAGAGTTCTCCAAAAAGGATGGGAGAGGAGCCGGCTCCCCGCCAGTGGTCGCAAACGAGGTCTTCCCGGGTCCAGAGCGTCTTAAAGGTTTTCGTATCGAGACAGGCAGTGCCAGGTGAACCCCAGGTCACATAGACTCGCCCCTCTTCAATCACCGGAGTCGGTGAAGCGTAGGAATTAAACTTGTGTGCAAACTGCGGTTCCGCGATATCGAACAGTTTCTGGTCGAACAGGATCTTGCCCGTTCCCTTGTCGAGACAGAGGACGGACAGCTCTTTTCCGTCAGGAGTGGCCGTGGTCACCCAGACCTGATCGCCATAGATCACAGGCGAAGACCAGCCGAGACCATGGATCTTGGTTTTCCATGCAACGTTCTCATCCTCGCTCCAAGTCGAGGGAAGATTGGAATTCTGCGCCATTCCGTCTCCGGCAGGACCGCGGAACTGCGTCCAGTTTTCATCGGCAAAGAGAAACGAGCTCGAGAGTAGTAAAAGAGAAAAAATGAGTTTCATCATGGGAAAGGATTTCTTTACTCATAGGAGCTTGTGAGTGGGACGTCGATTCATAAGGCTGGCAGGAAAACGGCCCCTTTTTCCTGTCCAAAGGCTGAGGCGCTGTTTGTGAAGGAACGCATAAAACGAAAATGAGACAGTGACAGCTTCATCCATCAGTAGTTTTCTGGGAGGGACGCCCCTTTCCAGAGATAGGCTCACACCATGCAGAATCGAATCACCTCCGCCCTGATTGCCGCGATCACCCTTTCAATTGCGCCCGGCCTTGCGGCCGATCAGCCCCCCAATATTGTCATTCTTTACGCTGACGACATGGGAGTCGGCGATGTTTCCTACAGTAATTCGGAGGCTAAAATTCAGACACCTAATCTCGACCGACTCGCAGCCGAGGGCATGACCTTTACCGATGGACACAGCTCCTCTGGGATTTGCACACCGAGTCGTTTTGCGCTCCTCACCGGACAACATCATTGGCGCCGATTTCATGGTATCGTGGGTGCATTCGGCGGCACGGTCTTCGAGCCCGATGATTTCACGATCGCCAAGATGTTTCAAAAGCAGGGCTACAACACAGGTTGTTTCGGAAAGTGGCACCTCGGTTGGGACTTTGATGCGATACGCAAGAAAGGGGTGAAGGCGGGTAACCCGAAGCCCGAGTCCTATGATTGGACGAAGCGCTTTCCTGACGGACCTCTTGAGCAGGGCTTCGACTACTACTGGGGTGATGGAACGATCAACTTTCCACCGTATTGCTGGATCGAAAACGACCGTTTCGTGACGATCCCCACTTTGCCTGTCATCAAGTCTCAGCCCCTCGCTGGCGCAGGATCATTCCGTGCCGGACCCATGGCGGAAAGCTGGAACCCCTACGACATCCTCCCTACGATCACTGATAAGACCGTCGAATGGATCGGAAATCAGTCGGCTGATAAACCATTCTTTGCCTATCTCGCTTTCAACTCGCCCCATTATCCGATCGTTCCCAACAAGGAATTCCATGGCAAGTCTGAGGCGGGCTACTACGGCGACTTCATGATCGAGACGGATGCCCAGGTGGGCAAAGTCCTCAACGCGCTTGAAAAAGCGGGTGTCACTGAAAACACACTCGTGATCTTTACCGCAGACAACGGAACAGAAACCGCTGCCTTCGACAGGCTCGAGGATTTTGGTCACTGGAGTTCGGGGGAATTCCGTGGCGTGAAACGCGACATCTACGAAGGCGGGCATCGCGTTCCCTTCATTGTGCGTTGGCCTGGCCAAGTAAAGGCGGGGACCGTTTCCGATGAAGTCATCAACCAGGTAGATCTCGCCGCGACCTTCGCCGATATCGTGAACTACGATTTAAGAGAGGATGATGCGATCGACAGCTACAACCTCATTCCTGTCCTAAAAGGAAAGGACTACGAGAAGCCTCTGCGAACTGCCACCGTGCAGAATACCAACCCCAACAAGTATGCGCTGCGCCAGGGGGATTGGGTGCTCATTGATGCTTCCACCGGCTCCGCAAAAAAGGAAGGTTCCGCCTACCTCGAACACTTTGGTCTCGAGGACTTCGGCAAGGGCAACGAAGGGTTGCTGTTTAATCTCAAGGAAGATCCTCGCCAGGCGAAGAATCTTTACAACGAGCATCCAGAGAAAGCGGCCCAGATGCGCGATTTGCTGAAGCGATATACCAGCGGTGAACGCTGCTCGCCCTCTCGGAATTGAAGTTGCCGGGGCTGGAGGATGGGAGAAGGCGACTCCCCATCATGCGGCTCATCACGTCATCAACTCAATCGAGTGCGATTACTTCCTCGCTTCCAGCACCAACTCCTCCACCGCCAATCAGCCCTTGAAGCTGTGCTCCCGATGGTAACGAAAATACTCCACTTGTCTCGGATCGTGGATCGTGGATCGTGGATCGTGGATCGTGGATCGTGGATCGTGGATCGTGGATCGTGGATCGTGGATCGTAAGGTTCACCTACTGGGCTCTATCGAAATCAAGTTTTGTGGAGAGGCTTATGTATCACATCCGTGTGCCATTTGAGAATTGTAACCCCCGGAATTAAAGGGTCTAGCTCATTATCAGTGCCTTACGAAGGAAAGAGAGGCGAGGGCGGGAATCGAACCCGCGATAGAGCTTTTGCAGAGCCCGGCCTTACCACTTGGCTACCTCGCCGTCACTTATCCTGTCACGAAATGTGGCAGGGGCGATATTTAAATGGCAATCTAGATCACTGTCAATCGGTTTGAAGGGGCCGAAACTGTTCTCTTCCGGACTCCAATCCTGATCTTCATCTTACCGTTGCACTTACCCCCTCAGTCCTCGCCACGCCGACGGGAACAAGATCAAGGGTAAGAGCGGGATTAAGAGCTGCTGCTTACCGCTTAAATGATCATGCCCGCAGCGACTGTCTCATTGGTTTGAGAGTCAATCAGAATGAAGCTGCCGGTCTGGCGGTTTTTCCGATACGAATCGTAAAGCAATGGCGCCGAAGTCCGCAGGGTAATTCTTCCGATTTCGTTGAGACCAAAAGTGCTGATGTCCTCGATCTTGCGAAGCGTATTGATATCAACCTTGTATTTCACTTCCTGCACGATCGCTTTCACTTCTTTCGTTGTGTGTCGCAGATAGTATTTCCCACGCGGCTGAAGCTGCACATTGTCGGAAAACCAGCAGACCATTGCCTCGATTTCCTGTTCTTTGTGAGGCGGATTATTCGGCTTTGAGATCATGTCGCCGCGACTGATATCGATCTCATCCTCCAGCGTCAT
Source organism: Verrucomicrobiales bacterium (assembly GCA_965657775.1). Taxonomy (GTDB): domain Bacteria; phylum Verrucomicrobiota; class Verrucomicrobiia; order Verrucomicrobiales; family DEV007; genus Arctic95D-9. The sequence goes on from CBFHPY010000008.1 coordinate 305,064, forward strand.
CGTGCAGGAGAGTGGCGCAAAGGCTTCCGCCTGTGGACCGTCGAGCGACTCGATCGCCTTGATCTTGGTGGTAAACCCGGAAGGCTGAACGACAACCTCGTCCCCTGGCTTAAACACTCCCCCAGCAACACGACCGGCGTAGCCACGGAAATCGTGGTGCTCGTCGGAATGAGGGCGAACGACCCACTGCACTGGGAAACGAGCGTCGACGTGATTCTGATCCGATCCGATGTAAACGGTCTCCAGCTCATAGAGCATGGTCGGTCCCTGATACCAAGGCATCTTCTCCGACTTATCGACGACGTTGTCGCCATGAAGAGCGCTGATCGGAATCGCGGTCATGTCGACGATATTGTTGAGACGGGAGGCAAACATCTTGAAGTCTTCCGTGATCTCATTGTACCGCTCTTCGCTGTAGTCCGCGAGATCCATCTTGTTGACCGCAAGAATGACATGCTTGATGCGAAGGAGGTCGGCAATGAAGGCGTGGCGGCAGGTCTGCTCGATCACTCCAGTCCGAGCATCCACGAGGATGATCGCCAGGTTCGCGGTGGAGGCACCGGTGACCATATTCCGGGTGTACTGGATATGACCCGGAGTATCTGCGATAATGAACTTCCGCTTCGGAGTCGCAAAATAACGATAGGCGACATCAATCGTAATCCCCTGCTCTCGCTCGGCACGGAGACCGTCAGTGAGCAGAGCGAGATTCACGTTCTCGTCGCCCCGCTTCTTGGACGTGGCTTCGACAGCGTCCATCTGGTCATCGAACGTATTTTTGGAATCGTAAAGGAGGCGGCCAATCAAGGTCGACTTTCCGTCATCGACACTGCCTGCCGTCGTAAAACGGAGGAGGTCCATATCGAGATAACCCTCATCGTAAGGAACTTCGTGTGACATGGGAATAGGAGTATAGAATTGAAGTAGTAAAAAAGTAAGAATAATGAAGTCACGGAGGCCTAGAAATAGCCTTCTTTTTTCCGGTCCTCCATGGCGGTCTCGGAGCGGCGATCGTCGGCGCGCGTTCCGCGCTCCGTCTGGCGGGCCGTCGCAACTTCTTGAATAATGGCATCCATATCAGATGCATCGGAATAGACCGCACCTGTGCAGGTAATATCTCCGATCGTTCGAAACCGGACGGTAGCGCCCTTCTCGATTTCTTCACCTTCCTGAGGGACCACGACGTCAGAGATCGCGAGCATGGATCCATTGCGATGCACAACATCGCGCTGATGGGTGAAGTAGAGGTTGGGCAGCGGAATCTTCTCGGCTTTGATGTATTGCCAGACATCCATCTCGGTCCAGTTAGAAAGCGGGAAGACTCGGAAATGTTCGCCGTGATGTTTGCGACCGTTGAAGGTATTCCAGAGTTCCGGACGCTGATTCTTCGGATCCCACTGACCGAAGTCATCGCGATGCGAAAAGAAACGCTCCTTGGCCCGGGCCTTCTCTTCGTCACGACGACCACCACCCAGGCAGGCGTCATACTGATTCTTCTCGATCGTATCTAACAAAGTCACCGTCTGGAGAGCATTTCGGCTCGCAAAGGGACCTTTCTCTTCTTGAACCTCGCCGCGATCAATGGAGTCCTGAACGAGGCCAACCACCAACTGAGCACCAATTTCGTTGGCGTAGGCATCGCGATATTCTATCGTCTCATCGAAGTTATGTCCCGTGTCGACGTGGACGAGTGGGAAAGGAATCCGCGCCGGATAAAAGGCTTTCCGCGCGAGATGCGCCATCACGATCGAATCCTTCCCTCCCGAAAAGAGAAGGGCTGGCTTTTCGAACTGCGCCGCAGTTTCGCGGAGTATAAAAATCGCCTCAGACTCAAGCTGGGCGAGATGGTTGACTCGGTAGGAGGTTCTTTCTTGTTCCATGATTACAAATTCGTTAGAAGAAAATTGATTGACTCGATCGGAAAATTTACGGTTTGGCAGATTTGGTTCTACCTTCACCTGAAGCAACGCGACTTCGCGTTGCCGCGAGGAGCTCGGCGAGACATTGGTCTTCGTCGAGCAATTCAGTATCAAGGGTGAGGTCAGGGCGATCCGGTTCTTCGAACCCGGAATCCCTTCCGGTGAAATCCTTCACCTCACCGGCGTGCACTTTCGCGTAGAGCCCTTTGGGATCACGCTCGGCGCAGGTTTCGTAAGAAGCGCGGACGTAGACTTCGAGAAGATCGCCATCACCGACGATGCCGCGAGCCAGAGAGCGAAGCTCGTTGTTCGGTGTAATGAAAGAAGCGATCGTAACGACTCCTGACTCGGCAAAGAGTTTTGCGACCTCTGCGACTCGGCGGATGTTCTCGAGACGGTCTTCGTCAGAGAATCCCAGATTCTGATTCAATCCCGATCGGACATTGTCTCCATCGAGAACCTTTACGAAACAACCTTCTGTGTGAAGTCGTCTCTCGAGGAGATTAGCAAGGGTCGATTTCCCAGAACCCGAGAGCCCATACATCCAGATGACGACGCCCTTCTGATCGAGAAGAGATTCCTTCGCTTCACGGGGAAGCATCTTATCAAAGACGGGGTAGATATGATCGAGATTCGAGCTCATAAGGAATAATCCGAAAGGATTTCGGCTAGATCATATTCGGCTAGATCATAAAGTCGAGATCTTCGTGAAGCCCACACTCACGCTTCAACCCGTGGAAGCGAGTTTCCTCTGCCGTCATACCATCTGTGAGGCGCTTGGACGTATGCCAGTCACCGATAGAAACATAGCCATCATCCCAAAGTGGATGATAAGGAAGATCATTCGAAACGAGATATTCTCCGACATTCCGATCCGTCCAGTCGATGATGGGGTATACTTTCAATCGCCCCTTCTGCCGAGCTACGACAGGCAAATTTTCCCGGGAACTACTCTGCTGACGCCGAATTCCGCTCAGAGTGATTTCGGGATCGAGATCGGCCATCGCCAGATTCATCGGCCCGACCTTGTTCATCTGATTGTATTTTTCAATTCCTTCGACACCATCGTCCCAGAGTTTTCCAAATCGAGATTCCTGCCAGGCAGGGCTGATATCGCTACGATAGACTTTCAGGTTCAGAGAAAGCTGATCCCGAAGGCGATCAATGAAGTGATAAGTCTCCTTAAAAAGATAGCCTGTATCAACGAGAATCACCGGCATGTCGGGGCGCTGACGGGTGGCGAGGTGAAGCAGCACGGCCGATTGCGCACCAAAACTCGAGGTCATCACAACTCGTTCTCCTCCATACTCCAGAGCCCAGGCGACACGCTCCTCTGCCGTTGCCGACTCGAGGCGACGAGAGCCTTCAACCAGATCAGAGGAAGATACTTCTACCCCTGAGATGGGTTCCACCGCATCTCCAAGCTCTGCTTCTCCCGCAAACTCAGACGGGGATGTCGATGTTTTTGTTTCTTCTTTCATCAATTCTTCCTATTCTTGATAGGATTTATCGACTTTTGACGCCACCAAGGTGCTTTCCCTACCTTCAATGGTCAACTATTTCTTTTCCTTTCCACGTTTCTCACGCGAAAATCAAACTTCAGAGACAGATCTCATTTTGAAGGGACTCCGCTTTCGTCCGCGATCCGTAGTTGACTCGGACATCGCATTCTCCATCTTTCGCGTGTCATAGTTGATTAAACCAAACTACCAAAATCATGTCAGTTCTCGTCGGAAAACAAGCCCCCAGTTTCAGTGCCAGCGCCGTTGTCGACGGTCAGGTTGTAGAAAACTTCTCGCTCGATCAGTATCGTGGAGAGAAATACGTCATCCTTTTCTTCTACCCAAAGGACTTCACTTTTGTCTGTCCCACCGAACTTCACGCGTTCCAGGACAGTCTCGCTGAGTTCGAATCCCGCGACGTCGCCATCGTCGGCTGTTCCACTGACACCGAAATGTCTCACTGGGGATGGCTTCAGGTCGATCGTGACAAAGGTGGCATCGGTGGAGTGACCTATCCGCTCGTGGCCGACACCAACAAAACAATTTCCACCGACTACGATGTACTCGTAGGTGACTATGAAATCGACGAATTCGGCGATCTCATAGTTGAAGGAGAGCTGATCGCTTACCGCGGACTCTTCCTCATCGACAAGGACGGCGTTGTTCAGCACCAGCTCGTCAACAACCTCCCTCTCGGACGATCAATCAAAGAAGCAATCCGCATGGTCGATGCCCTCCAGCACTTCGAAGAAAATGGAGAGGTCTGCCCGATGGATTGGGAAAAAGGAAGTGATGCTATGAACGCAACTCACGAGAGCACGGCAGCCTATCTTGCTAAAGGTTCCTGAACCAAATCCCAGATTCCTTAGCTACAGGAAAAGCTCCCCGACGATTCAGGGAGCTTTTTTTGTGCACTAATCAGCCGAAACCGCGTCACACCTCGGGAAATCTGAGGTTCCATCTTGACCAGCCAGACCGCCGCCGTAAGTTGGCGCGCTCCTCAACGAGCAGCTCCCTCTTTCCATGAATATCCACGAATACCAGGCCAAGGAATTGTTTGAAAAATTTGGTGTCGCCACCCCCAAGGGGAAAGTCGCTGACACCGCGGAAGAGGCTCAGGCCGCTGCCGAAGAACTGGGAGACGAAATCGTCGTCAAAGCGCAGGTCCACGCAGGTGGTCGCGGAAAGGGAACTTTCAAAAATGGCTTTCAGGGTGGGGTTCACGTCGTCGAGACGGCAAGCGAAGCTGCTGACATTGCCTCAAAGATGATTGGTCAGACTCTCGTAACTCACCAGACGGGCGAAGAAGGCAAGCTGGTCAACAAGATCATGGTCGCTGACGCAGTCGATATCGAAAAGGAATATTACCTCGCGATTCTCATGGACCGCGAAGCACGCTCCCCGGTGATCGTGGCAAGCACAGAAGGCGGTGTGAACATCGAGGAAGTCGCAGAACAGACACCGGACAAGATCTTCAACGAAGTCATCCACCCTCTCCTCGGACTGCAGCCTTATGAGATTCGTAACCTCGCTTCCAAGCTGGGACTCTCCGGTGACACCGCGAAGCAATTCACGAAGCTGCTAAAAGCGCTCTACCAACTCTTCATTTCCTGCGACTGCTCCATGGTCGAGGTCAACCCGCTGGTGACGACACCAGACGGTCAGGTTCTCGCACTCGATGCCAAGTTCGATTTCGACGACAACGCACTCTATCGTCACCCCGAGATTGCCGAGCTTCACGACCCGACCGAGGAAGACCCTCGCGAGGTGGAAGCCGCGAAGTATGACCTCAACTACATCGGACTCGATGGAAATATTGCCTGCCTTGTCAACGGAGCCGGACTCGCCATGGCGACGATGGACATCATCAAGCAGAGTGGAGGAGAACCTGCCAACTTCCTAGATGTGGGAGGAGGCGCGACTCAGGAGCAGGTCCGCAACGCATTTAAAATCATCCTCGGAGATCCCAACGTGAAAGGAATTCTCGTCAATATCTTCGGAGGTATCATGGATTGTGATGTGATTGCCAAGGGTATCGTCGCTGCCTGCGGCGAAGTGAATCTGAGCATCCCCCTCGTCGTTCGACTTGAGGGCAATAACGTTGAAGCCGGAAAGGCCACACTAGCCAGCTCAACCGTTGACTTACTCCCGGCCGACACCCTAGCTGACGCCGCACAGAAGGCAGTTGCTGCGATCTCCTAATTTGACCACTTCCCACTAAATACTTCCATGGCTATTCTCGTTGACGAAAACACCAAGATCCTCATCCAGGGTATTACCGGCTCCTTCGGCGGACGCCACGCCCAGCTGAGCCTCGACTACGGCACTCAGCTCGTTGCTGGTGTCACTCCTAGAAAAGGCGGACAGAAATTTGCGGACACCGTTCCGATTTTTGACACGGTCGGAGACGCAGTCGCTGAAACCGGAGCCACGGTGAGCGCGATTTTTGTCCCCCCCCCCTTCGCCGGAGACGCAATTCTCGAGGCGGTCGACGCTGGAGTCGATCTCGTCGTCGCCATCACCGAAGGCATTCCCGTCATGGACATGATGAAGGTTCGCGCGGCGATGAAGGGTTCAGGAGCTCGACTCATCGGTCCGAACTGTCCCGGAATCGTAACACCTGGAACCGGCGAAAACTCTCACGGAGGCTGCCGGATCGGAATTGCCCCGGGTTACATCCACAAGCGAGGCAAAGTTGGTGTCGTTTCTCGAAGCGGAACACTCACCTACGAAGCGGTTTACCAACTGACCAGTCTCGGACTCGGACAGAGCACTTGCGTCGGAATCGGAGGCGACCCCATCAACGGGACTTCCCACATCGACGTCCTTAAAATGTTCAACGAGGATCCCGAGACCGAAGCGATCATCATGATTGGTGAAATCGGCGGAACTGCGGAAGAAGAAGCCGCTGCCTGGGCCAAGGAAAATTGCCAGAAGCCAATTGCAGGATTTATCGCAGGAGCAACCGCACCTCCGGGTCGCCGCATGGGTCATGCTGGTGCGATTGTATCAGGTGGAAAAGGAACTGCGGAAGCCAAGATTGAAGCGATGCAGAGTGCTGGGATCGAAGTAGCAGAAAACCCATCCGACATGGGTCAGGCGCTCGTCCGGGCAATGGGTTGATTTAAAACCCTACCAAGTCGTTACCGGAATCGCGGAAAAGCGGTTCTCAGGTTGATTTTTGGGCAGGTACTTGTTTAGAAAGAGAAATTATGTCGGAGAAAACGGAATATTCCAAAGGGCTCGCTGGAGTCATTGCAAACGAGTCATGTCTCAGTGACGTTCAAGGCCAAGAGGGCATTCTGCGTTATCTGGGCTACAACATCGACGATTTAGTCGACAAGTGCTCGTTCGAGGAAGTCACGTTTCTCCTCCACCGTCGCAAGCTCCCGACACAGGCTGAACTCGACAGCTTTACCAAAAAGCTTCGTTCAGAGCGCCACCTTCCCCAGGGTGTGATCGATTTCATCCAGGCTGCGCCCAAAGATGCTCAGCCAATGGAAGTTCTGCGGACCGGGGTCAGCATGCTTGGCCTCTATGATACTCGAGGTCACGATCAGGACTATGCGCTCAACGAGGAGCGTGCGCTCGCCATCTGTGCGCAGATGCCTCTCATCGTCGCCTATTACCATCGTGCCCGCCAGGGACTCGACCTTCCCCCAGTGCGCGAAGATCTCTCTGAGGCCGCCCATTTTCTCTATCTCATCACCGGAGAAGAACCTGGTGCAGAAGCGACTAAAACCCTGGATGTCGCCTACATCATTCATGCCGACCACGGAATGAATGCCTCCACATTCAGCTCACGAGTCACCGTTGCGACTCTCTCGGACATGTATTCCGCGATCACCTCAGCGATTGGAACCCTGAAAGGACCGCTTCACGGCGGAGCCAACGAAGGCGTCATTCACATGCTTCAGGAGATTGGTGAATACGACAAGGTAGATGCCTACGTCGAAGACTGTCTCGCCAACAAGAAAAAGATCATGGGAATCGGGCACCGCGTCTACCGTGTCCTCGACCCCCGTGCTCCGCATCTCCGCAAGATGGCGATCAAGCTGACGGAGGAACTCGGAGAATCCAAGTGGATCAGGATGTCCGAGCGGATCGCTGAGATCATGCGGGAACGCAAGGGCCTCAATGCCAACGTCGACTTCTATTCTGCGACAGTTTACTACTCTCTCGGAATCCCGACCGATCTCTTCACTCCGATTTTCGCCATCTCTCGTGCCGCAGGTTGGACCGCTCAAGTTCTGGAGCAACTGGAAGATAATCGTCTCTATCGTCCACTAACACTCTACACTGGTCCCAAAGAAGACCAGCCGATCACTCCGATCGCTGAAAGAGGCTGATCTCATCCCTTCAGATTGGCGGAAAAATTATCTGCCCCCTGCTCCTCAAATCGATTTTTGAGAAGCACACGACATGCCCTATTCCGGGTTGGTAGAAGATTCCTGGAAAGCTTTTCGGAATTCCGTCGTCTCTCGAGACAATGGACCACGCGCTTCCCGTCAAGTCTCACTCTGCTCGGGTGAAAACGAAGCGCCTTGTTTGGTTCACATTTCTCGCGGTTTCTTTTTCCATTTGAATTACAGGGGCTCTCATCGTTCCAGTCCTGATTGCGAAAATGGAGGCCAAATACCTCGAAATTCAGGCAGAACTCAACGAACGGCAAGCACAGTCACTCGTGAGCTTTACAAAGATTCGCCTCGACGAAGGAGTAGCTATCAATCCGTTGGGAAAAGACCCAACTTTTCACATTTTCGGATGTTCGTATCACACATTCGGAATAGGGTCACCACAACATGTTTGATACCGCTGAGCTTGATCGCAAAGTTTCAAAAGAAGACTACGCCAAAGAAGCAACTCACCTGAGGCAGGAACTACTCAAAGCGCAGATCGCCCTGAAAGATCTGAAGTTCCCTGTTCTTGTTCTTTTTGGAGGGGTTGACGGAGCTGGCAAGAGCGAGACCATCAATCTCCTGCATGAGTGGCTCGACCCACGTTGGCTCATCGCGAGGGCCTACGGAAAGCCGACCGAAGAAGCTGCGCAGCGCCCTCCCTTCTGGCGTTACTGGAGAGATCTCCCCCGGCACGGCCGCATCGGGTTTTTCCTGAGCGCCTGGTACTCCGACCCGATCCTGAACCGAGTCTACGACGGCACCTCCGACGCGGAGTTCGATGAAGAGCTGGACCAGATCCTGAACTTTGAGAAAGCACTCACCGATGATGGCGTCCTCATCGTAAAATTCTGGATGCACCTCGGTCGAGACGCTCAAAAACTGCGATTTCAACAGCTCGAGAAGGATCCTCTGACAAGCTGGCGGGTAAAAGACAAGGATTGGGAAAACTGGGAAAAATACGACGACTTCACCGAAGCAACGGAACGTGCCATTACCAAAACGAGTCGAGGTGAAGCCCCTTGGCACATTGTAGAAGGAGCCGATGAACGCTACCGAAACCTTTCTGTCTCCGGAACTCTTCTCGAGAGGATTCGGCGGCGCATCGAACAAGAGAACAACTCCACAGAAGATACAAAATCGAACGCTACGTCCAAGCCACCAGCAGAAGTCCGAATCTCAGATCTCTCCTACAATCCCACACCAGACGTTACGATTCTTAGCCAGCTCGATATGACTCGGAGTTTGCCCAAGGCAGAGTATTCGGCCCGCCTTGAGGAGCTGCAAGGCAGGCTCAATCAACTCTCCCGGCAGGCACAGGACGCAGGCGTATCGACCGTGATTGCCTTCGAGGGCTGGGACGCAGCAGGAAAGGGAGGAGCGATCCGAAGAATCATCCCCGGGCTCGATTCCCGGCTTTCCCAAGTCATTCCCATCATGAAGCCTACGCCGGAGGAGTTTTCCTATCACTACCTCTGGCGATTCTGGCGCCACATCCCCCTAGCAGGACGAGTCACTATCTTTGACCGATCCTGGTATGGCCGAGTTCTTGTCGAACGTGTCGAAGGATTCGCTACCGAGGAAGAATGGATGCGCGCCTACACGGAGATCAACGACTTCGAAGCTCAACTCGTTCGCAATCGCACCGTCGTCTGCAAGTTCTGGATGAACATCACTAAGGAAGAACAAGGGGATCGCTTTGAGCGTCGGCAGAAAATTCCTCACAAGCAGTGGAAACTCACCGAAGAGGATTGGAGAAATCGTGAAAAGTGGGACGCCTACGAGGTAGCGGTCAACGAAATGGTTGAACGCACCAGTACCTCCAAAGCCCGCTGGACGTTGGTGGAAGCCAATAACAAACGCTACGCTCGAATCAAAGTGCTGGAAACGATCTGCGAAGGATTGGAAACCGAATTGGCCAAGTCTGAAGGCTAGCAATTTGCCACCTCGATCGAGCCGCCTTCTCAGGAAAGTCAGCCCTCAGAGATACCTTCTGCCTCCACGAGTAGGCGCAACCGCGACTGTCTCATCCTCGAGATTGTGATGAGAACGACGACAAGCAATGCATGACTGAAAACCCAGATCCAGAAAGCATGCTTCATATGGTCGTAGTTTTTGTAATCTGCTTCGGCCAATAAAGTGGTCAGCGAATTGAAATAAGCACCGTAGGCAGAAAGGCTGGTGAGATAAATTCCACCAATCGACTTTTCAGCCAGGAAAAGAATCCCCGCCGCGAGCAGGGGGACAATCCAGACGAGAAGCATGGCAAGCCACAGAACTCCTTTGCCAAACAGTTCCAGCGTCGTTCCGAAACAAACAGTGGCGAAAATGAAAATCGCACACATCACCGCAACGGCATAATTGGGTAGCGATAGGTTAGGATAAAAATCGGTACTGAAAAGAACATCAGTAAACCAAAACCAAGCCAAACCACCGAGCAATCCAATGAACACCGCATGCCATAATCCCGTTGATGAATCGGATCCAAATCGAGCTCTCTGTCTACCGGCTTTGTGAGCCCTCCGAAGCCCTCGAATGAAACCATCGCGCGTGGGAGTGATGATCTGAATGAGCATACAAGCGATGATTAGAGTGATGATGCCGCACGCAGCGGTGATGCCGAGAGCTTCCGCAAAGGTGGCCTGCATTCCTGTCGGCCCCATATAACGCTGCCCGAACTGAGTACTCATGGATGGAAAAATCCGGCCTGAATCCATCAACGGAAGCGAGGTCCCGAGGAAGAGAATGAGAATTCCGCAAAAGACAAAAAGGGTGAAGCTCTTGCTGAGCAGATGAAGGCTTTCACCTTTCCACCGGCGATACAGAATCAGGGCAAAGGTGAAAATGAGGAACCCTTGGACACACAAGCCAAAGACGAAAGTCGGAATCTCGAATTGAAAAAAATCGACTGCCTGAAAACTTTCGTGACGGGCCAGAAGCTCTTTCGATCCACCGGTCTCCAGGGATAGACCTGAGCCGTGAAGAAAGAGAACCGGCCAAACCGTGGTGTAGAACAAAAAGGTGTAACCGGACCTGGCTAGTATCGCAGGCAAAACAAAATTGATGCAGAACACCAGCCCCATCGAAAGGATTCCCGCGAGCAATCGTCGCTTCAAAATGGTTCCTGCCAACAACCCTGTCAGATGATAGAGAATCGCTGAGACAAAGAAGGTGACGTAAACCTGGAAGACGGGTTCAAAAGAAATCTTGCCGACCACGATGCAAAAGATCGCGAATGGAACCGTAATGAGGAAAAGTAGATAGGAACGAATCGGTGGACCAAAGAGGTACCCTAACACTTTCGCTATTGGGGTCATCGGCGTGAGGCGCTGGTAATCAACCATCTTCTCGTCAGCTTCTCTCACGTAGGCAAGCGTGGTGGCACCAGTCCCAATCAGCATGAGGAGCAGACCTTGGATTCCCAGAACCGCCATCATCGCCCAGCGAGCGGCCTGGAATTCTTCCTGTCGGCCCAGATTGGTCGACCCTACGTAGATCGCGAGGAAGGAAAAAGTAGCAAACACGAGGACGGTTATGGCCCAGATCGTAGTCGAAACAGGCCGGAGCTGGGATTTGCAGTAACGCCGAAAAATCGGATTCTGGGCAAGATTCCAGGCCGTCGCAGCAGTAGGAATTTTTTGTTCTTCTTCACTCATCGTGATGGTCACCCGACTCGGAAAGTTCGATGAAAATATCTTCAATCGTAGATTGGTGTTCTTCGAATGAGCGAATTCTGCAGCCCGATTGAACGAGTTCTACAATCAAGTTGGACTGGTCTTCTGGAGACCCCTCAAAATCAAATCGCAATAGATCGCCCGTTTGATCTCTCGAGACGAGGTTCGAAATTCGATCGGATTCCTGGAGGATCTTCTCTGCTTCACTTCCCGATCCAACGAGACGCAACTCAATTTGCCGCTGAGGGCGGCTCATCCGGGTGACGACATCGGCGACGGGTCCGGAGGCCACCAGTTGTCCTTTTTTCATTAATCCGACTGAAGTGCACATATCAGCCAGTTCCGATAAAATATGAGAACTGACGATCACGGTTCTCCCATCATCTGCGATTTTTCGAAGCGATTTACGAAGCCCCGATCGAGCAACCGGATCCAATCCGCTGGCAGGTTCATCTAGAATCAAGATCTCCGGATCATGAAGCAGGGACTTTGCGAGGACGAGTCGCTGCATCATTCCGCGTGACAATGTCTTACAAAAGGCTTTTCGCTTATCGAGAAGATTCACGGCCTCAAGGCACTCGGTAATGCGGCTACTTTTTCCTCCTCCTCGCAACCCATAGGCTGAAGCAAACATTTCGAGGAACTCACCACATTTCATATCGCTCGGCAACGGAGCCAGGTCAGGCATATAGGCAAGGCGATGCCTCACTCCCTTGGGATTCAACAACGCATCGATACCACAGAGCTCGACCTCTCCATAGGTCGGCTCCATCAAGGTCGCGAGGATCTTAAAGGTACTGGTTTTACCAGCACCATTGGGCCCGACCAATCCATAGACTTCACCTCGAGGAACTTCGAGGTTCAAATTCCGGACGGCATTTGTCTCACCATAATCCACACGCAAATCAATGGTGCGAATCGCGAGAGAATCATCTGTCGTCACTTTTGTATTTGAGAGGCTGATGTGTGGAGCCTAGCCAATTCTCTGGTCCTGTCGGTACTAAATCACGGGTTTTCTCACTCTCAGTTCTTTCTACCCGGTGTCGTAGACGAAATACAATTTCACTCCACCTGTCATGATTCCATCATCTTGCTAGAGGCAAGCTCTTCTCAACCAGATTACTAAAACTATGATGAAAAAATATCCCCCTCTGTTGCTGAGTGTAATTTCACTCTTCGCATCCCATACTGATTGCCTGAAAGCGGACGACGAAAAGGATCGCGACGACAGGGAAGAGATCGCGGTAGACGACCGTTTTGAATTCCTCGACAAAAACAAGGACGACTAGGTGAGTCTAGCGGAGTTCTCGAAAGCGTTTGCTAGGTATGACAAGAAAAACGACGAAAAGCTAAGACCTCGTGAGTTTCAAACGGGCATTGAAGCCCCCTTTTTCCGCCACCACAGAGTAGTCGGAAAGCGAGGCGCCCCTTCCAAAAATCGGAACGGAAAGAACAAGGCGAATTCGAAAGGAAAGTCCGGCAAAGCAAAAAAGTAACCGGCACGAGGGACTTCCCAACACCTATGGCGGATCCCTGTAAATTCGCCATACCTGCATGAGTTCCTCCACTCATCGGGTGTCGAGATCCACGGGAAAACTCTGTTTCATGAAGTGAACAGAACCAGTAGTGAAAACGGATTCGCGACAGGCGCGCCACTTGACTCCTTCTTACACCACCGATACAACGGCGGAATGCCGAAGTCTTTTTTTCATTCTCTCTGGCTGCTCCCAGCCTTGCTCTTCGTAACCGCCTTACCTGCTTCGGCACAGGGCCCGGCAAAAGAGCCAAAATTCGTTTTCGACACGGGTATCCCTCCCTGGAAAGGTGAGCGAATCGAACTGCCTCCCGGATTCGCTCGTGATCTTGGATGGAATGGAGTTGAGCAAATCCGTTTTGCCCCTGGCATGTTCGACCCGGACGCTCCCGACTTCTTCTCCTACGTCCTTGTTTTCCTGCTCTCTGCTGAAGCCAACACTTCAGAAGAAAAACTGGAAGACGAACTACTCACCTACTATCGCGGGTTATCGGAAGCAGTAATGGGTGGAGAGGGAAAGACAGTCGATGCGGAGAAGTTCACGATCTCGCTGGAGAAGGCCAAGAATCTCAAGGGCGCTCCATCCTCGGCTGATGACGTCACTTCCTACGCGGGAATCCTCAAGTGGACGGAGCCATTCGCCACACAGCAGGCGCAGACCTTGCATCTCGAAATTTTCGTATGGAATCATGGCGAGCAACCCGTCGTCCTTTCCTGCGTTTCTCCGGTCGCGTTTGACCAGGATATGCCGTGGAAAAAGCTCCGCGAAATCGGAACGAAGTTTCGATTCGATCCCTAACCCGACCCCCAGTCCCCGGACAGGTTTCGCAACGCCCCTCGCTTCCTGAATGGCTGCTTCCCCGTTGTCATCTCGATTCTGAATAGTATTCGTGAAATCATGTTTATAATCGTAGCCCTGATCCTCAGCATCCTTACTCTCGGGCTCGGGATCTACGCTCTGGTAGTTTTCTTTCAGAATCCAAAACCAAGAAAATCTGACTACCTGATAGGCGCAGCGGCTGCGGCATTTCTCCTCCTCTCCGAAATCGCGATCATCCTGCTGACTCCGGAAGTAATTGATCGGTTTCAGAACATAGGAGTCCTCATTGTAACGGACGTAATCGCCCTGTTGAGAATCTTTGTGATCACGGTGGTAGGCATCAAACTCAGCCGCGAGCTCGGCATTCGGTGGTCTGCGCTGGATGATCCCAAATCTGGATCGCTGTGGCGCCCACTACTCTATGTGGGTATTATTATGCCAGTGTTAGTAATCTCTTCCTACTTCTTCCTGGATTGGCTAAAACCATCATTGGGCGTTGCACTCTCCGCTCTCCAATCTGAGGAGCCGCTTAGCATCACCCAAAAAATTTCAGCCGGAATTGGAGTTGCTGAATTCGCGGTCTTCGAAGAGCTCACCTACCGGGGAGGCGTGACAATTTTGTTCTATCGAATTCTTCCCGAACGACCATTTCGCTACTTCTTCTCCGCAGTCATCGCGACCACAATCTGGACGCTCTCCCATACCGGAAGCCTCGATCCCGGCTGGGTCAAATATGTACAGATTCTCCCCCTTGGGATTGCCTGCGCGTGGCTCATGAGACGCTTTGGGATCGAATATGCGATTTTGCTGCACGTTCTCTTTAACGTCGCATTTGCCGTGATTGATATTGATCTTCCTGTGAAGTGAATCCTGAAGACTCCCCTGTTAATTGGAAAGTGCGACCGGTAGAGAATGGCAATTCCAGGCTGAAACTCCAGACCGGTTTCAGTCCCACAGGGTTCACTCTTTCATTCAACCCAGTTCGCTTGCCACAGCCGCCTAATTCGCCTCAGGGTAACCTTCAACCAAGGTAAGCTTTCGTATCCGCAATCACTTCATCGAGGCACCCTTTGCTGAAAGGCGAAGACAACCCGGCTGATCGCAACAAGCCAGTATAGTTCAAGCTGCCACCCAACTGACAGAGGTTCGTATAGGCATCCATTGTACCGTCGAAATCCCTTCGCGATTTAGACCAGAACTGCAGGGCACCGGTGAGGGCAAGACAGTAATCGATGTAGTAGAAGGGGCCGTTGTAGATGTGCTGCTTCTGTTGCCATCGGCGGCCACTGGATTCATGTGGCAGATCACCGTAGTGATGCCACGGGAGATAGATTTCCTCGACCTGTTGCCACATTTGGTTTCGCTCTTCGGGAGTCGCCTTCGGGGTTTCATAGACGAGATGCTGAAAGTGATCGATCGCAACGCCGTAGGGGAGAAAATGAAGATAGGTCGTCAGGTGAATGCGCCGAAGCCCCTCGGCGGCAGCCTCCCCATAGAACTTTTCCATATGAGGCCAACTCAGGAATTCGAGCGCCATCGAATGGATTTCGCATGCTTCGGTCGTCGGCCAGATCAGATCACTCATGACCTGATTTCGACCGCTGTAACTCTGAAAGGCATGACCCATTTCGTGGCTGAAGACGTCGACATCCCCTCGGGTCCCGTTGAAATTGGCAAAAATGAAGGGAAAGTCGAATTTAGGCAGGAATTCGCAAAAGCCGCCCCCCGCCTTCCCGGTTCGGGATTTCAAATCCATGACCTCCCGCACTTTCATCTCTTCGAAAAATTCGTCGAGGCCATGGCCCATTTCGGCGAACATCTCCGTGGCTCGATCGACCATCCAGTCATGATCCCCGAGAGGGGCTGGATTCCCCTTCAGCGAGTAAACGCTGGTGTCCCAGTACATGAGTGAATCGACTCCGATATTATTCGATTGCTGCGCCGCGATCTCGACTGCCAGCGGCACGACCTTGTCGCGAACTTCGTCTCGAAAGGTAGCGACTTCCTCGGGACCATATCCGATCCGAGTCATTCGTTGATAGCCGAGTTCGGTGAACGTTTGGTAGCCGAGTTTCTCGGCCATCGAATGCCTGACTCCTACCTGTTCGTCATATATCCGGTCTAACTCCGGCGAATTGTCGGCATACCAATTGGAATGAGCCAGGTAGGAAGCTTTCCTGATGTCACGGTCGGCATGATCGAAAAATTGATTCATCTCTGAAATCGTGAATTCACGATCCTGAAACGAAATTTTCCCTCCCGCCGTCAACGAGGTGAATTCAGATTGCAGAGAAGCCTCAGTGACAAGATCCTCTTTGATTTTTGAGGAAAAACTTCGCGTGTTACACTGCCACTTATCGAACAATTGCGATCCGGTGGACTCTTCTATTTGCTCCCGAAGTGGACAGTCGAGGAACGCTTGTTTCAATTTGGTTTCCAGATCTGTGAATTTCGGAGAAACTTCATCAACACGATTTTTGGAGGCTTTGTAGGACTCGTTTTGAGTATCTTGATGAAAACGAATCTCAGCCAAGTGAGCCCATTCTTTGAATTCGCAAAGAACCTCATCCCAGTCTGAAATCAGCGCGAGGCAATCATCGACAGTATTTGCTGCATCGAGCCGTAGATGAAACTCTGCGTAGTGAGCTTCGGTGACTTCCAGATTGGGCTCTGGGAATGAGTATTCGGGAAAACGAATCGGCATGGGCTATTGTGGCGGCCTTTCCGCACACTTCAAGGTGGCGGTTTTGCATCATCCCAATCCCGAAAGCGGTCAAGTTTTGCAAATTCTGGATCGCCGGGCCTGACACGAGTTGAGAAAGCGAAAACCGCACCGCAACGCCCCAACGCTACTGTTGAATGTGAACATAGGCCCCGCGTTTGTTCCCGACGACGACATCTGGCTTCTTGTCACCGTTCAAATCGCCCACCGTGAACTGAGTGCCAATACCGGAATCATTGTCGATCAGGTGGGGAACAAAATGGGTAGATTCTCCTTCGCGTTTCAGCTCGAACCACCAGAGCACGGCCGGTGCATTGGGCTCGGGGTCTCCGGCATTACCGTGAGCCCAGAAGCGTTTCCCGGTAACAATATCGAGCACTCCGTCACTGTTCATATCCGCCATTTCAATCGCGTGTGGCTGAGAGAAAATCACACCTGTTTGCCCCTTCTCTTCGGGCGTACCCGTGATGAGATGCTGCTTCCACCCGTTGGCAGTTTGTTCCATCCAGGCAAGGCCGTAACCATGTCCGGCGAGACTGGTGATCACGTCAGGCTTACCGTCGGCATTCACGTCATAGACATACATCTGTGCTCCTCCTTTGCCGAAGGGTGCCTCGTGCTTTTCCCAGGGTCCTTTGCCATCCAGAACAGCGGGCTGCTCCCACCAGCCGGTGGCCTCCAGAATATCGGTCTTTCCGTCCCCATTCACATCACCGAACCCAATTCCATGGGTGAATCGCTTAAACGCGAGCTTGGGGGAGATCATGTGCCAGGTCCACTTCTTCGTCGCATTCTCCGAATCGTAAGTAGCATAGCCAAGGCGTCCCGCGCTCATGCAGAGCAGATCAGGATTTCCATCACCGTCGATGTCAGTGAACATGGGGGATTCATTGTCCGTCACATCGAAGGCGACGTGCTTCGGCCAGGGCCCCTCTTTCCCTTGGGGATTTTCATACCAGAGAGTCTCTTTACCAGGAAATCCCATCACGATGTAGTCCGTCCAGCCGTCGCCGTTGATATCATGAGCGGCGTTGAGAAAATTATCGCTGTATCCGTTCTTTACGCTCTTGGCACCGTGAAAGCCCTCGATCTCCACCTCGCCACCGTCTTTCAGTTTGGCCTGAGTTCGAGTGGTGTCAGGATAGATGAGATGTCGCTGGGTGAAATCCGGCCCCGCGAACCAATACGGTCCGTAGATGACATCAAGGTGGCCGTCCTGATTCGCATCGAGTGCAGTGGCGCCCTCCGCCCAGAAGTTATCGTGGAGGTGCTGTTTCTTCCAGGATCCGTCCAGCGCCGGTGGCGTGGTAGACTGCGCGAGAAGTAGACTTGGAAAGAAAGCGAAGGCAAATAGCGAGGCTGGGATTTTCATGTCGATGATGGGAACTCTACCGTATCGGCAAGCGGCGTGGAATTCTTTCTCCGACCCATTCAGGCCAGAGGAGCTGCTTTTCCTAACCACCCGAGTCGAGGTGAACGCCCCTTCACGCAGAAGGAATGCAGATTGCGATTGCTTCAAGATCACAGGCCGCAAATCTGGAGTCATTTGAAACGCTTCTTGGAAATCACCTTGATCCTCCCGCTGCTACCAGCATGTCACTCGGCATCCACCAAGCCTAACATTGCTCTTATTCTCGCCGATGACATGGGCTATGGCGATATCTAGGCCTACAATCCCGACAGCAAGATCTCGACACCGAATCTCGACCGGTTGGCAGCAGAGGAGATGAAGAACGACACGCCCTTCCTCTTCTCCAGCGACGATGGGCCCACCTGGTATGAAAAAGACATTGAGCGATTTGACCATCACTCCACCGGTCCAATTCGCGGAGTAAAAGGCAGCGCGTGGGAAAGTGGTCACCGCATGCCTTTCATCGTTCGCTGGCCAGCGAAAGTGAAAGCCGGATTGAAAAGCGGACATACCGTAACCTTTGCCGACGTCTTCGCGACCTAAGTCAGTCGTGGTTTCGGAGCGCCCAAAGATGTTCAGTATGGAGTCGAGCTCTACAATCTGAGGGAAGATCTTTCTGAAGAGAAAAGTTTCGCAGATTCCATGCCCGAAAAAGTCGAATCCCTGAGGGAATTGACCAAGGAAGTCCTGCATGACGGCCTCGAAAATTGAAAATTTGGGTCTTTGCTTAGGCTGATCTTTCGATAAAACAACCCTATGAATTCAGTAAAAACATATCTCGCCCTACTTGGCCTCTTGTTAGCGTTTTCGGCGGAGGCAAAAAGTCCAAACGTCGTCATCTTTCTTGTTGACGATCTCGGCTACATGGATATCGGGGCGAACAACCCGAACTGCTTTTACGAGACGCCTAATATTGATCGCCTGGCGAAATCGGGCATGAGATTCACGGACGGGTATGCAGCGAATCCAGTCTGCTCACCGACCCGCTACAGCCTCATGACGGGCAAATACCCGACTCGGGTCCAGGCGACCAATTTCTTTTCTGGAAAGCGCGGCGGCACGTTTCGATCGGCGCTGTTGAATGATGTCATGCCTGTAGAGGAAGTGACCATTGCTGAAGTCCTCAAGGAAAAAAGCTACGCGACCTTCTTCGCCGGCAAATGGCACCTCGGCCACGAGGAGAAATACTATCCTCAGAGTCAGGGTTTCGACATCAACATTGGCGGTTGGACTCGAGGTGGTCCCTACACCGGCAAGAAATACTTCGCACCATTTCAGAATCCGCAAATGAAAGAGGAAAGTCCAGACGGGGAACATCTCCCGGCTCGACTTGCACGAGATACCGCGAAGTTCATTGACGACAACAAAGACGGCTCCTTCCTCGCCTATCTTTCCTTCTACTCCGTGCACACCCCACTGATGGGACGACCTGATCTGGTGGAGAAATACAAAGCCAAAGCCGCCGCTATCGCCGGGGAAGAGTTCGCGCTCGAAGAGCAGGTCTTTGGCCCCAAGGAGAGAAAAGTCCGCATCCTGCAGAAACATGCTGTCTACGCCGCAATGGTTGAGGCCATGGATGAAGCAGTCGGCACGGTTCTCGATCAACTCGAAGAATCGGGAGTCGCCGACAACACCCTGGTCGTTTTCACCTCTGACAACGGCGGCCTCTCTACCTCAGAGGGATCACCAACGAGCAATCTTCCCCTGCGCGGTGGTAAGGGCTGGGTCTACGAAGGCGGCATCCGGGAACCTTGGATTATCCGCCATCCTGGTATCACCAAACCCGGATCGGTCAGTTCAGAAATCATCTGTTCGATCGACCTTCTTCCCACTGTCGCTGCGGCAGCGGATGCGAAGATCGAACATCTCATCGATGGCGTCGATCTGGCTCCCGCTCTCAGGGGTGGCAAGCTCGACCGAAAGTCCCTTTTCTGGCACTACCCTCACTACAGTAACCAGGGCGGAATTCCCGGCGGAGCGATCCGGGAAGGTGACTACAAGCTGTTCGAGCGCTACGAAGACGGCCGCGTTCATCTCTATGACCTCAAGAACGACATCGGAGAGCAAAACGATCTCGCTGCTGAAAAACCCGAAATGGTCGAGGGAATGAGAAAACGTCTGCATGAGTGGTATCTCGAAGTCGATGCTCTCTTTCTACAGGAAAAGGACGGCAAGATCCCCTGGAGCCCCTCCCGAAAGTAATTCGCCAACAGAGACCAATTCCGATGAAAACGCTGCTCCCCCTTCTATTCGCAATTGGCTTCGGCGAATGCCTCCAAGGCGCCGACAAACCGAACGTTCTCTTCGTCGTTTCGGATGACCTCAACTACTCATTGAGCGGAATGGGGCATCCGGAATGCCAAACACCAAATCTCGACAGATTCGCGGAGTCGGCAGTCTCCTTCACTCGGGCCTACTGTCAGTTTCCGCTCTGCGGTCCTTCGCGTGCATCCATGATGAGCGGGCAGTATCCGGACTTCAATGGAGTGGCTGGAAACGGCGGCTTTGTTCGTCCCGACCGAGTCACACTGCCGAGGCATTTTCAGAATCACGGTTATTGGACCGGCCGTGTCAGCAAGATCTATCACATGGGAATTCCCGTCGATATCATCGAAGGGACGCCGGGCAAGGATCACGAACTCTCGTGGGAAGTGACCCACAACATTATGGCAATGGAGTCCATGACTCCTGGAAAGATCGTCGACTACCTCTCTCCAGACGCTCCCGAAGTTTTTCCGAAGGAACGGAAGCTCTGGCAACAAGCTCACGACAAAGGCGGACCTTACAAAATGCCAGTTCAAGCCCGAAGCCAATTCGCCGTCATCGAAGTGGCGGAAGAAAATACCGGGTTACTCGCTGACACGATGGCAGCCAATCAGGCCATCGAACTTCTGCAGCAGCGAAACGAGAGTGATCAGCCTTTCTTTCTCGCGGTGGGGTTTGTGCGACCGCACTTCCCTTTTATAGCGACCGACAGCAGCCTCGCGCTCTACCAAGCAGAAGACCTCGAGTATCCTGCTTTTCCCGCAGACGACTTCGACGACATTCCGCATCAAGCGATCAATGCTCGCATGAGTTTCCCTGAGGCGAAAATCCAAGAGCTTCGCCGTGGCTACTTCGGCGCGGTGACCTACATGGATCAACAATTCGGTCGACTCATAGCAGAACTCGATCGCCTTGAGTTACGCGACGACACGATCGTCGTGTTTGTCTCTGATCACGGCTACCTCATTGGCGAGCACGAGATGCACAAGAAATCCAAGCTCTGGGAAGAAGCGATCCACGTTCCTCTGATGATTTCTGCGCCAGGCCAGAAAGGTGGCACGACCTGCGATCAGTTTGTCGAGCTAGTCGACTTGTATCCGACGATCACGGAGCTTGCTGGCCTTCCCGCCGAGCCAGGCGCCCAAGGATTGAGCTTGGTTTCCTTGCTCGGGAGTCCTGACTCCAGACGCAGGAAGAAGCAGGACGCCCTCATTCAAGTCGGCAACGGCTACGGCCTCCGCACCGGTAAATGGGCTTACATGTGGTATCCAGCTAGAAAGAAGGATCCCGAAGCCGCGATGCTCTACGATATGAAGCAAGATCCCAAGCAGTTTACTAACCTGGTCCAAAATTCCGAGTATGCCGATCGAGTCGCGCAACTGCACCAACAGCTCATGAATCGAATCGCGATCGCCGGGAAGGGAAACTGAGAAAAAGGGGAGTCTTACGCCGTTTGAGTTGGGGTAATAATTCCGAACCGAGCCGTTATCCCCTTGGGAGCGTATCAAAAGGGCACCAACCTCACGCACTTGTACGCGCTAATTGCTACTCATCCGCTTCACCGTTTTACTACGACCATGATCACCCGCAGACGATCTCTCCAGTCCATTGCCACCGGTATCGGCGCCGCTTTTGGATCCTCAATGTTTCCTGACCTCAGCCAAGCCGCATCGGCTTCATCAGGAGGCCCCAAGCGTGTAATCTTTTTCATGCAGAATCAGGGATTCGAAGCCGCCACCTGCATCCCGGCGGGAATGAAGAACAGCGGGTCCCTTGCGAACGCAAAATTGCCAGAGCCGATCGAAGCATTGGAGCCTTACAAGGAGCGCCTGCAAATTATCAACGGCCTACACGGCATTCACACGAGTCCTTCCCACAGTGCCTTCTTCGGAGCTCTTGGAGGTTATCGTGGTAGCGATGGCGTCGCCCCCAGCGGTTCCACGATCGACTATGAATTGAGCAAAGCGCTCCCCGACACACTGCTGCCTCACCTTTGTATTGGCATGGATTCCATTGAGAACATGAAGGCGAAACCAACCGTGGCCAATCTATCCGCTCGCGGTGCTGGGCGTCCGATCTTCATGCACTCGAACCCGAATCACCTCTACCAGATGCTCTACGGTGGTATTTCCAGCGGTGACATCCGGAGTCAGCACGAAGCCCGATCCGGTATGCTCGATCGTATTGAGCAGATGGCTTCTGCGGAAGGACGCTCGCTTCCAAGTGTTGATAAAAAACGCTACAGCGAGTTCGTCCAGGGATTCAATGATATGAATGGCCTTCGCGAGCGGCTAGGAAATGTTTCCGATCATCTCCGCAATTTTGCCCCCGAAGTCGACGATCGATATGCCAATCCAGAATTTGAAACCGATTGGCATGACGCGCTTCTCGATATTGGTGTCTCGGCTCTCAAATCCGGGATCACCAGTGTGCTGACCATTGGATCAGGCCGAGGTGAAATCTTCGGTGCCTGGAAGGGACTCGGCGTCGAGCAACAGGGTCACAATCTCGGGCATATGCCGCAGAAGGACAATCCGATCTGGATCAAAATTCGCCAGTACAACAGCCGTATGCTTGTAAAGTTGATGGAAGAGTTGGAAAGCGTTCCCGAAGGCAGCGGCACGATGATGGACAATACCCTGATCGTCTACACGAGTAACAACGCAGACAAGCAGCACACTAATGGTGCCAACTGGCCTGTAATGCTCCTCGGTAACTGCAACGGAGCTTTCAAGACCGGCTGTTTCACTCAATTGGACGGAAAGCGTCCGATCAATGCGCTCTATGCCTCGATCCTGAAGACGGCCGGCGTAGAGGTTGATCGCTTCAATATGTCCGAGCAAATGGCCGCCAAGTATGACTCTGGAAGTGGTCCGCTCAAAGAGATCCTGGTATGAGCCGGCTGAGAATCGCCCTCGCGCTGGCGACCTTTTCCCTGTTTGGCACAAATGTTTTGTGTCCAGTGGCCAGAGCAGCTGACTCCTACACACCCGGCGAATACTCCGGTGGAACCTTCGAGAATTTCGCGCAAGGCTTTCTCGATAAGCATTGCCTTGAGTGCCATGACGACATCTCGGCCGAAGGCGATCTGAACCTGCTGGATCTCGGTCCTGTAGATGAGACCAACGCAGCCATCTGGAAGTCACTCTGGGCGCAGGTCGCGCTTCAGGAGATGCCTCCCAAAAAGCAAACTCAGCCAGAAGTCATCGAACGACTTCAATTTTCTGACTGGATCGTCAGCGAATTGCAGGCCGTGATGAAAGACAAAGGGGGATTCCAGGCTCATCTCGATCCCAACAAGGGCAACTTCATCGATCACGATTTGCTCTTCGGGCAGTTGCCGGAAGGTATTGAATTGAAGCCGACCTCTTCACCCTCCAGAATCTGGAGGGTCACTCCGCAGGAGCACATCACCCGACTGAATGAACTGATCAATATCGAACCAGCCTTTGATCCGGAAAGGCCTGGAGTCCGCACCCGTGGCGACGTTGTCCCGACAAATCACGGCGGAGAACTGAAACTCTATTTTGGCACCGACCGGATTACACGCTGGGAAGGCGGAACCGTGGCCTACGCCACTGCGGTCAAGAGTATCCCGGTCGTCCTTGCCTCAGCTCGGAAACACGGTTTCGAAAACTATCCTGATTTTTACACGGTCAATAGCGCCGAAGCGACCCAGATCCTCGACAAAGCGGAGAACATCCTGCGCTACATGGCCTACGGTCCCATGGCGATTGTGGGCATGCCCGAACAGATCACTGATGACCCCAAAACCTATGACAAGGTCAAGCCTCCGGGAGATCTCCGGGGATTGCCAACGGCGATCGTCTACAACACGAAAGTGGCTCGCGATTTGACTCCGATTTACGAATTAATGAAGGAAGACTCCGAGATCACGGACGAGCGCTTACTCGAGGCTGTGAATTATCTCTTCGAGTCACTGACCTTCCGTCCCCCTACAGCAAAGGAATCCGGCGATTACCTGCAGTTGGTAAAAGACTCCATTTCAAAAGTAGGCCGCGAAGATGGAGTGTTCATGGGACTTTCAGCGATCTTTCTCGATCGTGACGCTTTATTCCGCCCGGAACTGGTCAAATCTGGTGAAGCTGATGAACACGGTCGGACCATGCTTCAGGATTGGGAGCTGGGACTCGCCCTGAACCACGCCCTCGGATACATCAAGCCCGATGATGAGCTTCGAAAAGCGATCGCCGAGGGCAAAATGCGCACCCGGGAAGACGTCAAGCGAGAGGTGACCCGGATGCTGTCCGACGAAAGTATTCGGAAGCCACGCATCCTCCGCTTTTTCCGAGACTACTTTGACCATGATCTGGGTGGCTACATCTGCAAAGACACGGCCGCACTGGCAAAAACCGGCGCTCCGGCAGGAAATTCCCACTTCCGCGCCATGTTCGACGCCACCGCGAGCACGGACCGTCTCGTCGAACTGATTCTGGAAGAAGACAAAGACGTTCTCAAAGAGTTGCTCACGACCCAGCGAATTGTAACGACGAACAACGACAAGACCTACTTCGGTCGTCGACTCACCAAAGAGGAGAGCGCTCTCGCTGCAGCCGCGAAAAAGAAAGAGGATCAGGAAATGGCGCTGAAGGATGACGCCAGAATCGAGGAACTGACAAAGGAACTCAGCGAAGTGAACGCCAGTCTGAAGGAAAAGGATCTCGACCCGGAAGTAGAGAAGGAATTGGAGAAACAGAAGAAGAAGCTAGGAGACCAGAAGAAGCAGATTGAGAGAAACAAGAAAAGGAGCCGAAGCAAGATCAACGTAAACGTGGCTGAGGCAAAACTGGACGGCGAAAAAATCTACGCCCGTGTCAGTCGCCGCTCGTTTGGCACCGGATCGATGAGACCGGACCGAATTCTCGCGACAGCCCCGAAAGGCGAACGCCTTGGCGTCCTGACTCACCCCAGCTGGCTCGTTTCTCACTCCGACGCGATGGACAATCACGCGATTCACCGCGGCATCTGGATCCGGACTCGTCTACTCGGCGGTGGAATCCCAGATGTCCCGATTACCGTCGACGCTCAGCTTCCCGACGAACCGAATACGACACTTCGTGAACGCATGCGGGTGACGCGCGAGAAATACTGCTGGACCTGTCACGAGAAGATGGATCCCCTTGGCCTCCCTTTTGAAATGTATAACCATGCCGGCCTGTTCCGCACCACCGAGTTCGATGAGCCCGTCGATACCTCGGGTGAGATCATCGACTCAGGCGACCCCACTCTCGACGGCCCTGTTGAGAATGCTCTCGATCTGATCCAGAAGCTCGCGGACAGTGAGCGAGTCGAACAAGTCTTCGTGCGCCATGCTTTTCGCTTCTGGATGGGCCGAAACGAAACCCTCAATGACGCTCCTGTCCTCCAGGCCGCTCACAAGGCATATCGCGACAGCGGTGGCAGCATGAACGCTCTCATTACTTCTCTGGTCACTTCAGACTCGTTTCTCTATCGGAAGATAGAGGAATAGAATGCGAGAGTGGCAGCCCACCGACAAGGAAACCGTCCGATCTTCGAAAATTTCAGGGAGGAAAAATCACTCCCCTGTTCCGCCGATCCAATTTTGGCTCTGAAACGGGCCTGCTGGCAATCCTGCCCCATTCACCAAGTTGGGATTGGCCAATTTGTGCCAACCAAATTGGACGCTCGCTGGCTGAATGCCCTCGGCTTTGACCAATACCGTCTCGCCATCGATTTCCGCGGATGCCGGCACAAATTTTCCATCCGCACCCGCGACCGTAAATTCAGTCAGCGGTTTGTCGTCCCGTGACTTCAAGCCACTGGCATGGGCGAACGTAATCCGAGCCGCATCCCCTTCGATTTTGATGCTCTTGAAAAGAGGTCCAGAGTAGTCGATGCCCTTGCCATATTGATCCGCCAGTGCCCACAACGCGAGGCGCGCTCCCACGTCATGTTTGTTTTGCGGATGAATATCCGCGATGTTGTCGACCAGGTCGGTGACCACTGCCATGCCGGTATGTGGCAGGTTCAAGATCGCTGTCTGCGCCTCCCAAAGAGCAGGAAGTTGACCCGCCTCGTATTTCACACCCGACCACGGAGCGATCTGGACAAAATAGAATGGCATCTCGGCACCCCAGTGTTTGCGCCATCCGTTGATGAGATCTTTCATCTTCCCTTCGTAGGCCAGCCCGTTCTTTCTGATCACATTAGTCTCTCCTTGATACCAGATGCAGCCACTGATTGGAAATCGACCGATCGGAGCAATCATCGCATTATACATTTTTCCGGAAGCGCTTTCCGTGACTGTCCATGGTTCGATCGGAGAACCACCCCAGGAACTGTTGATCAATCCGATAGGGACAGACAATTCCTCATGAAGCCGGCTTCCAAAGTGATAGAGAACTGCGGAAAAGTTGGGAACGTTCGGAGTCGAGCAGGACTTCCATGCCGCTTTAATATCATCGACTGGCTTATTGGCCTGGACTTTAGGGACATGATAGAGACGGATCTCCGGATGATTGGCAGCAGCGATAAACTCATTCCCTGCCTGAGTGTGCCTCAAAGACCACTCCATGTTGGATTGCCCGGAGCCGACCCAGACGTCACCGACTAAGATTTCGTTCACCTCGAAGGTTTCTCCATCGCTGGTAACCGTCATCGTGATAGGATCTGAGCTCGCCTTCCTTGCGCTGAGCGTGGCTTCCCACCCTCCGTCATCAGATACAGCCGAGGAGACGGTTTCTGTTCCCAGTGTCACTTTTACCTCGCCTCCCTTTTCCGCTCGCCCCCAGACCACGACCGGCTTGTTACGTTGCAAAACCATGTGGTCGGTAAAGATCGTTGGCAGCGCAAGGGTTGGAGTCTCGGTTTCGACCACTGTCAGTGCCTCTTGTCCGCGCACCTCTGAGAGACCAAGTAGAATGGCTGTAGAAAGCACGAACGAGAAAAGTTTGATAGGGGATGTCATGACAGCGGTTTTTACAGACAATTTCTCATCCTGACTATCCCCTCTATGCGTCGCGGGTGATGGAGCGCCAAGTGAGGGCTCCGAATCAATCCTTCCCGTAGTACGCTTTTACTTCCGGTTTCAGCCAGAAGATCAACAACGGGACACAGGCAATCAGAAAACAGGCACTGGTCAACCCAAAGCAGATGATCACCAGGTTGTAAACCCAGACCCAAGGTCGGGGACGGAGAAAGAACGGGAGCAGGCACGCCACGAAGAGGACAACCCCCATTATCAGGAACATCACTCCCATCACCTTTGCCTCGACTGGTGACATTTCCAGCTCTGCCGGATCAAAGGTCAAAAGGGGAAAGGAAGCAGCCGCTACCAGCAAATACAGAACGCACAATACTGCGGCATACACTTTGAACCAGACCACAACCTTCGGTGTTGAACCCTCGGTGCCACTGTTGGATTCGGAAAGATTCTCCGGCATAAGCGTCAGTATTCTCCGCACCCACTGATTTGAAACTCAAATTTCTGCTGAATATCGATTTTTTCTTTCCTCGCCCATCAGAGGCAGGTGATTCAAACGAGGAATCCGAACCGGAAACTTGTTCAAATCGCCTTACTCCCGAGATTACGTCCTTTTACCAAGCACTGGGCAGGCCTACCATATCATCGATGTGCAACCGACTCGTCAGTATCCTGCTTTTCCTTGGTGCGACCAATCTGTCCTGGAGTGAGGAAATCGACTTCACCCGCGACGTGCGCCCGATCCTGTCGGAGAACTGTTTTCACTGCCACGGACCCGACCCCAAGGCCCGCAAGGGAGAGCTCCGCCTCGATAGCGAATCGGACGTGAAACGCGATCGGGATGGCTATGCCGTCGTCTTGCCCGGAGACAGTGAGAAGAGCGAACTACTTTATCGACTCGTCACGGATGACGAAGACGATCTCATGCCACCGCCGGATTCGAACCGGACTCTAACGGCAAAGGAAATCGAGACGATACGGAAGTGGATCGATGCGGGTGGTGATTGGGGAGAACACTGGGCTTTCACGTCCGTGCAGCGACCCAAAGTGGAAAAGGATGATCTCCA
Organism: Verrucomicrobiales bacterium; assembly: GCA_965657775.1. GTDB lineage: Bacteria > Verrucomicrobiota > Verrucomicrobiia > Verrucomicrobiales > DEV007 > Arctic95D-9. The sequence continues at coordinate 333,339 of CBFHPY010000008.1, forward strand.
CCCGATCGATGAGCTCGTTTCGCGAGTGCACGAAAAGAAGCAGATCAAACCGACAGAGAAGGCTGACCGGGAAACGCTGATTCGTCGTGTCGCGCTCGATCTAACAGGGTTGCCCCCGACACCAAAGACGGTTGCCTCTTTCCTCAACGACAGCAGTCCCGACGCCTGGGAGAAAGTCGTCGATCAGTTTCTCGCTTCCCCGGCCTACGGGGAACGAATGGCCTGGGAGTGGCTCAACGCAGCTCGCTACGCCGATACGAACGGCTACCAGGGAGATCGGGAGCGAACGATGTGGCCATGGCGGGACTGGGTCGTGAAGGCCTACAATGAAAACCTCTCTTTTGATCAGTTCACGACGTGGCAGCTCGCCGGAGACCTCCTTCCCAATGCCACCGCAGAACAGATCCTCGCAACGGGATTCAATCGCAACCACATGATCAATGGCGAAGGCGGTCGCATCCCGGAAGAGAATCGCGTCGACTATGTCATGGACATGCAGGAAACGATGGGAACAGTATGGCTCGGACTGACGATGAACTGCTGTCGCTGTCACGATCACAAGTTCGATCCCCTGACCCAGAAGGACTACTACGCGCTCTACGCCTTTTTTGATCAGACTCCGGTGACAGGCGGAGGTGGAGATCCCCAGACAAAGCCGGTTCTCGCCGTGTCCACGACGGAGCAAAAGAAGAGAGAAGCAAAACTGAAGACAGACTATGACAAGGCCATCAGTGAACTTTCTGCGCTGGCAAAAAAGCTCAATCCCGGGCAACGAGAGTGGGAATTGAAACGAAAGGGCGGCACAACCTGGCACGCGCTCAAGCCAAATTCAGCTTCCGCAGTGAACCAGACCCTGACTCTACAGAAAGACCTCTCCATTCTCGCGACAGGTGGGGAGCATCCCACCGACACCTACACGTTGAAATTCAAAGGCGCTGACGTCCTCACGCGAGCGATTCGGCTGGAAGCCCTGCAACACCCATCCTTCACCAATGACGGCAAAGGACTGTCGCGTTCTGACAGCGGCAACTTTGTTCTCACAGAAATCGAACTTCTCGCCAACGGGAAACCGGTCAAGATTGCCTCGGCGAAAGCTTCTTACGAACAACGATCTTTTAATGTCACCAGGTCCTACGATGGCAATCCGAAAACAGGCTGGGCCGTCTTCGATGGCAAGGCCGTTGTCGAACCCCAGGAAGCCATATTTGTCCTGGAAACTCCAGTTCCAGCAGGAGCTGAATGGGAATTCACCCTGCACCACGATTCAATCTACCTGAGCCACACGATTGGCCGCCTTCGCCTTTCGACCACGGAAGATGCCACTTCTCGCATCGAGAAAGACGACGCCAAATTTCTCTCTGCTCTTGGCAAAAATCCTGACAAGCGATCCAAGGAGGAAACGGCACTGGTAGGCCAGACCTATCGCAACTCCAACCCCGACTACCTCGCCTTGAAGAAAGTTTCCGACGCGGCGAAGAAGCAACTCGATAGTCATCTGAAGAGCATTCCGAAGGTCATGGTGATGGAGGACATGGCGAAACCGCGAAAGACATTCATGCTCGATCGGGGACTCTACAATGAGCCGGGTGAGGAAATCACCGCAGCAGTCCCGGGCATTTTTTCTCAGATTCCTGAAGGCACCAAATCCGACCGACTCGCACTTGCCAATTGGCTCGTTTCCCCAGAACACCCCCTCACTGCCCGAGTTACCGTGAATCGTTTCTGGCAGATGCTGTTTGGAACCGGACTTGTCAAAACGGTCGAGGATTTTGGTGTCCAATCGGAGTATCCTCTCCAATCGGAACTGCTCGACTGGCTCGCGGCTGAGTTTGTCGAGTCCGGATGGGATACCAAGCATTTGCTCAAGACTATTCTACTCAGCGAGACCTACCGGCGCAGCTCGGACATCGATTCCCCATCCACCTACGAGAATGATCCCGAGAACCGCCTCCTCGCACGTGGCCCCCGTTTTCGAATGACTTCGTGGATGATTCGAGATCAAGCTCTCGCTTCTTCCGGTTTGCTCAACAACAAGTTAGGAGGGCCTGCCGTTAACGGATACCAACCTCCCGGGATCTGGGAAGAAGCAACCTTCGGAAAGAAGACCTACAGCCAGGTCGAGGGTGAGGATCTTTACCGCCGTAGCCTCTACACTTTCTGGCGCCGCATCGTCGGTCCGACGATGTTTTTCGACTCCACCAAGCGGCAGATCTGCGAAGTAAAAACCGCTCGGACCAACACGCCCATGCATGCCCTCGCGACTTTGAATGACGTAACCTACGTCGAAGCGGCACGGGCGATGGCAGAGCGAGTCATGAAAGCGGAAGAGAAAGAAGAGGCAAGACTGAATCTGATCGGACAACTGATCCTGTCTCGCTCTCCATCAGACGTAGAACTTCCCATCTGGAAACGAAATTTACAGCGTACTCGTGCCGCATTTGAGGCAGATCCCACAGCCGCAACGGCTCTTCTCAAGAACGGGGAATCGGCCCGGGACGAATCGCTGCCCGCCACTGAGCACGCTGCTCTCGCAAACGTTTGCCTGATGCTTTTGAATCTAGATGAAACCCTGACCAAGGAATGAGCACCTCGATGAGCGACACCTGGAATTTGTTGAACCCCAATGCCCCCGATCCGATTCGGGAAAGGCAATTGCATCTCAATCGAAGGCATTTCTTCGGAAAGACCGCCACCGGAATTGGCGGTGCCGCTTTGGCCTCTCTGCTCGGCCGTGACGGAATGGCCGCCGACGTTCCACCGCGCCGAACCGGATTGCCGGGGGTTCCACACAGCGATGCCAAGGCAAAGCGGGTCATCTACCTGTTTCAGAATGGTGGCCCGACTCACGTCGACCTGTTCGACTACAAACCACAGTTGAGCAAACTACACGGACAGGAGTTGCCAGCAGGCTACGTCGAAGGAAAACGCTTCAGCACGATGACTGGGAAGGCCGACGGAAAATTGGTCCTCAACAACATTGAGCCGTTTCGACAATATGGTGAAAGCGGAGCCTGGGTCAGCGATCTTATGCCCTACACCGGAGCGATTGCCGATGATCTTTGTTTCATCAAGGGGATGCACACCGATGCCGTGAATCACGCACCTGCGATCAGTTTCATGCTCAGCGGTGCTCAGATTCCAGGCCGACCGACCATGGGTGCGTGGTTGACCTATGGTCTCGGAATCGAGGGAGACAACCTCCCTGGATATGTCGCGATGACCTCGATCAGCAAAGGGACGAGCTGTGGGCAGATTTTCTACGACTTCTACTGGGGTTCCGGGTTTCTCCCTTCGCGCTACCAAGGAGCGAAGTTCCGCGGCAATGGATCTCCCGTCCTCTATCTGGAAAATCCAGATGGCGTCAGTCCCGAGATGAGACGCAACATGCTCAATGACCTGGAAGAACTGAATCAGCTGAAATACGAAGAGGCCGGTGACCCCGAGATTTCAACCCGGATCTCTCAATACGAAATGGCCTACCGGATGCAAACCAGCGTGCCGGACCTGACCGATCTCTCCGACGAGCCACAGCATATTCTCGACATGTATGGGCCAGATGTGAAGGAGCAGGGAACCTTTGCCTACAACTGCCTCATGGCCCGGCGTCTTATTGAGCGAGGCGTCCGCTTCGTTCAGTGCATGCATGCTGGCTGGGATCAACACAACAGCCTGACGACCGAACTCTACAATCAGTGCCGCTCGACCGATCAGCCCAGCGCGGCCCTCGTGAAAGATTTGAAAATGCGCGGCCTGCTCGAGGACACTGTCGTGATCTGGGGAGGAGAATTTGGACGCACCCCTTTCCTTCAGGGCGACATCAACAATCGCCCCCGCTGGGGACGGGATCACCATCCCTACGCGTTTACCTCATGGGTCGCCGGAGGCGGCTTCAAACCCGGGATGAGCTACGGAGCCTCCGACGATCTCGGTGTCAACGTCATCGAGAATCCGGTTCACGTTCACGACTTTCAAGCGACTCTTCTACATCAATTAGGAATCAATCACGAGAAATTGACTTATCGCTTCCAGGGCCGTCGCTTTCGCCTGACCGATGTTCACGGGCATGTTGTGAAGGAGATCCTTGCTTAATCGATTCCACTCGTTTCGCGCGTTGACGTCTTTTTCGAGAAACGGAAATTCCATGTGAGTATCTAAGCGAGAATTTCCTCGGGCACGTAGCCATGAACGTCGGTGAGGCGGAAATCCCGACCCGCGTACCGATAAGTCAATTTCTCGTGATTGATTCCTAACAGGTGTAAAATCGTGGCGTGCCAATCGTGGATGCGCATGCGCCCTTCGACCGCTTCTTAGCCGTGCTCGTTGGTAGCCCCATAGTTGATACCACCCTTCACACCGCCGCCGGCCATCCACGTCGTGTAACCTTTGGAATTATGTCCGCGCCCATCTCCTTCGCCCTGCGGAGTTCGGCCAAACTCACCTTCCCAGAGGACGAGTGTATCCCTGAGCAGGTCCCGCTGCTTGAGATCGCTGAGGAGAGGCAGGAAGGCGAGAGGGCCAAAGCTTGGCTACGGGAACGGCTCTACGGGCGGGAGATTGATTGAATTGATAGGAATTTTCTTTTCCAAGGGTTTTTATCGGGGCGCCGGTCCTTCGGGGTTTAAGGGGGTGCAAATGATCAAGCCGGACGGATCACCACTCACAGGAGGAACCTGGTTCATCTTTTCTATGTGGTAAAGGGAGCCGAGGATTGCGAAATGGAAGACGGTATTCTTGCCGGACGTTTCGCCGACGCTTTTCGATCTGCTTGGTCTTGAGAAGCCGTTAGCGATGACTGGATCCACTTCGATTGTGCGCAAGCAGATCAGTGTCCGAGCATTTGATCCTGCGCTTTCCAAAGCGCAAGACTGATCGCCTCCAAATTCTGCTCTCCAGCGGTGAGGAGTTGAGTGAAAGCCTGCTGAAATTTGGCCAGACCATCCGGCAGCGTTTCAAAGTTGGCGTTTGAAGCAGCATCACCGTTTTTCTTTAACTCGGCGTCGCCACTACCGGAATAATTTTTTGTCAGGGCCCGGGCAAGTCTGCCGTCAACGGAGAAATAGAAGCGGCGTTCGGTTACGATGTCTTCTGTTTGACCGGGACCTTTGAACTTCCAGTAGCTCCCTTCCCAGAGAACGAAAGCCGGCAACCCATTCTGATCGCAATACACATCGACGCGAAATCCGCTGTGATCACTCTGCGCGACATGAAAACTCGCTTTTCGAATCGTTCCGGCTTTGCTGGCATGGCGCACCAGCCTGCTGCTGTGCGGATCATTTTCAGGATTAAATTCCAACACCTCGGCAGCAAAGTTTCCATTCGTCACTTCGGTGTAAACTCCCCTCGCCCGATCCACGGCCAACTTTTTCTCTGCATCGGTCAGCGCATCAACTTCCGAATTTCCAAATCGCACTTCCAAAGAATCGAACGATTCACGAATTTTCGCGGCCAGTTCAGGGTTATCAGTGGGCTGGTCATTTTTGTCGAGAAAAGTGGTGCTGGTATTGAGAGTGATTTCGCAAAGCGCCCCGTTCGCCAGCTTCGATTTCGCCTTGAACGTGTAAGGGCCGATTCGGGCTCCTCCCAGCTCCTTAAAATACCGACCAAGACGGATAGCCTCACCGACCTCGGCAATCTCATATCCAGTGAGCAGATGTATTTTAAGTTCGGCGGGTAGCGATTTCGCGACATCTTCAAACGCAACACTCCCACTGCCCTTGGCAAATGAGGTTAGTAAAACGACAAGAGAAAATACGACGGTTGGGATAGTGGTGGTTCCTGATTTCATGGGTATGCTTGACTCGACTCTGTGAAATCAGACGAAGAATCTCAACTCATGATGCAGAATTTCTCTGCCCAACTATTTTGGCACCACTTCGTATCCCTCTTTGCCGTCCTTAATTTCCCAACCCAATTCGCTGAGTTGATCGCAGATCGCATCGGCGGATGCCCAGTCTTTGTCGGCTTTCGCCGCTAACCCCTTTTCGGCGAGCTCAGCAATTTCTTGCACCCCATCAAACCTCGCAGGACCGGCGCCCCAATAAAAACATTGAGAAAGCAAATTCCTATCAATCAATAAGACGGCAAAAAATCTGAGAACACAGGGAACGGTTTCAAAAACTCCACTTTATCCCGCTCACTATCGAAAGGTCCCCCTTCTGAAATCCAGTTGCGGGAATATTGTCATAATCGTAAACGATCTCATTGCTCCACTTGATACGATCCGTCATTGCTGACACAATTCCAAAGGAAGCCGCTCCATTCCAATTTGAAAAGTCATCTGCTGCTGACAAATACTCTATGGATTGCACCAAATCAGTCCGATCAGTCAGCTCGTGAGTTAGAAACTGGCCAAAACGTAAAGAGACGAATTCATCACGAACAATCTGATCTTCCAAAGTATAACTCAATCCGCCTTCAATACCAAGCTTAGTCTCCTCTGTATCAACGAGACGATAACCAATATGGGGACCAAAATCGATTCGGTAATCCAGTCCTGCAATCTGATCCTCTTGATAATTCGCCCGGGCTCCAAAATACCATCGCTGATTGAGATCTCGGTTATGAAATGCATAGGCATCGTAACGGTTTGCAGTCGTGACCGAAGCGACCTCTGAGTATCCGAGAGAAAAACCTAGCCCGCTCTCCCGATCATTGTCGGTTTTCAAGGCCTGTATCCCCGACGTGATTAGGGTTGTGTCGGAGTTTCCACTCAAATAAGAAGCCCCTAAAACACCAACCCAGTTCCATCCGTCACCTGCCTCCTTAAGAGCGGCACTTGCAGCAGCGGCACTGCCTGCCTCTCCCATTTTCCCAACCCCATAGGATAGCGCCAGGTAGGCCCCCGAGTCATTTGACTCCCTTCCCGCAGCAGGATCATTGTCGTAGCGGGTTTGAAAATAGGTCTTAACCGACCACTGATCCGAGAGGACCGTCTCGATTCCCGCTTCGCCAATTAATTGAAAGTTATTCAAATCGTCGATTTGTGGAGAGAATTCAAAGCTCTGCCAAACCTTCATTCGCTCATTGAAGTAATACTCAAAAGTTTCAGTAAAGCGCAAAGCGAGATACCGGTCCGAAATGCCACCCTGCTGCTCAATCACGTAAGAAGGGCCAGCCTCGAGAACTAAAGATGACTGTTCGTTTTCCCAAACAACGTATCCAAACAGAGGGTTCACTGTCGCCCGATAGTCTAGATCAGCAGGCTCATCGTGAAGCAACTCTCCATACAAACCGGTGTACCAAGGTCCGCTAAAGTCCCGATTCCATTCTCCATAGCTCCGGGCCCATCGGGTATCGAGAACTCCATTCGCTTTTCCGTACGCGCCCTCAAGCCCAAGCAACCATGTGTTGACCTCATCCTCTTTAACAGCTTCCCAGGAGCCACGAAGATTGAAGACATCGGAATTTCCTTCCCGATAAATGCCACCGAAGTCCAGCGTGCTCTGCCAGCCTCGATCTTGAAGAAAACCAAAAGGATTCGGGACTTTTATTGTGTCATCCGCAGCAAGAGGAAAATGAAGGGCGGAAAATCCAAGAAGACACAAGGACAGTATTTGGGAGTGAATAGTCCTCAACATAGCTAAATATGGGGAGGTAAATAAGGTGGAGTTTCTCAGCGACGTTTCATCGCCGGAAAGAAGAGAGAAGAGTTTGTTGTTTCAAATTCAAGAGCCTCCGCACGAGATGTATACGAATCTCAGGTAGCGTCAAACAAATTTCAACCCAGAGCCTGAGACTATTTCCCTTTGATGCTTCTGTAGCCTGGCTCCGTGCTCGCGTGAGCATGATTTGGTTGCCATCGCTGTCTTCGCACATGGCTCTCGGCATCTTCAGTATGGGGATCTGGGGAAGCGTGAACGACCGCGAGGCAAAGTTGACCCCCGGAGCGAGGATGATGGATTAAGAGACTGCAGACCCAGATGTGCTACCCCCCGATGCAGTCTTGGGCAAGGCTAAAACTCGTATCGCAAGGATGCTTTAGCGATGGTGTCCTCTGTGCGGTCTTCGGTATTTTGGTAGTTCACACCTAAATTCAACGATAAGCCTCGAGCTAGATCCCAGCGCGAACCGAAGGCGGCACTGTATCTTTTGCGATCGTCCAGCTTGCCGACTCCAGCCTCGACAGAAAGGGCCAATGGGCCTGCTTTGTAGCTCAGGCCCAGCGAACTAAAGAGGTGTTCGATCTCACCGGAATCAACGCTGTCGATACGCTCTATTCCAAGTTGTGTGTCTAAGGTCAGGCTGCCGTAGGTGTAGGCAAGCACTGCGGCACCCCCTAAGCTGTCTTCGCCACTAGTGATCTCGCCTTTACGAAGGCGAAGCGCACCGAAGTAGCTACTCACCCCAATGGGGCGCTCAAAGTTAGCTCCCAGTTCGAACCCGCCCGCTTCGTCCACGGTAGCGGCCAGCTCATAGGAATTAAAGCGAATCGAGTAGAAGGCACCGTCGTCTTCAAGGCTACCCACAAACTGATCAAAAGCGAGGCTTGCGTTTCCAATACCACGATTTCGCCTCGTTTTTTCAAACACGCTGCCGGTCACTTGACCCACAGCGATCACGCCCCAATGATCCGTTATAGAAAAGGCAAGGTTATCACTGTAATCATCGTCGTCGAAGGCCTGATAATTAGCAAGATACTGCGTATTGAACTGCCAACCGTTCTTGAGTTGTCGACCAAAGTTAAAGAGGCCGAGGAATTGAGTGGCGTCTGTGTAATCGTCCGCTGAATTAGCATATGCTAGCGACTGGTCGATCAGGAGGTTGGTATTGAGGGTGCCGACACCAATGTCAATGGCAGTAGGTTTCTCAAAGAACGACAGCCTATCATAGCTGAAGGAAAAACCATCTTGGGCGTTGGCGCTACCCATGAATGAAACATTCATGACAGTTGCGAGGAGTAACCATTTTTGGTGAGTCTTCATCATGATGAGCGCAATGGATGTTACTGGTCGGAACTAAATGAATTTTTAAAAACAAAGTCGGCCAATTCCTTGCCTACTCGGAGGCCCTCGGTGTTATCCTCCTGCCAGTGGATACCGCCGTAGATGCGGCTCATTCCGGCTTCTTCCGCAGCTTCCCACAGGCTGCTGTACGATCGGGTCACTCCGCTGAGTTGTTTGGGCCAATTGACGAGGTCCGGTGATCGACTGGAGAAGGCAACCTGATCGGTCCCAATAAAGTTCGCTAACATTCTGGCTGAAGCGCCACTGAAGGTTGAGTGTCCTGAAGTGTAGGCCGGAAAGGAGGGAGTGGGAATCAGGCTCTTCCATGCCTTGTCTCCAGTCAGACCAAAGTCGGCGGCTCTTGTTCTGATGACGGTTTCAGGTCGAACAATATCGTAGTGGTATTTGCTGTCCCAAGTGGTGATAGCGGCGTCTGCCTGGGCCAGACTGAGGAGAGCGAACAACCTGGCTTGCTCGAGCAGAGACAGGTCCATCTCCTGGGTGATCTTCATGGCAATGATTTGCCAATGCCCCGGTGGGGTGACTCCACGAGGGCCGTCTTCCCAGAAAAAGGCAATCGTGGTTTGGTCAGCGGTTCTGCTACTGCTTTCGCTGATTCCGAGGGCTTTGATTTCCTCGTATTGATTGGCAAATGCTTCACCCTTCGGATCTATAAACGGCTTGGCGCGGAACTGAGCCCGATCTTCCATTACCCAGGGCTTCTGAGCGCCCCACCCCGGAAATAAACCGCGGCTAAAAGTATTAAAGCGCGGTCCGTGCTGCGCTCCGTAGAAAGGGCCGGTAGGAGACCAAGCGAGACAATCACTGCGTTTTTCATAGCGATCCAGATAGAAGTTCGCCTGGTTAGGCTCAGCCCCGTCGTTGATACGATCTTTAATAACGACTGAGGCAACGTATTTTCCATAGCGTATGCCATTGGCTTTTGCCTCATCATCGGCATAGCGGGCAAGCATACGTTTCTGATCAAAGAAGAAGGAAGCATTGAGTGCGTCGGACAGGGAATCAGTGAACGCAACGAGGTAGGCGACCTCTTCGTTAGTATTTTCAGGCGCCGCTTCTAACTCGTATTTTGAGGCGTATTTTTGCTCAATCCCATTGACGGCTAAAAAGCCAGAAAGATGAGACATGGCAAAGGTTCTAGTCGCCGGCGGTGGCGTGACGGACTGATTGCGTATCGCTTGCAGCATGACATCCGTGCACTCGTAGACCGTGGATAGGTTTTCCGGCTCGATCACACCGCTGATGTAGGATTGACCACTGCGAATGGTGGATGAGCAGCCAGCGAATAACAAAGCGATTAAGCTGATCGATAAAACGGCGAGTGGCTTTAATTTTTTTTGTCTTACTGGAATATTCATTATTGATAATTGATAGTAAAAGACTTGGCGGGGAATCCGAATCAACGCGGAATGAATTTCTAGTTTTCTACTTTTTGCCTAAAATCGGTAAACGTAAGACAAAACGAGAACGGTCGAGTGATTGTTTTTGCTTTTGTCAGGGATGGCGGAATACTTTACCCCAACCATTCTAGCAATGATTGGACGTATTTTCTCTCATCTTTTTAGTTTCCGTGGTCGGAGTGGACGATTGGAATATTTCCTCCACAGCATAAGTGAACTCTTTGTTATTCTCGGTTTTATCTTCCTACTGGTTAGTTTGGAGGAAATGGGGATCGAGTCATCTGCAGATATTGTTGGTTTTCTATTGCTTGGTGCCTTGCTCCTTTCTGTTATTTCTGAAATCGCAGTCACGGCCCGGAGACTGCACGATTTGGATCAATCAGGTTGGATGATTCTGGCTGGGCTTATTCCGATCTATAATATCATTCAAGGTTTTCAGTTACTGTTCTCACCCGGAACGCCGTTCAATAACAGATATGGCCCACCTCCTAAGGAGCTTGCTGAACAGAAAAAGGCCGCTCATCTCGAAAAGAGAGAAAACCGTGCCGCCGCTCGCTACAAATCGCCCTATCAAGATTCGTGACTACACCAAAGGGGCAGCCCGAACAACTGGGCGAGTCCCTCGCGATTCTGGAAAAGGCCGGTGTAGCCTACCCGAAAAGAGAAGATACCGGAGGCCGAAGCAACGAACTATGGATTCCCCTTATTGCTGCTAAATAAGCTAAAAAAGCGAATTAAGGGGGCTTTTTTCGCCTTTTTCGCACTTCGCCTCCTTTTTGGAGAGAGGAAAACAGGGGTGACGTTAGTCTGCAAACATCGTGTCAGCGCCCCCCTCTTCCAATCTGCACCCCCTCAAACCCCGCAGGACCGGCGCCCCGATAAAAACCTTTGAAAAAGCAAATTCCTATCAGTTGCGCTTGTTCGGCCTTCGTTTCTTTTTCATCTTAGGAGATTGCCTTGAGAGCCCTCCAGATGGAACCCAAGGCTCCCAGAAAACCAACCGAGAAGCCGATCCAAGAGGCGCCAGCGCCGGCCTCTTTTTCGCATGTCCCGTTTCAGACATTTTCAACGCCCTGCTATGTTCACGGGTGATCATATGTCGGTTATTGTCGACAATAGATACATGCTGAAGGCGGCTCCTGCGATAATGATGAGTGTTGCGGGGATGACGAACGCCCATCTTACTGGAATTCTCAAGACTCGAATCGATACCACCAACATTAATACGGCGACTCCCAGTAAGACATTTCCCATCAGGATATAGAGCGCGAGCGAGCTGTAGCCCGCTAAGGTGGCGATGAGAAACAGACTCACCTCAAGAATACAGGCGGTAGCCAGGGTCTGCAGAGCCTTCTTCAGCGAGGGAGAACTGTCCTGAAGAGTGCAGCGCCGGCGAAGACGCAGCATGACCACCCAGATCCACACAAAGACGATCAGACTTACCACCATTCCGATCAAACGAAGATCGAGGGAACCGCTCGGTTCGGTAGCGAAAACGGCCAGCGCCAGGAATATAAGCGTGGTTCCGACTAGGGCGGAAGCCGGCAGCAAAAGACATAGCTTCTTCCAATGCTCGTCTTTTGTAATTGATCGCATCGTTCTCGATTTAAGCGTGATTTGTAGAAAATTTGATCGCCTGAGCCATCGTGATGTAGCAGCCGGTATTCATGTCGCGCAGAGCTTGCTTTCTTTCCGTCCACCCATGCCAGCATGAATCCGATCTTTTAGGTCCATAAGAACTAGCATCAGACACTCGACTCCCCGGGTCTGCGCATTGTAATCCGAACCATAAAGAAGAGGATGAGCAAACCGACAGAAAGGCAGATCCCGAATCCTATCAGCTGGCCCCAATGATTGACCGTTCCCCTGAGCAGGACGGCGCGCCCCGGTTTCTCCGGGTCGTAATAGACGGCAACCTCCTTTTCCGGCGAAAAACGGCGGTGAATCTTGTTTGCCTCTGAGCGCGTTTTAAAGTCGCTGGAACCAAAGCGCAGCCGACGGCTTTCCTGCGCTTGCCCCTCGACATCGTAGGCGTAATGCACGCGCACATCATAGTCAGCGTCACTTTTTCTCGTGCCACCGGGCCGGGAAGAAGAGCGGCTTGTGTTAGAATCGACCACGGAGCTAATGATTCTCCCCGTGGTATCCGGCCAGTTCAAGCTTGCTTGATCCTGTTTGAAGTTCCAGCCAGCATAGATGAGTCCCGGCACGCCGATAAGGAGCGTCATTCCGGCGAGCCCCCAGCCAACGACAAGGGCAAGGATTCGGCTAATTTCTTCTGTGGGCATCTTGGATGAGGGGAATTGATGACTGCAAGCTTAGACATGACAGGCGGTCCGCGTTGTCCCACCCAGTTATCGGTGATCGGTTCTGTTCTGTAACGCCCATCCGCGGCTAATACCAGAGTAAAAGCGACATCACAGCTTGGTCTCCATCGACCACGCGCTAACGGCTCTGCAGAATATTAATCCCACCTTCTAGCCCCAAGAGGCGCTAATAAATCCGATAAATACTTGTCATAAAATTCAAAATCGTTCGCCAACTGAAACGCCGGGTACAACGACAATTCCATAGCCTTTCCAAGTGGATGCTTGCCGTTCATAAAGTCATCGTTGAACGCGCAAAGAAGCAACACAATCTGCACCCCCCTCAAACCCCGCAGGACCGGCGCCCCGATAAAAACCCTTGAAAAAGCAAATTCCTATCAATCCGCTTGCCTTGGAGTTGATCGATTTGGCAGAGTTCCCGAGACTGGGCAAAATCCCGATTTTCGATACATTCTCCAAAAAATGACCGTATCAGATTTGCGAAACTGGCTCTTTCAAAACGGGCTTGAGGATCAATGGTGGCTCAGTCTCGAGGGTGTCCTCGAGGAAAACCCCATGAGCTTATCGGAAGTTGAAGCCCACATTTCGACTTCCAATTTTGCAGATATTAAGGTGTCCCACGTATCACACTCCAGTCAACAGAATCCCCCTTGGGTTGACATCGATAGGCCTCCGCCACCGCAAACTCAATCATATTCCCCTCAAGCCAAAGAACTGATAATACTAGGGCATTCATCGTTTCCGGCGGCGCATTCTCAATCAACCGGTCCGCCAACAAGCCGGGTTGCCTATGTCCTCTTGGGGTTGTTTCTTGGCTTCTTTGGCATTCATAATTTTTATGCAGGATATTCAGGTAAGGGGATCACACAGCTACTGATAACCATCTTGATTGGCTGGCTAATGATTCCTTTGTTTGCGGTAGCTATCTGGACGTTAGTCGAAATTTGCACAGTGTCTCGTGATGCTAACAACAGGCCAATGAGCTAATCAATGAAGATTCGGGTTCCCGTGACTGAGTGACACCCGCCACCGGTCCAGCCGATCGGTGTGACGTCGGCGGTTTGCAGAAGGCTGGGTATTCCGGCATCGCCGAGGGCATGCCAGTCCTCACGGAAAACTCAGGCGTTTTCAAACTTTGAGACAATGAAAAAGCGCCCTCTCCCCAGTGCAGCGGCCACTATTGGCAGCGTTCTGGCGAAATGAAGGCGAGGTTTGGTATTTTGTTAGACTCCGATGGTTTGCACCCCCCTCAAACACCGCAGGACCGGCGCCCCGATAAAAACCTTTGAAAAAGCAAATTCCAATCAATTTTTACGCTTGCTGATATTGCGGAAAGATGTGGATTCCGGCACCAGGAGTACCTCGGTTCTGTGTTCAAATCACACTATGGGATCACTCCCGGATTACTGCGAAAAGAAAAAAGTAGCAACTAGTTTTAGGTCGTCTGATTTCTACAAAAACGCATCTGTTGCCTTCTATCGGGTGGGTTGTCGTTTCCGCAAGAGTCCCTAGACTGCGGATAATGAAATTTCTCTCCAACTTGTTCATTGCCGTCCTTGGCGCCATTGCCAGTGCTTTTGCTGAGCCGGTGGATATGGTGATCTTTCTGTCGGATGATCACACCTGGCGGGACTCATCCGTTTACGGATCCCCCGATATCAGGACGCCGAATATGGAGCGCCTCGCGGGCAATGGGTTGACCTTCGATCGCGCCTATGTGGCTTCGCCGGCTTGTGCGCCGAGTCGCGCTGCGCTCATGACGGGTCTCTATCCGGCGAACAATGGGGCAGAGCCGAACCACTCGCGGCCTGACAAAGATATCAAGAAGCTACCTTCCTATCTTCAGGAGTTGGGCTACGAGGTGGTTTCCTTTGGCAAGGTCGGGCACTATGCGCAGACGCCGGAATATGACTTCGATTTGGCACGGCGCTATGGGTACCACGAAGATATTGCGATCCCGGAAGCGATTGAGTGGCTGCGCAATCGGAAGAGTGAGAAACCACTCTGCCTTTTTGTTGGCTCAAACTGGCCGCATGTTCCGTGGCCGGAGGATGCGAAAAGTGTCGACCGCGAAAACATGGTCATCCCGTTTAACCATGTCGACAACCCCACCACCCGCCAGTGGCGTGCGAAATATGTTGCTGCAATTCAGGAACTCGATCGCGAGCTGGGCGAAGTCTACGACGCGGCCCGTGAGGTCCTCGGCGATGATGTCTTTTTTCTTCACACCAGTGACCACGGTGCACAGTGGCCCTTCGGAAAATGGAATCTCTACGAGGACGGTGTGCGCACCCCCATGATTGTCTCATGGCCCGGTCGCATTTCTCCTGACAAACGCACCGAAGCGATGGTTTCCTGGATCGATATCCTTCCCACGCTTGTCGATGTTGCCGGTGGAGAGGTTGACGAAAAGATCGATGGCCGTTCGTTTTTACCTGTTCTTAACGGTGATTCGTCCTTCCATCGTGATCGGATATTTACGACTCACAGCGGGGACGGAAATTACAACGTCTATCCCAGCCGAGCCGTGATCGATGTCGACGGCTGGAAATACATTCGGAATCTTCACCCTGATTGGCGATTTGAGAGCCACGCCACCGCGCAGCGGGGGGATGGAAAGTATTGGACCAGTTGGCTTGCTGATGCGGTCACGAACGAGGAGGCTCGCGAGCGAGTGAATCGCTATCTTTTTCGTCCTGCGGATGAACTGATCGATACCAATGCCAAACCACAGGATTGGAAAAATCACGCCGACGATCCAGCGCACGCGAAACGTTTTTCCGAACTGCAAAATTCGCTGAACGGTTGGCTCGAAGCAACGGATGATCAGCTCGCCGCCTACGGTCGCCCGAAGAAAAAAGCTGTGTCAGAAAGTCCAAACATCATCACCGTGTTTATCGATGACATGGGTTACAGCGATCTGTCGAGTTTTGGCGGAGAGCGTGCTGAGACGGATCACATTGACCGCCTTGCCAACGAGGGGATTAAGTTCACCCAATTCTATGTGAACTCGCCGATCTGCTCGCCGTCGCGTGTCGCCCTGAGCACGGGGCAGTATCCACAGCGCTGGCGGATCTCATCCTATCTCAACAATCGTAAGTCGAATGATCAGCGTGGTATGGCGCAGTGGCTTGATCCGGCTGCACCGATGTTGGCCCGGGAACTGCAGCACAACGGGTATGCGACCGGGCATTTTGGAAAATGGCATATGGGTGGTCAGCGCGATGTGGGTAATGCCCCGTTAATTCCCGACTACGGTTTCGATCGCAGCCTCACGAATTTCGAGGGGCTTGGCCCGCGTGCTCTTGGAATCAAGGATGCCTACGATGGTAAGAAGACGCCGTTGCATCATCTTGGCTCTGCTGATTTGCCGACAGGTCCGATCGTTGAAGTCGATCGTTCTCTTTTAACACAAACCTTTGTCGAGGCAGCGCTGCCGTTCATTGATCAGGCGGTTGCTGCGAATAAACCGTTTTTCCTCAACCTCTGGCCGGATGATGTGCACTCACCTTTCTTCCCGCCCGAAGTGCTGCGGGATGAAACCGATGGCAGTAAACGAGAGCTCTATTACGCGGTGCTCGAAGCGATGGACCAGCAGCTTTCTCCGCTCTTCGACAAGATTCGGGACGATGAGGCACTGCGGGACAACACGCTCATACTTCTCTGTTCTGATAATGGTCACGAACCCGGAGCTGGAATGTCTAACCCTCTACGAGGTTCAAAAACACTGCTCTACGAAGGAGGCGTTCGGTCGCCGCTCATCGTGTGGGGGCCCGGTCTCCTTGAGCCTTCGGCTGTCGGAACGACGAATGACGAGTCGGTCTTTTCCGCTATTGACGTAAACCGCACCCTTTACTCCATCACCAATACTCCGCTGCCGCAGGGGACAAATCTTGATGGCGAAAATCTTGCCCGAACACTTCTCGGGAAAACCAGGGAAAGTCGGCAGGCTCCGATCTTTTTCCGCCGACCTCCGGATCGTCCAACTTTCGACGACGGTGATGAGAAAAGAGACGCTCCTGATCTCGCAGTTCGCCGGGGAAAGTGGAAATACCTTATCAACTATGACGGCAGCGATGAGCAACTCTACGATCTTTCCGCCGATATCGGCGAAAGCAGAAATCTTGTCGCCGATCACCCTGCCATTGCCACTAATCTTCGCGATCAACTTTTTTCCTGGAATGCTGACATGCCGGTCGACGCCGGGGATCCTACGTACGGGGAAGTCGAACCGATCCCGGCGACCCATTTTGTGAATCCGATTGGCGAAGGGGCTGACCCCTGGGTGGTGCGCGATCCGAATGAGGACCGTTATCTGTGGTGTTTCTCCGAGGGCAATCGAGCCATCGCGGTTCATGCGAGTGAGAACCTCACCACTTTCGGGCCGAAGCGCATCGTCTGGGAAGCACCGGAGGAAGGTCCGTTTTCTCGTCAGGTCTGGGCCCCGGAGCTCCATTTTATTGAAGGTAAATGGCACATCTACCTTGCGGCTTCGGACGGGAAGAATAAAAACCACCTCGCCTATGTAATTGTGTCGAAAACGGATGACCCTCTCGGCGACTATGATCTTGTCGGGCCGCTCGCGACAGGTGATGGCGAGGACGGGCGCTCACCGAATCTCTGGGCGATCGACATGACTCCGCTCGAATACGGAGGGCAGCTCTACGCGCTCTGGTCCGGCTGGGACGAAGCTGAGAGTGATCGTCAGTATCTCTATATTGCTCCAATGAGTTCGCCGACTGAAATTTCCGGCCCCCGTGTGAGAATTTGTTCGAACGATGACCATCCCTGGGAGTTCACGGAGAATGCCGGCAAGGGACGCGGACTGAACGAAGGACCGCAAGTGCTGAAGCATGGAGGTAGAGTCTTTGTCACCTATTCATGCGGCGGGTCGTGGCTTCCTACATACAAGCTGGGGATGCTCGAACTCACGGGGAGCGATCCGCTCAACACGCTTTCATGGGTCAAGGGGAAGCGCCCCGTCTTCTTCGCGAACGACACCACTTACGGCGTTGGTCATTCCTGCTTCGTTCCCTCACCTGACGGCAGCGAAATGTGGCACGTTTACCACGCCAAGCGGGATCGAAAACCCGGTTGGCGCCGGGGTATTTTTGTTCAGCCGATGCACTTTGAAGAGCGCAGTTTGATGCCGCGCTTTGGTCGTCCCATCGCTCCGGGTGAGCCCGGTGTGAAGCCATCCGGCGAAGGACCTGCGCCGGTTCTGGCGCTCCCTTTCATGATCGACCTGAGAGAAGCAAAAAATGTGAGTGCGTTTCGCTATTATGGTCACCACCAGCGCTATCTCTTTGATGAAAAAGGGCTGCATTTAGGGCTACTTCCGGAAGAGCCGATTAACGATTTTCCGAGCGGGGAAAAAGTCATGCTGGAAGGGCGTGTCCCTGATGATCTCACGGTTGAGGCGACCATTCGCTTTCTGGAACCTGAAACGAAATCGGCTGCGGGGATTCATTTTCGAACCTCCGGTGCAGGTCTGGGATTTGACAATCAACGTGGCTATTTTGCGGACGTGAACCCGGTGACGCAGGCAGTGAATCTCGGAAAGATGGACGGGCGCAGGTATCATCATCTGGCTGGAACCAAAGTCGCGTTCGATCCCAAAGCGGCACACAAACTGTCGGTCACGACGGAGGGAAACCACATTCGTATCGCGTTAAATGGTGAAGAAGTTCTGACATACGAGGATAACAGTTACTCAGGTGGTGGTGTTGGGCTGCGCACCGTTCGTGCTCCCGTCCTGTTCGAGTCGCTTTTGATAACGTCAGGACAAAAGCTGGCCTTTGAGGATGCGTTTGATGATGGCAAGATTGCCGGATGGAAAACGCAGGGTGGAGAGTGGCGCGAGGGGGCTGGTGTTCTGAGTGCCCCGAAAGAGAGAGCGAAGTCCATTGCTATACTAGAGAATTTTTCTGCATCTGATTTTCGACTCGAGGTTGACGTCCGCAGTGGAGTCGATGGTCAGGCAGGTGTTGTCTTTCATCTTGATCCCGAAACGGCCGATACGAACGCGCCTCGTGGCTACTACCTTGGAATGCAGGCGAAAAACTCTCATGTCATGTGGGGCGCTCTCGACGGTGGTTGGCACCCGATTGCCAGTCAGCCGGCTGATATTCGTGCGGACGAATGGCACCAGTTGCGGCTCGAAGTTCGTGGTGGTCACGTCCGGGCGTGGATTAATCAGATGCCGGTTGGTAAAACGCGCTTTCCGAAGTTCGATGGAATCGACTCACGATTTGATTGGGGATCGGTTGGGCTGCGTGCTCTTGGAAAAGCGGCCGCCTTTCGAAACTTCCAAGTTTCCCCGCTCGATTCTGAACCTCCTGTTAATGACGCGACAACCTATACCAATCCCGTGCAGGCCGACGGCGCTGATCCTGTCGTGTTGCTTCACGAAGGCACTTATTATCTCTATTGCACTTATACCCCTGACCATGCTGACATGAAGGGTGGAATCCGACTCTATACCTCGGAGAATCTCGCTGACTGGCAGGATCGGGGATACATCCTGACACCGGAGGTGAGTTGGGGTGAGAATCGCTTCTGGGCTCCTGACATTGTCGAAAAGGATGGGACATTCTATCTCTACTACGCCACCGAGGCTCAGATCAGTATCGCGCGGTCAGATTCGCCTACGGGACCTTTCGAAGAAATCCTCGACGGTCCGATGAAACCTGAAACCATTCGCATCGACGCCCATATTTTCGAGGACGACGACGGACAATGTTATTTTTATTACGTCCACTTCAACAAGGGTAACGAGATCTGGGGCGGCAAGCTCAAGGAGGATATGGTCACGGTCGACCCCGATTCGCTATCACTCATGGTTGCTCCCGATCAGCCGTGGGAACAGCATAGGGGCCGCATCGCAGAGGGGGCGGAAATGATCAAGCACAATGGAACGTATTACCTGACCTATTCGGGCAGTCATTTCCGTCATCCAAACTATGCCGTTGGTTATGCGACTTCAGACAGCCCACTGGGACCGTGGAAAAAGTATGAGCATAATCCCATTATGAAGTCGACTACCTACGCTCACGGAACGGCTCATCACTGTTTTACTACCTCACCCGACGGAAAAGAACATTTCATTGTCTATCACACGCATCGCAGCCTGACTCAAACTGAGCCGCGCCGACTTTGTATCGATCGGATACATTTCGTTCCGCAGGAAAACGGGCCGGATATTATCGAGGTGCACGGGCCGACCGTGACGCCTCAGCCACTGCCGTCGGGAGTGGAATAAATTTGCATCACATTCTTCTTTGTCTTCCAAACTATGAAACGATTTGGACCCCCTCAATCCCGCTAGGACCGACGCACCGATAAGAACTCCTTGAAAAAGCAAATTCCAATCAATAAGTCGTTCGAGCTATCCTCAGCTTTTATCCCATCGACACTTTTGTCGATGATCCCATTCGCCGGATGGAAGTCGTCGGCAATCCCGAAGAGATCCCGGAGGTGCAGGCTGACGTTCGAAGCGTGATCGGTGGATCCCAAGCCATGGTCGGCGTCGAGCGTTTTGATTTTTACGACGCCGCAAAGAAAGGCTACGGGATCATTCAAGTCGGTGACGCGAGACCTTATGGCTGCTTCCTTTTTCGAAAGGGCGTTATTGCTGGGTAGAGGCAGATCAACTTTGAATCAGAAGCTAGAGGGACGCCTCGCCCTACCAGCTAAGCGTGTTGACTTGAGATGCTCAATGAGAGCTTCTCGGTCTTCCTCTTTCAGCAGTCCCTGGAATTCCATCTTTGTGCCGGGGGCGAACTTTTTCGGATTCGCCAGAAACTGATCGAGCAGTTCAGGCGTCCACGTTTCGTTGCCGCCACGGCGCACATTGGTGAGCGCGGCGGAGTACTCAAAATTCGGTCCCGAGGCGATCTTGCGATCCCAGAATCCATCGAGGGAGGGAGCCGGGAACCCCACCCGGTGCCGGCTTGGTGCTCCGTGGCATCCCGAGCACAGGATAGCGAGAGTCGCGCCCCGCTGCTCCATATCCATCGCTGCGACCTGTGCCTCGTCGATGACGTACTCGCCACGCATTTTCATGAGAGCTGCCACTTGGTCCTCATTCATCGACGCCCGAATTTTTCGGTAGGCTTCGGCTTCGATTACCGCAGCCTCCATTTCGAGGTGGCCCATTCGGAGAGAAAGGTAGTGAACTCGATCACTATCGAATGCCGATGAATTCGTTCGCAACAAGGCCAGTTGATTGAGAAACTCGTGACGATTCTCAAGAAACTCCCTCACGACGGGAATCTGAACTTCGACGGCATGTTCGATGATGGCTTGCTGCTCGTCGTTCAGCATGGCGAAGAAGTCTTTTGCAATCGTGCCGCGACTGGCGGCATGACCGCTCTTGTGACGAATTGAAACGAATCCGAAGAACTGGGCCGGCTGTCCGATGGGAATGATCTCGTTGGCCTCCGGTTTTCCGGTGAGCCAGGAGAAGGCCTTGGCGTAGAGATCTTCGAGCTGCTTCAGGTCTTCGCGATCGACGTTTTCATCTTCGACCCGAACGTCCCTGCCATAGTCCCCGGCACTCTCGGCATCGGCGCGCCATCCGGCCGTGATGTTCTTTTGAGCACTTGTCATGGAATCCTCAAAGGCGGCAAACGCCGCTGCCTCGTGGGTTGCGACCATGGAGTTGAGCAGCGAAAAGCGTTCTCCGAGAGGAGCGAGTTTCTCCCGGTTGATCGATTGGCCGGTGTAGAGATGGTCTTCGAGCAATGTCAGGATCTCTTCTCGGACGACCCACCACTCCTGCAGCGCCGCCTTTTCGGCATTGACCGCTTCGGCCATTCGCACCCGCTGCGCTTCGTCGGCAATGGCGAACATAGCCCGGCCGAGCATTCCCCGATTCGCAGCACGACCGCTCTGGTAACGTAGTGCCACAAAGCCAAAAAACTGGGCGTTCTTTCCAACGGAGAGCTTTTCGTTGTCGGCGGGTGAGCCGGAGATCCAGGCAAACCCTTTCGACGCCAACGCAGCCTGGAGGTCCTTTTCCCCACGCAATCCGCTGTATTCTTCGGCGCTCCAGGTGTCGGTGTCTTTGCTGTCAGGTTTGCCGCCTTTCTTTCCGCCACCTCTTTTCTTTTCTTCATCCTGCGAGAAAACCGGAGCCGTAAAGAGTGAAAGCAGAGCAAGTGTGAGAAAGAACGGGCCAACCCTGTTGGGTCGTAGATCCAACCCTGTTGGGTCGATTGTTGTGACGGTCGATTTCATCGTTTTTTCAAGTTTGATGGAGAGGGTTACTTGGTGGCGATGTATCCGTCCTTGTCGGAATCTGCCTGGTCGAAGGCAACCCGCAGAGCGCTGGCGAACTCTCTCGCGGTAATGATGAAATCGGAGTTTGCGTCGACTGCCGCGGTGTTGGAGGTGAGAAACTCGGCCACGGCCATCCTCGGATTCTTGCCTTCATACTCTGCCGAACTGAGGACACCGTTTTGATTGGCATCGAAGGCATTGAATGCCATGCGAGCCTGGCTCATCAATTCGTTTTGACTCACAGAACCATCACCGTTGGTGTCCAGCTCGCCGGCATGATTCGTCACCCATGAGGCAGCTTCGCCGGGCGCATTGCCTTTTTTCGCCAACCCACCTGTTCCGCCGACAGCAATTTGTTGGAAAGCCGCTGGGCTAAGATCAATGGCACTGCCTCCCGAAACCGGAGCAGGGTTGGGAGTCTTGGAAGGTGTGGCTGGTTCTTCAGACTCCTCTGTCGTGCGCTTGCCGCCTTTTCCGCCACCTTTGCCCTTCTTGTTTTCCATTTCGGCTGTTCCGGGTTTGTCCGGGGTGTCGGAATCGTCGGCATCGGACTCGGTGTTTTCCGGTGTGTCTGATTCTTCGGACATTCTCTTTTTCTTTCCGCCACCGCCTTGTCCTTTCTTTCCGCCACCGCCGTTCTCTCCTCCGCGCATCTTGTCGGTCGATGGAGGATTGTCAGGATCGTAGCTCGGATTTTTCACCGGCATCTGGGCATCGATTTCGGTGAGGTAGGCGAAGAGTTTTTGCTTCATCGCGTCGGCGATCTCCGGTTTCTGCTCCGCGAGGTCCCGGCGTTCTGCGATGTCGTCAGCGAGATCGAAGAGATGCGTTTCGCCGGTTTCGTAGAAGTGCATGATCTTCCAGCTGTCGAGAAGTAGCGCCGAGTGTGGTGTGTCGCTCTGGTAGTGGGGAAAGTGAAAGACCAATTCCTCTCTCGGACGCTCTACCGGCTTGTCTTCTCCCCGAAACAGATGGGTGATCGAGCCTCCCTCGATTGTGTCTGGGAGATCTTTTTGAACACCCGCGAGTTCGCAAAAGGTGGGATAGAAATCGTAACCGACCACCCGCTGGTGGCTCCAAGAGTTCGGCGCGATCCCGGGGCCGCGCACGATCAGCGGCACCCTAACGCCGCCTTCCCAGACCCCTCCCTTTCCGCCGCGCAGAGTCTGCCGGGTCGAGGAACCGTTGTCGGACATGTAGATGACATAGGTGTTGTCCGCGATACCGAGTGCCTCGATCTTTTCCAGCAACTGCCCGATGCCTTGGTCGAGCGCTTCCGCAATGGCCGCGCGACCGATCTCCTTTTCGTTCCCCCTCGGATTGAGCTTCTGGTATTTTGCGACCAACTCGGGAGGCGCGTTCTGCGGGTAGTGCAGCGCGTGGTAGGACATCTGGATGAAGAACGGTTTCTTCGCCTGGGCGGATTTCGTCATCACGTTCATGGCTCGTTCGCCCATGCCAAAGATATCGACCGGGTTGGGTGGTAGATGCGGTTCGGCGTCCTGGTTGCCGGTGTCGCCATCGCTCTCGTCGTAGCCGTGCTGCTCAGGCCCGCCACCGGAGATGTGCCATTTCCCGAAATGAGCCGTGGTGTAGCCGGCCGATTGGAGCATTTCGCCGATGGTGGTTTCGCTCTCTTCGATGCTGCGGCGGTTGCGGGGCGGGATCAGCATGAAGCCGTCTTCCGCGGTCATCGATCCGGCCGCCTTGGTCCAGTGGCATTGCGCCGGGCTCTTGCCGGTCTGCAGGCTGATCCGGGTCGGCGCGCAGACCGAGGCGGGCGAATAACCCGCGCTGAACCGCATGCCCTCGCTCGCCAACCGGGCGATGTTCGGCGTCTCGATGATGTAGCTCTTCGAGTTCTGCATATCGGGATGCATCTGACAGGAGAGACCAGTCCATGCCTGGTCATCGGAGAGCAGGAAAAGGAAATTAGGTTGGTCTGCGGCGCTCGCAGTCGCGGAAGGGAGAAGGATGAGGAGGAGAAGAAGTTGAGTCGGCAAAAATTTCATAAAATCCAATCGTGATTACACAACAGTAAACAACCTGAGTATTTCATGAAGGTTTCAGGAACATTACATCGATGAAATGTTCTTTTATGCCCCGTAGCTTCAATTAAGCCACAAACCCAACCCGAAACTCCACCATTCCCTCCGCATTCTCCCGGACGGTCACAGTTCCTTCGTGTGCAACGATAATCTCTTTCACTATACTCAAGCCAAGGCCAACTCCTTCGCCCGATAACCCCGATCGTTCAAACCGCTCGAATATCCTTTCGCGATCTTCCTCTGCAATCGGAGTTCCGGTGTTGGCGACGGACCATTCGATTCCATTGTCCGACTTGGAAAGTCGGCATGCAATAAGCCCCCCCTTTTCGTTGTAGCGAACGGCATTGGAAAAGATGTTGTGTGCCACTTGCTGGAGAAGGATGGGGTCGCCTTTGATCACTATACCGGGCTCGACCTTGCTACGAATTGTGATATCCCGTGCTTCCGCTAGCAACCCTGCGTCTTCCAGCCAAGTCTCCAACATGGTAGTTAGATCGATTCGCTCCGCACTGATTTCCAATTTCCCCGCATCGGCGCGGGAAAGGAGGAGCAGGTTTTCGAGAATCGCTCCCTGACGGTCAGATTGCTCCAATAACTGGGAAAAAACTTCCAGCGCTTCGGGATTATCGTCACACCGCTTCAACCCCTGCTCGAGAGTTCCCCGCATGATCGCGAGCGGGGTCTTCAGTTCGTGAGAGGCATCAGCACTGAATCGGTTGGCTTGGCGAAAACTTCGTTCCAGCCGTTCCAGCATCGCGTTGTATTGCTCGACGATACCAACAAATTCTTCGGCCGCACCGGTTACCTCCAGCCGACTGTCGAGCGCTGCTGCGGACACTTGCTTCATATCTCGCCGTAAGGTTTCGACCGGGCGAATGGCCCGTCTCGCAATGAGCCATGCTCCCAACGCCACCAGAAAAAGAGCTCCGGGAAGTGCGACGAGAAAAGCCTGCCGGAGAGATTGCATTTCTGCCGAGATTTCGGAGAGGTCGGCTCCGACAACCAACTTCACCTCGCGGTTAGCAAAAACTCCGAAACGAAATCGCTTCCCGTTTGCCTCTTTCGTGTAATAGCGCGGCTCCATCACAAGACGATCCCGGCGACCTCCCTTGCCGCGTTCGCCCCCTTTCCGATTCGGTGGAGCAGGAATATTTGGCTGCGGATCGAGGAGGACTTCGGATCCTGGGAAGCCCTCCAGCGCAACGTCCTCCGGCCAGTGTTGCGACCGGTAGATTACCTCGTCTTCCCTCGTAAGAAAGGCGAGGAAACGTGTCTCCGCTTTATCTTCACCAAAATTTTCCACCATCGAAGATTCAAACCTCGTCGTATCCACGTTCTTACTTGCCTTGGTCGCGTGCCGAAAACCGAATGCGGCCAGTGACTCGTCGAGCGATACACGCCTGCTTTGTTGCAGTGCCAACCAGGTAACCCAGGAGAATGCGATTAAAACCGCCCCGGAAACAAGGACGGACCACACAACAATCCGGAACCGAAAGGAGCGCGCTTTCATAGTTCTCGCATTCGATAGCCAACCCCGCGAACGGTATCAATCAGTTTCTCTTCGCTCGGTGCCTCGATTTTCTTCCGCAGTCTTGTCACCGCTACGTCGACCATGTTGGTGCCGGTATCGAAGTGGGTGTTCCAGACATGTTCACAGATCTGGGAACGGGAAAAAACGCGGCCGGGAGAACGCATCAGGTATTCGAGCAGAGCGAATTCCCGCTGGCTCAGTTCAATCTCACGGCCGCCTCGTCTCGCTTCGTGCTTGATGAGGTCGAGTGTGAGGTCGTCCACTTGAAGGATCGTTTGCGGAGTCCCAGAAGAGCGGCGCAGGAGTGCCTGCAAGCGGGCGACCAGTTCTTCTACGAAAAATGGCTTCGTCAGGTAGTCATCGGCTCCGAGATTGAGTCCTTCGATCCGTTCGTTCAATTCATTGCGGGCGGTCAGCAGAATAATGGGGAGGGTGACACTGCGCTCACGGAGGCTGCGGAGAATGCTGAGTCCGTCGCGCCCCGGCAACATAATGTCGAGCAGCATCGCGTCGAAAGATTCGCTCGTCGCCAGCTCGAATCCTTCCTCGCCCGTTCGACACAACTCAACGACAAAGCCCGCCTCTTCGAGTCCAGATCGGATAAATCCGGCGATCTGGGATTGGTCTTCGACGACGAGGATACGCATCAGATCAACTTGGACGATTCCGCTTTTCTTTTCCACCCTTGTTTTTTCCGCGGTCCTCCCGGCCTCGTTTCTTCGGGGCGTCGGGATCGAAATTTGGATTCGAAGCGGACGGTCGAGGTGCGCCGGCTTCGTGCCACGCTTGTAATTCACCGGCTAAGCTATTTGCTAAATCAGGATGTGTCTCGGCCAGGTTTCGAGTCTCATGCGGATCTTTTGCCAAATTGTAGAGTTCAATCTCTTGAGACTCGAAAAATTCCAACACCTTGTAATCTCTCTTCCGCATCGCGCTGCTAGGTCCACCACCTTCGATATAGCTCGGAAAATGCCAGAATACGCGGTCTCGGGTCAGCTTCTGTGATTTGCCGGTGAGAATGGAAGCAAAACTTTCACCATCGAGCTGATGTTTGCTTGGAGCATCGAGCCCAGCCAATTCCAGCATCGTTGGATAAATGTCCATCGAGAGCATCGGCTCAGCGGTTTCACCGCTCACAATCCCAGGGCCCCAGATCGCTGTAGGAACTCGCAACCCACCCTCGTAAACGGCTCCCTTTTCATTGCGGAGCGGAGCCCTTGCGCGGAGTCGATCTCACCGACTCGAATAAGCCGGTCCGCGGTCGACCTGTTTTTGGACCCCCTCAATCCCGCTAGGACCGACGCACCGATAAGAACGATTCGTCCTTTTGAGTGGTGGACCCTATTGGGCGAAAAAATAGGAATCGATTGGAACGCGACCCTAAATGAGGGATTGGCTGGAGAGGACCCGCTTTTACCTTAGCAATGCCCACCGGTAGATTCAAAGGGTGGAATGGGAGCGCGTGGATACCTCAGAAGTGTCCAAGGAACGTCCAAGATTTTTCTTTCGAGACCGCGAATGCGCGTAACTCGTTGAGAGTGAAAGTGGCTCGACCCAGATTTGAACTGGGGACACAAGGATTTTCAGCCTGAAAAATAGCACCCGTCCGTATAGGTCCAGAACGGTCCGTATGAGCTGCAACCCTTGTATTTACGGGGGTTTGAGACGATCTTAAAATCTTGCTGGTCTTTCATGGACTGGTGTGAACTCGTCAAAAAGTGGCTAAAAAGTGGCTAACATCAAACAGAATCCTAACACCTTCTCAAAAACCGATCCTCGGTATTGGGAGAAGCGTGTTTTCCGACCAAAGCGTAAAGTCGAAGGCGAGGAGCGGCAAAGCAAAACCTACTCGGTAAGGATTCAGGCACGAGGCAGACGGGAGACATTCTCCACTGGTGAGTCCTCGAAGAAGGAAGCTGGAAAGAAAGCTCTCGAAATATTTCTGGCAGTTCGCGGTGGAGGCTGGGAAGCGGCACGAGAGCAATTCAAAGGTTTCAGCGAGAAAATCTCGGACCTTACAGTTGGTCAATTCATCGAAGAAGTGCGCAAGGTCACTTCTGTAAAGCCAAGGACATTTGAGACATACGTCTACAAGCTTCGGCACATCGTCGCCGGTGTTGCGAACATCAAGCTCCCCGAGGGGATGAAAAAACAGGATTACCACAGCGGACACTCCGAAGAGTGGAAGCGCCGTGTCAATTCGGTGAAGCTGGCCACGGTCACCCCAGAAAAGGTGAACAAGTGGAAGTTGAACTATGTCGCCCGAGCCAGTTCCGACCCTCGCGACCAGCTCGCCAAGAAGCGCACAGTCAACACCTACATTAGAAATGCAAAGGCTCTCTTCAGCCGCCGAAATATGGCATTTCTTAGCCATCTGGAGCTTCCCGACCCCTTGCCTTTCTCCAATGTCTTCTTCGAAAAGGAGGGGTCGATGCGGTATCGCTCGCAATGCGATCCAGAGGCCCTCCTCCGAGAGGCCGTGGAGGAGTTGCACCATGCAGACCCAGAAACGGAAATTGCGCTCTACAAAGGCAACGAGATGTCATCCGATCTCAAGCGGGCACGCGAGATTCAGCGACTGCAAGCACACTCCAAGCACCAAGCGTTCATCATCCTAATTCTTTCTCTGACAACAGGGCTCAGACGAAACGAAATCGACAAGCTTCAGTGGGAGCAGATTCTCTGGTCCAAGAAGGTTGTTCGAATCGAGGCAACTGACTGCTTTGAGCCCAAGTGCGACAGCGATGGAGACATCCTCCTTGATGATGAGGTTCTCGATTTCCTCCGAAAAGTCTATCCCGATTCCCCAAGCCGTTTTGTGATCGACGGAGGCGAACCCAAACCCGAGGTGACCTATCGCCATTACCGCGCCCATCAGCATTTCGACACCTTGATCAAGTGGCTTCGCGAAAAAGGGATCAAGTCTCGAAACCCGATCCACGCGATGCGGAAGGAATACGGGACGCGCATCTGCGAGCAGCATGGAATTCTTGCTGCCTCTCACCTTCTCAGGCACTCGGACATCAGGATTACCGAGAAACACTACATCGCGGAGAAGCGAAACGTGGTTTCAGGTTTAGGGCCCGCGCTCTCGGGACTTCGTGAAGACGCCTCCGAAGAAGTTCGAAGAGCGAGTTGAAGCAGCTCTTCAGAGGCCAAGGAGCTTTCGAGTCGCACCTGCCATTTTTTTCGAGCTTTCGGAGAGAGTTCCCTCGCGAAAAACTGAATCGTCTTTTCTTCCGAGATGCAGCCCTTGTGTATCGAAGAGATGCGCCTCCTTCACAGACTTCCGAAACTCATATCCGGCCAATCGGCAGCGACGGTGATTTGTGAAGTGATCCCGTATGGCTTCGCCCACTTCGATGGTCATCTCGTAGTGAGGCAACTCTGCGAACTCTTCAGGGAGCTTGAACAGCAGGAAAAATTCGGGGCCGAGAATGGTGATGAGGCTGGGGTAATAGTTGTCAGGCAATATTCCCCAGAGGTGAGGTCCTCGTCGTCTCATGGCTTCTTCTGCCGATTCGTGCGCCGCTCTGAGCTGCTTCCTCCGCTCAGATGCCTCGTGAGCTTCCCGCGCAACTACGAGTTGCTCAGAAGGAATCTGAAGGGCCTCCCCCAACTGCTCCACAAAGGAAGGGTGGACTGCTCTGCCTGCTAGGAACTCATCGAGGCGTCGAAACGTTTTTGTTGGATTCTTCCCTGAGCCGAGAAGATGACCCAACTTCTTCCGGTCGAGACCTTGGCAGTCCATGTGCTGCCGGACCAGTGCGACGAGTGGATTCATGCTGAATGACCAGCATGAGGGTATTTCACTCGGGCTTCAACCGCCGTGCGTGTCAGCAGAAGTCTTACGATCCCCAAGTTTCGCCTTCCTTGATCTCGACCTCTCCACCCTCGGTGAGAGCTTTCTCGTAGAGTCGATTGGCAATTTCTGCCTCGCGAACTGCTTCGGGATCGGTGGAATGTTCGTCTCGTTTTTCGTTCTCCAAAGGCATACCTCATCATACCATTTTTCGGGGCAAAATACCCTCGGAAAATTCTTAAAAATGACACAAAGAATCGTGCGCTGAACCATGGATTTTGATACAATAACAATGAAGTGATTGACCGATTACCTGACCCCCGTTTTTCTGCTCCCGACCGCAGTATAAAACCCGAGAAAGCAGGAGCAGAGTCAAAATTCTTTCACGAGATCGACATCGGATATGGCCATTGCGTAATGACCGATGGGAGGCCAGCAATGTTCGAGAACTGGTTCGACTGCGATACCCAGACCTTCTGCCGCACCGTCTACTACTCCGCAATGAACGCGGAGGAGTGGAAAGACAAGCAGCATTTCAATTTCGTGAGGGAAAGCGGTCTCATTGAGGACAAGACCTATCCCCACGATTCGGTCGGCCTCACTCGGATTAAAGATAAAACCGGACGGTCTTGGTGGTCCGTCACCGTCGGCATACAAGAAGATGAATAAGAAGAAACGAATGGAGCGAAACGTAAGAATCGCTATCCAGGAGATCGAGAAGGAGCTTCGACGCACCAACCTGAAGCAACCCGTGATCGACCTGAGGAACGGCGTTCCATTTTGGGAAGAGACCATCTTCGATAACGCTCTCTGCAACGCGAATCTCGGCGATGCCGTGGATGAGGTAGCCGACGCTGTCGAGAAATTGCGACGGGAAAAGCAGGAATACCTTCTCTCATTCACTCTTCAGGCCCTTCACGAAGATGGCGTCGGGTTCTTCGCTTGGACCCTCCCCTCCGGCATCACCGCTTACCTGATGGAAAGCTGGAATGGAGAGGCCCAGCTTTTCGGGATCGACACCAAAAGCTTCTCGGATGAGCGGGCAGCCCATCACGTCAGCACTCTGATCCGTTCCATTTACATGGAAGACGGAGTAATTCAGGTCAGTCCCTACGACGTTAAAACAAATCTACGAAACCGATCTGAGGAGATAGACCTTCTTCTGGCTTCGGGAGCAGCGTGATGAGTAGCGAGATAGAAGAACCGAACGAGCCTGAGGGCGAAATATTCCCGCGCGAAGATGTGGAGCGCTCGCGACGAAATACTCGTCTTCAGAATGCGAAATTTGTCAGGGAAGAACGTGAGCGATTGGCACAGACATCTCACCCTTGCGAGTGCCCAAACTGCGGAAAGACCGCTAAGGAGCTGGAGTGGGTTTACTTTCGCAGTCCCAAATGGACGTGGGAAAACCTCTGCGGTCGGGAAGGCTGGCTCGCTATCTGTGATGATTGTGACAGGCAGGTGGACTTCATCTGCACGATCTTGAACTGACCATGGCGTCGAGCCAGCGAACCAACCAAAGCCCTCCTGTGGCTACCACCACAGGAGATAAGAGCAGCAAGAGAAAGGAGAAGGATATCGAGCAGAATCGGCGTGGCTACACAGCCCGACATGACGAAAGGGTAACTGCCTTTTGGAGAGGAAATTGGGCTCGCGCTCCCCTCCGTTCGCAATGATCGGGCGCGAGTCGAAAGAAGCGCAACCGTAGCCAGAATCAATGAATGTCGAGGTAGCGTGCCCTAGTGAAGCCCAGAGAGCCAAAGCAAGGTTAGAGTCATTGGGTAGCCGCCCATCTTCTTAGATTGCTCCATTACTCCAAAGTGATCCTTGTGATTTAGCTGGGGGAACCAGTCAGCTTCGTCGAACTCTTCCATCTGCATGACCTCTCCCTCGTCATCGAGCAATCCAGC
The DNA here is from genome assembly GCA_965657775.1 of Verrucomicrobiales bacterium. Lineage (GTDB taxonomy): Bacteria > Verrucomicrobiota > Verrucomicrobiia > Verrucomicrobiales > DEV007 > Arctic95D-9. The sequence continues at coordinate 364,602 of CBFHPY010000008.1, forward strand.
AGAACTGAAACGAGGAACTGTCATTCCCTTAACGACATACGGGGTCGAATCATCTCGGCGATAGCACCATTTCACGACACCATCCTCAGAAAGCACGACAAGAAGTGGCTTCTTAAATTCTTTCGCGAACCTGATGGCGGTGGCAGTCAAAGTCGTCCGAAACTCATCAGCCAGCTCCGATATGAGAGCGAATGAAGGATCGACTCTCTGACAGCGTGGCCGGAAATACTTCGGTGGCATCAGCAACTCCGCAGCAAAGGTGTTGGCCTCAACCTCAAGAGGGCTGCGAGCATAGTCCAGCATGTCTTTCCGGGAACAGATGAACTGAGTTGAGTCCTCGTGAAGTTCCCAGTGCCCCAACTCGTGGGCAATACAGAACCTCTTCCGCCCCTCCTGCCTGATGCCCTGTTTGATACGGATTATTCCATCTTTGCCGTCTCGGATGAGCCTGCCCTCAGCACCCTCCATTGGCCCCTCGACTACCAGTGCTCCACGGGACATCGCAAGGTCCTCCATTTCGATCAGCTTCGGGTGCGGCATCCCGATACTATTCAGCAACCTGAACGCGGCTCCTTGCGCTGCGACCAGATTGGGATCACGCATCGTCACCTTCGTTTGCCTCGCTCATCTTCCCGAGCATTTCTAGGTCCTGAACAAGACCGGGGAGGTCCTCATCGCTCGCCTCTTCAAACTTTCGGCAAAATACCTGCGCCGCGTCTGGGTTGGAATCCGACATCGCCTGAACTCTTGCCAAGATCGCCTCTTTCTGTGGAAGCAGTTCGCCGACTAGTCGATTGCCTACCTGCTCCATCAATTCCAACAGGCGGAGGCGCTTCTCCTTGGGGCCACGAAGAATAGCCTGCGCTTTAAGCGCTCCGATCCGTTCGAAAGCCCACTCCTTTAGCGGCTGGGTGTCTATCCCCTCTTCGTACAACTGCTCTCGCACTGATACGATGTCATCCTGCACCTCATCTTCGGCTCCGCCTAGGAAAATACTGAGATCGGAGAGGATTTCCTTGGAAGAACGGTCTTGGGGATCGTCGGGCATGACTGAAAAATGCTGATACTACTATATGCCGGATTCTTAGGATAAATTGCCACCAAAATCTCGAAGCTTCCGCTTGAGCCTCTTCCTGATGTTGGTCACCTCGTCTACTGAGAACCCGGTGACTTCGGCGATTTCCGCCCGCTTGACTGCGCCATCCCAGATGGCCTCGACCACCTTTTGAGCGTCGGGATCGTCCGCCAGCGACTCTGTCAGCTTCAGAAGAGTTTCGTCACTTTCTGCCTCGTCACTCTCGGCACCCTCAGGGAGTTCGTTTGCTGCTTCTGCGTCAGACTTGGCTTGAGCCCTTTGAACCCGCTCTTCTACGTCCTCCGAGTCCTGGAGATTCTTGTTCTCCAGTGACACCGCAAGATGGTTGACCCTGCCCCGGATGATCCCTCGAAGCACGAGCCAAAGTGGTTTGCTCTCATCCCAGTTTGCGCCGTCGATGACTTTTCCCAGCGCGAATTGCACCAAGTCCAACGCCTCAGGTGCTGCCGGTGGCGTCCCACCATAGACGCCCTGCCAGTAGCAACCTCGAAGCCTCCATGAAGCGAAGCTTGCGGCCCTATCAAGGGCCTCCTCCAACTCCTCCTTTGGCATCTCGGCCAACCTGTCCTGATTGTTTTTCGGCACGGTTACTTAGGGGATAAAAAAAATTGCAGACACATGGCAATTTTCTGCGGCGGATCGGCATGGGTCAACAGGGAAAGTCTAACTCCCCTTAAAAATAAGGAATAATGCAATGAGCAAAAAAAGAAACTACCATGTTGTGCCTCGTGGTGACCGCTGGGCGGTCCTCGGCGAGGGAAACGAACGAGCATCGTCGCTGCACAACACGCAGCAAGAAGCCATCGAAGCTGGGCGGCCTCTCGCTCAGCAAGAACAGTCCGAACTCCGCATCCACGGTCAAAATGGCCGGATTCGTGAGGGTTGGAGCTACGGGAACGATCCCTACCCACCGGAAGGATAGGGGCGGGAACAACTGAAATCATCGCCATGATCGAAGAAATACCAACAGACAATATCCAGTTCCTGCGAGACGCCTTCCTAACAGAGCAGGAATGCCTGATCGCCAACTTGCTGTCTTCGAGGCGCATCACCCACTCCGGCGACCGGGGCGAGGTCAACGAACAGCACTTCATAGACGTGCTGCGGCGCTATCTGCCGAACCGCTACACGGTTGAGAAAGCCATCGTGGTGGATTCCCTCGGCAACGTCAGTAACTCTATCGACGTGGTAGTCTTCGACCGTCAATACACCCCGACGCTTCTCGACAACGACAAACACCGTTACGTGCCCGCAGAGGCCGTTTACGGAGTGTTCGAGTGCAAACCCACCATTGACAAGGGCTACCTCGAATATGCTGCCGACAAAGCCGCCTCGGTGCGGAAACTCAAGCGCACTTCGGTTGAGATTCATCACGCGGGTGGAGTGTTCCCCGCAAAGAAGCTCTTCGACATCGTCGCCGGTATTCTGGCCATCGAAGTTGACTGGGCAGACGGCTTCGGGGAGTCCTTCGCAAAGGCCCATCGGGCTCTCTCTGTGGAGGGACACATTGACTGCGGCTTCGCGGCTGCCGGGGCCAGCTTTGACACCTTCGAGGACGATGAAGGCTACAGCTACGGCCCGAGCGGAAACGCACTGGCCTACTTCATGTTCCGTCTGCTGTGGAAGCTCCAATCCCTCGCCACCGTGCCAGCCGTGGACTGGATGGCCTATGCCGACCAGCTCGGAGAAACCCAAGCCTGAAACACAGACATGTTCAACTACTCCAAACGAATCGAAGCCTTCCGTGACCAGAAAGTCCGGCTGCCTGAAGAGTTCAAGAAAAAGCTCCTCGAACACAGGAAGTCCAACCGGAATCGCCTCATCGTTCGTCTGCCGGGACGGATTGAAGGGCTCCGCATTTCCGAGTCCTCCTTCAAGCCGCAGGGCTCAGTCGCCGTGAACCTTATCATCCAGACAAAGTTCAAGCTGGAGGAATATGACATCGACGATGGACTTGTCCTTTGGCGAGACGATCTCGTCGATGAAGACGGCAACGAACTCTCCGCCGACGAGGTCCGGGAACATGTTCGGCAGGCACTCAAAGACAAACGCTTCGCGAAGCAGCCCCGGCTTTTCACCAACGCTGTCCGTGTTTACTACAAGGAGTCCGATGAGGAGAAGCACCACGTCGATTTTCCGGTCTATCGAAAGTATTTTGACGCTAACGATGATCTGGTCCGAGAACTGGCCAGCGAAGGGGAGTGGATTGTATCTGACCCGACCCAGGTGAATGACTGGTATCTGGGTGAAGTTCAGGAGCGGAACGCTTCAGAAAGTGGCAGGGGGACTCAGATGAGGCACGACACCCAGCTCCTCAAACGATTCTGCCGCAGTCGCTACAACTGGGACATGCCCAACGGAATGAAGCTGACGATGCTCGTGGCAGAGTGCCAACCGGTCTACAACGAACGGATCGACATCGCGTTCCGCAACCTGCTCGAAGCGCTCGACGACCGCCTGCGGGTTGGCAAGATCATTTGCAACTTGGCGCACCCTGATCGTCCGCCGATTACGAAGACCAACTCGGACAGCAACGTCGAGGACTTTCACGAAGCGGTTCAAGACGCGCTGGAACGGCTCAAAACTCTCGACGACCCTGAGGCAGACAACGCCGAGTCAGCCCGCGAAGTGTGGGACTGGATTTTTCAGACCGACGGCTTCTTCAAAGAATTCGACGATGAGGAGAATAAAAAGGAGAAGGCGCTGGCTCAAAAGGCGGCGTTGCTGTCAAACGGAGTCGCTCGCACGACGGCAGCCGGAACTATTGGGCTAAGCGGAATTGCCAATGCCAAGCACAGGTTCTACGCAGGGACATTCAGAGATCGAGGTAAGCCTTCGGCTGATTATCGCCATTTCGTCGCCCAAAAGCTTCTGATTGAAAAACACTTTCCAGTTTTTACGAGCAACCTAAAGAAAGGCCAACTGCGCTGCGAGGGTGTGCTCCAGCCTGCCGACGGCTGCGCCAGCTACAATGTGCAAATCGAACACCATAAGAACGGGATTCCCAAAGTGCGGGTTTTAAGCCCCTTCATTTTGCCTTCAACAAAAATCCACATGTATGAAGATGGCTCCCTCTGCCTCTACTATCCTCCTGAAGACCCGTGGCGGCGGAGCGACAACATTCACGAAAAGATTATTCCGTGGATCGCCGAGTGGCTCGTCTACTATGAGTTATTCCTCATTCACGGCAAATGGCTAGGGCCTGAAGCCCCTCATGTGGATGAAGAGAAGATGCCTCAGAAGTGACAGGTCCAGCACGCCGAGTTCAAGTCAGCCCCGACTCCCGGAAGCTGAAATACCTCCCTGCCTCACCGACCACAACGTGGTCCGTCAGTTCAACTCGAAGCAATTCCGCTCCGTCACGGATTCGCTTCGTCAGGGCATGATCCGCCTGACTGGGTGAAGGATCGCCAGAAGGATGATTGTGCATGAGGAGAAAGGCGAAAGCTCCCTCGCAGACAACTGGGCCAAGGATGTCACGAGGATGAGCAATGCACTCGTTAAGAGTTCCGATGCTGACAAGGTGGTGGCCGATAATGTTGTGTCGCGTATTAAGCAGCAGCGTCACGACGTGCTCTCTGGTGGGGTGAAACCAGCTTCTCTCGACGATCACCTCCCGCCAATACTCGACCGCTTCCTCGGGGCTTGTGATCGGTCTTGAGGTTCCTACCTCCCTGACACGGGTCAGTTTCAGCTCATAGGATGGTTCAGCGGTTTCGACAGGAGGCATATTCACGAAAAGTAGAGTTGGCCGTCGTCCCCCTCGTAGAGATCAACATGGCCGTAGGCTTGAGTGGCGAGATGAAGGCGGTCACCAACGGGGTGATCCACTCGATTCCAGAATCCGACTCCCTCGTTCACTCTGGACATCCAGAAGCAGTAGCCGCCCAGGCTATCTTGTGTGCCGCATTCTGAAGACGTGGAGAGTCGCAGGTAAAATTCATTGAGGTCGGAAGCCTGCTCTTTCTGGAAGCGGCTACAGTCACTGGCTGCCTGCTCGACCGCCTCAGGTGCGATTCGGTCGATGCCGTGGCTGTCATCGTATTCGCTACTCCATACGGCTGCGTTCAGGTATCCCACCGTGAAATCGTCGAGGCTGCGAACATCGTAGCCCGCTGATGCAGGAACGTGTCTCACCATAGCTCCCCCTCCTTGCTGGTGACGAGTCCGTTCGGGCGAGAGGCGGCACGAAAGAACGCTTCTCCGTTGGAAGCTGATCCCATCGGAATCATCGCAAAGTTTCGAAAGCGAGAATGAAGATGCTCACGAAAGTTGTCAGCGATCCGCCCCGTCCAATTCGCATTGCGGGCAGTCACTTGGTGGTAGTCCCAATCAGCTTCCTCCTTTGGCGCGAGAGATACTGAAATCAGACCACAGTATTCGGCGACAGAGACCTCGGCAGCTTCGTTCTCAAGGATCACGTGGTTCTCTCGGCCAGCCCATCGGTCGCAGGTTCCAAAGCTCGCGTAGCCTTCACCGATGACTCCTTTGAGGTCCTCGATGAAATCACCCCAGTCGAAATAGTGCCACGCCGGTTCACATTCGATTTCCCCCTCTTGCAGCTCGTAGAAAGAGGGCTCAAAGAGAATTCCGTGGAGGAAGACGACTTCGACGGCGGAGGGGTGACGAGAAACAGATCGTGCCATTCTATTCGGTGCTTCGGATATTCGTTTGTTGGGTGGTTAGGCTGCCAGATCGAGAGCCGCGAGATCGCGCTTGATGGTTTTGGTGGACACCCCAAGGGACTCAGCAATGTCCCGCAGGCACAGGTCTTGTCCGGCCAGTTCCGCCACTCTGGCACGGCGGGCGTCAATCTTGTCTGCTTTGGCGACATTGGCTTTGTCCAACAGCTCTTGGACGGACGCGGATTTGGCAGAGCGAACGGAGTCTTTCAACTCATCGCGCTGGGCAGTCAGGCGTTCGATCTGGCTGGACAGCCTGAGTCGAGCTGCCTCGGCTTTGTCCATTTCCGAAGTCAATTCTTCGAGACTGGCCAGCATGGAGGTCCGCTCGACTTCGGAACGAAGTTGCCGCATGAGAAGCTCGAAACTCAGAAAGAGAAACACCGGAGGAACTGCTGCCATGGTGTGGGGAAGAAGCCCCTCTGGAGCATGCGCGACATTGAAGATGACACTCGCGGCTGTAGCGATTACAACGAGCGCCATCGGATAGCCAATGGACTCGCGATGAAGGCTGGCACGGAGGGCGCTGAGCGAGAAGACCACGATTGCTCCATCGAGGACCAGAGGCCAGACCCAAGTTAGGCCCGGTGTCACCCCACTCTCTTCCGCGAGATGTTGGAGAGCATCAAAGGAGAGCGCGAACGCACCCCCTGCGAGGAGAGCGACGAGTAAGCCGGTTGCAAAAGAGAGGGCCTTCAGTGCGTGACTGGAAGGCAAGGAAGGAGCAGGGCGAGAGAGAGCGAGTTCGGACATTTTTTGGAATTTGAATTCCCGCATCCGGCTGAATTGCCATGCCACCGTGGGTTGTCACCTCGGTTGGCGGGCCGCTTTCGGCGACCACTCTTGATGCGCTGAAATCTAAAATACTTGCATTTGCTACCCCCATCAAGCACTTTGTTGTGTAATAAAGTCGAATTCAAATGAATAACAGCACCAGTAGCTTTGGACGCCCGCGTATCGGGGATAGAGTCCGCAAGCGATACAATCTTGCGCTTTCCCCAGAGCTAAAGCGTCAGGCGCAGGATGAAGCCAAGAATTCTGGCAGATCGTTCTCAATGTGGGTCGAAGAAGCGGCGAGAGATAGATTGAGGTTCGAGACGACCGATTTTTCCCGCTTGGTTCTCCATGGGACAGGAAACGTCCAGCTTCCGCAGTTCAACTATGAGGGCAAAGTTGAGTTCGATTTCCGTTGTCGTCAGGGGTCCTTACTCTCCTTTATTGAGCCTGCAAAATTTGGGGCATCAGATAGCTTGGGGCCTGTCGTCGGAGACCTGCAACTCGGAGGGCGCAGTTGTCGAATTGAATGCGACTCGATGTTAGCTCTGTCGGGCATTAACGGGAAACCTGAGCTAACGCCCTCCCACAATTCAGAAGTAGTGCTCCGTTTTTCCCCAGTCAGTGAATCTTCACGGTATGTTGTGTTCTTCAGCAATCTTCAAGGCGGAGTCGTCGGCCCAGCTTCCAAGGTCAATGATGTAGAGATCGAAGTCGAAAGCATCTCCGTGCCTTTGGAAACGACATCCATATCCCGACGGCGAAAGCAAGATACTTCTGTCACCGCAAAATGCCTTATTAGCTTCCCTGAGCCACCGGATAGATTTCTCGAATGCTGGGCTAGACCCCTCGCAAAATTTTTCCAAGCCTATGCAGGGAGGCCAGTGGACGTAGTCGCGTGGGGTAGAGTGGATGATACCGGCGACCTTCTTGAGCTTCACCTCACGCCGGAGAAAGCACTCCCCCTTCACAAGGGCCCTTGCTATGCCAATTCGAACTTTCCGGTTGTGCAGTGGCAGGCGTTTCTTGAAGACGGATTCGAGGAATATATTCGCATTTATGAATCTCGCCAGCTAGCTGCGTTTTCTCAATATCTGGCAATGTCGCGAGGACGCAGTATCACGGTCAACGGACGTTCTTCCCTGCTCCTTCCAGCCGTAGAGTTCATTGCAAACGCGCTAGGAGCGAAGTTCAATTTAGAATTCAAACAGGGCACGAGTCTAGGCGCAAAGGTGAATGCTATTGCTCGCGCGGCAAATCTGCAAATAAGCAAGGCGAAACGAAGAACCCTTAATGAGATCGTCAGGGCACAGTTAAGGAACCCACTACTTCATGAGGGGCTGCCCGATTCGGAAATCGGAACTTTGGACAACGCGAAAATCAACGATTTTTTGGAGAGCTTCGCTATCTCGTTTCACTCCCTTCTGATCGGAATCAACGCAACTCACCGGTATATGATCTGGGATCAGGAATCCTTTATGACTCCTGCTGAATGGCTAGAAAGTGATTCCACACTCTCGTGAACGATGTCTAGGTAACCTCTGCTACCCGCAAGCCGGTAATTCAGGGCCGCCTACAGATGCGATTCACTCTCATTGCCAGAGAGGACTCTTACTTCGCAATCTCCAGCCGCAATAGGGACAGTCAAAATCACGAGAACGCAGCGCTGTATACCGTATTTTTCTATCAATTCTAAGCATCGTTTTTCGGCCCAGTCACCCCATTTTTCTAGATTCGGAACTACCGAAGTGTAGAGGGCGGGAATCTTTTCATTTCCTTTTAGACCTGCGAAGGCACCACGCTCTTCGCGTCGGAGTTTCTTAATCTGCTTATTCATCGAGCTTAGCAGTTCGTCTCTTGCCGGTGAGTCAAATCCTAAAAGACAAAGTGTTGCCGAAGTAAAATGTTTCGGCTGGTGTTTCTCCATCAAGTCGAGAAAGCGTTTCACACTTCCAGAAAGAGGAACCTTTGGTTTCTTCCCATGTTCTGATCCTCCCGTAATCCGCCGGTAGTATTGAGTGAGGTCTTGAGTATGGTCTCCTATCGAAATGCTATCAGCCTCGGCGTATTGTTGGTTCTCCTCGAAGAAAAGCCCTGAATGAACGTAATGGGTCAGGTAATCCAATTCATCCATTGCCTGAACTTTCGGAAGCTCATTCAACTGTGAACGTCGTAAGAGATAATGCAGAAAGACTGACGGGCGATCTAAAAGGTCAACAGCCACTCGGAGATCGTCCAGCGAAACCACCCATGGCCACTCAGCCCCGCGAATGAGGCCCATCTTTCTCAGAGACGGTAGTTTCGCTCCTACGATTGGTAGGAGATCAAACGAAGCCGAAACCATAAAATTCCTTAAAAAATCGCGTTTGTCCAGTTTCAGGACTACCCTCCCTCGTTCGTCACGAAGTTCCAGTAGCGCTTGAGAATCGAGTGCATCCAGAAGCCTGTTGGCTTGATTGTGACTTTCATCGAGCGATTTTTTGAGATCGCGAATCAGGCGCTCCGGGCCACCTCTCCGTGCGGAAGAAGACAACCCGTGAGCCTTCGCCTCAACAATGATCAGGTTATCGTCGTATATCAGGACTCCATCAACCTCCCCTTCCTTCGTATCCTCCGAATCCGAGAACGTGTATTTCAGCCCTTGATAGATTTCAGCCCCGGGAAGAGCCTGACTGAGCAACATGACGGCCTCCGATTCGGTAAAGTCATCCCTGCTCTTGAGGAACTTGTGATTCCGATAGTGGCTATCTACGGTTTCAGCAAGGCTATCAAATATTCGAAACGATTCTCGACTGGCCATCTGGAGATGGAAAAGATAAAATTGGTCGTCGCACTTAATGAAAGGTTTCTGAAAGATGCCTGTTGGATTCAAGGGCCATCCCGGCCACTTCGGAATACCTTCGAGGAAGCCAGCATTCTCTCCAAATCGCATCGAGAGGCATTCCAGAATTGCACTATCTGTTTCAGTTAAGGGGTCAATCCTGAAAATTTCGGGAGAGGCGAATGCGTCGAACTTTTCCATGCTCCTTCCGATTTCTTCGTCATACCTCTTTCGATGTTCCTCTTGGTTTTTGGGTTCGGGGATTCTCGCAATCTCAGCTTCGATTTTCGAGAGAAGTCGTTGGAAGGGAACTAGGTTCTCCTGCCTTTTCACCTCGATTTTTCGATTCATCTCTTCTTCTATTCGATCTAGGAATTCGTGGTAATCTCCAAGAGCAAAACCAAAGTGTGACAAAAAGAACTCGTCATGAGGCTCAGCCACCTTCTCAAATCGTTCCCTCATGTGATGATAGAACCCATCCCCCCGAACATGGAGAGTGTTTACAACTAGATCAGACAAAAGCTCCGATTCAGGGTGATCGGGGTCTCCTTCCATCGCTTTTTTACCACCGTAGAACATGGTCGCCTTCAGGAAGAGCGAGTCCACTAGGTCAAAGCACTCCTGAATTTGCTCCGGCGTCGGGTCAACGGGTGAAGTTGGAAATGGCTGGGAAAGAGCAAGGCTGAGAACATATTCGGGTTTCGCCTCACTTCGCAAATCTGTATCAGTTTCTTTTTCGCTCGCGACAAGATTATTGAAGCTTACGCGAGAAAGCAGTTCCAATGGATTAGTCTCTCGAATCAAACCAGAGAGCGAAGAAATGATCCCGCCAACTTCCTCCCTCAGGATTGGAAGCATTCTCCCGAATCTCTCGCGCGCAACTTCATGAGACTCCATCGTTGAAAATGCTGTTCCCGCACAAATCAGCGCCGACGATTGGCACCGCGTCCACAACAGAACTTAAATTTCTGACGGCTCATACATGGGCAGGGGTCTCCCATGGCTGGAGCGTGATTTAGCTGGGACATCAGAATCATTTTTTCTCGTTCTAAGAAGAGTATCCGGTCCCGCGCTGGTCCCGCCGGTAGAGGAGCCATCCCTCTCTCCGCATACGACTCCTGCTTCAATGATTCTATCTCGATTTGAATCTCACGAATTGCTTTCACCTGTGGCCGATTTGTCATCAGAAACCAACGCGACGAGACTGGCGAACCAGCAAATTCGATATCACTTGGAAGGAAGAGGACAACTTTCTCATTATCCCTCCTCGGTGTGACATCGTGATACGTGCCATCGCAATCTCTCCAGACTGCGTGAAACTGGAATTCATGCCAGACACGCGGCCATTCGTAGATTGCCCAACCGAACACTGATTCACCTCCCTCACGCTCCACCATTTCAGCCACGTTGAAAAAGCAGTTATCCGGCGGAAATTCAGGCAGCGGCTCGATGTCTATGAATACTGGATCATGCCCAGGGGAGACTTCCGCGCAAATGCTCTGCAAACGCTTCGAAACACTCAATGGGGCTTGGAGAAAGGTCATCTTGTTGATTCAGTCCCGGGAGTCGCTTCCGATTACGCACGCGGCGGCGGCATGGGAAGTAAGTGGCCCGAACCGACACAGTCGATCAACAAACAACGAGGTCAATTTTTTCTAGTAGAGTTGGCTGTCTCTCTCGTTTCGACATACATTGGGACGAGCAATTTTTCATGACTCCAACATGGTGGTTTGCCAGTGCGCACACAGACTCAAAACCAGTCCCTGAATTTGGCAAACGGGTTTTAAGAGAGCTGAGGGCACAGATCGCCGGGTCGTTCCGTTTCAAGCGTGATGTGCTCAAAGTCGTGTGGGTCGACGAGTTCGCGGACTCTGGATTTGATCACTGCGGGATCGACTGCCGAGTCTTTCAGAACGAGGTGAGCGCTGAGAACATGACTCTCGCCATCAATGGACCAACTGTGAATGTGATGAACCGATTCGATCCCCTCAATCGCAAGCACATCAGCCTCGAATCTTTGAGAATCGAAGCTATCAGGCGCGGTCTGAAGCATGACAGAAAATACCTTCTTCAGATTCCGCCCGACGTTCAGGAGAACGAATATCGAGATACCAATCGAAAGGAGTGGGTCAATGATGGGCACATCCCAGATCATCATGATTCCCGCTCCAATGAGAACGGCGACCCATCCAAGGGTGTCTTCAATGAGATGCCAGGAAACGAGTTTCTCAGTCAGTGACGTGCCATGTTTCACACGAAGAACGGCGGCTCCGTTGAAAAGAACCCCGAGCACGGCGAGTGCTAGCATTCCCGGAGCCTTTACCTCTTGTGGATCAGCCAGCCTTCCGATGGCGTGATAGAGCACGAAGCCCAAGCCGAGCAGGAGCATCACGCCCGTGATCAGTCCACCAAGAAGACGGAATCGACGGTATCCAAACGTGTAGCGAGGGGTGTGCTCTCGGTCAGATAGCTTATCGAAATACCAAGCTAATCCGAGCGAGATGGAGTCACCAAGATCGTGAATGGCGTCGGTGAGGATGGCGACACTATTCGTCCAGAATCCTCCGATGATCTCAAGAATCGTGAACCCGAAATTGAGAAAGAATGCGACCTTAAGGTTGTCGCTGCTGCTGTGGTGGTGATGACCGTGATCGCCAGACATTGCAGGAGTGCGGGAGGCCCCTCTCGCCTCTTTCCAAGCGAGAGGGTTTCAGCGAATTCCGAGTAACTAATTTTCCCTACGGTTCTGCGGTCTCAGGCTACTCGCCTTCCTTCTCCTTGTGATCGCCTTCGTGACCCTCATGATCGTGGTCATGATCATGGCAGCAGGTGCACGCATACTCTTTGTAGGGACAAGTCGGGCACTTGATGAGGTTTAGATTGAACTTCTCCATTGCTGACTTCGCATCAGGAGTGCTCTTGATCTGCACAACGACAGGAAAGTCATTGCCTTCCGGGAACGCGATGTCCGATATGAGAACATCTCCCTCCTTCGCGAAAGTCATTCGCGTGGGATTGCTTCGGTCTCCTCCTGTGACACGCACTGACTGCTCCGCAATCGGAACGGCCTTTCCATCGGCATCCAGGGCAGCAATCTGCACCTTTCGATCTTCGGTGACGAAGAACTCCAGATGAGGATCGACGGAGTGGAGGACGCGACCGCCGTTCGGGCCTGCCATTACATGGTCATGATCGTGGCCTTCGTGTTCTTCGTGCTTGTCGCTTTTTTCATCGGAGTGAAGCATCGGAAGGCCGAGTGCAAATGAGAATGCGAGCGCGAGCGCCGCGAGGGGTTTCATGGAATAACGGGTTTTCATTTTCATAGTTCGTTTTCTTACTTGGGTTTGAGTTCTTTGTTAGACGATCGAATTCCAAATTGATGAGCACGGTAGCTATCCAGCAGCGGAGGCTCCACGAGCAAGGGCGGTCTCGGCAGAGCGACGGCAAAAGTGGTAGAAGATCGCTGGAGTGACGGCGAGACCGAGCAGCGTCGAGCTGATCAATCCCCCGACGATGACGACGGCGACCGGATTCAAAATCTCTTTCCCTGGTTCGTTAGCGGCAAGCACGAGCGGCAGCAGGGCGATACCCGCAGAGATGGCAGTCATGAGCACGGGAATCAGTCGTTCCTCAGTTCCTCGAATCACCATCTTCAGGTCGAACTTTTCGCCTTCGTGCGCGATGAGGTGGAGGTAGTGCGAGAGCATCATGATAGAATTCCGTGCCGCGATACCTGAGATGGCAATGAATCCGACAAGCGTGGCGATGCTGATGTTGTCGAGCGTGAAGCGGGTCAACAGAACTCCTCCGATCACCGAGATCGGAATGTTCGTCAGAACCAAAAAAACGAAGGCAAAGCTGCGAAAATAGCTGAAGAGCAAAAACGAGATCACAGCGAGTATGATCGCGGACATGATGAGGATGGTGCGCCGAGCTTCTTGTTGGGCTTGGTATTCCCCTTCAAAAGAAATCGAGTAGCCTTCGGGCAACTTGATCTCTTCGGCGACGGACTGTTGCAGTTGCTCGACGGCTGCGTTGAGGTCTGTGATTGTCGGATTGATCGAAACGACAAAGCGACGCATCGTATTTTCACGCAGGATGGTATTTGGCCCGCTCGCCTGTCGAATCTCGGCTACGTAGTGCAAAGGGATGCTTTGGCCGCTCTGAGTGTGGACATAGAGATTTCGTAGTTTGTCAGGGTTTTCTCGCCATTCAACGGGAAGACGGATGACCAGATCAAACACGCGTTGTTCCTCGTAAATCTCTGCGACGTAGCCGCCTCCGATGAGATCGGCCAGTTCTTCGTTCAATTCGCCGGGAGTGACGCCGTAGGCGGCAGCACGATCGCGGTCAATCTCGATGCGTAGTTGAGGCACCGAGCCTTGTTGCTCCGCGCGGGCTTCTTCCAGCCCTGGGATTTCTCGGGCAAGGTTTGTCACTTCGGTGCCGAGTCGACGCAACTCCTCCTGATCCGGGCCGAAGATTTTCACTGCAATCTTCGCCGAAACACCGCTCAGCATGTGGCCGATCCGATCCGCAAGCGGAGTGCTAATGGCGCTGAAGGTGCCGGGGATGCCGCGCATTGTCGTGCGGATTTCCTCCAGCATCTCTTCTCGGTTTTCTTCGCCGTATTCGTCGAACTCGATCTCGATCTCAACAGTAGATACTGGCACGACATGATCTCCACGCTCGGCGCGTCCTGCACGGTAGCTGACTTTTTCGATCCCCTTGATTCCAAGAAGCCGATCCTGAGCGATTCGCGAAACTTCGACTGTGGTCTTCAGGGATGTGCCCGGTGCGAGGGTGGTAGCAACAAGAACGGTTGGCTCGCGGAATGGCGGCAGGAAATTCCCGCCCATCTTCGTGTAGGTAAGTGCGGCGACGATAAGCAGTCCAAGAGTGAGCGCAAGCAGCAGGAAGGGCTGATGCAGGGCGAACTTCAGCCAGGTCGCGGAGAAGACTTTCTTCAATCCCCGAACAAGGCGACCGTCGCCATGCTCCTTGCCCGGCTCGGGATTGAGCAGGTAGAAAGCGAGCGCATTGGTGACTGTCATCGAGACGAGGAAAGACGCCCCCATGCTAATCATGGTGGCGTAGGCGATGGGGGTGAAAAGTCGACCTTCCACTCCGCTCAAGGCGATGAGCGGAAGGAAGACGAGAATGATCAGCACGGTGGCGTAGAGGATCGAGGAACGCACCTCCATGGAGGCATGGAAGATGACCTTGGTTTTCGGGAGGGGATTTTCCAGCGCGGCATTTTCCCGGAGTCTTCGGAAGGTGTTCTCTACATCGACGATCGCGTCGTCCACGACCATGCCGATGGCGACAGCGAGACCGCCGAGCGTCATCGAGTTCACGCTCAGTTCCATGAGGTCGAACACGAGGATCGTGATCGCGAGCGAGAGCGGAATGGCGGTCAGGGTGATGAGGGTAACTCGGACGTTGAAGAGGAAGAGAAACAGGACAATGGCGACCATGATAGCCCCGTCGAGCAGAGCCTCCTTGAGATTGCCGATGGAAAGGTCGATAAAGTCGCGTTGTCGGTAGGTGATCACCAACTCTGCACCTTCCGGCATTGTCTTTTGCAGGTCAGCAAGTGCAGCCTCCACCTTTTCGGTCAGTGCGATGGTGTCAAAGCCAGGCGATTTTCGGACACTGAGGACAACGCCAGTGTCACCACGTAGATCGTTTTCCCCGACCTCGTCGTGTTTCGTTCCCACGCCAGCATCGCCCCGCATTGGTTCAATGTCCCAAGCAACCGTAGCGACGTCACGGAGTTGGATGGTGCGATCGTCGACGTGTTTCACGACCGTCTTGGCGATTTCATCGAGATCGGTCGTCATGGCGAGGTTGCGCACCATGATCTCCTGATCGCGTTCGGTCAGGAATCCGCCGGTCGTGTTCTTGACGGAAAGTTCTGCGGCTGTGCGAATCTCTTCAAAGTCGACACCCAGCGCCAGCATTTGGTTGGGATTGGGTTGAACCTGAATTTGCTTTACCCCACCTCCCATCGACAGCACTTCGGCAATCCCGGGAATGGACTGAAGGCGTCGTGCGACAACCCAGTCGGCGATAACGCGAAGGTCGCGATCACTGGTTTGGTCGGTGGGATCACGCAGGCCCACGAGCATGATGTCGCCCATCAGCGAGGTGACTGGTGTCATGTAGGGAGTGATCCCAGCGGGGAGAAATTGACCCGATCCGGTAAGGCGCTCCTGCACAAACTGGCGAGCCCGGTAGATGTCTGTTCCCCAATCAAATTCAATGAAGATGAGCCCGAGCGAAATGTCATTGACGGTGCGCAAGCGGTTCACGCCTGTTACTCCCATCAGTGCTGCCTCCATCGGAACGGTAATGAGCGTCTCGACTTCCTCGGGTGCGTAACCAGGCGCTTCGATGAGGATGGTCACCGTCGGTTTCGTGAGGTCAGGCAAAACCTCAACCGGCAACTCGATGGCGTTCTTGATCCCGAGAACGAGCAACACCACTGCCACCGCGAGAACAAGCGCGCGTTGAGCAAGAGAGAAGCGAATGAGGGCGTTCAACATGACGGATTAGACAGCAGCGGGTTCGTCCTTTCGGCGGCGGAACAAGCCCTGCAACCACAGCAACGCCATGATGGTCGCGATTCCTGCCCAGATACGAATGACAAGGTCGAAGGTTCTGGTGGAATCACTACCGTGTGCTCCATGGTCATGCCCCTTGGCTTCCGCTTCCCGAGCGGCTTTTTGCTCTGGAGTCATCTCAGAACCGTCTTCGTTGTGTTCGTGCCCGTGAGCTGCGTCGAGCGCCTCCTTCAGGGAGATGCCGCTTCCCCCTCCCGCAAAGCTGAGACCATACGAGCCGCGCGTGACCACTTCATCCCCGGGGAAGAGGCCCTGAATCACTTCGACGTATTGATCGTTCTGCTCTCCCAGCACGACGGGAGCTTTCACAAAGGCGTTCGGTATGTCGAAGTCCTCAACGAAGACAACGCGCTTTGAGGGATCGCCCTGCACCGCCTCGCGCGGCACTGACATCACAAACTCACGAGTCGAAGTGATGATGCCAAACTCAGCACGCAATCCAGGCTTGAGGTGTCCTTCGGGATTCTCGACTACAAAGATTCCGTCGACGGTGCCAGCCTCACGATCGGCGCTGACACCGAACCGTTCCATCTCAATAACGGTATGCCCATTGTCCAAAGCCGGAACTTTCATTCGAGCTTTTGTTCCTGGCTTAATCTTGTGGGCTTCGCTTTCCGGTATCTTTGCAACGGCCCACATTTCCGAGCGATCTGAGATGTCGAGAATGTCTTGTGAGGGTTCTACGGGCTCTCCGAGGCGCACGTGCGAATCGACCACGATTCCACTCATGGGGGCCACGAGATCAATCACCGGCGGTGGACTTCCGGGCTGTCGACTTTCGACTCTCGCGATGACATCACCCTTTTTCACGTCGTCGCCGACGAATGCCTTTAATTCGACGATACGGCCCGAGATTCGTGAGGAAACGACGGCGCGATTCTCGGGCTTCTCCTCAATTCGACCGACCGCGAATACCGTAGTCTCAAAGTCTCGTTCTTCGACCATCTCGGTCTGAATTCGTAGATTCTTCACGCCGGTCTCGTCGAGGATGATGGTGTTGGCGATCCGGTCTGGGTCGATCGCTGGCTCCTGAGCAACTGCGGAAACCGTCACGATAGCTATGAGTGGAAGAAGGATGCCTTCGAGTTTCTTCATCTTGATTCAGAGGACATTTACTTTGCGTTTCCGGTGCTTTTACGAAGCAGTCCGGGATAGTCGCCGGAAATGAATCTGACTCGGGCGTCTGACCGGTAGTATTCGGCGACTGCCTCCAGCGCTGCGGTTTGGAATTCAAGCTGCTGTTCCTGAGCGCGTTGAACTTGGAGGAAGCTGGCCTGCCCTTCTCGATAAGCCTTTTCAAACTCCGTGAAGTTCTCGTCAGCCAGGGTGAGCACTTCGCCAGAGGCTTCGTGAGCCAGTTTCCAACTTGCGAGGCGATGCCGTAGTGCTTCCTCGTATTCACTGCGGATGTGAAAGCGGGTAGCCTCGACCGTTTTTTCAGCTTCGACTCGATCAATCTGAGCCTTCTCGATTTCCGCCTGATTGCGCTTCCGAAGCGGCAAAGGAATCGACACTCCGACACCGAGAAGAGAATTCCGCTCCAGACCGGTCGGCTCATCGACAACTCGCTCCCGCTCTGCGAACACACGCAAAGAAACGTCTTCCCAGCGTTTTGCCTGCTCAAAGGCAATCGCGGCGTCCGCCTCATCAATTTTCGATAGGGCGAGCACTAGGTCAGGACGCTGACGAAAAATTCCCTCATAGGCGGTGCGAATGCCGGGGCCATCGACCGGAAGTCGAAATCTATCGACGAGAGTGATTTGAGACTCTGGCGCTAGGCCGATGAGTCGTTTTACTTCCGCTTCGTTGTTCACCTCTTGCGCTTCCAAGGCAGTGATCCGTTGCTTGAGGGAACGCCCGGTAAGCTTGGCCTGATTGGAATCTAGTTTCGATACCACTCCTTGTTGGGCCTGCTCGTCTAGAAACACTACGATTCGACCATTCAGAGCCAGCAACTCACGCTGCCGCTTGAGAAGACCACGAGTGGCGAGCAACTCAATAACGGCAAGATCAACTTCGCCTGCCAACTGACGACGGCGCTCTGCGATTTCTGCTTCAGCGAGGATGATTTGCTGCGCACGAAGTTGCTTCTCATCTTTCAGCCGTGAGGTAATCGGAAAGCTCTGGGCAAAGGCGACCTCGAAGACTCCCTCATCTTCGTTGCGTCCGACAAAGTCGTCACTAACACTGACTTCCAGTTCCGGATTCTCCAACCTTCCCGACCAACGTGCGTCTGCTTTTGCCCGCTCGACGGCAAGTTCGGCAATCGCCAGCTCGCGGTTATTGCGGAACGCCAACTCGATTCCGCTCGTGCGTGAAATCTCGACGTTCTCACCTGCTGCCAGTGTTGACGCGGTGAGTGCGATACTGAGTATCTGGATTCGTCTGTGTATTCTGCGCATCGAGCGTTTACGTTCCTTTGGGGTTAATGCCGGAGAAACTCTATTCCCCCAAGAAAACGAAAAAAATGTGGGGGGAGAAAGAATGCGCGGCATTGGACTCGTCAGGAAAGGTTTGTATCCTCCCCTAAGCAACCCATTTGATTCATGAGTAATTCCTCATTTCAGGAACGCTTCGAGCAGGCCAAAGAGCAACTCAATGCGGATGGCCAATCTCTCGATTTGCGATCGTTCGAGCGCGAGGTTTGGGCAGAAATCTCCTTTCGCGATGAGCGGTGGATGAAGCGAGTTTGGAGAATCTTATCCGAGAACTTTTCCTCCGTTTCCCGGCCAGCTTTAGCTGGGAGTATCGTCATGGCAGCTCTGCTTGGCGTCCTTCTCGCAGTCAACCAAGCCAACGCCTACGGAGAATCACGCGCACAAGAGCTGGAACAACGCTACGTTGCGACAATCCATTCTGTCCTCCGCAGTGAAAGCGGCGGAGATCAACCCGACAACTCGCTATAGAGCCCCGCCGAACCGATGCGCTCGATTCTCAGTATTCTCCTCGCCTTTGTGATAGTGGGGCTGCTCTCTTTCGGAGCCGTCTTCCTTTGGCAGAAGAGTCGCATTGATCACGAACACGATCACCTCACCGCGTTCGACTGGTTCTGTCATGAGTTTGCTGTCAGCGATGCACAGCGGGAGAAAATTCAAGCACTGCACCTCGCCTACTTTCCCGAGTGTGAAGACCACTGTGTTCACTACGCAGACACCAAGAAAACGCTTGAAGAGATCACCGCTGATCCTGGTCTCGACGACCATCCCGAGCACGAGAGAGCAGCCGAGGAGCTTTCCCTGCTCAAGAAAGAAGCGGATAAGAAGTTTATCGACTTCATCTACAGTGTGGCTGCCGAAATGGACCCGCATTCCTCCGAACGATATTTGCAGCGGATGAAGGGTTGGCTTGAGAAAACGACGGAGCTTGTTGCTGAGTAACGGCCATGAGCCTTTCGATTTCATGGCCGATGAAGACGACAAAGAACTCATGTCCCGCCTCCGTGAAGGAGACGACCTCGCCCTGAACGACCTCATGCGGCACTGGAAGGAGCCGGTTGTAGCCTTCTCACTGCGCTACACCGGCAACCTGACTGATGCGACAGAGATCGCTCAGGAGACCTTCGTCAGAGTCTATCAAGCTCGACATCGCTACCGTCCTCAGGACGAAGTAGCGTTTTCTTCGTGGCTTTTCCGCATCGCGACGAATCTCTGCCGGATGCGACACCGGTGGAAGAAACGCCATCCTGAGGTGCTCGATACTGATCGAGATCGAAGCACCCAACTTGAGAGCGCCGATAGCCGCGATTTAGGTTCGCCAGAAAAAATGCTGGATCGGAGGACGCTAGCCGCTGATCTCGACGCCGCGATCCAACGGCTTCCCCCAGACTTGAAGGCTGCCTTCATCCTTCAGGAATTGCAGGGAAAGTCACAGACAGAAATCGCTGCGATTCAGAACTGTTCTCCAAAGGCTGTAGAGCGACGTCTTGCTCGTGCACGAGAACGCCTACGGGAAATCCTACATGTGGATTGGAACTGTGAGTCTTGAAGAACCTCGAACTCTTTCCGCGCAGCCTTCATAGATGTTTGCTTGGGTGCATCTGCCATGTGATCCGAAAGCGACGACCTTGCAGAATCGGTAGGTTTTGCACGCCTATCTGAAAGCCCTCCAGCACCCATTCTCATGATTGCATAAGTCGATTGCAAAATTGCGAAACGCGTGCTACCTTTATGCATGGTGATTGGCTACGCGCGCGTCTCGACAAAGGAACAAAACACCGAGCCGCAGATAGACGCGTTGAAGGAAGCCGGAGCCGAGAAAGTCTTCAAAGAAGAGGCATCTGGTGGACGTTGGGATCGGCCTGAGTTGCAGAAGATGTTGGAACATCTCCGAAAGGATGATGTGGTGGTCGTCTGGAAGCTGGACCGGCTCTCCAGAAGCCTGCTCGACCTCCTTCGCATCGTCGCAAAGCTGGATGACCTTGGGGCTGGTTTCAGGTCACTGAGCGAGAATATCGACACAACCACTCCTGCGGGGCGGATGATGATGCAGATGATCGGGGCGTTCGCGGAGTTTGAGCGCTCGATGATTCGTGAGCGCACTCGCGAAGGTCTCAAAGCAGCCAAGAAGAAAGGGAAGCACTTAGGACGCCCTGCGTCACTCACTGAAGAGCAGGTCGAAGAGGCGAAGCAGATGATCCGATCCGGCAAGAAGACGAAGGCACAGGTCGCACGCCTCTTTGGAGTTCACCCTTCTACTATCTCCCGTCTGGTTCCTACCGACGGGGGTGGGGTGTGAATATCCACGAAGAAAAATCTGCCCCCATGCGCGAGCACAAGGGCAGATTTCCTGATCCCGCTTTCGATTCCTAGGAGGGGCTCATAGGCAAAGGATCAATCGCGGGGAAGCTGGCCGAGAGACTTAAGCAGCACTTTTCCGGCAGCCTCAGGCGGCACCTCATAATCGACCGGCTCGCGTGGCAGGCCCACCTGCGTGAGGACAACCAACTGCCTCAGCGCCCAGTGGAGGTTGACGATGGTCTCGTCGGATGGCCCACTACGACCAACCAGATGGCGAACCCTCGTGAACAGTTCCCTGAGGGTTTCGATTTTACGCAGGGCACGGCCTTTCGATTCATCGTCTTCTGCGTCATTCAGGAGTGATTCACAGATGAACTCAACAGTGTTTCGAGGGAGGAACTCGTAAGATGAATTCCCATGTGGCAGAACTCCAAGACGGGACGCGTCCTCACTGGTGGCCGGAAGGTTTTCCATGAGTTCTTCGATGTGCCCCCCTGTCTCCAAAATTTCCATCATGTAGCCGACGAAGTAGCTGCTCTTCGCTCGCTCCGTTCCGAAAGCATCCTCAAAGGCGCTTCTGAAGCCTGCCTCCATGTGATCAACCATGAGGTGAGGATAGACTGAATGTGGCTCATCGGTGCCGGAACAGGCATTCCCTTCTGAAGACTGAGCCCCGTTTTCGACACGGTCGTCGAAGAAACTTGGTGCTCCCTCCATTGCGACCACCTCCTTTGCCTTCTCCAAGGCAGCGGCATCGCCAAGGTGGAATTGAGTAACGAAGAACACTTTGAGGTTGTTGAGATAGTTGGTAACGGCAGCAGAATTGCTACCCCGACTTGGGGATGGTGTTTTTACCATCTTAGGTCTGAACGCCGTTCCTCAGAAATCAGACCGGAATACTTTCAGAAATTTTCAGTATCTGAGACCGGAGGGGTTTGAAGCATTTTTGAGCCGCTTCGAGAACTTCATGCTGATCGGCCAGGATGAAAGATTAGCAGGTCTCCGAAGCCAACGCGGAGCACCTGCTGAGACCCCTTTCATGGGCAAGAGTGTTGCAGAATTTTCCCATGGGAAAATATGACACGGTCACGAGTCCACACCGTCAGAAATTGACAAGCGATAGGGCTTTGCTAGTGCGAAGAGTCAGCTTGTGAGTTTTCCCATGGGTTTATCCTGACATCCTGAGATTTCGGAACCCTCGAAACACACTCGACAGGGAGCGCTTTCAGGCCGTTTAAAGCCCTTTCCGCTGTGGTGACCCTATGAGATTCTAAAAGCGGCTCAGCGTGGCTCTGAGAGCCTAGAACGAGGCATTCACCATGAGGGTCCGACTTAGTTTTCGCAGGGGCTCCCGCCCCTGTCCCGCTTGAGTTTCAGGCTGCTCAAGCAGCAGGAAGATTCCCGAGCCGCCGACCACCCGTTGGGTGGCCCGTGGCCTCGGGTGGTGTCAGCCGAAGAGTGAGATGAAGAAGGTCAATTTTCAAGGTAGGCCACATGGATTGCGACCAACGGTCGCCGTTAATGTCAGTCACCCCACCAATCAATCAGTCGAGTGGGGTGAGCAGGTCACCAGAGGTGACGAACAACCCAACCAGACTGATCTAATAGTCCCTTTGTTCTCTCAAACGGAGACACCGGAGGAGAGGCAATGGGCCACCCAACGGGTGGTCGGTGGCGGGAGCCGCTCGACCGCCCTTGAAGCTCGTTGTCCGAGAGCGTGACGCCGCAGGCGGAAACGTCTCTCGGACAACGAGCCCTTCGAGGGAAAGGTGAAGTGGCGTCTTATAATTTTCATAACAACAACAATTCGTCCATAGGATACTATTATATGAATGGTATCCTACAATATTACGATAACACGAAGCTACAATATAACTATCAATCTAAGTACTAAAAAACGACCTACTTCGTAGGTCGGTGCTTTTATTTGTTTGTTTCTTTTCTTTACCGAAAACTAATTACCTTTTTAATCCGTTATTTCATATTATACAATATTACTGATATATTGGTTATATTGTAGCATCGGATTGACGTTCGCGACCCTGATTGCTAGGCCGCTCATTTTTGCTCCGCACTTGAGAGGCTTGGGGCGAAACGCGATCAGACACAGCTCCTCGGAATTGACTCGGTAGCCTGACAACAAACGCCTTGCGGACCCCATGAGGAACACCACGCAACTCCGCAAAGGGTACCTCGACCAAAGGGGGCACTTGACCACCGAAAGTGTTTTTGTCACACGCCACGTCTACGCCTCGGGGTTGCCACCTTGAAGGCCAAAAATAGTAGGCAAATCAAGGATTGAGCGAGTCAAACCTCGCAAGATTGAGTCACATTGTCGTAGCCATCCGCAGAACTTTCCTGTTGCTCAACCAGTGTGAAACAATAAGGGGGACACCAATGCGATAGGAACTTTGCAACCCTACACCGAGTTCCTTTCACGACTTTCGCCCACCACCTTGCAGTTGGACGATTTAGCAATTTTCACCCTTCCAGCTTCACATCCAACAGGCTGTTCGTTAGATCGGCTGTACCGATTTCGAACCAGTCCCGGTTTCCACCGTGACAACACAGGCGGAACCCGTATGATCTCTCCTTGAGCGAACCGAGGTAGCGGTGTCACGTGTTCATTCGTGAAGGGCGAAAAGAGCCTCTATCTTGCTGAACGCATGACAAAAGCTTGGCTCTATGTCAGGATATTGATTCGGCAGATTAAGGGGCATTGTTGCTCAATCTGGCCACCCGTCTTTGAGGGTCCATCCATTCGCTCGCTTGACAGTGAACATGTGTTCTCCTGTTGGTTTCGGTCCACACTGCACCACAGTATTGATCAAGTAACTCTCTGAGTTGACCTCTGGAAAGCTCCCGTCTGGTTTCTGTTCGACAACGACAAACGCGTAGTTGAGAAGGGGACGGCTCCCCCTCATTCCTGTCATCGCGATCCTGAAAAACGAGTGCCTTGGCCCTTCTTCCAGCAGGACGACTTCCGCCAAGCGGGCTTGATCCATGCTCCCGTAGTCAGGCATGAACCCATTCGCGATTTGGTTGTTCAGACTGGTTAGATAAAGCTTCGCCGCCTGCTGAACCTTAGCATCTTTGAAGTCCAATTCAGGACGCTCCTCCTTCGTCCAATCGAACACTGCACCCGGTATCGGGCTCAAGGCACTTGCCTGCCGTTCAATGACTGCGCTGTCGATTCTAGGGTAGTCCATGAGATCGAGCCCCGTCATATCCCCTACGACGGTCACAACGCTTCCTGCCTCGAAAGTTGCGAGTGCCTTCTCATCCTTGGTTCGAATAGAAACCGCCTTCCGCGAGTTCAGGGGGAGTCCTTTAGCAGGTTGAATGGTGGCGAAGTATCCGTCTCCTGCTGGCGTCTCCCTCACCTGTCTCACGATTCCAGTCACTCGAAGTCGTTGTCCCTTGTATCGTTGATCACCAGCCAGAGGATTTGAGTCATAGGCTTCGATAATCTCAAGAACATTCGCGTCAGTCGCCCTCATACCGAACAAGGGAGTCCGCTTGGGTTTTTCTGATTCAGAATTGCTGGGAACTTCCGCCTTGGTTGTTTCGACTTTGATTTCTCGACTGTTTTCTCCACCGTTCTCGTCAGGAGCGGGAGGAGTTGTCTGAGAATGAGCATCAAGTTCAGGCTCCTCGTCGTTAAGGAACACAGCGACAGCGCACAGACCGGCGAACAGGATCGCAAGAACGATGGACCCGCGATAGATCGCCCGCCAAACCCGATTTCCTGCCGAGGGTTTCGCTATTGATTCGGCGGTCTTTCCCGAAGCTTCGGCGACTGCTGGTGAATCGAGGGCTTCGGCGGCGGGTCCGTCTGATACCTCGATGTCGATAAGCTCTCTAAGCGGCTTCCATTCGCTATGGTCCTCTCCGATCCAAGCAAGGTCTTCAGGGGAAATCGAGCCGTCTGCAATGTGTGATTCGAGGTCTTGAACTGAGTAGGGTCCATACTGTTGGCCGTCACGCGAGATAAAGATTTCAGGGCTCATTACCGAACTATTGTTCGGTAAGTGTTTTCCGTCAACCACCCTATAAATTTAGGGTGACCGATGACACAAAAGACCCGTTGGACGAGCAAGCATCGAAGCTTGCTAGGGCGATCTGTGATCATTTGCGTGACCACAGGAAGCGACAGAACCTTAGCATCTATCGACTCGCTCAGATGACCGGTTTGAGCGACAAAGCTATCACCTACATCGAAGAAGGGAAAAGGACTCCTAGCATCGAGACAGTGGCTAGAATCGCGCTCGCTCTTGGGCTCACAGTTTCCGACGTTGTAGCAGAAGCCGAGCAGGGCCGTGAACAGTGAGTGGGTCTTGCCTAGAATCAGTCACCAACTCTCTTACTCACGGTGTTTAGGCCGCGCTGTCACTTCGGTCCTCTTCCCCTTCCTGCTCCGTCCTGACAACGTCACTGAGTTTGTAGCGGACAACCTTAGAACCAAGAACGATGGGCTTGAGAACCCCCCGTTTTTCGAAACGCTTGAGAGTAGAGAGACCACACGACCAGCGCAACGAGAGTTCCTGACGCGTAAGCAGGCGCTCCTCTGCCTGATTCGTCATTGGGTCGCAAACCGTCTCCATGGTTCACAATAGCCCATCCATAACTACTGTAAACCCCTCTACAATAGTGAGTTATGACACTCAACCATGTCACTTGTCAAGCCAGCTTCAGCGAGTCGCTGAGAATGAGTGATTTATGAAATCGAAAAAAATCGGATTTTTTTTCGGGCTGATCTTTGCCGGAAAAAGTGGCCAAAAAGTGGCTAAACGGGAGAATTCGACCGGAACTCTCGTTTTCGTAAGTCGTTGAGGAGGAAGGTGGCTCGACCCAGATTTGAACTGGGGACACAAGGATTTTCAGTCCTCTGCTCTACCAACTGAGCTATCGAGCCGCTTCACCCGTTGCGAAGTCCGGAAGCCGGAAATTCGCGGGGAGGAAAGTAATACCAGTCAAAATCGGAAAAACAACCGGAAAGTGACAGGTTTTCAGTGAGCCTAGAGGGGCTTCACTGCGATCCGCTCGTAGTGCACCTCGCTATCAGGGTCGTGTGCCTGAATCGCGAACGTGCCGCTATCCAGCTTGCGGCCGGGCGATTTTTCGATCCCGGGACCGGCTTCTGGCTCCGTGTAATCGACCGTCGTCTCACCATTCACCTGAATCGTGATCTGCTTGCCCTTCACGATAATGTCGTAGTCGAACCACTCTCCATCGGTGCTCGGGGCGGTTTCACGCTCCTCGTGCTCGCCGCCCTTGGGAGGATCCTGGCCTTTCTGGAGTACGATGATGTTTTTCACGGCGTAGAGGCTCCCGGTTTTCTTGGGATCCTTATGGGTGGAATTCACCTGGCACTCATAGCCTTTGGAGGGCCAGCCCTCTTCCTGGAATTCGGTGTGAAAGTAAACTCCGCTATTGGCACCTGGGAAGGTTTTGGCGCGCACCTTAAGGTGGAAATTCTTAAAATTCGCACCCTCGACATCACCCGAGTAGAAAAGGTGGCTCTTGCCTCCCTTGACGATGAGCTGTCCCTCTTTGACCGAATAGGAATCAGGATTTTCCTTGGAAGAGACCCATCCATCAAGATTTTCCCCATTAAAGAGCTCAACAAATCCATCCGACTTTTCCGGGGCAGGAGGCACAGGAGGTTCGGCCGCAGGTTTTTCCTCCGTGCAGGAGACTCCGAGGCAGGCAGCAACCAAAGCGCCGAAATAGAGGGGAAGTTTTTCTTTCATTCCTGTCAGTAGACTGGTCGTGATGATTCTTGCAAGCTGGAAAACGGGTCGTGTTTGCGGATTTGGCGAAGTGGAATCATTCAAATATCCGTTTGCGGAAAAGCCCGCTCCGATCTTCTTTGGCAGTCATGTCGGCCCCCTCCTTACAGATCGGTCTCGCAGGCTTCGGAAATGTCGGAGCTGGAGTCTACAAGAACATTCAGAAGAATCGCCATCTCCTCCGCGAGCGATCGGGGCGCGACCTCGTCGTTCGTCGTATTGCGGTTCGGGATCCGGTCAAGATTCGCGAGGTTGAGCTCCCGTCTGAATTGGTCACGACGAACCTGGATGATCTCGTCCTCGATCCTGAAATCGACTTGATCGTCGAACTTATTGGCGGAATTGATCGTGCGTTCGAATTTGTGAAATCGGCTCTCGAAAACGGAAAGGCCGTCGTCACCGGTAACAAGGCTCTCCTCGCGGAACGGGGTCAGGAGCTTTTTGCGATCGCCGAAGAGAATGCAAGGCCGATCTACTACGAAGCAGCCGTTGCAGGAGGGATTCCGATCATTAAGACCGTCCAGGAGTCTCTCATCGGAAATCACATTCAGTCGGTGATCGGAATCATCAACGGCACCTGCAACTACATCCTTACCCGGATGACCGAGGCGAATCTCGGCTACGAGGAAGCCCTCGCCGAGGCCCAGCAGCTCGGATACGCCGAGGCAGACCCAACTCTCGATATCAACGGATGGGATGCCGCCCACAAGGCGATCATTATCGCATCACTCAGCTACGGATGCTGGGTTCCCTGCGACAGCATTCATGTCGAGGGTGTCGAAAAGATTCATGCGGACGATATCGCATTTGCTGACAAGCTCGGTTACACGATCAAACTTCTTGGAGTCATCCAGTTGCACGAAGAGTCGAAGGCGATCGAGGTTCGTGTCCAACCCTCACTGATCGCGAGCGATCACATTCTCTCCTCGGTGAAGGGCGTCTTTAACGCCATCCTCGTTCAGGGTGATGTCGTGGGAGAGACTTTGTTCTATGGGTCGGGTGCAGGGCAGGATCCCACTTCGAGCTCGGTAATTGCCGACATCGCTGATGCCGCTGCGAAGATCGATTCACGGGACGGGTCGGGCTTCATCACCCATGGCCTCTATGGAAAACCGCTCCCGATCGAGGAGAGCGTTTCTAAATACTATCTACGCGTGGAGGCCGAGGACCGCCCTGGAGTGCTCGCGCGGATTGCGACTGTTCTTGGTGATCACGATATCGGAATTCTTTCTGTGATTCAGCCAGAAGATCATGACGAGAAATACGCTCCGATCGTTTTGATGCTTCACTTTGCACCTTTTGGAAAAGTGCGGGATGCGATTGAGCAGATCAGCTCCATGGATTGCATTCGCGAAGAGCCCGTATTGCTTCACGTGGAAGATCTCGGCTAGCGGTTCCCCTTCAGGCTGCCGGGAAACAGAAACGTTTTTGTCCTTCGGTTGATTTCTCGTTTCCATCACCCGAAAAGGATTTAGGCTACCCCATGCAATTTGTGTCAACACGCGGTGGCAATGAACCAGTCGGTTTCTACGAAGCTTTTTCTCAGGGTCTTGCACCCGATGGAGGGCTCTTTGTTCCCAAGAACCTCCCTCTCCTCCCTAGCGATCTTCTCATAGATGACGCTCTTCCCTACCCAGCGCTTGCCTGGGACTTCCTCTCATTATTTGACGGCGATCACGATGCGGATGATCTGATCGAAATCGTCGACCGCAGCTACGGAGAATTCAGCGACACGATGAGTGCGCCTCTCCAGCAACTTGGAGAGAATATTTTTGTTCTCGAACTCTTTCACGGTCCTACCCTTTCCTTCAAGGACTTCGGACTTCAGCTAATCGGAAACCTCTTTGAAGAGCAGATCAAGCGAACTGGAACTTCTATCAACGTACTGGGCGCTACCTCCGGCGATACGGGATCTGCAGCGATCAACGGGTTGGCCGGGAAAAACGGCGTCAACGCCTTCGTTCTTTACCCAAAGGGCAGAATCTCACCGCTCCAGGAACGCCAGATGACCTGCACGGGAGCCGAAAACATCTTTCCGATTCCGATCGACGGAACTTTCGACGACGCCCAGGCGATCGTGAAGGAGCTGATGGGTGACCTTAAGGCGAAGGAAGATCTTCGACTCTCTGCGATCAACTCGATCAACATCGTGCGCGTTCTTGCTCAGGCAATCTACTACGTGCATGCCTACATGCAGCTTCCTCCTGAAAGCCGAGACGATGTGAATTTCGTCGTCCCGACCGGAAACTTCGGAAATATCTTTGCCGGTTGGATGGTTCACCAGATGGGACTTCCTGTAGACCAGTTCGTCGTCGCGACCAATCAGAACGATATCCTTTATCGCCTTTTCAATAGCGGCAAATACACTCCCGAAACGGTCCATCCGAGTCATGCTCCGAGTATGGACATTCAGGTCGCTTCCAACTTCGAGCGCTTCCTCTACTACCACAACGAGAAGAACGCCGACGCCACGCTCGCTCAGATGGCCGAGTTTCAGACACAGGGTGGGATCGAAGTTGCCAACTTCAATTCGAGCAATTTCCGGGCAACCCGGTCGGACGACAAGCAGATCCTCGAGAACATCCGCGACGTGAAGGAAAGCTTCGACTATGTCGTCGACCCCCATACCGCCTGCGGTTTCCAGGATATCGACGAGGACAAGACTCACATCGTTCTTGCGACGGCGCACCCGGCGAAGTTCCCCGATATCATCAAGAAAGCGATCGGAGAAAC
Organism: Verrucomicrobiales bacterium; assembly: GCA_965657775.1. Classification (GTDB taxonomy): domain Bacteria; phylum Verrucomicrobiota; class Verrucomicrobiia; order Verrucomicrobiales; family DEV007; genus Arctic95D-9. Next base: position 393,862 of record CBFHPY010000008.1, read on the forward strand.
TCCGACCGAGGATTCCCTCGAAGCGCTAAAAAACAAAAAACAGGTGACTTACTCGGTCGAAGCCACTCCCGAAGCGGTGAAGGCTTTCATCACGGAACACTCGGCGTAGGTCTGCCGCCCGCTGCGGCGGACCCACCTTCGTCGACCTGATGTTCGAACCGTCAATGTTTGCGCTTGTATGTCTCCTTTTCGCCACCTCTAGTGTGATACCCTTCTCCATATGGAAAAGATCTCCTGTATGATTCTTCCGACATCAGGATCGTAAAGGTAGCTGCAAGTGTTCTCGCTCGCTGGATAGACGTTGTTCGTGAGTAGCTCTTTCTCCCGCGACTGGACACGCGGGACGCACGTCTTTACCCAACGCCCTCATGGACAGTTGCTCGCTGGGTAAACGAAGGAAACTCTTGCCTACTCCTCGACGCCGTCCATAGCGGTTTTGACCTCGGCCTCGACTTCAGCGTAGAGCGCTTCGTCGGCTTTGAGGGCCTCCTTGGCTGCATCTCGGCCTTGAGCAAGCTGGGAACCTTTGTAGCTGATCCACGAGCCTCGCTTCTGGAGAATCTCGTGCTCAATTGCGAGATCAAGAAGTGAGCCTACTGCCGAGATTCCTTCGTTGAACATGATGTCGAACTCAGCTTCGCCGTAGGGAGGTGCGACCTTGTTCTTCACGATCTTCAGACGAGTTCGGTTTCCAGCAACAGATCCGTCAGAATTTTTGATGCTTCCAATCCGGCGAATGTCACAGCGAACCGAGCTGTAAAACTTGAGCGCCCGACCACCTGGCTGGGTTTCGGGGTTTCCAAACATGACTCCGACTTTTTCCCGAATCTGGTTGGTAAAGACCACCACGGTTCGTGCTTTGGAAATGATCGCGGTTAACTTCCGCAGCGCTGCACTCATGAGACGAGCCTGGGCTCCCACGGTCGCATCACCGATTTCACCATCGAGTTCCTGCTTCGTAACCAGAGCGGCAACGGAGTCAAGAACGATCACGTCGAGCGCGTTCGAACGAACGAGTGTTTCGACAATTCGGAGAGCTTCCTCTCCAGAACTTGGCTGGGAAAGAAGCAGGTTATCAAGATCAACACCGAGACGACGAGCATACTGGGGGTCGAGAGCGTGCTCGACATCAACAAAGGCAGCCAATCCACCCGCTTTCTGCGCTTGAGCGACAGCGGTCAGTGTCAGGGTCGTTTTACCGGAAGATTCAGGGCCATACACCTCGACGATTCGTCCTCGGGGAAATCCACCCGCTCCAAGAGCTCGGTCGATAATCAGATTCCCGGTCGGAATGACCTCAACATCCATGTGAGTGTCGGTGCCGAGCCGCATAATCGCTGCTTCTCCAAAATCTTTCTGAATCTGCGAAATCGCGAGATCGAGATTCTTCGCTCGTGCTTCGGCAATGCGGTTGTTTTCCTTATCGGTGCTTTTGGACGCCATGGGTGAGGTCGCGGGTTTGGGTTTGGGTTTCTTGGACCCCGAAGACTTCGCCTTGCTGGTGGAGTTTGTCGAGGATTTTGAGGAAGGTTCCGCAACCGCTGTTGCTTCGGTGTTTGCCTCCTTATTTTCTTTGGGTGATAGCACTTCAACCATAATAATTGGGGTATTAGTTTGAACAGTATTACACAGCTGTTCACCTGTCCAGTAAAAAAGTGAACAGCAGATTATTTTCTTTCTCCATGCCGGGAATTGATTTCACTGCGCTCCTGTAGAATGATAGCGGGCTCCCGGGCTCCTCAGGTCCGGCAATCCAGTACGACTATGCGAATCCTTTCCGGCATCCAACCCAGCGGACGACCTCACCTGGGAAATTACTTCGGTATGATGCAGCCCTCGATTCTCCTGCAGGAGCAAGGGGATGCCTACTACTTCATTGCCAACTACCATGCGCTCACTTCGACCCATGATCCCAAGGTGCTGAAGCAGAATGTTCGTGACCTTGCGATCGACTTTCTCGCCTGCGGACTCGATCCGGAGAAATCTACTTTCTGGGTTCAGTCGGATGTTCCCGAGGTCACCGAGCTTTCCTGGATTCTCAGCTGCGTCACACCGATGGGCTTTCTGGAGCGCTGCGTTTCCTACAAGGACAAGATCGCTCAGGGGATTTCTCCGTCCCATGGACTCTTCGCCTATCCAATTCTTCAGGCCGCTGACATCCTTCTTTTCGATTCCAATGTCGTTCCGGTGGGAAAAGATCAGAAACAACATCTCGAATTGACTCGAGACGTCGCTTCTAAATTCAACGATCGCTATGGCGAGGATCTCCTCGTCGTTCCCGAACCCCAGATCAGAGAAGCCGCCGCGACCGTACCGGGTCTCGATGGGCGAAAGATGAGCAAGAGCTACGACAACTCGATCGAGATGTTTGAGGAAACGGAGAAGAAGCTTCGCAAGAAAGTTATGAAGATCGTGACTGACACGACGACAGTCGAAGATCCCAAGGACCCAACCGACAGCTACCTGATCCAACTCTACTCACTCGTTGCCTCGCAGGAGGAAGTCTCCGAAATGGAAGACTCCTATCGTGCGGGAGGAACCGGGTATGGTCACTATAAGCAGCAGGTCTTCGAAGCGATTCGCGATCACTTCGCCCCGATGAGGGAGAAGCGGGAATCGCTCGTGCAGGATCCCTCCTATGTCGACGGCGTGCTTGAAGACGGTGCGAAACGGGCCCGCGCCACCGCGCAATCCGTCATCGAGCGAGTCAGAAGTGCTGTGGGCGTCTAGTTGCCGGTAGCAAACTCGAAACCACTACGAGAAATTGCAGTAGTCGCGGAACTGCTGGAGTCTCTCGTCGAATTTCTCCTGGGTCAGCGCCTCGAGAGTGTGAGTGCTGAAGCTCTCACAGGTGAAGCTCGCAAGGATCGTACCCCGTGCGATTGCACTGGTGAGATCGTCGAAGGAATATTCGACCTGGCCCAGAGAAGCAAGGTATCCGGCGAAGCCGCCGATGAAAGAGTCGCCAGCACCTGTCGGATCGAAAACATCGTCGAGAGGGAAAGCGGGGCAGGTGAAAAAGTCATTCTCTGCAAAGAGCATAGCGCCGTGCTCGCCTTTCTTCACGATGACATACTTGGGCCCCATTTCGCGAAGCTGCTTGCCAGCAGCGACGATGTTTGAAGTATCCATCATCAACTTGGCTTCACTGTCGTTGAGAACGAGAAGGTCGATCCGCTTGAGAAGGCGCTCGAGCTCGTCACGCGAAATCTGAATCCAGAGATCCATCGTGTCAGCAATCGTAAAGGCCGAGCCATCCGTGAGCTGATCGATAACGTCGTGCTGATTCAGAGGATGCGCGTTGGCGAGAAGATTGATCGTCGCGCCCTTCTGCGATTCCGCGACAGAAGGCTTCCAGGATTCGAGAACATTGAGAGCGACCTCGAGAGTCTCGCGATCGTTCATGTCCTCCATATACTCCCCACTCCAGCGAAAGGTCTCGCCTTCAGAGAATTCGATTCCTTCGAGATTGATCTGACGACTCTTGAGAAGATCGAGGTGAACTTCGGGAAAGTCATGTCCAACCACCCCAACAATGTGGGAAGGAGAAAAGAAGCTCGCGGCAATCGCGGCATAAGAGGCAGAACCACCGAGAAGATTCTCTTCGGACGCTTTCTGCGTTTTGACATTGTCGATGGCGATGGAACCGGATACGAGGACGCTCATGGGGGAGAAGAAGTAGGGAAGTTGAGTAGGAAAGGATTTCAGTCGGTCAGAATCCGCTTGGAGTCGCGGACATAAGCAGCAATATCGGGTGCTTGCAAGATTCCTGAGACGACAACGGCTCTTTTTGCTCCGGCTGAAGCGACCTGATCAAGGTTCTCTTTCTTGATTCCGCCGATGCAGAAAATAGGGAGATCAGGATGCTCTCGATGCACGGTTTCGATCTCTTGCGTCCCGATGGGAGTGTAGGTCGGTTTTGTCGGAGTCGAGAAAAGAGGACCAAACCCGATACAATCGGTGCGTGGATCGGCAGCTGCTTCGGCGGCCTGCGCGACACTGTGAGTCGAGCGCCCCACCAGCATTTCGTCTCCGACGATCGCTCGAACAGCATTCATTGAGGCGTCATCCTGCCCCACATGAACTCCATCCGCTCCCACGGCAGCGGCGACTTCAGGGAAATCGTTCACGACGAAAGGAACGCCACCGTCCCGGCAAATAGCGAGAATCTCACGACTCCAGAGTTCGATATCCTGCTCCGTGGCTCCCTTGGCCCGCAGTTGAATCACATCGATTCCCCCTTCGATCATCTGGTGAGTCACAACCGCAAAAGATTTCGGCTCTGCATAGCCTAGATCGAGAATGCCGTATAGACGGGCGGAGAAGAGTGCGGAACGTGCCATCGCGAAGAATCAACAGGGTTAGGTCAAGGAGTCAACAGAGTTTGGCCCTCACTCCTTTTCCTTTTCCTTTTCCTTTTCTTACACTTTTTCTTTTTCCTGGGGCCGATCTTGGATCTTGAGAAAACGGTAGCTGAACTTGCCAAAAATTCAGTCATTCGGTGGCCGTGAGCCGGAATCGTCGGCCTATCCCGCTACAGTAGCAGGCAATGACCTCGCGCCCGACAGATCAAGAGCAGGATTAAGATTTTCTACTCGACACGATACAGGCTCGTCTTGGTCCGAAGGATCAGCGCGCCGTCTTCTGTCACTGCGGGAGAGGCCATGAAACCATCGCTCAGCTGATTTTCGGCGACGACTTCGAATTCGCGAGCCGCTTTGATGACCGTACAGAGACCTTCTTCATCAAATTGATAGACGAACTCCCCATTGGTAATCGCAGAGGAGGAATACTCCCCTCCCCCACGCTCGGCCCAAACGACCTCACCGGTCTTGATATCAATCGCACTGAGGACACTTCCATTGGCCATGAAAAGCAACCCGTTCGCAATCACCGGTGACATTCGCTTCGGCGTGCGTTGAAAGATCTTCCACTCGACATGTGATTCGGAAACATCGCCGGACATTCCCGGCTCAAGTCGGACTGCCCAGATCTCGGCCTTTCCGAGTCCAGTGTTGACGTAGACCATTCCAGTTTTTTCGTTGTAAACCGTTCGAGAGGAAGGCGAGTGCGTTAGGTAGTGAACATTCCAGATTTCCTCACCGGTTTCGACGTTGTAGGCCCAGGCCGCCTTAGCTCCGTTGCTGATCATCTGGACAACGTCGCCGACTTTCACAAAAATTGGCGTGCTGTAGGCCTTACGCATGTCGCCGCTGTTCGCGGGAATCCCATCCTTCTCGTCCGCGAAATTCGAGGAGCGATCACGTCGCCAGAGGGTTTCTCCGGTGGCTTTGTCCAACGCGACCAAATACTGCTGGTCGGCCCCTTCCATCGTCAGGACAATCTTGTTCTCCCACATCACGAGAGAAGAGGCAGGCCCACGCCAGTGACTGCAGGTGAGATCGCGACGTTGCCAAAGCGTTTCGTAAGTTTCCGTGTCGAGACAGAGAGTCCCGTAGGCGCCGAAGTGGAGATAGACCCGCCCCGACCCGATCACACCGGTCGACGAAGCGTAGGTGTTCATCTTGTTCGCGAGCGGTTCGGGATTGTCGTTCGTAATAAACACTCGATCGAGCAGGACTTCCCCTGACTTCTCGTCGAAACAGAGAACGGACATCTTCCGTCCATTCTCGGTTGCTGTGGTCAGCCAGATTTTTCCGCCTTCAATGAGCGGCGTCGACCAGCCGAGTCCGTGAAGCTCTTTCTTCCAGGTAACGTTTTTCTCTTCGGACCATTCCGTCGGGAGATCGGCACTGACGGTGCCATCGGCATTTGGACCCCGAAACTCCGGCCACTGGGCCAGGGCGATCGAGGAAGCAAAGAGAACGAGCAGGGTCAGAGTGCCGAATTTCATGCCGGAGTATCAACGCAGAGCCCTTTCTCGGTCAAACACGCAACTGGGGGATGCTCGACCTCTTGGGATCCAGGGCGAATCAATCCATTCCACGGCGCTGAAAGTATCAATCTCAGCGACGAAGGTGAAATCAATCCCTCAACCCCGCCAGAATTTGTCGATCGTCTGTGACAACGTTCCATGCGAAGATGTTTCTCATGACCCAGGTATCCATATGAGCAGTTTCTTTGAAGACCTCGGTCGCAAACTAGGGCGCGCAGCGGTTCCCGCCTACCGAAAGTCGAAGTGGGTCTGGGATGGGCTCACCGGCACAGAAGAAGAAGCGATCGAAGCGGAACGCGACCTCGGCAAAACCCTTGCCGCGGAACTGGCCGCAACGATCGAATCAATCAACGATCCAGAAATGCTCTCGTGGCTGCGTGAGGTCTCCGGTCAACTGGAGAAGGCCGTTGATCAGCCGGGATTTCACTACCGTTGCGAATTGATTCAATCCGAGCACCCGACCGCGATCGGTCTTCCAGGTGGCTATCTCTTTGTGAGCCAATCGCTGATCGATTTCTGCGAAAAGAACCGAGGCGAGATGGCTTTTGTGATTGCTCACGAAATGGCACACGTCGTGCGCCGGCATACCTGGGACCGAATGATTCAACAGTCGGCATTGCGAGCCGCTTCCTTTGCGACAAGAACCGCGGGAGTCCTCGGCAACTGGATGCGGACCCAGGGTTTGCCCATGCTCCGAGGCGCCCACTCCCGAGACAGCGAATTCCAAGCCGATGAAGATGCGGTCGGCCTCATGAAGGCCGCAGGGTTTGATCTCAATGAAGCCGTGACCTTTCTCAAACGAATCGAGCAGATGGGGCCCGATCCGGAAGTGATGGGGGAATATCTCGCCTCCCATCCGCCACCAGCAGAGAGAACGGAGAGAATTCACCAGGATTGATTCGGAATTCGGCAACGGCTCCGGATGCTGCTTCCCTGAAAACACCAAACAGAAGGCTCACTCCTCCTCTTTCGGCGGAGGGTCAGCGGAGAAACTTCCGGCACTCGGAGAGAAATCCCATGGCTCAGTCTTCTCTCCCAACTTGTCGAGATACGCCCCTGATGAGAAGGCGAGAAAGAAGTGCTCGTCGCCGGGTGCATTCCGTGTCAGGCGATAGATGCGCTTCATAAATGGCATGAGAGGGCGGGCCTTTTCTCCAAGAAGTTCGACCGCCCGGCAGGCTCGCAGAGCAGTCCACCACTGCTCGTTCTCGAGCTCGCGAGCCAGCACACGAAGCGCTTCTTCCCGATTCGTTTCGGATTCCTCCGCCATCCACGATGCCATTTCGATTCGAACGACAGGGGAAATGTCATCCATGCGATCGTAGAGCCGCTCCAGCAGAGCGTTGTCTCTCGGCGCCAGATTTCGGAGCCCGATGACACCCCAGAATCGAACCGAGTCATCTCCCGACTCAGTGAGTTCGAGAAGTTCTTCTTTGCTTCCGAATCCAACGAGATCAGCAGCGGCCCAGGCCGATGCGAGATCAGGAAGGTGGTCTGTCGATCCATTCATGATCGTGCGCATCGGTGCTTGCTCTTCTAACATGTAGTCCGTCATGATCGACTCGGGCAGCACGCCGAGGTCGAGAATCTCCATCCGCTTCTTCTGGAAATTGGCACGATGATCTTCGAGCGCTTCCTGCTGCTCTGCCGAAAGGTCGCCCGCGAGAAGGTTGTTCACGTTGTAAGGATCAGCTTCGACATCATAGAATTCCTCGAACGGCTTGATCGGCCCCGCGTATCCCCGCTGAGCCACGGTGAGCGAATCGGAGTTCTTACTGGCATAGGACGTGATGTCGTTTCGGATCTCTGCCAGATCAGAGAACACACTGGGTTGATTCCAGGACAGGTGAGGCAGGAAATTGCGAATGTAGAGAAAACGATCGCTTCGCACCGAGCGAGAGAGGTCGAACACTTCATCAATCCGATCGCGAAAACCGTAGACGAACTCCTTCTCTTCTCCGGCGAGCGGACCGAGGAATACTTCTCCCTGCATGTAGTCAGGAATCGAAAGCCCAAGCAAAGCGAGCACGGTCGGTGGATAGTCGACAAAGGAAACCAGTCGATCAACGGTCTCCCCGGGTTTTGCAGGAGCGAGATGCTGGTATTTCTCGGGGAAACGAACCATGAGCGGAACTTTCATGCCGGAGTCGTGAAGCAGTCGCTTGTGACGAGGCATTCCTGATCCGTGGTCAGAGTAGAAAAAGACAATCGTATTTTCGGCAAGCCCATCTTCCTCGAGTTGCTTGAGCAACTGACCGACCTGCTGGTCCATAACAGAGACACAATCATAGAAACGAGCGATCGTCTTTCTAACCGTCTTGGTATCCGGATAGTAAGGTGGCACCACAGCTTTCTCGGGGTCGTGAATCTCTTCGGCAGAAAGCGCTCCCTGGACGTGTTCTTCAAAAGCAGCGTATGGCCAGACCGCCGTGCGGGACTGGTGGGAAGCCATGTGATTAAAGACTGCAAAAAACGGCTGCCCGTCTTTCCGGTCTTCACCGCGCCAGTGAGCCTTTGGGCTGTTCGCATTCCAGCTTTCCTCGATGAGGCGCTGCGAATCGGCGGTGTTGTAGTCTGTCTTTACGTTATTGGTTGTGTAGTAACCAGCCTTTCGCAGATAGGACGGAAACCCTTTCACGTTGTAGGGAAGAGGGTAGCCAGAACGCATTTGATGAGTCCCCAGACTCGGCGCCCACATTCCCGTGATCAGCGTCGAGCGCGAAGGAGAACAAACCGGAGCCGCCGAGAAAGCGTTGGTGTAACGCACAGCCTCCTTAGCGAAGGCGTCGAGGTTTGGGGTCGTTGCATAGTCGTCACCGTAGGCACCCAGGGTTGGGCTCATGTCTTCGGCAGTCAGCCAGAGAATGTTCGGTCTGTCTTTCACGACCGCCGAAGGAGAAGGACCCGCCAAATCTCGAGCCCGCAGATTCCGAAATCGAATCGTGCCACCCTTACCATGATGCTGAATTCCGAAATAACCCTCGAGAGATTGAGAGTCCTTCAGAGAGGAGATTTTTTTGCCATTTACGAAAGTCTCGATGGAAGGGCCCTTACAGATAACCCGATAGGTATTCCATTCCCCCCGATTGACCTGTCCCCCGATTGCTTCGGCGAAAGCTTTCTCCTCTCCCTTCTTCGGGTAAAGCCAACCTCCCAGTCCGATTCCATAGACGCCTCCGTTTTTTCCGGGGACAGGCTCCATGATTTCGCACTGGTATCCCTTGGGCTTGCCTTCTTCGCCGACACATCGAAAAGCGAGACCGGTATTCAGCTTGGTCGCCTCCGCGTCTTCGGGCAGAAGGATCTCAATACTGACTTCGAAATTCTTCATCTTTCGATCAGAAAGAACCCAGACATTCTTCGTCGAGTGAAGGTGAAGCTCGCCGTCTTTCGCCTCAAAAGTTTCGACCTCACCTCGTGGAGTCCAGCCTTTCGTGGTCGAACCATCAAAGAGATCAATCCATTCTCCCGCCTGAACGGAGACAAGACTGACAAGAACACAGAAAAAAACAGAAAAGAGGGGTTTCATCCCCGCTAGGGTACTGCCTCGTTACCGGAAGCAAAGCCGAATCTCCGCAGCGATTGCGCGAGGAAGACAGCTAAGTCAGGGCGCTGTAACCTCGCCAATTCGGCATGACAGATTCAAATCCGATCGCATTTGTTTTATCGGTCGGGTTTTCAGCGGGCGGGTCGCTCGCAACTACTTTCAGGAAATTCGATCTGCTAGCTGATCGGCTTTTCTTCCAGGATAAAACGACCGTCGAACTTCCCCCCGGCCTTGGAGCGACAGCAGTCATAACAGGCGACGCGACGTTGAAGCCGCCGGACCCGCTTCACCACGGTTCCGCAAGCGGGGCATTCGTAAGCATACTTTCGCTTCTGCCTGCGAGACTCGAAGTTCAAATCGTGACAACGATCTTCACCCGGAATCCCGACATCCGCACAAGCCTGTTTCCACTCGGGACCATGAGGCTGAATTCTTTTTCCGGCGGCCCGCGCAAAAGAAACGAGATGCGCAAGCTCGTGAAGAAAGGTGCGCTCGATTTCACCGTCCCGCGTCTCCGCAGGGAGAGCCTGAAGCCGCGGATTGAGCTCAATCCGTCCCGTCTGATAAAATGCGCGGCCCGCTGCCGTCCGCATTTTCCGATTCCAGACGACCTCAATCTGCTCAGCAAGAGTCTTTAGACCAAGACGCGCAGAAATCTCCGAACCGCGACGACGGAGATCCCCGTCTGGCCCGATACGGGCCTGAACATAGCCATCTGGAATTTCGTGATTGCCAGAAACAGATCGATTCATCGGAGCCTCGGGCTTCTCTTCACGCTGAGGAAGCTCCGCCCTCAGCGTCTCACCGGCAGTGGGAACTTCGTCTTTTCCAAAAAGCTCAAGCTGTTCTGCCATTACTCTAGTCTTCCTGTGGCCCCGTCCTTGCAACAGGTTCACCGGTCTCTTTATCGAAGATGTTGAGTTCCTCCCCGACTGTCGTCACAAAGGAAACTCGCGGAATGCTTTCCATTAAAAAGACATTCGCTCCGATTGTCGAGCCTTCACCAATGACCGTCTTGCCACCGAGGACAGTGGCGTGGGGATAGATCACGACATGGTCTTCTACATTGGGATGACGTTTGTTCCCTTTTACGATGCGCCCTTTCTCATCCTTGGGGAAGTTCCGGGCCCCCAGAGTCACTCCATGATAGAGCTTCACGTGATTTCCAATCACACAAGTCTCCCCGATCACGACTCCCGTTCCATGATCAATAAAGAAGTGCGTGCCAATGGTCGCACCCGGATGGATGTCGATCCCAGTCAAGCTGTGCGCGTACTCCGTCATGATTCGTGGAATCAGAGGAACATCGAGCTCATAGAGACAATGAGCGCAACGCTGGATCGCAATGGCCTCGATGCATGGATAGGCGAGAATGATCTCGTCAAAATTCTTCGCCGCGGGATCCCCTTCATAAGCCGCCTCGACGTCGGTCTGGAGTAGCTTTCTGAGCACAGGAAGTTCGCGAAGAAACTTGCAAACCAGTTCGTGTGCAACGCGCGGGAGCCCATCGTGGTGCTCTCCCTCTTCATCATCCCGGAGACGCAGGGTCTTCGCGACCTCGACCTTAAGAGTCTCGACCAGAGTCGCAATGCGCTCATCGGTAATCATCACGAGCTCTTCTGCCGGAATCGACTCCTCATCGTGATACCCAGGAAAAAGAAGCTGGAGTAGTTTCTCGCAGATACCAGTAATCGTTCGTTTCGAAGGCAGGTTTCCGCTATCGATCCGATTGATCCCACCAATCTCCTGGTAGGACTTGATCAGTGATTCTACGATATTCTCTTGTGTGCAGTCCATGAATCTCGATGCAACCGTAGGCCGACTGGAGACGTTTCCAAGAAAAAGCTCCGGAATTCTGCCCTTCAAACTGAACTCTCACAATCACTTGTCATGTGGCGAAAGATTTGCGTAAGGTGCCCCGTCCCAGGCTCGTCCTACGATCCACCCTCCCATGATTCTCGCTGAACCTCGAAATGACTTTGATCGCGCCCTCGGTCAAGTCTCTCTGCCGCTCAACCGAGCGAAGGCCGAAATTCTGCAGATCAACGTAGGTAAGCTGTGCAATCTCACCTGTGTTCATTGCCATGTGAACGCCGGCCCGAGCCGCAAGGAAATCATGACCGGAGAAACGGTCGATCATATCCTCGAGTGGTTTGAACAAACCGATATCCCACTTCTCGATCTCACCGGAGGCACTCCGGAAATGATCCCTGACTTCCGCCGTCTCGTGAAGGCAGTGCGAAATTTTGATCAACCGAGACGGGTCATGGACCGGCTCAATGCCACCATCTTGAACGAGCCCGGCTACGAATGGGTTTCCGAGTTCCTTGCCGAAAATCAGGTCGAAATCGTCGCAAGCATGCCATGCTACACGCCCGAGAATGTGAACGAGCAACGCGGTGAAGGAGTCTTCGATCGCAGCATCGAGGCATTCCAGAAACTCAACGAACTCGGCTACGGGCGCGATCCTGAGCTCGTCCTCAATTTCGTCTACAATCCGAATGGCGGATTTCTTCCGCCCGACCAAGTCAAGTTGGAGGCGGACTACAAGAGGGAAATGAAAACCCACTTCGACATCGATTTTCATTCTCTCTACTGCATCGCGAACATGCCGATCTCGCGCTTCGCAAGCTACCTCAAGCGAAATGGCCAACTTGAGGAATATATGAATGTTATCCGGGAAAACTTTAATCCGGCAACGGTCGACGGACTGATGTGCCGCGATACTATCAACGTAAGCTGGGAAGGCGATGTCTATGACTGCGACTTCAACCAGATGATGAAACTCCCCCTCAAGAATCCGAGTGGCGATGCTCCCTCGATGAAGGTCTGGGAAATCGATCTAAGCAATTTCAGGGACCAACGGATTCGTACTGGAAATCACTGCTTCGGCTGCACCGCAGGCAGCGGAAGTTCCTGTGGAGGATCCCTCTCCTAACATGAGCAAAAAATTAAACATCCGATACGATGATGTCCCCTCCCTTTCACTAAGTGGCGGACAAAACCTCACTACGACTTCTTCTCCTATGAAAACTGAATCTATCGTCAAAGATCGCTACGCTGACGGAGCTAAAGCTCGCGAGGAAGCCCTCTGCTGCCCTGTCGAATACGATCAAAAGTATCTTGAGATCATTCCCACGGAGGTCATTGAGCGGGACTATGGCTGTGGCGATCCGAGTCAGTATGTAAAAGAGGGCGAGACCGTTCTCGATCTCGGAAGTGGAACGGGCAAAATCTGCTTTATCGCCAGCCAGGTTGTTGGTTCCGAAGGCAAAGTAATCGGAGTCGACATGACAGACGACATGCTCGAGGTGGCCCGTCGAAACGAGCCCATCGTTGCCGAACGAACCGGCTATCAAAACGTCGAGTTTCGTAAAGGTCGCATCCAGGATCTCCAACTCGACCTTGAAGCGCTGGAGAAGAGATTGAGCGAGAATCCGGTTTCTGATGCGAATGGGTTTCTCGAAGCGGAGGAACTTGCCGACGATTTACGAAACACAGAACCACTGGTCGAAAGCGACTCGATCGATGTGGTCGTCTCGAACTGTGTTCTCAACCTCGTTTCCAAGAAGAATCGACGACAGATGTTTGAAGAGATCCACCGCGTTCTCAAGCGAGGCGGCCGAGCGGTCATTTCCGATATCGTCTGTGATGAAGAGGTCCCCCAAAATCTGCAGGATGACGCGGAGCTTTGGAGCGGTTGTATTTCGGGTGCTTTCCTCGAGGACGAGTTCCTCCAGGCCTTCGAAGATGTCGGCTTCTATGGCGTACGCATTCTCAAGCTCGACGAGGAGCCGTGGCAGACCGTCAAAGGGATCGAATTTCGGAGCATGACAATCGAGGCCTTTAAAGGAAAGGAAGGGGTTTGCCTCGAGCGGAATCAGGCCGCGATTTACAAGGGGCCGTTCAAGAAAGTTCTCGATGACGAAGGAAACGCGATGGAGCGAGGCAAGCGCTACGCGGTTTGCGACAAGGTCTACAACATCTACAAGAGCGCCGCCTACGAGGGGATGTTTGAATTTATCGATCCCCAGGAAGAGATTCCGCCCGAAGATGCCGCACTCTTCGACTGTTCGGTGACACGAATTCGTGATCCTCGTGAAACGAAAGGCGACTCTTATGACGCCACGACGGAGGCGAGTGATTGCTGCTCGCCCAGTGACGATTCGACGGGTTCGAGCTGTTGCTGACAGGTTGCCGGAAATTGGTCACCGGTGCTCTGACCGGGCCGCCTCGACAGCGGCGCGGAATGACTTAACCTGAAATAGCTGATCAACGATCTGTCGGGCGAGCAATCGCCCTGCTTCGCTGTCGCTCGGATAGTGAACGCCCGCGACCTCGCGGTTGCACGCAATTCTGTTCGCCGAGGCGAGATAGGCTTCCCCGTTGGTTGGATCAATCTCGGTAAGCAGAAACGCCAGCAGATAGGCCTGTGTCGAATGGCCGCTGGGATAGGACGGATGCCCGGGATTCGGGATCGAGAGCGAAAGCGTGTCGTCGAGATGACTCGGACGGGGTCGATCGAACTTGACCTTAAATCGGAAGACCAGAATCTCCATATCCCGCTGCGCCTGGTTCAGCATCATTCGGGTCGCCGGGCGACGTGAGTCTCCACCGAGAAGTGCCTTCATTTCGTAGGGCCCCATTTTCATTCCCGCTACTTCGATCTGCCGAACGATGACTGCCTCTTCTTGAGGAGTCCGCTTGCCTTCCAGAAAGTGGAGGTATTCCAATTCAGCCTTCGTCCTCGGCGAGCTGTTTGCTGGTGGATCCGGAAGGGTGATTGAGTCCTGCCAATCAGGGAGAAGTTTCGGGTTCGCAATGAGGTATTTTTCGTAGCGCGAGTCAAGAGTCACCTGATCCGAACAGCGAAACTTATCTCGCTCTGGATCGGTTCCCGCGACCGATTTCGAACGAGTCAACATGCGATCATCTGCGGCCGAGAGTAAAGTCAGGCCGCAGAAGAGAAGAGCAATCCACCAATATTGATAAGTTTTCACGTTCCTTCAGAAAAGCGAATCTGGAGAGATCAGACAATCATTTCTTTGGTTCTGATCGTGCAACGCAGGAAGGACTTGCTACAGTGACCGACCGATACCATGGGAACCGCCGTCCTTCTAGTCATCATCATCCTGCTCGCCCTTGTTTTGGCGATCATGATCGGGTCTCTCATGACCTACAATCGATTCATTCGACTTCGAAATCAGCTCCGCGAAGGTTGGAGCGGAATTGATGTCCAGTTGAAGCGCCGTCATGACCTCGTTCCAGCTCTCGTAGAAAGCGTCAAAGGATTCCGAGACCATGAAAAGGACGTCCTTGAGGCTGTGACCCGAGAGCGAACCGAAGCCCAGGGAGCGACGGATGCTTCCAGCGCGACGGAACCTGAAGCCGCTCTGAGTCGGGATCTCGGAAAAATCATCGCGATCGCTGAGTCCTATCCCGAGATCCAGTCGAGCGAACATTTCCTCCAACTCATGCGAGAGCTTGTCGAGATCGAAAAAACGCTTCAGTACGCTCGCCGCTACTACAACGGATCTGTGCGGAACTGGAACAATCTCGTCGAAACCTTCCCTTCACGAATCATCGCAGGAATCTCGCAGTTCAGACCGACCTCTTTCTTCGAAGTCAAAGAGGCCAGCGAACGGCTGCCTCCTTCCATCGCCACTCATTTAACGAAGGCTTAGCACCACCGCCTATGAACCGCTTCTCCATTCTCACACTCGCGATCGCATTATTCTGCGGCTCGGTCCTTCCCGGCTTTGCCGAAGAGCGCATCCTCTCCTACGACTCTCGGATTGAGATCGGAGAGGACGGAGCAATCGACGTGACCGAAACAATTCGCGTTCGCGTGGAAGGGCGGGAAATCAAACGCGGCATCTTTCGAGATCTTCCCGTGCTCTACAAAGGCCGTTGGGGCCTCAAAGAAGAGAAGCCATTCGAAGTCCTCGAAACGACTCGCGACGGTAAGAAGGAACCGCACAAAGTCGAAAAATATCAGGCGGGAATTCGCATTCGGATCGGAAGAGCGGACCGGATTCTCAAACCGGGAGAATACACCTACACGATCCGCTATCGCAGCGAAGGCCAGCTCCTCTTTCATGACGAATTCGACGAACTCTACTGGAACGTCACAGGAAACGAGTGGGCTTTCCCAATCGACTCTTCCAGCGCGACGGTAGTGCTTCCGGCCTCGATCGAAGTTCGATCTGCAGAGGGCTATATGGGAAAGAGAGGTTCGAAAGAAACTCCAGACGCTGCCACTGTTTCGAATAGTGAAGCGAAGATCGTGACCGGCCGTGTTCTCGCGCCTGGCGAAGGCTTGACGATTTCGGTGACCTGGCCTCATGGGTTTCTCAAACCTGAAGTCTACGAGCAGAATATCGGCTCCCTCCTGATGCAGAACAAGCTCGCCTTGGGAGGCCTCAGCTTAGTCGCAGCCATGATTCTCTGGCACCTGTTTGCATGGATGTCTGTTGGCAAAGACCCTGAGGAAGGCGTCGTAATCCCGCAGTTCAGTCCCCCTCCAGGCTTCTCACCGCCGGCAGTTCGAATGCTTGATCGAATGAAGTTTGATAACGGATGTTTCGGCGCCGCCGTGATGGGCCTCGGCGTCAAGGGGGTGCTCAACATCGAGGAGGAAGGCAAGCTCATCACTCTTCGCAAAACGAATCAGGATCCCAGCGAGCCCCTGACTCCTGACGAAAAAGCACTCTTCTCCAAACTTCTCGGATCAAGAAAGTCGATCAAACTGAAGCAGACCAATCACCACACTCTTTCCGGTGCTCGAACCGCCCTCCAGAAATCACTCGGAAAAAAGCTGGAAAAATCCCACTTTCTCGGGAATGCCCGCTACTGGGTGCCCGGTTTTTTACTCTCCCTTGTCGCAGTGGTGCTACTCCTTCTGAACGCCGAGGAAAAGGAACCCGCCATATTCATCGCTGTCTGGATATCGATGTGGACGATTGGAACAGGAGCCCTCGTCTCGTCTGTGTTCTCTCGATTCCGTAGCGGAAGCGGCGGCGCCGCAATCGGCCTGAGTCTATTCGCGATCCCCTTCGTGCTTGCCTGGTTCGGAGGAATGTTTGCCTTCTTCATGTTGGCTGGGCCTCTCGCCAGTGGAGCGTTTCTCGTTTGTATCGTGATCAATGTTCTCTTCTACCATTGGATCAAAGCGCCGACGCACCTGGGACGCAAAGTCCTCGATCATATCGATGGGCTCCGCCACTACCTGTCGGTTGCAGAAGCAGATCGCCTCTCAGGGTTCTCAGGACCGGAGCGAACACCCGAGCTGTTTGAGAAATTGCTCCCTTATGCGCACGCTCTCGGCGTCGAACAAAAGTGGTCCGCCCAATTCACTGAAATCCTCGCACGTGCCGGAGAATCTGGCTCCCGCGATCGAGGCTACCGGCCCAGCTACTTCAGCGGATCCCACACCGGACTCGATCGTGCAATGAGTGCAGCCGCTCTAGGAGGCGCTCTCACGAGCGCCCTTTCCTCAGCTTCAACATCTCCGTCGTCCAGCGGTGGAAGTGGTGGTGGCGGCTCTTCAGGCGGCGGTGGTGGCGGCGGTGGTGGTGGCGGCTGGTGATCGGATGCGCAAATTTTCCAGCGCATTCGAGGCCATCTTCTTCGCTGGATTCGCAATTCGGAATATGAGAAGTTTCGCGATGCGAATTTCTCACAGGCTTCCCGTAGCCCTTCTCTTTCTGGTCAGCGCGAACCTGACCGTGGCGGAAGAACTCCCTCTTCTCTATTCGGATGACTTTTCGTCAGGAATCGAGAACTGGACGGCCACCGATGACAAGGCCTGGAAGGTCAACGAAGTGGAAGGAAATTCCGTCTTCGAAAATGTCGGTGGATCAAAATACGCCCCCCCTTACCGCAGCCCCAAAAATATCGCGCTGCTCAACAATGTCATCGTGGGTGACTTCGTCCTCTCGACACGAGTCCAGACGACAAAGGAATCCTACGGCCATCGAGATATGTGTCTCTTTTTTGGCTACCAGGATCCTTCCAACTTTTACTACATTCACCTCGGCCAGAAAACTGATCCTCATGCCAACCAGATCTTTCTCGTCAACGAAGCGCCTCGCGTCGCCATCTCTGAGAAAACGACCAAGGGAACACCCTGGGAGGATGGAAATTGGCACGATGTGAAAATCGTTCGTAAGGTGGCGGATGGTCTCATCGAAATCTATTTCGACGATATGGAGAACCCCACTCACATTGCTCACGACAAGAGCTTTGTCTGGGGACAGGTCGGATTGGGAACCTTCGACGACAAGGGAATCTGGGATGACTTCGAACTGAGGGGCACAGAAGTGAAACAAGGCCCCGCGGTGGCTGCAGACCCGAAGCAGCTCCGTTTCGAAAAATGGACTCCCGACTTCCAGGTTCCCGATCCCGTCGCCCTTTCGTTCGACTCGCAGGGTCGGGCCTATGTGACCCAGACGCAGCGCCGTAAAGCCAATGACCTCGACATTCGACCCAACAGTGACTGGACGACTGACGATCTCAGTTTCGAATCCACCGAAGATAAAATCGCGTTCTACAAAGAGAAATTTACTCCCGAAAATAGTGACAAGAACAAGCACCGCGTGAAGGATTACAATGATGATGGGGTTCATGACATCCAGGACCTCACCACCCTGAGTGAGCGAGTCCATCTCATCGCTGATACAGACGGCGACGGATTTGCCGACACCATGAGCCTGTATAGCGAAGACCTCGATCACCTCATCGGTGGAGTCGCAGGCGGCGTCCTCTATCACGAAGGTTCTGTCTTTGTCAGTCCCGTTCCCGAAATGGTTCGGTTTCGTGACACCGATGGCGATGACAAGGCCGATGAGAAAGCCGTCATGGCGTCAGGATTTGGTGTCCACATCGCCTACGCGGGACACGACATGCACGGTCTCTTTGTTGGACCGGATGGAAGAATCTACTGGTCGATCGGAGACAAAGGAATTCGGGTTAAGACAGCCGATGGACTCGACTACCGGTTTCCGAGCCAAGGCGGACTGATGCGCTGTGAACCGGATGGATCCAATTTCGAAATCTATGCCCACGGTCAGCGGAACATTCAGGAAATTTCCTTCGACCAATACGGCAATTTCTTCGGAGTCGATAACGATGCCGATTACCCGGGAGAACGCGAGCGTCTCGTTTGGGTCGAGCAGTATCTCGACACGGGATGGCGATCCAACTGGCAGTATCTTCGCGATCGCTACAACCCGTGGATCAACGATCTCATGCATGTTCCCTGGCACGAAGAGCAACCGCGCTGGTTCACCCCTCCCCTCTCAAACTACGAGAACGGTCCGGCTGGATTCAAATTCAATCCCGGAACGGCTTTGAGCAAAGACTATCAGGATTACTTTTTCCTAACAAGCGCCCCAAGAGGGGAGCAGTGGGCTTTCCAGGTGAAACCGAAAGGCGATAGCTTTGAGATGATCCATGACCACAAGATTGGAGAAGGCATTGCGCTCGTCGGTCTCAATTTCGCTCCGGACGGGGGCCTCTACGGAGTCGACTGGGGCGGCGGCTACCCTCTCAATGAAAAAGGAGGCGTCTGGCGAGTTGATGTTGCGGAGGAACTTGCCCACCCCAACCGGGAAAACACCAAGGTATTTCTCGAGTCAGACTTTTCGAAAATCGAACTCGATCGTCTCGTTACGCTCTCGGAACTTCTTCTCCGACACCAGGACCAACGAGTCCGCCTCAAGGCTCAGTTTGAACTGGCAAGACGAAATGCTCTCGAGGAACTCCGCAAGTTTGCTCACAACACGTCCTTCGAGCAACTGGGGCGCATCCACGCAGTCTGGGGGATCGGACAATTGATTCGTCGCGATGAAGCCACAGATGAAGAGCTCATCGCCCTCTTCGAGGACGCTGACCCTGAGATCCGCGCCCAGGCGATCCGAACGGTGAGTGACCGCTATGGACGGCGCCTCGGGCTCGATCGTATCTCTGGACCCCAGAAGGTCACGACGACGCTTTCGAAACCACTCACTGCAGCTCTACAGGACCCTGCTCAGAGGGTTCGTATTCAAGCGCTCCTCGCCCTCGGCCGAATCGGAGATGCAACAACAACAGAATCTATCGTCGAGCTGCTCGCCCGCAAAGAACACCAGGTCAGCATGGCCTACCTGCGTCACGCCGCAGTGATCGCCCTGGCCGGAGTTGCACCCACCGCCGAAATCGCCAAACTGAAGAATCACAAGTCCGATTTCGTTCGAGCCTGCGCCGTCATCGCTCTGCGAAAAAGGGGGGAACCCGCAGTGGCTCAGTTTCTCGCCGACAAGGACCCAATCACTGCGGCCGACGCTGCCCGGGCTATCAACGATGATTGGACCATCCCCGAGGCAATGTCAGACCTTTCGAAAGCGATATCCCTTCACCCTGAAAATGAGGCGTTCACCCGTCGTGCGATCAATGCCAATTTTCGTCTCGGAGATCTTGATTCCGCGAAACGCGTCGCCAATTTTGTGGGCGAAGGCAAAGGAGGAGAAGCGATTCTTGAGGCCGGAATGGAGGCACTCCTCCACTGGACCGAACCCGAAGTCCTCGACCTCGTCGCCGGCCGATACCGTGAGCTGGAATCCCGCGCCCCATCGATTGTTGCAGAGGCAGCTCAATCGCAGCTCAAGACACTGCTGACTTCTGACTTCTCGGTCGTCCGCTCCGGAGCCATGGAACTGGCTCGTGACAATGGCATCGCCATCGGCAATGATACTCTCGCTCTCGTCATTGAGAATGAAGGTGCCAGCGACAACCTTCGATCCGAAGCCCTTCGCACGCTTGCATCGCAGGAAGCTCCGCAACTGGCAGAGGTTGTCGACAAAACACTGGGTAACAAATCAGAAAAACTCAGTACCACTGCTCTTGAAATCCTCGTCTCGATCAACTCCAAAAAGGCCCTGACCGAAATTCAAGGTCGCCTTTCCGACAACACACCGGTAGCCCTTCAGCAGCACGCGATCCGCCAACTTCCTCTTACTGGCGGAAAAGATCAGATGGCCGATCTCGTCTCTGAACTTGTTGCCGGCACTCTCTCTACTGCCCTTCAACTTGACGTCTTCGAGGCCGGCAAGGCCAGTGCGTTCTCCCAGGTGAAAGCGATCGCCAACCCTCTCACCAAATGGGAAGCCAGTCTCCAGGCTCTCCTTGTGAGCGCCCCTACCGAAGCATACTCCTATGCGAAATCCGGGGGAAATGCCGAGCGCGGAAAGTCGGTCTTTATGAATCACGCTGCTGCCCAATGTATCCGCTGCCACAAAGTCGCCGATGGAAAGGGAAGTAATGTCGGCCCCAACCTAAAGAAGATCGGCAAAGAAAAAGATGCCACCTACATCCTCGAAAGCCTCGTCGATCCGCAGAAGGTGGTAACCAAGGGATACGGAAATATCTCGCTGACCCTGAAAGACGGCTCGAGTGTAGCCGGACAGTTTCGAAAAGAAGAAAAGGGAAATGTCATTCTTCGAGATCCAGAGGGCAAGGAAAGCAAAATCCCTCTCGATAAAATCGCCGAAAAGACTCCTGTGATTTCGACGATGCCTCCAATGGGTTTTATCCTCAGCAAGTCAGAACTCCGCGACGTGCTGGCCTACCTGCGAACCCTCCAGGCAGAATAGTCGCTTCTTTTATTCTGCCTATCTCCTGATCCGAAACATGGGCTTCCGATCAGAAAGTCGAGCAACGAGACCATCCAGCAGAGCAGGATCTTTTCTCTCGGTTCCTTTCAGCTCCGGACGGGCGTCGGTGATCATTTTGACCAGTGACTTTTCTTGCTCACTTTCCGGCTCGATTCGGTAGAATTGGTTTTTGTGGATTAGATAGAAAACCTGCTTGAGAGCCTTCTTGTCTTCCGCGGTCCAGTATGCTGGATTAGCCGCCATAACATCAAACCGTTCTCCAGTATCGGTCTCAAAAAAGGAAACCTTGGAACCCCCGTCGAAGGGAACTGCCCACCCGTGGAACTCTTTGATTTTCCAGCCTGTAAACTGGAGCTTCTCCAACTCCGCCCAATCGGCTCTCATGTCGACAGGTGGCAGAACTTTGGAATCGTCTGAACGAAGCCATCCAGTGAGTCCGATCACGATGACCGCGAGAGAGAGAAAAGTTCTTTTTTGGATACGATTCATGGGCATGTCTCACTCCGGCGCGAGAACCTCTTCGAATCGTAGAACCCGAAGCGCCCGTTGAACAGGTTTTTCCCAAACCACTCCTCGGTTTTCACGAGAATCCGAAAGTCGAATCTAACTCAACCCATACTTCGATTTCCAGCTCTCTGGAATCGAAAATCGAAGGCCGTAGAGATAGTGGATAAACTGCTCGTGATGAGCAGCCTCATGCTCAACCAAGTCGACAATCAGTCGGTTCTGAATATCCGAGAAATCTTCGATCACTTTCAGGACCTGGGAAACAGCATCGGCAGACTGCTGTATGCCTTCGACATCAGGGGGTTTGCTTGTAGTCGTCTCGAGAGAGCACGAAAACCCGGACCATTGGTTCTTTGCAATGGCCCGGCTGAAACTTTCTCGAGCGCCACCGACGCACCACAACTGAAGACCCAATGTATTGGGTGGGAGTTGCGGCAACTTCGAGCCCGGCTCGTTCTCGTCGATCGAATCGATCAGACAGGGTCTATTCCTTCTTGTCGCGTTCTTCTGACCGGATGCCCCCCCAATGTTGTGTCCACAGTGAGATCGAATACCTCCTCTTTTCTTTAGAGGAATCCCACTGGTAATCGTAGCTCATTTTGCAGATCACGATCAGAGCAACATTGGCCCAATAGCGAGTCGTCGCCATTCCCGCCAACCGGTAGGAAGCCCCTACATGCATCGTATCATCGGACAAGGAGTCGATTAAATATGGTATATCCTCAACCGTTCCATGCTTGATAAACCACTTTGCCGATTCGGCGCGATAGCTCAGTTGTGTTCCGACCAGCCCACGTCGTACGATTTCGGCATGAGCTCGAAAATCTTCGGTAGCATTGAGCGAGGGTAGAAGTTCCTCAGGATCGATTGATTCCACTTCCAGCGCAACCCGTTCGGCTCCACAGCTCGAGGTGAAAAGAAAAAGGATGGTCAGTATGATTCTCATGATCCTGAGGACTCGGTTCGAGTGTGACTCACGGGAGATCGACGTCAAACCGAATCAACCAGTGCATCAGAGGGCCCTTCAATACTTTTGTAGTGACTCAGCTTGATCACCACAACCGCCTCATAGGGAAAACCGTCTAGTAGGCAAAGTTGCGATAGACGACGATCCGTTTTTCTCGATTCAAGCCGACTATTCTTTGCCCTTCTTTATACCACGAAAAACCTTCGAGATCAGCAGGTGCTTGGGGAACCAGATCAAGCCATTCCTGATCGCCTTTCTCAGCTTCATTGAGTCCCTCGATCCAACTCTCCAATTCCTCTGTCGGAACCTGGGCGACGATTCGGACATCCCATTCTGTGGGGGCCGGGACTCTTCCATCTCCACCATCTCGGAACGAAATCCAGAAGTCCAAGTCGTCATAGTTCCTTCGAAAGGTGACATACTTCTCCAAGAATCCCTGCTTCTCCTCCAGCGACGAAAATCGAGAGCTTTCGGTTTCCGTTGTCTTGCTCTGATTCTTTCCACATCCGGCCAGGAGAAGGGAGGCGACAAAGAAACAGACCGGAACAATGAATGGAACTCGAAATATCATGTCCCGAAATATCGATCCCCTGCATCGCCAAGGCCCGGTACGATGTAGGCGTTCTCATTGAGACACTCATCGAGCGAAGCCGTAAAAATGGGAACATCAGGATGGCGTTCCTCAAAGGCTGCCACCCCCTCGGGAGCAGCGATGAGACAGGCAAACCTAATTCTCGTGGCGCCAAATTTCTTCAATTCATCGACAGCATCGGCAGCACTCCCGCCTGTTGCGAGCATAGGATCGATCAAAATGACCTCGGCATCAGGGGTGTGCGGCGGAAGCTTGCAATAATAACTGTGAGGCTGGTGCGTAACTTCATCTCGATACAGCCCGATATATCCAACGGATGCTTCATCAAGAATCTCGGCAAATCCATTCATGAGACCAACCCCGGCACGAAGAATCGGAACGAGGACGATGGGATTACGGAGACCAGACCCTTCGGTTTTCATGAGCGGGGTTTCCACCTCGATCGCTTCGGTTCCGAAATCACACGTCACCTCAAAGCACATTAATTTGGCAACATCGTGAAGAGCATGGCGAAACACTGGAGTTTCCGAGTCGACTGAACGAATGCGAGTCAGTCGTTCGCGTATGATGGGATGATCGATGACATGAAGCATGGAAGGAAGAATTACCATCGAGCACTCTCCAAGTCTCGCTCTTTTGCTGGCAATCCCGACACAAAGCGTCACGGCTAGATCAAATCCGCAGGCTACTCCTGAGCCAGCATCGCCTCCGCGATTTGTCTCGCCTGCTCCACGAGTTTCGTATCACCGAGAAACTCGACAAAGGCGAGCACGGGCAATCCACTCTGCTGCGTTCCGAGGACTTCCCCCGGACCTCGTTGACGAAGATCTTCTTCGGCGATGCGGAACCCGTCCGAAGTTTCCTCGAGGATGGCCAGACGCTCCCTCGCCTCTGCCGATTCGGGATCGATCATGAGAACACAGAAACTTTTGTGCTCTCCCCTTCCAATCCGCCCGCGAAGCTGGTGGAGCTGGGCAAGACCAAACCGCTCTGCATTGTAGATCAGCATCACGTTGGCGTTCGGTACATCGACCCCGACCTCAATCACCGTAGTGGAAACCAGGGCATCCGCCTTACCTTCGCGAAACTGCTCCATCACGGACTCCTTCTCCTCCGGACCCATACGACCATGGAGAAGAACCAGGCTGGCATCAGAAAGTCGCTTCTGCCATTTCTCAAACTCCACCGTTGCAGCACTCGCATTGAGTTTTTCGGACTCTTCGATGAGCGGGTAAACGACATACGCCTGGCGTCCTTGGGAAAGCTGATCACCGACAAAGTTTGCGGCGTCCTTCGTCTGAGTCGTCAGCCGAATCCCCGTAATGATGCGGCCTCGCCCGGGAGGCAATTCATCGAGAATCGAGACATCGAGATCCCCATAGAAGGAAAGCGCCAGTGTCCGCGGGATTGGTGTTGCGGTCATAACCAGGACGTCCGGACGATCCCCTCGGCGAATCAGCTTCTGTCGCTGTTCGACACCAAACTTGTGCTGTTCGTCGATTACAGCCAAGCCCAGCCCGTTTTCAAATTCACTAGCATCGTGAAGAAGGGCGTGCGTTCCCACCGTTAACGTTCCCTTGCTCACCTCTACCTGGAACAATGGCAGCACCCCACCCGAGTCCCGGTTCGCTGTTTTCAATCGCACTTCGATTCCGAGAGGCTCGAACCAGTTTTGAAACGTTAGAAAATGTTGCTCCGCCAAGATCTGGGTCGGGGCCATGAGGGCAGCATCGTATCCCGCCTCGATAGCAAGAAGAATGGCCGCGGCCGCAACGAGCGTTTTTCCCGCCCCGACATCTCCCTGGAGAAGCCTTACCATGGGCATTTTTGACGCAAGGTCTGCGCGGATTTCACCAATTGATCGTGTTTGCGCACCGGTCGGAGAAAACGGAAGATTCTTGAGGAATTGTTCCCAGAGCACATCCGTCGTGACATGGCTTTTTCCTCCTTCAGAGCGATGTTCTTCTCGTCGTTTCTGGAGGATCAATTGCAGGCGAGCAAATTCTTCGAGCGCGAGGTAACGCTTTGCTGGCTCTAACAACTCGATCGATTCAGGATAGTGAACCTGCTGAATCACCTCCCATCGGGTCAGCCCGGAAGCGTCGGAACCGGGAGGAAGCCAATCTGGCACAGCCTCCGCATCAAGCTCGTTCAGGGCGTGATGAATAAGAGTGCGAAGCGGCTTCTGCGAAATTCCACTCACCAGGGGATAGACTGGAACGATACGCCCCATGTGGGCATCCGGAATAGTTGGGTCTCCCTCAGAAATCTCGAAGTCGGGATGATCGATGACCAGTTTTTTCCCGCTCATCTTGGGCTGCCCGTAGACAACTAGAGTCTGCCCCACTGCAATGATCTTATGAATATAAGCAAGGTTGAACCAACGCAGAACGATTCGGTTTCCGAGAATATCCCCCCCACCCGGCGGTTCGATTGTCGCCTCAAAAAACTTCCGGCCACGACCCCTGGCGAAACGACTCTGACAATCCGTCACTTCTCCGTAGAGACAGACAGGTCCTTCAGTCGGCTGATTTGGAAACTGATCAAAATGCGACCGGTCCTCATAGCGTCTCGGATAATGAGACAGAACATCTTCGACAGTCGCGAGCCCGAGCTTCCCAAGAGCGCCGGAGACTTTTTTGTCGATCCGAATCGCGTTCAGTTCCTCGACGGGAGTTTGCAGAGTAACCATCGAGGAACGTCTAGTATTTCTTCCAGAGGGAAGGAACAAAAAGGACGAGTAGAGCGAAGAATTCGAGACGTCCCAAGATCATGAGAAAGCTAAGGACAACCTTAGTCGCCGAAGTAAGAAACCCGAAGTTATAAGTAGGACCCACCGCATCAAATCCAGGTCCAATATTAAATAGCGTCGCAAAGACACAGCCGATCGTGGAGATCATGTTCAGTTGCGGCTCTAACAAAGACACAATAACGCAGGCAGCACCGGAAAGGGCAAACCCCAGTGCGATGAAAAACGATGTCGTCACAAAAACCCGTTCATCCGGCGACTCACCGTTCAGTCGGATCCGAAACACCTGGTTAGGCCGGAAGGATCTCACCAGTTCCCGGCGAGTGGTCTTCAGGAAAAGAGTGATCCGATTCATCTTAATACCCCCGGCGGTCGATCCAGCGCACCCTCCGATCAGCATCATGAGCATGAGTAGCATCTTCGAAAAGAGGGGCCATTTATCATAATCGGATACCGCGAATCCAGTTGTCGATCCGATCGAGACCACATTAAAGAAACCATCCCGAAGCGCTTTCTGATAGCCAATGTGATTAGCAGCAAACATGAGATCAAGAGCAATCGCAAGGACCGCAATGACTACGAGGATAAGGTAATAACGGGCTTCTTCTTCAGCCTTGATCCGATGCCATTTCCGATTGATCAGAAAGACGTAAAGCATAAACCCGATCGAGGAGAGGAACATAAAGACCGCGACCCACAACTCGATCGAAAGGCTCTGGTAATGCCCAATACTGAGATTCTTCGGACTGAATCCTCCCGTCGCGATGGTGCACATGGCGTGACACACCGATTCAAAAACGGGCATTCCAAGAACGACCAGACCGAGAAAACATACCGCGGTAAGAGCGAGGTAAACTTTAAGCAGGGTAAATGCGACATCCCGGATCCGAGACGCTCCTGCATCCGAAATATTGAGACTGGACTCCTGCTGAACCAGAGAGCGGCTTCCCACTCCCAGGAAAGATAGAACGGCCACGAATACCACGAGAATACCGATTCCTCCCAACCATTGGGAAACGGATCGCCACAAGAGAATAGCCAGGGGAAAAGACTCGATATCAGACATGACCGTCGAGCCCGTCGTGGTAAACCCTGAAACAGATTCAAAGAGACTATCAAAAAAGGAAAGACCCGGATCACAAAGAAGGTAGGGAAGCATCCCCAACAAGCTGACTTCAATCCAGCTCAGCCCGACAATAAGCATGGCCTCACGACGAAGAACTTCGTTTTTGCAGCCCAACCCGGGGAGATACATAAGTAGTCCGATTCCAATCGAGACCCCTGCAGAAATGGCCAGTGCATTAGAAGCGCTTTCAGCGACTTTGCGCGCGTCCGCCTGCTGGGCGGCATACCAGGCGTAAACCCAGCAAAGACCCATCGTAAACCCGATGAGAACAGCGAGCACTCCGAGTGTTTTTCCGACGATTCGAAAATTCATTACGGCGATACGAGCTTAAGGAATTCGCGCTTCGCTCTTGGCTTCACCAGTGCGTAGAGACTGTCTTCAGCACCGATAACATCTTCGGCGGTGGGAACGGCACCGCGAACCCCGTGAAGCTGGCCAACAAGAACGCAGTCCTGCGGCCATTTGATTTCTCGGACTGCTTTTCCAACGGTGGTTGAATCATCGTGCACGGAGGCTTCGATTAATTCGACTCCCTCCAGACTTTGCAGAAGGTGAAAGCGATCGGAGGTAATGAAGCGAGAGAGATCTTTTCGTGTTGCTTCCCGAGGACTGACCGCAGCGAGAATTCCCATTTTCTCGCCAAAACCAGTCATGGCATCTGCATAGTCAGCACGGTGAATCAACGGCAGGCAATACTTTGTCCCGAGACTATGCGCCTGAAGACAGGTCATCACGTTGTCCTCATCAACTCCAGTCACTGCGATAAAGAAATCGGCCTCTCCGATTCTCTCCTCCTTCATCTCAGCAATCGAAGTGGCATCCGCATTGAGGATCGTCACATTGGTCAGCATATCGCTGAGTTCACGGCAGCGCTCTTCGTCGGTTTCAAAAATCCGAATTCTGCAATTCCAACTCTCCAGCGACTGGGCCAGGGAGAATCCGTATTCTCCTCCCCCAAAAATCACGATATTACTCTTCGCATCACGACTGCTCCGATCCTGGAGGCGAAGCACGGTGTCGTGAAGTTTGGAAGGCTCGCCAAACAGAGTGACGAGATCCTTGGTCATGAGCACCTCCTCGGCTGTGGGAATCATTGTTTCTTTTCCCCGAGTGATCGCGCCCACACGAACACGAGCTGGGAAATCAATCTCAGCGAGGCTTTTCCCACAAAGTTTTGAACTGGCGGAGACGACAACTTGCTGGATCTCGACATACCCACGCGCAATCTCCTCGACCATCGACGACTTGGGATTCCTCACATGCTTGGCCAACTCCACCGCCGCAAGGCGCTCCGAACTGAAAAGGTAGTCAATGTTAAAATGCGCTCCAAAGTCGAGGAAAAGGCTCTCACGTTGGATTCCGGGATGGACCCGGCAGATCGATTTTTTGGCACCCAGACTCTTTGCTACAGAAGAGGAAACCAAATTGATATTGTTGTCACTCGTAAGAGAGAAGAATAGATCGCAGTCGGAGACGCCCGCATCGATCAGCACACTGATCGAAGTCCCGTCCGCGATCATAACCCGGGCATCGATCCGATTGTTAAGTTCACCGGCAACAGACTCGTCAGCTTCGATCACCACGATAGAGTGTTTCTCCTCGGCGAGACTGAGAGCGATATGGGTTCCGATTTCACCGGCTCCGACAATGATGATATTCATAGAGAGTGCCCAGCACACTAACCGAGAGGGGCATCGGATTCAAACAACGATCACGAGGCGCTTTTTGTAGATGCTTGGCCTTCGATTCTCTCTTGAACCTTATCAAATCCGACACTCCGAATCGAGTAGGATGGGTAAGGCACTGAGGCCGATTCAGGCAGATACCGCCAATGCTTATACATCCACAACCAGGGAGCTGGATTCTCTTGGATGACTTGCTCAAAAACATCCCAACACATCTGGGCAATCGTCTGTTCGTTGTCACCCGGCCCGAATTGGAGAGCTTTGAACGCACGGATCAAGTAGGTGCCATCGTCCTTTGGAATGCAAATCCCAGGGATCACCTTAAGATTGGTTCTCTTCATCAACTCGGCATGAATCGCTGTGACGCAAGTTTTTCTCTCGAAACAGTTAATGATCGTTGCCGGCTTTGAGGGAACCAAATTGAGATCGGTCAGAAACGCGGCGTGCCCACCACGCTTTAAATTTTTCAGGAGTCGCATGATCGCTCCCCGCTGGGGAATCACATCGTGCCCGGAAACCTCGCGATTTTTCTTGTAGAAATCTGTCAGGAGCGGGTTTTTGAAATCCTGAGCGACAATCGTAAATTTATAATCGCGAAACCCCATTATCAGGGCGAGCCACTCAAAATTCCCGTAGTGGGGGGTAACCCAGATTGCACCTGTTTCTCGGGCTTGTTCAACAGCATCGGGATCTTCGATCTGCACGTCACAGTATTCCTCGTAGTTTTCTCGATTCAATCTCCGGCTCCAAAATTGATCGATCACGGTGCGAGCAAAACTCCGGTAAGAATCGCGGGCGAGAGCTTCGATATCTTTCTCTGATCTATCCTCACCAAAGGCGAGCGTAAGATTCTCAATCGCGGTGGCTCTACCTCGCTTGTCAAAAATGTAGGCCATCGTCCCCAGTCCACGGCCCAATCCATGCGCGAGTTTTCTCGGCAGGAGTGGAATCGAGAAGTAGAGCCAGGCCAAGCCCAGCCACTCAACTCGGTATCGGAGTTTCTTCCATGTGGACATCGTCGGAGAATAAGCCAGTTTTTGGTTCGATTTCCACCGGTCAATTTGTCTTCCTTTCCTTATGCACCATCAGACCTTTCTATCCCTGTTTCGAGAAATTCTCTCAACCCCCACCGCGCCGTTTCATGAATATCACGTCGCCAAGGTGATTCGCGATCGTATCGCCACATTGAAACATGTCACCGTGGAAGAGGACACTTATGGCAACCTGATTGCTTGCTACCGAAGAGGCCGGAAACGGTCTCAGCTCGCCTTCGCCGCGCACATGGATCACCCAGGATGGGTAAAATTCGAGGGAGAAGAAGTATTCCTCGGAGGTGTGCCCAAAGATCGACTGGAGCCCAAGAAAGGAAAACGCCACCCGATCGAGTGGTTTGGTGATTTCGGAATGTGGAAATTGAAGCCCTTCGAGTTAAACGACGGAATCATCTCTTCCCGAGTCTGCGATGACCTTGTCGGATGCGCTGCCATTCTCGCGCTATTCCTCGAACTGGAAGCCAAGAAAACGGAGGCCACGGTGTATGGCCTTTTTACTCGAGCAGAAGAAGTCGGCTTCCTCGGCTCGATCGAGCTGGCAAAGCGGTGGCCTCTTCCCAAAAGCGTCTGCTTCGTTTCTCTTGAAACCAGCGCTGCTCGTGGAGGAGCAACTCAGGGCAACGGGCCCGTCATTCGAGTAGGAGACCGGATCAGCGTTTTCGATGATGGAATCACTTCTGAACTCGTCGATGCTGCTACCGAGGGGAAAATTGCACATCAGCGAGCTCTTCTCGATGGAGGAGCCTGCGAAGCCACCGCAATGAATCTCTACGGCGTTCCTGCAGCAGGTATTTCAGTTATCTTGGGCAACTATCACAACTGCCCCGAAAAGAAGGGAATTGCGGAAGAGTTTATCGCGCTCGAAGACGCCAAGAATCTGGTGAAACTCATCACCGCGACGACGATTCGAATGGCAACGCAATCGAAGGGATGTTCCTCAAAAGCAAATCTCCGCAAGCGCCTTGAAAAACGCCTGCGGGATCATCGCAATTTTGAGCGCGCGGCCCGTAGTTCTTGGCCGAAACCTTAGCGGAAGAAGAGTAGGAGAATTGCCGCTCCTTCTCCGATGCCTGTAAGAATAGCCATGGACCGGAAATCGCGAACTTTCTCGTAAAGAAAGAGGACGACTGCGATGAGCATAGAAAAGCTGAAGAGAACCCGATCGAGCGTATTGGTCAGATCTCCGATCAGAGAAGTCAGAAAGACTACGACAGCTCCCGCAACAATGATTAGACCGATGTTTGCAAGGATGGAAGAAAGCCGAAATTGTTCCTCGTCATCGAGAGCATCTCGTTTCTGGTTGTAGACAAAGAAAGCGAATAGCAGGAGCGAAATCGCCCCGAACGGAGCAATCGCAACCTTGAGGAAGTCCGTCGCTTGCGACTCGAGCGCGGTCTGGACTGTGGCGATGATGATGAGAAGGATCGCAAGGATCCCTTGCAGCTTGAACAGTTTGGTTCTTTTCATAAGATATTTTTGGTTGAGTTAGGATAAATTTCAGGTGAAGAAAATGACGACAATGGTGAGTCCGATGCTGACTCCGCTTAGAACCGCTGCGACAATTTGATTCCGCAGAAAGAGAAAGTTCAGGACAGAACTGGAGAAAACGGCCGATTGGACAATGACCGGTCCCGTCCCAATGAACTCGGACGCATCTCCCCCCGACGTGGAGAAATGGCCAATCACCAGAACCAAGGCAAGAGTGACTCCGAGGACGAGAGTCATCACGATGGGAGAAGGCTCTTTGCGAGCTGCGCCGTCACGATAGGCGAAAAGAAATCCTACATAGAGCGCCACCGGAATTGGTATGAGCAATCCGGCAAAGACCCTCGGGATCTCGACCCACAATTCGCGGGTCATGACAATCTCCTGGAGCAGGAGAATGAAGCAGATTGCAATCAATCCGAATGCGAATGCTGAGAAGAGGGTGGCTTTGCGGTTGGTTTCCATTCCCTTGGATTCGGGAATAAGATGACACCGTTCTAACCACCCCTAAAATCGATCATATTTTTTCCCACATCGATTCAAACGATATAGAAGGCTGCTACGATGATAGCCTTTCACTGAGTTCGCCCTCAATTCCTGCGCGAATCCGTTCGCAGAAATTTCTCCAGACTGATCACGTCCTTGTGGCGGACGGCGAGGGGATAGATCCACTCTGGTGCGGCAAACCTGCTCTCTTCGGAAACCTTGAAACCCCACGGGCCCTGGTAACCTCGGAATCGAATTCGCCCGTCTCTACCAATCACGACAAGCCGGGAGGGCCATGCTGAATAGTGGATCGCAGCAACATCATCCATTGTGTCGACCACAACGGGATAGGGAATTTTACTTTCCTTGGCCCAGCGGATGGCCATTCTTCTACGACTCTGGAGATCAACCGAATCCCCCCCCACACTCAGTCCACTGGATTCCCGAAGGTAGACATGCAGGAACTGATACCGATCCGCGAACTCTCCGTGTAGGAGACGCAACTCGCGAGAAGCGGACTTGAATTCTTCCGCCGAAAAACTGCCCATTGATACGACCAGGGGCTTCTCGTTCCAATAGCTTGAAAGCAAAACGTTTTTCCCGGAATCCGAACCAACCAATTCCAGATCGATGGCAGGCTCACCTACCAGAGGCACATTTTCCATCCGAGAAGTGATGAGCCCCTGGGCCTTGCGACTCGTCAAAACGGGAACTCCGGAATAGGCATCCTGAACCGGAAATTCCTTTCGAAAGAGTCTCTCCAGATAGCTCTCCAGGTTGGGACGCTGATGACGAAGAGGAACAAAGGGCTTCGCATCGGAATACTCAGGTTCAAGATTGGGAGTAATCCGAAGGGGGCGAAACCCCCACGGGCCAACTCCGCCGGCAAATCCAACTTTTCCGTCCGGAAGTATCACATAGATTCGAGTCGGCCACGCTGCGTAACTCTTGGCAGCCGGATCACCGAAGCGATCACTGAACACGGAAAATGGCAGCCTTGTCGCCAGTTGAAACTGGTTCGCCTGGTCGCGGCGACGTTTCTCTACCTCCGATTTATCCGAGAGCATTTCCATCTCGGCAGGATTCGGACGAGCGATACCATCAGAATGGGCTTCACGAAGGTAGATCCAGGCAAAGTCCGCGACCTTTCCAAACTTTTCATGGAGAGCGTTAACGGCGGCAGCATACTCGATATTGAAAGCGCAGGAAGCACTGCCAAAGAACAACACGGCGGGGCGCTTCTCCCACAAAGTAGCCATCGACACGGCTTCGCCCGTTTTTGCTGTAATTACCTCCTCATTCGGCGCCGCATCCCCTACCTCGAGTCCCGCTTCTGCGATACCGGTCATGATCCTATCGATGTCTTCCGCGAGAATCCAATTGCCCCAAAGCTTTGATTCCTCCGCCTCGACTCGAACAATCGAGAAAGACAGAGATCCCGTCAAAATCGCAACAAAGAGGAGGAGAGGAAATGGCAGCTGATGCATTACAAAGCTAAGAATCGCACTCCAGCAGGCTACAGTCGATTCTTTTCAGGCAAGCTTACTCGCGCGCCGCGATACGCAAAACCCGCACCCCGAAACCGGACCGATGCAGATCTTGACGCCGCAAAGCCAGAGACTAGAATCGCATAACTTGTTTCAAATTCTGAACGATCGAGAACCCCATCATGAGCGAACCAACTGTGAACGAAGAAGAATACGCCGAGCTCGAGGCACTAAACGGGCAACCGCTTGGAAAGAGACTCGGCTACTACACGAAAAAGTCCGGGCCAGGATGGCTGCAGGCAGCAATCACTCTAGGAGGAGGCTCTCTTGCAGGCGCCCTTTTCCTCGGAGTCATGATGGGTTACAACCTGATGTGGTTGCAGCCGCTCGCTATGATTCTTGGAGTCGTCATGCTGAGCGCCATCGCCTACGTTACACTTTCGACCGGGGAACGCCCCTTTGCTGCGATCAACAAGCACGTCAGTCCAGTCCTGGGATGGGCCTGGCTAATCGCTGCGATGATGGCAAACATAGTCTGGTGCCTGCCTCAATTTGCTCTCGGCACTGGCGCAGTACAACAGAACCTCATCCCATCACTGGAAGGCGTCGCAGCCGCCCCATGGATTATTGGCGCGGTCCTTCTAGTCGCCGCAGCTTTCGTCGTTCGGGCGTATGATTCGGACAGCAAAGGGGTCAAAATCTTCGAAGGAATTCTCAAGACGATGGTCGGAATCGTGGTCATTTCCTTTTTTCTCGTCGTAATCCGACTCACTACCACGGGCGCATTAAACTGGGGAGAAATTCTCGCTGGATTCATTCCCAACCTTTCCGACATTCGAGAGCCGGCGCCTCTCATCGCTGCCGCAATTGACGCGACAGGGGAGAGTGCTGATATCTGGAGAGAAGGTGTCGCCAGCGTGCAGAAAGACAAGGTCATCGCTGCATTCGGAACCGCCGTGGGAATTAACATGACGTTCCTTCTCCCTTACTCGATGCTTCGAAAAGGCTGGGGGAAAAACCATCGCGGACTCGCTATTTTCGATCTGGGAACAGGTCTGGTAATTCCCTTCGTTATTGCCACCGCCTGTATCGTGATTGCTGCAGCAAGCCAGTTTCACGGAAAGACGGCTGACATCCTGAATGAGGATGGGTCCATCATCGCTGGAAAGGAAGCGAGCTTTGCTGGCGTTGCTGACAAGTTTATTGCGAAGCGATATGCTGCTGATCTGGAAGGACTCGAAGGCGACGCACTGTCCTCCAAAGTGACAGAACTGCGCGACGCGCTCCCTCTCGCCGATCGAAAAATCGCGGCGATGCTCGTCGATCGAAAGGATTCTGATCTGGCGAAATCGCTCTCTTCACTGGCCGGTCCCGGAGTCGGGAAGATCATTTTTGGTGTCGGGGTTCTCGGAATGGCTCTTTCAACGATCATCATTCTCATGCTGATCAATGGTTTCTGTCTATGTGAAGCCCTCGGTCGTCCAGGGGACAAAAAACTGCATTTTCTCGGCAGTCTGATCCCGGGTTTTCTTGGGATCTGTTTCCCTCTGGTTTGGGCAGGCGAGTCGAAAGCTGCACTGGCAGTTCCGACTTCAGTAATTGGAAGCTCGCTGCTTCCGATCGCCTACCTGATCTTCTTTTTGATGATGAATTCAAAGAAACTGCTGGGCGAAGCCATGCCGAAAGGAGGCAAGCGAGTCGTATGGAACGTCCTGATGCTGATCGCGACGAGCCTGGCGACCTTCGGATCGATCTGGGCACTGAAGGACAAAAGCCTGGGGTCATTTCCGATGGGCAAAGTTGGCATCGCAGTGCTCGGTGTTCTTTTCGTGATTGGAATCTTCGGTTTTGTTTCGAAGAACAAGAGAGCGGCCTAGAAATCGCTTACGATTCTTGAAATCCCTCACCCAGAAATTCTTTCCATGAAATTCGGAATTATCGGAGCTGGCATGATCGCCAACTTTCACGCCAAGGCGATCGAGGCTATGGAGGGAGGCGAACTTCACTCCTTCTATGGTCGACGGAAGGAAGCCGTCGACGAACTCGTCTCTGAAAACGGAGGAATCGGTTACACAGATCTCGATGCATTTCTCAGCGATCCCGAGCTCGATATCGTCACCATCGCTACACCGAGCGGTGCCCATCTCGAACCTGCCTTAGCAGCCGCGAAAGCAGGAAAGCATATCATCTGCGAGAAGCCCCTCGAGATCACCCCAGAACGAATCGACCTCATGATCGGGGCCTGCGAGGAGGCAGGGGTAACTCTGGCTGGAATCTTCAATCGCCGTTTCCATCCGGCAATGGACGCTTTCAAGAAAGCGGTCGAGGAGAACCGATTTGGTCGTCTCACGATGTGTGACGCCTACGTGAAATGGTATCGAGATCAGGCCTACTACGATTCTGGTGCCTGGCGCGGAACCTGGGCGCTCGACGGAGGAGGGGCCCTGATGAACCAATCGATTCACCTCATCGACCAGCTCATCTACCTGGCAGGTGATGTCGCTTCTGTTTCAGCCTCGATGGCTTGTCTGGCTCATGAGGGCATCGAAGTCGAAGATACCGCCGTTGCGATTCTGGAATTCAAAAATGGTGCTCGAGGAGTCATCGAGGGATCGACAGCCTGCTGGTCATCCACCGGTCATCCCGCGGAAGTTCACCTTTCCGGTGATCAAGGCTCAGCCTTCCTCGCAGACGAGAAATTTCGGATTTGGGATTTCGCGGAAACATCTCCCGATGACGAAACGGTCCGTGCCGAATTGATGCAGGGCAGCGAAGCCAAGGGACTAGGAGCCAACGATCCGAAAGCGATCAATTTCACGGGACACCAACTCAATTTCGAAGACGTCGTATCGGCGATCGTTGAAGGACGCGCACCCAGCGTCGATGGACACGAGGCAAGGCGCGCCGTCGCTCTTATCTGTGCGATCTACGAAAGCGCGAAGAACGACGGGAAAAAAGTGAAGCTTGCCTGACAGAGCGATACCTTTTTATTAGAAACCCCACACTTTTTAAAGTTGGGATTTCTGGGATATTGCGCTCCTCGACCTCGTTCGCGTGAGAAAAGCGAAAGTCTATTGATTGCCCTAATCTATGAAATCCGCTCTCGTCACTGGTTCCTCAGGCTTTATCGGCAGCGAGGTCGCGCATCGCCTGCTCGATCAGGGTGTCGCAGTCATCGGTATCGACAACGTCAATGACGCCTACGACAGGAGAGTCAAATCGCATCGGCAGGTGAAGCTCGAAGAGCGCGATGGGTTTCATTTCTACGAGGCGGACATCGAGAACCTCTATGATCTCCGCCCCATTTTTGAAAAGCATGCTTTTGATGTGATCTTCAATCTCGCAGCCCGAGCCGGAGTTCGCTACAGCATCGAAAATCCGCATGTTTACATGCGGTCGAACGCCCAGGGTGCACTCAACTTGCTCGAACTGATGCGGGAGTTCGATTGCGGGAAGCTCGTCATTGCTTCGACCTCCTCACTCTACGCCGGCCACCCAATGCCATTCCGCGAAGATATTCCGGTCGAACAACCCCTTTCTCCTTACGCAGCTTCGAAAAAAGCAGCAGAAGTGATGTGCTACACCTATCATCACCTGTTTCAGATCGACGTCAGCATCCTGCGCTACTTCACCGTCTATGGACCGGCGGGAAGACCTGACATGGCTCCGTTTCGCTTCATCAAGTGGATCCACGAGGGCACCCCGATAACAGTCTTTGGAGACGGGACCCAAACAAGAGATTTTACCTATGTCGACGACATTGCTCGCGGCACGATCCTAGCTGCAATACCTTTTGGTCATACCGTCATCAATCTCGGCGGCGGCAAACGTCCGATCGCTTTGCTCGACTTCATCCATATGATCGAAGAACGGCTCGGCAAGAAAGCCGAGCTCGTCTTTCAACCCATGAGTGCTTCAGAGATGATCGACACCGCAGCGGACATCCGAAAAGCCAAGGAAGTGCTCAATTGGGAACCAGAAATCGATCTCGGTGAAGGACTCGACCGAACCGTTGAGTGGTATCTCGAGAACCTCGATTGGGCTTCGCAGGTCGAGTTATAAGAAAAACCTGACGAGATGCGAAGGGACATCGTCCCCGGTGTTCGTCGATCGAGGAACAACCAACGAGGCAGATCGATTCGGACCGTGAGGGCACGCTACTTTCGTCGCAACGTGAACGGAAAAACGGAGCCTCTAGCGCAAAAACGGAGAACAGGCTTTTTCCAATCGATCGATCGATTTCGAATCCATGAACGGGTAGTCGTCAGGGATTCCCGGCACGACGACTCGCCTCCCTTTCAAGAACTCCCTGTAGCGACGATTCAAGGTTTCGCGAACAGAAAAAGAGAGTCCCTTCGGTGAGTCATTCACTCCTCCTCGTCAGATCAATGGTCCGCTACGACTAATTCCTCGCCCTCTGCCTCCGGCTGTCGGATCGACTCCACCATCTCCACGACGTCCTCGGGAGGCTTCGGAGTCAGGGCCGAAACGATGAACGCAATCGCGAAATTGAAGATCATGCCAAGAGTTCCAATGCCCTCGGGAGAGATGCCAAACCACCAGTTTTCCTTCACGTTCTCCTTGGTCGGCAGACCGAACCACTCGACCAGATCAGGGAACTTGAAATATACAATGTAGGCCGCCGTAAAAAGGATACCGACAACCATTCCAGAAATTGCTCCTTCGCGATTCATTCGCTTGCTGAAGATTCCCAAAATAATGACCGGGAAAAAGGAAGAGGCAGCGAGACCAAAGGCAAACGCCACAACCTGTGCCACAAATCCAGGCGGATGAATCCCAAAGTATCCGGCAATCACGACAGCAACTCCTGCCGCGCAACGAGCGATAAGGAGCTCCTTTTTATCGGAAAGCCCAGGCATGAAAGAACGCTTCACGAGATCGTGTGCGACCGATGTAGAAATCACAAGAAGAAGACCCGCAGCGGTTGATAACGCGGCAGCGAGGCCTCCCGCCGCCACCAGCGCGACGACCCAGTTCGGAAGATTCGCGATCTCCGGGTTCGCGAGAACCATGATATCTCGATCGACATACAACTCATTAACTCCCTCGGTCGGCTCATTGGTAATGAGTCGCTCTCCGCTCATTCCTCGCTCGTCGCCCTTGTATTCCAGCTTCCCGGAAAAGGCGGCTCCGTTGGCATACTGGATCTTCCCATCCTCGTTCTTGTCGAGCCAGGCAATCAACCCGGCCCCTTCCCACGACTTAATCCATTCGGGTGCCTCGGCGTAGGGTTTCTCTGGAATACTTGTGAGCAGATTCGTCCGGGCAAAAACCGCCACGGCAGGCGCCGTCGTATAGAGAATGGCGATAAACAGCAGAGCCCAGAAAGCGGAAACTCGGGCAGCACTGACTTTCTTCACGGTATAGAAGCGGATAATCACATGCGGAAGCCCCGCCGTTCCGACCATCAGCGCCATCGTGATGAAGAAAATATCGATCATCGGCTTCGACCCATCGGTATAGGTCGAAAACCCAAGTTCCTCACTGAGCCCGTCCAGCTTATCGAGGAGGAAGACTTCCTCCCCCGTGACCTGCGCACCAAATCCCATCTGTGGAACGGGATTCCCCGTCATCATCACGGAGATGAAGATCGCCGGAACCATGAAAGCAAAAATGAGCACACAATACTGAGCGACTTGGGTGTAGGTGATGCCTTTCATTCCACCGAGGACCGCGTAGAAAAACACGATCGCCATGCCGATGACCACGCCCCACGTGATCGGCTCCCAGCCGAACAGCATCGCACCCTCCACCTCAGAAAACAGGAATCGGGTAAAAACGACCCCCACCCCGCGCATCTGCCCACAGACATAGGTGAAGGAGATGAAAATCGCGCAGAAGAGAGCGACGAGACGTGCGGTTCGTGAGTAGTAGCGATCGCCCACGAAGTCAGGAACCGTGAATTTACCAAACTTGCGCAGATAGGGAGCGAGCAAAAGAGCGAGGAGGACATAGCCCCCGGTCCATCCCATCAGGTAGACTGACCCGTCGTATCCCATGAAAGAAATCAGTCCCGCCATGGAGATAAAGGAAGCGGCCGACATCCAGTCTGCAGCCGTTGCCATTCCATTGGCCAGCGCAGGGACTCCTTTGCCGGCGATGTAGAACTCTCCCGTTGTGCTGGCTTTGGCCCAGATCGCAATACCGATGTAAAGGGCGAAGGTGACACCTACGAGAAGATAGGTCCAAGTTTGTACGTCCATAATAGAGAGTCCCACAGCGCGAGACGATTAAGGTAAAAAAGGATAAAGTGTGAGGGTAGCCTTGCACTCAGAGGAAGGAAGGCCCGCCGATCAATTGCTTCAGTTACCGGCTTCAGGATTCTTCTTAACGGAGTACTCGTGATCCAGCTTATTCATAACTCGGACATATACTGCAATGAGCAGAACGAAGACATAAATGCTGCCCTGTTGAGCAAACCAGAAACCCAATTTGAAACCTCCGATTTTGATCTTGTTCAGCTCGTCGACCAAAAGAATCCCGCATCCATAAGATACGATGAACCAGATCGTCATGAGGATGCCGACCCATTTCAAATTGGCACGCCAATACATAGAATTGTTGGAAGATGATGATTCAGCCATAGCTCGATACAAAACAAAGGGGTCCATAGGACTGGGCCACGAAAAAGAAAAGCGCGAACCAATGAGTGAGTTAAGGGAAAACAGGACTGTTTTAGAAGAGGAAAATGGCTAAACTGAACAAAATTTCGGAAAACGACCTCACATTTCACGACAATGGCCCACCAAAGCAACAAATTGGAACTCCACGGAGAAGGAAAGATTCCGTCGGATGGTGTTCTCCTCATTGCGAATCGACTCTCTTTCGAGGATCTTCTTCATCTCGAAAAGCTGCTGACAGGCCGCAAGCTGATCTACCTGATCGAAAGAAGTCACGACTACGATCCTCTCCTGCAGTCCCATCTCGATAAGGACGACGTTCAAGCACTCGAATTCTCATCGGATGAAGTCTCTAGCGAGGCCTTCAAAAAGGAGCTTCACCAAGGCCTCTCGAAAGGGAACATGATTATTTACATCCCGGGAGCTTCGTCGACCCGAGC
This sequence comes from Verrucomicrobiales bacterium, assembly GCA_965657775.1. Lineage (GTDB taxonomy): Bacteria > Verrucomicrobiota > Verrucomicrobiia > Verrucomicrobiales > DEV007 > Arctic95D-9. The sequence goes on from CBFHPY010000008.1 coordinate 434,173, forward strand.
CGGACAAGTCATCGCCGTTCCCTCCAAGGTTCTGAAATTTCTCACCAGCGTTAATGCTCCCATTCTTCCGCTGTTCGTCGATCACCCCGAAGAGACACCACTCGGAATTGAAGACCGCGCCCACGTTGAGCGCATTGTCCTCTCCTTCGGTGGGCCACTGCGAAGGGAAGCGGCCAATCTTGCCAATTTTACGGAAGAACTTCTCATCGCAGCAGAGCGGGCCTACTCGGCCCGACCTGTTTTTCAGAGCCACCTCGCCTACGAGGTTCTGCGAGGGCTGAAAAAGCACTCCAAGTCCGGCAAAATTATTGATGGTTTTGATGGCCAGACACTTCGATTCGACAAGCTTCTCGCTGCCGCAATTGTTCTCTCCAAGGTAATCAAAAAAGAGACGGCCAACAAACGGGTCGGGATCATTCTCCCTCCAGGGAAAGGTGGAATCGTTGCCAACGTAGCCGTGCTCCTTGCAGGAAAAATTCCGGTAAACCTCAATTTCACTGCAGGTGATAAGGCAGTCGAGTCGAGTATCCGCCAGGCGGGACTCAACAAGTTCATCACAGCGGACCCCTTTGTCCGAAAGATGAGCGGTTTTCCCTGGCCACCCACCCGCAACCTCCTTCTCCTCGATCAGGTCTTACCCAACCTGAAACCAAAAATCGCCCTTTGGCTCGGTCTATCCAAGATATTCTCACCCAGTCTGCTCGCCTCTATTCTCAAGGTTCCGAAAAAGGGCGGCGTCGAAGAAGCGATTCTTCTTTTCACGAGTGGAAGCTCCGGCGAACCCAAGGGCGTCATTCTATCTCACCGCAATATTCTCTCCAATGTGAATCAATTCGGGTCCCGTATCGATCTGAAGTCGACGGACAAGGTGCTCGGATGTCTTCCGCTCTTTCACAGCTTCGGCTGCACCGTGACGATGTTCTATCCACTGATCGAGGGAGTCTCGGTCGTGACTTATCCGAGCCCGCTGGAAATCCCCAAACTTGCGGAACTGATCCAGAAGCACTCGATCAGCCTACTCATTGCCACCCCGACCTTCCTGCGAGGCTATCTGCGACGGGCCGCCAAAGAACAGCTCGCAAGTCTCAAAATGGTCGTCACGGGAGCAGAGAAACTGCCGAAGAAGGTCGCTGAGAGCTTTGAAAAGCGATTCGATATGCCCGTCCTCGAAGGCTACGGCCTCACCGAGACGGCTCCGGTGACCAACGTCAATCTCCCTGAGGTCGAGGATGGTGACTCCAGCCACCCCGTCATCCCCAATCAGCGATTTGGTTCGGTCGGTCTCTTTATCCCCGGTGTCGCCGTTCGGATCACCGATCCTGAAACCCATGAGCCGCTGCCACTTCACTCCAGCGGGATGATCTGGTTGCGTGGCCCAAACATTTTCGAAGGCTACCTCGACCTTCCCGAGAAAACCTCGGAGGTGATGAAAAACGGCTGGTTCATGACCGGCGACATTGGCCGGGTCGACGAAGACGGCTTCCTCTACATCGAGGGCCGCCTTTCTCGCTTCTCCAAGATTGCCGGAGAAATGGTACCTCACGAAACGGTCGAGGATCTCATCAACAAAGCCCTCAGCAAAGGTGAAGACGCTCGCATCATTGCCGTCGTCGGAGTGCCCGACGAAGCCAAGGGCGAAGCCCTCATTCTACTTTCGTCCGATCCTGATATCGACCTGCACGAGCTCCGCGTTCAACTGACCAAGGATGGGATACCCGCCCTCTGGATTCCCAAGAAGATCGTCGACGTGGATGAGATTCCGATTCTTGCGAGCGGTAAGCTCGACATCAAGAGCTGCGAAACGATGGCCCACTCGGCGTAAATCGCCCACCGGCCGGAATCCCTCAGACTTCTGAATCAGGAACGCGCTTCGTCTGCCATCTTCTGAGCCACCATCGAAAGTTCGGCGGACTTGAAGATGTGATCCTGAGTCATCGCTTTCTCGGTCCCATGGAGGAGGTCGAGAATCATTTCTCCGAAGAAAGGAAATCCAGTCGATCCGTCACAGTCGATCTCCTGCTCCTCTTCTCCGTTCACGAGGAAGAGCTTGTTACCAGGCTCCTGTCTCGCTAGAGCGATGTATTTCCGGATTTCGATCGTGCCCTGGCTACCGACCACAAAGGCTCGTCCGTCACCCCAGACCCGAAGACCATTTGGAGTGAGCCAGTCAATCCGACAATAGCAGGATGCCCCTGTGTCCATCGTGAGAGAACACTCACCGAAATCCTCAAGCCCTGGTTTCTCGGGAGCCGTGAAATTCTCGACCCTCGCATAGTTGACCGTGCCATTACTGGCTCCCGTGAAAGCGAGAAACTGCTCAAACTGATGAGACCCAATGTCTGTCAGGATACCTCCGTATTTCTCCTTCTCGAAGAACCAATCCGGACGAGCATCTTTCGACATGCGGTGCGGCGCAAGATTGATGACCTGGAGAACATCCCCGATCGCACCTTCGCGAATCAGCTCGGTCGCTTTCATCGAGGACTCATTGTGAAGTCGCTCACTGTAATAAACCATGTAGCGCTTCCCTGAAGCCGCGACCGCTTTCTTCGCATCCTCAAGCTGCTCCAACGTCGTGAAGGGAGACTTGTCGGTAAAATAGTGTTTTCCCGCCTCGAGAACCTTGACCCCGAGAGGACCGCGATCGCAGGGAATGCAGGCGGATGCAACACAGACAGTTTCCTCGTCTTCCAGGATCTGCTCCAGAGATTCAGCGCGCTTGGCATCCGGATAGCGCTCCATGAAGTCGTCGAGCTTCTTCGGATCCGGATCGTAGACATACTTGAGCGTCGCTCCGGCATCGAGCAGTCCATTCGTCTGCCCAAAGATGTGACCGTGGTCCAAACCTGTCACCGAAAAGACAAATTCACCTAGTCCCACGACGGGTGGCAAGGTTTTCGAAGAAGGTGCGTAATCGTATCCGGTTTTTCCCATGGCCTAGGATGTAGCGAGGAATGCGCTTCTCGCAACCTGCGCAATGGAGAAAATCGAAGATTCACAAGGTTCGCTTGATCGGCTAATTTGCTTCAAAGCATGAGCGACCTCTCCCCTTCTCCCCAGCCTCGCCCCGACCCGGACCTCATCCACCGCCTTCGCAGACGAGTCCGAATATGGGGCACCATTGCAATCGTTTCGATCTTCGGGGTCATCATTCCTCCCCTCTTTGGAGTTTTTGGAACCATGTTTGGAATGGCGAAAAGCTTTAACGAGCTCGCCACCAACGGAGGAGCGGAAGATCCTGAGGCACTCGCCAGTGACATTTCCACCTCCCTCTTCACAACGGCGGTCGGCATCCTCCTTGCCCTCGTTTTCGGAATCGTGCTCATTGTGAGTTTCATTTTCTGGCTAGTAAGTCTGAGTCAGCTCAAAAATTCGCCCCAAAGTCTCAACACGTAACCATCTTCCATGGAAATCACACGGGAGCTGATCGAGCGGGTCGCGGGAGACATGGATATCTCCGCGACCGAACTGAAGAAATTTGTCGCCCTCGGGGAAACTCGAACTTTTTCCCAGGGCGACTATCTCTTTTACGAGTCCTCGCCTAGAAAATGGTTCGGGATCGTTCTCAGGGGTAAAATCAATCTCCAGCGGGGCCTCTCTGGTCGCAACATCACGATTGCCTGCCTAACAGAAGGCGCCGTCATCGGCGAAAGTCTCCTCATCGACGACCTCTCCCACAGCGTCTCTGGACTCGCGCTCGATGACACGGAAATCTGGGCAATACCACGAGCCGAGATCAATACGTTTCGCGAAGAGAAACCCGAGACCTTCCATCGCATGGTGGCTCGAGCAGCCCAGCGGATCAGCTATCGATTGCGAGAGTCGACCGAGCTCCTGCTTCACTCCGAACGCAATCGCAGCGACATCACCGATTATCGAACGGAGCATGACTCTCTCGGAGACCGCGAAGTTTCGAACGCTCACTACTACGGAGTCCAGACGACCCGGGCGGTAGAGAATTTTCCTTTCTCGGGAATCCGGCTTTCCCATTTTCAGCATCTCGTAAATGCCTTCGCCTATGTCAAAAAGGCGGCTGCAACATCCAACTCTATCCTCGGGGTTCTCGATCCGAACATCGCCAATGCGATCTGCCTGGCTTGCGATCGAATTCTCGCAGGGGAACTACACGAGCATTTTGTCGTCGATATGATTCAGGGAGGAGCGGGAACGTCCTCAAATATGAATGCCAATGAGGTCATCGCGAATCTGGCGCTGGAAATCCTCGGCCATCGTAAGGGCGACTATGAATACTGCCACCCCAACGACCACGTCAATTGCTCTCAGTCGACCAACGACGCCTATCCGACTGCGGTGAAAATCGCCGTAGTCGCCTCGGTCCATGAGACCGTCTCGGCTCTCAAAGTTTTACGAAAAGCCTTCGAGGGCAAGGCCGCCGAATTCTCCGATGTCATCAAGATGGGACGGACCGAAAACCAGGACGCCGTGCCGATGACGCTGGGTCAGGAATTCGCCGCCTACGCGGTCATGGTCAATGACGGAATTCGTCGACTCGAACACGCGTCAGAGGAGCTCCTCGTGATCAATATGGGAGCGACCGCGATCGGAACCGGACTCAACAGCCCGAAAGGCTACGCCGCACTTTGTACCCGCAAGATCAATGAGATGAGCGGGCTTCACGTCAAGCTCGCCGAAGACCTCGTCGAGGCGACCCAGGATGCCGGAGACTTCGCGGTCATGAGCGGAACCCTGAAAGCGACCGCGATCCAGATTTCGAAAATCTGCAACGATCTCCGCTGGGCTTCGTCCGGTCCTCGATGCGGATTGGCCGAGATCAATCTCCCTCCTCAGCAACCGGGATCATCGATCATGCCAGGAAAGGTCAATCCCGTGATCCCCGAAGTGGTCAACCAGATCTGCTACCAGATCATCGGGTCTGACCTGACCGTTTCCATGGCCGCCGAGGCGACTGAGTTCGAGCTCAATATGGCCGAACCCGTCATGGCCTACAATATACTCAGCAGCCTCATGCTCCTGAAGAATGCTGCGATTGTTCTCTCCAATCGTTGTGTCCACGGGATCACTGCGAATCGCGAACGCTGTGCCGACTACGTCAAGAATTCCATTGGCATCGTCACTGCGCTCAATCCGGTTCTCGGCTACGAGAAGTCTGCTTCCATTGCCAAGGAAGCTCTTCTCACCGATCGCAGCGTCTACGATCTCGTCCTCGAGAAAGGCTGGATCTCGCAAACCCAACTCGACGACCTGCTCAGCCCCGAGAAAATGGCTAACCCGCTGCTCCACGAATAGTGCAGCGGGGAGATCCAAATCACCCGAATCTCTGATGAATTCATTTATTTCGTTCCTTTGCCTGTCGCTTGTCGGCACGATGTGTGTCGCCGCCGATCCTGATGAGAAGACCACGATTCTCGCCTTGGGTGATTCGATTACGGCAGGAGGAAAATCGTTCACCTGCTATCGTGAAGTCCTCGTCCCTGCGCTTAAAAACAACGCGGTCGAATTCATCGGCCCTGTAGAAGGCAGCATCTCTCGCCATGCTGGATACGGCGGAAAGAACACTGCGTTTCTGCGCAGCAAAATTCAAGAAATCTACAAGGAGTTCCCGGCCGACATCATTCTGATCCATGCGGGTCACAATTGCTTTGCAGAGAATGAACCTGTTCCCGGAATCATCGCGGATACCGAAGCAATCATTCGAACGATCCACGACATCAACCCTCGCTCGATCGTTCTGCTCGCGCAGGTAATCCCCAGCGGAAAGCTTCCCAAGTATTCCTACATTCCCAAACTAAATCAGGAATTGGCAGGCCTGTCAGAACAGCTCCAGCAAGATGCCTTGAAAGTCGTTCTGGTGGACCAGGCTACAGGGTTCGACTGGGAAATCGACACGGTGGGCGATCGAGTTCATCCCAGCCAAAGCGGTGCGAAAAAGATGGCCGCGCAGTGGCTAGATGCGCTTCAGCCTCTGATGAATAAATAGTCGCCCAATCTAATTGGCCCCACATTCACCCTGAAGTCCAGGTAGCCTGGCCCCACTTAATCGTGCGATTTTGCGGAGATTCCCCCTGTCATCAACCATCCGTGAATTTGAAATGTTTGCGCCCGGTAAATAATGAGCGCGGGCGGTTACGAAACTTGCGACGGTTTGTAGAGTGGGAGAGCGCTCATCTGGCCGGAGTTCATTGGTTCTCAACTCAAAAGATCTAACACAGGATTATCCACATTCTTTATATCGACAGATTCCATTGGAGTTCACCTTTCACTCCTTATCTGTTGATCGCCCTCAGCAGAAAGCGGCAAAGATGTTTCAGCACTATCGCCCCGCCTTAGACTGCCGCCGCCCCTGGGCCTCAAGAATCTACGGAAATCCTCCTACTACAGTTGTGCTGGTCTCGTTCCCCGGCTTTCCAAGCTCTGAGTGCGCTGGGACTCCGGAAGAATCTACCTCCGCCTAAACACAAAAAGGGCGTTCTCCCGAGGGAGAACGCCCTTTTCAAAAAACCTTAAAACCGATTTTAGTCTTCGATCAGCTCGGGCCACTTGGTGTGGAACCACTCGCCAGCGGGCTTGTCGATTCGCTCGTAGGTGTGCGCTCCGAAGAAGTCACGCTGAGCCTGAAGCAGGTTCGCAGGAAGTACTGGCGAACGATAGCTGTCGTAGTAGCTCAGCGACGCACTGAATGCTGGTATCGGAATTCCATTGGTCACGCCAAGCGCAACGATCTCGCGCCAGGCTGCCTGATTCGCATTGAGAATCTCCGTGAAGAAATTGTCGAGCATGAGATTCGTCAGATCAGGAGTCCGCTCATAGGCCTCGGTGATGCGATTGAGGAATCGAGCTCGGATGATACAACCACCGCGCCAGATCTTGGCGGTCGAGCCTAGATTGACTCCCCATCCGTGAACTTCACTGACCTCCTGAATCAGGTCGAGGCCTTGGGCGTAGGAAATGATCTTCGACGCATAGAGAGCATCGTGCACTTTCTGGACGAGCTCTTCCTTGTCTATCGTCACGGCAGCATCGGGACCTTCGAGAATCGGTGCAGCGGCGAGACGCTCGTCTTTCTTCGACGAAAGGATTCGCGCTTCGACGGCGGCGTTAATCGTGGAAATCACAACCGCGTTAGCAGCCGAGTTCATCACCGTCCAGCGACCAGTTCCTTTTTGACCGGCCTTGTCGACGATGAGTTCGACGAGATGTTTCCCGGTCTCGGGATCTTTCTCTTCAAAGATTTTGCTCGTGATTTGGATGAGGAAAGACTCGAGAGGACCTTCATTCCACTTCGTGAAAATCTCGGCCATTTCGTCATTTGAAATTCCGGCACGTTTAAAGATTTCGTAGGCTTCACAGATGAGCTGCATGTCGCCATACTCAATTCCGTTGTGAACCATTTTTACGAAGTGACCCGCGCCACCCGTTCCGATGTGATTCACGCAAGGATCCCCTTCGACTTTCGCCGAGATCGCCTCAAAGATCGGCTGGATGATTTCCCAGGAGCTTGTCGGACCACCAGGCATGATCGAAGGACCTTTGCGGGCTCCTTCTTCTCCTCCGGAAACTCCGGAACCGATGAAGAGAAGTCCCTTCTTGGCGAGATCCTTTGAGCGGCGCTCCGTGTGGATGAAGTAAGTATTTCCGCCATCGATGATGAGATCACCTTCGTCGAGAAGTGGAATAAGACTGTCGATCACCTTATCGACCGCATCGCGATCGTTAGGATCTCCACCCGCGCTCGATTTCACGAGAATCATGACCTTTCGAGGACGCTCGAGAGAGTCGATGAAATCCTCCAGCGTTTCGGCGCCGTAAAGGTTCTTGTCGGGGTTTTCGGCGATGAAATCCTTCATCGTCTCGGTCGTCCGGTTGTAAACGGAGACGCGAAATCCGCGGCTCTCCACATTCAGTACCAGGTTCTGCCCCATTACGGCGAGGCCAATCAGTCCAAAATCGCTCTTGCTCATCTCCAGTCTTCTTTGTTTGTTGAATCGTTTGTGGCTTCCATCCTACTCACGGTGGGGCAATCGCAAGCGCTCATTTTGTTTCCGACCCCGCATATTGTTCATGGCTTCCCTGCACTTTTCTGCATCCATCTCCGAAGACTCGATCGTGGAAGTCGAAAATCGACTGACTCCTTCGACTGAACACGGTGCCGATTTGCGATTTCACGGAGTGGTGCGAGACCTAGAAGATGATCGGCTCATCTCCGGGATTGAATACTCCTTCTACGAGGGTATGGCCCTCCGGGAACTGAATAGGATCGGAGAATCCATGATCGGGGAGTATCCTCACCACCTCGCACTGGTTCACCACAAGGTCGGTTTCGTCGCTGCCGGAGAGGCCTCCATTTTTATCCGTGTGCAAACAGCTCACAGCGCAGAAGGCTTCGATATCAGTCGAGAATACCTCCGACGGATCAAGGAAACCGTCCCCATCTGGAAAAAGCCAGTTTGGATGGAGGACGAGAATTCGTAGCCTAATCGGCAACCCTGCCCGGCAGTAACAGCCCATTCATCCGCGCTCGAAGCTCCGCCCGTCAGGGAATTAGCTTTCAAGCTAAGGTTTATGGGGCAGAATCTGAAGTGGCACTGATTTTTGGACTGTTGTGGTTTAGTTAATTGAGTGAAATCGAGCCTCGAATTGATCTGGGGTCTTGTAATCGATAGAGTAGTGCCTACGGCGGATGTTGTAGTAGGACTCAACAGTGAGGTATCCGAGTGGAATTCCGCCGTCTCCCTCTGGCCGCGGGCAAAGTGGAGTCGCGACGACTCGAGAGCACAGGAACTTAGCGAACAGATTTTCGACTCGAGAAGAGACTAACCAACGACTCTGCCGCTTCTCGTCAAAGGAACCGAGTTTCAATCCAGGCTTGGCAAACCGTAGTCGAGATTCCGTCCGGCGAAGTCAAAACCTACGGGAAAATCGGTGAGCAAATCGGATCCCCGAAAGCAAGCCGAGGCGTTTGAACCCCGGTCAGGAAAAACGGACTGGGATTCCTCATCTTCTGTCATCGCGTCATTCAGATGAGTAGGTCGGAAAATCAGTATATCCCTCAGCTCCCGCTGGGGTATACCAATCGGCCATGTCCGAATCGGGATTAAGCGGCCAGTCGTTGGCGTAACGTTCTACGAGATCAGGGTTGCTGATGTAAGGCCGTCCAATCGCGATGAGATCAGCGTCACCACAGGCGATGGCCGCTTCTGCCGTCGCCTGATCGTAGCCGCAGTTCCCGATGAGGGGACCTGAAAAGATGGCTCGAAAATCCGCGAGGGTCATCGGTTCTCCTAGTTCATGAAAACCAAAGGCGAGTCCATCCATGACATGGAGGTAGGCAAGTCCGTAGGCATCGAGCTGGGATGCGGTGTAGGTGAACTGCTCCCGATAGTCGGGAGAGCCCATGTCATTGAAGGCGCCGTTCGGCGCGAGACGCACCCCCACTCGATTCGCCGGCATCTCTTCGATCACCGCTTCGACGACCTCTTTGAGCATCTGCAACCGATTCTCGACGCTGCCGCCATACTGGTCCTCGCGATGATTAGTCTTCGACTGGAGAAACTCATCGAGAAGGTAGCCATTCGCGGAATGAATTTCGACTCCATCAAAGCCCGCTTTTTTCGCACGAGCAGCAGCGGCCCGGTAGTCCTCCACTACTCCAGGGATTTCGTCAGTCGTGAGTGCGCGAGGAACTTCGTAGTCCTCCTTGCCCTTGGGCGTGTGAATGTAGTCTCCATCAATCTTGATCGCCGTCGGCGCTACGGCGGGATCGCCACCGTGAAAGCTACTATGAGAAGCTCGTCCACAGTGCCAGAGCTGGAGGAAAATGGTCCCTCCAGCTTCGTGAACCTGATCGACAACCTTGCGCCAACCTTCGGTCATGGCGTCGGTGTAAATCCCGGGGGATTCATTCCATCCATTGGCCTGTTCTGAGATCGTCGTCGCCTCGGTGATGACGAGACCGGCGCTGGCGCGCTGGACGTAATACTCCGCCATGAGATCATTCGGAATCCGCTCCTGACCGGCCCGTGCTCGGGTCATCGGGGCAAGAGCAACTCGGTTGGCGAGGAAAAGATCCCGGAGTTCGAAATCGGCGAGTAGGTGGGGTGAGGACGTGGACATAGGAAAAGCTGCTTACGTCTCCGACGAAGTTTGGGACCGGAGCTTTCGAGATTTTCGAATCCGATTTCTGCCGAAAAAGAGACTGCCTACTACTGAAGCGTGGTTCTCACTTCGACAGAAGATTCGAGAGTACGATGCACCGGACACTTGTCGGCGAAAATCAGAATCACGTTCGGCTTCTTTTCCTCGGCGAAAGATGAGAAGGTGAATCTACTAAAGAAAGAGTGAAAACGAACAAACGCATAAAAATGAGAAGGCAGGAAGGAACCCAGTATTTGCAACGAAGAGGAAGGCGTCAATCACCGCGGTGCCTCTTGCTCCTCATTTCCGCATGGCTCATCGTATCGACCCTTCTGTCTCCCGCCGTCGCCGAAGAGAGTATCCTCAAAAAGACTGCACCCGATCTGACCCTGCCAGTAGTTTCCGAATCGGATCCAGCTCCGGGACTTCGGGTCCGTGAGTTCTTGCCTCGGTTCGAGAAGACTGATGTCTATCACCTTCTCTACCTGCCCGAGAACTGGGACTCCGAAAAACGCTATCCCGTCATTTTTGAATACCCGGGGAATGCCTATCACGAAAGCCCGGGAACCGTTGAGGGCTGTACCCTCGGCTACGGGATCTCGGGAGGAAAAGGAGTCATCTGGGTGAGCTTGCCCTTCGTCGATCCCGAGAAGAATGCCCACGCCAAAACCTGGTGGGGAGATGTCGACGCGACAGTGGCGTACTGTCAGGAAACGGCCGCATGGATCTGCTCGCAATATGGGGGTGATCCGGAACACCTTTTTCTCGCTGGCTTCTCACGCGGAGCGATCGCCTGCAATTTTATTGGGTTACACGACGAAGAGATCGCATCACTCTGGCGGGGAATGATCTGTCACAGCCACTACGATGGCTTTCGAAAATGGGGGTATCCCGAAAGCGATCGTGCATCAGCGAGGGCACGTCTCGCTCGATTAAAGGGCCGACCTCAATGGATAAGCCACGAATCCTCAGTCAATGCGGCACGAGAATACCTTGAGGTTGAAGCTCCCTCGGGAAATTTCACCTTCCAGGCGATGCCCTTCAAAGAACACACCGCCGACTGGGTCCTTCGCGATCTCCCCGTGCGTCGTGAAATCCGGAAGTGGTTCCGGAATCTCACGAGCAAGAAAGAATAGCGAGAGCTCGACTAACCGTTGAGCTCTACGATGCACTCGATTTCGACGTTGGCTCCGAGCGGAAGCGCCGCAACCTGAATCGTAGAACGGGCTGGCTTGTGATCTCCAAACGCCGCTTCATACAAACCATTTACCGTCGAAAAATCCCCCAGATCAGTCAAAAAAATGGTCGTCTTCGCGATGTTGCCGAGGCTTGCTCCAGCGGTCTTGAGGAGGGACACGATATTGTCGAGCACCTGCTGCGTCTGCGCTTCGATACCACCATCGACGATTTTCATCGTGTCGGGATCGAGAGGGATCTGTCCGGAGCAGAAAAGAAGATTTCCGACACGCGCAGCGTGGGAGTAGGGGCCAACTGCAGCTGGAGCCTGGGGGGAATTGATTAGTGTCATGGCGCTAGTGAATCACAATAGTTCCCTTCTCGCCAGCAGGGATCAGGCCGGATCAGAGACAGAACAAACCCGGCCTGATCGAGTAATAATCGAACTCGCATGAGCAGAATCGAATTGTTAAAAACCACGGCTACTTATGAGAGTTCTCTTCTTTTCTAGCTTCCTCATTCTTGCTCCCCTTTTCCTTCGATCGGCCGAGAAAATTCCACCTCTACCGATCATTGATCTGTCTCAAGAAACGGATCGCCACGTCATCATCGCGGAAGGAACCAAGACTACCTACCAGGGTCATCCGACTACTCTTCTCATGCCGGACAAAAAGACGATCTACACGGTGTGGTGCATCAACCACGGTGGATCAGCGGGTCCCATGGCCAGAAGTGAAGATGGAGGAAAAACCTGGAGTAGGCTCGACGAATCCCTCCCTGCCGAATTCTCCACTCATCAGAATTGCCCAAGTATTTATCGTCTCGTCGATCCCCAGGGAAAAGCTCGACTCTGGGTCTGGTCGGCAGCCCGCGGCACTCGCCAAGGCCCCGGTATGCCCAGCATCATGAGCGAAGATGAGGGGGAAACGTGGAAGGAAATGCCGCCTCTCGGATTTCCCTGCGTTATGACTTTCAGCAGCATCGTTCGGCTCAAGGACGGTCGTTATCTCGGGCTCTATCACAAGGGGCCCAATGGGAAAGATCGATCCCCTCTTCAGGTATTCCAGACCCTCACAACAGATGGCGGGCTGACCTGGTCGGATCCAGTAGTAGTCGCCTCGGTCGAAGGAAAGGATCCCTGTGAACCTTTTGTCTTTCGATCACCAGACGGAAACGAGCTCTGCACACTGATGCGGGAAAATCGCCGAACTGGAAAAAGCTTGGTCATGTTTTCAAAAGACGAGGGATCGAGCTGGTCCAAGCCGGTCGAAACATCCTGGGGTCTGTCAGGCGATCGTCATATTGGCGTTCGACTCGACGATGGCCGCTACTTTTTCGCGTTCAGAGACCAAGCACCCAACAGCAAATCGAAAGGCGATTTTGTAGGCTGGGTCGGGACTTATGAAAACATTCGAAAGCAGGAGCCGGGAGAATACCGGATCAAGCTGCTACACAGCCATGCCGAACGGAAAGCCGACTGCGGGTATCCCGGGGTTGAATTGCTTCCCGATGGAACCATTGTCGCAACGACCTACCTGAAGTACAAGCCAGGTCCGGAGAAGCACTCGGTGGTCTCAACCCGACTTCGGATTGAGGAAACCGACGCGTTGAAGAAGTCTCCGTGATCGGTTTGACCCTTCACTTCTGGATGCCCTGTCAGGTATTCCTACTCTTCCGGAAGGCTAGAATGGATCACCCGATTGTCCCTGATCTTCGTCTACGACAGGTTCGCCCTCTTTGCCTACGTTTGAGGACTCAATTGACCTCGCAACTCTCCGCCTTTCTCCATTTCACTCTGAATCTGTTTGGTCCATGACCCGACCCTGTCCACTCACCCTCTTTCTTCTCTTCCTCACTTCTCTCGCCTCGACCGTGGATGAAGTGGCCCCAATTGTTTTCCCTAAGGATGGCGGAATCCTCGACGTAGGAGATTTCGGTGCGATTCCAGACGATGACAAGAATAACACGAAAGCGATTCAAGCGGCGCTGGATCTGCATCAGTAAGTAGCCCGCATTGAGATTTCTATTCCTCGCCATGCGGGGAAGAGCTAGAATCTGAGCGCTACTTTTTCGCTTTCTCGCTCTTCCACAATACGATCGTTTCAGTTGAGACATCGTTGCTCGAAGGTGGACCATCTGTGCTGCGACCCTTTGCGACATCGGATTCAAGTTGGGCCAGAAGGCGGGCCACCAATTCGGGTTCCTTTTCATAGAGATTGGTGGTTTCACCGATGTCTTTCCCAATGTGATAGAGCTGCCCCTTGGGGCCATCCTTCGGAGCCTGCTTCTCATTGGGAGAACTCCATCCTCCTGAAGCGCGAGCGAGAACGAGTTTCCACGGACCCCGTCGATAGGCAAAATGCCCGGAGAAGGAGTGGTGAATCACTCCCTCGCGACTGCTCATAATCGGATCACTGGACAGAGCCGGTAGAAAGCTGACGCTGTCCTCGACTCCCTTTTCAGGAAGGGGTTCCCCCAGAATATCCGCAGTTGTCGCAAAGAGATCGTTGAGACAAATCAACTGGAGACTACTCGACCCAGCCGCGACTTTTCCCGGCCAACGAACCAGAAAAGGGATCCGATGTCCCCCATCCCAGATGTCGGCTTTCGATCCCCGAAGATGGGCACTGACGATGTGACCCTGAGCCGCAAGCTTCTCGATCCCGGCTGCCTTGGAGCAACCGTTATCACTCGTAAAAATGAAGAGAGTCGAGTCCGTGAGCCCTTTCTTCTCAAGCGCCTTGGAAACTTCGCCGACGACGTGATCTGTCTGCATCACAAAATCTCCGTAATCGCCAAGACCGCTCTTACCTTTCCATTCCGGACTCGGAACGATGGGAGTGTGAGGAGAGCCCAGAGGGATGTAGAGAAAGAATGGTCCGTCCTCCTTTTCGCGAGATTCAATATACTCGACTGATTTCTCGGTCAGCCGAGGCAGCATATTCACGACAGGATCATGAGCAATCACTCGATCATCCTCGATCACTGCCTCCATGTTTCGAGCATGATGAAACCCGTGATAGTAGTCAAATCCGCGCGCCAGAGGCCCATCCGGAATCTTCGCTCCTACCGGAGGAGTCTTATGCTCTTTCTGCTTGTAAGCCTTCCCCGTTTCCGGATTGATATATTCAAAATCGAGATGCCATTTTCCAATGATTGCAGTGTCGTATCCGTGCTCTTTCAGAAAGGAAGCCACGGTCGGTCGCCCCTTGGCAATCAGGTTAGGGGCGTAGCCGGTCACGACTCCTTTCTGCAATCGAGTGCGCCACGGATAGCGACCAGTCATAATCCCGTAACGTGTCGGGGTGCAGACTGACGAAGCGCCATGAGCATCGGTGAAGGTCATTCCCTCCGAAGCCAGTCGGTCCGCATGAGGAGTGGGAATCTTGCTTGTCTTCGGAGCGAGGCACTGGATGTCTCCATAACCAAGGTCATCACAGATGATGTAAACGATGTTAGGGTGATCTGTTTCCCTCGCCTCGCTGAGGAGCGCGAAGAAAAGAAGCAGAAGCATAAAAAGACGTTGAAAAATCATGGCGGGATCGTAGCTCAGCCTGACCGATCTGACGAGGCCGCAATCGCGATCCCGTAACGAGAATCAAGGGACGGATCGTACCCGAAACACGTAGATGTATTAGAGGGGTTTCTGCATCGAAACTCACCGCACAATGTTGACTCCACTACTCCAGATCCCACTCGCTTTGGGAGCACTGAGTTTTCTTGCTTCGGGCCTTTCGGTCGCAGGAGCTGAACCTGATAGTGCCTCGCTGGAAAGATTGCTCTCGAAGCACTGTTATGAGTGCCACGATGACCTGACGACGAAGGGAGGATTGAATCTCATCGATCTGCCGATGGACCTCTCCGATCGTGCCAATTTCGAGCTGTGGCAGCGGGTCTTCGATCGGGTCAGGGAGGGAGAAATGCCGCCCGAGGAAGAACCTCGACCGGAGGAATCGATGCGAAAGTCGTTTCTGTCGTCCCTCGAGAAGCCACTTCTCTTAGCAGACCTTGCAGACAAGGAAGCCAAAGGACGGGTGCAGGTCCGACGTCTTACCCGAACTGAATACGAGCACTCGTTGCATGATCTCCTCGCTATTGACCTGCCCCTGCAAAACCGATTGCCCGAGGAGCAGGCGACTCATGGATTCGAGACTGTCGCGGAAGGTCAGCAATTTTCCCATTTTAATCTCGCTCGTTATCTCGAAGTCGCCGATTACGCTCTTCAGGATGCTTTTCACAAGGCCTACCACAAGCCGGAGCCGGATCTGACGAAGCTCCCAGCAAAGAAATTGGGGCGAGACAACTGGCGAGGTGGAAACTACCGGGGACCTCAAGATTTCGACGGACGAGTTCTCTTCTGGCCAATGACACTCCAGTTTTATGGTCGCATGCCGGCAAGTCGGGTATCCGAGTCGGGGTGGTATCGGATCCAGTTGCACGATGTGCGCGCGATCAATTCCAAGCGGGGCGTTACCTGGGGAACCCTGCGCTCCGGAGCGTGCGCTTCGAACGAACCGATGCTCTACTCAATCGGGATCGTAGAAGCGACCAAGGAGAAGCGAGATCTCGAATTCGAAGCCTGGATCGAGGACGACCACATGCTCGAACTCAAACCCAGTGACGCCACGCTGAAGACAGCTCGGTCCGGAGCGAGCGGCGGAAATGTTGGATACAAGAATCGCGATATCACGAAGGAGGGTCACGAGGGAATCGAGATCAGCGGTATCACGATGGAGAGAATCTATCCGGGCGGGGATCAGAAAGCGACTCGCAAGGCCCTGTTGGGATCTGCTAGCTGGGACGACATCTCCCCGTATCGAGAAAGCAAAAAGGTGACCCGCGAAATGCTGGAGAAGCCCATTCAACGCTTTGCGGAAAGAGCGTTTCGCGGCCCAGTCAGCAAAGAACAGATCGCGCCCTATCTTTCCATCGCGATGGAAGCTCGGGATCGGAAAGGCGGCACTGGAGTCGATGGGCTCAAATCGGCGTATCGCGCCATTCTCTGTTCTCCCCGTTTTCTCACTCTCGTCGAGAAGCCGGGAAAATTGGACGACTACGCCCTCGCTTCCCGGCTCAGTTACATGATCTGGAATTCCGTTCCCGACGAGGAACTGCTCGCTCTTGCAGAGGAGGGAAAGCTGTCCGAAAAATCGGTCATCACGCAACAGCTTCATCGGCTTCTCGAAGATCAGAAATCGGAGCGGTTCATCGAGAGCTTTTCTGATCAGTGGCTGAATCTGAAACTGATCAACTTTACGGTTCCAGATCGACGGCTCTACAAGACCTTCGATAGCATCGTTCAGGAATCGATGATCGATGAGACACGGACCTTCATCGCCGATCTCTTACTTCATGATCGTCCCGTCCGACATCTCGTGCACTCGGAGCATTCTTTCCTCAACGAACGTCTTTCCCGATTCTATGGGATGGAAAAACCGGAGCAATTGAGGCTCGGAAAGGGATTGCAGAAAGTTCCGCTCAAAGATCCACGTCGGGGCGGCCTCGTGACGCAAGGTGCCGTTCTTAAGGTTACCGCTGATGGAACGACGACGTCTCCCGTGATCCGTGGGACCTGGGTGGCCGAACGAATTCTCGGTCTGGAGATTCCTCCACCACCACCGGGAGTACCAGCCGTCGAGCCGGACATCCGAGGCGCAGTCAGCATTCGCGACCAGCTCGACAAACATCGCAACAGTCGGGATTGCGCGGCCTGTCACAAGAAGCTCGATCCCGGTGGTTTTGCCCTCGAATCCTATGACCCTGTCGGACTCTGGAGAACCAAGTATGGTAACGCAAAAAATGCGGCCAAGGTCGATGCGTCAGGCGTGACTCCCGATGGCGAAGCCTTCGCTGATGTCCTCGAATGGAAATCGATCTATCGGGAACGGCCCGAGGTTCTGACACGGAATCTGGCAAAACAATTGCTGACGTATTCTACTGGAGCGCTGATTCGTTTCAGCGACCGTTCCGATCTTGATGCCATCGTCGAGAAAGCCGCCGAGAAAAACTATGGAGTCCGCTCCGTCCTTGATGCCGTGGTGACATCCCAAACCTTTCAGAACAAGTGATCTCCCCTACTGATATGAAGAATGTTCATTTCTCCCTGACCCGTCCGCTTTCGAGGCGTGCCGCGCTGCGAGCCGCCGGAGTCTCTCTCGGGCTTCCCATGCTTGATGCTATGACACCCGCCTTTGCTTCGACGGCTTCCTCTGCGTCACCGAAAGCAAGACGGTTCGTCGGGGTCAGCCTCGCGCTCGGCCTCCACAATCCTCACCTCGTTCCCGAGGGGAAAGGGCGCGACTACCAGCCTTCTACCTACCTGAAGCCGCTCCAGGATATCCGGGACAAATTTACGGTTGTTTCCGGATCTTCTCATCCCGGCGTCGAAGGTGGCCACACCGCTGAAGGCAGCATTTTTTCTGCCTGCCCAAATTCACGAGGAGTGACTGCGCGAAACACGATTTCTCTCGATCAGTTGATGGCGAAACATCTCGGACACGAGACCCGATTCCCCTCGCTCGTTCTCAATACAGGTTCGGAAACCAGTCCGTCATACACGGAGAATGGTGCGATGATTCCCGCTCAAAACGACCCCATCAAGCTCTTCGCTCAGCTCTTTGTCGATGATTCGAAAGAGGAACAGGATCGCCAGGCCGATCTGATCCGCAGTGGCCGGAGTGTCATGGATGTTGTCAACGCCGAGGCCACGGCGTTGCGAAAAGAACTGGGAAAAGGAGACCAAGAAAAGCTGGATGGCTGGTTCACCAGTGTTCGCGAATTGGAGCAGCGCCTCCAGGCCAATGAGGAATGGGTGCGCTCACCAAAGCCGAAGATTGCCTCAGGTCCTCCCAAGAACATAGATCGCAACAACACGATCACAATCGAGCGAGCCATGCTCGAAATTGTCTATCTGGCACTGCAGACCGATTCGACTCGATTTGTGACCCTGCACGTTCCCGGTAACGCCAAGGTCAACAACCTCGAAGGAGTCGACCAGGGTTATCATGGCCTCAGTCACCATGGCCGGGACGATGAAAAAATCGAGCAGCTCGCCATTGTCGAGCAAGCCGTCATCAATGAGTGGGCGGATTTCCTCCGTAAGTTGAAAGCGGCCGATACGGAGCGGGGAAATCTTCTCGACGAGACCATGGTGTTGCTCACTTCAAACCTTGGCAACGCGTCGAGTCACGACAACCGCAACATGCCTGTGCTCTTCGCTGGCGGAGGTTTCAAGCATGGGCAGCACCTTGCCTTCGATCAGAAGAAGAACTACCCCCTTCCCAACCTCTATCTCGATTCACTCCACCAGTTGGGGCTGCAGATGGAAACCTTCGCGACCAGTGGTGGTGGAATGACGGGACTGGCGTAACTCGACTCAGAAACCCCTACTTCACTCCTCGGAAAGCGCGGGAATCTGGAGGATCTCGCGAGCTTGAGTCTGTATCGCGAGCACATCGTCGGCGGAGTCGCCGGTGAAGGTGACGTGCCCCATTTTGCGCCCACGACGCGCTTCGGCTTTGCCGTAAAGGTGAAGGTGAGACCCTGGCAAAGCGAGAACTTCATCCCAGGGCGGATTGCTATTCGCGTCGACCCAGACGTCACCTAGCAGGTTAAGCATCATCGTGGGACTGTGCAGTCGAGGGCTTCCTATGGACGCTCCGATGATACAGCGGAGCTGCTGCTCAAACTGGGATGTTTCGCAGGCATCGATCGTGTGGTGGCCTGAATTGTGAGGCCGGGGAGCCATTTCATTGACGATAATTTCGCCCCCTTCGGAGAGAAAAAATTCGACCGCAAGGATTCCGACGTAGTCCAACGAATGAGCAATTCCTGTGGCGATTTCCTGCGCCTGCTCGGATACCGCTAAGGGGAGCCGGGCTGGGACGCGGGAAATGTCGAGAATGTGATCCCGGTGAATGTTCTCCACAGGATCGTAGGTCACAATCTGACCAGATCGATCTCTCACTACCAGAACAGAAAGCTCTCCCGCGAGGTCGATTTTGTTTTCGAGCACGGCACGTGGAGCATCGAATTGATGCCAGACTGTTTCCGCATTCGCTTCTCGAGTTACAGGAAGCTGTCCCTTTCCATCATAACCGAACTCGGCCGTCTTCAAGATCCCGCCGCTCGCGGGAAGCTTCACCAGTGCTTCAGCGAGAGCTTCCGCAGAATCGATCACGGCATATGGCGCACAAGGGAATCCGTTTTCCGAAAGAAAGCGCTTCTCACGCTCGCGATGCTGGCAGGTGGCGATCGCCTTCGAACCGGGAAAGAGAGGTTTTCGGGCTTCGACCACCTCGAGAAGATCGAGCGGAATGTTTTCGAACTCGACCGTCACGACATCGGACTTCTCGAGAAATTGATCACGTGCAGCGAGAGAGTCGAAAGGTTCTTCGATCACTTCGTCGGCTAATCCGGCAGGCCCCGTATCCGGTCCCCCAATCCATGACAGAACGCGATACCCCATTCGCCTCGAAGCAATCGTAAGCATTCTTCCCAATTGCCCACCTCCTAGGACTCCAATCGTGGAACGTGGAGGAAGGAAATCAGGAGACGAATCACCAGACATACGGAATTAGCTTATGAATTGGAATCAAGTGGAGGAAGCTCAGCGCCTTCTACCTTCTGACGCAGAGTCTCACGATACTCACTCAGTTCCTGCGCAATAGCCTCATCTCCATTTCCGAGAAGAGACACTGCAAAGAGCCCTGCATTCGTCGCCCCAGCATCACCAATCGCAAAGGTCGCCGTCGGAATTCCTGCTGGCATCTGCACGATGGAAAGCAGGGAATCAACCCCATTGAGCGTCCGTGACTTCACCGGAACCGCAAGAACAGGAACGATCGTCAGGGCTGAGACCATTCCCGGAAGATGGGCCGCGCCACCGGCTCCCGCAATGATCGCTTTCAGTCCCCTCTCTTTGGCACTCTTCGCATATTCAAATAGCAGTTCCGGCGTCCGATGGGCGGAAACCACCTTGGACTCAAAGGGGATACCAAAGTCTCGCAAGACCTCAGCCGATTTTACGAGAGTCGGCCAGTCCGAGGTACTCCCCATTATGATTCCGATATCGGGGTGGGTGCTGTTTTCAGAAGAATTCATAGCAATAAGAGGTTTAGACCTCCTAGAATTCCTTAAACTGAGGGATTCCCCCTGTCGAGCAGGGAATTCAAAAGCGCTTCGAACTAACGATTTTTAGACGAGTCACTCTACTTTCGTAGAGAGTTTCGCCAGAAAAATCCTTTCCTTGAACTTCCGTTGTCTACTATTGTTACAATGGGGAGCAGCTCTCCCCTCCTGAGAAAACGCCTCCTTCTTTGCATAAACGTTCCAACCGAGGCGTCTATCTCCCACGTAATTAACAACTATCCAAAACAAACTATACATGAAGAAATCCAGCAAACTCATTCTTTTCGGAGCCTTCGCTCTGACCTCTTCTTTCTTCGTATCCTGCACTCCCGGTGAAAAAGGTGCTGTAATAGGCGGTGCTACTGGAGCAGCTGTCGGTGCAGCCATCGGAGACGGAACCGGTGCGGCAATCGGCGGCGCAGTCGGTGCTGTTGCCGGATCACGGATTGCGAAGAAGAACGCACGGCGCAACCGCGGCTACTACTACTAGTCAACTTCGCACTTTCTCCTTGGGGGGAAAGTTACAACTCCGATTCTCGGGGAACATTTTTGAAAAATGGAGGGCAAACGCCTTCCATTTTTTTTGTCACCGTTCAAACCTCCCGTCTTCCTGAAGCGAAATTGGCTTGTCCGACGGGTTCCCCGTTTCGCAGACTGAGACATGCCCATTTCCTGCCGAGCCCTTTTTGCGCTTCTGTCGATCCTTGGCTCTTCGATTCACGGAGACGACTTCCCGAGTCCCTACAATACAGAACCGGAGGGAGCTTCACCAATGTCGGCGGAAGAAGCGATGCGAACCGCGAAACTACCCGAAGGATTCCGACTCGAGGTTTTTGCCTCGGAACCCGACGTCCAGCAACCCATTGCGATCTGCTTTGATTCCCAGGGGAGACTCTGGGTCGCTGAATGCTATACCTTCGCCGAGCGACCTTTACGATGGGACCTGGAACTGAGAGATCGCATCGTCGTTCTCGAAGACACAGATCAGGATGGAAAGGCGGACAAGCGAACCGTCTTCTGGGACGAAGGCAAGCGCCTCACAAGCATCGCAGTTGGAAAGGGAGGGGTCTGGGCGACCTGTGCTCCCGAACTGCTTTTCATCCCTGACGCAGACGAAGACCTTATCCCCGATGGAGAGCCCGAGGTCATCCTCGATGGATTCGATGCGGAGAATATTGGGCACAATGTCGTAAACGGTTTGAAGTGGGGGCCGGATGGTTGGCTCTACGGGCGTCACGGGATCACATCGACTTCCCTCGTCGGAACCCTCGGCACTGCGGAGAATGAACGAACCGCATTGAACTGTTCGATCTGGCGATACCATCCCGATGCGAAGGAATTCGAAGTTTTCTGCAACGGCGGAACCAATCCGTGGGGAATGGACTGGGATCGCAATGGACAACTTTTTTACACGAATACCGTGATCGGCCATTTCTGGCACGCCATCCCCGGAGCTTACTACAGGCGGATGTTTGGCGCGCATCTGAATCAGCATGCCTACGAGGTCATTCCCCACACCGCTGATCACTATCACTGGGATACGGGCAAAGAAAAATGGAACGAGAGCAAAAAAGGACTTTCCAGTGCGACTTCGGATCTCGGTGGTGGTCACGCGCACATGGGCTGCCTCATCTACGAGGGCGGCGTTTGGCCTGCAGCTTTCCACGGAAAAATGTTCACCTGTAATCTTCACGGTCGAAGAATCAATATGGACATTCTCGAGCGCGAACACTGCGGCTATGTAGCCCGCCATGGAAAAGACTTCCTCATGATGGAAGACCCCTGGTTTCGCGGTCTCGATCTGATCACAGGTCCCGACGGACAGGTCTGGATGAACGACTGGTCCGATACCGGCGAATGTCATGACAACGACGGCATTCACAGGACGAGCGGACGAATCTATCGCATTGTCTACGAGGGAGAAGATGCAGGAGAACCGGCTGTCGAACGACCTACCTGGCTCACCGATCGCAGTCGCGGAGTGACTTTGAAACCAGCCCTCGGAAAGTCGGCGAAAGCGAGAGAAGAAGGGCAGCAGGCTCTTGCTGTTCGCTGGCTGGTTGAGGACAGTCCGGAGGATCCAGAAACAGAGGCAACCCTGACACAAATCGCTTCCGAAAATCCGCGCCCTCTCGTTCGTCTCGAATTGGCATCAGCGTTGCAACGGCTCCCACTCAAAGAACGCTTTCCCCTCGCTCAAAAACTCGCAGCCTTTGAGGAAGACGTAGCTGATCGCCAGCAGTCCCTGATGATCTGGTATGGTGTCGCAGAAGCCGTGCCTGAGTTCCCTGACCAGGCAACAACCCTGGCCCTGGGCTCAAAACTCCCGACCGTAACTCGACTGATTACCCGCCGACTTTTCGAGGATCTGGAAGCGATTCCTCATCCCGTGAATACTCTTCTGACTCAGGCATCCCAATCGGAAAATGCAGAGACGCGAGAAGCGATACTGAAAGGGATCGCTCAAGCCCTAGAAGGCTGGGGTAAGGCTCCACAACCAAAAGCATGGGAATCCTTTGTCGACAGTTTCGGAACGAACGCTTCGACCGAGATCGAGGCACAACTCCGGAAGCTCTCAGTTCTTTTTGGTGACGGAAGAGCCCGGGCAGAGTTACTCACGATTATGAACAATGGGGATGCCGACGCCGGATCTCGACGAGCAGCGCTGAGGAATCTTCTTTCCCAGCCGGATGACGAACTCCTTCCACTTCTCGAGAAATCGATCAATGACAGGATCCTCGGAACCGAAGCAATTCGCGGTCTCGCCCACTACGACGGCGAGGCGATCTCGAACCGGGTCGTTGCCAGTTGGAAACGCTACCCGGAGCGCAGGACTGCGGCGGTCGACACCCTCGTTTCACGGGCATCGCATGCGAAAGTTTTGCTACAGCACATCGAAAAGGGAGAGATTCCCCGAAATGCCATCAGCCCTTTCCAAGCGCGGCAGGTTTTTAATCTCGGTGACGAAGGGCTTCGAGAGAAACTCCGGGAAGTCTGGGGAGAAGTTCGAGAAACTCCGGAAGAGAAAAAGAAGGAAATCGCCAAGTGGAAGTCGCTTCTCACATCTGAAGTGATTGCGGCAGGAGATGTAGCGAAGGGCAGGATCCTGTTTCAACAAAGCTGCGGTTCCTGTCACAAACTCTATGGCGAAGGCGGGGCACTAGGACCTGACCTGACGGGAAGTGATCGGCATAATCTCGATTACCTCATCGGCAATATCGCAAACCCCAACGATGTCGTTCCCGGTGACTATCAACTGACCGTCTTCACCCTGATGGACGGACGTGTCATTTCCGGTGTCGTTCCATCGCAGAACGAGAGAACGGTAACGGTTCAGTCCGCGGCTGAGCAGCACGTGATCCAACGAGAGGAAATCACAAAGCAGGAGACACTACCAATTTCCCTGATGCCCGAAGGCTTGTTGAAGGTGTTGCCGGAAGACAGCGTTCGCGATCTCATCGCCTACCTGATGACGAAGAATCAGGTGCAATGATGGGGCGCCGCTCTCACTATTCCTTCTTCGATTTGTCGCCACTTACCTTTTTGGGCTTCTTATCCTTCTTCGCTGGCTTGGCAGGAGGCGTCAGACCGTCATCCGGCTGATCCCAAAGCCGCCAGGGATCGTTTAGACGTCTCATTTCGGAAAGAAGAAGAGCCTCCATTTCAGCTAGCTTCTCAGCATGCTTTGGATCCGAAGCCAGGTTGACCTGATGCGCTTCTGGCTTCACTCCCGTCAGTTCAACAACAGCCGGATCCTGGTGCTCTTTCAGATACTCATTCGGGTTCTCGCCCAGGTGAAAGAGTTGCTTCTCGCGGACTTCTCCGTCCATCACATCGTATTGAATCAGTTTCCAATCCCCTTTCCGAACCGACCGCATCCCCGGTTTGGTGCCCCCGTTGTAGACTCCGTAGAGAACATCGCGCGTCACTTCTTTTTCTCCTATGAGAACGGGTTTGAAACTAATCCCTTCACTTGTCTTGGGAATGTCGACACCAGCAAGATCACACATCGTTGAGAGTGCATCGAGTAGGTAGACATTACCCGGAGCGCGACTCCCCGCTTTGATCCCTGGCCCCTTCACAACAAAAGGCACCCTCCAAGTGTGCTCGTAGAGATTCTGCTTCCCCTGCAGGCCGTGTCGCCCGATCGCCATACCGTGGTCGGCAGTGTAAAAGATATAGGTATTGTCGAGTTCACCCATCGCTTCCAGTTTTGCGAGAACACGACCGATCTGGACATCGATGTTCTCGTTGCAGGCATACTCCCGACCCAGCTCGTTGCGGATCGTTCCGGGATCACGATTCTCCCAGACTCCTTTGACACTGACCTCGTCGCGAAGACCGGGATGACCATGATGAAACGGATGGGCAGGGAGCCAGTTTTTTGGCAGAACAGGCTGCTTTGCATTCTCCACAGGAAGGACATTCTTATCGGTGTGATTGGTCGCTCCGTACTTGGCGAGAAATTCTGGCGTTCCGTCACGGGTGTCATGAGGGTGAGAAAATCCGAAGTAGATCAGAAAAGGATCCTCATCCTTGGTCGTGGATCGCTCTTCGAGATACTCGAGGACTCGCTCGCCATGCCAGGCACTTCCGGTCTCTGCTGTCCCACCACGCTTTGTCGCATCGTGAACAACCTGAAACTTGAGATTGGCGGCGCCATAGCTGTTTCCACGCTTGCAGGTCCGCATCGTGTCGTAGCCCGCACGATTAAAAACTTCCGCCATGACATGATCGATCACCTCCGGCGGGCAATGCTCCTTGGCTTTCGGAGCATTGGGGAGATGCCAGACAGTTCGACCGGACATGATCATGTGTCGCGAGGGGGTGCAGACCGCTCCCGAGAATGACCCCATCTGGTAGGCCGAGTCCAAGGTCATTCCTTCCGCCGCGAGTCGGTCAATGTGAGGAGTCACCTGTTTCGACTCAGGACGATAAATTCCGAGATCGAGCGGAGACTGATCATCGACAACAATAAAGAGAATGTTAGGGCGCTTTTCTTCGGCATATAAAATCGAGATCGTTGCGAGAAAAAGGAGGGAAAGAATATGTTTCGTCATGGAGTTCTTCGTGGGGCTCTATCCAAAGGGATCCGCCTACGAAATTCAAGGACCGAACCGTGCCTCTTTACTCGACAATCATTTCTCCCTTCATTACCGCCCAGTGCCCCGGAAAGGTACAGAGATAAGGATATCGTCCAGGCTCTTCGGGTGCCGTGACATGAAGGACAAATCGCTTTCGATGATAGAGCATCGGAGTGTAGTGGAGCACTTCCTCCATCTCGGGAGCGTAGTGCTTGGCCGATGCTTCGGGATCCGAAAGCATCACACTCGAAGCCATTCCGACGTCCTGGTAGGAACCAGGTGCAGCGAGAAGCCAGTTGTGAGGAATGGAATCCGAATTGTTAAAATGAAGGGACAGTTTCTCTCCCGCTTTCGCCTTGAACTCCTTCGGAGAAAATTGGAGACCTGAAATCATGGTGATGTCGATCTTCCTCCCCGGCTTCCCCTGAGGTTGCTTCGGAGTAAAGGGAGAAGGCCATCGAACTCGCAAGGCAAGTTCATCAGGCTTGTCAGGATCGGACGCGGTGTAGCCTTCAAACTCCTTCCAGTCTTCGTGCATCCAGAGAATCGTCGGGTACAAATCGAGAACGAAGTCTTCTCCCGCCGCGCTCTTCAGTTTGCCATAGAGTTGGACCTGCATCGCAGGTTGCAGATCGGGGATCTCGAGGAAGAGCTTCTTTCCCCCGTCCAGAATCTGGACCGACTGAACCGACAGTGAATCATGTCCCGGCAGCTCCTGCTGTTTCAGTGAATATTCCAGCGAACCGTAGGCATCGGAGTATTCGTAGTTCCAAATCTGGGCGAAGAAGTTCTCCGGAGCGGCCGAGGCTGGGTCAACCGGCTGGGCCATTTCCACGATGAGTCCATTCTTATGAGCGGTCCATCGGACGGGAAGATGAGAGTTCTCATCGCCGAGGTATCGAATACGGGCAAAACTCCCATCGGTGATCGCATAGTTACCCCATCCGTCCGATCCACTCACGTAGAGATGACCATCCGCCGGATTGAAGTTACCCCGGTGAGCACCACTTTCGAAATCACCAGGGAGCGGGACTACGGCCCCCTGGGTCCGCCGATCTTCGCCAGACGTGTCACGCAGGATCATCTGCCAGGTTCCGGCACCGAAGGAGAAGGTCAGGAGCTGGCCGTTGAGAGATCCCCATTCCTTGGAATCGACAAAGGTCTGCCCTCCGGTCGAGTTGCAGTACGATCGAGGGATGTAGCACATCGCAGGAGCGATCGGAGCTCCTTCTTCCTTCGCACCGCGTCCATAGAAGTCGCCATCGCGCACTTCAAAAATGGCAGAGGCAGGAGTCCAGTCTCCCTGATTCGTACTCGCTACGACAACGTTGTCATGGGGAGTTACACCCAGACCATTGCTGTTTCGGAGACCCGTGGCGAGTGACTCGGCCTGAGATCCATCGGGTGAAATCCGAACGACGCCTTCCTTGGCCGACACAAAATAAAAGTATCCATTGCCATCTCGCTGTAGTCCGACCGAAAAATCATGCCCACCGGATGAAACCGAGAATGCATCACTGAAATTCGCATAGTAGTCGGTCTCCCTGTCTCCGTTGAGATCATCGAGTCGCACGATGCGATCACGGCAGGTAACATAGATTTTGTCATCGTAAATTGCGAGACCGAGAGCCTGGCTCAGTCCCGTCGCAATACGGGTCCAGGTTACTTTCTCCAGTGTTTCATCGAGACCACTGACGCGCCAGACGTCGCCCATCATCGTGCAGACTGCCGCATCTCCGTTGGAGAAAAAGTCATGTCCCCCGAGGAACATCATCGAACCGAATTCGTTGTGATGCGGAACTGGAACCCGATCGATCGCAAAGGGGCTTCCCGGGATGCGGTCACCGATCTTTCCAGAAAGAGTAATCGATTTGTCGGCATACTTTGCCTTTCCTGAACCTGCTATATCAGTCAATGCGGCAGGAGTCTCCTGTGAATGAAATTGCCCCCCTTCTCCGACCCAGGGAGTGAGGACTCGCTCGCTGCCGCCGACCTCAAAGCGGAATGACACTCCATCACCAACGAGATGGTATCCGAGAAATCGCCCCTTTCGCGGAGCCGCCATCTCCATTTTCACGATCTCCCCATTGGGTTGAATTCCGTTCCCAATCCCCCATCGGTTTGGTTGAAACGTGACAAAGCCACCTTTCCACAAGGCAACAATGCGGAGCGTCTCGGTATCGAATGCACAACTGTAGCCATCGTTCATGCGCACAGCGATCGCTCTCGGATAGGTTTTTCCTCCCGTCCGCAGCACGCCGCACATGGCGTGTCCAACATCCATCAGATTCCACCGACGATCTTTGTAACCGTTCTTGTGAAACTTGCCCCAGTGACCGAAGACCCCGCCATCGAGTTCCGGAACTCCGGGGAGAATACTGGGGATTTCATTCGCAGGATTCAGATAGAACTCCGCCTGTCGCCGATGAAAATTGTAGAGTCGATGACGGTTGACCGGGTGATCGGCGAAGTCATACCCCTGGCCTTCACGACCTCCCGTGACATCAAAGTAGGCAGCCGAAGGTTTTCCATGCGGCTCGCCACCGGCCTCATAGGGCGAGGCCTGCAAATCAAAATCGGACACCTTGAGTTGACGCTCTTCCCAGTATTCCCGTTTGTGAGTGCGATACTCGGAAGGTTCGTAGGGATCAACAAGGCCCACATCGGTATTGCCAGGAACAGTCATCCCGAGACACCAGAGCATCGCGTTGGCAACGAGCCTTCGCGTGCCTTCAGCGGCGAGATCCGTCGATGACCCCATTGTTGTGCAAAAGGCACGTCCTTTCCTGCCACCCGGAAGTTGATACGACTTGGTCCACGCGAGTGCCTGCATCGGGTCGTTCTTGTCGTTGCTTCCCTGTGCAACGTAATCGGGCGCCTTCTCATACGGGCCTTTTCCAATGGGCTTATCGTCCGGGCTCATACCCTCGAGAACTTGACCGCGCAGGAGAATCTCGACGTCCTCTCCCGGAATCGGCTCTTTCACCCCGTAGACATCGGTCGGCCCCCAGACAGAATCTTTGGCGACTCCGTTAAGAATCTCGTGTTTCTCTGCTCCCTTCTCGACAATTCCACGAGTGCTCTCGTAGCGATGCCAGCCGTGATGACTGAAGAACCAGCTTCCCAGGACGAGTCCGCCAAAACCCTCGGCCCATTTTTCCTTCTCCCCTTCGTATTTCCAGTTGTAGTGAAGCCACTTCGAGTTGGGGTCTTGGAACCGAAAGCCATGATTCGCAGTGCGAAGTCCCACAACCGGTCGCCCGCTTTTCAGGTAGGCATCAATCTCCTCCATCTGCTCATCAGGGAGAGCCCGGAACCGGGTCGCGATCACCATCAAATCAGCCGTCCGAAGTGCTTCCAACCCCGGGATATGATCGAGCACCTGTGGATTGATAATCCCAGGCGCCTCCGGATCCTGCGCAAAGAGAACCGTGCATGTAAACCCATGTCGCACCGCCATGATCTTCGCGAGCATGGGAAGCGCTTCCTCGGACCGATACTCCTCGTCGCCCGAAATGAATACAATATGACGACCATAGCCTTCCGGCTGATATCCATCGTAGGTCTGCCATTGTTTCGGCTCAGCAGAGTGCCCCAGAATCTCTACAAAGAGCAAAGCCAATAGAGTTAGAACTCGGAGCCAATAGGGTTGGATAAAAGTCATCTCGACAAGCCCACAGGATCTCATGAAATTCGTCAATAGTGCGATCGAGTGAACATTCGAGGAGAAATGGAGTCGAAACTTACAGGATTCACGCCTTTGACCGATTCCTACTTTTTTCCTACAGTAAAACCATGAAACGCTTTCTCACTCTTTCCATTGCCCTTGCAGGATTCGGACTGCTCATGCCGTTCGCCCACTCCGACGACAAAGAAACTGTCATCAAAGTCATGGAGAAAGCTCCCGAGCAACCGAAGGAGGAAGTCAAGCGGACGGACGAGGAGTGGAAGAAGATTCTGACTCCCGAGCAATACCGGATTCTCCGCGAGGACGGAACCGAGGCAGCTAACGGACAAGTCTACAAGGAATTCAAAAATCAGGGCGCCGGCACTTACTACTGTGCCGGCTGTGACGCCGAGCTTTTCTCCTCCGCTGAAAAATTTGATTCCCGCTGCGGCTGGCCTTCGTTCTATGACCCGGCCAAGGCCAAGAACGTTAAATACAACACCGATTTTCATCTCGGCTACGCACGCACCGAAGTCCGCTGCAAGGTCTGCGACGGTCACCTCGGTCACGTCTTCAACGGCGAGGGATTCGACACTCCGACTGACAAGCGTTACTGCATCAACGGCACTGTTCTCAAATTTGTTCCCGACGAGAAAGGGAAGAAAGAAGAGAAGAAGACGCCGGAGAAAAAGGAGTAGCCCTCCCGATTCTCTCCGTCGCCCCTTCAGCGAGCTCGCGTCCCGTTACGTGAAAGGGTGACGGAAACGCGGTGCATGTCGCCGCCTTTTTGGCTGGCTCCTGATTGTCCATCTCTCCTACGCTAGAAGGATGTCAGTGTCCCCGTCTCTGCAACGTGTTGGCGTCCCGACGCATCTGGTCGTGATCCTCTGTGCTGCGATCTTCTTTCTTCCATCCGCTCGCGTCAGCGCGAGACCCAAGATAAACGAGGACGCGAAACGGCTCGCGAAGATCCTTGCCCCCACAGCCCCCGCTAAGTCCGCGCAGAAAGATGTCGGAGGGCTTTCATCGAAGATGATCTCTATTATCGAGATCCTCGAGGGCTCGTATCGCACCAACGGCCCTCCTCCCGAAAGTCTCATCTCCAAGGCTCTCGAATTTCGCGAAGACATGGGTCGTTGGGAAAGCATGATGCTGACCAACTCGCTCCTGACGAACTGGCGCGAGGCGCAGGCACTCGGCCTGTTCGGCGAGAACGGGAAGTTTAGTAGGCGTGTTGAGAAAGGTCGTGGAGTCGGAGAGCCAGTCAGTTTTGAGCATATCGTCCCGGTAGAGAGCTACCCTCCTGCTTCCAATCAACTGGCCAATCTCCAACTCGTCCGAAAGGGCGAACAACGAGAGAAAGACACTCCTCTAACACGTCGAGAATTCTCTTACAAAAGTCAGCTCGAAAAGATGATTGAGGAACGACGTGAACAATCTGATCAGCGAGCTTACGCCAAGAAGTCGGTCGAGCTTCCCAAGCAAGGACCGACCAATGCTCTCGGGCAAACCAAGGCAGAGCAGGAGCGACTCTGGAATGACGCGGTCGAACGAGCAGGGAAAGAGGCTTCCTCGCAACTGCCTTCGATTCGAATTGCCGGTCGAATGGAAGCCACTCCTGCTCACATGACGCAACATCGCTGGCGCGTTCGCATCCACGTCGAGAATATATCTTCGTATCCAACCGAGGTCAGCACCCAGGTCTGGCTGCTAGGAAACACCTACAAGAAGCGGGAACAGTATGTCATGGCGGAATCGACTCATCCGATGAAGCTTCGTCCCGGAGAAAGTCGCACCCTCGATCTCTACACCAAATCCGAAAACAGCTACAAAGGAAAAGCGGATGACCTCGATGAGCTGTCCAAAGAGGAAAGAAAGAGAAGCAAAGTTCGGTATCGTGGATTCTCCGCCGTCGTCAAGCACGAGAAGGGAGTCGCAACCTTCGCCGGAAGCGATCAGCCGCTCACCAATTATGTCAACCCGGCGGAAGCTCCCTCCCCTCTCGGCGCGATGCCTCGGTTTTAGATAAGTTTGCGCCAGGACTCTTCGTAGAGTCAGGATTCAACCTACCGGACTTCCGGCCCCTCGCGATGAAACGAGCGAAAGCTCTCGTTACTTGCGGGCGAATTCCGGGTGAGTAATCATGGAATGAATCGCAGCCCGCAGGGAGTGATCGTGAGGGGTAATCAGCTCGTAAACGTCATCGATGTAGGGACGATCACCGACAGTCACCTCTTGCCCGATCGCATAGCTGATGAGTTTTCCGATAATTCCTTTCAAAATCTTTTCTTTGTCCTGCTTCATCGCCTCTTTGAGTGAGGTCATGCTATTGATGACCCGCCCGTCCGGCATCGCCATCTCGGCCTCGATCGGATGAGGGTGAAGTTCCCTATTCAGGCACCATGACCGAACAGGGTTGAGTAGACAACCCAACCCTGTTGAGTCGAATAGTTTCTGACGGTCGAGGTCTGTACTCCTATGCCAGGTGGTTCGTTCTCGACTTCGAGAAGCTCCCTCTTTTTACTACAGCAAAACCAACTCCGAGGAATCACGACCCGTTATCACTACGGTTTTTCGCTGGTCGTTTGGGAGAAAAACTCATGAAGCTTCTACTTACACTTTTGCTCAGCAGCGCGGCCCTCAGCATCGGTCACTCTGATGAACGACCAAATCTGGTGATCCTTTTCGCCGACGACATGGGGTTCTCCGATATCGGTTGTTTTGGTTCCGAGATCAAAACACCCAATCTCGATCGTCTCGCGGAAAATGGGCTGCGCTACACACACTTTTACAATACAGGGAGGTGTTGCCCATCGCGCGCCTCCATCCTGACAGGCCTCTATCCTCACCAGGCCGATATCGGTCATATGGCTGGTAACATCGGGGTGAGCGGGTACCGTGACCGACTCAGTCCGGAATCAGTGACTCTCGCCGAAGTGCTGGGAAAAGCCGGCTATCATACCCTCATGACCGGTAAATGGCACCTCGGTTGGCGGGATGAGGGATCCCCCACTGCTCGAGGATTTCAGCATTTTTATGGAACCCGTGGATACATCGACAGTTACTTCACCATTGTTCCTCGGACCGAAATTTACTTGGGCGAGAACTTGGTTATTCCTGTAACCGAAGAACCCGTCAATCATCTCCACCCCGAACAGGAATGGTACACTACCGACGTCTTTACCGACTATGCTCTGCACTTCATCGATGAGGCTCGCAAAGAAGATGACGCTCCGTTCTTTCTCTACCTTGCCTACAACGCACCTCACTTTCCTCTTCACGCCAAGCCCGAGGACACCGAAAAATACAGAGGCAGCTATCGTCAAGGTTGGGAGAAATTTCGGAAGCAGCGCTACGACCGCCTCATCGAATTGGGAGTGATCGAAGAAGGTTGGCCCCTCTCCCCTCTCGATGTCGAAAACTGGAATAGCCTGACAGAATCTCAGAAGGATGATCTCGATTTCAAAATGGCGCTCTTCGCCGCGATTGTAGACCGACTCGATCAGAACGTCGGTCGAGTCATTGATCACCTCGAGTCCATCGGAGAACTCGACAACACCATGATTCTCTTTCTCTCCGACAACGGAGGCACTAGAGAAACCGGACTGTTCGGAATCAAGGGCGAAAACAACACGGTGAACAACTACGAAGAATGGGCGCAAAAAGGGGGATGGTCGAGCAGCTATGGACAGGGCTGGGCAAATCTCAGCAATGTCCCCTTTCGTCGCTACAAGCGTGAGAATCACGAAGGCGGCATCAGCGCCCCTTTCATTGCTCACTGGCCGAAAGGCATTGCCGCGAAAGGTGCTCTGCGACATAAGGTTGCGCACCTCATCGATATCATGCCGACCTTCGTCGAACTCGCCGAGGCTTCGTATCCGAAGTCATTCGCCGGAAATTCGATCATTCCGATGGAGGGTCAAAGCCTGATTCCCTCGTTCTCGAGCAGCAACGAAGAGAGTCGCAAACTCTTCTGGGAACATGAAGGTAATCGTGCGATACGGGATGGTAATTGGAAACTGGTTGGTAGCCGGAAGATGCCGTGGGAGCTCTATCAAATTGATAATGATCGGACGGAGCTCCAGAACAAGATTGAATCAGAACCGGAAAAGGCAGCCGCGCTGAAAGCCCAATGGGACGCCTGGGCGAATCGAGTCGGCGTCTTGTCTCCCGAAAAATTTGATCAGGCGAAAAAGGAATTTCAACAGAAGCGGAAGAAGAAGTGAACCGCCTATTTGTTCTTCTCTCAACTATCCTTCCAACTTGGGATAGTGTGCCGTATTCGCCTTGGTAAGGGTCTCAAGATCAGGCCCTTTCGGGGTGCACTTCAAAAATAGCGATTGGGATAGTGACTTATTTTTCACCCTTGGGCTTCTGTCCCTTTCTCCAGACTTCAAACTGCCTATGGGGTTGCTTGGAAGGAGCGATCTCAAATCCCTTTCGACCTGCAAAAGCCGAAGCGACGGACTCGGCTCGATCGGGATCGTATTCACCTCCGTGAGAATGCAGGAGATAACGAAGCACGAGAGGATTCTCCGGAGTGACTTCGAAGCCTTCATCCATGCAGAACGAGGAACCCATCCATCCATCTGATCGCACGTGCCAGCGCGACGGGTATCGAGGATTTTCGGGATGATCAAAATAGGTGATGCCCTCCGTCGTCGCCTTGCGGGAACTCCCCTTACCCACGGCCACCGAACCGGAGTAGTCGACCCACCGAGCTGGCTTTCCAAAGATGGCCGACTCGCCGGTCTGCTCCTCACTGTTCGTCAGGGTGCCGCCTCCAAAATATTCGGAAATCGATTTGGCAACTCTCACAGCGAGAAACCCAAAGTTCGTTTTTCCGAGGAATGTGGCTTCTCGCCCTTCCCCAGGGCGCATCGTGATTTGGATCTCCAGCAGAAACTCCCCTTCCTCGAGAGGGAGTATCGCAGCCACGATATCCTGCTCGAGGTGCTCAGTGTCCTCCTCGTCATACCAACCTGTGACCGAAGCCATCACGGCTTCCTTGTCACCATCTCGATAACGATACCAATGCTTCTGCCGAATCTGCGTCTTCGCCTGATCTGACCAAAAGCTGATCCCATTGACGTCGTGATGGGCAAACCAGACCGAGCGATGATGATCATGATTCTGAGCGCCGGGATGCCCCATGCGGGTCAAGGGAGAGCCCGACGGTCCAGAAAACGGGAAAAAGAACGGACGAGGGTATTCAGCGCCGAAATGCCAACGCGTCTTTTCTTCCCCTTCGATCTGAAAAGAGACCTGATGTTCGGGAAGCGGCAGGAGCTCGCATCGCGAAATCCCGTTCTCCTGAGCCGGAAGCGACGTGAGCAAGCTAAGAAAAATGACACTGACGCAGCAGGAAGAAATCCTCATTAACTGAGGGAACGAGGTTTCTCTCCCTTTGGCTATCACGCATCCGTGTCTTCGGGAAATCCAAAGGTCGGGAGTGGTCCGGTCATTAAAGTCTGGGAAATCGCGTACAATCGCTGCAGGCTACCGTTTCTCGTCCTAAACTCCATACTTCACAAATCATGACCCACTCCTTCTGGCTCTCTTTATCGCTTTTGCTGTCCGGAACCCTCATCGCAGCTGAATCAAAACCACAGGAGAGCTCGCTTTCGCCCGCCGTTGAGATCCGCTTCGAGACAAAACCGGGATCATACTATCAGGTTCAGGTCAAAAAGGAAAACGACTGGCAAAAGGTCGGATACGCGCAGAAAGGCACGGGAAAGCCAGTTTCAAAATTCTATCCCAACGGAGAGTATCGAGTGATTTCGCCATCAGAGGAATGGACGCTCGTCTGGGCGGATGAGTTCAACAAGAAGGACCTCGATTTCACGAAGTGGGCCAAGGAAGAGAACAACTACGGAGGGGGAAACAACGAGCGCCAGGCCTACCGGATGGAATCCAAATACTGCGAGGTGAAGGATGGCTCATTGAACATCCACGTCTACCGCGACGCTCACACGACAAGCGACGGGAAAGAGCAACCCTACTCGTCCGCTCGGATCCGAAGTCGGGAACGAGGTGATTGGCAGTACGGACGATTCGAAGTCCGCGCCAAGATGCCGAAGGGACAGGGAATCTGGCCCGCGGTCTGGATGTTGCCAACCGCATCAAAATATGGCGGTTGGGCTGCCTGCGGGGAGATCGACATCATCGAGTCACGAGGAAGCGCCGTAGAAGAAACGACAGGAGCACTCCACTTCGGAGGAGCCTGGCCTCGAAATACGTATCTCTCTCACAGCTATTCATTTCCCCAGAAGAATGCGGCGGAAGAATTCCACATCTATGTCGTTGAATGGACGACCGATGAGATCAAGTGGTTCGTCGACGGCGAATTGTGCCAGACCCGAAAGAAGGAGGAATGGTTTTCTGAGAATGCGAAGGACAATCCTCGCGCCCCCTTCGATCAGCCTTTTCACCTGATCCTTAACGTTGCCGTCGATGGCGGATTCTTTAAGGAAACGGATCAGCGCGCCGACCTTCTCTCTCCTGATGCTTTTCCACAGACTCTCGAAGTCGACTACATTCGTGTCTACCAGTGGGCTGAGTAAGACGAGAAAGGGATTGATGAATCGTATTCAGACGACCTCTCGCAATCTGACCACTTCCCCCATTTTGCCTCTGCCCCGTGAAGTCACCCGATCCACCGATATCTGAAGAAGAACCCCGGGCGCCAAAACCTTGGCTTCTTCGCCTCGGCATCTTTCTCATCCTCCTTTCAGGCGTTTGCTTCTTCACGATGCTTTCCGTCCCGTTCTTTGCCATCAGCGATGGACAGAAAGCGATCCTTGGCGGCGGTCTGTTCGTCGCCATGCAAATCACGTGGTGGACTGGCGCCGCCTGCGTCGGACCGGCAGCGGTCAAGAAGATGAGCTCGTGGTTCAAACGCCCGAAAAAGAAATAGGGGCGTCAGACCTCGGGTTCCGCCTCCTCGCGTCCTCTTGATCGCTACGGCTGCTTATCTACAACTCGATTTAAGTTCTTCCGCAACTGAGCCATCTTTGAAACATCGATCTCCTCGGGAACCGCATTACCACCATAGGGTAGGTTCGTAAATCGTTTCAAATGAATTACTTACGATCACTCTATCGGTCTCTGTATAGCCGATCCCTCCTCCTCGGCTTCGTTCTCAGCATCAGTCTGAAAATGGCCTCCGCTCAGGCCTACTCTACGGCAAAATTAGCCGACGGATTCGATTACGCCGTCGGAAAACCAGACAGCAAAGGATACTATAAATTTCGAGGCTTCATTTCGTATGCCCATGCCGGAGATGATTGAAATGGCGAAAGAGGTGGTGATTCGGATCTAGGAGATTCCGTTTACTCAATCGCACACGGAATCGTTTTGTATTCCGACTACTACGGAGGAGGCTTTGGTCACTCGGTCATTGTTCGTCATGCCCATCGGGAAAGGAACGGCCAGATCGCGTTACCAGTGAACCAATCGAGCTAACAGAAGTCGTGCTATCGTCCGATCCAACGGTTCGCCCTATCGTGGCTCCTAATCTCGAAAAAATTATCGACGAAGAGACCAATATCGAGCAGTCCACACCCGAGTGGGTTCGGGACGCCTTTCGTAGGATATTTAGTGTCGCGGTCGGAGAGTGAAGAGACACCGGCGTCAAATAGGTTTGGAATAAAATCATACCGGAAACGAGTGAGGCATCAGAGTTGGAGGCTCGTGTTCCATTTGCTAGGATGTGAGATCTGTCACCTATATGTCGGTGAATTGACCTGACTTCCATGCGCCCGCTGATCCTTCATCTTTTCGTTCTTATCCTATTCCTGCCAGCGGCAGCTGAAACATTGCCCACCAATCATACCGAGCGTATGAAGGTGGGCACCGAATTGTTCCAATCAACGATTCGACCCACCCTCGTCGAAAGCTGCCTGAAGTGCCACGGCGACGAAAAGATTCGCTCGGGATTAGACATCTCGTCACGTGAACTCCTCCTCAAGGGTGGCGACACCGGAGACACCATTGATCTGACGGAACCGGGCAACAGTTTCCTCCTCGCCCTGATTCGTCACGAGGAAGAACCCGAGATGCCGCCCAAGGCAGACAAACTTTCCGACTCGTTGATCGCCGACTTCGAGAAATGGATTGCGCTCGGAGCCCCCTACGACAAACCGCTTCTCGAAAAGAAGGGCGACGAACCGGTCAAAATGAAGGTCACGCAAAGCGACCGTGATTTCTGGTCCTTCCAACCATTGGCAGATCCTGAACCTCCCAGGACAAAGGGCGACTGGGTAAAGACGGAGATCGATCAATTTGTTCTCGTAAAGATGCAGGAAAACCAGCTCACTCCGAATCCCCTTGCTGATGACCGAGCCCGGATCCGGCGAGCCTACCTCACCGTGATCGGATTGCCTCCTACTCCAGAACAGATGGACTCAGCCCTATCCCAGTCACACGCTGACTTGGTTGATGAGCTTCTCGCGAGCCCTCACTATGGAGAACGCTGGGCGCGCCACTGGCTTGATGCGGCTCGCTTTGCAGAAAGCCACGGCTTCGAGCAGGACTACGACCGGAAGTTTGCCTACCACTATCGCGACTTCGTCATCCAGGCACTGAACTCGGACATGCCATGGGATCAGTTTATCCGCTGGCAACTCGCCGGGGATGAAATTGCGCCGGAAGAACCACTCGCGATGATGGCGACTGGATTTCTCGGAGCGGGCGTCTTTCCCACCCAGCTCACGGAGAAAGAATTTGAGAGCGCTCGCTATGACGAACTCGACGACATGGCCGGAACGACCGGAACCGCGATGCTCGGACTAACGATCGGATGTGCCCGCTGTCATGATCACAAATTCGATCCGATTCCGGTGAAGGACTACTACCAACTCGTCTCGACATTCACGACGACGATCCGGAGCGAAATCGATATCGACCTCGATCCCGAAACCTATCGAACTGAGCTCGGAGAATGGGAGAAGAATCATGGGAAACTCGTTTCGGCAAAGTCGGCCTATGAAGCCAGTCCTGCCGTGACAGAGGCCTTCGATAGATGGCTCACAGAGAAAGCAGCCTCCTCGATACAGACGAGTGACTGGATCGTTCTCGGCACCTCCGAGACAACCTCGAGCCAGAAGGCATCCACGCTGACTTCGCAACCGGATGGAGCCATCCTCGTGACAGGCAAAGCTCCTTCCAAGGAAACCTACACAGTCAAGACAACGGCCTCCCCCCAGACGATCAACGCTATTCGTGTCGAAGCACTGACTCATGAGTCTATGAATCGCAAAGGTCCAGGAAGGGCTGGGAATGGGAATTTTGCTCTCAGTAATTTCCAGGTCTTTCTCACCCAGGGTGAGTCCAAAAAGCAGCCACTGAAGTTTGTCTCGGCCAAGGCAACCCACGAACAGAACACAGACAGTCTCTCTGCGGCTTCCTCGATCGATGACGACCTTGATCGCACTGGATGGGCAATCGACTTCGGTGGAATCGGTAAAGACCAAGCCGCCGTCTTCGCCCTCGCGGCACCGCTCGAACTGAAAGAAGGCGCCACACTCGAGTTCAGGCTTCGCTTTTCCAACAATGGCCAACACAGCATGGGCCACTTCCGCCTTTCCGTGAGCGGGCAAACAGATCCTCCCGTCGCCGTGGGAGGAGGAAGGTCCGAAACCCTGACCGATGCACTCACTGCGCTCGAGAAAGGAGAACTTCGTGAAGAACATCGCAATACTCTTTTTCCAATCTTCGCCGGAACTGACTCCGAGTGGACCAAGCTGGCCGCTTCAATTCAGAAATCCCTCACCGCCAAACCGCGACCGAACATCACCAAGGTGCAGGTCACCGCGGAAGGATTTCCACCAACGAAGCACCACGCCGACGGACGGGGATTTCCTCACTTCTATCCTGAAACTCACCATCTGAATCGTGGCGACCCAAATCAGAAGGGTGAAGTTGCTAAAGCTGGTTATCTCCAAGTCCTGATGCGTAACGGCAAGACTTCGAAAGATTGGCAAACCACTCCACCCGAGGACTGGACCCGCACCAGCTACCGTCGTCGCAGCCTCGCAAACTGGATCACTGATGCAGAAGACGGCGCCGGCCATCTTCTCGCACGCGTCATTGTGAATCGAGTCTGGCATCACCACTTCGGCCGCGGGATCGTCGCGACTCCCAATGACTTCGGTCTCCAAGGTGCCCTTCCAAGCCAACCCCACCTGCTCGATTACCTCGCCCGACGATTGATCGCAAACGGATGGAATCTCAAACCACTCCATCGCGACATCCTCCTCAGCGCGACCTGGCAGCAGAGCAGCG
This sequence comes from Verrucomicrobiales bacterium, assembly GCA_965657775.1. Lineage (GTDB taxonomy): Bacteria > Verrucomicrobiota > Verrucomicrobiia > Verrucomicrobiales > DEV007 > Arctic95D-9. Next base: position 473,626 of record CBFHPY010000008.1, read on the forward strand.
CTCTGTCACTAGAAAAGGCAACGATTGATCCCGACAATCAGTTCCTCTGGCGATTCAGTCCGCGAAGGCTCGAAGCCGAAATCGTCCGTGATTCGATCCTGTCTGCAGCCGGCCAGCTCGATACGAGAATGTTCGGACCCGGAACGCTCGATGAACGCCACCAACGACGCAGCATTTACTTCATGATCAAGCGCAGTCGACTCGTCCCGATGATGCAGATCTTTGACCAGCCCGAACCTCTCGTCAGCCAGGGCAGTCGCCCCAGCACTACGATCGCTCCTCAGGCTCTGCTCTTCATGAACAATCCCCAAGTCGTCAAATGGGCGGGTTCCCTCGCAGCGAGCATCAACTCGGAAAACCCTGACCAAGCCATTCGCGATCTCTATCTGCGCACCCTCAACCGAGAGCCAAGTCCCTCTGAGCTTCAGGAAAACCGATCCTTCGTTGATGCCCAGTCCGCTTCCTACGAGGGAGCCAATAACAGTCAGCAACTTGCCCTTGCCGATCTTTGCCAAGTCCTCTTCGGCCTCAACGAATTTATCTACCTGCCATGAATCATCCTCCTTTCTATTCACGCCGAGAAGTGCTACAGCGGGCCGGTGCCGGCTTTGGAAGCGTCGGCCTGACCAGCCTGCTCGCTCAGGAAGGCCTGCTCGGAGCCGACTCGACCGATCCACTTGCTCCGAAGAAGTCTCACTTTGATGGAAAAGCCAAATCCGTGATCTGGCTTTTTATCAACGGAGGCCCGAGCCAGGTTGATACCTGGGACTACAAGCCCGATCTGGAGAAAATGGATGGCAAGGACCTGGAAGGCTTTGACAAGCAAACCGGATTCTTTGCTAACGCGGTCGGACCTCTCATGAAGTCACCCTTCGAATTCACGCCTCGCGGACAGTGTGGAAAGATGGTCTCTTCGATCTTTCCCAAGCTCGGCGAACATGTCGACAAGATGGCTTTCATTCACTCCGGACACACCGAGTCGAACAACCACAGCCCGGCACTCTTCATGATGAATTCCGGTCAGCCTCGCATGGGTCTTCCCTGCGTTGGCTCATGGGTCACCTATGGCCTCGGAAGCGAGAGCCGGGACTTGCCTGCTTTTGTGGTCATGTCAGATCCTCTCGATCGCGGGTTGCCGAAGGGATCCGCCGCGAACTGGGGAGCAGGATTCCTCCCGAGCGTCTACCAGGGCACCTGGCTGAAACCCAAGGGCGACCCGATCGACAACCTCAATCGCCCGGCTCACATGAACGATGTTCAGCAGCAGCGTCAACTTGATCTCTTGAATCGGCTCAATCGACAACACATCGAAGGCCGTCCCGGCGACGCAGAACTGGAGGCACGAATTAAGAGCTTCGAACTGGCCTTTCGGATGCAGGAGGCCGCGCCTGAAGCATTCGGTATCGATCGCGAACCTGATCATATCAAGAAGCTCTACGGTGTAGGCGAGAAGAACTGCGATCACTTTGCACGCCAGTGCCTCACCGCCCGCCGCATGGTCGAGAGAGGCGTCCGTTTTGTACAGATCTACTCCGGAGGCATGGAGAACCAGCGCAGCTGGGACGGCCACAACGATATTCAAGGCAACCACTCCCAGTTCGCCGGCGAGACCGACACCCCCATTGCAGGACTGCTCACTGATCTCGAACAGCGCGGTCTTCTCAAGGACACACTCGTGATCTGGGGCGGGGAGTTTGGGCGACTCCCCCTTTCTCAGAAATCAAAGAAACCGGGCCGGGATCACAATCCTCACTGCTTCACCACCTGGATGGCCGGAGGCGGCATTAAAGGTGGAGTCAGCTATGGCGAATCCGACGAGATTGGGCATCATGCGGCCCAAGACAAGGCGCATGTGAATGATATCCACGCCACGATTTTGCATCAGTTAGGATTTGATCACGAGAAGCTGACGTACGAATACAACGGACGACGGTTTCGGTTGACCGACGTCGGTGGAAAAGTGATCACACCAATCCTGGGCTAACGCTTGGTTTCGAAATCCACTGATTGAATTTCATAAGGCCACGCCTGCTTGAGTTGGAATTACCTTCGCGGAGCGGAAACAATACGAATGGTCCCATGAAGAGCGTGAAGACTATCTCGATTGCGACTGTTTTTCTCTTCAGTTCCAGCTTGTTCGCGGCCGACGAGGAATCGGAACTGGATTTCGTCTCCACTTCAGAGGCTTTTGAAGCGGCGGAGAAAAACAGTGAGAAAACAAAATGGCTTTCAAAAGCCAGACTCGCAACTACTGACTCCGGCTATCCCGAAGGAGGCAGGTTGGGCGGTGTCGGCCGCCTTCGAACGCCCGCCGATCCATAGGTCAACCGCCGCCACAACCATTCCAATGGACCAAATCGGAACCGCCCGAGCCACCATACCGAAATGAGCATTTGTGCCAACCATACCACGGGCACAATCATCATGGCCTCGTAAAACTCGAGCCGAACTCGCAATCCCAGTCCGTGCCCATAGTAGATCAGCCCGAGAATAACTGACTGTGCGATGTAATTCGAAAACGCCATTCGACCGACAGCAACAAAGCCCCTGCGCAAGAATCCCGGCTCGCCCCGGCTTGACCACATCACTCCCAGACCGGCGTAGCCAAAAGCGACAAATGGCATCCCCGCAACCAGCGCCGCATAAGCCCAAACCAGCGGAGCGACCGAGGGATCGGCAAAGGCAAAAACTGCATACCCACCCACAGTGAGCGGCACCCCAAGCCCCAGAAGAAAAGCCGTCGTTTTCCGGAGACGCTCTTTTGACCAATCGCCATGGAAGAAACCACTCTTCATCAGTGCCATTCCAAAACACATATTCATCGCGACCACCCAGAACAGATAAAGCGGAATACCCAGCAACTGCATATAGAACGCATAGGGTGCTCTGATCTTCATCTGCTCCCACCAGGATCCTGTGAGAGCTGCGGTTTCATTCTCCCCCTCCGCCCGAATCAATTCCATGATCTCCCCCGTCTCTTCACCGAACTGGGAGAAATCCACAAAATGACAGACGACGGCAACCAGGATGACGGGGACAACGAAGGTTGCCAGCAATGCACCGCCAATGATCATGAAAATCTTCGCCGACCAGTTTCGGCACCAGAAGAAAACAAATCCCGTCACCGCATAGGTCACAAGGATATCGCCATGCCAGAGCAGGTAAGCATGCAGCACCCCGCAGAGGAGCAACCATCCCAAGCGTGGAAGATAGATTCCTGAAGGAGATCGGCCAGAGGCCTCAGCCCGATCACAGAATAGAATCATACCTGCCGCAAACAACGCAGCAAAGAGCGTCGCAAATTTACCGGCACCAAGTCCCATCACGAGCGTCCAGAGTGCACGATCTGATTCAGAAATATTCAACGGATAGACCAGCTCCATCGACCCGAACCCAAACTCGATGCTGTTGATCGCGACGAGCCCGCAAACCGCGATCCCGCGGACAAGGTCGAGCGCTTCGATTCGATTGCTGGCGATGGTGGGAGAACTCACACGCTAACGGTGATGGAGAGGTGGGCTGTTGCCAACGAGAAAATCGGATTGGGAACCCGGGTGAAGACCAACCCTCCTTTTGAGGCACTTACTCAATCGGCGCGACCTTGAAGTGCATCATCGCTGAAGGAAGGCCTCCTCCGGTCTTGGTCGCGAACGAGAGTTTCTCAACCGAAAGACCGGAGACCTTCAATTGATATTCAGCAAGGATCTCATTGATCAGTTCAACGGACTTTGTTTTCCGTGTCGCTTCGTCGAGGAAGGGACGAATCGGAGTCACCTTTGGATTGTGCATGTTCCCAGAAGAATTCATCAACCCTTTCCACTCGCTGGGAGCGACCTCAGCGAGAGTTCCTGCAAGCTCTTCTCGAAACCGGATGCTTTCAGAATCTTTGTAGCCATTGAAATCGAGGTGACGGACCCGGTGAGTCAGTTGCCATTCCTTCATCACTTCGAGTTCATCCCGCAACAGGTCTGCCCCTAGGAATTCCGAATAGGTTGGGGACCAGGGAAGTTTGGGAAAATTGTCTTTGAGAGCGCGAGACCGATCTATCCAGGCCTCTTCGTCAATCGCACCATCCTCAAGGTCTTCCCATAGAGCCTCGAAAAACCGGATCACTCGAGCCGGCACGGATTTCTTATCAGGGGAATTTGTCGTGCCCAGCGGCTTCCGGTAGGAATCGACAAATAGGAGCGTCGATGTTCCATCCAGCCCCCTCGGCGGCAGAGGAGAGTCTCCCGTGAAATTCAAAGCCGCTGAGGAAAGATTTCGGAGACTGGAACTTAACATGATCGTGATCTCCAATCGCTTGTTCTCCAGGGCAATTTCGCCGTCCCGACTCAGCTTTCTGGAGTAGATGTAGTATTGATCTCCCCCATCGGATCGGTCCTGCACAATCGAAAGGCAATCGACAGTTTTTTTCAGAGAAGGAATCGTGACCCAATGAAGGACACCTGATCCCTTCTTCACCTCGGGAAAAAAGGTGTTCGTATAGTGTTCCCAGGTCTTGTCGGGTTCAGAGACCGGCTCAAAAAGCTCCGTCTCGTTTGCCAGGGCAATGGAGAAAGGCAGGAGAAGAAGCAGTCGGAGGCAGATCATGACCCTGAAAAGATTACGAAAACTAAGACTATTCTTCAATAGCGACATGAAGCGAAACGCAGCAAGACACGTTTCCCCAACCTGTTCTGAGAACGCATTCCGTTAGGGGACGTGATTGTGCTCTCACGAATCGTGACAGAACCGATCGCCTGATGCAGTTTGCAGTCGGAGGATGGACCTCCCACCACTTTGACTTTCCCCGCCCCTTCCATGAGATCTTTCCTCCCTGCCCTACTTTTGCTGGCTGCCCTGCTTATGCCGTTGGCCAACGCCGATGATGCGAGGCCCAACGTCGTCATGATCAGTATTGATGACCTCAACGACTGGACCGGATTCCTCGGTGGTTATCCTGGTGTGCACACGCCTCATCTGGATGCGCTGGCCGAACGAGGTCGCATTTTCACGAACGCGCATTGCGCTATTCCGGTGTGCTCTTCTTCTCGAGTCAGCGTGATGTCAGGGCTCGCTGCGACCACTCACGGCAGCTACGAAATTGGGCCATCCTACCAGCAGCTTCCCGCTCTCAATAATGCGCCCACTTTGCAGCGCTATTTCAAAGACAACGGTTATATCACCTTGTCAGGCGGCAAAGTGCTGCACCACGGGTTTGGCGGCCGCCTTGCCTCAGATATCGATCGTGATCTGGGTCGAAAGAAAACCCCTCGCCCGAAGAAACCCGTGAATCGTCCTTCTCACTGGAGCGGAGCGTGGGACTGGGGGCAATTTCCAGAGACAGATTTCGAAATGGCGGACTACCAACTCGCCAAGAACGCTGCGAAAGCTCTTCAGGAAAAATTCGAGCAACCCTTCTTCATGTCGGTTGGGTTCTTTCGCCCTCACGTTCCTCTCTTCGTGCCATCAAAGTGGTTTGAACTCTACGAACTCGAGTCGATGTCGCTCCCGAAGAGTCCGAAGTCCGATCTCGTCGACCTACCACCCAACTTCCTGACGATCAACAACTATGCCGTCGCGCCAACCCACGCTGAAGTCGTCGAGAGCGGCAAGCAGCGCAGCCTGACTCAGGCGTATCTCGCCTCGGTCAGTTTTGTGGATCACTGCGTCGGCATCGTCATGGACGCACTACAGGAAAGCCCGCACGCCGATCGCACCATCGTCGTGCTCTGGAGCGATCATGGTTTTCATCTCGGGGAGAAACACCACTGGGCCAAGCGTACCCTCTGGGAAGAATCCACCCGGGTGCCTCTGCTCCTCGCTGGTCCCGGCATCAAACCCGGCCAAGACTGTGGCGAACCCGCCAGCCTGATCGACATTTTTCCAACCCTCATCGATCTCTGTAAGTTACCCGAGCACACTCCTCTCGATGGCGTTTCACTCGTGCCGCAACTCGAGGACCCGACGACTCCGCGCGAGGAGCCGGCGATCATTTCTTCCTACTACGGAAACCATGCCATTCGAACACGTGACTGGCGTTTCATCGTCTACGAAGACGACGCAAAGGAATTGTACGATCATCGGGTCGATCCGGAGGAACTCACCAATCTTGCCGACAATCCCGATCACCTCGAGATCATCGAAGAACTGTCGCAGTGGATTCCTAAGAATGGCGAACTCGAGTTCCGAATTCCTTCCGAGCGTTTGAAGAATCAGCGCAAAGAAAAGAAGTGAGTCCCCTCACTTCTTCCCAAATCGAATTCTGCTCTAGTCTTTCCTGCGGGAGAGATTACTCCGTCCCGTCCTCTGCCGCCCAGCGAATCGCCTCGATGATATGCTGGCGTCCAAACTTCGTTTCGAGCGACCGAACATCGTGCCCCAGCTCAGTGTAGAAAAAGCGGCCTCCATTGAGAGTGTTTGTCCAGGCGATGGGATGATCGTCGCCCATAGGTTTTCCTCCTCGCTCTTGGAAATAGTCCCGCACGGGCTCGAAGGTGGATTCGTCGACACGCAGTAGCACCTGGAACCCTGGCTTCCCGGTTACGCTTTCGGTATGATTCGTCCAATCCGCTTTGTAGAGAAAAGATTCACCAAAGCCCTTCACTGTCGGGTGATCCTTCGCCGCCGGATCCACCACAACCCGAGCTTCTAGGAATTCTGAGTCGCTGTCAAAATCGCACCCGCCCAGTTTAGAAAGCCACTCCCACTCTGTTTGACGCACCAACACCGCGTGCATCGCTACGATGCCGCCTCCGTTGTTGTACCATTCCTCGATCTTCTTCATGTGACGTTTTTCAAATAAGGCTGACAACTCATTCGAATTGTTAAAGACGAGCACATCATATCGATCCAGAATGGTCAGGATGTCTTTTGGGCTTTCGGTCACGTCGACCTGCATATCCAGATCATCAGAAAGTCGAGCGAGCCATCCACTGACCGCAGCCGTCTCGGGATGGCGATACCACCCCGTTCCACCAAATACGAGGACATTGCCTACATTCTGCGGGCTACGATCAGGCTTCTTTTCCTCGTGTTCATGTGCGTCTGATTTGGTAATCCCAGTCAGGATAAAGGCGAGCGTCAGAAAGACGGACAAACTGCGTCGTGAAAAGAGGGCGTAGATTAAGTGCATGAGTTCTTTTGGTGTAGTAAAATGAGGCGGTGATATTTATCTTGCAGATAACTTTATCCCTTCTTCCGGCCCGCCCGCTCAAGGAATTCTCTTTCTTCCTCCGACAGGCTCTGCAATCCCCCACGATTAATTTTGTCGAGGATTTCATCAATGTTGCCTTCGGCAATCTTGGGAACATTGTCAGGGAGGATTTTGATGGTGAGAAAGGAGGGCAACTGGAGCTCACCCTTCTGGTAGCGGATAAAGAGGTAAGCCGATCCGACATTCGCTGTCAGAAGGATCAATGAGGCCCAGTCTCGAGCAGCAATAGTGGAAAGAGCGCTAATCGAAACAATGATCGCCGCAAGGACCCAGGCGTCGATCGAGGCGATGAAGATATTGATCTTAGCGCGGGGATAGAGCGTAGCGAAGGCGATAAAAACGCCAAACTCCAGCTCCATCATGCCCATGCAGCTGACGCCCTCGAATCCGACGAAGTAGAGGAGGGTGGTGACGACCGGGGAAACGATCAGCAGGAGAAGGAGAAGCTTTACAAAGATCCGTCTCCCAAAATGACGTTCTACTGCCTCACCAAAACGCCAGAGAAGAAAGCAGCCTATCGCGATCCAGATACTGGGTGGATTGACAATGACGTAGGTGAATGGCGTCCAGAGATGCCAATCCCCAAACGCGGAGGCAACGCTGAACACGAGGTGGTTCATAACCTCGAACCCGAAGATGGCAAAGATCACCATGCTCAGGGCTCCACCAATCGCCAGAATAGCTGACAGGAAGACAGGATGCTGTTTCCACCAAGTCAGGGGAAGCATGTCATTCGATTCTGGAAGCCACTTTTCAATCATGGGTTGCGAGGGAGCGTGCCGCAGAAAATCTTCGAGGTAAAGTGTCGAAAGACCCTGTTTTCAGCCGCCGCAGGGTTGCGCGGACATTTCTCGATGCGGCCGCCCTTCTATCGCCCGGAGTCGTTGCACCACATTCTCCCGTTTACAAACCTGCCCGAGAGTCTCACTCTCGAGCATGCATACCATCCTCATTTTTTGCGGACTCTCGCTCTCCTTCGCATTCAGAAGGACGCCGTCTGATCGAGCCCACCGGCATTCATGCCACGATTGAAAAAAAAAAAGCTCGTCGTAACGGTGAGTTCGATTCAAGAGAATTCACACGCAGCAGGATCCTTGTGTTCTCCTTGGGAGAGCGATCAGTCGTCCGGCCCAGAGAGCGGGCAACGTTAAGTAGCCATGCTGCCGTTTCGCAGCGGGCGGGTAACATTCAATCAGGTAATCAGAATCGAAAAGAGTCTGCAGTCGTTTTCGCTGAGTGACCAGGTTATCGAAGGGCGAGAGGATCTTTGCTTTGTTGCGGGCCAACGGTCTCCCCAGGAGTTCCAAAGATTCCGGCAGAACATGATAGCATTCCTCACCCACTTGAATGAGAGTCAGCTCTCCGGCGGAAACTATTTCCTGCATCGTCTCGGCGATGAGAGATCTCGCCCCCTTCAGCAGATAGGCCACTTCGGCCGGACGACCGAGACCGTTGATTTGCAGGTATCGAGTGATAGAAATCGGACCTGCTCTTCGGAAGTCGGCGTGTCCGTACCTCTAGGAACCATACGCTCTGCGAACTCATAGCCCTTGTGAAAATTGACCCTTTGGGGCGGACATGAGATAGCCCTGCATCCTCAACGTTTCGAGAGCGCGCTTGGAAGGTTTTGTTTTCCAAACGCCAGTTCTCTTGCCATCAGGCTCAAAGTCTCTCGCCATCAAAGGGCCCTCGTCCCGAATGCGCTGGAGGACATCTCTTTCCAACGCTTCATCCCAGTCAATCCAGTGTTTTTAGGCGGCGGTAGCGAGGGCTTACTTGCGCCGCAAGCTGAAGCGAAAGTCCCGCATCGGCAAATAAGATGCGGCGTGGGACCAGTATTCGAAATACCTGTTTCTCGTCGATCAGCTGATCGAGCTGCGAAGGCTAGTAACGTGGATTGCGATTCCAGAAGGTATGGTGATACACTCGCTGAATGACGGAGATGGTATCGATTTGGACATAGCCGAGATACTCAATCGTCGCCAAAGTCGCTGCAGTGGCTCTGCCCGTCGGTTTCGCTGGCGGCACACGTTGCGCCAACAGGACGAGCTTCCGGGCATCGCGGGTGGAGAGGGAAGGGCATGAGGAGCGACGTGAAAAATCCAACAGCGAAAATTCCGCGGCCGCGCTTCAAAGCTACTTCGCACGAAAGACCTCGCTCTGTATCGCGGTCTCGATGAGATCTTGAAAGCGATACCCCTCCGTCGGCTCCGCCGCCACCAATTCGGAAACGACGCGTCGATCGCCAACTGACAGTTTCCGACCAGCGCCATATTCGAGGAGCTTTGTGAGCAGACAGTGAGTGAAGATCTCCCGATTCTCGAGAAGGTGTTGCTTGATGGAGCTTACTCCAGTCAATGCGGTTCCGTCGGGCAACGCGGAAGTCGCGTCGATTTCAGGACCTTTCTTTTCTTCGTAGGTCGTTCGCCAACCGCCAATCGCATCGTAGTTCTCCATCGCAAGACCGAGCGGATCAATATCTCGGTGGCACTTGGCGCAGCTCTCCAATTCCGTATGCGCCTTGAGCGTTTCACGAACATTGGATGCTTGACTCGTGTCGATGTCGAGGGCTGAAACATCTTTTGGTGGAGGCGGCGGATGCTGACCAAAGAGATTCTCGAGGATCCAGACGCCGCGAAGGATGGGAGAAGACTCAACACCGTCCCCCGTTACAGTCAGCACACCTGGCAATCCCAATACCCCACCCCGGTTCATCACGTGCTCAGGGAGATCACCCTTACTACCTGCGAGGCTCAATCGACTGGGCTCCGGCCAGACGAGACTTTGACGCTGGCGAGCAGCCACGGCCCCCAGGTCCTTGTCTTTATCAGACTTCATTCCCCAGACCACTTTCATCGCGGTATTCGCGTAGGTAAAATCCGAATCGATGAAAGTTGCGATGGGCAAGTTCTCCTGCAGGACTTCCTCAAAGAACCGTTCCGTCGAACGCACAAAACCGTAGCGCACGTTGTCGTCCCATTCGTACCGATTATCGCAGACGTTGATCCCCGCGACGGTTCGATTTCCGAGCCATTGTCCGGTGAAGTGTTTCACGAACTGGTGAGACCTCGGATCGGCGATCATTCTCGCGGTCTGTTGCGACAATACTTCCGGTTCGGAAAGACGCCCTGCCGCAGCAAGTTCGAGCAGCTCCTCGTCCGGCATCGTACTCCATAAGAAGTACGACAAGCGGGAAGCCAGATCAAAGTCCCCGAGGATTTCGGCGCCATCCGCTTCTCGATAGAGGAATTCAGGCGAGCAGAGCAAACGGCGAATCGCATAGTGCCACGCAAATTGTGGAGTCCCGGTTTCGTCAGCATGCTCAAGCACTGCCTTCTTCAGCTTCTCGGATTCCGCCTCTGTTAGGGGCCGACGAAAAGCTCGTTCCGCCAAAGGCATCAGCCTTTCTTCAAAATCTCTCTGATCGAGTTTCGGTGGCCACTCTCCGAAGAATCCAACCACTCGGGGAACCACCGCTACTGGCCCCTCGATCGTCATGCCTCGCAGTTCAACGGTTGGATCGGATCGTTTTTTGATTTTCCCGAAGGCCTTATTCACCTGAGACCGGTTCAAATCTCCTTTCGGAATCTCATCGGCTGGAATTCGATTGGCGCAATACACATGGAAAGTTTCGCCCGCTTCGACCGGTACATCGCACTCGATCCAGCGAGGCTTTCCCGCAGGAATATTGACCTCGGCTACAAGGCTGGCCCGCTCGATTCGATAGCGTTTCGGAAGTTGCTCGGTGGTGGGATCAAATGCGTAAAAACTGAGGCGCAGCGGCTTGCCGTCCGCACCAAGTTTCGCCTGTGCATTGGACTTTAGCCTGACCCGGTAAACACCCGAAACGGGAGCAATAAACTGGCTGTCCCAGAGTGCTCCCACCCATCCAGAATGATTGAAGCCGGTAAACTTCAGGAATTCGTTCTTGGGCCCAAACCATCTCCTTCCTTGATCTCCACCCATGGTCGCTGCCGTGAGATTCGAAGAATAGCTCGGCGGGTTAGGAAGCGGCACGAGGCGGTCAGCGATATCAGTGGCTGTTTCGTGGTAGGCCTCCATTACTGCGGGCGATAGAAAAAGGCCCTCCGAAATCGTATCAAACTCTTCGCGGCTCGCGTCCTCGGGGAATGACAACGGCAGATTAATCATACGGATCCCAAACAAATCTCGCACCGTGTTCAGGTATTCGACTCGATTGAGGCGTCGCACTGGCGTCCCCCCAAGCGCTGCGTCCCGATCGGCATCCTCGAGGGCAACATCGAGAGCATTTAAAAAGGCGACTCGCTCTTCGTCGTTCGGGTGGAGCTTTGCTTTCTTTGTTGGCATATCGCCGTCAGCCACATACTCATAGACGAGATCCCACAGCCCTCTGGAACCCGTCTCATCCAGCGCCCAGCTTAGAGTGTCGATTCGAAAGTCACCCTTCTGCTCCTGATCATCGTGACACTCGAGACAATACGTCGTCGTGAATTCCTCGACCTGAGGAGGAGCATCATTTTCTGCCTGAGTCAGGATGACGGCGGAAAGGAACGAAGCAACGAGACAGACCCTGTTGATTCGGTGGCTCAACCCTGTCGAATTCTCACCGAGCATCACAACAACTCGGCGTTGAGGTTGGACTGGCTCGAGGCAAACGTTTCCGTCTCGAATCCAAGCTGCTGCAGCACAGTAACGTAGAGATCGCAGGCCATCTCGTTTTTGGCCTCATGTTCCGAACCACAACTAATGTGACGCTGGTGCTGATAACCGCCTCCGGCGACCATCAGCGGAAAGTCCACTCGGCGGTGCTTTGCCGCATCGGCCATAGCACTTCCAATGAGAACGGTGGTGTTGTCCAGCATGTTGCTGCCATCGATATCATGCGTTTCATTAAGTGCCTTCATGAATTGAGCGGCTCCGGTCATGTGGGCAGATTCGATCGCGACAAGATCGTCCACCTTCTGCTTCTTATTTCCGTGATGAGAAAGATTGTGGTAACCGGCACCCATCAACTCCCCGTTCAGCATGAGGGCTCCATCCGCCAATGGGATCGTCAGCGAAAACACCCGGCAGGCATCATTCTTGATGGCGAGCGCCATGAGATCCCACATCAAGTCTTCATTCTGGATCATCATTGAATGAGCGATGGTCTCGACTTCCGGAAGAGTAAACTGAGGATCCAAAGGCGCGTAGGGTTTGTCCAGCCAGTCTCGCCGACGAGCGAGTTTCTTCTCCACATCCCGCACACTGTTGAAGTATTCCTCGAGCTTCTGGCGATCCTCCGAACCGATTCGATTTCTCAGAGTTTTTGCATCACCGGTCACCTCGTCGAGCAGACTTCGACCAGACTCGAGGAGATACTGCTGCCGCTCCATATCAGAAGCTTTCCCACCGAACACTTTGGCAAACATCACGCTGGGCCGAATAATCGGAGGCAACGGAATTCCGTACTGATTGAGAGAAACCGGAGCATTAAATCGTTGTTCTCCAGCGCAGAGTTGAAGTGACTCGTATCGCGTCCCGGCACCCAGGGTGGGAGCGACCATCTGATCGAGCGAAATACTTTTTAGAACCTGCCCGGTGAAGAGCGTGTAGACCAGTTCGTGCCCGTTTCCTGTCGGCCCCTTGTGATCCAATCCAGAAATAGTCGTCAATTTGTCGCCCACGCCGGCGTCGTCGAAGGGCTGTATGAGGCGAGCATCGGACTGATTGGCGAAGAAATCCGGTTTATACCAACCTAGCTGAGTCCCAGCGCAAACAAGACGCTTTGGTGCTTCCCCAATCGAACCCGCGGCACCAGCGAGGGAGGGTAAGATCGGAAGCGCCAAGGCTCCTTTCAGGAATCGACGACGATCATAGTGGGATGGAACATCTCTCATGGTTTGCTTGAGGATCAGTGTAGCCGAGATTTGGCGCATGAGTATACCGGCTTGTTGCATCATCGCGGTAGACAGAAAATGACAAATCTGGAATTCGCCACCGTTTCCAGAGAGCGCCGGAATTGAGGCAACGCGTCCTGGATGTTTAACCATTGGAATGAGCAAACGCGTTTTGTCGATTGGGTTGGGTGCGGGAATTCTCCTCGGAACCTGCCCCGCCTGAGCCGAATGGGAATCCAACGCGAATCGTTCAGCACTCGCTCCTTCGACGTTCTCCGAATTACGCGAAGAACCACTGGTTCATTGGAAGCTGGAAGAGGCGGAGCAAGGCGAACAAAAAAGTTTTCTCCTCACGGAACGGCCAGAAGGTCAGCTCTCAAAACCAGTTTCCAAGTTCTACCGCGACGAAGACAGCGATGGCGTCACTGCCTGTGACGACAGCAGTTGGGTGGAGATTCTCCTGATAGGACTGAGCCGCTTTTCGATCGACCATTCTTCCGCGGACAACAAATTCTACCTCCTCGACGGAAAAATGCGCTTCAGCGAGCTGATGCGCACGATCGGATGTGTGACCCAGCGTGTATGCTAACCAAATAGCTTCGCGAGATTGAAGCCGGCGGCCTCATCAATCGCATTGTCTACGCCGAAGCCCCCCGCGAATGGAGTATGAATTGGCCGAAGAAGGCGAGTCGCTCAACCCCATCCTGCTCGCGCTGAAAGAATGTGGAGAAAGTCACGCGCTGGAACTGATAAAGAAGCGAGAGTCCTGATCGGAACTCGGGGATCTGAACTAGAGCCCACCGAGCTTCACTCGGACCAATTTCATGATTCGACCATCGACATTCCAGTCCTGCACAAAGAGGTCGCCGTTTTTGTCCCAGTAGGAACCATGCGTTCCGCTGAAGACGCCTTCAATCCAATCTTCCTGCTTCACTCCGTGAGCGCCGCGGGTTTTGGGATTCGGATTGTGCCCGAGGACTGCCATGATCGTGTTGCTCTTGTCGAGAATGACGACACGACCGTGGAGATCGGGAACGGAAACGTAGTCACCCTGAATCGAAACAGAAGTCGGCATCCCCAATCCAGTGATGACGACCTCGATAAATTCTCCCTCAAGGCTGTAGTGTAAGAGGCGCCCCTTCGGCTTGTGGTTGCGATCGCAGACGAGCAGGCGCGGTGGATCGTAGCGCTCATCAAGAGTCATTCCGTGCGCGGTGTTGAATTGCTTCAGCTCATTGCCTTTCTCCCCAAAGTGACTGAGATACTTTCCCTTCTTGTCGAAGCGAAAGATGACATTGCTCGCATATCCATCCGACAAGTAGATGTCGCCGTTGGGAGCGACTGTGATCGCCGTCGGGCTGAATTTTGACAAGGGGTTGAGGCCAGATGCTTTCGGAAACGGTAAACGCATCACCACTTCGCCATCGTCGGCGCGAAATTTGATTCCTTCGCGATTCTTGTTTCGAGCCCCATAGATGTATTCAACACCCTCCTCCTCACGGATTTCGATATCGTGCAGGTTAGAATGATCTTCATCAACGAATTCCCGCAGCACCGAGCCGTCAGGCGCAAAAACAATCACTCCCTTGTTCGCACTGACGTAAACATTTCCCGCTTTGTCGATGACGACACCTCCGTGAGTTCCACCGAGAACCGATTTTCCATCCTCCCCCAATCCCCAACCAGGTACGGTATCGAAAGTCATCAGCCCGCCCCCCATTCGCACAGGTTCGGCTTCGGCTGCGCTTAACGAGAGAGGCAACAGGCAGGTCAGGGCGAGAATCAAAAGGGAGTATCGTTTTTTCATGGAAGAGAATCCGGTGGGGGGATTTGACTGAGTCGCTCAGTATGGGAAAAGGGTAGAGAGCTGTACCCAGATTCGGCAAGAGAGAAATGGAGGCCGACTTGCGGTAGATCGGATGAAAGAGAAAAGGGGCTGCGAAAATTTGCAGACAGGTTTTAGGACCGACTGCACGAGGTAATCTATCGGCGACTCAGGGTTGGGATGACATCTTCTTCGATTCCGTGTATCTGGAATTGCTGAGAGCAGCATCTAGGAAAACAGTCTAACATTGCCGAAACGCCCTGAAGCGGATCGCACCCACTCTCCCCCCCATTCTGATGAGAATGAATCGCAGCCCATTAATCAAACCAATCCTTTCGCTCGTCGCGATGAGCCTGTTCATGCATTGCACGCACGCAGAATCAAAAAATCCAAACGTGTTGTTCATATTGATCGATGACTTTGGATGGATGGACGTGGGCTACAATGGGAGCACGTTTTATGAAACACCTCAAATGGACGAGCTTTCCAAGGAGTGGATGCGTTTCGACCACTGCTACACTCCCAGCCCGATGTGTTCGCCAACGCGGACGAGTATTCTGACAGGAAAGAATCCAGCCCGGCATGGTATCACGCAATGGCTCAACGGCCGCGATCAAGCATACACTCGCAAGGGGGAAGCGCCCCGAGTCTATTGCCCCCCACCAATCGCCCAGGGGATCAAGGAGTCTGAGACCACGCTGGGCGAAGCATTCCGGGAAGCAGGTTATGAAACAGGGTTCTATGGAAAATGGCACATGGGCGATTTCAACCTGACTGGTGGTCCAAAAAACCACGGGTATGATTCCCAGGTCGCCGTGATCGAGAAGAACTCGTGCAACCAATTCTCGTTCAAGCGCTACTTCAAAAATGCGAAGCCAGGCCAGAGCTTCAACGATGCCCTGACCGATTCGGCGATCGACTTCGTAAACACTGAGCGAGACAAACCATTCTACCTACATCTCTGTCACTTTGCGATGCACATGCCTATTGCAACTTCCCCAGAGTTACGTGCGAAGTTCGAGGCGAAGAAGAAGGCGCTGGGCATCACAACAGCGGAGCAGAAGATGGACGAATACGGTCACGTCTCTGCGAAACTATCTCAGGACAGTGCCGAATACGCCGGTGAGCTATTCAATCTCGATGCCAGTATCGGACGACTGATTGATGCGCTGAAAGAGAGTGGGCAGTATGACAATACGATCATCGTTTTGACGGGCGACAACGGGGGCCGCGGCGCGGTCGAGGGGGCGCACGCCACTTCTGTGTCTCCGCTCCGCGGTGGCAAAACCTACGTTTTCGACGGGGGGCTCAGGACACCCACCTTGATCCACTGGCCGGGGCACACCAAGGCGGGAATGACGACGGATGCTCCGATTTCGAGCATGGACTTTTATCCCACACTCCTGGAGATGGCAGGCTTGCCTACCAACCCGGAGCAACATGTCGATGGCTTGAGCCTAGTGCCATTAATCGAAGGAAAGCCGCTGAAGCGTGAGGCCTTTTATTGGCATTTTCCGCACTATCAGAAAGAGGGCAGCTATCCCGCCAGTGCGATTCGAGTTGGGGACTACAAGCTGCTGCACAACTATCATCACAACGACGTTATGCTTTTCAATGTTGCTGATGATCCTGACGAAACCAAAAACATCGCTAACTCGATGCCGGAGAAAGCGTCCGCGATGGACAGGCAGTTAATGACATATCTGAAAGAGAACGGTGCCTATCTGCCAGAGCCACTCACATCAGAACAGCGCGCCAAAAAAGCAAACATCAAAGGGAAGAAAAACAAAAAGAAATGACCGTCGATCTAGGATCTAGGATCTAGGATCCAACTCACCCCAACTCCGCCGCGAGGGCGGAACAACCGATAATTCCTGCAGTGTTTCCGAATCGAGCCGGAACAAGTCGCAGGTGGTGAAAGCATTCGTCGGTCAGAGTCGACTGCAGATTCTTTTTCAGGGGCTCAAATAGAATATCCCCCGCGTGAGCCACGCCACCTCCGATGACAATCGCATCGGGATTGAGGAGGTAAACCGTGCTCATAAGAGAAGCGCCCAAATACTCGGCAACCTGCACCCAAACCGCTTCAGCAATCGCGTCCCCTTTCCTCGCACGAGCCGCAATACCTTCTGGTGAAGAATCCTCCGGAACTTTCGCGCCGTTGTCCTGATACATCCTCACCGCCAATTCTTCGATCTGGCGATTTCCGATATACCGTTCGAGACACCCTGAATTTCCGTAAGGCCCTTCGACTCCATTGAGATCAATGCTCATCTGTCCGATCTCCCCAGCAGCATAGGTGCTTCCTCGATAGAGATCCCCATTGAGAATCAATCCACCGCCCACGCCAGTTCCTAGAGTGACACAGATCACGTTTCGGCATCCCTGTCCGAATCCGAATTTAAATTCGGCGTAGGCCATGCAATTGGCATCATTGTCGAGAACAGTCGGGAGCGAAGTCGCTTCGGCAATGCGATCTCGGAGAGGCACGGAAGACCAGCCTCGAACGTTAGTGAGGTCGTAGGTCACTCCAGTTGAGAAATCGACCGCCCCTGGAACTCCGATTCCGATCGCAGAGATATCTGGATGGATCGCGCGAATCTCGGCAACCTGCTCGACGATCGCCGCGATCAATGGGTCTGCTCCAACGAAATTCTGAGTCGGGATTCGATAAACATCAGTGAGCAACTCAGAGCCTTCGACCACAGCCAACTTAACCGAGGTGCCCCCGAAATCGATTCCGACTACTTTTGGTGTATCCATTTAGGAAGCATTAAGAATAGCGACGCGCCGGAGCCCCTCCATAGTAAGATAGGGCTCGACCAAGGAGATCTCATCGAATCCGTCCGCTAGCAAAGCCGCATATCCTCCGGTGGCAATCACTTTTGCAGGAGATTCCAACTCGGATTCAATTTGCTTCAGAATTTCACGTACAAGTCCCCGGTATCCGTGGAAAGCGCCTGACTGCATCGCTTCTTCTGTCGATTTTCCGATCGCACTCTTCGGTCGAACAATCTCAATTTCGGGCAGGAGAGCGGTTCGCTGATGCAAATAATGACGCATCGCATCCAATCCCGGTGCAATGACCCCGCCAACGTAGGCAGGTCGCGGGTCGATAATATCAAAGGTGACTGCAGTTCCGAAATCCACGACGATGATTGGCTTTCCGTCACACCGATCGGCGACTGCAGCGGCATTAGCGAGGCGATCGGCTCCGATCACCGATGGGTTCGGAAAGTCGATTTCAATTCCGAGAGCGATCTCGGGAGAAATTTCGACGATTAGCTTTCCCTGTTGTGATTCTCGTAACGCGGCCTGATTTCGAGGTACTACCGATGCGAGAATAACCTGGTCGTAGGACCAATCCGAAAGCAGGGCTACCACAGATTCGATGGAAACATCCTCTGACAGGATCGAGGTATGAGAATGGACCGAGTCGCGGTCAGCGAGAGCGAATTTCGTCCTCGTGTTGTTATTGTTTATGAGGAGAAACTCCGCTTTGTCTTCAGCCATTCTCGGGGATCTCCGCTTGCGTTTTCTCTCCTTGAAAATCGAGCCAGAGAAAGCTCGCAGGCTCCGAGGATTCGGATTCGGCCAACCAGAACTTCAGCTGAAAGCGAGTCGTATCTTCAGCTGGAATGACCTGATCGGTCTGGAAAGGAGCGAAGAATCTCGGAACACTCACACCAGTGTCTGTCATCGCTCGAATCGTTTTCTCGTCGACGATGTGCTCTTTTCCGTTGGGAGAACGAGCCGAAAGAGTAACCGCAATAATCTGACCGCCCTTCGTCGCTTCGCTCCGAACCTGATCAACCACGAGAGCAGGGGCGTTTTCCACCGGTTCTTCCGTGGGGGTCTCAGGAGTCACTTTGACCACCTCTTCCGGCGGAGCTTCCGTGAGAACGACTGGTTCAGCGACTTCCTGAACGACTTCCGGAGAATCCTCAGGCGTAAAAGCAAAGACGAGAATTCCAATCACAATTCCAAAAAGGAGCCAGATTTCAAATCGCTTTAATAGAACCAGGTATGTCATGAGATCCAGGCGACCGTTAGTTTTCGTTCAACGGAAAGAGTGGTTTTTTCTCAGGTTTGGTTTCGCGCTTGCCGGAGACGGTGGACCGGATCAAGAACCCTTCGTTCCCCTTCCCATAGCGAAGGATGCCATTTCGTTCGAGCTTGTCGAGAAAGCTTTCCACATCCTTGCGAAGCTCACCATCCTGGATCAGGGCACTCGCCAATCCGTCACCATTCTCCACTTCATTGAGAAGGCTGTTGAGCGATTGGAGCGTCTTCCGCAAGTCATCGAGCGAACTATCCAGCTCCCCAATCACGGGTCCGGCAGACCCGAGGCTTTCTGCAACTTCTCCAACTTCCGTCTGTATGAATGCAAACGCCTCGGTTGCACTCTCGGCGGCACCTCTAGTATCCGCCGTCGCCGCTTCAACTTCGGCAAGAAGAGGATCAAGCCGACGCGACGCGAATTCGATCCGCTCGGAAGACTTCTGCAGATCAGAAAGAATACTGCGCACGTTGTCGAGATTGTCAGGCTCCAGCAACTCCCGATCGAACCGCTCAAAGATCTTGTTAATCGACTGGACCGACGCCCCGACTTCTCCAAGAACCTTCGCCGCCTGCGCCAGCGTCTCGACGGCTCCAGTCGCGATATCATCAATCGATTGCACTCCCGCTCCTGCGAGCATCTCTCCTCCCTCCTCGTAGAATTCGCTCGCTCGCTCCGCAGGAGGTTCGATTCGGATGTAGCTGTCGCCAAGCAGTCCACTCGTTCCCAGAGAAAGCTTCGATTTCTTTGGAACCCGATGGCTGGAGTCGATTTGAAGCTCTATCGAGAGACGAGAAAAGTCCTCACTCAAGATTGGTTCTGCTGCTACTTCTCCGATTTCAACTCCACCCAGCCGCACCGGTGCGCCGACCCGCAGTCCTGAGGCATCCCTGACAACAAGATAAAGAGGATAGGTATCTCCGCCCCGACCACTGAAACGACCAAACTGAAAAGTCAGTGCCGCCAGCAGAAGAAGGCCAAAGAATAGAAAAACACCGACGAGCAATTCGGTTTTATATTTCGTAACTGCCATCTCCAAAAAGAACTATCGCGTCAGATCAGGAATAGGGCAACGGCTTTGCGGACGGTAAGGCTCACCCTCCCCCGCCGGAGGCCGCAAGAAACAGATTGATCAGCTTGTTGCCCGTAGTATAGAGGTCACCGTGATCTCCGTCGAAGAGCACCTCGCCTTGATGAAGAAAAACTACGCGGTCTGCCATGATCCTCATCGCTCCGAGATCATGAGTCACCACGACTGAAGTCAGCTCCTGCTCCTCAGTCGCTTGCCGAATGAGTCGTGCCACAGTTTCGGAGAGAATAGGATCCAATCCCGCGGTCGGCTCATCGCAAAGGAGGCACTCCGGTTCCACAATCAGGGCTCGAGCCAGAGCGACCCTTTTCTTCATCCCTCCCGACAGATTGCTTGGACGCTTTTGGGCTTCCCCTTCGAGCTCGAGTTTTTCGAGCACTTCTCTCAGCTTCTGCTTCCCCTTCGCGGTATCTTTTTCTCCATACTCTTTCAGCGGAAACAGGATATTTTCGCCCACAGACATCGAGTCGAAGAGGGCACCATCTTGAAAGACGAAGCCGATCTTCCGTCGGATCGGCGCCAGCGATTCCTCATTTCTCTCCTCGAGATGATCAGAAAGAACGGATACGGTTCCCTCGTCTGGTGAAATCAATCCGTTGAGATGCTTCAAGAGAACGCTCTTTCCGGTCCCACTCCCTCCGAGGACGACGGTCGTTTTACCCGTCGGGATATCGAGAGTAACATCACGAAGCACGAGACGTTTTCCAAACGATTTTCGTACATTTCGGAGCTGGAAATAGGAGAGGGAATCGGCATTCATCATCAGAAGGCGATCGAGACCATGGGCAACCACTCGTTGAGGAGCAGGGTCAGAAAGAGGTTGGCAATGAGAATGGCGAGACTGGAGTCAACGACCGCCCGGGTCGTTGCTCGACCGACCCCGACAGCACCACCCATCGTCTGCAATCCCTGGCGACAGGAGAAAACGACGATAATGGCGCCAAACACAGCTCCTTTGGCCAGTCCGCTGGAAACATCACCGAGACCGGTCTGAGCGATGACCTGATCTCGATACCAGACCTGGGGAACTCCAAAGACTTGAACCGCAAGAATGTCGGAGGCGACAATTCCGAGAACGATCGCTTCGGCGACCAGGATCGGCATGGATATCAGGATCGCAATGAGCCGCGGCGCGACGAGGTGCTCGACGGGTCCGATTCCCATCGAGCGCAACGCGTCAATTTGCTCAGTGACCTTCATCGTCGCGATCTCGGCTGCCATCGAGGCGCCCATTCGTCCCGTCACCATGAGGCCGGCCATAACTGGCCCAAGCTCCCGACACATCGCAATCGAAACGACGGGCCCGGTCGCAGTCGCAAGTCCGATCTCGCTGAATTTGAAGAAACACTGCGCCGCAAACACCGCTCCGGTGAAAGCACCCGTCACCATCACGACCAGTTGAGAGCCCATCCCAATGGCGACGATCTGCTGAAGGATGAGACGCAGTCGGACCCGCCCAAGGAGGAAACAGCGAAGAATCTTCCAGACCAATACGGCGACCTGACCGAGATAGAGATTTGCTCGGAAAAAGGCTTCGCCCAATCGATGAAAGAGAGTTCTCATCTCGTAGATTTCTCCTTCGAGTATTTCAGAATCTGGCGCGCAAGCAACATATCTCGCATCGTTTGAGAAACGACTCCTCGCTTTTCAAAACGGCGGGCAGAAGAAATCACAGGAGGCCCGATCGTAATAGTTGAACCCTGCCCCCTCATCCGGTAGGAAAAATCGAGATCCTCCCCGACATCCATTTTTTCGTCAAATCCACACAGATTCTCAAAGATGTCTCGGCGCACCAAGATTCCCTGATCACCAAGAAAAAGGCCGAGGCGCTGGCTTCTCGTATCGGCAAGGAAACAGGTTCCACGCAGCCACCACGAGGGAGAATCAAATCGCCTCAGGAACCCTCCTCCGACAAGGCTGGGATTCTGAGAAAGCCGTTCCCTCGCCTGTTGGAGCGCTTCCGTAGAAACTATCGTATCGGCGTGGAGAAAGAGAAGAAGGTCACTTCGGCTGGCCTGGGCTCCTCGATTCATCTGGACTGCTCGACCCGCCTGGTCACACTCGATCACGACGACATTCTCGCCGGTGGCGAGGGAGACCGTATTGTCTTCGCTTCCTCCGTCGACCACTAGAATCTCATCCACCGACTCCAACGAGCGCAACGTCGAAACGATCTCGTCGGCCTCGTTCAAAGTGGGAAGAATCACGGACAGCGAAAGCACATCCGTAGCAAACACGATACTCGATCGGGCTTCAACTGATGATCCTCACTTAGCTTGAGCCTTTGCCAGCTTCTGCGCAGAACGAAAGGCTCCATCACCAAAGCGATCGACGATACGGAAGGTCCTGCGTGCCTTGCGCTCACAGCGACGCGGATTCTTCGAGTGCTTGCACTGAGCGAACATTTCCCGGAGAAAGGATTCGTCGCAGCTTTTGCGGCAGGAGCCAATCGTGTCGTAGCAGGCGTCATGTTTGCGACAAGATTCCCGAAAATCTGCGCCACGGAATCCCTGCATCAGAAGGAGACGGAGCGGCCCACGAATGGAATCAGGACCACAAGGGCAACTCTCGAGGAAGGGGCCTCGCGGCAAGGTAAATGGCTTCTTTGGACCCGCATTCAGAGTCGATCCCGTTGAGACAACGAGAAGAAGAAACAGGGCCGGGAGAAAACGATTCATTGGTTTTTTGGGTATGCGGCAACCGCAATGGGTAATTCCACTCCTAACACGCAAAAGGGGATCGTTCAGCCCGTTTTGAGAGAGTGAGTGAGGTCTTGGTATCCCCGCTCAGACAATAGGGTGATCACGAGCAGTCCTTTTCTCATCGTTCGAATCCATGATCAAACTACCTGACCGCCGTCTGGAACAAACTCGTCTCCGTAGTAGAGGCGATATCGTCCCAACCGAGAGCGCAGCTTCAGTTCACTATCGAAAGCTTTCGACATGCTCAGGGAGTTGAGGGCACGCCGTTTTTCCCCTTGAGAGATCGCCTCACCCTCCTTCAAGACGAGAGCATGAGTGGTTGCCGGGATGATCTCCTCGACATGGTGGGTGACGAGGATCAACGAACGAAACGAACCTTTCTCGGTCAATTCTTCGACAAACTGCAGGAAATGCTCACGCGCAACCGGATCGAGACCTGCACAGGGTTCATCGAGGACAAGAACATCCATCCGGGGAGCCATCAGGGCGCGACCAATAAGAACCCGCTGGCGCTCGCCTTGAGACATCGTGGCCCAGTTCTGATCGCGCAGTGCCGAGCAATTGACCTTTTCCAAAGTCTTCTCAGCGGCTTTGATCTCCTTGGGATCATCGGTCTTCTGCCAGTAATTCACCATCGCATGACGCCCGGCGAGAACGATATCGAGCGCCGTCTCTCCCGGTTCGATCGCTTGAGAAATACTACTACTGACAAACCCGATCCGCTTTCTCCAGTCATCCCAACTCTGAGAGGCGGAGTTGACCGCATCTTCACGACCGCGCATCGTAACTTCGCCCGAGGTGGGGGTGAGGTATCCCATGAGAACGTTGAGCAACGAGGTCTTCCCGGAACCATTTCCTCCAAGAATGACCCAGTTTTGCCCACGCTCAACACGCAGGGAAATACCATTTAGGATTTTCTTTCCGTTCCGCTGAACGGTTACATCCTCCATTTCAAATACGGGTGCTGCCATAGGGCAAGGCTATCCGCCTCCTGACACGTTTTCCACCGAAATTCTCTCGTGGAACGTTCAGATCTCTTAACTAGTTTTCGCAGCTTTCGACCCTCGTTGAAGGAGTCAATCTTCCCCATCTCTGATCACTCGTCACTCGAAGGAGGTTCGGGAATTCGACACGGTCGTCATCTCGTTATGCCCGAGAAGACACCGCTCTGCAGTCTCTGGCTCAGCCTCCTGAATGGCTACGGAATCAAAACGGAGTCCCACGGAGATTCTAAGGGCCAGATCGACGAGTTGTTTACCTGACCGGAAAGACGGATTCAAAAGTCATCGACCCGATAGGGTTAGGTCGATGACGTGATAGGGTCTTCCCGCAAGGGTTCTTCCGAGAGGGTTGCTGTCTCTTCACGCCCCCTCAGCAATCGCCTGCGCAGACTTGAGATCGACTTTTCCGGATCCGAGGAGTGGAATCTCGTCCACCTTGAGAAACTGTCCCGACTTAGGTTTCCAGAGATTCGGAATCGTAGAGTCGTTCAGCTTCTCAAGCACTTGTTCGAGAAGCTCCTCACTCGCGATGTGGAGAACGACCAACTTCTCGCCCTTTCTGTCATCGGGAACACCAACGACGAGAAAGACACGCTCTCCATCAGCCGCAAGATCATTGAGCGTTTCTTCGACATTGCCATGGGGAACCATCTCTCCCCCGATCTTGCTGAATCGGCTGAGTCGTCCTTCGATCCAGAGATATCCGTCCTCATCTCGACGAACGATGTCGCCCGTGTTGTACCAGCCATCCTCGAGCACCTCGTTGGTCTTTTCCTGCATGCCGAGATAGCCGCGCATGACATTAGGTCCTTTCACCCGCAGGAGACCAGCTTCTCCATCAGGAAGATCTTCACCTGATTCTGGATTCACAATCCGCGCTTCCATATCGCGAATGATGCGACCAATCGATCCTTCCTTACAGGCATCAGGACCGTTGAGCGCGACTCCGGGAGAACACTCGGTGCAGCCATAGGCTTCGAGCGGACGAACTCCGAATTTCTTTTCAAATGAGTCCGCAATCTTGGTAGGAAGTTTTTCCGCCCCGACGACAACGAGACGCAGAGTTTTGAGTTGCTCGGGCTTCAGACCTCTCAAGTAGAACTGAAGAAACGTAGGCGTCGCGATCATGATCGTCGCGCCATGCTCACCGGCGAGTGGACCAATCACTTTCGACTCCATCGGATTGAAATGATAGACACACCCGAATCCGCAAACGGCAGGGCCTGCGATCGTGGCCATGAATCCGAAAGAGTGGAAGAACGGCAGAACCCCAAGCATCTGGTCTTCCGGAACGAAGTGATACACATCGCTGACCTGCTCGACATTGGTCATGACATTTCGGTGGCTCAACATGACGCCCTTGGGTTGTCCGGTACTGCCGCTACTGAAGATCACCGTGGCAAGGTCATTAGATCTCGCGTCGCCACCCCCGAGCTTCATCAAGAGACCCTCCTGACTCGTCATTTTGGCGAGGACGGCGGCTCGAAATTTCTCTCCCAGGCGGGGTTTCTGAACAAGGTCCTCAAGAACGTGGACTCGACCCGGAAGCCGCAGCTTAAGGCGATCCATCAATTTCCCAGATACGACCACATCGGTGATGCCGCACTGCTCGATACAGGAAGTAATACCCTCCTCGGAAAGCGTGTAGTTGAGGTTCACTGGAATCTTCCCCATTAGGAGAGCCGCCCAGTTCACGAGTGCTCCACCGACCGAGGGAGGAACAAGAATCCCGACTTTCTCCTGCCCTTCCCAGACTGGCTTAAGTCGGCCTGTCAGAAAGAGGGTCTTCAGCAGAGCCTCGCCAAAGGTGACCCTGGCTCCACTGGAGTCGGCGAAAGCAAACTGGCCGCTGAACTCGCGGCATGTGTGAACGATGGATTCCTGAAGAGTGTTGCGGCTCATGATGCAACCATAGCCGGAAAAACAGCAAATAGAAAAATCGAAACGAGCGGGTTTACATATTGATCTGATCAATGTTTCTTATTTCATTCATCGACTACATTAGTTTCTCAACCCGAATGGCATTCTCCTGTGACGATCCCGTCTCCGGTTCCGGGTAGACAGTTTGCCCGATCGCCAACACAGTGAGGGCATGGCGGGTCAACTCGAACAATTGAAGCAATTCACGACCGTCGTAGCCGATACCGGAGACTTCGAGGCGATGCGAGAGTATCAGCCTCAGGACGCGACGACGAATCCCTCGCTCATCCTCAAGGCTTTTCAACAAGAGCAATATGCACACCTCGTCGACAAGGCTATTCAGGACCAACAGACTACCGGCCTCTCCGGCGACGCCCTGACTGAGTCCATCATTGACCACGTCCTCATCGCCTTTGGAAAAGAGATCCTCGACATCGTTCCAGGCCGAGTTTCCACCGAGGTCGACGCCCGCCTCTCTTTTGATCAGGAAGGCACTGTCGCCAAAGCACGACAACTCATTGGTCTTTACGAAGAAAACGGGATCGATCGCAAACGCATCCTCATTAAGATCGCCTCGACCTGGGAAGGCATCGAAGCTGCCTCCCAACTTCAGGATGAAGGGATCAGTTGCAACCTCACTCTCATGTTCTCCCTCGCCCAGGCTGTGGCCTGTGCCGAAGGTGGCATTCAGCTGATTTCTCCTTTTGTAGGACGAATCTACGACTGGTTCAAGAAGGACACCGGAAACGATTACACCGGTGCCGATGATCCGGGCGTTCAGTCCGTTCAGGAAATCTACAACTACTACCGCAAGTTCGGTTACGAGACCGAGGTGATGGGAGCGAGCTTTCGCAACACCGGCCAAATCCTTGAATTGGCCGGATGTGATTTGCTGACTATCGGAACTAATCTTCTCGAGGAATTACAGAATACCGAAGGCCAAGTTGCGAAGAAGCTCGATGCCGAGAAAGCCGAGACTGCTGAAGTTTCTCGTCTCGATCTCGACGAAAAGACATTCCGTTACCTTCTCAACGACGACACCATGGCGACCGAGAAAACCGCAGAAGGCATTCGAAACTTCTCTGCGGATATTGAGAAGATGGAGAAATTGATTGCCGATAAGCTCTGATTCGAGGCGATCTCAGTGGATGAGCGAGAATCCAGATTCGCAACCACCACTCCCGAAAGAGGAGGGGTCATCAGACCCTTTTGAAACCTATCACACCATCGCAGAGACGGTGGGAGGAGTTCCATCGTTCCGAAAGAATGACAACCTGATCCAGGGTTTGACCATCCTGATCGGGACCCTTGGCAGCATAGCGCTCGGCTATTTCGTGTGGGACCGGAAATCGTGGCTTCTCGCTGGATTGGCCAGAATGATCGGATCTCTCCTGATCTCAGGAGTCGTCCCGATGGTTCTCGGCTGGATGCGAGCAGCGAAGAAGTAGAAGTCTTCCATTCACAGAGAGGCGTTTCCCTCCCCGCCTCCCTTCTTGCTTCCCAGCCAAGGCGCGTTACCGTCCCGGCGCTATGACCTCACGTGAAATCCGGCAGTCCTTCCTCGATTTTTTCGAAGAAAAACAGCATACCGTCGTGCCCTCTGCATCCCTGATGCCGACGTCACCGAACCTGCTGTTCACGAACGCGGGAATGAATCAGTTCATCCCCTACTTTCTTGGAACCGAGTCTGCTCCGTACGATCCACCCCGCGCCGCGGATACGCAGAAATGCATCCGCGCCGGAGGCAAACACAACGATCTCGAGGATGTCGGCTACGACACCTATCACCACACGATGTTTGAGATGCTGGGGAACTGGAGCTTTGGCAACTACTTCAAAAAGGAGGCGATCACCTGGGCTTGGGAACTTCTCTCAGAGCGATGGAAGCTGCCCGCTTCGCGCCTCTACGCGACGGTCTATGCCCCGGCTGAGGGAGATCCGGCGGAGTTCGACCAGGAAGCCTACGACTACTGGGCCGAGATTTTTGAAGAGGCCGGCCTCGATCCAAAGATTCACATCGTCAACGGCAACAAGAAGGACAACTTCTGGATGATGGGAGAAACGGGTCCCTGCGGCCCCTGCTCGGAGTTGCACATCGACCTCACTCCTGATGGCGACACCAAGGGATCGCTCGTCAATGCGGATGACTCTCGTTGCATCGAAATCTGGAACCTCGTTTTCATCCAGTTCAACGCGAACGAAGACGGCAGCTTCCGTCCTCTTCCCGCCTGTCATGTCGATACCGGCATGGGATTCGAACGCGTCTGTTCCATTATCCAATGTACGAAGAATCTGACAGACTTCAGTCGCCTCGCTTCGAACTACGACACGGACGTCTTCTCGCCCCTCTTCAAAAAACTCTCCGAACTGACAGGAAATTCTTATCGGTCCACGGTTCCGAAAGGCGGCAAAAGGAACGACCTCACTGAGCAGGAGCAGATCGACATCGCCTACCGCGTTATCGGTGATCACATCCGCACGATCAGCTTCTCGATTGCCGATGGAATCGAACCCGGTAATGGCGGTCGCAACTATGTAATTCGGAACATTCTTCGACGCGCCGTCCGATTTGGTCGAATTCTCGGCTTCGATGCAGAGAATCCTTTTCTTCATCAGCTCGTCCCCATCCTCGTAGAAGAAATGGGAGAAGTATTTCCCGAGCTGGCTCAACGTAAGACGAAAATTGAAGAAGTTCTCCACGCTGAAGAAGTGCAGTTCAATCGCACCCTCGACAGGGGTCTTAAACTCTTCGATGAGGCTGCTGACAAGGTCGCCAAGGGAGAGCAGTTTCCCGCCGAAGCTGTAGTCAAACTCTGGGAGACTTTTGGATTTCCAACTGACTTGACCCAACTCCTTCTCGATGAGCGATCCCTCACCGCTGACCCCGGCGAAGTCGAACGTCTCGTCGAAGCACACAAAAACACCGGGGCCTCCGGACAGAAAACCACCGTGGTCGAAGCGGTATCGATCGAGACCGATGTGAAGACAGAATTTGTCGGATTCGAAAACGACTCCTGTGAGGCAGAGGTCGTCGAGTGGATCGAAAACGAGAATGGTATTTTTGCCGTAGTAGATCACAGCCCCTTTTACATCGAAAAGGGCGGTCAACTGGGAGATATAGGAACGCTCACCATCGACGGGGAAACCCTGACAATTTCCAACGTGATCGGAGTCGGAGACGCAACCTTGCTTCAACTTCCCGGCAAGCCGGAATCCGATACCACAGCGGTAACCCTCTCGATCGATACCGATCGCCGTCGCGAAATTGAAAAGCATCACACCGCAACTCACCTCTTTCACTGGGCGTTACACCAGGTCGTCGATCCCGCTGCAACTCAGCAAGGATCTCTCGTCGCACCAGATCGTCTTCGATTCGATTTCAACTCCAAGGCTCTCGATGCCGAACAAATCGAACGCATTGAATCGGAAGTGAACAGCTGTATCACCTCCGACGATCCCGTTTCGATTTCGGAAGTTCCTCAGTCTGAGATCAAGGACAACGAAGACATCATGCAGTTCTTCGGAGACAAATACGGAGACGACGTGCGCGTCGTTCAAATCGGTGGCCAGGAGGGTGCTTTCAACGGCTATTCGATGGAACTCTGTGGCGGAACGCACACTCCCTCAACCGGTTCGATCGGATTCTTCAAAGTGAAAAGCGAAGGAGCTGTTGCCGCAGGAATTCGCCGAATCGAGGCCGTCTGTGGAAAGGCGGCCGCCGTCCTGATCGAGGATCAGGCAGAAGCTGTTTCGGCAGATCTCGCTGATGCCAGCGCCAAGCTTGAAGAAGCTAACGCAAAGCTGACCAGCCTCGGCAAGGATCCTGTGGCCGTTGAAGCCAATGAAGAACTATCTTCGCATATCGAAAAGGCCATCGGCGCAGGAGAACTTCCTTCGGCGAATGCTCTTCTACGCGAATTCGAATCTCACCGGGATGCGATCAAGGCGGCTGCAATCGAGGCAGATAAGGCCGTAAAGAAAGCGTCGGCAGGTGCTGCAGCAGCGATTGCTTCGCAATGGTATGAAGACGAACTCGGCGCCCTCGACGGAAATACCTACGCAGGAGTTTTGCCCGGAGATTCTCCCGCTCTTCTCCAGGAAGCGATGAATGTCGTGAAAGCGCGACAGTTTTCGGGTGCGATTGCTCTCGCTCTCGTGGCGGAAGGGACCGTTCACTTGGGATCAATCGTTTCTTCCGATTGCACCGATCAATTCAAGGCCGGCGAGATCGTTCGCGAAGCTCTTTCCGTGGCAGGAGGAAAAGGGGGCGGAAAACCAGAGATGGCTCGAGGTGCTGCACCAGGCGCCGGTGATCAGGTGGATGCGATTCTCGCCAAGGCGAAAGAACTGCTCAAAGCCTAACCAAGATCTTCTGAATTATGCCACTGGTCATTCTTTACTCCAACGTCGAACCCGAATCGACGGCGCTCGAAGGCATCCTGAGCAAAGCGACAAAAATTACGGCTCGCGAACTCGGCAAGCCAGAATCGATCGTCATGGCGAGAACCTCCTTCGGTGATCCCATGATGCTGAATGGAACAACTGAACCTGCTCTGCTTGTCGAAATCGAAGGGCTAGGGACGGATGATTCGGCAACGGGGACACTTACGAATGCGTTTTGCGATTTCGGCAAAGACGAGCTGGGAGTCGATCCGGCTCGGACCTTTGTGAAACTTCACAACGTTCCGCGAGGGCGTTGGGGAAATGGCTACAAGGTGTTTTAGGCAATTGCCTGCGTCTCAGCACCCTCTCTCCTCGACAGGAAGTTTCTCTACTTCTCTCAGGAGTTCCCGTATCGCCTCGGGGTCATACTGCTTTCTCGACCACATCCGAAGACAGCACTTTCCGCAGTTGGCGGAAGGATGTTTCTTCTGAAAATCCGTAAGGACGGAGGGAGTCACGTAGAGACTGATATAGTTCTTTTGCGCAGCCAGATTGGCCAAGCTACCGAAGGCAAGCATGCCGTATTCGATATACTCTTTCTCCCCGGGAAATTCCTGGAGGATGAGTTCCCGAATCTCACTGAGAAGTTCATGCTGCTCTCCCTCAACGGACTCGAGATAAGCTTGAGGCGATCGATCATCCCGTTTCATTCGCCGTGCCCTCTTCCTCGATTTTTTGAATTTCTCTTGTTCGCCGTTGCCGCCTTGTCTCCTCTCGACCTTCCAAGAGAAGAGCCTGAAAAATTCGGAACGACTCGTTTGCTTCCAGCTTCTCCGCAGCGAGCTGGCGGATCGCTTTTCTCTGCATGGAACGAAGATCGTGATCTAGCGTTTCCAATTCCTTGAGGGTCAGCCGCGATTGGTGCAGAGGATCAATTAGTTGATCGAGCTCTATGTAGTAAGCATCGATCCGATTCTTTCTAACTTGGCCGATCCATTTTCGCGCGGAAAGGAAAAAACCACCTGCGGTGATCAAAAGGGAAAGGATGAATCCGAGCACCTCTGCATTTCGTTGCCAGAATCCGGGGTCGTCCCGATGAAAGTAGCGGTGGGCTCCCCGGTGGACCGGAAACTGTAATTGCACCGGATCAAAGTGCTCCGTGATCTGGGTCGCGCTCGGGTGACTGCGGGTCAGCGAAGCCTTGTTCTCGACAAGGGTCCGGGCGATCCGATTGGCAATCACCTCAGGAAGATCACGATGAGCGATCAACACGGCTCGCACCGCAATCGCCGGGACGGGCTCGTCAGGAACTCCCACCCGTTCTCCCGTCGGAGCGCTGTAAGCAAATCGCGGGATCATGGTTGCCTGAACAAAAGGATAGGTCAGTCGGAAACCCTCGATCTCACTGCCTTCCGCAGTCGATCGACCGATTCCAATAAATCGCAGCGGAACGTCGGCCACCAGTCTCTCAAACTCCTCTGATTTGAGACCCATCGTCATGAGAATGGCATCCACCTCCTTTTCCCGAAAAGCTTGGGCGGCATCCTGAAGCGAAAGTTGCCGAGATTCGATCAATTCAGCAGGAACCTCGTAGTGCCGCAACAACGCCTCCACGATAGGAGGCGAGCCGCTGTTTTTAGATCCGACCGCGATGACTTTTCCCCTCAGGTCGGGGATCGATCGGATCGATGAATTCTCCGGTACGATAAAATGGAGAACTCCGTGGTGAAGCGGAAGGAGACTCCGAAGTTCGCTCGATCCACGATCGTGCAAATCGTCGGGGAGAAAAACGTCATTCTGAAGAATACCAAGAACCCGTCCATCGGAAGAGTTGATCACCGAACGCAGATTCGCAACGGAGCCCTCACTCTCCTGCACCTCCACATGCAGACCAGGGTTCTCCCTCTCGAGAAGAGACGCGATTTCCCTGGCAAGGGGTTGGTAGGTTCCCCCTGCCTGACCGGAATAGAGAACGAGGGATTCTTTTCGCTCATGGGTCATCCACCAGCCAATGGTCAAACCGGCCGCAACGAGGCCGAGAAACACCATCGTAATGGCATAGAAAGCCCCAGGACTGGTCAGACCAATTCGCGTTTTACGACGGGCGGCTCGAAGTGAGGGGCTCATAGCAAGAGCGAATCAGAATTCCGGAACAAGGGAAAGCGCTTGTCGTCGCCGATCTAAGGTTTTTTGGCAATCCGAATGTGCGCCGAACTCCGTCGAGAAACCATTTCTTGGGAAGCCTGCGCTTCAAACCTGCAATCTTCCGGGCATCTTTTCCGACGCGAGTTCGAAAAGGAGGCTCAGACGAGTTTGCAATCCGAAATACTTCTTCGGCGACCACTTCGGGGTCTCCCCCTGCAGCAAACTCGCCCGAAATCTTGCCTTTCAGTGAGTCGCGAAAATCATCTTAAACCGGGATCGGCGTTCCATTCCTCAACATGGAATCGCAGAACTGAGTTTGAAAGAACCCGGGCTCAACCAAGCTGAGATGAATCGGAAGGTGTCCGATTTCAGCGCAGAAAGTCTAATATATCCTTCGAGAGCATGCCTGCTCGCCGCATAGTAACCCTGACCCGGAGTGCCCCCAGAAGTCCGTGAGAGATTGCCATCCCTAAAATGAACTTCCATGCCTTCTCTAATCCCATCTCACCGGTCGCCAGAAGTAGCGGAGTCGGATGTCCTGGGAAGAGGACATGGCAGAAAGAAAAGCCACTTAGAAATATGATTTGTTCGAAACTCATGTGAAGAGAGGTAGGGTTTCGACAAAGAAAGTTTAATGTATCCGTCTTTAATTATAATAATTTCATAATTCTTAACCCTCCATAAGTAACTTCGAGAGATGATATCCCAAGAACGGCGAAATCACGACTTTCCCGATATCATGCGCTCCCTTTCCTCCATCGGACCCGCCCTCAGTTTGAAAGCCGGCAACTCCGTTCGTTTTTCTCCCACTCTTTCGAGAGTGAGTCGCCCCCCATTGCTTTCCTGTTTTCTCCTCGCCAGTCTCTTTCTGATCTCATGCCGCGATGCGACCATTGCCGAACCTGAGAACCTGGAAGTTAAGGTGATCGACTCCCTACCCCACGACAATCAGGCTTTTACACAGGGATTCCTTTTTCATGAAGGCAAGCTCTATGAATCGACAGGGCAGTACGGCGAATCTACTCTTCGACGAATTGATCCCCTGACCGGCAAGATTATCGACGTCCGCTATCTTTCCGATGACTATTTTGGGGAAGGACTGACCCTTCTCGGCGACAAGCTCTACCAACTCACCTGGAAAGCTGGAAAAGGTTTTATCTACGACCAAAAGTCACTCAAAAAGATCGGAGAATTCGAATATGAAGGGGAAGGATGGGGGCTGACTACAAATGACAAACATTTGATTCTCAGTGACGGAACCCCAATTCTCCGTTTTCTGGATCCGGAAACATTCGCAGTCGTGAAAACAGTCACTGCTCGGGATCATGCGGGAGATGTTCCGGATCTCAATGAGCTTGAATTCGTTGATGGCGAAATCTTCGCCAATCTTTGGTATCATGACAAGATCGCGCGAATCTCGCCGGAGTCGGGTCAGGTTACGGGTATCATGACGCTCACCGGACTGCTTCGCCCGATTCCCTCGGATCCGGATTCCGTTCTCAACGGAATCGCCTACGACAAAAAGGAGAAAGTTTTCTACCTCACCGGAAAACGTTGGCCCAAGGTATTCCGGATCCGTCTGAAGGAATAGGCCCCTTCCGAACAGGATTGAGGCGACCACTCCTATCTCTTCATCACCACTTTCTTGGCAAAAAAGGAAATTCCATAGATCAGGGATGCAATAAGAACGATGAAAGGCCCGGTCGGCGTGTCGAGTTGGAAACTGATCGCAAGCCCACCCGTGTTGTAAATCAGGGTCAATCCTATCGCCGTCACAATAATGACCCACAGCCGTCGTGAAAATCGAGAGGCCGTCGCGGCCGGCAGAACGAGAAGCGCCAGAGACAGGATGATACCGACGAGGCGAACCATCAGGACCATGCTCACTGCGGTGATTCCGAGCAGGAGAAGATAGTAAGCATTCGCTGAAATGCCTCGGAGACGGGCAAATTCTTCGTCGAAACAAACCGCGACGAGCTTGTGATAGAAAAGTGCGATCAGTGCGAGCACGATCACCCCGAGAACGACTGTGGCGATGACATCCCCTCGAGAAGTCAGGAGAATGTTGCCAAAAATATAGCTCTCCAAGCTCACCGCTTTTCCAGGGGCGTAGTGAATAAAAAGTAATCCGGATGCCATTCCGAATGCCCAGATCGCTCCAATGATCGTGTCCTCCCGTTCCCCTGCCCGAAGACTGACCCAGCCAATTACCGCTGCCGAAAGCAACGCAACGACTACAGCCCCGAGCATAGGGGTAAGCCAGGGGAGATCGTAAACTCGACTGAAGTAGATCGCGGCTCCAATGCCTCCAAGGACGCAGTGAGCAATCGCTGCGGCAATAAATCCAATTCGACGGGTCACGACAAAGGCGCCCACCGTTCCGAAAGTGAAACTGGATACGATACCCGCGAGAAGTGCGTAGCGGATAATGGGAATGTTCTGAACGGCGTCGAAGAACTCACTCATGGTCACAGGCGGAGTGGTCTCCCTGAATATGCCGAGTACGACGATCGTGCTCCAAACGACGGACTCCACTGAAAATTTCCTTAATCGTCTCTCCCGAAAGGGGGAGCGAATGCCGATGAACTCGATGATTCACACAGAGAACCGAGTCTCCAATTTCAGAAATCAAATCGAGATCATGAGTCACCATCAGAATCGTCATTTGGCTCTTCAACTCGGCGAGGGTTTCAATGAACTTTTCTTCGACCGATAAATCAATGCTTGCAGTTGGTTCGTCGAGGAGAAGGAATTCTGGATTTCCCGCGAGGGCCCGCGCAATGAGAACCCGCTGTCGCTGTCCTCCCGAAAGATCTGAGAAAGGTCGATGCAACAAGGTGAGTAGCCCTACCTGGTCGAGCGCTTGCTCCGCCGCTTCGCGACAAGATTTTCGAAAACTCCCCCACTTCACTTTTTCAAGCCGCCCCATCAGAACGATATCCAGAGCCGTGATCGGAAACAACGGGTCGAATCTCATCGCTTGGGGAACGTAGCCGACCCGGGAGCGTGACTTCTCCGGAGATGTACCGAGAAGCTTCAGCGAGCCTTTTCCCGGCTCCAGCAAACCCAGAAGAAGCCTAAGCAGGGTCGACTTTCCTCCCCCGTTTGGTCCGATCATGCAGAGGGATTCTCCCTCAGGAATCGAAAATGTTACCTCTTCGAGAACGTTCTGACGAGTATACCCGAAATGGACTCCTTCTGCTTCAACGATATACGGACCTTCGTGAGTAGTCGTAGCATGAGACCCACAATCATGAGTCGAATGGGGCAATGTCATGTTGGGTCGAATCGCTCTCTCACTAACCGTGCCGGTTTCGGATCAGATTAGCAATCTTTCTGAGATTCGCGAGAACATCTTTCTCTAAAGGATCCAGTTCGGCAACATCACCGCCAATCGTGGCGGCGAGCGAGGCCGCACTGGATTGATCAAACTGCGGCTGCACAAAAATCAGTTTTACCCCATCTTCTTTTGCCTGCTTGGCAATCTCGCCAATCTGACGAGGACTGGGACGCCGGCCGGTTGTCTCGATCGCCTTTTGAGTTAACCCATAAGCCTCTGCAAAATACGCGAAAGCCCCGTGATAGACATAAAAAGTCTCTCCTTCGATGGGATCTAACGCCTCGGTCAGCTCAGTATCGATCGCTTTGAGATCCGCAAGTAAGGCCTTCAGATTGGCATCGATTTCTGCATCAGCTTCTCCTTGGGTATGCTCTTTGAGAATCGCTGCGACTCGGACGGCCTGCTGCGACAGCAAACGGGGAGAAAGCCAGACATGGGGATCTTTTAATTCTCCATGATCATGATCGTGATGGACACGCTCATCGTGTTCTTCCTCGTGATGATCGTGCTTTTCTTCGGTTTTCGCAGCAACCTCTTTACCTTGGTGATCCTTGTGGTTCGCATGCTCATCTTCGGCATGACCATGCTCTTCCTCGCAGATTTCACAGCTGCCTTCCAGCAACTCAAGCCCTTCAAGAAGACTGATCTCTTTCGGCGCAGAAATCCCGTCGCCTGTTTTTACAAAGAAATTCCCTTCGAACCCGAGATCACCCGAGAAAATGAGATTCGCATCGGAAAGGCGAGTCAATTGCTTCGGCGAAGGCGAGTAGTCGTGGCAGTCATCTCCTTCACCCACGATCGTATGGACTTCGATCCACTCGCCTCCCACTCTTTCAAAGAGCCATTCGTAGGGGAGAACAGGGACGTAGACGACTGGCTTCTTTTCTTTGGCGAAAACGGAGAGTCCGGCGAAGGCGAGAAGCAAAAGGGTAGAGAGAACTTTCATCAGAGGTTGAGACCGCGTTATTTTACCTTACTCCAAGATACGATTTTGTAATGGGGCGCATTTTTTCCCATTGCGCGAACAACGTCGGATCGGCTCAGGGCCTTGGTCCCATCGGTAGTCACCGTCATACGATGAGACTTCTCACCCGTCTTTGAGATTCGGATCGTCTTCACGCCTTTAATCCGACCGATCGACTGTGAGATCGTCTTTTTGCAACCGTTGCACTCAATACCCGCCATGCTCGCTTGGTATTGAGATTCTGCGCTGAATGTAGAGGCGCTGCAAAACATCAGAAAAATGACGACAACAAGAGAACGAGAGATCATGAACGAAGGAATATGAAAAATTAACGCAATATATTTGCAAAAACAGTTGCACCCGCTTAAAAGATGGATTTAATGCAACTCGATTGCAACAGCAAATTGATTGTAACTGCAACTTATTTGAAACAAATGAAACATCTTCACTTACCAGCCATTTTAATTTTTGGCCTCACAATCACTTTCTCGCTATTTTCAGCATCGGGTCAGACTGACTCTGATGACTTTGTCTACAACACCGACGACTTCAATCCTATCACAGGCCAGGGCGCCTCAATTGGAGGCTTCATCTTCCCAGAGCTTTTCGTAATCGGTGTAGGGGGAGTTTTCGAATCTGGTAGCAATCCTGAAGACTACTCCAATTCCGAACATGACCCCGCCAATAAAACCGGGATTCAGGCGGTCGAACTCGACGTGATGCTGCTCTTCTCTGACACTCTGAACGGCTTTGTAAGCGGAACGGGCTTCCAAGGGGAAAACCATGTTTGGGAGGCCGAACTCGAAGAAGCATACCTGACCGTGCAGATCAACGATGCTCTTTCGGTTACGGGCGGCCAATTCTTGAACACGGCTGGTTTTCAGTCTCATCGCCACATTCACACGTGGGACTTTGTGAATCAGAACCTAGTCAATGCTAGATTTATCAATGAAGGACACCTGATCTCACAGGGTGGACAAGTAACGATCGACTCGGATGAGATTGGGACCCTAACTTTCGGGATCGGAGGCGTACGGACCCACGCCCATGAAGAAGAAGAGGAGGAGGAAGAGGAGCTCGCAGTTGAGGCACACGGAGCAGAATTCAATAATTTTGTTTTCACGGTGGACCACAAATTCCGCCTTCCCAGTGATCCCTCTTTAACCATCGCTTCCTTTCTCTCAGGTGGAGAAAACGGAATCTCCGATGAGACCTATGTATTCGGAGTTGGTTTTCGAAAAGTTTGGAATGGTCACGACCACGGAGCCAATGGTATCGAATTCTGCACAGGAGCGATCCAACTCCAATCAGAATTCATGAAACGTAACGTTCAAGGTCTCAACGAAGATGAGGAGCTCTTTGATTTTGATGACTATGGATTTGCAACAACGCTTCTCTACGGGCTTTCAGACTCGCTTGTCCTCTCATTGCGACACGATTTCACATCAGGTGTGGACGGCTCTGAGTTGCATGCAACCCACAGGATTTCCCCAGCGATTACCGCTTTCTTTGGATCCAATGACAGGATCCGAACTCGTCTCCAGTATGACTATGTTAACCACGAAGAAACCGTTGGCGAGCACGTCGCATGGCTTCAAGTGATGATGCAATGGGGTGGTGACGGAAGCCACGCCGGACACAATCACTGATTTTGAAAACTCTTTCCTTTCCCTGAGGTTTGATAAAGGAGAGGGCGTCCATCATGGACGCCCTTTTTTTGCAGGCACATCCTCCGAGCAAGACCAGTCTACAATCGAGGGCGAGATCACGCTCAAACAGAAGAAGGGGCTGTTCAGTTGGAGAAAGAAGAAGCCGCAGTAACACCCTTGATCGGCGAATCGTTCTCCGCTTGCCGCTCGATCGGCCACACGGAGAAAGCCGGTCTGAACCGCGACCATTGAATCAGTGAAGGGAATTCCACTCGTTGCTCTTTGCGGTTTTCTCGGCTCTGGGAAAACGACGCTGCTCCGACGTTGGCGACGCGACGAAGCTTTGCGCGATGCCGCGTTAATTGTACACGACCTCAGCGAATTTGGATTGGATGCGGAGCTGCTTTCGGGAGAGGAATCGACCCCAGTTCCCGGTAAGCTCGAGGGTCGTGTTGCAGCGCTGCATGGAAGCCATGCCCGGGATCATCTTCACGACTCGGCAGGGGCAGTACTCAAAGAGATTTCTGCGCTCGATCCAAATCCTCCTCTCGTTCTCTGCGAGAGCACTGGCGCCGCCCGCCCCTGGCCGCTGATCGAGGCGCTGACACAGGATGATCGATTCTGCCTGCAGCATTTCATTGTCACCGTCGACGCACTGAATCTCCATCGCGACTTTACAGATGGTCGCATCCTCACTGGCGAAGCCCCCACTCCTCAGGATGACGCGATCCACCGTGCTGCCGGGATTCTTGCCGAACAGATTGCTTTTGCCAGCGTCATCGTTCTTACCAAGATCGACACGATTCCGAAGTCTGTCGTCGATGCCCAAGTAAAAACCCTTCAGAAGCTTCAGCCGGGCGCAGCGATCGGACTTTCTGCCCAGGCAGGTTTTCTTCTGTCACACCTTGACGGAACTCCTGCGCCCAAGCTCTCCGTATTGAAAGATCGGGCCGAACAGTTTGGCCTGACCGAGGAATCCTCCACCGCCGAGTTTGTCGAAGCTCTCGTGCTTAGCGATCCTCGACCTTTTCACCCCCAGCGTCTATACGAAGCCTGCCAGAGCAAACTGGGAACCGGGCTTTACCGTACGAAGGGCTTTCTCTGGTTGGCATCTCGCCCTGCCGACGTCCTCCTCTGGCAGCAATCGGGAAGCCAGATCGCCCTGGAACACACCGGAATCTGGCGAGCAGAATTGGTCCACGATCCCGCAGGGAAACTTCTACCCGAAGAAATCGAGCACCTGAAGAAGCAGCTCGAAATAGAGCATCCTGTCTTTGGTGACCGTCACAATGAGATCACCCTCATAGGTCTGAAAACAGACCGCGAGTTCTTCTACTCGGCACTTGAGAATGCCCTCTGCACCGAGGAAGAAATCATCGCCTGGCAAAACGGGGGGACCTTCGCCGATCCCTGGCCTAAGTCCGTTCGTCTGTTGGATTGAACCACGGATCCCAGGGAAATGGCTCCCGGGACTCTATGGAGCCGACGGCAAAGCTCTAGCGACTCCTCGCTACTTCAACGGCAACAACTCCACTTTGCGGAATTCGCAGGGATGGCTCTCGCTCTGCAAAGAAATCGTTCCTCCCTCCAGCATCGTCCCGTCATCCAGGTGAGGTCCCTGATACTCAAGCACGACCTCACCATCCACAAGATGCTGGAAGCCCTTGGAGCCATCCACGACGACTTCGACAGTGACCCACTGATCACCG
The DNA here is from genome assembly GCA_965657775.1 of Verrucomicrobiales bacterium. GTDB lineage: Bacteria > Verrucomicrobiota > Verrucomicrobiia > Verrucomicrobiales > DEV007 > Arctic95D-9. The sequence goes on from CBFHPY010000008.1 coordinate 513,473, forward strand.
TGGTAGGTTTTCGATTGGGAACTGATGCAGTGTTTCTTGAGCGGTTTGTCGTTCATGATCACGTCCGTCCCTGGAGTACATAGGTTCATGGTCGTGCGTTCGCCCTCACCTTTGCCGCCGAGCAGCTGAACCTCAATCGAGTTGGGGAAATCCTGATCCGACTTCATTGTTTTGGGGTCTTGACCGTGCAGCATCAACCCACTGTTTCGAAAAGCCCAACCCGGGCCGCCTTTCAATTGTTCACCGAAAAACCGGTACTCCACCCGAAGGCGGTAGCGGGAGTGTAGCGTCTTGAAGAAGAGATGCCCGAAGGTCTCGTTGAACTCTTCGTACTTCTCGTAGTTCACCTGAATGACCCCATCGACGACACGAAAGGTATTGCGTTTGTCGTCCCCAAACGCCTCGTAGCGAATTTTTGGCGTCCAACCCTCAAGGTCTTTGCCGTTAAAAAGTTGAATCCACTCTTCCGCCTCATGTTCCTTCTCGTCCTGCGCGGGAATGGAGAGGCTGAAGGCGAAGAAGCAAAGGAATAGGGAGAGGGTGTATTTCATCTACGTGTAGTTATTTCGAGAGATCAGAAAGATAGCAACACTTTGAGGACAATTCGACGATTGATTGGATACTTTTAGCTCAGGTAGAATGTGGGAAAAATAGCGTTTCCTTCATCCACCTTTCTCCTGATCCGGGACCCAGAAAGATTGGCCTTTCGCAGTTGTGCCGATCACTTCCCAAAGGGTCAGGAAATGAAAAGAGGATTCATCTTATGGAGTCGGTTTTTGGAGGAGAGACAATCTATGGAGTAAAGGATTGCAGGCTAGAGTTTTAAAATGGCGAGATTGACCAAAGAAATGCATTCCTTTGCGCCTAGAGAATTGATTCTCACGCGGAATCTGCGAGAATCCTGACCGACAATTTTCGGCAGGCTTGTTCCATGACTTCATGAACCAGCTTACTTTTACGTTTTTTAGCAATGAGGGAATTCGAAACCATTACAAAAGCAGAAATTATCAACGCGCAACGAGCGTGGACGAAAGCGATTATCGCGCAAGATGTAGAGGCTCTCCTTGGGCTGTACGACTTTGGTTCACCCGATGAACCGCTCCTTTTCAAACCCACCCTGGCCGATGTCATCCGACTCGACGAAGAGGGCGCTCGCTCCTATTTCGTGGGAGGGAATCCAGACTATCCGCATGACAAAGGCTTTCTTAACCATGGCTGGAAGCATGTGGACTTCCAAAGTGCGACCGGTCCCATTCTGACGGCGGGTGGCCCTGGCTACAAAGACATGGGCCAATACACCTTTGTCAATGCAGCCGGTGATGCGACCCGCGCGGACTATACCTTTGCCTACCACAAGCTGAACGGCAAAGTTCTGATTTCGCTTCACCACTCATCGATCACGTGGATGCCCCCAACAAGTTGAGCCGCACCGCGGACTCCGTGATGCAGGGAACGACTCCCGTTTCGTCAAACTTCGGAGTGAGATCGGTTCCCTCTTCGAACTTTTCGACCGGCGAATATATTTGTAGGATCAGTCGTCATGAGTTGATGGCTGTAATCCTTCAATAAATTCGGCAAGTAGATCGAGGCAGACTCGCCAGTTTTCCGGGGTCAAGAGCGGTCGAAGCCCTTCCCGTATAGAGCACACGCTCTCCAGCGGGAGTTCGAGAATCTCGCGGTAGAGAGACTCCGCAAGGAATTGCTCGGTCAACTCTTCGTCGGAGATTTCTGCAAGAGGCTGAGTGTCGCCTTGGGATTCACGTCGGAGAGCTTCAACCACCTTAAGGACGAGTGCCTCATCCATCACCGCGCCCACCCGCTTCGCGGTCCCATGGTATTCTCGAATCAGGCAACTCGCCTGCTCAAGGACTTCCTGCATTGTCTCGTGGGGTTCCAATACAGAAACCAGCTTCTCGCCATCCAAGTGGCTCCGACAACGATAGACACGGAAAAAGTCGATATGTCCCTCCCGCCTGAAAAGAAATGAGTCATCGCCGAAGCGAAGTGAGTCAGAATATGGATCTTCGTCCATCAGAGTGAGAAACTGTCGCCTCAGGACTCCATCGACTCCTCGCCCATATTCCATTCAGGAAATGGGTCGGCAAAGCGGGCTTTCCACTCATCTTTCTCCATCGCCAACTCCTCGTCGGTCAGCAGAGCGCTATCCAGCATGGCAGTAAGTTCCTCTTGATCCATGTCCGAGCCGATCAGGACGATTTCCTGGCGGCAATCTCCATTCGGCCCCTCGCTCACTTTTTCAATCTCGGCAAGCTGGGCCGGGTCTTCGGGCCAGTGTTCACGAGGAACGGTCGCCCAGAAAAATCCCAGGCACTGGTTTTGACACATCGCACCCGCCTGTGACCAATAGCCAGCCATCTGGAGCCGAGTGGCAAGCCAGAAAAGTCCCTTTGATCGAATCACACCCGGCCACTCCTTGCTGAAGATCTTGTAGAGTCGATCGGGATGAAAAGGAACGCGACTCTCGTAGACAAAATTCGAGATCCCGTACTCTTCAGTCTCCGGCGTATACTCGACAAGCGAGTCGAGCCAACCAGTCGTTTCCTCGGAATCGGCAAGATCATAGAGTCCCGTTCCCATGACGTGATCTAGAACGATCTCAGAATTTGTCGTTTCATAAACTTTCGCCTTCGGATTGAGGGCTCCAATCATGGCCCGGATCCGAGTCCGATCCTCCTTCGAAACCAAGTCGATCTTGTTAACTAGAATCACGTTGGCGAATTCGATCTGGTCTACGAGAAGATCGACGATGGTTCGCTCGTCTTCCTCTCCAACCGCTGTGCCACGCCCCTGAAGATCGTCAGTGCTTTCGTAATCGCGAAGAAAGTTCAATGCGTCAACCACCGTGACCATGGTGTCGATCGCCGCTATATCGCCCAGAGAGTTTCCTTCCTCGTCGCGGAACGTGAACGTCTCAGCGACCGGCATTGGTTCACTGACTCCAGTCGACTCGATAAGAAGATGATCAAAACGACCCTCGCGGGCCAGTTTTCCGATTTCGAGAAGAAGATCCTCACGCAGAGTGCAGCAGATGCATCCATTCGACATCTCGACCATCTTTTCCTCAGAATGGGAAAGCGACGCGTCGCCGGAACGGACAAGAGCAGCATCGATGTTGACCTCGCTCATGTCGTTGACGATCACGGCAACCTTCTTACCTTCCCGATTGCGGAGGATGTGATTCAGCAAAGTGGTTTTTCCTGCGCCGAGAAAACCAGACAAAACGGTAACGGGCAGCGGATTGGATAAAGTCTGATTTAATGAACTCATTTCCAGCATTGAGGGATGGGATTTTAGCAGGACCCGAAAGCAATCACTTCAAAGCTCGCGATCCCAAATGCAAACTACTTGCGATTCTTTGAAATGCAAATAGTTTGCATTTATGGTTGGTCTTTCCAGCAGAAATCCGATAGCGTGCTCACTCCCCAACAGGAGCTCGAGTCGGCTGATCAGATACCTCTTTCGAGATTGCGAGCTTTGCTACGGGATTTCACTGATCTCCTAGGCCAGCAGATGTATTTCTGGGGTCGCGATGTTATCTACCCTGAAGGGAATCTGCTCTGCGAATACGGCTTTGAGAGACGAAAATCCAAGGGATTAGTGGGCACCAATTGCTACCGGCTTCCCCTCAACGACGGCGGATTGATTGAGCTTCACGGCGCCTGTGCCGGGCACTACAGGTCAGCTCGGTCGCAGGACCAGAGCCTTCTCTATATCCGAAAAAGAAGGCGCTGCTTTCTGTATTCAGAAAATGACCCTCCCGCTCCCGAGCTCTACCGGGCAGGCTCTCTCTCCAACGGTCCCGCTTTGGAGGTCTACTTTTCGAGCCTACGATTTCTCGACTGGTGGTTGGCTTACGAGAAATGGATAGCACAGCAGACTTCTTCGGAATGGAGGGAAAAATGTTTCGAAGCCTTCGCCAGCCTTCCCGCTTCCCGCCCCTCTCTACCACCTCGTGAAGCAATCCTCTGGCTTTCCCAGTTCAGAAGCAATCCGGGGAAGATCAGTCGCGTCCGTGATCGTCTTCGCCCCCCCAGCTCACGAGTTCAAATTGGCTCGTCGCCAAGTGTTTTCCCACTGACCAGCAGCCGGCCCCGATTTCAGTAGAATAGAGGGGTTCTTAATGAAACGAAAAGACCACTGGCTCGCACCAGTGGTCTTTCGAAATTAGTTTGTTCCTTCGCAGTCCTAGCTACGAGACTGAACCAGAACGGGCTGAAATTCAGCCTTGGCAATCACAAGATCCATTGCAGCAGCCGTCTCCGGACTTGTGTCCGCTGGCGCAGGTTTCGCTGCAAAAGTCTTTACCGTCTTTGATGACGTGATGGCCCTGCGAAATCTTGCATTTGCAGTCAGGGCAGGCGCATGGAGTCTCGATAGATGTGCTCATATAATTAATATATGAACATACGCTCAGGTATTTGTCAATTGTTTCTGCGAATGAAGTGAGGCATGGTGAATCTATGGCGCATGAGTCTTCTCAAGAAAAAACTGAATTGGAGTCTCCTGTTTGCGAGGAACACCATTCTTCCATCACAGGAGAGGGAGGCCTCCCGCTTGAGGTCGAAGACTCACAACAGATGGCTGAGTTCTTTGGCGTCCTCGCGGACCCTACCCGGCTGCGACTGATTTCTCTCCTCTCCTCGTCGGAAAGCTGTGTCTGCGACCTCGCGGAAAATCTGTCGGTATCCGAATCAGCCGTTTCTCATCAATTGAGGGCTTTGCGAAACGCCCGTCTCGTCCGCTATCGGAAAGTGGGTCGCCAGGTCTTCTACAGTCTGCACGATCACCATATATTCGAACTCTACGAGACTGTTCGAGAACATCTCGCGGAATAGAAGATCCTCGGTTCAGAAGTTGCCCATCTCGGCTTCCTGACCTCGATTGTGTCCTACCCGGATGGGGCGTCCGCTAAATCGAGCCGATGGTTTCAGGCCACCCTAGTCTTCTTCCAACATAATGTCGGGAAGACCTTCAGGAGGAGCCGGCTGCGAGGCGAGAAACTTTTCCACCCAGGCAATATTGTAATCACCGGATCGAAAGGCGTTGTGCTTCATGATTGAAGCCTGAAACGGAATCGTCGTCTTGATGCCACGAATCACGAACTCATTGAGCGAGCGGATCATTCGGGCAATTGCAATTTCACGGGTCGCACCCGTCACGATGAGCTTGGCGATCATCGAATCGTAGTTCGGAGGGACCTCGTAGCCGCTGTAGACATGAGTATCAACGCGAACTCCGCGACCACCCGGTGCGTAGAAAAGCTTAATTTTGCCCGGGCTGGGAGCGAAATTATTGTAGGGATCCTCCGCGTTAATCCGGCACTCAATCGAGTGTCCACGCGGTCTACTCGCCATGACGTGCCCGGAAAGCGCTTCCCCAGCTGCGACACGGATCTGCTCCTTGATGAGGTCACATCCCCGTACTTCTTCGGTAATGGGATGCTCCACCTGAATTCGGGTGTTCATCTCCATGAAGTAGAAATTCTCATCATCATCGACGAGATACTCGATCGTTCCGCAGTTCTCGTATCCGATGCTGGCGACTAGCTTCTCCGAAGCTTCCGCCATGCGTTGACGAAGTTCTTCACTGATAAGAGGGGAAGGAGTCTCCTCGATGATCTTCTGATTCCGACGCTGCATCGAGCAGTCACGCTCTCCAAGCTCTTTCACGTTCCCATGGCTGTCGGCCACGATCTGGAACTCAACGTGGTGCGGATTCTCCACCAGTTTTTCGATGTAAACATCCGGGTTGCCGAAACAGGCTTCCGCCTCCTGACGAGCAGCATGAAAAGCGCCGACAAAACTGGCCTTGTTCAGAGCGGGGCGCATACCACGACCACCACCTCCCGCAGTGGCTTTGACCATGACAGGAAATCCGATTTCCTCCGCGAGCTTGATTGCTTCTTCTTCGGTTTCGACGATTCCTTCCGACCCCGGTGTCACTGGAATTCCATATTTCACCGCCGTAGCCCGTGCGGTGTTCTTGTCCCCCATCATCGCGATGACTTCGGAAGAAGGTCCGATAAATTTTACATTGCAGCTCTGACAGAGTTCTGCAAAACGAGGATTCTCGGATAAAAAACCGTATCCTGGGTGAATCGCATCCACGTTCGCGATCTCGGCCGCGGAGAGAATGTTCTCCATCTTGAGATAAGAATCGGCGCTTGCCGGTGGCCCGACACAGATGGCGTCGTCTGCGAGATGCACGTGCATCGAGTCAACATCAGCCTCAGAATAAATAGCCGTCGTTCGCACGCCAAGCTCCTTAGCAGCACGGATAACGCGAAGGGCGATTTCACCTCGATTAGCTACGAGAATATTCTTGAACATAACGCTCTCAGGAAAAGTCTTTCGCCAGGATTGGCAGGGCTGAACAATTGATCAGGCCGTTTTCACTCGGAAGAGAGGCTCACCAAATTGAACTGCGGTTCCGTTCTCGACGAGAACTTCTACGATTTCTCCGCCAATCTCCGACTTGATCTCGTTCATGACTTTCATTGCCTCTACAATACAGACGGTGGAATCAGCTGAAATTTTATCGCCCACTTTCACAAAGAGATCCGCGTCCGGAGACGGAGACGTGTAAAAAGTTCCAACCATCGGAGATGTAATCTCTTCGGTGCCAGCGGGTGCAGCAGCGTCAGCAGCAGGCGCAGCAGCGGCGGGAGCAGCAGCTACCTGTTGAGGTGCCGGAGCGGAAGCCAGCAGCGACTGGACCGCTGACATGTCGATGTCTCCACCTTTTTTCAACTCGAGCTTTGTTTCGTCCTGCTCAAGCTTGAACTGAGACAGCCCATGCTGATCCATGAGCTCAACGATTTTTTTGATGTCTTTGAAGTCCACAGTAATTCTGGTTCGTATTGGTCTGGTAAGTTTCCAAGCGCGAGACGCTCTTTCGTAGTGTCATGCAGAAGGTCGTGACTTTCCAGCGGAAATCGCGCGTTCGATTCAAGACCGAAATAATACTTTCGTCAAGCCCGAGCCCGGCGCAATGCCTCAAGAGTTTCTTCAATCTCCCGTGGCGTATTGTAGAAATGCGGGCTGAATCTCAAGTGCGGCAATCCTTCCCGATCATGGCGAAAGCTGGGAACAATGTTCTGCGAAAGGAGAGTTTGATAGGTCGCTGCCATCTCATCCGGTCGCTCTCGATCGGTGCAGGAAGTGATTCCGGTGGCGTCATTTCCACCTTCGGGACCAACAATTGTGTAGCCAAGCATCTTCAGCCCCTCGACGAGAATTGCCTTCAGTTGCAGCAATCGATCCGCGACCACCTCGATTCCGACTCCAGTGAGGAGATCCATCGATGCCTCCATCCCAAGTAATCCCTGGGAATTCAGAACCCCAGGTTCATAACGCCGGCCACCTGGCTCAAAATCGACGACCTCTCCAGCGATGAAATTCGGGCATTTCACGTTCCAGGCCCCGACAAGGATGGGGCGGAGCTCTTCCATTCTCGAGCGCTTGACATAAAATATTCCCGCGGTCATCGGGCCAAGCATCCACTTATGGGAATCTGCGCAGAGAAAATCGACATGTTTCGCCAGGGTCGGGAAAGCGCCAACAGTCTGAATCGCGTCGAGGCAAAAGAGTATCTCTTTGCTCTTCGCGAGTGCACTGATCGCTTCTACATCGAGTCGATATCCGGCAAGGAAATGATTCGAAGCCAATGCGAGCAATCGTGTCTGCGGAGTGATCGCTTTCTCGACCAACTCCGGAGTGATTCGCCCGACCTCGTCAGGATGCAGCAGGACAACTTTGACGCCAAATTCCTCGAGATGCTTCCAGGGATAAACGTTGGCGGGGTAGTCATCGAGGTAGGTAATGATCTCATCACCGGGTTTCCAGTCGATCCCGTTCGCGACGAGACTGAGCCCTAGGCTGGTCGGCCCGAGAAGAGCGACTTCGTCAGAATCACATTCGATGAGTCGAGCCGCCGACTTTCTCACCCGATCCATCCGAGGGAGAAGAACCTCTGAATAGTCGAGCTCTCCTGTCGAGGTCGCGTGATTAAAATCGTTCATCGCCTCCACCGCGACCGTGGGCAATGCCGTCACGGCGGCATGAGAGAGGAAAATCCGATCCCGGGTGCAGGGAAATTGTTCCCGACGATAGTCTTCGTCGGTATCGAGGCGGGAAATCAAATCAGACATGGGAGGGTGAAAAAAATCGCTATCGCTTAGACGCGGCGAGCCCGTTCTCCTTCTTCAATCAATTCCCAGAATTGCTTGGACTGCGCGAGATCCTCGTCGTCTCCGACGGGTAGATTCGCTCGAAAGAGAAAATCCTGAAATGTATTCCGGCTAAGTACTCGGTGAACGATGACCGATTGATGATCGTCTGAAACTTCAAAATAGAGCCGAACATCACTGGCTCGATAACGATACAGCTTCTTGCCATCCCGCTCAATTTGACCAAACGGGGCATCCGAATCCTTTTCCTCGAGGCCATCGAGATCCTCGGGTCGCACCTTAAATTCATCTAAAACCTCCAATTGCTCCAGGGTGGATAATTGAGAAATTTCGGCGGCACTGATTTCGTTGAAGATAACCTGGAACACACTTCAGCTTTTACCCGCCTGAGTAGCGAAACAAGAAAAACCTTTTCCGCGAGAAAGAATCCTGAAGCGGAATTCTCTCCCGTCTGATCACTCTATCCACGGCTCGGCACAAACACGCTCGCCATACCCGCCGCGTCTGCCGCATCGATTCCCGCCTGACCGTCTTCGAAAACGAGGCAATCATCCGGCGCGACTCCCATTTGCTCCGCTGCAAGAAGAAACATGTCCGGAGCCGGTTTTCCGTTTTCTACCAAAGCCGGCGTGATTACGATTTCGAATAAGTCACGAAGCCCAATAACTTCGAGAGATGGCTCGACGATGGACAAGTCACTCCCTGATGCCACCGAGATCTTCTGGCCTTCTTCGTGATACTTCCGCGCAAGGTCTGCCACTGCAGAGACCGGTTGCAGGCTGGGGAGATGCTGGGAATACCACTCAACCTTCCAATCATGAACCGAATCAGGATCAATGTCAGCCCCGTAGCGGTCGTTCAGCTCCATCGTCGTAACTCGGTCAGGAACGCCCGCGTTGGCATAGAATTCGTCCTCGGTCCATTTCCACGGAGCGCCGTGATGCTCGAAACTCGCCGTCCACGCCCGAAAATGCAAAGGCATCGAATCGACGAGGGTGCCGTCACAGTCAAAAATATAGCCCACGAAATCGCGGTCAGGAAGATCCAGAGTCATGGCGGAACTTTGCTCGCATCCGAGCGGATGCAATCGACGAATCGCTCTTGCGTTCAGTTCAGGGCTGAACGTATGAAAAAAGTTTCTTGGAAAACAGACGGAAGCCTACGCCTCCGTGGTGGAAGGCTGTTTATTAGACGACTCCTTATTCGTCGACTCGGAGGGCAATGCCTCGATGACTTCTCCATCGACAACGTTTCCGCTTCCCTTGGAGAAGAACTTCTTGAAGATTCGACGAGGAAGACTCTTTCCGGATTCCTCCGCCTCAAGCTCGGTAAGAGCATTTTCCTTGGTCTTTTCCCAGGCTTGAGCAAAACCTGGAGCATTAACGACCATTCCCTTTTCGGCTCGGGCGTAAATTTCGAGCTCTCGTTCGAGAGACTGGTAATCGTCCTGAACGCGACCCGCGTTAATCTTTATCCGGAGATTCTCGTTCTCGACTTTGAGCTCATCGATCTTCTCCTTCATTTCCGACATCTTCTCGGCCTCGATCTCAAGCTTATCGCTGAGATGCCCTTTGAGACGCTTCAGCTCGCGTTTCGTCTTGCCGTGAGAGAGAAAAGAAAGAACACAGAGGAAAAAGCCGAGGAGAAAGCCCAGCAAAAACCAATTCGTGAAGATCGTCTTGAGTGTTTCCATGTATAGAAACTATACCGGCCCTTCGGAGGCACGTAAACCGGGGAAATCGTCCGGAACTGACAAAAACCTGTTGCAAAGCGCTTTTCTTCGATTTCTGTAAAGACAGAAATAACGAAAATGAAGGAACTCCCTGACTTCGCAGAGCACTTTATTCTCCATTGGGGAGAAATGGGGACGAAGTGGGGCATCAATCGTACTGTCGCCCAGATCCACGCGCTTCTGTTCCTTAGTGAGGAACCCCTCCATGCGGAAGAAATCTGCAGCCGACTCGGCGTAGCGCGTTCAAACGTCAGCAACAGTCTTCGGGAACTTCAGAACTGGGGAATCGTAAAAGTCGTGCACCTCCCGGGGGATCGGCGTGATCACTTCGAGTCGATCAAAGATGTCTACGAAATGTTCCGCATCATCGCTGCGGAACGGAAAAAGCGCGAAATCGATCCAACTCTCTCCAACCTTCGCCGCTGTGCTGACGAAGCAGGGCAGGACAAGGAAAACGGAGATCCCTACGCCAAGCAGCAGTTGGAAGAACTCCTCAGCTTTTTTGAGCTGGTCAGCGATTTTTACGACAAGATGGATCGCCTTCCAACCAAGTCCGCGATTAAAGCAATCCGGATGGGCGACAAGATCGCAAAATCAATCGGCGCCTTCACCAAATAGGTCGCCTCTCTTTTTTACTGTTAGATTTCCCTCGTGACAGAAATTACTGAAATGAAAAACAATGATGCGAAACGAATCATCCTCGCCGGTGGAACCGGTTTTCTCGGCCGAAATCTGGCCAAGACCCTGGAGCACCGTGGGTATGAAGTGGTTATTCTGACAAGAAACGCAGCGAACTACCAGGGGCCAGGTAGGGCGGTAGCCTGGGACGGAAAAACTCTTTCTGATGAGTGGGCTGTCGAACTGGAAGGAGCCCGAGCGCTCGTCAACCTCGCCGGGAAAAGCGTCAACTGCCGCCAGACAAAGGCGAACCGAGAGGAAATCCTCCGTTCTCGGATCGACTCGACCAAAGTCCTCGGAGAAGCCCTGAGAAAAGTATATCGCGTCCCCGAAGTCTGGGTTCAGGCGGGAAGTCTCGCGATCTACGGAAACGCAGGTGACCGCATCTGTGATGAGTCCGGTTTCATTCCTGATGAATATCCGACCGATGTCTGCGTCGCCTGGGAGGAAGCCCTCGGAGAAGCGATCCGCCCGGAAATGCGTTGGGCGATGCTGCGAATCGGATTTGTCCTCGGACGAGACGGAGGCGCGCTTCCCACTCTTGCAGGACTGGCCAAGGTCGGCCTAGGAGGCAAGATCGGGACGGGGAAACAGTGGATCAGCTGGATTCACGTCGATGACATGATGCGTCTTTTCGTTGAGGCGATCGAGAATCCGACCGTCCACGGGATCTGCAATGCAACCGGTCTTCAGCCAGTTCCGAATCATGAATTTATGGAGACGCTGCGAAGAACTCTGCGGGCGCCCTTCGGATTGCCTGCCCCAGTTTCCCTCGTCAGGCTCGCTTCTCCGATTCTCGGAGCGGACCCTGATCTCGCGCTCAACGGGAGACGAGGTCTCCCCGTCAAGATTCACGGGATCGGATTTCGATTCCGATTTCACCAACTTGAAGATGCCCTTACCGACCTCCTCGATATCACGGCACCCGCCCAGCAACAGGAGTGGGTGCAAACCCTAGCCCGGTAACTTCCCCATGACCATTCTCCATGATCTCTATCGTCCCCGTCGCCCCCGGAAGAAGCTAAGAAGGCAGAAAGCTTCGAGGTCAGAGGATCGCGTCAAGACCACCGCCCAACAGGGTCACGTCGATGACCCAACCCTGTTCACTACAAAAAATGAATGATAACACATTCAATCATTCCGAAACGACTGCAAATTCAGAGGTCCCAGGTCAGCGCTGGAAAGCGCTGGCTTTTCAGCGGCCTCATTGCCTATGGGATCCAAGGGGTAGCTTGGGTTTTCTTCGGGCTTGGATACGGTATGTGGAAAGAAATCTGGGGAAGCGGCCTGATCGAAGGAAGAGAGGAAAGAATCGCGGAAGGCGCCCTCATCGCTTCGCCCCTCGGGAGCATCCTCGGGAATGCAATGCTCTACGCGTGGATCGGTTTTACAATTGCGGGACTCATTCACATGCTGGCCTACAGCATTCCGGGTGGCATCTTCTGGGCTCTAACAAAACGGGATTCAATCCTCGTTCGGCAACCTTGGATTTCGTGGTTGATCGGCTGGACACTGGGGACGATGGCCATGGGTGTCTTCATCCATGCCCAGGATGATTGGATCGGGACCGCTGCCATTCTCGGTGGCTTCTACGGAATTCTTACCGCTGCCATCTGCTGTGCCGTCGGAAGACGATTGCTTGGAAAAGGAAATTCCACGGCCGCTGCGCAAGCAACGGAGAATCGAATTAGCGATTACCACAGCGGCGTGAAGAGGGCTCTTTGAATACAGCAACCCAAACCCTGACTGCAAATGAGGATCGGGATTCAAAAACTGACACGAGGCACAGGACCCGTGCTCTCTACTCCGGTCCTACCGCGTGCAGCCTTCGCAACCAATCCTAGAAAATCCCATTCAGATCTGGCGCAGGAGGCGGTGTCCGATCGTTTCGGAGAAACCTGTTTCCTCGCAGACTGGGTCGACCTGGTGTTCCTCCACTTCCGAATCGACTGAAAAGACCGAAGCCTACTCGACGAAACAGCTGGAGGTCTTTTTGCAGACGCCACCTTTGCGGGAGGTCAACTCAGCGCAGGGGCGAACGACGCCTGGATAAGTTGATCTCACCGAGTCTAACAATCCTCTTATCCCATGACCGAAGAACCTATCGAAGTTGGCCGAATGCGTTCGAGTGAAAGGAATTGCAATCCTCTGGAAGGAGCGATTCGCTGGAGCCCAACGAAATCACTCTGGTATTCGACCCATGTCACTCTTGGAGGAATCGGTTGGGCAACGGGTTTTTCCTGGGACATCTTTTTCCTCTGCGGAGGCCTCACCTTCGCGACCTTGTGCGCCGGCCACACCGTTGGGCTTCACCGGATGCTCATTCACCGCAGTTTTCGAAGTCCCCTTTTGCTGGAGCGCGTCCTCGTCTACCTCGGCACTCTCGTTGGAATGGGAGGGCCATTCTCGATGATCTATCTCCACGACATCCGGGATTGGGCACAGCGGCAAACTCGCTGTCATCGATTCTACATTCACCAACAGAGTTTCTGGAAGGACTGGGTCTACAATCTTCACACCCGCCTTGACCTGAAATCACCTCCCGACTTCGTGATCGAAGAAGAAGTAAAAGACGACCCCTTCTATCGCTTTCTTCAGCGAACCTGGATGGCACAGCAACTCGTCCTCGCCGTTCCTCTGTATTTCCTGGGAGGACTTCCCTGGGTGTTGTTGGGAATTTCAGGACGTATCGCCTTCTCACTAACCGGGCATTGGATGGTTGGATTCTTTGCCCACAACTACGGAAGACGGAAATGGTATCTCGAAGGTCATTCAGTGCAGGGGTTCAATCTCCCTGGTCTGGGACTCCTCACGATGGGCGAAGGTTGGCACAATAATCATCACGCCTATCCCGACTCGGCGCGCCTGGGACATAGGGGGCAGAGCGACCCCGGCTGGTGGTTCATTCGTTTCCTGAAATTCCTTGGTCTCGCGAAATCGATTCAAGTCCCTGAAGCACTTCCTCCCCGGCCGGAGCGAATTTGTCTCTGAATTCACACCCGTTTGACGGTCGGACATGAATCGTTTCGATTTGAATTCCACATTCAATTCGTTTGCAATGGCCCGAATTCTGCAGGTTCATGCGGGAAATGGAAGAGAACCCTTTTCGAGAGGCTGACTTAAGTCTCCGCAATCATCCTGAGTCCTGCATCCTTGTGATTTTTGGAGCGACGGGTGATCTCACCCACCGGAAACTCATCCCCGCTCTCTACAATCTTGCGGCGGACGGAGATCTCCCAGCGGGACTTCGAGTTGTCGGATTTGCTCGTCGAGAAAAGCCAGATGACGTCTTTCGGGAAGGACTCAAGGAGCTCAACCAGAGGGTCTCTCGTCAAGGACACGATGAAGATCTCTGGGAGCAGTTCTCCCAGAGCATCACCTATCACCAGAGCACTTTCACCGATGAGAAAGGCTACGCTTTGCTGAAGACACGTCTCGATGAAATGGAAGCCGACGGGGCCAGTCCCAATCGCCTCTTCTACATCGCCTCGGCTCCCGAATTCTTCGACGACATTCTGCTCCAGCTCAAAAAGGCCAAGCTGAACGAATCAGAAAACGGCTGGTGTCGCGCAGTGGTCGAAAAGCCCTTCGGCACCGATCTCGCAACAGCTCAGCACCTCAACGAGGTGGTAAACGAGACATTCGAAGAAAAGGACACCTACCGGATTGATCACTATCTCGGGAAAGAGACCGCGCAAAATATTATGGTGCTGCGCTTTGCGAATCAGTTTTTCGAAGTTCTCTGGAACAACCGATTTATCGATCATGTCCAGATCACCTGCGCGGAACCCCTCGGCATGGAAGGCGGTCGCGGAGGATATTATGAGAAGTCAGGGGCTCTTCGTGACATGGTGCAGAATCACCTGCTCCAGCTTCTCAGTCTCATTGCGATGGAACCTCCCGCCGACCTCTCAGCCGATGGCGTCCGAGATGAAAAAGTGAAAGTTCTCAAGTCACTGCGCCCTTTCCCGGACGCAGAAGACGTCGGACGCAGCGTCGTCCGAGCGCAATACACCTCTGGAACCGTTGACGGAGAAGAAGTCGTTGGATACCGACGCGAAGATCGCGTGAATCCCGGCTCGATGACCGAGAGCTATGTAGCTCTCAAAATCATGATCGACAACTGGCGCTGGGAAGGCGTGCCTTTCTACATGCGAATGGGGAAACGTCTCCCCAAAAAGGGAACCGAAATCTCGATCCACTACAAGCAGGCTCCGAACGTGTTGTTCAATGCAGCCGTCGGTGCCGAGGCGATGCCCGGAAATGTTCTCGTGATTCGAATTCAGCCCAACGAAGGCATCTCCCTAGGAATGCGTTCGAAGCGCCCCGGACCCGCAGCTACGCTGCAGCCCGTGAAAATGGATTTCCGCTACCAGACCAGCTTTGGAAAGAGCAGTCCGGAAGCCTACGAACGACTTCTTCTCGACGCGATGGCGGGAGATGCGACCCTGTTTGCTCGAAAAGACGAAGTCGAAAACGCCTGGCGCTATGTCGATCAGGTCGAAGATGCCTGGCACAAGTCCGCTCAACCACCCAAGATGGCCGAATATCCTGCTGGCTCCTGGGGTCCTCGAGAAGCAGACGAGCTTCTCGAAGAAGACGGTCACGAGTGGAGAAGGCTGTAGTGATGCTAGCCACAACCTTAGGAGTTACACCGATCACTTCGTGATTGGTTTAGAACCTCTATACATAGCGAATATAATTATTGGAATTGAAGTTTTCCCTTCTTTCGCACTTAGAGAAAATTCCGTTTGAGCATAGCTTCGGTATCGGGCTAGTCTCCCGCATGCACAGCAGCGCTCCTCTTGGTCAATTGCTACTCACGGGAGTTCCCGGAACTGAACTGGATTCCGAAACGGCGGCTCGCTTTAAAAGGCTTCAGCCCGGTGGCTTCATTCTCTTCGGGAGAAACATTCGAACTCCGGAGCAGCTTCGCAAACTGATCGACGACCTGCGTGACCTCAGCGAGATCGAGCCATTCATCACGATTGATCAGGAAGGCGGCCGCGTTTCCCGTCTCCGCCTCATTGGAAGCGAGCCACCCAATGCCCAGCAGTTGCGGGAAAAGGGAGATCTCAAGCTCATCGAGAAGCACGGCAAGCTGACCGGACAGATTCTTCGGATGTTCGGCTTCAACCTCGATCTCTGCCCGGTTCTGGATCTCTCCTACGACGACGAGGCCGATAACTCGTTGAAAGGACGCTGCTGGGGAAAATCTCCCGAAGAAGTCATTCGCAATGCGACCCTCTTCAATCTCGGGCTCCGCAAAGAGGGAGTTCTCAGCTCCGGAAAACACTTTCCCGGATACGCCTCTGCAGAATGCGATCCTCATCACGAGCTCCCCATTATCACCAAATCGCTGGAGGAAATGGAAGAAGACGAGCTGAAACCGTTTCGGGCGCTGCTTCCGGATCTCGACAGTATCATGACCTGTCACTCTCACTACCCGTGCTGGGATGCAGACCGTCCCCGTTGGCCAGCTTCTCTCTCGAAAAATATCATTGGTCAGTTCCTTCGGAATCAGCTGGCCTACGACGGCTTGGTTATGACGGACGATCTCGACATGGGTGCCATTCTCAATGAGGTCACGTTCGAAGACACGATCCGCGCCTGCATCGAGGCCGGGAATGATCTCGCCATGATTTGCCACCGCGTCGAACTGGTCGAGAAAGCTGCCGAAGTCATCAGAACCCTTCCTGATCCAATTATTAACGATGCGCTCGTCAGGATCGAAAAGACGAAGAAGAAGATGAAAGACCCTTTTGACTGGTCCATTGAGCGGTTCCAGGAAATCGACAACCAGATCTGGGATCTCCGAGTCGAAACCCTCGGAGAAGAAGGCGCTAAAGAACTTTCCGTCGAAGACGGCAAACGCTCCCCCGTGGAGTTGTATTGACCCGAAAGGTCAACTTACTCCCATTGTGTGCCCTTGGCCTCCGGAGCTTTCGACTCGGATTCTTTCATGCAGCAAAGAAAAGCTACGAAGAGGAGAAAGGCTCCGATCAGCCCACTTGTGAGGTGCCCCTCGAGCATGAGCCAGTTGAATCCGGCGTGATAGCCGGAAGCAATCCCTAGACCAAGTAAAGGGAGCCATACCCAGCCCCAGCCGCCACGTCTCCGAGCCAGTGTCAGGGCATATCCGGTCAGCCCCGTGGCAACCCCATGCATCAGGCAGGTTGAAAAAGATCGGAGAATCATCAGCATGCGAGAATCCTCCGCCCCTTCCGCAAAGCGAATCAGGTAGACAAGATTCTCCTCAATTGCGAATCCCATGCCGCATGCCAAGCCCAAGATATAGAGGAATGGAGTGAGGGAACGAGCGCCCCAAATGGCAATCAGCACGACCGGTAATGGTTTCAGAATTTCTTCGAAAGGAGGCCCGGTATAAATCGCTGTTGTCCGAAACGAATCCTCGAGCCCGAGAGCCTGATAAAGAGGAGGAGAAAGGAGATACACGAGAAGGAAGGAAACGGCTCCCCAGCAAAAGCACCCAAA
This sequence comes from Verrucomicrobiales bacterium, assembly GCA_965657775.1. Lineage (GTDB taxonomy): Bacteria > Verrucomicrobiota > Verrucomicrobiia > Verrucomicrobiales > DEV007 > Arctic95D-9. Next base: position 530,587 of record CBFHPY010000008.1, read on the forward strand.
AAGCGGACGACTGTGGCGAAGCAGCCCCCATATGAAAAGAAGGGGGATGATTGTCCCAATGAAAACAGCCTCCACCATCTCCTTCTCATCCTATCCAGTTCCATTCCGAGGGCAAGATGAGAGAAACAAAACCGAGCCCATAGCTGTGTCGCGGGAATTCAATCGAAGGATTTTCTAAACTTTCTCTCCCGAAAGCGCAGTTCGTGCGTATGTTTCCCTCCTATGACACCGAAACTGAACTTGGCGCTGATTGCCACTCTCTCCCTATGTCTCCCGTCCCTCCTCCGAGGAGAAGAAAGAACCACGGAAGAGTCTTTCATTCCTAATTTTGCGGTGGCAGGCAGCTATTTCAGTTGGGGAGGAAATTCCAATTTTTCCAATCGCGCTGGGTCTTTCTCCAACAACGAATTCGGATTTTCGGCAAATATCCCTATCGTGATGCGGGACGGATTCCGCTTCACTGCTGGTGTCGGATATCGCCGCAACAAACTCGAGTTCACCGGAGCCCCCTTTCCTTTCGGTACGCGTTCCCTCGATCTCGACCGCCTCGATATTCCTTTCAATGTCTGGAAAGACTTCAACGACCGCTGGAAAATGTGGGTTCGCGTTCAGCCAGGCTGGTATTCTGACTTCGGTTCGGTGAACTCGGATGATTTTATTCTCACCTCGCTCGCTCTTCTTTCCTGTCAGCTGAATGAAAAGACCCGCGTCGCTTTTGGAGCCTACTACTCGCGAGATCTGGGCGAGGAGAGAGTTCTCCCAGCGATTGGGTTTATTTTTGAACCCGACCCTCACTGGTCGCTCGCTCTGACTTTCCCTCGGGCAGAACTTTCCTACGCGCCGAGCGAAGATCTTCTCTTCACAGCACGAGCTCTTCTCAGCGGAGCGGGATGGAACATTCGTGATCCTGCCGGAAGCGGAAGGGATGTCGATCTCAACTACCGCAGCATTCGAATAGGTGGTGGGGTGGATGCCCGACTTTCAGGTCCCTGGTGGGCCTATCTTGACGGCGGTGTCCAAGTAGGACAAGAACTCACAATCGAGGGAGCGCCGTATGTGTTTCAGCAGGATCTTGGATCGAGCGCCTACCTTACTGGCGGGATCCGTCTTCGATTCTAAAGAAAGAATCACTCCACTCCGGTCGCTCTCGCGTAAACACCGGGGCTGACCATCTTTTTCACGTCGTTCATCGAGAGCGCCGCGTTGTCCCGGTAGCCGATCTGGCTTTCTCTGCCTTCAGCACGAGCTGGTTTTGCAAACGCTCCGGTCAATTTCTCGTTCTGACCTGTATCGAATAATCGCCCAGAATCATCATACGTTCCCGTGTCGTACTCTGCGTAATCCCCGGTCGCTCTCGAACGACTTTTGAAGAGTTTGCCTGCCTGTCTGGACTGATCGGATCCTCCCTCTCTGGCAACAAGGCTTCCATCTCGGGATTCCTTCACTCCCTTATGATTCTGAAGCTTGATGTACTCAGGCGTCTTGTACTTATTGGTAGCGAGACCTCCCTTCTTGAGGCGAGCCTGCTTGGATTCGTATTCTCCCTTCAGTCCTCCCGGCTTTTTCCCTGCGTGGAGATTCGGATTGTCGGCCTGAATCTGACCGTCTTCGCCAATCTTGTAGCCACTCTCAGCAAATCGACTACGGAGTGCCGATTCATCGCCATCTCCAGCGAAACTGATCCGAGTCCGCGTCGTTTTGACCTCTCTCGTCGTACACTGACAAAGGAATGCCAGAACGAGAGTCGCAGCCGCGAATCGAGTTAAACGATGGATGGAGGTTACCATGTGTCGGAATACTCGACCATTTCGCGGCCTTCGGCAAGAGCAGAACTCCATTCGTCGACCAAAGCGATTTCACCCTCCGAAAGGCCAAATCGACTGATCCATGCCTCTTTTGGCTCTTCTACTTCCATTCGATCATGCAATCGAACGAGTAGTCGGAGATCGACTCGCAGTGACTTTGCGAAGACTCGCTCCGCAATTTCCTGTCCCTCTTCGAATTGATTCTGATCGATCAGAAAGGCGAGATAGGATTCGAGAAACTCTTTGTGATGCCAGCGGTAGCGATTCATGTCCTCGTGATAGCGACGATAAAGACGCAGAGCTAGGTCGGATTCCCCAATTTCTGCGAGTAGAAGAGGAACCCGATATCGGCTCGTTAAAGTCGGAAACCAGAGATCCAATCCCGTCTGATGAAAGAGGTCGGATTCTGCCTCCTGCATCAGCTGCTGGTGGACCTCAAGAAGGTGATTTCGTTCACCAATCGCATGAAAGAAGAGAATCTGGCGAAACGGTTCATGAGCGAAGAGTTGAGTGCCGCGCAAGGAGGCGGACCCAACATACGAACGAGCAGCAGCAATTCCTTCTTCTCCAAAACTGGGAAGTGTTTCGAGGATCTGCTCTCGTTGCTCCGCGCTTTTCGAATCAGCAAGGAGTGAGGCAGCCGTCGTCGCCATTTCACCGCGGAGACTGGCGAGGAGTAGATCACGTAGCCAGGTGATTTGAGGAGGCGTGGGAGTTTCCGCGATGACATCTTCCAACTGGTCGCCTTCACCGAGATGGGGAACCACTTGGGTGACAAACCGACCCGCGTTCGTAGCCGGAACTCCTGCGCGGACGGATTCCATCGTCTCGCCTGGGTTTCCAATCACATACACAAAATCTCGAAAGAAGGCCTCCCACTCGGAGCGGAGGGATTCCCGTTGATCCGGATTACCCATTCTCATCTGAAGGAGTTGTCCCGCAATCCCAGATCGCTGACTGGGTCGAAGAGTTTTTCTCCGCAACAGCTTCAAGATGGAAACGGCTTCATTCTCTGCTCCCGCAAGAAAAGCAGTTTCGGAAAGCTCGCGGGTCAGGTTGATGGGATGACTCGCCATGCTCGTCTGTGCCAGCTCGACAACCGATGAGGGAGAGCTCCATCCGTCTCTCTCATGAATTTTGATCGCAAGAAGAATCGCCTTTCGTTCGAGCGCTGGTTCCGCAGAATCTTTGAGGATTTCCTCGATCCAGTTCAGCGCCTCTTTCGATCGACCCTGATCCGCGAGTACCTGCGCGCCGAGTAGAAGATGCCTTTTTTCAATTTTCTTCCGCGAGCGATCTTCGCTAAGGATACGCAGAAGGGCTTCGTGATTCCCCCTCATTCGATACACCTCGATCAGCGCCGCACGATAAGGGATGTATCCTTCGCTCGAAATGGGAGGCTTGCCCGCTCCTGCTTGGGGAGGCTGACTCATAGAGGTGAGACGTTCGAGATCGCGACCGTGAAAAAGGAATCGAGCCTGCTGCTCCGCGAGATATTCGGAAGTCAATCCTGGCGGAGCTGGAAACTCGCGGGAATGGATTTGGTCGATCACGAGCAATGCAGAACTGGGCTCAAGAGCTTCGTTACAAGCCGAGAACAATCCCTGCAGAGGAGCGTAATCTCGGTCACGCTTCATCGCCTCGGCACGAAACACAGGGATCGCCGACTCATGAAAACCTACGCTCTCCAGACCTCTCGCAAGCTCCAGGTGGCTATCGGGTTCTCGAAGGATTCCTCTCAGCTGCGCCACTGCGGACACTCTCTCCCGTCGAGAAATCCCTTCCATCTCGAGAATACGACGATCGATCTCGTACTGCTCGTATTCAGCAAGAACGGATTCGTCTCGCGGTATGACTGACAGATTGCCACGAAGCACTTCGAACAATGCGGCTCTCGTCTCTGGATTACGAACGGGAACCCGATAGGCATAGTAGCGGATCAATTGCTCCATCCTTTGCCAGCTTTGAATCTGATCATAACGCACCTGATCGGCATCTCCCGATCGCGGACGAATCTGTGTCAACTGACGCTGAACGAGATCACCGAGGAGATTGACCGCTCTCATCTCCTGCTTCCCCGCCAAAGCGATGAGAATTTCACGTTCCAGCAGATCCAATGGTCCGAACCTATTGGAGGTTTTACTTCTTTCTAAAAGATCGCGAAGAAACTGGGCCCGCGCGACATCGTCTTCGAGAAGGCTCATCATCTCGGTGAGGGCGGTATAAAAATATCCGTCACTTCGATTTCGTGAACCAGCCTGAAGGAGGTCAAACGACTTAGACAACCAGAACTTTTTTTCGGAAGAATCCCCAGTCCATCCCGCGACCTGGGACAACGCAAAAAGGAATCCTCCCTGATCTTTTAATTCGTCTTCGGCCAATCCACGACCGATTTGGAGAGCCTCTTCAAATCGCCTCGCCTTCCTCAACTCGGTGAAGAAGTGTTCTCCCATCTTGGGATGAATCGAAAGGCGTTCAAACAGAGAAAAAAGCCATTCTCGATCAGCAAGGGGATCGCGCGGGGCATCTTTCAGCAAGAGGAAGGCAGCAATCTCCACATACCGACTTCGAGGATAGTCTCCTTCTTCCCGAACCGGATCAGGAGCGATCCATGCGTCGACGTCCCCTTTCTCCCCACAAAGAACTTGGAAATAGGCGGCGAGAAATCGATCTAGGGTGGAATCGCCCCACTCCCGCTGCTGGATGAGCCGATTCAGAATGGTTTGATTTCCTGTGTGTCGAGCAACCCAGATTCGCTCGATCAGGGGGCGATCCGGATCCAGAAACGGCTGAGACCATTCTCCGGCACGCCCCAATTCCCTCGCAATGACGGAAGCTTCTTCCAACGCGCGAAGCCGGAGATAGTGATCCTGCTCTGGCAGAGAATGAAATTCCGGATGCGGCTCCTGAAGCCCTTCTGCGAGATCATCCTGTAGATCGCCACCTAGAAAAGGAAATTCCTCGATCGAAAAAATGAAAGGATACAGCTCCGTTCCCGATTCATAGGCTTCACCGAGAGAATTGGACAAGACTCGAATCAGGGGGAGAGCGTTCTTTGCAATCTCCTCGGGAAAAGAGAGGTCCTTCGTCGCTTCGAGTAGATTTTCGTAATGGACCAGCGCCTCCGCATCCTTTCCTCGGCTTTGTTGGAGAAATGCGAGGCGAAACCGAATCTTTCGGTCCCACTCTCGAAGGGAAAGCAATTTCTCCAGAGTGCGTTCTGCCGCAGCGGGGTCTCCGTTGTCGAGGTAGGTCGTGGCCAATTCCTCAAGAAATTCTGGATCGCGACCGAACTTGCTCTCAAGGCGTTTTCGCAACCGTTCGGCTTCATCTACACGAAGATCCTTTTCCAACATTGTGACCAAGGTTAGCCAGTGCTCCAGGTCGTCTTCTTCATCTCTCGCCAGCAGCTGACGTCGATAGTAAATCGCCGACTTGAGATCCCCAAGATTGTCTGAGAGTAGACTGAGTTCGTCGAGCAGTTCGGAACGCTGTCCCGACATGTAGTAGGCTTTTTTCAACTGCTTGAAAGCCGCATCCTCGTCGCCCGCGGCGAGATGAACCCGCGCCAGCGCCTCAGGATAAAAAGCATCGAAGGGTTTCTGCTGGGCAAGATCTGCATAACGTGACAACAGCCATTCGAGAAGGAAATTAGACCGAGCCCCGGTCAACTGAGTATCGAGTTGTTTGCGTCGCTGCAGTTCATCCGACTCTCGCTCGATTAAATCCATCTGAGCCTCAAGCGCTTCTTTGGGTCTCCCATTTTCCATCAACGCCGTGGAGAGCTGCTTCACGATCCGACGTTTCTCAAAGATGTTGGCATCGCGATAGGCACGCTGCCAGACCTCAACCTGCTTCCCGGAGCTACCCTGCCTTTGATAGACCTTGGAAAGAGTCGCAAGCGTGTTAAGGGAGGCTTCGGGTTTCGCAGCGAGCCGATTCAACTCCCGGACGGCTTCGTCTTCGAATCCCAATTCAAAACGCATTTCTGCTCTTCGCTGGAGATACTCATCCTCGTTGTCTGGATCAATTTCGGCCAGCGTCGAGAGATGCTTCACCATCAAGGTGGGACGCTCGTTGAGAACGGCGAGCTCCAGCAACATCTGCTCGACAGGAACCATCGGTTTTCCGGCTTCCGCTGTCGCTTTGACCAATTGTTCGTAGCACTCTTGATTGTCCTGCAGCTTAAAGGCCCACCACGCCGCTCGATAACGAAGGGCAACCGTCGGAGCATCATTCGCCCGGTTCTTGATGTCTTCGTAGTAGCTCATCAATTCGGCCGGAGGCGGCTCATCACCCGGACGGCCGACTCGAGACGCGGCCGCGGCGAGACGGCGATATTGTGCAAGACTCTGGATGTTTCCGTTCTTAAGAATGCCTAGCTCTTCCTCCATCTCGGGTTCGGTGGAGTAGTGACCCCGCATCAAGCTGAAGAGCCGCTGATCAATATCGGCACGTTGGCGAAATCCTTCCCGCTTCTTCCAGATCTCTTCCAACTGCTCGATTGCCTTCTCCACCTTTCCAGAATCCACGAGAATGTCGGCTCGAGTCGTCAGGAAATCCAAATTGTCAGGATCAAGGTCCATCGCCGACTCGATCGACCCCAAGGCACGGTCGAGATCTCCCAGATCACGAAGGACCGCAGCCATTTGCTGCAACCGGAGTGTCTTCTCTTTGGGAGAACCCTCTGCACCTTCGACATGCGCCTCCAGAGTTTCGCGTGCCTTTGACTTCCGTCCCCGCTCATGAAGGAAACGTGCCAGTTCGATCGGGGCGGAACGATCACCCCCCTCCTTGCTTCCTTCCATCTGTCGGGAAAGCAAGCTTTCGACCAGCTGATCGAGATAGTTTTCGCGAGCGAAATCGATCACGGTCTGGTTCTCTTTTTCAGAAAGAGTTTGGTCGACGAGGTAACCCTCAACAATCTCTTCCGCTCCCTTTTTATCGTCATCATTCAATGCGATCTGGGATCGGAGAAGGAGAAGATGAAGCGGAATTTTTTCCTGACCTTCGAAGGCCACTTCAAGAACTTCGGCCGCGGCGTCATAACGATCATTTCTCATCAGGACCCGAGTCAGTCGGAGACGATACTCCAACTCCCGAGGCATCCGTTTCACGAGTCGATTCAACGCCGCTTCTTCGGCAGCAGGATCTGCAGTCAGGCGATAGAATTCAGCCAGATCAAAGAGCGCACGTTCACTCGGGGTCTCTCCTGTTCCGGCTTTTTCCAGCTCTTCTTCCAGCAACTCCAGTTTCTCAAAACGTTCGTGAATCTGAACGAGGCGCGAGAAAAGATCGGCATAGTCGTGCGTCTTAAAATGCAGGATCGCGAGCCCCCGTTTCGCGGCATCGCGCGCTCCATCGAAATCACTGATAAGTTCATTGAGGCGGGTCAACTCGAGCAGCGCCTCCACTTTTTCTCGAGGGTCCTTTGACTCAGACAATTCTCCAAGAACACGCCTTGCGGTACCGGTCTCACCGATCTCGAGAAGCAGGGCTACGATCCTCGATCGGAGATCATTGCGTTCGGGATAGGCTTTCAGCAATTCGTCCCAAGTGAAGACTGCCTCTTCATTCTGTCCCTGCATGCGATGCAACTCTGCTTTCCGTAATCGCATCGCCACGCCGTCCTCGTCATCCAGAGGAACTACGGCAGCGAGTCGAGTATAGAGCGATAAGGCTTTGCCGAATCGCTTTTCCCGATCGTTTAATTCGGCAAGGGCCTGAAGCGCATGACGGCCCTCAGGAGCAATTTCTAGGGCCGTGCTGTAAACCGCACGGGCTTCATCGAGACTCCCTGATTTTCGGAGGAGGTGGGCATAGATAACCTTGGGCGTGGATCGATCCCCTTCCGAGGCCTTCTTCAAATAGTCCAGCAGTAAAGGAGTCTGGTTTTTCTTCTCATAAAGATTCCAGAGAAGGTCGAAAACGTTTCCATAAGCCGGATCCTGTTGCAGCAACCGAAGGTAATGATTAGCGAGACGCGTATCCGAAGCGGTCCAAACCGACTTTGGATCGCCATCGGCCGCTTCCTCCACCACCACCTCAGGGTTCTCATTCTGAGAATAAACTGAGAAGACTCCAAATACCCCGAACACCGCAAAGACGGCTAGAAAGGGAAAGGAAGTCTTTGTTTTCAACATTCGACAGGGTAAGGAAATAGGATACAAACAAGCCCGCTCCAAGCGTCAACCTGACAACGTTAGGCGAAGCCAAGAATTCCGTCAACGGACCCGCACACGTACTACGCACGCCATGGAATTGATGACGTATCAGATCGACGCTTTCGCCAGCGAAGTATTTTCGGGAAACCCCGCCGCGGTAATCCCGCTCAAACAGTGGCTCCCCGACTCAACGATGCAGGCAATCGCTCTCGAAAATCAGCTTTCTGAAACTGCCTTTTTCGTCATCAAAGGCGAAACAATAGAGTTACGTTGGTTCACTCCGAAGATCGAAGTGGACCTTTGTGGTCACGCCACTCTTGCGACGGCCCATGTTCTTTTCGCAGAAACTCTCTGGGAGGGCGAAACCCTCTCGTTCGAAACTCGCAGCGGTATTCTGACGGTGACACGAGACGGCGACGGCTACTCCATGAATTTTCCAGTCGATCGCCCTGAGCCCGTCTCGGGGTTTCAGGAACCCATTGCTCGCGCTTTGGGGGTCAGCCCGGAGACGGTTTTGAAAGGTCGACACGACCTTGTCGCCATCCTTTCTCGGGAAGAAGAGGTTCAACAACTGGATCCGGATTTTCGCGAGATTGCGGGCCTTCCCTCAAGAGGCCTCCTTGTTAGCGCCCCCGGAGATGAGGTGGACTTCGTATCTCGCTGCTTTTTCCCTAAGACGGGAATCGATGAAGACCCTGTCACGGGCTCAGCTCACACGACCCTCGCTCCCTATTGGTCGGAGAAGTGGGAGCGAAACTCGCTCAAAGCGGAACAGATTTCAGCCCGGGGAGGTTCAATGACCTGCCGCTTGGATGGTGACCGAATTGAACTAGCCGGGAAAGCGGTCACCTTTCTTCGGGGAGTTATCCAAATCCCCAATTCGGATTAAAAGTCGAGATAAACTTCAGCTCTTCGATTCTTGGAGCGTCCTGTCGGATTGTCAGTGCCGTCCGGCTTGAAATTCGGTTGGCGTGGCTTCGTCTCACCGAATGCCTCGGTAACGACCTGGTCCGGTGAAACACCCATCGAGATGAGTGCGTTTCGAATCGCATCGGCACGGGAATCACTGAGCCGAGAGTTGTACTGATCCGTACCCAGGGCATCAGCATGCCCGTTGATTCGGATAATCCGCTCTGCACCCTGGCTCAAAATATCGGCAATGATCGCCAACTGTCGACTTCCCCGGGGAGTCACTTCCTCCGCATCAAATTCGAAGTAGAGAACGAGCGAGTCGCCTCCCATCGGATCTTCTACGATCGGACTGTAGGCCACGTCACCGCCGCCCGCCTGATCCGCAAGCGCAGACAACACTTTAGAAAAAGTCAGACCATTCACCTTCCACCCCTCCTTATTTCCGAGCTCGAGAGCAAATTCGGATCTTCCTTTTTCCGCCTGAATTCGAGTCAACACCCAGGTGATGTCTTCCCGAGATAGAGTCACTACCATGGGACGTTCTTCACGGAGGCTGAAGCCTCCTTCTTCAACTGCAATCATGAGGGCAGCGACTCGCTCATCGGTAACAACTTCCGGATCGGATAGGGCCCTCGCCGTTTTGAAATCACGTTTGACGATCGCCTTGGAAAACGCATGAGCAATCGTCAGCGCATCCGCATCCGCTGTTCCAATTGCCGCAGGCTTTGGAGAAACGTGATCTGAGGGACTTGCAGTCACCGGATCTGTTGGCTTCCCTGCAGGAACGCTGGCCTCAGTAAGATCCAGAGGCAGGCTCACTTTGTCGAAAGTATACGGTTCACCGCTCGTTCCAGCGAGATCGATATAGATCGATTCCGACCCTTCTACCGCCGGAGCATCAGAATCATTGGGCACGAAATTCAGAGACCAGCGCACCGATGCAGCTGACTTAGAAAGCTCAGCCCTCGGTTTTTCAGGATCGAGCTTCCACTTCAGCGATTCGATAATTTGCTTCACCTTGGGGCGAATCGAAGGCGCAACCGCATCCTCACCAACGAATCCGATAAAAGCGGTGAAATCCTTCCCTGATATCTTTTCAGAGAGAGCTTCCATGGCCTTCTCCGGGCTGGAAAAAGAACCTTCGTTTCCTTTCTGAGCGACTGGTTTCGGCTTAGGGTCTGTTTTCGGATCCGTCGTCGATACGACGGGCTTAGAAGGACCCTTCACTGGATCGCCTTCTGGTTCCGTTTCCGGATCAACCGGTTTTGGATCCGTCATTTCGCCAAGTTCTTCAACCGGATCCTCAAGAACTACTTTCTCTCCCCCTTGATTGAGAATGATGAGTGAAATCGTAACGCCGGCAGCAAGGATACCGAAAAATACTAGGGCAGTCGTCTTATTCATGAGAGAAGAAAGAAATCAAAACAGACAACCTAAATGTAGCAGACTGCTTTCCAATCGAAACTGAAATCTCCGACACAGGTTACGAATCAATCGCTTCGATAAGTCCCTCCATTGTCGTCTGAACTTCCTCTCGTGCGGCGAGATTCTTGACGCTGAGCTGAGGATACTCGCTCCCCACGATGACAGCATGACTGGCGCCTGCCTGTTCCGCTGCCTGAAATTGTTTTCCGACTTTTGCTTCGGCGAATGAAAAATGGACTCGTTTTCCGGCATCTCTCAGATTTTGAACAACCGCCGCCGTCTCCGCTTGTTTCGCGGAATCTGCCTGGATCACAAAGACATCGATCGCCTGGCCCTCGGCGATACCGGCTTCCAACTTTGCAGCCGGTGCCTCAGTCTCGCGAATAAGATCAGTAATCACCATGTCGCCCATTGCAAAACCACACGCCGACATGGAAACGCCTCCGATGAGCTCGAGCAGCTGGTCATACCGCCCTCCACCGGCCACCGCACGCATCCCTTTTCCAATATCAAAAATCTCAAAGACAGGTCCCGTGTAGTAGGCCAATCCCCGGACAATACTCAGATCAACCTCAACAAAGGATCCCAATCCCCGCCCACTCAGATCAGCAAGAATTGCCTTCAGGTCGGGAGAAGCTTCCGATCCACCCTCGAGAAAGGCTTTTACCTGATCGAGCGAGAGTTCGAGCGCCTCAAGTTGGGCAGACGTCTTGTCATCCGGAGTCCGCTCCATCTTATCGATGATCTGGAGAAAGGTCGTCAGATCGTCATCTGAGACTCCGTTGCTCCTGGCAAAATCCACCCAGGCGTTTCGATCACTGATGCGAATTCGAAAGTCAGTCTCGGTAAATCCCATTTCACGCATCAGGTCAATCGCAAGAGCCACCAGCTCGGCATCGGCGAGACGTGAATCCTCACCAAGAATGTCGCAGTTAAACTGATAGAACTCTCGGCCACGCCCCTTTTGGTGTTTCTCGTAACGAAAGAACTGACCGATCGCAAACCAGCGCAGCGGTTTGCGGAAATCGCGCTGACGGGCTGCCGCCATGCGGGCAAGGGTCGGAGTCAGCTCCGGGCGCAACGAGACATCTCGCTCGCCCTTGTCCTCAAAGCAGAAGAGCTGATTGACGATTTCGTCGCCGCTCTTTCGTCGATACAGGTCGGTGGGCTCCAGCATTGGCCCTTCGTATTCGACAAAGCCATAGCGGCGCGCAACTCGCCTCCAAATATCAAAGACATAGTTGCGAGCGGCACATTCATCCGGAAAAAAATCGCGAAATCCCGGGAGGGTTTGAAACTTCTGAGCCATGGGCGGAAGTCTACCGGGAAATTCGGCGAATTCCAGAGGTTCCCTCAATTCAACCGAAAACAACGGTGCGATTCGAATCCACCAAAGCCCGGCGGTTGAGATGAAGCCAGACCGCACGTGAAAGAACGCTCTGCTCGAGGGCTCGGCCTTTTCGGACAAAATCATGCACTGAATCGCTGTGAGAAACCGGGGTCACCCCTTGCGCGATGATCGGCCCTTCATCGAGATCTTCGGTCACATAGTGACTCGTCGCTCCTACGAGTTTCACTCCGCGTTTGTGGGCAGAGTGATAAGGACGAGCTCCCGGAAAGGCCGGGAGAAAGGAGTGATGAATATTAATGATTCGATTCGGAAAAGTCTCAGTCATCAGGGGGCTGAGAATCTGCATGTATCTTGCCAGAATAATCAGGTCTACCTGGTGCTCTCGAAGCAGCTCAATTTGTTTCTGCTCCTGTTCCGCCTTGGTTTCCCGGGTGATTGGAATGTGATGAAAAGGGATTCGAAATCGGTCAGCAACACCGCGGAGATCTTCTCGATTACTCACGATCAGGGGGATTTCCATCCGAAGCTCACCGCTCTCCTGTCGAGAAAGGAGATCGTAGACACAGTGGTTATCTTTGGTTACGAACAAGGCCACCCGCGGCGAGATATCGGAAAAGTAGATCGAACAATTTAGTTCATACTTCTCTACCAGCGGAGCGAGGGCTTCGGTGATTTGATCTCGCGGAACCAAAAACCCGTCGATCTCCCACTCAACCCGCATAAAAAAGGACTCGTTCGCAAGATCCACATGCTGGTCGATGTCGACAATATTTCCTTCATTACGAAAAAGAAACTCCGACAGCGCAGCGACAATGCCTGGCTGGTCTCTACAGGAAATCAAGAGGATCGCCGTGTCGGTATTTTTGAGAAGAGAACTCAAGTTGCCAGATTGCCAGCAAGTATAAAAAGTGCTCGAGGGGGGAATCGAACCCCCACGGGTCGCCCCACAGGATCCTTAATCCTGCGCGTCTACCAATTCCGCCACCCGAGCGTGAAGGCTGATCTTGTGGACGGATCAGCACGGAGGGCGAATTCATAGGTTTGATTTGTCCTTTTCGCAAGCATTCTTTGACAACTTTGCCATAATTCCTCATTCCCGATTTGAAAGCTCACCCCGCCATCATCATCCCCTGCCACAACGAGGCGGCCTGTATCGGAATGACCCTTGAAGAGCTTCTTTAGGTTGTACCAGCCGAAACCCCTATTTCGGTGGGCCGGTACGCTTGCTCCGACGATACTGGTGGGATCGACCGGGCCCATGGGGTTCAGCGAGCAAGGCTATGGATTCGGTTGTTTTGCCGCCATCAAAGCGCTAGAGGAGACGAAAATCCCAGTATCTGCTTATCTCTTTCTTGCCGGGGATTGCGCCAATCGACCGAAAGACGCACTTCGCATGGTTCGTCATTTTCAGGATTCGCCAGAGGATCGATTTCTAATTGGTCTGCGCGAGTTTGAATTGAGAAGTTGGCTCGCTGAGTTTGGCCGAGCTCTTCCCAATCTCCTCCTCGGTCTCTGGTGCCGGTTTCTCGGCGGTCAGTTTTTTCATGACCTGGGACCCCTGCGACTGATCGAAAAGGGGCTTTTTGACGAGATGTCGCCTCAGGAGCTGACCTGGGGATGGACCATTGAGGCCCAGATTCGTGCAGCCCAGTTGGGCGCTCCGATCGTTTCGCTACCCGTCGTCGAAAGAGAAAGGCTGGCAGGAGAGCAAAAAGTGAGCGGTGTTTCCCTGGCGCACTCCCTTCGTATCGGAAAAGAAATTGCCGCCGCGGGATAGCGGGTGGCAAAAACGAAAGGCACCCCATGAAACATGGGACGCCAACAGGTTGGGGAAATTAATTGGGATCCCTTGATCAGCGGAAGCTGATGCTGCTGCGACCAAAGTGGAGTGTTATTCCTGAAGAAGAGCAGCTTCTGCTGTTGCCGTAGTAACGCGGGGTCGAGCGATAATGAGGGCTTCCATAACTGCGATAGTGAGAGTGTCCATAGCTGCGATAATGAGAGCTTCCATAGCTGCGTGAATGACCGCGTGACTGGCAGTTGCTGTGATACGCAGGCACCCAGGCATATCGAACACATCCATCCGAATACCGAACGGGGCGATAGTAGGAATATACGTTCGAGTTACAATGATTGCAGTAACCGATCACTTTCGATCGATGTCCTGCCTCGGCTTCCATTGGAGCGAGCGTGAAGAGGGCCGTGACGGCCGCTGCGACGGCAATAAGTTTTTTCATAGTGAAAGGAGGTATTCGATTTCTATTCTTCCTCTTCGCGAGGGTTTTCCCTGGTAACAGGGGGCAGACGAGCGGAGGCCCAAAGTTATGCAAACCGTGGGAAGAAACTTTTCCGAATCGCCGCTCAAGATGAGAGCAGAACCGCACTCTCAGACCCAGAGGTTGCGGTCCAGAGTCCGGTATTGGATGGCCTCCATGACGTGGACCTCCTTGATATCGAGTTCCCCTTCGATGTCAGCCAAAGTTCGCGCAACCTTGAGAATTCGATCATGAGCCCGAGCACTGAAGTGGAGACTTTCCATGGCCTGCTCCAAAGTCCGTTCGCTTCGCCGATCGAGCCAGCAGAAATCGGAAACCTGGCGGCTGCCCATGTCGGCATTGCAATTGATATCTGGATGAGAAACAAAGCGCTGAAGTTGGATCTGACGCGATTCGTCGACCCGTTCACGAATGACTGCGGAAGACTCTCCGGTTTTGTCGGACCGGAGCTCCTGATAGTTCACTGCGGGAACATCGACATGAAGATCAATCCTGTCGAGAAGAGGACCACTGATCCGGTTTCGGTATTTCTCAATCTGATTGGGAGAGCAGCGGCATTCGCGGCTCGGATCACCCAGGTAGCCGCAGGGACAGGGGTTCATTGCCGCGACGAGACTGAAGCGACTCGGAAAGGTAAACTTTCCGGCGGCTCGTGAAATAGTGACGTGCCCATCCTCCAGCGGCTGGCGGAGTACCTCAAGAGTCGAGCGCCGAAACTCCGGGAGTTCATCAAGAAAGAGGATTCCATTGTGAGCCAGGCTCACCTCACCAGGAGAGGGATGACTGCTACCACCAAGAAGCCCCACATCGGAGATTGTATGGTGAGGCGCGCGAAACGGTCGTGTCGCCAGGAAGCTGTTTTTCGCATCCACCATTCCAGCAACGCTGTGAATCTTCGTGGTTTCAATCGCCTCCGCCTCAGTCATCGAAGGCAAAATCGTGGTAAGCCGTTTCGCGAGCATCGATTTTCCAGTCCCCGGGCTTCCCAGCATGAGAAGATTGTGCCCTCCCGCCATGGCAACCTCCAAAGCCCGTTTCGCATGGGCCTGCCCCTTCACCTCATCAAAATCGATCGGATAGTGACTCTGCGCGGCAAAAAACGCGGCCCGATCCAATACCTCCGGTGAAATATTCCCTTCTCCACGCAACAGATCATAAGCTTGGCGGAGCGTTTCCACTCCGTAAACGTAGATCCCTTCCACGATGCTAGCCTCAACCGCATTCTCTCTCGGGACGAGGACCGCCTTCTTCCCCAACTTCCTGGCTTCCAACGTCAGCGGTAAAATTCCTTTGACGGGACGGACTCTCCCGTCTAGAGCCAGTTCTCCGACGGCCATACATTTCTCCAAAGCCCCTTCCTTGAGTTGACCATTGCGCTCCTCATCGAGAGATACCATCCCCAAAGCGATTGGGAGATCAAAGCTCGGTCCTTCTTTTCGAAGATCCGCAGGCGCCAGATTGATCGTAATCGGCTTATTGGGCCAGGAAAGGGCGCTGTTTTTGACTGCTGTTGCGACACGATCCACACTCTCTCGCACAGCAGCATCGGGAAGCCCGACCAGCTTGATGTCGATATTCCCGCTATCAGCCGCATTGACTTCAACCTCCACAGCGATCGCATCGACTCCGGAGACCGCTCCTGAATACACGCAGCGTAAGGCCATAGGTCACCTTTCTTCATTCCAAGGGGGAAATGCAACCCTAAATGACACTTTTTGCTGTTCAAAAACACATTATCCCAGTGAATAGGGGTCCACATCGACAGTAACGATGACATCAGAGGGAAAAGTCAGGTCCTTCATGACGCTCCTCACATGGCGAGTCATCGCTCGCACCCGACCAGACTTCAGGAGGACCTGGTAACGCCATTGATCGTGTGACTTCACGAGGGGCGAAGGGAGCGGCTCCGTGAGGGACATATCATCCGGCAGACCTTTTTTGAGCCTTGCGTGAAGAGTTTTCAGCGAGAATTCCGCACGCTCCTGATGCACCGAGCGCACCGTTACGAGGACGAGATGGAAAAAGGGCGGGTGCCCGAATTGCCGACGCATCGTGAGCTCCTGTTCGGCAAAGCCCTCGAAATCGTGATGTCGCCCGAATTGAATCGCGGGGTGATGGGGCGTATAGGTCTGTACAATCACTTCCCCTTCCAGTTCTCCACGGCCCGCCCGCCCGGCTACCTGAGTGAGAAGCTGAAAAGTTCGCTCGCCCGCGCGGAAGTCTGGAATATGGAGCCCGACGTCGGAGTTGAGGATTCCGACAAGAGTCACATTCGGAAAATGAAGACCTTTCGCGATCATCTGGGTTCCCAGGAGAATATCGATCTTCCTCGCCTTGAAGGCCGCCAAGGTATCCCGCAGCTGGTTTTTCTTCCGCATGCTGTCGGTGTCGACTCGCGAAATTCGAGCTCCTGTGAACACCTTTCGCAGCACCTCCTCAACCCGCTCTGTTCCATAGCCGGCGTTGACAATGGATTTGCTGCTGCATTCCGGGCACATTCGAGGAGGCAGTTGTGTAAACCCACAAATATGACAGATCAGTCGATCTTCCCCGCGATGCAGGGTCATCGTTGTCGTGCAATGTCGACAGTTCGCGACGTACCCGCATTCGGGACACAGGATATTTCGAGCGAAACCGCGCCGGTTCAGGAAAAGGATCACCTGCTCACCATCGGCAAGTCTTGCCTCCATTGCCTCACGGAGCTTTCCTGAAAGGATCGAAGGCCCCCCTCCTTGGTGCTTCTTCGTCTCTTGACGCATGTCGATGATGCGAATCAGGGGAAGCTTCTGGTCGTCGACACGCAGTTGCATCGTCGAAAGCTGATATTTTCCTGTCTGGACATTCTGCCATGACTCCAGAGAAGGAGTGGCACTTCCCAACAGGACGGGACATTTCTCCATGTGGGCTCGGACGACGGCGATATCGCGGGCCTGGTATCGCGGAACAATGTCCTGCTTGTAGGAGTTCTCATGCTCCTCATCCACGACTATGAGACCGAGGTTCTCGATCGGAGAGAAGATCGCACTGCGTGCACCGATGACGATCCGCGCCTTCTGATCGAGCACTTTACGCCATTCATCGTGGCGCTCTCCCTCGGACAAACTGCTGTGTAGGATCGCTACCTCGTCTTGAATCGTCGCAAAACGCTGTTTGAATCGATCCGCCGTCTGTGGAGTCAGGGCGATTTCCGGGACCAGAACAATCGCACCCTTTCCTTCCGCGAGCGTTTTTTCGATCGCCTGGAGGTAAACTTCAGTCTTTCCACTACCGGTCACGCCGAACAGGAGGATGGGCTTTACCGGGTCTCCCTTTTCCAGATCGCACCACGATTGCTCAATCGTTTCCAGCACTACCGCCTGCTCGTCATTCAGAGTCAGGGATTTGGATTCCACGTAGCGAATATCCTTCACCGGGTCCCGAGAAACGATCTTTTCGTAAATTCGCAGGTGCCCCTTCTTCTCAAGCGTGGAGAGCGATGACCGCGAAAACCCCAACGCGCCGGTCAAATGGGAAAGACTCCGCTCGCCTTTGAGCAGTTCCTCCATCGCTTCGCGCTGTCGTTTCTCACGACCTGAGAAGGTATCTAGAAGCGACTCCTCTGTTCCATCCGAGACCGAAACCCATCTCTCGACTTTTCTCTTTTCCGACTCTCCCCGGGAAGGTTTGGGGAGCATCGTTCGGATCACCCCTTCCACTGATGCGAGATAGAAATCGGAGATCCAGTGGGCCAGGCGAATCAGGTTAGGTGTCAGAAATGGTTCTTCAGCAACTGCGCCCAGAATCGGTTTCAAGTTGTACTTGAGTGTCTCCTGCTCGACTTCATCAATTCGGATGGCAGTTCCTACGGCAGATCGGTTGCGGAGGGGCACTCGAATCCGTTGCCCAGGCGAGACTGTGATCGTCTCCGGAATCGAATAGGAGAATGTGAGATCGCTAGTTGCCCCATCGATTAGAACTTCAACAATCTGAATCTTAGCCATCTGTACAAAAGAAATCGCCCTCCGTTTCCGGAGGGCGATTTACACCAAGGTTTTAAGAAATTTACCTTAAAACTTTTTAGAAGGAAACGCTGAGGCTCACTCCACCGGAGAGAACGTCAGAGGATGCGCCCGCATCCAGTCCGTTTGCAGGGCTACCGAGGCTATCGGCAACCGAGCCGCCTGGGGTCCCATTGTAAGAGACGTAAGGAGTGAGGGTCGCACGGCAGTTAAGCGCGATGGGAAGCTCAACAGTTACAAAATAGTGGTTAAAACCATTCGCACGTGTGAGTCCCTGATTGGGGACAAAGTTAGCTCCAACAAGTACGCCGTTAACTCCACCGTTGAAGTAACCGTTGCTCCATGCAGCTCCGGCTGTGACAACGAGAGAAGCGTTATCAGCAATGCCGAACTCCTTGGAAAGCGACGCCTGGTGGTATGCTCCACCACCTTGTGAACCACCAACTGCTCCTGTGCGATCTCGCTGGTTGAATGCGTAGTTGGACTCCCATGCGAAATCGACGATGGAAAATGACCGTGCGAGGTCAAGCCCAACCTCACCATAGCTACCGACTCCAGCAGCCTCTGGGAAGAAGTAGTGAGTGTAACCGAGGCTTACGTCGAAACCTGCATACGTGCCGAGCTCTGCGCTGATGTAGAGATCCAACTCGTCATACCCGTGAGGGTCGATTCCGTTGAGATACCATGCACCGACGTTGATCGGAACGATGAAGTTGTCGAATGTGTAGTTGACGTCAGTCCAGACGCTGTCACGTGCGAAACGAACACCGTAGAAGACATAGTCGGTCATGTAACCAGAACTAATTGATCCTCCGACGTCGAGACACTCTTCGACTGGGGCTTTGGCCGGGATCGGCGCTTTGCCCCAATCACCTGCGTTAACGCCGAGCGTCATCGCACCGATAATTGCAACTAGGATTGCTTTTTTCATAATATTATTAATTCCCTTGGTTTGAGATGTGGTTGTAATACCCTGTTTTCGTTTTTGGCTTTCGCCTTGTGCCTGATGCTAAAATCTCTCATGCCAACGAGAAGAGTCGGTTGAGCCAATTTAAGACATCAGGTGGCGGAACATTGATTGCTATATGGCAAGCGCGCAACCAAAAAAATTGGCAATATTTTCTAATAACCGTAGACGGTGGTTCGTTGAAAGAAAGACGCCCTCGTGTTATAAATTTGTAACACGTTGTATTTGTGTGAGTTGAGCGCGGTCTGGTTTTCGCTTATTCCACGCAAATCCAATGTGAATTTTCTTAGATATTTCTTTAGAGGGACTAGTCGGGACCATTTCGTAGGCTTCCCCGTTTCTCAAAAGTGAGTTTTGATCAAATTGAACATTCGCAGACACGCGGCAAAGCACGCGCTTTACCCGCCCAACGCTCTCAATACGGGAGATTACCTCCTGTCCCAGATAGCATCCCTTGTGGAAGTCGACTGCCCATAAATCAATCCCCAGTTCTGCAGGGAATTCATTTCCTGTGATCTCTTGCTGGGGCCGTGGTATTCCGGCTTTCCACTGAAGCAGCTCAAAATCTGATTTAGAGATCCTCGATGACAGCTTGTAGGGAAAAGGAGTATCAGTTGAGAACCAAAGATCCTTCCCTCCTCTCTCTGTACGAAGCGAAGGCGTTCCGGGAATCTCCTCCATGAAATGGTGAGTGAGTGTTCCGCTATCCGTTCGATCGTGAATCTCGCAGTCATCTGCGATCAGATAGCGATCAAGCCTCTCAAACAGTTCCTCTCGTTGCTCCCTGGGTCCATCGATCCAAAGTGAATCTCCCTCCGATCGGATCCAGAGCAGGAATTCAACCTTCCCTTTGAGAGTGCAGAGACAGGCCGCTATCGAATGAGCTTCGAGATCCTTGGCGACGTCATTGGTAACCTGCCCATTAAGATAACGGACTCGATCGGGTCCAGTCATTTCAAACACAGCGCGATCATCGAGGACAACGTATCGCCCCTCAACGGACCCAACTATAGCATCCAATTCATCCATTCTAGCTCCGCGCCTCCGGTGTATTCTGAAACCGCTGTGCAACCACGGAATAATCCTGCTCCGACATTCCCTCTTCCATGGTGCGATACATTACATTTGCTGTCGTTGAGAGAGCGGGGAGTTCGACACCAAGATCTTTGGCGAGAGCAAGAGCATACTGCGCATCCTTGAACATGTTCTTCAGCGAGAAATGGGTCTCATAGTCTCCCTCCATAATAGAAGGCAGTTTCATTGCGGTCAGGGCAGATCCGCAGGCATTGCTCCCGATGGCATCCTGAAGTCTTCCCGGATCGATTCCCGCTGCGGTAACAAGTCCATAGGCTTCCGAAAGAACTTCGACCGTTGCCGCGGAGATCATGTTCGTTGCGATCTTGAGAACTGTCGCTTCGCCAACTCGACCGACCGGGAGAATTTCCTTGGCGGAAACCTCGAGAAGTTCGCGGGCTTGATCGAGTGCTGATGGATCTCCCCCTACGTAGTACGCGAGCGCTCCGTTGGCTGCTGCTTCTTTGCTTCCAGTGAATGGAGCATCGAGAAACTTTGCGCCCGCGTCTTTTGCGATTTGGTAGGCTTCAACGACCGACTCCGGGTCTGCGGTGCAGTTGTTGATCACGATATGGTCGAGAGTAAGATCGTCAGCCATCGCGGTGACCACCTCGACCAGCGCTTTTCCATTCGCGACGAAGATCTGAATCTTGTTGGTCAGTTTCGCAACCTCAGATGGAGAGGCTACGAAGTTAGGCTCCGGTTTCGGACTCCGATTCCAAACATAGACATGTCGATCCGAATCACGAAGCGACCGCGCTACGCGACTCCCAATGATCCCAAGTCCAATCACCCCGGCAGTTTCTGTTCCAAGCTTTTGCATAAGAGAAAGCAGGACGAAAACGATCGAATTGCAATTCGCTTCTCTACCAATTCGTCGATTCCAACACAGAAAGAACGATTGCGACTTTATCGAGGAGGGTCTCCCGGAAGCTCCCAGGCGTCGTCTCGTTTATCCAGCCAGATTTGGAGAATCTCAACGGCGGCGGCCTGATCGATCATCTTCCGCGAGTTCTTCTCGTTTCTTCCCACCGCATGGAGTTTCGCCATTGCGACCTGTGTCGTAAAACTTTCGTCAATTTCATGTAGTGAAATTCTTTTAGGAAGAAGCGGCTCTAACTTAATCAGAAATTTGCGGACTTTCTTCACTGCAGACCCTTCCGTGCAATCGCTTCGGAGAGGAATCCCAATGATAAGATCTTTGATCTCACGATTCTGGACGATCAAACTGATCTCCCTGGCTGCGGCCTCCTGATCATGACCGGATACCGTCTTGAGGGGGTGAGCAAGCATGCCGAGATCGTCACTGATCGCGAGCCCGATTCTGGCGTCACCGTAATCGATTCCAAGCGCCTTTACCCATTCACTCATGATCAGGTGAGCCGGTCAGGCAGGTTCTCGACCAGCTTCTTGATCTGGTCGGCGTTGTCTCGATCCGCTACGAGAAGGGCATCGGAGGTTTGGACCACAATCAGATTCTCAACGCCGAGCAATGCGACCTCTCGATCGACTCCTTCCTCGGAGAAGACGATGTTATTTCGTGCATCAATGGAGAGCAACGGTCCACGATGAGAATTTCCTTCCCCATCCTGATCAAGATACTTGGCGACCGAAGGCCATCCGCCAACATCATCCCAGCCTACGTCGGCCTCGATGTTCAGAATTCTCTTCGCATTCTCCATGAGCGCGTAGTCGATCGAAACTTTCTCCAGTGATTCAAAGTTCGCGTTCACCGCCCCTTCGAAATCCCGGGCTGTTCGGAGAGTCTCGATGAAACCTGCCAACTCCGGACAGTGTTGCTCCAGTTCGCGAACGACAGTCGGTATCGTCCAAATAAAGATGCCGGCATTCCATGAGAAGTTTCCACTTTTCAAATACTCCCCGGCGACCTCCGGACTCGGCTTTTCGCGAAATCGAACCACTTCAAATGCATCAAGATCATGAGGGAGAGAAGACGGTCCGTCGCCGGAAAGAGAATTTCCCCTCTCTATATAGCCAAAGCTCGGGCAGGGCCAATCGGGCCGAATTCCGAGAGTCACGATTGCGGAGTGATTTGCGGACGCGACACAAGCCGCTTCGAGAACTTCACGGAATTCCTTCTCCTTCGTGACGAGTTGATCCGCCGGGAGAGCAATCATGGTGGCATCCGGATCCCGCGCCGCAATCCACCCAACCGCCAACGCAATCGCGGGAGCAGTATCTCTTCGCGCCGGTTCGGCGACAATATTCTCAGGGGGCAGCTCCGGGAGAACTGCTTGCACCCCTTCCTTCTGCGCTTCGTTGGTGAGAACGAGAATCCTTTCCGGCGGAATCAGCCCTTCGAGCCGACGGACAGACTTCTCGATGAGAGTTTCTTCATCAAACAAATTCAAGAGCTGCTTGGGCCGAGTATTGCGGCTCAGGGGCCAGAAGCGAGTGCCGCTTCCACCGGCGAGAATGAGTGCGTAGGGAGTCGACGAAAGTTCCATGCTGAATCTCTTTGAATCAGACCCCGATTCGGAGTCCTGTTGCTTGTTGCGAATAACCTAATCTGACTGACTCATCAAACGCTTCTTCCGAGTTCTGCTTCTCCTTCCTTCTTTTGTTTGCGTCGATGCCGCTTTCGTAGCTTTGGGATGGACTCGAATCTTCGGGGAAGGACTTGCGATTGAATCCGAGATTCTTCTTCTCTCCCTGACGGTAAAGGAAGTCGCCCTCTTCCTATCCGTCTGGATTATTTATCTCTTCGATCGGATCTACGACGTCGGGAAAAATGGTCCATACGAGAATCTCCCGCTTCGACATCAATTCGCAAAGCGCCATCAAAAACTGCTGATCGCTATCCTTCTGATCGCGTTGATTTTTCTAGCATTGCTGATCCCCTCATTCACGCCCGAGGTCTGGCTGCTGGGCGTCGTAGTCGGCGTTGGTGTGGGCTTCTATTTTCTCTTCTTCCGATTTGAACTGAGACGTAGAAAAAAGGCCAACGGGCGAACGTATTCTCGGTTTCCCAGAAAAGAGGCCGCCATTGCCCTTTTCTTTTCTCTTGGTGTGTGGGGCGCTTCAGGAACCCCATGGGAACTTTTTCATCCAGTCGTCGCATATACCTTCGCGCTCCTTTTGCTTGTTCTTGCGAACTGCCTGTTGATCGCTTCAGCGGAGCGCTCCCATGATGAACGCTGCGACCCGGCTTCATTCGTCTCTCAGAATCCTACTACAAAAAAGTGGATTTCAGCTGCCCTCGGAATCGCTTCCACCACAGCAATCCTGACCCTGATTTTTCATCCCGATACCCTCATCACCTGCTCTCTCCTTTTGGCTGCTGCCGCTTTGAAACTGATTCAGAACGCGCGAATTTCGAATTCATTGAAACCAGCACTAGCTGACCTTGCGATGCTCATACCCTGGATCGTTCTTGCAGGGCAGGCTCTGTCCTCGCGGGGGTGACTCGTTGACGGTTCGAATCTGTGGGCTACAATCTGCCCGTCATGCTCGATATCCGACTTCTCCGAGAAGATCCCAAGACCATTCAATCCAAAGTCAAAACCCGTGGCGGCTCTGCGTGGGAATTGATCGACGAAATTCTTGAATGCGATGAAAAGCGTCGTTCCGGAGAAACCGAGAAGCAGAAGCTACAGTCAGACAGGAATCGGATATCCAAGGAAATCGGCGCGCTCAAAAAGGCGGGAGAAGACAGCTCTGCCGTCGAAGCCGAGGTCCGCAAGATCGGTGAGCAAATCAAAGCGATTGGTGAAGAGGCCGCAGCAGCGGAAGAACGTCAGCAAACGCTGCTCCTTCAGGTTCCTAACACGCCTCACGAAGATTGCCCGGTCGGTGAAGACGAAACGGCAAACCCCACTCTTCGCGAATGGGGAGAGAAGCCAAGCTATGGGTTCGATCCACTTGATCACGTTGCGATCGGACAGCAGTTGGGGCTTTTTAATTTTGAACTAGCAACCAAGATCAGCTCCGGAGGATTCGTAGCCTTCACGGGAGCAGGTGCTCGCCTTGAAAGAGCATTGATCCAGTTCCTCCTCGATGTTCACACTCAGGAATACGAATACGAAGAGGTTTCTCCCCCCTTTATCATCAATCGGGACTCGATGTTTGGAACAGGCCAGCTGCCAAAATTCGAGGACGATATGTATGCGTTGGAGGATGGGGCCTACTTTCTTGCACCCACAGCAGAGGTTCCGGTGACGAACCTCTTTCGAGAGGAGCTTCTTCCAGTTAATGACCTTCCGAAAAAGGTAACCGCCTATACCCCATGCTTTCGACGTGAGGCCGGATCAGCGGGTCGAGAAAGCCGTGGGCTCATCCGAATGCATCAATTCGACAAAGTCGAACTAGTGAACATCGTTCATCCTGATGATTCCTTTGCCGCTCTCGAAAATCTGACTGCGGAGGCTGAGTCTATCCTTCAGAAGCTCGGGCTCCACTATCGGACGATTGAGCTCTGCACCGGCGACCTGGGATTCAGCTCTGCCAAGACCTACGACATCGAAGTCTGGGCTCCCGGACATGGCGGCTATCTCGAAGTTTCGAGCTGCTCCAACTTCCTCGATTATCAGGCTCGAAGAATGAGACTTCGCTTTAAAAACGAAGATGGGAAGAATCTTTTCTGCCACACCTTAAACGGTTCGGGAACGGCATTGCCTCGGCTCTATGTGGCACTGATCGAAACGTATCAGCAGGAAGACGGGTCGGTCAAAATCCCCGAAGTGCTTCAGCCCTACATGGGATGTGAAGTTCTTGCGGCCAAGTAATCGAGCCTCGGCTCACAGTCTCCTGGACAAAAAAAGCCCGGACTCGCGAGAAGCGAACCGGGCTTTTAAGAAGTCTGTAATCTGAAGATTACTCGGCAGAAACGGCAATCGCTTCGTCGCCGCGCTCACCCGTACGGATACGGACAGCGTCTTCGATGGCAGAAACGAATACTTTTCCGTCACCAATCTTGTTGGTGGAGGCTGCTTTGACGATCGTGTCGACGACCGCACCTACGTCACCGTCTTCGACGACGATTTCGAGTTTCACTTTCGGAAGAAAGTCGACCGTGTATTCAGAACCGCGGTAAATCTCGGTGTGTCCCTTCTGACGGCCGAATCCTTTTACCTCGCTGACGGTCATTCCATGAACGCCGGATTCGGTAAGGGCTTCTTTCACTTCTTCCAATTTGAAAGGTTTAATGATGGCTTCGATTTTTTTCATTTTTTCGTGTTGGATCTTATCAAAGGTTCCAGTTGCAAACTTAACCAGCAGGTCGTGTGCCAATCGATTAAAATATCTTGCAACCCTTTCATGGCAAGACACTTGCAGGAAAACAGGTTTTTCACAGCGTAGCAATGTGGTAAGTTTCTTACCAGTTCCTGCCAATTTTCCGACCATTGAGTATGCGAAATCTACCCGCCCTTCTCGTCATCGATTCCGATCCTCACATTCTTGAGGAAATCGGAAAGGCGCTGGAATACATCGAAATTCGCGTTTTATACGCGGAATCTATCAGTGAAGCCGAGTCTGAACTTCTCGAACGAAACGTCGATGTCCTTCTCTGTGATCTTGGGAGCGATCCCGGAAGCAGTTTTGCGTTTCTGAAACGACAACGGAAATCGAGTCCCCGGCTTCCGATCATTGCGATGAGTGACTCGTCAGAGAGTAGAATCGCCATTGAAGCAGTTAAGAACGGTGCGTTCGATTTCCTGAGCAAACCTCTCATACCTTCCGAGATCAACCGTGCCATAACCGAGGCGGATCAATGCGCTCGTACGGCTAATCAACCGGTGGAAATCGATCCTCGAAATGAACACGATGACACCAATGATACCCTGGTCGGAAACAGCCGAACCATGCTCGATGTCTACAAGGCGTTGGGCCGCCTTTCTCCCACTCCAGTCACCGTTTTGATTCGAGGAGAAACGGGAACGGGAAAGGAGCTGGTCGCGCGGGCACTTTTCCAATACGGGCATCGTTCTCATCAACCTTTCATTACGATTAATTGTGCTGCGATCCCAGAGAATCTCCTCGAGTCGGAATTGTTTGGTCACGAAAAGGGATCCTTTACAGGCGCCGTCTCTCGCCGAATCGGAAAGTTCGAGCAAGCCAATGGTGCGACACTTTTTCTCGATGAAATCGGCGATCTTGATCTCTCGCTTCAGGCGAAACTGTTGAGAATACTTCAGGAGAAAAGGTTTCAGCGAGTGGGGGGTAGTGAAGAAATTTCAGTAGATGTTCGGATCATCGCTGCGACCCACCGGAACCTGGAAAAGATGATCACCGACGGCGATTTCCGTGAAGATCTCTTCTATCGATTAAACGTCGCTACGATCAAGCTTCCCCCTCTCCGGGATCGGATTGGTGATATTCCACTGCTCTGTGGATTCTTTCTCCGTCGATTCAGTGAAGAGCTCGGCCTACCCGCCGTATCGATGACACGGGAAGCCATCTCACGATTGGAGTCGGCCCAGCTCCAGGGCAACATTCGTCAGCTGCAGAACATGATCCGGAAGGCCCTTCTTCGGAGCCGCGGCTATTCGATCGATCGGACAATGATCGAAGACCTACTTCTGGAAACGGAACCTGCAGACCAAACCTCAGGTCCCGCAGATACGATTCCCCAGTTTTGCGAAGAGTTGGTTCGGGAAGCGGAAGCTGGAACGATCGAGTCCATCCATCAATTTGCGGTCGAGCGATTAGAAACAGAACTGATCCGAAACGCCCTGCAGAAGAGCGGCGGAAACATCAGTAAAACAGCCCAATGGCTAGGGCTTTCTCGACTCACAGTTCGAGAAAAGGGAAAGAAGTACGGATTGCTTTCCTGAAGAAGAAATTCAACCAGCGGAAACGCCTTCGCCTAAGCCGGCGGCAGGGCCAGCCAAGCCGTCATGGTAGAGTCCGCAAATCGGAGACCGAGACGTTGCTTCATTTGCCCGGCAATGACCGCAGCATTTGTAAGGCCGAGGCCAAAGTGCTGAGAACCTTTGGTGGTGTGGAATGGTTCAAAGGCTTTCACCACCAATTCAGTAGAGAGTTCCACACTGGAATTGCGAATGAACAGATCAACGTTCTCACCCTGGCTCGCCTCCCCAGGAGGAAACAGATCGACAGCAACCGACCCACCCGAAACTTCAGCCGCGGCTTCAGCAGCATTGGCAACAAGGTGAGAAAAGATTTCCGATAGTTTTCCGCTCTCTCCTGCTACAGGAACCAGTCCTTCGCGCGCCGTAAAATGGAGAGAAACGCCGGCCGCTTCGCAGATCTCGGTCGCTTTGCTTTCCCAGTATCCCAATATATCAGAAAGATTTACTGAACTTATCTCACAGCGCCCGCATCCTGCCGCACCAAGAACTTCTCGATTGAGGTCGGACGCTTCTTTCGACGAGTCCTGCATCTGCTGCGCGCTGTCTCGAACTTCCGATGAGATATCATCATCGTAGAGTATCAAGCTGGAAAACCCCTGGATCACTCCCATGAGATTATTGTGCTTGTGAACAAAGCCTTTGAGGAAAGTTTCGTAAAAGGAGCGGGTCGAGCCTTCGTCGAGCCGATAGTCGTCAGCGAAAATAAAGTCGGCCATCTTTCAGGAGAAAGTTACCTCATCATAGAGTCACATTCCCTTAAGACAAATTAAATAATTATCCGGTTAAAAATAGGGTTGCGCCAACAGCCCTAACAAAGCAATATTTTCTCTGCCGAAATCACCTTCTCCGTTTCCCCACTAGCGAGTTCGATGAAGAGTTCGCCGTTTTCACCGAGGCCAGCACCATTCCCCTTCTTCCTTCCCGATAGCGTTTCCACTTCGATTGCTTTTCCGAAGAGAAAGTCACGTTCTCGATACCATTCATGGATCGAACTGAACTCCGTCAGAGCAGAGGGATAGTGGGCCAGAAATCCCTGGAGAATCAGACCAAGGAGATACTCGCGGTTTGCCTCACACCCTTCGATTTCTGCCACTGAGGTCGCTACGGACTGAAGCTCGTTCGGAAATGCATCGCGCCGCATGTTCACATTGAGACCAATTCCAACAATGGCAAAAGGCTCGGGAACCGTCGTCGTTTCGACAAGAATCCCGCATAGTTTTTTTCCACCAACAAGGAGGTCATTCGGCCACTTCGCTTCCACCGCATCAACCTCTCTGAGGATCGATTCGAGGGCGCTCCCAACAACCATAGCAGCCAGATGAGGAAGGCGCGTCCAGGTCGTTGGAGAAGACGGCAGTCGCAACGCGAGTGAGAAAAGAAGGTTACTTCCTTTCGAAGCCTCCCAGCGATCTCCCCGGCGACCACGACCCGCGGTTTGGTGATCCGCAACAATGACACCGAAATGCCCAGTCTCTTTTTTGTTCAATCGCTCTCGCAGGAGGGTGTTCGTAGAACTGATCGTCTCGAACTTTTTGAAACACGATTCCGGGAACTGCTCACGCTCCTCGGCTGACCAATCTCGGATGACGTCTTCGTAAGATCCGAACGTCATTCGGCAACCAGATCAAGTCCCAGGTCGATCGATCGAACCGAGTGAGTCAAAGCCCCGATCGAAATGTAGTCGACGCCTGTTTCGGCAATAGAGCGCGCCGTTGTCAGGTTCACTCCGCCGCTCGCCTCCAACAAAACCTTCGCTCCCACTTCAGATGATTCGTCCCGCATCGCGACTGCAGCCCGCAGCTCGTCGTTACTCATATTGTCGAGCAGAATGACATCGATTCCGGGTATAGTAAGAAAGTCGGAAACCTGGTCGAGACGATCTGCTTCCACTTCGATTTTCAAGTCAGGTGATTGCTGTTTCAGCTCTCGAACGCGGGCACCCAGATCGACGGGAGAAGAGTTCGCGGCAAGATGATTGTCCTTCACCATCACGGCATCATAGAGACCAAGGCGGTGGTTGGAGGCACCTCCATGAGCAACCGCGGCCTTCTCCAACTCTCTCATTCCCGGTGTTGTCTTTCTCGTATCGAGAAGGATCGCCTTCGTATGCTCAATCTCCGCACGATAGGTTGCGGCGACCGTAGCGATTCCGGAGAGCCGTTGCATAAAATTGAGCACGGTCCTTTCTGCAGTGAGGAGGGCTTGTGTTAGTCCCGAAATTTCCGCGACAACATCTCCCTTCTCAGCGGCGATTCCGTCGCCCTTCAGAACACGATATTGTAAATCACCTGAAACAGACTCACAGACCACCTTGCCAACTTCCTGGCCGGAGATCACTGCAGACTCACGGCTGACAATTCGACCCGTTGACCGATGTGTCGGATCAACAAAGTGGAAACTCGTGAGATCTCCCGCATCTCGAAGGTCTTCTTCGAGAGCGAGTTCAATGAGAATACGAGACAATCGATTCATGGCGTTACAGAAGAGGTATCAGTCGGAAGGGTGAGGTCTCGAAAATAGATCCGGTCAAAGTCGGGGTGAAGAGCCCGATAGAAATCAATAAGGACATCCACCTTGTGATCAATCCTTGGATGCTCGTGGCAAAACCACCAGAGGTCTGGATTCGTGAAAAGATGGGCCGCAGTTTCGTTCAGGTCCTGTTCGATCGAAACTCGATTATAACGTGTGAGGAACCCCACCTTCATCAATTGGGTGTCGAGAGCGAGAAGGCTGCTTCCAGATCCACCGGTACGTTTCTGCTCGGCTTCAAGCACCTTGGTTGCCTCCGATCGATCTCCTGACTGCTCTTCGATTACTCCTCGAGCGCGGTAGACAAAACTGGTCTCATTTCCCGCCAGCCATCTCTCTGCATCAAACTTCAACACATTCTGTTTGAGAAGGATGGAGGAAAACTCGTGATGGAATCGCTGCTCGAATCCTCGCGGGTCAAAACTGGAACGGTAGACAAGAGCAATTCTCTTGGCATTCGACATGTAGGTCCCACCGTATCCCACATCGTAGAAACGGAGTGACCCAACGATATGAACGCCATTGAGAAATTCTTTGATCAACTCCTTGGGATACTTTTCGATCCCCTTCTGGATGATCTCTCGAGCGGTGTCAATCAATTCACGATCGAGAGGTTCGATCCTCGCCTCGATAGGATCCTTCAACCAACTCTCTGGAAGAAAAGAATTGTCCGTCGGGAACTGGATGAACTCTTCGGAATAGAGAGCACTCCATCCGCTGCAGAGGATGGTCGCGATAACGATCGCCTGTATACGGAAGGGTAAGCGCATGAAACTCGTTGAGACCAGAGAGATGTTCATCGGCAATAGGGGCTCAGTAAAGAGGACATTGCCGACTCAGCGATGCCCCTTCTCCAACCAGACCGCAAGGAGAGAGATATCGGCAGGCGTTATGCCGCTGATCCGAGCCGCCTGGCCCAGCGTCGTCGGTTTGATATGGTCGAGCTTTGCCTGAGCCTCTCGCTTGAGTCCACTGATCGAGAGATAATCAGTTTCCTCCGGAATTACCTTCCCTTCCAACCGTTGGGTCCGCGCAACCATCTCGGTCTGTCGCTGGATATAGCCTTCGTATTTGATATCGGTTTCGGCCTGCCGCCAGATCTCATCATCGTACTGAGATCGCAATGACTCTTCGAAACCGCTCCAATCGGATTCAGGTCGTTTCAGCCACTTCGCAAGAGAACCCTTTTCTGCGTGGGTGTTCTCCAGGTGATGACGGAGAGTTGTGATCGTCTCCCGTTTCGCCTCCGTCTGCTCATAACGAGATGAATCGATCAAGCCGAGGCTCGCCGCCTTCTCCGAAAGACGGATATCCGCATTATCATGGCGGAGAAGAAGTCGGTGTTCGGCTCGACTGGTAAACATTCGATAGGGCTCGTCTGTGCCCTTGGTAACGAGGTCATCAATCATGACCCCGATGTAGGACTCCTCGCGACCGAGGATAAGCTTTTCTCCCCCTTTGACTTTAAGGGCGGCATTAGCTCCGGCAACCAAACCCTGGCCAGCGGCTTCTTCATAACCCGATGTTCCATTGATCTGTCCAGCGAAGTAGAGTCCTTCGACTCTCTTCGTCTCCAAGGTCGGGTAGAGTTGAGTGGGAATGCAGTAATCGTATTCAACGGCGTAACCGGGACGAATGATCTCAGCATTCTCCAATCCGGCAATAGAACGAATGAAGTCATACTGAACCGAAAAGGGAAGTGAGGTGGAGACACCGTTCACATAATACTCGTGTGTCTGTCTTCCTTCCGGCTCGAGAAAAACCTGGTGTCGATCCTTCTCGGCAAAACGAACCACCTTATCTTCGATCGAAGGGCAATACCTCGGACCGACCCCCTCAATCTTTCCGGCATACATCGGAGACTGATCGAGATTCGCCAGGATCACGTCGTGGGTGGACGGATTAGTGTAGGAGATCCAACAAGGCAATTGTTCCACGTGGAACATTGGATCAGCCCAATCGTTCAGACTGAAAATATCGTCTCCACCATTCTTCTTTAAATCGTAACCGAAAGAGAATCGAGGAGCCGGATCGTCGCCCTCCTGACGTTCGCATTTCGTGAAGTCGATCGACTTTCCACTGAGACGACACGGAGTTCCCGTTTTAAAACGCTCCACTTCGAAGCCAAGCCTCAGCAAATCATCGCTCAGGGTTGAAGTTGCGTCCCCCATTCTTCCGCCCTTCTGATTCTGCATACCCACATGCATCAGTCCACGCATGAACGTTCCCGTTGTCACCACTACCGTCTCGCTGAAGATTCGAAGACCCAAGCCTGTCTCGATCCCTTTTACAGAATCTCCCTCAACGATCAACTGCGACACATTCCCCTGGTGAAGATCAATTTTGCCTTCTCCCTCAATGAGCCATTTCATCCGAAACTGGTATGCCTTCTTGTCACATTGGGCGCGGGGAGCTCTCACACTTGGACCTTTGGTGGCATTCAAAACGCGGAACTGAATTCCAGTCGCATCCGTGTTCTCTGCCATGACCCCTCCCAGCGCGTCGATCTCTCGAACCATGTGACCTTTCCCGAGACCTCCAATCGCAGGGTTGCAGGACATTTGGCCGAGGGTGTCAAGATTCTGACTCAGAAGCGCGACACTGGCGCCAACTCGCGCAGCGGCCATAGCCGCCTCAACACCAGCATGTCCGCCCCCAATGATCAGGACATCGTATTTTTTTGGATATTCAAACATCTCAATAATCCGAAATGTTCCACGTGGAACATATTGGGTTTCTCCGGCAAAAAGCGTCAAAAATGCTCGACTTACCGTTTTCCTTCGTGGGGACTTTACGCTACCGTTCGCGCCCTTCCAACCTCGGGGGGAAAACTTTCTGAAAAAGATGGCCGAAAAGAAAAAATCAAAAGCAACTGCACCCTTCGCAGATGACCCGATCAATGCTAATCTCACTGCCGAAGAAAAGATCGAATTCCTTCGCAAGATGGTTCGGGTCCGACGCTTCGAGCAGACTTCTTTAAAGCATTACCAGCGCGATAAGATCGGAGGATTCCTTCACCTCTACATCGGACAGGAATCTGTGGCAGTTGGATCCATTTCACTCCTCGGCGATGACGATCATATTATCACCGCCTATCGCGATCACGGGCACGCCCTTTCTGTTGGAATGGGAATGGACGAGTGCATGGCGGAGCTCTTCGGAAAGAAGACCGGATGCTCCAAAGGAAAAGGCGGATCGATGCACTACTTCGCACCTGACAAAAACTACTGGGGCGGTCACGGGATCGTCGGAGGCCAGACCCCACTGGGTGCCGGTCTCGCTTTCGCAGTAAAGTATCAGGGCAAAAAGGGGTGTTGCCTTTGCTATCTCGGAGATGGTGCGATCAACCAGGGAGCCTTTCACGAAGCACTCAACCTGGCCGCCCTCTGGGATCTACCTGTGATCTACATCATCGAGAACAACGGTTACTCGATGGGAACTTCCCAAGCTCGCTCTTCAGCATTTCCCGAAGAAGGCCTCGCTGCACGCGCAAAAGGATACAACATGGCGTGGGATGTCATGGAAGGCGTCAGCATTTATGAAATCCGAGCTGGCGTCCAGAAGGCGGTCGCCCGAGCTCACGAGGAATCCCGCCCCACGATTCTTGAGATCAAAACCTATCGTCACAAGGGACACTCCGTTGCTGATGCCAACGCTGAGAAATACCGGACGAAGGAAGAGATCCAGAATTACATGCAGAAGCACGATCCGATTGATTTCTGGAAGAACACATTGATCGAAGAAGGCGTCATCACAGAAAACGACTACACGGCGATCAACAAGGAAGCCGGAGCCGAAGCCGAAGCAGCTGCCGATTTCGCAGACAAGTCCCCCTACCCTGACGAATCGGAGATTTTCGATGACATCTATTGGGAGGTCGACAATAACACCGCCGCTGGCCGAACTGGACGCCACTTCTTTCACAAATAGGAAGCCACCGATCTAACCCTGTTAGCTCACCGAGCTAACCCTGTTACCTTTTCCCTTTTTATCTCATGCCAAGAGAAATCACCTACCGAGAAGCACTCCGTGAAGGACTCGACGAAGAACTTGCCTACGACGACAACGTCATCATCATCGGCGAAGAAGTCGCCGAGTATAACGGCGCCTACAAAGTCACCGAAGGTCTCTGGAAAAAGTGGGGCGACAAGCGCCTCATTGATGCACCCATTTCAGAAGCCGGATTCATCGGCATGGGCATCGGCGCTTCCATGCTCGGCATTCGCCCCGTGATGGAGCTGATGTTCTTCAGCTTTGCTTACGTTGCCTTTGACCAGATGATGAACAACGCAGCTACCTGTCGCTACATGTCAGGCGGACTGATCAATGTTCCCATCGTTGTTCGCGGACCTGCCAATGGCGGAACCAATGTCGGAGCGACTCACTCCCACACACCCGAGAATATCTTCGCGAACATGCCTGGATTGAAAGTCGTATCCCCGTCCGACGGATACGATGCGAAAGGTCTCATCAAGAGTGCGATTCGCGACAACGATCCCGTCTACTTCATGGAGAGCACCGTGCTCTACGGAAACACCTGCGAAGTTCCTTCCAACGACGAACTTGAAGATGGTGAGCTCATCATTCCTCTGGGCAAAGCGAAAGTGAAGAAGGATGGAACCGACATCTCTCTGATCGGTCACGGTCGTGCTGTCATCACCTCATTGGAGGCTGCACAGATCTTGGAAGAGAAACACAACATCAATGCCGAAGTTCTCGACTTGCGGAGTATCCGTCCACTCGACGAACAGGCCATTCTCGACAGCGTTCGCAAAACTCACCGCGCGATCTACATTGAAGAGAACAAGCCTTTCTGCGGAGTCGGCGCTCAGGTCTCTTCCATGATTATGGAACAGGCATTCGACGATCTCGACGCACCTGTTCTCCGAATTACTTCCGCCGATGCACCCGCCTTCTACAGCCCGCCAATCGAAGAGATGCAACTTCCCACCGCAGAAGAAATCGTAGAGCGCACTTTATCCATCTGTTAGACTCTAACAAAACCCTAATTCTCACGTTCCCGAAATCCGATTCTATGGCCGCCTACCTGACAATGCCAAAACTGAGCGACACGATGAGTGAAGGCACTCTCGTTAAGTGGCTCAAAAAGGAGGGCGACTCCGTCTCCATGGACGAAGAAGTCGCCGAAGTCGAAACCGACAAAGCCACTATGGCGATGCCGTCCTTCGATGAAGGAGTTCTCTACAAGATCTACGTCAAGGAAGGAGACACTGTTCCTCTCGGTGCCACCCTCGCTCTCATTCTCGAGGACGGCGAAGAACCACCGGCCGATGCCGACACTCCACCAGCCGTTGAAGAAGACGCGCCTGCCGAAGAGCCAGCCGAAGAAGCGGATCCCGCAGCAAGCGCCGCCCCGACACCTGCGCTAGCAACGACTCCAACTCCTGCACCCACGCCGGCCAGTAGCGGCGGTCGCATCAAGGCATCACCCCTGGCGAGAAAACTTGCCGCTGAACTCGGAGTCAATCTCAACCGAGTCACTGGAACGGGTCCCGGTGGACGAATCGTAAAAAGCGATGTCGAATTAGCCCCTATTGGCGGATCCGGCGGTTCAAATCTCGGGCTCCTTCCCGAAACAAATGGTCTCTCCAACGACAAGATTCCTCTCTCCGGAATGCGCCGAGTCATCGCGCAACGCCTCCTCGATAGCAAGACAACGATTCCTCACTTTTACCTGAACATCGAAGTCGACACCGAGCCGCTCATGAATATGCGGGCCCAGGTGAACGCGGCCAGCCTCGAAAACGGAGGTCCCAAATACACGGTCAACGATTTCGTAATGAGGGCTACTGTTCTCGCCACAATGGCGACTCCGGAGGTGAACGCATCTTTTGCAGGCGATTCCATCCAGCAATATTCGGACGTCCATCTTTCCATCGCCGTCGCGATTGACGAAGGTTTGGTCACTCCTGTGATTCGGTCCGCTCAGGACAAATCGATTAAGGAGCTTGGCGCGGAAATCAAAGACCTCGCGACTCGTGCGAGGGACAAGAAGCTCGCGCCAGACGAAATGCAGGGCGGAACGATTACGATTTCGAATCTCGGGGCCTACGGGGTCAAGAACTTCGACGCAATCATCAATCCGCCACAAGCTGCCATTCTCTCGGTTGGAACGATCACGAAACAACCTGTCGTTAACGCAGACAATCAGATCGTCCCTGGACAGCGGATGTGCATCGGCATGAGCTGTGACCACCGTGTCGTCGATGGCGCTGTCGGTGCCACCTTCCTAGCCCATCTCAAACGCTACCTCGAGGCACCTGTTCTCCTTGTTTCCTAAACACTTCGTTTCCCTCTCTCCCAAATCCCATCCCATGGCTAACTACGATCTCATCGTCATCGGCGGAGGCCCCGCCGGATATGTCGGCGCCATCCGCGCTGCACAACTCGGTAAAAAAGTCGCCTGCGTCGAAAAAGAGCGCGCTGGTGGAACCTGCCTCAACTGGGGATGTATTCCCACCAAGGCACTACTGAAAAACGCGGAGCTCTATCACACCCTGACCCATCACGCAGATGACTTCGGACTCTCTTTCTCTGATCTCAGCTATGATTGGGACAAGGTGATCCGACGCTCTCGAAATGTCTCCGACAAGCTTGCCGGTGGAATTGAGTTTCTTTTCAAAAAGAACAAGATCGACTACATCCGTGGCGTTGGCGGACTGGCCGCCAATGGAAAAGTTGAGGTCATCGATGCAGACGGTAAGACCGAAATGTATCAAACCAAAAACGTTCTCGTGGCAACCGGATGCGTCTCCCGCGAACTCCCCTTTCTTCCCTTCGACGGAGAGAAAGTGATTGGTTCCCGCGAAGCGATGGCTCTGCCGAAGCAGCCCAAGTCGATCACCATCATCGGTGCTGGCGCAATCGGAATCGAGTTTGCCTACTTCTTCAATGCTTACGGCACCGAAGTGACCGTCGTCGAAATGCTCGATACCGTTCTTCCCATCGAGGACAACGAAGTCAGCGCCACTCTCAAGAAGTCCCTCACGAGCCAGGGAATCAAGGTCAAGACCTCGACCAAGACCACCTCCGCCGATATCAGCGGAGACGGAGTCAAACTCACCGTGGAACCTGCCGAAGGCGGAGAAAGCGAAGTGATCGAATCCGAAATCGTTCTCGTTGCAATCGGTATTGCCCCGGTTCTTCCAAACAATGCCGAACAACTGAGACTGGAGCGCGGATACATCGACACTGATGACCGTTATCAGACCAGCATTTCTAACGTATTTGCTGCAGGTGACATCACTGGCCCTCCGTGGTTGGCCCACGTGGGAAGCTTCGAAGCGGTCCAGGCTGTGGAGGGAATATTCGTCGACGGACACACTCCCAAAAAAGTCGACCTCTTCCCCGCATGTACCTATTGCCACCCAGAAGTCGCTTCGATCGGACTCACCGAAGAGGCCTGCAAGGAGCAAGGCCTCGACT
Organism: Verrucomicrobiales bacterium; assembly: GCA_965657775.1. Taxonomy (GTDB): domain Bacteria; phylum Verrucomicrobiota; class Verrucomicrobiia; order Verrucomicrobiales; family DEV007; genus Arctic95D-9. The sequence goes on from CBFHPY010000008.1 coordinate 567,367, forward strand.
ACAAAGTCGGGAAATTTCCTTTCGCCGCGAGCGGTCGAGCACTCGCCGTTGCTGATTCAGAAGGTTTCGTAAAGATGATCTTCGACAACAAGCACGGAGAAATCCTTGGAGCCCACATGATCGGAGGCGGTGCCACTGAGCTCATCGCTGAAGTCGGACTGGCGATGAATCTTGAGGCGACCAACGTAGAAATCGAAGAAACAATCCACGCCCACCCAACTCTCGCGGAAGCGATTCACGAAGCTACCGGTGAGGCTTTCGGTCACGCCATCCATATTTAGGATTCCTGACTGAACAATAATTCAGATGGATCGGGTCGTCCTCAATGAAGAGATCCACGAGGCTCTCTTCCACGACCTGATCCCTTCTGCGAGGAAGTTCCTCTGGATTGCGACGGCGGACATCAAGGACCTCCACTACCAACGAACCGCGAAGAAGTTTGATACCTTCCTCGCAATGCTGGACGATCTCGTAGAAGACGGTGTCGAGATCCGTCTCATCCACGCCAAGGAACCCGGGCCGCGGTTCCGAAAAGACTTCGATCGTTTCCCCAACCTGATCTCTTCCGACCGATTCGAAAGGGTCCTCTGTCCGCGCAATCACATGAAATGTGTGATCGTTGACGGCAAAAAAGCCTTCCTTGGCTCTGCTAATCTCACAGGAGCTGGGATGGGTGCCAAGTCAGTAGGACGGCGGAATTTCGAATGCGGAATGATGGTGAAATCACCAGAGCACGTGGAGCCACTGATGGACCTCTTTGATCAACTCTTCATGGGCGAACACTGCATCAAGTGTGATCGGCGCGACGTCTGCCCTGATCCGATCGTCTAGTCGACAGACCTAAATCCCAATCTCCAGCTTTTCGCGGGAGAGACTGTTTCGAAGCGCCTCCATACCATAGCGATATCGAGAGGCCGCTGTATTTGGAGAAACGGAAAGCGTCTCTCCTATTTGCTCAAAGGTTTGCTCACCCCAAATCTTTAGTGTGATGACTTCCCGAAACTTCTCCGGAAGCTTAGATAGGGCCACCTGCAAGGCACGAGAGGTATCATCTTCTGGTAGGGAAAACCAGGACACCAATTCTCCCTGATCCATCGCTGCCTCATCCTCGCGCTTCCTTCGTCGATCGGCGCTTCGGCCGTAATCGATCGCGCAGCGTTTCACATTCGTGTAGGCGAGACTCACGACCTTGCGATCGGGTTTTCTCTGGTGGGTCCTCCAGGTCTTGACGAGAGCCATCTGGAGAACATCTTCCGCATCCGCTTCGCAACGGGTCTGTTGTCTCGCAAACAACATGAGCCGACTCCCATACTCTTCGAGCCACTCGCGCCATTCTTCGGAAAATCCCTGCATCATTGTATAAGACGCACAAACTCCGAAGATGTTCAGAAAAAATTAACGTGTCTTTCGAAAGAGCCAGCCAAATGGAAGACAACGGGCCTTCACCGCAGCACGAACGAGGTTGCGGCCGAACTGGCTCTCCATCACCGGGTGAAACATTCGTGAAACTCGGAGACGGCGGCAGAAACGCTTCTTCAAAGAGGCGTCGTACTGTGACTGCAACTTCTTCCAGGGCAGTTGTCCCTGAGAATATGCCGCCAATAGATCGACCGCCATTTCGGCGGACTCAAACGCCATGCTCATACCATTTCCGGTGAACGGAGGAATAATCGCACCCCTGTCGCCAATACGAAGATACGGGGAATCTGTCTCCAGTTGGTAACCGAACGAAAAAGCGCTCACTCCGACACAGGATTCCGGATCTTTTCCGCCGACCTCCATTCGATCCGCCAACTCGTCTAAACCAATCGCTCGAACATACTCTTCCAGTGCCATTTCCCGGGAAGCTCGTACCGCCGGTCTTCGACGAAACAAACCACACGCATTGACCCGACTGTTCTCGATTCGACTGAGTCCGAGATAGCCTCCCTCTCCGAGGTGCATCTCGAGATCCTGGAACAAGGGGAAATCGGTGAAGTGGGCTTTGAGCCCCATCCATTCGCTTTCTTTTCTGAGCGGGCGCCCTGTCGACAAAATGACTCCTTCTGCCTGTTCCTCTTTCTCTCGAAAGCGCGTTCGTTCCTCGACGAATCCACCCATTTCAACGAGCCGCTCTGCCATCTGATGATCGAGGCGAAAGCGAGAGATCCCTTTCGCTTCGATAGGAAGCCTAGCGTTCAAGATTCGGCCGCGACGGTCATACCATCCCGTCGAAACCAGGCTCTCCGCATTAGAAACCAGATCCGAAACCCCGAGACTCTCAAGAGTATCCGTGCAAACCCCGGAAATGAACTCTCCGCAGACCCGGTGTCGTGGATACTGTGATGCCTCAAGAAGTCGCACCGGAACGTTTCGCCGACGAAGTCCAATCCCGAGAGATAACCCCGCGATGCCTCCGCCTACGATTGTGATTTCATGTCCTTCTGACGCCATGCCTGCAAACGATACGCACCAAGAATAGTCGTCGACTCCTCAACGATCCACTCCTCACTGAGACCCAGCGCGGAAGCCAACTCCCCCTTCCTGAACCCGGCACCAATACTAACCCGCATGTCGTGGCGAGTCACTCCGTTGACAAAAGGATCAAACAGATGCGACGCCGCATGGAAAAACCGATACCGAGCCGGTTCCGAAAAGATTAGTCGGGAACACTCTCGGTCGATCACCTTACCGAGAAGATGGAGGTCTTCCGCATCGAAATGATGAAGAAAGAGATTCGCTACAAGCCCACGATCTCGATCCGAAATTTCTCCGAGGCCATCGAAGATATTTCCCTGCTGCCAACGCCAATGCTCTGGCCAAGATTTCGGACGAGGTAGGAAATCCATTCCCGTTATCGACAACGGCTCCAAGCCAGAACGAGAAAGAACGGAGGAAAGCCGTCCGTCTCCGGCTCCGATCTCGACCCATTCCGAAACCTGATCACGGGGAGTTCGTTCGATCTCACGGGCTACCCATCCGTAGTTGCCCATCATTCGATTGATGAGCACAAGATCCCTGCGACTCCGGATCGCTAACGGGTCATCGCTCGGAAGCGAGTCAAGAATTTCGGGAATGACAAGTCGTGCTTTCACTCTGCGGCATGTTTTGGGTCCAACGTGACTGGTGGGCGAGAGATCGGAAATCTTTACAACTTGCGAACCATCGGGAAAACATCAACAAAGCCTTTCCTCACCGAGAAGAATAACTTTTCCATTCGAGAACTGGATCAAGCCCGGCTGTCGTCACCCCAACTGAGATCCCCGACTTCATTCATCCTCGAGTCAACCACCCCCCCTCGCGCTGCTTGGCCTCGTGACCAGCGCGCACTTCCACCAGAGACGACGCCTGCTGGCGTAGCTACACGCCCGGTAGGAAAGGAAACCCTGCTGCAGCACTCCTTTATGGGCGACTGGCAAAACACGCGATATCCACCTTCTTGCTACGAGAGGGATCTCCCACCCAACTTGACCTGTCTGCAAAAAGCCTAGTCGTCCGCCAGGTCGGCCTCGACCTGCTTGCGGAACTTGAGCATCTCCTGAACCCGATCGGGATTCTCGGAAGCTACGTTCCTCGTTTCTCCGATGTCTTCTTTCAGGTTTACGAGAAACAGCTTCTTGTCCTCTTGGCTGAGTTCTTTAACCCCCTCGGGTCGAACAATCTCGGCGACATTACCGAGCAGCTTCCAATCGCCATCGCGAACGACCCACTTCGCATTGGCCGGATTGCCTCCCAGTCGCCAGTAGAACTTCTCGTGAGGAGACTTGGCGTTGTCATCTCTAAGAATGGGAAGAATGGATTTCCCATCGAGCACATGACCTTCCGGAATCGAAACTCCGGCCATCTCGGCAAAAGTTGGAAACCAATCCATCCCCGTCACCATTTGCCCTCGCACTGATCCCTCCGGGAGATTGCCCGCAGGCCAGCTGATCACGGAAGGGACCCGGATCCCCCCTTCGAAAAGATTCGCTTTGTGCCCGCGATACGGACCAGCTGATCCCCCACCTCCGAAAGTTCGCTCTTCCACAGAATGACCGTGATCGGATTGAAAAAGCACGACCGTGTTTTCACGAAGCCCATTCTCTTCCAGGTGATCCAGGAGCTCCCCGAGCAGATCATCGGTAGAGGACATAAAAGCGGCATACTTGTCCCGAGGATGCGGAAGGTCCTTGTAGTGTTCTCTCCACTTCGCCGTTCCTTGCAGCGGATAGTGCGGCCAGTTGATCGCCCAGTAGACAAAAAAGGGTTCCTCGCGTTCCTCTTGAATAAAGTCCTTCAACTCCCGCACCATCGAATCGCCAAAATAGACACCGTCCTCCCAGATCTCCGTTCCATTCCTCCAAAGATCGTGTCGGTTTGGGCCGTTCCAGTAGAAGAAATGGGAGTAGTTATCGATACAGCCCCCCATGTGACCGTAGGAGAAGTCGAAGCCCTGCGCATTCGGCATCGTCTCCGACGTGTATCCTAGGTGCCACTTTCCGATATGCCCAGTCGCATAGCCGTCCGACTTCAACAGCTCCGCGATCGTTACTTTATCTGACGGCATTCCCGAATTCCCCTTGGACGAAGAGACATTGGCTGGCACCCCGGCGCGAGCCGGCAATTGGCCCGTCAACAATCCAGCACGTGATGCCGAACAGATCGCTGAGGGGGCAAGCATCTGCGTAAAACGCACCCCGCTCGCCGCGAGTCGGTCAATGTTCGGAGTCGCCAAGTCAGTTGCCCCGTAGCAATTGGCATCGACCGATCCCTGGTCATCTGTGTAAACGATAATGATGTTGGGTGCTTCCCCCCCTACGGCCCCATTACTGACTAAGAGACAAAGAGCAAAAAAGGATAACAGGCTGAAAACTCGCATGATCGAAATATGCCACTCCGCCACAACCCCGACAAGGAACACATCCCCGGACTGCATTCTTTCCCTCGCGAGGATACCCTGCGGAAGACTGATTGGCGAAAATCCCAACATTGCAGACCCTCCCAAACTCTGTTAGTCACATCGTTATGCGGATCACACTTCTCGCGCTCACTTGCACCTTCTCCTTTTGCCACTTTTCTTCCCTGGCAGAAGCCGCCGAAGAAGGCCCTCTCAACGTGCTCTTCATTTCGATCGACGATCTCAACGATTGGACCAGCATTCTCGGTGGGCACCCCCAGTCCTTCACGCCCAACTTTGACCGACTCGCCGAATCGGGAATGTTATTCCGTAATGCCCACTGTGCCGCACCTGCCTGCAATCCTTCGCGGACTGCGGTAATGACCGGCATCCGCCCCAGCACCAGCGGAATTTACTACAACGCGGATCCCTGGAGAAAGAGTGAGGTCCTCGCCGACACCAAGACCATTACCCAATGGTTTCGTGATCAAGGCTACCGAGTCTACGGGAGCGGAAAAATCTTTCACGGGAGCTTTCCTGACCCCAAGAGCTGGGATTCCTACTGGCCCTCGCAAACCAAGACGAAACCAAGTGATCCAAAACCCAAAAAACTGCCCGTAAACGGAATCCCAAAAACGGCGCACTTTGACTGGGGACCTCACCCGGAAAAGTTTAACGAAATGGGAGACTGGCAAGTCGCCGAGTGGATCTCAAAAGAACTGGGGAAAGAACAGGAGAAACCGTTCTTTCTCGCCTGTGGATTCTATCGCCCCCATCTCCCGTGGTATGCACCTCAGGAGTACTTTGATCGGTTTCCGGTCGAAGAAATCGTCCTGCCCGACGTGAAAGACAATGACCTCGACGACATTCCCCCAGCCGGGATCAAAATGGCACGACCCGATGGCGACCACGCCGAGATCATGAAACATGTGCAGTGGAAAGAAGCCGTCCAAGGCTACCTCGCTTCGATCTCCTTCGTCGATGATTGTCTCGGACGTGTGATCGATGCCCTCGAAGCCGGACCCCATTCGGATCGAACCATCGTCGTTCTCTGGAGCGACCACGGATGGCATCTCGGCGAAAAAGAACACTGGAGAAAATTCGCCCTCTGGGAAAACACGACGCACGTACCACTGATTCTTCGCACTCCCGGGATGACGACGGCAGGACAGTCAACCGAAGCCCCGGTCAATCTCCTCGACCTCTATCCTACTCTCGTTGATCTGGCCGGACTTCCCGCCAATTCAGCGGTCGAAGGTCGGAGTCTTCGCCCTCTTCTCGAAAACACAGATCCGACATGGAACTATCCCTCCCTGACGACTCACGGTCGCGGAAACCACTCCGTCCGCGACAATCGCTGGCGATACATTCGATATGCCGATGGAAGCGAAGAGCTCTATGATCACGAAAGAGATTCTCAGGAGTACCAGAATCTCGCTGGAGATCCAAAGCTAGCGAGAGAGAAAGAACGTCTCGCCAAATTTCTCCCTGAAGAGGAAGCTCCAGAGCGCAGGAAAAAATAGAATCCACTCGATGCCAGATCACGATCACTACATGGCGGAAGCAGTTCGCGAAGGCGAGCAGGGCCTCGGCCTGACCAGCCCCAATCCCGCGGTTGGGGCAGTTGTTGTGCTCGATGACAAAGTGATCGGGCGAGGATGGCATCGTGTCGCCGGAGGTCCACACGCTGAAGTGGAGGCAATCTCTGACTCTCTGAAGAAGGTTGATGCAACCGATCTCACTCGCTCCACGATCTACGTAACTCTTGAGCCCTGCTCGACGACCGGGAAAACTCCCCCCTGTGTCGAAGCCATTCGCGGAGCGGGAATCCCTCGCGTCGTCATCGGTTCGACCGACCCCAATCCTTCTCATGCCGGTTCTGGTTTTGGTTTGCTGAAAGAAGCCGGAATCGAAGTGATCACCGGCGTTCTAGAAAAAGAAACGGATTCTCTCCTGCGATACTTTCGCTGTCGAGTCGAACGAGGACGTCCCTGGGTGATCGCCAAATCAGCCATCACTCTCGATGGACGAACCACTCTCGCTCCGGGAGAAGGGCAATGGATCTCGAGCCCGGAATCGCTCGAAGACGTTCAGAAATGGAGACGGCAGTGCGACGCCATCCTCGTCGGTGGTCAGTCGTTTCGGACCGACAACCCGAGACTAACTCTTCGGGGGGAACACGCCCAGGATCGATCTCAACCCCTGCGGGTCGTCTTCACTTCGGACGAAAATCTTCCGCAGGACTATCATCTCTTCACAGACGAGCATCGTGAACGAACGAGAATTCATCGCGGAATCAGTCTCGCCGTATCCCTTCGCTCCCTCGCTGAAGAAAATACGAATGCCGTGATGCTCGAGTCCGGCGGACGACTCCTCAGTCACGCGCTTTCGGAAGGGCTCGTCGACGAAGTCATTCTCTACCTCGCTCCGCGACTCGGCGGAGGTGCTTCGCGCCTCCTCCCAACCGACTCGATCATCGCACAGCTCGAGTCAATTGAGGCCACTCCGATCGGACCAGATATTCGGATTCGAGGAAGGGTTCAGGAAGCCCGGAGACTGTTCTGAAACTCACCATCGAAGTGACAGAACCTTCATCCGCTGCAGTCCGGGTTTACGAACACAACGTTGTCGTGTAGCTCTATCTCCATGAAGCCGCTTTTCCCTTTCCTCTTTCTAGGTGCTTCGCTCACTTTGCTCTCCGCACAGGAGGAAACGCCGGCTGCGGCAAAAATATCCATCGCCGCGATCAACGACGCCACTGCTTTCCTTGCTGGCACAGAGCTTCCCCACCATAAGGATCACCCTCTCGCCGTCACCTCTACCTGGCAGTCTCACTCCACCCAGATGGATCGTGAGTTCGGAAGCCATCTGGAAAGAGTCCTCAGCCCGATGAGTGACTGGTCAGTTGAAGAAATTGATCTTCATCTCGTCACCGGCACAACCGTCCGCTACCTCTTCAGTGGACCCGACATCCTTCACGCTTTTCACATGTTTCCTTCGGCGAACACATTCGTGATGTGTGGCCTCGAGCCGGTCGGTGAGCTCCCCTCCCTGGAGGACCTCACTACCGCGAACGAAGGCCGAGCTCTTTCAGAAGTCCGCAACGCTATCGGAGAAATCATCAATTTCTCCTTCTTTCGAACGAAGGATATGAAGGAAGATCTTCAGTTCGCTACTTTTCGAGGAACGACCCCGATCATGATGATCTTCCTGAATCGATCGGGTCAGTATATCAAGTCAGTCGAATTTCTTGGTCTCAACAAGGATGGAACGATCACCTCTCAAGGACTCGAATCGAGTGGAGCAGACGGGGTCAAAATCGAGTTTGGCCCTCTTCGTATGGAGCAGAAGAAAACGCTCTATTATTTCTCTTCGGACCTTTCCGACGGTGGCTTTTCCAAAAACGGATTCGAAACCTGGCTCGAAACACTCCCCAAAGGAAACGCCTATCTCAAGGCAGCTTCTTTCCTGATGCACTCGAACTGGTTTGGTGACGTCAAAGATCACCTCCTCAGCCACAGCTTCCAGATTGTGCAGGACGATTCCGGAATTCCATTTCGGTTTTACGACAATACCTGGGATGGCCTGCTCTACGGTCGATACACGGGACCGATTGATTTATTCTCCGAATACTTCCAGAGCGATCTTAGCTCCGCCTACCAACGCGGCTCCGATCCGCTTCCCTTTGGAACAGGCTACAAATGGCGCCCAGGCGAGTCCAACCTGATGCGAATGATCAATCCAGCCCTCGTTCCTGAAGATCCGGCCGGCGCTCCGCCAGCAACGGGTGCACCAGACATACCTGCCGAGTAGATTCTCCACGGACCCTTCTCCCCTCGAAGGCTGCAAACGGAGCGCGCAATTGTAACGGAGAAGAGTCTTCCTCGGGGGCACACTCTCTCCATGATAGCTACCCGCCTCATAGCATGTTTCTTACTTGGAGTCGCAGCCATCTTCCTTCTCCTCGCGATTTCCTCTTTCGTGATTCCGAGCGGAAACATGAAGGGCATGGGAGCCTTCTTTCTCGCGTTCTTCTTCCTCGCTATATCGGGGTGGATGATCGGAGACTTCTAGAAAGGGAATCCGATTCCCTGTTTCCTTAGCTTCCAACGCCCAAGCCATTTGAGGCTGGCTGCGAGGTGTCGACCTATGGGTGGTCGCGCCTCAAACGCTCGGCCCCCGAAAGGTCGGCACGCGGATGCATGTCTTCTCCAACGCGAAAACGTCCTCGCACGGTTTCTCAAATCATGGCAGGCTACGTCTCATTGTGAGTTTCCTCTTCCCGCTCTACCTGCTCGGAGCAGCCGCCTTGGCGATCCCGATCATTCTTCATTTACGAAGGCGTCCGCCCAAAGAGCACATTGCGTTCAGCTCTCACCTCTTTCTCGAGAAAACTCCGGAGCGACTCACTCGCCGCACTCGCTTGGAGCGCTGGCTTCTCCTCAGCCTTCGCTGCCTCGCGATTCTACTCCTCGCTTTTGCTTTCGGTAGACCTTTCCTTCCATCCTGGGGAGACTCGGGGAAAGCCGCTTCGATCACCCGTGTCGTTGTCCTTCTCGACCGAAGTGGCTCGATGCATCGCGAAGATCTCTGGGAAAAGTCTCTCGAGGCCGCCTCCGACGCAATCGGACGCTACGATAGCGGCGACGAAGTCGCCTTTGCGGTCTTCGACGAATCGATGGAGCTCGTCGCTGACTTTCCGGCCTGGGCTTCGCTTGGAAAAGGAGGCCGCCAGTCTGCTCTGGAGACCTTTGGCAAGGAATCGTCGGAACCCACCTGGATGGGGAGTAATCTCGGCGATGCGATGACCGCCGCCGCGGATCTGCTCGTTTCAGCTGATACCGAAAGTCCAGCCGGTCGACGCGAGCTGGTCGTGATCAGCGATTTCCAGGATGGCTCCCGCCGCACCTCCCTGCAATCCTCCGCCTGGCCCGAAGAAGTTCTCGTCCGACCAGTTCCCATCACGGCAAGCGAAGCGGGAAACCTCACTCTCAACCTCGCGGCAACTCCCCCGAGAGCCAATATCGAAGAAGCCGAAGTCTATCGCGTCCGTATTCGGAATTCGGCAGAAGCGGAGGAAACTCAGGCCAAACTCTCTTGGCGAGGCTTTCCGGATACTGCGATGGAAACCACGGTCGCACCTGGGACAAGCCGAATCGTGACTTCCGCGCCAAGACCTGAGGGCGCGGTTGAGGGAATCCTCGAAATCGAAGGCGACAGCCACTCATTCGACAATGTCATTTATGTCTCGCCGGTGCAGGCTCGACCACTGCGGGTTCTCTTTCTCTCCGAATCGGGTCTGACCGATACCGCGGGCTCACCGCTATTCTATCTTCGTAGGGCACTGCAACCGACCCCTATCCTGGAGCCACGGCTTACCGCCAGCGAAATACTTTCTGATGACACTCTCGAAACCAGCGATGTCATTATCGTCGCCGGAACCTGGACGGAGGAAACCGGAACTCGTCTCCATGAGTTCGCCAAGGCGGGTGGGCTCGTTCTCGCCCTGCCCTCGGACAAGACCGCCTCGGACGCGATTTGTCATCTCGTCGACAATGAAAACTGGGTCCTGACTGAAGCGGAAGTCGACGACTACGCTCTCTTTGCCGATCTCGATTTTGATCACCCCGTTCTGCAACCCTTCGCTCGCGCGCAAATCCGAGATTTCACGAAAGTTCGGTTCTGGAAGCACCGCTCGCTCGCTCTCCCCAAATCTCTGAGCGAAGAAACCCGCATTCTCGCGACCTTCGATGGCGAAAGCCCGGCCATGGTCGAGCACTCTCTCGACGAGGGAGCCGTTTTTATCATGCTCTCGGGATGGGAACCCAAGGAAAGTCAGCTCGCGCTCTCCTCCAAATTCGTGCCCCTTCTCTTTTCGCTTTTCGAGCACAGCGGATTCAGCATTCGCTCCGCCGCCACTTCGTATGTGGGTGAAACTAAACACGCGAAGCCGGGGTTCTATACCGAGGGAGAAGAGGGCGCGCTAGTCGAAGCCGTGAATCTTACGCCGACGGAGGGCAATGTATCCCCTTTCGACACTGCGGTGGTCTTTCCTGACTGGGGAATTCCACTGGTAGATGAAGAAGCAGAAAATATGCGCGCCGAGCTGTCAGAAGCTCAGCTCGCCCGACTCGCGTCCGAAGAAAAAGAAGAAAATCAGAAATTGTGGAAATGGCTCATCCTCGGGGCACTGATCGTGCTGCTCATCGAAAGCGTGCTTGCGGGACGTCCGTTCGCGGGACGCTTGGGCCGGAAACGCCAAACTCCTTCCTCACCAACGGTAACGCCCGCCACGTAATCTCTCTTGCTCCATGATCGAAAAATTGCTCGCCTCCTGTCTTCGACCAGTTCTCGACGCCGAGATCCAACTCCGTCGACGCCGCATCGTGATTGGTCTGCTCTGCTTCGGCGCGCTCACCTTCCTCGCCTTCATTGCTTTGGCCCAGTTGCAGAACTGGTGGTCATGGGAGGTCGTGATTGGTCTTCTCGGATTTCTCGCCATCGTTGGCATCGTTGCGCTGGTTCGAGCGGGGCGAGATCCCGACTGGAAGCAGATGGCCCGCAAAATTGAGGATCATCACCCCGATCTCAATGTCGCTCTCCTGACCGCACTCGATCAGAAACCCGACAGCGATGGAAACCTGAGCTATTTCCAACGCCGTCTCCTCGAGGATGTATCCGGCCACGCCGTTCAAAATCGCTGGGTTCGAAAAGTGTCCCAAAAGCGCCTCACCCTCGCCGGCTGGGGTCAAGTTGCCTCTGTCGTGGGATTCTGTCTCTCAGTCTGGATTCTCATGGGATTTGCCCCCGGATCTACCAAGGGAATCCCCGGGATCAAGACTACCGAGGAAACGGAGGATCCGCAGGTACCCAAACTCGCACTCACCGTTTCTCCCGGTGACGTCGAACTCGAAAAAGGTTCCCGTCTCGTCGTGGAGGGCTCCTTCACGGGCCGAGCTCCCGCCGCGGCGCAGCTTGTGATGACGACGGAGCAGGGTGAGAAACTGATTCCTATGAACGTGGGGCTCGATGACACCGTTTTCTCTGCGCTCGTTCCCCGAATCGATCTCCCCGGAAAGTACTCCGTTCGATTTGAAAACGAATCTTCCGAAGACTATTCCATCAACGTCTTCGAAATTCCGAAGTTGGTCCAGACCGACGTGACGATTACCCCTCCCGCCTTTCTGGAGAAGGATCCGGAAACGATCGAAGACACTCGCAAGATCACCGTCATGGAAGAGTCCCGACTCGACTGGAGGCTGAAGGTGAACAAACCAATCACGATGGGTGAGTTGTTCGGCGAAGACGAAACTTCCATCCCCCTCGAGCCCAGTGCCGACGATCCCACCGTTCTTGTTGCCTCACAGATTCCGACCAAGACACAACGGTATCGGGTTCATCTCGTCGACGATCAGGATCGTGGTAATCGTCGTCCTCCCTGGATCACGGTGAATGTGAAACGGAATCAGCCTCCCAAGCTCAAGCTTCTCTTCCCTGGAAAAGACTTCGAGGTATCCGCGGTGCAGGAACTCCCTCTCGAGGCAGAAATCTGGGATGATGTTCAAGTCGAGACTGTCGGATTGGCCTATCAGTTTGAAGACAAGGAAACTTCACTGACGCTTTCCACTGACCCCCTGGCCGGAGAAAAAAAACACGTCCTCGGAGAAAAGCTCGATCTCGAGCCGCTCGGAGTCGAGCCCCGCGACCTCATCACCTATTACTTCTGGGCTGAGGATCGAGACAATGACGGAAACCTGCGACGTACAACCAGTGATATGTTTTTCGCAGAAGTCAGATTTTTTGAAGAGATTGTCCGCGAGGGAACACCTCCTCCCGGCGGCCAGGGAGAACCTGGAGAATCAGAAAAACTTCTCGAATTGCAGAAGGAGGTCATCAACGCCGCCTGGAAGCTTCGTCGCGATCACGATCTCGGACGCGTCTTCGATCTGCTGGCCTCCGATGTCGAAGTGGTCCGCGAATCACAGGGCGTCGTTCTCACGATGATCGAATCCGTTATCGAAGAAGCGGAAGACCCCGAGTTAAAACAGATTTTTCTCGAAGCCAGGGAGCTGATGGCCCAGGCCGTCGCGGAATTCGCTCTCGTAATTGAAAAAAAGAATGGCGACCTCATTTCTCCAGCCCACCAGACAGCGCGCTCCGTTTTTGCCAAACTGATCGAGGCCCGTTCCCGTGAGCAGGAAATCTCGATGTCAAAAAGCGAGAGCGCCAGTGGGTCCCAACAAGAGCAACAACGGAACATGAACCTAGAGCTCGAACAGAAAGAACTCAAATACGAGGAAAAGTCCCAAGCTCAAATGGAGCAGCAAACCGCTGAGCAAAAAGAGAATCTCGCCGTTCTCAGTCGATTGAAGGAACTGGCTCGTCGGCAGGAAGCGGTAGCCGAGAAGATCAAGGAGCTCGAAAACCAGATGCAGAATGCTTCGGAAGAAGAGAAAGCCGAGATCGAGCGCCAACTGAAACGACTCGAGGAAGAACAGCGCGATCTTCTTCGCGAAGTCGACGACCTCTCCGAGCGCATGGATTCGGAAGAGAATCGTTCCCAGATGACCGAGGAAAAGGAGCAACTAGACAAGACACGGGAGAATATCAAAGAGACCGCCGAAGATTTGAGCGAAGGGAACCTCGCTGACGCCGCGAACTCGGCGACCCGAGCCTCTCGAGAACTGGAAGAAATCGAAGAAGAATTTCGAGAGCGCACCTCTCGTCAGTTCGCCGAAGAGATGCGGGGGCTTCGTGAAACGGCTCGCAAACTCGCGGAATCGCAGACAGAAATCGGCAAGGAACTGGGAGAAATGAACTCCACCAAGGCGACGGATCCCTACACTGCGGATGCTCAGAAAAAGCGTGGAGCAGTCGCCCAGGAAATTGCGAAGCAATCGAGAGAGCTCAGCGACCTCGTCGAGGACATCAAGAAGCTCAGTGAAGAATCGGAGGTTTCGGAACCGATTCTTTCGGATGCCCTCTACGAGGCGGTCCGCACTACCCTGACGAGTGGAACGGAAGAATCTCTCGAAGAAGCACGGGACATGACCTTCTACAATCGGCCGGAGCAGGCACTCACCTCGCAACAGGCCGCTGCTCGCGGAATCGAAAACCTGAAAGATGCGATCGAGGAAGCTGCCGATAAAGTGCTCGGCAATGAAGCTGATTCTCTCCGCCTCGCGCGGTCCGAACTCGATCGATTGATCGATGCAAGCAAGGACGAAGCCCAGCGCCTCGCCGAAGAGGGAGCCAACGGTGAAGCGGGCGATCCGAGTGAGTCAGGCGAGCCTAGCACACAACCCGGCGAAGGTGAGTCGGGTGAACTGGCCGAAAATGGAGAGAGCCAACGAGGCGCTTCCGGAGAACCTGGCGAAGAAGGCAAAGCGGGATCCGAACCTTCTGAAAACGGACAGTCCGGTGAAAGACAAGCGCAAAGCGATCAGGAAGGCCAACCGGGAGAAGGTAAAGAACTTGGCCAGGGTCAAAGTTCCCAAATGGCTGAAAACGGAACGCAGCCCGGAGAAGGTCAATCTCCCGGTCAGGGCGAAGGTGAATCTCAAGAGCAAGGAGAGGGTGAAGGACAAGGTCAAAGTCAGGCACAATCCGAATCACAGGGGCAAGGGCAAGGCGAAGGACAAGGTCAAAGCCAGGCGCAATCCGAATCACAGGGACAAGGCCAAAGCCAGGCGCAATCCGAATCACAGGGACAAGGCCAGGGCGAAGGACAAGGTCAAAGCCAGGGACAATCCCCACGAAGAGGAGGGCTCAGTCTCGGAGGAGACGATCGTGGTAGCGGTATGCCAACTGATGGAGGGAAACCTTCTGGTCCACTATTTTTCCAACAGCAGTCCGAACAGAGAAACTCCGGGCCGATCACAGGTGAGGACTACACCGAATTCCGGGATCGCCTTGGCAATATCGAGGAGATGCTGCCTCAGGAAGATCTTCGCAACGCGGCCGCTCGCGTCGCTGACAACGCCCGCGAAATGCGCGTCGACTTCAGCCGCGATAATCTCCCTCCTGGAGCCAATGCCATCGAACAAAAAATCACCGATCCTCTCATTGAGCTACGCCAGCGTGTCAGCGAGGAAATTGCCAAACTGAACAAGGAGAATCCAATTGCACCCGTCGACCGGGATCCTGTACCCTCCGAGTTCCGCGACCTTGTTCGTCGCTACTACGAAGAACTCGGTTCCGGAAACTGATCCGTGTTTTCTCCAATTCGATGACGATGTCTCTTGCTGTACCTTCCGTTTCTGCCTCGATCGCTTTCGCCAGCGAGTCGTGGGCCTGGGTCGCGGTTGTCTTTGGCGTTCTCTCGCTTCTCATTCTGATCTTCAGTTACCGGAATTCACCGCTACGCGGCGGATCGAGAATCTTTGCACTTCTGCTCAAGGCGGTGGGACTCATTATTCTCGCACTCGTTCTCCTCGAACCAGTCCAACTCGACGAACAGCCCAAGAGGAATGCCAACGACATCGTCGTTGCGGCCGACAATTCCTCGGGAATGACCATTCCTCTCACCGAAGGAAGCCCGGCGCCTTCGGAGCTCCTCAGCGAAACTCTTCTATCGGGCGAGACCAATCGCTATCCAGAATGGATGGAAGCCCTCGGAGATACATTTCGGCTGCAGACGTTCCTCTTCGATCGCAATTTGCGTCGTTCTCCGGCCTACGAAGAGCTCACCTTCGACCGTTCCAGTTCGAATCTCGGAACCGCACTCGAAGGAATTGAAACACGATTCTCCCGTCGTCCTCACGCCGCCACCCTTCTGCTTACCGATGGAAACTCGACCGATCAGGCAGCCCTCGAAACCTGGCTGGCTGAAGCAGAGGCAAGCGACGACGATCCCACACCCATCTTTCCCATCGTTGTTGGAGAAGACAACCTCGACGCGACTGACCTCGCAATCGCAAGAGTTGACTCCAGCCTGACACAGTTCGAAGACGCAAGAGTCACTCTCACTGTCCAAGCAACTGCCCGCGGAGCTTTTCCTGATCCCGTCGAAGTATTCGTCCTCAACGAGAAAGACGCGGAACTCGCGACAAAACAGATCACTTTCTCGGAAGAACCCGGCACCCGCAGCCTGCCGGTTCGCCTTCGACTCGCTGCGATTCCGCCCGGGATTTCGTTCCTCAAGGTCGGAATTCGCCAGATCGCATCGGAGAAAATTCCGGAGCTCTCCGAGAAAAACAACCTCTTCGAAGTAGTCGTGAATCAAGGGAGCGGCCCCTACCGCATCCTCTACGTCAGTGGTCGACCCAATTGGGAATACAAATTTCTCCGCCGCTCTATCGCTGAGGATGCCGAGCTCGACCTCGTCGGTCTAATCCGAATCGCCAAGCGAGAGCCCAAGTTCGAATGGCGTGGTCGCACCGGAGAATCGAGCAACCCTCTCTTCCGCGGCTTCAAGAACGACATTCCCGAAGAAACCCAGAAATACGACGAGCCCGTCCTGATTCGCCTCAACACCTCGACTCCCGAAGAACTGCGGGATGGATTCCCTTCCACCGAGGAACAACTCTTCCCTCACTACCGAGCGATCATTCTCGACGACATTGAATCCGAGTTCTTTACCCAAGAACAACAAGAATTGGTCGATCGTTTTGTTTCCCAGCGAGGCGGAACTCTGGTCATGTTAGGGGGGCAGGAATCCTTCCAGTCCGGCGGTTGGCAGAACACCGCGATCGGGCGTCTTCTACCCGTTTATCTTGAGCGTCTCGGATCAGGTCCTCCTGCGATCGAGGCTGCCTACAATCTCACCCGAGAAGGGTGGCTTGAGCCGTGGATGCGATTGCGCGCCAATCAAAACGACGAGACAACCCGCCTCGCCTACATGCCTCCCTTTTTCGCCGTAAACCAGATCCGTGCGATCAAGCCAGGTGCCCAGTTGCTTTCTACAGTGAAAGACAGCGAGGACCGTCTCCTCCCGGCCATCGTGACCCAGAGATACGGCGAAGGAAAATCCGCTGCTGTTCCTGTCGGCGATTTCTGGCGATGGGGAATGAAGGATGCGGAGCAACAGGCGGAACTTGGCAAGACGTGGCGACAACTTCTCCGGTGGACCGTCAACGAAGTCCCCACCCGCGTCGATTTGCAGAAGGAAGAAGTCAATCGCGGCGGCCTTCCCCTCTCCGAGATTTCCGTCCGCGTCCGAGACGATACGTTTCGCCCCCAAGACGATGCCACCGTCATGCTGACGGTCACCGGACAGGATGGCACCTCCACCGTGCTGACCGGCGAGCCTTCGCTCGAAGAACCGGGACTTTTTACAGCCGAATATTCATCGATCGCTCAGGTTGGCTATCGCATCACCGCAACCGTCCTCGACGGCAACGGAAAAGAAATCGGAACCGCTGAAGCCGCCCGCGAAGTCAATCCCGAGGCCCTCGAGCTGGCTTCTCTCGGCCCCAATCGTTCCCTTCTCGATCGCATCGCGACAGCCACCGGAGGACAGGTTCTCTCTCTCTCGGAACTCGACCAACTTCCCGGTCTTCTCAAGGAACTCGACCTCCCTGTTTCTGAAGTCCAGCAGCGCCCTCTCTGGCACGCACCCTGGCTTTTTCTCCTCGCTCTTGCCTTTTTTCTCGGAGAATGGATCATTCGACGACGACAGGGTATTCTCTAATTTATCTCATGCTTCGCTCTTTCCTTGTTCTTCTCCTTGCGACTGCCCTGCTGCCTCTTTCCGCCGCCGAGCCGGAAATTCGTATCGTGGTCGTAACCGGTACTGGAGGCACCGACGAGTATGAGCAGATCTTTGCGGAGAATGCTCTGAAATGGAGCGAAGCCGCGACAAAAGGGAACGCCGCCTTTGACCTGATCGGCCAAGGCCCTCCTCCGAGCGAAAACGAGCCCTCAGATGCGGAAACGCTGAAGACCACTCTCACCGAGGTGAAAGAACCAGAACTCTGGCTCGTCCTGATCGGGCACGGAACCTTCGATACTCGAGAAGTAAAATTCAATCTCCGCGGACCCGACATAACGGATCGAGAGCTCGCCGAATGGACCAAGGCCTACCCCGGAAAGCTCTCCGTGATCAATACCGCTTCTGCGAGCGGCAGCTTTGTGAGGCAACTCTCCGGAGAGGGACGAGTCATCGTCACAGCAACCAAGAACGAGTCCGAGATTTTCTACACCCGATTCGGGAGCTACATGGCCGAAGCCGTCAGTGGAAAACCAGAAGCCGATCTCGACAATGACGATCAAGTTTCTCTACTCGAGGCGTTTGTGTTTGCCGCTGACGAAGTTGCCACCTTCTACGACAATGAAGGTAGACTGGCGACCGAACACGCCCTACTCGACGACAACGGAGATGGACTGGGATCCCGCGCCGAATGGTATGAGGGAACTACCACAACGCAGACGCCAGGCAAAGACAAAGAAACCGATGGGGCGATTGCCGCCCAACGCGTTCTCGTGAAAAATGAATTTGAAAAACGGCTCACTCCTGGGCAGAGAACTCACCGTGATACCCTCGAACTTCAAGTGAAGGAGCTTCGAAAAAACAAAGCGGACATGGAAGAAAAGGATTACTACGATCAGTTAGAAGAGCTTCTTCTCGAGTTGGCTCGCCTCTATCGTGAAGTGAGTGATTCGTAGGTCCACCATGGAGGAATTGCAGGAACAGGAGGCGAATGAACCGCCGCGCTTGTTGAGGCGATCCCAGCTCAGCAGCGGAGGTCGCCTTTTATCAGGCCTTCTTTTTACTGCTCTCGCGATCGGCTCCCTCTTCGTCACGACCGATCCGGCGTGGATCTCGTGGGCGTTCTTCTCTACCTCCGTAATCGGAGTCATCCTGCTCACTTTCTGGCGCGGACCCATCGAGGAGAAAGGTGACAAAGAAGACATCGTCGAAGTGGCTCGCCAGGCGATCAAAACCGAAGCGACCCGACTGGATCACAAGCGAGCCGACCTCGAAAAAGTTCTCATGTCCTACGGGGAATGGATGGAATTCCCGGACTATGAGATGCTCCAGACGATCGATTGGCGAGACGAAGCCCATCACTCCATGGACGAGCGCGTTGTCGAGCTTCTCGACAACGAGGCCGATCTCATGCTGCAACGCTTCTCGAGCGGAGTGTATTGGAAGGACCGTCAATTCGATGGGCGCCAGCTCCTTCTCGATCTCGTTTCCTTCATGGAGTCGATCGCCCGTATCTACCAACCCGGGGCTCATCTTCCCTTACTGGAACTTAATCTCGAAAGCCTGCTCAAGGCGGTCAATCGAGCCTCTCTCCAGATTATACTGCTTCTCGAAGAACTTCCAGTCGTCGAGGTCCAGCACATGAACCTGCGTAAAATGTCAGACAACATCCGCAAGGCGAGCAAAGTCTACCAGAAAGTCGAAGATCTACAGCCCTATCTCAAGCCGATGCGCTATCTCTGGCAAGGAAGTAAACTGCTTCTCGCCTCGAATCCTCTCCTCGCTGCCGGATGGATCGCCGGGTCAGAAATCGTCTGGAAAGGGGGCAAGCACCTAGGAAAGAAAGCGATGGATGCCTATCTCCTCAGTCTTGTCCGCCAGACGCTGGGAATCATTGCGACCGAAACTGCTGGAATCTATGATCCCACCCATCGCTACCGTAATCCAGACTGGATCTATGGGCTCGAACTCGCTCACCTCCTTAGCAAATTCGACGCGACCCAAGAGGTTCTGCGCGAAACCTTTCGCGAGCTCGGACGCCTCCCTTTGAAGAGCAGCTACGACCGCATCTTTCTCTACCGCTGTATTGCACAGAACGTGAGCCCCAAGCCCAAGCACTTTGCCCAACCCGAAGCGTTGTCTCAGGAAGTTCGGGAACAGATTCGGGAGCAGCTCATCGCCTTCTACGAAAAGAACATCAGTGCCAATGCGAATGCGGACAACAAGGAAACAACCGCGTGGCGAGAAGGTTTACAGAAACGCCTCGGACTGTAGTTTCTATTCCGATCCGCTCCATTCGTTTGCCCTAGCAGATCCTTTCCGAAAGCATTGAAATCCCCTTTCAGCCGCCGTAGGTTGAGAAACCATGTCGCGGAAAGTTCGTCTCACACGCATCATCGGCCGAACCGAGGAGGTGGCTCAGGACTTGAGCAATCTACACTTTTCAGGATTTCGTCCCGATCAGGGTTGGCGCCCTGAAATCAATGCCTATCGCTACGACAATCGATTCGAAATCTGGGTCGATCTCGCAGGGGTCGAAAAAGATCATATTGAAATCGATGTTCTCCCTGACAGAATTAGAATTTCCGGCACACGAAAGACTCCCGCCCCTACCCGTGATGCCTCCAGTCAGTGCCGTGAAGTGCTCACCATGGAGATCGAAAGCGGACGCTTCGTCCGCGAAATTAAACTCCCGCGCGAAATCGATCGTAACGAGGCTACCGCCAAACAAGAGAATGGACTGCTCTGGGTCATCCTCCCCATCGTCGACGAAAACTAATCGACTCCTTTTCCCTCCTGTTTTTACATGGAAGACTTTGAACAACTCCTAAACGAGTCCTCGTCCGAGATCATCGAGATTTCGACCAGCCAACCCGATGCAGAAATGCCGGAATGGCGAAGCGATCTCCCGAAAACTCTGCCCGTCATGCCGCTCCGCGGTGTCGTCCTCTTTCCCGGAACGGTAGCTCCCCTCACCGTCGAGAGGCCCCATAGCCAACAACTCCTCGATGAACTCCTTCCGACCGGAAAGCTACTCGGCCTGGTCACTCAGAAAGATGCTGATGTCGATAAACCGGGACCAGACGACATCTACCAAATCGGAGTACTCGGCAACGTGCTCAGAATGGTGAAGCAGGACAACGATCAGACCCTCGTCCTTGTGCAGGTAGTTGAGCGAATCCGTCTGACTCGTTTCGACGCCAAGCTTCCCTATCTCAAAGCTCGCTTCGACATCCTCGAAAACAAGTTTCCGAGGGAAAACGATGTCTGGAAAGCGACCCTGCAGAACCTTCGGGAATCTGCCGAGAAATTCATCGAAGTGAATCCCAATATTCCCGATGAAGCCACACAGGCTCTCAGTGCGATCGATTCTCCTTCGATCCTGACGGATTTCCTGGCGACCAATCTCAGTCTCGATCTAGTTCAAAAGCAGGCGCTACTTGAGGAAACCCGTGTCGCCAAACGCGCCGAGAAAGTGCAGCAGGTTCTCAACAACCAGCTTCACATTGCTGAATTGCAGCAAAAGCTTCGGGCCGAAGTGGAAGATGAATTCTCCGACGCCCAGAGACGGGCCTACCTTCGGGAACAACTGCGAGCGATTCAGCGCGAGCTAGGTGAGGGCGATGGCTCCGAGGAGCAGACCGAGGATCTACGCGAGCGACTCGAAGCGGCCAAGCTTCCCGAAAAGGTCATGACCCACGCAGAGCGGGAATTGAAGCGTCTCGACATGATTCCTACCGCGAGTCCTGAACATTCCGTTATCGTCAGCTATCTGGAAACCATCGTCGAACTTCCCTGGTCCAAAGCCAGCGAGGACAATGAAGATCTCGACCGGGCACAGGAAATTCTGGATCAAGATCACTTTGGTCTCGAAAAAGTGAAACGTCGTCTCCTCGAGTATCTTGCGGTGAGAAAGCTGAACCCCGACGGGCGAGGACCAATTCTTTGTCTCCTCGGCCCTCCCGGCGTCGGAAAAACCAGCCTCGGACACTCCATCGCCGACGCGCTCGGTCGCGAGTTTGCCCGCATCAGTGTTGGTGGAATTCGAGATGAAGCCGAGATCCGTGGTCATCGACGCACCTACATCGGTTCGATGCCGGGTCGGCTCATTCAAGAAATTCGCCGCGTCGGGACCAACAATCCTGTTCTCATGCTCGACGAAGTTGACAAGATCGGAGCCGACTTCCGGGGCGATCCCGCGAGCGCTCTTCTCGAAGTCCTCGACCCGAGACAGAATCACGAATTCGTCGACCGATATCTCGATGTTCCCTTCGACCTCAGCCAGGTCATCTTCATTGCGACAGCGAATACGATCTACCCTGTTCCCGCGCCACTCCGGGATCGCATGGAAATCATCGACATTCCCGGATACACCGAGGAAGAAAAGGTGGAGATCGCGAGTCGGTACCTCGTAAAGCGCCAACTCAAGGAAAACGGGCTCAAAGTTCGCCATTGTCGCTGGGGTAAAACCGCTCTGCGCAAAGTCATTGAAGACCACACCCGAGAAGCTGGCGTTCGTAACCTGGAGCGTGAAATTGGGAGCGTCTGCCGCTCGGTTGCCGCGAAAGTGGCGATGGACGATTCTGTCGTAATCAAGGTAACCCCAGAGTTTGTCGAAGAGGTTCTCGGAGCTCCCAAGTATGCTCGTGAAACCAAGATGCGGACCAGTCGCCCCGGTGTCGTCAACGGGCTCGCCTACACTCCTGTGGGAGGAGAAGTCCTCAACATTGAGGCGATTCGCTATGCAGGAAAAGGTTCGATCAAACTCACCGGTCAGATCGGTGATGTCATGAAAGAGTCGATGCAGGCTGCCTGGAGTCTCGTTCGCAAGCATGCGGAAGAGCTCAAGATCAATCCCGCTGACTTCGATAAATACGACGTTCACGTTCACGTGCCCGCAGGGGCAACTCCCAAAGATGGACCCTCAGCCGGTTGTGCGATGTATACCGCACTCGCCTCACTCTTCGCCGATCGACGAGTCAACAAGGACGTGGCTATGACTGGCGAGATCAATCTCCGTGGAGATGTTCTTCCCATCGGAGGCCTCAAGGAGAAAGCACTCGGAGCGGTACAGGCAGGAATCAAAACCGTCCTCATTCCCGAGCTCAATCTCAAAGACGTTCCCGATATCCCCGAGTCCGCGAAGAAGAAGCTGAAGGTTCTGCCGATGGCCAATGTCGACGAAGTGCTTCAAACTGTATTATTGAGATGTTAGGGTTTGAGTCAAGGCTCTTTGGCCGCACAGGGAAGACGACTATTTAGCGCATTCAATTCTTCGAAGCCTACCAGCAATCGTGTAGACTCACTGGCATGAAATACCTCCCGATCTTTCTACTCGCGGCTTCACACTCTTCCTCGTCAATTCCACAGGCGCTGAGAAGGGACTCCCTCAAATCGATCACCTGAGGTAAGGGACGAAAGGATAGAACGCTACATCGCTAAAACGATAATTCTGCAAGAATAGATGAGCTTGGGAAAATGCACAACGATCACGCCGATGGTCTTCACACGTAACCATGAGCATGCGTTAGACTTCTATCAGAAAGCACTCGGTTTCAGGATTGGAGTAGAGCAGGAAGGGTATGCCTATATAGTCAGAGATGACGTCGCTATTCGACTCATTGCCGCAGAGGATTGCAGTACTACTGCGGAGCAGTCGTGTTACATCTGTGTAGAGAACATTGACGAACTCTACGAAGAAATGAAACCGGGTCTAGACAACCTGCCGGAAGGAAGAGTGAGGCCACCCTTTGACCAACCTTACGGACAGCGCGAATTCCACATCAAAGATGAGGATGGCTTCCTGATCTATTTCGGTGAAACGATTTGAAAACTGAAAACCCCGAAGCATCGCAGGATAGAATCTCCTGCGAAAACTTAATCTTCCACTTTGAGATCCTCGACCGCCTGATGAGCCGTCTTTCGCAAAAAGCGGGCGTATTCTGGGTCGATGCTATCTGGAACAAATGAGTTGTTCACCACAGAATCGCCAAACAACGTTTCGAACCAGACACAACCAATCAGATACTCTCCGTTCCGGTTGGCGTGATGACCATCGATTCTCAGTACGGCTTCTTCGTTTTCGTTCCCCTTTTTCCAATACCAACCAGTATGTAAAGAATAGCTTTGGTCGGGCAGATTGGGTTTCACTTCGTTCTTGAAGTCAAATTCCGAATCCGGCTGGTAGCCCCACTTGGGATCGGTATCGGCAATGTACATGGCATCCCCACTGGGAAGAATCCCGAGTTCATGCTGCTTTGCAATTGTATGGTAGGCGTTACGCACCTGTTGATACATTTCTCGATGAGTGTGTGGCTCTTTGCCCTTGTTCTTGGGAACAAAACGAGGGTCATCGACCCGGTAGGCCCAGATCTGGTGCAGCAGAATGGCTGAATTTGGCGCCCGCTCTTTGATGTACTGATAGAGGTTTTCGAAATACGGATTGTAGGTGCTCAAATCGTGACTCTTGAAACTGACCTGTTGCAGAGTGATGTAGTCCCACTTCCTGCTCTTCAGCATCTGATCTAGAGACCGAGTGCCTTTTCCATAGGGCGAACCCTCTTTGCTTTCTGGATCTGCTTCGAAAGCAGCGGCGTGATTCCAATGTCTTTCAAGAGTGCATCCGCCTAGATTGGCCCGGCCCACAATCAGAGGTCTCCCGGCGCTCTCCGCCAATTTGGGAAGATACCCGAGTGCATTTTCCGCGAAGCTATTGCCGATCGTGAGAACGCTGACTGACTTCTGGTCTCCATGGACCTGAAAAGTGAGAGCCAAACTCAGAGCCAACAGAAGAAAAGTGGATCGATACATTCATGAAAAAAGGCTCAGAATCCGATTCTACAAGTGCTTTGTGATTCTGAGTTGGGATGGAATCCGCTACCTACGGTAAGCGCAGTCTGGCGAGTCGATTCTATTGCTGTCTTCGCCGTGTGCCTCAGCGAACAACGAAGACAGTAACTCCTCACTCTTTCACATCAAAACAAGCGAGGTAGTTCTGGTCGCGAATTTAGAGACGCCCCCCTGCCACGAATGGATAGGCCTAGGTATTTCGACCGGACAATTGTTCGATTTCGAACTGACCGATTTTTTCGAATCCATCCGGACTCGCTTTTGCGAGGGTGACTCCTCCACCTTCTTCGTTGTGGTAGAAGAGCAAGCCATCCGCAATACAGAGGTTCCCCTTAATCATGAATCGCTCCTTGTGATTCCAGACCATTTCACCACTTTCCCAGGCCTGACAAATCAGCCCAGCTCCATCAGAATGATCTCCGAGTTTCACGACCCCGCCGTGATGATTCTTCATCTCGCGATTCCCACGGTCACACTGCCTCCACAAAGTGATTTGGTCTTCCGGCTCATGGAAATGAGGAGCCACGCTCTGTTACCTCATTCCGAAAACTCGGAGTTCAGATCAGGTTTCTTCGCTCCGATTTCGCTCTGCCACTTCGCCAGCTTTTCGCGGAGTTCTTTGACTTTCTCGGGATTCTCCTCCGCGAGATTCTCTTCTTCGCGCTCATCAAGACCAAGGTCATAGAGCTCGACCTCGTCGTATTCCCAGAATTCGATCAGCTTCCAGCGTCCGTCACGGATCGCCGCTCCAGGTGCCCAGCCGGATCCATGGTAGTGTGGATAATGCCAATGCAGCGAGCGGGGTGTTTTCCTCTCTCCTCCACGCAGAAGTGGCATCAGTGATTCGCCATCCGGATGCAGTTCGGGATCCAGAACGAGATCGGCCAGTTCGAGCATCGTCGGGAAAAAGTCAGTGCTCATGACCGGCTCAATACAGACCGATCCTGCCGTCGTGACTCCAG
This sequence comes from Verrucomicrobiales bacterium, assembly GCA_965657775.1. Lineage (GTDB taxonomy): Bacteria > Verrucomicrobiota > Verrucomicrobiia > Verrucomicrobiales > DEV007 > Arctic95D-9. Next base: position 592,682 of record CBFHPY010000008.1, read on the forward strand.
GCACTCGAGCGAGAGTGGCCTCACGAATTCCACCTTCATAGAGCCAGCCCTTGCCAGCTCGGAGAGGAAGGTTTGAAGTCGGCCCAACCCGTCCTCCTCCTCCGGGACGCGTGCAAAGGCCTCCATTGTCAGAGAAGAAAAATACCGCCGTGCTCTCAGCAAGACCCTGATTTTCCAGGGCACGAAGAATGTCCCCGACACTCTGATCGACTGCTGCCACCATGGAAGCAAACTCGGGGTTGTCCTGCCGAGCTCGAGATTGTGCCTTCTTTTCGGGAATCGGCTCAGGCGTTTCGTCGGGAAACATCTCAGCTGCTTTCTCTGTGAAATGATTGATCACCTTCTCGTAGGGCTGAATCGGCGTGTGCACGTTATAGTAGGAGAGATAGAGAAGGAACGGCTTCTCCTCATCGTGGTCGGTCAGGAACTGGATGGATTCCTCGGTGAGGCGCTCTGTCAGATACTCACCCTTTTCCTTCGCCTCGAGCCGGGGATTCTTCCATGGAGCGTAGTATCCACCCGGAGGACTTCCACGATCATGACCGCCGATGTTAATATCGAAGCCTTGGTCTTCCGGCCAGAATCCCTCATTTCCGAGATGCCACTTTCCGGCAAAGAAGGTCGCATAGCCATTATCTTTGAGCTTCTCGGCAATGGTCACTTCTTCGAGAGCCAACTCGTTGCGATCTTCCAGCTTGAGAAAACGGTTATTCCCACTTTTCGGGGGACTCGCACCAGGAATCCAATCAGTGATCCCAACCCGCACGGGATGACGACCGGTCAGAATGCTAGCTCGCGTCGGGGAACAGATCGAGGCCGCAGCGTATCCGTTCGTGAATCGCATTCCCGACTGCGCGAGAGCGTCGATGTGTGGCGTTTCGTGAAAGGCGCTGCCATTGCAGCCCACATCCGCCCAGCCAAGATCGTCGACGAGAAAGAAAACAATGTTCTTTGGCCGAGCCTCCAGGGAGGTCGTCGCCGCCAAGGTAACCAGGAGGAGGAGGAGAAGAGAAAACCACTTCACGGTCACTTTACCCTCTCCTTACTTCGAACAATCGTGGCACCGTGAACCAGCTACGACACACTTCCAAGTGCGCTGAATTCCGTTGGAGTAGCGATCACGATAAGTAACCACTTTGACTTTGTAGTGCTCGAAACGTCCACAGGGCAGACAGATCTTCCGGTCCTCCCACTCCGACTTGATCGGGAATCTGGAGATCCGAATCACTCCGCGGGGCGCTTTGTAACCCCCCTTTGCCTCGCAGCGGTGGAGCAGCGCAGCCTCGGCGGTAGGAACAGCAGCAGAGAAGGCAATAGCCAGAAGGGAGAGGATGAGCCAGAATTTCGTCATCGATAATGCGGTTTACCCTAAGGAAATAGGACAATTGCGCGAACGAATCAAACTCTAATTCGCACGAGATTCGGAAACCAGTTTCCCGATTTCAGAAAATCACAAAACCTGAAACAGCTCGACCTCGAAGGTCAGCGTTTCGTTGGGACCAATCTTAGGAGGAGCTCCACGAGCACCGTAGGCGAGGTTCGGGGGAACAATGAAGCGGTATTTCGCACCTTCTCTCATCAGGGGAATTCCCTCACGCCAACCGGGAATGACCTGGTTGAGTCCGAGGACAATCGGCTCACCACGCGGCACGCTGCTGTCGAATACGGTGCCGTTTTGAAGCGTGCCATGATAGTGCACTTTCACACGATTGTATTCAGTGGGACGGCGGCCTGTCCCGGGACGAAGCACTTGATATTGCAGGCCCGAATAAGTCGTTTTCATCCCACCACTCGCCGTAGCGCCTGCAATCGCACTGGGATCGGATGGTTGCACGGTTGCGGACTCAACATCGGAGTCCTTGGTTTGACAAGCGGTGACCAGTAAACCGAGGACAAGCGTCGGAAGAAAATAGGAGAAAAATCGCATCATATCGGCTGTTGGTAAGGTTCGCCGCGATCGGAGAACTCCGAAAGGGAAAAGTGGAGGAAAGAATCGAGGAGTTTTTCGATTTCACGCAGCCTGACGCTATTCAGCATCCGATTCCTCGGTTTCTACTTCGGCCCGTCTCTCCGAATTGAGGAGACGCCCCCAGATCGAGTTGCTGGGATGTACTTGCCGGGCGGCAATCGGCCCAGCGGGATCTTCGGATACTGTGACAAGATCACCGCCCTGATTCGCCCACTGAAATATTCCGCCCTCGAGGTGAAACAGTTTTGCCGAAACATTTTGCGGAAGCTCCCTAGCCACTTTTCCGGAACGCAGTCCCAGTGATCCATAAAGCACAACGGTTCCCACAGGAGGGTCTGCTTTCGCAAGATGCGCTCTAACAGCCCCAGCCGAAGTAAGCGAGATTGCGCCCGGAAGATGAGAAAGGGCATATTCCTCCTCGCGCCGGACATCGATCAGCAAGGGAGGGGGTTCCTGAGACAAGTAGAGCCGCAACGTGTCTCCATCGATCGGCAGAACCTCGGGGAATTCCCGACGGACATGGGCGATCACCGTGTCCATCGATTGAAACACCTCGATCTTTCGATACCCGCACTTTCCCAGTCCGAGGAGGAGAAACCCAACGAAAAAAATTCCGACAATGATGAGAATTCCCCGTGTTGTCATCGGGCCAGGAGTTCAGGAATCGTCGGCTTCGGTCACGGGAGCCTTTTCCAGTTTGTTCGGATTCCTAAAGGCCGAAATGATGAGAAGTCCTGCCGCAATACAAATGCAGGAATCGGCTACGTTGAAGGAGGGAAAGTGACCTCCCGAAGAAGGAACGATGCGATCGTAAAAGGGCAGTTGAAAATCGAGAAAATCGACGACGTAGCCACGACCGGGAAGCGCGCGATCGGTGATGTTGCCAAGAATTCCACTGAGAAGAAGCGCCGCAGAAATCTGGGTCATTTTGTCCGGAAACGCTCCCTTTTTCCAAAGCAGTAGAATACCTGTCATCGCCGTGATCCCGATCGCCCCAAAAATCCAGTTCGCGTAGGGATTGCCGTTGAACATCCCGAAAGCCATTCCCGTATTGTGAACCCGGACCAGGTTAAAGAAGTCGGGAATGACCTCGATGACACGAGAGGGGGAAATCCTGGGGTCAGGAAAATTGATCACGATCCACAGCTTCGTCAGCTGATCGAGAACAAAGAGTGGCAAACTCAAATAGAGGAGCAATCGCATAGCGCTTACGAATCCAACTGTTCCATGACCGAGGCACAACGTCCACAGAGACCTACCCCTGCAACGAGAGGGAGAGACCGTCGGCAACGAGGACACTCTTCTTCGCTTGTCGCAGTCACCGAGGCAGAAGCTTCTCCATCGGTGTCTTCTACAGAATACGAGGACACCATGAGAAACTCGAGAGCTTCCTCTGGGTGAGATTCGAGAACAGGTCGCGCAGGATCATCGGCTGGCAGTTGAAACACCACGGCCGCTTTCTCTCGCTTCTTGAACTCCTCCGCCTTGACCGCCGCATCGATCGCGACCTGAGCCAGATCCCGGAGACGGGTGAACTGAGCCACCGAAGCACTGGCCGAACCGGATGCAAACTCAGGGTCAGGTTCCGGAAATTTCTCGAGATGCACCGAGGTTTCATTCCCGGCAAACTCCCAGGCCTCATCAGCGGTGTAGGCCAGAATCGGCGCGATCAGTTTCACGACGCCATCAAAGACACGATACATCGCGGTCTGTGTAGCTCGGCGTGACGTGGAACTTTCGGCATCACAATACATGCTGTCCTTCGTGATATCGACATAGAGCGCACTGAGATCGATCGCGCAGAACTGATTGAGAGTATTGAAGACCTTCCGGAACTCGAAGTTGGCGTAGGCCTCGGAACACTCGGCGATGACTTCGTTGAGTCGCTCGAGCACCCAGCGATCGAGCACGGAAAAATCTCCGGTCTCGACCAGGTCGGTTGCCGGATCAAACCCTTTCAGGTTCGCGAGGAGAATTCGGAGAATGTTCCGGAACCGTCGATAAGGCTCGGTCGTCTGCTTAAAGAGATCTTCCCCGAAAGGAACCTCATTCTGCCAGTCGACACTGCCGACCCAGAGTCGGAGGATATCTGCACCATACTTGTTGTAGAAGTAGGCGGCGTCGGTTGGCTTTCCTGCCTTTTCCGCAGCCGATTTGGAAATCTTCTTCTTGTCCTGATCGACGACAAACCCATGAGTCATCACGGTCTTGTAGGGAGCCTTGTCGCGAACCGCGACACTGAGCATGAGCGAACTCTGAAACCAGCCGCGGTGTTGATCCGTTGCCTCCAGGTAAAGATCGGCGGGCGTGGAAAGCTCGGGATTGCGATCCATCACCGCGACGTGACTCGATCCTGAGTCGATCCAGACATCGAGCGTGTCGGTGCAACGCTTCGTACCTTCGGGGAGAGAAAGTTTCTCTGCCCACCAGGCGTCGTCTTTCTCAAACCAGAGATTCGTTCCCCCTTCCTCGGTGAGATCGGCAACCTTACGAGCAAGATCGGCATCGATGCTCGGCTCTTCACTACCGCCAAGGTAAAATACCGGGAGAGGAACTCCCCAGGTGCGTTGACGCGAGATACACCAGTCGGGACGTGACTCGACCGTTCCATAGATCCGATTGCGTCCCCAATGGGGAAGCCATGCGACATCGTCGATCTCGCCGAGAGCGGTATCTCTCAGTTCGTCGATGCGGATGAAAAACTGGGGAACCGATCGGAAGATGATCGGTGTCTTCGATCTCCAGCAATGAGGATAGCTGTGCTTGTAGTTCTCTTTGCCGACAAGAGCACCTTCTCCTGCGAGCAACTTGATGATGGGCACGTTTGATTCATGAACGTGTTTTCCAACCAGGGATTCGACTCCGACCTCGTCGGTGTAGTTTCCCTCATCATCGACCGGAGAAAGAAGGCCGAGACCATTCTGCTGTCCCGCAAGATAGTCATCCGATCCGTGACCAGGAGCAATGTGAACCGCTCCGGTTCCAGTCTCGGTGGTGACAAATTCTGCAAGAATCAGCTTCGAAGTCCGGTCGAGAAATGGATGCTGAGCCTCCGCTCCCTCCAACGTCTCCCCTTTGATCTCCTTCATCTCTCCGGAAGGAGCAAAGCCAGTCTTTTCCTCAAACTTTCCAAGCAGCTCTTTCACGATCACAAAGGTGTCCGTGATTTCTTTCTCGGCGTGAGTGAATTCTCCCACGACATAGGTGAAGCGCGGGTGCACTGCGATTCCCAGGTTGGCCGGAAGCGTCCAGGGAGTCGTTGTCCAGATCACCATGGAGGCCTCGCCAGCGAGATCACCGGTGACGAGAGGAAACTTCACAAAGATCGCGGGATCCTTGACTTCCTCGTATTCGACCTCTGCCTCAGCAAGCGCAGTCTGGGCTCCGTAGCTCCACTGAACAGGCTTCTGGCTCTGGTAAACCAACCCGCGATCCACGAGTGTGGCAAAAACACGAATGATGTCCGCCTCGTATTCAGGGGCGAGCGTGAGATAGGGATTGTCCCAATCGCCAAGAACACCGAGGCGACGAAACGATTCTCGCTGAATATCGATATACTCCCGGGCAAAAGCCTCAGAGCGACGTCGGATTTCTGCTGGCTCGAGGCCTTTGGATTCCTTGACCACTTTGAACTCGATCGGGAGACCATGGCAGTCCCAACCTGGAACGTAGGGGCACTCGAAGCCCGCCATCGTTTTGCTCTTGAGAACAAGATCCTTGAGGACCTTGTTGAGCGCCGTTCCCATGTGGACATCACCGTTCGCGAAGGGAGGGCCATCATGAAGAATATACCGCTCGGCTCCTTCTGACTTCCGCTTGCGAATGATCTCGCCGTAAAGGTCTTTCTCCTCCCACTGCTGTCGCCGAATCGGCTCTCGCTTGACGAGATCTCCGCGCATCGGGAAGTCAGTGTCCGGGAGGTTCAGGGTCGCTTTGTAGCTGCTGGAACCGTCGTTTTTGCTCATAAAATTTCTCGTTGGAAAAAGGCGCCGAACGTAGCACCCGCGACCAGAACGGTCAAAGCCGAAGGCACGGCCCTGAGCACGATTCAGAGCAGGGCCATTTGCTCTAACCCAGACGAATCATGCCCAAACACGGGATCGTTCCGTTCTGATGCGCTACTTGGAATCTGATTCGGCGATCAGATCGGGAAGATGATTGCGCCGCTTATTGATCAGGGCGCAGGCGAGAAACGCAATTCCAATTCCAATCATAAAGATCGAGTAAAACTGCCCTCGTGTCATTCCCATAATGAAAGAAGAATCTGGCTCACGCAGATTCTCGACCGAGATCCGCCCGACGGCGTAAACGAGAAAGAAAATTCCTGTGATCACTCCATGATAAAGATTCTTCCAGCGAATTCGAATCACTAAGAGGAGAAGAAAGGGAAGGAGACCCTCGACCGCTGCCTCGTAGAGCTGCGAAGGATGACGCGGATTCAGGATTTCACCGAGGAGCGCACGAAACGCTTCATTCCCTCGTGAAACCTCAATCAGAACCGAAACGATCGCATTGTGAGGGTCGAGACCATTGGCCTGAGCCATCGATGCAGTCGTATCCACCCGCGTCACTAGATCCGGAATAATCGTCGACCCTTTTTCAGCAAAAGCGCGAAGCTGGTCCGTTGGGAACATCCACTGAAGCCCGTTCGAAGTGCGCTCCACCTCATACATTTCGTCGGGAAATTTCATCGCCCAGGGATGATTTGTAATCCGGCCAAACAGTTCTCCGTTGATGAAATTCGCAATTCGGCCAAAAAAGACTCCGACGGGCGCTACGACAACGAGGCTATCTCCCAGCCCGAGCCAGGATTTTTTCGTGTACCGAGCATAAAACCACGCCGCAGCACAGATCCCGGCAATTCCTCCGTGACTGGACATTCCCCCGCCAAGAAGATCGAAAAAACTCAGTGGATCGGAGACTAAGCCATCCCAGTTGTAGAGCAGCATGTAGCCAAGCCGCCCCCCGAGCATCGTTCCGAAAAGCGCGCAGATGGTGATGAAATCAGCGACCTGATTCTCACGCAGTTCCGAGGCTCCCATCCGAACGAACCAACGGATCAGGAGAAATGCCGCGGAAAACCCGGCCACGTAGGCGAGCCCATACCATCGGATTCCGAATGATTCGGTAAACGGAACCGCAATGGGATCGAGATGATGAACGTAGGTCGCGAGGAGAAAATCGCTCATGAAGTGCGCGAGGAAGGAATACGGGGGGGACTCCGCAACTTGTGAGCGGGAGGGGAGGTTGCAAGTAAAGAAAGCGCCGCCCACCACATCAGGAGCAAGAAAAAGAGTATGGATGAATCACGCTACGCACTCGACGAATGAATCAGAAGGTGGCACTCTCCGCACTATGTCCGGCCGACTTCTCTTCTTCAGTATCGCGAGCCTTCTTATCGCTCCATTCGGTTCAACGCTTGCCGAATCTCAGAAACGCAATGTGCTCTTCATCGCTGTCGATGATCTCGCCTCCTCGCTCGGGTGTTACGGAGATCTGATTGCGAAGACTCCTCACATCGATCGACTCGCAGCTACCGGAGTTCGATTCGACCGGGCCTACAATCAGCTTCCCCTCTGCAATCCAACTCGAGCCAGTGTCATGACGGGACTGCGACCCGACACGATCAAGGTCTACGACCTTGACCAGCACTTTCGAGAAGAAGTCCCTGATGCAGTCACTCTTTCTCAGCAATTCATGAAGGCCAGCTATTACGCAGGGCGCGTTGGCAAAATCTATCACTACAACGTCCCCGCCAGCATCGGCACCGATGGATTTGATGACCCTCCCTCCTGGCAACAGACCGTGAATCCCAAGGGGCGCGACAAGGACGAGGAGGATCTCATTTTCAATGCGGAGCCCCATCGCAAAATCAGCGCTGCCCTCAGCTGGCTCGCCGCCGAGGGAACCGACGAGGAGCAAACCGATGGCATGATCACCACGGAAGCGATTCGGCTTCTTCAGGAAAAGAAGGATGAACCCTTCTTTCTCGCGGTCGGATTTTTCCGCCCTCACACTCCCTTCGTCGCTCCCAAAAAATACTTCGATCTCTATCCACTCGAAGAAATGCGTCTGCCCTATGCGCCGGACGAAGACCGCGACGACATCCCGACGGCTGCCTTTGCCCACAACTGCCCGGTGCCTCACTACAATCTGGAGGAGCCGATTCTACTTCAGGCCCTTCAGGCCTACTATGCCTGCGTTTCTTTCATCGATGCCCAGGTTGGGCGTCTTCTCGACGCTCTCGCCGAAAACGGATTGGAAGAAAACACGATCGTCGTCTTCTGGAGTGACCACGGATACCATCTCGGCGAGCACAACGGAATCTGGCAAAAGCGAACCCTCTTCGAAGAAGCCTCCCGCTCCCCCCTTATCATTCGAGCGCCCAAGGCGAAAGGCAATGGAACACCCAGTCCGCGAATCGTCGAGTTCGTCGACATCTATCCCACACTCACCGAAATCGCCGGAATCGAGACCCCTGAGGGTCTGGAGGGGCGTAGCCTTGCTCCGCTTCTTGCCAAACCAGACGCCGAGTGGGATGGATACGCCATCACCCAGATTCTACGTCCTGCCGACGACAGACTCACGACTCCGGTGATGGGACGCAGCATTCGAACGGATCGCTGGCGCTACACCGATTGGGCAGAAGGAGAAGAAGGTGTAGAGCTCTATGACCACTGGGCCGACCCGATGGAGTTCGATAACCTCGCGATCTCACCCTCCAAAAACGAACAGGCCATTATAGACCACCTGCGACCCCTTCTTGAGAAAAAGGCGAGTGGGAAAATCCCCACCACTCCGTTTAATCCACCTCGACTCTAGTGTCCTGCGCGATAAGAGCGATCACTCCAGGGAAGTTGGAGACGTAGGAACCGGAGCGAATCACAAGAGCGTGCTCCGTCGCCGTCGAAAGAGCCGGCTCGGCAAAGGAGTGTGTTCACGAGTAGACTCTTGGCGGGCGATAAAGATCACCTTCTCAAACTAACTCGGGTCCTTCTTCATAAATCGAACCACTTCGATAAGAAGCTCTCGCCGGCAATCAGGATTGGTTTGAATCGCATCGAGAAATAACTCGAGAGAATTCTCCGGTTGTGCCTGAAATCCAGCCTGTAACGTCTCTAATGCGTTGTTGCAGCCCGATGCGGATTCCGATACGGACAACGGAAGAGAGAACACAACACCAGGCGGGATTGCCAAAAAGCAAAATGCGAGCTCCATGAAAACGAGCGGTGAAGTTGGAGCGGGTAGTGGGAATCGAACCCACATAACTAGCTTGGAAGGCTAGGGCTTTACCACTAAGCTATACCCGCACTCGCAAACGATCCCCGAAATTTATAAAAGTTCCAATAAAATTTTAGAAATTCTAAAAATACGGATCAATTAATTGTTTTGAGTCTCGATACCGACCAGAGGTCGGAGAGGGAGGGAACTTTACTGATCTCTGAGCCATTGCCAACCTCAATTTTTCAAAAATCTGCAAACCAATGCAAATTTCGAGTGAAAAGACAGTGTCACTCCTGAGAAACGCCCTTCGCAAGGGCCCGCTCTTTCTCGCTGCTGTTGCCGGAATGACTGGAATCGCGCTCGCTGATGCGAATCACTGGATTCTCCTGTTCGTTTTCGCTACGTTCCTCGGCGTTTTTGCCTTCCGATCCAGAAGATTGGAGAAGGAAATCGCCACCCTCCTCGCGGGAGCCACCTTACCTCTGCTCGGTTTCGGAATTCTTCATCATCAAAAATTGAAAGAGATCGACGCGTTTCCCCTCGCCGACGCTCTAGCTGCCGAAGAAACACTCAAAATTCGGGGAACTGGATGGCTCTCGAAACGCCCAATTCGTGGAGAGCGATCGACTTCCGGAACCCTCCACATCGAAAGTCTCGTCATTCGGGGAACGGAAATTCGCTGTAATCACCAAGTCCCCGTTTGGATCACGGGAAGAACGGAAGACTTTCGTTACGGAACGACACTGTCCTTCAGCGGGGTCCTCTCGCCACTTGAGCCGGCTCGCAGCCCCGGCGGATTCGACCCTGCGGCATTTTACTATCGCGAGTCGGGGTCACTCGCCCGTCTGGAAATCCGTGCCGGCGACGACTTGGAAATTCTCGAGGAAACTCGCGGCAAACGCATTGTGTCTATCGCCAATCGGGCTCGGGATACCCTCGAACAGGGACTTCTCGTCGGAGTCGACTCGGAGGAAGAAGCCTATGCCCGACTCGTCGCGGCGATGTCGCTTGGAGCGAGGGAAAACTCTCCCGAAGATCTCGAGGACTGGTTTCGGCGCAGTGGAACGATGCATATCTTCGCCGTCTCCGGCCTTCACGTCGGAATTCTTGCCAGTCTGCTCCTTGGAACCCTCCTCGCCATCGGAGTCCCTCGTCGCTACGCGATTCTTTGCCTCATCCCACTTCTCTTTTTCTACGCCGTCATGACGGGTCTGCGACCCTCCGCAGTTCGAGCGGCAGTCATGCTGGCCATCTTTCTCGGTGCTTTTGTCGTGAAAGAAAAGCCACGCCCGCTCAATCATCTCGCTTTTGCCGCTCTTGCCCTTCTCCTATTCGATACTCAGCAGTTGTTTCTCCCGGGATTTCAGCTCTCATTTGCCGTGCTCTTGAGTATCAGCCTTTTCGCCAGTCCGATGCAAAAATGGACGGCAGGACCCTGGCTGAGCGACTCGTATCTCCCCAAATCCCTTCACGGACCCGTTCGAAAAATAAAAGATCACGTCGTTAGCGCCCTCACCACTGCCTTCGCCGTGTCCTTCGTCTCATGGCTTGGATCGCTCGGACTGCTCGTCTGGCATTTTCAGAGTTTCTCTCCTGTTGGAATTGTTGCGAATCTCTTTCTCGTTCCCTTCGTCGGAATCATCGTGACAATTTCCCTTGCGTCCCTCACCAGCTATGGACTTCATCTTGTCTGGCTGACTTCCTTCCTCAATCAACTCAACGTCGGGGCTGCCGTACTCCTCACGAGCATGGCTCACTTCTTTGCTGAACTCCCCGGGGCCCATCGACATGCCGGTCGAGGACTCCTCGAGAGGTCTTCCGCAGAAGTCGTTACTCTGGATATCATGGGGAGCCGTGGGGAACTCGCGACTCTGTGGGGATGGCAGGGACCCAAAGAGTCTTCGCGTCGTTACTGGATGCTCGACTCCGGAGGAGAACGAACCTACCAGCAAGAAATGCTGCCACTCCTGCGAAGCCGCTCCATCAATGGAATCGAAGCCCTCATTCTATCCCATGGAGATATTGGGCATATCGGCGCAGCACCCCAGGTAATGACGCAGCTTCGACCTACTCTGCTCCTTGAACCCGAGGGCCCCAACCGATCAACGGTGTATCCGCAGATTCGTTCGATCCGATCGAAGAGAAATATCGAATCCCTCGTTCTCCAAGCCGGGATGCGACTTCGTCCGAACAAAGACGTGGTCTTCCACGTTCTTTCCCCTGGTCTCGATGCCAGCAATCGAATTGCCGACGACCGGTCTCTCGTTCTTCGCGCAGAAGTTGGGAAACACTCCATCCTCTTTACCTCTGACATCGGATTTGAGATTGAAAAAGCGCTGCTCGAATCCGGGGCTGACCTGCAATCCGATCTCTGGATTCGAGGACAACACGGCGAGACCTCTTCCGGCCTCCCTTCATTTGCGAGTGCGGTTGGTGCGCGATACGTCATCTCAACTCACGCCGACTTTCCGTCGTCAGAAGCGATCTCCTCCGAACTTCGGGAGACTCTTCAAGAACTGGGTTTTACCCTCCTGACTTTAGATAAAACCGGAGTCATCACCCTCCGCATCACTCCGGAAAAGATCGAAATCGAAACTCGGGGAAAAGAGCCGCGGCAATTGACAATCCATTGAGAATTCTCATTTCTTCCTCTAAGAATTCCCATCCGACCCCGTCTTTACCCCAAAGCCTACCCCAACTATCCGCAATGGGACTCGTGAAAAGTTGGTAGACCCCTGATTCTTTAGGGAGTAACTTGTCCACCCTGATCTGTAACCGAGTTGACCACGCGGATAGCAGAACCCCTTCCTTGAACCGCGAAATGAAGCGCCCAACGAACGCAGATCGAAACTTACTCTGGCTTGCTGCCGGATGCCTCCTCGCCATTCCGCTCTCGAGCTGTACGACGACGTCGACTCTCTCGGGAGAATCTGATTCCAACATCAAGGCGGTCAATCGCATCGCGAGCGAGCCTGATGCAAATCAAGATTCTTCTACGTCAGAGGAAATCGTCGGAGCGCCTCATCCGGAACCTCAGGAAATGGTCGCTCGGGAGCGCCCTGCATCCATTCGTCCCGCCGCAACCCTCGCTTCCGTTCCTCTCACATCGGTAAAGTCTCGCCCCACCAACCAGATCATGATGGTGCGGACGACTGCCTACAGTCACCTCCAGGCTGACAGCCTTCCCTACGGTCGCAAGAGCGCTGCCGGAACCAGCCTGCAATACGGAAGCCAGATCCGAAGCGCCGCCGCTGACTGGTCGAAGTATCCCCTCGGCACCCGTTTTAGAATCGAAGGCCTTCCCTACGTCTACATCGTGGATGACTACGGGTCTGCTCTCTGCGGCACGGAGACAATCGATATCTACCAGCCCAATCTCTCAGGCATTGGAAAATGGGGAGTCCGCAATGTCCCGATCCGAGTCGTCGAATGGGGTTCCTTTGAAGAAAGCAAACGCATTCTCGACAGCCGCAAGCACGTGAAGCATGCTCACCATGTTCGCACTATGCTCCGAGAAATCGAGAAGATGGAACAGACCGGCTACCGCTATGGACGAGTCAATTCCAACATCTAGTATCTCTCATTTGTAGTCGATTCAGAGATGATCCTGAAGGAGCGAGCTGCTCTCGTCCACCAACGACTGGAGGCGCTTTACCCCGAGACGCCGATTCCCCTGGATCACACTGATTCCTACACACTGCTCATCGCAGTGCTGCTGTCCGCGCAATGTACTGACGAACGAGTCAACAAAATCACGCCAGCGCTCTTCGAACTCGCCGATACGCCGGAGGTAATGGCCAAAGTACCGGTCGATAAGATTCGGGAAATCATCAAGCCGTGCGGTCTTTCCCCACGAAAGTCGGTCGCGATTTCTGATCTTTCAAAAATCCTCGCCGATAAGTATTCGGGTCAGGTCCCGGAAAATATAGAGCTGCTCGAAGAACTCCCCGGTGTCGGTCACAAGACCGCTTCGGTCGTGATGAGCCAGGCTTTCGGCGTTCCGGCCTTTCCCGTCGATACTCATATCCACCGTCTCGCGCAGCGCTGGAAGCTCACCAGCGGAAAAAACGTCGTTCAAACAGAAAAAGATCTAAAACGTCTCTTTCCCGAAGACTCGTGGAACAAACTCCATCTCCAGATTATTTTTTACGGGCGCGAATACTGCACCGCCCGAGGTTGTGATGGAATGGTTTGTCCTCTGTGTCGCGAATTGTTTCCCGATCGGAAGAACGCGGTCAAAACAAAGAAGTGACCTGGCCTTCTCTTTCCGCATCAGAGCAATCTCATTTGCACTCAGGGGCGCCGCAGGTAATATGGCGCTCTGTGTGAGCAGCGTTCCGCAGGAAGCAGACTGCGACAGACCCTATTTTTCTATGAGCGAATCCATCAATAAAATCGTCGTGGCCTACTCTGGTGGGCTGGATACTTCTGTCCTCCTGACCTGGCTCCGCGATACCTATCAGGCTGAAGTCATTGCGTATTGTGCCGATGTCGGACAGCAGGAGGAGCTCGACGGGCTCGAAAAGAAAGCGCTCAACACAGGAGCTTCCACCTGCATCATCGACGATCTCAAGGCAACTTTCGCCAAGGATTTCATCTATCCAATGATCCAGGCGGAAGCGATCTACGAAGGACAATATCTCCTCGGAACTTCGATTGCCCGGCCCTGCATCTCCGAGGGTATGGTCAAAGCCGCCCGCGAACATGGTGCCGATGCGATCGCCCACGGCGCGACCGGCAAAGGAAATGACCAAGTCCGCTTCGAACTGTCCGTCGCCTCACTTGCGCCCGACATTCAGATGATTGCTCCCTGGCGTCAGGAGCGTTTCCGCGAGCAGTTCCCTGGACGCGCGGAGATGATTCAATACGCAGCCGATCACAACATCCCGGTGCAGGCCTCTGCTAAGAAGTCCTATTCCATGGACCGCAATCTCCTTCACATCAGCTTCGAAAGCGGTGTCCTCGAAGATCCATGGTACGACGCAACCGGCGACGACGACCGCGATATGTATGTGCTCAGTGTTTCCCCTGAGGAAGCTCCCGACGCACCGGAGTATGTTCAGTTTCTCTTTGAAAATGGAAATTGTATCGGTCTCGCGACCGAGAACATCGACGCGATCATTTCCGAACTCGGTGACGTGACGAAAGAGGGTTCACACGGTGACTACACCCTGCTAACTCCCTACGGAGTCATGCGCGTCCTGAACTTCCTCGGAGGCAAGCACGGCGTTGGCCGAATCGACATGGTTGAGAACCGTTTTGTTGGGATGAAAAGCCGAGGAATCTACGAAACTCCGGGCGGTACGATCCTTATGAATGCCCATCGCCAGATGGAAAGCCTCACGGTTGATCGCGAGGTTATGCACATTCGAGACGGCCTCATTCCGAAATACGCGCAGCTCGTCTATAATGGTTTCTGGTTCGCTCCTGAGAGGGAGGCACTCCAGACACTCGTCACCGAGTCTCAAAAATCAGTTTCCGGAGAAGTTCGCACCAAGCTCTACAAAGGGAACATGATCACAGCAGGTCGTCGTTCCGCTCTCAGTCTTTACAACGAAGATGTCGCAACGATGGAGGGGGGTGCCGAACACGCTTACAATCAGGACGATGCGACCGGGTTTATCCAACTCAACGCACTCCGCCTCAAGAGCGAAGCCTCTCGTCGCTTGTCGTCGGAGAGTTAAGAAGCTGGCGGCTTCCTCCGCTGGGTTCATCCACCATCGAAACGCACTTACCCCGGCATTGACTTGCTGAAGCTGGCTTTCATTCTCGTGTGGATCGGAGCAACCGCCGTAATCCCGCGCGAAAGAGTCAGCAGGCAATGAACATGATGAAACGATCGCTGCATCGTTCTTAGGCGACCCGTTGCTTGTTCCCCCCATAACAGCTCTTGCTTGGAGCCTGACAAAAGCAGATCAGCGACGGATGTTCGACAGTTGTGGGGGATGCTGTTCGAGCTGAAATACTTCCTCGATATGATCGACAAGCTCGATCTCAATACGAAGATCTGGACGAAGGAGTAGCGGAGAGGATATGCGTGGGGGCCGGAGCCTCGAATCTCTCCTTGCCTCTACAATCCCCACGCGCCGCGATCTGCCTTCTGGGCCTCACGCTCGAGGGCTGTGAGCATGTCGCGGTGTTGAAAGAAAGACTTACCGTCCGGAGTCGGAACCGGATTCTCTTTGGATCCGGGACCTTTCGTATGGATACGAGCGAGACCGTTTACGACGAGCTGCGTGCCTAAATAACCTCCACTCGGAAGCTCAACAAACCCGTAGTAGCGATCTCCGTCATAAACTTCTTCCCAGTAGGTGTAAACCGTAAACGTTTTCCCTTTCAGCTCTCGCTCCACGTAAAGTTTTGCCGCTTTGCCTACCTCGACAATTTGCTCGGATGAAACACCGCCCATTTCGCTGGCCTGCTTGGCTACACGCCGTTGCTGATCCCGATACCGGTCGCTGAGATACTTCTCAGGGGCATCCACAAAGTAGAGTCGAAGAAGGAATTCACGGTCTCCGACATCGACATAAAAACTGTCTCCATCATTCCCGTCGTTTTCGACAAAGCGAGCTCCCGTAAACTTGTCATATCCACGAACCTTGGTCGCTTTGACAGTAGAATCAGAACTGCCTTCGAGTGAATTCTCTTTCAGCTCGGCTCTGGGCGGCTCGGCTCCCTCGGTATCCTGAGCCGAATGATTTCGTTTCCAATAGGCCGCACCAAGAACGACAATGATCAGGACGAGGCGAATCACACGTGCTTTTTTCACAAGAGGGGAGAGTCAGAGAGGAATCGATCAGTCCTTCTTTTCCTGAACCGTCGACTTCACATACAACTCGCGGAGTTGCTTAAAGTCGACTTCAGCCGGACTCGAAGACATGAGATCCACTCCCTTGTTGTTCTTCGGAAACGCAATGACCTCACGAATGCTGTCTTCCTTGCAGGCAAGCATAACAAGACGATCGAGACCCAGAGCGATACCTGCATGGGGCGGAGCGCCATACTGGAAGGCCCCAAGGATGTGACCAAAGTTTTCGGCCTGCTCTTCTTCATCGATACCGAGAACACTGAACATCTTAGCCTGAAGGTCTCCTTCGTGAATTCGAAGAGAACCGCCACCGAGTTCGTTTCCGTTGAGAATGACATCGTAGGCTTCGGCACGAATTTCGGCCCAGTTCGATTCGTCTTTCAAAAGAGCTTCCTGGCCTGCCTTCGGACGGGTAAAGGGATGGTGAACCGCGTTCCACTTGCCTTCTTCTTCATCGTAACCGAGAAGCGGAAAATCGACCACCCAATGGAAGTCGAGTTCATCTTCCTTGCCTTCGAGCCAGTTGTTCATCTCCGCGCATTCGAGGCGCAGGCGACCGAGCACATCACAGACAGTGGCACGAGTGTCACAACCAAAGAGAATGAGGTCACCCTCCTCGATATTGAGTTCCTTCTCGATCGCAGCAAGTTCTTCTTCGCTGAAAAATTTCACGATGGGAGATCTCCAGGTATCATGCGCGGCACCTCTTGCTTGGATGTAAGCAAGACCACCCGCACCCGCTTCCTTCGCAATTTCCTCGAGGCGCTTGACCTGGCCGGTGGAAACTCCAGCAAAACCTTTCGCGTTGATGGCGCGAACCACTCCACCTGCTTCAATCGCTCTTTTGAAAACGCCGAAGCCGGAATTCTTGAAATGCTCGGAAAGCTCAACGATTTCGCATCCGAAACGTCGCTCCGGCTTGTCGCTGCCATATCGATCCATTGCGTCCCAATAGTCGAGACGGTCAAAAGGAGTTTGAATCTCGACGCCCTGTGATTCGGAAAACACTTTCGTGAGGAGACCTTCGATCAAAGAGAAGATGTCTTCGGTGTCCACGAAGCTGGCTTCGATGTCGACCTGGGTGAACTCGGGCTGACGATCAGCACGAAGATCTTCGTCACGAAAACAGCGGGCAATCTGGAAGTAGCGTTCGACACCAGCAACCATCAGCAGCTGCTTGTATTGCTGGGGAGCCTGAGGAAGGGCGTAAAACTTTCCGGGATTGAGACGCGACGGAACGAGAAAGTCGCGGGCTCCTTCGGGAGTCGACTTGGAGAGAATCGGAGTCTCCACCTCAATGAACCCATTGTCATCGAGGCCATCACGAAGTGCCTTCGTGATCGTGTGACGAGTTCGCAGGTTGCTCGACATACGCGGACGACGAAGATCGAGATAGCGATGTTTCATCCGCAGGTCCTCATTGCTGAGTTCCTTGTCGAGTTGGAATGGGAGAACCTGTGCCTTGTTGAGAATCTTGACCTCGGTCACGACGAGTTCAATCTCACCGGACTCAATTTTTTCATTGATCGTGGATTGCCCCTCCACTTCGGGGCGGTCATCGACTCGACCCGTCACTTGAATCACGTCTTCGCTGCGAAGGGTGTGGCTCAATTGGGCCGCCTCAGCACTCTCTTCCGATCGGAAAACACACTGGGTGACACCTTCGCGATCTCGAATGTCGATGAAAATGACCCCACCCTGGTCACGCACAGTATTGACCCAACCAACCAGTGTGGCGGTCTCGCCGGCGTTGGACTTACGGAGTTCGTTGCAGTGATGCGTTCGGTACATAGCTCTATGATCAGTTTGAGATCGCAAGCAACGGGTTGCTCGCGAAAGGCCGGGAAAATACAGCCCTTGGGCCGCGGTGCAAGCGATGCTTGCGAGACACCGAAACCGATCAATCAGCGATACCAGACCACCGTAATTCCATGGGTTCCTGACCCGAACGTTTCAATCTGGACAATTTCGATCGAAGGATTTGCTTTGATCCACGCTTCTGCCTGTCTTTGCGCAGCCTCCATCAGATTAAAATCAAAGTTTACATTGCCCAACCGAACCTTAATCTTTTCTTTAAAAACGGTTCACTGAATGGGACGAGAAGAACGTTCTGGAATGGGTGGGGTAATGACATGATGTGTTTCGCTCTCCCTTATCTTGCAGCATGACCCTACCTTCCTTCTGGCCTCGATTGCGGACTTACGGGAACGAGCTTTTCACCTCCATGCTGGGAACATGGAATTCACTTCTTCCCGACGAAAATTTCTATCGGGTTCGCTCGCTGTGGCGGCTCCCGCTCTTCTGATCCGCGGCAGCAGAGGTGGAGAGATCCTGGACCTCCGAACCATCTCTCACCAGGATCACCTCTACCATGGTTGGCCAACGGTAGGACGACGATCCAACGGTGAACTTCATCTCGTCTGGTCGGGTCGAAGAGTGGGCCATATCTGCCCCTTCGGAAGCGTCGAGAGTATGTTGTCGCGCGATGAAGGCGAAACCTGGAGCTTCCCGCGCACCGTCCACGACTCCTTGACCGATGATCGAGACGCCGGATTTCTCGAAACGAAAGACCGCACCCTACTCGTCACTTCTTTTACCTCCCTGGCCTACGAAACCTATGGCTTGCTGGAGAAACACCAAGACGATCCTGCCTGGGTCGCAGCCCACAATCGCCTCCCCGACGACGAAGCTCGCGAAGCGGAACTGGGGTGCTGGCTTTACCGCTCCACCGACGGTGGGAGAACTTTCTCCAATCGCATCGACTCAGTGGTCAACAGTCCTCACGGTCCCTGCCAGCTCAGCGACGGTCGGCTCCTCTATCTCGGCAAAAAACTCTGGACCGATAAGAAAGAAATCGGAGCCTCCATTTCTGATGATGACGGAAAAACATGGCAGTGGCTGGCCGGCATTCCAACCCGCGAGGGCGACACGGTTGTGAGAGGCTACCACGAGCTTCACGCTGTCGAATGTGCCGACGAATCGATCATTGCTCAAATTCGAAACCACAACGAGGCCAACAAAGGAGAAACCCTGCAATGTCGTTCCACCGACGGGGGCAAAACTTGGTCCACTCCCGAATCCATCGGCGTCTGGGGCTTGCCTTCGCACCTTCTCCGGCTCCGTGACGATCGCCTCGTAATGAGCTACGGCTATCGCCGCAAACCCTACGGAAATCAGGCTCGGATCAGTGAAGACCACGGAAAGACCTGGTCGGATCCCATCACGATTTCAGACGACGGACCTTCAAGCGATCTCGGCTATCCTTCCTCGGTCGAACTCTCCGACGGAACTCTCCTCACGGTCTGGTATGAAAAGATGGCGGACTCCTCGATGGCGAAACTGAGACAGGCCAAGTGGAAAATCTAACCGCAGTTTTTCACCACTTATCCCTAAGTTATTCAACAGGGTTCGGTTGATGACTGAACCCTGTTTCATCAGGCAACTCCCGACTAATAGCTCCCCATATCTTTCCCGACGCTGTCGTCCGTCCACCAGTAAAGAATACGGCCGCAGTTCTCGCAGGTCGCGACCTGCTTTTCCGCTTTCACATTGACGATGGTCGATTTCGTCACCCTCATGTGACAACCCTGGCAAACCTCATCCACCAGACCAACGACGGCCATTCCTGCTTTCGCTTTGAATAGTCGGTCGTATTCGTAGAGGCGATCTTCATCCACCGAAGAAGCCTGCTCGGCACGAGCCTTTTTCTCTTCTTCGAGATCACTCTCCAGTTTGATTCGGAGCTTTCCAAGGTCTTCGATCTCTTCTTTCACTGAAACTTCATTGTCGGCGTATTTGTCGCGGGCTGCTTTGTAGAGTTTTCTCTGCTCTTCGGCTTGCTCCATCAGCTCGATCTCTTCGTCCTCCAACTTGGAGATTTCGCTTTCATAGCGCTCGATCTCGAGACCCATCTTGCGAAACTCTTCGTTCTTCTTCGTTTCGAACTGCTGCACCTTCAGCTTGGTGATGCTGTCCCGACGAGTTTCGACATCGATCTCAAGGTTTTTAATTGCTACCTCGACATGCTGAAGATTCTTCTTAGAAGCCTCCAACGCCTCTGCGTCTGCGACCAGCTTGTCCTTGATGTCCTCTTCTTCGAGAGGAATATCCGCGATTTCTTTTTCCACTGACTTGATTTTCTGGTCGTGGTGCTGAGTGCGGAGCAATTTCTCAATTTCGGGTAACATGATAGAAGCATAGAACAGAGCGCGAATCCTGCTGAAGAATTCTGACCGGGGCAATCAAACCGCAACGGGACCGATTTGCCAATCGAAAACAGATTCAGATCGACTCCGGATACCCGCAGGCCGCATCAATCTCCCGGGCTTCGGCAAGTCGATCCTGCCAGCTTCCCCCTTCGTCGGCCGGGAGACCGAACCAGGAACGACATCCTCCAAATGTCTTCCGATCCTGAAGAACCCAAGGATCAGGAAGTGAAAAAGCGCGAACGACTGCATACGAAATGCCCGGTTCATCTCCCCATTTAAATCGTTCTCGAATGATCTCCTCTTTCCAGATATGAAAAGGATCGAGAGTAAGGACATCCTGCCAATTGGTGAAACGCCCGGTTCGCAAAGTCTCGACATAAACTGAAAATGAGACGTTCTCTTCTTTCGAGTCGCTCGCCCTTTCAGGAAGTGACCTCGTTTCCCCATCCGATGCCGGTTTCACTTCGGCTGCTTGTTCATGAAACAGACTCGGATACAAAAAGAAGCGGTCATGCAGCCATTGAAACCC
Organism: Verrucomicrobiales bacterium; assembly: GCA_965657775.1. GTDB lineage: Bacteria > Verrucomicrobiota > Verrucomicrobiia > Verrucomicrobiales > DEV007 > Arctic95D-9. Next base: position 613,420 of record CBFHPY010000008.1, read on the forward strand.
TGCTTTTCCCTCGGAAATGCCTCCTTTTCTCAAGATTACGGACTGTTCACCTGACACCAAGGCATCGGCAATCAACTGCCATTCCTTGAAAGCGACGGGTTTCCACTGCGGATCGATCAAAGGACTCATGAGAAAAAAGAATCAGGCGCGTCTTCCAGAATTGCAAGGGGTTGCATTTTCCACTGGAAAAACGATCCGGATGATATAATTTCCGTCCCTGCGCAGGTCGGTTCCGACCCAGCGTGAAGATGGTGGCTGTAGCTCAGGGGTAGAGCCCCGGTTTGTGGTACCGGTTGTCGCGGGTTCAAATCCCGTCAGCCACCCCATCTTTTCTTTTTCCACAATTTGAATCCAAAGGGGAAACCCGAAGCTCTCTTTGGAAAATGAAGAGATCTCCCCACACAAAATATGGAATCTCTCGAAGAAAGGATCGGATACCAATTCTCGGATCCCTCATTTCTCCAGAAGGCGATGACTCATCCAAGTCTCGCGTATGAGACCAAGCGCCCTCAGGCCGACAATCAACGTCTCGAATTTCTCGGCGATGCCGTGATTCAGCTTATTCTTACCGACGAGCTGTTCCAGCGATTCCCTAAATTCAGTGAAGGTCATCTTACGAAGCTGCGAAGCCGACTCGTTTCCCGGGATGCGCTCTTTGAGCTCGGAAAAATCATCGAGATCGGGCAGCATCTTCTTCTAGGAAAGGGAGAAGACTTGAGCGGCGGACGAGAACGTCCCTCTAATCTCGCCGACGCGATTGAAGCTCTCGCCGGCGCGATCTATCTCGATGGAGGGCTTCAACCAGCCCGCGCATTCATCCACGACAATTTCTCTGAATTCATCGAGAAGGTTGCAGCTAAGCCGGTGGAGAACAATCCCAAGGGCCAGCTTCAGGAAAAACTTCAGGCGCTCAAAGCCTCGAGCCCGAAATATTCGGTACTGTCTCAGGAGGGACCCGATCACGAAAAGACATTTGTCTCCGAAGTGCGTTGGGAAGGAATTCGACTCGGAAAAGGGGTTGGAACGAGCAAAAAGGAAGCCGAAACCAATGCGGCTCTTGAGGCTCTCCAGCGAGAGCGCTGGAAGGGAGAAGAAAAGGGTGAACAAGTTCAGAATAACTGCGAATAACCGTGAACAACTTATTCCTTATTCTCAGTCGAGGCACTTGTTCGTCGATCTCACCCCTGTTTGTTCACAGAAATGAAGTGTCTCGGAGTGATTCATAATCAATGGTTTATATCTCCTCGTTCAAGTTATTCACGGCTATAATAAGAAATCTATTTTTGTACAGAAATTAATCTCTTCTACTAGGATGTGAAAAACCTCTGCTTTCCAACTCGCTGAGCATTTGATCGACCGAAAACCCACCCATCGAACCGTCACTCGAAAGCAAAGGATATAAGGTTGTAGAAAGAGGAGCCCAGACCTTGGACTCGGTCGGCCCAAAGAGAAGGAGACCGCGCGATCCAGCACTTGCTGCTAAATGGGAGATTCCACTGTCGTGTCCCAGGTAGATGGTTTGTGTATTGTCGTTATCGCAAGATGCCTCTACAGACTCTGAGAAGAGCGCTCCGAGCTCCGAAAGCGAATGACCACCCATATAGTGGCAAGAGAGCTCCGCGTCCTCAGCGAGCTTCTGGAAGTCTGCGATGCGTTCGTGTTCCACTTCGCCACAGGTGATGATAAACTCATCAGCTTTGCCGATTGTTTTCAGTTGTCGGAGCACTTCGATCCACGATTCGAATGACCAGTTTTTGAGAGGGCTTCCGCTTCCCGGATGAAGGATAACACGAGACGAGGGTTTTCTCTGGGGCAGAGGAGAGGGAACTTGCTCGTGATACCGAAGCCGAAGTTCTGGTTCTTCGAGAAACAGGGCGATGCGTTCGAGCGGTTTCGCGAGTTGAATCGAGGCGGGAACGTGGGGTTTTTCTTCGGTGGGGCGAAAGGGTCCTTCGAGCAGCATCTTGACCCCGGCTTTCTCCAGATTGCCTGCAAAAAAGCGATCGGGGTCGTAGAGGTAGCTGACAACGATGTCGAAGCTCGCAAAATACTCGCACCATTCGGATTCGAGTTTGGCTCCCGGAGCGAAGAAGGGTGCAAGGCGGGCATCCTCTATCGAACGGGTCGCATCGACAAGACCCGCCGCGGTTGCCAGGGCAGTGATGGCGGGATATCCGAGAACTTCCAGTTCGTTGTCAGGAAGTTGTTCCCGTATGATACGCAGACTCGGCATCGTGAGAATGAAATCTCCGACGGCACCACCGCGAATGAAAAGAATTCGACCCATTACCGTGGCGGAAGATTGATCCACTGGACAACGTCAGCAAGCAATTCGTCCGGTGTATTCGTGCTCGAAAGAGTGAGAGCGTTTTCGATGGTCTCAGGGGGTTCGAGCGCAGCGAACTGGCTTTCGAGAAGGGTGGACGTCATAAACTCGTGGTCTCGGCTGTCCATGCGACCCTTGATCAGTTCGAACGACCCCTCAAGAAATACGAGCCGTCTTTGTTTGATCCCCGCGAAGAGAACGTTGCGGTAGGATTTCTTTAGAGCCGAGCAGGACATGACTGGAATCGATCCCGCAGCGAGAGTTTCCTGAGCGATCTGATTGAGCGTGCGATACCATGGCCAGCGGTCCTCATCAGTGAGTGGGATTTTGGCTCCCATCTTCTTCTTGTTTCTAGGAGGATGGTAGTCGTCACCTTCGAGGTAGGTACCGTCAACTTGGTCGGCGAGTCGACTGGCGAGGGTCGTTTTTCCGCACCCTGACACACCCATAATAACGAAAAACGGCAAACTCATGATCCGTAGACAGGCTCAGGAAGTTCACGATTTATTTCCTCGACGCGATATCCGAAACCCGCTCCAGAGTCAGGGCCACCCAACAGGGTTGATCCGTCGAGGATACCCTGTTGCCTCCGATAGAGTCCGGGATGGACGTCGCGTTCTGGTGCACTTTCTTCCGGGTAGAATTGCATTCCGTTCGATTCTACGCCCATGATCGTTCCAGCGTGTGCCGCGAGAAGAAAGTGAGGAACCTGCGCCAACATCGGGTTGGTGAGGTCCTGGACCATCAGGATCATTCCGTGAGCCTTCGCCCAACAGAGACTAAGAAGTGCTCCTGTCTGAGTTTTGCAGGTTTTCAAAGCGACCCCGTTCCAGCCAAGTTCGCGACCCATCCTAATAAACTTCCAATCATGGGCACTTTCATCCATAAAGAGCGGCTTCCGGGCGCTAACGCTGTGGACGTCAATACGGTTGGCCTCGAGGTCGTGAGGAAAGGGTTGTTCGACATAGAGAATCTTCTGCCACGTAACCGGGTCTTCATCTCGGAGTCGGTCGAGAATGTGATTCACATAATCAGGGTCAGTCACGGTACAGTTGAAGTCAGTGGTAAGCCAGGTAACGTTTTCTTCGCGTGCCATCGCACCGATCGCAGCGAGACGGTTGTAGTCCCACTCCGTATCGTTGCCGCGCAGCTTGATCTTGAGGCAATCAAGTCCGTCCTGTTGGATCCAGTCGCGTAGGAGAACGGGGTATCCATCATCTGGTTCCGAACCATTTAGGTCTCCTCGCTTAATCGGGTCGAGACCACCAACGAGATGCCAGACCGGGAGCTGCATTACCGGATTTTCCGATAGAAAATCGGAGGGATACTTGCCTGAAAAAGAGACATCCGCCGCGGCAGGTTCGAGAAAGGAAGAAAGGTCGCGACTTAAAAAATCGGCGTTGTAGGTATCGTAGATCGGGCACTGGTGAATCCGGCCGTAGGCGTCGTGTGTAGCGATATCGAGCAGAGAGAAACAAGCCAAGGCAGCGAGATGAGGCAATCCGGTCCCGGCTTCCCGATCGGCGTTGAATTCATTCTGCAGTTTCGGGATCTGGCTTTCAATAAAGTCGTAGCCTAGTTCAAGAGGGTGTCCTGCTTCCAAATTTTCTTCCCAGGTTTTGGCAAGTTGAAGAGTAAAATCTTTAAGAGCATCGTGACGATTTTCGTAGTCGAAGCTCGCCGGCCAGACCCAGGCGACCGAAAGAGGAGTTTCACCCCACCCAGTCTCTTGTCGGCCGTCCGCCGTCTCGACCGTGACTTTCGCTCGTGCACAGGTCACGGAACTAAGGACCTGGTTGCCGAATTTCAGGGGCACCCGCATCGTGACGGGTAGAAAATAGAGCGAGACCTTGCGAATTGTTATGTCTTTATCAGGATGCTTCATGAGAACTGGTTTTAGGCTTTCGATTGCGACATAAGGTCTTCGATTTCTTCGGCTTCAACAGGGATGTCAGCCATAAGGTCAAGATTGCCACTTTTTCGGACGATGATGTCATTTTCGATGCGAATCCCGAATCCCTCTTCGGGTAGGTAAATCCCAGGCTCGACCGTAACGCACATGTTTTCGACAAAAACTCCGTCGGTCGGAGTAACGTCGTGGACATCGAGACCGAGACTGTGGGAAACCCCATGCATGAAGTATTTTCGGTAGGCACGCTCTTCTTCCGGAAGGTTCTTCTGTTTCCGTTCTTCCCTGACTGTTGCTTCATGGAGGAGGCCAAGCTCGATCAGTTCCTCTTCGACGACACGAGCGACTTCCGGATGGTAGGTGCCTTTCATCTCTTTTCCAGGAACGACGAGTTCGTCGATGCAAAGACGGAATATGCGAAGAACGGCATCATACACCTGTCGTTGTCGCGGAGTGTATTTACCGCTCACCGGAATCGTTCGGGTCAGGTCTGAGTTGTAGTTCGCATACTCTGCAGCAACATCGAGAAGAAGGAGTTGGCCGTCTTCGCAGATCTGGTCGTTTGTCAGGTAGTGAAGGATGCAGGTGTTCTTTCCGGAAGCGACGATCGGTTCGTAAGCAAAACCTCGTGATCCGTGACGGACAAACTCGTGAAGAAATTCAGCTTCGACCTCGTACTCTTTGACTCCGGGTTGTAGGAATGTCAGGACGCGTTCGAAACCTTTCTTCGTGATATCACAAGCAGTCTGCAGGAGATCTATTTCCGGTTCCGATTTCGCGACGCGAAGACGATAAAGAAGGGGAGCGAGCCGGTGGTAATTGTGTGTTGGATAGAGTTTCTGGCAACGGTCGCGAAATTGATCGTTTCGCGTGTAGTTGACGGGTGATCCTGATCGCGAATCTTCGTTGTAACTCAGGAAGATATTGTCGAAATCGCGGGTAAGGTGGCGCAGGACGGACTCGAACTCGTCCGTCCAGAGGACCGTTTGAATACCGGAGACCGTGGTCGCTGCTTCCTTCGATAACTTGCACCCCTCCCAGATCGTGATCAGTTCTGAAGTCTCTCGAACAAAAAGAATCTCGTGCATCGCCGGATCGGGATGGGAGGGGGCGAGAATTAAAACGGTCTCTTCCTGCTCAATTCCGGTGAGATAGAAAAGATTGCTGTTTTGGATGAATCTGGTCGAGCCATCGGCGCAGCGCCAAGGAATCTCTGCCGCATGGAGAACGACGATCGAATCAGGAGGGAGTATCTCAAGCAACCCAGCTCGGTTGGATATAAATAAGTCCGAAGGAAATTCGCGGTATTTCATGCCCAAAATCGAAGTGATTGCGCCGCTTTGTGGTATACTTGGGCGCCCAGAACCGTACCGATGCTGCAGGAGCTCTTCTACGGTCCCTGACTTTCAACCCTTTATGCCAGATATCCAGAAACAAACGGTTATTGTCGTCGACAAAGATCCCGACTTCCTTGCGTGGTCCGCCAAGCATCTGGAGGCCGATTTGGTGGAGATTTATACAGCTTCCTCCTCGGAGGATGGCTTAGCGTTGTTTACCAAATACAATGCAGATCTTCTCATCGCAGAATTTCAGCTCGCTTCCCTGGACGGAGTTGCCTTGCTCAAGAAGGTGCGACTCTCCAAGCCGAATGCGATGGTGATTCTTAACGGATTGGCCAACTCAACCAATTCGGTGATCGAGGCAATGCGGCTCGGTGCTTTCGATGTGCTTCGACGGGAATCGATCAACTTCGAGCTTCGTCAGGTGGCCGAACGCGCTCTCCAGTCTGCCGATCAGATGCGTGCTGCCGAGGACAACTCGGGATCGGGACCGATTTCTCCTCCCCAGCCGCCGGAGGACCTTATCATCGGGCGTTCTCCAGCGATGCAGGACGTCTACAAGCTAATCGGACGAGTCGCTCGAGCGGATGCTCCCGTTTTGATTACGGGTGAGAGCGGAGTCGGAAAAGAAGTCGTTTCCAACGCGATTCACAAATTTTCCCGTCGTGCTAAGTCGGAATATGTGGCGATCAACTGCGCTGCGATTCCCAGCAACCTCCTCGAGAGCGAGCTTTTTGGTCACGAGAAAGGTGCTTTTACGGGTGCCGTGAGTCAGAGAGTCGGCCGTTTCGAGCAATGCGACGGAGGCACGCTCTTTCTCGATGAGATCGGAGATATGCCGCTCGAGGTGCAGAGCAAATTGCTCCGGGTTCTCCAGAGTGGAGAATTTTCAAGAGTCGGGGGAAATTCCAATCTTCACAGCGAAGTACGCATTCTTGCAGCGACGAACAAGCGACTCGAAGAAGAGGTCGAGCACGGAACGTTTCGAGAAGATCTTTTCTATCGCCTCAACGTCGTTCGTATTCACATTCCGCCGCTTCGTCGACGGATCGAAGACGTTCGCTTGCTTGCAGAGTATTTTCTACGGCGTCAGACCGAGAAAGGAAAATCGAGATTAATGCAATTTTCCAAAGAGGCGATGGAATCTCTGGAGACCTACCATTGGCCGGGAAACGTTCGGGAACTTGAGAATCTGGTGCAGCGAGCGACGGTCCTGGCATCCGGTAATGTCCTGCTGCCCAGTGACTTGCCTTTTGATCAGGCGGCCCGAAATCCAAACGAGGAAAACAAGCTACAGCGTTCTGCACGGCGTTTTCTCACCGCAGCCGAGGAAGAAGAGCTTCCCCCGGTCGCTCTGGCTCAGCGGGAACTTGCACGGTTGGCGCTGGATCAGACCGATCAGGTAGAGGCAGATGCTGCAGTGCTTCTCGGAGTCACTGAGAAAGAGCTTAAGGGCTATCTTCAGCCGAGTCCTCCGAAGAAGAAAGCAGTGGCTCTCACAAAGTCGACCTCTTGACGAGGTCGATGTCTCGAGCGGCAAGATTATTGGGCCGAGCTACAGCTTGGAGTGGGAGCCGTCGCAAAAGGGAGCGTTGCCGGTGTGCTTGCACTGGCAGAGGAACGCATCCCCATCCTTCTCCGCTGTAAATGGCTTCGGAGCAAAGTCGGTTCCTTTGTGGGATCCATCACAGAACGGCTGGCTGCTGGAATGACCACAGGTGCAGAAGAAGTATTTCTTTCCGGCTTCGAGGTTCACTTTGATGGGAGCTTTGGCGGGGATATGTGGTTCTGACATGGGTGAGATGGATACGATTCACTACAGGATACGCTTGACGAAGAGAGAACGCCATATTTTCGAGATCGGGAATCCAGTCCGCAACAGGTCAGACTTTCCCACTGATGAAGATGACGCTGGGCAAATCGATTGTACTGCTCTTAGTCGGGAGCTTGCTTGGCACAGCGCTGCTGTGCTCGGCGGGGTCGCTTTCGTATGCGGGTGCAGCAACGGATGCAGGCGTATTTTGATCGGGTGGGTCCTGCACTTTCGTATCACCGCCGTTCGCGCGGTTCGGCGAGAAGATAGATCTCTTCAAGGAGTGCTCGGAGCAGATTTTGAGTTGGGTCGTTTCGAAGCCTTCCTTGACGACTTTGAAATTGAAACCATCGGAGCCGCTTTTCTACTGCTTGATGGGGGCGGAGCTGTGCTACGGTTTTCAATCGTAAGGATGAACATGTCTCCGTCCTTCAGGAAGCGATGGAAAGTCGTTATTGGGATTTCTCTGATCTTGCCGTGGAAGAAACTTTAGAAGTGAGATTCTCCCATGATGGAGTGGATGATATAACCCCTTGGTCTCCCGGGGGCTCACGAGTGGTCTTACGGGAGATGGAACTCTCGCTTTGTATAACGCTCCCGAGAACTCTCGTGATCATGCCCTCGAAGCAACTCTCTCGTCGATGGAGATTCTTGAATCGCTTCGAGAAAGCAATGCGGAGCGGAGAAAAGAAAGAAAGTTTGAGTTTTGCGCCCGTATTGGGATCCATACCGCCGATGTTCTCCTCGGAAACCTCGGGACACAGGAGCGGTTCGCTTTTACTGCGATCGGCGATGGGGTTAACCTTGCGAGTCGCCTCGAGGGTCTTAGCAAACTCTACGGAACCGAGATCCTAGTAGGGTCGGAATGTCGCAGGGCTGTGAAAAAGGGGATCGCGTGGCGGCTCGTCGATCGCATCACAGTGGTGGGACGTCGCCAGCCCAGCGATATTTTTGAGACCCTCGGACGATCAGGGGCAGTCGCGGAGAATATTCTCCGGGCTCGTGATCGATACGAAGATGGGCTCGATTCCTACTTTGATGGGAATCTTGATACCGCGCTACGAGGCTTTCACGAGGCCTCCGCATCCTGGCCCGATGATCGTGCCGTCCACGAGCTGAATTATCGATGTCAGCATTACCTTCAGGTCGGGCTTCCCGAAGGATGGGACAGAACCCATACCGCGCTCTTCAAGTGATGGTTCCCGGGCCGCGCCGCGTAGGCCGCGCTACTGAACGTTTTGCACTTGCTCGCGAATCTTCTCCAATTCCGTCTTCGCATTCACGATACGCTGAGCGATTTCAGCGTCGTTTGCTTTGCTCCCGATTGTGTTGAATTCCCGATTCAGTTCCTGGCAGAGAAAGTCCATCGAGCGTCCCACCGCATCGGTGGTGGCAAGATATTCACGAAATTGACCGATATGACAGTCGAGACGGGTGAGTTCTTCGGTAATATCGCTCCGTTCGGCAAACAGGGCGATCTCCCGGAGAACTCGATCGTCGTCCAAATTGATTTCGAGCCCGGATTCCTTCAGTCGCTGATGAAGATGCTCGCGGTGGAGTTGCGGAACTCTCGGCGCGAGATCGCGCAGTCCCTTCAGCTCTTCCTCAATCTTGTCGATCCGTTCGGCGAGATCGTCTCGAAGATAGCTCCCTTCCCTTTCCTGCATCGTGCGGAAATCGGAGAGGGCCTGCTGGAGTGTTTCTCGAATCAGATCCCGAAGGTCTTCGGCGCTGGCATTGGACTCTTCGATACGAAACAGCCCTGGTGCACGGAAAAGGTCTGCAGCAGTGAGCCGAGTCTCCACGTCATGATTTTGAGACAAAGAGCGAGCTGCTTCGATATACTGACTGGCAAGACCTTCGTCGAAGTTGAGATGAGTCGCGGAGGCGCCTGCATGATTCAGGATCACTCGAGCTTGGATTCGGCCCCTTGAGACTGACTCGGTGAGAATTCTTCGCAATTCCCCGTCCAATTCTTGGAGGGAGGCGGGAATATTAAGCGACACATCTGTCTGCTTCCGGTTGACCCCAGAAACTTCGATTTCGATCTGCCAATCTCCGGACGTGTTCTCGGCACGTCCGAAACCTGTCATGCTACGCATGATTGCTGAAAAAGGGTCTGGTCATTCGGGACCCTACTCCCAAATCAGAAGAAATCCTAAAGATCCGAGGCTTCTCGAATTGCCTGCAAAGCCTCGATAAAATCGTCGAGAGTTTCAGCCGGAACCATGATGGTGTCTCTGCGACCCCGAACATCTTCCGTGATTTTTACGAACTGACCGCGGTCGTTCTCCTTCAAATCGAGAAAGAAAATCTTTCTTTCTCCTACAATCTTCTCCGTGTGGATAGGGTAGTTATCCGATCCACGTTTGTCCTCGTCGTAACCGATCATCACTCTGTCTTTCTTCCATTTGGTTCCTTGAGCCTAGGTAGAATCAGCATGCCGATTCACTCTCCAAGCGGGTCTAGGTATCACTCGTCAGGTGGTTTTCAAGTTGAGACAGGGACGCGAAAAGCGAGAAAAATTCTGTAACGTTTCGGGAGAGAACCTCCGTTCAAGTCCTCCAGAGCCGCCTTTTTACAGGAATGCGAGAAAAACGTTACGGCGCAATCAGAGTCCTTCAGACGCGTCTCTTTGCCGTTTTCGAAATCGAGGCTACAATTCCTACCCCTGAAAAAAGGGAGACGATTATGCTCAAAGCTGGTTTCGAAAAACTCTTTCAGATGCGTGAAAACGCGGCTCGTATGCGACCGGGAGCCGACGATGGCTACAATGCGCATGAAAAGCCATTCCTCGATCATCTCGAGGACTTGCGTCATACCTTAATGAAGATCGGGGCGACCCTCGCGATTGCGACGATTGCTTGCTTCGCTTTTCACACCAAGATCTTCGAACTCATCCAGATTCCGGCGAAAATGCCGATCGCCAATATCTCCGAGGGAGTGACTCTCTGGGAGCGGTTGGAACTCATCACGTTGAGTCCGCCAGAGTTTATCGTGCTGATGCTCAAGCTTTCGTTCATTAGCGGGGTGATTATTACCTTTCCGTTTGTTCTCTACTTTCTGTTTCAGTTCATTCTTCCCGGGCTGAGACAGATCGAAAAGAAAGCGATCATCCCAGGCGCTGCGGTGGGCTTCATTCTTTTCCTGATCGGGGTTTGTTTTGCCTTTTTTCTTGCTGCTCCGGTTGCGCTGAAGTTCTTTTATGTTTTTGAGAACGAGCGAATATCAAATATCGATCCCACGAAGCAGGCACTCGAGAAATCGATCGCCGAAATCTCTTTGATTGGCATCGATGGACAAAAACTGCCACCCATCAAAGAACACGGTGAAGGCGATCTCGATCAGGCAGAAGGCGCCACTTCGTCCAAATTGACGGAGGAAATGCGGTCTGAGGTCCAGGAAATGATCCGTGGGAGTTTTGCGACGATCGAGGCGTCAAATCTGGCGCTCCGTTACGACGAATCTCGGGGAAAACTGGTCATCGTCGAATCGAAGGGAGGAAAGAGCGTCTACCGGATTGGAGAATACATCGCATTTATCACCCGCCTCATGCTCGTCTTCGGAATCAGCTTCCAGCTTCCGGTCGTGGTATCCATTCTCGTCAAACTGGAGCTCCTGACCGCTCGAGTGATGCGGGCAACACGAACCTATGCGTGGATCATCATTCTTGTCGCGGCTGCGATCCTGACGCCGCCGGATCTCATGACCCTCGCCCTCCTTGGAGGACCGATGATCATTCTCTACGAAATCTGTATTCTCATCGCCACGGTGATGGAGAAATCTCGGGAAAAACGCCAGCGAGCTGAAGAGGAAGCTCGCAAGACTCGTCTCGAGAAACTCTATTCCAAACCTGCCGACGACCTTACTGAGGAAGAGAAAGAAGAAATCCATCGTGCTGAGATTGAGCAATACGAAAAGGAGCACGCTCATCTTTATGACCACGATGAACATCATGGTCACGACGACACAGTCGCTCGCGACGGACTTCACGGCGATGACCCGTATCATCATGATGATCACTATCATGACGATCATCATGATGAGAGCTGGAACGATGAGCATCACGACGAGTTTGGGCATCCCTTGCACGACGAAGAGCACAAGCCGATTCAGGATTGGCCGGATCGCGAAGAAGATGCCGCTGGCGAGAAACTGGAAAGTGACCACGCCGAAGCGGAGGACCTGGAGCCTTCTGAAGAAGAGAAGGAAAATTCGGACAAGTCCGAAGAAGAAACCTCTCCTGCTGAGGAAGAGTCCGTCCACGCAGACGAAATGTTTGATGACAACGAGTCTTGCGAACCGTCTGGTCCGGTTATCGACGTGAACTACGCGAGTCTTGAAGAACTACAGACGTTGCCGGGAGTAGATGAAGATCTTGCCAAAATCATAATCGAGTATCGTCCTTTTGGAACGTTCGATGAACTCGAGCACGTTCCTGGAATGGGACCCGACAAAGTCGCCGAGATGATCGATCGCCTCATGCTGGGGTAAGGAGAATCGACCGCAAAAAAAGAAGCCTGCCTAATCCGGCTCCTTTGTGGGGGTCTAATCAGGAGATTTGGAAATCTATATCGAGGGAAAGAGCGGCTTTCAGCGATGCCGCTATACGAAAGCGGAGAGACGTCTCTTGTCTATGGAACCAGCTTTTCGTCCGACTACTTTGCCATTCTTTACAGCGACCACGGTGGGTAAACTGCGGACCGAATAGTGATCAGCGAGAGTAGGACTGCGATCGACTGAAAGGAAAATACTTGCCAATTGTTTTAAGGCGTCCATCTGAACTGCGGTCACTGCAGCAACATCAAAGAGAGGAACCGGCACGGCTCCTGTACAGATCGACCAGAGGGTGCGACTTCGAATGACGCGTTCCGTGGCATCTTTGCCCGGGTCACAGTCCGGAGAAACAACCAACTCGGCTTCTACCGATTCGGGTTTTGTTTCGTCGTCGTTCGGGGAATAGCGTTCACTCGTGGTAAAGAGTGTGCCGGTGAGATTCGGTCTCGACGATTACAATCAGGCAATAATTTTGAAAGTCGATCGAGTCGCCTGATAAGGCGCAGCAACCCGAAGCGCTATGGCCGCAGGGGGGAATTAAGAGCCGAGAATGTCCTTCACCACATGCCCATGAACATCGGTGAGCCGATAATGTCTGCCCTGAAAGAAGTGAGTCAGCTTTTCATGATCGATTCCCATCTGATGAAGCATGGTGGCATGAAGATCGTGAACATGGACGGGATTCTCCGTGATATTGTAGCTGAAATCGTCAGTGGCTCCGTAGGAGGTTCCTGGTTTTACGCCGCCACCAGCCATCCAGATCGAAAAGCAACGAGGGTGGTGATCTCGGCCGTAGTTTTCTTTTGTGAGTTTTCCTTGGCAGTAGGAAGTTCTTCCGAATTCACCGCCCCAGACGACGAGCGTGTCGTCAAGCATTCCTCGCTGTTTCAGATCCTTGATCAGAGCTGCAGAGGGCTGGTCTGTGTCTTTGCATTGACCCGATAGTTGCGTGGGCAGGTTGAAATGTTGATCCCAGCCCATGTGATAGAGTTGGATAAAGCGGACATCTCGTTCGGCCATGCGTCTCGCAAGAAGGCAGTTGTAGGCGTAGGTGCCGCGTGTCTCTACATCCGGGCCATACATCTCCAGAATGTGTTTTGGTTCGTCTGAGAAATCAGTCAACTCGGGCACTGAGGTCTGCATTCGATACGCCATTTCGTATTGTTCGATCCGCGTTTGAATTTCAGGATCGCGGAATGACTCGAGATTTTCCTGATTGAGTTTCTCAAGATCATCGAGCATCCGGCGACGGGATTTTGCATCAAAGCCGTTGGGATTGTTGAGGTAGAGAACGGGGTCTCCGACACTCATGAATTTCACTCCAGAATATTGAGTCGGAAGAAAACCGCTGCCCCAGAGGCGATCGTAGAGAGGCTGGCAATTTGGCCTTCCTGTTCCACGGGAAACCATGGCAATGAATTCAGGGAGATTCTTGTTCGCGGACCCAAGACCATAGGAAAGCCATGAGCCCAATGAAGGACGACCTGCGAGCTGGTGTCCTGTCTGGAAAAACGTAATCGCCGGGTCGTGATTGATCGCTTCGGTGTGCATCGAGCGGATCAGGCAGATGTCGTCGGCGATTCCCGAAATATTGGGAAGTAATTCGCTGATCTCGGTTCCACTTTTTCCGTTTTTAGCGAATTCATACTTCGTTCCCGCAAGCGGATACGTCTTCTGATTGGCGGTCATTCCCGTGATCCGCTGCGTCATGTCGAAATGATCGCGCATGTCTTCACCGAAGTGCTGCTGAAGGAGTGGCTTGTGGTCAAAAAGATCCTGTTGTGAAGGCGCTCCACTCTGAAAGAGATAGATGATTCGCTTTGCTTTCACCGGATGATGAAAGCGGGGAAGCTTCCCGTTGAGTGGGTCAGAAGTCGAATCTTCCTCTTTGGCATCGCTTCGATTTCCGATCAGGGAAGCCAGTGCGGCGGCTCCGATGCTTTTTGCAGACGTCCCAAAGAAGTGACGGCGATTCTGATTGAGTTGTGCTTGTAAAAATGGATCCATGTTTTTGAGCGGTGGGGTTTTACTCGACGGTGATCGTTTTGTCCAAGTTCAGTATAAGGTGAGCTACTGACATCCAGGCAGCATGCTCGGTGGGAGGCAAGCCTTCCGGAACAGGGGAGTCACCAACCGTAAGCAACGCCTCGGCCTCGGAGGGGTTGGCGGAAAAATGATTTCGAAAGTATTCCAGATTGCCTTTCAGGATGGCGCTGGATTGGGGAGTCATCGGAGAAGCAGTAACGAGGCGGTAGAGCTCGCCTAGCTTATCTGAGTCGGTTCCCTTAAAGGACAGCGCTTTCGCTCCAGCATGTCTTGCTGCTTCGACAAAGGTAACGTCGTTCATCAAGACGAGCGCTTGTAGTGGAGTGTTGGTTCTTCTGACACTGACGCTACACGCTTCGCGTCCACTGGAATCAAAGATGAGCTGGCGGGGAGGGTTTACCGCTCGTTTCCAATAGGTATAGAGACTTTTGCGATAGAGTTTTTCCCCCTTATCCATCGGATAACGAGTTCCTGCGCCAGAAGCGACCACGTTCCAGAGACCCTCTGGCTGGTAGGGTTTTACGGGAGCGCCACCAACCTTGGTATTGAGTAGACTCGCTGCTTGAAGCGCCGCATCTCGAATCGCAAATCCATCCATACGATAGCGTGGGCCTCTTGCGAGAAGGCGATTTTCAGGATCTTCACTCAAGAGGGTGGAGTCGATCACTGAACTCTGTTGATAGGTTGCGCTGGTGACAATAAGTCGATGAAGTGCCCGCATATCCCAGCCTGACTCGACGAATTCGACAGCAAGCCAATCGAGAAGTTTCGGGTGACTGGGATTCTCACTTTGAGCGCCAAAGTCTTCTACAGTTTTGACGAGGCCAGTGCCAAAGTGATCACGCCAGACGCGATTGACGATGACTCGTGCCGTGATCGGATTCTCTTTGGAAACAATCCAGTTAGCCAGATCCATTCGATTAGCCGGCTGGTTCTCCTGCAACCCGGAAAAGAGAGCGGAGGGAACCGCTCGAGGGAGTATCTCGGATTTGTCGGGGGCATCATATTGGCCGCGATTCAAAAGATAGGCGGGGATCGGATCGCCTTCTTTTTCCTGCATGACCATGACAGGCACTTCGAAGTGTCCATCCTGTTCGAGTGCTCTTTGTGCGGCGGCGACGCCTTTTTCCGCTGCCGCAAGAGGTGCGTCCAATTTTCGGTAATGCTCGACAATAGCCTTGGTGTGACCGGCGGATCGCTTCTCGGGAGCCATCTTGATTGCGCTCAAGACATTCTCAGGCAGTCCCGCACCCGTTCCAAGGCTCGGCGTTTCTGACTTGGTTAGATTAATTCGGAAGCGTCCGATATGGTGGTTTCCGAATCCTGAAGCATGCTGCAATTTGATTGAGATTGTTGCTTTGCGAGAAAGTGTAATTGGATTTTCAAAAAGTAGAAAGAGGCTTGCGGAAGGGAGGAGGGACTCTGGGTCGCCGCCATATACAGCCCATCCAGTGTTCGCTTTCCCATCGATCGCATTGGTCGCGGGATACTTGTCCTGCTCGAAAGTGGCCACGGCCTGCTTGATCTTGGCAACTACAGGAGCTTCAAGCGTTTCGTCGTTGATGGTCACTGTCACCTCGGAGAGAACGAAATTGCCATTGACCGAGGGGGCCAGTTTGCGCGGTTTGGCGAGTGTCTCGTGGGGGAGTGCGTCGATCGAGATTCCGGAGACATGCTGATTCGCGGCATTCAAGTTGATGGTATAAGTGGAGCTACCAGCAGATTCTTTTCCGACAAGCCAGGTGTCATCGGGAAGGCGCTTCAGCTGAATGCCGTTGCTGGCGGTGGACCGGGTAACCTGTGCCGGGGTCCAATCATCACTGATGGTGTTGTCGAGAGAGCTGGCTGTATCGTCGGCCCACGTGAGAGCCCGGGGCTTGAGGCCATTTTTTGCTTCCGTTAGTTTTATTTTGGCCGCCTCTTTCGCTTCGATCATTTCGGGGGGAGGTGTCAACAGGGGAGAGCCATAGACTCTTGTCGGGTTGGCTGAGACACCCTTCCCGATACCCTTTTCTCCGATGTTGTTGAAGTAGGCGAAAAACTGAAAGAACTCGCGTTGGCTTAGTGGATCATATTTGTGATCGTGACAGCGGGCACATCCCATCGTGAGACCGAGCCAGACCGTAGAAGTGGTTTCGACACGATCGATCACATTCTCGACGAAGAATTCGTCGGCCAGCGCTCCTCCTTCAGAGTTCTGGCGGTGGTTCCGGTTGAAAGCACTCGCAAGAATCTGATTCGGAGTAGCGTTGGGAAGCATGTCGCCGGCAAGCTGCTCGACCGTAAATTGATCGAATGGCATGTTTTCGTGAAAGGCCTGGATGACCCAGTCGCGCCACGGCCAGTTCTTGCGTTCCGCGTCGTTTTGAAAACCATCGGTATCGGCATATCGTGCCGCATCCAACCAGCGAAGAGTCTGGCGTTCGGCATAGTCGAAAGATCGAAGGCGTTCATCGACAAAAGCCTCATAGGATAGTTCAGGGTTCTGACCGCTCACCTGATCGATCATTTTCAGGGTAGGTGATAATCCAGTCAAAGTGAGAGCAGCTCTCCGCATGCGGGTGTGGAGCGGAGCTTCGGGAGAGGGGGTGAACCCTTCCGATTCGAGTCGAGCAAAGATGAAGTGGTCGATGGGGTTTTTGACTCTCTTACCAAGAGCCGGACTCAGAGGGGGAAGCTCGGGGCGCTCTGGCTGTTTGAAGGCCCAATGGGTATCGTATTGGGCGCCTTGTTCGATCCATGCGTCGAGCAGATCTCTTTCCTCGTCGGTAAGCGAGCGATTCGAATCCTCCGGTGGCATGACATCAACGTCTCCTTTGGGAGCTCGTATTCTCCAATGCAGTTCACTTTCCTTCAGATCACCCGGCACAATTCCAAAGTATCCATCAAGCTCTGCATGAGCTGCCGCTTCCGTATCGAGACGGTAGTCTGATCTCTGATTTTCAGCATCCGGTCCGTGACAGTGAAAACACCTGTCTGACAAAATCGGACGAATATCCCGGTTGAAGTCGATTTCTTTTCCGGTAGCGAACCCGGAACCGAGTACTACCGCGAAGAAGATTAGAGGAGGCGTGATGATCCTGAAATGGCTGGTCATAACAATTTTGTGATGAGTATACGGGGCGGAGGGTAAAAAAGACAGGCGCGCAAAAATTTTGATTTTAGGGGTAAGATTGGATTAGACGAGGCATAATGGAATTCATTTTCGAAGGGCATTTGTTCAATCAGCCGCCTCTTGAACCCGGTAGTTTTTTTCTTTCTTGAAGAGAAGCTATCTGAAGAATGAGAGGCATGAAGACCCAACTGCTTTGCGCCTCTACTATTCTTCTGCTGTTTGCATGTGTTTCCCCGAGTGCCTTTTCGAAGGAGGAAGCTAAAGCGCCTCGACCGCTGCGCATCATCGCTTTTGGAGCCCATCCGGATGATCCCGAATTTCAACTCGGAGGTTGTGCGATCAAGTGGACGAAACTGGGACACAAAGTGAAGCTGGTCTCGTGCACGAATGGCGACATCGGGCATTGGGAAATGTCGGGAGGTGAATTGGCAAAGCGAAGAACGGCTGAAGTGCAGGAAGCGGCTCGTCGGATGGGGACGGAAGTGGAGGTCCTCGATATTCACGACGGGGAATTGGAGCAGACGCTTGAGAATCGAAAGACGATTGTCCGCCTGATTCGTGAATGGGGAGCCGACCTGGTCTTCTCTCATCGCCCTTACGATTACCATCCGGATCACCGCAATGTTGGGCTGCTCGTGCAGGATGCCGCTTTCATGGTGATGGTTCCCAATTTTTGCCCGGATACTCCGCGCTTAACGAAAAATCCTGCCTTCTTCTTTTTCCCGGACAATTTCACGAAGCCGTATCCGTTCACACCCACTCTGGCCGTTTCGATCGACGACGTTCTTGATGAGAAAGTTCAGGCGATTGATGCCCTTGAGTCCCAGGTCTACGAAGGAGGGGCATTGGGGGGTCCTGATACGAGAGCGAAGCGCTTTGGAGATGATCCGGTGCGGCGATTGAGAATGTTGAAAAGCAGTTGGTCTCATCGTCACGGGCGAATTGCGAAGAAACACCGCGAGTCATTGATCGAGTGGTATGGCAAGGAGGTTGGAGAAGCGGTGGAACACGCGGAGGCTTTTGAATTGTGCGAGTACGGCTCAAAGCCTTCCAAGGACCAGCTTCGGATTCTCTTTCCCTTTTTTGACTAGAACTCCTTCGCTCATGATCCGCCGCGCCATTCTTTCTGCATTTCTTTTCGTTTCCTGTTTTGAAACGGCTGCCGAAGAGCAGCAGCGGCCTAACATTCTCATCATCACCTGTGACAATCTGGGGTATGGTGATCTACCGAGCTACAATCCAGATACCTCGATCGAGTCGCCTAACCTCGATCGATTGGCTCGACAGGGTGCTCGGCTGACTTCTTTCTACACGGCGTCCCCAACCTGCACTGTTTCGAGAGCCTGTTTGCTGACAGGGCGAATTCCACAACGACATCGTCTAACGGATCAGCTTGGAGGTGTTGCCGGAAACTACGGAGTGGGACTGAATCAGGAGGAACAACTGATTCCGCAATTTCTTAACAGAGCTTCTCGCCCCTATGCCTCAGGATGTTTTGGGAAGTGGAACATTGGATTCGCCCCCGGATCACGGCCCACCGAGCGGGGCTTCGATGAGTTTATCGGCAACGCTTCCGGTAACCTCGACTACTACCATCACAATTACCGCGAAAAGCACGACCTCTACGAGGGGACGAAACCACTCTATCGGGAAGGAGAATACTCGACCGATATTTTCGCGGATGCGGCCATCGATTTCATAGCCCGTTCGAGCAAAGAGAAAGATCGACCCTGGTTTTGTTATGTGCCGTTTAACGCTCCCCATTTTCCGACTGCCGGGAACAAACGGCCGGGCCAGCCCAACATTTATCAGGCTCCGGATTGGGCCTTCGAAAGCCTCGGCCTGGCAACAGAGGAAACGGATCCGAAGCGGCGTTACGATGCGGTCGTGTTCGCGTTGGATGCGGCAATCGGGCGGATCATGGATGCGCTCGAAAAATCTGGCGACGCAGAAAACACTTTTCTCTTTTTCATGTCCGACAACGGTGGTTTTCGACTTAACCGAAAAGGTCTCGATGTGGGAATCAACGATCCACTTCGCAGCGGCGGGGTTACTTGTTGGGAAGGAGGAATTCGGGTCCCAGCGCTGGTTCGGTGGCCGGGGAGAATCGAAGCGGGGTCCGTGATTTCAGAAGCGTTCTGGTCACCCGATTTGTTGGTCACCTCTGCGAAGCTCGCAGGAATTCCTCTTCCAAAGAATATCGTGTTCGATGGAAAAGATGTGATCCCGCTCCTCACGCGAAATGCCAGGTCACCTCATGAATCCTTCTACTTTCGCTACCGAACTCACGCGGCTCTTCGTAGAGGCGATTGGAAGATCGTACGCGAGAAACCGAGCCAGCCTTGGCAGCTGTATCATTTGTCAGATGACATTTCGGAATCGCAGAACTTGTCTCAAAAAGATTCCGAGAAACGAGACAAACTTGTCGAGGAGTTCGCGAAATGGGAATCTACTTTTTGAGTTTCGATTTCGTCCGGAGAAGGTTTCCCAGTGAGAATCAATCGGCTTGCGGAGCAAGTTCTTCCTCTGCTGTTGCCAAGATGATGTCATAGCGAAATACCCCATCTTCTGCCTTGGTGGGTTGAGCCACCATCATCGCCTGCTGATCGGGCGTTTTCCGATTAAATAGCAAATCTTTCCCGTTCAAGACATGATCTGGGAAATACATTTGAGTGGTCAAAGGCTGATATCCAAATTTGGTGATTTTGAAATGAATGTGAGGGGGCCGATCCCAGTTCGGTGATGCAGGATAGACACCAGGCTGGATTGTCTTGAACCGGAACTCGCCTTCTTTCCCGCTGGGAACAATCGCCCATCCCTGAAAATTGGGATCAATGGGCGCTGGATTCTGATCCCTGGGGTGAGCGTATTTTCCCGCTGCGTTTGCTTGCCACAGATCAACGGTGGCGTCCTCGATTGGATTGCCCTGCATGTCCAGAACCCGTCCACGAATTTCGATGACTTCACCTGCTGCCTTTTCGGCCTGACCTTCGATTTGCGTCAGGTCAAAGTCCTTGTCCTTTTGAGCTACGACTGGATAAAACGGACCTTCGGTTTCAGGAGGGGTCGGCGCGCTTTTAGCGAACGCATTCGTCCCGGTGACGAGACCTGCAGTTCCTCCGAGGAGGCTGGTTACAAGGGCGGAGCGACGAGATTGTGGCCTTTTCATTTTTCCACGATTGAGTTTTTGCTCGGCACTTTCAATACTGAATATGTAAAGAGTTTGTCAGAGGTTGGCAAAGTTGTGCCTTCAAGAAGGGGAGAAACCATCTTGGGTGCGACCGGTTGCACGTTAAAAGTGATCGTGAGAATGTGAGAGCAATGAGCCAGCACCAGAAATTGCGAGATCGGACCATTCCCGCTACAGCCGCGGTTTGCGCAGGCTTTCTTTTCCTTTCAGGAGTCCTATCGTCGCAAGAGGCCAACCCCGAGCAGAAGCGGCTCGGAATCTTGCTCGATACTTCTCCTGAAATGGGCTTTCTCGTCCCGCAGGTGCGAAAGGAAGTCGCAGTCCTCAACAAGTCACTGATCTCCGCTGGAAGAGTTCCAATTGTGCTGAAGGAATTTGCAGGAGCATCGCTCTCACAAGGGGCATCGTTAGGATCCCCGGCGAGCAAGAATGCGCTCTTTGCTTTGGAGAAAATGTACGACGAGGAGAAAGTGGATGGGATCTATTGGATTACCTCGCTCAAAGGAACACAGAGCGATCGAGGATTGTTTGCTCTCGAAGAATTGCTGAAAGAACGAATCGCTTCTAAAGAGGGGGCCACACCTCTCGTGATTCGAAATCTGTGGCAGGATCAGGTGCAGGCGGGCAACCAGTGGGTCCGATTTCCACCAGACCCTGAAGAGGATCCCTTGGTGGATCGTACCTTTGATTCGGAATGGTACGATATTGCGAAGGCAGGTGCTGGTTATATCGTGCGATCATGGCTGGTCCCATCGCTAGCTTTCAAAAAGCAATTTGGTTATCCCTACCGCATCACTAATCCCTACATTCTGAGGGAAATGAGTGCGGGTGCTGGTGTGGCCCTGATGGATGTCAGCTGGTCGAATCAGTTGCAGAGTCAGTACTCTCTTCACTTCATTCGAAAAGAAGAGATCTGGCCCAACACGGTGGTGGGGCGGCATTGGATGAAAGGGACGACTTTGACCCCCTTTCTCGACAGCGAATCGGTAGAAGCTAGGTCCAACTCGGTATACGAAGACCTGTGTGACCGTGAAACCATCGAAGAGGATTTGTCGCAGATCGAAGCCGAAAAACTGGGAGTGCTGTTTGGTTTCGGGTATGTGAAAAAAGATCTCGCCCGATTCAAGGGGATCTCAACTCGCCCAACGCGAGATCAGCGAATCCTCTACCTCGGTGAAATGACGAAGATCGTGGCTGAAGCCAGAACCCATGCAGCTGCTAATAGTGATCATGAAGACCGAGTCTACGCGTCTGAGTTTCTCGAACTGTTGAACACGAATCCAAAGTTTGCGGAGCCGGATCGATATGCGCGGCGCATGGCGGCTCTGGTTCGGGGAGAAGGTGTCGACGCGATCTATTTTTTTACGAACGGTTTCTCGGGTGGGCACGACTACGGAAGATTCGATGTCGATATTCCGCTGATAGCGGAAGCGATCCGAAAAGCAGGAGTGAAGTTGTATGTCAGGGTTCCTTTTGAAGTTGGAGTCGTGCCCACCGAGTTGCATCAGCTAGCGATTGCGAGTGGGGGCCGCGTTTTCCAAGGAAGGCAGGGAGATTCAGATTGGAAGGTGAAGCTGCCAGCAGGAAAGTGGCCGGAAGCGTATGTTTCAGAGTCGGAATGAACCCTTCCGTTGAGTGGTCATTGTTTGCTCTTCGCCTAGGACCCTTGTCAGTACTGCGCATATTGCGCGGCTACTGGGGCGGGGTTAGCCTCTTGATCAGCGAAATTCTTGTCGCTGACGTAACCCATTTTTGATGCACGCTTTATCTCCGATTTCATCGCCCGGCTCAGCCGCTATTTCTCGCCTGCTCGTTGCGATCCTTTTCCTTTCTTTTGTTCAGGCCTCGGAATCCTTTGCCGCAGAAGTCACCACCGAAACTCTCAAGAAGACAGAGGAGAAAGTTCGGGACATCGCTCGGAAAACGCTGCCTGCGACCGTCGCCTTGATTCCCGGTGGCCCGTCGAGGCGATTGGGAACTGGGACTGGAGTTATTGTCAATGAAGACGGATTGATTTTGACTGCGGCCCACGTCTCGATGGAGATGAACGAAAAGGTAACGGTGATTTTTCCCGACGGAAAGCGAGCCAAGGGCAAGGTGCTGGGAATGGATTATTCCCGCGACGCAGGAATGGTCCAGATTACCGAACAGGGTAAAAAATTTCCGTTCGTTGAGTTGGGAGACGATCAAACATTGGAGAAGAACGATTGGACCATTGCGTTGGGCCATGCGGGTGGTTTCCAACCGGACCGCACACCGCCGGTTCGTCTCGGCCGGGTCATTCAGAACGATGCGAAAGGCTTCATGATGACTGATAGCGCTCTGATCGGTGGCGATTCAGGAGGCCCACTCTTCGACATCGATGGCAAGTTGGTCGGCATTCATTCGAATATCGGATTCAGCCTCATGCAGAATAATCATGTTCCGATCTCCACATTTGTCGCGAATTGGGAACGCCTCCTGAAAGGCGATCGTTGGGGAGGTTTTGATGGACTGGTGAAAAATCCGGACCGGCCTGTGATTGGGGCTGAGGTAACAGATCCGCCCAAAGGTTCGGGGGCGTTGATCGGTGCGGTATTTCCGAAATCACCCGCTGAAAAAGCAGGGCTGAAGAAGGGTGATATCGTGATTAAGGCAGACGATCTCGAAGTCGGCAATACAGACTCACTCCTTGCCTTGATTCGCCAAAGGAAGACGGGAGATGAGCTTGAGCTGCTTGTTAAGCGGGAAAAGGACGAGAAGAAATTGAAGATCAAACTAGCACCTGCCAAATCCCTCAGGAAAGGTCATCGCGGGAAATCCGCCAATCCGAAATCCCTCCCTCCTCGGTCTCCGCAGGAGAAGAAGAAGTTACAGGATGAATTCAATGAGAAAATGCGGAAGTCGATTGAAGAAGGTGAGTTCAAATTATCCGAGGAGGATATGAAGAAGTTCCGGAGCCCGGCAGAGTTTATGGAGGCGATGGAGAAGTTAAAGAGGAACCTTACCCCGGAGGAGATCGAAAAACTAGTCGAGTTGGGACGCCCCAGTGACTCAGTCCCGATCAAGCCGGGAATCTACGATCCGGACCTTCCCATTCCAGTCAGTGAGGATTTTTTCCGAGAGGTGCTTGATGCCTTCCGTCCTTCGGTGAAGGAGGCCTCCGATGCAACTCACCTTGTTTTTCGGGGAAGAGAATGGAAGAGCCTGTGCACGATTGTCCACGAGGATGGCTATGCGATCACGAAGGCCAGTGAGATCAAGGGGGAAGACAATCGAAAGCTGACGGTCATGTTGTCAAAGGATCGACAGGCACCTGCCGAGATCATTAAGACATGGGAGGATCAGGATTTGGCTCTGCTGAAACTGGAGGACGCTGGGGTTCTAATTCCTGTCTCGTTGGATACTGCGGGAGAGCGCCTTCCTCTCGGTTCGTTCTTAAGCGCAGCCGGATCAGGTCCCGACCCAGTCGCGATCGGTCTTGTCAGCGTTCTGTCGAGAAGCTTTTCCGGGGCCAACAAGGGATTCCTCGGCATCGGGACTGCCCCTCATGAGAAGGGCGTTAGAGTGACCATGGTTCTCAAGGAAGGCAACGCTGGCAAAGCAGGGGTGAAGACCGGTGATATCATTGTTCGGATCGATGATGCCGTGTGTGACACGCCAGAGAAATTGATCAAGCGCATCAGCAACACCGCACCCGGCGACAGTGTCGTGCTTCAGTTTCTCCGGAACGGCAAAGAGACATCACTCAAGGTCATGCTCGGTGACCGTACCGAGATCGAGGCGAATCGTCCGGACCCGAGTGGTCGGATGAATCGCATGGGAACTGAGATCAGCGAAAAACGAACTGGTTTCAGCAAAGTCCTCCAAACGGATCTGCCCATCCTGCCGCAACAGTGTGGCGGCCCCGTTGTCGACCTTGCCGGAAACGTGATCGGGATCACGATCGCAAGAGCCGGTCGCATCAAAACCTACGCGCTACCGTCTGCCGAAATCGAAAAGCTGTTGAAGCCAGAAATGGATCGAATCTTCAAAGATGATCCGGCTTCACTTCTGAATAAAAAACCGTCCTCTCCCAAGAAGCCGGCTAAGGCCAAGCCTCAGCTGGAATCCGCAGATCAGTGATCAGGTGGAGACAACTCGAGGAGGTGGGTGAGCGCTTTACCAAAAAGTGATTTTCCGATAGCGAATCTCGCTATCGGACCCATTCCGCAATTCCGGACCGAACAGGCTGGTCAAGGTAGGCAACGAGCCTTATTCTGTCTTGGTTATGATTGAACTGCGTGACCGTCCAAACCGTCGGGACGGGAATTCTCGGCGGCACTTTCTTAGGGTCGGCGGCATGGCTGCAGGTGGACTGTCGCTGCCGCAACTTCTCGCCGCGGAAGAGGCTCAGAAGATCGGCAGCTCTCATAAGGCGGTCATCAATATCTTTCTTCCCGGAGGTCCTCCCCATATCGATATGTTTGATATGAAGCCAGACGCCCCGAGCGAGATCCGAGGAGAGTTCTCACCGATGCGGAGCAATGTTCCGGGAATGGAGTTTTGTGAACTGTTCCCGAAACTTGCCCGATGTGCCGACAAGTTTGCCATCATTCGTTCTCTCGCAGACAGCGAGGGTCGCCATGATCCGCACCAATGCATGACAGGTCGCCGGAAGGCGGGAGGAGGAGTCGCTCCACCCGGAGGTTGGCCCAACTTCGGAGCGTGGTCATCGAAGCTGCAGGGATCTCATCCCGATGTGCCTGCCAATGTTTCCCTGATGTATCCATCGAAGGGAGGCAACTGGGGCGATCCGTATGGCGGTGGATTCATCGGCTACCCGCATGCTCCGATGAACTTGGTCGACAAGGATCCGAATGCGAAGGTGAAAAATTTATCGCTGGAAGGAATCTCTCTCGA
Source organism: Verrucomicrobiales bacterium (assembly GCA_965657775.1). Classification (GTDB taxonomy): domain Bacteria; phylum Verrucomicrobiota; class Verrucomicrobiia; order Verrucomicrobiales; family DEV007; genus Arctic95D-9. The sequence goes on from CBFHPY010000008.1 coordinate 638,597, forward strand.
TCGTCTCGAAGACCGAAGCCGCCTTCGCGAGTCTCTGCAGAATTTTCAGAGTTCTGCCGATGCGTTTGGGGAAAATTCCAGTCTGGATGTCTTTCACCAGAAGGCACTGAATATTCTCGCTGGATCGAAGCTGACGGACGCGCTGGATCTTTCGAAGGAAGATCCGAAGATCGTGGAGCGGTATGGGATGAATGATCCGGTCTACACGTACGATGGCCCTCCCAAGATGGTTCGTAATTTCCTCGTTGCTCGACGTCTTGTCGAGGCCGGAGCACGAGTGGTCAGCCTCAACTTTAGCCGGTGGGACTGGCATGGGACAGCCGACTTGTTCAATTTCAAGCGGGCTCGCGAAGATTTCCCCATGCTCGACCAGGGCTTGTCTGCTTTGCTCACGGATCTTTATGAACGAGGTCTCGATCAGGATGTCGCTGTGGTCGTCTGGGGCGAGTTCGGAAGGACGCCGAAGATCAACAAGCTCCAGAGCCGCGACCACTGGCCGAGGGCAAGCTTTGCTCTTATGGCTGGGGGCGGGATGAATACCGGGCAAGTGATCGGCGCGACAAGCAAGGACGGCGGCGAGCCGACCGAGCGCCCGGTCAAGTTCCAAGAAGTTTTTGCGACCTTGTATCACTGTCTGGGAATTGACCCGACGCAGGCGACCGTGACAGATAACACGGGACGCCCCCACTACCTCGTCGACTCTGGTATCAAGCCGATCCGGGAACTTGTCGGGTAGACTAAATTGACGGCTCCGGGTAGTGCAGGGCTGCAGCTGAACGAGTTGTGCTGTATGTGGTGAGGGAGAGAATAGAGAATGTCGCTTTGTGAAATCCCAATAGAACTCGGAAAGTTTCCGCTATCGGAAAAGGCGGATTCGCTGATTTGGGAAGGCAACCGGCGGGTGGAGAAATTCTACGAAGCGGGCCAAGGACAGAAGTGCCCTCGATTCATTCCCAGTGACTCCGTGCTCGTCTGGGAGTCGATTTCCTTTTTGCGAAGCAATGGGCATGTCCGCGGAGATGTGTTCTGCGAGTGGGGCTGCGGCTTTGGAATTGCCACCGGGTTGGCCAGCCTTCTGGGAATGACCGCTTCCGGGATGGAGATCGAGGATGAGTTGGTGGATCGAGCAACGCAGTTGATGAAGGACCTCGATTTCTCGGTCGAGATTCTGAGGAAGAGCTTTCTACCGGAAGGTTTTGAAGTGTCAGAGAAGGAAGGGAAAAAAAATCTTGTTCGTCCGAAGGCGATACATCCTCAAGAGGCCGATCTGATTTTTGCCTATCCCTGGCCAGACGAGGAAGGAATGATGAAAGACCTGTTTCCTGCCATCGCTTCCGAAGACGCTATCCTGCTGTTGTATCTTGGGGATGGTAAGATTGTTGCCTTCAAAAAGGAAAAGAAGTAGCTCGCTAGTAGAGAGGGGTTCCTTGAACTCATTCTACCGGTTTACCTTTTTGGCCTCTGCGCCATGGTGTCTCACTTCATCTCCAACAACTTATGACGAACAACGACATCTTGCGGCGCGTGCGACACGCTTTGGACATCAGCGATACGAATGCGGCCGAGATCATCGGAAATACTGGCGAGGAGACGAGCCGCTCTCAGGTGAGCCGCTGGTTGATGAGAGAAGACGAGGAAGGCTACCAAGCCCTATCGGATTCAATGCTTTGTCGATTTCTCGATGGACTCATCGTGGAAAAGCGTGGGCCTCGTCCTGACGGATCCGTTCCTGAGCCATTGGAGACACTCACGAATAATGAGATTTTGAAGAAGCTGCGAATTGCCCTCGAACTGCGTGACGAAGATATGACCGCCGTTTTTGATAAGGCTGATTTCATCGTGACCAAAGCTGAGCTGGGATCATTCTTTCGCCGGCAAGGACATCGTCACTACCGCCCTTGTCCCGAGCAGGTGCTGCGAAAATTCATTCACGGCCTCGGCCAGGCGCAGGGTCAATAGGGCTAGGTGATATTTCTTGATCGCATCGTTTTCTTCGAACAGATAATTTTATTGCAAAAACTGCTTCGACTGGCCCGTTTAGAGGGAAACGATTCGATATGAAAAACTCACACACTGGCTGGTGGAGTGCAGCGCTCCTGATCGGAATATTCATTTTCAACCCGTTGGTCGAAGGCAAATTCGCCCAGCCGGAGATGGTCCCCACGGAAAGGCTGATTCAGAATACCGAGGCCTACCTGGAAGAGAATCCGGGTGACGCGCGTGCCTACTACACGTTGGCTCGCATTCACTATCTCACCTTTCGAAACAAGGTTTTGTTAGTGCACGCCTATCCAAATCGTGCAGCGAACAATCAACTGCCGACGATTCTGGGCGACCAGCGGATTCCCAGGGACATCAAGAATAACCTTTTGATGGCTGAGGCCAAAAAACGGACGGGCGAGAATTCGGATTGGGAGAAAATTCAGGAAGAGTACAAAAAGTTAGAAGAAGAGAATTGGAGGCCAAAACAGATTTCCACGGAAAAGGCGTTGAAGCATGCAGGAGAGGCCGAGGACTACTTCGAGAAGGCAACCGAGGCGGACCCGGAGAATGCTCTCTATCACCTCGGTTGGGCAAGCCTGCGCGAAGAATTGGCCACCTATCTCGCGGAGAGCAACGTTGCGTATCCAAAATGGAAGGGAACTTTTGAGGTAGAGGCCGAGACAACGATTCGGAGATATCATCGGGCTTACGAGCTCGCCATCGACGAGGATTTGAAACGGGAATACCTCCCTCTTAACGGACTCAATGGTATGGTGGGGTACGAATCTGCTGAGGCGATCTTGCGGCTGACCAAGTCGAATTTCATCTTCGTAAACAGTCCAGACGGGATTGATCTTAGGTCGATCAAGAAGAACAGCAAGAAGCTGGAAAAGCTCAAGAGGGGAGCCATCACTCCGATCATAGTTTCGATGAGCGGGAGCACTTCAGTCAACGATGCGGTGACGAAACGAGAAGCATCCTTTGATATGGATGGTGACGGAGTGAAAGATCGACTCGACTCGTGGCCCAATCCGGAGACAGCGATTCTGGTGTGGGATCCGTCGAGAAACGGGCAAATCACGTCTGGAACCCAACTGTTCGGAACCTTTGGTTTCAAAATGATCTGGGAGAACGGATATGAGGCCCTCGATGCCTTGGATGACTCGCGCGATCGACGCCTCAGCGGTGAAGAATTGGAAGGCCTGGCGCTCTGGTTTGATCAAAATGGCAACGCGATCTCCGAGCCCGGCGAGGTTCGTCCGGTGTCCGACCTGTCGATTTCTGAAATCGCGGTTCGATCGACGGAGGTGGTCGAAGATGTTCTGATAAACGGCAAAGGGGTCCGTTTTGAAAATGGGCAAACCGCAGCGAGCCTCGATTGGGTCTTTGATCTCGTCGAGTAGGAGACGAAGCTGAGAAAGTCTCTCGTTTGGAGTTGGGTCGCAGTCCGCAAAGGCACTCTTCTGGCGGGCTGCCTATTCCACGAGACGGCGGTTTCTCTCGAGCCAGGATTCAACGAATTCTTCGGTCTCTCCCTGCACGTCCATGTTGTAGCGAGTTTCGAGCTCACCGATATTCCAGTCGGCGAAGGGAGAGGAACGAACGATCGAGAGGGTGGCTCGTTCCGGGTGGAGGACTCGATAAATGAAAGTCGTCCCAGCCCTGACCTTGTTGGCGTAACTGGCAACACAATTTCCCTGTTCTTCCCCTTCGTTGACGAGCCCTTCCGCACTCGTGATCGGTTCGATCTGTCCGGGAATTCCGGGAAGGGGAGGATTGCAAAAGTGATTCGTATTGTGCTGATTTGCGTCCAGCAGTTGCCGGATTCTGCGGTGGTAACGAGTCGTGATTTCATCGTGCACCTCACGAAGTCGAGCGATGTTGGTAAAGGTGGAAACCCGATCTGAATTGTGGAGCTCTTCCTGCATTTGCAGGGTGTTGCTAATGAGATGAACGATTCGCCCGCGATGACACTCGGCCCTATCCTGAGAAACCTCCTCGAGGAGTCGAGGGGTTGCGGCGCGAGAGACCCGATCATTGCCGAGGATCTCAAAGACTCCCGAGTTGATCGAGTTCAGGTGATTGAGAGAAGATTTGGGAGCGTCGAGCTCTTTACGAATCACGTCAGCGATCAGGTTCCAGTTGTCGCCATTGATCGAGAGGGGAGAAATCTTACGGAACAGATTCACGGCCCGGGGAGAGGAAGGGAGCTTGAGAACCTCGAGAATGTCTCGTTGTCTCATTCGACAACACCGCAGAGCAGAGATCATTTCCCGGTCGCCCTTCATCTCCTGCGCGAGCGAGAAAGCGAGGGCGGGGTTGTTCTCCGTCAGTTCGAAAGCCACCTCGTCGTAGCGAAGCAACACGAGGAGCGCCCACTGATTGTTGCGAAATGGCTCAAGGACTTTCGCGACCGGCTTTGGCATCGAAAAGCGGAATTGGTCGAACGCTTCCTTCCGGCGCTGTGAATGAGTGAGTTCCGCAGCGGGACGAGGCGTGACCTTCTCCTCCATGAATGGAAAATCGAGCTGATCCGAGTTGCCGCGTTTCCGAGGAGCCAGTTTTTTCCGAGGTCGATACGGATGAACGACCCTGAGTTCGGGCAGGATAGGAATCCAATTCGAGTCACACCCCGGGAAACGTCTCATCGCCTGCGGAACGGGCCAGGCGGTGAGACGCATCTCCAGATGGCCTCGAAAAAGACGCAGAGAGCCTCCTTCAAAGACATCCGTGGGGATGGCCGATTGTGCGGAATGGGGCATCAAAACCTTCATCAAAACGCAGTCGATTCCTCCTTGCAATCTCATCTTGTCGCGGTGTCTGTTTTTCGATTCCGCAAATCGGTTTCATCGATTTTTCCGATTCGTTTTTTGGTTGCTTTCACGCTTATGCCCGAACTCTGGTTTACTGCCGATCTACACTTTGGACACGCGAATATCATCTCGTATTGCCAGCGCCCTTTTCTCAACGATGAGGAGAAAAAGCAGGCCGAAGAGAATCCAAGTAAGGGAGGTATAGTTTCGGAAGAGACCGTAAAAAAGCACGATGATGCGCTTCTTAAAGCGATCAATGAACGGGTTGCGATGGGTGATACCCTCTGGGTTCTTGGGGATTTCTGTCTCGGATCCCTCGAAATGGCTTCTTCCTATCGCGATCGGATTCTCTGTTCTAATGTCCACTTTGTCCGAGGAAATCACGATCTGCCTTCCTACGACGCACTTTTTGACCGTGCACTCGACCAGGGAATGATCAAGCATCAGGGCCAGAAAATCTGGTTGAATCACTATCCGATGCGCAGCTGGGACAAGGCTTTCCACGGCGCCTGGCATCTCTATGGCCATGTTCATGGGCGTCTCCAGGGAGAGGACGCCGAGAGGCCTCGTCTTCTCGTCAGGGACGTAGGCGTGGACGCAACGAACTACGCTCCGGTCAGCTTTACCGAGCTCATCGAGTACATGAGGCCACGAGAGGAAGCATTCCGGGCGTGGAAAAAGAGCCTCGAGAGGTAAGCGAAGTGGAGGTGAGGAAACCCACTGGCATTTTTCTCCGGCGTCTCTAAGATGGAGGTCACAGCTCTGTGATGTCGGAAGAAAAAGGAAAAGGCGAAGGGAAGCTGACTCCCATGATGCAGCAGTATCAGTCGATGCGACGAGAGTTGCCCGATGATGTACTCCTTTTTTACCGTCTCGGCGATTTCTACGAGCTGTTTTTCGAAGACGCCAAAGTGGCTTCTCCCATTCTTAATGTGGCCCTGACGAAGAGAAATGGGATGCCAATGTGTGGCGTGCCTCATCATGCGGCCGAGGGATACATGGCCAAACTGATCAAGGCCGGAAAGCGGGTCGCGCTTGCGGAGCAGACGACCGAGCCTCAGCCGGGCAAGATTGTCGAGCGAGCGATCAGTCAGATCATCAGCGCCGGAACGATCGACGATCTGAATCTTCTCGATTCAGCGCGGTCCAACTATCTCGCGGCGGTCTACCAGGCAAAAGGTCGCTTCGGACTCGCCTACATCGAACACACGACGGGAGAATTCCGGGTGACCGAGTTTGCAGAGCGGGATGGACTTGAAGATGAGCTGAATCGATTGCGCCCGAGCGAACTGCTTTTTTCGGAAGAGCAGGCGGAGCAATTTGATCTCCTCCGGAATGCGCAGGACTACGATGGCTACACCTTTCTCATCGACCAGGCCGAATACACGCTGAAACAACATTTCAAAGTACAGTCGCTGGATGGTTTTGGGTGTGTGGGACTTATTCCCGCGATTGGAGCCGCTGGAGCGATCCTGCACTATGTCGAGACGCAGCTGCGACGGAGTGTCAGTCATCTTCGAACCCTCGAAGCCTATCGTAGTGACCAGTTCGTTCTCATTGATGCTGCGAGCCAGGCTAACCTCGATCTTGTCACGACTCGGGCCGGTGGAGCGAAGAATTCTCTACTCGGTGCAATCGATCGAACTGCGACCCCAATGGGCGCTCGACTCCTCCGAAATTGGATCCTGCATCCGATTCGCGACTTCGCCGTGTTAGTGACACGTCAGGATTTTGTGGAGTCTCTTCTCGGTGAAAGCTTTCTCCTCAACGAGCTTCGAAACTCTTTCTCTGAAATTAGGGATATCGAAAGAACTCTGAGTCGATTGAGTCAGGGTTCCGGAAACGCGCGAGATCTCAAGGCATTGGAAATGTCCCTTCGCAAGGTCCCTGATGTTCGCGAGCATCTTGCCGCTCTGAATGGTTGCACACTCGGAGAAGAACTCGGGCGGCGATTGGGAGACTTTAAAGATCTAGTGGAGTTGTTAGGAGTCGCTATTTGCGAGGAACCCCCCGCTTCGCTCAAGGATGGCGGGATCTTTGCCAATGGATACAGCGAAGCGATCGATGATCTGCGGAAGGCGGCCAGCGAAGGTAAACAATGGGTCGCTGAGCTACAGAATTCGGAGCAGGATCGCACCGGGATTCCTTCTCTGAAGATCAAATACAACGCGGTCTTTGGTTATTTCATTGAAGTCACCAAAACTCACCTCGACAAGGTGCCGCCGGAATACACGCGAAAGCAGACGATGGCGAACGCGGAGCGGTATATCACTCCTGAGCTGAAGGAAGTCGAGAACAAGATCCTCGGAGCGGATGAAAGACTGCGAGCCCTCGAGTATGAGGAGTTCCTCAATCTGCGGGAAACAGTTCTCGAACATCTCGAGGCGATCCAGACGACGGCAGCGGCTCTCGCAGAAATTGATGTTCTAACTGCATTTGCTGAAGTCGCCCGACTCTTCGACTACTGCCGGCCACTTCTCAGCGAGACCCAGAACCTCGTGATCGAAAATGGACGTCACCCAGTACTCGATCAGAACATCTGCGAGGAAAAGTTTGTTCCCAACGACACGGAGATGTCTCCGGAAGAGAATCGATTTATGCTCATCACGGGGCCTAACATGGCCGGAAAATCGACCTACATCCGACAGGTCGCCTTGATCACTCTCCTTGCGCAGATTGGTAGTTTTGTTCCAGCATCCCGTGCCGAGATCGGACTCGTCGACCGGATTTTCACACGAGTCGGGGCGAGTGATGATCTTGCGAAAGGGCAGTCGACCTTCATGGTCGAAATGACCGAGACCGCCCTGATTGCCAATAATGCGACCGAGCAGAGCCTGGTCATTCTCGACGAGATTGGACGAGGGACGGCTACCTACGATGGTCTCTCAATTGCATGGAGTGTTGTCGAGCACCTGCACGACCGAGTTGGATGTCGCACTCTCTTTGCAACGCACTATCACGAGCTGACCCAGCTCGCCGATTCTCGGTCTGCGGTGAACAACTACAACATTGCGGTGAGGGAGTGGAATGATCAGATCATTTTCCTGCGCCAGATTGTTCCAGGTGCGGCGGACAAGAGTTATGGAATTCAGGTGGCACGTCTGGCCGGGCTTCCGGATTCCATTATCGATCGGGCCAAAGAAATTCTTGCGGGCCTGGAAGGCGAAAATCTTCCACTCGAAGACGATGCTGCTGCTGTGCCCAAACCCAAGAAGAAGCAGCCCGAAGCGGAGGATGATCCGCAGATGATGTTGTTCAGTTAGGAATTGGGTCTCTTTTTATCTAGCTAGGCTGAGCATCGAGGAAAAGCTAGATTGTAGCCGCGCCGGAAGAAAGAACACCGGTTGAGAAGAGAATGTAGGCGAACCTGAGAAACCGATACTTCTTCCGAAGAACCGTTTCCGCTTGATAGATGTCACGGATAAAGATTTTTCTAATCTGTTTAAGATCTTCGAATTGAGCTAAGAGGTATTCGACATAGTTGTCTTTCGAGACTGCAGGGAAGAATTCGAAGAAAAGTGGATTGGTAATGTTTTCGACAGCGTTTCCGATTCTGGTGCTCGCTTCCACTATTCTTGCCTCCTGTCATCTCGCTCGGCTCTATGGCATTGCGATCGCCACGGTCGGCATACTCTCGAATACGGGAATTCAACTCGCGATGGATGCTTATGTATCCGTCTCTGAAAATTCTTCTCAAGCTCATGGGCGTCGTTGCTCTGGTCATCGCACCGATGACCCTGACTCCGCTGCTATCCCCTGCGACCTGCCTCGTAAATCTTCTGGATCTCGGACGAAGAGAGGACTCGTTTTAGAATCACGAACTCATCGATGGTTCCGTTGAGACTTCGAATCGGTTGCTGTTTTCCTTGTGAATTCCAGTTTCCAATTTCGGCGTCTCCGAGGCGCAGGAGGGGAAGATCATCTCGAATATCCTTTGCCACTGATCGACCGTCGAGGTAGTGAATGACTTCGCCACTTTGCTGATCAACTGTTACCGCGAGATGGATCCATCGGCCCAGATCTTTGGGGCCAATCACGGGTTCAGAGGTGGAGTTAGGTGATTTTCGTGGGGAAGAGACACCCAGAATCAGTTCTCCTTTGTCGCTGAGTTGCCAGTGCACTTCTCCGGGTTCGAATCCGTCTGTCAGCATTAACGAGCTCAGCCAGCGATCGCGTCCATCAACGCGAACCCAAGTGCAAAATGACAGCGCGGTAAACTCGCCGGGAATTCTCAATCGGATGCGATCTGTAATGCGCTTGAATTCGAGGGCTCGCTTTCGTTCCCATCGACCATCTCCCCAAGCCGCTCCGATGATTGCTCCGTCGGGTCCGCCTGGCACTCGATTTTCCAATTGCCGATCCCAGTCGCGCTGGTTTTCGAAATCGAATAACACGAGCGCCTCGGGATCAAGCTCGAGCCGGTTTTTCATCGTCTGCCAGCTGCGGTATCGTGTCTCTGAATCAGCGAGAGCAATTCCCATGAGGATTTCCCGACCAATGTAGTCGGAGCCGTCTCCCTCCAGAGATCTTCGATTGCCGGCCTCTGAGAGAATGCCTTCGCCCGAATGAACGTGGTCGAGCGGGGTTCCTGATTTGTCGTCGATTCGGACTTCGCCATCGACGACTAGAAGCTCGCTTCTTCCGGAGTCATCTACTCGCAGGGCAAACTCTGTACCGAGATCGACGGCATCGTATTCGGGAGTTTCGATCGTGAAACCTTGAGCCGGTTCGGGAACAAAGGTGCGCAATTTCCCTTCGTGACAAGCCATGTTCCAAGCGGACGAAAGGGTGAGATGAGCGGGGCCTTCGACGATGACGGAAGCACCACTGAAAAACTCAATGTGGGCGAGCCCTGACTGAAGACGAAATTCTCCTCGAGGAAGGCCATCTCCTTCATTGTGCTCCTTTCCTTTTACCCACTCGGCGTCAACCGTGCGAGAAAGCACGGCAATCCATTCTCCATCGAGGGTGGGTTCTTCCTCGGACTGTGAACGGAGTGCGAGAACGATCCCAAGGTTGAGAAAAACAAAGATCACCGCTGCAGCAGCGAGCGAGGGCCAGGTTTTCCTTTTTGGTCGAGTCGATTGGAATTGAGCAACTGGTTCCGACGAAACAGATTCCGGAAGCATGAGATCATCCGCGATATGATCGTGAAGCAGGGCGGCGTGAGCTTCCACCATCGCCAGATAGAGCTCGCACGCTTCGGGATCGCCGCGGAGCAGATCGTTGAGCTCCACTTGCTCTTCATCGCTCAGGCTGCGATCAAACAGACTCGAAGAGAGCTCTTCGATTCGGTGGATTCGTTGTTCCCGTCTCATGCGAATTCCTCCCTTTGAATCTGCTTTTCAACACAACGTTGCAAGGTGGCCCGAATTCGGAAGAGAGCTTGGGAAACGGACCCAACGGACTTTCCGGCTTCGCGAGCCATTTCCTGGACCGAGGCTCCCGGTTCATACCGCTGATCGATGAGGCTTCGTTGATCAGCGGGCAGCTTCTCGAGACATCCCCGAAGAATCGTAACCCGGTCCTGCGTTCCTGAGGCGCGCTCTTCTTGCCGTTCTGCAAGATAGTCGAGAATGTCTTCGTCAAAGACGAGCTGTTCCCGGCTCGCTTTGCGTCGATGATTCAGAGCGTGAAAATAAGCGGTCCGACAGGCCCAGGCGATGAAGTTGCTTCCGGGTTCGAAATCAGAAGCTTTGCGCCACAGAGTGACGTTGGTCTCCTGGAGAATATCCTGCGCTTTCGCGTGGTTGTGGCAGAGCGAGAGGATGTAGCCAAAAACTGGACTCTGGGCTCCCGTGAGGAGTTCGATGAATTCTTCCGTATCGCGTTCCATGAGGTCTGTTAAAATTGGGTCATGCCGTCACAGCCTGCCCACGCTTCCAAGATACCGCGTGAAACAGGGAAATCTCACGACGATTCTTCTGAAAGGATACAGATGCGTGCTCTTCTCTCTGTTCTAAGAGCATCGTCAAACGTTCGACTTGCCAGAAAAAAGAGGAAATCAGAAGACCTGAAGTTTTGACAAGTGGACTTCTTTTTGACCATTCTCTCCCTGATGAAGCGTAGGGAATTTCTCAAGTCAACTGGTGCCGTTGCAGGCGCTGCTACCACTTCTACCGGAGCACTGATGGGTAACGCCAACTCGGCTGATCAATCAAAACCCCCTAATCTGGTCATCGTTCATTGCGACGAACTCAACTTCCGGACGATTGGTTGCTATCGTGCTACCTTGGCTCCCGAGCAGGCATTGATGTGGGGACCTGATGCGGTTTGTGAGACCCCTCATATTGATTCGCTCGCCAAAGAGGGAGCGATCTGTACGAAATTCTATGCGGCGACTCCGGTCTGTTCGCCCTCCCGTTCGTCACTGATTTCTGGCCAGTATCCCCAGAACACACCCGTGACAAACAACAACGCTCATCTCGATGATGGTGTTGTGACTTTTGCCCATCAGTTGGCGCAGAAGGGCTATGCAACTGGCTATGCTGGTAAGTGGCATCTCGATGGCGGTGGCAAACCACAGTGGCAACCGGAACGAAATTTTGGCTTTGCCGACAACCGCTACATGTTTAATCGCGGTCACTGGAAACAGTTGGAACTCACTCCAGAAGGTCCACGAGTGAAGGCCAGGGACGCAAAAGGACGGCCGAGCTATTCGGTGAAGGGAGCCGATGAGGAGAGTTTTGCGACGGATTGGTTGACCGACCGGACGATTGATTTCATTGACGATCACAAGGACGAACCTTTCGCCTATCTGGTGAGCATACCGGATCCGCATGGACCCGACACGGTGCGGGCTCCCTATGACCAGATGTTCAGCGATGACAAAGTGCAGAAGCCGCGCACTTACGACAAGGATGCCAAATCGGCGCCAAGCTGGGCGAAGCCCCAAGCGAAATGCCAGTGGAAGATGGCGAACTACCACGGCATGATGAAGTGCATCGATGACAATGTCGGACGGCTCATCACTGCTCTGAAGGAGAGGGATCTTTACGACAACACCATCCTGATTTTCACGGCCGATCATGGTGACATGCGCGGCGAACATCGTCGGCAAAATAAGGGAGTGCCGATGGAGGCTTCCGGGAAAATCCCGTTTGTGATTCGCTGGCCCGAATCCATTGCTGCGGAGTCTCGGATCGATCTGGCGATGAACACGACCGATTTTATGCCAACGATCCTCGCGATGATGGGAGGAGCCCCATCTGGCAAGGAAGAAGGGCGAGATCTCAGTTCTCTATTTGAGGGGAAAAAGAAGAAGCATGAGGATATTACCTTCATGCGCGGAACGACCAGCAGCCCGGAGGATACCAAAGGGTGGATTGCGGCGGTGACGTCGACTCACAAGCTGATTCTCTCAAACGAAGATGAACCCTGGTTGCTGAATCTTGAGCGTGATCCAGATGAATTACAGAATTTTGCGAAGGATCCCGTTGAGGCAGAGACTCGACGCTTCCTTGCTGAGCAATTGCAGGGATACTCTGAGCGTTGTAAAGACCCCAAGATCAAAGATCCGCATACGGCTAGGGCATTGATGAAAATGTTGGCTTAGAAGAAAAATACTGGTATTTTGAACAGTAATTGTGTAGGGGTCCGTTATGGATCCCGGATTCCCTGAGGCTGCGAATCGTTATTCACGTTTTCGTGAATGGATCGTGTCGATGGCTGGCCCTCGGGCGGCGACTACGCTGAGGACAGGAGAACCGGATCCGACATCCGAATCTGAAATTGAGATTCAGGCTCGTTGGTTCGGGGGAGAATTCGGGCGCATCTTTTCGGGAGAGGATGGAGAGAAAATCGAGATCGTTCAGTTCGGGCATTGGAATCGCGGGGCGGGTCCCGATTTCACGGAAACTGCGGTTCGCATCAACGGAGTTCTTCATTCCGGAGCGATTGAACTCGATCTCGATGCACGTGACTGGGAAGGTCACGGCCATGGGAGTAACCCCAGCTTTGAGCCGGTCATTCTTCATGTCTATACGAATGGCCCTTCTCAAAAACGATTCTTCACTCGAACGGAACAACATCGCGCGGTCTGTCAGCTTCAGTTGCCTCAGTATGCCTGGTCGCAGGGCCCGCCGGATTTTTTACCGGAGGCTTTTCCTGGTCGCTGCCTCGCTCCGCTTTCACAGATGACGGATCATGAAGTCAGCTCTTTGCTCCAGTTCTCTTCGCAATACCGACTCCAGGAGAAATCGAATCGATTCGGGGTTCTTTCCGCGGCAGCATCTTCGGAACAAGCCTTCTACCAGGGAGTTGCTGAAGCGCTCGGGTTCCGCTCCAACAAGATCGCGATGGCTGTGCTCGCGCAACGCTGCCCGATTCGGAAAATGCAGTTGCTCGGCCCGAGAGAGCGGGAGGCAGTGCTTTTCGGGTCGGCGGGTTTTCTCACACCGGAACTTTTCGAGCAGGAGGCAAGCCGAGAAGCGAGACACTATATGGGTGGACTGTGGGATTGCTGGTGGGCCCTGCGAGCTGATTTCGAGGTTTCGTCCCATCGTAAGATTCCCTGGTCATTTTCCGGGAATCGACCCGTTAATCATCCACATCGTCGGCTGGGGGCCCTCCTCGCCTTGATCCATGAATGGAAAAATTTGGGATCTCTTTGGCAGTGCTCTGAAAAAAGCTTGGGAAAAATTGTGAATAACTCTCTGAATAACCTTCGGCATCCCTTTTGGGAACGACATTACACCCTGCGTTCCGACCCCTCCGATCGACCTTTGAGTTTGATCGGAAAGGATCGTCGGTTGGATATCCTTGGAAACGTCGTTTTCCCCGGTGCGATAGGGCTGCAGGAGCAAAGGTGGAATGAATTCATGTCCATGCCCAAAGTCGATTCAAACCAGAAACTTCGACGAGCGACAGCACGACTCTTTGGCCCAGACCGAAAACGCCAAAAGTTATTCACAAGTTATTATTACCAACAACAAGGGTTGCTCCAGATCTACCGCGATTTCTGTCTCGAAGACCTTTCCGAGTGCGATTCTTGTTCTTTTCCTGAGCAACTTACTCAGTGGAGGCAGTATCACTGCCCCGAAAATCCGAGTTCCGCGTTGGCTGAGCCTGTTTTATTACGATAAGGTGCAAATTTTGTATATCTCCGATCAGCCAGCCAGCGTAAAGAAGATTTGAGAGAATAGGGTAGGCCGAGTAAGTTCCTACCGTAAGAGTCGTCCGACCCCGGCGTCGCTCTCTCAAACTCACCTATCATTAATCATGTCTGTTGCCACCTTGGAGCGCGAAATCATTCTCAACCCCGAGAAAAGAACCTTCCCCGAATTTAGTCTCGAACGCTTGCTCAGTACCGTGTTCGAGCCGACCCAGGGGGCAAGAGTCTGCATCCTTATCGACTTGGAAGAGATGGATCTGATGAAAGGATATGCGTTTCTCGACGCGGAAGGACATGAGATTCAGAAGAAGGCCTACGAAGAATTTTATCTTGGATTGAAGGATGGAGGTCTCGACGTGCTAGGGATGACCGGAGGTGAGATGTTTGCATTTCCCATGACCTACGGTTCGAATCTCGATTTGCGAGATGAATGCTACGACGCGGAAGGAAACCAGCTCAGCCTTGATCAGGATATCTACACGTGCTACGACATCATTCTCTGCGTCTCCACCTACTCGGCGACGGCGCCGCTGACCGCGAAATGCAAAGAGTTCGGATTTCGTGGTGCGACACTCCACGGAGTTAATGATGTCATTCTTGGATCGGGCCTCGCCGTCGACTACCACGCTGTCAGCGAAGATGCCGAAAAGATGCGTGCGGCGATGACGAATGCCGACACGATCGAGATTGACTTCGCTCTCGAGGACGGTCGCGTGCTGACCGCTTCCCTCGATCTTGATGGTCAGGATGCCCAGAAGTCCCACGGGCTCTGCCAGGGTAATAAGCCCGACATCGCCAACCTTCCCGCTGGCGAAGTTTATTTCGTTCCCGTTGATGCCAATGGGCAGTTCCCGATGAAATATGAAGACGGAACGCTCGGGGTCCTCGATGTTGAAAATCGCAATATCGTTCGATCCACGCTGATCGAAGGCGACCAGGCGACGATCGACGCACACAACGCTCGTCTTGCTGACGATCCGATGACCGGAACTCTTGGTGAGCTCGGTTTTGGAACTCAGGTCCTTCCTGTCTCAGGAGCCGACATTCAGGATGAGAAAGTGCTCGGAACTTGCCACCTCGCGACAGGACGTGATGATCATCTTGGCGGTGACATCATCCCTGACATGTTTAAAAAGCACGAGAACTCGACTCACGACGACATTCTTTTTGCTCCTCACAAAACGCCTAACTTCAACATCAGCGAAGTTCGGATGAAGCGAGGCGACGAAGAGCAGATCATCATCGAGAATTTTCGCCCGAGTGAATACATCCTCGAGTCCCTGCGAGGCTCGTAGACCACGCAGCAATTTTCCCCTTTTTACATGGTTTGAGACGAAAACAGGGTCAGGTGATTCACCTGACCCTGTTTTCTCCTAGTGGGAAATATGTAGTTAATCCCGCTGCAGTCTCTCTACAGATACTAGCGAGCTGAGAGGAAGTCCCTCGACTACTTCTTCTTAGGCTTGTGCGGACCGTGGCAAGCTTTGCAATCCGATGCCGTATCGAGGCGGTTGATAGCTGCCGGGCTGTCGGCTCCTTCAGCGATAGCGTCCATGGCAGCGATCAGCTCTTCGACCATCTCGTCGTATTCAGATTGTTCTCCAACAGGAGCTTTGGTGCCCTTCATGGTCTGAATAAGCTCGGCGAGGTCTTTTTTCTCTTTTGTGGATGCCTTTTCATCGAGGACTTTGGCGAGAGGGCTCTCATCGCCCTTGAGTCCTTCTTTCATCACTTTTTCAATGATCTCGTGATTCTCGTCGGCGTAAGAGACAAAAACGAGTGACAGGGCGGAAGCGGCGATCAAAAAGCGGTTTCGAATTTTCATGTTGAAACGGAACCTACGTAATTGTGAAACAGGAGAGCAAGAACAATTTCGTTATCCCGCCGCTAGAATTGCGGAGCTCGGAGCTTCAGCTTCCGTTGCGACTTTCATTCCCAGCTCAAAGCATTTTCTGGCTGATCCGAAATATCGCTTCTGACGTTCCTCAGAACACTTTGCCTGGATCGAGGGCAGACGGATCAATCGAACTAGAGAGAACTGACGGGAAAGGGTGCGATCAGCAACATCAAAGGCAAACATGCGTTTCCTCGTGTTTCCCTGAAACTCTGCCGCTCACTCGAAGTAATTAATCCGCAGAGAGAAGTGATGGCTGACGACAGCGAGGTCAAGATCCTCTTTGCTGACGAAGTGGTGATAGAGCGTGGCTTGGGGATACTCGACCCGGTCGGCGAGTTCATCGAGATTCAGCCCGAGATAACCGCGATCCATGAGCAGGCCATCCGCCTCTCGATTATCATTTTTCACGTGCTTCAAAGGCACCACGTTTTCGGTCTGCTATCGCCATTTCGAGGGATACAATAAGATAATCTAACTCAGCGTTAATTTTTGAATTTAGGTAACAAAAATGACGGCCTTAGGCCCAGAACACTACGAATTCAATTCACAGCAGGACACAACAGGGTTGACTCGGTCATCAGACCCTGTTGATTCCGGTCAGGAATGACTGATCTCGATTTGAAAAGACGTGGACTTCTCTGTGTAGTCTCCGGCCCATCCGGTTCCGGCAAGACAACGCTCTGTCGTCGCTTCTCGGAAGAAGATGAGGAAGCCGTCTACGCTGTATCCGCAACGACTCGAGCTCCTCGGGGAGAAGAGAAGGACGGGATCGATTATTTTTTTCTGACTCGGGAAGAATTTGAACAGCGGGCGACTCGCGGAGAATTTCTCGAATACGCGGAAGTGCATGGGAATTTCTACGGGACGCTCAAGTCCGAAGTGCTCTCTCATATCGAGGCCGGTCGGGATGTCCTCATGGACATTGATGTGCAGGGCGCTGCGCTTGTGCGCAATCAGGACGATCCGCGAATCGAGGAAGCGCTTGTCGATATTTTTATCCTTCCGCCCAATGACGACGAGTTGCTCAACCGACTCAATTTCAGGGGTACAGAAACCGAGGAGCAGCTCGCGCTTCGTCTGACCAATGCTCACGAAGAAACGAGACATTGGCGAGCGTATCGCTACACGGTGGTGAGCCGGGACAAGGAAGCGGATTTCGCGCTTTTCTCGTCCATCTTTGCCGGCGAGCGCTGTCGGTCTGCTCGATTGATTTCTAATTCGCAGTTGCCTAAAGATCAGCCAGAGCTGGAGCTCTAGAGGTTCCCGAAAACCGCGCGAAAAATGCGTCCTTGCGCAGAATCGCTCTCGCCGTGATCTTTTCTCTGTGTCGGATACAACTTCAGGAAAAAATATTGTCATCGGGGTGACCGGATCGATTGCGGCTTACAAGGCAGCCGATCTCGTCAGTCGATTGATGAAGCGTGGTCATGAAATCCATGTTGTAATGACTAAAGACGCGCAGGAGTTTATCACACCGCTCACGTTGCAGACGCTGTCCCGACAGCCCGTGACGACGGATTTGTATGATGAAAAATCCGACTGGCACCCCGGACACATCGAGCTCGCGGATCACGCTGACCTGCTTGTCGTTGCTCCGGCGACTGCGAATACGATTGCCAAGTTCGCCCAGGGAATTGCCGATGATACCCTCGGGGCGATTCACCTCGCGACCCTTGCTCCGGTTTTGATCGCACCTGCGATGAACGGGAAAATGTGGAAACACCCGGCGACACAACGCAACGTCAAGATTCTGAAAGAGCGGGGAGTCGAGTTTATCGGTCCCGAAGAAGGCATGCTCGCTTGCGGCTACGAGGGAATTGGTCGTCTCTGGCCTGTCGAAGGGATTGAGGAGACGATCGTCGATCTCCTTGCACGAATCGCTAAATGAAGATCCTGATCACGGCGGGACCGACTCGGGAACCGATTGATCCGGTTCGATATCTCTCGAACCGATCCTCGGGCAAGATGGGATATGCTCTCGCCGAAGCCGCTCTCGCGGCAGGACACGAGGTCGTGTTGATCTCGGGTCCAGTTTCGCTTTCTCCTCCCGAAGCAGCGCGGACCGTGTCTGTCGAAATGGCAGCCGAGATGTACAAGGCTGTTGCCGAAGAAATCGGCTCGTGTCAGTGCGCGCTCTTCTGCGCGGCTGTTGCTGACTATCGAGTCGAAGAGATCGCCGAATCCAAAATCAAGAAGTCGGGTGACTCCTTGACCTTGACCTTGATTCAGAATCCTAATATTTTGGGTAGTGTCAGGACAGAATTTGGGTTTACTGGAATTCTCGTCGGATTTGCGGCTGAGACGGATCAGTTGGAAACGTATGCTCGAGGCAAGATGGAGCAGAAGGGGTGTGATCTGCTCGTCGCGAACGATGTCAGTCGCAGCGACATCGGATTCGATCACGACGAGAACGAGGTCGTGCTCTTTTCTCCAAACCGGGAGAAAGAGTCGCTTCCTCGGGATTCCAAGCGGAAGATCGCCGATCGGATTATCGAGGTGATCGACGAAATGATCTCCGAATCGGGAGCCTGATCGATGACAGCTTTACCCCGGTTTTTCTCGCTGCTGGGAAGTCTGATCGTTCTTTCAGTGGCATCGATCACAGCGGAAGACTCACCTGGTCCGACACCCGGAACGATCACAGAACTTCCCTTTTCTCTTTTGAGCCAGTCTCTTTTGCTCTGGCTCCCGAAGTCGCACGGAGAGGATCCAGATCGGCGTTGGCCAGTTTGCCTTTATTACCACGGCACCAACGGCAGCCCGACTTTGAATCTCGCTCTCGAAGTCGCTGGTCGAGAGAACTGGATTCTCATCGGAATGACTTACCGCGAGGCAGGGCGATTCCAGGGAACTCCGGAGAATCTCGAGGCGGAGAAGCAGATTTATCAGAGTCTACTGGAGCAATGGAATGCTGACTATTCCCTTCAGTTGGATCCGAATCGGGTTTTTGTGGGAGGGTTCAGTAAGGGCGGCTGGATTTCTGGGCTCTTCCTCGAGAACGACCCGCGTCTTGCTGGAGCCATAATCCTGGGAGCGGGTTTGCTCCATGAAACGGGAGAGCCGGAATCGGAGCGATCCGTTTCTGGAAAGTCCGTTTACCTCGGTCTCGGAGAGAAGGATGGAAATGTGGCGATGAGTTTTGGCGGAGCGGATCTTCTTCGGACGTGGGGCGCTAACGTAACTTGGGATTTGTGGGAAGGAATCGGACACTCGATTTCTAGGCCTGCCCCTGTCTATCTCCAGCAATGGTTCGCAGTCGAAGGTGCGGAGAAGGAATCTCTTTCGGTTCAGTCCGATGCCGTGGAATGGTTGGAGAAGGAATGGGAACGAATTCGCGAACTCAAGACGCCGCTGGATCAGTGGGCAGCATTGGAAAATCTGAATCAATCGCCATGGCGAGAGTTTGTCGACAGCGAATTGGATTCTGAATTGGCTCTCTTGAGAGCAGAGTTGGCCACGCAGCAAGATCTGGTCGATGAGAGAGAAGCCCGAATTCAATTCTTCGAGATTCTGAAGGCTGAATCGGAAAACCGACGGGTTGAGACATTGCGTATTGCTCACCAAGCTTATGGAGTTCTTGCTTCTGAGCGTTCGGAGACTCTATGGGGGAAACGAGCCGCGATCGCACGGGATCGCGCTGCAGTTCTACTTCCCTAGCGAGGCGAATACAGGGATGTTTTCCCTATCTCCTTTTCGCCATGATCTTCTCTCGTCTTTGTGTTTGCGTCCTTCGGTTGCAGCTCCCTGTCTTGCTCGTTGCTGAGGCTCCAACCGAATTCTCTCGAACGTAGCCTACAAGAGCGGGACCTCACTGAACGAGGATGAGACCGAGCGATACGAGCTGGATGTATATCTCCCGGATAGCGAGCGTGACTCGCCCGTGCTGGTCTGGTATTACGGGGGAGGACTCAAGGCGGGGGACAAATGAGGCACACCGACAGATGGGGTGAGGCCGGAAGAGATGGCGACGAGCCTCGCCAAGGCGGGCGTTGCGGTGGTCTGCCCCAACTACCGATTCAGTCCGAAAGTGAAATTCCCCGTTTACCTCGAGGACGCTGCAGCAAGTGTCGCGTGGGCGAAGAATCACATGAGCAAACATGGTGCTGACGTGGAATAGATTTTTGTAGGAGGACATTCCGCAGGTGGCTGGATTACCTTTATGTTAGGGTTGAATCCGGAGTATTTAAAACACGAGGGAGTTGTGCTTTCAGATCTCGCCGGTCTAATACCGGTCAGCGGGCAGACCGTGACTCATTCCACTGTGATGGGAGAGCGCGGGTTGGGCCGAAAGAGCCTTTCCAGGAAACGTCATAACAGGCAAATCCGATCATGTTCTTGTCGGGATCAAGTGCGACAAAGCAGGTCAGGGGAAGAGAAGCGAAGGCAATCGCTGTTTCACTGGCCCATCGATCTTGAAACTCGCGATCAACCCAGTCGATGACGGTTTTCCGATCAGCGGAGAGAGTTCGTTGAAGTATTCAGCTTTCGTTGCTGACAGAAACGGATTCCTCGGTCTCGAGAAGGTAGAGAGGAACATGGAGGTCTCCCATGGTTGGAAAATGGGACTGACTTTGGATTACCGAGAGCCTGCGACGGGAATGGCGCGGATCGGATTGCCTGTAGGACTGGCTTCAGCGGCTGATTCTTCGACTGGATCGGTTCCTTCGGGGCGAAGAACAGCGCTGGGTTCAGCAGTCGGTTTCTGAAGGGCAGGAAGATTTGAGGTAGAAATCGGACCGGAAGGGAGAGCAGAATCAACCGACAAAGAAGGAGTGCTACGGAGTGCGGGTGTCACATTCTCACTCTCTCGGATCGTATCCGAGGGAAGGGGACGAGGATCTTCCATTTCCCATTTTACCTGGGGCTTTTCGATGCCTCCATCGACATAGGTCAGCTTTGGATCTGCGGGAGCGCCTGAATTTTCGGCGAAACCAGAAGGTTGATTCTTCAGGGGAAACTCTTGAATCGCTTCTTCCCGAGATTCAGAAAACGGATTGGCTTTCTGGAAACTCCGCGAAATGTTTTCTTGAGCTTGCTGCGAGTTGGAGGCGTTAAATCCGATAAAGTAGAAAATGGCCATCGCTCCGATCAGGGCGGTGAGAATCAGATTCAAAAGAATGGGTCTTCCTCCCAATCGGATTTTTGGCTTTCTCGTTGAACGGGGAGTCTTTTCCAGTCGAAATCGACGATCCTTTTTGATAGTGTCCTTCATTTCCCCCATCAACTCATGGTCACTCAATTGCAGGGTCACGCCGCTATTGAGGGCTTTCATCGAGTCTGAAAGATCGATTCCAAGTATACCGGCATATTTGTTCACGAAGCTCCGTGCGTATACCACACTCGGAAACATCGAGAAGTCGTCTTCCTCGATAGAGCGAATCATGTTGGGATGAATCCGAGTATCGTGAGCGATTGCCTCAATCGACAATCCGGCCTCGCGGCGGGCTTCTCCCAGTTTTTGTCCTATTGTCACCATGATGGCTTGCCGTTATGAGGCAATGAGTTGTCGCGGTGATCGTAAGATTTTACCGCATCTCAGGAGGACGAATGAGGCAGCAGATTAATTATGATTTTTCACCGTTCGGGGAAACTAATCGAAGTCGTCCGAAAGATCGACAAGAATTTCACGGGGCTTTGCGCCATCCCCAGGACCGATAATCCCGCGACTTTCGAGGATATCAATCATGCGAGCGGCACGAGTGTATCCAAGTCGTAACCGCCTCTGCAGTAGAGATGTAGAGGCTTTCTTTTCGCTGTAAACCACTTCGAGACACTTCTCGAGAATCTCTTCGTCGGCGTCAGAAATTTCGTCATCGCCACTTTCGAGTTCACCAGATTCAAGCGCCTGCTGTGCTTCTGGCTCAAATTTTGGACTGCCCTGTTCGGCGCAGGCATCGACCAGATCCTGGGCTTCTTCGTCGGTAATGAGGGCTCCCTGGGCACGAATTAACTGGGCACTTCCCGGAGGCAAATAGAGCATATCTCCTTTTCCGACGAGATTTTCAGCTCCGTTGTTGTCGAGAATAATTCGGCTATCGGTTTTCGAAGAAACCTGGAAGGCAATTCGCGAAGGTATGTTCGCTTTGATGATTCCGGTAACGACGTCGGCGCGAGGAGTCTGCGTCGCAACGATGAGGTGAATTCCAGCGGCCCGCGCTTTCTGAGCAATACGAGCAATCCCGGTTTCCACGTCCGCTGGAGCGGTTTGCATGAGGTCGGCAAGCTCGTCGATGATGACAACGATGTAGGGCAGGCTGTCAGGCAGCTCCTCTTCGAAGTCTTCGAAAGTAGGTCGAGTCTGACGACCGTCGGAAGGATCGGGAACCAGTTCTTCCGGGAAGCCGCCTTCAGTCTCGAGGTCATCGCTCAGTTTGACATGGTGAGCCATCTCGAGTTCCGGTTCATCCATGACATCCTCGGCCACTTCTTCTTCGGCGCGTTCCTTTGCCCGCATCGCATTGAAGCCATCGAAGTTACGGGTTCCCACCTTGGCAAAAAGGGCGTAGCGACGCTCCATCTCATTGATGACCCAACGGAGGGCGAGCAGCACCTTCTTCGGATCTGTCACCACGGGAACAACCATGTGGGGGAGATCGTTGTATAGCTGCATCTCGACGACTTTCGGGTCGACCATGATGAAGCGGAGTTCATCGGGAGTGAAACGGTAGAGCAGACTCGCGATGATGCTGTTGATACAGACACTCTTTCCGCTGCCTGTGGCACCAGCCACAAGAAGGTGAGGCATCCGCGCGAGGTCACCGACGATCGTGCGACCGTAGACGTCTTTTCCGAGAGCGAGTGGAAGTTTGGCTTTGGAGTCGCGAAATGCCTCGTCTTCAAAGAGTTCACGCAAGGCGACGGCGATCTTGTTGGAGTTGGCGATTTCGATCCCGACGGTATCTTTACCGGGAACGGGAGCGAGAATGTTGATCCGCTCGGCGCGAGTTGCTCGAGCGATATCTGCTTCGAGCGACGTGATTCGGTTCACACGAAGACCCGGCATCGGATAGAGTTCATAGCGAGTTATCGTCGGACCGCGCGTGATGTCGCCTGGCTCAACATCCACACCAAACGTTCCCAGTGTGGTCACGATATTCTTCTGCTGTTCGATGAGGATGTTCTGATCCGTTGGCTCGACATCTTCGTCGTCGGCATATTGCAGAATGCCCAAACTCGGAAGTTCGTAATCGGGAAACTGATTTCCCGAAAGCACTGTGCTCTCCTTTTCGGTCTTGGCGAAAAGGGAACCTGCCGCCTCTTCGGGAGACAGCTTCTTTCGAGCGCTCTGGGTCGAGTCGATGATCTTGGGCTCGGGCTGAGGCGTTTTGTCGACCGGCTTTTCTTCGAAGAGATCAGGCTGCTTTTCAGAAGTTGGCTTCCCGGGCTTCGGAGCGGCCTTCTTTTCTACCACTCGTTTGGGCTTCGCGCGATCGCGGGGAGCGGGCCACTTGAAGTTTTCCCACCACGGACCGGCGTCCTGAATACGTTGAGATAGCGAAGCAGCTCCATCCTTGACGAGAATGGCGAATTGAAAAGGATGAATCCCTGTGATCACGATCAGAGAAATCGTGTAGAGAATGGCTATGACGATGACGCTTCCTACCGATCCAAGAAATTCTTCGACGATCTTGTGTCCCAGCCCGTAGCCGACAAAACCTCCCGCACTGCGGGGCAGATTGATCCGGTCGGACCAGCCTTCGAAGAAGACAGTTTGGAACTCGACTAGGCAGGCCGCAGAACAGATCAGGATAACGAGCGAAACGATGTTGCGAGGATGGAAAGGGCGGGCACCTGTGAGAACTTGAATGGCCCACCAAGCAAGTACGGCGGGGATGAGGTATCCGGCAACGCCGAAAAAGAAGTAGGTGTATCCCGCGGTAACGGCTCCAACGGGACCGATGAAGTTGTGAACGAGATCACTTTGTCCCGACTGGCTGCTGAAAGGCACCCAGCTCGGGAGATCGGCGGGAGAATAGGAGATCAGCGCGAGCAGAAGCATCACGCAGAGTCCAGCGAGAGAGATTGCGAAAACCTCATGAAATGCGTAGGGTCCATCGGCTGGAGGACGTTTCGCGCGGGCCGGTCGCTTCGCTCGTGGGGCTGCCTTCTTCCGAGCGGCGGGTTTTTTCTTCGGAGCACTGGTTTTCCGGTCAGCCATACAGATAGGGAAAGTCAAAAACAGCGACGGATTCCAAAAAATATGGAAAACGCGATTGGAGGTGAATTTAATCGCAAATATGGACTCATTGACCCTTAGGTTCAATGGATATCTCGGGTTTATGAAAGAAAAAGAGAGGGCTGATCTGAGGAGGCTCTCTCGTTGACAGTGCCGCTTGGAGCCACATACGATCTGAGTAGAAATCTCATGACTGCTCTTCTCCGTTGTTCTCTTCTCCTTTTTAACGTTGTTCTTTTCTCCGGATGCACTGGAGGAAACTTCCTTGTCGGAAAATGGACCTTTGATTCCGATGCGACAATGGAGGCGATCCAATCGGTCTCGGCCGACGAACCGGATCCTGATAATCCTGCGGGGGGCCTCCTCAAAGGGATCGTCGGAGGATTGCAGAAAGGCCTTTCGATGGTCGTGATCAGTCAGTTGGAAGGGACAGACATCGAGTTTACCAAGGACGAGATGCGTCGTGTTCGTAAAGGTGCTGGCGAATCACAGGGCTACGAGATCATTGAGAAGGTGACTTCGGATCGCTATCTGGTGCAGTACGACGACGGTGAGATCACGAGTTGGGCGAGAACGAATAATGGAATTATGATGCAACTTGGGACCGAAGATGAAATCTGGGTCCACTTTCGTCCGGAGGGAGAGTAGAAAGGTAGGAGAGGCATGGCTGTCCTACCCGTTCTAGGATTCATGATATCCGGATCGCTCTTACCTGAGGCTGCGGGATATTCATCATATTTGCTTCGTCGGCATGATCGAAGAGTTCGCTTCCCGGAAAGGGTGGGGTCTTCGTTCGGTCGATTATTCTTTCCGTGAAAAGTGAATCGATCCCGTTCTCGTTTATCGTGCCTTCTATCTGGATTCCGAAGAGCGACCACGGATCGCGCGGTTTGAACTGAAGTTCTGGAGGCTGGAGTCAGGAACTGTCCTGATATCTGACGTCGCTCCGGTCGAGATGCCAGTCCACAAAAAAGCCGGAGGGTTTACTCCGGCTTTTTTTAAGTTTTTCGTCGCGCCTTCTTTCGTCCCAAGGGATAGAAGAAGCGGAACCGTGTTTAGCTGTAAGAAGCCTGAGAACCTTTGATGTCCCGCTTCTTGAGCCAGGGCATCAAACCGCGAAGTCGCTTGCCGACTTTTTCGATCTGGTGCTGCTCGCCCGCTTTGCCGAGGGCTTTGAAATTCGGGCATCCTTCGTCGGACTCCTTGATCCACTCCTTCGCGAACTTGCCGGACTGAATGTTCTTGAGAGCACGCTCCATCTTTTTCTTCACAGAACCATCGATGATGGTAGGTCCTGTCTTAAGGTCGCCCCACTCGGCGGTGTCGGAGATCGAGAAACGCATTCCGGAAACACCAGACTCGTTGATGAGGTCGACAGTGAGCTTGAGCTCGTGGAGACACTCGAAGTATGCCATCTCAGGCTGGTAGCCTGCTTCAACGAGAACTTCGAAACCGGCTGTAATGAGCTGGCTGACTCCACCGCAAAGCACGGTCTGCTCACCAAAGAGATCGGTCTCGGTCTCTTCTTTGAAAGTGGTCTGGAAAACTCCGGCGCGTGTCCCACCGATCCCCTTGGCCCATGCCAGAGCGATTTTCTTCGCCTGGCGATCAGCATTCTGCTCCACTGCGATGAGGCTTGGGACTCCTTTTCCTTCGACGAACTGACGACGAACGATGTGTCCAGGTCCCTTTGGAGCGACCATGATCACATTCACGAAGTCAGGAAGCTCGATCGTATTGAAATGAACCGCGAACCCGTGGCTGAAAAGGAGTGTCTTTCCTTTTTCGAGGTTAGGAAGGATATCTGCGTTGAAGATTCCTGCGATCTTAGTGTCTGGAGTTGCGATGAAGATCACGTCTGCAGCTTTGACTGCATCTGCGGTGTCCATGACCTTGAAGCCATACTCCTCTGCGACTGCGCGAGACTTGCTTTTCGCGTAGAGGCCAATGATGACCTTAACTCCGCTGTCCTTGAGGTTCAGTGCGTGTGCGTGGCCTTGTGAGCCGAAGCCGATCACGGCACAGGTCTTGCCTTTCAGCACTCCCAAGTCCGCGTCTTTGTCCGTGTAGATTTTTGCTGCCATCTTTTTCTCGTTTGAGGCGCGTAGAATCCGCGCAAACGTCGAGATGGTCAAACGGTATTCTAAGAGTCGCTTTCTGAGCTCGACGAAATGACACGAGATGAACTCGTCGGCATCACGATGCGCAGTTTCTTTACAGCACCGAGAACAGCTGCAATGGCTCCGTCGATTTCTTCGTCGGTCGTGAAGCGAGAAAGGGAGAATCGAACACTACTTCGGGCCCGGGAATTGGAGTGTCCCATAGCTTTGACAATGCGACTCGGTTGGACGGCGCCCGTGCTGCAGGCGGATCCAGGGGAGCAGCAGACTCCTGCTTCATCGAGAAGAATGAGAAGACCTTCACCATCGACTCCGGGAAAATAGAGATTGCTGGTATTGGCAAGACGAAGGTCTGGGTCGCCGTTGATCTCAGCGCCGGGAATGGCTTCGAGGATGCCTTTTTCAAAGCGATCTCGCGGCTTGGACAACGCGGCGAATGCCTCAAGATTCTTTTTAGCATGGAGCGCCGCGACACCCATTCCAACAATTCCGGCAACATTTTCTGTCCCCGATCGGCGACTATTTTCCTGACCGCCGCCGAGGATTTCGGCACGAAAGCGGGTTCTTCGGTTCAGGAAAAGAGCTCCGATTCCCTTTGGTCCGTGAAACTTGTGAGCGGAGATCGACGCCGCATGGATGGGCAGATGTTCTAGGGCGATCGGGATTTTTCCAACGGCCTGAACCGCATCGACGTGAAAATAGACATCGTGTGCTGCTGCCAGCTGGGCGGCTTCCTCGATTGGACTGAAAACTCCCGTCTCGTTGTTGGCCCAGATTAAGGAGGCAACGGCAACGTCGTCATTAGCGAGCGCAGTCTTCCAGGTACCGAGATCGAGATGGCCCCGGGAATCAATAGGGTTGCGTGTCACATCATACCCTGTCTGCTCGTGAAACACTGCGAGTTCTTCGGTCGCGCTGTGTTCGGCAGTGGAGGTCACGATCGATTTTCGTTCCGGCCGCAACGCGAGGGCGGAACGGAGAGCGGTATTGGTCGATTCAGTTCCACCACTGGTGAAGACGATTTCTTGTGCCGAAGCTCCGACAAGATCGGCGACCTGTTCTCTCGCGAAGTCGATCTCTCGTTTCGCTTCTCGGCCAAAGCGGTATCCTCCCGAAGGATTTCCGTATCGTTCGTCCAACCATGGCAGCATGGCTTCCCGGACCTCGGGGGCGATTCGAGTCGTCGCGTTGTTATCGAGATAGATCACTGGCAGAGAGGGATAAGAGTAGGGGTTGAAGAAGAATGGGAGACGCAAAGAAGGCCGCTTCACTGTAAACTCACTTCGAATTCGTCGCCGGTCAAAATTCCGAGAGCTTCACCCACTAGGAAAAGAGAGCCTGCGACGAGAAGCGGAGAATCTGATTCCTCGGAATTCTTGAGCGCATCTTTCAGAGAACAGGATTCTTGAATCTGAGACGGCTCTCCACCTGCATCGATCCAGGCGTTGCGAAGCGCTTCCGAAGAAAAGCGTCGTTCAGACTGAATGGGAACAAATCGAATCCTTCCGACGATCGGCAGCAATTCGACAAATATCTCGCGCACTTCTTTCGAGTCAGCCGCACCGAAAATGAGGGACGCTTTCTGGTTCGGGTATGTTTGTTCCCAGGTTTCACGAAGAACGCGCGCGGCAGAGGGATTATGAGCTCCGTCGAGAACAAATTGATCACCGGCCAGCTGGAATCGTCCCGGCCAGGAAGTGTTTGCGAGCGACTTACGGATTCCTTCCTGGGTGAGTCTTTCTCCTTCAATACGACAGGCAGCTTCCACGGCGAGAGCAGCATTTTCCCGTTGATGAGCTCCCTTGAGTCCCAACTCCCATTCGAGAGGCAGCGGATGGGCTTCGATGTAAGGTATGCCCATCGTGAGGGCTTTGCGGCCAACGACGTCCCGCGCATCAGGATGAAGGTCTGCGACAATTACCGGAACATTGCGCTTGAGGATCCCAGCTTTCTCGCCGGCAATTTCGCGAATCGTATCACCCAGCCACTGCTGATGATCCAGTGCAATCGGAGTGATGACCGAAACGTCGGAGGGTACTGCGTTAGTCGCATCGAGTCGTCCGCCCATTCCCGTTTCGAGAAGAATGACCTCACATTTCTCCTGACAGAAGTAGTCGAGAGCGAGGGCGAGCGTGATTTCGAAAAAAGTGGGATGGGGATCCCAGTCTGAAACGAGATCAGCGATCCCGGATAGGATCTCAGCAACGCTAGACTCCGGAATCCACTCGCCGTTCACTTGGATGCGTTCGCGAAACGAAATGAGGTGAGGGGAGGTGAAAAGACCGACCCGGAGCCCGGCATCTCGGAGGATTCTCTCTGAGAAAGCGCAGACGGAGCCTTTGCCATTGGTTCCGGCGACGTGAACTACTTTGGGAGGAGCCAAGGATTCATCGCCTCGCAGCTTTCGCTGATAGGCGACCCATGCTCCGAGCAATTTTTCCGTATTTTCGAGACCGAGTTTGATCCCGAATGTTTGAGTGCCGTAGAGCCAGTCTATAGATTCTTGAAAATTCACAATACTACTCATACGACGAAAAAAAGCCCTGTTCGTCGGAAATTTCAGACAAACAGTGCTGGAGTTGAATATGGGGTTTGTGAGGGGGAGGGAAGGGGCCGCTAGAAAGGAACCCGAGCACCGACCTGAATCGCATGGCTCGTAGGGTTGCGGTTCGTGCGCAAAGTGAAGTCACCGAGATCGGTCGTGTAGTCCGCGTCAGGAAGAACGAGGAAGCAATATTGAGTGAACAAAGTCAGGCTGTCTGTAATAGGGAAGTCGACTCCAGCAACCAGCTGGCAGGCAAACCCTTCATTGCGGTGATCGTATTCAACCGTGTCAATGTCACCGTTTATCTGGGTAGAAGCTTATCCGACACCACCACCGATGTAACCAGAAACTTCACTACAGAATGGGATCTTCTTGAGCAGGTTGAGCATGAACGTCCGTGTCTCCATCTTGAAATTCGATGGAAGAGGGGCTTCTGCGTAGGTCAGGTATCCGACTTCATTGCCGGTTCGTGAGCCTTCGAGTTCGAAACGGCTTCCACCGAAAGCTCGAGAGTAGACACCAAGATCACCACCGAAAGTGGCACCGTTCTTCAGGTCGAAGTTGATCCCGATGATTGCAGGAAGGTTGTCGAACTGCCCGTTCGTGTCGTAGTTGGCTCTTTTGCCCATTCCGGCGTAACTGAAGGCATAAGCCTTGTGCTCTTGCTATGTGAAGAACTTTTTGGAAAGAGAGCGAAGCCTTTCGCCCCTACTTACAACCGTCTATCGGAATCGGCTGCTAAGGCAGAGAATCGATCCGGCCATGGCCGTAGGCTGAAAAGACGCGATCGATCTCATCACGAACTTTTCTAAAGACTTCGAGTTGTTCGTCCTCGAATCCTTTCGCGTGAGCTGGATCGTAGAAAGGCCAGTGGTAGCGTCTTTCCTGGCCGGGGAAGACCGGACAAGCCTGATTCGCGTTTCCACAGACCGTGATCACAGTCTCTACATTCTGATCCAAGAATTCTTCGAGCGACTTGGATCGGCCCTTTGAAAGATCAAGTCCTACTTCTTCTACTGCTTTGACAGCGAGCGGGTGAACATACCCACTCGGCTTGGATCCTGCGCTTTCGACGCGGATATTATCACCAACCACCTTTTGCAGATATGCTTCTGCCATCTGAGAGCGACAGGAGTTTCCTGTACACAAGATCAAGATGAGTGGTCGGGTATCGGAGTCAGACATCTGGGCAGCGAAATGCGGGGTGCGATTATTGTCAAATCGTGGTTTGTTGCTGGAACGAGAGAAATACGGCTTTGCCGCCCAATTTTCGATCTCGACTCAAAACGCTTCGAAGACATGCCAGATTCCCTTTCTTCCGCCTACGGAATGACACTCGACGATTGGACGGAGTGGATGGAAGCGAACAGGCAATCCAAGTTTCGAGCCAAACAGATAGTCGGATGGCTCTTTCAAAAGAGAGTTGTCTCATTTGATGAGATGACCAATCTGAGCCATGAACTCAGGGAGCAACTCAAAAGAGAATTTGTCATCGGCTTGCTTCCCGCGGTTCGGTTAACCGGATCTCAGGACACGACGCGTAAGTTCCTCTACCGGCTTTCCGATGACCGCCTCATCGAGACGGTCAAAATTCCAGCCAATGCGAATTTCGACGGAGAACGGTCCGGTCGGATTACCCTCTGTGTCTCAAGCCAGGTCGGTTGTGCCTATGATTGTAAGTTTTGCGCGAGTGGGTTGGCCGGCTTTACCCGCAACCTCACTGCTGGAGAAATCGTTGGGCAGATCATGACTGCGGAGCACGAAACAGGCGATTCGATTCGGAACATCGTCTTTATGGGAATGGGTGAGCCTCTCGCCAATCTGACCCAGCTCACCAAAGCCCTCACAATTCTTAACGCTGAATGGGGCATGAATCTCGGAGCACGTCACATGACCGTTTCGACCAGCGGTCTCGCTCCGCAGATTGAAAAGCTTGCGAAGATACCGATGCAGATTCGTCTCGCGATTTCATTGCATGGCGCGACCGATGACGTGCGGGAACAGATCATGCCGGTGAACAAGAAGTATCCGATTCAGCGTCTCTTTCAGGCTCTCGAGATGTGGATGCGTCAGAAGAAGCAGATGATCACTTTCGAATACATACTGATCGAAGGGGTCAACGACAGCCTTGAGCAGGCTAAAATTCTGGCGTCACGAGCAAAGTCACTTCATGCTAAGGTGAACCTGATTCCCTACAACACGGTCGAGGGTCTTCCCTGGAAGCGTCCCGACATTCAGACGCAAGACGCTTTTCTCAATGTCTTATCGAAGGCAAATATCTCCGCCACTATTCGAAGAGAAAAGGGTCATGATATCGATGCCGCTTGTGGACAGCTGAGATTGCAGGAAGAGGGTGACAACCTACCAGTCCGGTCTACGGATCGGGTTTCCTAGATCAAAGGAACAGTGAGTGAAGTCGCAGAGCGAACCTTCAAGACGCGCTCGCTACCTTTCTCCGTCCCAGATGCCGGATTGCGGTAACGATTCCTATCATCGCAAAGGCGGAATAACCGATTGTCCATCCGACTGATTGAGTTTCCATCCACGAATACCACGCTCCGAGGGCAGCAACAGGGACGGTGAGAATCGCGAGAACACCCACGAAGCGAAACTGGCACCGAGTAAAGAGACCCCAGAAAACGAGAACAACGAAAAGAAGAGCGACCAGTAAGATGAGTCCTGAAACGATTGTCATGGTCCAATTATCTCACTCAGTTCGCCGTTTCCAAAATCGATAGTTTAATTGGATCCATCGTTTCGAGTAATGTCTCCGATGCCAAGCAAGTGCTCGGTCGACTCTGCCGCTACCCTTTGAACTGCCCGACTAGATTGGTCATCGTGGCCTTCGCATCACCGTAAATCATGCGGGTGTTGTCACGGAAGAAGAGCGTATTAACGAGACCAGAGAAGCCAGCGCCTTGACCGCGCTTGAGAGCAAAGACCGTCTTGGCCTGATGGACGTTGATGATGGGCATCCCATAGATCGGGCTGCTTTCATCTTCACCGGCGGCCGGATTAACGACGTCGTTTGCTCCGATCACGATGGCTACATCGACGGATTCCATGATCGCATTGACGTCGTCCATCTCGCAAAGCTGCTCATAGGGGACGTCCGCTTCGGCGAGTAGAACATTCATGTGTCCTGGCATCCGTCCCGCGACTGGGTGAATCGCGTATCGAACTTCTGCTCCGTTCTGCTCGAGGATTTCTCCCAGCTCCTTCACTGCATGCTGGGCCTGCGCTACTGCCATGCCGTATCCGGGAACAAAGATCACTGACTCTGCAGCTTCAAGAACATAGAATGCATCTTCTGGAGTCATCGGCTTCATTTCGCCTTCGACTTCCTGGGCCTTGCCAGAGGTGGCTCCAAATCCACCAAAGAGAACGTTGCCGAGAGTCCGGTTCATCGCCTTACACATGATGACGGTGAGAATGATGCCTGACGCTCCGACCAAGCAACCGGCGACGATCAGCACATTGTTCAGAATCACGAAACCGGCTGCCGAGGCGGCAACACCGGAAAAGCTGTTGAGGAAAGAAATCACCACCGGCATGTCGCCTCCTCCGATCGAAATGACTCCAAGGACTCCGAGAGCGAGCGAGAGTCCGATCACAACATAGAGGGCCCAGGCTGATCCTGTCGCAACAAAGATACCGCCACAGACGAGAAGAACGGCAAAGACGAGAGCGTTGATTGCCTTCTGTCCGGGAAACACCGTCGCAGATCCTCCCATTTTTCCAGAGAGCTTTAAATAGGCGATCATCGATCCGGTGAAGGTGATACCGCCGACGAGAATCGCGAAGACCACCGCTGCAGAAGTGAAGACCGGATAGTCGGAACCGCTGAAGGTGCTGTCCTTGGCATACTCTGCCCATCCGACCAGGAGCGAGGCAAGGCCTCCGAAGCCATTAAAGAGAGCCACCAGCTCGGGCATGCCCGTCATCTGGACCCGCTTCGCAGCGACAACCCCAATCGCAGAACCGATGAGAAGACCCGCGATGATCCAGGTGTATTCGAGACCGCTGTCGAGAAGAGTCACGACGACAGCGATCAACATTCCGAGAGAAGAAAGCAGGTTTCCTTTTCTCGCAGTATCTGCAGATCCCAGCATTTTGATGCCAAAGATGAACAGCACCGAAGCAACGATGTAGGAAATGTTAGTCAGGTATTCCATGAAATAGGAGCGTCGAGGTGAAACGGTGGGTTACTTGCCCTTCTTTCGGAACATACCGAGCATGCGGTCGGTCACCATGTAGCCGCCGACCACGTTGATTGTCGCGAGAATGAGCGCGGCGAGTCCGAGCCACTTTCCTAGTTCTCCTTCGATCGCTCCGGCGGCGAGGATGGCTCCGACCATCGTGATCCCGGAAATCGCGTTCGATCCAGACATCAGAGGTGTGTGCAGTTGGCTCGGGACTTTCTGGATGAGCTCAAAGCCGAGAAAGGCGGCCATGACGAAAACAAAGATGAGAAGGATCAGTTCCATATTTCGAAGCAGTCGAGGAGTAGAGTAGGAAAGTAGTAGAGAAGGATTTCTTGCCGATTCAACGGAGCTGGGTCGGTGATCCAACAGGCTTTGGTCAGTCTTTGAATCGTTCGTGAACGATGGAGCCGCCGTGGGTGATGACACAGCTTTGCTGGATTTCATCTTCGAGATCGATGGGAAGGCTCTTGGTTTCTTCGTCCCAGAAGTGTTCGATCATGTTGGCAAAGTTGGCTGCAAGAACTTGCGAAGCATGCTTCGAGACTTGTCCTTCGAAGTTCGCCAGGCCGACGAGCTTCACGCCGTTGGCGGTTTCGGTTTCTTCGCCCGGGGTGATTCCTTCGACGTTTCCACCTGTTTCTGCGGCCAGATCGACCACAACACTGCCAGGCTGCATTGAATCGATGACATCTTTCTTGATCAGTAGGGGTGGCTTTCTTCCGAACACTTTTGCAGTGGTAATTACCACGTCGCTCTGCGCACAAACTTTGGCTTGGGCGAGACGTTGTTTCTCGAGCTGCTCTGGGGTGAGCTCTTTGGCGTAACCCTGATCGGTGCCCGCTGTGTCTCCGAGATCAATCCGGAGGGCTTTGGCCCCGAGAGACTCGGCCTGCTCCAGTGCTTCCGCACGAACATCGAATGCGGTGACGCGAGCGCCGAGGCGTTTCGCCGTCGCGATGGCCTGGAGGCCGGCAACGCCGATTCCAACGACAAACACCTTCGCCGGAGAAATCGTTCCCGCTGGGGTCATCATCATGGGAAAGATGGAGTTCAGCCGATTCGCAGCCGTGATCACAGAGACGTATCCGGCGAGGTTAGCCTGCGAGCTGATTGCGTCCATCTTCTGCGCCAGCGTTGTCCGTGGAACCATCTCGAGGCTGATCGCGGTCGTGTTCTGCTTCGCGAAAGTTTCGATGAGGCTCTTTTCATTAAAAGGATCCAGGAAGCTGATATGGACAGCTCCGTCCCTGAGCTGCCCGACCTCATCGTCTGACGGCTTGTGGATTCGAGTTACGATATTGGCAGAGCCGAGCTCTCCTGAGCGATCATTACTGACTTTGCCTCCGGCTTCTTCGTAGCTGGAGTCGAGGTGATCGCAGCGAGCGCCGATTCCGGACTCAACTACAACCTCCGCTCCAAGACCGGTCAACTTCTTCACAGCTGCCGGATCGAGCGAGGCGCGAGTTTCGATCGGGTCCGTTTCCTTGGGTGCAAAAATCTTCATACCTGAGCTTTCCGGCTACAGTGGGGCCGTCAGTTTCCTCGCTGAAAGTAAGTGCTCTTATTTTCAGGGTCAGCAAACCTACCCGCGTCCGGTTTTCTGTCGAATCCATTTCTCTACCCGATGGCGCACCGTTAGGACCTGGCTTCGGGGGATAATTTGTTCCTAGAAACTTCCGTTGATCAGGTTCATGAGCAGGTCCCGATAAGCGATTGCCGATCGGATGATGAGATACGCCACGAAAAACAAGACTGCCCAGTAGAAGAGCTTCGGGGCCCACTCGGCGACTTGCTCCATAGCTTCACGGGAGGATTCCGAATAGAAACGTGACCATTCTGCCAGCTCTCGATCGAGTTGTCCCGATTCTTCCGCCGCCGTGATTCCACGAGAGAAATCATCAGGAAACGCGGCGGGGGAGGCGTAGATAGCGTTGGAGAGGGATTCTCCGTTTTCAATCATGCGGGATCCTCGCTCACTCGCTTCGCGCAGCACTCCGCTGGCAGAAGCGACCCCGGCTCCGGAAAGGGCAAAACTGATCTTCTTTCCGGCGAGAAGGAAAATTTCGAAGACCTGGGTGAATCGCTCCAGGGCTGATGCCTTTCGGGCTTTTCCAAATAGCGGAAGAGTATTCAGAAGTTGATCGACGGCTCCCGATCGTTGCCCCAGCCTGACCAGAATGACGGTCCAGGCGATCAAGAGAGCCACTGCGATATAGGCCACCACCATGGTGATGCCCATTTGTGCAAAGGCATCGGCAAAATTTGTCGTGGGCGCGCTTCCGTCGAGTTGGAAGCGGCCGAAAGCGGTCACAGCGAGAGTCGAGACCGGGATCGCAAGATGGAGGAGGATCACCGGATAGGTCATTCCTTTCAAGATCCGGCTCCGTGTGACGTGAAGCCGACGAAAGTACTCCGAGAGATGGGCAAATCCTCGTTCCAGCATTCCGCCATCCTCGGCGGCCGATACGACTTCTTCTTCGAGCGGGGAGATGACGGATGACGAAGCACCAAGGGCATTACCGATTGATTTACCCTGCTGAAGTCCCTCCAGGATTCCCGAGTAGATTCGTTTCTCGACGTTCCGCATGCGGGGCTGGCCGAGGAGCGACTGACAGGCCTTCTCCATTCCCATGCCGGAGCGGGCGTACTTCTCGAGATTCGAGTAAATCCGCTGCTTTGCCTTCGCCGAGAGTTGAGCCATCGAGTTATTCTTCCACTCTCTGAAGAAGAAGGGAATTCGGAATTTGGAGGAACGCGATTTTCATTGGGTGTGCTCCCTTCGTTTCTTGCTCTTTATCTTGTTCTTAGTCTCTCCGGTTCGCTCACCGCAATGGGAACAAGATAAAGAGTAAGAGCAAGAGGGCTCTGCCGTTTTTCTTTTCGCTGGCGATTGCCGGAGGAGAAAAGGAAAGAAGAGCAGGATGAAGAAAAGGGTTTGTAAGAAATCCTCCGAGGCTGCGCCTCTTGACTGCGGCGTCAAACCTGACGATCAGTAGGGTATGGATCTCACAAAAACAGCATTCGGCTCATGGAGCGGTGGACGGTTTATGCACTTTGGACAGCGTCTAGAGGAAGACCGCTGGATCAAATTGGCCCGACAGGCCTACGACGAAGGAGTTCGCACTTTCTTGACTTCAGATGTTTACGGTGTTGGAAAAGGAGATGAGTTGCTCGGGCGAGCCCTTGAAGGAATCGATCGGGATAGCTACTGCCTCGTCGCAATGATCGGACACGACATCTACGATGGACAGCGGGCCGGAGCGAAAGGGTATGCCCGGTTTACGAATCCTGATCTTCGCGGTCCTGACGGCTATGCCGAATATTTTCAGCGCGCGACGCAGAAGTGTGCCGAGCGCTGCAAGACGGATCACTTTGACATCGTCATGCTGCACAACCCGGATTCGATCGGTTATTCCAGCCCCGATGTTTGGTCGGCCATAGGCACGCTTCGTGAGAAAGGTCTCGCCGATACGACCGGAATCGCTCCGGGACCCGCAAACGGTTTCGCGATCGATATGGCCTACTGCATGGAAAATTTTCACGCCGATATCGATTCTGCGATGATCATTCTCAATCCGATGGAGCCGTGGCCGGGGCGCTATGTTCTCCCGATCGCCCAGGAGTTCGATATCGATATTCTTGCTCGAGTCGTCGACTTTGGGGGAATTTTTCACGACGACGTGAAGCCTGGGCATTTCTTCAAGGACGGTGATCACCGCACCTACCGGGCCGAGGGATGGATTGAGCATGGTAATGAGAAGCTCGAAAAAATGCGGCCGATCGCTGAGAAATATGGGATCACGATGCTCCAGCTTGCTTGTGTCTGGGACCTCAGCCAGGATCCCGTGAAATCAGTCGGACCTACCTTTATCCAGGAAGCGGGCGACGATGCCCGTCCAGTCGAAGACAAGATTTCTGAGTTTGCCGCCTTGCCTGATGTGACCCTCACGAACGAGGAAATCGAAACCATTCGCGAGATCGGAAACAATGAAGGCTGCATGCCTTTGAAGGGTGCCAGCACCCGCTACGAAGGCGAACCTCAGCCCGATCATTGGCCAATGCGTCCTGAGCTTCAGCCTCTTGCTGACAAATGGAACTTGAATCCTGCGTGGTGAAGCCCGATTCTACGTCTCTTCCCGCCCACGGTGCGGGGGGAGTACCGTGGAAATGGAGAACTTAACCGATATTCAGAGCCAGCCGGATTCCCGAAATCTCGACATCGATCGTGTCGGGGTGAAGGATCTAAAATATCCGATTCGGATTCGGGATAAGGAGAAGTCCGAGCAGAGCACGGTCGCGACCGTGTCAATGGCGGTTGATCTTCCCAAGGAATACAAGGGGACTCACATGAGTCGCTTCGTGGAAGTGCTGAACTCTCATGGTCCTGTTCTCGACGTGCACTCCATTGCTGCTCTCCCAGCTGAGATGTTGGAACGGCTGGATGCGCAACGCGCTCATGTCGAGTTGAGGTTCCCGTTCTTTCTAGAAAAACCAGCACCCGTGACCAAGAAAATCGGGATGATGGACTACGAGGTCATCTTCGATATTGATGGCTCGAGGGATGATCAGGATTTCGTCGTCACGGTTCTTGTTCCTGTGACGACTCTCTGTCCCTGTTCCAAGGCGATCAGTGCCTACGGCGCCCACAATCAACGTGGGATCGTGACCTATGCGGTTCGGTTTTCTGGCGAGCCGATCTGGATCGAAGATCTGGTGAAATTGGTCGAGCGCTGTGCCAGCTCTGAGCTTTACAGTCTTCTCAAGCGTCCCGACGAGAAACACGTCACCGAAGAAGCCTACGACAACCCCGTTTTTGTCGAAGATCTTGTCCGCAATGTCGCGGCTGCTTCTGAGAAGCAGAGTGGGATCGCCTGGTATCGAGTTGAGGCTGAGAACTTCGAATCGATTCACAATCACAACGCTTATGCGGTGATTGAGAAGAAAAGGTAGGCAAAGCGAGGCCGGATCGATCGAGAATCGAATCGTCTTGTTTCATTCATGAGACATTGGTAGAAAACCGTTGCGGCTATTCTCCCCACGGGAGTTCGCTGCGAACGTAGATCTAACCGATGAGAACGATTCTGGTATGGGCCTGTCTTTTGAGCAGTCTTTCGACTGTCCAGGCAGAGGGCGGTCTGAAGCAACTCGACGATGCTCGCGCTCTGTTCGATGAAGCTGTCGATCAGATCAATACTGCTGCTGAGTTCGCGAAACTCAACGAGAGTTACTTTGCCGGGATTGCTGGTGCCAAGGAAAAGGCGCAGGCGGCAGGCAAACTGGATTCGGTGCTGATTCCTCACTCAAGAGATCGTTCCAGAGCTGAGTAATGCTGTCGAGTTCGGAGATCGAGGAGGCAACTATTCGGGTCGAATCCGTGGCGCTTTGATTTGCTCCAATCCCTGCAAAAGAATGAGGGCGTGCCATCGAACCCGCTCGTGAAAATCCATTCTCATGTTCGCGAACTCCTCGCGCTTCAGGACTTCATCGACTTCGGGGGAGGGGTGCGTATGCGGCCAGAGTCCCATTTGGAACATTGCCTGCATTATGAGGAACTCGTTTGCCTGGGCCTTCGAAAATTGAGGAATCGCATGGCAGAGTGGTGCGATCAGGGCCGTGTAATGATTCCTCAGGATGTGTTTTTGTCCCGCGATCGTCTCCACGGTCAGATTGTGCTCGAGGACAGAGGCCATCGAGGAAAATAACTCGCAAAATCGAGCTTTTCCTTCCAATGAATCGGCGTGCAGCTGTGCCACCTCCGCCAAGTC
The DNA here is from genome assembly GCA_965657775.1 of Verrucomicrobiales bacterium. Taxonomy (GTDB): domain Bacteria; phylum Verrucomicrobiota; class Verrucomicrobiia; order Verrucomicrobiales; family DEV007; genus Arctic95D-9. The sequence continues at coordinate 677,213 of CBFHPY010000008.1, forward strand.
TCCAGGTTGGCTCACATCGTAAAGTTTCTTTGCGAGCTCGGTAGACCAAGCTTCGATCTCTTGGATTAGAAGTGTGAGTAGAATTGCCTCCCGGCTTTCAAAATAACGATACAAATTTGCTTTGGAGAGGCCCGCTTCTCGGGCGATGGGAGAGAGGCCCGCACTGTCGATTCCACTCTCGTCAAGAAGGCGCTTCGCAGCGGCAAGAATCGTCTCGCGCCTCTTTTCAATTTGTTCTGGCTTCCGGGCTCTTTCCCAACTGAAAGATGACGACTCTGCTGCGCTCATGAGGGATAAAAGAGCTAGGATAGCGCGTTTTGATTGACACTCCAGATTTAAGTGACTATTGTTTACTTCTAATAAAAAACCGATAGTCACTTAACTTAAATGAACAACGTTTATTTATGGAAAAGCAGATCATTCTCATTACTGGGGCTTCTTCCGGGATTGGCAAGGAAACGGCGCTTCGGCTCGCAGAGGTGGGCCATACAGTCTACGGGGCGGCTAGAAGTCTAGAAAAAATGGAAGATCTGAAGCCCGCCGGAGTCCACGTGCTCGGCCTGGATGTTACAGATCACAGTCAGATCGAAGCAGTGGTGAAGCAGATCACCGAAAAGCATGGACGTATCGATGTCCTCGTTAACAATGCTGGATACGGTCTCTACGGAGCCGTCGAGGATATTTCGATCGATGACGCACGGTATCAGTTCGAGGTGAACATTTTCGGGTTGGCTCGACTGACCCAGTGTGTTCTTCCTCATATGAGAAAGCAGGGGCGCGGACGCATCATCAACGTGTCGTCCGTCGGTGGAAAGATTTACACGCTGCTGGGTGCCTGGTATCATGCAACCAAGCATGCGCTTGAGGGCTGGTCGGATTGCCTTCGGCTCGAACTCGAACCTTTCGGGATTGATGTTGTCCTTATTGAGCCCGGTGCCGTTGCGACAAATTTTGGTGATGTCATGGCAGGTCCCATGATGGAGCGTTCCGGAAAAGGTCCTTATGGGGATCAAGCGGCGGCGATGGCGGCGAATGTTGAGCGATTTTACGCCAACGAAAAGTCCTCTCCACCCATGGTTGTTACGAAAGCCATTACCCGGTCAATTGAAGCGAAGCGTCCCCGAACTCGCTATGCCATCGGAAAATTTGCGAAGCCACTTATCTTCATGCGGAGTATCTTGAGCGATCGAATGTTTGATCGGATGATGCGGATGTTCTGAGATCTGCGAAGCGGAATGCTTCGAATCTTCTCCGCTGGACAGTGCCAGGATGTTTACATTACATGAGCGGAAGTGGAACGATTGATAGACTGAGAAGAATATTGGGTCGTTCGCTCGCGGTTTTCCACCATGTCGAACATCTTGCTCACTGCGTTTCTTCTCGGGATCATCAGTGCATTGTCGCTTCCTCTCGGTGCATTAACTTCTCTTTTGTGGAGACCTGAAGATCGAGCCATTGCCTTCCTCATGGCTCCCGGAGGCGGGGCTCTTCATGCCGCCGTTGCCAAAGCGAGTACCGATGGGAGAGTCTTGATTCTGCCCCGATCAGTTTTCGAGACGGTCGTATCCGAATCCTCCTGATGTGGTCTTCGCTCATGCTCCTGACAGGAATCAATGCCGCACTCGGGGTTGTCTTTTTTGCGAGAGCTCCCCCTGTCGCATTCTCGTTGGTTCAGGTAGTTGCCGCAGGAGCCAGATTAACGATGATTGCCCAGACGAAGCTTCCAGAAGCCTACTTCAAGGGTGGCTCGATCACCGGGTTTGCTACTTTGTTGTGATTCCTTGCCGCGATCTTCTTCGAGACTCTCGATGCGAGTCACGGATTGGGGCACTGACCGATTTAAGAAGTTGTTTCCTGTGGAGACTGTACAAGAAAACGGGGAGCCTATTGCTCCCCGTCTTTCGTGTTCATAACTGCTAGCTTCTCCGGATGGGAGGAGTGACGTCTCCACTCTTGTCCAGCACCTTGGCGAGTCCTGCGACCATGCCGCCGACGTCCGAGATGTTACTCGGAATAATCAGGGTATTGTTCGTCTTCGCAAGTTTACCGAATTCCTTCACATACTGCTCGGCAACGCGAAGGTTTACTGCCTGGCTTCCACCCGGGCTTTCGATAGCTTCGGCAATTTTCGAGATACCTTCTGCAGTCGCTACGGCGAGCAATTCGATCTCACGAGCTTTACCTTCGGCCTCATTGACCTGCTTGTCTCGAATCGCCTCGGACTGCTTGATCACTTCCTGCTTCTCACCCTCAGCCACGTTGATCTTGGCTTCCTTCTGACCTTCCGATTCTGCGACGACGGCGCGGCGTTCACGCTCGGCTCGCATTTGCTTTTCCAGTGCCTCACGGACACTCGGAGGCGGAGTGATGTTTGCGATCTCGTATCGAGTGATCTTCAATCCCCATGGCTCTGACGCTTTGTCGAGAGCGGTGATGATGTTCGCGTTGACGGTGTCGCGTTCTTCGAAGGTTCGATCCAGCTCGAGCTTTCCGATTTCAGAACGCAATGTTGTCTGAGCTAGTTGAGTTGAAGCATACAAGTAGTTTTCAATTCCATAACTTGCCTTCTTGGCATCGAGCACCTGGAGATAGAGAACTCCATCGATTTCGATCGCGATGTTATCCTGGGTGATACACATCTGCGAAGGGACGTCGACCGCGACCTCCTTAAGGGAGTGCTTGTAGGCGATTCGATCGAGGAAAGGCAGGAGGATGTGAAATCCTGCTTCCAGGGTCCGACTGTATTTACCTAGTCGTTCCACGACATACGCCGACCTTTGAGGGACCACTTGGGCTGTCTTGAGCAAGATAATGATGACCAGCAGGACGACTCCTGCAGGGATGATATATTCTAAAAACATACGGTTCTTTCTTTCTAGGATCAGGTTATTTAGAGGAAGGGGAAGATCCCGCAGAATCGAGGGGACCAACTTCGAGATTGATATTGTCACGGGCGATGACGACGGCGCTGCTCCCCTTGGCATGGGCGTGAGAAGAGTAAGCTTTCCAATGAGCGCCTTTCAGCTCAACTCGGCCAAAGCCTCCTTGTTCGATCGTTTCCACTACGGTCACGATCTTACCGACAAATTCCTCATCGATATCGCCATTCTCGGATGATTCCTTTCCGGTGAACCATTCTTTTACAAAGCGGCGTGCTCCGAACACCAGAACGATCGAGGTCAAACCAAAGACCCAGAGCTGTGTCGGAAATGAATCGACACCGAACCAGTCCAGCGTGGCAACTACCCACGCGGCGATTCCAATGAAGACGAGAATGACTCCGGGGACTGCGAATTCAGCAAGAACAAGAGCGAGCCCGACGAGAAACCAAATGATTGCGGTATCCATTACGAACACTTTTCCTCATCTTATTCAAATAGGCCATTGCAAAGTGACAAAGATTTTGGAATGCCAAATGCGAAGGCATCCTCTCGGTTAGAAGTCAGCTGATTATCTTGCTTCTCAATTAGAGACCCTTCTTTGTCTGCGTTGGCGTGAAGGTCATGGAATAGATTCTCAAATGTACCGCGGGATCTCTTACAGAAATAGCGAACCGTTTCTACCAGATCGGTCCGATCGGCGCTAGAGATCCATCATCTGCTGCATCGTCGAGCGAGCGTTGTTCATGCTCCTCTTGAGATCCTTCTAGACCTGTTTTTGTCTCTAAATCTGCTGCTCGGTTTCCGCGATATCAACACGCAATCGGTCGGCTCGCTCACGAAGGTCCTCGTCGACAATCCGCTCGTAGACTTCCGTCCGATCGGGTCCCTTGATGTCGCCGATATCACGAAGGATAAATCCCAGCAACCAGACCGTGAGAAACATCAGGATGGTGGAAAGGAGGAATGTTCCGATTCGCATCGAGCGGGGAACAGGATAGGTCTTTCGAGGGGACTTTCGGGCGGGTTTGGTCATGATGGTGAGAGGGTTAGTCGATCCCCATTCTAGCGAATGCGGTGAGCAATCAAAAAGGCGGAACTGCTCAGCAATTCCGTTCTCGCGAAGAAACTTGGAAACCGTTCCCTAAGCCAGAATCTCTTTGATCACGTGACCGTGTACATCGGTCAGGCGCATGTCGCGACCACTGAAGCGAAAGGTGCTCTGGGTGTGTTCGACGCCGAGAAGGTGCAGCATCGTGGCGTGGAGATCGTGGATCTCGTAGCGATCACGCACGGCCTTGTAACCCCAGTCATCGGTTTCACCGACGCAGGCGCCTCCCTGAACTCCGCCTCCGGCCATCCAGATCGTAAATCCAAACGGATTGTGGTCGCGGCCATCGCCGCCCTGGGCAAATGGAGTTCGACCGAATTCACCGGCCCAGACTACGAGAGTGGAGTCGAGCATTCCGAGTCGACGAAGGTCGGTAATCAACGCTGCGATCGGCTGATCGACTGAAAGGCAGTTTTTTCCGTGGCCCTCGACCAACTTGTTGTGCTGATCCCAGCGATCGCCATTTCCACCCGGGCAGGTCAACTCGATGAAGCGGACTCCTCGCTGTACGAGGCGACGAGCGAGAAGGCATTGAAGACCGAATGTCTGCGTATTTTTGAATTCGGAATCGAGCCCGTAGAGTTTCTTCACCGTTTCTGTTTCGCCCTTCAGGTCCATGAGATCGGGGACTGCAGTCTGCATCCGAAATGCAGTTTCGTAGTTTTGGATCGCCGCTTCGACCTGGGGATCTGGAAGCGCCGTGTCGAACGAAGCCAGATCGAGATCTCGGAGGAGATCCAGTTTTTCGCGTTGCGCCTCGGTTGTCTTTTCCCGGGGATGAATGTTGGCAATGGGTTGGTCCTTCGGCAGAAAGACGGACCCTTGGTAGGATGCAGGAAGAAATCCGGATCCAAAACAATCGAGGCCACCTGGGGGAATCAATCCACCGTTGAGGACGACGAAGCCGGGAAGGTTTTCATTCTCCGTCCCGAGGCCATAGCCGGTCCAGGCACCCATGCTCGGGCGGCCTTGAAACGGGCTTCCCGTGTGAAGAAAGTAGTTCGCAAAAGTGTGTTCCGAAAAGTTCGAGGTCATCGACTTTACGAAAGCGATCTCATCGATGACATGCTTTTGGGAGAGATAGGGAAACAGATCACTGACCCAGTTGCCACTTTCTCCACGCTGCCTGAAGTCCCATTGCGCTTGGTGAACTTTTCCCACATTATCAAACTGCGTCGGGGCAAGTTCTCCGATGACCTCTCTTGGATCGCGCCCGTGGTATTTTTCGAGGAGCGGCTTGTAGTCAAAGGTGTCGACCTGTGAGGGGCCACCATCCATGTAGAGAAAGATGACGTTCTTTGCTCGGGGAGCAAAGTGAGGCGTCTTCGGGGCTAGCGGATTGGTAACCGCGCCACGTGCCTGATCTGCCATAAGCGCCTCGAGCGCGACGCCGCCGAATCCCATGGCACATCCCTTGAGGAGATCTCGTCGTGAGTGAGGTCGATTCTGAAACTGTCCGCAGTGCATGATGTTCTCTCGGCTAGGGGATAAAAATGAATTCCTTCTGATTCAATGTGACATGAGCAAGATTGGTCCAGGTCTCCAGAGGATTGGCTGAAGAATGGGCCGCAAGATAGGAATGTATCCGCTGGGTTTCAGCTTCCGTCGGAGGCCTGCCCAGACCGTTCAGATACATTTGCTCAAGTCTTGCCTCGTTCGTCGAGTGCTCCCCGACGAGTTGTTTTGCCCAGAGTTTGCTCTGCTCTACAACAAAGGGGTCGTTCATCAGGACGAGGGCCTGTGCAGGAACATTGGAGACACTACGCCGTCCTTTGGGCCCGAAAGGACCGGGAACGTCAAAAGTCTGCATGAAAGGGGAGAGAAAGTTCCGATAGATCGCGCCATAGATGCTCCGACGGCCTGCTCCGTCGACAGGACCACTCTTCTTTCCTCCGCGCCCCGACATGAACGCTGTGCGATAGGTAGGAACGGAAGCCCCAAAAGATTCAGGATCCAGTTGCCCTGACACGGCAAGAATAGAATCGCGAATACCCTCTCCAGTGAGTCGCTTCACCGGCATACGAGAGAGGAGTTCATTGGAGGGATCGGTCTCAGCCAGCGTTCCTGGAGAGATCCCTGAGTGAGGTTGCGAAGATTGGCGGTAGGTGGACGAAAGCACGATCTGGCGGATCGCCTGCTTGATGGACCATCCGCTTTCTACGAAATCGGTCGCGAGCCAATCGAGTAGCTCCGGATGACTTGCGGGACGACCCATCGGGCCAAAGTCATCAACCGTGGGAACGAGCCCGGATCCAAATAGATGATGCCAGATCCGATTCGCGATGACTCGAGAAGTCAGGGGGTTGGAAGGGCTGACCACCTCGTTGGCGAGGGCAAGTCGATTTCCTGCAGCGGCTCCAAGAGCTTCAAGAAAACGAGGCGGGACTTCTTCGCCGAGATTTCGAGGGCTTCCCCTTACGTAGATATTCGCGTTTTCAGCAGTCCCTTCCGCCATTGCTACAGCAAAGCGTGGGGCTGGGAGTTGATCAGCGAGGGCAATCCCTTCCTCCTGTAGAGAAGCGACTGCCTCTGGAAAGAGCATGTTCACTTTGGGCGCCAGCCGGTTCGGAGAAGAGAGAGTTCCGAATCGGATTTCGTCGACAATGATTTCGCCTTCGCCTGGGTCGATAAATTCCAGATAAGCTTTGTGACCGCGATATTTTCTCAGGTCTCCCGCGAGAGTGTTCCACTTGAATTCCCCCTTGGTGTCGAGTTTCTCCTGTTGGGTCCCCCGAAAAAGCAGGCCATTGAATCTCGCCATCTGGTAGTTGTCGATGATGAGTCGGACCCTCGTTCCCTGACCTTTTGCCAGGATATGAATCTGGTCGGATTCGATCGTGAAAGTAGGGGACCTTAGAATGCCTACCTGCTTACTACCGTAGACGCCGCTGTCGATCGTTCCTGGACGAGTCAGGGGATTGGTGGAATCGAATCGCAGTCCGACTCCTGTCCCCGTCGGTGCGAACGCCACCCCGGTCACTGACCAGCCCTCTGGGAGTTGGGGATTAGAAAAGGATTCAAAGATCTTCTCTCCCTCTTTCACTCCGTCTGGTTCCTCGACCTCCGGGGCAAAGGCTGGATCGGATACGAGAAGCTCATCTGCCTTTGCTTTGAGTTCCGACAGCTTTTGCTGAGTTTCTTCTCTCACCCGATTAACGTCGATCGGAACTTCTTGTCTTGCGCTTCCGTGGAGATAGGCGGTCATCGCATAGTAGTCTGCCGTAGAAATTGCATCAAATTTGTGGTCGTGACAGCGGGCGCAGGAGACTGTCAGACCGAGGAAAGTTTTCCCGAACACGTCAATCTGGTTGTCCATGATGTCGGCCTCGTTACTGAGAACGTCGGTGGGCGCATGAGTGGCATCGTGGAAATACCAGAAACCAGTTCCCAAGATCGACTCGTTGAACAGTTCCTCCGGGTGGCGCCTGGGTTCGGTAAAAAGATCACCAGCAATGTGTTCTTTCACAAAGAGATCGTAGGGAACGTCTTCGTTGAAAGCCCGAATGAGGTAATCTCTGTATTCGTGTGATCCAGTGATTGAGTAATCAAACTCGTGACCGTAGGTCTCTGCGTACCGAACGAGGTCCATCCAGTGTCGGGCCCACTTCTCTCCGAAGTGGGGGGAGGCGAGCAGCTCGTCGACGACCTTTTCAAATGACGTGGGTGAATCATCGGAGAGGAATGCCTGCTGTTGTTTTGGTGTCGGAGGAAGGCCGATCAAGTCGAAATAAATTCGGCGAAGCCAAATTCGCTTCTCAGCCGGCTCCGCGGGACGAAGCCCTGCGTCTTCGATCTTGGCGAGGACAAAATGATCCAGTTCGGTCCGAGGCCAGTTTGAATCTGTCACAGTGGGGAGGTCGGGGCTCGCGACAGGGCGCCAGCTCCAATGTTCTTTGAATCGTTTTTGGAGATCGAAGGATTCACCGGGACCTTTTTCGCCCCGCAGCGGAACAGGCTCCTCTGGCCAGGCTGCTCCGTCTGCGATCCACTTCTCGAACTTGGCAACGATGTCTGCGCTCAATCTTTCCTTTGGAGGCATCTGGAGATCTTCATTCCCATAGCGAATTGATTCGATGAGGAGGCTTTTCTCGACATCACCGGGCTCGATGACGGGTCCCGTGTCGCCTCCTGCAAGCATGTGCTCACGATGATCGAGTTGAAGTCCGCCCTTCAACTTCTTCGAATCTGCAGCATGACAGGAGTAACACTTCTCCGAGAGAACGGGACGGATCTCCTTTTCAAAAAACTCCAACGAGTCGGCAGCTCCAGCCCAAGAAAGGGATGTTGCGAGTAAAGTCAGGAAGTAGAAATACGAACGCATTACAATAGAACCTACGATTTTATCGAGACAGGAAGCGAATCCGCAATTCCGTATCGATCTTTTGTAGCACGGGGTTGCCCTTCCTCAAACCCTGGGTTGAAACGGCCGAATTCGCCAGAGCGCACCCAGTTTTACTCTCCCATCAATCGCTTCGCCAAATACACATACTCAAGCGCAGTTCGTTTCGCCCTCTCACTCTGGTTCGCGGCGGCTGAATGACCTCCATCAATGTTCTCATAGTAGAAGAAAGGCAGGTCAGCCTCTTCAAACAGCTTCGCCATCTTGCGTGCGTGACCGGGGTGAACTCGGTCGTCTTTTGTCGAGGTCACAAAGAAAGGGACGGGATACTCCTTCTCCGTATTGAAGTTGTGATAGGGGGAAATGGTTTCGAGGAAAGCGCGTTCCTCGGGGATGTCTGGAGAACCATACTCATCGACCCAGGAAGCGCCAGCGAGCAGCTTGTGATACCGCAACATGTCGAGAAGAGGAACCTGAACGACGACCGCATTCCAGAGGTCAGGTCGTTGGTTCAGCATGACTCCCATGAGGAGTCCTCCGTTTGAGCCACCCATGATCCCTAGATGTTCGGGAGAAGTGAGACCACTCTCGACAATACTTTCTCCGACGGCGATGAAGTCGTCGTAAATTCGTTGTCGGTTCATTTTCAATCCCGCCTGATGCCATTCTGGACCGAACTCTCCGCCTCCGCGGATGTTGGCGAGGACGTAGGCGCCCCCTTGCTCGAGCCAGAGACGACCTGTGGTGCCTCGGTATCCGGGGCGCATCGAGATCTGAAAGCCGCCGTAGCTGTAGAGAAGGGTCGGCGTTTCCCCATTCATCTCGACCCCCTCTTTGCGAACGACAAAGTAGGGAATGCGTGTGCCGTCTTTGGACTGGGTGAATTTCTGTTCCACGAGAAGTCCTTTTGCGTCAAACTTGGGAGGCAGGCTTTTGAGCGTTTTGATTTCGCCGGTCGTCGTATCGTATTTGAGCAGCGAATCGGGAGTGAGAAAGTCTTCGTAGTTCAGAAAGACGGTTGTCTCCTCTTCGTCCGCAAAAGCAATGCCGGTCTGCCCGGAACCGGGCAATTCAATGGCGCGGGTTTGCCATTCTCCGCCTTCTCTCTCCAGTCGCAGGATTTTGCCGACGACGTTTTCGTTGATGGAGAGAAGTGCCGTTCCCTTGGCAACTGTGACATAGTTCACGGCCTGTGTTTCATCGGGACGAAAGACAAGCTCGACCATAGGAAGACGTCCAGTCGAGAGGAAGGATTCGTAATCGAAGGCAACGAGATCGCCGCTGCGAAATTCTACGTCCTGCTGGTCCGGGCTCCAGTCCTGCTTCAAAGAGACAAGAAGCTGATCCTCATAGAGTCCGTCCAATTCGGCCTTGGGAGGCAGGGGGTAGGCGATAGGGTCATCTCCGCCGCTAGGAAGAAGCCAATAGGTAGAAGTGAAGAAAGTGTTGGCCTCTTCCGCATTTTCAATGATGCGCCCGTCCTCCATTTCGAGGGTGAACGGCCACACGGCGACGTCTTCCGGATCAACTTCGATTACCGTTTCGGCATCGGTCAGGGGGGTCCCTCGATTCCAGCGTTTGAGAATACGCGCATAGCCGGATTCGGTGAGGGATCCTTCTCCCCAATCAGTTCCGATGAGCAGGGTGTCTGGTCCGGCCCAGGCTGCGCTTTGCTTGGCTTCTTCCGTTTCAAATCCGTTTTCGACGAAAGACTTCGTTTCGAGATCATACTCTCTTCGGATGAGGGCATCTTTTCCCCCATCTGAGAGTGAAACGAGGGTGTAGTAGCGATCGGCCTTTTTGTCGTGGAACGTGTAGGATCCTTTGAAGACCCAGTTCTTGTCTTCCTCTTCGGCCAGCTCATCAAAATCGATCAGGATTTCCCAATCCGGGTCGTCGGTCGCGTAACTCTCACGAGAGGTTCTTCTCCAAAGTCCTCGGACGTTGTCTTCATCCTGCCAGAAGTTGTAGACATGCTCGCCCCGGATTCGCCCATAAGGGATCCGTTCCTTTGAGGTGAGAATTTCCAAAGCTGCTTCCTCGTAGCTCGCGTATCGAGGGTCGGATTGTAGATCAGTCAGGGTTTTTTCGTTCTGCTTGGTAACCCAGGCAAGGGCCTGCTCTCCTTCGACTTCTTCAAGCCAGAGATGGCGTTCATTCTCACTGGTGTCAGGGGAATCCTGCGACATGGCGGAAGATGAAAGAAAGATGGCGAAGGGCAGGGAGGGGATCAGCGCTGCAGATAGCAGCGCCGAAGAGATGCGTGAGAACATGGGATGAGGTGAGTGACTTACATCGTTGGCTGGATCGAGTAGATCCCTTTCGTCGAGCAGAAGGCTTCTTCGATTCCCCACCGCTTGAACTCGTGTCCGGCTCCCCAGCTATCTGTGAAGATAATCTCATTGTTCGCCGTGTTGTAACCGATGATCATTCGCATGTGTCCTCCGCGTGATTGACTGATCCGCTTAGGCTCTTCGAATATGCCAACCGTGACGGTCCAGAGAAGAGGGATTCCGGCATCAATCGTTCGCTCGATCTCCTTCTGGAAACGCTTGATTCCAGCCGAGCTGCGAAGACGCGTTGCTTTGAGGACTTCGGGATCGAACTGATCAAAGTGATACCAGAGGTTGATATTGTTTCCGATCGGCAGGGGAGGTTTGTCGGCGCGGTCGGCGGCCTTATTGTAGTCCTCGGCGAGTTCGATCATGTCATCATACTCCATCGCATCGTGTGTCTTGATGCGAACTTTGAAACGTCCCGAGATATCTTCGAGAGCTTTGATCATCCCAACGCTGGAGGTTCCCCCTTCCGCGGAGGAGTCCGCAATCTGGGCCATCTCGTGCTGGTCTACATTGATGTCGTAGTACTGGAAGACTCGTGAAGCAGTGGCCACGACGCAGTAGCCTTTCTGGCCCTGGTCGACCATCGGAATCCCCTGGATAAAGACGTCGCCGTCCTTCTTTACCACGTTGGCCGGGAGGTCGCCCTTTTTGACACGCTCTGCGGGTCCGGAGAGCTTCTCTTCCATGAATCCTTTCTGCACATAAGGAGCGACTCGGAGCCGGATGAACTCGCTGCGGAAAGGGATATCGCGGGTGCGAACCTCTTTCTGAAAGCTGTATTCGAGGAGATAGGCGACTTTGCCGGTTTTCCACATCCAGCCGTCAGCACGGACTGCACTTTGATTGTCCCGCCCTCGATCTTCGGGTGAAGCTCCACTGATGGTTGTAACATTCGCGTTCCAGGCCTTGAGCGTTTTCTCGTATTCATCTTGATTGATTTCACCGTCATCTCCGCGGTTGTGAATCGAAATCTGAATTTGGCTGGGCTTGCCGTCGGAGAATGTCACGATGGTCTCGCCCACGGGTTGTCCTTTCACAGTGAGACCGCCTTTCGTAACACTGAGCCGAGCGGAGTCTTTGGCAGCGCTGTTCCAGCGAAATCCGAGTGGCTGATATCGACTCATAAACTGGTCAGGAGTCAGCATCCAGAATCGCTCATCGCCAACGACTTCGTCGAGGCTGGGCTGGGCGCTCTGTCCCGAAACAGATCCGGTTGAAATAAGAAACAGGCTTAGGATCGAAATCCAGAAAGAGTAGGGTACTTTCATAGTAGGTGGGGGAAAGAAGAGGTAGGGAGAGAACTCCAATTCGTGAACCGAAATACTACCATCCTCGCATCAGATACTCCACGAAGAACTCGTGGCGCATCGAAGGATAGAATTCTGTGATTGTTATCGCGGATGGAGGGCTGGGGAACTTCCCGGGAGAGAAATCCTGTGGTGCAAAAGTAGCACTAGTGCTCTTCCTCAATCAGGATCCGTGTGTCGGGAACAAGTCCTTCGACAGTCTGTGTCTTCCCCGTTGTTGGCCAGAAAACTTCAACTCGCTCCAGCGAGTCAATCGTGGCCAAGCCAAAATGAAGCTCCAGCGGATTCGCGCCGAAACTTCCTCCTGAATTCATCCATTGATACATGGATCGCTCGACTCCGCCTTCCGACACCACAACTCGGACTCGTGCCCCAACTCCGTGCGAGTTCGATTTCGTTCCCTTCAGTTTTACAGAGAGCCATTGGTGACCGGTTCCCCCCGGGTTTTCGAAGAGGGCGTCATAGAATGGGTCGCATCGGAAAGCGCCACCCATTTGTTCAAAGATGTCGAGATCACCGTCCCGATCAAAGTCCGCCATGGAGACGGCATGCCCTTTCTGAAGATGTCCAAGGCGGCTTTCGAATGTTCGGTCCACAAACTTTCCTTTCTCATTGGAAAGCAACAAGTTGGGCACGATAGAGGAGATGTCTGGATTCCCAGTTCCCAGATACATATCTGGATAGCCGTCGTTCATGAGATCACCAAAGTTGGATCCCATCGGAAGCATCGGAACGTCGAGGCCAACTGCTCTTTCCACTCTGAGAAAACCTCCCCTCCCGTCATTTTGAAAGAGACGACAAATTTCGGAATCGCGTGGAAATATTCCTAGTGAATTCAGGAAGATTTTGTCCCCTGTGCCTGAGTAGTCAGAGACAAATAGATCAAGTAATCCGTCGTTGTTGTAGTCCCAGAACCAGGTGGGGAAACTACGGATCGGCTCCGCAGTTCCTGTTTGAACTGTCAGATCGGCAAAGGTTCCGTCACCGAGGTTCTTCCAGAATTGATTTCGTGCATTGATACAGGAGAGGAATAGATCAGGATACCGGTCTCCATCGTAGTCGCCCCAGACCGCTCCCTTCACGATTCCAAATGTGGTCAGACCGGCCTCTGCTGTGATGTTCGTAAATCGAGGAATGCCGTTTTCATTAAGGCCATCATTTCTAAAAAGCTGGCAGGGCGATTCCTCAGCATTGGATTCGTTGCCTACGAAAAGATCGAGGTCACCATCCAGATCAAAATCGGCCCAATCGGATGTTTGCGAAGGATGATGCTCATCGCCAAGGCCAATGGCAAAAGTCACATCGGTAAAGCTCACAACCCCTTCCGGTCCCACCCCGTTATTTCGGAGAAGTGAATTCGGATGACGTCCCGATTCGCCGAGCCATGCTCCTCGCATCACGTAGATATCGAGATCTCCATCGTTATCAAAGTCCACCTGCTTCAGGTTTAAACCTCCGCGAAAGTCACCTAGATTTGAATCTTCGGTAACATCTTCAAAGGTTCCGTCTCCGTTTCCACGGTAAGACTTCATCCCTTGGTCCGGTTCCCAACGGCTCACAATCAGATCAAAAATTCCATCTCCGTCGAAATCATCGGCGATCGCTCCTCCCGAGAGCCCGAAGGTATCAATGCCGGCAGAGGGGGCTACATTTTTGAATTCCGGGAACTCCGAAGAATTTTCCTCCCGATTTCCAAAGGTCATCCGCCATGACTCGGGAAATTCTTCTTGGCTTCGCCCAAGAAGCAGGAGAGTCAAATTCGCGAGCCACTTCTCCTTGTATTGAACTTGTTCCCCCGGTTCCCTTGTCACGATAGATCGCTTGAGCAGTTCCAGCGCATTCTCTGCGCCCTTCGTCTTCGTGTGAATTGCTTCGTTCCGAATTGGGAAGATACAACTTTCTGAATTGGCACTGGCGCAACAGTTCTCATTTTCTGCCATTCTGAGATAAGCAAGAATTAGGCTGCCTTCGATTCGCCGTAGCTGCGGATTTTTCGAGAGATCTGTATCGTTGCTATGTAGGGAGCGTGCTTTCTCCAGAGTCTCGATCGCTTCGCGATTCATTCCATAACATAGATAGAAGTATCCGAGATAGCCGAGAACAGCTCCCTGTGTTTCCAGAGGAGCGTCCGTCGGCAAAGAGGCCAGTTTTTTGCGGGTATCGTCGATATCCGAGGAACTGAGATATGCATTTTCAGAGTGTACTCGCTCCTCGATGCCATCCAATTCAGCGAGCATTCTTTGATGCGAAGCTTGCGCTGCCACCTCGTAGGCGGAACGAGTTTCCGCGCTCATCATCTGAGTGTGGATCAGTATCAGCCCCAGACTGAGAATCATGTTCAGATATTTCATTTCGTCATGAGAACGAAAGCTTCTGCCTTCATTAGGGGCGTGCGTCGGCCATTCCTTGTTTCGCGTCACGACAGCCGAACGCTTTCCCACGCCCATCGTTCAACTACCCTCCAGCAAACACGGGATTGAATCCCGCTTCCTCGAGGATCTCTTTAACCTGCTCTCGAAGATCACCCCGAATCTCGATACGGCCGTCTTTGACGGTGCCTCCGACTCCGCAGGTTTTTTGAATTTTTCGGGCGAGCTCCTGTTTCTCCGGTAGGCCGATTCCTTTAAAATTGGCGACCACGGTAACGACCTTTCCTCCGCGATGAGCCGTTTCTCGAATAATGTCGAGTCGACCCCGAGTCGTGTTTTTTCGATTGCGACGAGAGGTAGGTTGAGGAGGTGACGAGCTTCCCTCAGGAAGATTTGTCAGTTCAGAAAGCGCTCCGAAGGGAGTTTCGGCGAGGCTTCCTTCGTCTTCGGATTGTTTGCGCTTCTTCTTTCGGCTCATCGAAAGAAATGAATCACAGTTTCCGGGGCTCTGCATCCTACGAATCTCCGGGCTACTCACGGAGAGATAATTCTGGTTTCGAAGGAGAGTCGCTGATTCACCAGAAGGCTCGGAAGAAATCGTGCGCTTTTGCTGAAGTTCTTATAATTTCATGATAAAAGAGATTCTAAACAAGGTAAGCTCCACGCGTAACTCTGAGGAATTCACTTCGCGAACATCATGGCCCGCCACCCGAGCCGCAGGATGCGAATCAGGAGGAGCAGTCAAAAGGGAGTCGAAGTACAGAAAGCGAAATAGGGATTCCACCTACTTCTGTGCCCTCTTCGCAGCGGCTTCCCGAAGCTTATCCTTCTTGCTCTTACGGCGGCCTTTGATTCCACCGGTCGACAGCGCGGGTATGGGGGCTACCTCAGTGGGTTCGAATCCCTCGACCTGCTCGCGAGGGAGATTCAGATCATTGCGTTTTTCGATCAGGCGGAAGTGAGCATCGCTTTCTGCGGTAACGAAACTGATCGCGACACCAGCTTCGCCGGCTCGCCCGGTGCGGCCAATGCGGTGGATGTAGTCATCGGCGGAGCGAGGTAGGTCGTAGTTTACGACGACAGGGAGCAGGGCGATGTCCAGACCGCGAGCGGCGAGGTCGGTCGCGACGACCACCTGAAGCTGACCGCTTTTAAAATCTGAAAGCACGTCTGTCCGTGCGCCCTGGCTAAGGTCTCCGTGAAACGCGAGAGCGCGAATGCCATTTCTTCGTAGTTTCGTGGCCACGTGTTCGGCAGTGAATTGTCTGGCAACAAAGACGAGAACTCGAGTCCACTCTCCGGAACTCATGAGCTGGCGCAGCAAAGGAGTGCGTTTGTCAGTGTCGACGCGGATCGCTCGTTGCTTGATGTCCGGTGACTCATCCGGCGTGTCTGCAATTTCAATGCGAGCGGGTTCGTTCATCCACTCCTTTGCCAGAGCCTTCACGCTCTTGGGGAATGTGGCGGAGAAAAGTAAATTCTGGCGACGTGATGGAAGAAGAGCAAGAATGCGTTTCAAATCTTCTGAAAAACCCAGATCGAGCAATCGGTCAGCCTCATCGAGGACAAGTGAGCTGACCTCGGTGAGTTGCAAGGCGTTGCGGTCAACGAGGTCGAGAAGCCGACCTGGAGTAGCGACCACGAAATCGGCGCCACCGCGCAAGGCCATCATTTGTGGATTGATCGAAACTCCGCCGACCGCGCTCACGACCTTGATGCGCCGCGGGAGATGCACCGAACAGTCCTGAACGACTTGCCTGACTTGTGCCGCCAGCTCTCGAGTTGGGACGAGAATCAGTGTGCTGAGCTTTCGTTTGCGCGATGAGCCTCGATCGTCCGAAAGCCGTCTTTGAAGAAGGGGAAGGACGAAGGCTGTCGTCTTTCCCGAACCGGTCGGGGCAGTGGCCAGTAGATCACCTCCGGCAAGGATAGTGGGAATAGCTTCCAGCTGTACACTCGTCGGCGATGGGTAGTGGCTGACCGCGTGAAGCAGCGGCTCAGACAGTTCGAATGTAGAGAGAGGCATTCCGGAATCGTAGTCCTAAAAGTCCCTCGAGGCGAATGCTTGCCTTCCTACTCCATGACTCGGGTCTTCTTAAGGCCCTGGAGAAAGGGAAGACCGGAGAGTTGTCTTCGTTTGTCCTGACGCCGAATGTTCAGCCGTCGATGCGTCCGGTGGGGGGACCCGTGAAGGACTGGAAGATTCTCGAAGCGATTGATTTCCCATCTCTGGCTTGTGGTCTCGATTTGTATCCTGATGATCTCGGTTGGTTCACGACCCGTTCTCGAAAAAAGGAGCACTACCACTATCGCTGGCACAAGAAAGGAGGCGAGCGAACCCCTCGCCTCATCGAAATTCCCAAGTCGTCGTTGAAGCAGACTCAGCGGACGGTGCTGGAAAAGATTTTTTCACCGATGACGACCCATGAGGCTTCCTGTGGATTTCAAGTGGGCAAGTCTGTCTTTGATTTTGTCCGTCCGCACTGCGGACAGAAGATGGTACTGAAACTCGATCTGGAAGATTTTTTTCCAGGAATCACCTCGGCGCGGATCATCCGGCTTTTTTTGACAGTGGGATACCCGGAATACGTCGCCGACTTCTTGACTCGGCTTTGCACCAACCGAGTTCCTGAACTAACCCTTGAGGAAGTGAACTTGTCAGCGTCGGCTCGAAGTCGATTTGAAAAATCTCACTTACCCCAAGGCGCTCCGAGTTCACCTGCTCTTGCCAACTTGTGTGCCTTTCGGTTGGACTGCCGTCTCGCCGGTCTCGCTCGCTCCGTCGGTGTTCAATATACACGCTATGCGGACGACCTGCTCTTCAGCGGTGGCGAGGGTTTTTCGCGCTGTGTCGGGCGATTCTATGGAGCGGTTTTGCGAATCCTGATCACGGAGGAGTTTCGAGTCAATCTGCGGAAGACCCGTCTTATGCCATCAAGCCAGCGCCAAATGGCTGCCGGTCTGATCCTGAACGAAAAACCGAATGTGGCTCGTCGGGAATACGACCAACTCAAAGCGATTCTACAAAACTGTCGTCAACATGACTGGCAATCGCAGAATCGGGAGAAACAATCCGAATTTCCTGCGCACCTCGCCGGAAGGATAAAGTGGGTCGCTGCTTCGAATCCGAATCGGGGCAGAGAACTCAGCGAGGAGTTTGCGAAAATCGATTGGTGAATGAATTCGAATCAGGACCAGTCTTCCTCAGGATTTGCTTCCTGTAGTAATCTGCGGCCAAAATCCACTTCGGTGTAGGATTCAGGTGAACCCTCCATTTTCGCCCCAGCCCATGCCACTTCTATCTGGACGTTGTGGTGAGGATGTTTCCCGGCGAATTCGAGCAGCGAGTTACGTTCTGGATGGGTGAGAAATGGCAAGGCTGTCGAAGCACTTGTCGCGCAGGAGAAGCGTTCTGGCTCCGGGTCCGAGAAGTATTCGTTGAGCCTTGTGATTCCAGTGTCGCGGGAAAGAGGATGGCTATCGATTTTCTCGTTCAGGAAAAGCGCAATGCATCGATCGAGGAAGGCAACTCCATCCATATCACGGCAGATCCCAATGATTCAGAAATCCGTGTCGGATCCAGAATGCGATAATCAACGCATAGAAGAGAGGGTGCGAAGTCGTCCGATCAAATAGTGATTTCTTTTCCTCACTCATATTTCCAATGGAGTGGTCAGGGAACGTCGTAACAATATTTCAGCCGGTCCCTGAAATGCCACTGCTAAGTCTGAGGAGGGAGGTCAATGCGCCTCCAACTGCCTTCGGGCACTTGAAGAAGCTCTTCACAGTTCGTGTATGGGCAGGGCATTTCGGTTCCGGCTTGCTCAGAAGTCGCGGAAAGTTTTCGATGGCATCGGGGGCAGATGAATTTTATCTCGTCGCTTGGCAATTTGATGTCCTCCGGTGCCGGAACCATGAATTATTTGTCGCACTCCGGACACTCCATACCGGAGTAATTCGATCCTCCTCGCATAACATCGGGCATTCGAATCGAAGTGGCATGGTTGAGCATGGCACTCATTTCCCAGTCAGAGCGACTGGAAATCTTGAACCACCCTCATTTTCGCCTAGGATCCCGCATGACTGAATCCAACATCTCTGTCTACTGCGGTGGGCTCTTTCAAACCAATGGCTATCTTGTGCAGCAGGAAGGCAAGGTCTGGCTCTTCGACGCTCCGGAAGGAGTTGCAGATTGGATCGAATCACAGGAACTCCAACTCGATGGGTTGTTTCTTACCCATCAGCATCATGACCACGTCATCGGCGCTGGAGCGGTGGCGGAAAAATTTGGATGTCCGGCTTGGGCGTATTCGGAGCCGTCCGAGGATTTGACGATGGCAAAACGCCTTGAGCAAATGATGGGAATTCCGTGCGAACTAGACCCCTATTCCATCGACCACCTCATCGAAGGGAAGTCTGAGCTGCCGCTCGAAGGGATCGACCTTCTGCTTTTTCATGTTCCCGGACACTCTCCGGATTCGGTCTGCTTTCAGATTAAGGACACTGATACGCTTATTGGAGGTGATGTTCTGTTTCGCGGTGGAATAGGGCGGACTGATTTTCCACACGGCGATCATGAGCTATTGCTCTCCGGGATTCGTGAGAAGCTGTGGCCGCTTGCCGACGACACCCAAGTTTTTCCTGGTCATGGCCCGACGACAACGATCGGAATTGAGAAAGCGACAAATCCGTTTCTCCAATAGATTCTGACCTTCGCGGTGAAGAATCGAGTTCCTCCGTAGGGGTTAGCTCGGCGAGGAATCACCACCCTGAGGAGCGCTTCTTCTCTGAAAAGGGTGCCAGAGTTGCCCCCAGTAGGTTTTTGAAATCGGTTCAGTGATCCCAAAGGCGCCGGGTTCATGGTCGGGGTAGTGATAGGTCTTGAAGAGGAGATCCATCAGGGGAGAAAGGTTGGCGTAATTGCCGGCAAAGCGATCCCGATCGTGGTGCCAGTGATGGAGTTCCGGTGCGCCGATGAAACAACGGAGAGGACCGATCGGAAGACGAACGTTGGAGTGGATGAAGATCGCCCAGATGCCGCGGAAGGCGATAAAGCCGGCCAGAAGCTCGAGTGGAAAACCAAGCAGAAAGGCCGGCAGATTGACGAGAGTCACCGTGTAGACGGTATCGAGAGGGTGCTCGCGATGAGCTGCGAGCCAGTCAAGATGTTCGGCCGAGTGATGGATTGAGTGAAAGCGCCAGAGGAAAGGAATCCGATGCTGAAGGCGATGTCCCCAGTAGATGAGCAGGTCACTCAAGAGAATGACTTCGACAATCTGAAGCCAGAGTGGTTGGATTCGAACGGACTCACGAAACTCATTCGGGACGAAGCCGGTCAGCCAACCTCCTCCCCACTGGATTGCTCCGAAAACGAGACCAGTCCAGAGAAGGTATTGGCCAAGGAGAAAAAACAAATCGGTCCAGAAGGCAGGCCTGATAAATCTCTGACCTTTTTTCGCGGGAAAGAGCAGCTCGAGCGGTCGAAAGAGTAGCACCAGAAATAGAAAACTGATGCCGGTCGAAAGGAGGAGTTCGAAGACGCTCATTTAGAATCAGGCGATGAACTTTCCGCTGGTTCTGGTGGATACAGGAGAAGGGGAAGGGGAAGGTTGTTTTTTGCATTGGGAGGATCATCTGCATCTTTCGCTTCAGGCTCGAGAGGGTCCTCACCCGGCTCAATATCGAAGAACGAAGAAGTTTGCTTCGTATCAAAGATCGGCATCGCGATGTTCTTGGTGCCTGGTATGAGGAGGATCTTGTTCGCATCTTTTGTTTCTGGTGCCGTCGCGACTGCTTTATCAATCAAGGCATCAATGCTCTCTACGGTCAGGGGAACTTCCTTTCTTCCCTCCTGGGTAATGAGCACCCCCACTTTGGTGCCGCTGAACATCGCGTGCGAATCTGGCGGAAGCTCAACCGGATCAACGAATACCGGACCCGATTTCGACGTGCTGAACATGGTTGGGGTTACCGGGGTCTGCGGAAATTCCGGAACTGAGTCTTCCGTGGCGAATGGCCCGATTTCCTGGCGAAAGCAAACGTATCCGACCAGCATTGTCAGCGCGAATAGCACGGTCACGATTCTCGCGAGAACCAATCCCAAAGGTTTCATGCTCGGAATGGTATCAAAAGCAGGGTGGTAAGTCTTTGTAAAAATGTCCGATTGAGGATCGGTATCTGGAACGGGGAGGTCCTGCAGATTCCTCTGCATGGAATTGACCTGTAAGAGGGTTTGACCATACTTGCTCTTTTGTTTCAGGTGACGATTGCTTCGGGCTCGCGAGCCGATCTTGCGAAAGGACAGGAGCGTGTCATTCAGACACAAAAAAGCCTCACCGTTTCCGGTGAGGCTTTTTCAAAGTGTAATAGATCGAGGATTTACTTGTCGTCGGTCTTGGTGAGGACCTTGTCGATGAGGCCATACTTCGCAGCGACCTCAGCAGGCATGTAGTTATCTCGGTCAGCATCGTTCTCGATCTCGTCCACGGTTTTTCCGGTGTGGAAAGAGAGGATCTCGTTGAGGCGCTTTTTCAAGGAATACATGAACTCTACGGTCCGCTCGACGTCCGAGGCAGTACCCTGAGCACCACCGGAAACCTGGTGGATCATGATGTGGGCGTTGGGGAGAGCATATCGCTTGCCCTTTGTTCCTGCGGTGAGGAGGACAGCACCCATACTTGCAGCCATTCCCATACAGTAAGTGTTCACATCGCAGGTAACGAACTGCATCGTGTCATAGATCGCGAGACCAGCGGTGACCGATCCACCAGGACTGTTGATGTAGATATTGATATCTTTTCCCGGATCCTGCATCTGCAGGTAGAGCATCTGAGCGATGATGTAGTTCGCAAGAGGATCACTGATGCCTTCGCCAATAAAGATGATGCGATCTTTCATCAGTCGAGAGATGAGATCGAACTGGATCATCGAATTGCCTTCCTTCTCGATAACGCTCACGTTTTTCACCGGATCGATGATCCGCTGCTGGAGGTGGGGGGGAAGCAAAGGGGAGAGTTCTTGGACGTCGTCTAGAGACATAGCAGATAATTTAGAAAAGGGGTTACGGATACGGTCCCAGGTCTGAGTCACCGAAACCGGGAGAAACTTACGCATCTTCTTCCGGAGGATCAACCTCAGTCACGACAGCATTGTCGCGGAGAAACTGGATCGTCTTGGAAATGAGGATGTCCTGGCGAAGCTCGCCATAGGCATTTTTGTCACGTAGCTCGCGAGCGACCTTCTTAGGGGGGCGCTGTTGTTGCATCGCCATCATCATGACGCGCTGGGAAACTTCTTCTTCGCTGACAGTGAGGCCTTCCTTTTCGGCAATCTCATCGAGGATGAACATCGTTTTCACGTTGTTCTTGGCCTGATTCTCCGCATTCTTGAGCAGATCTCCCTGACTATCTTCGATGTCAGACTCGCTCATCCCCTGCTCATATCCGCGTGAAACCATTTGGTTCACTTGGCGTTGTGTCTCGTTGAACACAATGTGTTCGGGGAGTTCGAAGGACATTTCTTCATTCAGGTGTGCGAGGATCTGATTGTCGATCATCTGGGTGCGAGACTGTTCCTTCTGCTGCTCAAACTGACCTCTCACGTTTTCCTTGAGAGCATCGAGAGACTCAGCTCCGACCGCTTTTGCAAAGTCATCATTGATTTCAGGAAGCTCGCGCTCCTTGACCTGGGTTGCGGTGATCTCGTATGAGACCGTTTTTCCGGCAACTGCTTCGACAGGGAAGTCTTCGGCATAGGTCGCATCGAAGGTCTTCTCGTCACCTGCCTCCATTCCAATCACCTGCTCAGAGAGGCCCGGAATAAACTCGCGGCTTTCTCCGCCTTCTTCGGGAACATCGACCCAGTGGCCTTCTCCTTTGGCCAGGGGACCGGCCTGTTCTTCGAGCTTATCTTCGAGAGATTCACCATCAAGAGTTCCTGTGTAGCTGACAATAACGAGGTCTCCGGCACCGGCGGCGCGTTCTACGTCGGTAGGAACAGCCTGCTGCTTGCCCATGTTGTCGAGATACCCATCGACCATGTCGTCGGTGATATCGATCTTCTGGATTTCGACAGCGATCTCCTTGTAGTCGGCAATTTCGACTTCAGGTTCGGTCACGACTTCAACGGCAAGAAGATAAGAGCCATCGGTTTCGAACTGTTCACGTTCGACTTGGGAAATACCGAGAATAATCAGGTCCTCTTTCGTACGTGCCTCGCCATAGGCAGAGCGAGCGAGACGGTCTTTCAGCTCGTCTTCGATGGGAGCTGCGTAGCGCTTCTCGATAACAGCAATCGGGATCTTTCCGGGGCGAAAACCGGGGACCTTGGCTTGCTGAGTGTATGCTTTGACGATCTCTTTCCGTGCATTTTGGACGGTTTCGGCCGGAATTTCGGCAGAAAGGCGTGCTTTGCACTCCGGGAGGCGTTCGACAGAAATATTCATAGGGAATCAACTGGGTAACCCCTTTCCAGAGCTGCTCCGGGGCAGGGGGGCGGGAATCTAGATCAGACGGGAGGGGTTTGCACCCTATAAATTTGGAGGATTGAGCTCACTTTTCGATAAGGAAATTGGACAGGTCAGCCGGCAATTCGCACTTCCATTCCTCTTCACGCCATCCAAATCCAGAGGCATGGAGCGCCTGCCGATGATGGAGGAGCTTCTGCTCCAGCTCATGAGTCCACCCTGTTTCAATGAAATCCAGGTAGCAGTTTTCGTCGGGACCGTAGATCTTGTCGCCGACGATGGAGTGGCCGGCATACTGAGCGTGAACACGAATCTGGTGCATTCGTCCGGTTTCTGGAAAACAGCGGACCAGCGCGAATTTGTTCCCGTTGGAAGTCTTTTTTTCGAAACGTGATTCAACGACAAATCGGGTTCGGGACTCTTTTCCGTCGGGATGGACGAGTTGTTTGACCCAGATTGGAGAAGGCTTTTTCTCACCTTTTCTCAACAAGGGGGCATCGACGGTGAACTCATCATTTTCTGGCCAATCCCAGACAATGGCGTGGTAGGATTTACGAAATTCCCGTCTTTCCATCGCCATTCCCAGCATACGCGCAGCAGCTTTGTGTTTGGCTACGAGGATGATTCCGCTCGTTTCGCGATCGAGACGATTGATGAGCGAAAGCTGCCCGCCTGTCGCCAGTTCATAAATACAGAGGGCCTCGAGCCCTTCCAGTAACGTTGGTGCATTCCCCGGCTGAGTCGGATGGACGATGAGATGGGCGGGCTTGTCGACGAGCAGAAAGTCTTCGTTTTCAAAAACGATAGAAAATTCGGGAGTCTGGAGTCGGAGATCGATGGGAAATCTTACGCCTTTTCCTTTTCGGAATCCTTTTCTTTTTCTGCCCCTTTGCAGGCCTTTTCAGTTTCCGTCGAGAGAAAAAGGAGTGGAACAAAGAAAAAGAGGCCGAGCCGGAGTGCAGCCTTTCCTACTGGACTATCGCCTCGATTGCGCTAGTGGTTCCCCCTTTCCCATACCCACTGGATTCTAAAACCCATGTCGGCTCCGAAACAAAAAACCCTCGCCTCGTCGTCTACGATTACCGGCACTTCCCTTCATACTGGAGCGCAGGTCACCCTGACGATGAAACCGGCTCCGGCCAATCAAGGTATCAAGTTCCGACGCGTTGACCTGGACGATCAGCCATTTATTGATGCGCACGTCTCCAAGGTGCAGACTGTCGAGAGAGCGACGACTCTGGCTCAGGGATCCGTTAAAGTGCATACGGTCGAGCACGTCATCTCCGCTCTCGTCGGAATGGGCGTCGACAACGCAGTCATCGAAATGGATGCAAACGAGCCTCCGATTGGCGACGGTTCTGCAGCTCCTTTTGTCGATTGCATCAAGAAGGCCGGAATCGAGGAGCAGGATGCGATTCTGAGTGTCTTCGAGGTTCGGGAACCGATTCACCTCGAGACCAAAAACGGCTCGCTCATCACGATTGTCCCGGACAAGAGTTTTCGCGTTTCCTGCACCCAGGTCGGTCCCGATGGTCGAATGACCCAGTTTTACTCCACCGAAGTGACTCCTGAGATCTACGAGAAGGAAATCGCTGATGCGCGCACGTTCGTGTTTTACGAGGATGTTCAGCCCCTCCTCGAGAAAGGATTGATCAAAGGTGGCAGCCTTGAGAATGCCATCGTGATCAAAGGCGATTCGGTCATGAGTAAAGAGTCACTCCGCCACAAGGAGGAGTTTGCTCGTCATAAGATTCTCGACATCATCGGTGACCTCATGCTGAGCGGGAAGCGGATCATGGGTCATGTCATTGCGGTGAAGCCTGGTCATGGACCGAATACCGAAATGGCGGAAAAGCTGGCCAAGACCTTTGCTCAGACCAAGGCGATGGTTCCTTCGGTCAATATCCCGACCGGCGAAGGCGTCATGGACAACGTCGAGGTGCAGAAAGTTCTCCCGCATCGATATCCGTTCCTCATGGTGGACCGCATCGTTGGTTTCGAGGGAGAATACAAGTGTACTGGCGTCAAGCAGGTCACGATTAACGAGCCTTATTTTCAGGGGCACTTCCCAGGTCACCCTGTTATGCCAGGTGTTCTCCAGGTCGAGGCCATGGCCCAGGTTTCGAGCATCACCCTGCTCCGCCAGCCGGAGAATCAGGGCAAAATCGGTTACTTCATGAGCGCCGACAAAGTGAAGTTCCGAAAGCCAGTCATGCCAGGCGACACGCTTTTCATTGAAACCGAAATTCTGAAGGTGCGTCGGAACATTGGCTACGCCAAGTGCCGATGCGTCGTCAACGGCGAGACCACTTCGGAAGCGGAACTGAAGTTCGCGCTGATGGTCTAAGGAAACTCCTTTGATCTCGTTCCACTGATAGACTCATGGCCAACCAGATTCACCCTACTGCTGTCATAGATTCGAGCGTAGAGCTCGGCGACGGCATTGAGATTGGACCCTACTCTGTGATCCAGGCTGGGGTAAAAATCGGTGATGGTTGTCGGTTGCAGAATCATGTTTCGATAGCCGGACCCACAGAGATCGGCGCCGGAAACGAGTTCTTCCCTTACTCATCGATTGGTCAGCGTTCGCAGGATTTGAAATACGAGGGCGAGCCGACCTATCTCAAGATCGGCGATCAGAATGTCTTTCGCGAACTCTGTACCGTAAATCGAGGAACCGCTCCAGAGTCCTACACGACGATCGGAAGCCATGGAAATTTTCTCGCCTACAGTCATATCGCTCACGACTGTATTGTCGGAGACCACGTCATTTTTTCGAATAACGGAACCCTCGCGGGCCATGTCACGGTGGAAGATTATGCGATCATGGGAGGGCTTACTGCGGTGCATCAGTTTTGCCGCATTGGAGCTCACGCGATCACTGGCGGTTGCTCTAAGATCGTTCAGGACGTGCCGCCATATATGGTTGCCGATGGGAACCCAGGCAAAGTTCGTGCAATTAATTCCGTCGGACTCAAGCGGCGTGGTTTCAGCGAAGAAAAGATGGCTGCAATCAAGCACGCACACCGTGTGCTCTATCGCGAAAATCGGAACTGCCGCGAGGCGGTGGAAATCCTCCGCGAAGAGAAGGATCGTTTCCCTGAAGTCGATCACCTGATCGACTTTGTTGCGGCTTCCGAGCGCGGGATATCGTGATTCGATTTTTCTTCGAAATCGATTGAGGCTCTCCGGAAATCAGGGAGAAAGAGACTCCCCATTTCCGGGATTTCCCCTATATTCATCAACTGATGAAAATCCCTCTTCTCTCTTTTCTTGCCCTGTCTTTCACTGCGTTCGGTCTTGCCGCCGAAAAGCCCAACATCATTTATATCATGGCCGATGACCTCGGGTGGGCCGAGCTCGGTAGCTATGGGCAGGAGAAGATCAAGACACCGAATCTGGATCGTCTCGCGAAAGAGGGGATGCGTTTCACGCAGCACTACACTTCGGCTCCTGTTTGTGCTCCGGCGCGTTATTCGCTGATGACCGGGAAGCACGGTGGACACTCCTATGTGAGAACGAATTTCGAAGTGGGTGAATGGGACAGTCACGAGGGCCAGCTTCCCATGCCAGAGGGGGAGGTTACGATTGCCGAGATTCTGAAAAAGGAGGGATACGCTACGGGTGCTTTTGGAAAATGGGGGATCGGTCAACCCGGTTCGGAAGGGGATCCGCTGAACCAGGGATTCGATCGCTTCTATGGATACAATTGCCAGCGCCACGCCCACAATCTGTTTCCCGAATACATCATCGATCAAGACAAACGAGTTCCGCTGCCGGGAAATACTGCGACGGTATATGGGCAGACCTATGCGCCGAGTAAGATCGCGGAGGAGGCGATCGCATTTGTAGAGAAGCACAAGGAAGAACCGTTCTTTCTCTACTACCCGACGATCATTCCTCACCTCGCTCTCCAGGTTCCCTACGAAGAGTTGGCTCCCTACATCAATGAGTGGGACGAGACACCCTATGTCGGGAAAAGTTACCAGCCTCATCCCACTCCCAAAGCTGCCTATGCCGCGATGATCTCCCACATGGATATGCAGATCGGGCGGTTGCTCGACAAGTTGGAAGAACTTGGGCTGACCGAAAATACGGTTGTCTTTTTCACTTCGGACAATGGCACGACTTTCATCAAGCCACAGGTCGACTACGAATTCTTTGAAAGCGTCGCTCATCTGCGGGGTCTGAAAGGCGAAACCTATGAAGGTGGAATCCGGATTCCAATGATTGTTCGTTGGCCGGAAAAAATCAAACCGGGCCAAGTTACGGATCATATCAGCGCTCACTACGACGCTCTCGCAACGATCGCAGAAATTGGCGGCGCGAAAGTGGAGTCTCAGCACGATGGTATTTCTTATCTCCCGACTTTGGTGGGAGAAAAACAAGCTGAGCACGAGTTTCTCTTCTGGGACTTTGCGGGATATGGAGGTCAGGTTGCGTTGCGACAAGGCGACTGGAAAGCGGTGCGAAAAGGCCTGATCAAGAATCCCGGCGCCAAGCTTGAGCTATACCATTTGTCGAAAGACCCATCGGAATCCAACGACGTCTCGACTGAGTATCCGGAGAAGGTGGCCGAGTTCACTCGTCTCATGATCGAATCTCGCGACGAGCCAGAGATTGAGCGTTTCCGGTATTGGAAGTACGAGGAGTAAGTCGCTCTCGCTCTGGTAATCGTATCCCCTCTCATGCCGGAACTGGCCGAAGTTGAGTTTTTTCGAAAGAAGTGGAATCCCGGGATTGGGGATTCCGTCGAAAGCGTGCTGACTCATCCGAAGGCTCGGATTTACCGGGACATTCCGGCACCTGCCGTTCGAAAGGGACTGACTGGTCGTGTATTGATCGGCAGCGAGACCCATGGCAAACAGATGATGTTTCGGTTTTCGGGTGGAGCTTGGTTGGGTCTCCATCTCGGGATGACGGGCAAGCTCTTCACTGCGGATCTCGACTACGAGCCTATCAAAAGTGATCATTTGGTGTTGGTGTCAGGAAGTCGGCAGCTTGTTTTCAGCGACTACCGGATGTTCGGGAAATTGACCCTCGACCTCACCGCCGACGAGGCTGGCCCTGAGTGGTGGAAGGCGCTCCCTCCTCGAACGCTGGATCAGGGTTTCACCAAAAAATATCACGCCATTTTTCTGCGTCGATTTCCGAAGACACCACTCAAGACGCTGCTCCTCGATCAACGGGGTTACCCGGGAGTTGGAAATTGGATGGCCGACGAGATCTGCTGGCGCTTAAAGATCCCACCCCAGACTCCGGTGGGAATCATTGCAGATGACGCGATCGACGAAGTTTGGAAGATGACCCGAAAAGTTTCCCGTGATGCGCTCCGGGTGATCGGAGATACCTGGGACACTCCTCCGCGGACGTGGCTTTTTACCCACCGATGGAAAGACGGCGGCAACTGCCCTCGGCGTGGATGCGGAGTGGAGTTACTTCGCGCCGAGCTTCGAGGAAGAACGGCCTGCTGGTGTCCCAAGTGCCAGGTTGCTCCGGGTGTATAGAGGGCGAAAACTCCTAGGTAGAAACGCCGACTCATTTTGCAATGGGACTCATCAAAAGGAGAGGCTACCTATAAGATATGAGCCTGCTTTCTTCACGCACTGAAGAGGAGTCCCGTGTGATTCCGTTTTTTCTCGATGTGCTTCGTTATCCGTTAACCAAGTCGGGAATTCCCATCCTCATCGTCGGAGTGATTCTCCTCTTGGCTTCGAATTTTGCTTCCATTCTGCCCCTGATAGGGCTCTTCGCACTACTGTTCATTTTCGCCTATCTTAGTGGCCTCTATTTTGAGCTGATCCACCTTTCCGCGACGGGACAGGATGAGATCTATTGCTTTCCAGATTTGAGCGATATGATCGAGGACATCGTCAGACCGGGTTTTCAGGTTTTGGGAGTGTTCCTGATTTCGTTTGCGCCGCTCATTGCCTTTGCGATCTGGGGGGATGAGGCGTCTCTCTACTACGGGGAGATAGAACTTGGATTGACCGCTTGGGCAGCATTCTATTTTCCGATGGCGATGCTTGCGACCGTTCTCTTTGGAACGATTCGGGGAGCTTTGCCCCATGTAGTTCTTCCCGCTATCTTTCGGTCAGGACCGCTCTACCTCGTCGCGATCATCCTTACCTTTGGTCTCGCCTGCGCTCAATTGTTTGTTCCAGAAGTATTGTCTTCTTCGATCTGGATCGGGTCGATCGTGACCGCGCTCGTTTCCATGTTCACACTCATGGCGTCGGCGAGAACGCTGGGACTCCTTTACCTGCGTCGGGAAGAAGAACTCGCCTGGTTTTAAACGGGGGATAAGCACTCGGATATTACGTGCCGAACTTCGTCTCCCGATACCCTTCGATTTCCTCGCGGGAGCGATCGACGCCAGATCATGCGATAGATCAGCGGAGAGAGCGCGGAGAGAGCGCGGATTTCTGCCTGTCCTCTGGCGTCTTTGCCTCAAGGATGGCACCGGCAACTGGAGAGAGGGAAAGCCCGTCATGCTGCTTTTGCAGCAGATCGTAGGCTCGTAGAGCCCCGATGGTTTTGCTGGCCACTCCTTGAAAGCTCACGTATCCCAGAGCTTTGAGAAGCATGGGGCGCTTGAAAAGAGTCTTCGGGTCGGATGGAAGTTGTTCTGCCAGTTTCTGTAGAAGCACGACAGCTCCTACCAGCGGGAAAAAGGGAAAACGAGGGCTACGATTTTCATGGGCCCACTATCCGCTCATTTAGCTTCAATAGGCCTGCAAAATGCGAGTTTTAGCTCATTGTGATCTGAATTTCTGGCCCCAATCAGTCGTATCAACGTTCTGAACCCATCGGGTCAACAGGGTTGAATCGATGGGTCAACCCTGCCTATTCGCTCGCCTCGATCTGGCTGGCAGCTCGGTAAAGAACCCAGATGAGAATCGCCACGACGCCCGCAATGAGGAGATGCAGCAGCCACTTCTTTGCGAACCAGGGAGGAATATTCAGCCCCGCGGTTTCATCGTAGACAGGATTGGAAGTTTGTTCCGAGAGTAGGATTTCTTCTTCGGGAACCCCGGCTTCCTCGGCGCGTTTTAGCACGGCAATATCGTAGTCCGGGCGACTCAGAGTAGATGCCGGCACCTCATACGCGAGCATCCACTGATCTCCAGGTTCCGTCAGGAAAACGATTTCGTGAAGAGGGCCGAATCCCTGGGCAGATTCGATCTTGAGCGGGCGATTGTCACCATTTTCGAACACGAGCCGGATTCTCTCCGGAGAGATTTCACTGAAATCGAGAGTGAGATCTTCCTCCTTTAATCCGGCGACTTCGTAGCGATGGATCGACTTGCGATCGATGGTCCGCCATTCCATCAGCTTGTCTTTTCTCGGCACTTCGATGCGGAGATTCCTCCGAAAATTTCGATCCTCGACCGCTACGGTGAGTCGATAGAGCGGAGCCGTTCCGACTTCGAGAACGACTTCTGATGTCTTCTCTCCTTCGCCAGTCTCCTGGGAAACGAGGGTAACAGGATAGGACATTTCTCCTCGAGTAGGCTCGCTTGGCTTCTCCGGAGTATGGAAAGTGAAGTGATCGACTCGGAAGTTGCGAACCGTTACAGAGAGAGATTCCTCGATAATCTTTTCAGAGTCTTCTCCCAGCGTCCGTGTGATGTTCCGCAGGGCGGATTGTTGCTCGTCACTCGCATTGCGAACCTGAATCCGAAATTGTCTGTGATTGTTGGCAGGTAGGTTCACCTTGGTGCGTCGGAAGTCGAGAAAGACCTCGCGATCATAGATTAGAAATTCCGATACGAGGGACTCCCAGTTCTCGCCATCGGGGCTCCCAGATACCGAAACCGTCTTTTCGAAATTGCGAAGCGGAGTGTGGATCGTCAAGCTACCAACAGGCGGGGCCTTGCTGGGAAGGGAGACAATGTAGACGAGTTCTTCCTCATTCGTTTTGTCGAAGCTGAGCACTTCGCTATTGATCGGACGAGGAGGAGTCTTCCTTTTAATTGGACGAGTTTCCCGGATCTGGAAAGGCCATTCGAGCTGTTCTTCATCGCGGATCCGGAAGAGTCGGACATCGGAGAAATTTTCTTCGCTGTGTTGGAAGAGTTCTGGATCGACCACGATCTTTCCGAGACCTTCTTTCGAAGACGCAGATTCTGATTGTCGGATCCAGGCAAACGGAGCCGCCGGATCGAGAATTTCATCACTCTGCCCAAGGAGGGGAAGGAAGAGTGCACAAGTAAGGAGAAGAATACGGGTCATGATTCGGAGGGTTCGTTGTCGTCTGAAGATTCGAGGGCGGCATCAGCTTCGGAGTTGTCATCCGAATCGATCGTGAGAAATCGATGACGATACTTGAGATAGAGAAAGGAACCAAAGAGGATCACGACGCCGAGGATGATGAAGGCAACGATCCGGTAGAGCTGATCGAGTCCGGCGAGATCGACGAGGAAAACTTTCACGATCACGATGCCGAAAAGGATCAGTCCGATACCTCGCAATGCGGCCCGGGATTTTGAAATTCCGGCAAGGAGAAGGGAGGCAGCAAAGACCGACCAGAAAATTGAGATCCCCCCGGTACGAAACTTCGGTACGAACTCGTTCAATACGGTCCAGACTTCGAGGCTGAGATAGCCGAACAGTCCGGTAAGAGAAGCGTAGCCAAAGACGCTCGCTGTCTTCTTCCTCTGGCCACGCGGCAGTATGAATTGCCAAGCGACGAGAAAGAAACCGATTATCGCGCCGAAGTTTAGCAGGCGCATAACGCCACCCGCGAAGAAGTCATTTTTTCTGTAAGCCCAGTCCCATCCGGGATCCCAGTAGTGAACATCTACGAAGAAGACCTTTATCGATACTGCCGCAATAGTGATCCAGAATGCGACGGTCGCGATCGTATTTCGATTTGCAAGCATCTCGCGCAAAAATATTGCTGCCAATGCAAGCCAGATCAAAGTCAGGCCTGGGCGGGTGAGGGGCTCATAGAGAAAGTCGAACGTGCGAGTGACTTCAAAGTTAAGAAAAACGAAGCTCAGTGCGACTATGATCCAGAAGCAGGCTCGGCTGAGCTGGCTTTGCCCAAACCAGGGTTGAATATCGTTCTCCTCGGAAACAATCCACTGTGGTGCTCCTTCTGCTTCTCGCGAGAAGAGGCGACCCGCGGCAAAGAACGAGGCAATGGGAAGACCAAAGACTAACAGTCGCTCGAAGAAAGCCATGGCATATTCTTTTCCGGACGGATTGAGAGGAAGATTTCCGAATTGATCATGGATATCGAATATCGCGAAGCGGACGAGAACGATGAGGTAAAGGACATAGGCAAGTTGACGAAGGAACTCACTCTTCATCTTCGACGCAATCCAGAGCATGACGAATCCCTGGATCGCCCAACTGACTGTGATCCACCCTTTCGAGAGAACGAGGGGAAGTGTGATCGCTACGAAGAGCGAAGCGAGGCCGATGAAGCTGAGGAGAAGACCCTTGTCCTGGATTCCTCGTCGAAGGAAGAAAAGGACGTGGCCAATGTAGAAAATGGCTAGACCAATCGTGACGATTGCGATCGCTTCGCGTTGGTAAGTTTCCTCAACGAGGTGAATCGCGAAAGCGAGGAACACTCCAGCATTGAGGAAGAGAAAGAGCAACTCGAGTAGAGTCGACTTCTGTCGGTGAACGAAGTGATAGAGAAAAGTGGCCGTGGAGAAGAGCACGAAGAAACCGGTCAGGAATGGCATGAATTCCCAGAACGTGTCCGAGTTAAAACCCGCATCGACTGCCTTGAGGCTGAGCAAGCTTGTCGCAGCAAAGGCGATGTAGTTCAGGATTCTCCAATCCCGTTTCCAGGCGATGAAGAGAACTCCGGAGCCTAACACGAGCAGATATCCGAGGAAGGAAACAGCGCTCGGCGTGTCCGTATCGATCATGAATGGGGTCAGGTATCCTCCGGCGATTCCGAGGATCGCGATGAGAAGAGAGTTGCTTCGAATGGCAATAACTCCTGCAGCCGAGGTGACAAGGATCATCATGCCAAACGCGAGCGGAGCTCCGAGAACCTCGAGCCGGTGCGCGGTGAAAAAGCTGAAGTAGAAAGTCGCAAAACCAGCACCGGCCAGTCCTTGCCCGATGAGATCGTATCGGCCACGGAAAAGTTTGAGACCACCAAGAAGAAGCAAAGCTCCCGTCAGGATGGACACGGAAACACGAACGAGAGGTCCAATCGCTTCGCTGGTCGCGGTGTAGCGAAGGAAGAATCCAATGCCGAGAATGAGAATGAATATACCAAGTCGCAGCAGCCAGGTCGTTGCGACGGCAAACTCCATCGTGACATTCGCAGGGCGATGCTCTTCTCCTACCACAATCCAACTCCAGATTTTCCCAAGGATATCTTTTGCTGCAGTTTCGAATTTGGAGGGCTCGTCCTTCTTGACTGGCGGGGTCGCTTTGGCGGCGACGGTTTGAGATACCACTGGCGCAGTGGAGGGCACCTCTTGCAGATTGGTAACCGACTCGGGGAGTGGTGGTGGGGTCGCGATTCCCTCAGTCCGTGGCTCTTCAGAATCAGATTCATCAGTTTCTGCCAGATCCGTTTCGAGTGCTTCTTTAGCGGCAGGTAACTCCTCCACGATCGATTCTTCTGTCTGCACTTCCGTTGTTTCACGAAGGAGGCGCTTTTCAATTTGCTGATTGGAGAGAAGAAGCTGGGATACTTCGGACCGAAGTCCTTTCATTGATTCTTCGAGTTTTCCCTGCTTGGAAAGGGCAACGATCGAGAGAATGAGAATGGCGGCCAGAAAGAGCAGTGCAATAGGTTCCATGGAGTCACAAACAAAGTTCGGCTCCAAGGTATGGAATTCTTACGGGAATGGCGAATCGATAAAACAGCTGATTAGCATCAATTTCGTCAATGTTGTCCCAAGCCGTTGGGCGCCGAACGAACTGACGGGGGGGGGAAGACAACGCCGAGTAGAAACCCGGTCTGTTACAGAAACAGTGGTGTGACCGTTCGCTTCTCAGGCGTCCTTCGGTGTTACACCGATAACGATGCCGAACTGCGTAGTTACCTGCAGTGGATTGAAATCAACTTGAAGGAGGTGACGAAGGTCTGCGGGTGCTCGATTGAGGAGCCGATCGTTCGTGTTGAGTTCGTGTCCCTTGATATACCCCTGTGTCGTTCGAATCCGCTGGCTCTTCAGGCTGACTGCAAGATGAATATGGGGAGTTCGTCTTGTGTAGGGCGTTGGCTTGAGGCAACAGAAATAGTATTCGCCTTTCCTCCGGTCAGAGCTTCGGCGAACTCTTCCTAGTGGAGGTGACTGTCCTGATTCTTGTATTTGGCCAACTCTTCTTTCGATAATCTTCCAACGTCATTCTGATCCGCGATGGCGAAAGTAGGCTTGTCGATCAGACCAGCGTCTGAAGTCTCCTCGATCGTGCGATAGCTTGAATTTAAGATCGCAGAAATGAGTGCGAGGGGGAAAGAAGGCGGAAGATACACATGGGTTCTTTCTGCTCGGCAATACGCCATTGATTGACTTAGGATTCTATCATGGATTCCTTCCGATTGATTGCGGTTCTTTTTTTGCTTCTCGTAGCTGGCGCGGTCGCGCAGACCACCTCTCCGGGACCTGATCGATCTAAGGTCCTTCCAGATGCGACCGGAGTGGTTGCTGAGGGATCGTTCATTTTCACCTACGTTGATGAAAAGAAGCGTCGACGACTCACTCTTGATATCTATCGACCTGCCCAAGGCGATGGACCCTATCCGGCGATCGTGATGTATTTCGGAGGGGGCTGGCAGAATGGTCGACCAGGTCTGTTTACTCCTCTTGCGCAGGCCCTCGCGAGAAAAGGCTATGTCTGCCTTGTTCCTGAATATCGGCTCTCGGGAGAAGCCCCGTTTCCAGCGGCGGTTCACGATGCTAAGGCGGCTATACGATGGGCCAGAAAACACGCGAAGCGGTTTCAGATCGATCCGGATCGGATTGCAACTATTGGTGGATCTGCGGGAGGACACCTTTCTGGATTTATGGCGGCGACCAACGGCATCGAGCGCTTCGAGGGAAGAGGGGATCATCAGGAGACTTCCTCGGAGGTGCAGGCTGCTATTGTAATGTGCGGTCCGATGAATATGCTCGAGAACGGCGTTGCGGAACGAGCCGAGGAAGGAGCAAAGAAAGAGGCTGGTGATGCGATCCTCGATTTCCTCGGTGGCGTTCCACCTTCACGGGATCCAGAGCGCTACCGGGAAGCTTCTCCACTGACTCACCTGGGGGCGCAGACTCCTCCGATGCTTTTTATCGACGGAGAGAATGATCGACCTCGCCTGCGCTACGCTGATTTCTGGAAGAAGATGGATGAGCTTGGGATCGCTCACGAATTTGTGCTCATGCCAGAAGGTCCGCATCCTTTCTGGAACATGAAGGAGTGGTTCGATCCGACGGTTGAGGCCGTCGAGCAGTTTCTCAAGAAAACCTTACCCTAACGAAATGCCGTAATTCGGCGCGACCTCCTGCAGGCGCGCAATTTTCTCCGGCAGTGGTGGAGCGGGCGCTCTGTCTCTGGAAACATATTCTCGAGACCGGTCGGTGCCACTAGAATGAGCATTTCTGCTGGTTGATCGGATTCGTTGCAAAACCAGTGACGAGTCCTTTGAGAAGGCTAATCGCTGAGCCGGGAGTTGCGACAGTGGTATCTCTTTCATTGTAGATTGTGACTTCTCCCGAGAGAACGTAAAAAAATTCTTCCTCCCGAGAGTGAGAATGAGGAGGCGCCCCCCCCCCCTGTGACCGTGGTTCCGACCGGGACACACTGAGCTTCATTGGTTTCTTCTCCGCGCGCAAGGACTCGCGAGGGGATGTCGTGAAAGGAAAGCCAGGTTCCTTTTCCTAAGGGGTAGACTACCGGTCGACGAGTTTCACTCATGAAAAGAAACTCCGGGGCAAAGAGCGAGTTGGGCATCGATTCTGAAAAGGTTTTGCGGGGTTTCCTCGTCGTAAATTGTTCGAACTGGCGTAACCGTGAATCGAATCGCTTCTTATGGCCCGAAACATTCCTCTCTTCATTGCCTTTCGGCTTCTTTTTAACGCGCGGTTTTACTACCCGATCTTCGCAGTCATCCAGCTCGACTACGGGCTCACGATATCTCAGTTCGCGATTTTGAATGCGGTCTGGGCGATCTCGATTGTGTTGTTGGAAGTTCCTTCCGGGGCTCTTGCTGACCGATTCGGGAGAAAACGAATGGTCGTCGGGGCGGCTATTCTCATGGTGATCGAGATGGCGGTGATTGCCTTTGTGCCGCTTGGGAGCAGCACATTGGTTTTCTGGGCCTGGGTGATCAATCGCATTCTTTCCGGCGCAGCCGAGGCTTCGGCGAGTGGAGCCGACGAAGCGCTGGCCTATGATTCTATACCGCTGGAAGAGCAGAAAAAGCGTTGGCCCAAAGTGCTTTCGCGGCTCATGTCTCTTTACTCGATCGCGTTTGTCATAGCTATGCTGGTCGGATCAGCGATCTACGATCCAACTTTATTGAATCGTGTCCTCGGTTGGTTCGGAAGTGACCTGACTCTCAACAAGGAAACCGTTCTACGGTTTCCCATCTATCTCACCCTATTCACCGGGATCTGTGCCGTAGCAGTCAGTCTCTTCATGAAGGAGCCCGATCGTGATAGTGCGCATGATGAAAGTTACTCGATGTGGTCCGAGATTTTCGAAGTCGGAAAATGGATTCTTCGTCATCCATTTGTATATGCGCTCATACTCGCCGCACTGGTTCATGACAGTGTCATCCGACTCTTTCTGACGTCGGCTTCTGAATACTATCGGCTCATTGATATTCCCGTAGCCTGGTTCGGGGTTATCGGAGCGGCGTTTGCCGCGCTTGGCATTTTCATACCAAAGATCGCGGAATGGCTCGTCTCGAATCGCTCGATTCGCACGAACTACGTCTTCGTCTCGATCGCGACTTTTCTCGGGCTCATTGGAATCTCGTTTGCGATCCCGATCTGGGGAGTGGGGGTGATCGTGTTCTTCGGAATTGGAATGGGGTTTCTCAATTTTTATACCTCTCACTATCTCAATGCCGAGGTGGATTCGAAACGCCGTGCGACGGTTCTCAGCTTCAAGGGCCTTGCCCTCAATCTCGGTTTTGGAGGAATGAGCATCCTCTACGGAGGGATTCTGAAAATGATTAGCGAAAAAAATGATCCCGTTGCTGAGCAGGGAGAAGGAGCAGGATCTGCCTTTCGAGAAAGTCTTTCCTGGTTGCCCGGGACCTTCCTGATCGCTCTGGTTGGGTTCCTGATTTATTATTTTGTCAGGGTTAGATCAAAAGTCCCGGAGGAATATGCCCGTCCATAGTTTACCGAAGATGCCTAGTTCGATCGGCGTTTTAGTCATCGAGAATCTGACTCCTCGGTTCGCCCCGAAAAACGAACTCGCGTGGGAAAAGTTTTTTGCAACGAGAAGCAACGGTTAGGGTTAAACCCTGCATGAAATTCTTTCTCTTTTTTGCCTGTTTAGTCTCGCTGATTCTTCCAGCTCACTCCCAGGATCGTTCGGCACGGTTCGATAATTGGGATAAAAATCGCGATGGGACTTTAACTCGAGAAGAACTTCCCGCACCGCTGCAGCGAAATTTTGATCGAGTCGATCAGAACAAGGATGGAGTGATCTCTCGAGAAGAAGACGCTGCGGCGCGGAAGCCACAGCAGGCGAAGAAGAAGCCAGGTGCAGAAGTCCCCGATTCGCTTCACGTGATTCGCGATATCAACTATGCCGGCACAGAAAACCCGCGCCAGTCTCTTGATCTCTATCTTCCCAAAGCTGAGCCCGAATCTCTCCGCCCCCTAATTGTCTTTATCCATGGGGGAGGATGGCGTGGCGGACAAAAGGAGTCGGGATGGGGAAAGTTGCGCCCCTTCGTGCAGAGCGGGAAGTATGCGGGAGCTTCGATCGGATATCGACTGACCGATGAATCGCAATGGCCCGGTCAGATTCATGATTGCAAAGCAGCGATTCGCTGGCTCCGGGTTCATGCCGACGAACACGGATACGACGCGGACAAAATGGCGGTTTGGGGAACTTCCGCAGGGGGACATCTTGTCGCAATGTTAGGAGTTTCTGGCGACGTTGAAGAGTTGGAAGGAACGATTGGATCTCACCTCGCTGTCTCTTCGCGAGTGACCTGTGTTGTGAATTTCTTCGGACCTTCCGAGATCCTGACGATGGATGATCACCCCAGCAAGATCACGCATCTTGCTGCGGGTTCGCCCGAGAGCCTTCTTCTTGGAGCGCCTGTTTCGACAGTTCCTGAGAAAGCGGCCCAAGCTTCTCCGGTTACATGGACGAGCGCAGACGACGCTCCGTCCCTGATCGTTCACGGAACCAAGGACGAGCTCGTTCCCTATCCACAGTCGACTCAGCTTGAAATCGAGTTGGAGAAAGCGGGCGTCCCCACCGTTCTCCTGACGGTCGAGGGCGGTGGTCACGGTAAAGGCTTCGGCTCTTCCGTGTCAGAAGCAGTGGAAATCTTTCTCGCCCATCATCTGCTCGATTCGGAAGAAACGGTCGAGGACAAGACGGTGGGAGAAGGAGAATAAGTAGAGTAGCTGGATGCGTAGCTCGTCGAGAGAGCTGCCTCTTTGTCAGAGGAAGCCTGAAGAAAGAGAACGTGCTCAAACGAGTCGCAGCGGATCAGGGTTCCCTCGAAGGGGATTTCTTGACCGATTCTGGAGCGGAAGTCCTTGATGGATATTCCCGTTTTCGCGTTGGCGATCAGGGTGAGCGAGTCTCCATCTTCTAGATCACCCAGTTCAAAAAAGAGCCGAACGCCGGGCCCTCGTCCAAAGATCCGATCCATCGAATACGATTCTACGGATCGTAAGGTCGCTGCGCCGCTCACCTCGGAACCTTTCCAGCGATTCTCAAACGTTTGCACGAAATCATAGTGACTCGTTCCTTCCGAGAAATCGGCGAGCCAGGATTGGACAACGAGGCAGGCAGGAGATTTTTCGGAGAGATCCGGCTTTTCCTCTATCTCAAGATCTTCCATAGCCGAACTCGGTTCCGGAACCGGAACAGGCGGTTCTTCTTCCTGAACGTCATTATCGATCTCGGCAACGACCTCTGGCTCGGTCAGAGGCTCTGCGCCAGCAACAGCTTCAGTTTCCATCGTTGAAACCTCGGTCTCCTTGGATCGCTCTTTGCATGGGAGAGATGGGGGGGTGAGGGCAGGTTTTTCGGATTTCACTCGTTTCGGAATCGGCGGTGGGGTTCTGGCTGGCGCTTCCTCCTTGACTTCCCCTTTGGCAGATAAAACCCGAGCTGCTTTCTCGAGCACTTCGATGTCACGAATCAGGAGTTTGGCGTTGCTTACAATTTTGTTCCGCTTACCCGCGACTCTTTGCTGGGTGATTTCAAAGGAATCGAACTGGGCGATCAATCCCTTGATCGCAGCGACGACGTTTTGGTCGAGGTATTTGCGAACTTCGTCTGGATTGACTCCTTCGACAATGACTCCGGAGTCGAATAGTGGATCGCCGATTTCGATATCGACGCGGTTGAAGAACGAATGAGAAATCTCGGAGAATAATCCCTGAGGCTTCATTTTGATATCTATGGGGAGGGATTTTGTGAAGGTGGCGGTGTAGTCGGTCCACCGACTTTTTCCTGCTGATTTCGCATCGATGAGAAGCTTCATCGCGGGCCTCTTGCCGCGCAGACTTCGTTCGCTTCCCGCCGTGTATCGGAGATCGAGGCTCCGTGCCGCTTTCTCCCACGTTTCATTCAAGGTTTTTGAATGCTTAGAGACGGCAACGGCAATGATGACGCCGATGAAAATCAGGAAGAAAAGTATTTCCATACCTTTTCACACTGCCGGAACCCGGATTTGCTGGCGATGGAAAAAATGAGGGGATTTTGTAATTCAACCCTTCAGAAAACCGTTGAGGGATGTACCTCGGTAAATTCAGATTCCCTCGTGAGCTGTTGGAAGCCACAGAAAAGGGTTCCGTCTTCCTCTGGTGTTTGAGGAAATTCTTCGTCGGAAGAAAGGTGCTCCAGGCAGATGGCTTCGAACGTTTCCCTGTCCTGAGCCCGACGCAGCTCTTCCTGAAACAGACCTTCGTGAATTCCCGAGGCGATGTAGTTGGTGAATTTCTTCATCCGATGAACCAGCTGCGAGTCTGATTCAAAGTCTCCTTCCGAGCGGATTTCATCCACTAACTCGCCGATGTAGTATCGAAGATCTGTCAGAGTGGGGACGAAGCAGGGAGTCCCGTTGAACGACTCGCGAATCTGTTGGAAAAGCCAGGGATTCCGAATTCCTCCGCGGCCGATCATCAGTCCCGAGGCTCCCGTCTGCTGATGAAGGGCGTGAGCGGCGGCGACGGAGACGATGTTCCCATTCGCAGTGACAGGATAGGGGAGGCTTTCCACAGCGCGTTGAATACACTCGGGATGAATCGGAGTGCGGTATTTTTCTCGAACGGTCCTCCCGTGAATGGTGAGTCCGTCGATGGCGAGGGTAGAAAAGAGTTCCAGCAAAGAGTCGAATTCGGACTCGCTCTCAAACCCGACCCGGGTTTTCAAGGTGAGCTTGCCTTCGACCACTTTCCTGAGCGCCTCCACGATCGAGCGAACCTTTTCCGGTTCGCGGAGTAGTGCTCCTCCGGCTGCTTTGCCACAGACCTTCGGAGCCGGGCAACCGAGATTGAGATCAATGCCCTCAAGAGGAATCCCTGACTGTCTGGCCTTTTCCTGGATCTCGAGTGTTGTTCGAACGAGATCCTCGGCGGAGTTCCCGATCATCTGCGCCTGGACCGGCTTGATCTTTCCAAATTCGAGAACGGAGCGAAGGATCGTGTGGTCTGGATGGGAGTCGCGATGGACCCGGAAATACTCCGTGATGAGAAGGTCTGGACCACCTCCTCTTCTTTCGAGGCAACGCCAGAGCGGAAGGATGGAAACATCCTGCATCGGAGCGAGAGAGAGAAGAGGGGTCGACATGTCGACGGATTTGCTTTTTTGACCGAACAAGGTGGATCGAAACTGTTGGGTCACTGATCTAACCCTATTAGGTGATTCGTTCACCGAAATTTTCGGCGTGTTTTTGTCAAAATCCAGAGTGCCGAATCGAGATCCTTCAACTAAGATTCCGCATGGAAAAGTCCTCACCCCTCTCTCGCCGACGTTTCGTTTCTGGATCCACTGCAGCTATTGCGGCAGCTTCCGCCTCGCTCCACACTCGGTTCTCGCTTGCTGAGGAGGCTGCTGAGAAAGCAGGAGTGGGTGGAAAGATCAACCATTCAGCATGCAAGTGGTGTTACAAAGGAGTCTCCCTCGATGATCTCTGCACCGCTGGAAAAGAGTTCGGGCTCGAGTCCGTCGAACTGCTTTTGCCTGAAGACTTCGATACACTCAAGAAGCACGACCTGCATTGTGCGATGGTCAGCTTCCCCTCGGCCGAAGTCGAGATCGGGGGAAAGAAAAAGAAGGTTGGAACAATTCCTAATGCGTTCAATCGTATTGAGCATCACGATACTCTCGTGGAGCTCTATGAGCCGCTCATCAAAGCGAGCAAAGAGGCTGGATTCACCAACGTGATCTGTTTTTCCGGCAATCGTGACGGTATGGACGACGAAGAAGGTCTCAAAAGTTGTGCCGTTGGCCTCAAGAGGCTGATGCCCCTTTGCGAAAAGCACGGGGTGACTCTCTCGATGGAGTTGCTCAACTCGAAAGTGAATCACAAGGACTACATGTGCGATCTCTCCTCGTGGGGCGCGGCGCTCTGTGATGAAGTTGGCTCGGAGAACTTTAAACTTCTTTACGATATCTATCACATGCAGATCATGGAGGGCGACATCATCGCTACGATCAAGGAGCGTCAGCAGTATTTCTCTCACTACCATACTGGTGGAGTACCAGGTCGCGCCGAGATTGATGACACCCAGGAACTTTTCTATCCGGCGATCATGAAAGCGATTGCTGAGACTGGATACACCGGCTGGGTTGCCCAGGAATTCATCCCCAAGCGCGAGGACAAGATCGCTTCTCTGAAGCAAGCGGTCGAGATTTGTACCGTGTAGAGTTTCCTGATGAAGGTGATTCAGCCCCTGGTGAAATCATAAGTGCCTGGAACTTTCGTCGCGGTCCGTTAATTCCCGGGATTGAGCGCGGGCACCGCCTAGCTCTACGATCAGCTCGTTGGAGCCTCTTGTTACGAAGGAAAAGAGAGTTGGGCAAAACTATTTCAGCGCCGGCAACTTCCAGGCTTCCTGGAACTTCCTATACTCCGCCTCGGGCAGCAGCACATAGACTGGATTCTTCGAGGGATTGATCGAGGCGATCAGCTTTTTCAAATTCGATTCTGACATCGTCGTGCAACCAGCCGTGGCTGAAGCACCGTCTCGCCTCCAGATGTGGAAGAAAATGGAAGAACCTTCTCCCGGGGTGATTCCGGTCTTTTTCGAGTTGTGCTCAATGAAGAGTTTTAACGAGTGGGCGTAGTCACCCTGTTTCATCTGAGCGCGGTATTCTGCCGCACTGCGTGGTTCGTAGGAAAG
The DNA here is from genome assembly GCA_965657775.1 of Verrucomicrobiales bacterium. GTDB lineage: Bacteria > Verrucomicrobiota > Verrucomicrobiia > Verrucomicrobiales > DEV007 > Arctic95D-9. The sequence continues at coordinate 719,550 of CBFHPY010000008.1, forward strand.
CACTCGATGCTGATTGTAGTGGGGGGACTTCACATCTTCGTACCAAAGGTCGCGGGTCGTGATCTGACGATAGGCGAGGAGAGGGGACTTCTTGATCGTCGAGGCGTATCCGTAAGCATCTCCCAGCTCGAATATTCCGGCTGGAGCGCGGCCGTCGCCCTCTCGCTTTGTTAGAATATTGTCGGGAACTCTAGGATGAAGTCCCCGTCCCCAGACGAGTCCACTTTTGCCAAGCCTACCTTTCCAAGAGGTCCCCTGAGGCTTCCATGTCTTTATGCCGAGGCCCTTCTTTTCGAACAAGGTCAGAGTTACATAGGAGGAATTCCAGCTCGGAGCGATCCCCACGAGGACCTGACTGCAGTTGTCCGGCAAAGTGGCCCCCGAACAGGGGGTCGCCAGAATGGTGAAGAGAAAGAGAGGGAAAAGGAACCGAATCATTGGGGATAATTTACTTTGGAAATCTTAAATATCTACCGAATGTCGATTTCAGATGGCTGCTTTCTGGAACGAGTCAGAATCAATTGTTCATAGAGAGAACTTGGATTTCACTTGGAGTGATCTTGATGGGCCGGTTCTGGTTCGATAGTGGAATTTGCAGAAATTTCCGGCTCAGCACGGCCGAAGGTCAGAAGATTCGGTGTCTTCTGCAGAAGGCTCCTCAAATATCTCAGTACGAAAACTCGAGCAGAATCAATCCGAGAAGGGTACAAAAAGTTTCTCCAACAGTGCGCCGAGCCCGGTATCGAGATTGGAAGCGAGTTCGGGAACGGAACCGAAATTATCGACGTGGGTGTCCCAGTTTCAGTATTGAACATCAACGTAGTCCTATTGTCGGTTTCGTTGGATTTGAGAAAAGTGACTGTTTGATCATAGGTCGGGATGGCTCCCATGATCTCCAAGTAGACTCGCCGAACAAATTGAGTGTCGGAGGTTTTGGGGTTGGGTGGCCGTTCTGCTTCTTCGAGGCCTGGAAGAATAAACTGATCAATCCGCGAAGCAATCGCCTTCGGTGACTTGTTCCATTGTTCGCGCAACCAGTCCTGCTCAGGAGTGGCCAGCTTGGCGATCGGAAAGGGAATCTGTTTTCCATTCTCCAGTCGGAGTAGAACATTCTTTTCGGAGATTTCTTCGTAGACTGCCCTAAGAGTCCGATCCCGGCTGCCTGTCCATGTTCTCATCTCCTATGCGGTAAGGAGACGAGTAGTAGTGTGCCAAGCAGGCTGAGTCTTGATATCATTGTGTTCTCGAACAAATAAATGTAGAGCGACGAATTCGATATCAGGAGGATACGAAATCACGGAACGAGACGAAAAAGTATACACCAGGCTATCTCGTGTATAAATATTAATGGTTTCAGTAGAGAATGATCAAATGTAGGTAGGTGATCAGCCAGTGACATGAGTCCAGTGCCCAAAACTCGAAAGAAAGGGGCGGAACCAGGTAAAAGTTACAGGGGTGTAACTCTACCTCTCTCGTGCAATGAGACGCAATCCGTCTACATCACCATACTTGACGGCTCCGGGAACCATGTAGTCATCCCAGTTGCTGTCGATTGCCGAAAAGCGAAACCCTTCCGGGTCGATGTCACTGCCTTCCAGTGACTCTCCCGCGAGGGCTTTGGCCCCGAGGGCAATACTGGCGAGAGGTCCTCGGGCAAGGATGGAAATTTTCTTCACGTCCCAGTCGGGGTGCTGTTCAGCCATCCGTATCGCGGCAACAAGATCGTGCACTCGACGAACCCAGACCGAATCGTTGTATCCGTAGAAGTAAACCGGAGAACGTTGCCAGCTGTTCGCATCGAGTTCCTTTTTACCGGAGTAGGTAGAGGCCGGATTCAAAGCCTTGTCGTCATTCTGCCCGTAAAGATCCAGGCAAATTACGGCGGTGTCTTTCACTTGGACTTCGGTTGCGTGTCCTTGATCACCCAATTGTATGATCACGTTCCCATTCCAGTTTTTTGGATAGTGGATGCGGGCCGCGATCGGACTGGTGGAGCCAGCGTTCTCGATTGTGCCATCCATGACGACGACCTCTCCCTCTGAATCTTTGTCGCCAAGAGTGAACACGTATTCTTCTCCGTCGAGAGCGGATTTGCGAAGAATCGTTTCCCAAGCTGCCCTCAGCCAGGAGTCTACTCCGTTTTTGTTACCATCGGCGGCTTGCTTCCAACGGGCGTGGCTGTCCTCTGCCCAAAGGCGATTGAGTTCCCGCTCGTGGTCCGGACCAGTGAGATAGCTTTCGGGTATGCGGTTGGGATCGCTCCAGACGCTGAGTTGAGGTCTCCCCAGGTATACGAAGTCCTCTTCGAGAACAGGTTCTGTTTCTCCCAACTTGAAGTGGCGATTGACGAAGTTGTAGAGGTTTCCCCGAGAGACATGATTGAAGTTATGTCCAAAGTGGATGTCAAAATGTGACTCATAGTGGTCGGGGCACTTCAGTGATGTGTAGAGAGTCTCGAGATCTGGGTGGCCTTTTGTTTCGAGCTCGACGGTCCAGTCGTCCGCTGCGGTCAAGCCAAGTGGACGGGGTGCAACCGCGGCAGCGATGTCGATGTTCCCCTGATCGATCCGGAGGTAGTGAGAGTTCTCGCAGGTGCATCCTCCCTGCATCGCGGTGGAAACCATCACGGCAGGAAAGGCGGCATCGATCCGTTCATCGATCGCTGCCAGAATCATCGTCTGGGTTGCACCTCCACTGGCTCCGGTAACGAGAAGGCGGTCGGTATCGACTTCTTGAAGAGTGGTAAGGTAGTCGAGCGCTCGAACGCTGTTCCAAGTCTGGAGTCCGAAATTCGTTTGAAGGCGGAGAGTGGATTGAGGACTAACAAACCCCCATTCTCCGAGTTCGGATTTGTCCATCTCGGGACGAGGTCCGCGCCGATGTTCAGTCAATTGAATGGAGTCTGCATTTCCGATCGTATCATAGACGAGCACGACGCAGCCCATGCGAGCGAGTTGGACACAACGGGCTACAATCGGATTCCGAGAAGCATTCCAGAATCTTTCAGCTCCCTTCGCGATCTGTTCTCGGGCACCTCGTCCTCCTCCTCGGGTTAGTGAATCATAGAGCCGCCCGTCGGTCCAGTGGCCGTGGGGACAAAGGACACCCGGGCGTTTCCCATCCTGCAATCCTTTCTGAAGAGATGAACCAGAGGGGGTGAATAGACTTCCCGTTACATAGTGTCCGGGAAACGACTCGAAGAACACTTTCTCGACCCGGAACCCTTCTCCCTCGACCGGTCCGAATCGCTGTGCATTCAGGTCGGTTCGTTCGGGAAATGGAAAGAGACCTGCGGCGAGTTGAATCCGGATTTTGATTTCAGTCGATCTTTCCTCCCAGGACTGGTTCTCGCGAAGGGAGCGGAATGGATGCTCGTCGTGCAGCGTGACGGGATCACGATAGCGGGTTTCCTCTGCCAGTCCCGGAGCTACGATGGCGAGAAGAAGGGAGAAGGAAATGATTTTCATAGCAGGGAAGGGGAGGTGTGTTACCAGAGTTTTGGGGGAGTCTCGCCAGTCTTGGGATTTTGCTTCAGAGGATTGGCTCCGACTTCGACTCGCCATTCGTTGAGCACGTCCGATAACTCCTTGGCTTTGTCGCTTTCGAGCTGTTCGAGATTGTTGTGCTCCTTCTCATCTGTTTCGAGATGGTAGAGTTCGAAAGCCCCGTCTTCGAGGTCCTGGATCAGTTTGTATTCGCCGTCGCGAATCGCACTGGCGGGGAAGCCACCTTGATTGGCATAGTGGGGGTAGTGAAAGAAAAGTGGGCCGCGTTTGAACTTGGCGAACGGGTTGCGCAGTATCGGGACGAGACTGACTCCGTCGATATGCTGGTCGGGTAGCGGGGGCAACCCAGCCATCTCGAGGATGGTGGGATAAAAATCTGTGCTGATTGCAGGGATGGCGCAGCGGGTTCCCGCTGGCGTGACCCCTGGCCAGCGGAAGATGACGGGTTCACGAATTCCACCTTCATACATCCAGCCTTTGCCACCGCGAAGTGGAAGGTTGGATGTCGGATGGCCTTCCGAGGTGGAAAGCCCTCCATTATCGGACATAAAAATAATCGCGGTGTTGTCTCTCATCCCGAGTTCATCGAGCCGCTGAAGGACGCTTCCGACAGCTCGGTCGAGACTTTCGACCATCGCGGCGTAGACCGCATGATCTTGGCGAATACGCACCTTCCGACCTTCCTTGGTTCCAGACCAGACTTGCCGTTCTCCTTCGGGGTCGAAGCTTCCAGTTTCATCTGAAATTCCAAGCTTCTCTGCCTTGGCTTTGTATTTATCGACCAGCTTTTTGGGCGCCTGCAGAGGGGTGTGAACGTTGTAAAAAGAGAGGTAGAGCAAAAACGGATCCGAGCTCTTTGCCGTTTGATTGAGAAAGGCGACTGACTCCTTGGCAAGACGATCAGTGAGATACTCTCCTTCCGGCCCGGCGGGAAGGTTCTCCACATTTTTGTAAGGGGAAAAGTAGCTACGGGGGAGTCCATTCGGACCGCCGCCCTTGTTGATTTGAAACCCTTGGTCAGTCGGGAGTTGCCCTGCTCCACCGAGATGCCATTTCCCGGCAAAGAAAGTTTGATACCCGTTTTCCTTCAGCGCCTCAGCAAGGGTGACCTCTTTCAGCGCCATGTGGGTCTGAAAGTCAGCGGCGTTGAATGTCCCGTTGCGCCTTCCTGAGAAAAAGTTTGTCGTGTTTGTCCTCGCAGGATATTTGCCAGTCAGGATGCTGGCTCTTGTCGGGGAGCAAACCTGAGAAGCCGCATAAAAATCACTAAAAACGATCCCGCTGCGAGCCAACTGATCGAGATGAGGTGTCTCGTAGAATGTCTCCGGATTGTTGAATCCGACGTCGTGATAGCCCAGATCATCGGCGAGAAAGAACACGAAATTGAGTTTTTCCTGCGCATTAGCGGAAGCGGCAAAGAGGACCGAGAGGAGAGCAAGAAGAGTAATTCGATTCATGGATCAAGGAAAGACGATGGGGTGTGCGGAACGGGAGATGAGAATGCCATGATTATATCCGACCTCCAAGGATAGAACTGGAGGAAGCTATCCCTTGTACGCGCCGTCTGGCTGTTGCCTCAGGAAGCTGGACCCTGTGCAAGCTGCCGACTGAGCCGCGCTACTGTTTCGGGTGATGCTCCGGCTATATTCCGTGTTTCGTGTGGATCTTTCTGCAGATCGTAGAGTTCGACCGCTTTGAGATTTTCCTTCGGATCTCTCCATTCGACGAATCGAAAGCGATCGGTTCGGATCGCCCGCCCCTGAAACTTTCCTTTGTAGCGAAGGTATTCGTGGAAGACAGCATCCTTCCCTTTTGCTTCCGGATTTTTGAGAATTGGGACAAGGCTTGTTCCTTCGAGATGATCTGGTTTCGGACTTGTCGTGAGATCGCAGAGAGTCGGATAGAGATCGACGAGTTCGGCGAAAGCAGTCGTTCGAGCAGGAGTGATTCTGGGAGCGGAAACAAGAAAAGGAATTCTCGTGCTGACCTCGTAGTTCGTCATCTTTCCCCAGGCGCTCATTTCACCGAGGTGCCATCCGTGATCGGACCAGAGTACGACAACCGTTTCTTCGAGGAGATTCTTTTCTTCGAGAAAGTCTAACAAACGTCCCACTTGTGTATCGACGTAGGATATACAGGCCGCGTAGGCGTGGAGAAACTTGAGTTGTTCGTCCGCGGGGATCTCTCCGTGAACGGGAGCTCCAACATAGCTTCGCATTTCAAAGCCGTTCCACGCCATCGCTTCACTTCGGTTCGGTGGGTTCGGCATCGTGAATCCGAGATTCCGCGCGGAGCCGATATAGCCATCTGAATTGAACCACGCGAACGGAGGCGCATCAATTGGAGGATCTGGGTAAGTAGTGAGCCAGCTTTCATCGGGTTGGTAGAGATCGAAATAGCGTTTCGGCGCGACAAACGGCAAGTGTGGGCGGCGGAATCCAACGGCGTAAAAGAAAGGGCGCTCGTCTTTACGGGACGAGAGAAGTTGGAGGACGTCATTTGTCATTCTTCCAGCAAAGAGATGATCGTCAGGGACATCGGGGTTCTGGAGAACTGGGCAATCGAGGCGCTCTGCGATCCTCGTGGGGCCGAGCGGATTTTTCTCATCGACGACTTCCCACATTTCTCGTTCACGGCCCGGAGAGGGAGGGGCGCTCCAGTCTTCCCGCTGCTGCCAACCGTCGTGATCGATTTTTCCAAAGCTTCGCGTTTCGTACCCCTGTTCGAGGAGCCAGCGTGCCATCGTCGTGGCATTCGGTTGGCGTTTACGAAAGGCAGCAACATCTTTCACTCCGTGCCCCACCACTCGAATCTGGTCCGGTCGAAGTCCGGTCATCAGGGAGAGGCGAGAGGCTCCGCACTTCGCGTAGTTGCAATAGGCGCGCTCGAAGAGAATGGACCGGGCTGCGAGCCGGTCTATGTGAGGAGAATGAATTCGGTCATCGCCATAGCAACCCAGCATGGGTCGCAGATCGTCGATCGCGATCATGAGGACGTTAGGACGATTTTTGTCTGCTGCTTCCGTCGAGAGGAGCAAACAAAGAAGAATAGAGAAGAGAGAGAATAAACGAAACATTGCGGTGTCCGAGGCTATCGATTTTTGCTTCTTGCTGCACGAAAACTGTAAAGCGGAAACGCGCCGTTCTGTAAGAGATCAAAAAATAAAAAAGCCCGCCTCCTTTCGGAAGCGGGCTTTATCAAATTCGATTACGACGCTCCGACCGAAACGCGTTTGCAGGGTTATCACCCTCCGATGCCTGCGCTGATGATTTCAGCAAAGCTTTGGGGATCGAGGCTGGCTCCACCAACGAGGAATCCATCGATGTCAGGCTGTCCGATGAGCTCGGCCGCGTTTCCTGGCTTCACAGAACCTCCGTACTGAATACGGGTCGCTCCGGCAACATCGGATCCATAGAGATTCTCAAGCACACTGCGGACGAATCTCTGTGTGTCCTGTGCCTGCTCGGGAGAAGCAGTGACACCAGTGCCGATGGCCCAGACAGGTTCGTAAGCGATCACGATATTAGCCATCTGCGCAGCGCCAATGTCAGCAAGACTTCCTTCGAGTTGTGAAGTCAGAACGCTTTCGAGCTGTCCGCCCTCGCGCTCTTCGAGTGACTCTCCGATGCAGAGAATAGGCTGCATTCCTGCGGCGAGAGTTGCGTGCACCTTCTTGTTGATGAGGGCATCGTCTTCTCCATAAAGAGAGCGGCGCTCGCTGTGACCGAGGATGACGTATTCGCAATTCACGTCGAGAAGCATGGCTGCCGAGGTCTCGCCGGTGAACGCCCCAGATGCTTCCTGGGACATGTTCTGCGCCGAAAGAGAAACGGCGGGGTTAGGCGTGATCGCCTCGGAGGCTTTCGCGAGCGACACAAAAGATGGGGCGATAACGATATCCACATTCACAGCAGCAGAGAAGGTGCTGAGGAAGGGCGTGAGGAACTCAGCCGTCTCGGACGGCGTCATGTTCATTTTCCAGTTGGCGGCGATGATGTTTTTTCGGCTCATGATTTCGAAGTGGGTAAGAAGTTGAGAAGTTGAGAAGTTGAGAAGTTGAGAAGTTGAGAAGTTGAGAAGTTGAGAAGTGAAGTAGGAAAGAAATAAACAGGGTCAGGTCGGTGACCTAACCCTGTTGGGTGTTGATTATTTGTCGTCGAGGGCAGCTATACCGGGAAGGTCCTTACCTTCGAGAAGCTCGAGAGAAGCGCCTCCTCCGGTGGACATGTGATCCATCTTCTCTCCGAATCCGAACTGGTTCGCCGCGGTGACAGAGTCTCCTCCACCCACGATCGTGATCGCAGCCTCGTTCTCAGCGATTGCAGCTCCGACAGCTTTAGTTCCAATATCGAATCCTCGTTTTTCGAATACCCCCATGGGGCCATTCCAAATAATAGTGCCGGCTTCCGCGATGACCTTGGTAAAGTCTTCGATTGCCCTGTCTCCAATGTCGATGCCTTCGCGATCGGAAGGAACGGCGGTTCCAGGTTCCCCCCAGATTCCGGTGCACTCGGTCGGAGCGTCATCGGCAAATTCTGCGGTGTGGCGAGTGTCGGCAGGAAGGTGAAACGGCGTTCCGTTTTCTTCGGCGGTTTTAAGAATGCCGCGAGCCATCTCGAGGGCTTCTTCTTTGCGTTCGGCAAAGCTTTTACCCATTTCGAATCCCTGCGCAAGACGGAAGGTATTAGCCATCGCTCCTCCAATGATGAAGGCGTCGGCTTTTTCCATGAGTCGCTCGAGAATCTGGATCTTGTCCGAAACCTTGGCTCCGCCCATGATGACGACGAAAGGACGCTGAGGCTCTTCGAGCTTGGTCACAAGATATTCGAGTTCTTTCTCGATGAGGAATCCCATGGCGCAGGTATCAATGAAGGCGGTGACCCCGGCGGTCGATGCATGCGCGCGATGAGCCGTTCCAAAGGCATCGTTCACGTAGATGTCGCCATGCTTTGCCAGTTGCTCGGAAAAAGTACTGTCATTGTCGGTTTCTCCGGCATAGAAGCGGACATTCTCGAGAAGAAGAACTTCTCCATCTTCGAGAGCAGCGACGGCGGCCTCCACTGTTTCACCGACACAATCGTCGACGAATTTTACATTGGCAGAAATCAACTCGCCGAGACGAGCTGCGGCAGGCTTCAGAGAGAATTCCGGATTCTTCTCTCCCTTGGGGCGACCTAGGTGGGACATGACGATGACCTTTCCACCGGCATTGGTGAGGTGCTCGATCGAAGGAATTGCTCCTTTGATTCGGCTGTCATCAGTGATGTTGCCGTCGTCGTCGAGAGGCACATTAAAGTCGACGCGCATGAGGACGCGTTTTCCGGCGGGATCGATATCGCGAATAGATTTTTTCATCGGGAAGATTCTGCGCTTCGGAGATTCTGCTCCAGAGCTTTAGTTGGTTCTTTACTTCTAGAAGACTGATTCTCAAAAAAAAGCACCCGCCGACTGAGTCAGTCGGGGGCGCTTCGAAAATCAAAAACTGATTTGTCGAGAGGTCAACTCGACTAGAGACTGCCTCCGACGAGTTCCATGGCGTCAACAGCACGGTTGGAGTAACCCCACTCGTTGTCATACCATCCGACGACCTTCACGAAATTGCCCTGGGCCATCGTGGTGAGTCCGTCGAGAATACAGGAGTGGGGATCGCCCACGATGTCCTTAAGGACGAGAGGATCTTCGCTGTAAGAGAAGATACCCTTGAGGGGACCTTCGGCAGCTGCTTTGAATGCTGCGTTGATTTCTTCGACTGTCGTTTCCTTGCCGAGGATTGCACTGAAGTCAGTCACAGAACCGGTTGGAGTAGGAACGCGGAAAGCACCACCCTGGAGCTTGCCGTTCAGCTCAGGAATGACGAGACCGATTGCCTTCGCAGCACCTGTGCTGGATGGGATAATGTTCTCAGCTGCGGTCCGTGCACGGCGAAGATCGCTGTGTGGTCCATCGAGAACGACTTGGTCACCGGTGTAGGAGTGAATGGTGCTCATAAAGCCCTTTTCGACGCCAAAGGAGTCGTTGAGGACCTTCACCATAGGTGCGAGGCAGTTTGTGGTGCAGGAAGCATTCGAGATGATGTGATGCTCGGATGCATTGTAGAGCTCGTGGTTGATTCCGATGCAGAAAGTAAGATCTGGATCTTTCGCAGGAGCGGAGATGATTACCTTCTTGGCTCCAGCTTCGAGGTGCTTCCCGGCACCGGGACGGTCGATAAAGAATCCGGTCGACTCAAGAACGACGTCGACTCCCTTGCCACCCCAGTCGAGGTTGGCTGGATCGCGCTCAGCAGTTGCGATGATCCGGTGTCCGTTCACTGTGATAGACTCAGCATCATACTCAACCGTTCCGTCGAAGCGACCCGCAGTAGAGTCATACTTGAGGAGGTGAGACAGGGTCTTGTTGTCTGTGAGGTCGTTGATCGCAACGACTTTTTTGAGCTGTTCAGCGTTCATGGCGCGCAACACGTTGCGTCCAATTCGTCCAAATCCGTTGATTCCGTAAGATGCCATAATGGTCAATAAGGGTGTTTCGATCTATGCGAGGGCGTTGGCCCAGAGCGTTCGCCCATTACTGAACGAACATTTTCCAGCTCCACCCATGGGTGGCAGCCGCGGCTACCCTATTGACGAATAAGAATCCGTCAAAGGAAAAGCCAGTGCCAAAGCAGACACAGGAATCGGCCCAGATTCTGTTGCTATCCCCAAAAATTACCGGGGAAACCACCTCCAGCCCCCGTCTTTTCGAAGAAACAGAGGGAAAAGCACACGTGATATGTATCGAAATTAGAAAGAAAAATGAACAAAACAGCAAGTCTATCCGTCATATCTCGTGAAAACATGTGGCCAGTTGCTGCTAGAAACACAAACCTCCCCCTACGAAACACCCGGTAAGACAATTTATAACGGATTTCTTAAATTCTTAAAAATCTCAAATTTTGCCTTGCGGTTAAATTTATAATATTTATAATCAAGCCATAAATTCGATCTACCATGAAGAAACTCATAGTCGTTGTTAATGATTTAGAGCGCTCTGGAAAGTCCGCTCTCGCACGCGCAATCAGCCATCACTTGTCTGAAGCGGAAACCAACCATCTCCTTGTCACCTCGAATGAGATGGACATGAGTGACTCCTTTACTGGCGCATTCTGGGACTTGGAAGACCAATTTGACGTTTCCCAGCTCATCGGCGCGCTCGATAGCTACGACGCCATCGTAGTTGACGTTCACACCGGAGCAGCTCGCATTTGGGGCGAATTCTGTGAGGCCGCTGATCTTGAGAATCTCCTCGCTGAGATTGACACCGAAATGACTGTCGTGATCCCCAACGGCCAGGGAGAGCGCTGCAATGAGGAAATCACTGACCTGGCGGAGATTTTCGCCGACCAAGCCGACTATGTGGTCGCACAGATGCCTGGCGATGAGCGGGCGATCCAGTGGAAGAAGAGTCCAGCAGAGAAAGCTCTTCGCTTTCTCGGTGCCGCCGAAGTTGCTCTTCCGGCCGTTTCTGATGGGCTGAAAACTGCCATGGAAAGTAGTGAGATCGATTTTAAGGAGGCCCTCAATCAGCCTTCAACGCTTCCTCGATTCGCCGAGGTTCAGGTTTCTCAGTGGCTCGAAGAGGTTTCTAACGCTCTGTGCGCAGGTCAGGACTATCTGGTTGCAGACAACGTCGTTGCTGTAGCGCTCGACTACTGACCCGAATTTTTGAATTACCCCTCCACTCAAGCAAAGGGCTCTCCCATACGGGAGAGCCTTTTCGCTTTTCAGAATTAGTTGGTTCGCTCTTTGGCCGGCCAATTAGGCAAGCGATGCTGGAAGACGATGCACTCGGACGTTTTCTCCGCGTTCATAGATTTCCGAAGCAGATCCAATCACGAGCAGATCCATGTGATCGAGCAATGCTTCGTCTTTGCCGGTATAGGGTATCTGGTTGAGAAGGAACTTGATCGCATTGATCATCGCACGTTTTTTGTCATCCGATCGCACGATCGTCCATGGAGCATCCGCAGTATCCGTGTAGAAGAGCATCGATTTTTTCGCCTCGGTGTATTCGTCCCATCGACTCAGAGACTCGACCTCCGTCGGGCTCAGCTCCCATTGCTTCAGCGGATCTTTGGCTCAACTGAGAAACCGTCGCGATTGTTCTTCGAGACTGACCAAGAACCAGAACTTTACGAGGTGAGCACCGCTGCAGGTGACCATCCTTTCAAATTCCGGAGCCTGCCGCATAAACTTGAGGTATTCCGCAGCGCTGTAGAACCCCATTACCTCTTCGACATCGGCTCGGTTGTGCTACGACCGGTCGAAAAACACGATTTTTTTGGGTAGATGTTTTTCGACGAGTTCGCCGATGGCTAATACCGTCGGAAAAATGATAGGACGCAGAACTTCTTCGAGTTCATCTGGCGAATCGTCTTCAAGTTCGGTTGCAGGAAGCGATTCCTGTGGAGCACTCATCTACCTTCCTGCACTTCAATCCAATTGGGGGCAAGAGGCCCAAAGACTGAGGGCCAGGGAATGTGGAGTCGATGACTACTCGTGCGGAGTCACCGTTCAAAAGGTTGGGGTGCTGCCCAGTCTCAGGCTGTGATTACACCTGAGCTTCGATTTTCTGCATGTAGCGCAGACTCTCTTCACAGATCGTCTCAATCCCCGGCTCGTAGCGAAAGACTTCGACGCTGACCCATCCGTCATAAGCCGTTTCCTCAAGGGCTGAGAAAATCGGATCAAACTCCACCTCTCCCATTCCAGGGCCCAGCAGGTTCGGATCGTTTGCGTGGAAGTGAGCAGTCCAATCGCTTGAGTCACGAATGATATCGTCGATCGGTTTTCCCTCATCGGACATCGCTTTGACATCGAGGTGAAGGCGGCAGTTTGGTGAGTCGACAAGCTTTGCCAGCTCGATACCGCTGGCAGCAGTATTGAGAAAGTCTCCTTCGCCTCGACCCAGTGGTTCCAGTGCCAGGGTAACGCCGCAATCTTCGAGAACTGGCATCGCTGCCCGAACGACTTCGGCGGCGTAGTCTAATCCTTGCCCATGGGAAACTCCGTCGAGGAGGTTTCTTTGTTGAGGGGAACCGAGGACCATGATTGAACCTCCGAGGTCTCGACACAGTCGAGCGAGTTCGGCCAAGTAGTCGCTGGTGCGTTGGCGTACCGCTTCGTCTGGTGTCGTGAGGTAGAATCCTTCGGTCTTGGCGAGGAGCCAGTGAAGGCCGACACATTCGAGGCCTGAATCCGAAATCTGATCGCGAAACAGATCCCGTTGTTCCTTCGATACTTCGGTCGCCGAAGCGGCGAGAGTGAAGGGGGCGATCTCGATTCCCGTGTAGCCGACTTCACGAGCGTAGGCAAAGGCCTTCTCAAAAGGCCAGTCCTGGAAGGTCTCGTTGCAGATCGCGTATTTCATGGAAGCTGCTTGGAAATGCGTTGTCTCTATCGGCGACGTCGACCTGGAGGACGCTTGCGTCGGAGCGGAGCGGCAGGCTTGTCGTCAAGGAGAGCGGTGTAGTTGTATTGGAATCCGTCGATCTTGCGGCGTTCGATCTTTTGATCGACATAGTGCTCGACGGCAGCGGCGTTTTCTAGTTCGTCGGCTGTGAGGATCGTAAAGGCATCTCCCTCCTGCTGAGCTCGGCCTGTTCGTCCGATTCGGTGAACGTAGTCCTCTGGATTCTCCGGAACACGATAGTTGATGACGTGGGTCACTCCTGAGATATCAAGACCGCGAGCCGCGATATCGGTCGCTACGATGATGTTGAAGCTGCCATCGCGAAACCCTTGGAGAGCTTTAGTTCGGTCGCTTTGTCGAATGTCGGAGTGCAAGGCTGTCGGCTTGGTCCCTTCGATATCCTTGATCCGGGCGAGAAGAGAATCGGCCTCCTTTTTGGTCCGGGTGAAAATCATCATGCTTTCGAAGCCGGTCTGCTCAACCAGTGCGAGAATGAGTTCGTCGCGCTGATCCATTCCGACAGGATAGAAGGCGTGGCTTACCGTTTCAGCTGGAGAGCGACGCTCACCGATCTCGACCTCCACCGGGTCTTTCAGTGCCCAGTTGGCGAGAGTCTGGATCGCTCCCGGCATCGTCGCGGAGAAGAAAAGCGTCTTTCGCTGTGGAGGACAGCGATCAATGATCTTCTTAACATCAGGGAGGAAGCCCATATCGAGCATGCGATCGACTTCGTCGAGGACGAGATATTCGATCGAGCTGAGATCGATATTGCCTTTCTCCATATGATCGAGAAGTCGACCAGGAGTCGCGATGATCACATCAGGTTGATTCTCCAGTGCTTCGATCTGGTGTCCATATCCTACTCCTCCGTGAAGAAGCATGACATTCAGCGGCTTATGATAGGAGAAGACATTCATCTGATCTTCGACCTGAGCCGCCAATTCTCGAGTCGGTTCGAGGACAAGACACTGGGGACTCTTCGAGGGACCGATCTTCGAAATGATGGGAAGCGAGAAGGCCGCCGTCTTTCCGGTTCCGGTTTGCGAGGCGCCAATGATATCGCGACCCTCGAGTGCGACAGGGATCGCCTGGGCCTGGATGGGCGTCGGCTCTTCGTAACCGGCTTTTTTTACCGCCCGTAGCACCGGTCCTGTAAGTCCTAGATCTTCAAAAGAAGGCATCCGGGACAAAGGAGGCGAAGAATGCACCTTTCAAGGACAAATTGGATTTGTTTTGAGAAGTCGACTTAATTTCAGATCTCGTTTGAGAGAGGCTACTTCTTGTTCTTCTTCCGTTGGGAGAAAATCTGATCGAGGCTCAATCTCCCCGCTCCGCCAAGACCGAGCCCGAGAAAGATCACGAGATAGAGCAGAAGAGTCTGTGGGGACAGAGCTTTTGAGACCTCAAGGGGTAGAAAGAATGCGAAGCCGATCAGTACAAAAGCAACGATTCCATTGATTCGTGTAAGAATTCCTAAGGTGATTCCAAGAAGTGCGATCGTGAGGAGCATAACTGCGCTCATGGCGATCACTCCGGGCACCGGCAGGCCAAGATCCGTGATCGAACCGACGAGGCTCCATTCTGCTTTTTCCCACAAGTAGAGCCGGGCTAGATTTAATTGATTACCCAGTTGGTAGTAGAGGAATGCGAGAACGGCGAGAATTCGAATCAGCAGTAGTGCAAGATCCGAAGATTGCGGCTTCGAAGATTTATTCTCGGGTATTGGCTGAAACGGCATCGATCACTAAATGGACGGGTCGCACTGAAGCACACGCGAGAAGAACTATGCAATCGAAATCGCTACCTCCGTTGCTATATGCCAAGGTGCCGGGGACAATTCCTGCAAGCCAGTAGCTGGAGAAGAATAGACAGAGAATAGGCTATTGCTTCAAGTAGGCAAAAACGTTTGTCCGTTCCACGGGAGTGAGGACTCCGCGATAGAAAAGTAGGTCTTCAATATGAACGGCCTTCTGTGCCGAGGGAGATTTAGGAATGTTGAGGAAACCAAGTTCGCATCCTGTGAGAGGGAGTTGACCTTTTGCCCTGCTGCTCCCGACACTACTGGCAAGGTTCTTTCCATTCCAGTGCAGGATAACGAGCATATCGAGATTGGTAGTGTCCTCTTTCGGTTTCTCGGCGACTGGTTTTTTGGTGAACGGTTCTTGGATCAAGGAAGGATTTAGCGGAGGTGTCTTCTCTCCATTCGACAAGCCGACGATCACCAGTTCTCCAGCGGGGCTTACGATGACGACGCTAGAGATCAGGATTTTCTGACGAAAAGGGGTTCGTGTCGTCGGCTCGTATCGGTGGGTCGCGCCTTTTGGTTTCCCGTGCAGTGAATCGGTATAGAGCTGGGTGTCGGTAGCGATTCTGCGTTTGAAGGCCGAAGACGTTGCGGCAGGATTGCTTCCCCCTGGAGTAGTGTAGAGGAGACCGGCTCATTGAGTTGGGTGTCCTCGATCGGGAGCAATCTTTTGATCGCGACATCACGCTTCAAGCGAAGGTCCACGGCCTTGTAGACCGCGCCAGCCCCTTCTCGACCAATTCGGCCCTTGATTTCATACCGAGCTGACATGATTCCGTGCCGCATAACATTACCTATTTTTTAGTTATAAAAATCATCGAATATTCTAGAATTGAATTTTGCCGGAGGAGTGGTGATCTTGAACGTGGCTGTGAAATGAAGGCTTAGAATCGATCCCTCTATTTTTCGATTCGAGGTTTCTGAACAGGCTGCTAGGGTGTGCCGCAGAAGAATGGAGAACCGATTGTACGACGAATTCGACTGGCAACGCTGTGAAGGCGATTTGCCGTTTACGAAAAAAGACTACCGCACTGCATTTCAGGTCGATCGTGACCGGATCATCCACACTTCTGCTTTTCGTCGCCTTCAAAACAAGACGCAGGTGTTTTTCTCGGGTGAATACGATTTCTATCGGACTCGGCTAACCCATTCGATCGAGGTTGCTCAGATCGGCCGGAGTCTCTGTCATCGGATCAATCAGACTTCCGAATTGCTTTCGGAGGGTGAAATGATCGATGGGGATCTTGTTGAGGCCGCCTGTCTCTCACACGATATCGGTCATCCTCCGTTTGGTCATACCGGGGAGCGTACTCTCCACCGTCTCATGCAGCCCTATGGCGGATTTGAGGGGAATGCCCAGACCTTACGAATTCTAACTACGATTCTGTTTGGGCCAGAACGGGGCATGAATCCGACACGGGCTCTTCTCGATGGTGTCCTCAAATACAAGACTCTGTTTGGAGAAGTCGAGGGACAGAAAAATCATTTTCTCTACCGGGAGCAGGCGGACACCTTGGGATTTGTGACAGCCAACCAGGAGTTTCCAGCTAATTGCACGCCAGGTCGGAAACGGAATGGGTTTCGTTCGATCGAGTGCCAGATCATGGATTGGGCGGACGACACTGCCTATTCACTCAACGATATTGCGGATGGTATCCATGCCGGCTTCATCAATCGGGAGACTCTCGACCGCTGGGCTGAAGGGGTAGAGTTGTCCGACAGGGAAGAAAGCTGGCTCGAGGAACTCCGCGACGCGATTCGCCGTGATAGGGTTGAGTCAGCGATCGGGAAGAAGATCGGTCGGTTTATCGGCGCTGCTGAGTTGGCTGAGCGGACGGGGTTTCTCTCTACCGAAACGGCTCGGCATCGCTTCGATCTTGCGATCGACTCGGAGGTTTCTGAGGAGTGCAGTTTCTACAAACGGATTTCCCTCGGGCTTGTTTTTCGGAGTCAGCAGCTCCAGCAACTCGATTGGAAGTCCGATTTCATCCTGACTCGGCTCTTCGACGTTTTTGCCGAGCAGTATATTGTGAACTCGGCCCCGTCTGGGAGCACATTTCAGTTGCTTTCGGATGAAGAAGAAACACTCGTCAAGCAACAGGATACGGAGGCCGATCGGGCCCGCGTCATTTGCGATGTGCTCGCGAAAATGACCGATGGGATTGCGAGTCGAACCTACAAGCGACTCTTCGATCCCGATTTTGGGTCGATTAATGATCTGATCTGAGCCCGCTCGAACGAGCTCGATCAGGTCCGACTTTCAGCCCTTGGCTGCCGCTTTCGGAGCGGCCTTCGCTGCGGGCTTTTTCTTGGGAGGATTGACATCGGCTGCGTCATCCGGAATCGGAGTGTCCTCGGGAGAGGTGACCTTTGATGTGGGGAGACGCTTCAGAGTTACATTGCGAATTTCAACACGCATTGCAGGTCCCTTGTGGATCTGAAAAGCGATGACTCCTGCGAGATCACGCTCGGCTTCGTCGTGATCGTAGGCGTCTGCGGTGGTCACACCATTGACTTCATGGACGAGATAGTTACCCTGGGCAGTGATCTTGTAGGTATTCCAGTCTTCGGTCACAAACTCGGGCTCGAGCGGAAGATCGCCGACTTGTTTCGCTTTGCCGTCGGTAGTGATGACTGCTTTCATCCCTCGCTTGCAGAGAATGCCGCGACCTTTCTCGTCGTAGAGCATTCCATTCGCCCAGATTGCCGGGTGCATGTCGCACTGGTATCCGCTCACAACATTCTCGCCCAGGTCAGGGCGGAGTTGAGCTCTATATTGGATTCCGGAATTATTTCCATCACTGATCAATTTGAGCTCGGCCGTGAGTTGAAAATTTTCAACTGGCTCTCCGTCCCAGATCAGGAACTGATTGTAGGGCAGCGGCGACTCTTCTGTAGTCGTTCCGACAATGACGCCGTTCTCGACTTTCCAGTTCTCGGCATTTCCTGTCCAGCCGGAGAGATCCGATCCGTTGAAGAGAACTTCGACCCCATCTTCCGCAGGGGTCTGGCCCTCAAGCTGGGTCGGTTCTGGATCGGAGCAGCTTGAGAGGAGGAAGAGCGCAGAAACACAGCAACAGGAGAGAAGATATGATGGGGATTTCATGTGAGAGGAAGTTAATCACAGAATCGGTTCCTCACGAGAAGAAAGAGTAGTCTCTGCTACGGACCGAGCAGTCACGAAAAAACCCGATCCGGGGGTGACCAGATCGGGCTTTTCGTGTTGGGGTTACAAAAACCGATCGTAGCGATTAGTCAGGAAGAAGGACATTGTCCTGCTTTGTGTCGAGGTATCCACCGGAGCTCGTGCCTTCGCCGTCTTCGGCAGGAACTCGCTCTTCGAAAATGTTCTCTACGATTCCGTCCTTACTCTTGATCGTAGCACCAGGAGCGCTCGAGTTGAGGCGCTCTTCGGTAACGTGACCACCGCAGAATCCGACGATCGCTTTTTTCGATTTCAACCAAGGGTGGTGTTCGCCATAAGAGCCAATGCCTTCCATCAGGCCATCCGCCACGAGGGGAGAACGGCTGAAGCTGGTGTCGGTCTGACCGGTGACATAAGCGTATACGTTCTCTTCGTTCTCGAGCTGTCCATCTTCGCGAGGAGGACGGAGCTTGTCGGGATGCTTGGTCTGAGTCCAAAAGATTCCTTCCGAGTCAATGTAGTCGGGGATGAGCACGTTAAATGCATCGGTCGAGCTGGAGAAAGTGTCTTCTCCATCGGACTCTGCATCGGGATCAAACGACGGGTAGAGACCTTCCCAGTCGGCAGCGAAGGCACGACAGCCAAGAATGATGTTTTTTACGTTGCTTACTGATTTGATTCGCTTACCACGCTCTTGAATACCGTTGTAGGCAGGCATTGCGGTGCTCGCGAGAATTCCGATGATCGTAATAACGATCAGTAGTTCGATGAGAGTAAAGGCACTCTCCAATTTTTTGTTCACTTTCATGGGATTTTCCTTTCGGTTATAAGTATGATGTGTCCTCAGATCCGACCTGAGAACGTATGTAATGCTGGAAATGACATAGTAAATACGTCATCTCTAATTTTAGGATGCCATTTTTCCCTCCCTCAAACAAGAAAAAATGTGAATTTGGATGGCGCGATGTGTGCGTGTGAGCGACTGGAATTGATTTATGATTTCCTCCATTCCTATTGAAGACGAATTTGAAGACATCATCGCGAAGTCGATGCGAGGTCGTCACATTTCGGAGTCTGAACTCGCCGAAAAAACGGGAATGAGTTCCGACATCCTGCACCGCCTCTGCCGGGGAGAATTTTGCGACGAGCCGGCCCTGATTGAAGTTGCAAAGGCACTGCAGCTTGATCCTCAGGCACTCACGATGTCAGCATCCAAGGTCTGGCGCCCTCGATCGGTTGAACTTGAGGGATTAGCGATGACCAACACGCCTTATCGCGACATGCGGGTTAATGCCTACTTGATCTGGGATCCCGAGACCAGCGATGGCGCTGTTTTCGACACCGGGACAGACAGCAGTGGCATCACTGCGCTTGCCCGAGAGAAGGATGTAGTGATTCGATCCATTTTTCTGACCCACACTCACAACGATCACATTGCGGACCTCGATCGTCTGCGATCCGATTGGGGAGACGTCGAGATTCTTGCCAACCAATCTGAACCGTGGCCGGGAGCGACCCTTTTTCGCGAGGGCGAGCGCTTTCCACTGGGAAGTCTATCGATTGAGACCCGAACGACTTCAGGTCATTCCATCGGAGGCACGACCTATTTCATTCAGGGGCTTGAGCGACCAGTAGCAGTCGTTGGCGACGCCATTTTCGCCGGATCGATGGGCGGCGGGATCACTTCCTTTGACGACGCCTGGAAAAATAATCGCGAAAAGATCCTGACCCTCCCCGAGGAAACGGTGCTTTGCCCCGGGCACGGACCGCTTACTTCGGTGGGAGAGGAAAAGCGAAACAATCCTTTCTTTGCTCGCGAATTCCGATGAGCGATTCGATACCCTCTTTCATTCTCGCTTCTGGATCTCCCCGGCGGAAAGATTTACTCGAAGAAGCCGGATATGACTTTGAAGTGATCCCTCCCGATGTCGAAGAGATCGAAGATATGTCGGTCCCTATTCGGATCCTCACGGCGAAAAATGCTGCGTTGAAGGCTGATGCGGTCGCGGCTTCCCATCCTGAAGCGGTGGTGATCGCTGCGGATACGCTGGTCCTTCTTGGAGAAAGAGTTCTCAGTAAGCCGGCTGATCGAACCGAGGCTCGAGAGATGCTTTCTGCTTTGAATGGAAAGTCTCACCAAGTCTTAACCGCGGTCTCGGTGGTGCGACTTGGAGGAGGGAAGTCCCATGCTTTTTCTGTCTCGACCGACGTCTATTTCAAATCACTCTCTGAGTCCGAGCGGGACGCTTATCATGATCGGATCAATCCGATGGATAAAGCGGGTGCCTACGCAGCCCAGGAGCATGGAGCACTCATCATCGATCGACTGGAAGGGTCGATGACGAATGTGATCGGGCTCCCCATGGACGATGTGCGTGTCGTGCTCGAAGAGGAGTTTGGGGTCGTGCCGAACGAAAAGGCGGAAGCGTAAGCCCCCGTTTCCTCGTCCGCTATCCCGATCCTAGACGTTCGCCGCGGTAGCTGCCGTCCTCGATGTGTTCGATCCATGAGGAGTTGGCGAGGTACCAGGAGACTGTTTTTTCCAGACCGCTTTCGAAGGTTTCTCGAGAATTCCATCCCAGTTCCTTCTGAATCTTGGAAGAATCGATTGCATAGCGCCAATCGTGTCCCGGACGGTCCGTGACGAATTCGATTACTTCTTCCGGCGAGACAGAATTGAGATTCGGATCGAGCCGAGAGACGGTTTCGATTAGCGCGTGGACCACATCGAGATTTCGCTTCTCGCAATTTCCCCCGATGTTGTAGACCTCGCCCGGCCGCCCTCGAAACGCCGCCAGTGCGAGCGCGACACAGTGATCTTTCACATAGAGCCAGTCGCGAATATTGGATCCATCCCCATAGACAGGAAGGGATTGCCCCTTCCGGAGCTTCTGAATCATTAATGGGAGGAGCTTCTCCGGAAACTGGTGAGGGCCGTAGTTATTCGAACAATTGGTTGTGATGACTGGTAGCCCGTAGGTATGAAACCAGGCGCGAGCGAGGTGGTCACTTCCCGCTTTCGAAGCCGAGTAGGGACTGTTCGGGGCGTAGGGGGTCGATTCGGAAAATGCGGGATCCGTTTCGGAAAGCGAGCCATAGACCTCATCTGTCGAAACGTGGAGAAATCTGCAGCCGCTGGCTTGGCCTTTCGCTCCGACCGAGGCTTGAAAAGCTTCGAGGAGGGTGTGAGTTCCGATGAGATTAGTACGCATAAACTCTGCCGAAGAGTCAATCGAGCGATCGACATGAGATTCAGCGGCGAGATGCATCACGAGATCGATGTCTTCTTCTTCGAAGAGGTTTCTGACCAGTGTTGCATCGCAGATGTCGCCTTCGACAAGTCGGTGGCGTGGCTCGCTTTTTAGCTCGGCGAGATTTTCTCGGTTTCCGGCGTAGGTCAGTTTGTCGAGGGTGATGACTCGATCGATGGAAATGCCCAAGTCGGCTTCTGCTTCATTGAGAAGATAAGAAACAAGGTTGGAGCCAATGAATCCGGCTCCTCCCGTGACGACGATACGATGTCCCATGGCAATTGTTTCTACCCCAACGTCTTGTCGATGTCTTGGGGGAATTCGAGGAACAGGATTCCCTGTCGTCGTCGAACGTGAATCCCAGCCGGCAAATTTTCTTTGGCTGGTTTGTCTTCCGAAAGAGCAACGGAAGCCACTTTCTCCACTTCGCTATATCCGCAATCTGGCACGCCCTCGTCCCGAAGCCACTGGAGAAGAAGGCGGTCTCGTATCGCAGGTTCCAGTCTTCGTAACGTCGCAACATCGAGCTCATGGTCTTTGGGCATCAACAGGGGAGGAATGTGAGTGGAGAAATAGTTTTCGTCCCGGCGGGCCAGCTCAGCGACTTTGAGAACAGAACCCCGCACGTCGCGTTCGAAAATCTCTTCGAGGTCGGGAAGGAGACGATTGCGAATCCGATTGCGAATCGAAAAGTCATCCTGATTAGAAAGGTCTTCGCGAAAGGGTATTTCGTGTTCGACAAGATAGCGGTTGACCTCCGACTTTGAGATAGAAAGCCAGGGGCGAAGCAATTTGAGAGAGATGCCATCAATTTCCCGGGAAGAAGATGGACTCATTCCTGCGATACCTCGGGAGCCACTGCCCCGAAAGAGTCGGAAGAGAATGGTTTCTACCTGATCATCCCCATGGTGGGCGAGGAACACGCGAGAGAGATCGAGCTTTTCGGCCGCACGAGCGATTTCTGTGTAGCGCAGTTCTCGAGCTGCTTCCTCAATCGAGAGCTTCTGTTCCTTGGCGAATTCGCCCACGTCTACTCGAAAAATGACGCACTGACATCGGATTGATTCGGCATAGTCGAGGACGAGACATTCGTCAGCATCGGCATCCTTTCCCCGCAGGCCATGATTCACATGGACAGCCGTGAGATTGTGATAGCCGTTCGAATGCAGGAAGTGCAACAGGGCCATCGAATCCCGTCCTCCGGAGACAGCAATGAGGCTGGGAAGGTCCGGGGAGAATGAAGCGCGGACCTTTCGAGCGAAACTTTCGTCGAGGGTCTGGGTGAGGAAACGAGGCACAGTTCTTCACTCAACAGGGTTACCTGAGCGAGTCAACCCTGTTAGATCGGTCTTCGGAGAACGTTGCCGGAGGTGCGATCACTGCTTGCATTCCGGCGTTTCGAGTGGTCATTCCCGCCGATATGTCAGAACAACCCATCACCCCGGATCGCATCCGCAACATCGCCATCATCGCACACGTCGATCATGGGAAGACCACGCTCGTGGATGAGATGCTCAAACAGGCTGGTTCCTTTCGCGAGAATCAGACTGTTGAAGAACGGGCCATGGATTCGATGGACCAGGAGCGAGAGCGAGGAATTACGATCAAGGCTAAGAATACTTCGGTTCGCTGGGGCGATAATCTCGTGAACATCGTCGACACTCCCGGTCACGCCGATTTCGGCGGAGAGGTCGAGCGGATCATGAAGATGGTCGATGGGGTCATGCTCGTCGTCGATGCTTACGAAGGACCTCAGGCTCAGACGCGTTTTGTTCTGAAGAAGGCTCTCGCTTCCGGACTGACTCCGATCGTTTTCGTAAACAAGATTGATCGTCCTAACGCCGAGCCCCTCGAGATGCATGACCGGGTTCTCGAACTCTTCCTCGATCTTGAGGCGAACGACGACCAGTTCAACGCACCGTTTCTCTATGGCTCGGCAAAGAATGGCTACGCCTCAACAACTCCGGATACCGAAGCTAAGGACATGATCCCGCTCTTCGAAGCGATCATGGAGAATATTCCAGCACCGGAAGTTGATCTCGACGCCGATTTCAGAATGGTCGTTTCCAACATTGATTGGTCTGACTACGTCGGTCGTATTGCGATTGGAAAGATTTTCTCGGGCAAGATTACGGTCGGAGATCAGGTCTGGCGCCTCATGGAGGGAGAAAAGCCGCAGCGAGCCAAGATCAGCAAGATCTTCGAATACAACGCTCTCGCCACGAGTGAAGCCGACGAAGCGATTGCGGGTAACATTGTTGGATTGGCAGGATTTGAGGACGTCGATATTGGAGAGACCATTGCCAAGGACCAGGAGTCGGAGGCACTTCCTTTTGTCGAGATCGATCCTCCTACAGTGATGATGTCTTTCGCCGTCAACGATGGGCCTTTCGCAGGAACGGAGGGCGATCGAGTGACTTCTCGAGAGATTCGGGATCGATTGATCCGAGAAGGGCGCACCAATGTTTCGATCAAGGTCGAGGATACGGACGCCGCCGGAGAATTTAAGGTCAGTGCGCGCGGAGCGATGCAGGTGGCTGTCGTCGTCGAGCAAATGCGACGCGAGGGATACGAGCTTCTCGTTTCTCGTCCGACCGTCATTAAACGCGAGATTGATGGCAAGTGGCACGAGCCCTTTGAAACTCTCTACCTCGAAGTGCCTGATGAAGCCGTCGGCGGGTGCATGCAGAGTCTTGCGACTCGCAAAGGCAAGGTGGAGGCGATGAGTGCCAAGAATGGCCGAACCAACATGGAGATCGAAATCCCGACACGAGGTCTCATCGGATTCGAGTTTGAATTGCTTAACCTCACCAGTGGAGAAGGGATCATGTCACATCTCTTCAAAGAGTATCGTCCCGATTCCGGAGACATTCGGACTCGCCAGACTGGAACTCTTGTCTCGATGGAGAAAGGGGAGGCGATGACATATTCGCTCCTCAACATTGAGACTCGTGGCAAGCTTTTCGTGGGTCCTAGTGATCAGGTTTACGAGGGTATGATCATTGGGGAGAATCCAAGAACGGATGATCTTCCGGTGAACCCAACCAAGGCCAAGCAATTGACCAACCACCGAGCCTCGGGCAGCGACAAGACTGTGACTCTGACACCAGCACTCCGGTTTTCTCTTGAGCGTGCTATCGAATACATCGCGCCGGATGAACTTGTTGAAGCGACTCCGCAGAATATTCGTCTTCGCAAGCGCATCCTCGACAGCAATGCGAGAAAGCGTGCCGCGAAAAAAGAATCTGCGGGCAGCTAAAAGGAAGCTAATTCGTGGTCGTTTCGGAGACGGTGCGGACGCGGGAAGGAATTTCTGTTCGCGGAATTTCGGGTCGCCTTTGATCGAGGAATTCAGGTGGCAGTAAGCGTGATTCTTCCATCGGAGAATTGACTGATATTTCCGCCTTGATCAGGCTATGGAATCTCGGACAGGGGTCTGGTAGGGAACCTGCCCATGAAATATTTTCGAAACTGTTTACCCCTGCTCTTCCTTCTTAGTCTCGCGGTAGGATTTGCGACGGCCCAGAATGGAAATGGCAAAAAGAAAAAGTCTTATCCGAAGAAGGAGTTCTATTCGGGGAAGCCGGTCCGGGCCCTGATCGTAACGGGAGGGTGTTGTCACAACTATCTTTATCAGACTTTTGCGCTCGGGTCCGGAGTACAGAAAGTCGCCAATGTCGATTTCGAAGTGGTTCATGTGGGGGGAAAGGGGACCGATGCGATGATCGATCTATACAACGATTCTGACTGGGCCGAACCTTATGAGGTCGTAGTTCACAACGAGTGCTTTGCCAATACCACCGATCCCGAATACATCCGCCGGATCACGGAAGCACACCGAGGTGGAACTCCTGCGGTAGTGGTGCACTGCGCGATGCACTCCTATCGGGCTGCTCAGATTGATGACTGGCGCAAGTTTCTCGGAGTCACAAGCCGCCGGCACGATCATCAGAGCAACTACGCTGTCTCCGTCAAAGCGGCAGACCACCCGGTCATGAAAGGCTTTCCCAAGGATTGGGTCACTCCGAAAGACGAACTCTACATCATTGATAAAGTCTGGCCGGATACCACCGTTCTCGCAACGTCGAAGAGCGAGAAGGACGGCTCCGAGCATCCCGTGATCTGGGCCAATGATTTTGGCGGAACCCGAATTGTAGGAACCACCTATGGTCATTCCGATGAAACTTTCGGCGACGATGTTTTTATCCGGCTGCTCGCCCGCTCACTGCTGTGGGCTGCGGGGGTGGATGGTTCATCGGACCAAGCTGCGCCGGCCGAGTGATCGGAAAGAAGATTTTTGTTTGGTTCAGATACGGAGATGTCGTGGGTCTATTCTCCCTGGCCTCTCCGGATTCTGTCTGAAACTTACAGAACTCCAGGCTCCGGCGCTGGAGGCATTGGTCCGGAAATATTGCGCGGTGGCTTTTGGGGAAATGGCAGTCTGGGAAGATTTTTCAAATTCATCCGCTTCAACTGATCCTGAGCTTCTTCGGGAAGACTTTCGATTCCCGCTTCAGTGTCGAAGACGCCATTGTAGACGACTTCATCCCCGGCGTTACGAATTGCGATCTGGGTTTCTCCTCCTTCGGTTTCCATCGTCAGGGAGCCCTCTGGATTGTCGATTTTGATCATGCCTTCTTTGCCGAAAACGGTAATGGGAAATCCAGAGTTTTCACTGTAGCGCTTTCCTCTTTCAGGGTTTTCCGAATCCTCATGGGATTGTGATTCGGCATCCTGCTTCTCGGACCACTTCTGCCAATGCTCCTGTTGCTTGCGCATCTGTTCCTGCCAATTACCAAATGTGCGAGGATCGTTTGGCAACGAAGAACGGCGATTGGGCTGAAACTGATGAGGCCACATTTCGGGATCGAGTGTTCCGAGAGTCACCTCGATAGCTTTGGTCTCTCCCTTGCGAATGCAGTGGAGTGTGACGGTATCGCCTGGCTGATGAATTCCGATGAGGAGGGAAAGATGCTCCGGGCTGATGAGAAGTTGGTCGTCGAGCCTGATCAGGATGTCGTGACGATTGACTCCTGCGGTTGCTGCGGGAGTTTCTGCAACTACCTCGTGAACCTCGATCCCAAATCCCTGATCGAGATCAAGATGATCGTGCAGTGAGGAAGACACAAAAGAAGTCGCCACGCCAAGCAGAGCTTTTTCCTTTGCCGAATCGCTACCTTCCTTTGATTCTTCGGGGCTCGCCCAGACGAGAGTTGAGAAACAGATTAGGAAAGAGAGGGCGGTAAATGTCTTCATCAGGGGGAAGGGATAACCAGGAGGTGGAAGTCGGGAGCTTAATCCGTCTGAAGCGGAGTAATCATTTCTTCGTTTCGGGGCTCGAAGAATCGGATGTTGGTATCTGTTTCAGGGTCGTGCCAGTGATAGGCATCGCGAAACTTGAGGTTCCATTTCTGCCGTGGTCCTTCCTCGGTTTCGATTACGCCCGAGGGAGCTGAATCGACTAGATAACCCTGTGCCGAGACGGGGAGGAAGCCATCCACCACAGGTGGGCTGCTTGCACTTCCTGTCGTTTCCAAAGTGGGTTGATTCTTAGCAATCGCAGGTGAGGTCTCTCTCTCCAACAGCGGGGCATATTGAAATGCAGCGTAGGAGAAAAAAACCATGATTGCAGCGAAGCTCAACGGGATGAGGCGTTTCCATCGCAACTCCGTTTTCTTGGGCCAATCGGTCTCGGCAATGCGCTCGTGATCACGATGCAACTCGTCGAGCAGTCTCACTTCCAGCGGCGACGGCTCGAGTTTGCGCAATAGTGACCCCAGTTCCCGATCTTCGAAGTTCTCGTCGTCGGCTGTAAAATCAGGTTCTGAACGATTCTCACTCATCTCTACTCCTAAAGCGAGAGATGCCGTTCGATTCGTTTAAAAATCGATTCTATCCGATTGCAGGGACCAATCGGGATAGCCGAGGGAACCCGGTTTAGGAAAGCGGTTTCGTCGCGGCAATCCGTTTTTGCCAGCGGCTGATCTGTCGTCCGACATTTGCTGGAGAGGGGGCCCCCACCGCTTTCCGAGCCCGAAGCGCCGTCTTCACATCGAGAACGCGAAAGACGTCTTCTTCAAATACAGTCGAGAATTGCTGAAACTCTTCGAGGCTGAGATCGGGGAAACCACGTTGCTCCTGAATACTGTAGGCAGTGAGTTTTCCGATAATCTCGTGAGCATCGCGGAAGGGAACTTTGTGGAGTACGAGGTAGTCGGCGATATCTGTCGCGAGGAGGAATGGATCCGAAGTCGCATTGGCCGTCCGATCTTCGCGGACCTTGGCGTCAGAAATCATTTCACTGAAGACTTCGAGAGCCAGCTTGATCTGATCGACAGAGTCAAAGAGTGGCTCCTTGTCTTCCTGCAAATCACGATTGTAGGTCATGGGGAGTCCCTTGATCGCCGTGAGCAGCGAAACGAGGTTTCCGATGAGTCGACCTGTTTTCCCCCTTGTCAGCTCGGCGACATCGGGATTTTTTTTCTGTGGCATCAGGCTCGAACCAGTCGTATGAGCATCACTTAGTTCGATGAATCCGAACTCGGCCGAGGCCCAGAGAATGACGTCCTCAGAGATACGGGAAAGATGAATTCCGATCATGGAGATCGTAAACAGGAGCTCGGCGACGTAATCCCGGTCGCTCACTGCATCCATGCTGTTCTGGGTAATCGCGGGAAATCCGAGCTTCTCGGCGACGAGTGAGCGGTTCAGCGTGATCGTAGAGCCTGCGAGAGCTCCTGAACCGAGCGGCATGACATTGATCCTGCGATACCCGTCGCGGAGCCTCTCTTTGTCCCGTTCGATCATCTCGACATAGGCCAGAAGATGGTGGGCAAAAAGAACTGGCTGACCCCGTTGCAGGTGAGTGTATCCTGGGACCACCGCTTCGGGATGGTTCACGGCCAGTTTGACGAGCGCATTCTGCATCGCGACAAGTCGATTGTAGATCGCGTGGCATTCCGCACGGCAGTAGAGTCGGGTGTCGAGCGCGACCTGATCGTTTCGACTCCGCGCCGTGTGCAGTTTTGCTCCAGCCGCCCCTATTTTTTCGGTCAGGGCTGACTCGATGTTCATGTGGATATCTTCCAGGCTGGTCCGAAATCGGAATTCTCCCGACTCGATCTCTTTCTTGATTTCACGAAGCCCTTTTCCGATAGCCCGCTCCTCTGTCTTGTTGATGATGCCCGCATCCTGAAGTGCGGCTGCGTGGGCCGTAGAACCCTCGATATCATACGCATACAGCCTCCAATCATAGGTAATCGATTCTCCATATCGCTGGACCAGATTCGAGGTTTCGGTTTTAAAGCGGCCTTTCCACATGATTCAGATTTCGTGCCGGCGGGCCTGCATTTCAACTCGGATTTTGACGGCACAGGACGAATCCATCCTCTTGCGGGATTGTAGCAAGTGCCAGAAACAGGGAGATCTCACTTCTAGCCAGCCTTACCGAGTCGCATCTGAATGAGATTTTCGCACATCCCATCTGATCGGAGCTTGTCACAGCAGGCCTCAATCCGCATTGATTTCGAGGAAGGTCGAAATCCGAGGCGGCGGGTGATGCAGTCAACGAGAAGGGCTACATTGTCGTCTTCGAACTCGATCACTTTTCCACAATCGACGCAGATGAGGTGATTGTGGTCCGGGGAATCGAGAAAGTTCGGGTCGTACACTCGCTCGTCTCGACCGAGATCGATTTCACGGAGCAATCCGCAATCGACGAGAAGGGCAATCGTGCGATAGAGAGTGGCTCGAGAGGTCTTGGGATCCAGTTTCCGGGATTTCACGAGCAATTCTTCCGCCGTAAAGTGATCATCGCTCGCAAATGCGGCTTCGACAATAACGTCTCGCTGCGAGGTGCGTCGCATGCCTTGCTGACGAATAAAATCGTCGAATTTTTCTTTGATCTCAGCGTTCATGCTCGTTCCCGGGAGAGAAAAAAAGGAATATCGGAGAGAATCCTGCTAAACCCTTTGGTATCTCTACCAGAAACATCCTTGCCATGTCTACCCCGTCTACTTCTATTATTCAATTTGATCCGATTTTCCAGACACGCGTCTGGGGTGGGAGAGCGATCGAGGAACAGTTAGGAAAGGCGCTTCCAGATCAGACGTCCCCTTTCGGAGAATCGTGGGAGATTTCAGCCCGTGAAGAAGCCGACAGTGTTGTTTCTTCGGGACCTCTCCAAGGGAAGACTGCCACGGAGCTATGGCAGGATCCTGTTCTCAAGGAAGAAATCTTCGGCCCTCGTGCGCCGAAAGGGAATCGATTCCCGCTTCTCTGCAAGATTCTCGATGCGAGGGACAAGCTCTCGATTCAGGTCCACCCTCCCACGGAAGTGGCTGAGCGGCTTGGAGGGGAGCCCAAAACGGAGGTCTGGTATGTTGCCCATGCCGAACCCGGGGCGGAGCTCTATGTCGGCGTGAAACCTGGGGTGACGCAGGATTCGTTTCACGCGGCCTTGGATAGCGGAACAGCGGAGAAGTTAGTCCACGCTATCCCCGTTACGACGGGTCAGCACATTTTTATTCCCAGCGGCCGGCTTCATGCCATTGGAGCAGGGCTGTTAATTTA
Organism: Verrucomicrobiales bacterium; assembly: GCA_965657775.1. Taxonomy (GTDB): domain Bacteria; phylum Verrucomicrobiota; class Verrucomicrobiia; order Verrucomicrobiales; family DEV007; genus Arctic95D-9. The sequence continues at coordinate 749,274 of CBFHPY010000008.1, forward strand.
CGAAATTCAGCAAAATTCCGATACGACATACCGAGTGTATGACTGGAACCGGACTGGATTGGATGGAAAACCCCGGGATCTTCACGTCTCCGAATCCCTGCAATGCATCGACTTTAATGATGTCGAACCGAAGATGGATCAGGCAAAGTGGGCTCTTCTTGCGGAGTGTGAACACTTCCGACTCGAAAAACATAGGGTCGCGCCTTCGCACTCTCTTTGCGATGCGACTGAACGGCGTTTCGCGATTGTGACGGTTGTTTCCGGGGAGCTTTCGAGGGATGGAGAATTCTACAGTCCTGGAGAGTTCTTTATTGTCGCTCGCGGATCTAACGGAGAACTGCCTCTTGCCGGTTCGGAGGGAGCGGAAGTGCTTCTCACGGTCTGGCCTTGAGAAACTGTCTCGCTCTTACACTACATCCAGACGAGTGAGATCCTGGGTGTCAATCAGCCCAATCGGTTGGCCTTCCTGATTGACCACAACGAGGTCGTCAATACGGCTCTCTTCGAGCAATCGAAGCACTTCGCCGACAAGTCGATCGTCCGTCACATGAATGGGGTCCGCGGTCATCAGATCACCGACCGGAGTCGAGCCAATTCCGGAACCTCCATTCTGGAACGCTCGCACAAAGTCTCCCTGGGTAAAAACTCCGGCCATTTTTCCATTCTCCTCGACTACGACGACAGCACCAGCGCGGGCGCTCGTCATTTTCGTAAGCACTTCGGAAACGGTTACTTCTCGTGCCAGCGCTACGAAGTCATCGCCGCTTCGCATGATGTCACCTGCTCGCATCAGGAGCGCGCGTCCCAGTGAACCTCCGGGATGCAGCTCCGCGAAATGTTCCTTCGTAAACCCTCTCGCCTCGAGTAAAACCATGGCGAGGGCGTCGCCCATGGCCAGGGTATTGGTCGTGCTGGAGGTCGGAGCCAGATTGAGAGGACAGGCTTCTCGCTGCACTTCGATATTGAGAACGCAGTCGGCAGCCTTGGCCAAAGTTGACTTCGATTTTCCGGTGATCGCGATGAGTTGAGCGTTGCGTCGCTTGAGGTGGGGGAGAAGGGCAAGCAACTCCGCCGTCTCTCCCGAATAGCTTAGGGCGATGACACTGTCGCCAGAATTGACCAGGCCGAGATCGCCGTGAATCGCGTCCTGGCAATTCAGCACACTTGCGGGTGCTCCCGTCGAATTGAAAGTCGCGGCGAGCTTGCTGCCGATGTTGCCCGATTTACCCACTCCCACGATGGCGATGCGGGAACCGTCTTCGATCGTGCCTTTGAGCAAGTCAATCGCGCTTGCGAAAGACTCATCGATCCGGTCTACGAGGCGATCGAGTTCTTCAATCTCCAACGATATGACTCGGCGGGCTTTTTCCAGGGGATCCATAAAAAGGTGTCGAGAACGATAGAGCGATCGGGGCAGGGATCAACCACAGCATTTGACGAGAGATCTCTTCAATTCGAAGCGGCAAGATTCAGAAAAACCGTCAGGACCCACCCCGGAAATCCGAAAATCAGAACGAGAAGGAGATGCAGGATGATGGGAATAGCATCGCCGATGCTGGCAGGCTAACATTCGCGGTGGAGGTGCATCGACCAGGGCGCGGAAATGCTGAGATTGATGCAGAGAAAAAGAGTCCGCAGGGAAGAGGCTCCTGTCGTGAAAACCATGAAGTCATAGAAAGGTCGCTGCACGCAGTCCCCGGTGTCTGCGTGAGGAGGTAGGCCTAAATCGAGAAAGGGAACGGTTGCGATGAAGCCAATCTACCCAGAGAGAAGGGCATAGGCTGGAACGGGAAAGTAGAAACCAGAAATCGTTCGTAGAGAAACCCTCATCGGGTTCCTTACGGACGAATGGTTCTTCGCCTTTCAGTTTTCGAAGGCGACTTTGCCGCACCGCGCGGGCCGTGCTCAGAGCACCACAGGATCTACCTTACAGCTTCGTGATCGAAATATTACGGAAACGGTAGGTCTGGCCTTTTTCACCGTGATGCTGGATTCCGACGGGGCCGGAAGCATCGGTGTCGTCTTCGATTTCCGTCGTCACAACGCCATTGACCTCGATTTTAATCGAAGATCCTTTGCAGGTGATCTTGTAGGAATTCCACCCGTTGCGCTTCAGGGCTTCGCGGATTTCGGGCTTCTTGAAATGAGCCTGAGATTCTCTTTCGTGGGCGAGAAACTTTTCTTCCTTGGTTCGGCCTTTCTGGCTGGGCCAGATCCATCCCCGGCGACCTTCATCGTAGAGGCCACCCGACCAGCGTCGGTCGGAACCATCACACTCGGCCTGATAACCGAATACTTTGCCCTTCGCGACGTTTGCGCGGAACATGACACCAGAATTCGCCTTTCCTTCCGGAAGATGAATATCGACCTCAAGAATGAAGTCACCAAAGGACTCTTCGGTCACGAGAAAGAATTTCTTGTTCGCGAGAAGATGGATTTCGCCATCGACAACGGTTGCTTCTCCATAGGAGAAAGGATTGGTCCAGCCGGTGAGGTCCTTACCATTGAAGAGAGCGACTTTTTCCGGCTTCTCAGCAAGGGCGGGACAAAGGAAAAAGGCAGTGGAGAGAAAAAGAGTAGCGTATGGTTTCATAAATTTGAGAGACGCAGTGTATGGTAATGCCTGCCTTCTGCCGAACCATTTCCGCGCGCCAGAATTTGCGCAAATCCGTGTGTTTCAATGGTCTCGGATCTCAAAACATTTCGAGCTGTTCGGCTCCATTGACCGCTTCGGGGCGGAAACGAACTCCCGCTCCGATGAGTCGAACGGATTTCCCGTCACCGCGCTCCCACGCTTCGGCAAGCAGTTCTCGAAAGGCATCCGCGTTGATCTGATCCCCGCTTCGCTGGGCCGAAGTGATCTGGAAATCCTCGAACTTCACTTTGACGACACATTCTCGGATCACTCGATCCTTATGGCGTCCCTGGAGATCTTCCCGCAGTTCCACAATCAGTTCATCGAGCTTCACCAGCCCTTCATCTATACTCGTGAGGTTCTCCCGAAAGGTTCGCTCGTTGCTGAGCGACTTTCTTTCCCGGTTAGGATTCACAGGTCGGTCATCGAGTCCGCGGCTGAGCTGATAAAGTGAACGTCCAAATTTTCCGAAACGCTGGACGAGCTCCATCTCGCTCCGTTGACGAACTTCTCCGCAAGTGCGCAACCCAGCCACGTGAAGCCGTTCTGCGGTTCGTTTCCCGACGCCCCAGATCTTGTTGACCGGGAGTTCCGTCAGAAAGTCATCGATTTCGTCGGTACGAACTTCGAACTGTCCATCCGGCTTCCTCCAGTCGCTCGCAATTTTTGCAATAAATTTGTTCGGTGCGATTCCAGCCGAAGCTGCTAGTTCGGTTTCGATTCGAATCCGCTGCCGAATTTCCCAGGCGATCGTTGCTGCCTCGGACTGTAGGTGGGACACATCGAGATAGGCTTCGTCGAGGGAGAGCGGTTCGATCAGTTCCGTGAACTGCGCAAAAATTTCTCGAATCCGTGCCGATTCCTTCCGATACAGATCGAAACGAACCGGAAGTAGAATCAGGTCCGGGCAAAGATCACGGGCTTTGAACGCCGGCATCGCCGAGCGGCAGCCAAATTTTCGTGCCTCGTAGTTGCACGTGGTGAGAACACCACGGCCACTGCTTCCCCCAACCGCGACAGGTTTCCCCGCGAGTTCGGGTTGCTCCCGGATCTCGATCGCCGCATAAAAGCAATCCATGTCGACATGGATTATTTTGCGTTCTGAATCAGATTCTGTCATTCCGGGGAAAGATCGGATACGATACGAGCGTTTCCTTGAGAGAGTCTTGTCTGTGTCTCTCTTCGACACCGCTGGACTCATCGCCTTTCGTGGCGCTATCGTATCCTAAACACACATGTCTGACTACGCTCTCATCATTCCTGCCTACAACGAGGAGGAATTTCTCGCTGATACGATTGAGGCGGCGAGGGAGGCGATGGCTGAGGTGCCGGGTGACGGAGAACTCATTGTCGTGGACAACAACTCATCTGACCGAACCGCCGAGGTCGCCCGTGAGAGTGGAGCTGACCGGATCGTCTTTGAACCGCATAATCAAATTGCCCGTGCCCGGAACGCCGGAGCGGAGGCTTCTGAGGCAGAACGTCTTGTCTTTGTTGATGCTGATACACAGATCGAGTCTGGCACACTTCGAATTGCGCTCGATCACCTTGCCTCTGGAAAGGTGGTTGCCGGCGGTGCGCGAATCGTGATGGATCAGCCAGTCAGCGCGATCGTGGGATGGCTCCTCGATGGCTGGAATGAGGTCGCGGCCAGCTTCAACTACGCGGCCGGAAGTTTCTTTTTCTGTCGGCGTGATGTCTTTGATGAAGTGGGTGGATTTGACGAGTCCGTCTATGCCGGAGAAGAAGTCTGGTTTGCGAAGCGGGCCAAACGCTGGGCGAGAAAACGAAAGCTGTCGTTCGAGGTCATTTCCGATCCCCCGGTTCTGACTTCAGGGAGAAAGTCAGACTGGTTTTCGACCTGGGATTTCGTCCGGCAGCTTGCACTTATTTTTCTCCTTCCAGGTGCGACCCGAAATCGCAAACTCTGCGCCCTTTGGTATAAGCGACCCGGAGACAAGTCCAAGTGCGGAGGCACCGAACCCTGTTGAGTCATCGACCTGACCCTGTTGGTTTATTCAGAGCGACCTGCTCTCAGCAAATCAGGCCTACGTAGAAGCAATATTTGCGATGTGAGTCATCGAGGGGGTGCCTATCATTAGAGGATAAAGAAGAGTGGCCGAAAATAGATAAAACTGAGTGTTCTAGCGAGCCTCTTCGCCGTCATTTACGCGGCGCATAGCCAGATTCAAGAGCGGAGCGGGTCCATCAATATTGATCTCAATCGCGACGGAAATCCGGAGCGAATCTCCTGGGAGAAATTTTTGGAAACGAGTGGGGAGGGGGATTTTTATCAGCTCCGGGTATCTGATCGGGTGGGTAACTCGATCTGGGAGGGACCACGAGTTGCCGACTCTGAGAACCCCTTCGTTTTCGGCGCGCGGCATTTTGGCGTCAGTCTTCCCGAACTGGCGGACGACATCGATGGAATTGGAGAGGTCGAGCCGGTGGCTCCCGCACCACAGAGCGATGTTTCTCCGACTTCGTTTCGGGTTCCGCGATGGCAGGGAAATCGATTTGTCGTGGCAAAAGTTTTCGGTCTATTCCTTTTGATCCAGCAGCTCGAGAATAGATCGAGAGGGAGATACGAGACTGAATTTTCCTCCTGTGGGATCGCTCCAGGCTCCGTTCAGGATTCCGATACACATGACCTTTCCTTCGGGATTTGAGTAGAAGACGGGCGCTCCGCTGTATCCCTTTCCTGCGGGTGGATTGACGAGGTAGGCGGTTTCGAGGACGATTCCCTCGAGCTTGACTCCCAAGTGAATTTCATCACTGGCGAGATGAACCACGGAAGTGATCGGAGAAATTTTTCCTCCTTTGGTTCCCAGTCCACCGGGAAATCCTGCGACGACGAGTTTCGACATCCTTGGAGGAGCTATCAGATCGAGGTCTTCGGAACGGATCGCTAGATCGGACACTTCTTCGACGCCATTCTTGGGAAGGAAAAGTTTTAGTACTGAAACGTCCGATTTCTCGTGATGTCTCCAGATAAAATTTTCTTCCTCACCGACCAGTTTTGCCACGACGAACTGGCGCGATGCATCCTGTGAATTTACAAAACTGATCCGACTCGCTGGATTGATTATCTTGGCGACGTGCTGAGCGGTCACGAAGTAATAGTCTCCCTTGTGAAAGATGAAGAAACCCGTAGCCCTGCGGTTCAGGAACTTCGGCAGAACTTTCTCCGATTCAATTTCCTGGAGAAGAACCCGGAACTTACGTCCGTCCTTTTCGACAATCTCCAACTCCTTGCTCAGAATGGAAACTGCCGTTTCGTAGTAGCTCTCTGCCCGATCAGATAATCCAGTGGGCTCGCCCTTCCCTGACTCTGCACAGAGAATCACAAGAAGCAGCGATACTGTTCGTAAGAAATTCACAAAGCAAAGATCTGTCTCTGAATCTCTCACAAATCACTAACGGTGGCGCTCGTTCAATTCGTCACGTAGCCTCTCCATTTCCCGTCGAAGGTCACCCACGATTTCATGAAGCTCGCGAATCTCGGCTTCGAGATGGCGGGTGTGGTCCTCTCCGTGTCGAACCTCGTGACGCTCGTGCAGTTCGCGCTCGATCTCCTCAGCCTCTTCGCGGAGTTCATGAGCCTGATCCTTTCGGCCCGCGCGTTCGAGGTTTTCGGCGGCAACTCGCAAGTGGTGGATGCGAACTTCGTATTCGTGACCGTGCTGTTCCTTTAGTTGAGCCTGTTTTTTGTGGGAGTCGTGGATTCGGATTCCAATCTCTTTTGCCCTTTCAAGGTTTCCGCTTCGCTGAGCCTCGACCATCTGTCGATGTAGTTCACCCATTTCTGGATTCACGATGGAGCGCATCGGTGCCACCGGTCCTCTCCTGGGCTTTTGCATCAGACGAATTTGAGGGGCAGCTGGTTTGCGGTGAGGTTCGGCGCCTGGCTTGCGATCAGGTTTTTCGCTTGGTCCCCGGCCGTGTCCCTCTGGCCCATGGCGCTCCTTTTCGGCTTCTTCGCGTGTTCGGTCGGGTCGAGGTCGATCGGGCTTTGTCTTGCCTTCTCGCTCCCTGACCTCTTCCTTGGACTCTCCACGCACTCTCTCTTCGGGTTTCTCCTTTTCATCGGCGAAGATGACGGTAGAGATCAAGCCGACTAGAAGCAGGGTCAGGAGTGGGAAAAACGGGCATCCTTGTTTCATGAATCAATAGGGGTTGTTACGTGAGGATAAAGGAATGTGAATTCGCGGGTCAATCTGATTCCTCGCATTGTCGGAACGCTTCGAATGTGGTGTAGTTGCTGAATCTATGAAGATTGCGCTTCTCGTGACACCCTTTGATGACCACCATCTTCAACTCGCAGTTCAGGCGGGAGTGGAAGAAATCGTCTCGACCTTTCCCGGACTCGATCAGGCGGACTTGCTGGCGATCAAGAATCGTGTCGAGAGTTTTGGAATGAGCCTGGGAGTCGTCGAGCGCTATGTGCCGACTCTGGATTTCATTCATGGAACTGAGAAGCGCGACTTCCAGATTGAAGACTTCAAGACGCTGATCCGAAATATGGGTGAGGCAGAGGTTCCTGTTCTCTGCTACAGCTGGATGCCGGACGACGATTGGCAACGCACGAACCTCGAGGCAAAGGAGCGGGGAGGGGCTCTCGTCACTGAGTGTGACCTCCGCGATCCGGAAACCTTTCGGAGCGTGACGGGTTTTGATCTTCGATCAGAGAATCCGACGGGCGAGGTTGCCCTGTGGGACAATCTCGAATTCTTTCTCAACGAAGTCATTCCAGTTGCGGAGGAGTCGGGAGTACGCCTCGCGATGCATCCCGATGATCCTCCCGTAGCGACACTCCAGGGGCAGTCACGGATTCTTTCGACCCCGGAGGCATTTGAGCGACTTGTCAGGATGGTTGACTCACCAAGCAATGGAATCTGCTTTTGTCAGGGATCGTTCGCTTCCCATGAGAACGAATATGATATTCCGAAGTTAATTAAGCGACTCGCTCCTCATATTGTGTTTGCCCACTTTCGGGATGTCGCTGGAGCGGTTCCCCATTTTCGGGAGACGTTTCACGACACAGGCAAGACTGACATGGCTGCCTGTCTCCGCGCCTATTCTGAAGCCGGGTTGGATGTTCCGATCCGACCGGACCACGTCCCTACGTTTGCAGGCGAGTCGAACGAATTTCCCGGGTATCACATGCTCGGTCGCCTCTGGGCGGTTGGGTATATGAAGGGGCTTGCCGAAGGAATTCGGGTGGAGTGATCCAAAAAAATCCCCGTTCGATCGAAGATTCGACCGAACGGGGATGAAAGAATTACTTCTGAGGAAACGAACTGTCAGGCAAACAGATCGACGATCGGCTTTCCTTTGTGTGCCGCCGTGAATGGACGCTTGCTCGGGCTGTAGAGAACCTGGTCGAGAGGAAGCCCAAGGGCATAGCCAATCGTGGCATTGATATCAGCCGCTCCGACGTTGTTTTCGATTACGTTCTCGCCGGTTTCGTCTGTCTTACCCCAACGGCGACCTCCCATGATTCCTCCACCGGCAAAGGCACAACTGAAGGCTTTGGGGTAGTGGTCGCGACCAACGTTCTGATTGATTCGAGGGGTTCGTCCAAATTCCGAAGTGAGAACGATCAGGGTATCTTCGAGGAGGCCGCGGCGCTCAAGATCAGAGATCAGGGTTCCCATGCCTCGGTCGAGAATATCACAACGTTCCGGCACCCGAACAAAATTCCCTTGGTGAGTGTCCCAGCCACCGAGGCTGACCTCGACAAACTTAACGCCTGATTCGACAAGGCGACGAGCGAGGAGGCATCCCTGCCCGAACCGATCTGATCCATAGGCTTCGCGAGTTTCCTCGGATTCCTCGGAAAGATTGAAGGCGGCGAGATCGGGAGACTTCATTAGTTTCACGGCATCATCATAGGCCGAGGTGTAGGCACGAATGTCTTTCTTCTCATATTGCTCCCGAAAACCTTGGCCGAGTTTCTGAGAGAGACCGAGACGATAGGAGAAGTCTTCCTCTTTGAGATAGGACTTCACGTTCTGGAGCCCTTTCTTGGGATCACCAATTGAGACAGGACCGAAGGCACTTTCAAAAAATCCAGCACCGGGGTGGCGACTTCCGCCGCCGATTACGACATTAGCGGGGAGGGTTGGATTGTCGCGTCCTTTGAACTTGAGCAGCCAGGCTCCCATCGCAGGATGCTTGATCGTGCCACGCATCTCGTAGCTGGTGTGCATGAGGTAGTTGCCTTGCTGGTGCGCTCCCGTTTTCGAGGAAAGGGAGTTCACGATGCCGAGGTGCTGGCCGTGCTTGGCGAGGCGAGGAAGGTACTCGGAGATCTGTAGCCCATCCGCGCTCGTTGAAATCGCTTGGGTGGGGCCCTGTGTTTCTGCCCCGGGCTTCACGTCGAGAGTGTCGAGGTGAGACATCCCACCGTTCATGTAGAGATAGATGACCCGTTTTGCGGTCGCTATTTGTTTCTCCGTCGCTGCATCCGCGCCGGCTCCGAAGAGCGTGCTAGAGGTTGCGGGAAGTAGTCCGACTCCGAGAAGTGAACTGGCGGCGTGCTGGGCGAAACGTCGCCGGGTGAGATCGTCGGACTGATGAAGTAGATCTTTCATGATGGATGACGTGGGGTGGAGTTAGCGGATGAAGAAAAATTCCTGGGTGTTGATGAGGGCGAAGGTGAGATCGGTGATCAGGTTGTCACCGCGGAGTTCGGCGTCGGAAAGGACGATATCCTTTTCCTTGGGAGTCGGGGCGCGACTGAGAACGCTTTGGAAGACCCGGTCGACTTTCTCCTCGACGGTTTCGACCTCATTGAGATCGCGCGATGCGACCGATTGCGAACTGGTCACAGATTTTAGAATAGGGCCATTCAAGAGAGTCAGCGCCTGGGTTACCGAGGCCGCGCTTTCAGCATTCTCGATCGTCTCTCGATCGCTTTGTCCGAACTGACGGAGGAAATGTCCGTCGGGTGCCGGAGAAGAGAGGTGCGCCGAACGAACATATGTATTCGAGACATTCTTCCGGAAGCCGAGGTAGGAGCGCCGGTCTTTTTCTTCCGTTAGTCCCATCTCATCCATTTCGTGCTGGATGATCTCTTCCTCTTTCTTTGCGATCTCGCGAATGACGTCCTGTTTCACGCGCCCGCTTTCATCGATCTTGTTAGCGTCGATTTTCATCTCGAAGTTTTTCATGCCGTCGGGCATGGCGAGGGATACTTTCTCGATGACTCCTTTTCTGAGAACAGGTGCGTAGACCCGATCGAAGATTGTCTTGGAGAGTTTCCTGCGGATCTGGCTGGACTCCTGGGCCAGCTTCTTTGTCTTTTCCTGATCCTTGTTCTTGCGGGCTTCAGTCTGTTGCTTCTGAAGCGATATCAGCCTTTCCTGCATTCCCTTCTGCGCCGAGGCGATCATCTTGACGTCTTTCAGGAGCTGCTTTTTTGATTTCTTCCCAAGAGCTTCTGTCATCATCTCTGTTCCAGCACCTCGGAGGATGGCCTCCTGCTCTCGTCTCCAATTGCCCATCTCTGGATTAGGATTGACGAGGGTCACGACGGAGTCCCAGATCTGCTCTGCGGTGAGTCGGCGGAGAAGGGGGCCGGTGAAAGCGAAGTCCGCGGGCAGCTGGACGTCCTCTGCCGAAGCTTCTCTCTGGTAGACATCGGTCTTGTAGAGCATACGGAGAAAACCTTTGAGGTCGTAGTCCTGCCGCTTCATTTCCTCTTCGAGAAAAACAAACAGTTCCGGATTCGATGCCATCGTGGAATCAACGAACTCATCGACCGGCTCGATCAGCCCCATTCCCATCACCTTTTTCCACATCCGGTTTGCAATCACCTTGGTGAAGCGAGGGTTGTCTTTCGACGTCATCCAGTCGCCATAGCTGTGGAGTCGTTCACCCGGGCTGACGATTTCGGGAGCATCACCGAAGAGAACCCGTTCGCCAATTTTTGCCTTCGGCTCGGCATCCTCATACTGGTAGTCGTGAGGAAGCTGAGGCATTTTCTCGGACTGGTAGCTCACCACCGGCACGTTACGAATCGGTCGACGAATTTCCTGGAGGGCCCTCTGGTAGTTGCGCTTCGCATCCCGATCGAGATCCTTGATCGAGTTCATTTCGCGCTGCACATCCTGAAAGAGTTTGCCGCCTTGGTTGTTCTGCACATTCATCCCGTAGCTGAAGGCAGCCATGTGATAAAAATCCATCTGGGTCCACTTGTCGAAAGGGTGGTTGTGACACTGGGCACATTCGAGACGGGTTCCGAGGAAAATCCGAACGGTATTCGCCATGTTGTCGAGTGGCATCCCCCGGTCGCGATAGTAGTAGCCGATCGCTCCATTCTTGTAGGTGTCTCCCTCTGCGGTGATGAGCTCACGGACGAACTGGTCGTAGGGCTTGTCCTCGGTGAGCGACTCTCTGACAAAGCGCACGTAAGCAGGCACAATATTCTGACCGCCACCCTGGTTGCTGTGAATACGGAGAATATCGGCCCAGAAATTGAACATGTGGTTCGTGTATCCTTCGGAGTCGAGGAGCCCGTCGATCAGGACGTGTCTTTTATTGCCTGAAGAATCCGCGAGAAATTCACGAAGCTCGGCACCGGTAGGAATGCGACCGATCACGTCGAGATAAACTCGGCGGGCGAAAGTCTCATCGTCGACGACTGCTCCCGGCTGAACGCCTTCCTCTTTCCAGGAAGCCGCGAGAATAGAATCGATCTTTCGGGAAGCTTCCGGTTGGGACGATTTCTGAGCGCCAAGGCAAAAACTCGAAGTCAGGGCAAAAACGAGGAAACTGGTGATTAGGGGTCGTGTCATGATGGAAGGCTGGGGTGACAACTGGGAAGGGAGCAAATCGCGAGATTCCGATGGTGGATTCCTGACGAAGTGTCCCGAAGGAGCGTTCGTTGCGAAGCGGTGAAGAAATCCGTGATTTGCTACCATCTTGACAGTTTGGGTAAAAATAGACAAGTCATTGATGATGCCTGATCAAGGAGCCCGAATGGGCCTCACGAAGGGGAGCGAAATCTCGAACCCTGCGACACAAGAATTGTGGGATTAGATTCCTTAAAACTTCTTTTCGGACATTCACTTCTTGAAGGCCGGTCCGGGAAATTCAAGCGGGCTCCTGTGGTTCACCATCCCGCAAACGGATCATTCGCGGTGCGAAAAGGAGATTAAAAACTGGTTCTCAGCGATGGCTCCGGTGGACGACCGCAACTGAAAGAAAACGACCGGGGATGCCCTATCAGTTGTACAATCTGGCGGAAGATCCTTGGGAGAAAGAGGATCGATATCTCTCCGAGAGAGCGAAGGTCGACGAGCTGGCCGCCGACTTGCTGCGCATGCTCAGCAACGAGCACAGTAAGTTGGAGTTGAAGCGTTATGCGCCCGACTACTTTTTTTGAAACAACTTTGGAAAGATGGGCCGGGTCGGGCGGGGGGGCGAATTTTCGCTTGGTGCTTTTGAGTCGAGAAAGAGGAGGCGAAGAAACTCGGCGTCCCGGAATTTGTGACCGGGTTTTCCATGATGAATCACAATGAGATCGCGGGAGGGAAGAAGGTACAGCCTTTGGAAAGTAGACCCTAACGAAACAACGAGGTCTACAGGCGCCCCTTCGCTTAGACAGGCACCACGCCAGTCTTCCGGAAGCGGTTCAATTTCGAGGGTTTCTTCGGGATCAAGTTCGCGGGCGCTCGGTTGATTCGTATAGCCGTTGAGCCAGAAACAGAGACCGAAGGAAGGATTGATTTCCGTTCCGCGGAAACACTGGGTCAGGTTGTCTGTTTTGACGATACGTCGGCCGTTCCACATTCCTCCCGCGTTGATCATCTGGCCAAACTTGACCCAATCCTGAGCCGTCAGGTACATCCCCGCCGAGGGAACGACATTGCCATGGGCATCTTTCCGCCAACGATGAATTTGAATCCCAAGAGGTCGAATCAGCTTTTTCTGCAGATATTCCTCGTAGGTCATTCGCCTGCCTTCCAGCTTCCGGTTGAGCACCTCGCAGAAGACATTGAGATGACTGGGGCCATAGACAAAACTTTGCCCGCGATCGCGAGTCGCCTTAAGTCCTACCGACAACTCAATCTTATCGGCGGAAGATTTTCCGTAGATCTCTTCAAAACCTGTCTCAAGCCCGGAAGTAAAGTTCAGCAAATCTCGAATTACGATCTGCGACTTGCGAGCGTCATTCCGCCACTCAGGCAGAGTTTCAGCGACTCGCTCGTCAAGTTTTAGGAGCCCTTCTTCTTCCGCTATGATTGCTAAAACGGCGAAGAAAGATTTCGTTCCTGAATAGATGTGGAGCGGCTCGCCTTTCCGATAACCGCTGTAGTAATCCTCGAATCGTAAGTTTCCATTCTCATAGATCAGAAGAGCTCGGCCATTATTCTGGACCGAATATCGGTGGGCATTCCGAATCGATTCGGAAGAGAGCTGGGCAACGGCTGAGCTCGTCATGAATAGCAGTCCGAACAAAAGGAAACTGAGGCAGCGAGGGGAGGGGGGAGTAAAATAAGTTCGCGACGAGAGAACGTTTCCGATCATGATGTAAGATGCCCGATTCGTGGCTTCTTGCAATGATCGGGCGACCGTTGTCACGGTTTGGACGGCCAGTCATCGGAGACTACGAAGAGGCGCTTAGGTTCATCGCCGCGATCCGTCGAGGAGAGGGCCAGGGCGACGGGATACCGGCTCTGGGCGAAATGCTCCTCGATCTCGCTCACGACTTCGTTAATCGCCTGATTGGCGCATGCGCTCATCCAGAATGGTTTGCTCAGGATCTTGCCGGCATTGAAGTGCGCTTCCTGGGCGATCCAGTCGCCAAACTCCGAGGCTCGCAGCCAGAATCCACGATCGTGATTGGGTGAAAGGAAGTCCGGAGTATGTTCGAGGGCCGTGTCAGAGCCAGATTCCTCGGGATGATAAAAGAGAATTCCAGGACAGAAGAGATAGCTTTCCGTGACTTCGGGGAAGGCCTGCTTTCCGAGAAGTAGTTGATGTCTCAACAGCTTTTCGGTCTTTCTCTCCAGCGTATCCCCCGCGTTGGGTCCGATGTAGTGACTCCCAAGGCAGATTTCGTTCGCGGAGTAGAGATAGAATTTCAGCGCTACTTCGAGATGACAGACCTTTCCTTCGCAGCGGAACAGGAAATCGAGCTCCCCCAAGGTTCTGGTTCCGTCGCGAACCGGAAGGCTGTGCTGCAGATCGGTGACTCCCGGAACTCCGCGGAGCGCGGAATGAACCAGCGCCTCGTTGTAGTATCCCACTCGGTGAGCCGTTCGAGGTGTCGTTTTGGGAGAAAAGAAATCTTCGACCGGTCCGAATTCCGTCAGCGGATTCTGCCACGCCTCGAGGATGGAATCCGGGAGCGGTGCCTGATCGATCAGGGGGGCTCTCTGGGCGAGCCACTGCCAATCACTGTACCACTGCTCGCGACTCGGAGTGGGCCGTGAGGGGTCGGACATCGCGTTCAGCGACTCGGAACCCATCAGGCTGCTTTCTTCGCTTCGTCAGCCTTGGCCGGCTTTTTTGGCTTGGGTGTCTCTGAACCTGGCTTTTTTGCTTTCGGTTCTGCCGCTGCTGGTTTTGCGGGGAGATCTTTCCCGGATTCGTAGGCCTTGAGTCTGTCCTTGAACTCCTTGTTTTCGGGCTCGAGTTCCACCGCCTTCTTCAGGTAATCAACCGCAGCCTCCTTCTCTCCCAACTGGAAAAAGACCTGCGCGATGTGCTCGAAGATGACCCCATCCGGAGTTTCGACGAGCTGCTCAGCGCGGAGCAATTCTTTCTTCGCTTCTTCAAGGCGACCTTGCTTGAAGTAGAACCAGCCGAGACTATCAGCGATCGCTCCACTTTCCGGGGCGAGATCAGCCGCGGTCTGGATCAGTTCGCCGGCATCATCGATGTTGAGATCGTTTTCGAGCCACATGTAGCCGAGGTAGTTGTAGACCGTCGCAGTGAACTCATCGTCCTGCTCCGACGGATCGCTTTCCTTGATCATCTCGATCGTCTTTTTGAAAAGTTCCTCCGCTTTCTTGAGGTTACCCTTTCTCTCATGCGCCGCAGCATATCTAAAATAAAAGGACTCGTTGAGCATCTGTGCATTCTCGTCACCGGCGACCTTGATTGTCCGCTCGAACTTTTCAACTGAGTCTCCCCAGCGTTCCAGCGTGCTAAGAGAAAAGCTCGAGAGGAAGGGAAAGTCAGGCACATCGGGGAAAAGCGCTCCGGCCTCTTCAAGGAATTCGATAGCCGCCTCGTGCTGATCGGCTTGGATCATGACTCGGGCAAGAGCTCCATATTCCGTTGCAGTGCCTTTCGAAATCGCGAGGGCTTTTCGCAGATGGGGAATCGCCGAGAGATAATCCTCGTCGCTCATGTAGATCTGGGCTAGGGCGCGATGGGTTTGCTCGCCGTCTGGATCGATCTCGAGAATTTCTTTCAATGTTTGGACCACCATCTCTTTGTCTTCCTTCGCGGCATAGACCTGAGCCAGTTTTTCGCGGACGTCGAGACGTTCCGGGCTGTCCTGAATCACATCGACATAGCCGCTGATCGCACGATCGAACTGTCCGGTCGCGTGGAAGAAGTCAGCCACGGACTCAACCACGAGTTTGTCATCTCCGGCGAAAGAGAGGGCTCGTTCGAATAGTTGATTGACCAAACCCTCCGGCTTTCCTTCGTTGCGTTGCAGTGGCCAGACCTGTCCGGCGATCTTACCCATCTGGAGCCAGAATCGTGGATCTTTTGATTCCTGTTTCAGTGCAGACTGCATCAGCGCACGGGCTTCTTCCTCACGCTGATCTGTCATATAGATCCGGATGAGATGCTCGTAGACCGCAGGAGTGGTGGGAAATTGTTCCACCGCTGTTTTTGCAATTTCCGTGGCTCGTTTTCGTCCTGTTTCCTCGTTTCCCTGGTAGGTAGAGAGGAATTCGGAGAGGGCAATATGAGAGAAAGGCTGGTCTAGATTGTTGACAAGATTGCTCTCAAGAATGCCTAAAGCATCGTCAACACCACCGTTTCTAGCGAGGAGATACGCCGTTTTACGAGCGAGGAAGTGTTGCTTCGGATCGTTTTCCAGCACCTTTCGATAGGCTTCGATCGCTTCGTTGAGTCGTCCTTTTGCTTCAAAGCTACGCCCAATGGAGAAATTGGCCAGAGCTTGGCTTTTCTTAGCGCCGCCGGTTGAGAGAAGGAGGTGACCCTCCGGCTCAAAGTATTGATTTACAAAGACTTCAGCAAAATCGTGAGGCGACTGTTTCGCCCCATCTAGGCTCGCTTTCTGGGCTTGGAGAACTCCACTTGAAAGGCCTCCAGTCAGAAATCCGAGCAGGCCGTACACAACAAAGCAGCGGTGTGCACGCTGTTTCAGTCCACCTCGCTGCATTGTCTTCATTCACCAATAATCAACGATCAGCTCTTGTAACGCAAACGCTTCTTGTGGCGATTCGCCTTCATGCGCTTCCGTCGCTTGTGATTGTTGATCTTGGTTTTCCGCTTCTTTTTGAGGGATCCCATAATCAGAAATTCAGTTAAATTACCCCGCGTCGGAACTTTCCGAAATCACGCGGGCTGCGACCATCGGTCACCCGATCACTTTATTCAAGGGGTATTCGATGATTCCTTCTGCACCGAGTTCTTTCAGTTGAGGAATGATTTCACGAACTTGGAGCTCTGTCAGCACGACTTCAACGGCTACCCAGCCGTCCTGAGTCAGACGGGAGACCGTTGGTTTCCGCATCGAGGGAAGGAGCTCGAGCACCGTATCCCGCTCTTCGTCGGGCAGGTTCATCTTGAGCCCAACCATATCCCGGGCCGTCAAAGCACCTTTGAGGAGGATTGCGAGATGTTCGATTTTCGCCCGCTTCCACGGATCTTCCCAACTTTCCTTCTTAGCGACAAATTGAGGGTAACTCTGCATCAGTTCGTCGACGATACGGAGATTGTTCGCTCGGAGAGAGGATCCTGTCTCGGTGATGTCTACGATCGCGTCGACCAGTTCAGGGACTTTAACTTCCGTCGCTCCCCAGCTGAATTCGACCTGCGCGTTAACCCCATTCTTCTCGAGGTATTTTTCGACAATGCCGATCGCTTCCGCAGCGATCCGTTTGCCTTCGAGGTCCTTGACTGACTGGATCGGAGAATCGTTGGGAACCACGAGTACCCAGCGTGTCGGATTCGAGGTCGCGCGGCTGTATTGGAGATCGCATACCACTTCGACGTCGGCTCCGTTTTCCGCGATCCAGTCCATTCCCGTGATACCGCAGTCGAGAAAGCCATGATCGACATAGCGCCCGATCTCTTGGGCCCGGATCAGTCGGATCTGGAGTTCCTCATCGTCGATGGAGGGACGATAGGAGCGAGAAGCTCCCGTGATGTTGTAGCCGGCCTTTTCGAAGAGATCGAGCGTGGGCTCGAAAAGACTCCCTTTCGGTAAACCGATCTTCAGAATCTGGTTGGTGTCTGCTGCCATGTCGCCGCTACATTGCAGCGGAACCAGCTTCTGTCATGTCCCTTTTTTGTAAGAAGCATGAAGACTTTTCGCCGTTTCTGTATCCAATGACCGCTTGCGAACGTCACCAAATGCGCCAACGGTTGCCGCAAAATGCAGTCGTGAGACACCGGGCTGCCCTGATTCCAAGGAACTGACACGAACTATGAGTGAACTGAACCAAGAAGCCCTTTCTCAAGCTGCCAACGAGGCTCGTGGACTAGCCATCGACGCTGTAAACGCCTGTAGCTCTGGACACCTAGGACTCCCTCTCGGAGCTGCCGACATCGGCGCCGTCCTCTATGGACACGCCATGAGCTACGACCCATCGCAGCCTAAGTGGCTCAACCGCGACCGCTTCATCCTTTCGGCTGGTCACGGGTCGATGTTTCTCTACGGCTGGCTCCATCTTGCCGGCTACAACCTCTCTCTCGACGAGGTCAAAAATTTCCGTCAGCTCCACAGCATCACTCCGGGTCACCCCGAGTTTGGAGAAACCGATGGAGTCGAAGCGACGACCGGACCTCTTGGTCAGGGAGTTGGAAACGCTGTTGGATATGCCCTCTCCGGCAAGATGGCAGCTGCTAAATACAACACGGACGAGCACACGATTTTCGACCAGACTATTTTTTGCCTTGCCGGTGATGGATGTCTCCAGGAAGGGGTTGCCTCCGAGGCGATTGCCTTTGCCGGACACAACGGACTCGATAATCTAGTCCTCATTTATGATTCCAATGACGTCACCCTCGACGCCATGGCAGACGTCACCCAGAGCTACGACACTCTCGCTCGGTTCGAGTCATTCGGTTGGAATGCGGTCCAGGTAGATGGACACCACCTCGAAGCGGTTCTTACCGCGGTCGAAAACGCGAAGAGCAACCGAAACGGAAAACCGACCCTGATCGAAGCCAAGACCCTCATCGGGAAAGGCATTCCTGAGGTTGCTGGAACTGCGGCTGGTCACGGAGAAGGTGGAGCGAAATTCGCCGAAACCGCTCGCGCAGGATTGGGACTTCCCGCTGAGACGTTTTTCGTATCCGAAGATACAAAGGCTTACTTCGCAGCACACAAGGAAGCGCTCGCCGCTGTTCGTAGTGATTGGGAGGCCATTTACTCCTCGTGGAAAGCAGCGAACGCGCAGCTCGCAGGACAACTCGAGGATGCCGTTGCCGGAACCACTCCCGAGAATCTTCTCGATTTCATTCCTGAGTTCGCAGCGGATTACAAGGGCGCGACTCGTGCCGCCGGAGGAGAAATCATCCAGGCGGTTGCCGAAGCCGTTCCCAATCTCGTGACGGGATCTGCCGACCTTTTCGGTTCGACGAAGAACTACATCAAATCGAGTGGCGACGTCAGCAAAGAGGACTTCGGCCAGAAGAACATCTGGTATGGCATTCGCGAGCACGCCATGGGAGCGATCTGCAACGGTCTTGCCTATGATGGGCTTTTCATTGCGACCGGGGCGACCTTCGCTGTTTTCGCTGATTACCTGCGTCCTTCGATTCGAATCGCTGGTCTCGCTCATCTCCCCGTTGGTTACATTCTCACCCACGACTCCGTTGGAGTGGGAGAGGACGGGCCGACTCACCAGCCGGTCGAGACTGTCAGTGGATTGCGTGTCATTCCTAATCTCGATGTGATTCGTCCTGGTGATCCCGAAGAAACCGCCGGGGCGTTTGCCGCGATGCTCGAGCGCAAGGACGGACCGACCGCTCTCTTTCTCACTCGCCAGAATATTGATACCCTCAACCAGATTTCAGCGAAGACTCGTCGCGAAGGCGTCTTCCGCGGAGCCTATGTTGCGAAGCAGGAGAGTGGAGATCTTACCATAATTCTTCTCGCGACCGGCAGTGAGCTTCAGCACGCCATGATTGCTGCAGAGCAGCTTGGTGACGGTGTTCGCGTCGTCTCGATGCCCTGCATGGAGCGTTTCGATCGCCAGTCCGATGACTATTGCGAGTCCGTTCTTCCTGCTGCCTGCACGAAGCGGGTCGCGATCGAAGCCGGAGTCAGTGGACTCTGGTACAAGTATGTTGGAACTGAAGGATCCGTTGTAGGAATTGATCGTTTCGGCATCAGTGCTCCTGGTGACACAGTTATGAGCGAACTTGGGATGACCCCCGAGAATCTCGTTCAGGTTGTCCAAGGGCTTGGTTGATATCGACCCCAGAATTTTCTTTGAGGATTGAGCCTTCTTGATTCCCCTGACGCGCGAATTCTTGTATCGAGAGCGAGGTTTGCGTTCTTCCGATACGTTTCAGAATCACATCTTCAAACACCCCGTGCAGGTCTGTGTTTGGAAGAAATTTCCGCAGCGGTATAACCTTTTTCCCGGTGGCCGCGTCCAGTAGGTGAAAGGAAAATTAGAATGAAACAGAGTAAGGATCTTATAAGAGCGGTGTTGGAGGGTGATTACGACCGATTCGGGGATCTCGTCAGCCCGTATCTAGACGTCCTCACGCGATTACAGCTGCGTTGGCGATGTCCAACTGGCTGAGGATGTGACTAGGATGCGCTGATCAAGGCATACGAGGCCCTTCGAACCTTGACCAAGCCAAAATCCTTAGGGCCGTGGTTACAGCAGATCACGAGAGACCTGAGCCTTTCCGCGATTCGCCGGAGAAAGAAGAATTAGGTAAGGCTGGATGATCTTATCGATCATGAGGATACGCGTGCGAAGGATCCCAGCAGATTCGTTCTAGCACTCTTTGGTGTGGATCGGGTAGTGTGGGGGATCTGTATGGAAATAGGAAGATGAGAGAGACGAGATTCTGTTTTTTGGCAACGGCCCTTTTTACTGGCTTACTCGTCTCGTGCGAACGTGTTGAGACGAACCCGCCCAATTTTCCAAAGGACCTGTTTCTTGATACGACGACGTATCAGGGCATTTTGGATCTTGCGGCTCCCGATGAGTGGTCGGTGGTTGCCTTTGACCGAACGGATGGCAACGCACAAAGTTCTCAGGAATCCGGAATCGTATTCGCTCTTTCTCGTCACGGATCAAAGGACGAGTTTCTTTTCCTTTATCATTTTCTCGGTGGGCGAAAGGACGCGGGCTTCTCGGTGAAAGGAGCGGAAGGAGATCCCCAGCCTGTCAGCCTTGATGCTCAGACCCCTCTGAGAGTAGAGTGGAAGTCGAGAGCACTTTCCCTGGAAGATCTGAAAGGTACTTGGAGAGTCCATTCAGAAGAGGTCGGGAGTCGCTATCCTATTTATGGGACACTTGAGGACATCACAGTTCACGGACGATTTGGAGGCTACAACGTTCAGATCCATTTTGATCGAGAAAACGAGAGCTGGGAGTTCGATGTCTCAGAATTGGAGTAGTTCTACGGAAACAATCGGCTGAGAAGATGTCACTTCAGCTTTCTGCGATCAACGGCTGCCGATGGAATCTGGATGCCTGAATCGCAGTGAGGGCGTCGCGAACAGGTTCAAGTGACACGAATTCCACCTGATGGAGCCACAGCGCTGGAGTTCTTCGTTGTCGAGCGCGACGAGGAACGTGCTCTTATGCTCCTCTCTGGTGAGTATTCAGTTGCTCCGAGTGCGGCGCTGCTGTTCGAGTCGGAATCATCTATCACTTTCAAGGAGAGAAATGAGGGAACTTTGAAGCGGTCTGTTATTTCCTGGAGAAGAAGGTGATCAACTACGTCGTAATCTCGAGTCGAGGGGAGAATGAATTCGAGGAAGCCTTGGATTTTTCTACGCTCTTTGCGAATCCTATCTCTATATCAACGACCACTACAATGTGAAAGTGCTGGGCAAAGATGGGGAGGAAAAGAAGGGCAAGGAAGACAAAGAGAAGGAATAGAGGGCAAGCCGATTATTCCGCTGCTCATACGCATCTTCGTCCTAGAAAAAGAGCGACGAATCCATGGACTTTGCTAGGCTCGGGGAATGTCTGCTTCTTTTTCAATTCGCCTTTCTCTTGCGGTTCTGATCAGTGCTGCTGCCACCGTGTGGTCGGCTGATCCCCCCAATATCGTTTTCTTTTTCACCGATGATCAGACGACAAACACGATCGGATGCTATGGGAATCCGATCGTTCAAACTCCGAACATTGATCAACTGGCAGAGCAGGGAGTTCGTTTCGAAAATGCTTTCGTGAGCCACTCAATTTGCTGGGTGAGTCGGACGACCATCCTCTCTGGTTTGACGGGGCGCAGCTACGGGACCCCCGGAGCGCGGGATCAGGCTCGCGCCGAGGCCGTGGAAACTCTTTACTCTGATATTTTGCGGGACCGGGGTTACCGAACGGGATACTTCGGCAAGTGGCATGCGAAAATGCCGAAAGGGTACAAAGCGGAAGATCACTTCGACGAGTTTGAGGCCATTGGTCGGAACCCTTTTTACAAGAAGCAGCTCGATGGAAGCCTGAGGCACGCGACCGAATTGATCGTCGATCGCGGGATCGAGTTTGTTAAAAATCAGCCGAAAGGAAAGCCGTTCGCCCTTAATATGTGGTTCAACGCGTGTCATGCCGAGGACGGTGATCGACGCCCTGGGATCGGCCATTTCGCCTGGCCGCGAGCTGTTGATGGGATGTATGACGACGTCGAGATGTATCCGCCGCGTCTGAATGATCCGGCGATCTTCGACGCGCAGCCCGATTTTCTAAAAACTACAATCAATCGCGAGCGCTTTTTCTGGCGTTGGAACACCGACGAGAAATACCAGATCAATGTGCGAGCCTACTATCGCATGGTCAGCGGAATCGATGGAGCGATTGGGCGTTTTATGGAGGCCCTCGAAGAGGCCGGACTCGCTGAGAATACGATCATCGTTTACTCAGCAGACAACGGCTACCACATGGGGAATCGAGGCTTTGCGGGGAAATGGTCCCACTACGAGGAGTCGATTCGCGTTCCTCTGATTGTCTCTGATCCTCGAGTGCCCGAGGCAAAGCGAGGTCGTGTTTCCAGTGCCCTCGCTCTCAATCTCGATCTTCCTTCCACCTTTCTCGACTGGGCCGGAGCCGAAGTTCCTCAGCGCTACCAGGGGAAGAGCCTCGAGCCAGTGGTGAGCGAGGGGGATCCCTCTGATTGGAGAGCCGATACGTTTCACGAGCACTTTGCAGTTCGGGGTCGCATTCCTGCCTTCGAGGGGATTCGCAACAAGGAATTTAAATACGTGCGTTACGTCGATGAGGAAAATTACGAGTTTCTTCACGACCTCAAGAACGACCCCGATGAACTCGTGAATCTGGCCAAGGATTCGAAGTACTCCAAAACGCTTGAGGCGATGCGAGTCCGCACGGATCAGCGAGTCGAAGAATTGGGTGGGCCTCTGCTGCCGATGAAGGGGCCTCTATCCGCATCGACAGTTCCGCATCCTGTTGCTTCGGCTGCGGTTACGGTGAAGCCAGGCCTCGACGGATTTGTGAAATTGTTCAACGGCAACCGGCTCAATGGATGGAGCGGTGACCCAAAATACTGGTCCGTCAAAGATGGAATCCTTACAGGAGTCACTGACGGATCACTCAAGATGAACCGTTTCATCACCTGGAAAGGATCGACGATTCAAAATTTCGATCTGCGAGTGAAGGTCAAAGTGAGCCCGGGAGGAAACAGCGGAATCCAATACCGTGGAAGGTCAGCTCCAGAGCTCGGCCTCGATATCGTGACGGGATACCAGTGCGATGTGGTAGCAGATGTGTCGAAATACAACGGCATGCTTTACGAAGAGAAAGGGCGTCGCATTCTTTCTCATACCGGGGAAAAAGTAGTCGTTGATCCAAGCGGACAGCCATGGGTTGTCGAAAAAATGGCGGTCAAGGAATTTACTCCGGGAGAGTGGCACGACTATCGAGTACTCGTGAGAGGGAATCATCATCAGCATTGGATCAATGGACACAAGACGGCAGATCTGATCGACCTGGATGAAGCGGGTCGCGCGCTCGAAGGGGTTCTGGCCGTTCAGGTGCATGTGGGGCCTGCCATGGAGATCCACTACGACGATTTTAAAATCAAGCACCTACCTGACGACCTTCCTCTGATCACCCCTGATGAGGTCACCATACCTGCCGATGCCATTGGCGTGCGGCCTCAGGGTAAACTTCCGAAGGACTGGAAAGCTCCCGTTTACGGCGAGAGAAAAAAGGTGGAATAGAGCGTTGTATCCTTCCGGGTGATGTCACTGCAGCGTCTTTCGGCGATGTGGCATGAGGACTCGGAAGAGTCTATACTTGCGGGAGTCATTGTCGACACTCTCGAGGGAAAACGTGTGATGTAGTTTCTCTGTGAGGACGGTGTCGTTTCGCGAATCGGCTTGGAATGTAGAAGCTACTTTTTCGTTTCTGTTTTGCGGTAGGCTTGTTCAAAGATTTGCCGCCCGGCTTCAATTCCTTTGGTTTCGTAGAGCGTGGGAACACGGTGCGACCACCATAATGAGTCGGGCGACAGTTCCCAACCGGTCAGACTGCTGAGGATGTTTTCAGTATGGCGCGCATAATCTTCGACATCGGTAACGAAGAGGAATTCACCACCTGGCCGCAGAACTCTCCGAATCGTGTCCATCATTTCTGGCTGAACAAGCCGCCGATGCCGGTCTCCTTCCTTGGGCCAGGGATCGGGAAACTGAATAATCACCGCCGTTGCGATTTCGGGAGTAAGGTGATCGGTCAGGACGAGTCTGCCATCACCTCGGATCAGCCTGACATTCTGACAGTCGTTTTCCTTGGCTAGTGCGGTGGCGTGCGCCAGCCCGGGGCGATGCACTTCAATTCCAACAACACGATGGTCCGGTCGGGACTTTGCTAGGCTGATCAGGTGATCTCCTTTCCCAAATCCAATTTCGAGAACGAGAGGTCCCGAAAAAGAAAAACAGGCATTGAGTTCGAGAATTTGATCGTGCTCGAATCGGAGGCCGAATTCGCCCCACCAGTCCCGAAGAGCACGCTTTTGGGCACGGGTGACCTTGCCCTGGTTCCGCAAATAGCTCGGAGCCCAGCGACGAAGTCCGTTTCGTTTCAGATTCGACATTAAGGTGTGGTGATCGTTAAGTTCGTCGCATGAAAGTATCCAGCCGAAAAGCTCATGCATCTCTATGTGGTCTTCTCTGCGCTCTTCTGGGCATTTGTGGAGCATCTCTTTCCGCTGCGGATTGGGCAGAGTTTCGGGGTCCCGAGCGAGCCGGAGTCTGGGAGGCTGAAGGTTTGGTGACTGATTTTTCGAAGGTAGCTGATCCACTTCCCAGACGTTGGTCTGTTCCTGTCGGTGCGGGATACAGTGGTCCTACGGTGGCTGGAGATTCCGTCTTTCTCATGGATCGAGGCCCTGCCGATTCGAATAAAGAAATCGAACGCATCCTTTGTTTCGATAGGGCCTCTGGTCAACCTCGCTGGGCTCACACTTATCCGAGCGTCTATCGTGACGTCGGCTACGCTTTCGGGCCTCGTGCCAGTGTTACGGTTCAGGCAGGAAAAGTTTTTTCGCTGGGAATGATGGGATACCTCCACTGTCTCGATGCGAAAAGCGGGAAAGTGCTCTGGGCCAAGGATCTGGCGAAGGAGTATTTCATCGATATGCCGATCTGGGGGCTCACGGCTTCTCCGCTCCTCGAAGCAGGAGTGCTGATCGTACAGGTCGCGGCGCCTGAAGATGGCGCCACCTTCGTTGGCTTTGACCCCGACACAGGGAAGGAAAAGTGGCGTCAGTTTTCCGACAAGGGGTCTTATGTTTCTCCTATCGTGATTGAGCAGGCGGGGGAACGGGTCGTTGTGACCTGGTCAGGGGAGCGAATTGCGGGGATCGCTGCAGCGACGGGTGAGGTTCATTGGGAAGTTCCCACTCCTCCTTCCAAGATGCCGATCAATGTCCCGGGACCAGCTCTCGATGACACGGGACGTTTTCTGTTTCTCTCCGTCTTCTACGATGGATCTCGGCTCATTGAGCTGGGACAAGACGAGCTCACAGCAAAAGAACTCTGGCACCGCAAAGGAATCAACGAAAGGACCACGGACGCGCTTCACTGTATGATCAGTCCACCTCTCTTTAAGGGCGATCACATATACGGAATCGACAGCTACGGGCAGATGCGGTGTCTCGATCCTGCGACTGGCGATCGGGTTTGGGAGGATCTCACTGCGGTCCCTCAGGGAAGGTGGGGAACGGGTTTTATCGTTCGGCAAAACGATCGAATCTGGATGCTGACAGAGCGAGGCGATCTCGTAATCGGAAAGCTTTCTCCGGAGGGCTATACGGAAATTGATCGTGCCCAGCTCATTGAAGCCACGACTCCATTAAAACAGCGCCGGGAAGGAACGGTGCTCTGGTCGCATCCCGCTTTTGCGGGAACTCAAATTTTCGCCCGTAATGATCGAGAGCTCGTCTGCGTCGACCTATCTCAATAGGGATTCGATCTGGAGAGAATTCTGCTGATGATCTGAGCGATGGGACAAGACGGAGATTTCCTTTCATGGGGCAATCGGACCAGTGGGTCTTCGCGGAACCGGTTTCCCTAGACGCAGTGGACGATGAATTTCGGCAAATTGCCGGTGCTTTTTCCTGAGGTCTCTCGCTTCTCTACCATCTTCATCCGCGTTTTGCCCAACCCGAAGCAGCCCGACTCTTCTGTCCAGAAAGACGCCCCGACAGCTCCGAAAAGCTCTGTTCTCAGGGTATGAGGTTTTTCGCCCTCATGCTTGCGGAGGAATGGGAGCCGTTTACGAGGTTGTTCAGACTTCGCTTCGTCGATCTGTTGCGATCAAACTCCTCCCACCGGAATTGGCGGAAAATCTCGAGTTTGGATCTCGACTTGAAAGTGAAGGGCGTTCCATTGCACGTCTCAGCCATGGGGATGTGGTTCAGATTTATGGCATGCGACGGATCGAATCGGGTATGCCTTTTCTGATCATGTACTACGTCAGTGGAGTTGATCAATCCTGCTTCGTTGTTTCCTTCGGAGATTACGGGGCAAATTCGGTGCTGGCGAGGCAAACAAAGAGAATGGCTGTGATCTTCATGGTTTTAGAGTTATGTCAGTATTTTTTTTCGGGGTAAAAAGTTTCTTTTTCCTCTTTCTTATCGGTTTCGTCAGAAAGGTGACAAAGCGGGGGTAACTTTTCTGAGAAACGGCAGTGAGCCGCTATTGCGTCTCTCGATTTCCGTTCCCGAAACCGGCATCCTGTCCCTGTGACTCGGAAACTTTCAGAATGGATCCTCGTGTCGTTGCTCGTTGCGATGGCGCCGCGCGTCTGTGCCGATGACACGTTCAACGATACTGAGTACAAGCAAGACATTCTCCCCATCCTCGAGCGCGTCTGTTTCGATTGTCACGCTACGGAGAAATACAAAGGGGGTATTCGTTTCGACACTTTGAGTCCTGATTTCCTCGAGGGAGGTGGCGCGGATACCTGGCATGATTCACTCGATCAGATTCAGCTCGGAGAAATGCCCCCCGCTAAGGCGGAAAATCAACTGACTCCAGATGAGCGTGATGTTCTCACCAACTGGATTCGCGGTTCGCTCAATCGTCTTGTTGAAGCGACAAGAAATGCAGGAGGGCAGGTCGATTCACGCCGACTGACTCGATATGAATACGCGAACACGATGAGAGATCTTCTTGGCGTTGAAATGGATTTTGCACGCGAGCTGCCACCGGAACCCGCTTCGCCGGAGGGGTTTCTGAACAATGGGAAAAGTCTCGAAATGTCGCCAACGCAGATCGAAACCTATCTTGCTACGGCGCGGAAAGCTCTCGATCTGGCGATTGTCATGGGGGAGAAGCCCAAAGTTTTTCGTGTCGAACAGAACGACACAGCGGTCGGTAAGCTGCCGAAGAAGCGGGATGGCGGGGCGATTCCAGTGAATCCTGAGTTCCTTCTCGATGTGGAGCAGTTTCCGAGAGAGGGAGAATTTGAAATCACGATTACCGCGGGTGCACACATCCCAGATGGGAAGGGAATCCCGAGAATGGAAGTCTCGATGGGATGTGTCCCCGGTATTATTCATGTGCCTCGGAAATTGGTCGGAGCAGTCGATGTTTCGGCCTCGCCTGAGTCACCGGAGACTTTTGTCTTCCGAGGGCGTATGGAGGATTTTCCGCAATCAGGCGAACGTCGATTCGGAGCGAACGTTGCTTTTAATGGAGTGATCGTAATGCTCGACTTCTTCGATGCCGACGGAAAGGAATTGCGCCATCCCCATCGGAGCTACGTCGATCCTCCGGCCAAGCCCAAGAAGAAAGGCGAACCAGTTCAGGGTGACCCGGCTCCCAGCCTGCCACCTCCTCTGAAACAGCCGTTTCTCGATATCGTTGTTGATCAGGTTCGCTTCGAGGCACCTGTTGTAACGAGTTGGCCGTCGGAAAGTCATCTCGCTCTTCTCTCTCCTGAACATGGCGAGAAAAAGGAAATCAATCGGGCTCGAGAGGCGATTCGAGAATTCCTTCCTCGGGCTTTCCGTCGAAACGTAATGGAAGAAGAGGTCTTACCCTTTCTCGACCTTTACGCAGCAGTTCGATTCAATAGCGATTCCTTCGAAGAGGCAATGAAGGAAACTTTCGCCGCAATTCTGGTTTCTCCTCACTTTCTTCATCTTGTCGATACCCCGGATGATTTCGCGGTGGCGAATCGACTTTCCTATTTGCTTTGGAGCACTGCTCCTGATGAGCGTTTGCGGGATCTCGCCGCGAAGGACGCCTTGCGGAATCCAGATATACTCGCTGAGGAAACACGTCGGCTTCTAGATGATCCTCGCAGTTCGGAATTTGTGCAGCGATTTGTGGATCAATGGTTTGATCTCGATGGGTTGAATCGGGTTGCGGTGAACCCCGAGTTTTTCCCCGAATTTCCCGAGGCGCTCAAAGGTGCGATGCGGACGGAAACGAGAGAAGTATTTGGGGAAATCCTCAGAGGAGATCTCAGCGCTCTTGAGTTGCTCGACTCCAACTGGACGGTCGTGAATCGAACTCTTGCGAATCACTACGGGCTTTCTCATCGCCCTGAGTCGCAGCAGTTTGAGCGAGTTATGCTCACTCCCAAAGATCGCCGAGGCGGAGTCCTCGGGCATGGCTCGTTCCTTCTTAGTAACTCCAACGGCGAAGCTTCGCACCCAATCAAGCGAGCGGTCTGGATTCTCGACCGACTCCTCGATTCTCCTCCAGCACCGCCACCCCCCGATGTTCCGGAACTCGATCCAGAGAATCCTGGTCTGGCGGGTCTCTCTGTAAAAGATCAGCTCGCGCTGCATCGGGAAAAAGAATCCTGTCACAGTTGTCATGTGAATATCGATCCGTGGGGAGTGGCCCTCGAGCAGTTTGACGCGGTCGGACTGTATCGCACCACTGCCGCGACTCGAATCGGGAAAAAGGGGGAACGCGCAGTGGGGCCGGAGCTCGATCCGGCGACCGAGTTGCCAAATGGGACTCCGCTCGCAAGTGCGGATGAGCTGAAGGCTTTTCTCTTAGAACATCGGCGTCCTCATTTTGCCCGAGCCGTCGTAAGGCGGCTTGCCACCTATGCACTCGGACGCTCTCTCGATCTCGCCGATCGGGAAACGATTGAAGAACTCACGCAGCAATTCCAGGAGAATGACTTCCGAATCCGGGGCCTTATCGTGGATCTTGTCACGAGCGACCTCTTCCTCCATCCTATCTCGCAATGAAGAAATCGTGGCATCTCAATCGTCGAACTGTTCTTCGCGGAGCTGGTGTTTCGTTGGCTTTACCCTGGCTTGAAAGCATGAGCTCGGGCCTCTCGGCTGCTTCTCGATCTTCTGCTGCCAAGTTACCCAAGCGACTCTGTTGCGTTATGTTTCCCTACGGCGTCGCGGTTCCCGGATCTGATGATCCGGCACGGGAGTGGGGATGGTTCCCGACGGGTGCGGGCAAGGACTACCAGCTCACCAATGTTCTGCGTCCGCTCGAACCACTGATGGAGGATGTGTCGATCTTTTCGGGGCTTTCCCATCCTCGGTGTCGCTCGATGAATGGGCACGACACGGGAGATACCTTTCTCACCGCAAACCATCTCGCCTCCGGTACTTATAGGAATACCGTGTCCATCGATCAGCTCGCCGCGAAATATCTGGGCGAGGAAACGCGACTCGCTTCGTTGACCGTTTCTACGGATGGAGGGATTGGCCCTCGCACACGTTCGACGACACTTTCTTACTCGGAGAAAGGGCAGCCGATACCGGCCCTCGCCGATCCCAAGTTGATTTTTCAACGGCTGTTTGGTCAGGACAATGCGAGTCGTCGTGATCGGGCTCGATTGGAGAACTCAGGCAGCATTCTCGATCTCGTTCTCGAACAATCCAGTGACCTTAAGCGGGGGCTTGGACGAGGAGACCAGGTGAAACTCGATGAATTTGAAACCTCGGTTCGCGATGTTGAACAGCGAGTCGAGCGAGCCCGGGAGTGGCTCGATGTTCCTTTTCCCGAAGTCGACCCTTTGACGATCGCGCTCGACTCCAATCCGGAAGCGCCGAAGGACTACATCCGCGCGATCTACGATCTGCTTTTTCTCGCCTATCAGACTGACATCACTCGCGTTTCCGCTTTTCAGCTCGGCAGTTATGGACCCACGTTGGCCCGCACTTTTCCTGGTTGTCTTGGTCTCGAAGCAAACTGGCATAGCCTCGCTCACAAGGCGGGCAAGAAAGGTGGGCCCGAGGCGATTGGAAAGTTCGATCAGTTCCTCGCCCAGAATCTCTCCCGCTTTCTGGGACGCATGAAAGAAACCCCCGAAGGCGAAGAAGGCAGCAGTCTTCTCGATCGGACGCTCGTCCTCTATGGTTCGAGCAACTCGAAGACCCACCAGAATCGGAACTACCCACTTCTTCTCGCTGGAGGAAAGGATCTCGGGTTGAAGCATAATCACTTCCTCCGCTTCGACGAGAAAGTTCCAATGTCGAATCTGTTTGTCTCGATGCTGCAGGCCCTGGAGATCGAGGCCGATCACTTTGTCGATAGCACGGGAACGCTCGCCGGGATTTCGTAACCTGTCAGGGCGCTGGAATCTGGTGAATCGTGTTGTGGATCACTCGCTCGACTCCATTGCCCAGTTCACAGCGCACTTCCATTCCCCAGGTCGGCTTCAGGTCGGGTATGGTTAGGATCAGTTTGTTCCCTTGAATCGCAAACTGGGACACGTCGAGTTCCTTCTCGTTGTAGTGCTTCGAGCCATAGCCAGCGGTGCGCTTGAGGTCCCAGGTTCGGACGGCAAATTTTCCACCGGTTGGCAGTTCGTCGCTGAAGGTCACTTGAAGCTGATTGGGTTTCGCCTCGATTTGGATCGGGAGATAGGCCGGTTTTCCCGTCGCCCGAATCCGAAAGAAACCACCGTCCTCCTTCTGCGATCCAGCCCAGGCAAACATGCCAACGGCATAGAGCTGTCGATTCTCGGGATGGAATCGTCCTCGGTGCAGACCGGTCGGGAATTTCTCAATCGGAAGCGCACACATGCCTCCCTGTGCTTGACCGTTTTCAAGAATTTCATGAGGTACGGTGTAGACCTGACCGTAGCCATAGCTGAGGTTCAGAAGGGCTCCATTGAGTGAACCCCAGCTTCCGTTCTCGGGGACCCAGACGAGCTCCGCAGGCGAACGATCAAAGGCGTTTGTGATCCAGCAGAGAGGGTGCTCCATCGCCTCGTTCGAAGAATCCGTTACATCATGATAGCCGAACATATTGCCGTAGAAGCCGCCCTCGCGAACGTAGTTGATTCGATTCTTTGGATTCCAATGCCCCTCCTGGTCGGTAACGATCCAGGTGCCATCCGGATTGACACAGACTCCATTGGCAGCTCGAAATCCGCTCGCAATAATATCGGTTCGGCTGCCATCGGGGCTGACACGAAGAAGTGTTCCATGATGAGGAACAACCGCTTTGAGAGCATGCCGTGCTGATTTTGCGTAGTAGAAATTTCCGTCATCGTCAGTCTGCAATCCCATCGCAAATTCGTGGAAGTGCTCGGTGACCTGGGCATCGTTGTTGAAGCATTCGACAAAATCGATTTCCTCGTCGCCGTTGCGATCGTGAAGGCGGGCGATCTGGTCGCGACAGGTGACGTAGATCGTTCCATCAACCACCTTGAGACCGAGCGGTTGAAACAATCCCGAGCAGATTCGTTTCCAGGTGACCTTCTCCAGATCGCCGGAGATTCCATCGACGAGCCAGACATCTCCAAGCCAGGTGCAGACGGCGGCTCGATCGGGATTCTCGGGAAAGAAATCGAACCCACCAATTCGCATCCACGAGTGCCAGGGATTCTGCCTTAGGTTTGGAGTCGGAATCGTATCGACCGCAAATGCTTCCGAATCGTCTCCGAGGACCCCTGCCACCTCGATGGGTTCTCCTTCGAATCGAGAAGGGCCGCCTTCTAGCAGCGGGGCAAGATCCCTCGCTTCGCCGAGGAGCCCCTGAACCGTTTCAGGATCACCCTCGAAAAATCCGATCTTCAGATTGGCAGGGGTCGCAGCAGAGGGAACAGTGAGCTGAATCCAGCCGTCGGCACGACTCAATTCGATCCCATCGGGAGCTTTCAGAGCAACATTCAGATTTTCGGTATCAGGCGCGAGTCGAGCGACGAGATCATGAGCGCTCTCCTGAATGTTCAGTGTTCTTGTGAAAACAGATTGCGCTCCATAGTCGATCCATCCCGGTTGCTCGAGCAGGGAAGCCTTTCCGACGCGATACTGGATTACAGGAATTTCTTCTCCCTGATAGTGGATTCCTTCGTAGCGGATCCATTCGGAGGGCAGGGGACCAAAGCGCCGTCCGTCCCGTCCAACGATACGCTGATCTTCCCAGTTTCCGGATTCAGGATTCTGCCACCCTGGGGCATCGGCAGTGATAAAAAGCGGTTCGCCTGCGATGCGGGTGTGGGTTCCATGAGATCCGTCGAAGGCGATGCCGCGCCAGTCAGAGAAATTCCCGGCGTAGGCCGCCGCGACTCGCATGGTATCTGTTTCGTAAACCATCCACGCCTTGCCTTGGGAAACCCCTCCCGGTCCTTGATCGAGTCGCAGATTGATTCCTTTCTGAGCGATGTTCCAGTCTTGCGGTTCTCCTCCGCGTTCATTCACCTGGAAGGTCCACATCATCGCAGGGCCGAAGTCCATCTTCTCGTAGGGCTTCTCATCGACTGGAGATTTCAGGGGCGCCTTTTCAATCCAGGTCTCCAGAGGTTGAGGAAGGGAGGCGAGATAGTCATCGGTGATCTCAAAAAGCTGCCCTGAATTTGACGCCTCGAGAAACTCTTCGCGCAAGTAGTGAATCAGGGCATACTTCTGCTCGGCATTATACTGCGGCTGCGGGATCATCAGGCCGTAGCCTTTTGTCAGGGTCTGGTAGATTCGATAGGGATCGCTGCCATTCTTAAATTCACCTTCGTGAAATTTCATCGCCGTGGGAATCGAGCCCTCTTTTTCGGGAGTGCCGTGACACGTCACGCAAAGGGTCTGGTAGATGCGTTTGCCTTCGGCGAAGGTATCTTCGTTCCACCCACGAATCAGATCGGCGTGGCCGGCAATATCGAGCGGCTGAACCCAGGCGTCCTTGATGTAAAAATCCGCGTCTGCTTTGAGAGTCAAAACGATTGGAATTCCAATCTGGCCGCTTCCGGAAAAGGATTCGACGGGATCGAGAGTCGGTTGGCCTTTGGCAGGTTTCCCCCGGGGAGTCCAATTCAGATCAGGCGTGTTAATTTCGTCCCGCTTCCCTGAGGTCAGTGCTTTGCGTTCGGCTCCATCGAGCGAGCGTTTCCAGTAGCGAACATTTTCGATTTTGCCCTTTTCCAAGTCTCCTGCGAAGTTCGGCGCTGCCTTTCCAATCTGGAAGACAAAGCCGAGTTTGTCGGCAGCAGTAAAGTCTTTCCGCTGAGCCACCTCCTTGCCATCGAGCAGCATCCGAGCGTGACCATCGGTGACGATCACGGCAACTTCGTGCAGTCGGCCGTCGTCGATCCGAGGTCCTCCTGACAAAGCTCCAAGCCACCCGATGTCATAGACGAGTCTGCCTTTTCGGATGAAGAGCGCTTTTGCGTCCGGAACCCATTTCGCGCCGTCTGGCAGGCACTTGGAAACTAGGGTTCCGTTGGCATCTTTTTCTGCACGGAAGCGAACGTAGATGGTGAAGTCGTCACCGAAATGGAGCGCTTTGTCTGTGGAAACGAATTGATCGCCGGAAGCCGTTTCTCTGGGGGAGGGCAGCGATTCGTTGATCAACTCAGATCCTCCCAGCGATGCGGAAAGGATGCCTGCCGTTTCCGGGAGTTGTTCGTATTTCAAATCCAGAATGTGGCTTCCAGCGGGCAATTCGACATTCCTTTCGCCTATCGAAAGAGTGGCCGTAGACTTGGCCTTGTAGTCGAATCGCATCCAGAAATTTGCGAGCGGATGGGAGGTTCTGCTTCCGTTTTTAAAAATCGGAATTTTCGTTTCCGTAGCGGGTTTTGAAGTCGTAGCGACAGTTTGGGCAGATACGATTCCAGCCGAAGCCGCCGCCGATAAGAGCACCGAAAAGCAGAATTTCAGAAGGTTAATAGTCATGAGAAAAGAAAGAGCGTTACCGAATCGAAGGACCGACTTCGACGGGACTGCAAGATGCGGATCTGAAAAGTAACAGGGTCAAGTCGACGACTCAACCCTGTTGGATGGCGCACATAATCCTGATGGGCGTCCCAAACGGGTCGAGTGACGAATGCTTTCTCTACTCGGGGTCCGTCGACCGGGGAGCGGGATCTGGGATATCGACGACTTCGGCGTCGATATTGATTACTCGTGGGCCGGAGTGGCTCGATGGAGGAGCTCCCATCGCCTCTCCCGCTACAGTGACGCGGTCTTTCAGCCGTGCTTTGGTCCTCGCCTTGATGACGTCACGGCATGGAGGAATAAGAAGAGAGAAACCAATCGCGTCGGTGAGAAAGCCTGGAGTCAGCAGAACGGCTCCGGCGATGAGAATAAGGACACCATCGATGACCTCTTCGTGAGGAAGCCGTCCTTCGGCGAGAGCGCTCTGGTATTTTTGTAACGCTTTGAGGCCCTGGCTCTTCGTGAGATAGGCTCCAAGAATCGCGGTCACAACAATGATCGCGAGAGTCGAAGTGATTCCGATCTTCGATCCGAGGGCGAGGAATATGAGAAGCTCCAGCACCGGTATTCCGATGAAGAGTAAAAGAAGGCGTCCAAACATGGTTATTTCTAATTACGTATCAGACAGGCAAAACGTAGAACGCGTTCGATTCTTCCGCAAAGAGTTCTCCGCGACGGCCCTGCGCTGAAGGGGCCTCATTCGAGCTGAGCGATGCGATTAAAAGTAGGAACTATGCCGTTTCCTCCGGAATCTCGCGGCAGTGTTTCAGGCGATAGCCTCCATCGACGGGAAGAATCGTTCCGGTGACGTAGTCAGAATCGGATGATGCCAGGTAGACTGCGGCATGCCCGATTTCTTCGGGAAGACCAAGCCGGCCCCATGGGAGCTTTCGTCCCTCTGCGGCCATTGTTTCTTCATTATAGTGCTGCCTTTCACCCGGCGTATCGATCCATCCAGGTTCGATCGCGTTCACATTGATCTGATGATCGCAGAGTTCGATCGCCATCGTCTGCATCATGGAGTTGAGGGCGGATTTTGCGGCGGAGTAGGCGACACAGCGAGCGTTCGGTATTCTCGCGAGGACACTAGAAATGAAGATGATTTTGCCGGATTTTTTCTCTTCAACAAATTGGCGAGCAACGAGTTGGCTCATGTGGAATCCGCCCAGGAGTGCGGATTGGAGAATGCCTTCAAAGACTTCGGGATCGTAGTTGAGAAAGCTCTCGCGGCGATTGTAGGCCGGAACACTGACGAGGATGTCAACGGTTCCGAATGTCGCAGTAGCTTCCCGAAGGACCTTTTCGCATCCTTCTCGGGAAAAGGTATCAGCTTCGATCCCATGGCAGGTGGCCCCAGAGGATGAAAATTCGGCGACCGTGCGGGACAGTTCCTCGCTGCCAGGTCGATCGATGAGAACAACCGAGGCACCGGCTCGAGCCAATTCACCGGCACACCCCAGGCCAATTCCGCGAGCGGCTCCGGTGACAATGGCGACTTTTCCATCCAGTTTCATGGTCGGGACTGTAGCGAATGCGATTCGGAGACGAAAGGCCAGAATTGCGTGGTCAGTATCGTTCTCACCTTGACCATGAGAGAATCGATGTCGAGTTTGCCGGGTGAAAGACGAAGCCCTTGCCCAAATCGATGCCGCGATTCGCGACGTTCATGACTTTCCCAAACCGGGGATTGTCTTTAAAGACATCACTCCCGTTCTTGGAGACGGAAAATTGTTCCGCCTGACGACGGATGCATTTGCCGACACTCTCGGAGGCTTGCAACCCGAGAAGGTCATCGGAATCGATGCCCGGGGATTTATCTTTGGAGCGGCTCTCGCCGATCGGATCGGTACTGGTTTTGTCCCAGTGAGGAAAAAAGGGAAGCTTCCCTGGGAAACGACAGGAGTCGCCTATTCGCTGGAGTATGGGGAGGCCCATGTCGAGATTCATAAGGACGCGATTCGCCCTGGAGAAAAAGTGATCCTTGTCGACGACCTGCTCGCGACCGGGGGAACTGCTGGAGCAGCGATTCAGCTGGTAAAGGAATTGGGTGGTGAGATTATCTGTGTTTCGTTTTTGATCGAGCTCGCCTTTCTCGAGGGACGAAAGAATCTCGATTCAGATGTCCGGATCGAGTCGCTCCTGACGTATTGATGAGTAGACTCGTAGGGCGCTGCCCGAAAAGACTCTAGGGGAAACCGAGCCAAAAGTAAATTCCGCAAGGGATTTCCGGGTTGGGCGTCCCATGAGACAAGCCCGGTTCGGGTAATCTAATTACAATTTAACTGATGAGCTACGAAAGCGACGTTCTCCGCGACTGGTATCTACTTTTTCACTACGGAACACCCGAGGAGATTCTCGATGGTGTTGGCTTTGATCCGAGCGGATTGCCAGAAGGATGTCTCGAATTTCCCGTAGCGACGGTTCGTGCGGCACATCCAGCACGCCCTCTCGGGCGAGCCCTCGATATAGGCTGTGCGGTGGGACGTTCCAGCTTTGAAATCTCCCAATATGCGGAGGAAGTGATCGGAATTGATTTCTCCCACAGTTTTGTCGATGTCGCCGCAGAGGTCGGTCGCGGAGAGAATCCGAGCTACCGTCGGTATCGCGAGATGCATCTGTTGGACATGCTGGAGGCGCGATTGCCAGCCGGAAGTCATCCAGACCGCATCCAGTTCGAGCAGGGTGACGCGATGAATTTGCGGACGGATCTGGGAGAGTTTGATCTCGTCCACGCCGCGAACCTGCTCTGTCGTCTTCCTGAGCCGATTCGATTTCTCGATCGCCTTCCCAGTCTTGTGAAGCTTGGAGGTAAGTTTGTAATCTCTACACCGGCAACCTGGTTGCCGGAATACACGCCGGTAGAGAATCAGCCTGCGGGTCTTACTCTTGAGTATCTGAAGGAGCATCTCAAGGGAGACTTCCAGTTGGAAGAGGTTTCCGAAGTTCCGTTTCTGATTCGGGAGCATCAGCGAAAACTCCAGCTCAGCACTGCTCAGACGAGTCTCTGGACCCGGGTATAACCCGCGCTTTTCCGCGCAAATCGGGGTTCGACAGGCTCTGACGTAGAGATACGGTTTGGGCTCATGAAAAAACCAATCGCTATTCTCACACTGGCAAGCGCGGGATTCTTTCTCAGTGCCTGCAACGAAACTGAAGAAAAGAACCCGGCTTCTTCTCCAGAATCCAAAGACGGATTCGTCAGTATTTTTGACGGGAAAACTCTCGCAGGCTGGAAGCCTTCTACTTTGGGAACAGCTACCTACAAGGTTGTCGACGGAACGATCTACGGTCAAACGGTCGAAGGCAGCCCGAACACATTCCTTCTCAGTGAGAAGCAGTTTGGAAATTTTGAACTTCAGTTCGAGGTCAAGGTGCACGACAAGTTGAATTCCGGATGTCAGATTCGCTCTCGCGAAAAGTCAGAAGCGGATCTCGCAAAATCTGGAAAAGACGGCAAGCCCGCCAAAGACCTGAATCGTTTCTTCGGTCCCCAGGTCGAGATCGAGGCATCTCCCGGGCAGTCTGCCTACATCTATGGAGAAGCAACGGGACGTGGATGGCTCTCTCCTGAGCCTCAGGAAAAAGAGCATTCTCACGACTACGTGAAGAACGGAGAGTGGAACAAGTTCCGAATCGTTGCCCAAGGCAAGCGCATCCAGACTTTTATCAATGGGAATGCCGTTGCCGACCTCAGTGATGAGCAGATTTACGAGACCCATCCGAAGGGACATATCGGACTTCAGGTTCACGGAATCAAAAAGGGAACCGGTCCCTTCGACGTCGCTTGGCGCAACATCCGCATCAAGGAATTGGGCGCGGAGTAAGGTTCTTCAGAATTGCGGCCGAATAATCCTTGCTGGTCGCTGCCGAATTACTTACAACCGAAGAGTGACGACGAGACAGCCGTAGTTCACTCGGTTGTATTGTTTGATCTTATAAGGAGGAGGGCCCCGGTGTCGCGAAAGCGACACCGGGGTTTTTTCTTTGAATCCAGAGGAGGGAGGATTCATTCCAGTTTGCCGCAGCGAACGGAAATGTGACATATTTGAGGATTTTTCTCAGACGTTCAGGTTGAGGAGACCACTTGCGAGGCGGGCGGAAGTCGACGAAACTCCTCCCCCGATCAAAAATCGGTATTTCTTTCCATGAAGGACATCGTCAACAATCGAAAAGCTCGGCGAGATTACACTATCCTCGAAACCTACGAGGCGGGAATTGAGTTGCGTGGCACCGAGGTAAAGTCGATTCGCGAAGGAAAAGTGCACATTGGAGAAGCCTTTGCTCGCGTCGATAAGGGCGAAGCGTGGCTCTATCAGTGTGATATTCGGCCTTTTGAGCAGGCGAGTCACGAGTTCCACGTACCCTTGCGCAATCGGAGGCTGTTGCTCCACAAGAAAGAAATCCGACGCCTCGCGATCCTGACCGATCAGCAGGGGGCGACGCTCGTGCCCCTTCGAATGTATTGGAAAGATCGACGAGTGAAGGTCGAAATTGGAGTTGGAAAAGGAAAAGATCAGCGTGATCGCAGAGAGGATCTCAAGCGGAAAGCGCACAACCGGGAGGTCGAGAGAGAATTGGCGAGGCAGCACAAGTAGTCTTGAGGTCGTAAGTCCTTTTAGGCATTCTGGTTGACTGGCTCGCGGATTCCCGTTCATTCCCCCACATTTTATGGGTTCATCATTTGGAAATTTGTTCCGTCTCTCGACTTGGGGAGAATCGCATGGCGGTGGCGTCGGTGTCGTCGTAGACGGTTGCCCCCCGCTGGTTCCCTTGACCGAGGAGGATATTCAGGTCGACCTCGATCGGAGACGTCCCGGCCAGAGCGAAATCACGACGCCTCGTAACGAAGCCGATGCGGCCGAAATTCTCTCAGGAACCTTTGAAGGAAGCACTCTCGGCAGCCCGATCGCGGTGCTCGTTCGCAACAAGGATGCCCGTCCGGAAGCTTACTCGGAGATGAGTGAGAAATTCCGGCCCTCTCATGCCGACTACACCTACCAGGCCAAATACGGAATCCGCAACTGGCAGGGTGGAGGGCGATCAAGCGCTCGGGAGACGATTGGTCGTGTCGCCGCTGCCGCGATCGCCAAGAAAGTGATTGCTCACTCATTTTCCTCTCTAGTGGAGATTGTGCCTTTCGTCGAATCGATTGGGACGATCCAGGCGAATGTTGATACCGCGAACGTAACCCAGGAAATGGTCGAGTCGAATATAGTTCGGACCGGCGATCCCAATGCGGTGGAAGAGATGGTTGATCGAATCAAAGAGATTCGAGGAGAAGGCAATTCCATCGGAGGAGTCGTAGGATGTGTCATTCGAAACTGTCCAGTTGGGCTCGGCATGCCGGTTTTTGATCGACTCGAAGCAGACCTCGCTAAGGCGATGCTCAGCCTTCCTGCGACCAAGGGATTTGAAATCGGATCCGGATTTCAAGGCACCGAGATGACGGGACGCGATCACAATGATGCGTTTCGCATGGATGAGGGACGCGTTCGCACGACGAGCAATCGCTCCGGTGGTGTGCAGGGAGGTATTTCCAATGGGGAAGACATTGTTTTTCGTGTCGCCTTCAAGCCTACCGCAACGATCATGACGGGGCAGGATACGGTGACGACTTCTTACGAGGACACGGAACTGAAGGGGCGGGGTCGACACGATCCATGTGTTCTTCCGCGCGCGGTTCCCATGGTCGAGGCAATGGCTGCTCTTGTCCTCGTGGACCACATGCTTCGTCAGCGCGCCTTCTGTGGAGAGAATGGCGGCGACGGTGATGAGTGAGTTTTTTCCCATTGCGATTGCCGTTCTTTTTCTTCTCGTAAACGCGATTCTTGCGGCGAAGCGAGGGGTTGTTACGATTTTGGCTGCCGGCCTTTCGATGCTGGGATATCTTGTCGTTTTCCTCCTCGTCTTTACTTTTCTACCCCAACTTGCCGACACTTACTTTGACCTGTCGCTGTCGTGGAAAGGGGTCACGATCACGGCGCTCCTTCTCGCCGGAGTTGTTTTCGTATGGCTGCGATTGGTGATGGGAAGCCTCCTGCGCCGTCTCCTCGGACCGGATTCGAAGTTACATGTCTTTGCCGATGGGGTTCCGGCTGCAATTCTCTCCCTTCTTCCGGGAGCCATCGTCGTTGTTTTTCTCTTTTCCTGCTTTCGCATCGCGGGCACGATCCAAGAGCTGAACTACGTCACCGCTCTTGGTCGGGAAGGTATCGAAGAAATGGGCGGAAAAATTCCGTCCTACCCACGCGCCGGGCTTTGGCGGGAATCGATCGAGAACCTGCCTCTCGTAGCTGATGCTCTCGACCGAATCGATCCTTTCAGCCGACGAGCGGTCCGAAATGCAGCAGCTGTCGTCATTCTTGATCAGGCTTATGCGACGAGATCCTTTCTGGCCGCCCAACCGGAAACGGAAGCGCTTACAGGCGACGAAAAACTCGGTGCCCTCGATGAAGACGAAGGGGTCAAAACAGCCCTGAAGAATCGGGAAATCCCGGCTCTCATTTTCCATCTCAAGCTTCGGGAGAAGGCGGTAGATTCTCAATTGTCGCCAGCCCTTAAGGCACTACACTTACGCCCCGTTCTTGAGCGATTTATCGCCTTGCTGAAACCTTCTGCAAACTCGGGCACGACATCCCCTTCGAATTGATTCATGGCCAAAACAGACTACATCGCGAGCATCGGACTCGAAGTCCACGTGCAGTTGAAGACAGAGAGCAAAATGTTCTGCTCCTGCCCGGTGCGTTATGGTGAGCCTCCAAATTCATTGACCTGCCCGACCTGTCTCGGACTGCCGGGAGCGCTTCCTGTTCTCAATGCGGGAGCGATCGAGAGAACCATTCTTACGGGGCAGCTGCTTCAGTGCAAAACTCCGGAGGTCGTGAAGTGGGATCGGAAAAACTACTTCTATCCCGACATGCCGAAGAACTACCAGATCTCACAGTTTGATCTGCCGCTCTGTATTGGTGGTGGTGTGCCTCTCTATGAACTCGCCTATCCGAAGGATCATCAGAAGGAAATTGTGAATCCGGGCAAAACCGTCGAGCTCACTCGCATTCACCTCGAGGAAGATGTCGCGAAATCGACGCACCATTCG
Source organism: Verrucomicrobiales bacterium (assembly GCA_965657775.1). Taxonomy (GTDB): domain Bacteria; phylum Verrucomicrobiota; class Verrucomicrobiia; order Verrucomicrobiales; family DEV007; genus Arctic95D-9. The sequence goes on from CBFHPY010000008.1 coordinate 790,022, forward strand.
ACCTACACCACAATCGATTTCAATCGTGCGGGAACTCCGTTGATGGAGATCGTTTCCGAGCCGGATATTGATAGCGCCGAGGAAGCGGTTGCCTATCTCAATTCTCTCCGTCAGATCCTTGTCTACAGTGGTGTTTCTGATGCCGATATGGATAAAGGTCAGATGCGGTGCGATGTGAATATCTCGGTGCGCAGTTCCGATACCGAAGAACTCGGCGTAAAAATTGAGCTGAAGAACCTCAACTCTGTCTCTTCGGTTCGTCGTTCGATTCACTACGAGATTGGTCGTCAGATTGAAGAAAACGAAGCCGGGAACCCAATTATCCAAGCGACTTGGAGATGGAACGATGAAATCGGTCAAACCGAGATCATGCGAACCAAGGAAGATGCGCATGACTACCGCTATTTTCCCGACCCTGACCTGCTTCCGGTTCAGACTTCCGAGATGCTTGCCCGAGTTCAGCACGATCTTCCTGAGCTGCCTCACGAGAAGGTGGCGCGTTTCGAGAGTGACTACCAGATCACCCACTACGACGCTTCCGTGCTCGCATCAGATCGCGATCTTGCAAGTTTCTACGAGACCGCAGCAGAAGGTAGTTCTTCTCCGAAGAAAGTGGCCAACTGGGTCATCAATAACTTCCTCGCCGTGCTCAACGAGCGTGACCTCGTTCTCGCAGATTGTCCCGTGGGAGCCGAGCAGGTGGGTGAGCTTGTCGGCTTGATCGAGGCCGGTCAGATTTCGAATAACCAGGCCAAGGAAGTTTTCGTCGCGCTCTTCGAGGCCCCCGACCAGTCACCTGCCGCGATCGCCAAGGCAAAAGGATTTGAGCCAGCGGACTCCAGCGATGTCGAAGGTTTCATTGATCAGGCAATCGCAGACAATCCCGGGCCTGCCGGTGAAGTGTCCGAGGGCAATGACAAGGCGGCGAACTTCCTCACCGGTCAGGTCATGAAGCTCTCCCGAGGCAAAGCAAATCCGAAGCAGGTGACCGAGATGATCCTCGCGAAGCTGCGGAGTTGATCGGCAATTTTTCTTATTCTTGGTCCTGATCTTTTCGTCTGCAGGGCGCGATGACTGCTGGGATATCAACCTCCAGAAGTAGGAGTAAGATTAAGAATAAGAGTAAGAGGTAGATCAAACGGGGCGATCAGTACTGATTTCACGCTAGTCCACCGGACGTCCCAGTTTTTTCTGCATGTCGCGGTAGAGTCGCTCGATCGCTTCCTCCGGTGATTCCATCATCATGCTTTCCTTGATCTTGCTGGCGTAGAGACCAAAGGCAAATGGGGATACGGCTGGGACTTCGACAAGCTCCCATTTTTTCGACTGGATCGATTCCAGAAACTCGATCGCCCGGTCTGTGTCGAGGAAGGTGTGCTTGGCTTCGTGAAGAGCCTGTTCGAGGAGAGGGTGATCAGGTTCGTGTTGAGAAAGAACCTGGAAAAGAATGTCCGCGCTCCAGCGGAGCTGTTTCATCTTCCTTTCTCCACCCGGGAGATTTCGTGGAATCATCAGGCCAGTCTGGGCGATCCCGGAAAACTGCCACTTCACCAACTGGGAATCGCGGAGACCTTCGTCGAGTTCTTTGGCCGCGTTTTCCGGACCAAAGAGCTCTCTCCACGCCTCGACTTCGAGCGCCTGAAAGGATTTCACACTGAGAAGGAATCCGTAGTCATCGATCGTGACTAGGGTGTTTCCCCCGACCGTTTCCTTGAGGCGACGACTCAGAATGCGGGATAGGGCATCGTTGGCGCTGCGACCGATCAGGCTGTGGAAAAAGAAATGAACCCGCTCATCTTCATCCTTCTCATCGACAAATCGCTCGATCAGAAATCGATTCTCCGTGGGAACTTGCGAGATCAGAGACTGATTCTGAAAATGTTCGAGAATGGCTTCGGCATTGGTTTGTGAAATTGACCACTCTTCGACGAGCCAGTCGCTGATGACCTCATGGGCCTCCTTCTTGTCATTGATTCGGCAATCCAGTACCGTTCGAAGTTCGGCGACGGCATTCGCCATACCCGATGCCAGTGGCATTTTGTTGGCATTCCAGCTCGGGACGGTGGGAAGTCGACCTGCCGCGTTTTCGACCGTGACTTCGGTCGGGGAGCTGTCGATCAGCTTCACTGTTTTTCCCGCGAGGACAAAGATATCGTTAGGCTTGAGGCCTTTAACAAAACGTTCCTCGACAGCTCCGAGACGACGGCGGTTGAGGAGAACGTTGACCATCCCGTCAGCGTGGATCGTGCCGACGTTGACGAGATATTCGCGTTCCACCTTCTTCGAGACTGTGTGATAAAGACCGTCCCGTTCTTCAATCTTGCCGAAGGTTTCGCGATACTGATTTTGAAGAGAACGGCCGCCGCCTGTGAGGTATTCGAGAATGCGGTCAAAGGTCTTTCTCTCCAAGGTTCGAAACGGGTAGGCGCCTCGCAAGGTCGTGAAGGCATCGTCAGGGTCGACACCATCATCCATCGCCATACCCATGATATGTTGTACCACGACGTCGGGTGCGTAGTCGAGCGTCTCGATCGGATCGAGTTGCTTTCGATGAGTGAGTCGGGCACAGACGATGCACTCGATCAGATCGTTGATATTGGTTGCTACGAGCACTCCGTGGCTTTGCTGATGAATCGAATGACCGGAGCGCCCGACTCGCTGGAGCGCTCGTGAGATCCCCTTCGGCGTGCTCACCATGATCACCGTATCGATGTGTCCAATATCGAGACCAAGCTCGAGACTGGTCGAGCAAACTACGGCGCGGAGTTCTCCTTCCTTGAGTCTATCTTCGACTTCTTGGCGAATGTCGCGATCGAGAGAGGAGTGGTGGCATTCGATACGATCGTGGAGACTGGGCAGAGCCAGCTTGAGGCGATGAGCGATGCGTTCCGCTCCCGATCGGGTGTTCGTAAAGAGCAGTGTGGCCCTGTTCCCCTCGACGATTCGAGCGATGTCCGTGATGACCCGGGTCGCGGTGTAGCCGGCGGGAGGATAAGCGTGCTTTCGAATCGGAGTCATCACCTCAATGAGCGAGCGACGCCCCATGCTCGCTTCGTGGACGGCTGCCTTCGGTCCCGAACCCGTGAGATAGTCTGCGACACGGTCGAGCGGAGAAACGGTGGCCGAGAGACCGATCCGGCAAAGAGGGGAGTTCTCCCTTCGAAGTCTTTCGAGCCGCTCGAGCGACGCGGTGAGATGAACGCCTCGCTTGTTCTCCGCGAAAGCATGGAGTTCATCTACGATCACAAATTCGCATCGCTCGAGGGCTTCACGATAGCCCTTCTGGGGAAGGATGATGGCGAGACTTTCCGGCGTCGTGATAAGAAGGTGAGGTGGCTTTCTCCGCTGCTTTTGTCTCTCTGCCGAAGAGGTGTCTCCCGTTCGCAGCCCGACGGTGATGACTTCTTCGAGCCCGAGCCCGGCGAGCGGCTGACGGAGGTTCTTCTCGATGTCGTAGGCGAGGGCGCGGAGAGGAGAAACGTAGACACAACGAATCCCTGTGGGGGAGAGCTTTCCTTCGAAGTGCTCGCGCGCGAGTCGATCGATGATGCCGAGAAAGCCAGCGAGAGTCTTTCCCGATCCAGTGGGAGAAGAAAGAAGGACGGACTTTCCGGCGCCAATATCCGGGATGCATAGCACCTGGGCTTCCGTCGGTTTCTCGAACGTGGTTCGAAACCACTCGGCTACCTTCGGATGCAGGCTGTCAAAAAACAGGGAATCGGAATCCACACTGACAGTTACGGCGGCCGGAACATTTTTGCGAATGGTCAATCTCGTCTGAGATCGAGGCTCTCGAGTGCTTCAAGGGCAGGTGTGGACAAAGAAATCCCTTCGATTCCTGCGGGAATGGTGGGCTCTCGTGGATTGATCCGGATCAAGATGGAATCGGATTCAGATCGTGCCACTCGCTCAGAGAACAACCGAACCGCTGGAACCGCGGAGCCAGCGCCGAGTTCGATAATGATTCGCTTTGTCTCGGCCGTTTCCTTGAGCCAGTGATCGAGCCGTTGGTATTGCTCGGCATTTCTATCCTCGAGGTAGCTCCCATCACCAAACATGAGAATATTGGGTCGGGCGATCCGGTTGCATTCGGGGCAACGAGGAAGTTCTCCAACCGCTCGCATTGCGGATTCGTCGACCGCGATTTCCATTTCCTCGGCCGCCCAGATCCCACTGTTCAGGCAGGGGCCAGAGCACTGAATATGATGAATGCTCCCGTGAACTTCGTAGATACGGGCTGGATCGAAGCCGCTCTTTTCGAAATGTCCATCCACGTTGGAGGTCATTACGAAAGAGCCCTGAAGTGCAGCCTTGCCCCAGTCCTCGAGAATCTGGAAACCGGGATGAGGGACTGTTCGGCGATAGAGATCGAGGCGGTGCCCATAGAATCCCCATGCAAAGGCAGGATCTGTCTCGAATGCTGCCGGGTTCGCCATTTCGACGAACGATTTTCCGAGCCTCTGATACGGCGGATAGGCTCTCCAGAAGCCTTCATCGCCTCTGAAGTCGGGAAGCTCGGAGTCGACACCCATACCGGCGCCAGCAGTGATGAGAAGTGCGTCGGAGTTCTCGATCAGCTCCCTCGCTGTTTCGATCTCGCGATCCACTTCGTTCGCTGAGCTTAGACTTCGCCTGCGAAAATCTGCCACTCTGGATGATTCAGGATCACGCTCAGGATGTCATGGGTCACTTTGATCGGAACCTGGTTCGCATCGAGGTCAGCACGGCGGTCAGAATAGTGAGCAATGAGCCCCTTTGTTTCCTCTTCGTAGGTGTGAATCCGACGTTGAATGACTTCTTCGCTGGCGTCGTCCATGCGTCCTTCTTTCAGAGCACGCTTCCGAATCCGCGTGATCAATTCGTCGCGATTAGGGCACGAGAGATGAAAGAGTTGGAGCACTTCGATATGGTTTTCCATCAGCTTGGCCTGCTCGACACTCCGAGGGATTCCGTCGAGAAGGAGGATATCGATATCTGGTTTGAACATATGAAGATCAGCCCGTGCATCGACCTGCGTTCTGAAATAACGGACCGTCAATTCGTCAGGGACAAGTTCTCCGCGACGCGAATACGAAACGAATTCCTGACCGATCGGTGTCCGAGTATCCATCGAGCGAAAGGCCTCTCCCATCGAGAAATGGTAAAAGCGGGGAATCGAGCCGAGAATTCCGCCCTGAGTACCCTTCCCGCACCCGGGTGCGCCTATAAAAATGAATGCTTTGTACTTTTCGGGACGCTCTCCAATCATGGGTGGGCTCAGGGTGAATTCAGCTATCGAATTTGGAATAAAAGCGTAACGTATCCACAATTTTAGCCCCTGCCATGCTTTTCAGCCCTTTCATTGCGGCCCGTTATCTTAAGCCGAAGCGGACCTTTGTTTCGATCATCACAGTGATCTCGATTCTTGGCGTGGCGCTGGGCGTCTGGCTTCTCGCCGTCGTCATCGCGGTGTTCACCGGATATGGCGAGCGAATCAAGGACAGCATCCTCGGATTCGAGCCTCACATGATTGTCGACTCCGGCGGAATCATCAATGATTTCGTGCCCGTGTATCAACAAATCCAGGAGATGGAGGGCATAACCTCAGTGAGCCCGTATGTGCGAGGTCAGGTCGTCATGGATTTTCAGGGGCTTCGCAGCGCACCGGTGATTCGAGGGATTCTGCCGCCAGAGGGTGAAGAGCTGAAGCGGATGCAAAGCAAGATGGCGAAAAGGATAAATCCGGCGGCTCCCGATGATCGGACCAAGGACCTTCCGGAAGGCGACTTCGACCTCAACGGATTTTACAATGCCGTCATTGGTGACGGTATGGCCGCAGCCCAGGGGATCAGCGTCGGAGACAAACTTCTCCTCTATTCTCCACGGGATATCGACTCGATCATGAAGATTCTTGATCAGGCCGAGAGTTCCGACGACAAGGACTCCCGAAATGAGAAGCTGGAAGAAGTTCGAGAAATGACAGCTCCCCAGGAAGTCACCGTCACGGGCATTTTTGATTCAGGGCACTGGGATTTCGATGCCAATATCATCTTTCTTCACCTCGAAACGGCACAGGTTCTCTACAATTTCGACTTGGAGCAATGCCACGGAATCGCTGTGCGAACGGATGATGGATTTAAAGCGAATCAATACCAGAACGAACTCTACGAAACGCTGCCAGATCAGTATCGCGTCCTCACCTGGTCGCAGATGCATAAGATGATGTTTGATGCGGTCGCGGCAGAGCGCCAGGCGATGTATTTGATCCTCTTCATGATCATGATCGTTGGTGGATTCTGTATCATGAATACAATGATCACGGTCGCTTTTCAGAAGCGATCGGAGATCGGACTGATGAAGGCGCTTGGCGCACGCGAGTCCCAGGTCGCCTGGATCTTTCTATTCCAGGGGGTTCTCGTCGGTCTGGTCGGTGTCTTTGTTGGACACGGCATGGCTTATGTCACGATCGCGCAGCGAAACCATCTCGCTCGTTGGATTGGTGAAACGTTCGGGGTCGATATTTTTGCGGCAGAAATCTACAAGGTCGACGGGGGACTGCCGGCGATCCAAACGTGGCAGGACACGCTCATCATTTCAGCGGGAGCGTTCGTTGCCTGTATCATCGCTTCGTTGATCCCGGCGATGATTGCTGCCTCACTGCAACCAGCAAAGGCTCTGCGCAGCGAATAGCGAGGGCGTTTTCAGCACCTCTTTTATGTCTTATTATCTTTCCATCGACGGCGAAAAACAGGGTCCTTTTGGACCTCTGAAGGTCTCCGAAATGTTCGAATCCGGACGAATTAATCGCGATACTCTCGCCTGGGAGCAGGGCATGGATGCTTGGAGACCGATTCACGAAGTGCCGGCGTTCGAATCGATCGTTTCACGGGGGATTGTGGATGAAGAACCGCCTGAAATTCCTGAAGAAAGTGACGAAGCATCCGTTTCCTCGGCCCCCGCGAAGTCGTCTTCTCCCCCGCCTGTTCCGTCGATTGAGCCACCCACTGAAATTCGACCTGTGACTCGATTTTGGGCACGGGCTTTCGATTATACCTTAGTCTCGGTCCTGGTTTTCGTTTTCTCGGACTTTGATTTCCCCCAGCCGGAGCCCAATGAGGCTATGGCCGACTACTTCACTCGTTATCTTGAGCATCTTCAATCACCGGAGGCGAGAACCCTCGCCCGAGTCCAGATTTTTGCATTGATCGCGTGGCACTTTATCGAGGGAGTGCTGATTCACCTCGTGGGGACCACTCCGGGAAAATTACTCTTCGGGATCACCGTCATGACTGAGGAGCGTTTCCGGGTGCCTCTTCTGCGTTCGGTGGGTCGCTCTCTCTTTGTCTACGTTCTCGGAGTCGGTTTCTACCTCTTCCCATTCAATGTAATTGGAATGATTTTCAGTTTTTTCCGAATCATGTCGACTCGTAAGAGTCTTTGGGACCAACAGTTGCGTCTTTCAGTGGAGACGAAGAAACTTAGTTCTGTTAGGATAATACTGGCCATTTGTGCCTTTATTGCCTTATTTATGCTCCAATCTGCAAAAATGTCATGAGTCGTACGTGTTCCCTTGTCCTCCATGCGCATGTACCCTGGGTGCGTCACCCAGAGGTGCCGCATTGTCTTGAGGAGGATTGGTTGCACAGTGCTATTCTCGAGACGCATATGCCTCTTCTTGAGATGATGTTTCGCCTTCGTGAAGAAGGCGTTCCTTTTCAACTGACCTTGAATCTTTCTCCGACTCTTCTCGCAATGTTCCGCGACCGAGTCTTAAAGCGTCGCACGTTGAGTTATCTCGATCGTACTCTTCGACTTTGTCGCGATGAGGTCGAACGCGGTGATGTGACAGGATTCAAAGATCTCGCTGAGATGTATGAAGACCGATTCACCAAGCTGAGAAAACTCTTCGTCGATGTGTGGAAAGGGGATCTCATTCGAGCTTACGCCGATTTGCGCGATAGCGGGCATCTCGAGCTGACTGCGAGTGCCGCAACTCACGGCCTCCTCCCACTGCTCATGCGAGTTCCCGAGTCGGTGCAGGCCCAGGTCCGTGCCGGAATTCGTCAGTATGTGCAGTGTTTTGGTCGCATGCCTCGAGGATTCTGGTTGCCTGAGTGCGCTTATGCTCCAGCACTTTCTCAGCTCCTCAAACAGGAGGGTATCGACTGGACCATCGTCGAAGAGCATGGTCTCACGACAGCTCCTCATTCCGATGAAGATTTCCCTCACGTTCCTGGCGAGACCGAGAACGGGCTTCTCGTCTTTGGTCGCGATCAAGCGAGCAGCAGTGAGATCTGGAGCGCGGACGAAGGCTATCCGGGCGATGGACGCTACCGTGACTTCATGCGGGATATCGGTCTCGAATCGCCGATGGAATATTTGCGTGACTACCTCGGTGAGACCAAGCAGCGACAGTTTACAGGCCTGAAATACTACCGCTCGGCCCGGAACGGAGCGCAAAGTGAACCCTACGATCCTGAGCTTGCGTCGCGTGCACTCGAGGAGCACTCCGTCCGTTTTGTCAGCAGTCGCGGAGCACAGCTCGCCGCGCTCGAAGCGCAGGGAATCGAGAACCCCAATATTCTCTGCGCGTTCGATGCCGACCTCTTTGGTCACTGGTGGTATGAGGGAACCGAGTTCATCGAGAGAGTCTTTCGCAAGTCCGCCGAACGAACCGATTTCAGTCTCTCAACGCCGGGTTCTTATCTTACCGCTCACAAGGAGGTAGAGTGGATTCCTGCTTCCCCCGTTTCTTCTTCCTGGGGAGAGGGTGGCTATTTTGAGACCTGGACGAGTGAGGAGAATAACTGGCTTCAGGGCGAGATCCAGGAGCGCGCCGAACGCCTCGCTCGATTTGTCCGGATTTTTGAAGAGAATCGCGGATCCCTTCCCGAAGCGGCGAGCAAGCATCGCCAGAAATGCATTCAGCTGATGACTCGGGAGCTTCTTCTAACGCAGTCGAGCGACTGGGGCTTCCTGATGAGGAATGAGCCTTCTCGCGGATACGCCGAGGGTCGAACCCGACAACATCTCGATAACTTTGATCGTATCTGGGGAGTGGCGACGAAGGCTACGGACGATGGTCGTCTCGCTGAGATTGAAGCCGAGAATCCGGTCTTTTCCGATCTCCCGTGGAACATGTATGAGCCTTACTCATAGCCTGTCGACCGATGGCCGAGAATTACGTCTACTTTGATCTCGAAACCCAGCGATCCGCCAACGACGTTGGTGGATGGGATCGCAAAGCCGACATGAAGATGTCGGTGGGGGTTACGTTCAGCTCTGCGAAGAATAGCTATACCATCTACGACGAGTCGATGGTTCAGGAACTCATCGATGAACTCTGTTCGGCCGATATGGTCGTCGGATTTAATCATATCTGGTTCGATTACGAAGTCCTCATGGGCTACACCATTCTGGATCTGAAAGAGCAGACTACGAATCTTGACCTGATGCTCGATCTGGAGAAGGAACTCGAGCACAAGCCGAAGCTGGATTCCGTCGCTTCGGAAACTCTTGGAGAAGGGAAAACGGCCGTGGGAACCGATGCGATCAAATGGTGGCAGGAAGGCCGGCTCATGGATATCGCCGAATACTGCTGCTTCGACGTCAAAGTCACCAAGATGGTGCACGAGTATGGTGCACGAAATGGTCTCGTAAAGTACAAGAACCGGTTCAATCAGTATATGGATGTTCCGGTTCAGTGGAAACTACCTGAGGCGGATTAACCGGGTTAGTTCGAGGACTGAACCCTGTTGAACCAGGCGGTTCCGCGAACATGTGACCTGAATAGCGCCCTGTGTTTTGGGTGACGATAGGCCATTCGATGGGATCTGTTGCTCGGACTCTGGTTCTCAGCTGTCACAGCTGCCATCGCTTGCGTCATGCATCGGCAGATCCGATCTGATCGTCAATTTGATCAGGGTCCGGTTTTCTAGCTGATTCGCCCTTGAGAAGTGGCTCTCGCGCTACTTCGGTCATCCGTAGAGAAAGATCCGTCTGCAATCCTTGCATATGTATCCCTGGACCGTTCCACTGCTCGGAATCTTTCTCAGGATCGCAGATTGCCGGGCATCCATCTCGGCATAATTCAGCGTGGTATGATTTCCGTTTGGAGATGTTGCGTCGAGGATTCGAATCGGCTTCAGTTCCCCTGTGCAATCCGGGCACTTTCGCGTTCGTTTTGGTCCAGTCTTACTCATTTCACACTTCTGCACTATGGTGGCGGGCGGCGAATATCTTGCTACTGTTAGTCTTGTTCGTTTCTGCGGCGCTGGCTTCGTGCACGACGGGTATCTACGAATTCCCTCAACCGGATCGCTCCCCAATCTTCGACCTTGCTGATTCGAAGAGTGGTGTATTTCCGCTGTGCCGTGATTTCGGGCTCGTGTTCACTGCTAAACTTGAGGAATTGCATCCGCCGCCTGCGTCTTAGCGAGTGAATGAATTTCTTCTTCCCGGGCTTTAAACGCCACCACGAAGGGAGACTCTGCCCGCCGCGATTGTAGTGATCACGCTCATAGGAAATTTGCTTCTTCTCTTGGGGAGTCAGTCGGTTCTTTGGCATCATTTTTACCACCTGAGTTTTAGGTCGCAATGACCTATGAACAATCACGCGACCTTGAATTCAGACTATGGATTCTGATGGGTGAAGTCAATGAACTCGCTGTTGGCGCTGCTCTGATCTACGGTTTTCCGGCCAGATCACCCTTGATCAGAAGCTTTCCTCGAGAAATCTGAATCGGGTTCTTCGCCGGGTCGCGAACATTGAGAAGAATCGCGGAAACGGAGGGCGATGTGTTCATTGCGATGCCTGACGTTTTGTGTGTCGCAGTGGTAGACTGGCTGGGAAAGTGAGAGGAACGAACCCGCTCGGGGTCAATCGGGATCGAGGTCGAGGGAATGTCATCTCGTCTTGCGATGAAGCCTCGTTCGATCAGGAGGTCGATCCGTCTGACTTGCTCCTTGATCGGAATTCCACGATTTCGAACTTTCCGAATGAGCTTTCCAGGTTTGTTGCTGCCCTGCATTCCCTCTAGACCGTAGGTTTTCGGGATAGAGGGGCAGAGATTGCGGGCCCGGAGAGAAGCCAATTAGTGACACTCTTTGTTCTTGCCGTCATCGCCTTTTTCTCTAGTTCCTGAATTTCCTGCTGGCGGAATTTCTGAAAGCTTTCCGTCCATACCTACATAAAGAATGACTTCTTCAGCCTTCTTTTCGCGATGCTTTCTACTGACAGCTTTCCAATGGCGGGATGAACCTTGAGGAGGAGGAACCATCGAAGATTCGATCAGCTCAATTTTGCTGATGTAGTGATCTTTTCGCTCGGAATCTTTCTGGATCTGGGCAGAAACCAACTTGATCGCCTCGCTCATCGAAAACTTTGGTGCAGGGGGATGGATGGCGATTGGACTATCGCCTAGGCATATACTTGAAAATACGCTGATCCAAAGAGTGCCGAGTATCAGTAGATGTTTCATATGCGCTGTCCTGCCTTTGAATTTCATTGTTTGGGGGAGGGGTTGCAGAACAGCTAAAGTCTGCCGTCCTTGAATCCCTGTGCGACCTCGACTCGAGAGTAGGATTCGATTCACAGAAGTCAATCACCTCCCGGCGAGACCAGGTTGTCCACGTCAGCTTCTTCGGCCAAACTCCATGACTTTACCAACCTGGTAATTTGCGATCGATATTTTCCGTGAGTTTTGAGAGATAAACCCACCGAGAAGTTTTGGTAACTTCGTAGATCGGGGGGCAAATTACATGGACTGCCGATCGTCGTAACAATTTCCCTGTGATGCGTTCTGCAAATTCGGGTGCGATTTCTTCTTTCGTGCGTAACCTCTGCGCACTGGTATGGCGAAAGGGAAAAAGAAGACTTCTCCGGAGAAGCAGGCGGTCATCGAAGTTCGGGGAGCGCGACAGAATAATCTGAGAGGTATCGATCTCGATATCCCGATCGGAAAGCTTACCGTCGTGACCGGGGCAAGTGGATCGGGCAAGTCGAGTCTCGCGTTTCACACTCTCTACGCCGAGGGACAGCGTCGCTACGTCGAAACGTTCTCCCCCTACACGAGGCAGTTCTTTGACCGGATGGACAAGCCGCAGGTCGACGCGATCCACGGGATTCCTCCGGCGATCGCGATTGAGCAGCAGAACGCGGTGAAGACGACCAGATCGACGGTCGGGACGATTACGGAAATCAACGACTACCTGAAGTTGCTCTTTCCCCGGCTCTGCAAAGGATATGATCCAGTGTCCGGAGACGTGATCGAACCGGACAGTCCGGAATCGATCCTGCGGAAAACCGTGGCTCGTTTCGGCAAAGAAGATTCGCTTCTCATTCTGTTTGGAGTTCCGGTTCCGAGCGGAACGAAAGTCGCCGACTTTTTCTCCTTCCTGCAACAGCAGGGCTATCTTCGAGCCTGGATTTTTGGAGAGGTCTATCGGTGTGATTCTCCGAAAGAATATTCCAAGAAGACTCTTCCGGGTCAGGTCGATGTGATTCAGGATCGGGTGGCTCCGTCACGTCGATCCCGCTTTCTCGAAGCCTTGGAGAGAGCGCTCGATCTTGGCAAAGGGACGGTTGCGATCGTGAATCCGAAAACAGGAGAGCGAGTTGCTTTCTCACGGGGATGGATTTCTCCGGAAACCGGCACCGAACTGAGACCTCCGACTCCGGGGTTGTTTAGCTTTAATCATCCGATGGGAGCGTGCTCGGAATGCCGAGGATTTGGGCGCGTCATCGGGATCGATGTCGACAAGGCAATGCCGGATAAGTCGCTCTCGATCGCCGAGGGATTGGTTCGGGCCTTCCAGGGCGATGCCTACTACGAATGCGAGGAAGATCTCGAGCGCTGTTCTCGTGCTCGGGGAGTCAGTCTCGTCACTCCCTTTGATGAATTGCCGGAGAAGGACCAGAAGTGGATTGTCGACGGAGAAGGGGGCAATCCCGAGGAGGCCTGGCAACATGGCACTTGGTACGGCATTCGTGGATTCTTCGAGTGGATGGAGACTCGGGCCTACCGAATGCATGTTCGTGTTTTCCTGAGCCGGTATCGAAGCTACACGACCTGCAAGTCCTGTAAGGGAACACGATTAAAGCCAGCCGCTCTGAATTTCAAAGTCGCCGACAAGACTCTGCCTGAACTCTGGCAGCTCTCGATCGATGATCTCGCGGTTTTTTTCGCCAGACTCACTGTGAGAAAGGCGGACAGCACCGCGACAATGCTCTACGAAGAGGTGAGCAATCGCGTGGGGTATCTTCGCGAAGTGGGGCTCGGCTACCTCAACCTGGATCGTCCGACGAGGACTCTGTCCGGAGGTGAAACCGAGCGTGTTAATCTCACGACCTGTCTCGGGGCGAGCCTGACAAATACACTTTTCGTACTAGATGAGCCTACCGTAGGGCTGCATCCTCGTGATGTCGGAAACTTGATCGGAGTGATGCAGCGGCTTCGCGATCTCGGCAATACGATTGTGGTGGTCGAGCACGAGGAGGCAGTGATTCGCGCGGCCGATCATCTCATCGACATTGGGCCCGGAAGGGGCGAGCAGGGAGGTGAGCTGGTCTACGCCGGAGCCGGCGCCGCGACGGTAACGGAGGCTGCGAGGTTCCAGGCTGAGCATCCGCGGTCTCTGACTCTGGCCTATCTCAGTGGAAAGAAATCGATCGAAGCTCCTCAGGAACGTCGTAAATCCAAGCGGAGTCTGAGAATTCATCGGGCGACCCAACACAATCTCAAGAAGCTCGACGTCGAAATCCCACTGGGAGTTCTCTGCTGCGTCACGGGAGTTTCCGGTTCCGGAAAGTCGACTTTGATTCATTCGGTTCTCTACGGGAACCTTCTCGAGGACCTCGGTCTGGCAGGATCGGAAACTGAAGTCGGTTCCTGCAAAGAAGTCCGAGGCAGTGGGGCCATTCGAGAGGTGGTCATGGTGGACCAGGCTCCTCTCGCGAAGACGCCTCGTTCGACCCCGGCGGTCTACACGGGTATCTTCGAGTCGATTCGAAAGCTCTTTTCCGAGACTCCCGATGGAAAGTCACGTGGAGTCACTCCTGGCTACTTCTCTTTTAACAGCGGAGCTGGACGTTGCGAACGCTGTATGGGGAACGGCTACGAGAAAGTGGAGATGCAGTTTCTCTCTGACCTCTACGTGACGTGTCCCGAGTGCGAGGGCAAGCGATACACGCCCGAAGCGCTTGAGATTGAACTCGAAGAGAATAATGTGAACGCCGTTCTTACGATGACGGTGCAGTCGGCGATCGAGTTCTTTTTCACGATCGAAGATCGCAAGGCGACGAAGATTGTGGACGGGCTCCAGCTGCTCGCCGATGTCGGGCTCGGGTATCTCCGACTCGGACAGCCTCTCAACACGTTGTCCGGGGGAGAGAGCCAGCGACTCAAGCTCGTGGGGCATCTCCTCGCAAAGCCGAAGAGGCCGACTAAGGACGATAAGACGACGCTCCTGATCTTCGACGAACCCACCACCGGATTGCACTTTGATGACACCGGGATGTTGCTGCGTGTCTTTGAGCGGCTCGTGGAAAGTGGCGACTCGGTCATCGTCATCGAACACAATCTCGATGTTATTAAGTGTGCCGATCATGTCATCGACCTTGGCCCCGAGGCCGGAGTCGGAGGGGGAGAGGTTATTGCGGTAGGAACTCCCGAAGAGATTGCGAAAAATTCGAAATCGCATACCGGTCGTTATCTCGCGACCATGACCGCCCCGCGGAAATCGGTCGCGCGGCAGCAGATGAAAGTAGCCGAGGAAGCGAATCCCGTGCTCTATGAAATCCGTCGTGCCGAGAATGAGATCCGGCTTCACGGAGCTCGGGAGAACAATCTCAAGAGCATTGATGTCTCGATTCCCCGCGAACAATTTGTTGTTGTAACAGGATTAAGTGGATCCGGAAAATCGACTCTTGCATTCGATATTCTTTTTGCGGAAGGGCAGCGCCGATTCTTGGATAGCATGTCGACCTACGCTCGGCAGTTTGTCGAGCAGATGGAGCGTCCTGACATTGATCTCATCACCGGCCTTCCGCCTACGGTTGCGATCGAACAACGCATTTCTCGAGGAGGCGGGAAGTCGACGGTTGCTACGGTCACGGAGGTCTGGCACTTTCTCCGGCTTCTCTATGCGAAGGTCGGAACCCAGTATTCACCGGATTCGGGAAAGGCTGTCGAGAAACAGAGTGTGACCTCGAT
This sequence comes from Verrucomicrobiales bacterium, assembly GCA_965657775.1. Classification (GTDB taxonomy): domain Bacteria; phylum Verrucomicrobiota; class Verrucomicrobiia; order Verrucomicrobiales; family DEV007; genus Arctic95D-9. The sequence goes on from CBFHPY010000008.1 coordinate 805,213, forward strand.
CGTGACTCGCCTCCGCAAAGAGGCTTCGGGGTCGAAGCGTCCCCTCCTTATCATGGCTCCGTTGATCAAGGCGAGGAAAGGGTATCATACCGAGGTCGCAGAATGGGCGACGCGTCAGGGGTTTGAGCGATTGCTAGTCGATCGACAGATCGTCGAGGTGGAATCTTTTGAGCAGCTCGAGCGTTTTAAGGAACACACGATTGACGCGATTGTCGGAGAGATTGACAAGAAGACGTCGCCCGAGGAGACGCTTGAGATGGTCGAAACAGCTCTCAAGTTCGGGAAGAAAACGATGCGATTCTTTGACGCAGGGAATCGGATCCAGGTCGCTAACACCGAGATGGCAGATCCCGAGACGGGGCGCTCTTTCGAGGAACTGGATCCTCGTCTCTTTTCCTACAATTCACCGCATGGATGGTGCCCACTCTGTCGAGGATACGGCACCGTCGAGAAGCGGCCTTCCAGTTCTGACGAGCGCGATGCCGAGTCCCAGCTCGATGCGGAGCTTCGTGAGGAATCCCGGCGGTCAAGGTCGCGGGACAAGAGCGAGGTCGAAGCCTGCCCGGAGTGTAAAGGCGCTCGTCTCAATCAGGTGGCGAGATTTGTTCGCATTGGCGAGGTGGGAATTCATGAGGTTGCTGCTCTTTCTGTTATCGGGGCACGGAAAGCGATCGCCGGCTTTCGACTTGCGAAAACACATCAGCTCATCGCGCGCGATATTCTTCCGGAGATCACGCAACGCCTTCGATTCATGGAGGAGGTGGGACTTGGGTATCTTCAGTTGGATCGGTCGGCAACGACCCTGAGCGGAGGAGAAAGTCAGCGGATTCGACTCGCTTCGCAGCTCGGTTCTAATTTGCGGGGCGTTCTTTATGTCCTCGATGAGCCAACGATCGGTCTTCACCCTCGGGATAATGAGAATCTTCTCACGACGCTCGAGGCCCTCAAGGAGAAGGGGAATTCGCTGGTTGTTGTCGAACACGATGAAGAGACGATTCGTCGGTCTGATCATTTGATCGATCTCGGTCCGGGTGCCGGACAATTCGGAGGCGAAGTTGTCTGGGAGGGTCCTCCTGCGGGTCTTCTCAATGGAAAGAAAAAGAAGCATCGCTCGCCGACTCTCGAGGCATTCTCCGATCCGATTCCTCATCCGATGCGGGGAGAGCGACGGAAGCTACCGGCCAAGAATCGAAAGGAAGGCTGGATCCGGGTCAAGGGAGCAAACGCCAATAATCTCAAGAACGTCGATATCCAGATTCCGATCGGACGACTCACCGTCATCGGAGGCATTAGCGGCTCCGGGAAATCGAGCTTCATGCGTGGCGTTCTCAAACCCGCGGTTGATTCGAAACTCAAGAAACCCAACCGAGGCGCAGCCAAAAAGAAGAGCGCTCGTGTTGCCGAGAAAACCTGGAAGGCTATCGAAGGGGTCGATCAGATTGAGGCAGTCTACGAGGTCGATCAGTCTCCGATCGGCAAAACGTCGCGTTCAACCCCGGCGACCTATGTGAAAGTCTTCGACGAGATTCGAAAGCTTTTTGCCCAGCTTCCGGAATCGAGAGCTCGCGGTTACACCGCATCGCGCTTCTCATTCAATACCGAGGGAGGGCGTTGCGAAGCTTGCAAAGGCAACGGTCAGATCAAGCTGGAGATGAACTTTCTCCCGACTACCTACGTGGAGTGCGAAGAATGCCTCGGACGTCGCTTTAACTCTCCGACCCTGGAGATCGAATACAACGGGAAGTCGATCGGAGACGTCATGGACTTGTCGATCGAGGAAGCGTCCGAATTTTTTTCCGGGGTTCCCAAGATTTCCCGAACTCTCGGGCTGATGAATGACACGGGCCTGGGATATCTGCGATTGGGACAACCGAGCCCGAGCGTTTCCGGTGGAGAGGCGCAGCGAATCAAGCTGGTGACAGAATTAACCCGAGGAGTCGGACGGGCAGCTAATGCTCGGTTGCGGCAGAATCGTCAGCCGAAATCGAACCTTTACCTGATCGAAGAGCCCAGCATCGGGCTTCATGCTTCGGATGTGAAACGGCTCCTCGATGTGATCCATCGGCTGGTCGATGATGGGCAAACCGTGGTCGTGATTGAGCACAGTCTCGAAATTCTCGCGGAGGCAGATTACCTGCTTGAGATTGGACCCGAAGCCGGGGCGGACGGTGGAGAAGTTGTTGCTGCGGGGATTCCGGAAGACGTCATTCTCGTGGAGGAAAGTCGCACTGCTCCATTCCTGAAGCGTCAGTTGGAAGAAAGCGCTCCCAAAGGCAATCGACCAGCCTGATTACCCTTGCCGGTCGAGCCAGAGCTCGATAGCGGCGATGTATTCCGCTCGATCCGGTTCCCGGAACGGCTCATGTCGGGCGTCTCTTTTTGCGATATAGGTGCGCTCCTCGGTCGGAAGCGCCCGATACAGATTCTCGGCGTATCGCGGTGGGCAAACTGTATCACTCAGTCCCAGGGTGAGAAGATACCGAAGGGATCTAGGAAGCGCAGCGGCAAGCTCAGCTCCATGACGGGTTTCTTCGAGGAGATGAGCGCCGAAGCGAAGAGAAATTCGATTGTGACACCCGTCTGGTAGATGGGCAGCGTCCTCGTTAGGTGCGGTGTGATAGCAATCGTCGCGACGGACGCGGGTTGAGAGTGTGAAGTGAGGGAATCGCTTCGCGAGGGCACGAGCGATCGCGATCTTGAATCGGCCCTGATTCGCATCCGGACGAATCAGGGGAGAAGAGAACCAGGCCCAGTGAAGGTCAGCGAACTCCTCGTTTTTCATCTGGAGAAATCGCGTCAGGAAGAACCCGCCCGTGGAATGCCCCATCGCGCCGGTGAGCTTCACTTCGGTCTCTTTAATGGCGAGCCGGACCATCACAGCCCCTTCGGGAATGGTGGGAAGATCTCCGCGGATTCCGTCTGATTTTCCGCCACCTGGCCAGTCGATCCCGAGAACGCCGTAGCCTCGGGAGGTGAGGAGCTGCTTGACCCAATCGTGTCTTCCGGTGTGGTCTCCGAGACCATGAATGAGCAGGACCCAGCCTTGCGTGACCTCGTCGCTTTGAGCCATCTCGACATAGAATTTCCGACCGCTCTCGGGATCGGTCAGGAATTTCTCTTGGATTTGAAAACTCATCGCCGGGAGTAATCTTCCCTGTGCTGGGAAATATTCCAGTTGCGAATTCTTCCGCCCACGGGTAAATTCGCGCCCCTTCACGGGATTTCTCGTGAAGGCTTGTTATTTGCGCGGTTAGCTCAGGGGTAGAGCATCACCTTGACACGGTGGGGGTCACTGGTTCAAATCCAGTATCGCGCACCATCCCTTCACTTCGGAGAGATGGTTGGGTCTCCACCAAGGTTTTGGGACTGCTCTATTTCTAGCAGCACCCCGCGATGAATCGCCAGCGGTAGTTTTCGAAGTTCTCGAACCGTAAGCTCGGCATTCTCGATCAGAGAATTCTATTCCTCTACATAGCGACACGTTGGTAAAATTGGAACGACCTTGTCGTCGCCGTGACGCATTCAGGCACTCTCGACTTCAGTGGGCCGCAATTCAGATCTTAAAGAATTTTCTTCAATCTTCGAGTCTCCTAATTCACTGAAATTCGGGCTCGATCCGCGGCGCAGTGTCAGTCATTGGAACGTGAGTCGTCTCCCCAGTATAGAGAGATTTTCTTCTCCAGAAACTGGACGCTGCGACGGAGTTGTTCGATCCCGTCAACTCCATCTTCGATACTGATCCAGCCATCGAATCCGACGCGGGTCAGTTCGGTGAAAATTGCATCGTAGTCGTTGAGGCCCTGGCCGATTTCTCCATGACGAAGCCGTTGGGCATAGCCCTCGGCTCCGCCTTCTTCCCGTCGAAGGTCATCGAGGGTTCCTTCAGCGAGATAGCGATCACTTGCGTGCATGGTGACGACCTGGTCGGAAACCCGCCGGAGCAGTTCGAGCGGATCTTCGCCTGCGAGATAGGTATTGCTGGGATCGTAGTTCACCCCAAATCGTGGATGATCGATCGCCCCGATGAGCTGGCAGAAAATATCCATCTTCTGCGCGAACTCTGGGTAGGACCAGAAGTCGTCCTTGTAGTGATTCTCAATGATGAGCGTCACACCGTGCTCTTCGGCAAAAGGGAGGCAGGCGGTGATGGAGTCCGCCGCATAGCCGACCCCTTCTTCAATCGAAAGCTCCGGGCGATACTGACCACTCAGGGTGCGGCAGTAGTTTGCCCCCAGACGATGAGCCATCGTGATCCATCGTTTCTGTTTCTCAATTTCACGGGCGCGAAAGGCAGGATCTGGGTGAGTGAAATCCGGCGAGCAGCAGAGCATAGGAATGGTTCGCCCTGTCGCTTCAACCTCGTCTCGGAAACGGGACCAATTGGACTCGTCCTCCATTTCGAGAAAACCGGCATACCACTCGAGACCTTCAACATCGAGAGTCGCCGCGAGGGCGATCCACTCGGAGACAGTCATGGTGCCCTCTTTACAGAGGGCCTGCATGTAGGCTTTGGGGAAAGCAGCGAGTTGAGGCATAGCAGAATCAGTTGGGAGTCAGGACGCTTTTGACAACTTCACCTTGGTGCATTTTTTCGAAGGCGGTTCTCCACTCGGTGAGATTCCAGACTCCACCGATGATGGGACGGACATCGAGTTGGCCACTGGTGAGGAGGGCGAGGACTCGTTCCCACATCGGCCAGTTGTGACTGAAGCTTCCCTGGAGGGTAATGTTTTTCTGCACGAGCGGATCGAGGCTGAAGTCGAGCGGCTGCGGTCCCCAGCCGACTTTGCTGATCCATCCGGCGGGTCGAACAACGTCGAGGGCGATGCGAAGGGTGGCGCTCGCTCCGGCGGCATCGATGACTCCATCGCATCCCAGTGCGTCCCGGGCACGTGCCCAATCACCGGGGTTCCCGATGATCGTTTCGCAGCCGTATTGTTTCGCAATCGCGAGACGTTCGGCATCCTGCTCCAATCCGACGACCGCGACTTCGGCGCCGCAGAGGCGAGCTATCGCCGCGCAGAGAATTCCAATCGTGCCGGGGCCGAGAACGACAATGCGATCGCCGGGTTCGATGCGGGCGTTCTTTACGACCGCACTGTAGGCGACGCAGCAGGGTTCGGTGAGGCAGGCTTGTTCGAAGGGAAGAGAATCGGGGACGCGGTGGAGAATCCGTGAGGGCACACGGACGAAACGGGTCATCGCTCCGTTAACGCCGTAACCGAATCCCTTTCTCGTGGGATCGAGGTTGTAAAGACCGCGCCGCGTCATGGGATTGTCCGCATCAATGATGGCGGCGGTTTCCGAGACGACGCGATCGCCCTCGGCCCAGCCCTCGACCTTCTTTCCGGTTTCGACAATGATTCCGCCGAACTCGTGTCCGAGGACGACTGGATAATTCACCGGCCAGGAGTGGTGAGCGGTCCACTGATGAAGATCGCTTCCGCAAACGCCGACATTCTGAACTTCGAGAAGAATGTCCTCTTCTCCAATCTGGGGAGAATCGATTTCGCGAAGCTCGACGGCGTCTGGTTCCGGAGAATAGTTTACGACAGCGGGGGATTTCATGAGAAAGGGGGAAGAGTGGCTCGATCTAACAGGGCCGGGTGTGAGACCCAACCCTGTTCAGTCAGGAACAGTTTGCGAATGGACCGCGTCGCAGATCTGGCGAAGCGATTCCTCGAGATTTCCATCGGCGGTTTGAAAGGTGTCGGCATCGATCGTGAGGGGAGCACCGAGGACGACGAGCGGAGCACCGTATTGCGGACAGGCGATGGCCTGTTCGAGACTGAGTCCGCCTACCGCCTGAACCGGAACGGACACCGCTTCGACAACTTCGCGTAGCTCATCGAGTGGGCTCGGCATGCGATGCCCGGCGGCCGCGATGCCACGACGTTCGTCGTAACCGATGTGATGAATCACATACCCGCACCCATAGTCTTCGAGGCGTTTCGCCCCGTCGATCATGGAGGCGCTGTTGAGATTGTCGCCCATGACCTCGCATCCGAAATCGGCACCGGCCTGAACGACACAGCGGATGGTTTCCTCGTGAGCCTGGGACATGACGACGACATGAGTCGCACCTGCCTTCGCCATCATTTCCGCCTCGAGATAACCGCCGTCCATGGTTTTGAGATCGGCGACGATCGGGGTTTCAGGAAAGGCATCGCGAAGGGCTTTTACTCCGTGAAGGCCTTCGGCGAGAAGGAGCGGAGTTCCGGCCTCCAGCCAATCGACACCGGCTCGCATCGCAAGAGCGGCGGTCTCAAGGGCTTCATCGATGGACGTGAGATCGAGCGAGATCTGAACAAGCGGTTTCATGAGAAGGTAGGGTGCCATGAAGCGGGTGGAATTGTCTGGAAAAAAATCGCCTTCGGGTCGACAGATTCGCGGGAAAGAATTCTACATTTCGCCCAGGCCAATCGATCGACAGAGAATGGAAGACATATTCTAATGTCGCATTCCTTGGCCGCGGAGGTAGGCTTGAAGATGCCATGATCGGAATGGGATTCGCAGCGCTCTTTCTCGAAGGAAAAATTGCAGTATGAACCATCGTTGGGCTTCTCTTGTGCTTCAGCTTCGCTCGTGGAATTGGCTCGATTGCTTCGCAGGTTCTTCTCGGAAAGACGTTCCGAAAACTCGAAGTAGGCGATTGAGCGGACTTGCCTCGTCGATTTCATGATGGTCTGCCACTCGGAGTGGGATTGTTTTTTGTTTTCTATCGTGCCGAAGATCTTCCGGTGGGTCTTTTTGGGGCGCTGCTTTTCGTCGCGGGAGGATTGTGGATCCTTGGTGCTCTCATGATGTCGGGATTGAAAGAGGATCCGAGTGAGGTTTGGGAAGCAGAAAGTCCGATTTGAGAATCGCTGCAGAGTTTTCAATTTCTGCGCGAGGACCCCGTGTTTCTCCGGTTCTGCATCGCTCGGGCTCTGCTCCCCTCACCGCGGGAGTGGCCGGTTGAGATATCGGGAGTGGTCTCAGGTTGTGGATTTATGGCATCCTCTTTTTCCTGATCGGCGTTGCTCATATGGGCATTCGGGTGGGGAGAAAAACCTACCTCGTTGACCATGCCACGAAAGCCAGTCGAGCTCGCCTCGTTGCCGTCAGCAACACACTCATGGGGATCGTTCTCCTAATCGGCGGTAGCTTTGGATTGCTTGCTTCAGCCGTTGGCGAGCGCGTCGTGATTCTCGTGTTTGGTTTGCCCGAGACTGGATCAGATTCGTATTCTTTTCTCGAGATGAGAAAGAAGCGGGATTTGCCCTCGAAAACGTGTCCGGTCTGCGATCGTCCGTTTGTGTGGAGGAAAAAATGGGAGCGGTGTTGGGAAGAGGTGAAATACTGCTCCGAACGTTGCCGTCGAAACCGAACAAGGTGACATGGTAAATTCTCTCCAGGGCGCAGATCTTCCAGGAACTCGAGCCGAGGCTCTGACTTGTCTCAATGAGTTTCTTCCCGTTGCGGAAGAGTATGCTGCATCTCGAAATTACGTCGTGCCTGGTCACGGAAACGTTTCCAGACTTTCTCCTGCAATGCGGTGTCGATTGCTGTGTGAGGCCGAGCTGGTTGCTGCCGTTCGAGATCAAAGGTTGCCTGAGTCCGTCGAGAAATTCGAACAGGAAGTCTGGTGGCGGCTCTACTGGAAGGGATGGCTCGAGCAGAGACCTGCAATTTGGGAGCAGTATCGTAGAGAAAGTGCAGATTTGAAATGGACTGACCGCGCCCGACAGGTTGCCGCGGGAGAGAGTGGTGTCGAGATCATGGATTATTTTGCTCGTGAGCTGACTTCGACCGGATACCTTCATAATCATGCTCGGATGTGGTGGGCGGCTTACTGGATTCATGTGGAGCGCCTTCCCTGGGTCCTTGGTGCTGACTTTTTCCTCCAGTATCTTCTCGATGGAGACGCCGCGACGAACACTCTTTCGTGGCGCTGGGTCGCCGGTCTGCAAACGGAAGGAAAGGACTATCTCGTTCGACGTTCCAATCTGGAGAAATTTGTTCACGCTGACATTCTCGACGCTCACCGAGGAGGACTAGAACGTCTCGAAGCGGTATCTTCGGCCGGGAATCCATTCGTTGCGCCTCCTCCAGCAAAGCCAATCGAGGGAGGCGCTCTACCGAGTGCCCTGCCGGATCGCTATGGACTCTGGCTGCACGATGAAGACCTTTTCCTCGAAGAATCCCCGCTCGCGAATACGATCCCAATTTCGATCGCAGGGTTTCTTCCCCACGGGATCTGGCGTGAGGAAGGATACTCACCGCAGAAAACAGAGTTTCTCGAACGGGCGATGAGAGATGGGAGCGTGCGGGCAGGGAATCACTTCGGAAGAATATCAGTTTTCGAATCGGCCGACGTCCTGGAAGATGAGTTGCTGCATTGGGCGCAAGAACATGATCTGAAAGCGGTTCTCGCGATGAGGCCTTTCGTCGGTGTTCTCGCCGACCGAATGGATGGATTGCGAAGGAATCTGGCTACGAAGGGAATCGAGTTGATTCTTGTTCGTCGTTCCGAAGAAGTCCCCATTTTTAACAAGGCAACGGCGGGATTTTTCGGATTCTGGAAGAAGACTGCTCGTTTTCGAGGATAGAACTTGAGCGCCTCCCTTGTTTTCGGAGAGATTATCGATTGATATCCCCCTTTTTCCCCACACATTTCTCGCCATGGAAAACGTCATCATCATCGGAACCGGTTGTGCCGGCTGGACTTCTGCGATATACACTGCACGGGCCAACATGAATCCGCTCGTTCTTGCGGGAGAGCAACCCGGCGGCCAGCTCACGACGACCACGGAGGTGGAGAATTTTCCTGGTTTCCCCGAAGGTGTTATGGGGCCAGAGCTGATGATGCGAATGCAGCAGCAGGCCGAGAAGTTCGGAACCCGAGTTGAGTATGATCTGGTCAGCTCAGTCGAGAAAGAGGACGACGGTAACTTTCTCCTCAAAACGCAGGGTGGGGCTGAGCATCACGCCCACTCCGTCATCATTGCAACGGGAGCGAGCCCTCGCTACCTGGGATTGCCGAATGAAATGGAGCTCGTCGGTCACGGAGTCACTTCCTGTGCCACTTGCGATGGCGCTTTCTACCCGGATGTTCCTGTCTGCGTGATTGGTGGCGGAGATTCCGCAGCGGAGGAAGCAACCTTCCTGACCAAATTTGCGAGCAAGGTTTACCTCATCCACCGCCGTGATGAGCTTCGTGCCTCGCAGATCATGGCAGATCGAGTTCTCGGCAGCGATAAAGTGGAGCCGGTCTGGAATTCTGAAGTTCGAGAATATCTTACCGATGAAAAAGGAGACGTGCGTGCGGTGCGCCTTTACAATAATCAGAGTGAAGAAGAATCAGAGCTCGAGGTGAAGTGCGTTTTTGTCGCGATCGGACACGATCCCAACACGGGCTTTCTTGAAGGGTCAGGCGTGGAGCTTGATGATGAGGGCTATGTGGTTCAGGATGGTCGCTCGACTCATTCGAATATCGTCGGTCTCTTCTCGGCCGGCGATGTTTCCGACCACGTTTACCGTCAGGCGATTACGGCGGCCGGGAACGGATGCCAGGCGGCTCTCGATGCGGAGCGCTATGTCGCTTCTCTCGAAGGATAAGAGGCGAGTTACCTTTTCGGAAAATCTTGCGAGTTCGGGCCCTTGGCCCTATCTTCTGTCTGGGTCATGAAAGCACGTGGTATGAAAACGAGAGTTTTGGGAAGTATAGGGGTGTGTCTTTTCGCATCTTCTCTGGGGCATGCACAATTTCACACCCAGGAGAAAAATGGTGGCGGGACAGCTGCGAATCCTCAAGCGGTTGCGAGCTCTCATCAGCAAGCTGCTGCCTTGCAGGCCAGTCTCGCTGAAGCGGGAGCCAACTACTCGGGAGGAGATGTCGTTCTCCCTGCCGAGCAAAAGGCAGCGCTAGCGAAGTGGAATCCTCGTCTCGGTCAGATGCAGGGAAGAAAAGTGGAGGTCTGGGCTCGCCGAATTGAGCACTCAGACGGGACTTACACGGAATCAACAGAGGACGAGAACAGCAATTCGCTTCAGCAGGTCACCAAGAGTGCTAATGGAACGGAGTTGCAGACCCGACTCGTTCGACTCGATCGCTACGGTCGTCCGGCCGAAGTTCTGATCCGGGATGGAAGAGGAAAATTCAAGTATCGCGGTCTTCAGGTATACGACGAGTTGGGTCGTTTCTCGGAAGAGCAGCTTTTCGATGCAGAAGGAACGCTGATCCGTCGAAAGGTTCAGGAATACACTTCGCAGGGTTTCCCAAAGCCGCTGCGCAGCTGGGACTATGTCGCGAACGTGCCGGAAGACCTGAAGTTGGTTGTCACTCGTGTGAGTGAAGACCCCACCGCGGAGCGCCCTGCACATGCTCAGCCAGAGAGGCGCGGTCTCCTCGGTAGATTGCAGTCGAATTCCAATAATTCTTCATCAGGGAATCAAAATACCGCTGCGGTCGCGGCCCCGATTCAAGCACAGCCGACCGAGACGCTGCAAGCAGGCGAGGAGCCGAAGCGGAGAGGTCTCGGGCTCGGGCGTTTGTTTGGCGCAGGAAACCGTGACAATTGAGATGTTGAGTCTCGAGCATTGATCTGTTCATGCAGCTCACCCCGGGTCAGTCTTTTGTTCTTTTGATCCTTCTCGGATTCGGAATCACAGGATGGCTTTATGGCCTCCACTGGAAAAAAGTCGCGAGTGGCGATGGATTCACGAAAGATGAGAAAGTCATCTTTCATCTCCAGGGGCAGATCGAAAATTTGACCGAGCGGAATCGAGAGCTCAGCAGAGCACTGCGGGATTCCACTGGAGACCAGAATCTTCCCGAGAGCGACGTTCCAACAGATGCGCCTGTCTTGGACTCTCCGTTGCTTCAGGAGCAGAAAGTCGAATTACCACGTCGGTAGAGAGATTGTGAATGGGTAGGGGGCTGTGAGAACGTTCCCTACTTTCGAGTCACATAGACGTAGTAGGCGCCGACGATAGACTGGCGATTGACGTCATCGAACCAGGTGTAAAGTCGTGTCGGCCCCTTTTCGAGGGTGGTCTCGAAGACGGCAGAGTGGTCGTCGGGAGCTACTCGGGAAACCATGGCCGGACCCGTTCCAATTCTCATGCGGGCTCGAGCGATGGGCAAGGCAACGCCTTGATCGAGAACTCCATCCGCGACTTTGGTAGCTTCGTGTCCCTTCGTCAGGGGGATGTTGAGATCCTTCGGCCAGCGGCGGAGCTCAAATTCATATTCGCCAGCTTCGGCGACATCGATCTCCCACCATCCGTTTTTCAAGTCAGCGCGGCGGACCTGCTTTTGCTGATCGATGAATACGTCTAGCCATTCACACGCGGTCAGCAAGACAGGATTCTCGGCATCGTGCCCAATGACAGAAAGTTGAGGTTCGTTCGCCTCATCACCAACCCGCTCCCACCACTGGTTGAGATACTCTCGCATCCGAGCCACTACCTCGGGGTGTTGATTGATGACATTTTTCCGCTGGAACGGGTCGCTCGCGAGATCGTAGAGCTTGCGGTCTTCCAGTAGTCGCCATCGTTTCCAGAGAACGCCGGCACCTTCCCGTCGCATTCGAGAAGGACTGTCGGGAGCGGGATATTCGAAGCCCATCGGCATCCGGCTGTAGTTGATCACGAGCATCCGATCTTCGGGAATTTCTTCAGATCCTCGAAGGGCCGGCTCGAGATCTTTTCCATCAGTCTCGATTTCTGTCTCCAGTCCCGAGAGAGCGAGCAGAGTGGGGAAGAGATCCTGAACTTGGGTGAGACCGCCGATGTCTCTGCCCTCGTTGACTCCACCGGCCGGGTAGCGAATAAAGCAGGGCACACGATGCCCGCCTTCCCAGAGAGTGGTCTTTCTCCCCCACATCCCGGCATTGTAGTAGTCGGCTCCCTGGGTGCTCCCGTTATCGGTCAGAAAGACGACGATGGTGTCCTCGGCAATCCCGCGCTCCTCAAGGAAGCTTTCGAGACGTCCGAAGTTGTCATCGATGTTTTTGATCATTGCGAGAAAGTCGATCACAGCCTTTCGCTTCTGGGGAGCGAGTCTACGAGTGAAGGCGCCCGAGGCTTCAGCCTCCTTCAGTGCTGCCGCCAGCTCATCGCGATCTTGTTGAGGAAGCCAGTAGGGCGTGTGGGGCGCGTTGGTGGGGAGATAGACAAAGAACGGTTCTTCGTCTTCGATCTGCTGTTCCATCCATTTCATCGCCTCGGTGAAAAAGACATCAGTGCAATAGCCCTCGTAGGGGACGAGCTGGCCGTCGCGACGATAAGTGTCGTCAAAATAGTCGTTGTCCCAGACGTCTGGTGTTGAGTTGATATGGCTTGAGGGGAACCAGAGCGTTTCCTCGAACCCTCGGTCTTCGGGTCGGTAGGGGAAGGTATCGCCGAGGTGCCACTTTCCGAAAATACCGGTCCGATACCCGTGGTCATCAAAGACATCGGCGAGGGTTGGTAGCTCCGGGCGAAGCAGGGTGCGACCACTGCTTACATTGATCGCTCCGTTTCGAGCTGCGTCTCGCCCGCTGAGAAATTGTCCCCGTGTCGGTGTGCACATCGGAGCGACGTGAAAATCAGTCAGTCGAGCACTCCTCGCATGGAGCGCGTCGAGGTGAGGCGTTTTCAGAATCGGATTGCCATGGCAGGAGAGATCGCCATAGCCCTGGTCGTCCGTCATCAGGACGATGACATTGGGTTTATCAGCAGAGAAAAGGAAGGGTGCCACGAGAAGAGCAGAGGCAACGAAAGCGAGAAAAAGGAAGTGGCGGTTCATTCGCTGAAGGCAGGTTCGGAGACGAGTTGAACGAGGGCTTCGCGGATCCGGGCAGCCTGCACTTCATTCATGAGCAGATAGCGATCGCGACCTTTTGGATTGTTCCGAGCCGTGCGGAAAAATGTCATCCCGTCGTCTTGCATGTCGACCTGGCCAGGAGGGGAGAGTTCAAAATATCCACGATTGGGATATACGGCTTGAAGAACTGCGGTGAGATCCCAGGTGGGACGATCGTGAGGAATCGAGGGAGCGTAGACGATGTAGGATTCTTTGAGAATGTGGTTCTCTGGAGTCGCAAAGTCTTCGTCGATGCTTTGCCACGGATAGGTCGCCGCGATCCCTATTTCAAACCCACTCCAGATCATTGGGGTGGGCCAGGCGGCGGTGAGAGCGCGGGCCGCGGGAATGTCTTTGATCACATTGTATTCCTTGTAGCGATTTCCATAGCGGACTGTCTGAAAGGCTCCAGCCATGACGACGAGCTCCCGAACCTTCTTCGCGACGAGTTCCTTCCCGGGAAGGTCGGAATGCGAATCGGGCTTGGAGTCGAGAAGTCGCGCGAGGTTGGTAAAGAACCCAACCTGGGCAATTGTGACCGAACCGTCGGGCTGAGCTGCGAGGGCTTTTCGCAGGAGTTCGACGGCGTCGGGAGCGTCTTTACCACTCTTGAGATCGTGGGGAAACTGATCAGCAAGGCCAAGGAATTTGCCTTGTTCAGGAGTGACTCCGTTTCGAACGACTCCGATGGGGATATCGGGGCGACCGTAGAAGTGATTAAACGCATCGAGATAGGCCGCCGACTTTGAATGGTCTTTCGTCGATGTGATCGCGAGCAACTCGCAGGCGCCTCGGCGCTCGAGGGAATGAATCATCGCGAGAGCGAGAGCGTCATCGGTGTCATTTCCCATGTCGGTGTCGAAGATGAGCTTTATGGGGGGCTTTCGCGGGCTCGCCCTGACGTGCTGAGGAGGCTGAGCAACGAAGTGGACAAGAGCCTCCTGGACTCGGGCCTCCTGTGCCTCAGACAGAGTGAGGTAACGATCGCGCCTCTCACCAAGTTCTTTGTTTCCGGGGAGATGAAACCGGGTAAAACCGTCGTCTTCGACCTCGACCCGGCCGGGAACGGAAAAACCAAAGTAGTCGCGATCGGGGAAAATCGAGTAGAGCACACTCGTTAGATCCCAAGTCGGGCGGTCATGATTGGGACCGCTGTGGAGGAGATAGGCTTCCTTGACCGGATGGTGGGGGACATAGTCGAAGTCCAGCGCGATCGACTTTCGAGGAAAGGGAACCGAGATGCCGGTTTTGAATCCGCTCCAGATGGCCGGAACCGAGTCGGGCCATTCCGCAGCCAAGGTTTGCATCGATGGGATATGATTTCTCACATTCGCTTCAAGGAAGTAATTGTTGCCGTTGATCGTTTCAAAAGCGCCGGCCATCACGGAGAGGTGGTCGACCTTCTTCTCGATCAGTTCTTTGCCTCCGTCCGCTTCGAGCAAAGCCGCCAGATTCGTCGCGAGCCCGACCTGGATCACCGCGACAGATTCATCACCAGCTGCCTCCAGAATTCGAAGCAGGAGGGCGACAGCCTCTTCCGGTTGCTGGGTCACACCAACATCGTGAGGATAGCGAAAAGCGTCTCCGTCCTTCTTCTCAACGAGGGAGAGATACTTGCTGTCTCGGTGGGGCAAATTCTTTCCCACTCCAATGGGAATATTGGGTCGACCATAGAAAGTATTGATTGCATCAACGAAGGGAGCGGCGAGTTCGTTCTCCTTCGAGATCGTGACTGCGAGAATTTCACAATGTCCTCGATCGGCAAGACTGTGGAGCATTGCAAGAGCAAGGACATCGTCGACATCTCCGGTGATATCGGTGTCAAAGATGACCGGAACTGGTTTTGCGTGAGCGAAACTGAAGAGGAAGAAAATGGAGAGTAAGGGGGCAATTCTCATAGCAAACGGCTTCGAGGATACGCTGAATTCTTCGTTTGTGCGATCGATTGCGCGATCCCGGAATCAAGGGGTAGAAATGAAGAATTGGGATGGAATCGTAAAAGCCTATCATGATGCCGGTGAGCGGTTGCGTAATACGCAATTGATCACTGAGGTAATGGACTCGACGAATCAGAATCTTGTTTCTCGAGCTGGGGTTCGCGATTTCATCATCAGTAATTGGTTCGTTTCCATGATCCTGGCTCAGCTGAGCGAGGAAGTGGATATCAAGCAGGTCTACGATGACCTCTTCAGTGAGGACGGATTCGAGATTTATCTGGAACCATTCAATATTCATCGGATTAGACAACTGACGTCACAGTTGCTGATAGACCCAGTTGATGATGAAGAAAGGCAGGAGAAACGCGATCCCAAAGAGAAAGATGCCCG
The DNA here is from genome assembly GCA_965657775.1 of Verrucomicrobiales bacterium. GTDB lineage: Bacteria > Verrucomicrobiota > Verrucomicrobiia > Verrucomicrobiales > DEV007 > Arctic95D-9. Next base: position 820,369 of record CBFHPY010000008.1, read on the forward strand.
GAAATTCCTCCGCCGCCGGGGCTAAAGAATCGCCAGAAAGCGACTGCAGAGAAATCCCAGGATGACGGAGATGATCTGTAGATAGAGTGGAAGTCTTGCCCGAGTCTTCATGGTCGTCGCGGCAATTATGACCCCACTTTTACAACTCCAACGAGTCGTCGTTCCCTCGAAGCTTGATCAGCTTCTTCTTGATCACCTCTAGTTCGATCGTGAGTTGGTAGGAAGCCTTTACGATATCGGCAGTCGTTTCCTCGTCATTGAGATGACGGGCCGCCGGAGTGACCTTCATCATCTCAAGAGCGATAATCTTGCAGGCGTCTTCGATTTTCTTGGCCGCTTCTTCCGGAGTCATGATGCGTTAGATCGAGTAGTGTTCGAGAATGTCCTCGGGAATGGTCTGAGGGCGACCCGTTGCGAGAGCGACCATGACATAGTCGAGCCATCCCTTGGCGACAAGCTTGTCGTCAGCATATTTCAGAATTTCAAAGGCGACTTTGACACCTCGGTTTCGAATTTCTTCGACCTGTGTCCGCACGATGGCCGAGTCTCCAATATGAAGCGGGCGTTTGTGTTCCATATAGGAAGCGCGGACAACCCAGCTGAAGCCACGGTCGAGGAACGTCTGCATCGACATGCTGTAGCAGCGCTCCATCTGGTCATATCGAGCGGCGAGAACATAGTCGAAATACTTCGCGTTATGGACATGCTGGTTCATGTCGATGTCATCGGGGCGTACCTCGATTGTGGTTTCAAACTGGGAGTAGGACATGGAAAAGAGTTGTTGGAACTCGACATTGATAAAATTTCAACAATTTTTATAATATAGGAATCACTGATCGCATTACTTCCGGTCTCTCTCTAGGATTGGCTGCGGAAATGGCACTACGAGAAGAGGCTGCGTTCAGCACGATGGACGGACGAGGCGGAACTGGGTGCTGTCAAATCACTGGTCTGCTCGGGAGAACGAGTTCTCGATATTGGAGCAGACTTCGGTCTGTTTACCCGATTTCTTTCTGAAATCGTTGGGAGAAAGGAGGAGTTATCTCATTTGAGCCGACAATGGACATGTTCCTCGTTCTCGAATCCAACTGTCGGGTGCTTGGCCTCCGGAATGTTGCATGTCAGAAACTCGCACTGTCTGATTCTCCGGGGCGCGCTACCTTGCGAATTCCCAAGCGGGAAGACGAGACATTAAATCACTACGAAGCGACTCTGGTTCCTGTTTCGGATGACGAAGCGGATTCGATGAAGGCGGAAGAGAATTCAGTTGAGCTTCAGTCCGTGGACTCATTTCTCGAATCTCGCGGAGTGGATCGAGTCGATTTAATCAAGCGCGACCTCAAAGGTTATGAAATTGTTGTTCTCCGAGGAGTGGAACAGTTGATCCGAAAATGTCATCCCGCGATTCTATCGAGATCGACGAACCTCCCGAAGATGGAGCTCATGGGACCCAGGTGAAAGAACTGGAAGAATCATTCGGCTGCGAAATTCAGAACTATGAGAATGGAGCGATCCGCCCTCGCTCGGAGGGAGGGACGCGAGTGAATTATGTTCTTGCTTTGGCGCGAAAGCCAGCTCCCCAGGCCGTTCCCGCCTAAAGGGTTTTCGAGAAGACGGCCCCTCGAAACAAAAAGAGACGCGGTATGAGCGCGTCTCTGAGATCGAGCACCTTGGTAGGGTGCTGCTTTCGAGAAGGGATTAGAAGAGACGACGAATGCGACTGTCGCGACCTCTTTCATATTCGATTTCTTTTTCCACCTTCTTTTTCTTTTCCGGTGGTTCAGGATACCTGCGCTGGTCAGTAATAATCCGAAGTTCAACAGGGCCAGACTCTTCGTCATAATGCTGAATTGCTGGGTCCGGAACCATCGGCTCAGGCTCGGCTGAAAGCTGGGCGCCTCCTGCGATAAATTCGGGAATTCCGTTGATCTCTACGTTGGAGTTAGTGTTGCAGCTTACGGTCAGGAAAGGCAGAACTAGAATGGGGCAGAAAAAGAGCAGTCGATTCATGGATTCACGTTTGAAATGCGTTCACGAGAGTCAGAATCGGATCTTAAGCCAAGTTTGCAATGTTTCTACGTGAAATACGTGTCCTCGTGCGAGTAGGGCGGCGAACAACAGCAAAGGAGGCGGATTCTGGTCTCGGAAGTCGCGGTGATTTGATGCCAGGTGCCACTTGGAATCAGAATGGCATCCCCTGGGCCCACGGATCTTTTTTCCCCGTCGATTTCCATTTCCCCGTTTCCCTCGAGGATAAAATAGATCTCCTCACTTGCTTTGTGATAGTGCCGCTCTGTCGAGCTACTGGCAGGCAATGTGGCTTCGGCGAGGCTCTGGCTCTCCACGGGAGCATTTGTGAAATCGAGGATACTTCGAATGGTAGACCCATCCGCTGTGGTGAAAGGCTTCTGCTCTTCAATTTGGGTAACAGTCATTCCAGATAGAGATTTTCTCACCCTACGTAGAGAAAGTGCCGAAGCAACGCCAGAACTGGTTGAGGATCGAAAGAAGTGGATCGATGGTGCTGCTTTCAGAAAGTCCCGGGAAACTGATTCGATCGAAAGCTTCTCGATGTCTTGTCCCCAAATCCAATCATCCCATCGTCGAGATCATGAGTGAGAAAGAGGAGTTTTTTATGACGGAAGATCCCTTGAAATCGTCCCGTCCGCCCCGAAGCCACAAAAAGAGGGACTTCCTCGGACAGTTTGGGTTGATGATGCTCCTTGGACTGATCTTTCTCGTGGTCGCCTTAATCTTCGTCGATATGACCGACAGCGGAGGCAAGGTGAAGAAAAGCCTGATCGGGATGCTCGGTGGCGAGACCGAGGAGAAAGTCATCGTGGATACCGAGGTGGTCGAGAAAGTCGTCGAAGTTCCGGTCGAGAAGGTGGTTGAGGTCGAGAAGGTGGTTGAGGTCGAGAAGGTGGTTGAGAAAGTCGTCGAGGTGGAGGTCAAGCCTCCCATGCCTTCCAGCTATGTCTCCTGGAAGAAGGTCGACGTAGCGGAACTCTGGAGCGAGATCCCAGTGCAGACCAAAGTCGTTGCGGTCGAGGGTGACACGGCAGTGAAAGAGCGAGAAACGGACGAGAGTTACCAGATCGAAATGACTCTCAAGCTCACGATTCCTAAGCCCAATGAATCGGTCGCGGAGCTGAGCGCGATCAATGAGAATCTTTCCAAGATGCTACCGGCTCTGGAGACCCTGGTAGAAAAGTCCAAGGTGTCTCCTTTCTACCACCACCTCTACGAGCTCAAGACCGAGCGAGTTCAGCAGAAGGTTACACGGATCGATCAACTCCTCTCTCGTCATAATTTTTACGATTGTGAAACTGTCCTCGAGATGACGCATCCTGATACGGGCAGAAAACTCCTTCTTGTTCAGGGCGAGATGGATGTCGTGACTGATGGCTCAGATGGCGATCGCTGGCCACAGCTCGATGACTATATTTCGATGTCGCAGTACTACCAGCCATTCACCAGCTATGGGTGGGGGAAGCGGAGCAAGACTCCCAACCCGCTTCTTGAGCGTTGGGAAACCAAGCTGGCCGAGTATGAGAAAGAGTTCTCGATTCCGGGGCTCTCGATTGAGAGAAATCGGTATCTACGTTCTAACATCGAAACTCTGAAACCTGAGATCGCCGACATGAAGGCGCGGAGTTATCTCATCGCGGAAGCAGATCCATTCTTTGTTCTCCCTCTTTCCTTTCTCGGACGGACTGATGAGAACGCGCACGCCCCTTCGATTGGAGACTACGGAGTGATCATTTATGGCGATCAACTCTATCCGGCCATCGCAGGGGATGCGGGACCAAGCTGGAAATTTGGAGAAGCCTCCCTCCGAGTCGCGAAGCAGCTCAATGAAGAGGCCACGCCTTTCAATCGACCAGTCAGTGATCTTGAGGTGACGTATCTCATCTTTCCAGGGAGCCGTGATAAGACAAAGGGACCTCCTGATCTTGAGGCATGGCACGCTCGCTGTTCGGGACTGTTGGAGGAAATTGGTGGAATTGGTGAGGGATATGCACTCCACCAGTGGGAAGATCTCATCGCCAGGAAACGGGCTGAAGAAGAGGCCGCTGCGGCAGCAGCAGCTGAAGAGGGAGCTACGCCAGGTGCGGAAGAGACCTCCGCGGCCGAGGAAGAATCCGAAGGCGATGCGTCTGCGCAAGAGAGACCGGCCGAGTCGGCGGGAGAAGAGGCACCGTGAGGCGTCCCGATGATGAACCGGGGGTGGGAGCACCTCCGATTCGGGATACCTTTCTGCCTGAGGCGATTCGAGCGGTTGCCTCCGGTACGATCGAGACGGCATTGGCGACTTTTGCCGTGCTCATCGCAGTGACTCAGTTTGAATCCAGTGCAGCGCTGAAGTCGTTTCTTCTCGCCTGTCCTGCCGTCGGATTGCTAGGAAGCCTGTGGGTCGTTCCCCTCGTGAAGAGGTGGAGTCTGACAGCGAGCAGGGCTGCGGCAATCATCAGCGTGATCAGTGCCGTCGGATTTGCCATCGCCGCGCTGGGGGCGCAGAATGAAATCGGCTTTGTGATCGGGATGTCGATCGGTATCGGCGTCATTGGAATGGCGATTCCGCTACAGACCTATTATCTGCGACTTAACTATCCGGGAAAAAGTCGGGGCCGCCTCTTCTCGATCACTCTTTTCATCCGGGCGCTGACGTCAATGGTCGTCAGCTGGGGGTTTGGTGTCTACCTCGATCAAGATCTCGAGCGCTATCCAGTTCTTCTTTGGACCTTCATGGGTGCTGCGTTGCTTTCGGCGCTTTGTCATTCTTTTGTTCCTTCCGAGAAGATCAATCCTCTGGATCGAGAGCTTGAAGATGCGGGCCAGAAGCCACGATCGGGTCTTCTCGAATCCGTTCATGTCAGCGGTAAGGACCGAGTCTTCGTTCGACTTCTCATCGCCGCGATGGTCATGGGGCTGGGCGTGCTTTCGGCAAATGCGCTTCGAGTCGACTATCTCGTGAATCCAGTTCACGGTCTTGAGTGGGATGTGAAGACGGTCAGTTTTATCACCGGCGTCGTTCCTTCAGTGATGCGGCTTGTCTCGACATTTTTCTGGGGATGGCTGTTTGATCACATGAATTTCTTCCGGCTTCGCATCATTGTGAATGTTGTCTTCCTAGCGGGAATTCTTCTCTATTTCCTCGGGTCCAGCGTCTTGATGATCCTGTTCGGGTCGGCTCTGTTCGGTCTTGCGAGGGGTGGAGGAGAGATCATGTTTAATCTCTTTGTGACCAAGCTGGCGCCTGCCAAGTACATTGCTGACTACATGTCGGTTCACACCTTTCTTGCCGGAATCCGACTCTCGATCGCTCCCTTTCTCGGATTCTTTCTCGTCGTCTGGGTGAATATTCCGGTAATGGTGGCGGTGAGTGTTTCCCTCGTCCTCCTCTCGATCTTTGTGGTTCGATCGGCCTCGAAAGCGGAAGTGAATGAACGCCCCAAGCCGCCTCAGGATTACCGTTGAGCCTGAGGAGGCATCGCAAGGGTTCGAATCAAATTGGCACCAAACGGATAAGAACCGTTTTCACGGTAAAACTCCAGTAAGTCTTCTCCTATTCCCAGTTCAAGTCCCTTCTGGCAAATTTTCCAGAACGGAGCATCCAGCTTCCTGTTCAGCTTGTAGTGCAGGGCGAGACAATCCCTAACATCGTCCCAAATTTCTCCGAGGAAATTGTTAGCAACGGCGCGCATCGAGTCAGTTGGGCAGAATTGACTATCCCGGGACCTCATTCTCTGGAACCCAGTCGAACCAAATTCCCAATTTCCAGGTTGGACGCAATGCTTCAAAAAGCTCCCGGTAGTCGAGCCCCGCGAAATTTTCCACGAAGTCGACGATCACTGGAGTGGTCTATTCTCCCACCCCAATCGGCGGTAACGATTCCGAACGAACGACCGTTAGGTTCCATTCCGGAAGCTGATACTTCAGCATATGCGCCGTCATCCATCCTGCGCTTCCTCCGCCCAGAACAAGCGCTCGCCCAATTTTTTCCGTCGGAGGTATACAGGCAAATTCTCAAATATCGTGGCAAATTGTCACCCCGAAGTTCAGTCCATCTGTCAATCAAGCCCTCGCTCGAACTCAGGGAGTTTATGAATCGAATTTCATTTCCAACCGACATCTCGAAGAAACGGCTGGATATTTGTTCTGTGTCTTCTATAAAGTTTTTATATGCCAAATCTCAACAAAGTCATGCTGATCGGGAACCTGACCAGGGATCCAGAGGTGCGTTATACCCCGAAAGGCTCCGCGGTGACGGACATCGGGATGGCGATCAATCGAAATTACACGCTCGATGATGGTGAGCGTCGCGAGGAAACCACGTTTGTCGATGTGACTTTCTGGGGACGCCAGGCCGAAGTCATCGGCGAATACATGAAGAAAGGTCGCCCGATGTATGTCGAGGGTAGACTCCAACTCGATCAGTGGGAGGACAAGACGTCGGGACAACAGCGCTCACGACTCAAGGTGATCGGTGATAATTTTCAGTTCCTCGGTGGTCGTGATGATCAGGGAGGTGGCGGTGGGCAGCCCTCCTACTCGCAACAACCTCAACAGGCGCCTGCTCAACAACCTCAAGTTCAGGCGCCACAACAACAGCAAGCCGCTCCTCAGCAGCAAGCCCCTCAGCAGAACTACGAGCCGATTCGGGACGAGGAAGACGATATCCCATTTTAGGATCGTTGACCCAACTGTTTCGATCCAACAGGGTCAGGTCGAATGACCTAACCCTGTTCGTGCTCCCGCTCTATTCATCCCTGTAGACGTCTCGTTCGGCTGCCCCAGTCATCGTCGTGACCCAGTGCTCGAGAAAGAAGCGTTTCTCCGTTGGAAGGATTGTCTCTTCGGCAGGCCCGAGGAGAGGGCGTAGCGAGGTCGACATTTGCAGCGTCACGGTGACAAAAATGGCCGCCCAGAGGATGAGGTAGCCAGTGCTGTGATTGCCGAAAACCTTGGCGTTTTTCAGGATCATGCTCATTCCGAAGCTGAGCGAAGCGATCCAGAAAAGGAGGACAAGGAATCCCATGAATCCGATTGAGTCGGTAGATTGAGTGAAGATCCAGAGGACCGGTGCCAGTCCAAAAAGAATCACGCCGATCAGAGTCAGTCCGGAGAGGAGAAGCCCCCCCGCCTTTTTCAGCGTTATGTCGAAGCCGCCCAGGCTACTAAAGACATATAGGCTGGGAAGAGTGATCAGTGCCGAAATCGTTGCCCCGGCAAGCACCTTGAGAGGAACGATCCAGAGCTGAGGTCCTCCGGAGAAGAGTCCGAGAAGAAATCCAAAGAGCAGAAATGCCGCTACGCAAATGATACAGAGATTCCAGACGACCGGCTTCTGTCGGCCTTCCTGCCATTCGTAAAGAAGGCGTCTCGGGTTCTTGAGAAGCGCGTCAACCACCCCTGCCAGTGTGGGTTCGCTTTCCATCGGTTCGAAACCGTCGGGTGTCGTGGCTTCGGTTTCGGCTGCTTCCGAAGGGCTTTCTACCGCAGTTTTTTCTGTGTCCGAGGTCCCCTTTGCCGGAAGTTCCGGAGGCTGGATCGGGCCAGTTTCGTCTTTGGGTTCGTTGTTGTTCATGATGATTTGGGTTGCATTAGAAATTGCGAGTGAGTGCCCACCACACGGATTCGTAGAAGTTTCCGGCAAAGGGGTCGGGTCGGAGGAATTGGATTTCGAGACTTGGCTGTCCAAAAAAGGGTCTCAGTAGGAAACAGATCTGAGCACCGGCGAAAAGATTTCCGATGAGGAGCCCTAGGAGCGAGTGGAGGGCGGCGCGGTCCGTTTCTGCAAAATGTCTGAGAACCTTGTAGAGTCGACCGGTAGAAATGATTCCTGCAAAAGCGATCAGGAGAGTGTGGACGAGGAGGAGTGAGCGGTGGGTGTCGGGACCCTGCGGCGAGTCCGGTGCCGGCGCGTCGAGTGCCATCCCGATCGTAATCGGAGAAAGAGAGCCCACGATGATACCGAAAACGGCAAACGAAGTGAGAAGGGCGAGTGAGGTTTCTCGAAACGAGAGTTTTACTCCCAGCAGAATCGCGAGAACCCCGTTGAGAATTCCATTGACGATCAAGGTAAGAAGAATCGCGAAGGGCAGTTTAATCGCGACAAACAGGGCGTGTTCCCAGCCTTGCCAGATTCCAATCGAGGCACCGTAGACCCCTACTCCGAGAAAAAGGAGCGCGAGGCTTCCGAGCAATGACTCGGGTGGCTTTTCCTCGATCCAGCCCACAGCCGTCGATTGCCCCTGCTGGAGCAGTCGCTTGGCGGTGGAGAAGAGAGGAAGGCGAGAAAGCATCGAGTGGGGCCTGTTTGAGGACACCCACTAGATCGCTTCTGAATGTGAAGGAGAAGGGAACTCCGTGTGAAAAAAGGATGAAAACTCCCCCTTTTACTACAAATGCACCGCTTTGGCGCTGGAAATCCCGTCAATTTCAAGCATTTGCCCGATCACTGTGTCATCCGCTGCAGAATCGAGGTTGAGGATACTGAGAGCCTCGCCGCCGACTTTGTCTCGGCTCAGGTTCATCCCGGCGATATTGATTCCATTCTTTCCGAGAACCTGCCCGAGAGCGCCTACGACTCCTGGGGAATCAGTGTTCTCGAAGATGAGGAGATGACCTTGTGGGATCGCATCAATGATGTGCTCATCAACTTTGACGAGGCGGGGCTGATTTCCGAAGAACGTTCCCGAGAGAGCGACTTCTTCTTCCTCATTCCCGACGGTGATAGTGAGAAGATCAGTGAACTCGCAAGATTCGTTGGGGCGGCTTTCGGTGACCCGCATACCGCGATCTTCTGCGAGAGACGGAGCATTTAGGTAGTTGGCCGAACCCGAGGTCGAGCTATCTTCGAGATAACCCTTGAGGCCCGAGCGGGTCACGAGAGTGGTGTCGATATCGCTGACCGTGCCGACGTAGTCGATTCGGAAAAAGTCCGGCTGCTTGGGGCCGACCTGGCTGGCCATCTTTCCGAGCACTTCAGCGAGGCTGAGATACGGCCCGATTTCCTTGAGGGTATCCTCATCGAGATTCGGCATGTTGATCGCGTTGACGACTGCGCCGTGAAGAAGGCGGTCTCGAATCGCTTCGGCAATCTCAATTCCCACGTTCTCCTGCGCTTCTTCCGTCGAAGCTCCGAGATGAGGCGTGAAGACCATTTCTTCGCGAGAAAGAAGTTCGTAGTCAGCCGAAGGGGGCTCGTCTTCGAATACATCGAGAGCAGCTCCGGCCACTTTGCCATCTTTGATTCCCTGGAGAAGAGCAGCCTCGTCGATGAGGCCTCCGCGGGCGCAGTTCACGATGCGAATGCCTGGCTTCATCTTGTCGATCCGCTCGGCATTGATGAGGTGGGTCGTCTCCGGCGTCTTCGGCATGTGAAGGGTGATGAAGTCGGCCTGAACGACCGCTTCGTCGACGGTTTCACACAACTCCACTCGCATGTTCTTGGCCTTGCTCGCGGCCAGATACGGATCATATGCCACGACGCGCATTCCGAATCCCATCGCCCTGCGGGCAAATTCCCCGCCGATGCGTCCCATCCCGAGAATCGCGAGCGTCTTGTTGTAAAGCTCGACCCCTTTGTAGGCTTTGCGACCCTCCTTGAACCGACCTTCGACGACAGACCGGTGAGCCTGTGGGATGTGTCGTGCGAGCGACATCATCAGGGTGAAGGCGTGCTCGGCCGTGGAAATGGTGTTTCCGGCCGGGGTGTTCATGACGACGACACCATGTTTGGTCGCCGTAGGGATATCGATATTGTCGACTCCAACACCAGCTCGCCCGATCGCTCGGAGCGTGCCGGAGGAAGCTTCGATAATGGGTGCGGTAATCTTGACACCAGATCGAACGATAATGCCCTCGTAATTCGGGGCCAGTTCGATCAATTCGGCTTCGCTCAGGCCGAGTTTGACATCGACTTCGATGCCTTCGGCTTCCTGGAGCAGTTCGATCCCGCGGTCGGCAATAGGATCAGCGACGAGAACTCTGCGTGTGCTCATAAAATAATGGGTTCCTCTGAGAGGTGTTTCGGTGAAAAATCGGAAGGTAGGGGTGGTCGACCGGGAAGCAAGGGAGAAATGATTTGGCTTGTTCCCCGAAATCGTTCCGTTATTCCTACCATCGGGACTCTATCTTATGCTTCGTTTCATCAGCACTCTCACCAATGCCTTCCCATTCTGGGTCGTCATCTGCAGTGGCTTGGCGCTATTCTTCCCCGAGTTCTTCACCTGGTTTAGGGGGCCCTGGATTGTCTACGGGCTCGGAGTGATCATGCTCGGGATGGGTTTAACCCTGACGATCAAGGATTTCCGAGAGGTTGTAAAAATCCCACGAGCCGGAGCGATCGGGGTGATCTGCCAGTTCGGAATCATGCCGTTACTGGGCTGGAGTATCGCGAAATTGCTTCGCCTCGACGAAATTGATCCCATGCTCGCGGTGGGTCTGATTCTTGTCTCCTGCTGCCCGGGCGGAACCGCCTCCAATGTCGTGGTCTATCTTGCTCGAGGAAATGTTGCCTTATCCGTGCTCATGACGATCTGCTCGACTTTTGCGGCGATCGTTCTGACTCCGCTTCTTACGAAATGGCTCGCTGGCACCTTCGTCGAGGTCGATGCTTGGGGGCTTTTTCTCAGCACGGTGAAAGTGGTCCTGGTTCCCGTAACGCTGGGACTTCTCCTGAATCAGTTTCTGCCGAAATTCAGCGAAACGATCAAACCATTCTCTCCACTCGTGTCCGTTTTTGCGATCGTGATGATCGTTGCTTCCATCATCGGGCAGCAGAAAGAAATTATTCTCCAAGCGGATTGGCGGTTGCTTGCCGCACCGGCATTACTTCATCTCGGAGGATTTGGCTTGGGCTACGGATTGGCAAAACTGTTTCGCCTGGGAGAGCAGAACAGTCGCTCCATTTCTATTGAAGTGGGAATGCAGAATTCAGGACTCGGAGCGGCCCTGGCGGGAAAACATTTTCCTGGGACGGTTGCCCCGGTACCCTGCGCCATCAGCGCCCTCTACCACTGTGTCATCGGGAGCATCGTAGCGGGAATCTGGCGGATTCGTGAGGCCAAGGACTGAGCGCGAATTTCCCGGTTCGACGATGACGGAAATCCTGTGCTATCTTTCGGCATGAAAATTTTGTCCTTCTCCTTCCTCGCTGTGTCTTTCGTCTTCTTGACCGGATGTGGAGGTCCGTCTGGAAACGAGGAGTTCGTTCAGCCTCCGGTCGGTGTTCTCGACACCGGAGATTTTCTCTTAACCCTTCACAGCTCCCCAGAGGGACCACTCTATACTTTGGAGAAAGATGGAGAGCTCATTGCCCGGGAACTTTCTCGATCCGAATTCGTGGCACAATTTCCTGAGTTGAAGGAACAGATTGGAGTTCTCTGGGCCGGGAATGAGGGAGGAAAGTTCCGGTCTGATGAACTGACTCGCCCTGTTTTTGAGAATCTGCTCCAGGAGCCTGGGGTGGAGTAAGTGGAGTGGGAGTGACCGATCTTTGATCAGGATCCGCTGCTCTCCGGGTCCGAGAGGCCCCATAGGAAGATCAGCAGCAGGACCGCGGTTCCGAGGATCCCGACGATCAATCCAAATATGGCTCGGCCCATTCCATGTCTAGGGTGCTCGGAACTTCTGCTTTTTCGAATATCCCAGATCGCAATGATCGAGACGATCAAGGCAAGCGGAGCGGGAATGACGATCAAACCAAATAGGCCGAGGTAACCGGCCGCAATTGCCCAGCCGGATCTCCCGATCGGCACGAGTATTCGCATCCCCGCGTCGTCCGCCATTCGAGTTTCGGTCGCGGTTGATTGAGGAATGGGAGGCGGCTGATTGTCGTCGGGGTTTATAGGCTCTATTTCCTTTCTCAGTGCGCTACATACACCGTGCTGGCGGAGTCTTTCTCCTGAAGTGGGTTGTAGAAGGAAACGATGTGGGAGTCACAAACTGGAAACGCTTTCTGAAGCGAATCAAAGAACGTTTGCTCAGGAGGGTCATCAGACCACATCGCAAAGACACCTCCGGGATGCAGCCGTGAGGCGAGCTTCTTCAGTCCCTTCGGCTCATAGAAGGAGCCATGGGTTTCGTTGAGCAATTTGTCGGGGGAGTGGTCAATATCGAGCAGAATAGCGTGGAACTTTCGCTCGGGATCTTCGGGGTCGAAACTGCGATCTTCATCGCTGCCGAGAGCGAGCCGAAAAAAGTCGCCATGAACAAAGCGACAGCGAGGTTCGGTGGTCAGCTCTTGCCCGAGAGGGACCTTTCCTTCCTCATGCCACTCGATGACGGGCTCGAGATAGTCGACGACAAGCAGAGACGAGAGCTCTGTGTGTTCGAGAGCGGCTCGAGCGGTGTAGCCGAGTCCGAGACCTCCGACGACGACATCGAGAGGTGTATCAGGAAACGCTTCGACCGCCGCATCGATACCGAGTCTTGAGAGAGCCTGCTCGACCTCGGTGAAGAGGCTGGACATGAGATACTCGTCTCCGAGAATGATTTCATGAATCTCTCGATTCCCCAGTGAGAGTAGCTTTCTTCGACGAAGGATCAGTTCGCCAAGAGGGGTCTTGCGATAGTCGAGTTCTTCGAAAAGAGGGGATCCATCCATTCCTTTTCTATACACCGATCTTCCCGGAAACCCTATAGGGAACAACTTCTTTCGCCTCGGAACGTCACGAGACGGAGATTGACACATCCTCTTTTCGCGGGGCCTTTTCAAGGGATGAAGAGGTTGGCGGTTTGGTCTGTTTCGGTGATGGGGGTTTCTGGCTTGTGGGCTCAGGATGATAATTTGTATGCCAATGCGTTTATAGTTCCTCCCACTTTTCTCATTGGCCATACTGAACCCGGGTGCCAACCGGTCGATCCTTTTGCTGATCCCAATGCTGCTTCGAAGCAGAGAAAGACGGCAAAAGAAGTCCTCGAGGATACAGGGATCACTTTTAGTGCGGGGATGTCGGCCATTTATAATCCCGCTACTTCCTAGCTGATTGTTCGGAATACTCAGGATCAGATAGAGCTGGTCGAGGCATATCCTGAGGCGATCGCTTCTGTCGTCGAAAAACAGATTTATGTGACCATGAAAGAAGTCACTTTCGATCCGAATAAAGCAGACCCACTCGGATTCGATTGGATGCTCGGGCCTTCGGAGGAAGAGCCCAAGGGAAAAGGTCAAACCGAGCGCGTTGGTTCTAAGATGCGAGCGGTTAAGAATTATGTGGCCATGCTCGAAGAGTTCAGCCGATCTCCGCGCGAAATCAAACCAGAGCCTCCCGCAAAGAGGTCGATTGCCGGAGTCTTTACTGATCCACAATTCCAGATGGTCATCCGAGCCCTTTCCAAAACGAAAGGGATGGAGATGACATCGCTGCCTTCCGTGATGACCCGTTCGAAACAGCCTGTGATGGTGCAAATGGGAGACCGGAGATATGGGGTGATCGCCACGCTCGGTGCGGATGGGTTTCCCCTCGATCTTCGGCTGTTTGTTGCTCCTCCTCGTGAGGTCCTGTTTTAGCCTGGGGATGAATTGAATACACCCTACACTATCATGATCTGGGACGGGCAGACGATTGCGGTCTCCGAGAAACAGGGGGAAAATTCGGCGCGCGTGATCTTCCTCAGGGCGCAGCTCATGGATCCAGCGGGGATGCCGAGCAATCCCGAAGTTGGCAAAAAGGATTCTGAGAATTCGTCGAAACCGGGCACAGAGATAATAGAAGCGCCCTCGATAGAGGAGCTGAAGAAGGAGAAAGAAAAACCGCGCGACCTGACGCCCGAAGAAATTGAGAGAGTCAACAGAGCGGATCAGGCGGCCCTGCGAGCAAACCAGATGCATGCAGACGGAGAGCTTGAGGGCGCAGCCAAAACCTATGAAAGCGCCCTTTCTCTTCTTCCGGAACACACTCTCGTTGATGACCGAATTCGTGTGTATCGCCAGCAGCGGGACCGGGTTCTCGAGTAGCAGAGAAAAGCGAAAGAGAAAGAATCGTAGAGTCTCGGCGTGCACCGTGTCGGGATTGGGGAGTCTCTCTTTGGAATTGCGCAGGCCCATGGTTTCTCCGTTGCAGTAATCAAAGAGGCGAACCGACTCAAGCACGACCAGACTCACGTGGGGCAATTTCTTGCCCTGCTTCTCAAGGAGTCAGATCGTGGGTTGTTCCCCGATCCCATTCCCCAACTCATCGTTGATCCCCAGTTTGCGTATCCAGATGTGAAAATTACCCTTCGACTGGCTAACGTGCCTGCCTCCGAGGCACTACAATACATTACTTCACCTGCTCAGTGTCGGTATCGTGTCGAGGGTGAAACGATCTACGTCAAGCCTCTGCGAGGTCGATAAACGACGAAGTCGTAAGAAAGATCAGAGTGATTTGGGCGGCCCCGTTCGGCTGACACGAGTGAGCGCCCCGCCGGAGTCCATGATCAGACTGTTGAGAGAGGGTCCAGCACGGTTGTCGAAGCTGATCACGTGAAAGCGAATTGTCCTCTCGGGGCGAATCAGCGCTCGGCGCAGGGTCTGAATTGCGGAATTACCTTCGCCATCCTGAAGGTCGCAGACAAAAACGATATCCGTAAAATCAGATCGCCTCGTCAAACGGACTACTTCTTCGACGACGGGATCATGTTTGTATTTGAAGGAGCAACCAGGAATCTGTGACGACTTGCTCTTGGGAAACGTTCGCTTCACATAGGAATCCACGACTTCACCAATTTCGCGCATGCTGCCCGAAATATCGGTGAGGAGCAGAAGACCAGATCCGTCACCGAATTGCCCGGTTGAAATGAGGCCGCGAAGCTTATCTTCACCGATCGTGAAGACACCTCTCCCGTTACTTCCATTACCGCTGTTTCCTTCGATGAATTTTCGAATCGCTTTCTTCTTTTGTGATTTTGCGTCCGCGAAGGCACTGGACTGGATGCTAGCTCCCATCGACGGATTCAAAACATCGATTGAGGCAAGGCTAGGTGTGAGCTCGGTGTGAAGGCTCGAGTCTATCGTGAATTCCTGTATCGCGGTTGTCGTGATCAGGGAGGTCGATGGCGCGGCAGCCCCGCTGGCTGCTTTCTCTTGAGTCAAGGGAGTTGGAGGAGGGGATCCTGAGACTTTCGAGCTCATGTCTTTCTCCTGCTGAGTCGAGACATCAAAAAAAGTTCCCGGAGCTGGTTTTGAATTCTCGATCACCGTGAAAACGAGAAGCCAAATGAGCGCTCCGTTGATGGCGAACGCGGTGACGAGGGATTGAGCTAATTCCTTCTTCCTCTGGCGCTCGAGCGCTGAAGGCTCCGGGCGACCTGCTTTTGTCTCCCCCCGAGCGGACCGGGGTGGGCGTGTTTCCCGACGATGCCGGGAAAAGAGACCGCAAGCTTCGCTTTTCTGCGCTCGCGTATTTCTTCTCTCCCGGGGCGGGAGAGGGATCGAGATCGTCTCGGGAATCGGGGGCAGAGCGGGCCCGTGCGAAGTGCTTTCCGAGGTCCGCTCTTTATCCATAGCCATGAGTAGAATAGCGGTTTACCGCCTCAAGAGAAAGCAATTAGTGATCGAGCAAATCTCAGTCGTAATTCTCTAAACAAGCTGGTGATTGGTTGACTCTCATGGGCAGCGGTGAACGGCCTCGTGCTTGGCGAATAGAGATCCCGCTCGAGATTCGGACTGAATTCAGGAGTGGTTCAGCTCGGCAAAGATCAGTCTACCCGCGCTGGTCTGGACGGCGCCGGCTACGACGACGGGCTGTCGCGTTCCGAGGTGAGGCTTGCCCTGATTGACAACGATCATGGTGCCATCGGGAAGGTATCCCACCGCCTGATGCTCATCTTTTCCGCCTTTGACCAACTCGAGATCGAGCTCATCCCCGGGTGATACGATCGGGCGCAAGGCCAACGCCAGTTCGTTAAGATTTAGAACCGAGCCTCCTTTGAGGCGGGCAACTTTTCCGAGATTGCCGTCGTTGGTAAGAATCCGCGCGACGAGCGCGTCGGCCAATTCCACCATCTTGGAATCGGAAGACATGGTGGGGTCGAATGTCTCCTCGTGGATCGACACATCGATCTCGTCATCTGACTGAATACGGTTGAGAGAATCCAATCCGCGTTTGCCTCGGCTTCGTTTGAGCTCATCCGAGGAATCAGCCATCTTCTGGAGGTCATCCAGCACGAAACGAGGAACGACCAGCGTGCCTCCTAGAAATCCCGCTGAACAGATTCCGTGAACTCGACCATCGATAATCACATCGGTATCGAGAAGGATGGGGAGATCCTGCAACTCGTCCTGCCGAAATCGCACGTAGGGGATGAGGAGCGAGAATTCTTCTCTCTTGCTTCGCAGGGCGAGCATCACCCCGATAAATCCGAATCCGAGAAAGATCGCCAAGTTAAAGATATTGCCTGCGACTTCGAATTGCTGAACCCAGCCTGCTTCGAAAAACCCGATTCGGGTCACAAGCCAGGCGCAGAGGAGACCAATAAGGAGTCCGAAGGTGCCATGAGAAAATGCACGAATACTGAGTCCTCGCAGCATTACATCGAGGACAATCATCATCGAGGCAAAGCCAAGACCAAGGATCGCACCGAACCAGCCGGCAAACCAAAGATTCTCTGGTGCTTCTCCCATAGCCACGGACACGCCGATAAAGCTCGAGATGAGCAGGAAAAACATGCGGATGACGTTGAGTAGGGTTCCGGTATTCATGGATATTACGGAAATGAGATACTATACAATGAGGCCGACAAATCGCGATCAGTCGTTTTGGGATGTGGTAGACGGCATCGAGACGGTTCGAGTCGCGACCCAT
The DNA here is from genome assembly GCA_965657775.1 of Verrucomicrobiales bacterium. GTDB lineage: Bacteria > Verrucomicrobiota > Verrucomicrobiia > Verrucomicrobiales > DEV007 > Arctic95D-9. The sequence goes on from CBFHPY010000008.1 coordinate 837,165, forward strand.
TTGCCCCTGCGAAGAAAATCCTGAAGGGGAATTCCTCCCGCTTTGGCAGCGTCAGCGACCTCTCGGGTCTGAGAAGTCAGAAACCCGGAGAAGACGCCGTCCCCTCCCGGAGCCAACGAGACCGGCACGACAGGGAGCAAAGTCACGAGAAGTGAGCTGAACAGATTGCCGGCGACAACGTCGACCCCCCCTAGGGTGGCTTCCGACATCATGGGAATGGCGTCCCCCGCGAGAAATTCGATCTGATCTGAACAACCGTGCCGGTCGGCATTCTGGCGGGCGTAGCCCAAGGCCATTTCGTCGATCTCGACGGCGACGACTCGGGTGGCACCCATTTTGGCGGCCGCAATCGCAAGGATGCCGCTTCCACAGCCAAGGTCGACGAGACTCCATTCCGTGCCTTTGCGCTCTTTCGCGATGTCGGAGAGAAAGCGAAGACATCCTGCCGTAGTGGGATGTCCCCCAGTTCCGAAGGCGAGCTGGGGAGGGAAACTGAGAATGATGCGATCGGGAAACTTCTCGGTCAGCGAGGCACGGATGGATTCATCCTCTGCTTCCGTGACAAGAAGGGTGTCACGTATTTTGAGAAGAGCTTCCGATTCGGCTTCTGAGGAGGGCTGCCAGTCTCCGGGCTGAACTCGTGTAACGCCGCCACCAAATTGGGCTCGCAATTGTTCAGCGTGATCTTGCTGAGGACTGTAGCTGCTGAGCTGCCAGCGCTTTCGTTTGACTTGCTTTTCCGCCGTGTAGGCGACATCGGCCATTAGGAGTCGGGATTCCCAGATCTCCAATTGATTTTCGTCGACGAACTTTGACCAGCGAAACAGTGTCTCCACGAAAACCTCCTCTAAAATTGGGAGAAAATGGAGCGGGTGATGAGATTCGAACTCACGACATCAACCTTGGCAAGGTTGCGCTCTACCCCTGAGCTACACCCGCATTCGCCACCTAGGCAGCGCGGACGGGTAATCTGGATACGATTCATTCTTTTTCAAGCCAAAAATCACAAAATAGAGTGGCGGGGGAAATCGGGGGGGCGTATCGGTTTGACCGGGCCAGGAGGAACAACCAGTGCCCTTTTCTCAGAATGAAGATATTTGGAAACAAACTCGACGAGATTCTCGCAGACAAACGGGAGGAGGTTGAACGTCTGCTCTCCCTTCAAGACAAGTTGCAGTTCTCTGCTCAGGCACGTGAGGATTTTCGCTCTTTTTCCACTGCCCTGGGCGGGGCGATACGAGATCAGGGAGACGATGAGGGATATGGAACCAACATTCTCTCTGTGATCGCTGAAGTAAAGAAAGCATCCCCCTCAGCGGGAACAATCGATCCAAACTTCGACCCGGTTGCCATTGCAAAATCTTACGCTGAGGCCGGGGCAGACGCGCTCTCCATTCTCACCGACGAAAAATACTTTCAAGGGCATCTCTCCTATCTTACTCAGATTCGGGAGGCGGTGGACCTCCCGCTACTGAGGAAAGACTTTATCATTCACGAAGTTCAGATCTATGAGGCCGTCGTCGCCGGGGCCGACGCCATTCTCCTGATCGTGGGAGCGTTGGAGCAGGAAGAACTTCTTCATCTCTTCGATGTCGCTAAATCCTACCAACTTGATGTGCTTGTCGAGGTGCATGACCTCGAAGAGATGGAACGCGCGCTCGAAACCGAAGCTCAGATTATTGGCGTGAATAATCGGAACCTGAAGACCTTCGAGGTCGATCTCGGAACGACAGAGAAACTCAGCGAAGAAGTCGGTCCCTACCATATCCTCGTCAGTGAGAGTGGGATCTACACGGGAGAGGAAACGGCCCAAATTCAGAGTTGGGGAGCCGACGCCATTCTCGTCGGCGAGGCTCTCATGCGAGCCGAGGATCGCCCCGCCAAGGTCGCCGAGTTAAAAGGCGTCGAGATAGGCTAGGGCTAGTCTGGCTCCGCACCGGAGGCCGCTATCTCGTTTCTTCAGGCTTTCGCGTGATTGCAAAGTAGATGATATAGAACCAGCTTAAGATACCAGCAAGGATGGCCCAGAGTATGGAACGGGTTCATTGCCAGGAGCAAACTACCGCAGGGGCGGAGCCGAGCCCAATTCCTGTTTGAGTGACGGTTTCGGTGGCGTGTTCCGTAATTTTAGCAAGTTCAGCTAAGATAATATTTGGTTTCGGTGGGTGAAGTTATCCTGAAAGAATAACTCGGTGTGGAGATCTTCGAACTACAAAGAAACTAGCCCTATGTAGTGAAAAGAAGATCGGGTTTTCCCTGATTGTAAGAGCATGAAAATCGAACCGTGGATCATCGTTAGTATTGTTTCGATCTACCTGCTCACGAATTTCGTGAACTGGTTGATCGCCGGAACTGGATTTGCCTGGGGGATTCTTCCGACCACTATCCGGATTCCTGGCACGACGATGACAGTGGATTCCACTTCGACTTTAATTTCGATTTTGACGGCGAAATTGACGATTGATGCGCAGGCAGCCTGACTCCGCTCTTGACGGATTCGCTGCGGATAGCAATCTACTTCTCCCAAGTAATTGCTATCTATTCCATGACTCTACAATCTTCTGATCAGATCCTCGATGCCCTCCGCTGGCGCTACGCCACCAAAGTTTTTAATCCGGAGAAAAAGATCTCCGAGGAGGATTGGGCCGCTCTTGAGCAATCTCTCGTCCTGACTCCGTCTTCCTTCGGTCTTCAGCCCTGGGAGTTTGTGATGGTTGAAAATCAGGAGGTTCGCGAGCAACTCGTTCCTCATTCATGGAATCAGCGTCAGGTCGCAGATGCCTCCCATTTGCTGGTCATCGCTCTTCGCACCGACGTTGACGAAAGCTACGTCGATCGTTTTGTGTCCCGGGTCGAAGAAGTCAGAGGAGAGCCCGGCTTTACGGGGTATCGCGACATGATGGTCGGGTTTATTCAGAATCTTGACGAAGAAGGCGTCAAGCAATGGGGGAAACTCCAGACCTATATTGCGCTGGGACAGTTCATGAGTGTCGCTGCGATGATGGGAATCGACACCTGTCCGATGGAGGGATTCGTCGCTTCGAAATACGACGAAATTCTTGGATTCGAAGACCGTCAGCTTACGACCGCAGTGCTCTGTCCGGCTGGGTATCGATCGGAGGACGATAAATACGGCTCTCTTCCCAAAGTCAGGTTTGAAGCGGACAAAGTGATTTCGAAACTGTAGTCGCTCCCCTTTTCCCCTTCCACAATGTCATGAAATCTTGCTTTATTGTTCTCCTCCTTGCGTTTGTCTATTTGCTCCTGACTGAGGCGGCTGATGAGTCATATGATATTGTCATTTATGGAGGAACCAGTGCTGGATTGGTCGCCGGGTTTCAAGCCCTCGAGATGGGCAAGTCGGTCATTGTCATCGAGCCAACAAGCCGAGTGGGGGGACTGACGACAGGAGGACTCGGTCAAACAGATATCGGGAACAAGCAGGTCATCGGTGGGCTCTCTCGCGAATTCTACGAGAGAATCGCAAAGCACTACGCCAATCCAGAAGCCTGGAAGTGGCAGGAGCGCGAAAGCTACAGGGACTCGGGTCAGACCCGCACCGCGAAGGGGGAGGCGACGATGTGGACTTTCGAACCCAGTGCGGCATTGAAGGTCTACGAGAGTTGGATCGAGGAAACTGGGCTCGAGATAGTCTATCGTGAGAGATTAGATCGCGATAGTGGGGTGAAGAAAGAGGGCGGAAAAATCGTTTCGGTCACGATGGAATCCGGGCGTAGAGTCTTCGGAAAAGTCTTTCTCGATGCTACTTATGAAGGCGATCTGCTCGCCGCGAGTGAGGTTTCTTACACGGTAGGTCGCGAGTCGATTGATCAATACGACGAGTCGCTCAATGGGGTCCAAACGCAGCGGGCGCGGAGTCACAATTTCGTGGACGGGGTCGATCCCTTTCGCGTAGCGGGTGACTCCGAAAGCGGACTCCTGCCGTTCCTCGATCCCGAAGGACCCGGCGAAGAGGGGAGCGGCGATGCTCGGGTGCAGGCCTACTGTTTCCGAATGTGTCTAACGGATCACCCGGAGAATCGAATTCCCTTTCACAAGCCGGAGGGATACAAAGAGGAATGGTATGAACTGCTTCTTCGCAATTTCGAAGCGGGCGAAACGGGAATGCCCTGGATCAACTCGAGTATGCCAAATCGCAAGACCGATACCAACAATCGTACTGGATTCTCCACCGATTTCATTGGGCAAAACTATGCCTACCCCGAGGCAAGCTATGCGGAACGCGAAAAGATCGTGGCCCGTCACAAACTCTATCAGCAAGGCCTGATGTGGACTCTCGCAAATCACACGCGAGTTCCTGAGGAAATTCGCAACCAAGTTGCCCATTGGGGGATGAGTGAAGATGAGTTCGAATCCGCCGACGGGTGGCAGCAGCAACTTTATGTTCGCGAAGCCCGTCGCATGGTGGGGCAAATGGTAATGACTCAGAATCACTGCCAGCAAAAATTGGAAGTGGAAGACTCGATCGGGATGGGTGCCTACACGATGGATTCACACAATGTTCAGCGCTACATTACGGAAGAGGGATGGGCGAAGAATGAGGGAGATATTCAGGTGGGTGGATTTCCTCCCTACCCAATCAGTTACCAATCACTTGTGCCGAAGCCGGAGGAGGCGACCAATCTGCTTGTCCCAATTTGTCTCTCGGCCAGTCACATTGCGTTTGGTTCGATCCGGATGGAGCCGGTCTTCATGGTTCTCGGGCAGTCGTGCGCAACGGCTGCCTCGCTAGCGATCGACTTAGGCATTTCGGTTCAAGAGGTTCCCTACGAGAAGTTGCGAGATCGACTCGCCGAGGATGAGCAGATTCTCGAGCATTCTGGATCGACGAACTACCAGGCCAAAAACGACTATACCTCCCTGAAAGACCTCGACGGTATTGTAGTTGATGATACTTCAGCAGAGAAAAAGGGGAGGTGGTTGCCTACCATTCTCACAGCTGGAGTTCATCAAGGATACATGCATGATGGCGCTAAAGGGGATGGAAGCTGCGAGGCAACGTTCACGGCTTCCTTGCCGGAAGCGGGAACCTACGAGGTGCAAATTGCCTACTCCACCAACAACAATCGCGCCACAAACGTTCCAGTCACGATTTATTCGACAAAAGGAAAAATGAAAAAAGAAGTGAACCAGAAGAAGCCACCAGAGGTTGAGGGAGTCTTTGCTTCGCTGGGGACTTTTACTTTTGGAGGGAAAGGGGTCGTCACGGTAACTAATGGAAATGCCGACGGCTATGTCATTCTTGATGCAGTGCGATTTATTCCCGTAAAACCCTGACCTAACTGTAGCTTCTTAAGATGTACGTATCTATTTATACGTGGACAGGTGGATAGTGTAATGTGACCAAACAGTTACTGTTCCCTACCTAAATTCCCCACAATTTTCCTTGTCTAATCGAGCTCCATTTTCTTTCCTCATCCGTTTTCGTTGGGAACGAGACTGAAGGTCGGACATTTGAGACAGTGGTCTCGGAAGAGACTGAGGAGCGTGTCTTTTCCCGAACATAGAATTCGTGACTCTCTTTCTCACGACTCCGGTCATTCATCTCGGTTTGACTAGATTTGATGCCGATTAAGCGAGTAGCGCCCGACTCCGCCTCAACTCAGCTGATGTGAATCTGTCCGGCTTCACCGATTAGCTGTCCACCTGGCGTTCGATTCGGGTTTATTCGGTTGAGTTTCAGTGGCTGGCCCTCGAAAACTAAGGTGCCAGCGAGAGCGTTTCAGGATTCCAGTGGGTCCGTCGGGAGCGCTGAAAGGAACGTTTTTTTCGCTGTTTGCGTGAGGAGAGATCTTGCCTCTTTTCCTCTGCTCTCTAAGATCAGGAGGGTCTCCTCTTTCCTCTGCTCCTTATGCCTGCCGATCCGTTCATTCACCTTCATCTTCACACCGAATACTCGCTCCTCGACGGGGCCGTGCGGATCAAGGATCTGATGAAGAAGGCGGAGCGGTGCAAGATGCCGGCCGTGGCGATGACGGATCACGGAAATATTTTCGGAGCGATTGACTTTTTTCAAGCGGGCCAGGCATCTGGGATCAAACCTATCATCGGATGTGAGGCCTATCTCACGCCCCCGGGTGTGAAGCTGACCGACAAGAAGGCCGAGCCAGTCGCGGTGGGTGCGAAGAAGAAAAAGCGGAATTCTCACCTCACGCTTCTCGCATCAACGAACGAGGGATATGCCAACCTCATGAAGTTGACCAGTATCGGTCACCTTGAGGGGATGTACTACAAACCGCGGATCGACAAGGAAACGCTTGCGGCCCACTCCGAAGGCATCATTTGCCTGAGCGGTTGTATCAACGGAGAGGTTAATCAGTTCATCCAGAACGAAGATCTGGATAGTGCTCGCAGAAGCATCGGTGAATTTCGCGACATCTTCGGACCGGAGAATTTCTTCCTCGAAGTTCACGACCATGGCTTCTCCGAGCAGGCGATTTGCACGCGCCAGATGGCCGAGTTCGGAAAGGAGTTTGATCTCGGGCTTGTTGCCGCGAACGACGTTCACTTTCTCAACGCCGCCGATCATGATGCGCATGATGTCATGATCTGTATTGGCACAGGTTCTCTCCTCATGGATGAGAATCGGATGAAGTATTCTCCGGAGGTGTATTTCAAGACTTCCAACGAGATGCGCAAGATCTTTAAAGACTTGCCCGAAGCGGTTGCAAATACCTATCGCATCTCGCAGATGATCGACGTCAATATCCATCTCGATTCGACCAGCTCGGAGAAATATCCGCAATTCGATTCACCGGATGGAAGCCCTCGCGAGGCGTATTTCCGGAAGGTCTGTTTTGAAGGTCTTCAGTGGAGGTATGGGGATCGCTCCGACTCAGACGAGGAACTTCGCCGACGTCTCGACTACGAGATCGGTGTGATGGAGAAAATGGGATTTGTCTCCTATTTCCTCATCACTTGGGACTTTGTGAAATGGGCCAAGGACAACGGGATTCCGGTCGGCCCCGGTCGAGGCTCAGCGGCTGGGTCCCTCGTCGCCTATGTGCTGGGCATTACCGATATTTGTCCGCTTCGTTTCGGATTGATTTTCGAGCGATTCCTCAACCCGGAGCGTGTTTCTCCTCCGGATATTGATATCGATTTCTGCCAGACTCGTCGTCCACAGGTGATCGAGTATGTCCGGAGAAAGTATGGGGAGCGGGCCGTTTCTCATATCGTCACTTTCGGAACACTAGGGGCGAAGAGTGTTGTGCGCGACGTTTCGCGAGTGATGGGACTCAGCTTCAGCGAGGGAGATCGCATGGCGAAAATGATTCCCAACGAGCTCAATATCACGCTTGCCGATGCCAAGAAGAAGAATCCTGACCTCAAGGCTGAACTGGAGGTCAATCCGACGGCTGCCGAGCTCTGGAAGACTTCGATGTTCCTTGAGGGGTTGACCCGGGGGACAGGAATTCACGCGGCCGGTGTCGTCATCGGAGACCGTGAGTTGACAGATCATATTCCGCTGATTCGTGGAAAGGAGGGTGAGGTCGTGACGCAGTATGCGATGAGTCCGCTGACCGATGTGGGGATGCTGAAAATGGACTTTCTGGGTCTCAAGACCCTGACGGTGATTCAGGACGCGATGGACTTGATCCATGTCCACACTCCCGATTTTGAACTCGACAACGAAGGATACGACGACACCGCTACCTTCGACCTGCTGAACCGAGGAGAAACGACCGCAGTTTTCCAGTTGGAGTCAGGCGGAATGATGAACCTGTGCCGTCAGTTCGAGGTGAATCGAATCGAAGACATCATTGCGTTGATCGCACTCTATCGACCGGGTCCGATGGACCTCATTCCTGATTTCATTGATCGGAAGAAAGGGAAGAAGAAGGTCAAATATCTTCACCCGCTTCTCGAGAAAGCGAGCGAGGAGACCTACGGAATTCTCATTTACCAGGAGCAGGTTCAGCGAGCGGCCAACCTCCTCGGCGGCTATTCCCTCGGTGAGGCGGACCTTCTCCGTCGAGCGATGGGTAAGAAGAAGATCTCGGAGATGATCAAACAGCGGGAGAAGTTTGTGAAGGGCTGCCGCGAGGTGAACGAGATTCCTGAGAAGCAGGCCAACGAGATCTTTGACTTGCTCGAGAAATTCGCGGGCTACGGATTTAACAAATCTCATTCAGCAGCCTACGGGTTGATCAGTTACCACACTGCGTTCCTCAAGGCGAATTTTCCGGTCGAGTTCATGGCGGGGGTTCTTTCGAACGAGATCAATAACATGGACAAGATCTCGGTCTTCGTGGCCGAGTGTCAGCGGATGGGGATCGAGATACTGGCGCCGAATGTGAATCGTAGTCGACTAAAATTCGCTCCCGAGACCCTTCCTGATGGAGGCGAGGCAATCCGATTCGGGCTCGCCGCCATCAAGAATGTGGGAGGCGCCGCAATGGAAGTGGCGATCGAGGAGCGAGAGAAGAATGGTGAGTTCAAATCGCTCGAAGAATTTGCGAGCCGACTTGATACCAAGTCGGTGAACCGGAAGATTCTCGAGAACCTGATCAAGGCCGGTGCGTTCGATTTCACGATGGAGCGCCGCGACGATATGTTTTCCCGAGTGGGGCAAGTCATCGCTGGATCCAGTGCTGCACAGAAAGATCGTGCAAGCGGCCAGACTTCACTTTTCGATATGAACGAGCTCATGGCCGCGGCGCCTGCTCCCGATATGGTTGAAGAGGACAAGGTGATCTGGAACCAGCGCGAGTATTTGACCCACGAGAAAGACCTTCTCGGATTCTATGTCACGGGTCATCCGCTCGACGAATTCCGCAGCATCCTCGAGAAAGGCAAATTCAACAATATCGGCGACCTTGCCCAGATGAAGCCCGGTAAAAAGGGGCAGCGTTATGCGGGTCTGATTGCCGAGGCGACCGTCAAATACACCAAGCGTGAGGGCAAGCCCTTCGCGATTCTTCTTCTCGAGGACTTCACCGGGACAACGGAGGTCATGGTCTGGAATGAAACTTTTCAGAAGTGTAATCCAGTACTGGTAAAAGGAAATGTGATCGAGCTGAAAGCGAAAATCGAGCAGGACAATCGCTCCGACGAGAATCGACTCACGGCAGATAATGTGCAGGAGATCAAACCCGATCCTAATGCGGTCCAGATGTCGGTTGATCCGGTTCGTCATGCTATGGGAGCTCGCGCGACGATTCCAGCGAATGACCAAGCAGGGCGCAGTCCTTCAGGGGCAGGTCAGTCACCTGACCCTCTTGGGCAGCCGATGAATGGGAACAACGGGCACCACGACACGCCTCCTTTTGCGACACCGGTTCTACTCCGACTCGATTCGGTTCGTGATGCAGTTTCAGTGATCGGAATGATTCGTGAAACGGCCCAGCAGTTTCCGGGCGATCGACCTTTGCATCTCGAGGTTCGCACAGCGACGGGGCGCCGGGTCACTCTCGAGGCCGGGGCGGCTTACACGGTATCCGACGAATTTCTCGGCGCAAAAAATGTCGTTTCTTGGGTCTCGTAACGATCTTGGAAACGACTCGATACCCGCCGGCTTTGCAGCAGCGGGCCTTTTTCCAATTGTGTTGTCGGTGGGGGAGTAGAAAAATGTACGTAGTTTTGTAATGTCTCCCAGCGAGGGGCGAATTACGGTCGGTTTGAACAAACCTTACTTTCTCAATTATGAACTCACCGTCTTACCAGAGTAATGTCACTCCCCCACCTATATCCGGAGGCACGAACAAGAAGGGGTGTTTGGGATGCGTGGGGATGTTGGTCGGTGTTCCGGTAGTCCTGCTCCTGATCGGGTATCTTGTTCTGTTTCACACGTCATTGCCTCTCAAGTGGGCTGGCGGAATGATCGAAGACGGTATGGATTCCGATGGTCCTTCCATTGAGCTCCGAGGCGTTGGAGGAAGTATTTCGAGTGGCCTCAAGGTGAAGGAGATCATCGTGGGAGGAGACGAAGGGGGATCGGTGATTGAAGGCCTCAAGATTCAATACACGGGTCCCTTCGATTCCTATCGGAATCGCCAGTTGATCCTCGAGGAGGTGTCGACCGAGCGATCCACATTTGTTGTCGGAAGCAATTTCTTCAAAGACATGGTCGAGGAGGATGACGAAGAAAAAAAGGAGACTGATAAGACACCTGACGACGAGCCCGAGAATCAATCGGGCGGTGAGGGTGAAGGACTGAAACTCTTTGAATTAAGGAAACTCAATTTGAAAGACTCTAAATTCGTTTCTTCGGATGGCGAACTCGATGTCGATATCCCTTTAGTTCGCCTTAGTGGACTGAAGATCGAGGGAGATGAGTTCGCGCTCGAAGATTTGGAAATCGTTTCCGATGGGATCAGCGTAGAACTCCACGATGCGGAACCCGCTACGATCGAAGGGCAGCTCGTTCCCTTCACGCGACAGGTCAAAGGAAAAATCCTTCCAGAACTTCACCCGCTCGTGAAATCGGAAATTGATTTCAGTTTGGAGATGGGATCGTTGGAAGGGGCCGCCGCAAGCCGGATTCTTGTCTTCGATGGAGCTTGGTATCAGTCAGTTTTGCCGGGTGGAAAATCGCGCGTCGAATTTAAGGATTTCAACCTTGGGGACTTCATGGATGTCGGGGGATTGATCCTGCCTGAGCACTTCACGATGAGGGCGCAAGAATCCGACAACACAGTTACGATCGGCAAAGGAGAATTTTTCCTAGGGAAAACGAATTTTCAAATTCTACAACAACAGGTGGATGCTGATGATCCCAAGGCTGCCATTCGCAGTTCGGCAGCCGTGGGTGATTACCAGATTACGGCAACAGTTCGCCCCGCCAAAGAGCAGGTGTGGCCTCCCGTCGCGGTCGAGCTTGCCTCCAAGCCACAGTTGAAACGCCCAGAACTTCTCGCCCAGATCTACTTTCAGATAACCTATGAGGAGTTGGAGCCCGATCAAAAATCCCGCATCGATGATCTGGTTGGATCGAATGAAGAATCTCGCTAGGTTTCCCCGCTAACGAAATTGCCCTTCCTGCATGAAGCCTATCTCATCTATCCACTTTGCCAGCTTGCTATGTGTTTTGAGTGCGATCGCGCTTGGGGTCATCTTTCTTTCGCAGAGCGCTTATCTGCCGAGAACAACCTACGGGCCAATTCTTCACGAGGAGCGATCTGAATTTTCCCACATCCGGGTGAGGGGAAGAGATTCGAAGCGTAATTTGCTATTCGTCACCGATTCGAAAATCGAGCAACTCCAATCGAAGATTGATCTGGAGGCACCGGGAGAACTGCAGGTCGCCTACACCAAGGCGCTCTTTGCCTCGTTGCTCTTCCGAGAACCGCAGGATCGGATGTTGCTGATTGGTCTGGGCGGTGGCGGAATGGTGCGCTTCGTCGAGCAGCATTTTCCTAAGACGACGATCGAGGCGGTAGAGATTGACCCTGCAGTGGTCAGAATTGCGGCAGACTATTTCGAAACTCGGGAGAGTGAACGAGTTCGCATTCATACCGAGGATGCGTTTTTGTTTCTCGATCGTCAGCACGAGCTATTCGATGCGATTTACCTCGATGCTTTCCTCCGTCCTGATGTGGATCGAGACGCCGATGGGAAAACCGCGCGATTGAAGACGGTCGAGTTTTTGAAAACGATGCGTGATCAGCTTGTTCCAGAAGGTGTGCTCGTTTGCAATCTGATTGCCTATCGCGATACGACTTCAGGAGACCTCGAGGCACTCCGTGAAGTTTTTCCGACGGTGGAGAAATTCGCCGTTCCCGAAACCGGCAATCTTGCCGTGATTGCGAGTCGCAAAGAAATTTCCCTGACTGAGGAGGAATGGATCGAGCGAGCCCGTGTGTTAGGAGAGAAATACCCATTCGGGCTTCCTTTGCAGGAATTTTCGAAGGCTCGGTAGGTGGAGGAGGCGTTTGAAGCCTACTTTTTGCCCACTGCAGTGCCAAACTTCACGATCGCGTTGGCTATTGAGTCGACCATCCTTTGTCGATGATCGGCATTGTCGATCAGTTTTCCCTCGGTCCGGTTGGTGACAAAACCACCTTCGAACAGTATTGCAGGCTTGTTGATGCCTCGCAGAACGTTAAATCGCGCGCGCTTGATTCCGCGGTCTACGGGCCGGAGATCGTGGATGACATGCGCATGTACGGCAGTGGCGAGGGCGATATTCTCGGCATCTCGCACGTTTCCGCTCAACCTCGAGTTCCAGGGGCTGCCGCCGTTGGTGGACCGAGTTCCCTGAGGAGCGAGGGCGTAAGTTTCAATTCCGTTGGCGTCGCTGGAGCCAGAACTATTGAGGTGCAAACTGATGAAGATCGCATTCTTCTGCCGGTTGGCGATGTCAACCCGCTGGCTCAGGGTGAGGAACGTATCGGTTGAACGAGTCATTACCGTCTTGAAACCCCTCTGCTTTAACGCTTTATCAAGACGAAGGGCCATGTCGAGAGCGTAGTTCTTTTCGTAGCCGTAAACACCTTTGGCACCTGAGTCGTGGGCTCCGTGGCCCGCATCAATCACCACCGTATCAAAGGTGATCGGCTTTTTGATATAACTGGGGCGGACCACAGGATCGAGGAGCAGGGCGAGGTCTACCGTGGAAATCATCGCCTTGCTTCCATTGGCAACGACCGGAAAGCTGAGGTTGAACTTGATGTTGTTCACATAGATCGACTGCGAGCCGATCTTCCAGGTCATCACGAGGCTGGGATGCTTGAATATTCGATTGGAATCCTCCTTGGCGAAGCGCTGGAACTGGTAAAATTTCGCTACATTCTCATCAGAGACATATTCGCGACCGCCTAATCGGAGGACTTCCCAGTCTTTCGCTCCTCCCGGCTGAATTAGGAAAAAGGTGGCGAAAAGGTAAATTAAGGCGAGAACTCCGGATAAAGATCTCGGACGTTCTGATTGAAGCCGCTGGTTCTGTGGTGCGAGGGGACGCATCAGTAGTGTGTCGGGGGATGACGAAACGAACTGAAAACCGAAAATGTAATCGATTCCGCGGGGGAACGCAACGCGTGAAATGGGGATTTCAGTTTTACAAAGGGGTACAAGCAAGAAATAGTTTTGACCCCCGGTCAATCGAGGCGAAATCATGACGACAGAAATATCCAAAGGCTATCAACCCGGCGACGTGGAAACCCAGTGGTACGACCGCTGGGTCGAGGCTGGTTGCTTCCGTGGCGACGAATCGAGTGATCGGGAGGCATACTCCATCGTCATTCCGCCACCCAATGTGACCGGGATTCTTCACCTAGGTCATGTTCTGAACAATACGATCCAGGACATTCTCGCCCGCCGCGCGCGGATGGAGGGTAAAGAGGTTCTCTGGTTACCAGGAACGGATCATGCCGGAATTGCGACCCAATCCAAGGTTGAGCAGAAGCTCCGGAAGGAAGAACGGACCACTCGTCGCGATATTGGACGGGAAGCTTTTCTCGAGAAAGTCTGGGAGTGGAAAGAAAAGCACGGCGGAATTATTATTCAGCAACTGAAGCGCCTTGGCTGTTCCTGTGACTGGGAGCGCGAGCGCTTCACGATGGACGAAGATTACAGCCAGTGGATTTCCAAAATCTTTGTCGATCTCTTTGAGGAAGGATTGATCTACCGCGGCAAGCGAATGGTGAACTGGTGCCCTAAATCACTCACCGCCTTGAGCGATGAAGAGGTTATCATGAAGCCTCAGAAGTCGAAGCTCTACTACATGCGTTACAAGGTGGTAGGAGAAGTGGATGGCCGCCCCGATCGCTGGCTCGAGATTGCGACCACACGTCCCGAGACTCTCATGGGAGACACGGGCGTCGCGGTGAATCCAAAAGATGAGCGTTACGCGGATCTGGTAGGCAAGAAGGTATTGCGCCCGTTTCCCGAGGCCGAAATTCCCATCCTAGCCGATGAGCATATCGATCCGGAATTCGGAACCGGTGTTCTTAAGGTGACTCCCGCCCACGACAAGGCTGACTTTGATATCGGTCAGAAAAACAGGCTCGAAATCATCGACGTGTTCAACCCTGATGCGACTATCAACGAGCACGGTGGTCCCGAATTCGAGGGGATGGATCGCTTCGAAGCTCGCAAGAAAGCAGCCGAGAAACTCGAAGAGATGGGGCAACTCCTGCGTGTCGAGGATTACGAAAACAATGTGGGCTTCAGCGAACGAGCTGATGTCCCGATTGAGCCTCGCATTTCCATGCAGTGGTTCCTCAAGTACCCCTGTGTCGAAGAAGCGTCGGCCGCGGTGGCGAAAGATGAAATTTGCTTCCGCCCCGAGCGATGGAAGAAAACCTACGCCCACTGGATGGAAGGGATTCAGGACTGGTGTATCAGTCGCCAGCTCTGGTGGGGACACCAGATTCCGGTTTGGTATCCGAAAGAAAACGCGGAAGAACTCCAGGCAATGGAGAGCCTCGATTCCGCGGGAGCCGGAAAAGATCTTCACGTGGGAATTCATCCTCCGTCCGACGAAGAGAATTGGGTCCGTGACGAAGACGTTCTCGATACCTGGTTTTCGAGCTGGCTCTGGCCCTTTGCGACGATGAGCAAATCGGACGAGGAGCCATCCGCAACGGAGAAGAAATTCTATCCAACGATGGATCTTGTCACCGCACCTGAGATCCTGTTTTTCTGGGTCGCCCGGATGATCATGGCCGGCTACCGCTGGCGTGAAGAGCTTCCTTTCAAGAACGTCTACTTCACCGGGATCGTTCGTGATGGACGGGGGCGTAAGATGTCGAAGAGTCTTGGAAACTCCCCCGACCCTCTCGACATCATTGCAGAATATGGAGCGGATGCACTTCGTTTCGCAATTATGCGCACCGCCCCTCTCGGAGCCGATATTCGTTTTGAAATTTCGAATGAGGGCGGCAAGGACGTTTATCCTCAAGTTGTCGAAGGGCGGAATTTTGCGAACAAACTCTGGAACGCAGTCCGGTATCGCCAGATGCAGGAAGGCAGTGGCGAGTTTGATCCGGAGGCGCTTTCGATCTACTCGATAGATATTCTCGCCAAGTTGGACCAGTTCGAGAAAGATATGGCGGCAGCCTACGAGGACTATCGTTTCAACGAACTCGCTCAGCTACTCTATGATTT
This sequence comes from Verrucomicrobiales bacterium, assembly GCA_965657775.1. Taxonomy (GTDB): domain Bacteria; phylum Verrucomicrobiota; class Verrucomicrobiia; order Verrucomicrobiales; family DEV007; genus Arctic95D-9. The sequence goes on from CBFHPY010000008.1 coordinate 852,234, forward strand.
CTTCTGGAGCAATTATTGCTCCTGGTATCTCGAATCTTCGAAAGGTGCCTTTGCAGACGGAGCCGAGCCTGCGCTGCGGGCTTCGACGGTGGCGACGATGGACCTCGTCATCAAGCGCTTCCTGCTTCAGTTGCATCCTTTTATGCCTCACATTACAGAGGAACTTTGGGAGAATCTGGGTTTTCGCTCCGAGGGCGATCCCGAGTTTCTCATGAAGACTGGCCTGGCCGAGGAACCCACTCTCGCTGCGCTCGATGATGCTGCTGTGAAGAGCGCTTGCGAAAGGGTCAAAGCGATCTATGGGGCGGTTGGTCGAGCCCGAAATCTCAAAGCCGAATATGGGCTCTCAGCAAATAAGGAAGTGAAGATCATTGTTGATCCAGAAGGGGATTTTTCTGAGACCGATGTTTTCCGCCAATTAGTCGGAGCTGGCGAGATCGTGATCGAGCCCGGATTTGAGGCCGAGAAGGGAGATCCGACGGCGCTCACCGCGATCGGGAAGCTCTATCTTCCGCTAGATGGCCTGATCGATCTGGATGCCGAACGCGAACGTCTCGGAAAAGAGCTCGCCAAGGCTGAGGACGAGAAGAAAAAGATCAACGGTAAACTCTCGAATGAGAACTTCGTTTCCCGAGCTCCGAAGGAGGTCGTGGTCGAGGCGAAGGAACGTCAGAAGCACTGGCAGGACCGTGTCGCGGAACTCGAAAAAATGATCGAAAATCTGGGGGCGGACTGATCCGCCTTTGCTCGCAGGAGCTGACCGGAATGGGGTATCGTCGTGCTCAAGCGACTCGCTTCACGGCTACGCGTTTCTCCCTAGTTGAGAAGTTCTCCCCGCTCGGGTATCTTCCTCTAAAAGGGAAGGACACCATGAAAGGTGACGTCAAGGATTCTGCAGTCGCCAAGGTCCACATGGGTTTCGACAGGAGAGTCCACAAATGGTGTTGTGGCCTTCTTGCCTAGGAGCGTTATGAAAATGAGGCTCGGGGTTCTGAAGCTGAGCTAGGAAAAGCAGGGTCAGCTTTTCGACGAGCTAAAAGAATATGGAGTCGAACACCAGCGAATGAAGGAGCTTGCCAAAAAATCTCGAATGTCAAATCCTACTCAGGAGATAGATGACTGATTCAGAATCAACGGACAGTGAGGCGAAGGCGGCCGGCGAAGCTCCCACAGGAGTGACGTGGTCAGCGATTACGGATGTGGGCCGATTTCGAAAAAATAACGAAGATGCCTTTCTCGCTCTCGAAGTCGATGCCCGAGAGGTTCTGCGCCTTGGAAAACTGGGGGAGGCTTCGCTTTCCGATGGCGACTTTATCTTTGCGGTCAGTGATGGAATGGGAGGACGCAACGCCGGGGAGTTCGCGAGCCAGATTGCGGTAGAGAAGATCACTCAATTGCTCCCCAACGCATTCCGTCTCGATGTTCAAGGCATGAAACGAGGGTCTCCGGATCTTCTTGAGCAGGTTTTTTACGAGATTCACGAGGAGATCAAGCGACTTGGGGAAGCTTATGAAGAGATCGCTGGGATGGGGGCAACTCTCAGTCTCTGTTGGTTGGGCTCAGGTTGGGTCAACTTCTGCCATGTCGGAGACAGCCGAGTTTACTACCTCCCGGTCGCCGGAGGAATCAAGCAGATCTCACAGGATCACACTTATGTCGGATGGCTTCAACGAACCGGCCAGATCTCTGCGAGCCAGGCCAAGCATCATCCGAGGAGAAATCAGCTGACGCAGGCACTGACAGCATCCCGGATGTCGATCGAGCCCCAGTTGGGAGCGGTCGGTGTCGAGAAAGGAGATCGATTTGTGATCTGCTCCGATGGAATATACGAGGGGCTTTCGGATCCAAATATTGACTATTTTGTTCGCCAGCCTTCAGGGACTTTTGCGGATCTTTCGGCCGCCGAAAGAATCGTGAAGGAGAGTATCATTAACTCGGGGAAAGACAACACAACCGCAGTAGTGTTTGAGATCCTGTGAGGGGAGCGCTCCCAGAAAGGGCTCGGTCTCTTTCCAGGATTTCGATAGAAGAAACGGATGAAGTTGTTTCTTCTTGTTCTTGCCTGTGCGCTGCCTTTTCCGGATATTCCGTGGGTCCGGATGAGAATCCACCGTCCCTGCTCGGTACAGTTTTCGTTCCCTCTATCTAGTTCGCTGAGACGCCTCTTGAGGATGCGATCGAGTTTCTTGTTTCCCAGTTTCAGGATTTGCAGGCTAGAATTGCAGATTCGAGAGCATCTCGTCTTTCTTAAGATGCATGACTGATCCTGAACTTGTCGTCAGTTCTCCTCGGTCTATGCTTGGTTCATGGATCTCGGATTGAAAGACAAAGGAGTTGTCGTGCTTGCCTCCAGTGGGGGAATCGGTCGCGGAGTTGCGATGGAGTTGGCGCGAGAAGGGGCAAGGGTGATGCTCTTCGCTCGATCGGAAGACAAGTTAGCCCGGGTTGCTGACGAGATTGCCGCGGAGACCGGAACTCGCCCTCTTTTTGAGGCAGGTGACCTTTGTGATACCGGCGCGGTCGAGGGCGCGGTAAATCGGGCGGCCGAAGAATTTGGAAACCTCTGGGGCCTTTTTAACAACACGGGAGGCCCCCCTCCCGGGGGATTCGATCAATTTGACGACGCAGCCTGGCAGTCGGCTTTCGAGCTGACGATGCTCAGCTACGTCCGGGCGATTCGTGCGGCTTTACCGCACCTGCGCGCTGGCGGTGGAGGACGGATCGTGAGCAACACTTCCGTTTCGACCAAGCAATCCATCGATGGGCTGCTACTTTCGAATGTCTTCCGATCGGGTCTCGTCGGATTGGGGAAATCGCTCGCTCGCGAGCTGGGACCGGACGGGATTCTTGTGAACACGGTCGGGCCAGGTCGGATCGATACAGAAAGAATTGAGCAGCTCGATACGATCTGGGCAGGAAAGGCCGGGATCACTTTTGACGAGCAGCGAAGCGCTTCACAAGCATCGATTCCTCTCGGGAAATATGGAGAGCCGGCCGACTTTGGTCGGATCGTTGCGTTCCTCTGTTCGGAGGCCAATGCCTATTTGACCGGACAGAATATTCTCATCGACGGGGCGATGGTTGAAGCCTACTGAGGTTTATTGCGAAGATGAAAAGGACTCTGAAACTACTGGATTGTGGAGCAGGCCTCGTTTTCGTAGCCTTCGAGTAGACTACTTCACATACTTCCGCAGCTTCTCAATCAGGTTTCCATAGGGCGGCGGTGAGAAAAAAGGATCCTGCCAGAACCAGCGCCGCGTGATGGAGCGCTCGTAAGTGAAGGTTTCGAATCCAAATCGGCCTCGATAGCGACCCATGCCACTGGCACCCACACCGCCGAAGGGCAGTTCGAGATTGATTGCCTGCTTGATCGCATCGTTGAAGCAGACAGATCCGGAACGGGTCTGGCGAAGAATTTGTTCTCTGCGGGCTTTCGATCTGGTAAAAGCATAGAGCGCGAGAGGATCGGGTGCATCGGACAGTCGTTGTAAGGTTTCCTCGAAACTGGTGTAGCCGACAATCGGAAGGACAGGGCCAAATATTTCTTCGCCCATGGCGGGAGAGTCCCACGAAGCTTGCGGAAGGAGACGGGGGGCCAGACGGAGCGTTGATTCGTCATCCCCGCCGAAGGAGACCACCTCTTCACCCTCACAAAGAGAGCGTAATCGATCGTAGTGGTCACGATGGATCATGGTGGCGAGGTCGGATTCGATATTTTCGGAGTAGTAATTTTCGAGGGTGCGCTTCGCCTGGGCAACGAACGCTTCCCGCATCGATTCAGGAATCAGGACGAAATCCGGGGCGATGCAGGTTTGACCTGCGTTGAAGAACTTCGTTGCGATGATGCGGTCGACCGTCGCTTCGAGCGGGGCATCTTCGAGAACGAGGCAGGGGCACTTTCCTCCTAGCTCCAGGGTGATAGGGGCGAGATTTCGAGCGGCGGCCTCGGCGTATTTTCGGCCGATTCGCTCGCCTCCCGTGTAGAAGCACGTCTCGAATGGTAATTCAAGAAGTTCTCTGCCCACTTCGGGACCTCCTTGGATGCAGGCCACATGCTGGGGATTGAACGCCTCGGAAACGATCTCGGCGAGGATTTCGGCGGATGCGCTCGCCAGCTCGGAAGGTTTCAGGATCACCGTATTTCCCGCCGCCACTGCCGAAATGAGAGGGCTCAAGGCGAGCTGGATAGGATAATTCCAAGGCGAGACGATGAGCGCCCTGCCGTAGGGTTCGCGGTGAATTTCGCTCCAGGCGGGAAGGAGGAAGAAGGAATGACCAACTCGTTTCGGGCGAGTCCACTTGGGCAAATATTTCAGGAAATATCGTAGCTCCAGAAGGCTGAAGTAGATTTCGGACATGTATCCTTCCACCCGGGGTTTACCCAGATCGCTTTCAAGCGCAGCAAGAAGATCGTCGGTTCTTTGTTCGAGAATTCGTTCCAGCCCTTTGAGGCGTTCGATTCGAAAGTGAATCGGAGTCGTTTTTCCATCTCGAAAATAGGCTTTCTGTGCTTCCATGAGCGCCTCTAGATCGTAGTGCCTCATATTCTGAGGTGCATCTTGGGGGGCGGGAGCAGACATGGATTAACCTGAATGTGAACCAATTACCCATTTCAAACGTCTTGGACAGAGCAAGTTCGTTCAGTATTAGGTGAGATAGTAAAAAAGTAGTCGACGAACGAGCTCCCTCAAACGAAGAATATCAAGTTTTATCCGATCCCGAGCAAGTATGGGAACGACAAACCAACGGAATGTCAAAAGTGTGATGAGAGGACCAGATTCAGACGGATCCGGCGGAAAAGAGAAGCGAGTGATCATCATCGGGGGCGGACCAGGTGGCGTCGCAAGCGCTCTTCTGCTTGCGAGTCGAGGTGTAGAGGTGGATCTCTTCGAGAAGCATGAGCGTCTTGGTGGTCGAACGGCCTCGCATGAAATCGACGGTTATCGATTCGATATTGGTCCGACGTTTCTCATGATGAAAACTCTCCTAGATCGTATTTTCGTCGAGGCGGGAAAGAAGTCAGAGGACTATCTCGATTTTGTCCGGCTCGATCCGATGTATGAGCTTCGCTACGACGATGAAACATTTCGAGCTGGCGACAACGTTGAGGATACGAAAGCGGAGATCGAACGTCTTTTTCCTGGTCAATCTTCGGGCATGGACAAGTTTCTGGAGAGGGAGCGGGCTCGGCTCAATCGCCTTCTTCCAGCCTTCGAGCGCGACTTTTCGAGTGCGGCCAGTTCGCTCGACCCAACTCTTTTGCCCGCCTTACCGCATCTTTCGCTGGGCACGACTGTTTTTGACAACCTAAAAAGGTATTTTCCCGATGATAAGCTGGCGCTTCTCTTTTCATTTCAGAGCAAGTATCTCGGTATGTCAGCTTGGGAATGCCCGGGCGCCTTTGCCATGCTCTCCTACATGGAGCACGAGCATGGGATTTTTCATACCCAGGGCGGACTTAGCGAAATTCCTGCGGGGATCGGGCGTGCTGCCGCTGACTGCGGCGCGAGGATCCACACGGGCACAGCGGTGAAGGAGCTTATCCTCGACGGGAGAAAGGTGGCCGGGGTCGAATTGGAGAATGGAGAGAAGGTGTATGCCGACAGTGTCGTCATCAATGCCGATTTTGCTCAAGCAATGAGCCAGCTCGTTCCCGATGGTGCGCTGAAGAAATACACCGAAGAAAAGCTGAACACGATGAAGTTCAGCTGCTCGACATTCATGATGCATCTGGGGGTCGACAAACTCTACGACCTGCCGCATCACACCATCGTTTTTGCCAAAGACTACAAGAAGAACATCGATGAGATCTTCACCTCCGGGCAAGAGTCCGCTGACATCTCCTTCTATATTCGGAATGCCAGTGTGACGGATGCGACGCTCGCTCCCGAAGGCAAGTCGAGTCTTTACATTCTTGTTCCGACTCCGAATCTCGATGGCGATATTGATTGGGATGAAGCGCAGGCACGCTATCGCCGGCTCACTATGAAAGCTCTCGCGGATCGTCTCGGAATGGATGATCTCGAGGATCATATAGAGGTCGAGAAAATTTACACTCCCAAAACCTGGGAATCAGAACTCGATATCTTCAAGGGAGCGACTTTTAATCTGTCCCACTGTCTCAGTCAGCTCGCGTTTATGAGGCCTCGAAATCGGTTTGAGGAATTCAAAAACTGTTACCTCGTCGGGGGCGGAACACATCCGGGAAGTGGATTGCCTACCATTTTCGAGTCGGCCCGTATTTCTTCCAATTTGATTTCCGATTCCTTTGGTCTGAACTATTCCAAAACTAAAGTAAGTGTATGAGCTCCTCCTCTTCATCTCGTGGAAAAAAAGTGATTGTAGTTGGAGCTGGACTGGGAGGTCTTTCGGCAGCTGTTTCGCTTCATGCCGAAGGTTTTGATGTCGAGATCGTGGAGAAAAACGAGCGCATTGGCGGGAAGCTGAATTTTAAGGAAATCGATGGCTTCGGCTTCGATCTTGGCCCCTCCATTTTCACTCTTCCTCAGTTCTTCGAGAGTCTCTGGGAGCGTGCCGGAAAGAAAATGGGAGACTATGTCCAACTGGAGTCGGTCACCCCCCATTGGAGAAATTTCTTTGAAGACGGTCTCGTTCTCGATCTCTATGAGAAGATGGACGAGATGAAGAAAGAGCTCGAAAAGCTCTCCGGAGACCCGGGGCAGAACTGGGAGCAATTTCAGAAATTTCTCACTTACGGTCGCCAGCAATACCAGCTCGTCGACGAGGGTTACTTCAAAGAGGGGCTCGATACTCTTTGGGAGATGATTCGATTCTACAAGTTTCGTCTCATGCTAAAGATGGATCACTCCAACACGATGTCTGGGGCGATTGAGAAATATTTCGATGATCCCTACCTCCGTATGATCTTCGAATATTTTATCAAGTATGTGGGATCGTCGGCCAAGGACGCGCCCGGCTACATGAACTTGATGTCACTGATTCAGTTCGACTACGGCCTCTGGTATGTGAAAGGCGGAATGTACAATCTCGCCCGAGGGCTGGATGAGTTGCTCTCTGATCTTGGAGTCAAAGTTCACCTCAATAGCGAAGTTGGCGAGATTAACCGGACTGGCAAGGAAGTCACCGGTGTCACTCTTAAGTCTGGTGAGACGCTCAGCGCCGACTATGTCGTTTGTAATATGGAGGTCATTCCGGCTTACAAGAAGCTTCTGAGCGAGCCTCCTCAGTTCATGAAGAAGCTCGAGAAGTATGCTCCGGCCTGCTCAGGACTGGTGATCCATCTTGGAACGGATAAGATTTACGACCAGCTCGCGCATCACAATTTCTTCTATTCGAAGAACCAGAACAAGCACTTCGACTCGGTCTTCAAGCAAGGGAAGCTTCCTGAAGATCCTACGATTTACCTGGTGGCGCCGACTCGGACAGATCCGACGAAAGCTCCTGAAGGTCACGATAATATCAAGATCCTCCCTCACATTCCTCCAATTGATCCGGAGAATCCGCACACGCACGAAGACTACATGGCTCTCAAGGAGCGGGTCATCGATAAGCTCGAAAGAATGGGCCTCACCGATCTGCGTAAGCACACTGTCGTCGAGGATGTCCTGACTCCGGTAGACATCGAGAGTATGTACAACTCCAATGGTGGTTCGATCTATGGCGTGGTTAGCGACTGGAAGCTTAACCAGGCATTCAAGGCACCGAAGCAATCTTCGAAATACCGAAACCTTTTCTTCACGGGAGGGAGCGTCAATCCGGGAGGTGGTATGCCGATGGCAATTCTTTGCGGACAGAAGGTTTCCGATCGTGTCGTGAAGCAGGAAGCTCGTACTGCGTGAACGAACCCGAAGTCGCGGCGATTTCCTGATTGCCTGAAAACATCTGCGAGGGTTACGGTGATCGTCATGGTTTCCGTTCGGTCGTTTTCTTTTCGACCCGACTCGATCACCAATTAACATGGATCTCTTTTTCTGGATCTTTCTCGCGACTTCCGCCTTCTCATGGGTCTTTGGCTGGATCGTAGCAGCTCGTTTCCGCTTCGTTCCTTTTCCGAGTGGAGAAGGGGAGAGAGTGGAGCCAAAAATCTCGATCCTCATTCCGGCTCGTGATGAGGCGGACAATCTCTCCCGGTTGCTTCCTTCCCTCGTTTCTCAGGACTACTCGAATTTTGAGATCCTTGTAATCGATGATCAATCCGAAGACGCGACAGCCGATCTCGCGAGAGAAAATGGGGCCACTGTAATTTCCGGTCAGTCTCTACCTGAGGGGTGGTATGGCAAGCCGTGGGCTTGTCAGCAGGGAGCGGATGTGGCGACGGGAGAGTGGATTCTCTTTCTCGACGCCGACACGGTTCTGGAGGAGGGAGCGCTGGATCGCATCGCTGCCTTGACCGAGGAATCGGATTCCGTTCACTCGATCTGTCCCTACCATCGGGTCGAGAAGCCCTACGAAGAACTTTCGGCGTTCTTCAATGTCATCATGTTGCTCGGCATGAATGCCTTCACGATCAAGGGCGATGACGCCGACGGTATTGGCCTGTTTGGCCAGGCTTTGCTCATCTCACGAGAGCAATACAAAACGGTAGGAGGTCATGAAGTCGTGAAACAGGAGGTGCTCGAGAATTTTCACCTTTCCCGCCCCATTGTCGAGGCTGGCTACAAGTGCCGGTGCTATCTTGGCAAAGGGACGATTTGGATGAGGATGTTCCCGACTTGTCTGAGTGACCTGATCGGTGGTTGGAGCAAGGGTTTCGTGTCCGGGGCAGACAACACACCGAAGCAGGCGCTCATTGGAATCTCGCTCTGGCTTTCCGGTCTGATAATGAGCACAATCGCTCTGACCTTTCTGCCACTGGCCGGTCAAGCTGTGGCCATCGGCATTCTGATTTTCTATGGGATGTGCGCCCTTCAGAGCTTCTACCTGATCAAGCATGCCGGATCTTTCTCGATCTGGAGTGCGTTGTTCTTTCCCGTGGGGCTCTTCTTCTACCAGGGGCTCTTTTTCGAGGCGTTGAGAAGAAAGAAAAAAGGTGGCGTAGTGCAATGGAAGGGGCGCGATGTTGCTTGAGCTATCCAATCTCTGGATCGTCATCCTCAATGTGATCGGGATTCCGGCGATCCATCTTGGCATCTCCTTGATTTTCACGCGCCTCAAAAGAGGGCAATTCTGTCCAGGAAGTTTTTTGTTTCGTGCTCGGCCATGGGAGAAGAACGGGGTGTTCTACCAGCGGGTCTTTCGAATCCGACAGTGGAAGGGGTTAATTCCCGACGCTTCACCCTGGTTTGATGGGTTCGCTAAAGGGAGCCTTCGGAAGAAGGATCCCGAATACCTGCGTCAGTTTATCCAGGAGACTTGTCGGGGCGAAGCCGCTCATTACGCTCAGGTTCCCGGGATATTACTGACGCTGATCTGGAACCCATGGCCCGTCGCGGCCATCGTCATGATCTTCTATGCGTTTCTTTCGAACATGCCTTGCATTCTAATCCAGCGCTTCACGCGAGCTCGGATGCGACATGTGCTTTCTGGGCTTGGGTGTGACGAAGAAGGATAGGTGGGTTGCAGAGCAATCAATGGAGTGCGAATCGTTTGGGATAGATGATCAAAAAGCGACTTCGAGGACCGGTTGAAGCGGCGGTGGTGATTCTTTCTTTTGCTACGATTGCCGGATTCGTTGGAAGCCTTTTCTGGCTGGTCGATCTCTTTGCTCATTTTCGGGTCCAATATCTGAGTGGAGCGATGGTCACATCTGTCGCACTGTTTTTTCTGGGAAGTCACCGTTTCGCTATCGCAGCGTTGTGTGTCGCGGGTGTTAACCTCGTGATGATACTGCCCTTCTACTTCGGATCGGCAATTTCCGATTCCGACGTGGGTCCGAAGACGGCGATGCTTTTGAATGTGAACACTCACTCGGGTTCTCCCGAAAAAGTGGCCGATCTTCTCGAAGAGGTGGATCCAGATTTCCTGGTTCTGGAAGAAATTGACTCACGCTGGGTTGAGGCTTTGTCAGGAGAATTTTCGCGTTATCCTCATCAGGTAGTCCATCCTCGGGCCGACAACTTTGGAATTGGTCTCTTCAGCAAGTTCCCCCTATCCGATGAGAAGGTGATATTTCCGGGAATGACGGAAGTGCCAACGATTCTCGCAACCGTCTCTACCGGCGAAGGATCGTTCCAGATCTGCGCGACGCATCCCCTTCCTCCGACATGTTTAAGCTATTCAAGAAAACGAGATGATCAGCTTGCATCACTCTCCGAAACTCTTTCCTCTTCCTTGCCTGTTCTCCTGATGGGAGATCTCAACACTTCTCCCTGGGGCCATGCCTTTCGTCGATTAAAGAAGGATTCTGGGCTCCTCGATAGCGCTTCCGGGTTTGGAATTCAGCCTTCCTGGCCGGCCGGAAATTTTCTTCTCCGGATTCCAATCGACCACGCGCTTCACTCCCCGGAGATTCGCGTTCAGGATCGACGAATCTGTCCAGATGTAGGATCGGATCACTTCGCGCTCATCTTCGAGTTCACGGTCCACATTGACTGACTTCGCCAGCGATTCTATCTTTCTATCAGAAAGATCAGGGAGAGCACACCGAGGAGAAGAACAGCAAAGAAAGCGGTGATTCCAATCGGAAAGGTTCCGCGCTTCGCCTGACAGAACAATATCTGTTTTCTATTTTCGACTTCCTTTTCATCAAGTCCCTTCATCATCCAGATCGGGGTCATGAGAAAAGATGCGGTTCGGGCCCCTCCGGACTCGAAGAAGTTGCTTACTCCTTTGGTGACGGTGCCGATGAGGAATCGTGCCGATGCGGCATTGATCGCGTTGAGAGATCGATCGGCGGCTTGGTAGAAAAGGGGCGCTCCCTTGCGATAAAACCAATCAAAGTCGACCGTTCTGCCCAACTGAGGAGCGAGCCGATTCCGGAAAATGGCGAAGGTGATTCCGGTGAAGAGAAGCCACTGCGTCACGATCGTGACATGCGCTAGTTTGTAGGGATGGAAGTCGACTCCGTGAGGGAGGAGGTCGTAGAGCGGAGTGGGATAGAAACCGAACAGCAAACAGAGAAATCCGAGGAAGGCCATTCCGGCGATCATCGTTTTGGGTGCTTCCTTGACCCGGATTCCCTTGTCCTTTCCAAAGAACACAAAGTAGGGCATTCGCAGTGCAGCGGCGAGAAAGATACCGACCGAAGAAAGTTCGAGAATAAGCCACGGGAGAAACAGTTTCTCATGCTCTGCGGCATAAATGATCATCGTCTTGCTCGTAAATCCGCAGGTGCCGGGAGCGGCCATCGATAGTGCGCCAATACAACAGAAGATTGTCGTCAGTGGCATCGATCGGCGCAATCCTCCAAGGTCGGTCATCTGGCTTTTTCCGACGCGGTAAAGCACGGCACCAGTCACCATCCAGAGAAGCGATTTGTAGAGAATGTGGCAGAATGCGGCTGCGGTGGCTCCGTTGATCGCTTCTTCCGTTCCGATACCTGCGGCGCAGACCATGAAACCCACCTGATTAATAATCGCGAAGGCGAGGATGCGACGCATGTCGGTTTCCATCAGGGCATAGATCACGCCGTAGAGTGCCATCGCACAACCAATCCAGATGAGCGGATCCCATTCTGGAAATCCCCGCAGGAGAGTGTAGACCGCTGTTTTGGTGGTGTAGGCGCTGAGAATAAGACCGCCTGTAACGCTGGCTGCCGGATAGGAATCGGGAAGCCACGAGGAGAGGGGAGGGGCTCCGCAGTTGACGAGAATGCCGAGCAGGATCAGCCAGGTCCCCGCATGATTCTGAGTCGTGAAATCAAATCCGGAGAAGGCGATACTTCCGCCCTGTTCGACGATGGTCAGGATGACTCCTGCAAGGAGGAGGAGACCTCCGAAGAGGTGAATCATGATGTAGCGGAAGCCGGCGCTCTTGGCTGCTTCTGTGTTCCGGGAAAGGATGATGAATGTCGAGCTCACCGCCATCGACTCCCAGAAAACATAGAGCGAGAGCAGGTCACCAGCAAAGACGGTGCCGAGCGCGCCGCCAATGTAGAAGAGGGCCGCGACATGCTGGGTCTTTTTCTTGTAATAGAAGGAATAGAGAAAGGCCGCAAAGGCGTTCAGGGAAAAAATGATGCCGAATGCACGGGAGAGTTTGTCGACGCGAAGGAATTCAACCGGATCCGTCGTGAACGAGAGAAAGGAAAATTGCCAGCTTTGCCCTTCCTCTAGCTGAAGAATCATGAGCAAGGCGACGAGAGGCAAGGCGATCACATAGCAGGAACGCCAGGCAGGCTTCAGGAAAGGCACGAGAAGTGCCCCAAGCATCAGGAGTAAAGCAGGAGGAAAGTTAGCGAAGTCGTTCATCGAGATCCTTCGGTAGAGATTCTTCTGACGACTCTTCTTCTGTCGTCTGGCGCAGCAGGGAGCCCAATCCGCCGCTGACGAGAACGAGAACTAATGCCCCGAAAAAGCCGAGCGCGGCGTAGAAAGCCCAACCCCAGTCCAAGTAGGGAAAGTAGATGTGGCGTTCGGGGTGGTCTCCCAGCAGGAGTGGAACTTCAATGGCAAGGAGAATGACCGCGGCGATTAAAAAGAGCCGTGTCGTCCTTCCGGCCGATGACCGGAGTTTCCTGAAAGTATCCTTGGGAGAGGGGTCCATACCTTATTTAACCTGGTCGAAGAACAGGTTCGCAAGTTCGAGAAAGAGAGTCGGAGCAAAAAAGAGTCCCACGGTGAGACATCCGGTAAAGATGAGGGGAATGACGCATGCTGCTGGCGCTTCTCGAACGCCCTTCCAGGAGAAGGGGGCGGAGACGAGTTCGCCTTGTGCTTTCTTGCTCGGGAAGAAAGCCTGGTAAGAGATCGGGAGAAAGTAGGCAGCGTTCAAGATCGTGGAGATTAGAAAGACGACCATCAGCGCGATCTGGCCTGCTTCCGCAGCGCCGAGAACGAGATGAAACTTCGAGATCAATCCGATGGAAGGCGGAAGACCGATGACTCCGAGAGAACCAAAGAAAAATGCAGCCATCGTGAATGGCATCTGCTTTCCGAGCCCAGCCATCTGGCTGATGTATTTTTTACCCGTTGCCACATAGATGGCACCCGCGCAGAAGAAGAGGGTGATTTTTCCGACAGCGTGGGCGGCAATGTGAAGGACTGCGCCTTTGACCGCAAACTCGTGAAGCAAGGCCACCCCGAGAACGATGTAGGAAAGCTGACCGATCGTAGAAAACGCGAGCCGTCGTTTCAGGCTGTCCTGTGAAAGCGCGATCAATGAAGAGACAATCACCGTGAAAGCGGCGACCCAGCAGAGGACGAGATTGGCCCCCAGTTTCGCGAGGAGATCGAGGCCGAAAACTCCAGTGACAATACGAATGACACAGAAGACGCCTACTTTGACCACTGCGACTGCATGAAGCAGTGCGGAGACTGGTGTGGGCGCTACCATTGCTCCTGGAAGCCACGAATGAAATGGCATGAGACCAGCCTTTGAAAATCCGAAGGCGAACGCGAGAAGGAGACATACTGCGGGCATGTATCCCAGATCGCTACCGGCGAGGATCGCAGTTCCGGCAAAGGAGAGATCACCATCTGATTGGAGAAAGGTGTAGAGGATCGCTGGAATCGCAAAAGCGATCGATGTACCAAGCAGGAAGACGAGATAGGTTCGGCCTCCGGTTCTGGCTTCCTTATCCTGATGGTGAGTTACCAGTGGCCACGTCGCGAGGGAGAGCATCTCGTAGAAGAGATACAGAGTCAGGAGATTGCCCGCGAAAGCGACTCCCAGTGTGGCCGAGAGAGAGATCGCAAAGAAGGCGAAGAAACGAGTCTGTGAGTGTTCCTTCAGCCCTCGCATATATCCCACTCCGTAGAGCGAAGTGACGATCCAGAGAGTGGAGGCGACGATAGCGAACAGCATTCCCAGTGCGTCGACTCGGAAAACGATCGGGACACTGATTCCGGAAATCGCAGGAACCAGCGTCGTGGTGATGACATTGCCATCGAGAATGATGGGCACCATCGCAATGACCAACCCGAGTTTCACAAATCCGGAAGTGAAAGTGGCCAGCTCGCGAAGGAAGATCTCCTTGCGGAAGAGCACGATGAGAGGAGCTGCCAGCAGTGAAGCGAGGCAGGCCCAAACAGGAAGGAAACTGGAAACCGTATTCTCCATGGAATAACTAGAAGCGACTCGCGAGATGGGGCAGATCTTCGAGGAAGACTCGAATGAGAGAGACGACCTTACCGTTGAAAATTCCGAGTAGCAGGATCAGCACAGCGGAAGTGAGAAGGGGAAAAATCCCGGCCCAGGCTGGAGGGGCAGCGCTTCCTGCATCCCCAGTCTCGGGAGAGACGGGCGATTCCTCATTTTCGGGTCCGTGACCTTCAGCGGGATTGTTTCCGAAGAAAGCGATTTCAAAGATCCGGAAGAAAAGCACGGCGTTGACGAGGCTGGAGATGAGCAGAGCGATGACGAATTCCCAGTGGCCTGCATCCATTCCCCCGCGGATGAGGTAAAATTTGCTGAAGAAACCAGCCGTGGGCGGAACACCAATCATGGCGAGCGCACCCACAATGAAACCGATCGAGACGAGAGGAGATTTCTTGAACATTCCCTCCAGATCCGAAATTTTCTTGGCTTTGAATTGCTTCACAAAAATTCCCGCAGCAAGGAAGAGGCAGAGAGTCATCATCGCATCGGCGAGGACGTGATAGAGCGCGCCTGTTAATCCCCAGAGATTCTCATCGGCGAGCCAGGCCCCGCCTACCATGTAGCCTACTTCGGCGACAATGAGGTAGCAGAGCATTTTTTTCAGTTCTCGTTGGGCCAGCGCGAGGACAGACCCCGAGAGGATCGCAATGACGGCAAGCCAGACAACAAGGTCGCTCCAGCCGAGGTCGATGAAAACCCACTCGAGTCCAAAGACGCTGACCATGACTCGAATCATGACATAGACCGAAATCTTAGTCATGAGCGGAGCAAGAATACAGGCGCTGCTCGAAGGGCAATAGCTGTAGGCATTCGGGAGCCACCCGTGGAGCGGAAACAAGGCCATCTTGATCCAGATGCCAATGAGAATAAAAAGGAAGGCGATTGTGACGGCCTTGGAGTCTGCGATGACGGGATTACTTCCCAGGATCGTATGAATCTCCTGCATGTTGAGCGTCCCTGTTTTGAGGTAGAGATACCCAACTCCGAGCAGGTAGAAAGAGGCGCCTACCGTTCCCATGAGAACATAATTGAAGGCCGCGAGAGTACCTCGTCGCGATGAGCCCATCGCGATGAGCCCGTAACTGGTCAGCGAAGAAACTTCGACGAGGACGAAAAGATTAAACGCATCCCCTGCGATTGTGATACCGAACAATCCGAGGCACAGGAGCAGGTAGAGGATGTAAAAATAGGGCGTCTTTTCGGCATTTCTCTCACCGATCCGGCGAATCGAGAAGAAAGTGACGAGAAAGGCAACGGTTGCGATGGCGACGAGAAGGAGGGCATTGAGAGCATCGATACGGAGATGAATGCCAATGCCGATCGGTTCTTCCCAGCCTCCGACGAAATAATCGATCGTTCCCTTAGTGAAGACGCGGTGAGCGGAGGCGATCGCGGCAAGAAGCGTTACGAAGAGCGATGTCAGCACAATGGGGAAGCAGACGCGATGATCTTTCCAGCCGACAAGGCTGACGAGCAGTGCTCCGAATAGCGGTGCGAGAACAAGAATGGCCGGGAGTTGCTCAGACATCGGCTTTTTCAGATTTAAGTTCGTTGAGAATCTCGTCTTCTTCGAGAGATCCGAATTTCTTGAAAACCATCTGCGAGATGGCGAGGGCAACTCCGAGCGTGGCGACCCCGACAACGATCGCAGTCAGCATGAGTACGTGAGGTAGCGGGTTGGCCATCAGGTCGGGATCGGGCTTCACATAGTGAGAAGGCTTTTTGGGAGCTTTTTCGTTCGAGGCGGCGGCCTCGGCCTTTTCAGCTTTGTAGGCCTTCATTTCAGTTTCGTACTGACTGTGGGGCTTGTGCTGAAGAATTGGAATGGTGGCATCCTCTTTCACGCCAAGAGAAACATAGAAAAGAATTATGGCGGTTTGGAAGATGGAGAGGCCAATCAGCTTTTTGATCAGATTCTTCTTCGCGATGAGTGCCCACAAACCAATCATCATCAGGATCACGTAGATCCAAAAGTTAAAGTAGGGCTGCAGAGTATGTTCGACGAATTCGGCCATAGGTCGGAAGAAGATTAGAGTCCGTCACGCAAACGACCGCGACTCGAAAGGTTGGCGTAAATGGCAAACATGATCGCCGTGACCGTGAATGCGACACCGATCTCGACACCCAGCATACTGTGCGATCGTGCCATCTCGGGACCGTCGGTGAAGAGGATGGGCTGCAGAGCACCGTAGTCGAGGAAGTTCTTTTTGAGGATCTGTGCGGCGACTCCAAAGGCGGCGTAGATGATGATCCCGACCGCGGCGACCGTGATGTAGCTCTTCTCGCTGAATCTTCTCAGCGCCGCATTGAGGTGATCGGAAAGCGCGAGGATGATGAAACTCGCACCGAGGATGACTCCTCCCTGGAATCCACCACCAGGACTGTGGTGCCCATGAGCAATGACGTAGAGCGCGAACAGCTGGATCACGGGAACGACGATGCGACAGGTCGTCCCGACGATGATTCGGCTGTGGTCCCCGTTAGTGAATGCGTGTTCATCCACTTTTCGAGGAGTGGGGTCAGATTCATTACCGACAACTCGGAGAATCGCGAAGATCGCCATGCCTGCAGCGAAAATGACCACGGTTTCAAACATGGTATCGTATCCTCGGTAGTCAGCGAGGACGGAGGTCACGAGATTGGGCACTTTGGTGTCCTTGTAGCTCTCGGTGATGAAATATTGAGAGACGCTCTCGCTCCCGGGGACACTGGCATTCGCCGGCGAACGTGGATCTCCGAAGGCTGGAAAATCCGACACTCCGTAGAGGAGGATACTGCCTGTGATGACGACGGCAATGGTGGCAAAAACTTTCGAGAGCATCACTTCAGGTTCAGTCGGACGACTTGCGTTTGGTATTGAACACGGTGGCGACGAGCAGGACCGTAGTGATCCCGGCACCGACCGAAGCCTCGGTGAAAGCGACATCGACCGCTCCCATTTCTGCCCAGAGTAGACAGATCAGGAATCCGTAAATCCCATAGATCATCGAGGCACTGAGCAAGTCCTTTACGCTCAACGAGATGATTGCGGCGATCACCAGGAAGACGAGAATGACGATGTCAAAAGCGAGAATCACAGGGCAGGAGAGTTAAAATTTTCCACAATCGTCGCTGAGGTGATTGGGGTGACCCTTTTCGATCGTGGGCTCCACCTCGTCTTCCCATCCCGCATCCATGAGCGCATGAGTGCTCGTCGGACTTGTGATGAGAATAAAAATTGAGATTCCAATCAGCTTGAGAATCACGAGAAGGATCGGCCAGTCGTGGTAGAAACTTTGAAAGTCTTTCAGTTGGTAGACTGAATACCCGAGAATGACGAGCAGGCTCGAGAGCGTGTCTCCTTTTCCCGCAGCGTGAGTTCGAGTGTAGAAATCGGGAAAACGAATCAGTCCGACAGCAGCCCCGAGGAAAAACACGGTGCCTGCGCCAATAAGAAGGATGCTGATAATCGTGATGATCATGATTCCGTCGAGGCAGTTTTATCTGATTCTGCGGGAGATTCAGCCAACTGGGCGGTTCTGAGTTTCGATTTGTGAAGGTAGCGAGCCGCTGCGAGAGAACCCGTGAAGTTCAGCAATGCGTAGGCCAAAGCAAAATCGACGAACATCTCGACCCGACCGAATATGACTCCGATTATGACGAGGAGGACGGCCGTCTTTGTTCCGATCACATTGACCGCAACGATTCGGTCGAGCGCAGTAGGCCCCACTGAGAGCCTCCACATGGCTGGGATCATGAAAAACAGCACAGCAAGTCCTGCACCGATG
This sequence comes from Verrucomicrobiales bacterium, assembly GCA_965657775.1. Classification (GTDB taxonomy): domain Bacteria; phylum Verrucomicrobiota; class Verrucomicrobiia; order Verrucomicrobiales; family DEV007; genus Arctic95D-9. The sequence goes on from CBFHPY010000008.1 coordinate 870,179, forward strand.
GAGAAATGTTCGAAAGTCATCGGTCAGGCTTTCACGCTGGAGTTGGAGGGTGAAGTCGAAAAGATATGATGAATGCGCCGTTCCATTTCTCCATCGAGGCCCTGCGCGGCGATGTCACTGATCGCGTGGATGTAGAAAGTATCACCCATGATCTTCATGGTCACCGTTCCTGGAGTGAGGGTGATAGAATTCGCGAGCAGAAATCGCTGGAAGTCAGTATCGAGCTTCGACTCGTATCTCACGATGTGGGGCTGAATCTCCGAGGGAGGGCTGAAGGCAAGCCGAAGAATGTGCAGGTTGGAGAGAAAAATCTGCCAGAGCAACCACCAGAGGTAGAGAAAAAGTCTTCGTCCCTGGATCAAACGGGCACTGATCGGGGCTGATCGGTTTTCAAAAAGAAGATCAGACGACATCCAGGTGACAAGACCACAGGAAATCACACCCAGAGTAAGGTGAAAAAGATCGAACAGGCCCGAGAACACCAACCAGATGGTCATGAGCATAGCAAATACGATTCCCTTGTAGAGAATGCGTCTGGGTTCGGTTTTTTCCATCGGGAGTCGGCAAGGCGGAAGGGGAGTTGAGCAAGGGTCGTGCCGATTGTCAATTTCCCTATCTCGAAAATCCATGCTTTGTTACCTTGAATACGATTCGGATGGGAAACAAAAACACATCAATTCGACAGTGCCGCGCGATGAAACTCGCGTTCACCGTGGTGTGTCTTGCTTCATCGACCGTCTCCTTTACCGCGACAGGACAGGATAATTCGGGAAGAGCTCCTGCCTCGGGATTCCCGATGGCGCCTATTCAAGCTCAACCGGTTACGCCGGCCGCGCCTGTTGCAGTTCCGGTTCCCGAAGGGCCCAGGGCGAGTGATCCTCGCCCCTACACCCCGCCATCTCCAATAGCGGCACCGTCAAATTCGCTCCTGCCCAAAAAGCCGCCGGCTGCGAATGGGGTGAGTGTTTCTGACGTCAAAAGCGATGCGCGAATGATTGAGGTTTTTCGCCCCGAGAGGGTCAAGGTCTATCCCGATGACCCAGAGAGCGCCTGGTGGGAGATCAACCCCCACTACGCCTTCGATCGAGCGCAGCGAGAGCAGAAGCCGCTCATGCTACTTTTTACCGGAATCTGGAATGATCAGGCCATGTCTCTTTCTCAGGAGGTGTTTTCGACCAAGAGCTTCAACGAATATGTGAAAGAGAATCTCGTCATTTGTTATCTCAACTACCAGAGAAACATTACCGATACTCCAGACGTTCTCCGGCGCCTCAAGGATCGATTTAAGGTGAAAGGGTACCCGAATGTCCTGCTCTTTAATCCCAACGGAGAAGTCGAAAAGGGAATTCGAGGATATCGTTCAGGACGTCCCGTGGATTACTTTAACAATTTCCGGGGGGCCTGTCTGCCGGTGCTGGAGGCAATTGAGGTGCAAAAACAAGCTTTTATCAAGCGTGGCTACCGCGATTGGTCGAACTACATGGGGAAGATTATTTTTGCCAAGTTCCTTCGTCACGACGGGACGCTGGTGGAGCTTGGAGATCTTTCGGGGCAAAGGTGGACGATCAAAATCAACGATCTCGCTCCTCCAGATCAAAAGTTGGTGGAGTCTTTTCCTGCTGTTGATACATTACGAAAGCCTTCCGAGGGCCAGGAGTGAGGTCGGGCTTCTCTTCTTTTGCCTGAACTCACCCCGATTTTCGTCTTCTCCACACGGTTATGAGAATCTTTTCCCAAATCCTTTCCCTTGTCTTCTTTCTCTGCCTTTCCGGTGTCATCTATCTGGTCCTAATCGATGAAGAGAGTCGCTACGACGTTTTCGACCTTCTCCGTGGGCGCACTCTCACCGCTGTGATTGGCTCAACCCCACCTGTTCTGGCTCAGGCAGGGAGCCAGACTCTCCCGCGCGCCGTTCCTCTCGATTTGAACAGTACGGATGTGCTTCAGGAGGTCAGTCTCGCGCTCTCGGACCTCACCGATGCGGTGGTTCCCTCAGTTGTCAGTATTGATACCACGACCACGGTTGACGTGACGCGAGTCGTTCCGACCGATCCGTTCGGATTTTTTGGATATCGTCGACAGAGTGAGCGTTACCAAGCGCCCGGACTCGGATCCGGAGTGATTGTAACGGAGCAGGGTCACATTGTGACCAATCACCATGTCGTCGCTGGTGTCGATGAGATCCTGGTCACTGTCCACGATGGAAGCGAGTATGAGGCGGAATGGGTTGGGAGTGATCCGAACGTCGATGTCGCGGTTCTCAAGCTGAAAGCCCCCGAGGGAGGCACACTTCCCGATTTTCGGCCGCTTGCGTTTGGTGATTCCAATAACGTTCGGGTCGGAGAAATGGTTCTCGCGGTCGGTAACCCTTTCGGTCTGAACGAAACTGTGACTCGCGGAATTATCAGTGCCAAACAACGAGAGCTCAGCGATGGATCGAACGAGTACTTCCAGGTCGACGCGGTCATCAACCCGGGGAATTCCGGAGGGCCCCTCGTGAACATCCGGGGCGAGATCATCGGGATCAACGTCGCGATCTTTACCGGTCAGCAGGATGTCCGTGTCTGGCAGGGGATCGGTCTTGCAATTCCGGCTAACGAAGTCAAAGAAGTCTTCGAGGCGATTGTTCTTGGTCGTCCTCTCATCCGGGGTTACCTCGGCCTTGAGCTTGAGAATATCTCGCGTAACTACGCGCTCGCTCTTGGACTGGGAAGCACCATGGGTGCTGTCATTACGAACGTGGTTTCGGGTTCGCCGGCCGAAAAAGCCGGACTCAAACCGGGCGATGTTATTTTGAAGTTCGAAGGCAAGGAAGCCAAGTCCGCCGAGGATGCACTCTCCCGGATTCGATCCAAGGAAGCGGGCGATACATCGAAGCTTACGATTGTGCGTAAAGGTGACGTTCTCGACATCGATGTCGGTGTCATTTCCAAGTCGGATCCTAATACGCTTCGTCTCCGCTCTGACATTGCCACCAACGGGCAGTCGATAGCCGAGGCGCTCGGAATCAGTGTTTCCAATCTCACCGCCAAGCAACGGCTTGCTTTGGGGCTGAAGGAGACAACACCTGGAATCCTCATCAACAAAGTACAGTCCGGTTCACAGGCCGAACAGCGCTTTCAGCCTGGTGACTTGATCCACCGTATCAACCAGGATCCCGTCACCGACACAGCTACCTTTTTTGATCTGTTAGGATCTCTTCCGCAGGATAAAACGACCGTGATGGTGCTCAGCCGCGAAGGCCGCCTCATCCGGGCTTTTCTCAATCCGTAAGATCCAGTTGGATGATTGATACCCAAGAGGGTCAGGTCTTGCTCTCAACAGGGTCAAGTGCAGGAGAAAACAGGGGCAAGTCACCAAGCAGAGAGGGTTAAGTCCGGGAGAACAATGCAGCGGATTCCCCTCGAACAGTTCCTTTCCCGCAGGGAAGAGTTTGATCGTGCGGTTGTATCGACTCCTGAAACCGCGATTTTCTGTTCTCAAACGCCTTGGCAAAGAGCCGCGATCGACAACCTCGCGTCCGGGAAGACGGCGGGGCAACGATTCATTATCGAAGAGGATGAGAACTGGCTGTTGTTCGCCGAGCGAGAGGGGACAGGGATCTTCTATCCCTGGGAGTCATCGTGGATGTTTGGAAGTCCACTGATCGGAGAACCTACCGCTGTAGTCGATCTTCTCTTCCGGGTCGCGAAGGATGGCTTTCAAGGCAAAGTCGGATTCTGTCTTGGTGGAGTCAGGAAAGAAGGATTGCTCTATCAGGAGTGCGAACGACGGCGGAGTGAATGCCTTCACTGGGAAGAATTTTCGGGAACGGATTGCATGATTATAGACCTCAATGAGGGATTCGATGCCTGGCTGCAGAGAAGGTCTCCGAAGTTTCGCAAGTCGATGCGACAATTGCGAGTGCCTTCGGAGGTGAATGTGAAAGACGTCTCGTCGGATGCGATTCCTGATCTTCTTCAGCGAGTTCTCGAAGTTCAGAAGCAGACCTACAAGTGGAAGGACGGAACCGACATTTTTCTCACTGAGGACTACCGACTTTTCTATGCCCAGATCATGACCGATCTGCAGGAACGAAATCGACTACGGGTTTCGTTTGTCAGCGACCGGACCCGGGATGTCGCCTTCCAGGTCGGAGGTCTGTATGAGAATGGTTATCGTGGGTTGCAGATGAGCTACATCGAAGAGGCAAGGTCTTGGGGTCTCGGGAACTGGCTCCAGCTCGAAAATCTTCGCCGCTGCGCTGAAGAAGGGATCACAGAGTATGACCTCGGTATGCATTCTCCCTACAAGGAAAGGTGGGCGGACCGGCAGGATGAGTATCGGGTTATTTTTGTGGTCTTGTGAGGAATTTTCATTGTCTTGCGACTCATTCTACGCACAGGAATGTTTGACTCAGTCTTGGCATCCCGTGAAGATGTTAAATCATGGAGATTATTGAGATAGCGGGATCAGTAACTGACGATGAGGCCTCGCGGCTGCACCCTGTGTTTTTGGATGCTTTTGACGAGCCTCCTTCGGAAAACTTTCTCCAGCGTCTCAACGAAAAGCGCGACCTTTCTGTTCTTCTGGCTCTTCACGAAGGTGAAGTCATCGGATTTAAGTTGGGCTATACCCGCTTCAAGGGGATATTTTTCAGTTGGCTGGGTGCCGTTGCTTCCCATCACAGGAGAATGGGGGTGGCTCAAGATCTCGTTCAGCATCAACACCGGTTATGCCTCGAGAGGGGATACCATGAAATTCAGACCGAGGCCTTGGGTTCTAATCAAGCCATGCTGATCCTGAACCTTGCGGAAGGATTTGAAGTGAGTGGTGTTCACCTCGGTCGCGAAGATGCTCTCACCGTGCAACTTCGAAAACGTCTTGTTGCGGGCGAATAGTCGGAACGACCAATGCCTCGACCGAGAGACGGCGGAAAGAGAAGAGCCGTGGGGCAGTGACCAGTTATTGTTGCCTTTCGGATTCAGGATTCTCCTGACTCTGAGACTGACCTGGAAAGAAGTGACGTTCTTTCTTCGGTGAATCAATAATGTTCGAGGTAAAAGTCTGCTGATCGACGGAACCATCTTCAAGAAGGAAAAAGACGACTTCGGTGAAGCAGAGCCTTCCTCGGTTGTAGTCGGTCTCCCGAAGAGGGATTCTCGTCGTCATGCCGCGGGTGGGCACTCGATTCGTTTTCTCTTGAAACTGATTCTGTTTTCCTCCGCTCTTGGTCTCCATCTTTTTCTGATCGAGCCAGCTGATGAACATCTGGCTGTAGAAGGACTCGATCGGCACTCGACTTCGGTATTCCCAGTTGGAGGTGAGTACGAATTCTCCCTCCTTCAACCCTGCGTTCAGAACGCGGGAGGGAGCTTTGGGTCGAGAGCAACTCGAAAGCAGGAGTACGAATACTAGCAAAGGCAGAAGTAGTTTTCTCATGTGTCTGAAGGAAAGGGGCAGGAATCAGATATTTTTGTGGAGTTCGGGGAAGGGGAGAATACCGCGATCTCATCATAGTTCGTCACAGCGGAAAAGGACATTGTCGCCTCTGGCCCCCTTGGGGTCACCTCGGTTCAGTTTCGAAAACTCGCAGTCTAAGATACTCTCTGAGAAATAGGGCGGAGACGACTCTCGAATTCGTTCTTGCTCGGTTGGGTTCATCGTGGCTCGCTTTATTCCATGTGTCGTTCGCTATTTCTCGTTCCTCTGCTGGGTTTGGTTCTTGTTTACTGTGGGGAACAATCCGCTCCGGGACCTTCGACGGAACTGGCTCGTCTTGGTGAGGCAGAGGTGCGGGCCGGGGATGTCCAGGCGATCCGAAAGCCTGACGAGCCTTCCCGAAGAAATTGGATGGCTCGTCGGCCTCAGAATACCGGATATCTCGTGCAACGAGATTCCGGATCTTCAGGATGCTCTCTGGACACTCACGGACCTAAAGAAACTCAAGGTGGGTTACAATCAGTTTTCGGAACTTCCGGAGAAGGTTGGACGACTGACCGCTCTCGAGGAACTTAGCCTTGCGACGAATAATCTGACCCGTCTCGTAAAACTGGAAATCGATGCGAATGCTTGGTAATATTTAGCTCCATGAAAGGGTATCACCTCCTGAAGATTACATTCCCTATTTGGGGCGGGGATTTGATCGTCGATGCGTAGATTTTCTCGGTTTGTCGTCCGATCAAATTAGGAAAGTGTTTTGAAAGGGGAAGCGGACCATGCAGTGTTAGATTTTTGCAAAGCCAACGGCACCACCAGAGCGGACGAAGAGGTGCTGATCTTGAACCGGAGGGCGGAGAGAACACCTAATACTAAAATCGAAGGCAATAAACCTCGAACAGAAGATGCTAAAATTTCGAACTCTTGTGATCGGCTTCTTGATCATCACAATCGCCCTTCCCGAACTCACCGTTGCTGCAGAAGGTTCTCCTGCACCAACCGCGGACGACTTGCGTGAGGTTATTGTTAGTCATGGCGACGAGAAGGGCATCCTCCAGCTCTACCGCATTAAGGAAGACGGTAGCGATCGCCTGCAGCTTACCCATTCCGAGCGCGGCTGCCGCATGCCGGCATGCTCCCCGGACGGGAGGAAGTTGATCTACGTGCAACAGTTTGATCATTCTCTATCGCTCTGGATTTCGGATATCGATGGAAAGAACGCTCGTAGCCTTGTCGATGAGGGAATGAACCTCATTCCCTCCTGGTTGCCAGACTCCCTGCACGTTGTCTGGATGAAGGCGGCGCCGGGAAAGGATCCATCTCGGAAAAGCCAGATCCACCTCATGAACACGGAAACGGGCGAATCGCGAAGGTTATTCTCCGATCCTGAGCAACTGAAGTTCAGCAACTCCATGCCGGTGGTCTCACCCAGAGGAGGTCTAATCGCCTTTGTTTCCGATCGAAGCGGCGATATGCGCATCTGGGTCAGCAATCTGGACGGAAGTAAGGCGAGGCAGGTTTCCTCTCCGGAAGTGGATTACCACGATGTGATCAAAGCTCCCATCGAACAAAAAGTCCCTGCCTGGTCGCCGGACGGTAAGTGGATTGCCCATTGGGAGGGCGTCGAGATGGTCCACATGGGCAAGTTCACCGGTGTTCCGAATCCGCAACGAGACCGGCAGATTTCCGAAACGTTTCACGTCTGGGTGGCGAGCAGCGATGGAAGGGGACGAAGGAAATTCGGACGTGGTGACGATCCCACCTGGTCTCCTGATGGATTCGTGACTCGGGCTTTCCCGGACTCCAAAAGAGGTGGGCCCAATGTCGTGATTGAAACTGAGTCAGGGGAAAAGGAATTGTCGATTGTGCCGGCCCGGAGAAACTGGGGTCGATTTACCTGGTTGCCGAAGCGAACTCACCGATTTTGAAGGGCTCGACCTGGTCATTGGGACAGGCTCAACGATAACTCTTTCGATCACCGAAGTGCAGAGCAACCGCACTAGCGCATCGCTTCACTCATTCGCATTGCTTCGAGATTAGGAGCGACGGCGTGGACCCGATGAAGAGGCACACCTTTCTGGGTCGCGAGAGCGGTCACGGCCGTGGTCGGCCAATCCCTCGCTTCGGGAGAGGTTTCGGAGATCAGGGTGCCGAGGAAAGATTTCCGGGAAACGCCGAGAAGGAGGGGGCGGCTCTCGACTTCGAGGTCCTCAAGGTGTTGCAGCAGCGCGAGATTGTGATCGAGGTTCTTGCCAAACCCGATCCCTGGATCATAAGCGATTGTTTCTGGAATGAGTCCTGCGGTCGTCAGGGTTTGGTGACGCTCGAGGAAAAAGGACCGGACTTCTCCAACGACGTCGTCGTAGGTCGGTGAGGCCTGCATCGTTCGTGGGGTGCCCTGCATGTGCATCGCGACCACTCCGGCCTCGAATTCGGCGGCGACTTCGATCATGAGGGAATCTCGGAACCCTGTCACATCGTTGATGATCTTTGCTCCGACTTTCAGAGCGGCCCGCGCGACCTCGGGTTTGGAAGTGTCGATCGAGAGAACGGCTTCCGGATGAATCCCGAGAATTTCCTCGATCACAGGGACAACTCTGGTGATCTCGTCGCTCGTAGAAACTTCGGCGGCTCCAGGTCGAGTTGATTCTCCGCCAATATCGAGAATCGCAGCGCCTTCATTCAGCATTCGTTCGGCCTGCCTTACGGCAGCCTCTCGGGTCTCATAGCGTCCTCCGTCGGAGAACGAATCGGGAGTCACATTGAGGATTCCCATGATCTCTCCCCGGAGCGAAAGATCAAATTCGATATCCCGGCAGCGCCATTTCATGGAAATCTGCTAGGAGAGGGAATGGAACTCACGAAAGAGCCGGCTCGAGCGGAAGGGATTCCTCCGCGTCGGGAGCAGTCAGGTCGCGATTGGGCTTCTGTGGAGAAAGACCGAGTTTTTTGAGAAGCTGAAGGTCGGCCTCGGACTGGGGATTTCCTGTCGTGAGAAGTTTGTCTCCGTAGAAAATAGAATTCGCGCCCGCGAAGAAGCAAAGCGTTTGGAGCTCTTCGCTCATCTGGTTTCGACCTGCCGAGAGGCGAACTTTCGCGGTGGGGATTGCAATTCGTGCGATCGCAATCATGCGGACCACTTCAAAGGAATCGACGCCTTGAGACTCAGCGAGTGGTGTTCCCGGAATCGGAACGAGTGAGTTGATTGGGACGCTTTCGGGCTGAGGATTGAAGTTGCTGAGAATCTCGAGCATCTTGAGTCGGTCTTCGGTCTCTTCGCCAAGTCCAAGAATGCCTCCCGAGCAGACCGACATACCAGCGTCCTGGACGTGACGCAGGGTATTGAGTCGATCTTCGAAGGTGTGCGTCGTGACGATCTTCTCGTAGTGTTCCGGAGAAGTGTCGATGTTGTGGTTGTAAGCTGTTACTCCAGCTTTCTTGAGTTTTTCGGCCTCGGCGGGTCCCAGCTCTCCGAGTGTCGTGCACACTTCCATGCCGAGCTCGCTGACACTCTCGACGATGTCGAGCACTTGGTCGAATCGCTTTGTTCCATCACGAACGCCCTTCCACGCAGCGCCCATGCAGAAACGAGTCGAACCGTTCTCTCGTGCGAGACGTGCGCGCTCCATGATGTCGCACTTCTCCATGAGACGTTCTGCGCCCACCTCCGTGGTGTATCGCGCAGATTGCGCACAGTAGGAGCAATCTTCGGAACATCCGCCAGTTTTGATGCTGAGAAGAGTGCAGAGCTGCACCTCATTCTCAGGCCAGTTCGCTTCGTGAACCTTTCTCGATTTCTGGATTAGATCGAAAAAGGGAAGGTTGTAGAGGCTTTGTATTTCGTCGTACTGCATCGTCAGAGACGGGTAAGAATTAAAGGTTCCGGTCTGAACAGGACCACGAAACCCGAGGATTTCACCTTTTTCTTCACGAAAAAGGACCGAAGAGAGCCAGTTCAGCTGGTCCAGCGGCCGCCGGAAGAAATGTAAGGCAGGATCTGGCGCCAGGTATCGGAGTAGTCTGTTTTTCCGACTGCACCAATCATTTTGACTCCAGTCTGTTTTTTGAACTCCTGGCAGAAAGATTCGCCACTGTGACAGCCCCAGCTCTTGCAGTAAGCGCCCCGTGCGAACGCCTTGCGATTGAAGCGCTTGAGATCGCTCTGATGGAGAAACACCTTCGATGCTCCGAGCACATGATTGCTGTAGTCGAAGACGAAGCAGTACTTGTTCGAGTGGCCAAAATATTCGAATCCGGAGATCTGCACTTTTCGCCGGTCCTGCCCGGTGTTGATGTAATTGATCAGCTCGTCAGTCTTATTGAACCAGATGAGGCGGATATTGTATTTGTCCCGAACGCTTTCGATGTGGGAGATCAGGGGATCGCCATCTTCTGTGGCGCGGGTTTCATAACCGTCGCGATAGACCAGCCAGGTGATATTGACTTTTCCATCGGTAGCCTTCTGGAACTGCTGAACCCGAATACGAGCAGTACGGATGAAATTGCCCCACCATTGATCGTGACGATGTTCTTCGCGGCGGTAATTTTCCCAGTAGCGGAGCGCAGGTCCGCCAGAAACAATGATATACTCGTCATTCGGATCGAGAGCGGCTTCTGCGGGACTCGGTAGAAAAACCGAGCAAAGAAGCAGGCTGGCGAGACAGAAAAGCGTGCGAGTGGTCATAGATCTGAAGTGAATTCTGCGAAAAAAGAATAAGCCACCTCCCTGCAAACGCAAGAATGTGGCCACGTGATCCAAATCGATCCGATTTTCGAGGAAAAGCGGAATCAGCTCAGCCCGAGGATTCCAGTGATCCGGTCCCAGAAGTGGTACACCATCTCGCGGCGTCGCTGTGCTTCGCGCTCTTGTTTCTGTTGCTCTTGGATAGCTTCATCGAAGGCAATGAGCCTTTGGTGATGCCGATTGATACGCCCGACGAACCAGCGCCAGGATCCTCCTGGCTGACCGTTTTCGAGGAGGAAATGAGGGCAATTCTTGTTGGGCGTGGAATAGCCCGCCCGCGGCCAGTGGTAGTGCGCCCGGATGTTTTCGATGGGGATCTTGTGATGATACATCAGCGACGCGGCGAGCTTTGCGGTTCGCTCCATCGTCTCGAGCTGATTGTTTCCCTGGTGTTCACACATTTCGATTCCAATGGAGTAGCGGTTTCCGGGACCATCGAAGTCGGCGTGTTCACCGCGTTCGTCCGTCGGGATGTGTTGAATCACGGTGCTATCCTGAACCGTAAAGTGCCAGCAAAGATAGCCGACGACACCTCCGCGCAGAGCTCCCCGCTTTAGGGCCTTGGCGTGGGCGTAGGCATCTCCAGTCGGGTTCTGGGTGCTGTGAATCGTGATGTACTGGGGATTCAGCTCACGAAAAATGCGACGCCCGTATTTCCCTTTGGGAATCAGATCCACCTTCAGGTTGATCTCTTTCTGGAGTTCCTTCGGGTTCTCCGGGCTGTTGGAAACAGCACCCAGCTCCCTCTCCCAGAGGGAGCCTTTATTGGAGACAGAATCGTTGGTATTACATCCGGAAAGGCCCAAAATGACACCTACAAGGGTAACAGCAAGAGTTGCGGGGCGGAGCAATTTCATCTGATATCGGAACGATATTGAACAGTAAAAAATAGACTCTCTACGAACTTTTCGCAAATTTATTCAATAAAATTTAAAAACTTAACAAGTCTGATAATTGGATTAGCGAATGTAATTATCGCTCGAGAATTTCGACTTCGTATCCATCGGGGTCGGTCACGAAAGCCATTTTTGACTTTTCCCCAGATGGGAATTTCTCGCGCCAGTCTTCCGGCCAGATTTCAAGGCCATCCTTTTCGAGCTGATCGCAGTAGCTCATGATGTCTTCCACGCCCACTGCCGTGTGCATGAGGTCTTCTGGGAATTCCACCTTGAAGTCAGGCGAGTAGCAAAGCTCAAGAAAGTGGTCGTTTCCGTCGAGCTCGAGAAAAGCGAGCTGATTGCCGGCAGGTGATTTGTCGGTGCGTCGGGTCAGGGTGAAACCAAGCTTTTCGTAAAAGGAGATAGTCGCTTCGAGATCGCTAACACGGATACGGGTATGGAGAAATTTGATCATGCCGGAAATAAGCGGCAGCTCTTTCACTTCGCAAGTTACGGAATCATTTCGTCCCTAGGTCGAACTCCAGTTCACTAGAGCGGAAGAAAAAGACCGGAGATCATCGGATTCGGCGAGGCCTTTCCTTTCTCAATCCATATTCTGGCTTCGTCTCCGGTGATCTTTCCGGTGCGAAGCTTGTGGACGAGACGAAGGGCAGCGCTCAGTTCTGTCACTCCAGGTTCTGGCGGCGAGGAGTCTCCCAGCGAAGCGATCCAATCATGGAGCAGCCGTTCTCCAGTCGGATCAACCGTTCGAGCACCGATCATCGGCATGTGTCCGATTCCAGGAGTCACGGAGCGGTAGTAGAGAATGGAGCGATAGGGATCACCCGACAGAAGCAGCTTCGCATCCGGAATTCCGAAATTTCCCTTTTCGGGGTGGGCATTGAGCAGGTCCGTTTTCGCGAGCTCGGTCTCCAGGTTCATCTTCAGAGTGACTGAGCCACCGCCACGGTTGCGGTGGCAGTGAGCGCAGTTGGCCGATAGCCAGGTTCGAGCGCGGAGGTCAATGGGAGCGTTCTCATCGTCGATCGCGGCTGTGGGTTGCTGTTCTGCCTTTCCGACAAAGACGTCGTTGATCAATCCTAATGAGAGAAAGCGATCGAGCTGTCCGTCGCGATTGAGTTGGCCTGGATGAAAAGCGAGTCGAAAATCGGAGCCGACGTTGTGACAGCGAGCACAGTCGGTTCGGCTGTGAAAGGTCCAGGATTGGCCATCGATGTCTTCTGTTTTCCCTTCGCTGTCGACGAGAGTTGCGTCGCTCTGGTCGGCGTTCCATTGATAGGTGTAGCCCTCCCATCTCTTCTGCGTGTAGTGAAGGATCTGCGTTTCCAATCGAGTCCCATCCCGTTCGAGCGTCTTCGCGAGGACGGTATTCTCAGGAACGTTGGCGAATAGTCCGCCCTTCGCCTCAATCGTTTTCTTTCCGGGAATCGCGACCCAACGTTTCGCCTCGGCGCTGTCATGCCACATCGGGCCCTGGATCGAGAAGGGGTAGACTCCTGGAGCGGGTTCCTGCTGGTCGGTATCGGAGAACAGTCCTGTCTCGCTGAGTTTTCGAGGAAATTCTTCGGAGCGATCTTCCGTCAAATTGGGAACGAGCCGGTAGAGATGCTGATTGGTCGGCCAGTCGAGAAAGACCACCTCTCCCTCTGCAGCTTGTCCAAAGGAGACAATCTGCAGACGCGTGTCGGAAAGATAGTCTTTCTTCACAACTTCGCTTCCATTCAGTGTGAGACCCCAGAGCTGGCCGGTCACAAAGTCGCCGTAGAGATAAGATCCTTTGAGGTCCGGCAGTCGCTCTCCTTCGAAGACATACCCTCCAGTGATCGAGGCAAACTCGGTATGGGGGTGCATGACCGTTGCCGGTGAGATAGGAGAGGGGCCCGGATTCTGGTTCACCTTGATTGGCTGCACCGCTTCGACAATGGACCAGCCAAAGTTAGAGCCTCGTTTCACCCGGTAGAGCATTTCCCACAACTCCCATCCGACATCGCCGACCCAGAGATCACCGGTCTCGGGATGAAAGCAGAGTTTCCATGGATTCCGAAATCCGTAAGCCCAGATCTCGGGACGAGCATCGGGGACTTCTAGAAACGGATTGTCGGGAGGAATTGCGTAGGTCTTTCCGTCGTCCCGGCGGTCGACATCGATACGGAGTACGCTGGAGAGAAGATCAGTGATGTCCTGACCGGTGTTGAGTGGATCGGGAGGGGAAGGGACTTCGGAATCGCCGGCGAGAATGTAGAGCATGCCGTCATGGCCAAATCCTAGATGGCCTCCGTTGTGTCCCCCGGATCGAAATGTGAGCAGAATCTCTTCGGTCGATGGATCGAGTTCAAAACGATCTGGGAACGTCCGAAAACGCGAGATCCGAGTTCCGTCGTCGAGCGGTTTCGACGAGGTCCGATAGAAGACATAGACCTCGCGATTTTTTTCAAAGTCCGGATGAAAACAAAGGCTGAAAGAAGAGTCGAATAGATCGTGCGATGCGGCGAAATCCGCGAAGAGAATTTTTTCAGGCGCCTCTACGCTGAGATCGTCAGGGAGCACCCAGATCTTCCCCTTTTGCTCGGTGATGAGGAGGCTCTTCCGGGAAGGCAGGCGCGCAATGTCACAAGCCTTATTGAATTTCAGCTCTGGCCAGACAACCTCTGAGGCGTAAGGGCGAGGTGAATCCGGCGAGCCAAGAACGCGGGATTGCGTCCACGGGGCTCTCTCCTCGGCGAAGGCGAGGGGGGAGAAGAGAAAAAGAGCGCGTAGAAAAAAACGTGTCATCGGAAGTCGGCCAGAAAGGTTTGGCTCAGGGGAGATACGTCTGAATCAGGTCTCGAATCAAGCCATCGCTAGCGACGAACCCAATCTCTTCGCCAATGTTGGTCGCCACAGCTGCAGCGAACGACTTTTCCGGAGCGATCCAGATGACCGTGGTGAACATCGTATTCGAACCCATGTGGTGGAGGGCGTCGCCATCAGCCAAGGGACGGGAAATCACAGGCCAGCGCATCGCGTAGTTTTCTTTGATTGGTTTATGGAGCAGTTCGAATTTTTTTTCTTCTCGAGAACCGCACCGGTTTCCTGATTCGTGACGAGCTGGCACAGGGTAGCTCCTTCAATATTGGATGCCGGTCGCAGAGAGGAGAGCGAGGCATCAATCGTTGTCTCCTAAGTGATCATTCCTTCTTCGACAAGCTTCGCCGCAAGGGTCGCAGTAAATGCCTTCGTGCACGAACCAATGTGATACTTGTCCTGAATGGTGACCGGCGTCGGATCGCCTACCTTGCGGGCTCCCGCCACTCCAAAGCCCTGTAGTTCGCCTTCCGAGATGACGACAGCAGCAAGAGAAGAGAGCGTCGGGTGATTCATGAGATGCCGCGCGACGGTTTCATCGAGTGAGTCGATCGCTGCCGCGAGTGCTTGGGGAGAAAGGAAAGAGCCAAGCATCCCGAGCAGCGGGAACAGCAGAAAAAGCGTTCTGGAGAAAGGGGGCATGCCTGTAGAGGTTGCGAAAAAGCACGAAAATGGTCAACGGAGGATTCGACACGACCGGAGCCGGCGCACTATCCTTGTCTCGATGAGCACCTCTACCCGTCGAAATTCGATCCGGATTCTCTTCGGAGCTCTCGTTGGCGTGATTGGATTCGCCGCTAGGTTTCTCGTTCACAAGGGAACGCCTCCGACGGAAGCCCCGCTCATCGGGATCGCTCTCATGCCATCGAGGTAGAGTCCGATTCGCAACTTGCCTCCATCCTGAGTCCCGAGTCAGTGGAGGTCAACTCATCGCATCACGAGGCGGTGAAGCGTCTCGGCGATGGACTTCGCATTGTCGCTCATTGTCCCGATGGCGTCGTCGAGGCCACCGAAACGACGGAACCGGACCGATTTCTCATCGGCGTCCAGTTGCATCCCGAGCGCATGGTGGAAGAAAGCGACCCACAGAAAAAACTTCTCCGCGCGTTTGTCGACGCGGTAGGAAGAAAGTGATTCGATCTTTGTCAGGTTGCGCGAAAAAACGTCTTGCGCTCTCTGGGTTCGGGAGGTCTCAGGATTCAGACGATCCCGATTCTGGAAGCATCTGAGAAGGGCGAAGAGTGTTGCCGATCCATTCCTTCGCGGCTCGATATCCGCGGACGACAGCTGCTTCCCGAAATTCGATTCCCAGGTGAGAAGCAAGCTCCTTGCTGCAGTGGCGAAATCGTGGAAGGAGGTGGATAAGGGTGGTCTGCTTTCCCGATTCAGGGTCCGTCTTCTGGAGCGTCGGGAATAGCAGATCGTGGGTCAGAATCAGATTTTCCTTTGCCCCAAGATTCAGAATCCGATTTTTGCCCAGAAAGAGCCAACGGCTCGAAAGCGTGAGGTGTCCGTCTTCTTTTGGGGTGATTCTCCCTAGCGACCTTGTTTTCAGAGATCGATTTCCCCGTTTCGCGAGGAAACACCACACTCGATCAGGATTGAGTGGCTTCTTCCAGATCAAGGAACGGATGAAGTCAAAGCTGACAATTGTTCCGTAGACGCTGAGTCGAAAAGCAGAAGGGGCGAGGAAAGCACAAATCACGATGAGGATGCAGGAGAGAATTGCGACGAGAACCGGGCTGATGAAATACAGGGTGGTCATGAGAAGGATGAACCCGACCCGACCCGCCTTGAGAAAGAAATCGAGAAACTTGAAGGGCGAAAGCGCAATGAGAACGGTGAGAGAGTGGCTCACGATCCAGACGACGAAGAACCCAAAGAGCGCGAGGGGGGTAATGATCCAGATTGGGTCCACCTCGGCGAGGATCGGGGCAGGGATGCTGGCGAAAAGATTGGCTTCTGGCGCCTCTCCTGTGACAGCAGGCAGGCCTTCTTGATAAAGAGAATACTGTTGGATGAGGAAAGGAACAAAGGTGGTGCCGGCGATAAGGGCTGAGAACTTGTCTTCAAACAGCTCCAGGAAATCGAGCGGCTTCTTCACGAAGGCAGGGGCCAGATTTCCAATCGAGTCTTTGAAAAAACAGACTAATAGAATTCCTAATCCGATTCCCCAGAAGGCAGGATGGCAGACCCAGGGCAGCTGATCGCGGCTTTCCTCGGCCGTGCGAAAATACGTCCAGCCGCCGATCACAGAAACGCCGAGGAGCGGAGAGATCGCGACTCCCGTCATCTGTGAAATTCCTTCCGCGAGGGCAATTCCAGGAAGATGATTGTCTCCCTCCTCAATCCCAAGATTCTCGAGCAGAGACTGTTCCTCGGGCGAAGAAATCTGCTCTGTTGCAGCCATTCCGATCCCCGGGGAGAAAGTTGCGAGAAGTAGTGCCAGTGTGCAGATGAGGTTCCTCATGAGAAAATTTGTTCGCCTCTCTGGATATCGAAAAGGAGAATCGCGGGCAAGAAAATTGGATTGGGAAAGAGGGGGCGAACCGAACATCATATCCGAACTCCGTCTTTCCGCCTTCATTTTCCTTGTTCCAGAAAAGAGGATCTGCGAAACCATGCGGGCACCGATCGATCGTCTGCCCATGAAAATCATTGCCCGCTTTGTCGTTGGAATTTTGCTTCTAATTTCCTTTGCTTACTCGACTGTCGCCGAGACGCTCGTTGCGCCCAAGCCTTTTCTCCAGGCTCAGGATGGGGATACGGTCGTTTTTCTGGGCGACTCGATCACGCATCAGGCGCTCTACACTCAATACGTCGAAGACTTCTTCTACACGCGATACCCCGAACGTCGTATCCACTTCCACAACGCAGGTGTGGGTGGCGACAAAGCCGCAGATGCTCTCGCTCGTTTTGACGGCGACATTGCGGCAATGAAGCCGGACTATGTGACAGTTCTTCTCGGGATGAATGACGGGAATTACGAGCCTTTCTCTCAGGATACTTTTGCAGCATACAGCAAAGGAGTGGAAGAGGTTCTCACTCGGGTGAAAGCGCTTGGCGCCGAGACAATCGCCTTATCTCCGACAATGTTTGATCACCATCAATTGGCGTTGCGAAGGGACGATGAAACTTTTCGATTTCGTGATCGCGATTTCGATTCGGGATACAATTCCCTGATGGCCTACTACGGAGCCTGGCTACGAGAAAGAGCCGGTGCCGAGCAGACTCCTTTCGTGAACCTGTGGGGACCGCTCAATGACCTCACTTTTGCGGCACGTCGCAGCCAACCCGATTTCAGCCTCGTGGAGGATGCGATTCATCCTGGCGCGGCGGGTCATTTCATCATGGCCTTCTCGCTACTGTCTCACTCGCAGCCTGAAAAATCATCGGTCAGCTCAATCAATATTCAGCAGCGAAAAGGGATATGGGTCGCGTCGAAGAATGAAGAGGTCTCGGATTTGAAAGTATCAGAAGCCAAAGACGAGGTGTCCTTCACTTTTCTGGCGAAGGCGTTGCCATGGGTTGTCCCCGAGCGGTCCTCTCAGTATGACCTGAAATGGGGTCCTTCCGCGCCCGCCTCGCTCGGGTACGAATTGACCAAAGCGGGGCACAAGCTTAGCGCGGAGCGATTAAAGGTAAACGGTCTCGCGGAAGGGAGATACGAGCTTCGAATTGACGAGGTTCTTGTGGCTACCTTTACCCACCTGAATCTGGATGCGAAAGTGGAGCTTCAGAAGTTTCCAGAGACACCACAGAGCCAGCAGGCATTGGAAGTAGCCATGCTCAACCAGCAACGAAACGACGAGACCATTCGCCCGATGCGAGATCTATGGGCCAGGGTGAAAGGGCTTCGCCGAAAGGGAGATCAGGAAAGATTTGATCAGATTTACCCCGCCCTCAAAGCAGAGATAGATACGCTTCGCGAGAAGGCAGCTGAATACGAAAAGCAGATTCACGCTGCCGCCCAGCCAGTCCCTCGGAAATATCACATCCAGCGGGTCGAATCAATACTACCTAAAAAAAGTCGCGAATGACCGCTCCGGATTTCTCGGAGCAGCAAGTCACAAATTATTGATTTGTTAGTAATCCTTAAAGCTTCGGAGAGTGACTCAACTACACCTTCGGTTCCCAACCTTCCTGGTAGTCGCGCTTCACGAGTTTTGAAGCTTCAGCATTGTCCATCGACTTCATGTTCGGACCGTCCCATTTGATCGGTCTGCCTTCGCCGATGTTCTGCGCGATGCACCCGAGCAGAATGACCTCGGTCAGGTAGGCTGAGATTTCGAAATTCGAGTAGGCGGGCGCTCCCCCTTTCATCATGTCGAACCATTCTTTCACATGGCCCGGTGAACGTGGGATCGATTGAGGGATTGCCTTGCAGGCTTCGTGCTGGTCACCCGGGATGTAGATCTTTTCATCGTTCCGTTTCAGGGAGAAGGATCTCCCGTAGTCATCACCGGAATAGAGTTCGCCTTCATCTCCAATGATGAGCGCGCCGCTCGAGGGAAGTTTCCCCTGGGCTGCGATAACGTGTTTCGTAAGGTCCGAATAGGGACGGATCGGCCAAAACTTGCTATCTGGCTTACCTTCGTACCAGTAAAACTTGAGCGGAGGCCAGCCCTCGCGCGCAGGAAAGTCGAAGCGGATTCTGGAACTGAGCGGGAAAGTTTCCGGGTATTCACGGGAAGAGAATTCACATTCAATTCGTTCTGGGTAGCCAAGCTTCAGCGCGCGGAAGGGCATGTTCACAGTGTGGCACGCCATGTCGCCAAGTGCTCCGGTTCCGAAGTCTTTCCATCCCCGCCACTTAAATGTATGGTAGACCCCCTTCTTGTAGGGGCGGGGTTTGGCGGGCCCAAGCCAGAGATCCCAATCGATGTTGTCGGGAACCGGATCCTTGCCTTCGGGACGGTCCAGGCCCTGTGGCCAGATCGGACGATTCGTCCAGACATGCAGTTCAAGCGGCTTTCCAATGACGCCGGCATGGATGACTTCAACACTGCGACGGAGACCGTTTTCAGCACTTCCTTGGTTCCCCATCTGGGTGGCGAGCTTCTTCTTGCGGGCGAGCTCGCGCATGATGCGGGCTTCCCAGACGGTCTGGGTCAGAGGTTTCTGGACGTAGGCATGCTTGCCGAGTTGCATGGCCTGAATGCCGGCTACGCCGTGACAGTGATCGGGAGTGGAAACCGTGACCGCATCGATCTCGCTTTCCATCTGCTCAAACATCTTCCGAAAGTCCTGGAACTTGGCCGCTTGAGGATATTTCTCCGCCTTCTTGTTCAATGTGTTTGAGTCGACGTCGCAGAGAGCCACGATTTCTCCGCCTTCTTTGGCGGCGTTGTCCGTATCGCTGGACCCCTTTCCGCCGACTCCGATACAGGCGACCCGAATCTTGGAATTGAGATTCTGCCCGCGAACGATCGCAGGAAATCCGAGGGCCGCTCCTGCGGCGAATCCGGAGTGTTGTAGGAATTTTCGCCTCGGCGCAGTGGGCTTTTTCGGAGCATTCATAGGGTTTGGGGGCGTGGATTACGAATCTGCAGTTTTGGAATAGGTCAGGCTTTCAAATTGCCACTTTTCCGACAAGTACGTTATGGCGTAGCCAGAGGAAGGTAGGCGGGAGGGGAGCGGTTTCGATTTTTCAACCAGTTCTCGCAATCCGACTGAAATTTCGTGGTCGCATGCCAACGGAGTTATCAGATAGAGTCTTCATATGAGAGTCTGCCGCTATCTTCTTTTCGCTTTCGCTTTTCTCAGTCAGGGGCTCTTCGCAGGTGAATGGGAACTGAAAGCGCCCAGGGCCGACCTCAAAGTAGCGGGAGAAGAAAACCGAGCGGGAGCGCTGACTCTGGCCAGTTCCGACAAGGAAGGCTTGAATGGATTCTGGGAAAAGCAGTTTCCCGTGGAGGGCGGGACGTGGACGAAGTTCTCCGTGTTACGCCGGGTAAAGAATGTGGAGCATCCGCGACGTTCCTGTGTCGTTCGCATCGAATGGTATGGCGAAGACGGCCGAACGGTCACGAGCCCTCATTCGGTCAATCCGGCCTACCGGGGGGTGACTTCGACTCAGGCGCGTCCTGACTTTCCGAGAGATGGCGAAGCAGTAGGGGCTGGCTGGACGAGCGTGTCTGACGTTTATCCTGTTCCTGATAAGGCTACCTATGCGGTGGTTCAATTGCATCTCCGGTGGGCTCCGGGAGGATGGGTCGAATGGAAGGATGCCACTCTCGAGAAAACAGTCGCCCCTCCTGCAAGAAAGGTGACGCTCGCAGCCGTTCATGCCCAGTTGGGAGGGAAAGGGCGGACAGTCGCGGAGAATCGGGAACTTCTTCGACCTCTGATCGAGCAGGCTGCAGGAAAAGGCGCTGATCTCATTGTGCTTCCCGAACTATTGACCTGCAAAGGAGTTACTCACGATTACGCATCCGTCGCAGAATTAGTTCCGGGACCGACGACGGACTACTTCGGAACCCTGGCAATGCAACATGATTGCTACCTTGTCGTGGGTCTTCCCGAAAGAGTCGATCACCTGGTCTACAATGTTGCGGTTTTGATAGGGCCGAAGGGAGAAGTCGTGGGGAAGTATCGCAAGGTCACTTTGCCACGTGAGGAAATTGCCCGTGGGATCGCTCCCGGAGATTCCTATCCCGTGTTCGAAACTCGCTTTGGAAAAGTCGGCATGATGATCTGCTACGACGTCTTCTTTCCGGAGGTGGCCCGCGAATTGGCGAGGAATGGAGCGGAGGTGATTGCCCTTCCTATCTGGGGTGGAAATCCTCGGCTTGCCGCGGCCCGCTGTGCAGAAAATGGAGTTTACCTTGTGAGCTCGACCTACACGAGCCACGAGCACAACTGGATGAAGACTGCGGTATGGGATCGGGAGGGAGACCGCATGCAGACAGCGAAGGAATGGGAATCTGTGGTCGTGCAGGAAGTCGATTTGAATTTACCCACCTACTGGGATGGTCTGGGAGATTTCAAAGCGAGAATTCCCCGTGAAGCTCCAGTTCGGAAAGCAGAGTAGAGCGGGAGAATACCCGGTATCATAGTCCTCCTGAAGCCGAGTGACCTGACGTTGATCTCTCACAATCTCCTTTCCAAGGGGCTTTGTCATATCGATCAGATCGGTATGCTCCAGGGCTAACAGCCACTTCGCGAACTGTTCTTCCTCGCACCCTCCCGCGTTCATCGCTGTATAGACAATTGGCTTATCGACATGTATGTCAGCGGCAGGCTCGTCTTCCGTATTCGGTCGATCGCACGAGTAGGACGCCGCCACGATAAAACAAAGAAGGTTCGAGTTTTCATGTTCAGAAAAAGGGTAGGAAACCTACCTTCTCCTGCTAAGACTCGAATCCAGCCATCCCCTTCGGTTTACGAGGGGGCTGCTTATAAGGGAATCTACAAGGAACCAATGATCGACTAATCGATGATCGAATTCCACGTTGCGCTGGCGCGCATCGCGACCGTCGTCTTTGCCTCGTTTGGCTGATAGTAACCGCCTATGTCGACAGGATTTCCCTGCACTCCGATCAACTCGCCAACGATCGTTTCTTCGTTCTCCTGCAGCGCGGCAACGATGGGAGTAAACTCACTCGCGAGATCGGCGTCTTCGGTTTGCGCAGCAAGTGCCTCGGCCCAATAGAGGGAGAGGTAGAAGTGGCTGCCTCGATTGTCGATACCACCGAGACGGCGGGTTGGAGACTTGTTTTCGGCGAGGAATTTCGTCGTCGCATCGTCGAGGGTAGCGCCGAGGACTTTCGCCTTGGGATTGTTAAATGCTTCTCCGAGATGATCGAGAGAAACGGCGAGGGCGAGGAATTCACCGAGAGAGTCCCATCGGAGATAGTTTTCCTTCACGAACTGCTGCACGTGCTTTGGTGCAGATCCACCGGCTCCAGTTTCGAACAATCCGCCACCGTTCATGAGAGGAACGATCGAAAGCATCTTGGCGCTGGTGCCGACTTCAAGAATCGGGAAAAGATCAGTGAGGTAGTCACGAAGCACATTGCCAGTCACCGAGATCGTATCCTGACCGTCTTTGAGGCGCTTGAGCGTGAACTCAGTTGCTTCGACCGGCGAGAGGATGAGAATCTCAAGTCCGTCAGTCTCGTGATCCCCGAGGTAGAGCGCCACTTTTTCGATCAATTGCGCATCGTGAGCGCGGGTTTCGTCGAGCCAGAAGACTGCGGGTGAGCCTGTCGCACGAGCGCGATTCACGGCAAGTTTCACCCAATCGCGAATCGGAGCATCCTTCGTCTGGCAGGCGCGCCAGATATCTCCTTCAGAGACGGAGTGCTCCGTCAGAGTATTTCCGTTGGAATCGACAATGCGGACGAGTCCTTCGGACGCGATTTCGAAGGTCTTGTCATGGGAGCCGTATTCTTCGGCTTTCTGCGCCATCAGGCCAACATTGGGAACGGTGCCCATGGTTGCAGGGTCGAAGGCTCCATTCTCGCGGCAGAAATCGATCGTCGCGGCGTAGACACCGGCGTAGCTGCTGTCAGGAATGACGCAGAGAGTGTCCTGCTGTTCGCCGTCTTTGTTCCACATTTGACCCGAGGTCCGGATCATGGCTGGCATCGAAGCATCGATGATAACGTCACTGGGAACATGAAGGTTCGTGATCCCGAGATCGGAATTCACCATTGCGAGATCCGGGCCAGTCTCGTAAGCCGCCGCGAGATCAGCTTCGATCTCCGCTTTCTGATCGGCGGGGAGAGAGTCGATCTTTGCAACAAGATCACCGAGACCGTTTTTAAAGTCGACACCGAGCGAATCGATGACGTCGGCGTGCTTGGCGACGATGTCCTTGAAATACACCTCCACGGCATGGCCGAAAATGATGGGGTCAGAGACTTTCATCATCGTCGCCTTCATGTGAAGCGAAAACAAAGTGCCGGCTTCTTTCGCAGCAGCGACCTGTTCGTCGAGGAAGGCGACCAGGGAAGCTTTCCGCATCACGGAGGCATCGAGGATTTCTCCAGTGAGGAGAGGAGTGGATTCCTTGAGAACTGCGACTGATCCATCGGCAGCAACAAGTTCGATGCGAACATTCGTGGCTTCTTCGATGATGACAGATTTCTCATTCGAACGAAAGTCGTTCGCGGTCATGTTTGCGACGGAAGTCTTCGAATCCTTGGACCAGGCTCCCATCGAGTGAGGATTGTTCCGCGCGTATTCTTTCACCGCCTTCGGTGCTCGACGATCGGAGTTTCCTTCCCGCAGAACGGGATTCACGGCGCTGCCTTTGACCTTGTCGTAGCGGGCCTTGATGTCCTTCTCGGCATCATTGGCAGGCTCTTCAGGGTAGTCAGGAAGCGCGTAGCCTTTGTCCTGCAATTCGGAAATAGCAGCAATGAGCTGGGGCACGGATGCACTGACGTTTGGCAGTTTGATGATGTTGGCCTCAGGTGTTTTGGCGAGATCGCCGAGCTCTGCGAGGGCATCGTGGGTCTTGTGTTCCTCGGAGAGGAAGTCAGGAAACTGCGAGAGAATTCTGCCGGCCAGCGAAATGTCGCGGGTCTCGATATCAATTCCGCTGCTCTTGGTAAACGACTGAATCACAGGGAGTAGAGAATGAGTCGCCAGGGCAGGAGCTTCGTCAGTTTGGGTATAGATAATAGAGGCCATGTCGTAGGAGAGGATACGGTAGCAGTGTGATTCAGTCAGTAAGTCCGACCCTGGAAGTATTCGGTTCAGGGAAGGGGTTCGTCTTTACCCCAGAATCCTTGGGAAATCAAAGGCAAAGCCAGTCAGGAAGTCGGTATGTCGACTTCTACTTCCTTGGTTTTTCCCGGACCTGCACCGGCTCAAAAACAGGAAGCGCTTTCCGTTGGTTTTTCCATTCGGGCGGTGACTGAGGCTGAATGGTCCAAAGTTTCAGATTGTCGAACTCAACAGTTCCACCTTTCGGTCCTGCGACGCCGAGTCCAGTTCCTCCGCTCGGAGCCTGGTTTCGGATGACTGGGTGCTTCGCAAACAGTTCTGGACCGTCGGCAATGGAGATCAAAAACTCATCCTCTTTGAGGGCGGCAGTGACTTCGAGCCATTCGCCCTTTGGATAGCGATAGGCCTTGTCCTCGGCGACCTTGATCGACTCATAGTCGACAAGCAGCGAAACTCCCTCCGTCTCGCTGAATCGGAGGCGGACAATGTGGTGCCCGAATTCGATAAATGGTACGATCGCGGTCTCTTCTCCTTCGAGAAATCGGATCGAAAAATGGGCGATGCATTCTTCGGGGGTAGTCGGAAAACTGAGACGAGGTTCGAATCCTCGGTGATGAGATTTATTCTCCTGATACTCGGCAGATGATGGGATGCCGCGAAGGACGCCCTCGACAATCTCCCAGCGAGTTCCCTGTCGATTCTGATAGAGCGCTTTATCGAGTTTCGGGTTCGCCTTGGAAAAGTCCTCTTCAAGGATCAGCTGGTCGGCGATCGCCGGGCCGAATCGGAACAGTTCGTCGGCTGGGCAGACAGTGGGGAGCAACAGGAAAAGAGCGAGGAGGCGGGTCATCCTGTTATTGTTGCCGGCCAGCCTAAGGTTGTCATACGTAAATTTCTCCGGCACAATTTGAGACTCATCAGGGTATACTGATGGACCCGACAGGGTTGTATGAGCCACTTTCCGGCCCATCGATGTCATCGCCTCCCTTTTCTAAAAAATGAAGTATCTCCTCTCGCTCGCCCTTTCAATAGCGCTTTTTTCTCTTTCCTCGGCAGACGATAAAGTGCGTCAGCTCATCGTCAGTGAAGGCGGTCAAATCGATTTTGGAAAATCTGTTCCGGGCAAGATCGATCTTACGGAGGATGCTTCCTTCCCGATTCTACAGGATCAAAAAGGTGGAATTATTGCCGCGGGGGCAACGAGTGGCGAGGGAAGAATCGTTGGTTTCACCCATGGCAGTTTTCTCAAGAATGGGTCCATCATCGAGCAGAAGGGCGCGAAAAACGTAGTGCTCAATTCGATCCGGTGGACGGGAAGGTCGAAGGCTCCTTCGGTCGGGCTTCATCCGAGTGTATCGGGACTTTCAGAAACGCTGGAGGAGGCCGGATTTACCGTGGCTGTCTTTCCTCCCGGGGAAATGCGGGATCACAAGATCTCCACCTATTGTGTGATCGGACATGAAAAGTTGCAGGATTTGGATGTGGTACGTCTTCTCGAATTCGTCAACAAAGGGGGCGGTCTCGTCATCGCAACGACTCCGTGGGCCTTTAAAAAGAAGTATGATCCGTTTGCCGAGTTTCCTGCGAACCGGCTTCTCGCCGCCGCTGGAA
Organism: Verrucomicrobiales bacterium; assembly: GCA_965657775.1. Classification (GTDB taxonomy): domain Bacteria; phylum Verrucomicrobiota; class Verrucomicrobiia; order Verrucomicrobiales; family DEV007; genus Arctic95D-9. Next base: position 895,373 of record CBFHPY010000008.1, read on the forward strand.
TGCAGTTTCTCGCCGATGGCTATGCGGGACGAGGGACTCTTGCGGTTGGCTCCACCCTGTCCTCTTCCGGGATCATGTCGGGCACGGCAGGGAAAGGGAAAGCAGGGTCGCCACTTACGATCCGGAAGATAGGGGAAGAAGTTCCGATAGAAGCGGCCAAGCGATTGATCGCTGGTTGGAAGTCAATGGACTCCAAGGAGATCAGCGAAGAAATTGCTGCGCTGCAGAGTGCCGAGGCGCTCCCGGAGGATTTGATGGCTTCTTTTCTTCCGCTACTCAAGAAACTCAATGAGGCCGTTGGGCCGATCATTCCAACGAAAGAGAATCCTGTCGTTCCCGGCGAGAGTTCCCTGGCCGACGCCATCATTGAACTGGAGACGCACTTTAACGAAAAGGCTCCTGCGGGAGTCATGTATGCCATTCCAGCGGCAGAAAACTATCCAGGAGCGGTTCCTGAAGACGCCGAGCGAGTGACCCATTCTTTTACGATGGATGGGATCTATCGCGGATGGCTCGAGGGGCGGAACGCAGCCGGTTGGGCGGCGAAAGAAATGCGACCGACCGGTATCTATGCTCCGCCAGGAGAAGTGGTTGCGGTGACGCTTCCTGCAAAGCTGGAAGGAGAAGGATTCGATGTCGTGATCGGCTCCTACGGAGGGAAACTCAAGAATCGCGACAAGTGGCATCGCTACACGGATTGGCAGGTTTCCAGACCTGTCATCGGATCCAAGACCGAAGTCTCGAGTGGACTGGGAGGCTTGGTGACGATTCGAATTCCTCGGGATGCGGATTACGAAGAGATCGAAGTCACGATCGAGGGCGGTATTCGAGCTCCCCTCTACGAGCATGGGAAAACGGATCTCAGCAAATGGGTCAGCGAAATTCGAAAATATCCCGCGCCATGGGCGGAGCTTGCGAGCGATCGAATGATTGTCGCAGTTCCGAGCGAGTACATTCGGAAAGTGACCGATCCCAACAAAGTCATGGAGATCTGGAATGGGTTCATCGATTCCGCCGCTGAGCTCGTTCAGGTAGATCGAAATGACTACCGGGCCGAACGAATCGTCTTCGATCGCCAGACTTCGGCCGGTTCGATGCACAGCAGCTACCCCGTGGCCGCTCATCTGGGAAAGGCAGCCGAACAGGCCGTTGATGCCAACGCTCTCAAGGAAGGGAACTGGGGCTTCTTTCACGAGTATGGACACAATCACCAGCACAATCTCTGGGCCCTTCCTGGAACTGGAGAAACCACATGCAACCTGTGGTCGGTCTACCTCTACGAAGAGTATGTCGGAAAAGATCGGGACGAAACCCACAACGCGATTCGGCCGCTCAACCGGAAGCAACGAGTGAATGCCTACTTCTCGGAAGGAGCCCGATTTGAGAGCAGTTGGTCGGTTTGGACCGCACTTGAGACCTATCTTATGATTCAGGAAGAGTTCGGGTGGGAGCCGTTTCAGAAAGTGTTCGACGAATACAATCATCTCGAACGGGACGATCGACCTCGTGGACAGCAAGAGATCAACGACCAGTGGGTTATCCGACTTTCGAAGGCGTGTGGAAAGAATCTCCATCCTTTCTGGGCAACCTGGAACCTTCCGATGACCGATCTGGTCGAGCAGGAGCTGAAAGACCTGCCCATCTGGGATGGGCATCCGGTGGCTCGTTGGTCGACGCCCGAGAAGTAATTTCCTCAAAAGCAGAGGCACAATTGCGTTGGAAAACTCGGCCCCTTCTCCGTCGCGGCTGATAAACCATTTGAAAGGGCCTGCATTTCTGGCATCCTCCGTCTAGGCCCGTAGCTGGGATAAAAAACACATCGGTATGGCTAGAGAACGCAAGAAGGCAATTTTGGCACTCGAGGACGGCACCGTCTATGAGGGATATGGATTCGGGGCCGCGGTCACGCAGACCGGCGAAATCTGTTTCAACACCTCCATGACAGGTTACCAGGAGATCCTCACGGATCCTTCCTATCGAGGTCAGTTTGTGACAATGACCTGCCCGTTGATTGGTAATTACGGAGTCAGCGAAGTTGATGCCGAAAGCTCTCAGATTCACGTTCGTGGCTTTGTCATTGAAGAGCTGTGTGAAACGCCGAGTAACTGGCGGAGTGAGCAATCCCTTCACGAATATCTCGAATCTGCTGGAGTTCCCGGGATCGAAGGTGTGGACACACGAGCCCTGACCAAGCGCCTTCGCGAAGCAGGCGCGATGCGTGCTACCCTTTGCACCGATGAAAGTCTCGATGCCGCGGGTGCTGTGAGCGCAGCCCAGCAGGCTGCACCGATGGAAGGATCCGATTTTGTAAAGGAAGTCACTACTCCCGAAACCTACCAGTGGGACCCTGAGAGCAAGCTGAGTCGAGAATGGACCGTCGTGAATCCCAGCTATCAAGGCGCTGTCGAAGAGACGGATGGTGAGATTTACAAGCCGCTTGAGGAAGCGAAGTATCGCATTGTGGCCTATGACTTTGGGATCAAGCGTAACATCCTGCGGAGCCTGCGTCAGCATGGTTTTGAGGTGGAAGTAGTGAATTCCCGGACTCCTGCGAGTGAAGTGCTTGCTCGGAATCCCGACGGGGTGTTTCTCTCAAATGGTCCCGGTGATCCCGAGCCTCTCGACTATATCCACGACGAGGTGAAGCAGATTATCGACAAGAAGCCGGTTTTCGGAATTTGTCTTGGTCACCAGGTCCTCGCCCACGCTTTCGGCGGGAAAACTTTTAAGCTGAAGTTCGGTCACCGTGGAGGAAATCACCCGGTGAAAGATCTGCGATCCGGAAAGATTGCGATCACCTCGCAGAATCACGGTTTTGCGGCAGATGGAGATGCTCTTCCCTCGCACATCGAGGTGACGCACATCAATCTGAACGACGATACCGTTGAGGGGATGAGACATCGTGATTATCCCGTCTTTTCCGTTCAATATCATCCCGAGGCCGCTCCTGGCCCGAGCGATGCGTCCTACTTTTTCGAAGAATTTGCTAATCTGATTGATCAAACCCGATAACTCGTTGTAAAAACGAACCCATCATGGCCAGCATTACCCTTAACGTCCCGGATCAGGAGGCTCTCGAGTTCGACCTCGATGCCGTCGAGCAACTCACTTTTGGTCGAGGACCTGACAACGATGTCGTGGTTGAACACGGTTCGATGTCCGGCTCCCATGCCATAATTCAGAATCTGGGAGGCACCTTTCAGCTCACCGATCTGGATTCAACCAATGGGACTTTTGTCAACGGAGGACCGGTGACCGAAGCGACCCTGAATTCCGGTGATCAGATTCAGTTTGGAAGCGTTGAGGCAGTCTTTGTTGATGGCGAAGCCGCCGCGGAGGCCCCGGCAGCTGAGGAATCTGCAGTTTCCGAAGATGATGGGTCGGGCTATGCTGTTCATGCTGTTGAGATCGCTGAGGTCTCCAATCGCCCGGTAGATTTTAAAGATCTCTCTCCGATCGAAAAAGTGGAGAAAAAGAATACACTCTCACAAATCGCGATGCTCGTGGGAGTGGTTGCGATCCTTGCCGCTATCGCACTCATTGCGATCTCATTTACTATGCAGGCCGCCTGATAGGGCGAAGCAATCCGAACTGCGTATTTTCAGTGGCAGAGTTCCCTCTGTCATACGTTTGCTTGCGTGAATCACTTGCCCGAGTCGGAAAAGGCTTGAATATGGAATTTCTGTTTACGAACTAATTTGTCATGTCGAACACGATTGTGATTGGAGCCCAGTGGGGCGACGAAGGAAAAGGAAAGATTGTCGATCTTCTCACGGAGAAAACCGACATTGTAGTCAGGCCTCAGGGTGGAAATAATGCGGGTCATACTGTCATTAGTGAGGGCAAGGAGTATATCCTGCATCTCATCCCCTCAGGCATTCTCTGGCCCGGTAAGCAATGCGTCATCGGAAACGGTGTCGTTATGGATCCGATCGCGCTTCTTGGAGAAATCGATGGCCTCGCTGAGAAAGGAATCGAGGTGACTCCGGAGAACATGATGATTTCGACTCGCGCGCATCTGGTGATGCCATTCCATCGCGAGATGGATGCCTACCGCGAAGCGGCAAAGGGCGATGGGAAAATTGGAACTACGAAACGCGGGATCGGACCCACATACGGGGACAAGATCGACCGAATCGGTTTTCGTTTTCACGACCTTGTAGGAGATCCTGTCGCATTTACGGAACGACTTTCGGCACGCGTCGCGGACTGCAACGTCCTTTTTGACTCTGTCGGAATGAAGCATCTCGACGCTAATGAGATTGCGAAGGACCTGCTCGCGGCTGCGGAGCGTCTCGCTCCTTTCGCTGCGGATTCCGTTGGCTTTCTCCACGGGGCGATGAAAGAAGGAAAATCTCTCCTCTTTGAAGGTGCCCAAGGAACTTATCTCGATATCGATCAAGGAACCTATCCTTACGTTACTTCTTCGAACACGACTTCCGGCGGAGCCTGCACTGGATCCGGAGTGCCTCCCCAGAAGATCGATCGCGTCGTCGGTGTGACGAAGGCTTACACGACACGCGTTGGCGAAGGACCTTTCCCGACCCAGAACGACACTCTCGCGGATCGCTTTCATAAGATGGGACGGGAATTTGGAGCGACAACTGGTCGGAAGCGTCGTTGTGGATGGCTCGATCTCGTTCTCGTTCGTTATGCAGCGATGGTGAATGGATTCACTGATCTCGCGATTACGATTCTCGATGGACTCGATGATTGCGAAGAAATTCCGATCTGCACTCACTACGAACTCGATGGTGAGAAGCTGGTGCTTCCCCCGGCCGCGGCCAAGGATTTTGAGCGGGTCGTGCCTGTCTATGAAAGCCTTCCTGGCTGGCAGAGCGACACAACGGCAATTCAGAACTACGAAGATCTTCCCGAGAATGCTCAAGCCTATTTGGCTCGTATTGAGAAAGAAACTGAGACACGGGTCAGTATGGTAGGCGTGGGACCTTCCCGTGATCAGACGATCATTCGTTAGTGCTGAATTTTGACTCAACTATGGCTGCGTTCGATCCCGCCAAAGAGATCCCGCGGCATATCGCCATCATCATGGATGGAAATGGGCGCTGGGCGAAGCAACGTGGCCTTCCGCGTCGCGATGGACATCGCGCCGGCGCCGAGTCCGTAGAGACTTGCCTCGAGATTTGTGGTGAGATCGGTGTCGAATACCTGACGCTCTACGCCTTCAGTTCGGAGAATTGGAAGCGGCCGGAAGCGGAGGTGTCGGCCATCATGGGGTTGCTGGCTCATTTCCTGAAGGAAAAGACCCCCAGCCTAATGAAGAACAACATCCGGCTCCTCGTGATCGGTGAGTGGCAACGGCTCCCGGAATCGAATCAGCGTGCCCTTCGCAAGACCATGGCAAAGACAGCAGACAACGATGGGCTCACTCTTGTCGTTGCTCTCAGCTACGGCTCCCGGGAAGAAATTCTCGGGGCGACACGAACGCTGATGCAGAAAGCGATCGATGGAGAGATGAAGCCGGAGGATATCGACATGGAATCGTTTTCAGCTCATCTCGATACCGGCGGAATGCCGGACCCCGATCTGCTGATTCGTACCAGTGGCGAGTACAGAGTTTCGAATTTCCTTCTCTGGCAGATCAGTTACTCCGAGATCTACATCACCAAGGATTTCTGGCCCGACTTTCGCCGGGACCATCTGCTCGAAGCTGTGAGAGAATATCAGAGTCGCCAGCGACGATTCGGAGGGATTTAGGAACCTCAAAAATTACCCGCAGCTGAATCCGCAAAAGGTGGTGTCCTATCCCAGCTCCTCCAAGTCAACCCACTTGCGTTGTTTCCAGCTCTCGATCCCAGCTTCGGCCAGCTGAACGCCCTTGGCACCTTCCATGAGATCGTAGGGAAATGGTTCGTCGAGTGCAACGTGGCGAAGGAAAAGCTCCCATTGAATCTTAAAGGCGTTTTCGTAGTCGATAGCATCGGGAACTTCCTGCCACCCTTCGTAGAAATCGATCGGCTGATTAATGTCAGGATTCCAGACTGGTTTGGGTGTTGTCCCGAGAGATTGAACCCAGCATTTGCGGAGACCAACCGTCGCCGATCCCTTGGTTCCATCAACGTTCATCACGAAGAGGTCGTCGCGGCGGACACGAACATCCCATGAGCTGTTGAACTGACAGACGATCCCATTTTCGAGTTGGAGGGTGGCGTAGCAACTGTCGTCCGCGGTGCATTCGTAAGCCTTGCCAGACTCATCAATTCGCTCAGGAATATGAGTCGCACCGAGACAGGAGACGCTTTCGATTTTTCCGAAGACATGGTCAACGAGGTAGCGCCAGTGACAGAGCATATCGATGATAATTCCACCGCCGTCCTCCTTGCGATAGTTCCAGCTCGGACGTTGCGCAGGCTGATCGTTGTCGTGTCCAGTGAAAACCCAGTAGCCGAACTCGCCGCGGACCGAGAGGATTTCTCCAAAGAATCCCTGGTCGATGAGGGTCTTGAGTTTTCGAATACCAGTAAGCCAGAGCTTGTCTTGAACGACACCGTTCTTGACTCCGGCATCGCGACAAAGCTGGGCGAGTCGAACTGCTTCAGACGTTTCAACGGCAGTCGGCTTTTCGCAGTAGATCGCTTTGCCGGCCTTCACCGCCATTTCCACGAAACGCGTGCGGTGCAGGGTGGAGCTGGCGTCGAAGAAAATCTGGTTTCCATCATCGGCGAGGGCGGCGTCGATATCCGTGGTCCAGCGCTCGACTCCGAGTCGATCGGCGAGGGTGCGGAGCTTGTTTTCGTTGCGACCGGTCAGGATGGGGTCGACCTCGATGACTTCGTCGGGAGAAACCTGGATGCCGCCCTGCTCGCGGATCGCGAGAATGGAGCGGATGAGATGCTGGTTCGTGCCCATGCGCCCCGTGACGCCGTTCATGATGATGCCGATGCGATGTGTTTTCATGATAAGTCTTTTTGTGGAATGAATACTAACAATGCTTTAAATAAGCTTCCTGGATCGCCTTGAGAAAGTCATCCTGATCCTGTGACCACCGGCGATCCGAGAAAATCTCGACTTCGTTGAATCCAGAAAATCCTGTCGCTTCGACCATGGCTCGGATACCCTTGATATCAATACAGCCCTCTCCCATGAGCCCTCTGTCGTTGAGGAAATCCGTGGTTGGGGTTTTCCAATCGCAAACGTGAAAAGCAAAGAGGCGATCCTTTTCTCCGGTAAGCCGAATCTGCTCGGCGAGATCAGGATCCCACCAGATGTGATAAACATCCGCAGCGATTCCGACGAGAGGATGAACAAGCTGATCGCAAACGGCATTGGCTGAAGCCATTGTATTGATGGCACTGCGATCGTCCGCATACATCGGGTGAAGCGGTTCGATGGCGAGGCGAATTTCGTGCTCTTCGGCAAGGGGAAGAACAGCAGCGATTCCGTCTGCAATCTGCTTGCGTGATTCTTCGAGAGGCTGTCCGGGAACGGCTCCGCACACGAGAACGATCATCGGCGCGCCGAGGGCGGCAGCCTCGCGGATTGCGGCACGATTGTCGTCGATTGCCGCTGCGAGTCCGGCTTTGGAATCGGCAGGAAAAAAGCCACCTCGGCAGAGGGAAACGATATCAAGATTCCGGGAGCGGAGTTGTTCTCCGACTCCTTCTGGATCTCGTCCTTCAAGCCATTGTCGCCAGACCGTAATCCCTCCCACGCCGGCGTCGGCGTAGCGATCCATCGCCTCCTCGATCGACCACGGTTTGGTGGTGATGGTGTGGACACAGAGACGGGAATAGTCGGTCAGGGGAGAAGGGTTCATGCGAGTTGAAACTCAGGAATATGGAGACGCTCGGCGACTCGGAGAGGACGACGGAGTGCTTCTTGCATTCTTGCCGCTTCATCCGTTCCTCGAAAGTCGGGACAGTCGGGGTGGATCTCGGTCGAATCGATTAAGCCGAGAAGTCTCAGGGCGTGGGCAGTGCTGTGCTTGTAGGCCGATGCACTTCCCTTATCATCCAGTCGGAAGACCGCATCTTCGAGAGATTGGAGTGCTTCGAATAGCTTGTAGACCGAAGTGTCGAGAGGCGTTTCGGTCCACATTTTTTTGGCCGCGCAAATCAGCGGACAAGCCGAGACACCCGCCCCGATGAGTAGAGGAAGTCCGAGCCGGATTGCCGTGGCGATTCCGTAGTCATCGCCACTGTGGGGTGCGAAATCGAGGCCGAGGTCACGACACATCGCCGCCCAGTAGAGAAAGTGAGGTTCGTCGAGTGTGGAAATTTTTCCGCCCACAACCTTCTCATGTTTCGCCAGCTCATTAAGGAGCCAGGGACTGAACGGTGTCGCCCACGGAACGAAAGCTGGTTCGAGAGCGTGAACGATTGCAGGAACTTTAACGTAGTCGAGAATTTCGTAGTAGGCGTCACGTCGTTTTTCCGTCGGAAGCTCATTGAGCAACTGTGAGGTCATCAGCATGACCTCCACATTGTTAATACCCTGCGCGATATCGAGGTGAGGACGATACCAATCCGCTTGAAAGGTATCTCCGTGGGCGCCCACCGCGGTGGTTCCGCAAATGATCTTCGGATCGGGGAAGGCAGCTCGAAATCGGCGGATGACCTCCGCGTAGAGATCTTCATCGAGTTGAAAGATAAATCCGGTATCAGCATTGAGGACAAAAACCAGTTCGACTCCGAAGTGATTTCCCGCTCGCAGCATCCAGCCGATGCTGTTCTCGAATCCTTCCCAGTCCGGTTGACCGTCTCGGAAAGGGAGAAGTGTTGCGACACAGAGTCGAGGGCGTTCGCTGTGGTTCACGAGAGTTTCCTCAGCGGTGTGGGCCCAGATCGTTTCCTTCCACGTTGTATCGGGGCTCAATTCGTTAGCTTTGGTGATCATCGTTTCAAACCATACGGATCCCGAAACAAAAGCGTGAGAAGAAAACCGATTGAATTCGCACAAAAACGATGTCGATTTTGTTATGGTTGATGAGTTTCGCTCGATCCTGTTGGAGGACTTCCGAATTGAGGTCCCGGGATTTCGTTTGCGAAGACTGGCGTTGAATCAGCACATGCCTCGGGTAGAAAAGCTGAGCGAGCATCGTCATGATTTTCATCAGGGCCTTCTTTACCTTCGGGGAAAGGGGACGCAGCATTTTTCGGATCGCGCTTTGTCCGTGGCTCGGGGAGACTGGCTTGTGATTCCTCCGGACTATCCGCATCGATTTGCGAAAGAGAAGAGCGTTCGTCCTGTCTGCCTCGCGATCGATTTCGACACGGATGATGATCGGTATTCTTCGATCAGAATGGAGAGGTTGGAGCGGCCGCAAATTCTGGAAGTCGAGCATTGGCTCGTCGACCTCCACGCCGAGGAGACCAAGCCAGAGATTCCAATTCTTGGAGTCTCCTCCCTCGTCCTTCGAATCGCAGCACTCCTCGAATCGATGGTTTCCGGGAGTCGGAATGCCGCGCCTCGCCACTACGAAAAACAGGTTCTCCGCGTGATCGAGGATTCACGGGAATGGATCAATCCAGGGAGCGTCGCCGAACGAATGGGAATTTCGCTCGATCATTTGAACCGAAGTTTGAAAGAAGAGTGTGGGATCACGGTTGGAGGACTGATCCGAAGAACGCGGCTCGTTGAAGCAGGGAGTTTGCTCAGAACGAGCGATTTATCGATCGCCGAAGTCGCCTCGCGAGTGGGGCACGACGACCAGAGCTACTTTGGGCGTTGGTTCCGAAAATACACGGGCCAGACTCCTACTGCGTGGCGCGAGGCGATGAAAGAGCGCTAATTGACCAATTAAATAGGATCAAGCCACTCACTCAACCCGGTTTCGTCGAATTACAGCAGACGATAGATCTGCTGAAGAGCTTGGAGAGAATACGCCGTTACGAGAATAGGATCCCCTTCCATCCAGCGGTTGGAGCCATCGTTGATCCACGATCCGTCTCTTTGCTGCTGGCTCATGAGCTTGAGCGCGAGATCTTTTTTCCAGTCGATCTTGTTTCCGTCCGGCTCTTCCAGCTTCTGCACACCTGCGATGGTGAGCGCCTTCGCCATGGTGTGGTAGTAGTAGAAGAGGCCTTCGGCTTCCATTCCTGGATTTTCTTCCAGAGTGAAATTGCCTTGAAGCCACTTCAGAACGCTCTGCACTCTTGGGTCTTCAATGTCCATGTCTGCATAGAGGAAGGACATCATCCCAGCGTAGCTGATGCTCCCATAGCTTCGGAGCGCGATCGCCTTGCTGCCGTCTCCAGCTTCGATTTCAAAAGTGTCCGATTTGGTGCTTCCTGGAAAGTAGACGAAACCTCCTTCGTCCTCCGTTCGGAGGGCCAGTTTACTATCTGATTTCTTGACCGTGTCTTCCGAGTTCTGACAGCGGGCAACAAAGGCGATCGCAGCATCCCAGTCGAGATCCGAGTCTTCCTCGACGGCATATTCAGTATCTGCGAGGACTTGCTTGGAATGATAGAGCGCGCCCAGTGTAAACTTGGTTGTCGACATGTTAGCCGCTTCGGAACCATCTCCATAGCCGATCCCACCATCGAATGGGTGGTCAAGTACACCTGGCTTGTTGAAGTCCTGCTGCTTTCCGACGAGAAACTTACGAGCCTCTGCGATAACAGGAAGGTGCGCTTCATCACCGGACAGCAGCATTGCCATGAGGCTTATTGCGGTATTGTAGGTCGAGAGGCCTTTCGCGTAGATCCCACCATCGGGCTGTACCTGACTGAGGAGAAATTGATACCCTTGCAGAGCAGAGTTGGGCAATTTTGTTTCGCCCTCGAGTCCGGGATCTCCAGCGATAGCAGCAGTGGCCATGGCCGAAATGGCGGGGAGCTCTGTGTCGCTCCAGGATCCCGTCTTTGCGTCTTGCTCGGACTCGAGAAAGTCGACCCCTTTTGTGATAGCGCGCTCTATCTCAAGCTTGAGAGAGACATTTAGATCCTTGGTCGGAGCGATCTGATTCTGAGCGCTCGCGGTAGAGCAAGCGAGTCCTGCCGCACCAGCGAGAATGAGTAGGGAGGGTTGAATGTGTTTCGTCATTTTGAAGGAGGATCGTAGATCCTTAATTGATTCGAAGAGAGTCATTTTGTGACAGGTTTTTTGGCCGCTTTCAGAACCAGCATTCCTTTGGTTCCGATTTCAGGGATTGCATCCCCGTTGGCGCCCCATCGCTCATCGATATCCGCTCCGTCCCGAGTCATGTTGAACATCGCGATATGATCCAGGTAGATTGCGATGATCGATCCTTCGGCTTCGGCAAGGAAAGCGTTTTCCTCAATCGTCGAACCCGTGTAGATCCAGTTGCCTGAGGACATAGGGGATGCGCTTTCTCCATCGATCACAAATTTGTAGATTGGGCGGGCTTCCTTGCCTTTCTCGACAAAGGAAAATTGAATCGCTTCTCCTCGCTCGGGTTCGGTACCGCCCTCCTTTTCGAGGACCTCGGGGGAAAGGAGGCGATTGAAGACATCTCCGTGGCCGTCTTTGAATTTCAGCAGCTTCAATACGATCTGAAGCTGATTGGGAGATATTGCGGTGGTGAAGATGGCTTCGTGGACCTTTCCACTTTCGTGTACGAGAACGTATTCGATCGGCCCGCCCTCTCTCATGTTCACGGTCACTGGAAATTTGATCTCTTTTTGTTTAGCATCGAACTCGATTTCACCCAGCCGATAGCTGTGCTCACCGACCTTGGTGACGAGCGGTCGCTTCTCCTCTGCCTTCTCTTCTCCCATTACGAGGGGACAGAACAGCAGAGGGGAAAGACCGAGGATCAATAGGCGACGAAGGGAATCCATGAGGTAACTATAGGCGGATTAGCTCGATCTGAAAAGGCCTTGTCACAAAAGCGGAGAAGGGAGCGTATACTCTCGGGAGAGTCTTGTTTGACCGTTCTGTAGAGGTAGCAACATCATGAGAAAGCCGAAAATTGTCATTCCGGGAGGAGGATTCGCCGGAGTGGAATGTACGAAATCCTTTCGAAATAAGGATGTCGAGGTCCTTGCAATTGATCGTCAGAATCATCACTGGGCTCGAACCACGTGGCATTTCCCCTCCAACTTAGCCGATCAAAGATTCAAGTGATTCGGATTGCAGGTTGGCTGCAGGATCGGATAGTGACGGCAATGAACAAAGCAGGCATCATCGGCGCCATTTTCGTGATTGTGGCAGTCGCGTCCGCACAGACGCCGCCTCCGCTAGTTCAGCAGAAATGTTCGGTCTGTCATCCCGTTCCACGACCTGCCTCTTTCCCCAAGCATGCCTGGGCGGGCGCTCAGGAGTTGATGGCCGAATTGATGGCAGAACAGAAAATTCCTTTTTCGACCGCAGAACAGGAAGAAATTCTTGCCTACTATGAGAGGAACAGCCCGGATGTCCTACCTCCGATCCCTGATGTCTGGCCTCAGTCTAGGATTGGATGGACTCGCGGTGCGATTGATCTTCCGCCGGAACAGGAGCGCCCCCAGATTACGAGTCTGCAAGTGCTCGATATTGATGGAGACTCTCAGAAAGACGATGTTATCTGCTGCGACAACAATCTCGGCGCCGTGACCTGGATACATCGGGTGGATGGCCGCTGGAGGGAAAAGGTACTCGCTTTTATTCCGGGGCCAGTTCAGACCTCACCGATTGATTTTGACGGGGATGGGGATCTCGATCTGGTGGTTTCTTCGATGGGGGACATCTATCCTAGCGAATTGCTTACTGGAGAGCTGCACCTCCTGCTCAATGATGGAAAGGGCGTCTTCAATGCTACGAAGATTCTCGGGGATGTTGCTCGAATCACCGATTGCGCTCCCGCGGATTATGACGGCGATGGGGATATCGATTTTTTGGTCGCCATGTTCGGATGGAGAAAAACGGGGGGCATTGGATTGCTCCGTCAGGGAGAAGGAGGGCAATTCTCGCTGGAGATCGTGCTCAGGGTGAATGGTTGTATGCGAGTGATTGCCAATGATATCAACGGTGACGAGAAACCGGATTTTGTCGCCCTGCTCACCCAGCAGCACGAAGCGATCATTCAGTTCGAGAATGATGGAAGTGGGAAGTTTTCGAACCGGATTGTAACTCGGGCGAATCATCCGGCTTTCGGATCTTCGAATATCCAGCTCCGTGATCTCGATCAGGACGGCGACGAAGACATTCTCTACACGAATGGCGATATGATGGATGAAAACCCCGAGCCCAAGCCCTATCACGGAGTGAGATGGCTAGAAAATGTAGGGGACGGAACTTACGAACTCCATCATCTCGCGAATATGCCGGGGTGCTACGACGCCGAGCCGGTTGATCTCGATGGCGACGGCGATCTCGACCTTGTCATCAGCAATCTCTATTTTCAGTGGGACAAGCACGACTTTCCTTCCCTCGCCTGGCTTGAGAACCTGGGAGGATTTCGCGAATTCGCTCCTCAGAAAATCGCTTACGCTCCCAGTAATCTCGTCACCATTGCGGTCGGCGATCTCGATCAGGACGGGAAACCGGATATCGTCGGAGGCGGAATGCATGTCCCAGGGCCGATTGAGCGACGGGGGCGGGTGACCGTGTGGCGTCAGGAATAATCGATTTCAGGGAAAACGTTCCTTGCAGTCTGGCCGCAGATGAATACGTTTCCCGCCCGCCGGTTATCCGGCCTGAGCATGGGCCAACTTAGCTCAGTTGGTAGAGCAGCTGATTTGTAATCAGCAGGTCGTCGGTTCGAACCCGACAGTTGGCTTCCTTATTTTCAACGAGTTACGCTCATTCGCGATCTCGAAGGAAAAACCTTGGACGTTTCTTGGACACTTCTGAGGTATCCACGCGCTCCCATTCCGCCCTTTGAATCTACCGGTGGGCATTGCTAGGACAAAGCGGGTCCTCTCCAGCCAATCCTCCATTTAGGGTCGCATTTCATTCTTTTACTACAAATTACTTGCATTAGCGTCCACCACTCAAGAGGACAGAAGGTTTTTATCGGGGCGCCGGTCCTGCGGGGTTTGAGGGGGTGCAATGACCAGGTCGTCGGGGTGACCGTCTACGACGACGTCTGCTTCGGCCTCCGCCAGATGAACCTGTCCGAAGAGGCAATCGAAACCCGTGCTCTCGAAGCCCTCGCCGCCGTGGGGCTGCGCGAACGCAAGGATCGAGCTCCCTTTTCCCTGAGCCGCGGAGAACGAAAGCGCGCCGCCATTGCCGGCGTGCTCGCGGTGGGCGCCGACATTCTCGTGTTCGACGAGCCCATGGCTTCTCTCGATCCCGCAGGAAAAGATGAAATCGCGGTCGTGCTCCAGGATCTGCAGCTCGCCGGCAAAACGATCATCGTCGCGACCCACGATGTCGATTTCGCAGCCGCCTGGGCCGACCTCGCCGTGATCATGGACGACGGACGCATCATGGCCGCCGGCCCTCCGGAGCTTCTCGTCGACGAAGACCTCATGAGTTCAGCCGGCCTCGCCCTGCCGCTCGTCTCTCGCCCTTTCCAAATGCTGCAACCCCTCGTGAAAAACACCCGGGCCGCCTAGCTCGAGCGCGTGCCGGCCAATACGCAGCAGGCCTTCCGCTGGCTCAAGCAGCAGATTGCCTCAAAATTCGGCGCAAATTCAGAGGATGAATCCCCCCTCTCCCGGCGACCCCGTTGAGAGCGCGGCGCCGGTAGGAATGCCCGACCGCGAAGTTGAAGAACTAAACGAAGTGTCGGGAGAGAAATTTGTAAACAAGCCTCTAAAATGGCAAACCTTCAGTCCCTGTAAGAATTGAACGTCACAATTCAGTGAAGACGTCGGTATTTTAAAATCAAAATTCTATTCCACTTTCTTTGAGATCAGCGCGAATTTTTTTTCCGAGTTTTCGATCAATCTTTTGAATTTTTTGCAGATTTTCCCACATCTCTACTTCTATTTCATATGCGAGCCATTTGGCCGAAACCGCATCCTCGAGACGCGCATAGATTTTACTTTCGAGCGCACCTAGATGCAAAGGGTTGATCTCAAGCGCCTTGTTAAAATAGTTATAAGCTACGCTGGTTTTGTTATTTTCAAAAGCCGCATCGCCAACCAAAACAAGAAGATCCGGGTCACGTTCGAGACCTTTATCCAACTCAAATGCTTTCTGAATTGATGGCTGCACACCGTATAGACGGTCAGTATAGTAGGCCGCATAGCCCAAGTTGACCCAGCTCAATGATTTTTCTGGTGATTTGACTTTGAAGGCCCGTGCTGCGCTCCATGCGTCCTCCTCTTTCCCCAGGTTAAGAAACGAGAGAATCGTTTCCCACTCTAAATCATAATCCACAGTCTCGAGGTCAACGCCGCTGCCGTTCAAGATCGCTCGCTTTGCCTGTGTAGTTGCTGAGTATGCAAGTTCAGGAGAGTCGTCGACAATTATCTCTGAATATTCGAGTAGAATCTTGGCGTCATTTGGGGCAATACTTACAGCGTGGTTGTAAACTCTCCGTTCCAATTCAATATCACCAAGCCAGGAAAAAAGTATCCCTAAGTTATTCCAACCCCGTGGGTTTTCATAATCCAAATCGATTGCGGTGATCGCAGTGGCGACGGCATCCTCGTATAGATCTACGTAGAAAAATGCGTCGCTTAGCACTCGATAAGCTAGAGCGCTTTCGGGATGCATTTCGACTGCATTTTTAGCGCCGTTGAGCATAGCGAAGTAATCCCCTTCCAACTCTTGCGATTTCAGATCTTTAAAAAGTAAGCTCTCTGAAAATACTGCATCTTGCTTCGCCGAATCTTCACTTCGTTCTGACCTCGTGAAAATCGAGTCATCTATTTTTGCACTCGGTCTTGCATCGGGGTTTCGATTTGCTGATTTTATCAGGTCCTCAATATGTTTGCTGGGAATCGCAAAATTGAGGGACTCGCCATCAACCCTTTTGAAAGTTGCGACGCCAAGGATTGTGCCATCTGCGGTAAACACGGGAGAGCCGCTTGAACCAGAAGAAATCGCCGCAGACATTTGTATTACGTCAATTCCGCCAACCTGACGAGTCGCCGAGATAATCCCTTCAGTCACTGTTTGTTCGAGACCCCTTGGATTCCCGATCACGATCACGTCGGAACCGATTTTTAATTCGGAGCCATCTGCAAGTTTTACCGCGGTAAGCCCTTCTGATTCTACTGAAATAACTGCAAGATCATGAGCTCTATCAACTGCGACCAATTTTGCATCTCTATACCGATCGCCACCCGCAGTTTTGACGGTGATGCTCTTGTTATTGGCAATCACGTGGAAATTGGTGACGAGAAGGCCACTAGAGTCGACGACGAAAGCTGTTCCCAAACTTTTTTCACCTTTAGTGGTAGTATTTTCCACCAGCATCACAGAATCAGACCACTCCTCCACAATTGCAGCGATGTCGATGGCATAAGTCCAAGTAGCTGTATTGCCGAGCATTGAAATGAAAGAGAAGAAAAATAATAGGTGAGTATCAGTTTTCTTGCTCATAACATGGGATATCTGATCTGCTCAGAACCAAAGCCGAGGTTACTACTCTTATTGATAGGAATTTGCTTTTTCAAGGAGTTTTTATCGGGGCGCCGGTTCTGCGGGGTTCGAGGGAATGCAAACGTCGCCACCCTCAATTGCGGAACTAGTAGGGTTGTCTTGCAGACCGATTCCGTTTATAAGCATAACCTAAGCACGTTGGGGCTCGAACTCCTCGAAATCTCAGCGCGGTTTATTCCTAAAAAAATACTACAACTGATACATGAAGCGTACTCTCATTATTCTTGCTTTTGCAGCTGCTGCCCTTTTCACAAACGCCTGCACCACAACTGGTGGTGACTGCTGCGGTTCTTGCGGCGGCAGTGCCAAGTGCTGCGGTTCTTGCAAAGGCTAATTGTATTACGATTACAACATTGGAAAAAACGGTCGTCTCTCCGAGTCGACCGTTTTTTATGTCCGGATGAAAGAATTTCGGTGGGGAGTCGGACAAAGTCGCGAGATGAGGGCGGGGCCCCATGCGAATTTTTTGGCGAGATCGGAATCTCCGATTAGTGCCTTGAGATCGAAGGTTCTGCCTTTCGCAAAAATGGGCCCGGACTGGGAAAGATCGGGAATCAGGAGATGATGTCTGTCCGCCGGGAAACTGATGTCATTGTCGCCTGAAGAAACTGTTCTCGCCTCAGGCTTGAGTTAGCGGGAGAAGAATTCGTTGAAGGTCGCAAAGCTTTCTACGGAATCAGCAAACTCGTCGGGATCGAGTTCAAAGCGCTCGATAAAAGCCGCGTTTTTTTCGAACAACCGCAATCGGCCCATCGTCCGCAGAGCGCAGAAAACCACGGCCGCTTGATCACTCTTATCAATAACTGCCGTCCCCAAAGTTTTAGCGTTTTTTGACGCGCCTCTCAACATCGTGTAGTGCTTCTCTCTTCTGTGTCCGACAATCTGACTCTCCACGACGATGGACCGATTCTCATTTCTCGCCTTCGCCGCCGCATTTCCGGCAATTCTTTCCGCCCAGAATGTTCTTCCTGACTTCGATCACGCGCCCTTCCATGTGCTGACGATCGAGGAGCACTCCGAGAACGAGAATCTGGAGTTTAAAATCCGCGCCGCCGTTTTCGCCAGGATTCCTGGCCACGAATCGCTCCTCGTCGAAAAAATCGAGTTTCCGAAAGAGTTTCGCGAGCCGATTCAACTGATCAGCCCTTTCGATCCGATCGCTGACTCCTCGGTCATATCGCTGACCAAGGAGGGCGTCGAGGGCAATCTGATCCTCGACACCCGCGACGGTTGGACCAGTTTTTCGCTACGCACGAAGTCCGACACCGCGGCGGGAGACCTTCTCGGAATGCTGAAGTTCGACGGCAAAACCCGGAACGGAGAAGCATTTTCGTTTCGGCTCATGAATCTTCGCGGTGGCGAAACCCGGCCTGACACCGGCGAGAAAGACCTCGCAAAATCCGCGATGTTTTACGAACACGGTGCGTTTGAGGCGGTCGGCGATCCGGAAAAAACGATCCGATTCTCGCTAAGTGGCAAGGCGCTCGATCTGAACGCCCCTGTCATCTCCGGAGGCTTCAAGCCCGGCTGCGTCGGCTGGAATCTCGTCAAAAACCAGCCGCATCAAATCCGGCTGTCGCGCGAGGGCGGCGACGAGCCTTCCGTGATCCAGCTTTTTTACAAACCTGGCGGCGAAGAGCTTCCGCCGGATTTTCCGGACCACGCTGAATGGACGGAGGCGACGATGATCTACTTCAAACTCGACGGCATCTGGTTTCACAATTCCGGTTCGATGATGTTTTGATACCGCATTTTGAATCCAGATCATCGAGTCAAAGCCTACCGCTTAACTCCCGGAAAGCTGTCTACATACTTAATAGTGAAATCCGGAAAACTTTCGACAATTTGAATCTTAAAGTTGGGAAAGCTGCTCACGACCTGCCATTCGCCGGGATCGTCGGGAAAAGACGTGACTAACTTTACGTGGAGATCGGCGAAGGAGTCCACGATCTTGACTTTGTAGTCAGGAAATGAGTTCACCCATTGGATGCGTCCACGTATTTTTGCCAAGTTTATTTGCCCCTTCGCCGCGATGGGAAGAATGGCTCCGGTTGGAATTAAGAGAGAAGAAAATAGAAGGCGTCTGGTCATCGCTGGGGAGACGAACCAAGGCAAGCGGTTATGCTTAAAATCGAAGACTCTCTCCGAAAAGCGTTAGGGTGATAACGATTGCGATCTCGCGGCTGGAAAGACTTTGTGGCTGGCCTCCTCTCCCCCTGGAAACCTACCTCATCGGTATCTCCATCGACATCTGATACCGCCGCTATGAGCCCCGACGGTGGTGCGAAACGGGGAGAAATGTCAGTGGGATTATGAAACCTTTTTCGGCATCACTGGGACAGATGAGAACTCCGCTTTCTTTGGTATCCGCCCGCAATAAATCCAAATAACCGTCTGCGTTAAGATCAGCCAAAGCAAGTGAGTCTGCCGATCCATCGGTTGACCAAGTAGCGTCTTGAAACTGCCCATCATCGCACTGTAGGAAAAGGTGGGAATTGATAGGAATTTGCTTTTTCAAGGGTGTTTATCGGGGCGCCTGTCCTGCGGGTTTTGAGGGGGTGCAGACCTACAGGGTTCCGAGAAGAGTTGACGACCTTGCCACAATCCTGAAGACTCTTCAGTCATGGTAGGAAACGGGAAAAAAAGCTCCAAGGGATCACTGGGAGGGGGATGCTTCCTCCTCGTCTTTGTCGGCATTGCATGGGGCATATGTGCCATGATCTTCCCAAAACTTCCCGATTACGACAAGGTCATGAAAGAAGGCGAAGTCACTACCGGAGAAGTCGTGCGCGTCGAAACCGTGAGCAACGTAAAGATCAACGGCAAGAGTCCCCGCCGGGTCCACTTTAGCTATGGAGGCGGTGAGAAAAATTCGATGACTCTGGCAATGGGAGAAAATACTTCCAAGGGGAAGAAGATTAATGTTCGGGTGCTGGGAGACAATGCCTATCCCGAGGGTCTGCGCCCTTTGGCGCAACCACGATGGTTGAAGTTTGCATTCATCGGAGGAATAATTTTTGCCTCGATCCTTTTGGTGTCCGGAATCATCCGACTCCTCCTCATTGGCGGCGTGCTCTTTGCGACAGGACACGCTTTGCTAAAAGACAAAAATTCGGAAAAACCGCCGCCGCTCTAGCAGCACCAGAAATCCAGTTACCGCAGTTCAAAATAGAAAAGGCAGCTGTTTCCAGCTGCCCTTTCATTCGAGGATCTCAATTCTTGCCCTTGAACCTAGCCTCAAAAGGAATAAGGCGAACGCGCCTCCATATTCTTGTGTCAGTTCCCACGATTCCCGGCTTGTGATTTCCGCTGACCCGGATTTTTGTAGTGGGAGAGAATCGAAACCCGGCCTGATACTTTGCCCCGCCTCTCAGCGCTTGACGACTTATCGATCGCGCTCTTGTTTTCAGGATGGAAACCTCATACTGGTATGGACTTCTGGGAGGCACTTTGATTGGCTCGGGAAGTCTTCTAGCCCTTATCATCACCCGGAAAGTTCCCGGGATTTCCGGGGTTTTTGGCCGTTTGCTTCGACCGGAAACCGGGGATCGAAGCTGGCGGATTGTTTTCCTTCTCGGGCTGGTCATCGGGGCCGCTCTTCTTTTCCAGATCGTGGCGGGTGCGGATCTCTTTCGAATTCCGGAAGGCCGGAACCTGCTCGTCTTTGCGATCGCAGGACTTCTTGTCGGATTTGGAACACGCTATGGTGGCGGCTGCACCAGTGGCCACGGAGTTTGCGGAACGGGGATGGGGGCACGGGACTCCATGGCGGCGACTGCCGCTTTCATGGTGGCGGGAATGGTTACCGTTTTTCTCTTTCGCACCCTGATCAGCAACTCATGAAACGGAACATGCTCGTCTTTCTTGCTGGCGCCCTTTTCGGGGCGGGCCTTGCGCTCTCCGGGATGACCAATCCGAAGCGAGTCGTCGACTTTCTCGATATCGCAGGAAACTGGGATCCGGCTCTCGCCTTCGTGATGGGGGGCGCGTTGGCGGTCTTCAGTCTCGGTTACTTTACGCTCAGGGGCCGGTTTTCACTGCCACCCGATGGGGAAGAGCCCATCTCGAAACGGCTTATCCTGGGAAGTGTTCTGTTTGGAATCGGATGGGGTCTTAGCGGGTTTTGTCCCGGTCCTGCAATTGCGAACCTCGGTGCCCTGCGACTCGAGTCCCTGATCTTCGTGGTGACCATGGCCGTGGGTATGGTCCTCGCACAGCGATGGAAGCAGGTCGATTCGTAGCTATGACTGCTTCTGGCCGAGCTGCAGCCGAAGTGGTGTGAGATCCGTTTCGATCCGATTCAGTAGCTCCAGTGTTTCAGGATGGGGGGAATCCGGATCGGGTAGTATGGAAAGTTCCTGCACCGTTGAGACAATGATTCCAATAAAGAGGTTCAAAATCGTAAAAGTCGGCAGGATGATGAAGGGAACGAAGAACGCCCACGCATAGGGGTGAGATTCCAACAACAACGAGATCGAAGATATTTCAGCCGCTACGAAAGAAATACCCGCGGTAGGCGATCAGCTTGAGCGCTATTTCAGTCGTGAACAGGGCCAGGTGGCCAATGTCGATGGCGTGTCAGAGCGGGTCGAGTTCAGGGGCAAGGGTCGGATCGGTGTAAAGTCCGAGAACGATTGCATTGACGTGGATCGCTGCGAGGACGACGCGTTGGACTCGCTTGGATTCGATCCATCCCGCGAGCTTGATTCGCCAGTTCGACACATTGAGCTGCTAGCGGAGATGATGAAGATCATCAATATTCATTCAGCGATCCCATCGTCCCGCGTCACAACTTCAAGCAACTCACCTACGGTATGCTGCTTGACGAGAGGGTGCCTCAGTCGGTAGTCGAGATTGATGCGGTAGTGGTTTCTGCGCCCGATCTTTTCGATGGAAATGACGTTCTCATCGGAGAGTTCCTTGATGATTTTCTGCACGATACGCAGGGTTAACCCGACTCGATAGGAAATTTCCGAAAGTCTCATTTCGGGGTCGAGGTAAAGACAGACTAGGATATGGGTGTGGTTGCTTACGAACCCCCATTTGGGACGTTCGGTGAGAAGTCGTTCAATGCTGGGGAGATGGGATTTTTCGGACTCTTCAATGCGTTTGGTCATCGCGTAGGGGGGGTATCAGGATTAAGAAATGCGATCGTAAAAACGTGCTTTAAGGGGATAGTAAATCGCGGGAATAAGAAAAAGCAACAAAAAAAACATGCTAATAATTTCGTGCTTAAAAATACGATTATTCTGGTGGATGAATGGGAAGTCGTAGCTTTTTTGATGTCTCTTGATGTTTTGCAACTCTGCTGGCTGATTGCCGCGTTCATCGGAACGGCTTTGTTGGCGCCTTTTCTAAGCGGCGCGAAGGGTCGGATTCCGCCGCCGTTCTGGGCGATCGTTCCCGGCTTTGGTTTCCTGTATTTCTTCATCAATTCGTCTTCGATCTGGAAAGGGGAAGTCTGACGAAGGCAGCCTAGATGAGGAGCAGGGAGAACGACTGGTGGATGTGGATGGGTATGCCAGCCACTGTAGCCAGTTACAGGGACGGGCCGAGAAAGCCCTTTCTTCTTGAACTCGTAGGTGGCTGGTCAAAGGAATAGCGATCTGGATTCATAGAAAACAAAGTGTTGCTGTCTATCTAGAGTCCCGAGGGCACGGATTCTTTCGACGCAAACGGCCGATTTCCCAAGTAATACTCAGGAATCGACCGTTTCTGAAGAGAGTGTTGAGAAAAGGATCTCGTGGTGAGCAGTATCCTGCCAACCTGAAAAGAGGAGAAGAGGTGAGCCAAGTTCCGGAATGTATCCGCTCTACTTAGACAACCCCGTCTCCAAAACAAACCAATCCACGGGAAGCTCTGCGAGAGGTTCGCGCATCTTGTCGAGTTCGGCTGCAGCGCCATGAACCTCAATGCGAAGGAGGTCGGAGATCCCAAGCGCGGCTTTGAGAAGATCGTCGACGTTACCAAGGTGCGCGAGAGCTCCTTCTCCGCCAACATAGGCTTCTCGACAAAATACAATGCCTTCCGAGCTCACCGTAAAATCGTAGAAGAGTACGGACTCTTCAGAGGAGGTTCGCTCGACAAAAGCAGACATGCCGGAAATGAACTCTTCGAGCTTGCCTTCGTGTGGCTTGAAATAGGGATGAATGGAGACGGTCGTTTCGGGAGTCATGAGGTCTTTGTAGGTCATTTTATGTGAGTCGTAAAGTCGGCGAAATCCGAATTTTGGAAGGTGTATAGGCGTGTCTCCCGGTCAAAGAGAAAGAAAGCGCTATTGACCGGAATTTCCGTAAAGATGTTCCCCTTTCCGCGATGCCTGCAGTGCTTTTATGGTATCCACCGCTGCACCGGGGTCGGACTCGGATTTCATCCACGCCTCGAGGGCGGCGTTGAGCTTGGCTTTGACTTCGGCATATCCGTCATCTTTGGCGAGATTCTCCATTTCGTAGGGATCCTCTGCCGTGTGATAGAGCTGCAAAGGGGGGCGACTCATGTAGCGTTTGATCCGTGCGTAGCTGTTGGGCTTTTTCATGGGATCATCACCCATCCAGGTTGCCCAATAGGGGTTGTTCAACCGTCCCCCACCCATGAGATGTTTTTCGATATAAAGCTCTCCCGGAAGCAGGTTTTGAATGTAGCGAAAGCGGCCGTCAGTAACGGATCGGATCGGGTAGCGAGGGCCTTCGGGAAGATTGTTGTGCAGGCCATAAGCGAATTCGCGATGGGCGTCCGTTTCTCCGAGAAGAACCTTAGCGAAGCTGGTTCCATCCCATTGCGGCTCCACTTTACCTTCGGCCAGATCAAGAAGGGTTGGAACGACGTCGGCATACTGGACAAGGGCATCGGTTCGTTTTCCTGCCGGAATCTTTCCTCGCCATTCAGCAATCAGTGCGGTGTGAACTCCGGTGTTCCAGTTCGTCCATTTGCAGCCAGGAAACTGGGAACCCTGTTCGGAAGTGAAAATTACGACCGTGTCCTCGCGTTTTCCCGACTTCTCCAGGGTTTCAAGAATATCACCTACCTGAGAGTCCATGTAGGTGATCTCAGCAAGGTAGTCGGAAAAGTGCTCTCGAGTAACCGGTGTGTCGGCAAGGTTGGGGGGGAGCTTGAGCGCTTTCGGAGGATATTGAGAAGAGTCTCCCATCACCCAGGGGATATGGGGATCGACCAGAGCAATGACGAGGCAGAATGGGTCGTCTGCGGTCATATAATCGGTAATGCCAGAAAGGTCGTGAGGCTGGGTCGGGTCGCGCACGCAATTGGGATCGAATCCTGAAACAAAATCGAAAGGGAAGGCTTTGGCAGGTTTCACATGAACTTTCCCAGAGATGCCAACACGATAACCAAGGGGTTGAAGGAAATGGGGTAGGCTGCGGGTTTCGGGGCGACTCGCGGAGTGATTCCACGCGCAGCCATTGCTCATTGGATACTGCCCCGTGTAGAGCTCGGCGCGACAGGGCTGGCACATTGCTGTCGCAAGGTAAGCCTGATTGAAGGTGAGGCCTCGCGCTGCCATCGCATCGAGGTGGGGTGTTTTCGCATTTTCTCCGCCGTAGAGGGGAAGATCGTTGTAGGTGCAATCATCGCCCACGATGACGAGAAAGTTGGGTTTCGCCTGCGCGACGCCGGAGAACAGGAGAAAGAAAGAAGCGACGGAGTAGAGAATGAATTTCATGGTTACCTAGAAGCTGATTTCAGATGTCGAGGCTGTGAGGTCGGGAAGAAGTTTCGACAAGAGTAGTTCGAGATGTTCCTGGGACCCCGTGGTTTCGATATGAATACCAGACGGATTTGTAGAAAGATCAGTCGCCTCGCTGAGGAGGCTGGCGACCCGCCGGGCCACGGCTGGGCCTGTGTCGATCAGTTCCGTTGTCTCCGGAACTCGGCTTTGGATAGTTGATCGCAGGAAAGGGTAATGAGTGCACCCCAAAACGAGAACATCGGCGCCCGCTTCGAGCAAAGGGGCGATCACTTCATCGACGGCGAGTTCGGCTTCCGGTCCTTCGGTGATTCCCTGTTCCACCAGCTTCACGAAGCGAGGGCAGGGGCGGGTGATGACCCGAACTCCGCTCGCGTGGGTGTTCACGAGCTGATGAAATTTTTCTCCGGCAATCGAGGCCTCGGTCGCAAGGACTCCGATAACTCCCGACCTGGTGACCTCTGCCGCCGGCTTGACGGCCGGTTCCATCCCGACGATGGGGATCGGGTAGTTCGCGCGAAGTGATCCTACCGCGTGGATCGTTGCGGAATTGCAGGCAATGACTAGGATCTCCGCTCCTGCTTCGAGCAAGTAGTCGGAGATCTTCGTGACGCGGTCGCGAATCTCATCCCCGGGCTTGTTGCCGTAGGGGCACCACGACGAGTCCGCCACATAGTGAACCGAGACCTGAGGCAGGAGAGCATGAATCTCCTGAAGAACGGAGAACCCGCCGACACCTGAATCCAGAATCCCAATCTTCACGGTGAGGAATCAATCTTTGGGTTTGCCGGGCCAGCCAAATGCTTTGGGCTTTGCAGAAGGCTGAGTCAGGTCGGCTTCCGATGGAAGTTTCACGTGCACCATTTCCTTCTTCGGATCGAGATTCTCATTGAGCTGCTCTTCTGTAACGGCCTCTGAAACGACGCCTTCCTCTGGGACTTCCAATTTAGCGGTCCAGACGATCGCGTTGAGTACGACACGACGGAAATCATCGATCGCCCAGTTGCGATGCCAGTGCCCACCGGTGAAGCCGACGCCTCGCCCACCATCAGGACGTTCGATGGCCCACATCATGGTCTGCTTTTTCCCAAGTCCTTTTTCCCCGTCTGGGGTCCAGTGGATGTAGCGATTGATCCGCTCGCGAGTGGGAACTCCCGTCAGGATACTGGTAGAAGTGTTCGGGTCCGCAAATCGAATATTGTAGTACCACTCGTCATTCGCATTGAACCCAGGAACTCCGCGACTGACGGGGTGATCGCCGTTGATTTCGACTTCGGCGGTCCAGTGAGGATTGGTCGAGAAACCGGACTCGTAGTGACCTCCGATCCACTGTTTGAAATATTCTCCCTGGGCTCCCTTGGGAACCTCGACGCCGTAATGCATGCACATGAGACCGACGCCGCTTTTAACGAGTTCGTCCATTTTCTCTTCGTGTCCGTTGACGGGGTGACGAGCATTCCCATCGGAATAGATGATGACGGCCATGGCATCTTCAAAGATGGACTCGTCCTCGGGCCAGCCGTTGTGGGCGACTTCCACGACTACAGGAAGGTTGCTTTGCTCATTGAGAGCGCGAGCGAGCAGTATCGTGCCGGCATTGAACTCGTGTTGACCTGAGGGGTGGCTTGGTTGACCTGCGATCATAACGATCTTTCTCGGCGCGATTTCAGATACGGGTCCAGGATCCTGGCAGGAGGTCGAGAGAAAGGCGAGACCGAGAAAGGTGAATGCGGCTAACAGGGCAACAGCGAGGGGTTTGCGAAGTTTCATAGTGAGAATATGGAGGTTACGGGGCCGCAGGGCCAGTCTTTCTGCAAGGCGCATTTTCGGCCGTTGCAGCCGGTGCTTTGTGTCGAAATTGAAACGAATCTGCCTTGGTTCTCAATAAGGTTCGCATTGCCTCTGGTTTGACCCTGTCGTATGAGGCGGTCGCAGCACTCTTTGCCTCTCGTGGATTTTCCGTCTCTCCATTCTTCGCTTTATCTGATCGATGCCATCGGACCTTTCTTCCCGGGCTATGACCGTTTTCGCATCAACTGGTCCAAGCTTCCGTGGATACGATTCGAATCGATGTCGGGTGCAGAAATTGAAGAGTCTTTTTTCCGGATCAGGGGCGATATGCAAATCTTCTGCCAGAGTGTTTCCCAGATCGGATACAATGGCGTGACCCTCGACGATGTGCCTCATCTCGCCGACCACGAATTCTACGAGGATTCGGTGCGGGAGAGGATCAAGATCTATCAGGACGAATTTCGGCAACTCTTCCGCATCATTCGTGCGGAGGGACTTCACGTTTACCTGACGATGGATATTCTGACTTTCACTCCCGCGTTGGAGGAGAAAATCGGAAAGAGTGCGAAACGTCAGCGTGAGTTTCTGGTCGAACTGCTGGATCAGTTTTTCGAGGATTTCCCGGAAGTGGCGGGGGTGGTGGTTCGGATCGGAGAAAGCGACGGTCTCGACATCAAGGAGCAGTTCCGAAGTCAGCTGGTTCTGAAAAGCCCCGCGATGGTGAATAAGTGCCTGCAGGCGGTCCTGCCTGTTTTCGAAAAACATCAGCGCCGTTGTATTTTTCGAACGTGGACCGTAGGAGCTCATGCCGTCGGCGATCTGATCTGGCATCATGCGACCTTGGAGAAAACCGTGGCCGGGATCACGAGCCCTGCTCTCGTCCTTTCCATGAAATACGGGGAATCGGACTTCTTTCGTTATCTCTCGCTGAACCGAAATTTCTTTGTCACCAATCTCCCCAAGATTGTCGAGTTGCAGACGCGCCGGGAATACGAGGGTTGTGGCGAATACCCCAGTTTCATCGGCGGGGACTACGAACAGATTGCGATCGAGTTGCGGGATACTCCCAATGTGATCGGTATCTCTGTCTGGTGTCAGACTGGTGGCTGGACTCCGTTTCGCCGGCTCGCCTTCCTGGAGAACTCCAGTGTCTGGACCGAGATCAATACGTTTGTCGCCTTGCGATTATTTAAACACGGGGAGCTCGTCGAGGAGGCCATCTCCCACCTTCCCAATGTCACCAATCTACCGGCAGTTCAGGAGTTGCTGAGGCTTTCGGAGGAGGTTGTCGTTGAACTCCTCTATCTACCCGACTTCGCTAGAAAGCGGCTCTACTTTCGTCGGGTGAGAATTCCTCCTTTGATCGGAGTCTACTGGCATCACATCTTTGTCGCTCATTCTCTGAAGAAGATGCTCAACTACTTTGTCGAGGATGGGGAAGCTTCGATCCGATCAGGCTATGCTGCGATGTCGAAGATCAAGCGAATGCGGAGTCTCGCTCTTGAATGCAATCTGCCGGAGGATGACATCGAATTCATGGAGTACACTTTCGGCATCATCGCGCTGGCACGGGAGTATTTTTTCCGCCCTTACGATGAAGATATTCGAAAGCGCCTCAAGAAAGCGAAGAAGAAATACAAGCAGCGCTTCCCCAAGGGGACACGATTTCGCTACACCGTAAAACTCGATTTTAAATCCTTTCGTCTCAATCGACGTTACATCGGATTCTTTGCCAATTACCTTGTCCGCAAGACGCCCGGGTACCGCATCGTCGACCGAATCGTGGGATTGCGTTTGCTTTCTATTGCGTATTTCGTTCTCAAAAGATCTCGCCCTAAAATGATGCCCAAGATTGCTCGCAAGAGCGCGATGGGAATCGATGCGATCTTTAAGTAGAATATGAAACGCACTCTTTTCTTCGCTCTCACCGCTTCACTCGGTCTTGTCTCCATAGCAGCCGACAAGCCCAACATCCTCTTCATCGCAGTAGATGATCTTCGTCCCGAGTTGGCGACTTACGGAGCCGAAGTTAAAACTCCTCATTTGGACCGGCTTGCAGCAACCGGAGTGCGATTTGATCGAGCTTATTGTAATCAGGCCGTTTGCGGAGCCTCTCGACTTTCTCTGATGGGAGGTCTCTATCCGACGAAAACGAAAGAACAGTCTTTCCATGTGACCGATTGGAGAAAACGTCATCCGGACCTGATTACCTTGAATCAATATCTTCGCGCCGAGGGATTCACCACCGTGGGCACCGGAAAGATTTATCACGGCAGCGGTGGAGCTGGTGTCGATCCGGAAAACTGGGACGAATGGATCATGGTCCCCGGAAAATCATATGTTCTTTCCGTAAGCACGGCAGAGCAAAAGCGACGTCTTGCTGCAAATCCCGGAAAAACGACGAAGGACTTTCGAGGGACGACGACCGAGTCTGCCGATGTTCCGGACGAAACTTACACTGACGGTGCCCGTGCCCTCGTTGCGGCGGAGAAGGTCAAGTCTCTCGCTGAAGAAGAAAAGCCCTTCTTTTTCGCGGTCGGCTTCACCAAGCCCCACCTTCCGTTTATCGCGCCGAAACGGTATTGGGATCTCTATGAGCGAGACAGTTTTGCGTTGCCGCCCAACCTCGGAGTGCCTCCGGGTTATCCTGACTACGCACGAAACACAACCGCAGGTGAAATGAGAAAGTACTCCGACTACGAGGGCAAAACCCCGAAGGACTTTTCAGATACACTCAACAAACGACTCCTCCATGGCTATGCGGCTTGCGTCAGCTACATGGATGCAAATGTGGGGAAGGTTCTCGATGCTTTGGAGGCTTCCGGTGAGGCGGACAACACAATCGTCGTGTTCTGGGGTGATCACGGCTGGAAGCTGGGAGATCATTTCAGCTGGTGCAAGCACACCAACTTTGAAGTCGACACGAGAGTTCCTCTGATGATGCGGGTTCCTGGAGCCCAGTCAGGTGAATCTACGGAAGCGCTCGTAGAACTGATTGATCTCTATCCTACGCTTTGTGAGTTGGTCGGAGTTTCTGTTCCGGAGCACACGCAGGGGGACAGCTTTGCTGGACTTTTCGATGGGGATCTATCGAAGCACCGAGACAGCGCCTACAGTTCCTACCCTCACGGGAAAGCGATGGGGCACAGTATTCGGATGGGACAGTATCGCTACACCGAGTGGTATCGGAAGAGCGCTGTAAAGTTGGAAGCGTCCGTTCTCACGGATCTGGTTCAAGATCCGGGAGAAGAGACCAATGTGATCGAAGATCCCGAGCGTGTTGAGGACTTGAAGAAGGCCCGTGACGAGTTGCGTCGTCGGGTTCGAGAAGCCCTTGAGGATTCGTAGCGGAAGATCAATCTTCCGTCGTTCCGCCGCCCGAGTTTCCGAGTTCTTGGTGTTCAGGTGGAAGAGCTCCCTTGAAGCGATTCTTGTCGATCGCCTTCATGTAAGCTTCGAGAGGGGAAACCTCTCCACCGATCAGCTTCTGCCAGATCGCGTCGTCCATGAACTGCATTCCGTGCTCTTTTCCGCCAGTGATAATATCGTGCAGCTTCTGAGTCGAACCTTCACGAATCACCGAACCAACCGCGGGGGTGGAAACGAGAATTTCATTCACCGCAACACGACCAGGTTGATCATCACGTTTGAGGAGGAGTTGGGCCACAACACCACGAAGTGATCCTGCCAGCATCGTTCTGACCTGCGACTGTTGGTCGGAAGGAAAGACATCGACGAGACGGTCGACCGTCTTGCGGGCATTGTTCGTGTGCAAGGTTCCAAAGACGAGGAGACCGGTTTCCGCAGCGGTCAACGCCAGGGAGATCGTTTCCAGGTCACGCATCTCTCCAACGAGTACGATATCGGCGTCTTCTCGGAGCGAAGCTCGGAGACCATCGGCGAACGAGGGGCAATGAATCGGGACCTCTCTCTGACTGATCGTCGATTTCTTATTGTTGTGAACAAACTCGATCGGCTCCTCTACCGTGATGATGTGACGAGAATAGGTCCGGTTGATGTAGTCGATCAACGCTGCGAGTGTGGTCGACTTGCCGGAACCGGTTGGGCCAGTCACGAGAACCAGTCCGCTTCGCATATCCCCAAACGATTCGATCGTTTGAGGGACGTTAAGCTCCTGGATCGTCTTGATCTTGGTCGGGATGAGACGGAAAACAGCACCGAGACCGTTGTTCTGCTTAAAGAAGTTGCAGCGGAACCGTGACTCGACATCCATCTCGTAGGCGAAGTCGAGGTCGCCGGTTTCGAGGAATCGCTCGTAGGCGTTGTCCTCGCAGATCTCGGAGAGCATGTTGTTGAGCACTTCATGAGTGAGAACGCCCTCCCCGATCGGGGTAATCGCTCCGTGAGTTCGCATCTTGGGCGGTTGCCCTTCACTGAGGTGGAGGTCGGAAGCGCCGGAATCGACGAGGTGTTGGAAATACTGATCAATGACTGCCATGACTGTCTATGAGGTAGGAAATAAAAAGGGTAGGGAAAAGGATTAGCCGAGCGCTTCTTTCATCGTTCCTCGGTCAACTGATCGGCCGAGGGCTTCTTCTTTGGAAATCTGACCCGTTTGATAGAGCTCAAGGAGAGCGTCATCCATCATGATCATGCCGACGTTTTTACCTGTCTGCATGACTCCGGGAAGCATGAAGGTCTTTCCTTCTCGAATGATCGCGGAAACGGCGGGAGTATTGACGAGAAGCTCGAGAGCAAGCTCACGGCCTGTTCCGTCTTTCTTCGGAACGAGCTGTTGGGAAATGACCCCACGAAGCGATTCGCCAACCATGATTCGGATTTGCTCACGCTGCTCGGTTGGGAACACGTCGAGAATTCGGTCGAGAGTTCGGGCAGCACTTCCCGTGTGCAACGTGGCGAGAACGAGGTGACCCGTCTCCGCTGCGGTGATCGCGAGAGAAATTGTCTCCAGATCTCGCATCTCACCCACCATGATTACATCAGGATCTTCTCGGAGGGCGGCTCGCAGAGCGTGCGAGAAGCTTTCGGTGTGGGTATGAACTTCTCGCTGATTCACATGACACCCTTGCGACTCAATCACATACTCGATGGGGTCTTCCAAGGTGATGATGTGATCCTTGCGCTGGCGATTGATCTCATCGATCAGGGCTGCCAGGGTAGTTGATTTTCCAGAACCAACCGCACCGGTAACGAGGATGAGACCATTGTGATACTCGAGCAAGGGTTTGATCGCCTCCGGCAATTCCAACTCGTCCATGCTTCGCAAGTCGGTACTGATGACACGAAAGACCATTTCCCAACCCAATCGGGTTTTAACCACTGACGCTCGGAATCGGCCAAATTCGGGAGCGTAGGCAAAGTCGACATCTCCTTTTTCTTCGAGGCGCCGAAGCTCAGCTTCGGGGAGATACTTTTTCGCGAGGCTCTCAGTCTGCTCGGGAGTGAGCTGGTCTGCATTTTCCCAGATCGGTTGGAGGAGGCCGAAGCGCCTCCATTTTGGCTGGGTACAGGGAGCAAGGTGGACATCGGAGACATCGTATTGCTGGGCTAGCTTCAGATACTCATCGACGTGATCGAGAACGGCTATGGTTTCGGACATAATCGGTAAAGGTAGTCAGGAAAATTTCGCTCGGATGGAATCGAGTCGTCGAGAGCCTTCCAGAGAGCAAAGAAGTATTGGAAGTGTAGCCGTGTCAGGCAAGATAAAAACTTATCGGTTTCACAAAACTAATGCCCGAATTTACTTTTGAAGAAACCTCGTCGTCCCAGTTGGGAACCCGCAACATGCGGAAGGACACTTCCTCGCAAGGATAAGAATGGCAGGGTCGGCGGATTCAGGGTGCAAAATTTCTTGCAGAGAGTGCTCGATTCTGGGAACTCTCCATTGTGAAACAGCTTACCGGACTCTTTGTTTTTATAATTTCTTTTGTTGTCGCAGGAGTGGTCATGCACATGGCCCTCTACGAAAAGGCGGGGATTTTCATCTGGTCTTTCTCGGAGAATCCAGCAACAGGGACTCAGGAATTCCGTCGAACAGTGTTTCTTCCGGAAATTAGCGAATCTCGGCTTTTCGGAGCAGAAGTGAAAGCGGACGAGACCAAGGCAGCAAATAAGAGCCAACCTGAAGTGGCCGTCGAGGCGGAACCGAAGGGTGAGGGCGAGGCTCAACCCAAAGCGGAGAAGCCTGAGAAAGCCCCCGAAGAGCCGGCAAAAAAAGTGGCTCTGTTTAACGGCAAAGATCTCGGTGATTGGGAGAAGACCCAGTTTGGCGGAGAAGGAGATGTCTTCGTCAACGAGGACAAAAACCTCGAGTTTGGTTTTGGTGCGATCATGACGGGAGTGAACTGGGGAGGGAAAGTGCCCGCGACTTCGAACTACGAAATCCGTCTCGATGCGATGAAGCTCGATGGAACGGATTTCTTTTGTGCCCTTACGTTTCCTGTGAAGGACAGCCACGCGACCTTCGTCATGGGTGGATGGGGCGGTGGCATTGTTGGCATCTCCAACGTCGACGATCTCAATGCCTCCGAGAATGAAACGATGAATATCGAGGGCTTTGAAAAAGACAAGTGGTTCAAGGTGCGAGTCCGAGTGTCTCACGACAAGCTGGAAGCATGGATCGACGAAGATCAGATGGTCGATCTCGAGTTAAGGGATCGAAAGATCAGCCTGCTTCCGGGTGATATTGAACTTTCTGCCCCCCTCGGAATCGCCAGCTACATGACCCGCTCCCAATATCGAAACATCGTTTGGGAGAATCTTGATACCGAGTGAAAATTAAGTTTCTCGAATGTTTCGGGATACGATTTTTCATGGGAATTATAAAATTGTCAAAAATTAAAATTACTGAGGGCTTAATTATCAACTTTTTGAACGAAACGCTTGACGCCCTGTGTGGGTGCTGTCTGGATATTTAAAAATTGTGGCCAAATGGCTCTGTTCGTGTTCAATTTTTGTGACCCCACCAAACCTGTCTTAACCCTGCTTTATGAATCTCCGTGACCAGCTAAAGGAAATCCTGCCTGACATTCTCCCCAGAAACCCCGCGCAGGCGATTAAGGGGACTGAACTCATCGAGATGGTGAAGCATCGACTCAAGCAGGATTATTCCGATGCAACTCTTCGGTATCACTTTTCGATCATGTCCTGTGATCCTTCCTCACCGATTGCGAAGGTCGAGCAGGGTCAGGGATACTATCTCAGAACGTCCACGATTCATACCGTCAACAGTTCGCGGAATTTGTTTCACCACGGTAGCATCGAGGAGGACTCATTGATGCATTCCGCCGATATGGATGTGTCTCTCGCTCGAGCAGCCAAGTTTCGCTCCGTCGTTCAGCGCTACCTTGAGTCAGTTCATCAGTTTCCTTTTTCCTTCGAGCAGTCTTTTTCACTCGATGCGGAGGCCAATCGTTGGCGTGTCCCTGATCTGGCTGTGGTCGATTGGCATGCTGGGTCAATGGTGGACGAAGACGTTGTTCTTGAGAAGGATAAGCTCGAGGTGCATCGCCGGCTTGGGCAGTCACCTCTTCGAGTTTCAAGCGTGAAGCTGCGCTTGGACCTGAATCATGCCAACCTCTTCGAAGATCTTTTCCAGTGCCTCGCTACTTCCGAGTGGGCTAACGCAGGTGAGTTGCTGGTTGCAGCTCCGATCGAAGATCCGAAGATGGTGGAAGAGATTCGCCGGTTTGCCTCTCGTTACGGGATCGGAGTGATCAGCTTTGGCCTCGATGCCGATGTTCTCGATGATATGCCAGAGCCAGCTGCGATCGAGAACCTTCAGCCCAGAGAGTTTGATTCGATTCAGAGTCTTTTGCAGATCCGACGTTACGCTGCTCCTGAGACAGGAAAAAGCTACGACTGGCATCATGTCACCAGTGCGGCTGACGAGAATCCGGATTTTGCTCGTTTTGAGGCGTGGATT
Organism: Verrucomicrobiales bacterium; assembly: GCA_965657775.1. GTDB lineage: Bacteria > Verrucomicrobiota > Verrucomicrobiia > Verrucomicrobiales > DEV007 > Arctic95D-9. Next base: position 929,239 of record CBFHPY010000008.1, read on the forward strand.
TCCCGCTGCCTGCTCGAAGAGCGCGTTGTGACCTCTCGCGAGTTTGAAGATCTTGAGCGTAGTACGGCAGCTGCAGTTGCGCGTGAATACGTTGCCTGACCCTTTTTCTTTCCTTGGTTCCAAAGAAGTCTGTAAGAAGGCGCTCCTCTGGGAGCGCCTTCTTCTTTGTGTCGACGGCATGTCAGTTTTGACAACTTCCTGACAATCCTTTTACAGGGCGATGACAACGTTTTCGCGAAACCTGCGAAACTATCGGTATGAAAAGAAAAACTTTTTTCTCTCTATCGGGCTTGCTGACATTCATGTCGGTGAGTGTTTTGTCTCTCGGTCCCGCACTTTTCGGAGCGCCGGATACTGCGGTCCAACTGCGGACATCCCTGGATCGTCCGATCATTGATCTCGATGGCGGTGACCGGCGTGTTGTCATCAAGATCGAAGTCGAAGGGGCCAAGCGTGATGTTCGAGCGAGAATGCCGCTTAATCTCGCGATCGTCCTCGACCGCAGTGGTTCCATGAGTGGAGCCAAGCTGGAGCAGGCAAAGCAGGCTGCCTGTTATCTCGTTGACCAATTGGATTCTTCCGACGTTCTCGCATTGGTTCTTTATGACACTGACGTTCAGATTCCTTTCCCTGCGGCTCGAATGGGCAATCGCCATGCAGAGGTGAAGAGGTTGATCCGACGAATTGAGACGGGTGGGAGTACCGCTCTCTACGGTGGCGTCGATACCGGAGGGCGACAGCTCGCGGAGCATCTTACAGAGGAAAGAATCAATCGAGTCATGTTGCTTTCCGATGGCATTGCGAACATTGGACCCTCGAGCAACCGAGAGATTGCCAACCTTGGAAATCGAATGGCTCGAAAAGGGATGTCAGTCACGACAATTGGTCTTGGGAACGATTACAACGAAACGCTGATGACTGCTCTCGCTGAGGCTAGCGATGCGAACTACTACTATGTCGCCGATGTGGAAACCCTTCCCCAGGTTTTTGCAGAAGAGCTCGGTGAACTGAAGACTATCGTCGCTCGGGAAATTCAGATCCGTATTCGTTGCCCAAAGGGAGTGCGCCCAATTCGTTTTCTCGGTCGCCCTCGCGAACTGAAAAACAGCGAGGAGTCTCTTGTGTTCGCGACTCTCTCTAGCGAACAGAGCCGGGAAATCTATCTTGAGTGTGAGATCGAACCCGGTGCTCTCGGAGAAGTCACCGAGATTGCCCAGGTGGTGACTCATTTTGAGGACCCGACCGAGAAGAAGAGCCTGTCCCTCCCAGAGCGCCCGATTGTAGTCGAATACACTGGCGATCATAAAATTGCGAGCGCAATGGTCGATCAGGCGATTATCGCGGAAGCCGCCATTTATCGAAATGCAGAAGAGATGGAGGAAGCGGTGAAACTCGCCGATGAGGGAAAGCTCGACGAATCCCGTATGCGTCTGAGCTCACAGAGGATGAGCCTTGAGGAGGCCTATGTTGATGCGCCTGCTGCACAACAAAAAGTCCTCAAGAGTGAAATCGCGAATCTTGATGCGGCAGAAAAGGAATTGGAGAAAGGGTCGCTTTCTAAGAGCCAGCGCAAGGTTCTCACCAATCGGGCCTGGGAACTCCGAAGCTACAAGTAATCGTTGTCATTTTGGACGGTCTTGGATTTCCTGATCGACTACCCTGCGGAACTCTATCGAGTTCCTCGGGGTCGGGTTGCTTCGCAGCCTCTTCCTTTGCGTGAGTCCGAATCTCGTTCGATAGTGAGTTTGATAAGAATTGATGAAACGAATTGCCCTGGTTTTTCTGATCGCCATCCTGCTCCCTTCCGCACTGCTTGCTGTTCTTGCGGTCCGGTCGGTCCGGGATCAGGAGGTGATTGTGAACAGCCAGCGCATTCTGGCACAACAGACGGCCTGTGAAGCGAGAGCGGCTGAGATCAATCTCTTCTTTGACGATGTGCGGATCTTCTATGGCCGTCTTGTCGACGATTTTGTGAAAGCTTATCCCGTGACCGAGTCCGTCACTTTTAATGAGCATGTTCGATCGGGGTGGACGCAGGCAGCCGTGGGGGCGGTCGTGACCGATAGCGGCAGCATCATTTCGCCCGTCCCGAAGTCCGGCTTGGAAACTCAGACGTTTCTCGAAAATCACAGCGATTTTCTGACGAACCGGAGGGTGGTCGAAATTTATGAAGCGCCTCGATTGCTCAATAGCCAGATCAAGGTGGTTTCGGAAAATTATTCCGCGGCTCCAAAAGCGGAAGCGGGTATCGAGAAGGAATTGGACGAATTTGGAGATCTCGAGAATCCCGAAGAAGTGAAGGCTGAAAGAAAGATGTCGAGCTCGATGAAGGTCGGTGTTTCGCAGAACCGCTTGCAGGAATTTCGATTCGAGAAACAAGGGGGTCGGGTAACTGCCCCGGCTGATGGAGCTGCGCAAGGGGTCGCAGCGGTGGACCGTCTGGTTTCCCGGGCTGGAGCGCCAGGCCCGGCAGATCCGGCGAGTGTGCGAGCTTCGCAGATGCCCCAAGCTGTTCTCGACCTGGACGAGGAAGTCGCTGAGGGAGTCGCTCTGCAATCAGATGCTCTTGAGATGGCGCAGTCTCCAGCGCCCCTGGGAAGAACGGTAGCTCCCGTCGAGTATGGATCATACGCAACTGATCAAGGGATCAACCGACAAACCCAGCAAGAACTCGCGCAAGCCAACTATTCCCAGCTTTCACGGGAAAGGGTGCTCTTCAATGATCTTGCGGAAACGGAAAGAGAAGGCGCCATTTCGAGAATCATCGATGGAGAGTTGCATGTTCTTCTCTGGAAGAGACCCGAGGCACAGCCCGATCGAATTTTCTGGGTTGAAATGGATCTCATTGAAATCCGAAAGGACCTGGAGGAGTTATTCTCGGAGTCGGTTACAAAGATTGCATCCATCGCTACTCAGCCGGAGATGTCATTGGCCCTGCTCGACTCAAAGGGGGAACTCGTGACTCAGACGGTAAAGGGATTCGCGACCGACTGGACTCGGCCGTTCGTAGCTGCTGAGGTTGGTCAGATTCTTCCTCGCTGGGAAGTCGCCGCGTATTTCATCAATCCAGATGCGATTTCGCAATCGGCGAAAACGGTGAGATTGCTGCTCGGTTGGCTTGTAGGTCTATCGCTCACCGCTGTCGCCGCGGGAAGTTATCTCATCTTTCGATCGGTGAACTACGAGATGAGATTGGCAGCGCGGAAGACCGATTTTGTCAGTAATGTGAGTCACGAGTTGAAGACCCCTCTCACTTCGATTCGGATGTTTTCCGATTTGCTGGCTAAATCCGAACGTCCCGATACCGAGAAAACGAAGCAGTATTCCGAGGTCATAAGCAAGGAGTCCGCCCGTCTCGGTCGTCTCATCCATCGGCTTCTCGACTTTTCACGGATGGAGCGAGGCGAACTCAAACTAGCTCAAGATTCCGTCGACCTAAGTGTCGTAATTCCACAGACTGTTGACCAAGTTCGCCCGCAGATAGAAGGGGGAGGGTTACAACTCAGGGTTGCCGGTCAGTCCGCTTCACAATCAACCGTTTCTGGTGATGCGGATGCGATTTCTCAGGTTCTTCTTAACCTTCTTTCCAACGCCGAAAAATATGGAGCGGAAGGCGGCGAGATAGAAGTCGATCTTGAGGAAGTTCCGGGGGAAGTCATCGTTTCAGTTCATGACCGAGGTCCTGGAATTCCGAGAGGACTTCAGCGAAAGATTTTCGAGAAGTTTTATCGTGTCGATGAGTCGATTGATTCCGGTATTGAAGGGTCTGGAATCGGACTGGCACTATCTCACCAGATCATGGAAAAAATGGGTGGGGCGCTGAAGTACCAATCGCGTTCGGGTGGCGGCAGTAGCTTTTCGATGCATTTCCCCAGAGCAAAATCATGAGAGAAAAAGATCATCAGATCGTCGTGGTAGAAGATGACGCAAGCATACGCTTTGGTCTCGAAGAAGTCCTTCGAGCCGAGGGATACCAGGTGGATTCGTGTGCAGAAGGGGGGAGTGCGGTGGAGAAAATCAGCAGTCTGCTGCCGGACCTCGTCATACTCGATGTCATGCTCCCGGGAAAGAGTGGTTATCGGATTGCAGAAGAGCTTCGAACCGGAGGCTGTCGAATTCCTATCCTCATGTTGACGGCCAAAGGGCAGGAAATTGATAAGGTGGTAGGTCTCAACAGTGGAGCAGACGACTACGTCACGAAACCTTTTGGATTGAATGAGCTACTGGCTCGTGTCAGGGCCCTTTTACGGCGAGCTGAGGGATGGGGCAACATGGAGGAAGCGGCACCAAGAGAGCAGGGATTTGTGATCGGGGAGGCATCGGTTGATCGCATCAACTACGAGATTGAAAGAGAAGGGGAGAGGACTCCCCTGACGCCACGCGAGCTGGAATTACTCTGCTTCCTCAATTCGCATCGTGGGGAGGTACTGAGTCGCGATCGGATCCTTGAGAAAGTTTGGGGTGTGAAATACTTCGGTACGACGCGAACCCTCGATCAATGCGTTGCCCAGATTCGGAAAAAGATCGGGGATCATGGAAGAACCCCCGAGCATGTCCTGACCATCCATGGCGTCGGTTACAAGCTGGTCGAGTAAGCACGGATCACCTTACTCGAAGCCGGGTAGAAAGGTCTCTTTTACGGGGCCCTGGTGTGAGGCCGGATTCTTGAGCGGGTTCTCGCAGCGAAAGATTTCCAGCTCTGTCTCTGCCTTCGTGAGCAGCTCGCGAGGGTCGTCCGCTTCCAGAAAGTCGACAAACTGGTCCGGAAGTAGCATGACTGGCATTCGGTCGTGAATCTCTTCCATTTGTCCCGATGCTGCGGTTGTCAGCATGGAGTAGCGAAAGGGTAGTTCGTTGGGAGGGGCTTCCACTTTCTCCCAGATACCTGCAGTCCAGACGAAGGTGGTCTGGCTCGGTCTGATTGCGAAGGTCTGCTTCGCTCCCGCGGCTCCTTGCCATTCGTAGAAGGCGGACATCGGGATGAGGCAACGTTGCTTCGCCTGCCACGGAGCAGCCCAGACCCCATCCAGCTTTTCCGAGCGCGCGTTGTTGATTGCCAGATTGAAGTGGCGATGGAATCCCCACCGCATGACTTGAGGGGTGGGGTTGCCATTCTCAAGGTTCAGAACCAGCCCAGGGTCTGTCTTGCGAATTCCAAACTGTTTGGGCGAAGTGACAGTTTCTCCGGCTTGTTGTCGCTGCAATGCCTCCTCCGAATCGCTGATGACCCGAGCAATCGCGTTCTCCCAGTCATCGAGACTGGCTTGCCGTGATTTCCCGAGATCGTAGAGATTGCACATCAAAAACGAAGGATCCGGACAATAAAACAGGGTTAGGTGGTCGACCTAACCCTGTTGGGTGCTCCCAGTGAGGGAGGAAATTGTTTATCGACCCCTCTTTAGAGGAGGTTGAGGGCGCGAGCTCGCTTGATCTCACGAGTGATCTTGCGGTGGAGCTTCGCCGAAACACCAGTGGTGCGTCGAGGATAGATCTTGCCGGATTCAGTCGTGAACTTGGCAAGGAAATCAGGGTTGAGGTAGTTCACCTTCTCAGGTGGAATGTCATAACGGCGACGCGGCATCTTGCGATTTGCGCGCCGGAGATTCATGGCTCTTTCTTCGTTTTTCGGGCCCATAAGAGTGGATTGGATGAGAGTTCAGGAAAAAGGAACTTACGATCAGCGCTTTTCGCGGTGGAGTGTACGCCGCTTCAGGAACGGATTGAACTTAACTTTCTCGAGACGCCCAGGAGTCCTGAGACTCTTCTTATTTCGAGTAGAAACGTAGATCGAAGGACGAGCGCCTTCTTCTTTCGCTTCCGTACATTCGAGGATGATGACTTCTCTGGGCATGTGAAAATACTGTTTGTTTCGTGGAGGGCGGGTATCCTACGCGACGGATTCGGTTTCTCAACCGATAATTTTAGTCCTCGCTTTTCGCTGCGGTCGCGATCTCCTTCTCTTCCAGACCGAAGAGAGATGTGACGGGCGAACGATGGATTCCTGCAGCCTGTTCTTCGTCGAGCTTCTCTTGGTAGTCGACTGTGCAACGTGCGAAAGGCATCGCTTCCAATCGGGCTGGTGGGATCGGTTGTCCTGAACCCTGGCAGATGCCGTATTCACCGGAATCGATGCGAAGGAGTGCTTCTTCGATTTCGTGAAGAGCGTCCTGCTCCTGCGAAAGGATGTTGAGCGCGAAATCGCGATCGTAAGAGTCACTGCCTGCGTCAGCCTGGTGCATCCCGAAGGCGGAGGAATCAGCTCCTTCTTCGCCGCGACCAAGCGAATCACGAGCCACTCCATTCATCTGATCGACAAGAGTGTCACGGAGATCGAGCAACTTCTGACGCTGCTGTTTGAGGAAAGAAGCGGACAGTTTTTTCACTTTTCCTGTTACCGGTGCTGGAGTTGCGAGCACAGGGCGCTGAGATAGATGGGAAATCACAGGGCGCTTTTTGATGGCCATCCGTTTTCGGATCGGAGTCTTCTTGGCCGGAGCCTTCTTTTTGGCGGCTTTCTTGGCCGGAGCTTTCTTGGCCGGAGCTTTCTTGGCCGGGGCTTTCTTGGCCGGAGCCTTCTTGGCTGGAGCCTTCTTGGCTGGAGCCTTCTTGGCCGGAGCCTTCTTGGCCGGAGCCTTCTTGGCCGGAGCCTTCTTTTTGGCGGCTTTCTTGGCCGGAGCTTTCTTCTTGGCTGGAGCCTTCTTCTTGGCCGGAGCCTTCTTTTTGGCGGCTTTCTTGGCCGGAGCTTTCTTGGCTGGAGCCTTCTTCTTGGCTGGAGCCTTCTTCTTGGCCGGAGCCTTCTTCTTGGCTGGAGCCTTCTTCTTGGCTGGAGCCTTCTTCTTGGCTGGAGCCTTCTTCTTGGCTGGAGCCTTCTTCTTGGCTGGAGCCTTCTTCTTGGCTGGAGCCTTCTTCTTGGCCGGAGCTTTCTTCTTGGCCGGAGCTTTCTTGGCTGGAGCCTTCTTCTTGGCCGGAGCCTTCTTCTTGGCCGGAGCCTTCTTGGAGGTAGCTGCTTTCTTTGATGCTACCTTTTTTTTCGCCGCTTTTTTTGCCATGAACGTGGCTGGGGTGGGGAGTATTCCTAATTTCGCGGGATCCTACCCACATGGCAGTCCTGCTTGGAAGGCGCAATCTGTAATGCCTCAGCCGCTATTTCGCAAGGAAAAATAACCGCCCTCACTATAGTCAGTGAAACGGCCAAAGTACGGGGATGAGGAAGCTCGCCACGACCCACAAACCAATCGCGAGCGGAAGACCGATTCTAGCGAAATCCGTAAATTTGTAGCCACCTGCGCCATAGACATATGTATTGGTCTGGTAGCCGATGGGAGTTACGAAGCTCGCTGAGGAGGCGAACATCACTGCGACGATAAAAGGGCGCGGATCGACTCCCAGCTCAGTGGCGATTCCGATAGCAATGGGTGTCAGAAGTGCGGCGACGGCATTGTTACTGATCATCTCGGTGAGGACTGCCGAGAGCAGATAGAGAATGGATAGAACGACATAGGGCTCTAATTCCTGAAACCAGCGAGTGGAGAATTCCGCAAGAATGGTAACGAGCCCGGTATGCTGCAGCCCCATCCCCAGTCCCAGCATGCCAAAAATCATGAAAATGACACGCCACTCGACTGCCTCATAGGCTTCCTCGGGGTCGATGCATCGCGTGATAAGGGTGATCAGTGCCGCCGTTAAAGCCAGCACCGGGATGTAGGAGGGAAAGATAGCACCGCCTACCATGAAGAGAAGAAGAGCTCCGATCGCGATGGGTGCTTTTCCCCGCCGGATCGGTCGCTCCTTTGGTTTACTCAGGTTCACGAAGTCTTTCTCATTAAAGAGTTCGTTCATCCGATCCATCGGACCTTCGAGGAGAAGCGTGTCGCCAAAGGCAAGTTTGACCTGCTCAAAGCGATCCCGGAGGTTCGTGCCTCGTCGGTGCACCGCGAGAATGACCACTCCAAAACGTTGCCGAAAATTGAGCTCCTTGAGGCTATTCCCGGCGAGTCGTGAGGTGGGGCCGACGATTCCTTCCATGAGGACGGCAGATTCTGTTCGAACATGGTCGAGACCGAGACCGCCTTCCTGTATGAGGTTCACTCCGGTCGTTTCCTTGAGTTCTGCGACCCCGGAGGCTCGGGTTTTCATGAGAATTTGATCCCTTTCATCCAGAATCAATTCATTCAAAGGAATGGGAAGAGGGCGCCCTTCGCGAACCACTTCGATCACACGGAGGTTCCGCTGTTTCGCAAGGGGAGTTTCGGGAAAGGGCTTTCCTACGAGGGGGGAGTTGGCACTGACGTAGACCTGGGTGAGGAATTCCTGGGAACCTTCGCTATCGAAGAGGGTAGACAGTGTAACTCGATCGGGAATGAGCCGCCATCCTCCTAGCAAAATGTAAGCCACCGTTGCCGCGACAAAAAGGATCCCGAGTTTGCTGACCTCGAACATGCTGAAGGGATCGAGACCGGCATCAGCGGCGATGCCTGCAGCGATGAGATTGGTCGATGTGCCAATCACGGTGCAGGTACCGCCGACGATCGCCGCGTAACTTAGGGGAATCAGGAATCGGGAGGCGGTAAGGTCGAATTTTCGACAATGGGCCAGAACGATGGGGAGAAAGACAACGACCACCGGAGTGTTGTTCACAAACGCGGAGAGAAACGCGACGAGCAGGAGGAGAACGATGAGCACTCGAATCGGGTTGGATCCTGCCAGGGTTTCAAAGCGACTCGCAAGTAACTCGATGAGTCCGGTTCGTTCCAGAACAGCACTCATGATAAACATCGCAGCGACGGTAATCGGAGCCGAGCTTCCAAACACTCCGAGTGCTTCACCTGGGCCGAGGACACCGATAAGAACGAGGGAAAGAAAGGCACCCATCGCCGCCAGGTCAGGTGAAATCCATTCCTTCACAAGCACGACGAAGACCGCAATCACAACGATCACGGTGACAATCTGCTGCCAAAGTTGGATTTCCATGTTCAAATTGATCGTTGCCAATCTACCAAAGGGGAGGCAGCATCAGCTTCGAATTTCTGATACACTCTTTGCTCCAATCCATCGACCTGACTAATGGAAACTCTCGCAATCGCACTCGGCGCTCTTGTCCTATATCTCGTCGCTTATCATACTTATGGAAAGTGGCTCGCGAGAAAAATCTTCAAGCTCGATCCCGATGCTGCCGTTCCCAGTATCGCTTTGAACGATGACAAAGATTATGTGCCGACGAAAAAGTCGATCATCTTCGGGCATCACTTCACTTCCATCGCCGGCACCGGTCCGATTGTGGGGCCTGCTGTTGCTGTCATCTGGGGATGGGTTCCGGCTCTGCTCTGGGTATTGTTCGGTTCCATTTTGATTGGAGCCGTTCACGACTTTGGATCGCTCGTCGTCTCAATGCGAAACCGCGGCCAGACAGTCGGAGATATTGCCGGACGAGTTCTCACAAAGCGGACGCGATTGCTCTTCCTGCTGATCCTCTTCATGGCTCTGACCATCGTCCTCGCTATTTTTGGGCTGGTGATCGCCGCGGTGTTTAAACTTTACCCCGCTTCAATCTTTCCTTGCCTCGTGCAGATCCCCCTCGCTGTTTTTATCGGAGCCTATCTCCATCGCAAAGGGATGGATATCCTGATCCCCTCGCTTTTCGCGCTTGCCCTCATGTATGTGACGGTCTATTTCGGAAACAGCGGATTTCTTGGAGAGTTTAATCAGACTCTTGCGGCGTGGTCGACGATGACTTGGGTGATCGTGCTCTTGCTATATAGCTACGTCGCTTCTGTTCTACCAGTATGGACACTCCTGCAGCCACGCGACTATATTAACAGCCTTCAGCTGCTCAGTGCGCTTGCGTTGGTTGTGGTCGGTCTTCTTGTCGCCGGAATGATTGGAGGAGCGCCGTTGGAGATAGGAGCAGAACGCCCACCTCTGGAAATCGTCGCCCCCGCTTTCCGCGCTGCTCCGGAAGGGGCTCCCATGCTTTTCCCGTTCCTCTTTATCACCATCGCCTGTGGAGCGATCTCGGGTTTTCATTGTCTTGTCTCAAGCGGAACATCGTCCAAGCAGATTCGCCGTGAGACAGATGCTCAGTTTGTCGGCTATGGATCGATGCTAACCGAAGGTTTCCTCGCTGTTCTCGTAATTCTTGCCTGTGTTGCTGGGTTGGGGCTGGGAGTCGCCGGAACTGACGGCGGCAATCTCTTTGGCTCCGCTGCGTATGAAGCTCGCTATGCATCGTGGGGCGGGGCGAACAGCCTGGGCGCGAAGGTCGGTGCCTTTGTTGAGGGTTCTGCAAACTTTCTTAAAGCACTCGGAGTCGCGCCTGGATTTGCGATCGCACTCATGGGCGTTTTTGTCGCTAGTTTCGCTGCGACGACGCTGGATACTGCCTGCCGTCTGCAGCGTTACGTTGTTCAAGAACTAGCCTCTACCTTTGCCCCTCGGATATCTCCGAAGGCGCTTGCTTCCGAGGTCTACGGTTTCGATGACAACGAGAAGGGGGCTGATCGCGGCCGTCATCTGTGGAATCCCTTTACGTGGCTGACTAATAAACACGGCGCGACTATCTTTGCCGTGGTGATAGCAACGGGAATCGCTTCTCTCCCAGGTGGAGAAGGAAAAGCAGCAGGAACGGGTGGGTTGCTGCTCTGGCCTCTTTTCGGAGCAACCAATCAACTCCTCGCCGGTTTGGCTTTCCTTGTGATCACTTTCTGGATGTGGCGTCGGAAACTTCCGGTTTGGTTTGTGGCTATACCGATGCTGTTTATGCTGATCCTCCCCGGTATCGCAATGTCACTGCAGATTTTCCGCGGCGAAGATTCATTTCTCGCGACACAGAACTGGTTGCTCGTGGGAGTCGGGCTGGGCACTATGGTACTCCAGATCTGGATGATCATTGAAGCGGTCATGGCGTGGCCGAAAGCCAAAGGCGTTCTCGAAGATCAACTTGAACCTCTGCCTGAAGGCGAGTTTCAGACCGAGGGTGGGCGATCCTGTTGATCGTGCCGAGGCTTTTTTCGGCGAATCGGCAACAGGATTCCTGCAGGGCGAGATTCCTACCCTTCTGAAGACGTAGCTGAACGAGAGACTATCCGAGTTCAGGAAGAACCTTGGCGACTTTTTCCTTCAACTCTTTTCCAGGCTTGAACTTCACCACCGCCCGAGCAGGGATCGGCACCGCAGCATCGGGTTTGTTGGGATTTCGTCCGATTTTGGGTTTCGTCTTAGTCACTTGGAAAGCTCCAAAATTTCGGAGAACGACGTCATCGTTGGATGCGAGGCTGTTGGTCACTTCTTCAGTGAATGCCTGAAGGACATTAAAAACTTCCTGCTGGGTCAGCCCGGTGCTGTTGCTGATCCGAATAACAAGATCCCGTTTGGTAATTGTGGTCATGGAACTGGTTGAGAATGAGAGAGTAATTTGGATTTGATCCCTGTCTAAGCAATCGAATCTTTGGCTTGTGTGCGGGGCGTTGAGAAGGTTTGCCAAGTAATGGTGAACTGACAACCGATTAATTTTGTCAGTCACAGCAGCGAGAAATGTGCCGTTTTACTATGAAAAAGCAGAAATTCCGTCTTTCCATTGTTTGGATACCCCCTTTGATAGGGGTCGTAGTGGCTTTGCACTCCTATGCTTTTGATCGATACAGAGAAAAATACACCTGAAGTGATCCATCAATTTTACGATTCGGTCGTCACCTGGTTTCAGCACGAGGGTAAAAGTTATCCGTGGCGGGAGACTCGTGATCCATATGCGATTCTCGTGTCTGAGCTCATGCTGCAGCAAACTCGAATCGCTACGGTCCTTGAGCGTGGCTACTATCAGAAATGGATAAGTGCCTTTCCCTCGTGGCAGGATTTGGCAGAAGCCGATACTGCTGATGTTCTGAAGAAGTGGGAAGGTCTCGGTTATTATAACAGGGCTCGAAATCTTCAGAAAGCGGCGCAGGTCGTCGTCTCCGACTACGAAGGGCGTTTCCCAGAGACTATAGAGGAGATTCTCGAGCTGCCTGGCGTGGGGAGATACACCGCAGGGGCTGTCTTGAGTTTCGCTTTCGAAAAACGAGCACCCATCGTTGACGGCAATGTGGTGCGGGTGCTCACGCGGATCTGCGGATTCTCCGACCGTGTAGATACATCAGCTGCTCAGAAAGCGATTTGGGCATTGGCTGAGCAATTGACTCCGGAGGATCAGGTGAGGGAGTTCAATTCTGGATTGATGGAGATAGGGCAGAGGCGCTGTCATCGACGCATTCCGGAATGCGATGCCTGTCCAATTCGATCGTTTTGCAGAGCAAGAGAGGACGGCCTTCTCGAAAGTATCCCTCAGAAGTCGAAAAAGCCTGAAATCACTTCGCTGATCGAGCATGTTGTTTTTCTTCGCAAAGAAGGTCGAGTATTTCTCGCTCGGGAAACAGGAAAGAGACGCAATGGCTTGTGGCGTCTCCCTGAAATTGCAGCCGACTTGGCAGGGGATTGTTCGGAGGTGCTGCGATTTCAGTATGCGATCACTCGATACAAGGTCGATTTGCGCGTATACATCGCGGAGACCGAGTCCTCGATGGCCTCTGAACTGTTGAAGCAGCACTCAACGGGGGAGTGGATTGAAACCGATCAGCCGGATTCCTGGCCTGCTCTTGGGTCTCCTTATCGCAAAGCGATCTTGCGTATTCTGGAAATTTCAGATGATTTAATAGGTCGATAGTCCTGGGAGGCAGAATAAAGTTATTCAAAAAAACGGGTAGATACTGCTTGTGTTGAGGGAAAAAATTTTTAAAAGTGATGGGAGTTAAAAGATTTCGAGTTGTTTTTGAGGGTTGCTGTCGCTATTTTGGGCAACAATCGGAAAAGACTCGCGACGAAACATTCAGGACCTGAGCCATGTGGAAAGTATTATTAGTCATTTCAGCCGTCGTTCTTGCGGGGGCCGGTTATCTTAGCTACACGAACCTCGAAGAGAAGAAGGTCAAAGTGGCTGATCTTGCGAGTCAGCGTGACACTCTGAAACAGCGTCAGGATTCCATCGCAAAAACCAATATGGAGATTGCCCAGTTGGAGCAGTCGATCACCATGCTGGACGATGAGAAGGAAACTTTAGAGACTGAGAAAATCGACCTTGATGCCAAGGTTGTTGAGACCAAAAGCATGCTGAAGGCTCAGGAAGCTTCACTGGTCTCAGCTCAGGAAACGCTCGGTCGCGCCAAAGAGTTGATTGCTGACATCGCCGTCGTAGCTGAGTTGCAGAAGCAGATGCTTCAGATTCGCACGCAGATCGAGGAGTCTGAAATTGAACTAACTCAACTTGAGGGAGCTACCGTCGCAGCGCAGGTTGAGCGTGATCGTTTGCAGAAGATTGCTGCAGAGATGGAGGCCCTTCGGAAAGATCAGGAGGCGGGAATTATCCGCAACCCGTTCCAGTCTCGAATCAAGAAAGCATTTAACAAATGGGGCTTTGTCGTGGTGGAGGGCGGAAATGATCAGGGTGTGGTCGATCGGGCACAGCTCGATGTCTACCGTCGTGGTCAGCCAATCTGCCGCCTCATCGTGACTTCTGTCGACGCAACTGAGAGTGCTGCTGACATCGTCCCGGGTTCTCTTGCTCCAGGTCAGAGTGTCCAGGTAGGCGACACAGTGATGAAGACCGTTCGAGTGCAGACACCTGCAGTTGTTCCTGCTGATGATGGTGGTGCAGTGCCGGCAGTTCCTGCGGAGGCTCCTGCAGCTGACCCATTTGGCGGTGGTGCCATGGAAGCAGCTCCTGCAGCAGATGATCCTTTTGGTGGCGGTGGACCGATGCAGCCAGCCCCGGCTGCTCCTGCAGCAGATGACCCTTTTGGTGGAGGTGGCGGTGCGGCTGTGGAAGAGGGTGGTGCTCCTGATCCGTTCCAGTGAGCCGAATTCCAGCCGCTCTGTAAAACTTTCCGAACGAACTGATTTTAAAAGGTATGAAGAAATTTATCATGATCCTCGCCGGCCTCTCCATGTTGGGAGCTGTGGTCGTAGGAGTCCTCAATCACAATGATAGCGTGAAGCTCACGAATGACATCATTGAAGTCAAAGGCCAAGTTAGAGATGCGACTGCTGAACTAGGCGAAGCTGAAGACAAGCGCGACGATACGATCCAGAGAGAGACTCAATCCAAGGATAGTCGTAATCAGGCTGCTGCTGCTGTGGAAACAGTGAAGCAGGAGCTCAAGATCGTTGAGCGTTCTGTTGAAGATGTTGTTGCTGAGTTGAAAAAGGTCGACATCGAGCAGAAAGAAATCGATCTCGCGGTAAGAAAGCAATTTCCTGATGGCAACATCAAGACCGCAGACGATTTGAAGATGAGCTTGACGATGTTGAAGGACACTTTGACCGAAAAGCAAAACCGCAAGGCTGAGCTCACGGCACAGAAAGAGGCGGCAACGCAGGCCCGTCAGGTCGAGGTTGCCAAGGTTCAAGACGAAGAAGAGTATCAGGTGGAGCGCACTCAGAAGCTCAGTCTTAACAGTCTTGTTGCCACGGTTGTCGCGGTGAACGCAGAATGGGGATTTGTCATGGTGAATGCAGGTCGCGCTCACGGAGTAGCTCCTGATTCATCCCTTCTCGTGAAGCGTGGAAACGCTAGGGTTGGTCGTCTCCGGATTGTTGGCCTCGAAGAGATGTCAACCGTTGCTGACGTGGTTGACGAAGCTGGTGTCGGCGGAATCACCGTGAAGCCAGGAGATAAGGTCATCTTCGAATCGACGAACTAATCCTTCGGGGACTTTTTTAGCTTACCCTTCAGATTATGCGTGTATTGGGATTACTGGTTGCCCTCGTCTTCACGAGTTGCTTCACATCCTGTATTACTGGAGATAAAGATCCATCGCCACCGCAAGGAGAGCCGTTGAGCAGTATGCCGCACAATATCCCCCAATCATGGGAAGGATCCGCTGGGATGCCGGGCGGAATGGGCGGAATGGGCGGAGGTTACTAATTTCGTTCCGATTTCTATTTGTTCCTCTTTCATGTCAGAATCAAATTCCACACTCCCTCAAATGGGTTTTGCGAGTGACTTCGATGTCGAAGAGCGCTCTCAACTCGGAACTTTTGGTGAGTTTCTGTCCTTTAGCGACGGTGAGATTTTGATCGAGGAGGGGCAGACTCAGGGCTCTCTTTTTCTTGTCATCACTGGGAGCTTTCACGTTCAGAAAGAAGCCACAGGGCGATCTGTTTTACTCGGCACGGTGAAGGCTGGGGACACTCTGGGCGAAGTGAACATTTTTGATCCAGGGCAGGCCAGTGCGAGTGTGGTCAGCCGATCGATATCTGAGGTATGGAAGATTGACCGTGTGCGCCTCGAACAGTATTTGGAAGCTTATCCGCGGACAGCGGCAAAGTTTCTAGTCAGTGTTGCGACACAATTGAGTAAACGACTTCGAAAAACGAACGAGAAAGCCGCAGTGATTTCTACTCTGGGTTCTTTGTAATTTTTTTGGTAGCTGAAATTGACGTTCACAGACGCGATCCGCCCCCTCCAATATACCCCTGAAGCTCCACTCCTTGTTAGGAGAGCGTTTGCTTGATGCTCGAAGTTGTCACATTTCCTATTTCTTCCGTCTCTGGAGTCGGATCGGCATTCACGTTGTTTTTTGCCTTCGTTATCGGGCACGCCATCGCAGATTTTCCTCTTCAGGGCGATTTTCTTTCTCACGGGAAAAACAGGCACGTCAAGCCTCCGCAGTTGGCGGATGGGAAAGGCCCTCCGGGAGATCTCTGGATCTACCTGATGAGTGCTCACTGTCTTATTCACGCGGGATTTGTTCTCGTGATTTCCGGAATGGTCGTCTTGGCGATTACCGAGCTGGTGCTGCATTTTCTGATCGACGCAATGAAGTGCGATGGCAAGACCGGCTTCGCTCTCGATCAGTGGCTGCATGTTATTTGCAAAGCGGCCTACGTTCTTGTTCTTTTCTTTCTCTGAGTCGAGACGGGATACCGACCTTGAAAACTCGGAAGGACTGTCGGAACATTCCGAAATGATTTCGCGAAATTTTTCTCTCAAAAAGGGGCTTCTTGTCTTTTTGCTCACGGCTTTCTCTGCCTCTTCTCTTCTTTCGCAGGATGATGCTGAGGATAGCGGCTTCAAGGAAATCGAGCTCTTCACTGAAGTCCTTGAGACAATTCGCCAGAGTTACGTCGATCCTGAGAAGGTGACATACGAACAATTGATCAGTAGTGCTCTCGAAGGAATGCTGGCCGATTTGGATCCCCATTGCCAGTTCATGCAGCCAAAAGTGTTGCAGCAGCTGAAGCAGAACACAGACAGTACTTACGAAGGAATCGGAGTGACCATTTCCACCAAGAATGATGCACTGTCGATTGTAACGGCACGCGAGGATGGACCAGCCGCGAAAGCCGGTATTCTCCCCGGCGATCAGATCCTCAAGATCAACAATCGTCTCACTGAAGATATTGGGATCATGCAGGCGGTGAATATGCTTCGCGGAAAGCCCGGCGAAAAGCTGTCTCTGACGATTCGGCGACCTGCGACCAAGCAGTTACTCGAGTTCGAGATTAAACGAGAGGTGATTCGTCAATCTTCGGTCAAGGATATCAAGATTATTGATCCGAAATTGACAGCTCCCTATCGGATGGGATATGCGAGAATTCTTCAATTCAGCGGGCCGACCGCAAAGGAATTGGCCGATGGCCTCGACAAATTGGAGAAGGAGGGAATGGATGCTTTCATTCTTGATATGCGGAACAATCCTGGTGGCCTTCTCGGCAGCGCAATTGATGTCTGCGGAGAGTTTGTCAAGGCAGGCACCGTAGTTCTCACTACCGAAGGAAAACCGGGTTCAGGAGAGATTCGAGTTTATCGCACCGATGCCAAGTCAAAGCGCAGCGATCGAGACTATCCTCTTGCCATTCTGGTGAACCACGCCTCCGCCAGCGGTGCGGAAGTCGTTTCGGGCGCCCTTCAAGACCTCAAGCGTTGCATCGTTGTGGGAGAAACAACTTTTGGAAAAGGTTCGGTTCAATCCATCATTCCGATCGGAGAAGGGAAGGCTCTTCGAATGACCACGGCGAAATACTACACGCCCAGCCATCGGACGATTCATGAGAACGGAGTGATTCCCAATATCGTCGCAACATTGACTCCCAAACAGGAGGTCGACCTGATGCGATGGTTCAACCGGGAGTCGCTGTCTCCGGAAGCACGCAAGGAAGTTGAGAAATTTCGCGACCCTCAGTTGATCCGTTCGGTCGATGCCATGAAGGGCGCTTTGGTGTATTCCGGTATTCAGAATAGTACGAAAGAGGAGGAGCCAGAGAGCGAGGTGGCTGCGGAGAAAGAAGCCAGTCCCGAGAAGAAGCCTGAATCCGAAAAAGAAGGTGCCAAAGCAGGGAATCCGTAGACAGCATTTTGGGATTCTTGTGATCGACCGCAAATCTATTGGCGATCAAGCAATACTAGCAGGATGAGTGGGAAACTGATTCTCGCAATCGAGACGTCCTGCGACGAAACAGCCGTTGCTTTGGCAACGCTGACGGGTGAAATTGTAGGCAGCTTTGTATCTTCGCAGATTGAGCTGCATGCGCCGTATGGCGGAGTGGTCCCGGAGCTGGCTTCGCGCAATCACAACCTTGACCTTCGTCCTCTGGTTAGCCATGCCCTGGAGAGTCTCCAAGTGGATCGAAGTGAACTCGGCGTCATCGCAGCGACTTCGGGGCCTGGTCTGGCGAGTTCCCTCTTGATTGGAGACACGACGGCAAAAGCCATCGCAGCTGGCCTTGGGATCCCTTTCTACTCCATCAATCACATGGAAGGGCACCTCCTGTCCCCATTCATTGGTCTGTCTGGGGCCATTCCCTCGCACCTGGCTCTTATCATTAGCGGTGGGCACACACTCTTGATCGATGTGGAAGGCGTTGCGCGATATCGTGCAATCGGCTCAACCAAGGATGATGCGGCTGGAGAAGCCTTCGACAAGGTGGGTAAGCTGCTTGGCCTTCCCTATCCGGGAGGTCCCGAGATTGCCAAACGGGCCGAACTGGGAAACCGTGAAGCCTTTGATTTTCCCCGAAGCATGCTGAACAGCGGCGACTTCGATTTTAGTTTCAGCGGTCTTAAGACAGCTGTGCTTTATGCGCGTGAAAAGTTGGGAGCAGAGCAGACGTCGGAAATGATCGCGGACCTGTGTGCTTCTTTCCAGGAAGCGGTAGTCGATGTACTCGTTTCCAAACTCATGTCTTCTGCGGAGGCGGAACAGAGAAAACGAATCGCGCTTAGCGGTGGGGTCAGCTGCAATGAGCGTTTGCGTCAGCGAATCCGAGATGCTGCCGAGAAGCAGGATCTCGAATTATTCCTTTCGGACAAAGAATACTCAACAGACAATGCTGCGATGATCGCGTTTGCCGCGGCAAAGCGATACGAATCAGGAATTGCACCTTCTTCTCTCGATTCGGATATCGATCCAAATTTGCAACTCGCGGTCTCGTCAACCGGCGAAATCAAAGGGTAGGATAAGATTGCCTAGATCGTCGTCGGTTGTTACATTGAAAGAGTCCCAGAGGTGACTCCTACAAATGAGCGAATATCCCAAGGACTAACCTTCCTTTTTGAAAAACTTTATGACAGAAGAAACAAAACCCCAGAAACCAATGGTTCCTCGACGTGCATTTGTCGCAGGAGCTGCTTCGGCCGGCGCTGCTGCCGCCATGCTCCCAGTGGAAATTAGCGCTCAAGTTGCCGGAAGTGACGCCGTTAAAGTTGGCATGATCGGTGTCGGTGGACGCGGGTCTGGTGCGATCGTTCAGGATCTCACTGCGAATGACAGTGCTCGCCTCGTTGCGGTTGCCGATGCTTTCGAAGACAAGATCGACGGAACAGGACCTAGAGCCTCTGGTTTGCCAAAAATTCTCAAGCAACTGGAGAAGCTCGGAAAGCAGGACCAGGTCGATCTCCCGAAGAGCCGGCAGTTTGCTGGGTTTGATGCATACAAGGGCGTGATCGATGAATGTGATCTGGTTTGTATCGCTACACCTCCGGGCTTTCGTCCGATCCACTTTCAGTATGCAGTTGAGCAAGGCAAGCATGTCTTTATGGAGAAGCCTGTCTGCGTCGACGCTCGGGGATACAATCAGGTGATTGAAGCTGCGAAGGTGGCTGACCAGAAGGGGCTCAAGGTCGTTGTGGGATTGCAGCGTCATTACCAGAACGTTTACAAAGAGGCCTTCAAGAAGGTTCACGAAGAAGGATTGATCGGAGATATTGTCTCCGGACAAGTCTGGTGGAACGGAAGTCGCCCGTGGATCGTAGCTCGTCAGCCGGGGTGGACAGAGATGGAGTATCAGATGCGTAACTGGTATCACTTCAACTGGCTTTGCGGAGATCACATTGCAGAGCAGCACGTTCACAACATTGATGTCATGAACTGGTTCCTCAGTGGTGATAGTGAGAATGGCGGTCACCCGGTGATCGCGCAGGGAATGGGCGGACGTGCCGGAACCGAGCCACTCAGCGTGGGTGAGATTTTTGACCATCACTACGTCGAGTTTAAATATGGCGGTGAGCACAATAACGCAGTGATGAACAGTCAGTGTCGCCAGATCAAAGGGACCTGGCGTCGGGTTGCTGAGGAAATTCACGGAAGTGACGGTATCCTTGAGCTCGCCAGTGGACGAATCACTGATCTTAAGGGAAAAGTAAAGTGGCAGTACCGGGCACCTCGTTCGGGAGATCCTAATCCTTATCAGGTGGAGCACGACATGCTTCATGCTGCGATTCAGAATGATACTCCGCTCAACAACGCCTACTACGGTGCGAAGAGTTCGTTCACCAGCTGCCTCGGACGTGTTGCTACCGCAAGCGGCCAGCAGATTAAGTGGGACGATGCGGTGGCGTCGGACTTTTCAATCATGCCTGAAGAATTCAGCTTCAATGCAGAAGCTCCGGTTCAGCCTGGCGAAGACGGGAACTACGAATTGGCGATTCCTGGTCAGTGGAAACTGCCATGGGATACCTCTACGAAGAAGGGATAAGCCTACTGCGCGGCAAAATCCGCTAAGGAATTCGAAAGCGGCTTCGGTAAACACCGGGGCCGTTTTTGTGTATCGATTGGAGTGAAAAAGTAAGAAGCCGCTCAACCCGAAGGCTGAGCGGCTTCAAAACACGAAACACAAACAGACGGCTACCGAGAAGGTAGCCAAGAAATGAATAACTGATATTTAAGAAGTGTCAATAATTTAGAGATAAATAATTCATCTTTTTTATTCTACCAACTTTTCTAGCTCCCAGACCGTATTGGTGTAACTTTTGGATCCCGTTTAGAGACATGAAAAAGCATAACCAAAAACCGTTATCCCCTTGTGGGCTTCTCATTGCTTCGGCTTTGGGGGCAACGCTCTTCTTTGTCGGGTGTGCGACAAAACCGACGGGGCAGGAGGCCCCAGCGAGCATGGCGATTCGTTATGGTGCTGTGCAGGACACAAGCAATCTTCAGGTGAAGGTCAGTTTGAATAATCGAACTGTCTACGTAATGGAAGGTGATCAGCCTCGATTTGTTGCCGCAGTGGCGATTGGAAAGCCTTCCAACCCAACTCCTGTCGGTCGATTCAAGGTGCAGCACAAAGAGGCCAAAAAGCGTTCGAGTGGATACGGATTCTTTGTCAAAGGAGACCAAGTGGTTCCGGGAAAGCGAGCTAACATGCCTCAAGGGTATCGCTACGTGGGATACCCGCTCCCCTATTGGGTATATTTTGCGCACGATTGTGGATTTCACGCGGGGGCAGTCTGGCCCGAGCCGAGAACTCACGGTTGTGTGCGGCTTCACAAGTCGATCGCGAAGGAATTCTTCGACATGGTCAAGGTGGGCACCCCAGTGATAATCGCCAACAATCATTCTGAGGATGCTACGATCGGAAAGAATGTTCCTCGCCCCACTGACTACAATCATCCGGACTCCTCACCTGCGGTGAGAGCATCAGACCGGGTTTTCGAAGATATCAACAGCGTCTGGTTCTAAGTATGCCCACCGGAGCAGCAGGAAAGAGAAAGCGCGTCAACGTCCGCACCCCCGAGGTGATGGAGCGCGTTCAGGCGGAAGTCGCCAATCACTACGAAAGCTCGATTGTGGAGAAAGTGCGAGCCAATGGTGGAGTGCTTTCGATTGAGAATACGACCATCCACCTCGCGAAGCAGTTTGGATTCTGTTATGGCGTTGAACGGGCGATTGATCTTGCCTATGCGTCCCGGCGCGTTTTTCCTGAGAATCGAATTTTTCTGATTGGCGAGATTATCCACAACCCAGAGGTCAATCGCCAGCTCGAGGAGATGGATATTGTCTCGCTTCCCTGGCAGGAGATGAATGAGCAGTATGATGAACTGACTGAGAAAGATGTCGTCATTGTTCCTGCATTTGGCGCTCCCGTTTCGTTTATGGACAAGGTAGAGTCACGAGGTTGCCTCACTGTGGACACGACCTGTGGTGACGTCATGAAAGTTTGGAAACGTGTGCGGGGTTTCGCAAAGGCGGGTGTGACTTCCATCATCCATGGAAAGTCGGATCATGAGGAAACTCGGGCGACTGCTTCTCGGGCTATCGGTGACGACCGGACCGGACACTATCTCATCGTCCTGACACTGGATGATGTCGACTACGTCTGTGATTTTCTGACCAACGGAGGCGATCCTGCCGAATTTCGATCCCGCTTCGCAGAGGCCACTTCGGATGATTTTGATCCGGCTCAGCATCTTCAGCAACTCGGGGTCGCGAACCAGACCACGATGTTGAAGTCCGAAACAGAAGAGATTCAGAATCGGGTCCGAAAGGCATTGGTGAGCCGAGATGGTCATGCAGAAAATTTTTCTGTTTTCGATACCATTTGCGGAGCCACTCAGGAGCGACAAGATGCCCTCTTTGAGCTGCTCAAGAAAGAGATGGATATGCTTCTCGTCGTGGGAGGTTATAACAGTTCGAACACGACTCACCTTGTCGAGATCGGAGAGAAAGAGCTGCCCACCTTCTTTATTCGCAGTGCTGATTGTCTCCTCTCGCTCGAAGAAATTATTCACTTTGATCTGCGTGAGAAGAAAGAAGTCAGCAGCTATTCGAAGATCGTTCGTGCCGAAGACGATGTCGTTGTAGGAATTACTGCGGGCGCGTCCTGCCCCAGTAATCTGATCGAGGATGCGATTCTAAAAGTGTTTGAGCTGCGCGGAGTTTCCCCGGATCAAGTCCATGTGGCTTGATTCGAGAGATTACTGGCGCTAAGTGAGAAGGTTTTGAACCCCTATCGCCGCTCGAAAATATCCGCACTGTGCGGGTAGAGTGAACTGAAGACTGACGCGAGGGTATCGCCGATCAGGGCTTTTAGACGCTTTTCCAGTTTTCGCGGATCAGCCGCGATGCCTCCCTTTTTCCAAAGTGAGGCCCACTCGTCCTTCTGGTCAGTGAGATTTCGTCGAAGCAGCATTTCCCAATGAGCTGGGTTGTGTAACGGATCCTGCCAGGCTCCACGTCCACGACCGTAGTGGGACACTGCGAGGTAGAGCATGAGGACGAACTGAATCTGGGCGAGGAAATGTGCCTCCGTCCAGCGAACCATATTCTGCCCTGTCTGGGTGAGATTATATCCGCGAGCCAAAGCATAAGTGGTCGCGCCGCCGAGGAGCAATCCTACAATAGCTCCACCACCGAAAGTCATACCACCGGAAAGAAGATCTGCAGTCAGACCTCCGACAAGGCCGGAAACAGCGCCGCCGAAGGTGGCCATGAGAGGCTCTTCGACATCGCGTTTGACGTCGAATTCACTGTTTGAAGCCTCAGCAATCTGAGAAGCGGTTTCGCCATCGAGACCATAAAAGAAGATGAGTCGGTTTACCGTCTCAGAAGTTCGCTCCGCGAGTCGCTCATACATCGCCTGCTGAATCCGGTCGAATTCACGACTTCGTTCTTTTCTCGAAATAAGCTGGCGTAGCTTATCGGCAATACCCTTTTGTGGAAGAGCTTCGGTGTCGGTCAGGGCAAATACTGCCCAGTCTGTGAGTGCGGATACGGCATCCTCAAACGTCTCCAGATTCTTACCGATCCAGATGTCGCTCAGCTTGGCTGCCGTTTTTGACATTTCTCCTTTAAGAATCTCGGCTGCCTTGTCGAGTATGAGGTGTTCTTCGGTCCAGCATCGGGTGAAAGCATCCAGAGTATCGACTTGCTTTACGATTTCGTAGCGGGAGAGATGAGCTTTCCATTCTGCCTCACGAAGACGATCCTGTTCTGGGTCGGGTTGTCCTACCTGATTCAAAAAGACCAGAACTGGTTTGCCGATCCATTCGATAACTTCGATTTCCAGATCGATATAGCCCGTTTCCGCCGGACTCAAGGAGGCATTGATCAGATAAATTACGATGTCTGATTCGTTCTGAACATTGCGAATCGCTTCCTGACTGCACCACAATGATTTGTCAGTTCCTCGGTCCCAGACCTGGTGAAGAATCCAACCCACCGGATTTTCACTGTCTCTGAGTCGTTTCGCCAGCTTGGCGAGGTTCGAACCAAAACCCGGAGTGTCCCAAAGTTTGGCCAAATATTTGCCACTTTCAATCAACGGATAGGCCTCCGGGACTACCGTGACGTGGGCGCTGTCTGCAACCTCCCCGACATCCTGTCGCAGGAGTGTACGCGCGAGCGCGGTCTTTCCCGCGTTGGTATGAGAAATCAGACTGAGGACGAGTTCGTTTTCGGGCTTTGATTTCGCCATGCTACGGAGTGGCTGATGCGTGTGCCGACAGGAGTATCATTTCTCGAGGTTCATCCACGAGAAGGTGCTGCCAGGCATTCTCCCGGTCGGTTCTTCGATCTTTTGAGTCGCGAAGCCCTTCCGACTTCCGGTCAAATTCCGTCGCATCGAGGATAAGAAATGGAATCGGGGTTTTCGACTTTTTTTCAAGAGCGTGAATCAACTCCAGGTGCGTTTCTTTCTCAGGGGTGGAGGAGAAATTGAGAAAGGGGACGATGGTTGTCGAATCGGGAACCTCAAGTGAGGGGATCTCTTCTTCCTCCCCGAATCGGATACCCTCTTCGAAATAGAGATCTACGGGACCTTCAAGATGGGTTTCGAGTCGTTTTTCAATGAGGCGTCTTCTACCCTCCTCGACAGTAATCTCATAAGGAACAAGATGAAACTTTCGTGCCGTGCCCGATGAGATCGCAAGTAAACGGTCAAAGTAGCACGGTGAAATTGAGCGGTAGGGAAGGGTTTTATGAAAGTTGCGATCTCGCAAACGCCAGAATCCGAAGAAGAAAAGCCGCGGCAGGATGACGTAGATTCCAATCGTGAGAGCGTACCAGTGAATCCATCGAGCTGCATTCTCGCCGGGGACCTCGTTTTTAGCAGATTGCCAGTGCAGCGAGTCGAGTGCGGCGGAAGTGGGGAGCTCGTCGCCGAGCAGGGACGTGGCTGGGCCGAGAACGACCTTGAGAAAAGGGAGAAGAGATTCTCCATCTGCAAAGAAGGTGCTCTCCCAAACGGCCCGGTATTCGTTGGCGAGACCTTTCAAATACATTCCCCCGACCGCACTGAGTGCGAGAACAATCGCAACAGCGTGGAGCAGCGCCTTTGTTTTGGTGAACGTGGTAGGGAGAGTCAGTTTTGTCCAACGTCGGAAGAAGAGGGCATGGGCTGCATCGAGTTGGGGAGGAGAGTCGGGAGATTCCACTGCGGTGTTCCGAGGAGGAAGGGGGCGCAGCCACCGGAAGATCGCATCGGAACAACCCTCACTTGCGAGAGACTCTCGGCTTCGGAAGAGGAGAAAGATCTCACGCAGAGATACAATGAGGCTCCACCCAATGATTCCGAGAAGTGGAAAAGACAAAATGTTGATCCGCTTATCGGGACCCAGTTCGTTGCTGAAAAATCCGACGATACCCGCAAGAACCAGCAACCCGATGGCTGCAAATCCAAACCGATGACGCTTAGCATCTTCCTGAACCCATTGAGAAGTTTTGGGATGGCGATTGAGGGCTCTTATTTGAAGTAATTCGGCTCTCTCGCTGAGAAAGGACTCGATCTCGGATTCTTTTGCCGAAGAAGGGAGCGGTGCTCCAGCGATCGCAGCGGAATCTTTGAGATCGCTGTCGGAGAGAATCTCGCCCTCAGAATCACTTTGCTCGATCGCCTGGATCGCAAGGATTCTACGTATCGATTCGCTCTTCATTCTTTGGGGAAAAGAGGAATCTCGGTGGAGACCCCTTCGGGATATGGCGAGTAGTTCATCGTTGATCGATAACCTAAGGCGCTTCAGAGAGGGGCCGATTTTTCAACGGCACCGGAGATTCTAGTCGGATCGGTTTCGTAAAGATGGGCCATGCCTATGGCAAGGGCATCTGCAGCATCTGAGGCAGGTGTTTCGGTAAGCTGAAGCAAGGCTCGAATCATGAACGCGACCTGTTGCTTGTCCGCTGCACCACGACCAACCACAGCCTGCTTCACACGGCGCGGTGCATATTCATAGATTTCTAAACCGTGTTCAGCCGCGGCAATAAGAGCTGCACCTCGGGCGGCTCCCATCGTGATTGCTGTTTTGAAGCTTTGCACGAAGATCACTCCTTCTACGGCGCACACTTCGGGGCGATGATCTCGAATGACGTCGTTCAACTGCTCGCGGATTGCGACAAGACAGGAGGATTGACGAAGGGAGCGGCGATTGGAGATGACTCCGTAGGTCAGCGCCTTGTAGCGGGGCTTTCTGCCCTTCTCGAGGATCTGTTCTAGAATCGCGTACCCTGTTTTGCGGAGGGCTGGATCGATGGATAAAACACGCACGATAGAATCTACACTGGATTCTGAACGAGGCACGCTCGCTTTGCGCTTCCCGAGACTGCTTTAGTTCTCGTAGATCCGGACGTTAGCATCTCGTCTCAGCTTCTTCAGCCAGGTCTCGAGATTCTTCTGACTTTTCTCAATAGAGAGACGTCGATCGATCTCTTCCTCCAGCTTTTCGAAAGAAGGAACAGATTGGCCGATTCGACCTTCTGACTTCAGGATGCGCCAGAATGGACCATCGTCAACGGGGCCACTGACTTCTCCCGAAGAGAGAGAATAGGCCACTCCGGTGATCCCACCATTCAAAGTGTTTTTCCCGATTGCCCCGACGTAACCACCCTTGCTTGAGAAGCTGTCATCTGAATATTTTTTAGCAAGAGCACCGAAATCCGCTCCGCTGCGAAGCTCGGTCCGCACTTTTTCGAGAACCTCCTTCTGCTGCGCTGGGGTTTTCCCTGAAACCTGCTTGGGGATGGAAATAATCCGCAGTTTTACCTGTCCGTCGCTCGCGTATTTCCCTTTGATTTCATTGTACTTCTTCCGCTTTTCCCAAGGGGTGTTGGGCACGACATTGTCACCAGCTTGCTGTCCGCGGAGCGCTCCGATCGCGATCTGGTCACGTTGCATATCGCGGAACTGGGAGGTGGTCATTCCCGATTTGGCCAAGCCATCTGCAAATTTCTCGCGGTCGCCTCCAAATCTCTCGTCGATGAAAGTGTCTACCGCCTCATCGATATACTGTGGCTTGATTTCGCCCCCCAATTTCTTGAACTCGGTGAGGATAAGCTTCGTGTCGATGAGATCATCGAGGGCCTGATCCTCCATTTTACGGATCTCTCTTTCCGCTTCGGAACGGCTCACTCGGCCCTGATTTCCCATGAGCCAAACTTGAACCTGTGTCTGAACGGCCTGCTCGACCATGACGTGGGTGATCGGTTCCCCGTTCACAACCGCTTTGATGCCGGTCAGAACCGTAGGAGCAGTATAACTGAGGGAAGGCCCTGATGCCAGCGCCACGGAAAAGAGTGCCGCGGGAAGAAACGAAAGGGTTTTGTTCATCATGGAATGAAAGGTCAGAGGTGAAGAGGAAATCCTGAAGAGGCCAGAGAGTCGAACGTGGCCGGGGGTTCTCACAAATCTAAGACCCAGTCCATGGCTGACTCAAGCAGTTCTTCCTCATCGTCTCCGATTAAACGAGGGAACTTACCATTTATTTGGATGAATTTGCCGTTTTTCATCATCTTCAGCTTCCCATCCTGAATCTCAACTGAGCTGCAGCCTTTGAGTGCCGCCCGGATTTTGATCTCAGTGCAGATGATGAGATGTTCGACGGATTCGGGCAATCGGCCGAATCGATCGGTCCACTGCTCACGAAGGGATTCGAGATCAGACAGCTGCGAGGCTTCAGCGAGTTCTCGATAGGCGGTGATCCTCAGCCTCGCTTCGGGCATGTAGTCGCCGGGAATATAGGCAGGTAGAAAATTTTCCGGCGACCGCTGGTAGAGTGCTTCATTGGTGCAGAGGAAGTCGACATGAAATGAAAGATCGATCCGGTCGGCTGCAGGCTCGCCCTTCAATTTGCTCACTGATTGTTTCAGCAACTGGCAATAAAGATCAAATCCGATCGCGGCGATGTGTCCGCTCTGTTGAGTGCCGAGGAGGTTTCCAGCGCCTCGAATTTCGAGATCCCTCATCGCGATCTTGAACCCAGCTCCGAGAGACGAGTATTCCTTGATCGCATTGATTCGTTTTCGAGCGTCTCCGACCGTTAACATATCTGGTGGTAGCATCAGGTAGGCGTAGGCGCGCCGATCTGCCCGACCTACTCTTCCCCGTATTTGATAGAGATCGGCCAGCCCAAAGCGATCTGCCCGATCGATAATGATGGTGTTTGCGTTCGGAATATCGACGCCGCTTTCGATGATTGTAGTGCAGACAAGGACATCGAAATCACCGCGAATAAAACGGTTCATGACGTCCTCGAGTTCTTCGTCACCCATCTGTCCATGCCCCACCTCGACCCGGACGCCGGGAACGAGATCTTCGATGCGTTTTTTCATTCCTCGGATCGTTTTGATCCGATTGTGAAGAAAGAAAATCTGCCCCTGTCGTGCCAACTCCTTCTCGATTGCCGAGCGAATGATTCGTTCGTCGTAGGGGCATACCGTTGTCGCCACCGGACGGCGGTTGGGCGGTGGCGTATCGATCACCGACATTTCGCGGGCACCCATCATCGAAAGGTAGAGCGTTCTCGGGATCGGCGTCGCAGAAAGTGTCAGGACATCGACAAACCTCCAGAGTTCCTTGAATTTTTCCTTATGGCTTACGCCAAAGCGTTGTTCCTCGTCTACCACTGCAAGTCCAAGTTCCTTGAACTGAACATCTTTTGAGATGACGCGGTGCGTTCCGATCACGATGTCGACACCTCCGGTCGCTAGTTTCTCGAGGGTCTTCTTTTGCTCTGCATTAGTTCGATATCGGCTCAGCGCCTCGATTCGTACCGGGAAGTCCGACATTCGCTCTCTGAAATTTCGCAAATGCTGCTCTGCGAGAACTGTGGTCGGAACGAGAATTGCTACCTGCTTGCCTGACATCACGGCTTTGAAAGCAGCGCGTATTGCCACCTCGGTTTTCCCGAACCCGACGTCACCACAGATGAGTCGGTCCATTGGCTTTGCCGACTCCATATCTCGTTTTGCATCTTCGATCGCGCGGAGCTGATCCGGCGTCTCCTTGTAGATGAAAGCGTTTTCGAATTCCCACTGCCACTTGTTGTCGGGAGGATGGGGAAATCCTCGATGAGCCTCTCGCTCCGCCTGGATCGAAAGCAGCCGAGCCGCATAATCCATGATCGAGTTCTCCGCGTCACGACGGAGGCGGGACCAGCGCTTGTCACCTAGACGAGAGAGCTTCGGCGCCTTTTTTCCCGTTCCAATGTAGCGGGAAACGAGGTGAGCCTGATCGAGCGGGACGTAGAGACGAGCTTGCTCATCGTATTCAATTTCGAGAACTTCCTCCGAGCCGTCCGCAGTCTCTCTCGATTTGATTCCGCGAAACTTCCCGATTCCGTAATCGATATGAACGACGAGGTCCCCGTAGTTGTATTCGCGTAGACTGCTGACCTGCTGGCCGGCCTGGCGTTCACGTGCGAGGCGATATCTTCGTTGCGAACGCTGATTCTGATAACGACCGAAAATTTCGGCATCGCTCAGCACTGCAATCTTCGCATCCGGAATCGTAAATCCTCGGCTCAGCGTGCCGAGCATAGGCTGCAGGAACCCCTTCTCCCACGCCTTTTCGAAGATCAGTTCGGTGAACCGTTCTTTCTCTCCTTCGGAATGAAAGGCCATCAGCACCGTCCAGCGCTCCTTCTGCCAGGCTGAAATCTGGCTGGCAAACTCTTCACGTCGATTTTCCTGGAGAATGAAATCACCGGTTCCGAATTCACCGAGTGGGTTCTCGTAGCAAGCTCCGTCGAAGCTCTCTTCGGTCACGCCTTCCCGAGTTCCTGAGAGAATGCGGACATGGGCCTGCTCCGGTTCACAATCGATCGCGATGACAAGATCCTCGGGTTCGATGTAGTCGGACACGACTCCGGTGTGTTCCAGGTTGGCTTGGCTGAATAGAATCTCAGTGGAATCGATTCGGCCAATCGAGGTTTGCGAATCGACATCAAATTCCCGGATCGACTCGACCTCACGATCAAACAGCTCGATTCGCACGGGATGCAGCGCTTGCCAGGAAAAAAGGTCAAGGATACCGCCGCGCATGGCGTATTGCCCCCGTTGATAGACCTGAGCTTCTTGATCGTAACCCGCCTTTTCCAGGTTCTCACCCAGCTCGTCGAGATCGAGCTCGGACCCGGTGGCAATCTTTTCCGCCTGCCGCGTGAGGAGTCCCGGTGGCGGGGCTTGCTCAGTGAGCGCATCTTCTGTCAGAACCACGGTTGATCCTTCTCCTGACCGCTGGATCTCGTGAATCTCCTTGAGAACGGCAAGGCGCTCGGCGGCCGATTCTGGATCAGGCAAGGTTTCTTCAAAGCCTGCCCACTCATATTCGGGGAGAAAGTGGGCCTCCAGTCCCCAGACACGAAGCTCGGTTTGCGTGATCTCCTGGGACTTCACATGAGGACAGACCACCCAAACCGCTGGGTCGGGTTTGCCGGCTTCCCGCCACGTTGCGATCGCCGCAGCGGCGAACAGAGGTTGTCCCGCTTCAGAAACATGATCCCACGTGGCCGGATTCTCCGGGGTAGCGAGTGGCAAAGTCTGGAGGGTTTCGGCGACCATCGGACTTCTCCGCAGAGCTGGTAAAAGTGTGTCCAGCGCCTCTGTTCCCTTCAGATTCTTCAAGCCGCAAAAACTACGCTTGATCGAGGGATTGAGAAGCAAAATTACAAATACTCCCCGGACTTCGTGAACCGCTGTTGATCTGAGAATTCCCGGAAATGAGTCCCAGTTTTGGGTAAAGTCGCCTCAGATTCGTCGACGTTTCGCGTTTTCTTATAAAAAATATGATAAAATAGCAGATTTGTAATTTCACTCTTGCAAAAAGCATGGGCAAACGTAGATTTCCAGGGCATGGCACAGGAAACTACCGCTCTAGCTGACCGCGCGAAACGAGCGCGTCGCATCGTTCGCAATCCTGCTCTTTACAAGGTTTGTATGGGGTGTGATTCCATCGTCGCGACCAAGGTAAACATCTGTCCCAACTGCCATTCCTATCGTTTCGAGAAGGAAGAGGAAGAAGTCGTGGCTCAAGCCAAGGCGCTTTCCACTCGCGAGCAGAATTCTGTCGTCGCGGAAGACTTGATGTAGCTCCCGTCTCCACTGCTTTTTCCGTCAGAATTGGGTGGCAGACGCAATAAACCTCTTGCAAACGAGTTCATTCCGACCATCTTTGCCGCCCGTCGTATTTTTTGAAATGCGATATGGAAACCGGGTAGGTACCGAAGCGGTCAAACGGGGCAGACTGTAAATCTGCTGGCTATGCCTTCAGAGGTTCGAATCCTCTCCTGCCCACCATTCTCACAAGGCCTCGGCCCAGCTTGTCTGGGTCGAGGCCTTGTGACTTACGGAGGAAGTTAGGATAAAGAGCTTGTTCGAACCGAAAGGAGCGAAAGCGACTGGAGACAGGCAAAACTGCCTGCGGGTCTACTCTACATGAATCTGTTTGGGCTTCACAAAGGGAAGGATCAAGAGGAACAGAAGTCCAACTCCGGAATCGACGAGGAAAATCTGCCAGAGTGACCAGTTCCAGGCCTCTGTCGACAAAGCGCGGCCCTGCCAGATATAGGTGTAGGTGATGACGAGATTCGACATCGCCATCAGGGCTGTGAAATGAGTTCCAGCGATTCTTGGATTCACGATATCCATGAAGAACGCCGTCTTAATGCCGTACAGAAGACCGTGGAAGACGGAGAACACGAGGGCCGCCATCCACCACAGTCGGATCAACTCGGTTTCGCGAGGCCATACTCCTTCGACTGCTTCGGGCGGATGATCCCACCCTGCCTGTTTCAGTTGCCACCCGATCCAGATTCCCGGCAGTATTGAGAGGGCGCAGAAGATTCCCAAGGTGAGACGCCGCCCAAATCGATCGGAAAGCCATCCGCCAGAAAGGCACGCAGGTACCCAGATGGCCGTACAAACCAAATTGAGCTGTGCAATCTCTCCGTCCTGCATCCCGAGACTGGGGGTGATGATGGTCGATGCGACCATGCTAAGGGCCATGCCCCCCATTGGCAAAAGGGCGAGGCAGAATCCGAGTATCCCCCGGATGGAGCCAAAAATTGTCTTTGCGATGATAAGGAGATAGCTCGCGAGTTGTCCCCTGACGCGTGCAAGGCCGGGCTCGCTCGCTTCTACGATTTCCGGCTCTTCTTCTGCCCTTTCACGAACGAGGGTCAGAACGCCAATGAGGATACAGGTCAGTAAGAGAGGAACTAACAAAGTCGCCAGCCCGAAGCTTCCCGAGGCTTCCTTGAGCGCAAGAACGCCGGATCCGCCAATGGCCTGTCCTGCCTGGGCTGATCCAAACATGACACCGTTGGCCAACCCTCGTTCGTCTTTTCTAAGAATCGAACAAGCGAGAGCATCAATCGCGACATCCTGGGTAGCGGCAAAAACGTTGTGAAGAATCATCAGGCCAGTGAAGAGGCCAAGGCCGACAATGCCGCCGGCGATAAACTGAGGCATGCAAAGCAGAGCGGCGCAGAGGGACAGCAACATCCCGATCTGGGCGAAGACGATCCATTGTTTCCGCGCCCCGAATCTCCGGAGGCGAAGATTGTCGACGAGGGGACCCACCAGAAATTTCCAGGACCAGGGGAGAAGAATGGTGCCTGCGAAAGCACCGATCGCAGCAGCGTCCATTCCCATTCGTTTGAACTCCAGCGTCAGTGCCACTCCTGCGAACCCTTGGGGTAGCCCTTCACTAAGATAGAGTCCGCTGAAAGCGGCGAGTCTTCCCTTTCGGGATTGGAGGAGATTCATGGGGAGCGCGAATGGATGGAGCTTGGCGACTCAGCCTTCTCCTGTCGAGTTCAAGGGGAGACGCATAGAATCCAGAGAGATGGAAAAACAAAATGTAAAATTGTTTGGGGAAATTTGGGAGGCGGAGCGACTCTTCTGTAGAGAACGTTTTTCTGAATGTCGTCCAGCCATCCAAATTTGCCCCACTTGGAGATGCCTTTGAATGAGGCAGCGGCAGAGCTTTTGTTGCAACACAGAGAGAGTCTTCACCTCTACATTGCGGGCAAGCTCGGTCCAGATGGAGCTGACCTCGCTCCGGATATCTGGCAGGAGGTGGCGATCGCGACTCACTGTTATCCGTTTGAAACAAGTCCCGTAAAAGATCCGCTTAATTGGTTGCGTCGGGTTGCTTCCAACAAGATCGCCGACCATTGGCGGACGAATCGTCGTGGGCGCGAGGCTGATACCCGGTGGATGGAAAGCCATCAAGAAGCGCCGTCGAAATCCCCATTCGACTGGGTCCTTCGTCAATCTCGTCGCGAAGAGGTTCGCGGAGTCCTCGCGAGGCTGGCTGAGGAAGATCGGCGGTTGCTGCGAGAGAAGTATTTGGAAGGGCATACCGTTGCTGAAATTGCAGACAAGGAAGGCGAAGGGGAGAAAGTCATTGAGCATCGACTCGCCAGAGCACGCGCCTCATTCCGAGAAATGATGTCCCGAGAAATTTAACGTGAAACTATCATGAACGAACTCACAGAATCCGAACGGAATGAGAAGATCCAACTCCTCATCGACGGAGGTCTGAACGAAGACCAGCAAGTACAACTGCTCCGCCAGATTGACGAAGAAGCTCCAGAGGCGTGGCGCACGGTGGCTCTGGGCTACCATGAATCTGAAGTCCTTCGGTCCGTGTTTCAGGAAGAGAGCATGACTGAGTCAACGATCGTTGTTCCCTTGGCGGAAAACAAGACTTCAAAGGATTTCTGGGCAACGACGGCGATTGCGGCGGTGGCAACGATTCTCGGGATCATCGTGGGAGTCGGTTTTCAGCCTGGCTCGGGACCTGCTGATTCACCTTCTTCTCCGATCGTCGAAGAAACTCAGTCTGAACCCTCCGATTCTCCGTCTCCGAACTTTCAGGCAATCGAGTCCCTCGATCTCGCTCTTCGGGAGCGAGGCCTGAATCCTGTGGTGAGTAATGCGATGTATCAAGCCGAGCTGTCAGATGGCCGCACCCTGTATTTACCGATTAAGAGACTTTCCTTTCAACCCTGATTATTCAAACTAACAAATATACATTATGAAGCTAAAAATTCATTCTCCCATCATTGCCGCGATCGCTGGTGTTCTCTTTTCTGCTGGCGCAGTTCAGGGCGACGACAAGGCCAAAGAGAAAAAGACTAAGCCGGCGCCTGCGCAAGCGATACCGAGCGAGGCGATTAAGGCACTGGAAGATTCGGGTCTCGATCCCGAGATGGTGAAGAAGATGAAAAAGATGATGGAGGAAGGCAACGGAGGGTCGATCTCAGTGAGCACCACCGTCGTCGGGCCGGATGGGAAGGTCATTTCACAGAGCCATGAAGAAGGTGGAAAAGGAGGGAGCAATCGCTCGTCTGCATCCGTCAGCTCGATTGTGATTGGACCCGATGGGAAAGTGATTTCTCAGAACAACAAAAATGGAGTGACCATCGACCTCGGAAAAATGATTTCCGAGGCCACTGCAAAAGCCGAAAAAGCTATGGCAGACTCGAAGGCTTCCTCGAAAGGATCTTCTGAAGCTTCTTCCAAGACCTCAGTCTCTTCGTCCATCAGTGGGAAGGTGGTCATCGTAGGCGAAGATGGCGAAGTCAAAACTCACAGTCTCGGTGACGAAACGGGATCGGATGCGATGCAGAAAGCACTCAGTGAAGCGTTCAAGTCCATGGAATTGAAAATTATGGATCCAGCAGACATGAAGTCTGGGATGCAAGTGTTCGGATTCGGTTCGCCTACGATTGAAGAGGGCGGTGCTTCCGATCGCCTCGATGAAATCGAGAAAGAATTGAAAGAACAGCGGAAGTTGCTGGAGAAAATTCTCAAGAAACTCTAGGCGATCGCTTTGCGATCAGTCTGATTGGATCCTTTCGCTGCACCGGTCCTCCTGAACCGGGCGAAAGGATCTTTCTGTATACGGGGCTCCCTCCTTCACCTGGTCGGCTACGAATTGCTCCGCATGAATAGTAGGCGAATTACCGGGCTTCCGGATTTGCTGGCAGGCAAAGGACCCTGTTAAGTCTTCAGCAATGGAGCCGGAAAAAGAACGAGCCAGCAAAAAAATTTGGGATCGAGCGGCGTGGAAAGATGCCAGATTTTTTCTCACTTACCTGCGTCCGCACTACCGAGTGTTCATTCCTGCGCTGTTCGCGTTGGCCCTCACTGGTGCCCTGACAATTCTCTTCATCAAGGAGCTATCCGCATTGGTCGGCAAAGGAATCGGAGGAGCTACCGGCGCGGAGTGGATGGCTGAGTTGAATGACGCAGTCTGGTTTCTTGTCGCGATCGTTTCGATTCAGGCCTTCATCGCGTTCTGGCGAATTCTCCTTTTTGCCAAGGCGTCCGAACGTGCTCTCGCAGCTCTTCGCATCGATACCTTCAGCCGCATTCTGCGACTCCCCATGAGAACGTTGAATCAAAGGCGTGTGGGAGAGTTGGCCTCACGGTTGGCCAACGATGTGGAGGCGATGCGAGAAACTTTGGTGAGCACGATTCCGATGTTGATCCGGCACTCTGTCATGCTGGTTCTCTGCTTAATCCTGATCCTGCAGATGTCGGTGAAACTCTCTTTGTTCATGATTGCGACGATCCCTGTCGTGATCGTTCTGATCGCATTTTTCGGAGCGCGTATTCGGAAGCTGACGCGCCGCGCTCAGGATAATCTTGCTTCCTCCCAGGTCGTGGTGGATGAGAGCCTGCAGGGGATCATCAGTGTGAAAGCTTTCAGCAATGAGGCTTATGAGCTTTCTCGGTACAACAAAAATCTTGGCGAATATCTCACCACGGTAATCCGAGCGGCGATTCCGCGGGCCTCTTTCATCGCATTCATTATCTTTTCATTCAGCGTCGCTCTGATTCTCGTGACCTGGTTCGCGATGCGGATGCTGAACAATGGAGATATCGGCAATGAGGAACTGACTCAATTTGCTGGTCTCACCGGTATGATTGCCGCCTCTTTTGTGCAATTTCCGGAACTGATCGCCCAATTGCAACGATCCCTGGGAGCGACCGAAAGGGTTCGTGAGATCCTGCGAGACGACATTGAGGACTTGGATGACGGGCAGATGGATGGAACACATTTCAAAGGGGCGATCGAGATGCGGAGCGTCAGCTTTGCCTATCCGACACGCCCCGAAGCGATTGTCCTGCACGATTTTTCGTGGAATGTGGAGGCCGGTCAGCGGATTGCCCTCGTCGGTCCGAGCGGGTCTGGAAAATCTACCAGCGTCTCTCTGCTCTTCCGGTTCTACGATCCGACCGCGGGTGAAATCTTGATCGATGGAAAGCCCATTCACGAAATGTCGCTTTCGACCCTTCGCCGTAATCTCGCCCTGGTTCCTCAGGAAGTGCTTCTCTTTGGGGGCAGCATCAAAGAGAACATCGCTTATGGAAAGCCTGCGGCCACAGAAGAGGAAATTTACGAAGCTGCGAAACAGGCCAATTGCGACGAATTTATCAAGGGCCTCACCGAAGGATACGACACGCTGGTGGGAGACCGCGGAACTCAACTCTCTGGGGGACAGCGTCAACGAATTGCGATTGCCCGGGCCATCCTCGCTGATCCCGCTATCCTGATTCTCGATGAAGCGACGAGCAGTCTCGATGCTGAAAGTGAACGCCTCGTTCAGGAAGCACTCGACAAGTTGATGGAAAACCGGACCAGTATCATCATCGCCCACCGCCTGAGTACGGTTCGCAGATGCGATCAGATTCTGGCAATGTCAGGTGGTGTAATCCTCGAGCGAGGAACTCACGAGGAGCTGATTGCGAAGACAGGTGGTCTCTACGAGTCTCTTGCGAAGTTGCAGTTGGATTGAAGCGTTTTGATGGCGTGAAAGTCGGGTTCCGGTCCTGACTGAGGGATGGCTACGGGAAAGGATAGCCGATGTCCGATCATAGAATGTTTGACGTCATCGGGATACTTGAGTGAGATCGTCGCTCATGACTGTTCTTTCCCATTCTTTCTCTCGGACTCCATTCAGACCAGCCGATCCAGCTTGCAGGAATCTGCGGGCAGCCTTCCTGGGTATTGTGTTGTCAGGATGTTTGGCGATGGCGGGTTTCGGGCAGATGCCTCGAGAAGATGTGATCGAAGTTCCTGCCGTCGGAGAAGGGCTGTCGGTGCACAATCTCTTTCAGTCCAACATGGTGATTCAGCATGGCAAGCCTGTGGCGATCTGGGGATGGGCCGAAAACGGAGAGGAAGTGACAGTCACGTTTCAGGATCAAGTCCAGACCACGAAGGCTGCCGGCGATCGTAGCTGGAAAGTTAACTTTCCAGCGATGGAGCCCGATTCTGAACCCTCTCAGCTGCTTGTGAAGGGCAGCCAGAAGACGATCACGCTGGATAATATTCTGATTGGAGATGTCTGGGTGCTTGGTGGTCAGAGCAACATGGAATTCCCCCTGTCGAAAGTGGAGAATGGACAACTTGAGATTGTATCGGCAAACTACCCAGAGATTCGGATTCTGACGGTACCCGCGCAGAACGGGCCTGAGCTGAAGTCGGCGTTTTCACGACTTCACGAGTGGAGTTCCTGGTCCAGTCGCCACTTCCGTAAAGGCGATTGGGACGTGTGTTCTCCGGAAACTGTTTCCGAGCTTTCGGCGATCGGATATGTTTTTGCCCGCCGTCTTCACACCGCTGCAAATATTCCGATTGGAGTCATCGATGCTTCTCGCGGTGGCACCACCGTGGAGGCCTGGACACCGGACTCGAAGCTTCGGGAGATTGGGGCCGAACCCGTGAAGACCTGGCTTGCGGAGTGGGACCAGAAAGTGTCCGAATGGGACGCGCAACAGGACCTCGCGAATCGGATCGAAAACCACAAGAAGTGGCTCGAGCGAATGAAAAAGGAAGGCAAAGAAATTCCCAAGAATCGGGAGGATCTACCATCGGATCTGAAGCCCGGTCCTCCGATGGACCAGAATCGCCCCGGTAACTGTTTCGCCAGTATGATTTCACCGATTTCGGGGCTGCAGATCAAGGGGGCCATTTTTCACCAGGGATATAACAATTGCTTTCGGGGTACTGAGGGTGCGGTGATGTATCGCGACATCTTTCCTGTCATGATCGAATCATGGCGGGCGGCATTTAGTAATCCGGAGATGCCCTTTGGAATCATATCGCTCTGTACTGAAGGTTCGCCACAGACTCGGGAAAATTTTGTCGAGCTGATGGCGAATCCTGGACCCTATATCCGCGAAGCTCAGTATCAGACTTTTCTGGATCTCTATCGATCCGGGGACGAAAAGATTGGGTTCACGAGTAGCTTCGACCTGCGGCGCCGGTGGTATCATCCGCAACTGAAGGTACCGGCCGGAGAACGAATTGCGCGATGGGCGCTGGCAACGGAATATGGATTTGAGAAACAGATCCGTTGGAAGCCGCCTTTGCTCGAAGAGATGAAAGTGGAGGGAAATCAAATCCAGCTCCATTTCGATGAAGCGGTTTCTGCAGTCGATGATGGAGGTCCCATCAAGGGATTTGCAGTTGCGGGACAGGATCGACGATTTCATCCTGCGGAAGCCACGCATCTCGAAACAGGAAAGGATGATCGAGGTCGGCCCAAGAAAGATACGAAAGTGCTCGTGCTGAGCAGCTCAATGGTCCCGGAGCCGGTTCACTATCGTTATGCCTGGGCACGAAATCCGATGGGTAACCTCCAGGCGAATAGCCATTCCGATATTCCTTTTGCGACACAGCGAAGCGATGACTGGCCGATGGAGAGTATTCCACTAGGGGTATTTGGTGAAGAGGCACCGACTCATCTCGAGCGCAACCAGCGAGGACAGCTCCGGGAAGTGTTGCGAGCGGAAGACCTGAAGAGGAGACTTCAAGAAGCGAAAGAATTTATCGAAGCGAATTCGTCTGAGTAGAGTTTCGAGTTCGGCGCCGTCGATTTCAGTCCAGAATCGCGGCGTGGCGAGAATTGACAGCCTTCGTGAAAATTCGCGAGGTTTGGGGATGAAGTTTATTTTCTCCCTGCTCGCATTTTCATCACTCACCGTTTTTACGTTCGCGGATGAGAAGAAGGCCGCTGCAAAGCCGAAGCCCGTTGCGCCGACGATGGCGAACGTTTCTTACGGTCCTCATGCAGAGAACGTAATCGATTTCTGGAAGGCCGATGGCGACGGGCCGAGACCACTTCATATCTACATCCATGGAGGTGGTTGGCGGGGCGGAACCAAGGCCACCAAAGCGGGGCAGATGGAGCCCTTTCTAGCGAAGGGAATTTCCTGTGCTTCGGTGGAGTATCGGCTTACTCCTGACAATCCGCTTCCTGCGCCAGTTCATGACGCGGCGCGTGCAATTCAGTTTATCCGCTCGAAGGCCGAAGAGTGGAACATCGATCCTGACAAGATCGCATTGACTGGTGGAAGTGCCGGCGCCTGCACTTCCATGTGGCTCCTGATGCACGATGATCTTGCCGATCCAGATAATGCTGACCCAGTCCTGAGGGAATCAACTCGAGTCACCGCTGCGGCAGTCGGAGGAGGACAGACATCAATCGATCCGAAGCAGATTGTTCCATGGCTGGGCGAGAAAGTCCTCGATCACCTTATGATCGCAAACGCAGTGGGCGAGCCCAATGCTGAGGCGGCCCTCGCGAATTACGACAAGCACGAAGCCCATTACAAAGAGTTCTCCGCCTACAATCATGTCAGCAAAGGCGACCCACCTCTCTTCATGAGTTACGGAAGCGACATGACACTTCCTTCCAAGAATGCGGGTCATGGGATTCATCATCCGGTGTATGGGCTAAAGATGAAGGAGAAGTGTGATGAGATGGGTGTTGAATGCCACCTAGTGATTAGGGGAGTTTCTGAGTCCGAAAAATACAAGAACGCTAACGAGTTCCTTTTCGATAAGCTGCTGTCGGACTGACATTCGATTCATCCTGGTAGATACAGGGTTCGGATTTCCGCGTTTGACCTCCTCTCCGAAGAAGTGGGTGGATCTAAGACTGTCTGCTCGATAACAGTTCAGGCTCCCTCGGAAGCTGGCACTGGGTATGGCGTTCAAATCGGAGATTCCAAAGCGAAAGTTCTCGATGCGTATCGATTTTACGAATCGACCAATGAGGGAGCGAATGGCTATTTCGATGGATCGGATGTATACCTTGTAGGATCGGTCTACGGGGGAATGATCTTCACCTTTGATGAGGGAAAGGTGGCGAGGGTCTTTCTAGGAGCTGCTACCGAATAGAAGGGTATGTCTGGCGTTGATGTTCTGATATTCCTTGGAGGACTCTATCGAAAATCGACTTCGCTGGTGACGAGTGCGCCGCGATCATCGGTCAGTGTGATCAGCCAGGTATTGGCTTCTTTGGGAAGACCTTTGGCAATAGCTTTTCCATCATGAATGCTGGCTGGAATCATTGACCACTCGCGCTTCGATCGAAGGCCTTCTGCAGAGGTGTAGTGAAGCTCTGCTTTCACGATCTTCGTTTCCGAAGAGAAGGGGACTGCCACAGAGCCGTCTGACTGAACAGAAATATTGCCGACCTGAGGAAGGGGAATTCCGCCTTTCAGTTTGGAATCGACATAGATACCGATCTCCTTGGGATTCCATCCTGCTGGATGGCTGTGCCCCATGCGAGGTTTGATGCGAAACGTTCTGGTACCTTGTACGAGAGAGTAGGACTTGGCGTAGCTATCGAGAACGTAGTGAACGTCGTGGGTTCCGTTGACCCAGAGGGTGGGAACCGTGCACTTACCAAGATGGCTTGAGGGATCGTAGGCATTGATCCAGGCTTGGCGTCGATCACCAAGCTTATCGATCGATGGCTTCTGAACGGATTCGCCTTCGTGGAGAAATCCACAGCCATAGACAGGGACTGCCGCCTTGAAGCGGTTGTCGAGAGAGGCGACGAGGCAAGTGGTGTAGCCGCCCCAACTGATTCCAGTGACCGCTGTGCGGTCACCGTCGACTTCCGGAAAACTGCAAAAAAGGGTGTGCGCTTTCATCACGTTTGCGGCAGCGTGGTAAGGCCAATCGTCGTCGCGTTCACCGTCGATACAGTCAAACTTTTCCCGATGGGACTGGTTGAGCCCTCCCTTCTCCAACCTCACTCGTTGTTCCCTCGGGTGATTGTGATCAGTAATCTTATCGCCTTTCTCGTCGTAGGTCGGAGCAGGGGGGCGGTGGCCTGATAGGTCCATAGCGATCGCTGCGTAACCACGCTTGGCCCACATCGAAACCCAGTCCGAGAAAGCGGTTCCTCCTCCGCCATGAATGAGAACGATCCCAGGCCACGGTCCTTCCGAATCTGAATTTCCCAATGTCTTCGGAGAAGCATAGAAGGCGAAGACTTCAGTAGGGTTTCCATCAACCGTTTCGCCGGTATACAAGAGGGAATGAATCGAGCCAGAGTCATCGACGACCTTATATTCAGGAATTTCACTCTGAAGTCGCTGGATGGGCCAAGTGCCGGGGTGCTCTTCCGAAACGCAAATGTTCGAGGAGGAGATTGAGGCGAAAATCAGCAAGGTTGGAAGGGGGAGTCTCATAGAGAAAGGGTGTGGGCTATCCGAAAACTTCGTGAATGGATTCCCCGCCAAATACAGTGGGGACCTCATCGCGACCGTGGTGGTTCCACGTTAATCTGTCAGCTTTCAGTCCTAACGCATGCAGAATAGTAGCATGAAAATCGTGAGGGCTTACCGGACGTTCTACAGCAACATATCCAATTGGATCAGTCTGGCCGATGATCTGTCCTCCCTTCACCCCCCCGCCGGCGAACCAGACAGTGTAGCCGGCTGGGGAATGATCACGTCCTTTTCCGGTTCCTTCCATGGTCGGGGTGCGTCCGAATTCTCCGGCCCAGACGACGAGGGTGGAGTCGAAAAGGCCTCGTTGTTTCAGGTCGGCCAGCAGGGTGGCAATTGGACGGTCAGTGACCGAGCACATGCGCTCATGGTTTCCCTGGATATTGCCATGGGCGTCCCATCCTCCGATACGCAGTTGCACGAAGCGAACTCCCCGCTCCACCATTCGACGAGCGAGAAGGCAACCCCGACCCGATTGCTTGGTCGGTGATGTTTCGAGTCCGTATGAATCTATCGTTGCCCGGGATTCTGAAGAAAGATCAAACAACTCAGGCGCCGCGGTCTGAAGTCGAAAGGCCATTTCGTAGGATCGGATTCGTGCTTCCAACTCAGGATGCTCACCGATCGAATCGAGATGTCGCCGATTGAATACTTCCAAGGTGGATAGCTGCTTTCGTCGTGATGTTTCAGTAACCCCGGTCGGCATGACGACGTTGCGGATTCCCTTGTTGGTATCGACGACGGTTCCCTGAAACTGAGGAGGTAAAAAACCGGCTCCCCATCCTGCTGCCTGGGGGTATTGCATTCCGTCGGTATGAAGGTTCATGCTGACAAAGGCGGGCAGGTTTTCGGTTTCACTTCCGAGACCGTAGAGAGACCATGCTCCAATGCTGGGGCGGTCTCCCGCGCCGGTTCCGGTCAAAGCGACACACTCTCCGGGACCGTGCACGGGATTGCGATGCTGCATCGATCGGACGATGCAGAGATCGTCGACGTGCTTGGCCGTCTCCGGAAGCAGCTCGGAGACAGGTATGCCACTTTCTCCGTGTTGCTGAAATTTCCACGGCGAGGCCATCAGGTTGCTGAGTCCTGCCCGCTTGATTTGAGGCACGTGTTTGGCGATTGACTCAGGCACATCTTTACCCGCGAGCTTCGCGAGTTCTGGTTTCGGATCAAAAGTATCGACCTGGCTCGGTCCCCCTGACATGAATAGAAAGATAACGTTCTTCGCACTGGGCTGGAAGTGAGATCCGAGGGGTCCTGTCGCATTGGAATCGGAAGCGATAAGCGCTCGCGCAGCGAGTGAGCCAGCGCCGAGGCCGCTCGCAAGAAAGTCGCGTCGATTGGGATGGAATTCAGGATCTCTGTTCATGGGATGTAGAGAAATTCGTTGGTGTTTAGAACGACGACGACTGCATCGATCAGATTTGTTTCTCGGATCAGTGCGCTGAGTTCGTGAATTTCCGAGGGAGTCGCTTTTCGGTGGAGGACCAGCCTGATGAGCCTCCGGGCAGAAGAGCCCGGGTCATCTTCTGGATAGGTCGCCGCTTCAATTCTTTTAGCGAGGACGGTGGCCTGTTGTTGCATGAACGAACTGTTCAGCATCCAGAGTGGCTGCAACCCGACCGTGGAAACTCGTCGCTTCGAACAGCTTGTGATTGCTCCAGCCCCATCGAAAAGTATCTGCTGGTGGGGCAAATCGTCGCGTCGTTGGAAGAGGTATAGGCTGCGTCGGGCTGATCCATTACTTGCTGCGATCGGCACGCTGGGGCCGCCGTGGGTGGAGTCGAGGGATCCGGAGACAGCAAGAACGGAGTCGCGAATGGCCTCTGCCTCGAGGCGTCTTGGTTTCCAGCGCCAGAGCAGGCGGTTTTCTGGGTCGAGCTCTGCAGGTTCACCTGAAAATTCCGAACTCTGGCGAAAGGTGCTGGATGCGAGGATAAGGCGATGAAGGTGATTCGTATCCCAGCCGGAATCGATCAGTTCCGAGGCAAGCCAGTCGAGTAGCTCCGGGTGACTGGGCGCTTCCCCGGCAAGACCGAAGTCACCGGGAGTCGAAACGAGTCCGCTTCCGAAATACCACTGCCA
The DNA here is from genome assembly GCA_965657775.1 of Verrucomicrobiales bacterium. GTDB lineage: Bacteria > Verrucomicrobiota > Verrucomicrobiia > Verrucomicrobiales > DEV007 > Arctic95D-9. Next base: position 972,384 of record CBFHPY010000008.1, read on the forward strand.
GATCCGGTTGACCCAGACCCGAGCGGTAAGAGGATTCTCTGTGCTTGTAAGCCATTCGGCAAGGTGAAGGCGAGTCGATGATTCTTTCTCCGCACTACCAAACACGAGAGGCCGGGAAGGCTTCGCAACGGGCCCTGGTGTGGTGACTTCTCCTCGATCAAGGAATCGGACCGAGATGTGTTGGAGTGACTCTTTCTGAAAAGGGAGAGGCCAGCGAATGGTTGTCGGTGCCCACTCGAGGTCATGAGGGGAGGTGACGGGAGAGTAGAAAGCCCAGGCGCTGGAGAGCTGATCAATTTCCTTGGAGATCCGAGCAAAGGTTCGTTTTTCCACAGCGGTCATTCCGCCGGGGACGCTTTTCGGAATGACGAGAACTGGCTCGGGAGTTCCCGATTTTCTTCTGTTTTCAACGATTCGTGAACGAACTGCTTCGAAGAGACCCCAACGATCTTCGATGAGTTGTTTCGTTGGGTCATCGGAAGGGGAAAGAATGACATCTCCCGGCTGCCCTTTCGCGAAGTAGGCCATCAGATTGTAATAATCCCATTGGGTGATGGGGTCGAAAAAGTGATCGTGACACTGAGCGCACTCCATCGTGAGTCCGAGAAATGCTTTGGAAGTCGTATTGACGATATCGACGAGGATATCATTTCGCTGGATCTCTTTATCCAGCTCGTTGCCGCTGTATCGGGCAGCCGCGAGGAAACCAGTCGCGATTAGTTGTTCGGGAGAGAAAGGTTGTATTTCGTCTCCCGCGATCTGGTCCCGCAGGAATTGATCGAAGGGCTTGTTCTCCGTGAAACTGCGGACGACCCAATCTCGGTATCTCCATGCATTCTCTCGACTGCGGTTGTGCTGATGACCATTGCTCTCGGCCCATCGAGCAACGTCGAGCCAGTGGCGCCCCCACCTTTCTCCGTAGGCTGTCGACTGGAGAAGGGAATCTGTAAATGCATCGGGATCCTCTTCGGTTTCTTCAGGGTCCGGAGGGAGTCCTGTCAGGATGAGCGAAATACGACGAGCAAGTATAGAATCAGAAGCGGGTGGTGCCGGGGAAATCCCTGCTTCCACGTGTCGTCGAGCAATAAATGCATCGATCGGATTTCGGACCCATTTCTGGAATGAAGACGAAGGAATCTCGGGACGAGTGATTGGCTGGAAGGACCAGTGGTCAGTTTCCAGTTCGCCTGGTTGGGGATCGACCTCCGCCATCGATTCGGGTGGTGAGGGAGGGCGAAAGGCTGGGGGCTTTGGGATTTCCGAGAGCTCTGCTGGAGCTGGTTCACCGAGAATTTCACTCCAGCTTGTCGCGAGGCGAAGATTCCCTACGAGGATGCGGTCATCAGATTCCGTCTTTCGCCCGGTCGAGAACCCAATCCAGGAGACGGTAGAGAGAGCTCTTTGATTTCGTGAAACAGCATCCGGTTTCTTTTCGGCATCGGGTTTCGGATTGACCCAGAGTGAGAGTTCATCAAAAGGGGATTCTTTTCCAGATTCGGATTTGGAAAGGCGCCCGATCACCACGGATTGTTCATCGCCGATCAGGGGCGGTCCGAAATTTTCTCCACTCGAATCGTAGCGCACCATGAAGGCGTTGCGTTGATTCTCGTCCACATGAATCCCGATATTGGGAACACCTCCGCTGTGGGCTGAAGCTTCCCCTCCTTCGGCCTGATCGAGCCAGAGGACGAAGAATTCTCCGTCGCCCGAATTGGTTGCGTCAGGCAGAGCCGAGTCGATCGAGTCCTTGTTGTAGCGGAGGTGAAAGCGTACGAATATCGTATCGCCCGAAAAAGGAGTCTCGAGTTTTCTGCGAAGTGGATTCTGACGTTCACCGGACCCCGTGATTTCGAAGAAAGCCCGAGTCGTAGTTGGATCTGTACGTTTCCAATTGGACACGGAAACAGGCTCAGCGAGTCCAGAAAACGGAATCGAGAGGAAAAGTCCAAAGCAAGCGATGAGGTAGAAAGCTTTCACAGCGCGGTCCAAAGTATCCCACATCCGGCCGCGGCGCTCAATTCGGCTCCGCACTCAATCGCGTCATTTGGGAAACAGACAAACATTCATCTAGCTAGATCTCATCACTTGCCCGAGGCGTCTTTCCCGTTATCTTCGCCGCCATGCATTCGTTTCACTACGAGAACAGCTCTCTGCATTGCGAGGGCGTCAATTTAGAAGGTCTTGCCGACACACATGGGACTCCCCTGTATGTCTACAGTCAGGCAACGATTCTGGATCACTATCGACGACTCTCTTCCGCGATGAAAGAGCTCGATTGCCAGATCTGCTACGCGACCAAGGCAAACTCCAACCTCGCGGTCTTGAATTTGCTGGCCAAAGAAGGGGCAGGTTTTGACATCGTCTCCGGAGGAGAACTCTTCCGGGTGGAAGCTGCGGGTGGTGATCCCGGGAAATGCACTTTCGCTGGCGTGGGAAAAACGCGGGCTGAGATCGAAGCGGGTCTCGAGAAAGGAATCTATTCTTTCAATGCGGAGAGCGAAGCTGAGGTCGCCTTCATCAACGAAGTCGCCGGGAATCTCGGAAAGATTGCTCCTGTGGCGCTGCGTGTGAATCCGAATGTGGACGCGAAGACCCACAAATACATCTCGACTGGAAAGAGCGAGAACAAGTTTGGAATCGATTTCTCGGTGATTCGGGAGGCCTACGAGCGGGCTGCCGCTCTTCCGAATATTCAAATTCGGGGACTGCAGATGCATATCGGATCCCAGCTCACCTCGGTGAATCCTTTCGTCGAAGCGGTCGAGAAAGTCGCTCCTCTGGTCGAGGAGCTGAAGGAGAAGTATGGGATCGAGTTCTTCAGTGTTGGCGGTGGTATTGGGATTGTTTACGAAGACACTCTCGCCAGCGGCACTGATGACTGGTGGGGTTCAAGAGAAGAGAAGCCCCTTACTATCGAAGAGTATGCGTCTCAGCTTGTGCCATTGCTCAAGCCTCTCGGGTTAAAAATCATCCTCGAACCCGGGCGCTTTATGGTCGGGAATGCGGGTGTCCTTCTCACCGAGGTGCTTTATGAAAAGCGAGGATCGGCGAAGACGTTTCAGATCATTGATGCGGCGATGAATGACCTCATCCGTCCGGCGCTCTATGAAGGGCACCACGATATTGTCCCATTGAAGGAGCCGTCATCGGCCGAAACCGAAGCCGTCGACATCGTCGGTCCGGTTTGTGAGAGCGGAGACTTTTTCGCCCAGAATCGCGAGTTGTCAGTTCTGGATAAGGGAGATCGCATCGCCTTGCTCAGTGCTGGTGCCTACGGATTCGTGATGGCATCGAACTACAATTCACGTCCTATGCCGGCCGAGATTCTCGTCGACGGAGACGTCGCCCACGTCATTCGTGGACGACAGAGTTTCAACGATCTGATCGCGGGTGAAAAGATTCCGAGCTGATCGGTTAATAGCTGACCTGAGTTTGAGGACGAGTTTCCGGTTTCCAGCCATGTCACAGAAGATGATATCTTCACCAAGGAACCGTGGTTCGTGGGTGATCTCAAGACCGTCGAGAACTAGCTCGGTGTGGTAGAGACGCCAGAATCGCTTGCCGACAAAGTGCAGGCTTCGGAGATTGTGTTCCTTGGTGTTGAGTCGACCAAAGGTCATCGGAGTGACTCAGAGCGAGGGCACATTCTCGCGATTGTCGGAGAGACGGTGCCGGGATTGCCAGATTGTTGGGCATCCGAAGAATAGGGCGCGGAAAACACATCGCTATCGCGCCGCTTGCGGATTGTGTCGATCTGCTGATGGGTAGAAGATGATTCGTTTTCTCGTTTTTCTTGGATTGGCGTGTGCGTTCACGATTTTTCCAGTCCCTGCTTTCTCTGGTAATACACCCAACGTGATTTTCATCATCGCGGACGATCTCGGCTATGGGGAGCTCAGTTGTCAAAATCCCGAGACCGATGTTCCGACGCCGAGAATTGACTCGATCGCCGCGAATGGGGTGCGGTTTACGGATGGTTACGTCTCAGCTCCCTACTGTGCAGCATCGAGGGCGGGTCTCATTACAGGTCGCTACCAGACTCGGTTTGGTTTTGAGTTCAATCCGATAGGGGCACGGAATGAAGATCCTGATGCCGGCTTGCCAAAGAAGGAGGACACTCTCGCCGATCTGCTCCGAGATCGAGCGGGATATACCACCGCGATGATCGGAAAGTGGCACCTCGGAGGCACCGCCCACTTCAATCCCATTCGGAGAGGCTTCGACGAGTTCTTCGGGTTTCTTCACGAGGGTCATTACTTCCGCCCTGCTCCATACGACGGCATGACGACCTGGCTGCGTCGGAAAATGTTGCCTGAGGGATGGAGTGGTCGCTGGATGTCGGAAGATGGGCGGCTCATCTACTCGACCCATATGGGGCACAACGAACCGGACTACGATGCGGACAATCCCATTTTTCGGAACGGGCAGCCTATGGAAGAGACCGAAAATTTGACCGATGCCTTTACCCGTGAAGCGGTTCAGTTCATCGAGCGTTGCGGCGACGAGCGCCCCTTCTTTCTCTATCTTGCGTATAATGCGGTGCACAGTCCGCTCCAGGGCGATGATGCCTACATGGATAGATACCCGGAAATTAGAGATATCCAGCGGCGGATTTTTGCAGCCATGTTAGGCCAGCTGGACGATGGAGTTGGTGAGGTTCTCGATGCGGTGGAAAAAGTAGGGGCTCTTGAGAATACCCTGATCGTTTTCTTCAGCGATAATGGTGGGCCGACCCGAGAGTTAACGAGCAGCAACCTTCCTCTTCGTGGAGAGAAAGGTAGGCTTTTCGAGGGCGGTGTTCGAGTGCCCTTCCTGATGCAATTCCCTGGAACATTGGAAGGTGGAAAGGTCTACGAAAAGCCTGTCACTTCTCTCGATCTGTTCCCCACGAGTCTCTCCCTCGCTGGAGTGTCCTTTGATGGGCAGACAGATGGAGTCGACTTGATCCCTCACTTGACAGGCGAGAGTGCAGAGGATCCCCACGATTCCCTGTTCTGGAGGGTCGGGGCGCAAGGTGCGCTTCGTCGTGGCGATTGGAAGCTAGTGCGAGAACGGAAAGGAAAAGTGCCAGGGCCCTGGATGCTTTTTGATCTGTCTGAAGACATTGGTGAGAAAAATGATCTCGCTGATGTTGAGCCGCAGAAAATCCAGGAACTGATTGAGATCTGGTCCGCTTACGATGCTGAGATGATTGATCCGGTTTTTTAGCCAGCTCTCTTCCCTTTTTGTTCGATCAAACCCTGTTGAATCTGTGATCAAACCCTGTTCAGTGGGGGCTCCATGGTCGTTGACTCTCTCACTCTGAACGAATTTCGCTGCTTCGAAGCATTGCAGTTGAAGTTGGAGGGAGGCGTCTCGCTATTTCATGGCAACAATGCTCAGGGGAAAACCTCAATTCTCGAGGCGGTCTGTGTCCTTCTCCGACTTCAGAGTCCACGGGCCAGCAAGCTCACCGACTGCATCCGATTCTCTCAGGATACCTTTGCGCTTGGGGGGCGATTGCAGAGTGATGACCCCGCCCAGTTGCGATTTCAGTATCGAAAATCGGGGCGTCGTCTTCTCGTAGATGGTGAACCACAGAAGCGGGGGGCGGACTATCTCCGGCACAGCGCTCGCGTTGTCTGGATGGCGAACGACGATCTTTCGCTCGTTCGGGGAAGCGGTGATGGCCGTCGCAGGTATCTCGACTTCATGGCTGCCCAGCTCTTTCCCGGCTATCGCGAAGCGTTGAAGTCGTACGAAAAAGCGCTTCGATCCCGAAATTTTCTACTTAAGCGTGATGCCAGTCCGAAGTGGGATCAAATCGATGCCTACACCCAGATTTTGCATCATCAGGGTGCGGTCGTCACGGCGAGTCGTCGCGACCTGATTAAAAAACTCCAGCCAGCCGCGTCGACCTCACAACGAGAGATTAGCGGATCGGATGAGGAACTGGAGATCTGTTATGAAAGCGCATCTGGTGAAGGAGACAATCTGTCAGCGACTTTAGAGGAGCGACGAAGCGAGGAGGCACGTCGGAGACAAACGGTTGCGGGGCCGCATCGGGATGACCTATCTCTTTTGCTGCACGGAATGCCAGCGGCGCAATTTGCCAGTGAGGGCCAGCAGCGAACGTTGGCGCTGGCATTGAAACTGGGTCAAACAAAGCTCTTTCTCGATATTCGCAAAGAAGCGCCCGTGATGCTGATCGATGATGTCTTTGGAGAACTCGACCCGGCGAGAAGAAATGCACTGATGGCGGCATGGCCCGAATCCTCCCAGAAGCTCATCACGACGACCCATCTCGATTGGCTCGATGAGCGGTTTGACCATGCTCAGCGGTTTCACGTCGACGGGGCGAGCGTTAGTTAGTTGCGCTGGGGGTTGAGAAGAACAGGTAGGATCAGAGCAAAGTGATATTACTCAGCCCGACCGTCGGTAGACTCGTTCTACGCGGCTCGTGATCCCGGTGAGAACCTCCCAGGGGATTGTTCCGGCTTTCTCGGCTGTTTCGTGGGCACTGATGATTTTTTCGCCCTGTTTGCCAATGAGAACCGCCTCATCTCCGATTGTGAGGGTCTCGGAGATTGCGGACACATCAACGACGATCTGGTCCATCGTGATCCGGCCGAGAACTGGACAGCGATGCCCCTGGATTAACACGTCAGTATTCCGACCGGAGAGAGCACGCGGATAGCCGTCGCCGTATCCGACTCCGAGAGTGGCGACTCGCATGGGGCGATCGGAGATAAATGTTCGTCCATAACTGATGCTGGTGCCTTCGGGGATTTCTCGGACAAGAGTGATCCTGGTTTTCAACGCCAGTGCGGGGCGTAGATCTGTCTTTCTGTCAGCAAAAGGAGAAACGCCGTAGAGAGCGAGCCCGGGACGGGCGAGATTGGCAAAGGGGGTGCGATCCTGAAAGGCAAGCAATCCCGCGCTGTTGCCGAGGTGAATGCAGCAGGAGGAGGGAAGCTCGAGAGGGCTTAGGATTTTGGAGAATCTCTCGATCTGTTTCTCGGTGAAATCCTGGTCTTCGTCAGCGGAGGGGAAATGCGTTTCGACCCCCCCCAGTTCGCAGTGGGGCGAGTCCTGAATGGCCTGAACCAGACGAGCGAATTCCTCCGGGGAAGCTCCCATTCGTCCCATTCCAGTATCTGCGACCGCATGAACTTTTGCGGCGATACCCCGGGACTTGGCAATCGCGGAGAATGCATCTACTTCAGCAAGGGTAGAGACGGAGGCAGAGAACCGGCCCTCAACGATCAACGGAATTTCCTCAGAAACGGCAGGGCTGAGAATCAGGATGGGGGAATCAGAGCCTGCCGCGGTGCGAGCACGAACTGCCTCTCGAACGTTGGCGACACCGAACCAGTCGACATCGTTGACAAGGGCAGTGACGACTCGTTCCAGCCCGTGGCCATAGGCATCCGCTTTGACGATCGCCATGAGGGCAGATCGGTCGCCAAGAATCTCTCGGCAGACTCTGGCGTTGTGCCTCAGTGCGTCGAGATCAATTTCGGCCCAGCACCGCAGAGTGGTGATATGAGGAGACAATACGGTCATCCACAGGGGATACGCGACTAGACCTTCAGATCTTTCTGAATCTGCTCAAAATCCCCTTCTTCACAGCATCGTACGAATCCTTCGCAGTAGGCTTTGAGGCGATCCCAGACCACGCGAATCTCGGCAGACTCCTGAGGATCGATATTGTTGTCCTGCGCTGCTTTGGAGACGACGTCGAGTAGCCCCGCAAATTGTTGGACGATTGTATGCGTTGCGGGAACGATCTCGTATCCCTGTTCGCATGAGCTTTTCGGATTGCGGACGTAGTATCCTCCGGCACGCTGACAAAGCCACTCGGCAATCGCCGGCTCATGCGTCAACTCAAGGAGGGCCGCGATTCGGTCGAGCGGATTACGACTCCCCGAACCCGTCTCCGTATTGGGCTGGGCCCACTTATAGATCAAGGAAAGGGAAACTCCGAGCTCGGAGGCTATCTCTTTAGGGCTCGTGTTTGCGCTTTCGAACGCCTTCTTCAGAACTTCGTGCGACTCCATACGTTATTTACCTTGGATGAATCAGGATCGAAAGACAAGCAGGGAGTCTGCCTGACGCGTTACAAAAGATCCACGCTATTGTAGTCGGCAGGTGGGAAAATCCCGCCTATTCTGCGAATGTGATTCCAGAGGGTCTTGCAGATTTTCAGGAATTGCGAAAGAAACCTTTTCGACTTGCTAGGGGCACAGAACTCCGACCATGCTCGCTGATGAAAGGTCAACCACTATGCTTGAACTCTTCCAGGAATCTCTACTGCCCGTAAATCTGCCTTTTACCATCCTCCTAGGTGCGGTCGCCGCGTATTGGGTGATCGGTCTGCTCGGCGTTGTTGACCTTGATGGCGGGGGTGATGCCGGCGATATAGACGGTTTCGAAGTAGGTGGTGATGGAGGAGATGGCGGTCATGTTTCGGGAGGTGGAGCTTTCCAGGCACTCCTAAAAGTAGTTGGGGCTTCCGACGCGCCTCTGATCTTCGTAGTTTCGCTGTTTTCGATTTTTCTCTGGGCGACCAATGTCCTCGCTAATCACTATTTTAATCCCGGTTTCGATATGGCACGGTCTACGATTTTGCTGATTCCAGTCGTGATCGGATCTTTTGTCGTGACTCGACTTCTCGTTGTTCCTTTGCGGCCGTTCATGAAAATGATTCGGACATCAGAGGCGACCATTCCAATCCTTGGAGCTTCCGGACGGGTCCGGTCTTCCCAGGTCGATGAAAATTTTGGAGAAGTCGAAGTCGAGACTTCGGAAAGAAATCTCATTCTTCGGGCGCGGGTATCCGCAAACGAGGAAACCCTGAAAAAGGGAGATCCCGTTCTCGTGGTCTCCAAAGACGAAGACACAGAGATCTATGTCGTGCGCGCCTTGAATTCCTGAATCCCAACCTATCTATCAAATACAGTAAATGACACCTGACCTGCCCCCCTATCTTGCCTTCTTTGGAGCGACCGTGATCGCCGTCGTTGTGGCGTCGATCATCGGCCTGATCCTCGCTATTGGAATTTTCTATGCCTCCTTCTTCAAGAAGGTGAAGAAAGGTTCCGCTGTTGTTGTTACCGGTGTCGGTGGAACCAAAGTCGCTTTCGACGGCATCATGGTGTATCCGATTCTCCACCGAATGGAGGTCATTGATATCTCGATCAAGCGAATCGAGATCAAGCGAACCGCCAATAACGGGCTCATCTGTAAAGACAACATTCGTGCCGACATCGAGGTGGCTTTCTTCGTTCGGGTGAACAACGAAAAGCAGGATGTGCTCAAGGTGGCTCAGTCGATTGGGTGTGTAAGAGCATCCAGCGAAACTGAGATTCGAATTCTCTTTGATGCCAAATTCTCGGAAGCCCTCAAGACGGTTGGTAAGCGATTCGACTTCATCGAGCTTTACCAAGAGCGAGATACCTTCCGAGACGAGATCATCAAGGTCATCGGAACTGACTTGAACGGATTCGTCCTTGATGACTGCGCGATTGACTACCTCGAGCAGACGCCTGTCACGAGTCTCGATCCGGACAACATTCTCGATGCTGAAGGTATCAAGAAGATCAACGGGCTCACCGCTGACCAGGCGAAGCTTTCCAACTCCATTCTTCGTGATAAGGAGAAGGTCATCAAGCAGCAGGACGTCGAAGCACGTGAGGCGATTCTTGAGCTGGAGCGCCAGCAGGAAGAGGCTGTTGCCAAGCAGATGCGTGAAGTTCTTTCCGTCCAAGCTCGCGAAGAGGCAGAGTCCAAAAAGATTCAGCAGGAAGAGCTGCTCAAATCAGAGCGCGCCAGAATTTCGACGGAGGAAGAAGTGGGAATTGCCACAGAGAACAAGGACCGCGAAGTCCTCGTTGCCCTTCGAAACAAGGAGCGAACCGATGCCGTCGAAACCGAGCGGGTCAAGCGTGACCAGGAACTCGAGTCGATCGAGCGCGAGCGGGTCACCACGCTCAAGGATATTGAGAAAGAGAAGACCGTCGAGGTCGAGAAGAAGAACATTCAGGATGTGATCCGGGAGCGTGTCACGGTGGAGAAGGGTGTTGTCGAAGAGCAGCAGAAGATTCTCGATACTGAGGCGTTTGCGGGCGCTGACCGGGAGAAGCAAGTCGCAGTGACTCTTGCCGAGAAAGATGCTGAGGAAGAATTGATCCGAAAGATCAAGGAAGCAGAAGCGGCCAAAACGGCTGCCGAGCTGAGAGCTGATCAGAAACTCTACGAAATGGTTCGACTCGCTGAATCGGAGAAACAGGCAGCGGAGCTGAAGGCTGAAGAGGTCGTCATTGCGGCCGAAGCCGAGCAGGCTGCGTCTGACAAGCTCGCCGTCGCGAAGAAGACTCTTGCCGAGGGTGTTGTCGCGGAAACTTCCGCGCCAGGACTGGGCGAAGCTGAGGTCGTCGAGGCCAAAGCCAACGCTGAGGCTGCGGGAATCAACGCCAAGGCCGATGCGATGAAGAAATTCAACGAGGCCGGTCAGGATCACGAAGAGTTCAAGCTCGAACTCGAGAAAGACAAGGCCATCGAACTCGCGGAGATCGATGTTCGTCGGGCGATTGCGGCGAGACACTCCGAGGTCCTTGCCGAGGCGGTCAAGAGTGCCAATATCGACATCGTCGGAGGCGAGACCGAGTTCTTTGATCGGATCACGGGTGCCATCACTCAGGGTAAAGCGGTTGATCGCATGATTGACAACAGTGAGGCTCTCACGGACGTGAAGAATACATTCTTCAATGGAGATCCCGAGTATTTCAAATCTCAGCTCAGCGAGTGGATTGACGATTTCGGAGTCTCTTCTGACGATCTCAAGAACCTCTCTGTTGCGGCGTTGTTGACCCGTCTCGGAAGCGAGGCGGAAGATGCCTCGCTTCAGGAGCGAATCTCAGGTCTACTCGGGGCTGCGCGGAAGTTTGGCATCGCCGATGAGAAAGCGGGCAAAGTGATCAAGCAACTCTCCTGATCCGACTCGACTTGTCCTGATGTCTGAAGAAGCCACAGCTGTGGAGACTCCCGAACAACTCGAGGAAGGCACCTACGAGGTCCTCCGTCGTCGCCTGCAAAAGCACGGCGACGAATTGCGAGGTCGGTTGACCGAACTTAACTCTGATCGCCAGAAGGTTTTCGGAGCGATTGAACCGAGTCTGGTCGCGACCGAGCGAATCTCAACGGAATACAACTGTGTTGCGCGGGATATCATCGCGATTGGTGGAGGTAAGCTCCTCTTCGGATACAATGTCCAGATGGGGCTTAAGGCGGTCACGGATGTCTCGGATGTCTTTGACAGCTACGGCTACGACTCGAAAGAGCATCACTTTCACACGGCTGAGACAAGTCCGCTCGACGATCCCGAGTTCCAGGAGGACTTTGCCTATCTCTACAAATACTATCGCGAGACGGTCTTTGCGAAATTCCTCGTGATCGGTCCGAATCTCTACATGGCCTTTCGGATCGGAAAGGCAGTTGAAGATATTAAGTGCTTCAAGTGGCTGCTCCTCGGTGATGGCGAGATGCGCTATATCGGGAATCGATTCGATCACGAATATAGCTTTCCTGCTCAGAGAGACTTTGAGTGGAAGCGGGCTCATCGAGGTATGTATCGAGAGGGATTGCATCCCCATGTATCGATCGAAGACAGGCTTTTCGTGGAGACGGTCGGAGGAGACCTGACGGTCAAAATCGAGGATAATACGGAATCAGGTGCGGGTATATACGAGGAGGCGGTCACTAACGAGGATCAGACCCTCGACGATTCCGAGATTTTTTATGCTGTAGTCGGCAGTCTCATTCTTCTCCGTATCCTGCCGTATCAGGAGAAAGACTATCGTCATCTCGTATACAACGAGAAGACGAAGACCGTCACGAGGATCGATTCGGTTGCGAACTCCTGTGTTCTCCTGCCAGAGGATCACGGAATCATTTTCTCCGATGGTTACTACCTTCAGACCGGGGAGACAAAGCGATTTCAGAGTGAGTTGAGCAATATGCTCTTCGAGCGGCGCATCGCGTCTCCGAATGGAGAGGATTACCTTTACGTCTTTTACAACCGCCTGTCAGGACACTACATCCTGATGTCCTACAACCTGATTACCCAGGGGGTAGAAAACCCAATTATCTGCAACGGATACACTCTGTTCGACGACGGCGAGTTGGTCTACTTTCGCGATGGAGATGATGCTCAGAAGCATCACGCGCTCCAGGTTTGGCAGACGCCATTCTCTGCCGAGCAGCAGACGACGGGCGAGCACCGCGATAGCTTTCTCTACAAAGTGGGAAATGCAGACGTCGTGCGATGCATGGCCGAGTGTCATGAGATTCTCAACCTGCTCACGAAAGACGACAGTTACGAAGGGCTCTACCACGACGTTGCCGACAAAACCAATTCTGTCATCGATACCTATTTCTGGGCTGGTGACGAGGAGGCGCGAAACCTCAAAGCGGCCCTTGTCGAGATCAAGGGCGCTGCAGATTCTGCCATTTCGGAGTTCGAAAAAGTCTCCCAGTTACGAGACTCGACCCGTCGTCAGATGGACGAAGTCGGTGGGCGTGCCACCGAGACGGCTCGCCGAGCTCGGGGATTAAGACCCGACGATATTTTCGGATTTGTTGAAAGCCTGAGCCAGTTGCGAACGATTCGTGGTGAAGTCATCGCCTTACGGGATCTTCGCTATCATGACGATGCGCGGATCGATGCGCTGGAAACGGATATCGTCGAGACGACCGAAAGAGTGTCGGGCGATTGTGTCGATTTCCTCCTCGGTGATAAAGCACTGCAGCCCTACCGCGAGCGAATTGAAGAACAAGCCAGCGCGGTGGAGAAAGTTGGTAAGGTTGCTGATGCTGAGAAGGTTCGAGAAGAGCTAGATCGTGCGGGAAGTGAGCTGGAGATGCTCATCGACATTGTCGGGAACCTCCGTATCGAGGACGCCACTGAGACAACGAAGATTATCGATGATATTTCGGCGATTTACTCTCGTCTCAACAGCGTGCGAGCGGTGCTCAAGAACCGACGTCTTGAGCTGGCCAAGCAGGAAGGGGAAGCCCAGTTCGGTGCTCAGATCCAGCTGCTGAGCCAGTCGGTCGTCAATTTCCTCGACCTTTGTGATACTCCGGAGAAATGCGACGACTATCTTTCTCGAACCATGATCCAGCTCGAGGAGTTGGAAGGGCGGTTTGCCGAGTTCGATGACTACGTGGCTCAGATCATTGAGAAGCGTGACGAGATCTACAACGCTTTCGAGACACGGAAGGTGCAGCTTCTTGAAAAACGGAATCAGCGTTCGGCGACATTGCATCGTTCTGCCGGACGAATCCTGACAACGATCCAGCATCGGGTGGGACAGCTCGAGGAGATCTCCGAAATCAATGGCTACCTCGCTGGCGACCTCATGGTCGAGAAAGTGCGAGATATCATCGACGAACTTTCCGAGCTGGGTGATACGGTCAAAGCCGATGATGTCCAAACTCGTCTCAAGACGGTTCGTGACGATGCGGTTCGGCAGCTCAAGGATCGCAAGGAGCTTTTCGTGGATGGAAAGAATGTGATCCGGTTAGGGAGTCACCAGTTTTCGGTCAACCAGCAGGAACTGGAGTTGTCCATTGTTCCTCACGAAGGTGGACCGGCATTTCACCTTTCAGGGAGCGAGTATTTCGAACAAGTCACCGACGAGATTTTGCTCAACTCCGGACCTGTTTCCGAGATGTCGGTGGTCTCAGAAAACCAAGCGGTCTATCGAGCGGAATTTCTCGTCTGGAAGTTTTTCTCTTCGCCTGACTTTAGGACCGTGCAATCCGATTGGGAGACGGTTTCTCCGACGAATCGCAAGAAGCACCTTCAGGCCTTCATGTCGGATCGCTACGAAGAGGGTTACACCAAGGGTGTTCATGATGAAGATGCGCTCCTGATTTTTGATGGCCTGGTCGCAATTGATGAACAAATTGGTTTGTTGCGTTACTCGGCTGCGGATCGCGTTCTCGCTCGCCTTGCATGGCTTTGTGGTGAGGCCGACTGGAGAGCCAAAGTCGATGAGCGTCTCGACTCTCTTTCCCTCCTGCTGGGTAAGTTTGAATCCCCTGATCGCTCATCCCAGCTTGGCGAGACCATTACCGCGACCTTTCGTCAGGTATGGAAGGAGAATGAGAAGCATGGTGGTTGGTGGGGGGCGGCCTCGCCGGAGCGTGCGACCCGATACTGGATCGAGCAGAGGCTCGCAGGTGAACCGCCAGTTGTTTCACCAGACGCGGGGAATTGCTACGAAACCTTCCTGCGAGAGCTGACTGGAAAGCGGACTCAGAAAGGATTCCAGGAGTTGATGGCGGGATTTGAGGGGCGTCCGCTCGATGCTCTGGAAGTGGTGTTGGAGTGGATCGATGCCGTAGTCGGCGAAGAAGCTTCGGCAGAAGCTCGGCTTGAGGCAGCCTTTCTCGTGGTTTCTGGAGAATATGAGAAACGCGCGGTTCAGCATGTCGAAACGGTTCGAACTCTCAAAGGGCTGGCCGGTCAACATTCACGGATCGAGTCCGGTGTCATCGTGATTGACTTTGTCGAATTTTCTCAGCGTCTCGAACACTTTGAAAATGAGGTTGCGCCTGCGTTCCTGACCTATCAGCACACCAAGGTGGATCTGATCGAGAAGCGTCGCGAAGAGATGCGGTTGGAAGAGTTTAAGCCCAAGGTGATGTCCGCCTTTGTTCGGAACCGTCTTCTCGACCGAGTTTATCTCCCTTTGATTGGAGACAATCTCGCCAAGCAGATGGGAACGGCGGGGGATAGCACACGCACTGACCGAATGGGGATGTTGCTTCTCGTTTCTCCTCCTGGATACGGAAAGACGACGTTGATGGAGTATATCGCAAACCGACTCGGGATCACCTTCATGAAGATCAACGGTCCTGCCCTGGGGCATGAGGTGACGTCTCTCGATCCGGCGGAAGCTCCGAACGCAAGTGCCCGTGAAGAAGTCCAGAAGCTGAACCTCGCCTTCGAAATGGGTGACAATGTCATGATCTATGTGGATGACATCCAGCACACCCATACCGAGTTTCTTCAGAAGTTCATTTCTCTATGTGATGCTCAGAGGAAGATTGAGGGTGTCTGGAACGGAAAGCCACGCACCTATGATCTTCGAGGAAAAAAGGTGTGTGTCGTTATGGCAGGAAACCCCTACACTGAGAGTGGAGGCAAGTTTCAGATTCCTGACATGCTCGCTAACCGAGCTGACACTTATAATCTCGGCGACATCATTGGGGAGCACAGCTCCGATTTCGAAGCGAGCTACATCGAGAACTCAATCACATCGAATGCCGTCTTAAGTCGCCTTGGGAGCCGGAGCCAGTCCGACGTCTACGGCGTCATGCGTATCGCCGAGAGTGATTCGAGCGAAGGCGTCGATTTCGAAGGGGATTATTCTCCTCAGGAAATGGACGAGATGGTTTCTGTGATGAAGAAGCTGATGCGAGTGCGAGACACGATTTTGCGAGTCAATCTCGAGTATATCCGTTCGGCCGCGATGGAGGATTCCTATCGCACGGAGCCGCCGTTTCGACTTCAAGGATCCTATCGAAACATGAACCGGATTGCAGAGAAGGTTCTCCCTGTCATGACCGACGCGGAAGTCGAGAGTGTCATCGTCGATCACTACGAGAACGAATCGCAGACCCTCACGACGGGGGCCGAGTCCAACCTTCTGAAATTCCGAGAGATGGAAGGTACGCTTTCTTCGGAAGATAAGGAGCGATGGGCGGAGATTAAGCGACGATTCGGGCGGAATCTTCTCATGGGGGGAGCTGGAGAAAATGATCCAGTCAGTCGAGTCGTTGGGTCCTTGACCGGATTTTCAGAGGGCTTGCATCGCATTGAAACGGTCCTTTCCTCAGCAAATGAAAATCAGCAGAAGCCAGCCACTCTCGCCGATACGACTGTGGCTCGAATTGAAGAAATGATTTCTGGGATTCGGGCTGTTCCCGTCAATGTAGAGATCAAGGTGGTTCCTGTTCAGGAGGACGGAACGCCGATCGAGGATTCTTCCGAGAAGCTTCCTGTTGAGGTTGATACTAAAGTTGAGCAGGGGGAGGGGTAGGTAATCTCTCTTAATCAGCGCGTCGGAAACGATGCCTTTGTTCGGTCCGCATTCCGCAAGGAGTCAAAGTTGAGGCGGGAGCGCGTTTGGGGGTAGACCAAAACCTTGCGAGAGAATACGGGGGATATTCCCATCAAAGGAATATTCTCACTGACTTCAGAGTGAACTGGTGGTTACCCTCCCGGTGGTCGTGTGAAAGGTGCGGCTGCTTCACGTGCTTCTCTCTCCAGCTCAGACTCCCAGTAGCCATCCTCCACGCATTGCGTGATATACTCACGAAGAAATGCTTCGACTCCTCCGAGCCTTTCGAACTGAGCGACGTGTGTCAGCTCGTGGACGAGTAGTGACGGATTGGTTGCTTGGGAGGCCTCGAGGTAGATGCCGTAGTTGACGGCCATTCCGGTAGGGCCTTCGGCAAACATGCGGAAAAGTCGCGTGATCCACGACCCCGGTGTGGGGATTCGCGGAACAGGAAGGATGCGCACTTCCTCGGGTTTACTGACTCCCACATCTGTTGCCCACATTGTTTCCCATTCGCTCAGAGGGCGACCCTCGTGGAGGATAGTCGCCTCCTGTCGCTCGGCCCACTTCGTTCCCAGGGGAACGAGGAGCTTCACGATCAGGTCTATCCAGAATAGTTTCATGTAATATCAATGTGGAGTCGCAATCTACCCATGCCCCACGTCAGGTCCAGTTTCCTCTCTCACTCGTTTTAGCGTTCGCTAAAAGCGCTCTTCAACGCGGCCGGGCGAAGATAGGTTTCGAGAAGCGATCTCTTCCACCACTGGCCAGTTTCTGCTTTCTCCCCGGGAGTGGTGAACTCGTAGTTGTAGAGTTGCATCAGAAGGAAGCGAGACGGCTCCTCCGGAAATGGGTTGTGTTTGAGCAACTTCTCCGCGTCGGTATTACCTTCGAGATTGAATTTTGGACGGGATGCCGTCATCGTTTGAAAGAGTCCGTATCCTGAGGCAACGTGAAAAGGGCGCAGCGCCTGGGCGTAGAAATCAAGCCACTCTGGGGTCGTATCATTTTTCAGAAGCGGATTCGCCGCCCGGTTCAGATCGTTGAGCACGGTCTGAATTTGAAGCAGCGCGAGCATTACGAGACCACGGCATGCGATCGTCGCCTGGAAGATCAGACTGTGCCGATTCTGCGGATCGGGGAGTCCAAGAAGGGAGAACTGAAGCCTTGCCTGAACCCGCTTCGGCTAGGCGCGATCGGGGATGAGAGGAATGCAAAGGAGCAGGGAGAGCCAGTTGAAGTAGGTGTAGTTTCCCGTGAAAAGGATTCCGGTCATGAGCACAGTAAATCCGATTGCTGCAGTGACACGTCCCCATCGCCCGAACAGAACCGCAAAAGGAAAGGCGAGTTCGACTACATAGATGATCCAAGTCAAAAACGAATGGACTGCGTGCAACATGTGATGCGCACGCCAGGCCGTTCAGTCCGAGAAGCAGAGTGACCTGGCTTGGCCATGAGAAAAAGGCGATTAGATAAGTCACCCCCAACCTACGGAGGAAAAAAGACCTCGCGATTCGATGGCGATCGAGATCGAGGCGCAATAGCGCATGCCAACGGGGACAGGTCACACTGACCTATAACGGGAGAGCGCCTTTGCTGAAATGAGAAAAGTGAGTTAATCTTTCATATTCTCATGGCTTCCCCCTACGACTGGCATCCGGCTTCGACTGGACGATCTGTTTTTAAAGTAGAAACTCGCAATCTCGGTTGGTGGGTTCTGCTTGCGATCCTGTTGTCGGTGATTGTTCACGTCATTCTCTTCATAATCCTTGGAGGAATTGAACGCAGTGGCCTAGGTCCTGGGGAAGACGGTGTCGTCTGGAGAAATACCCAAAAACAGCTGACAATCGATCAGGACAAGCTCAACGAGTTGCTCGAGGAGCCCTTCATTCCCGAGGATACCCCGATCGAACCCGAGAAGCTCAGCGATCTGGATATGGTTGATACTTCGCTCGATGAGTTCGATCTAATGGAGCAGATGAAGGGAGAGACCATTCGAATGGCTCCACTCGACACTCCGAAAATTTTCTCGGTGGAGGCTCCCAAAGTGCAGGCCGAGGCCCTCTCTGCTGCCACGATAGGCGGGTTGGATCTCTCGGTCGCCGAGATTGTATCCAAGGACCTCAACGACATGAGGAACAAACTAATCGACTCCTCCGCGAACGTTTCTGCGAGTCAGCCAATCCTAGAGTTGAACGAAACAGATGATCTCGGGAATACGGTCGATACCGACGAATTCTTCAAAGAGGCTGCCGCAAAAGCTTTTGGGACCAAGGCCGATGAATTCGTGCAGGGTTACACTAGTCTTGATGCCATGATTGGGAGGACGGGAGGACTTCCTTCAGGAACGGAGAAGATCGCTCTGCCTACCGACATCCTTTTCGAATTCAACGAGTTTGTCCTGAAGGAGCAGGCTCGGCTCAGTATGATGAAGCTCGCTTTTGTCGTTCAAACCAACCCGGATGCCACTTTCATTATTGAAGGTCACACCGATGGAATTGGTGGCGATGAATTTAACCGTGAATTAAGTCTCAAGCGGGCCACGGCAGTGAAGCAGTGGCTCGTTGATCGTCTCCGGATTGATACTGGAAATATCAAGGTTGTCGGTCTCGGGAAGTCCCGCCCTATCGTATCTACAGCGGGAACAAAGGAGGAGCAGGCGCTCAACCGACGTGTTGAAATCGTCGTCAAAAAATCCTGAATTTTTCCAGGTCTCCTTCCCCTTTTCGACGTCAAAGAATAATATCCGTATGACTCAACCCTCTCAGGTCAAAGACCTAACTCTCTTAGGTCATAGTGAAAACCGGCTCCCCCAGACGCCCGAGGAAGCAACTCTTGAAGTCTTTCCCAATCGGAGTGCCGATCGGAACTACTGGATCGAACTCGACTATCCGGAGTTCAGCTCGCTCTGCCCTGTCACGGGACAACCGGATACCGCCCATCTCACGATTAAATACATTCCAGGTGAGAAGTGCGTCGAGACCAAGTCGCTGAAATTCTATCTCGCTTCGTTTCGAAACACGCCGTCCTTCAACGAGGAAATTGTGAATCGGATCCTGGATGACCTCTCCGGCGCCTGCGAGCCGCGGCGAATGATTGTTCGCGGAAAGTTCTCTCCCCGGGGAGGTATTCAACTGACTGCAACAGCAGCTTATCCGGATCAGGGTCTCGAGGAGGTTGGATGAAAGTGGTGGTTCTCGTCAGCGGCGGAATGGATTCAGTAACCGCGCTTTATCGGGCAGCGGCAGATCACGACGTTGTTGCGGGGCTCAGCTTCGACTACGGATCGAAGCACAATCATCGCGAGATTCCTTTCGCTCGAATGCATTGTGATCGACTGGGGATCAGTCATCGATCTGTTTCCCTTCCATTCATGGATGAGCTTTTCAAAAGCGATTTGCTCCAGAGCGGGGGCGAAATCCCCGAAGGACATTATGAGGACGAGAACATGAAGCAGACCGTGGTTCCTTTTCGGAATGGGATCCTGCTTTCGATCGCTGCGGGATTTGCGGAAAGTGTTGAGGCCGAAGGACTCGTTATTGCCGCTCACTCCGGTGATCACGCGATTTACCCCGATTGCCGGGAAGAATTCATGAAGCCGATGGCCGAGGCGATTGCAGCGGGGACGTATGTGGACATCAAGGTGCTCCGTCCCTTCATCGATCTTAGAAAAGATGGTATTGCGGCTTTGGGGCAGGATCTCGGCGTGGATTTCTCCCTGACATGGTCGTGCTACAAGGGTGGGGAACTTCATTGTGGGAAGTGCGGGACCTGCGTCGAACGGAAAGAAGCTTTCGAAAAGGCCGGTCTTCCTGATCCGACGGTTTACGAGTCGTAGCGGGGCCGATCGCTCCGTCTGAACTCTTTCTTGCTATCGAGGCAATTTTTGGTTGGTTCCTCGTGTGACTGTGATCGAATCCATTTCCACCCTTCCCGAGGTTTCACTCTCTGCCGGCGATGCCATTATCACGGAGGGAGAAGAGCCTCAAAAAATCTACTTTCTCAAAAGCGGCCGTGTCGAAGTGCTACGGGATGGGATGAGAATCTCGCTGATCAAAACTCCCGGCAGTGTCGTTGGGGAACTCTCAGTTTTTCTTCAATCCAAGGCGACCGCCGATGTGGTGGCAGTCGAGGATGCCGTTTTCCACGTCGCCGAAGATCCGTGGCAGTTTCTTCGGGATCACCCGGATGTGAATCTTCACGTCTCACATCTGCTCGCTTCGCGACTGACTGCCGCGACTCAGTATCTCGTCGATGTGCGCGAGCAACTTCGAGATTGTTCCGATCATGTTGGAATGGTCGATGGAGTGCTCGACACAATCCTCCATCGGGATCTCAAAAAACGTGTCTGACAGTCTCTACGGCGCGCCGGACACGACTGCGCTGAGTTGCTGTTCTTCGCAGCCTTCCATCCCGCACCAGATCAGTTTTCCGTCGGCCAATTCGATTTCGATGGTGGCGGGATTTTCTCCGATCTGTTTTCCGCCATTGAGAACAACAGTTTCACCGATCCGATCAATCCATGATCCATCGGGATAGTAAGGCGCATTGTGAACGTGTCCGGAAAGAACGGCGGTGGGAGAGTAGCGATCAATCCAGTCGACGAGTGTTTTGTCTCCGAGATCTCGCTTTCCGTTCCAGCTCACCTTTGCACCGAGAGGGGGGGCGTGATGAACCCAGAATACTGGTCTGGGATCATCGGAATGCTGCTGCGCTTCAAGCCAGTTCGCGGCTCGATTCTTTTCTTTCTCGGTTTCCCACCACGGAAGAGAGAGGATTCGGATCGATTCGTTGGCGAAGCTATTGTGGTCAACCGTGACCCTCGGAATCTGAATTTCTTCGAGCCATTCCGAACTTCGGTTCCCCTCGTAGTCCTCGAGGAGATCGTGGTTGCCTGAACAGACGACGAGAGGAGCATGGATCGCGATCTTGCGAAAGTATTGTTCGACGACCGCCGCCTGAGTATCGGAGTCGACCAGGGACCCCAACTCCATAAGATCTCCTGCAATAATGACGAGGTCAAACTTGTGGGCACTCCGAGCCAGCCAGTCGTATTGCTTGAGGCTGTAGTGAATGTCGGAGACGACAAGGATTCTCATGGGGAGAGAAAGGTACGAATCAAATGACGGAAAAGCAACGAATCACTGGTGGATTGGGACGGAATCTGTTGTTCCGTTATGGACGCAGAACGAGCCAGAACATGTTGGAAACGATCGGTCGAAAACCGCAATTTGCTTGAACTCAAAGCCAGTAAGAATTATTCAATTTACATGAGCGATCCCAACACCTCTCCGCCAATGGATGACTCTTCGCCGGAGGAAGCTCCTACTTCCACGGATCAACCCAGCTCTCCCGAAGAGGCTGTGCCAGCTGCCAGCAAGACGACTTCTACATCAGAGTCGTCGGGAAGTTCGATCCCGATGGATACTCCACCGACCGCCGGAGTCGGGCTTGGTCAGGGCACGCTCGCCGAAGGCGATGAAAAGACCATGGGGTTACTCGCGCATCTTCTCGGTGGATTTACCTATATTCTGGGACCCCTCATCATTTGGTTGATCAAGAAGGACGAGAGCCCATTTGTGAACGACCAAGGCAAGGAAGCACTCAATTTTCAGATTACGATTTTGATCGGCTTTGTCGCGGCTTCCATTATTGCGATGATTCCCATTATCCAGTGTGTTGCCGCTTTACTTTACCCGGCAATCGGAATCGTCAGCCTGATCTTCGGAGTGCTTGGAGGTCTGGAAGCGAATAAGGGAAACGTTTATCGATACCCTTTCGTGGCCCGCTTCGTCAGCTAGTGTAAAGCTTTTTCCTCCTCTTCGTCCGCCAATGTCCATTAACAAGGGGCTTCTTGCCCTGAATACGCCGCAACGCGAAGCCGCGGAGCAGATATACGGTCCTGTCCTCATTCTTGCGGGAGCAGGGACCGGCAAGACTCGCGTTGTGACCACGCGGATCGCGGGCATGCTCTACAATGACATTCCCGCGAAACAGATTCTCGCGGTGACCTTCACGAATAAAGCTGCCAACGAAATGCGGGAACGCGTCGGGACGATGGTTGACCAGGGGATGGCCGAAGACGCCACGATTTGTACGTTTCACAGCCTTTGCGTTCGCATTCTCCGCACTTGTATTGAAAGACTGGGCTACAAGAAGACGTTCTCAATTTATACCCAGAGCGATCAGCTTGGGCTTCTCCGGCGGATCATCGTTCGTAAGCTGGGGAAAGATGAGAGCCTGGAGCCGAAGCTGGCCAATATGATGATCAGCCAGGCAAAGAATACAGGCCAGCCGATCAGTGATCGTGAAGACTCCCTCCTTTCCGAGGTGTATCGGACTTACCAGAAAGAGTTGAAGCAGCTCAACGCGGTCGACTTTGATGATCTTCTCATTCTCGCTGTTCGAGGCCTCGAAGAGAACCCGGACATTCAAAAGGAATGGCAGCGCCGGTTTCGTTTCATCATGGTGGACGAATTTCAGGATACGAATCACCTGCAGATGGATTTGCTCCGATTACTGGTTGGCGAGGAACAGAATATCTGCGTTGTGGGTGACGACGATCAGAGTATCTATGGATGGCGAGGGGCTGAAATCTCGAACATTCTCGACTTCGAGAGATTCTTCAAGAATCCCAAAGTCATCAAACTAGAGGAGAACTACCGATCGACAAACCGGGTCCTCCGCCTTGCTAACAGTCTTATCCTGCAAAATATCGACCGGCGGGAGAAAACACTGTGGAGCAATCTCGGCGAGGGCGAGAAAACTCGCATCGTTTCGATGCCCGAAGCAGAGACGGAGGCGGAGTGGGTCATTTCTGAGATTCTTGAGTGCCACCGAATTGATCGTCGTAGCTACGATGATGTTGCGATTCTCTTTCGAATGAATACGCAGTCTCGGCTCATGGAGGAGAAGCTGCGCGAGAACGATATTCCCTACAAGCTGATCGGGGGGCAGTCGTTCTATGAGCGACGGGAGATCAAGGATCTCCTCGGATACTTGAATCTCTTTCTGAATCACGAAGACGACGTCAGTTTACTGCGGGTCATTGCGACCCCTCCGAGGGGTATTGGTGCAGGGACGATCGCCTTGGCGACGCAGTTCAGCATTGATCACCGGATGAGTGTTTTTGAAGCGCTCAACGACTTTGAATTTCTCGCCACTCTGACGAAGCGCGCACAAAATGCGATTGAGGAATTTGTCTCCTTTATTCATCGCTACAGCGACTCGGCGCATACCGACAGTGCCAATTATGCAGCGATGACCGAAGAATTGATGAAGGAAATCAATTACTCCGACTACATCAAGAAGAACTGCAAGTCAGGCGAGGAAGTCGACAATCGCCGTCGCAACGTTGCTGAGATGATTGAGGGAATGCATCATCACTATGAGAAGTCGAAGCGCGGCTTGCGAGGTTTTCTCGACAGTGTCGCGCTGATGCAGGACAAAGAGGACAAAGACGACGACAAAGGGCAGGGCGTCTCACTGATCACGATGCATGCGGCGAAAGGACTCGAATTCCCTGTCTGTTTCATCATCGGAGTCGAAGAGGGAGTCCTGCCTCATTCCCGGTCGGTCGAGGAGGGTAATCGCGACGAGGAGAGAAGATTATTCTATGTTGGCATTACTCGGGCGAAAGAGGAGCTTACGATCACTTGGTGTCACAGTCGCAGGCGTTACGGCGACAAATTACATTGTGAGCCGAGTTCTTTTTTCAAAGAGCTGTCGAGAGAAGAGCTGGAAGAAACCGATCACGCAACCCTCGACGCCGCACCCGTCGAGGAGGACTTTGCGAGCGACTACTTCGAGCAGATGAAGTCGATGTTGTCGGGTTAGGCATTTCCCCGCAGAACAGTCTGATTTCGCTCTTGCGCCAAGACTCAGCCTGTTGGAATTTTCGGTGTGTCGGAAATCAAATACAAACTTGGGAATGAAACGCTGATCAAGGTGCTCGATGGGGCATCCAACAAGCTGCGTTCATTGCTGAAGAAGCAGGGCCGATTCGAAGAAGGAGCGCTCAGAGTAGCCGTGATTGGAGGCGGTTGTTCAGGGCTGCAATACAAGATGGACCTCGTCGATGGACCTCAGAATCGAGATATCATGGTCGAGTCCAACGAAGTTCGTGTCGTAATTGATCCGAAGAGCGCGCTCTTCGTAACGGGATCCGAACTCGATTTCAGCGAAGATCTTCAGCAGGGTGGTTTCAAGGTTACCAACCCCAATGCCGTCGTGACTTGTTCGTGTGGCGAGAGCTTCGCGGCGTGAGTTCTAAGGCAGGGGGGGGCGGAAAATCCGGCCCCGGCTATTTCTCGTGGATTTTGACAATCGGAATTGGGTCCTTCACCTTTCCGGGCTCGCGCAATCCGGGCCCCGGCTCGCCTCGGTCTCCCAGGTCGGAGCGAATCCCTTTCGCGAGCTGAGTCAGCTTCTCTACGATTTCAGGATTGGCAGCGGCGACGTTGTTCTGACAGCCTCCATCCTCGTAGAGATGGAAAAGAAGCGGTTTGGTTGACTCTCCATGAGTGAAATGCGGATGACGGGCGAATTGATTCAGTGGAAGAAACAACTTCCAGGGGCCTGAGCGAACAGCCTGCAATTGATCAAGATAGTAGTAGGCAAAAGCAGAATAGGGAGTCTCGGCATCTTTCTCTCCAAGAATCAGTGGGGTGATGTTGTAGCCATCCCGATCGAGGTTTTCTTTCCCACCTGCCAAGCTCAGGAAAGTCGGAAGTAGATCCATGGTCGTGCAAAGCTCTTCGCAAATTGACCCTGCGGGAATCGTGCCAGGTTGCCACATCAGGGTCGGAACACGGAAGGCGCCTTCTGAAGTCGTGTAGCCACGTCCGTGGAGGGGAGCATTGGAACCACGGGAGAAATCTCCCGGTTCCGGGCGGATCGGAGCGCCGTTGTCAGATGTCCAGACGACGAGCGTGTTCTCAGCTAGGTCGAGTTCCTTCAGAGTCTCCAGAATGCGTCCTGTCGACCAATCGAGCTCCTCGATCGAGTCTCCCCAGGGACCATTCGCGCTCTTTCCTCGAAAGTCCTCACTGGAGAATGGAGTGGAGGTGCTTCCTGGCATCGCTTGAGGAAGATAGAGGAAAAAAGGCTCATCTCGATGGGAGCGAATCCAATCGAGAGCGATTTCCGTGTATCGGCGGGTCAGTCCGTTTCGCTCAACAGGAGCTTCGATAACTTCGTTATTTCTCATCAAGGGAAGAGGAGGCCAGTTGGATCCATCTCGATTCCAGATTCGTTCTGTCATGTCATCGGAATAGGGGACGCCGAGAAAGAAGTCGAAGCCCTGCTGGGTAGGCAGAAAAGGCTTCTGATCGCCGAGATGCCACTTCCCGATCATTCCCGTGGTATACCCCTCGTCTCGAAGAACCTCAGCGATGGTGACTTCGTCAGGATGCAGCCCGTAGGGAGAGACTGGGCGAAGAACATGGTAGTCTCTCGGATTCTGATGCATGCCGACCCGCTGTGCGTAGCATCCCGTAATCAAACTTGCTCGTGAAGGCGTGCAAACCCCCGCGGTGACGCAGAAGTGAGTGAACTTTCTCCCTTCTTCTGCCATCCGGTTGAGGTTGGGCGTGCGATGGAGGGTAGATCCAAACGGCTCGATGTCGCCGTACCCAAGATTGTCGCAGAAGATAACAATAAAGTTGGGTCTGCGTTTCTCTGCTCCTTCCGAGAGAGGAATCCAACCCGAAAGAACGAGGCACGCCAGAATGGCGAGACGAGGGGTAATGGTGCGTGGTCCCCTCATAGCTCCATCCCAAACTTACTGAGAATCAAGGTCATGACGAAATACAGGATCATCGTAAGAAGGCAGCAGATCCCTAAGTTAGGCCAGAACGAAATCCCTTTGCGGAGAAGCCATGGGAACAGGAGGAACATCGGAAGGCTCGGGAGAACGAACCAGAAAACGCCGGTGGAATGAGCCGCCAGTTTCTCCGCGCGGGCCGCAGGATCCTCCCGCAAAGCACTCCAGATCCATATGAAAGTGATGATTGATACAAGCGGCAAGGAAGCGATCATGCTTCCCAGTAGGGGCTTGCTCCGGGTCACGACGATCTCATTGACGAGATAAATCAACCCGGCTGAAAGAAGCAGTTTGAGGGCAGTCAGCATGGCGTAGAATTCTACGCCAGATCCGTCCAGAAAGTCACTGCATTAATCGATCTCGATCGCGCGTGGAGGGGGGAGCTGAACGCGCTGAGCCGGGATTTCGGCACCCGGCTCATCAGTCATGACAGGGCGCGCCACGGGCAGCCCATAGCCGTCGACAGGCTCATTTTCTGGGTCTTCCGTTGTAGTTCCCTCGGCTCCGCCTTCGACGCCTTCCTCGCTGGTCATCTCCTCAGCGACGACCATGGCAACACGAGCTCGAAGAACAGGAGCGACAGAATTATACGGATCGTCCGATCCGATGATGGTTTGAGCGATGGGAAGAATGGGGTCGGCGTTCGCCTCGACGACGAAGCCAGCCCGTAGAGGTCCATCTTTGGGCTGTTGGTTGAGAGTCTGCAATCGCGAGCCCGGTTTCCCATGGATGTTACAAATCATTTCCAAGTCAGTTCCAGGTCTCAGGTATTCGCTGTAGGTGCAGCGAACTTGGGAGGAAATCCCGTTCCCTTTGTCGATTGTACGGTAGCAATCATTGGATGCGAGCTCGCCGGATTCGAGACAGATTTCGACCTGCTCGGCATCGGGTGGGGGAAGAAACGCGCGAGGCTCAAATTTTTTCGCCGCTGCGTTCATGATCTCCGTCCACACCGAGAGGATTGTGTCAGAACTGAACGCGCCGGGATAGATTGTTTTGTTCTGGTCGAAACCGGCCCAAACCACGCAAGTGACTTTCGAGGTGTAGCCGACAAACCAGTTGTCGGTGAAGTTGTATTCCGTTCCGGTTTTACCTGCGACGGGAAAGTCACCCAATCCGAGCTTTTCCCGGGCTTTTTTTGCCATTCCCATCTCGAACGAGTCTTCGAGAACGCTGCTGACTTGGAACGCCGTGTATGGGTCGATCACGGGACTGGTTTGCAGAGTAACCGGGGGGAAATAGATCAGGTTCCCGTCGGAGTCTTTGATGTTCCTAATGATGTGAGCTTTTTCCGGGCGACGCCCTGAGTTGGGGAAGATGGTGTAAGCCAACGCGAGTGATTCGGGTGAAGCTGGATTCCGGCCCAGAAATGTCGCGTTGAATTTCTGGAGGTCTCCAGAAAACCCCATTCCCGCTTTTTCTGCGAGGCTGACCACAGCTTCTGTCCCGACTTTCTGTCCGATCCGGACCGTAGCAGCATTTTTCGATTTTGAGAGGGCCACCCGAGCGGTGATCCGGTTTTCGTAGACGTTGTCGGGGTTTTCTGGTCCCCATTCGCCGAGAATCCCTGTCGTTCCGCCGATCATGACTTGACGTGTGTCCATTGGAGTATCGTCGAGCAGCGTGCCGGGGAAATAACCTTTCTCAAAAGCCGTCGCATACACAAATGGCTTGAATGCAGTTCCAGTGGGTCGAGCGCCCTGGCTGACACGGTCAAACTGGCTGTCACTAAAATCCCGTCCACCAACCTGCGCGAGGATGGCCCCCGTAGCATTGTCGATCATGAGGATGGCCCCCTGAAGATACTCAGGGGCGGAAAATTTTTGATCGGGCAACGCGGAAGCGAGAAATTCCTTTTTCTGTTTCTTGTAATCGGTTCGGGTCGAGTGTTTGAAATCTGGGTGTTGCTCGATCTTGTTGAGTTGTTCTTTCAACGAACTCTCCGCAATATTCTGAATTTCGCTGTCGATGGAGGTGTGGATAGAGAAACCGCCTTTCGAGACCGTTTCGTAGCCAAGAAGGTCGATCACTTCCTGGCGAACCTTGTCGTATACGTAGGCGGAATCGCCCGTTATGTTTCCTTTCGGGATCGTACGGACGTTCGTTTTCTGAGCGCGCTCCATCGTATCCTTGTCGATGTAGCTCTCATCTTCCATGCGAGAAAGAACATGGTTTCTCCAGCGCTGCGAAGTCTCAGGGAAAGACCGTGGGGATCGGTGATACGGGTTGGGGATCGCTGCGGCGAGTGTAGCGCCTTCCACGACGGAGAGACGACTTGGGTCTTTTCCAAAGTAGCCTTCTGCCGCGGAAGCAATGCCGTAGTAACCGCTCCCATAATAAATTCGGTTCACATAGAGCTCGAGGATTTTCTGTTTGCTGCCGATTTCCTTTTCGATTCGCTGAGCGAGGAAGATCTCGGTGATTTTTCGGCTGATCGTCCGATCCTTGAGTTCGAAAGTCTGGCGGGAGAGCTGCTGGGTGATTGTCGATGCTCCTTGGTTCATCTCTTTCGAGAGGATCGCATTTATCGCAGCACGAAGAATTCCGACGTAGTCGGCCCCATTGTGTTCGTAAAAGCGGCTGTCCTCAGCGGCGAGGAGAGCGTTGAGGAAATTCTCGGAAACCTGCCCTAGTTTTACCGGGCGCCGGTTCTGCACGAAAATCCGGCCCAACTCAGTTCCGTTGCGATCCAGGATCTGGCTGGCGACTTCGACTTTTTCCAGCTCAGAAAGGTCGAAAGAATGGGCCAGATCGTAGCGAGGCTTGCAGTAGAAGAAAGCTCCTGCCGCTCCGATGATCGCGACGATCAGAAAAAGGATAAACGAAAATCCGAAAAGTTTCAGCCAGAACACGGTCTTTCGGCGACGCCGCAGTTTTTTCTGCGCCTGTTCGCTCATTGGCGGGAGATCTGCAGCTAGCTTACGCTCCGTTGGAGCAATGCTTTCAATGGCTTCAAAATCGCTGTCGTCAAAATCGTCGGACACGGAATTTTTGTCAAATGGGTTGGGGGGGGCTAGTCTCTCCAGAGCATGTCAAAAGCTCCGGATTATCAGCGTTCTGGAAAAGATACGCCTCTTTTGAGTCACGTCTTTCAAAGAATTGAGAAAAGTCGCGAGAAATCTATACCCTTTTCGGAGTATATAGACCTCGTTCTCTATCATCCGGACTGGGGTTACTATGCCAAACCTGACGAGAGAGCCGTTGGACGAGGTGGAGATTTTTACACAAGCGTTTCGGTAGGAGAGACCTACGGATTTCTTCTCGCGGCCCGAATTCGAGAGGAAATAAGCCGATTTCCAGTGGGAAACGCGCCTTTCCGCATTGTGGAACAGGGGGCGCATGACGGGCAACTGGCGCAAGATATCATCGGACCACTTTCAAAGGACGCCGAAGCCATCGATCACTCCTGGGAATATTGTATTGTCGAACCACGTGCTTCCGTTCGGGAGAAGCTAAGAAAACGATTCGGGGAATCGGGTCACCTGAGAGTGGTTTCCTCTTTTTCTGAGATTGCCGGAGGCTCAGGTATCTTCCTCTGTAACGAACTTCTCGACGCGCTTCCTTTTGATCGTCTTATCCGAGAGTCAGGAGAATGGCGAGAGCTTCAGGTCGGTCTCGATGGCTCTGAGCTGGTATGGAAAAGCTGTCCTCTCCGTGAGGAGCTAACCTGCTTTCTCGAAGGATTGCCGTGTGACTTGCCCGATGGCTATTCGACCGAAGTCTGTCCAGCAATGTGCGACTGGATCGTCGAGGTGGCTGGCCTTTTCGAGAAGGGGCTCTGGTGGATCATCGACTACGGCTTCGAGTCCGATGACTACTATGCTGGGCACCGCACGACAGGGACCTTTCGATGTTATCGAGATCACCAGGCTTCGGAAGACCCGTTTGATTGCCCTGGCGAAACCGACATCACCGCACACGTCAATTTCTCCATCCTGCGTGAGACCGGGGAGGCGGCTGGGTTGACTTGGGAAAGCTACACCGACCAGCATCACTTTCTGACCGAAGCCGCTCGCCCGTGGCTCCTGTCTCAGGAAGGAAAGATTCCCGATGCAGAATTGACGAAGAAGCTTCGTCAATTTCAGACGCTGACCCATCCGGGAATGATGGGAAAACAGTTCAAGATCGCTACGTTTCGTCGGAGCTGATCAACGATCGGATGGAAGGGATTAGATCCGGATCCTTCTGAAGAGCGTCGAAGAATGAGGGATACTTCGGCTTCCAGCCGGTTGCTTTCAGAGCTTCGTTGGCGACAATTTTGTTTGTCCAAGCCCGCTTTCGCGAGGTGTTCGGTGGGGCCTCGGGAGGGCTTGGTTGACCAAAAAATTCTGCGAGCCCTTCGTAGCATTCTCGTTGAGTGAGAGGGGTATCGTCGACCACGTTGAAAACACGACCTGCGCTCACGGCCGTGTCCGATTGCAGAAGATGAATCAGAGCGTCGACGGCGTCGTCTCGATGAACCTGATTCAGAGATCGACTGATTTCGCCCGATTCGATTTCCGCGGTTTCTTCGAGAATTCGCTTCAAATAAATCGAGCGCTCGGGACCGTAGATCCCAGCAAGCCGCAGAGCTGTTCCGCAGCTCTCCCTTGCGAGCTCTTCTGCTTCGATCAAAATCTGACTCGTTTCACGATCAGGTTCCGTCGTGGACTCTTCGGTGACGATTGATCCGTCGGTTTGGCCATAGACCGAGGTGCTGCTCGTAAAGAAAACTGGAGCTTTGGGGAAATGACTCTGAAGGTTCCGTATTCCATCGAGAAATACGGCGCGGTAGGCGTCGGCTCCTCCGCGTCCAGAACTGGCGCAGTGAACAATCGCGTCAGGAGTGCTCTCCATTTTCTTGCAGATCGATGCAATCGAATTTTCGTCGCTGACGTCTCCCTCGAAGACACGGCATCCTTCTGCTTCGATCGAGCTTCGGTTTAACGCGGAGACAACGAATCCTGAATCCGTCGCTCTTCGGGCCAGCTCCGCGCCCACGTATCCGAGCCCGATGATGAGAATATGCTTCGCCATGTTACTTCGATGCTACGATGGAATGACTAAAAAGCGATTCAACTCCTCGCTCCTGATTTTTAAGAAACTTCGAAAACGCGGTGTCCACCACAGGCCCAGCGCCGAAATACGTGCGACTTGTCTTGCGGTTGAGCGGGATGACCGCCGGCCCATGGAGAAAAGGCGGGGAGAACCCAATTCTCCCGTTGGTTTGCCGGATTTCGTTCCCGAGTGAGTGTCGGCAGCTTGAGAGATGTCCCGGCGCCGTCTCGAAAACGGACCGACGGATGAATATGTCCTGTGATTTCGATTCGAGTAGATTCAGGAGCCTCTCGATTCACGTGGCCGTGATGAAAAAAGAACTCTCCTTCCTCATGGGTTTCCACGAAAGAAAAACGCCTGCGGACCGAGCCTCGATCGTGGTTACCCTTCACGAGGATGAGCTCCGGCCCAAGCTCGGTGATCGACTCGAGCCACTCGATCGATTCCTGCGGGGCAGCCGCACTATCGACGATATCGCCGACAAGGATGAGCCTTTCGGGCGCCCAATCCTCGATCAGACTCGCGAGGCGGTCTTGTATCGTCTGCATTCCCCAGAGTGGCCAGAGTCCTCCTGCGATACGACGGCTCACTTCATACCCGAAATGAAGATCGGAGGCGGCCATCCATTTCTCTTTCTGATGAAAAATGGCGAGTCGACCATCGAGCAAAACGTCAGGGAACACCTCTGCAGACCCCGGCTTCGGATGCGACGAAGCAGAACCTTCAGTTGATTTTTCGTTGGGGTCGATCATTCTTGCGTTTTATCCCTCAACACCTTTTCCGGGAAACTCTATGTCAGACCAAAACGAACCAACGCAAGCCGAAGATCTGGGTGAACTCCTGAGAGTGCGTCGTGAGAAACTCGAGAGCCTCCGGGAATTGGGTGTCGATCCTTTCGGTGGACTTTACGAAACGACCGATACTCCGGGTGAACTTCGCGAGAATTTTTCCGAAGAAAAAGAAGTCCGCGTCGCCGGACGAATCACAGCATTGCGAGACATGGGGAAGAGTAATTTCCTCGATATTTCCGATATTCATGGTCGGATTCAGGTGTTCGTAAACCAGAAGCAATTGGGTGACGAACAGTGGGCCATTTACAAGCAGCTCGATATTGGCGATTGGATTGGCGTCGCTGGAGAGACCTTCACGACGAAGGTGGGTGAGCCCTCGATCAAGGCGAAAGAGGTAACTGTCATTTCGAAGTCACTCCGCCCGATGCCCGACAAGTGGCACGGCGTGGTTGATCCTCAGATAAAGTACCGCCAGCGCTATCTCGATCTGATCGCGAATGAGCGTTCTCGTGAGATTTTCAAAACTCGTTGTCGGATGGTGGCCGAAATTCGCAGCTATCTGCAGGAGCGAGGTTTCCTCGAAGTCGAGACGCCGATGCTGCAGGATGTCCCTGGAGGTGCTGCGGCGCAGCCATTTGAGACTCGCCACAATGCGCTCGGGATGGACATGTATCTGCGGATCGCTCCGGAGTTGTATCTCAAGCGTCTTCTCGTCGGTGGGTTCGACAAGGTTTTCGAACTCAATCGGAGCTTCCGAAACGAGGGAATCAGCCGTCGCCACAATCCTGAGTTCACGATGCTCGAGGCTTACTGGGCTTATGCAGATTTCGAGCAGATGGCCGATATGGTCGAAGACATGATCTGTCATCTTGCTGAAACCTACTGCGGAGGGCTCCAGATTGAACACAAAGATGCGGAAGGAAACGTCACTAAGACGATCAACCTCAGCCGACCGTGGCGTCGCGCCCCCTACAAGGATCTCGTTGCGGAAGCGGCAGGTGCCGATTGGTGGGATCTCGATCTCGATGGTCGCCGGGCTCGATGTAAAGAGCTCGGAGTCGAGATTTCTCCCGATATGGAGGACTACGAGATTTCGCAGCAGGTGTTCGAAAAGTTGGTCGAAGAAAAATCGATCGATCCGATCTACGTCACCCATGTGTCGAAGGAACTGGTTCCATTAGCGAAGCAGAACACGTCGGATGATTCGGTTGTTGATGTCTACGAGCTCATTATCAACGGGGCTGAAATTTCGCCTGGTTATTCCGAGCTCAATGACCCTGACATTCAGCGCAAGCGTCTCGAAGAACAGGCCGGTGAAGAAATCCAGAAGATCGATGAGGATTTCCTCCTCGCTCTTGAATACGGGATGCCATCGGCGGGAGGCATTGGAATTGGTATCGATCGTCTCGTCATGATGCTGACCGGTGCCGAGTCGATTCGCGACGTCGTTCTCTTTCCTCAGTTGAAGAGGAAAGAAGGCTAGGCCGGATCTTTCGCCAGAGCCTGAATCAGTGTATCCGCGGCAATCGACTGCGTGATTAGCCTTGTCCTGCAAAGAGCAGTTCAGCCTCCCTTCTCGAACGATAGACAAGAGGGAGAAACAGTGATCTCGTTAAGAATTTCGGTGGGTTCTCTGATGCCCTCAGATCAACTTTCCAATTCACTATATCAGAGCCGCTGTGTGTACAAATGGAGGAATGGGGCAGCCCATGGCATCGGCGATCGCTCGAATCAACTCGGCTTCCCGGCTCGCAACGTGGTCGTCTGCAAGGACACTGAAACTGGCGGCCTCGAGCAAATGCTTTTTCACGATGGGGGAAGCGTGCGCAAATTTCTGCAGCGCCTCATCGATCTGTTGAAGGCCGCATTGTTCTGCCGGAAGGAAGAGGATCGACGCCGAACTGAATTCGGCCAGTTTCTGACCGGCCTGCTCAAAGGCAGTTCTTTGTGAATTCGTGTCCTCGGGATGGCTCATTACGGCCAGGGTCGTGAGAAGCACGCCCGTTTCATGGCGAAGACGGTGGAAGTCCGTGTAGCGAATGCGCTCGGGTCGACGATTCACGAAGTAAGCATCGAGATGACGATGGACCACTTTAAGAAGCGCAAATTCAAAGAGATTGACCTGTTGATCACTCTCGATGAGATGATGAGTCAGGGTTTTGAAGCGACGATATTCTCCGGTCGAGAGATGGCGGAGTGTGGGGATCGAGAGATCGATGAGACTGAATTTGACCCGGGAGTGGAGGGTGCTGAGTTCGTAAGAAAGGGCCGCTACGGTTTCGCAGAGATCCTCTCCTGCGACGGTCTGGAGATGCGCCAGTTCCTCGGCACGAAGCGTTTCGTCCTGTGCGAGCAGGAGGGAAAAAATAATCGCCTGAGCACCGTTGTGAGAATGGCAGAGATCAACCCACTGGCTCGGCAAACTTTCGTGGAGTTCTCGTCCAAGAGCGACCTGCTCCGGATGCAAACTTCGCATGCTTTCCAAAGCTTCCGGACGCGTCAGAGCCATGTCTTCCTTTTTTGACAACATTGATACCGCCGCGGAAGGAGAATCAGCACGCGAGGAAGTGTCTCTGTCGGTGGCGGGAGTGATGGCTCGTAGTTTCGAAGCACTCACTTTGCCGTCCCAGTGAGGAAGAAGTCGCTGAATTCGTTTCGCGAGCGGAGGGTGGGTCGCGAATACCTGAGACCGGAAAGCGCTTCCGAAAAAGAGATGGCTCGCATCTCGCGCCATCGGGTGTTCGACTTTCGAGCCTTCGTCTAGACCTCCGATTTTTTTGAGAGCTCCGGCGAGTCCGTCCGGATTGCGGGTGAACTGGACGGCCGAGGCATCGGCGAGGAATTCTCGTTGCCGTGACACCGAGGCTTTGATGAGATTTCCGAAGAAGCTTCCGATATAGCCGATCGCAAGAAGGCCAGCGCCGGCGGCAAGCATGACGAGGGCTGCGCCTCCACTTTCTTTCCGACTCGAGTGCATTCCTCCTCGAACTCCGAATCGGAGAATGAGTTCTCCCATGAGGGCGAGGAAGAGGATACCGAAGAGAATAGACATGAGCCGGATGTTCAGCCGCATATCTCCGTTGAGAATGTGAGAAAATTCATGGGCGATGACACCCTGCAATTCGTCGCGGGTCAGCAGCGTCATGCAGCCGCGTGTCACGCCGATCACGGCATCGCTGGTTGTTTTTCCGGCGGCGAAGGCATTGATTGATTCTTCGGCGTCGAGGAGGAAAACGGTGGGAACTGGAACACCCGAGGCGATCGCCATTTCTTCGACGATGTTGAGGAGGCGCCGTTCGTGGAAGTCCGTCGTATTGAGATCGAGTTCTCGTCCACCCAGTTCTCTCGCTACGACGGCGCCGCCGCCCGAGAGCTGTGCCGCCTTAAAGGCACTGGCGAGAGATACGACTGCGATGGTTCCAACTGCAACGTAGAGCAGAACTTCGGGCCGCCAGAATGGGGTGTTGCTGGCGCTGGCAGGACGATCATCAACGAAAAGAAGAATTCCCGTAGCAAGGGCATAAGTCGCCGCAATGATTCCGATGACAGCGAGAACAAAATAGAAGAGCAGGACTCCGGTTTTTTTCCGGGCCTGCTCCTGGTGCTCAAAGAAGTCCATGTTGTCTTGCCTCTCGCTCGAAGGGAGGGAGAAGCCGCGGCATTGAGTGTGCCTCAGAATTTCACCTGAACTGCCTCGCGCTCAGAGTCGTCGGAGACCTCAAAAAGGGAAGCTCGAACGAAGTTGAACATTCCAGCGATAAAGTTCGAGGGAAAGGTCTCCAGCTTGTTGTTAAAATGCATCACAGAGTCGTTGTATGCCTGACGCGCAAAAGCGACCTTTGACTCTGTCGAGGTGAGCTCTTCCTGCAACTGAAGCATGTTCTGATTACTTCGCAGGTCAGGATAAGCCTCTGAGAGAGCAAAGAATTTTCCAAGTGCTCCACCAAGACCTGACTCGGCAACAGCAAGCTGGGAGACGGTATCTTCGCTTACCGAATCCGTTGCCGCTGATCGAGCTGATTCGGCGGTATTTCGAGCCTGTATTACGGCTTCGAGAGTGTCCTTTTCGTGTGCCATATAGGCTTTCGCGGTTTCGATCAAATTCGGAATCAGGTCGTGTCGACGCTTCAGTTGCACATCGATTTGTGCAAAAGCGTTCCGGTATTTGTTCCGTTGTCGAACGAGCCCGTTGTAGAGCCCGATTACGAAAATAATAGCGAAAAGCGGAATGGCGATAACGCCGATGATAATGAGGAGTGAGGTCATGGAATTGGTATGAAGATACGGTGATTGGCGTGGGAAATCGACTAGGAACATGCAGAATTCCGCCCCGTTTTGCGATTATAAAAAAGGGTCTGGTTTACCCCTATAGAAGCACGATTTTTTTAAATAACTCACGCCCCCGTTTCTTTATTGATTTGTATTTTTATTAATTTCTGTTAATAGTATAATAAGTTTAGCTATTTTTGGATTGGAACGATGCACACGATTCTCACCAACCTTCCGAGCCTGGGCAGTATCCAGTCAGCACTCGATCAACCGGTTTTCCCGGGGAAGCTGGTGATCTGGCTCCTCTTCATGCTCTCCATTGTCGGGTGGGTCATGATTCTCTCGAAGGCTCTGCAGCTCTGGAAAATTCGAAAAGCAGATCGTGATTTTGGGATTCGTCTGCGCCAATCGAAAACAACCTTGGAGCTTTTCGAAGCCGGATGGCGGGATGAGTTTTCCGTTCAATTCCTGATCTACCTCGCCGGAGCGAGGGAAACAGCCTATCAGCTCCTCGGATCTCGGAATCCGGTTCGTGAAATGAATCGTCGGATTCAGGAAGCCGGGAAACTCTCGCAGCAGCAAGAGACCTTCCTCGAAGGCGCTTTCACTTCAGGGCTTCGTCAGGCGATGATGAAGCTGACTTCAGGAGTCGCGGGTTTGCGATTTGTTGCCGCTTTCGCAACCCTTCTGGGTATCATCGGTTGTGTCTGGACCCTGATGACTGGGTTCGATCGACAGGCGGAAGGAGAGCCTCTCGGCCCGGTGGTTGGGACGGCATTTGGATTTCTTGCGATCGGTCTCCTCGTTGTCACTCCGACGATTCTTGCTCGAATCGCCTTCTCTATTCATATCGAGAAACGGCGGTATGAGATTGAGAAATTCAAGGATGATATTTCGCGATTGTTCGAGAGGAAATTCGCTTTTCTGGAAATGGCTGCTCCGGCTCCAGAAAACGCAAAAGAAATTGATCCGACCGAAGATGAGCCGGAAAATAGAGTCGACTTTCCGAAATCTGACGACTCCCCGATAACCGGAAAGAAGCGGTATCATTCGATCCGGGACCGGCTTCTCCGACCGCCCGAAGAGCCGGGGGGGGACAATGAAATTACCATGAACCCAATTGCGGAGCAGGCTTATGGCGCCCGAATCCACGGATAGCGGAAGGTTCGACTTTCTAGACATGAAAAACCTTAGTTTTCAGACGTTTTGCCTGATCTTTATCGTGACCATCGTGCACCTGATTTTGATCACCGTTTTTGCGCCTATCTCGGATTCAGCGAGTATGTACTTTGCTGAACTTGATGTGGAGAAAATGCTTGAGCAAGGTCGTGACGACCTTGCCGCGATGACAGACGATGATTCGATCGAAACCCGATCCGACGACGCAGATTCGGAGCTGCGTTCAAGGCATGAGTCAGAGACCCTCGAAAACATTCTCGAGTCAGAGAACCCCGTTCCAGAGCGAGAGGCAGTTGCTTTGTTAGGGCGGGATGGAGCGGATTCCGTTTTGGAACCATTTCGAGCAGCGAGCGAACCGCTTCGAGGAGCGGTAGCGGAATCCCGTATTCTCGCCGAACAGGCTTACAAAAAGCAAATTCCGAAGCCCAATCCTTTCCGTGCGAAAGTCGTAGAATCGCAGGATACAACTTCCTCTGACAATATGGCATCTATCAGGGAGGCGACTCCCACGGCGGTGGCTCCACATGTTCCTGCTGCGAGGAAAACGGGTGCCGGGAACAGCATGACGATTCGAGAGATCCGTCCGATTCCTCGTTCATAGGGAGTCGATTCAGAGAATTCTGGAAGGGAGCGAAATTGGTAGGCGGATCTGTTTGCCGTCACTGGAACAGCCGGTATGGTTCTTCGGCCTCCTTTCATGAATCTCCCGAACCAGCTCACTGTCGCTCGTCTCGTTCTCTCTTTTATCTTCGTCGCACTCCTTTCCTTGGAAGGAGTTGCCTACTCGAAAACAGCAGCTCTAGTCGTCTTTGTGATCGCATCCATCACTGATTTCCTGGACGGTTACCTCGCACGAAAACACGGGCTCATCACGAATTTCGGAAAGCTGATGGATCCGCTTGCCGACAAGGTGTTGATGTGCGCCGGGTTTGTTCTTCTCACCCGCCTCGAGTTGATCCCAGCATGGATTGTCGTGACCATTTTAACCCGTGAGTTTCTCGTGACAGGTTTGCGTTTGCTTGCCTCAGCTGAGGGTGTAGTTCTGGCGGCTGAAAACCTGGGCAAATACAAGACCATCATTCAGATCGTGACGGTGATCTACTTTCTCCTATTCCTCGCCACGACCGAACCTGCTCTCGCGATGATTCGACCTGTTTTTGATGCGTTTTATCTCGGGCCTGATCACCTTGGTGTCGTATTAATCTGGGGAAGCCTGATTCTTACGATATGGTCTGGCGGAAGCTACGTGTGGAAAAACCGCAAGCTCCTCGGGGATATGTGAGAAGCGGGAACTTCGATTTCCTGTTCTTCCGCTCCCTCTGGACACAAAAAACCGGAACCATTGCTGGCCCCGGTTTTCAAAAGTAAGCTTCAGCTTGAGGTTTAACCCTCTACGGAAGTAACTGGTTCGGCCGGATCTTTGTCTCCGTCATCGATGTCTTCCGATTTGAAGGTTAGATACTTGTCTCCCTTCTTGTGGGTGACTTTGACGAGCTGTCCGCTGGTGACGTCGCCTCTCAACAAGTGTTCAGCGAGCGGATCTTCGATGTGCCGTTCCACAGTTCTTCGCATTGGGCGAGCTCCGTAGTTGGGATCGTATCCTTCTTCGATAAGGAATTCCTTCGACTTCTTATCGAGCTTCAGGGCAATTTCCTTCTCGGCGAGACGCTTGAGAACGGTGTTGATCTCCAGTTCGACGATCTTGACAAGGTTTTCGCGGTCGAGAACGTGGAAAACGATTTTTTCATCCAGGCGATTCAGAAACTCGGGCTTAAACGCTTCCTTGGCGCGCTCGAGGATCTTGTCCTTCATGTTGTCGTAGTTCTCATCTCCGCCGCCCATAGCGCCGAATCCAAGTGAGACCTGACGTTTGATGACGTCGGCTCCGACATTCGAAGTCAGAATGATGATCGTATTTCGGAAATCAATTTTGCGACCGAGGCTGTCGGTAATCATTCCCTCTTCCAGAATCTGGAGAAGTAGATTCATCACGTCAGGGTGAGCCTTTTCGATCTCATCGAAGAGAACGACAGAGTAAGGACGACGCCGAACCGCCTCGGAAAGCTGGCCGCCCTCTTCGTATCCTACATATCCTGGAGGCGAACCGATAAGACGGCTACTCGTGAATTTCTCCATGTACTCGGACATGTCGATCTGGATGAGAGCTTCCGGATCTCCAAACATAAACTCGGCAAGGTTACGAGCCAGGTAGGTTTTACCAACTCCAGTAGGGCCGAGGAAAACAAATGATCCGATCGGGCGACGAGGATCCTTGAGGTCGGCCCGGCTCCGGCGAAGGGCTTTCGAAATAGCAGTAACCGCTTCGTCCTGTCCAATGACCCGAGTCTTGAGTTCTTCCTCCATCTTGAGAAGTTTCTCGGCTTCCTTCTCTTCCATTCTCTGGAGTGGGACACCGGTCCACTTCGCAACGATGCTCATGATGTCATCTTCTTCGATCGTCACGATCTTCTCTTCGTTCGTGGAGCGCCAATCTTCGAGGATATCCTCCATCTCCTGGCGTTTCGTCTTTTCCTTATCGCGAAGCGCAGCTGCGTTCTCGAAGTCCTGATCCTTGATCGCGGCTTCCTTCTCAGCGACGATCTCTTCGATCTCAACGTCGAGTTCCTTGATCGCAGGAGGGCGGGTCATGGAAGTGATCCGTGCCCGGGCGCCTGCCTCGTCTAGAATATCAATCGCCTTGTCCGGCAGAAAACGACCTGTCAGGTAACGAGCCGAGAGTCGCACACAGGCTTCGATCGCATCTGCGGTGTAGTCAGCCTTGTGGTGCGCCTCGTATTTGGAACGAAGTCCCTGGAGAATGAGAATTGCATCTTCGATGCTGGGCTCATTCACTTTGACCTGCTGAAAGCGTCGCTCAAGAGCGGCATCCTTCTCGATAAACTTACGATACTCGTTCATCGTCGTTGCTCCAATACACTGGAGTTCTCCGCGACTGAGAGCCGGCTTGATGATGTTCGAGGCGTCCATCGCACCCTCTGCGGAGCCTGCTCCGACGATCGTGTGAAGTTCGTCGATGAAAAGAATCACGTTCTTCGAACGCTTGATTTCATCCATCACCGCCTTGATGCGCTCTTCAAATTGTCCGCGATACTTTGTGCCTGCGACCATGAGGGCGAGGTCCAAAGTGACGACCTTCTTCTCCCGGAGGAGTTCAGGAACGTTGCCACCTGCGATTTCCTGGGCGAGGCCCTCGGCGATGGCGGTTTTTCCAACTCCAGCTTCTCCTATAAGAACAGGATTGTTCTTCGTGCGACGGCAAAGAATCTGGATGACGCGCTCAATTTCGCTACTTCGTCCGATCACGGGATCGAGTTCTGACGCTTGCGCGAGTTCTGTCAAGTCGCGACCGAAAGCCTTGAGTGCAGGTGTCTTGCCCTCTTTGCGACCGCCGCCACCCATTTCTTCGAACTCTCCTTCTTCTTCCTCCGGATTGTTTCCGGCAAAGTTGGGATCGAGCTCTCTGAGGATTTCGTTTCGAGTCCGCTCGATATCAACATCGAGGTTTTTCAGCACGCGAGCAGCCACTCCGTCGCCTTCGCGAAGAAGACCGAGAAGGATGTGCTCCGTTCCGACATAGCTGTGATTGAGCGCCTTGGCTTCTTTGCCTGCAAGAGCGAGAACCTTTTTCACTCGGGGTGTGTAAGGAATATTCCCGACCATTTTGGTCTCGGGGCCATTTCCGACCTGCTTTTCCACTTCAAGACGAACGGTCTCGAGATCGAGATTCATCTTCTGGAGAACATTGACGGCAACGCCTTGTCCCAATTTGATCAGCCCGAGCAGTAAATGCTCGGTCCCGACATAGTTGTGATTGAAGCGGTCAGCTTCTTTTCGGGCCAGTGCGAGGACCTGTTGAGCACGGGGGGTAAAGTTATTCATCGTCGTCCCTTTCTGAAAGTATAGTGGTAAAATCGGGTGGTATCAGCCCATTTAAGCTGTTCCGAATGATTTCGGCACGCAAAATATCGCGTTCCTCTGGTGTTAATTTACGTTTTGCGGAAATTTGTAGATGGGCTGGCTGGATCTCGGTGAGGAGAACATTGATCGTTTCGCGCTCCTCTTCCGGGATAAATCCGAGGTCGCAGCCCAGTCGAATCATCGAAAGATAATTCAGTGCCTCCTTCGAAGTAATGATGTGGGCATACTGGAGAACGGCGTAGGCTCGGCCGATCTGGTCCTGCATCATCGTCGGTTTGTCTTCGAGGATTTTCATCCTCGCATTTTTTTCGTTTTCGATGAGCTGGGAAATGACCTTGTTGAGGTGCTCGATGATCTCGCTCTCCGCTGTTCCCAGAGTATTCTGGTTGGAAATCTGGAACAGGTTGGCGAGTGCTTCGGTCCCTTCTCCATACAGCCCACGCACGGCCAGGCCAATTTTGTTGGCGCCCTGGATGGTCTGATTGATCTGCTCGCTGAGAACGAGGCCGGGGAGGTGAAGCATCGCTGACGCTCTCATTCCAGTGCCTAAGTTCGTGGGGCAAGCGGTGAGATAACCGTATTGATGATCAAAGGCATACGGCAGGTCGTTCTCCAAGGTGGAATCGATGTGATCCAGTGACCGGTAGGCCGACATGAGTTGTAAACCGGGGCGTATCGCCTGCATTCGGAGATGATCTTCCTCGTTGACCATCACACTGATGGTCTGTTTTCGGTTCATCACCGTTCCGCATCCAGATCCTTTTGCGGCGTGCTCTCTGCTGATGAGGTGGCGCTCTACAAGAACCTGTTTTTCAATGGCCGAAAGTTTCGTCATTTCCTCAGAAAACGAGTCTCTCATTTCACTGAGTTCCTCGAGATGGGGACGGATTTCATCCAT
Source organism: Verrucomicrobiales bacterium (assembly GCA_965657775.1). Taxonomy (GTDB): domain Bacteria; phylum Verrucomicrobiota; class Verrucomicrobiia; order Verrucomicrobiales; family DEV007; genus Arctic95D-9. Next base: position 1,014,432 of record CBFHPY010000008.1, read on the forward strand.
GACAAAAGCACGGTCTTCTTTTCTCGCCCAGCCGGGAAATGGGTGACCTAAAAGGTTGCGAGCGAGGCGAACACGGCTCGTGATCACGATATCGCTCTCCGGCCCGGGAGTTCTCATCCACTCGGCGGGCTTCTTCAGTAGGGTTGAAAAACGCATCGACACAGCAACAATTCGTAGGATAAAGAGAGCATCAGCAGTGCACTCCCGGTTAAATTAGTCAGGAATCTCCTAGTTGAGATTCGATTTGAGAGATGGCATCACGAAGACGAGCGGCTTCTTCGTAATCCTCGTCCTCCACAGAATTAGACAGGGCACCCTTCAATTCGCTCAATTTATCTGCAGGGCTGCTGGCCATGACTGGCTCTTCGGGGCCCTCAGACAGCTCCGCTTCGGGAAGGTCAGGGAATGTTGCAGGCACTTTGCCAACGTGTTCGGTGTGCTTGTGCATTGCTTCGAGCAGACTATCGAGTCCCTCGTCGAAAACGTGATAGCAGTCAGCACACCCGAATCGTCCGGTCTTTTTGAAGTCTGTCTGCGTGAATCCGCAGCTGGGGCACTTGAGCTCATCCGTTTCCACGGCTGTCTTGGTTACCGTTTCTTCTCCCATCCCTTCGAGCATGTCGGCGAGTGCAAAATTGGTGGGATCCGTCACACCCTTTTCATCGGCGCATGCTTTGCACAAGTTCACCTTCTGAAGTTTTCCGTCTACCACTTGGCTGAAGAAAATTGTGGCTTTTTCGTTCTGGCAAGCGTCGCAATCCATGGGAATTATTTCGACAGGGGCGAGTCGAGGGTTATGAACCATCGTCTTCGACGTTCTATCGCATAGATAGTCTACGACAGGAACGCGGATTAGTAAATCGGGGTCCCGGATGTTTCTACGAGATTCCGGTATGCCGTAATCAACTCGCGAGTGATTGGGCCTGGTTCTCCGCTTCCGATGATGCGCTTGTCGTATTCTGCTACGGGAACGACCTCAGCGGCAGTCCCGGTAAGAAAGAGTTCGTCAGCCGTATACATATCGTAGCGACTCATCATGACTTCCCGAAGGTCGTATCCGGCTTTCTCCGCAAGCTCGATGACCGCTTTACGGGTAATTCCGTAGAGTGAACCCGATGCCACGGTTGGTGTGTAGATGACGCCGTCTTTGACCACGAAGATGTTGTCTCCGGTGCATTCTGCGACATAGCCCTCCGTGTTGAGCATGACTCCTTCTTCGGCTCCCGAAGCGATGGCTTCGACCTTGGCCATGACATTGCTGAGGTAGTTCAGCGACTTGACCGCAGGAGAAAGAGAGTCATGGGTCGGACGGCGTGTCGCGCAGGTCGCGAGAATGAGACCTTGCTCGTATTTCTCTTCTGGATAGAGAGAAATCGTCGATGCAATTACGATGATCGAAGCTTTCTCGCATCGGTAAGGGCTTAGTCCCAAACCGCCCACTCCGCGAGTGATGATGAGACGGACATAGCCGTTGTGGAGATCGTTCTCCTGAATTGTGCGGAGCACCATTTCGTTGATCTCCTCCGGTGTTACCGGGACTTCGAGATGGATCGCCTTCGCAGAGTCGAATATACGATCAGTGTGCTCGTCGAGGCGAAAGACCCGATCATTGTAGAAACGAATTCCTTCGAAGACGCCATCACCGTAGAGCAATCCGTGGTCGAATACGGAGATCTTGGCATCGGCTTCCGAGAAAAACTCACCGTCGACTAAAATTTGCAGGGGCTGGTCACTCATGAATGGGATCGGGCTCTGTTTGACCGGAGTTCTCAGGAAGAGTCAAAATTCGGTCGAATCGCTACCTAGCCATACGGGAGCGCGAAAGCAAGCGATTCGCAGAGGCTCCGATTAGCCGAAAAATCGCTGAACTTTTGCCATTCCTTTGACGAATGCTTCGACATCGGCCTCGTTGTTGTAGAAAGCAAAAGACGCGCGGACCGTTGCGGGCACGCCGAGATACTCCATCAGCGGTTGCGCGCAGTGATGCCCGTCACGCACGGCGATGCCTTCGGTGTCGAGGATCGTACTGACATCGTGCGGATGCGCGGCTTCGTAGAGAAAAGAAACAATGGCTGTTTTTCCCGGGGTGCGGCCGAAGACCCGAATAGATCCCAGTTTTTCCAGTTCCTCTGTTACGTGGTCGGAAAGGGACCGCTCGTGGGCCGCCGCAGCGGCCCAATCGATTTTTCCCATATATTGAAAGGCTGCCGACAAACCGATCGCCCCAGAAATGTTGGGAGTTCCGGCCTCGAATCGTTCGGGGACTTCGCGAAAGGTTGATCCTGAAGTGGAAACCCGGTCGATCATGTCTCCTCCGCTCTGGTAAGGAGGAAATCCATTGAGGCGTTCTCGGTCCCCAACGAGAACACCGATTCCATCCGGCCCGAAGACTTTGTGGCCGGAAAAAACATAAAAGTCCGGAGCGATGGCACTCAGATCGACAGGGCCATGGGGTAGGGCCTGGGCTCCGTCGACGACGGTTATCACGTCCTTTGCACGAGCGAACGAGACCATTTCCACAACCGGATTGATCGTTCCGAGAACGTTCGAAGTGTGGGTAAAGGCCGCGACTTTGGTCTTTTCATTGAAAGCTGATTTCCATGCTTCCAGATCGAGGGCTCCTTCCTCGGTTAGTCCGATGAAGTGAATCTGAAGATCCAGTTTCTCCGCGAGAACCTGCCAGGGAACGATATTAGCGTGATGCTCCATGATCGTGAGCACGATCTCATCCCCTGCCGAAAGTTCGCTCGAGAGCCCATTGGTAATCAGGTTGATTCCTTCGGTTGCGCCGCGGACGAAGATCAGTTCGTGGCTGTCCGGAGTGTTCAGCGCCGTTTTGATCGAGGAGCGAGCTTCCTCGTAGTGCTCCGTTGCGTTGCGGCTGAGATAGTGGACGCCTCGATGGATATTCGCGTTTTCCGACGAATAGAATTGGCTCGTCGCATCGATCACAAGCTGCGGTTTCTGGGAGGTAGCTCCGTTATCGAGATACGTGAGACGCCTCCCCTGAATCTCTTGAGAGAGAATCGGAAAGTCCGCACGGTAGGGTTCTGGATTAAAAGACGGCATCGTAGGAGTATACGACGAACGATCCCGGAAATACGTGGTGATGCAACTGCCGGTTCGTCCTCGTGTCGGGTAATCCTTTTGACACCCGCCTCGGGCGCTGATACAGAAATGACATAGGCGTGAGCCGATTCCCTATGCCTGTCCCTATTGTCAGTATTTGTGAGCGAGCCGAGAAAGGGATCAGTCGTCCGTTTTTCTGCGAGGCAGAGGATGGTAACTTCTACTTCGTAAAGCGGGACAATCTCAGTGCAGATCAGCTCGTGACAGAATTTCTTTTCGGACGGCTCGCTGAGGAGTGCGGTCTCCCGGTCGCTCCGATGCAGCTGCTTGAGATTCCCGAAGCACTGACGCGATATGCCCTCGTCGAAAATGCCGAGGAGTTTCGACCCGGGATCGCATTTGGTTCTCAACGAGTTCCTTTTGCTGATGAGTTGCGTACTTCGCATCTCACCCAGATCGATGATGAGACGAAAATACGTTGTCTCTGCTTCGATTGGTGGGTGAGAAATCCGGATCGCTGTCTCGGAATTCTCGGCGGCGACCCAAATTTGCTCTGGGATCCGGTGGTTCAGAGCGTGCTGTTAATTGATCACGACCGCTGTCTCGATGCAGATTTTGAAGAAACCGAATTCAAGCGAGAGCATGTCTTTCGTGATATGCGGCCCTTTATTGAAAGATCCTTCTATGAGAAGTTCCGCACCAAGTTCGAATCTGCGATCTACAATCTGGACAAGATCTGGGCCGAGATCCCGGAGGAATGGCTGCAAGACGATTCTGGAATCGAACGAGTTTCTCTGAAGCGTCCTGAGGTCGAGGCGGCTCTTATCAAACCCGAACTGTCCGCTGAGGGCATTCTGCCACGCTAGGAGTATGAGCACGGAGGAAGAAGCTACGAAAAACCTGGTCGTAAATTACGCGGCAATCGGATTTCGGCCTTATCACGAGTTGGGGGAATACGTAAACGTTGGCCTTGTCGCCGTCGAAGCGAGGAGCCGCTATCTTGCTTTCAAACTCATTTCTCCGCAGCGGACCAAGAGGATCACAGCTTGCTTTCCTGAACTGGACCTAACGATCTTCAAGAACGGTCTTCGTCGTCTCGATAGCGAGTTGTCCGCTTTATCAATCGAGACCAATCTCTGGGCCGATGATGCTCGACAAGCAGGAAAGAATCATCCATCGCAATCTGATCTTTTCGTGGGAGAAGGAGATATTGATCTGTTTCGCCAGCTCACTGCGAAACATGGATCACCTTTCTTCTATGCGGCTCGAGGAACACGTCTCACCTCTGACGTTTCGAAGTGTGTTGGAGAATTGTTTCGGCGCTACGTCGAACACTGGAACCTGACCCCGGTGGACTACGAAGAAAAAAAGATGACTCGAGATATCAAGCGGTTGCTGCACTCCGACCGTCTTGATCGCCTCTACAGAGAGGCGCCCTGCGTAGGAACCGACGCTTATCATGTCGGCATCCCGCTCGCATTTACTCCGAAGGGTTCTGAGATCCCTGAAAAAGCGATCAAGCCCCTGAATCTTGCTCAAGCGACTCCAACCAAAATATATACTCATGGGGACGAGTGGATCGCCAAAGTGCGACGTCTTGAGCGAGTCGACAGTCTGCCGGAGCGATTTCTATTCGTGGTAAAGAAGGCAGATGATCCTGAGGGGCAGGCTGCCGCGAACGAAATTTGTGATGGCCTGGAAAAGCTCGGGGTCGAGGTGATCGATTTGGGTGATGAGGAAGCGATCCTCGCCTTCGCTCGTATCGAGGAGCAGCGTGAGCTTAAGCTCACGAATTAATTCAGATTACTCCGTGATTCGCTACGGGGACATCCGTTATACAGTTACCCGTTGAGCGACTTCGAGCTGGAGGCATGCATCGCGTTGGAGAATGATCTTTTCTCGGATCGTCTTGTTCTTGTCCTGAGGGCCGTATTCCATCGAAATCTCGATTTTCATGGGTTCTACAAGAAGTGATTTCACTCGAAACACTGGCTCGATTCTGGTGCGGAAGAAACAGTGCAACGGAACATCCGCATGACTGGCATTCCAGAGCAACTGAGCCGGTGGAAAGCCTTCGATTTGACCCAGAGTCGAAAATGTTTCGCGGATGAGTGCTCCCCCATGCTTTCGGACGAGTTTTCGAGCAGCCGCGAAATTGCGAAGCCGCTCGAGGTAGGAGGTTTTCGGATTCTCTTTCTCCTCGACCATCTCGCCGATGAGGTCGCGGGCATGAAGTGCCATTGTCGCTTGAAGTTCCTCGCGAGTGATGTCTCCCCGTTCGAACTGACGAAACAGTTGTGGCGGAGTGGGTAGGTTTCCGAAATTCACGGGCAGAAGGTGGCAGAAAGAAGGGGATTCAGGCAAGCGAGGAATCCATTGAAGAACGATTCATGACAAGCAACAGGGTTGACTGTCTCACCTTACCCTGTTGATTCCCAAGAAATGAGCAGGAACGAAAAAGGAGGAGAGAAAGTGGAAGAAGGATTCGAAACTCGGGCCATTCATCTCGGTCGCGATTTTGTCGGAGAGACCGGGGCGGTAACACCCCCAGTCTGGCTGACGTCTACTTTTGAATACGGAAACCCGAACGGTTTTGACTACACTCGATCGGGAAATCCGAATTTTCGACTTCTCGACCGAACTATCGCCAGCCTCGAAGGAGGCGAGTATGCGACTTGTTTCGGAAGCGGAGTTTCGGCGATCACTGCCGTCGTTTCGACGCTCAAAAGCGGAGACATTGTTGTCGCTGAGGAGAATATTTACGGCTGCACCTTCCGGCTCTTTGCTCAGGTGTTCGCCAAATTCGGGGTCGAAATTCGCTATCTTAATTTCACCGATCCCGAGTCTCTATCTGCGATCGCAGAACTGAAGCCAGCTCTCGTCTGGATTGAATCACCGACGAATCCCAACCTCAAAATTCTCGACATCACTGCCGTGGCTGACGCGGCTCATGCGGCTGAGGCTCCTCTTCTCGTGGACAACACGTTTGCGAGTAGCTATCTTCAGCGTCCATTGGAACTCGGAGCAGATCTCTCTCTCGTATCGCTGACGAAATACACCAATGGACATTCCGATGCTCTCGTCGGAGCGGTCTGCACCCGTTCGGAAGAATGGCAGGAAAAGATGGTCTTCGCACAAAAGGCGCTTGGGCTACAGCCTTCACCGATGGACTGCTGGCTGACCTTGCGCGGGGCCAAAACGGAATCGTTGCGGATGGAGAGACACAGCGAGAACGCTCTTCGCTTCGCCACCTTTCTCGAAGACGAAACCGATGCGGTCCAGGTCTGGTATCCTTTTCTTCCTTCTCATCCTCAGCATGAAATTGCCAAACGCCAGATGAGTGGCGGATCCGGGATCGTGACGGTCGATTTTGGTCGTTCTCTTGAAGAAACTCTCAGAATCGTTGGATCGCTTCGCTACTTTCCGAAAGCGGAGAGTCTCGGCGGAGTGGAATCGCTCTGTTGTCATCCTGCTTCGATGACCCATGCCAGTGTGCCTCGGGAAACCCGCGAAGCCGTTGGCATCACCGATTCTCTCGTCCGGTTCTCTGTCGGGATCGAAACGGTCGAGGATCTGATTGGGGATGTGAAAGCTGCTCTCGATTCCTGAACGATGCGTGATCCGTTTTCTCAACCTTTCTGCGAGGAAGGCGATCTTGGCCTCTCTCTTCCCGATAGCGACCATGCTGTTTCGGTCTGTCTTCCGCGGTGGGATCATGTGATCAGTTATGAAGAAGGCGACGAAAAAGTCATTGAGACTTTTGAGAGCGGATACCCTCGCTTTGTCCCTCATCCGTTCGTGACGGAGCTATTTCTCGCGGCTCAGGAGGAGTTCGGAAAGAAAGAAGAGATCGCCATCGTCTTTCCTTCGCTCGCGGCAGCGTGGCGAGCAGCTGAGTATGTGAAACGTCGAGTCGGTGCTTCGTGTCGGCTCGAATCGTACGGGTGGGAGAATCTCACTGTCCTGCTTCTCAATGAAAAAGCTTATGATGCCGCCTGGAAATACTGGCAGCACAGCGGAGAAATCGTCAGCAGTCGCCTCGCTCAGAGCGCTTTGACCGATGCTCCTCTAACCGAGGAGGCTGAAATCGCCGGGGCGAAAGCGATCGAGGTGATCAAAGCACGTATCGCCTCTTTTTATCCAGACACGACGAGTGAAGACGTTTTTCTCTTCTCTTCGGGAATGGCAGCGGTTGCCGCTGTTCATCGCATTCTCTCGGCAGAAACAAATGCTCCCACTCTTCAGGTCGAGTTTCCTTATCTCGATTCCTTCAAGGTGCAGGAGCAGTTTGGTGCCGGAGTCGCCGATTTCTCGATCACTCCATCGGGAGGAGTGGAAGAAATCCGCACTTGGCTGGAGGAAGGAAAAGACGCGGCGGCTGTTTTTACTGAAATTCCCAGCAATCCATTGCTTCGGACGGCGGACCTGGCGGGGATTTCCGCGCTGATTCAGGATCGCGGCATTCCACTCGTCGTCGACGATACGGTGGCTTCGGCGGTCAATGTGGACTCCTTCCGGTATGCCGACGTCGTTACGACAAGCCTCACCAAAACCTTTTCAGGGGTAGGGGATGTCGCCGCGGGCGCGGTGATCCTGAAATCAGGCGCCAATGGCAGCGATCTTTTGCGTCGTGACCTCCCCGATGCAGAGGCGGCCTCCCCTCTATTCCCCCGTGACGCCGATGTCCTGGAGCACAATTCGCGACTTTTCGAGGAACGGGTGCGAGCCTCCGACGAGATCACTGAGGCCATTCTCCCGATTTTTGAGGAGAACTCGGCGGTTCAGTCCCTCTGGCATCCGACTGGTCAGTGCCGGGAGTTTTACGATCAGGTGAAGCGTGATGACGGCGGCTATGGATCGCTCTTCTCGTTTGAGCTGAAGGGAGGAGAAGCTGCAGCACAGGCATTCTACGACTCGCTGCGAGTCTCCAAAGGGCCGAGTTTGGGAACCGACTTCACTCTCGCCTGTCCTTACACGCTTCTCGCTCATTACGGCGAGCTAGACTGGGCCGCGGAAAGAGGGGCGCCGCGGAATCTTCTCCGGGTTTGGGTCGGTCTTGAGGACCCAGAAGACCTCGAAGAGCGATTTGAGTCTGCTTTTGCGAGTCTTTGATATTGTGGGTTCTATGCCGTTCCTGAAATGAAGAGATGATTTTTCAATTTCCCGCTTGCATAGGGTCACAAAAACTGTTCGCCATCTTTTGCGCCGTTTGTCTCCTCCCATCCTTTTCCGCTCAGGCATGGGTCGGTGGACCTTTCAGCAATAACAATAGCCTTGGTTTAGGAGGGGAGGATGGAGTGTATGAAGCTGTTGCAACTGCTGAGAATACTGTTGGCTTCATCCGAATCGTGATTGGTAACAATTTCGAAGGTGTCAACCCTCCCACCCCAAGTTCCATTCAAGACCCAGCGCCTAGTATCATCCAAGAACCGGCTTCTGGTAACGTGATGCACGGAGCGCTCGGAAACCTGACTAACACAATATGGTATTCGGAAGGTTTCGTCTATGCGGGAAGAGCTTTTGGTTCGATTCTGTTCGATTCGCAAATACGTGGCATCTCAGCAGCTGCCGATTATTCTGATCTGTTTTATAGCAATACGAACCTTCTGACTTCAACTTTTACTGCGGGATTCGAGAACACGGGACCTCACATGTCCGGGCGACGCTTTTCCGGACTCGGAATTTTCTCGCGGTTTGGAGTAAACCCAGTGATCAACTCGCCAATGGTCGTGTATGGTGCGAAGGTATCTCACCGGATTCTCTGCGGTAATTAGCGGTCAATCGATAGGTTGTTCGAATCGAGAGGGGAGTTTCGTTCCGAAGCTTCCCTTTTTTGTGCATCATGAGAAGGACCGTAGAGTCCAATTCCTGCAAAAGGAGAGCGTATACTCTCTTGGAGCTTGGTGTGACGATTGGCATCATTGCCGCGGTCGCAGCGATCCTGGTTCCTTCCTATGAAACCTTCCGTGAACGCGCTCGCAAAGCGAAGTGCATTTCTCACATGCGGACGACCCATACCGGATTGCTTGGCTACTTGACTGATGTGGGGCATTGGCCACAGTTTCCCGAAGAGTTGAAGAAGCTGGGTCTCACCGAGGAAGAAATCTTTGGCTTCTGGATTACAGCCACCGAACCGTGCGGTTTGAGTCAGGATACCTGGGTCTGCCCTTCGGATACGAATCTGGTCCGGAGGCTCAATAATGGTGAGCAGGAATACTTCGGGTCGTACGGAGTCACTCAGTTCGATGACAAAGCGAATACTCCTTTGCGGTGGAATCAGCCCTGGGCGATGGAGCGCGCCAATTTTCACGGAGGCGGAGCACACATCCTGCTCCCTGATAGTTCCGTCCAATCCACGGACGACCCGTTTTTTGGGCGTTAGTTCCCGCTCTCCTTCACCGCCTTCAGATATTGCTCCCAGTCGTAGTCGGTCACATCGTGTTTTCCGGCGCGAATGTGATATCGGACACGGTTCCCCACCGGTTTGTGAATGTCAGGCATTTCCCTGGCTCCGATCCCCTCTTTTCCTAATACTTCCCAAGCGGGGGAGCCTTCGCGTGCGGCGAGAAACTCCCCTTTGGGATCAGCCCAACGGTCTTCCTCGGCACTCGCTACGTAGACCATGCGAGGTGCGATCAGAGCGATGAGTTGGTGCTGATCTACAGGGAGCTCGGATTCCTTTTCATTGTAGGCCTGAAATCGGTCATTGAACCAGTGGGGAAAGCTCGTGTTGATCCGGGAAACTCGCTCACCGAAACGCCGTCGACTGAGAGCGGCGCCCCCACATCCAGAGTTGTTCGAGATCACGAGCGAAAACCGTTCGTCAAGAGCACCGGCCCAGAGCGCAGTTTTCCCCAGTCGGGAATGGCCCATGATGGCGATGCGACTCTGATCTAGGTCATCGTCCTTGGCGAGAAAGTCCTGCGCGCGGCGGCATCCCCACGCCCAGGTCGCGATGGAACCCCAATCACCCGGTTGACTTGGGGCAGCCAGGGTATGAACTCCATTCTTGAATCCGTCATCAAAGTCCGGATCGATATCCCCGTAGTAGAAGGTCGCGAGCGCGACTCCGCTATCGATGATTTTCTCGACAGGCCAGCGATGGGTTCGAATCCCACGAGCCTTCTCCGTGGCGCGATCGTCGACGACAAGGCCCTGTTTTCGGTCATCCGCATTGCTACGCATCCAGGATTCGGCCAGAGCGATCTGCTCGCTGGGATGAATCGAATGATTGCCGGCAAAATTCAGAGCAAGAATCGTGGGGACTGGCTTCTCACTCTTCGGCTTCAGGAGGAGTAGGTCGAGAAAAGGGCTGCTCTCCTCCTCGGAGAATCGAATGCGAATTTCCGTCAGGGTTGCTTTACCGCCGAGAAATTTGGATTCCGGCGTTCGGACTTCAAAAGTCATCGAATCCGGTCGATCGATGAGAGCTTTGCCGTAGACCTGATCCTGAAAGAGCTTGAGGATCTCGGCTCTTCGTTTTTGCCAATCATCGCTCGTTTTCACGGCGCTCCCATCTGCGAAAGTAAGCAGAGAAGGGAGGTTGTACTCGGGAATTGATTCCTCGTCATAGATAGGTTCGTAGGCGGCGAGGGGGAGTGCGGACATGAGAAGTAAAACGGAGAGCAAGCGAGACATCGTGAAAGCCTACAGGAAATTAGCAGAGAGCAGCAATAGCAGATTCAAGCCGGTTCTTGGAAGCCCGCCGTCGATTAGTGCTCGCTTTCCAGTTGGACTTTCTCGTCTCGCAGAGATTGGATGATCTCTTCGGCGGCGATTTTCGCGGCGAGACTTGCGACCTGATTTTTGCCCAGCTTCTGCGACTGCTGCAGCGTTGACTCGCGTTGCACGGCTTCAGATTCGTTCTCCTGAAGCTGTGTCTCCACTCGGTGCAATCGAAGAGGTGAAGTTATCTCTCTTCTTCGCGAATGCAGCACGGTCCTTCAACGAGACGATCATAGGCCCGTTTTCCTTGTGCTCCCGCGCGGCGACTTTCAAGATACCAAACTTTTTAAAAGGTCTCCTTGATACGGAGATCATTGTCGTGTCGGTGGCCAACGCGATACTTGGACTTGGTAAGATTCAGTTCAAGAACGTCGCCGTTGACGTTTGTCGTGACCGCGAGTTTCCAGAGTTATTTGTGTTTTGACAGAAGGATGAACGGCGAGCATACCAAGAAGCGATTTTGTATGAATAGAAAACCGAATCAAGTATCACTTATGTAGTTAATATGGTAATTAAGTTCCAAAGGTTTTTCGCGAGAAACTTTCAAACTTTTCGTGAAAATCTTGCAAAGCGGAGGCAGAGGGCGTCTTTTCCTACCCTGAAGAATAATGAGACTATTTGATACTATGTCCCGCGAGGTGAAAGACCTCGACCCTGCTGATGGCGAAACTTTCCGGTTTTATTGCTGCGGCCCCACTGTCTATGGGCCTGCGCATGTAGGAAATTTTCGGACTTTTGTGCTTCAGGATGTGTTTCGAAGGTCCCTCGAGCTATCTGGATTGGCTGTACTTCATGTGAGAAATCTTACGGACCTCGACGATAAGACGATCCGCGACTCACAGGCGGCTGATAAAACTTTAGGTGAATTTACAGAATTTTGGCGAGATTGCTTCCATCGAGATTGCAGCCAGCTCAACATGTTACCTCCTCACATCGAACCGAGCGCGGTTGAGCATATTCCTCAACAAATCTCGATGATTGCCGAGTTGATGGAGAATGGTAATGCCTATCAGAGCGAGGATGGATCCATCTATTTCAAGGTGACCAGTTTTGATCACTATGGGCGCCTCTCGAGACTGGATCAGCGAGAACTCCGGGATGGCGCTTCCGGAGCGGTCAGTGATGACGAGTATGAAAAAGACTCGGTTGTGGATTTTGCTCTTTGGAAAGCGAGACGCGACGAGGACGGTGAGAACTATTGGGAGAGCCCATGGGGCGAAGGTCGTCCGGGGTGGCACCTCGAATGCTCCGCGATGTGCCGGGAGTATCTTGGCGAGACGTTCGATCTACACTCTGGCGGAGTGGATCTTGTTTTTCCTCATCACGAGAATGAGATTGCACAGAGCGAAGCCTGCACTGGACACACTATGGCGGATCATTGGTTCCACCTGACACATCTTCTTGTCGATGGCGGCAAGATGTCGAAGAGCGCAGGGAATTTTTATACCGTTGATCAATTGGCGGAAGCCGGATTCTCTCCAGCGGAGCTGCGTTATGTATTGATCTCAGCCCACTACCGGCAGCCACTGAATTTTGTTGCTCGGGATAAGGACGGGCAAGAGTCATTTCCGGCTCTCGCGGGAGCACGACAGGCGTTGCAGCGGATTGCTCGGTTCTCCGACTCTCTTCTCAAGCGCAGTGGCTTGGAAGCCGCGCCAGAATTTGAAGCCTTGAAAGAGATTTCCGATCGCGGAAAATTCCAGGAAGCATTCGATGGTCTTACCGACGATCTCAACACACCTGATTCGCTCGGAAAGATTTTCTCTGCGATCAAGGTGATCGATCCTGAACAACTGGATACAGGTGAAGCACGTCGCGAATATTTGGGGCTGCAGTTTGCATTGGGGGCGCTGGGACTGGAGCTTCCAGATTTGTCCGCCGCTTCGGGAGTAGAGGCACCCGCCGAGATTCGCGATATGGCCCAACAGCGATGGAATGCGAAGCAGGAAAAAAACTGGGCAGAAGCAGATCGTCTTCGTGATGAAGTCTCCGCTTCTGGTTGGATGATAAAAGATACCAAGGAGGGATTTGAACTATGTCCGAACGAATGAATTTACCTATCCGCCCACGGAGGAATCGTAAGTCTCCCGCGATTCGAGCGCTTGTTCGGGAGACTGAGCTGCGTCCGGGGGATTTGATTTATCCGCTTTTTCTGCATGATGAAGATCATGATGATGCGATCGAATCGATGCCGGGATGTCACCGATGGAGTCTCTCAGGGCTCGTTCAAGAAGTCGGGCGCGCGTATGCAGCAGGTGTGCGGGCAGTCGTCTTTTTTCCTAAGATCGAAGAATCCTTAAAGTCTCCCCGCGGTGAAGAGTGCTACTCCCCCAACGGCCTGGTTCCGCGAGCGATTCGTGCCGTAAAGGACGACTATCCCGATGTGGCTGTGATTACTGACGTAGCGCTCGACCCCTACAATTCAGATGGTCACGATGGTCTCGTTGTAAAGTCCGAGAGTGGAGAATTGAAGGTCCTGAACGACGAGACCGTTTCCATTCTCTGTCAGCAGGCGATCTGCCATGCCGACGCTGGTGCGGATGTCGTTTCACCCAGCGACATGATGGATGGGAGGATTGGAGCGATTCGGGATGCTCTCGATGAAGCAGGTCACGAGGAGGTTTCGATTCTCAGCTACACAGCAAAATACGCTTCTGCCTATTACGGACCGTTTCGAGGGGCATTGGACTCTGCTCCGAAAGACGGCGACAAGAAAACCTATCAGATGGACCCCTGCAATGCTCGAGAAGCGCTGCGGGAGGCAGAACTTGATCTGGCCGAGGGAGCTGATATGATCATGGTGAAACCCGCTGGTCCCTACCTCGATATCATCACTCGCTTGCGCGATGAAATCGATTTGCCACTTGCGGCCTACCAAGTCAGCGGAGAGTATTTGATGATCAAATCCGCGGCAAAAGATGGGTGGATCGACGAAGAGAAAGTTGCCTTGGAATCTCTCATCGGAATCAAGCGAGCAGGGGCTGATATGATCCTGACATACTTTGCGAAAGACGTGGCCGCCCGACTCTGAGTGATGAAGCGAAGGCACTGGATACGTGGCGCGACTGCAGCAGCAATTTCTCCTGCGATTGCAGAGGACGAATCGCGAGCCAGTGTGGAGATCAGGCTGAATCCAGATATTCCAAGCAAAAGTGTCGGGAAGGTCTTGAAAGGAGAAGCGCATTCTTTCCCGGTTGGTCTGGGGAGAAACGGGCCGCTCCCGGCCGGCAGTGTTTTCCGTGCGGGCTACTCACTTCTAGGCGAGTTCGCGATCAATGCCATCCTGACCGGCAGCTCGTTTGCGATGCAGGATTCCCTAATTAAGAAATCTGGGAAAACGAGGGACTGGCTATCACGCCATCTCTTTTCCAATATGAACCGGATCGATTTCGACGGTGACGCTACGGGAGGAGAATATGGGAATGCTTTTATCGGGTTGTCGCCTCTTGATTCGAGTGTCCGGCAACCGTTCCACTTCGGCGAATACAAGGGAGTCTTCCGATGGTATTCGTATGCGATTCACGGCACTCAGGACAAGAGTCGGATCGGCAAGAGCATCACTGGAGGGTGTATCAATGTAGGGAAGTCTGATTTACAAGAGCTCGTGGAACGAGTTTCCTTGGGTGATCGCGTCGTGATCGATGCGTAGCCCGAACGGAAGCCACGTCGACGGTCCTACTTCGGGATCTCGTTTACAACTTCGTCGTGAAGCCAGTCGAGCATCCGTTGAGGCCATGTCTGGATGCTTAGGCGCTTCGAACGGCTACCCATCCCAAAGCCATGTCCGCCGCGAGCGTAGATGTGAGCTTCGTAGTCGACACCGACTTCGCGAAAGCGTTGCATCAAGTTGAGAAGAACGGTGGTGTGTTTGTCATCGGCCGCGATGAGCATGAATGCCGGAGGTGTGTCGTCTGGAAGGCTGGACGGAATTCCTACCGGTCCGGGGTAGACGAGCATCTGAAAGGAGGGTTTTGCGTTCTGCTGGTCGACGGGATCTCCGGCGTTAGAGTCACCTGCCCCTGGTTTGTAGCAGGTTATGGAAACGACCTCGCCTCCGGCTGAGAAACCCAGCATGCCTACTTTGTCTGGGTCGATACCAAATTCCTCTGCGCGGTGTCGCACCATTCGGATCGCGCGCTGGCCGTCTTGAAGGACATGTTCTTCGAATTTGTAGGGGAGCCCCGGCTCACGGGAAAGACGGTACTTCAGGACGAATGCAGTATAGCCGTGAGAGGCAAGAAACCTGGCCGGATCATAGCCGCCGCCCTTGATGCCCAGTTTTCGTAAACCGCCTCCGGGCGCGATGACAATGGCAACGCCATTGGCCTTTCCCTCTGGAGGGCGAAACGCAGTCAGGGTCGGGTAGTGGATGTTGGTCAGGCTTCCCTTTTCCTCGATCTCTTTTTCATCCTTCAGGTCTTCGAAACCTGGGGCGCCGTCATTCCAGAGCGGGATCACTTCGCCGTCCTGAGCGAATAAGGCAAGGGGAGAGAAAAGGCAGAGAGAGAGAAACCCGAAGGAGGTAAGAGAATGCGTCATCAATGGTAGGAGATCCGAAAACGAGATTCCAGCCTAGCTAATTCGCCAGATTAGGAGCGAGCCATTTCTCGGCTTCTTCGATGCTCATCTTTTTGCGGGCAGCATAGTCTTCGAGTTGATCGCGCTCGATTTTTCCGACATTAAAGTAACGGGCTTCTTCGTTGAAGAAATAGAGCCCGCTCACTGAACTCGGTGGGAACATTGCGTAGCTGGTTGTCAGCTGCATTCCGAGCTTGCTCTCGACATCAAGCAGATCCCACAAGGTGGCCTTTTCGGTGTGATCCGGGCAGGCAGGATAGCCAGCCGCCGGACGGATGCCGCGGTAGCGTTCCCTGATCAGCTCCTCGACGGCAAGTTCTTCGTCTTTTCCAAATCCCATGAAGTCTCTTACCTTCTTGTGGAGCAACTCAGCGAGACCTTCCGCAAAGCGGTCGGCCAGAGCCTGAATCAAAATCGCGGTGTAGTCGTCCCCGGAATCTTTGAACGTCTTGGCGTATTCTTCGATCTCGTTTCCGGCGGTCACCGCAAAGGCTCCGATGTGATCAGAACGCTCGCAGCTCGACGGAGCGATAAAGTCAGCAAGGCTCTGGTAGGGCGTGCCTGCCTTGATCTTTTCCTTTTGCTGCCGGAGGAAGTGAAAGGTCGTCAGGCGCTCGTCTTTCGACTCTGAAGTGAAGAGGTCAACGTCTTCACCGGATGAGTTGGCTGGCCAGACTCCCCAGGTTGCGCGGCAGTGCAACCGCTCGTTGCTGACCAGGTCTTCGAGAATGCGTTGGGCATCATCATAGAGCTTTTGCGCTTCTTTTCCGTGACGCTCGTGCTTGAGAATTTTTGGGAAAACACCGCGAAGCTCCCAGGCATGGAAGAAAGGGGACCAGTCAAAAAAGTCTACGATTTCCACGAGCGGAACGGGATCCCAGACATGCTGACCGATGCTCTTCGGAATCGCGAGATCACTCTTTTCCCAATCAATTGTGTAGGGCAGTGTCTTGGATTCTTCGTAGGGAACGTATTTTGCTGTTGAGCCTTTGTTTGCGTATGTTTCGCGTTCTTTCACTTCCTGGTCTTTGTGTTCCGAAAGGAAGTCGGCTTTCATGTTTTCGGAGAGTAGCTTGTTACAGACGCTGACGACAAGTGATGCGTCGCCGACGTGAACAACAGGCTCGCTGTAGTGCTCGCTGATCTTGATGGCGGTGTGGGCACGGGATGTCGTCGCACCACCAAGAAGGAGGGGAAGCTTGTATCCCTTCTTCTCAAATTCCTTGGCGTTATAGATCATCTCATCGAGCGATGGGGTGATAAGGCCACTCATTCCTACGATGTCCGCTTTATGCTCGATCGCTGCTGCCATGATTTTGTCACAGTCGACCATCACTCCGAGGTCGATGACCTTATAGCCGTTGCAGCCTAACACAACACCAACAATGTTCTTGCCGATATCGTGGACATCTCCTTTGACGGTGGCGATGACAAAAACGGGCGCGGTGTCTTCTGCTCCATCTTCTTTTTCGGCGAGCATGTAGGGCTCAAGATAAGCGACCGCTTTTTTCATTACGCGAGCGCTTTTGACGACTTGGGGGAGGAACATCTTTCCGGCTCCAAACAGATCGCCAACGACTTTCATGCCGTCCATGAGAGGACCTTCAATGACGTTGAGTGGCTTGCCGAGATTCTGACGAGCTTCTTCGGTGTCTTCTTCGATAAAGTCCGTAATCCCTTTGACGAGGGCGTGAGACATCCGGTCGGCGACAGGAGCTTCCCTCCAGCTCAAATCAGGGCCGGTGGATTTGCTGCTTCCATTTACCCCCGCAGCCTTAAGTTCTTCGGCATGGTCGATGAGCGCTTCAGTTGCCTCCGGATTCCGGTTGAGAAGCACATCCTCGACTAGTTTGAGAAGCTTGGGTTCGACTTCATCGTAAACCTCAAGCATTCCTGGATTTACAATGCCCATGTCCATACCTGCTTTACCGGCATGGTAGAGAAAGGCGGCGTGCATTGCCTCGCGGACCACGTTGTTCCCGCGGAAGCTAAAGGAAATATTGGAAACTCCGCCGCTGACCTTCGCTCCAGGAAGGTTCTCTTTGATCCACCGAGTTGCATTGATGAAGTCGACCGCGTAGTTGTTGTGTTCCTCCATTCCCGTGGCCACAGTGAGAATGTTAGGGTCAAAAATGATATCGTCTGGATTGAAGCCGACCTCGTCGACGAGGATTCGATAGGCGCGCCCACAGATTCGGGTTTTGCTTTCGTAGCTATCGGCCTGTCCCTTTTCGTCGAACGCCATCACGACAACGGCAGCGCCGTACTTCATGATCTTCCGAGCGTTTTCACGGAAAGCTTCTTCCCCTTCTTTCAGGGAGATCGAATTCACAATGCCCTTTCCCTGAATGCACTTGAGCCCCGCTTCGATGATCTCCCATTTGGAGGAGTCGACCATGATAGGAGCTGCAGCGACATCCGGCTCGGAAGCGAGCAGGTTCAGGTAGCGAGTCATGACGGGGACTCCTTCGATCATTCCCTCGTCCATGCAGATATCGATGACAGGAGCGCCACCTTCGACCTGCTGTCGGGCGATCGCGACAGCGTCTTCGAGCTTGTCTTCTTTGACCAGTTTCTTGAAGCGGGGGGAACCCGCTACATTAGTACGCTCGCCCACCATAAGGAAGTTTTTACCTTCGTCGTGATTGTACGCTTCGGAGCCGCTTAGTCTCATCGCGGGAGCTGCTGCCGGGACTTCACGAGGAGCTTTTCGCTCAGCGACTTTGGCAATCGCTGCGACGTGTTCGGGAGTGTTTCCGCAGCAACCTCCGATGAGATTGACGAGCCCGTCTTCGGCGAAACCTTCGAGGAAATTCTCCATGTCTTCCGGCGCGAGGTCGAATCCGGTGGGCGCGAGAGGGTTAGGCAGTCCGGCATTCGGATAGACGGATACATTGGTTTCCGCGACCTTGGACAGCTCTGCGAGATGCGGTTCGATGAGGTCGGGTCCGAGTGAGCAGTTTAATCCGACTGCGAGCGGATTAACATGAGCAACCGCATTCCACATTGCTTCAATTTTCTGGGCTGAAATCATCGTTTCCCCACCTCGACCGACGGCTGCCGAGACAATAATAGGAAGTTCGATACCGTCTTCGTCATAGACCTCACGAAGGGCAACGAGAGCGGCTTTTGCGTTAAGGGAATCGAAGATGGTTTCTACCATCATGATATCGGTGCCGCCTTCAGCGAGTGCACGGATTTGATGTTTGTAGGCGTCCCTGACCTGGTCAAAAACTACGACTCGAAAACCAGGATCTTCCGCATCCGGTGAGTTCGTCAGGGAAACTGTCATAGGGCCGATCGCTCCGGCGACGTATCGTTTTCTTCCCGTATCGCTTCCGATGTTGTCACACCATTTCCGTGCGAGGCGTGCCGACTCGACATTAATCTCCCAGGCGAGATCTTTGAGGAACTGGTTGTCGACCACTTCGCGTTGAAAGAAGTCGGGGTCTTTTCGCCCCTTTCCTGATTCTCGCGGGTCTTCGACAAAGAACTCGCTCTGGGCGAGTGTGGTGCCAGAGAAGGTATTGGTCTCGATGATGTCAGAACCCGCTTCAAGAAAGCGTTTGTGAATATCCCCGATCACCTCGGACTGGGTCAGTGAGAGAATATCTCCGTTGTTGAGCAGGTCCTTGTCATTGTCATTGAATCGGGTCCCGCGAGCGTCTGATTCGGCAAGGCCGTATTCTCGGATGGTTGTGCCCATGGCACCGTCGAGAACGAGGATGCGTTTCTCGAGTTCGTTTTGAAGTTCCGTAGTGAGATCGGCTGTCATGATTGGGGAGAAGAGGTAGCAGGGTATAGTCCCGGACTCAACCCTGCTAGGTAGGGTTTCGGAGGATATCAGTCGCCACTTAGAACAATACGGGCGCCAACGTAGGCCGCTGTCCCAGGGGCACGGAAACCTCTCGTATAGTCATAGGTATCGTCAAAAACGTTTTCGATGCGACCAAATAGTTCCAGATTCCTGGTGATCTCGACACTTCCGAAAAAGCGAGCGGTCGTGAAATCCTTGAGAGGGATTGTCGTAGGGAAGAGTCCGTCTGTGCTATCGAAGGCACCAGTAATTTCAGCTCCGAGACTCCAGCTTTCAGCGGTGTAGATCACTCCTGCATTGAGGGTGTGCCGAGGTCGGCGAATGAGACGGGTTCCGGGCTGGTCTGTAGTTCGATACACGCCGTCAGTGACTCTGGCATTCAGGTAGGTGTAGTTGGCGTAAAGGTCAATGTTCTCATTCGCAGCGAGTTGCAGTTCGAATTCAAAGCCGTCGGAAGCGGTATCTACTTGGGAAGCTGCGAAGGTGATGGGGTCGTTATCGATGAGATTGTCGATTTCATATTTGAAATAGGTGACAGCGAAAGAACCGCGACCGTCGAAGATTTCCTGTTCGATGCCGAATTCATAAGTCTGGCTGTCCTCCGGCTTCAACTGGTCGGGTCGAGTAATGTTGTTCGTAAAGAGCAGATCCTGCCCTGTAGGAGCTTTGTATCCTGTCCCCACTTTTCCCAGGATCGTGGTTTCGGTCGACGATATCGTGTGGCCTAATTGGACCGTGTAAGTGCCCTTGCTCTCGAACGAGTCGTGAGAATCATAACGCCCCGATGTCAGAAGGTGGAAATTGGCAGGCAAGGCGACATCGGCTTGCGCGAATACACTCGCGAGGGAGTATTCGAATGCGGCGGGAGTGGCAAAGGGTCCTACGGGTGTTCGATCGAAACCGTATTCATAGTGTCCTGCACCCAGGGTAAAGGTGGCGTTCTCGTTGGGTCTGTAGTGGAAGAATGATTCCCATTCCTGACCGGTTTGGCTCAGGATATTGTCATTTCCGAAAGGAGCTTGCAAGGCAACCAATTCGTTTTGGGTCGAACTGAAGTAGGTAGAGAAGTCCCAGTCGTTCCGTCGGATCGAAATCCGAGGAGAGACGAGACTGGATTGATTCGCATTGGTCTGTTGCTGAGGGAAGTTATTGGCAAACCGAGAACCCGGAACTTGGAGAAAGGCATCTTGGACCGACCCCAGAACGTCGAAATAGATTCCGTCTCCCAGCGTGATCGCGACGTTTCCACGTATCGTTCCATTGTCGAAATTAGAACGGGGTCTGTCGTTGCTGGTATCGAGATAGCTTCCGTCGAAGGATATTCCCACGGCGCCATCTCGAATGGTGAGTTTTCCTCCGCCTCTTTCCGTGTCGAAAGAACCGACTTCGCCGAAGGCCGACAGAGTGTTGCTCTCCACGAATCGAGCGTCTGTAATTCGAAGATCGATCGCTCCACCCAAGGCATCCGACCCGTAGAGGGAACTGGAGGGGCCTCGGGAATATTGGACGGATTCCAAGTTCGTGATGTCCTGGAATTCTGTCTGGTGTTGGCCAGAAAGCCCCCGGGGGAGGCGTCTACCATTGAGGAGGATTACGGTGTGATCGCTCTCGGAGCCGCGTGTGAAGATTGATGTCAGTGTTCCCTCGGCTCCGTTCGAGACAACGCTCACTCCAGCCGATCGTCGCAAGACCGAGGAAAGGTCATAGCGTTGTTGAGCTCGGATCTGGGCTTGCGAGATGGTGTCGACAGAAGGGGCAATAATTTGAATCCGCTCAGCTGGCTCCCGTGGAACCCGAGTCACTATGGAGGGAACGACATTCTGCTGCGTCTGTTCTTCCTTCTTGATGGTAATCCTAGGTTCAGGCTGCGTGCTCTCGACAGTGGTCGAGGTCAACTCGGATATTCCCCCGTCATCAATTTCGAAGCCGGTTTCCTGAGCGAAACTTGGAAGAGAAGTGATGATTCCGAATGAAAGAACAAAATATAACATATCTATGAATCAAGATTCATAGATATGAATTTGCCCGTTCTCTGAAGTTCCGCAAGTGATTTTTTACGGGTAGGTTCGGTTTCCGTGATTCGTCGTATGACAAAAGTCGTACTTGCTGATTTCAGTTCCGTTTGTTTAAGTATATGCATGCATCAGGAGTGGTTTCGCGAAGGCGAGATCCGGCAACCTGGTTTGGAGAAGCCAAGGTGCCTTGATTCAATCACGAAAGTGAGAGAATCGATGTGCGGACTACGGTCTGAACAGAATTTCTCCCGGCAAAACCGAAATCGGGGACGCCCGTCCTGATGTGGTAACTGAAAACTCCGGAACAACCGGAACCAGAAACTGCATCTAGACATGACTTATCAAGACCTACTTCAAGACCCGGGGTGTTCGACCCCGGTCCTTAGCGGTATCCTTCAGGGCACCCTCGCCAAGCCACGAAATGTGGTGAACCCCAATCATCATCTGTGGAACAATCGAGGAACCTGGTGGTGCCACTTCACTGTTCATCGTGCCGATTACACGGCGGAACGAATTCGAGTTTCCTTAAAAACGAAAGACCTCGATGAGGCTCGAATTCGGAGAGATGAACTTTTTGCCGCGGGGCAGACACGATGAAAGTGTTACTTCCATCCCGCTCCGAACTCCCATCTTCGGAGCCACTTCTTCCGAGGAATTTTGCTGATTGGCCTCTTGGAATGCAAAAGCGTTATCTACGCTGTACGAGAGTGGGGATTCGAGAATCGAATGCCGGCAGAAGCGTGTCTCTTCCGGATCAGGCGAGTAATCGACAGCTAGAAAGAGTCGAAAAGAGCTTCTTTGGAAGCTTCCCAGGAATCAAGCGCACCCTGTAATTCTCGCAGCTTCTGAGCTGCGAGAGAACTAGTTGTATTGGTGAATCCAAGAAAGGATTCCGCCGCATCGACTACGGTGACAGTGCTGCTATGGAAGTCCAACAACTCAGGTTGGATATCGCTCCGCATTCGAAACAGTGCAGTCTGTGCGTCCTCGACGCGCCCGCGAAGAGTATTCAGGTCGTTGCTAGGTTCCTTCAGCTCAAGAAATGGAGAGACTATATCTACAATCTTTGTCGCCGTTGCTTCGAGTTTAATGCTTTCCGGAATGGGACGTCTCCCAAACTCCAGCATAGCTCGTGCAGAAAGATGCTGAGGATAGGTCTCAAGAATGGCAGCAAGACGCTCCTGAACTTTGACGTTCCGGGCCAATTCGACCAGAGACATGCGCTCAGAAACACCCTCGATCTCATCGAAGCTTCGGCTGGCTTCAGAGAGGGAAGTTGCGGTTTCTGAGGTCAGTGTAGAGATCGCGGCTTCAGCGGAGTCGTAGCTGACCCATTCTTTGGCGAACAGAGCTCCCAGATTCTCGCTGACCTGAAGATAGGTTACCAATTTCTCCATCGAGGACTCCGGGACAAGGATGTAATGGGGCGATTCTGTCGGAATCGCCGCTACAAAGTCTTTGAGCTCTGTTTTCAGAGCGGGTAGCGATCCTGCTTCGGCAATCGATCCTGCGAGAACGAAATCTGGATTCAGAGTTTTCTCACCGAGCGCTACCTGGATTGCAGCTAATGTCGGTAGAAGCGCACTCGTCTTACAAAGTCGTCTCGGCCCGGGGAGTACTTCGTCGGTTTCAAAAGAAACATGGCCCAAGACTTTAGCGGGCCAGGAAAGGCTGCGACCAGCGGCTTCTGCAGAGGGAATCTCAATATTTTCCAACGAAATGCCACTGAACTCACTGATCAGTGGAAGCTGCGGATATTCTGATGGATCGCTACCTGAAAGATAGGGGAATAAACTTTCTTCGAAATCAGAGCTGGGAGGGCGGACCAACAGCTCCAACGATCCGAATATCGGTAGGGCCGAAATCGCGGTTACGTTGCGAATCGTCGGGACGCTGACCTGGATCGGCTCAAAGTCTGTTGTTGTAGGAATGGGGCGAGTCAGTGGCGTGTCAGGGCCTGGCGGCTTAGGTGGCTTCAAGGGTTTCCCGGAAGGATTCTCCGAGAAAATCCCGCCCTTTCCCTTCATTTTCGGCGGAGTAGTAGGAGTATTCGTTCCGTTTCGAGAGGTTTCTCGAAGGGTATCGCGAAGAAGATCATTGGCTTCGGCAAGAAGTTTTTGTGACCGTTCAGTACTGGGATTGACATTCGCATCCAATTCCAGAAAACGGTTCCAACCAAGGCTTTTTCCACCGCTACGGAGAGCAAAGCTTTTCATCCGGTCTGCGGGAGGCTCCGGGTGGATCAACAGTGAAAGTTCCATCAGGAAGGGCGCAAGCCGAATCTCTTCGGGTTCAGCCGGGGAGGCGAGCAAGGATGAAGAAGTTCGCCAAAGCGCTTCCGAAACCGCACTGAGACTGTCGAAGAACTCGGTCTCTTCCGGATCTTTCCCGGCCAGCAGCGCCTCGTGAGCACTGCGAGAGGAGAAGTACAGGGGATTGATTTGAAGAGCGATTCCAAGTGCTTTCTCCTGAAGATCGCTGTCAATCTCGCGACTTGAGGTAAAATTCACCGCCAGCGCTGTGAGGGCTTCGAGGAGGCTTTCCTTTTCGCTGGCGGAGAGAAAAACACCATCTGCAGAAAAGACTTTGGAATCAAAAGTCGGTGAGTCATATCCCCACGCAGCTACACCGGATTCGCTGAGACCCATTAAAAGGAGGCTTGCGGTCCATCTTCGGATGGTTTGTCGGATTTTGATTCCAGCGATCACGGATTCGAAGCTACCATGATCCAGAAATTCTGTCTATGCTCTCGAGAAGGATTCGGCACACGGAATGGCGTGGGAAAAAATGAAAGAAATTCACTCTCGGGAATCGGTTCTGTTCTATGACACTGACTGCGGAGGCGTGGTCTCCAATATCGCTTATCTGCGATATGTAGAGCGGGCCCGATGTGACCTGTTTGCAGCGCTTGGAATGCCCCTTTCTGAGATGGAGTCTTCGGGATTGTTTCCTGCTGTTTATCGTTCCGAAATCGACTACCTTGTTCCGGGGAAACTTGGAGATGCCCTTCGAATTTCGGCCCGTCTTGCCGATGTAGGCAAAGTTCGAATCGAATGTGAATACGAGATTCACCGAGAGAATATGGAGGGTGACCTTCAGCTGCTGGCGAGATCGAAACAGGTCGTAGTTCTTTTGAAACTTCCTTCCAGCCGCCCCCAGCGCACCCCGGAAGAATGGCGAGGTTGATAGGTCTAAGAGAGCTTTTCGACTTGCCGAGAAGTACTAGATGAATCACATTGTAAATACATCAAGATTCACGGTATGAGCGATGCAATCCCGACTGATACTTCCAACCTGACAGTTTCTGTCCTCAAAAAGGGCACGAGAGATCCTCTAGGCCCTCTCAGCGAGAACGACTTACTCGCCCTTCTCAATAACGGGGAGATCTCGATCGAAGATATGGTCTTCTACGAGGGCCTCGGAGAATGGCAGGCGATCGGTGATGTCTTTGATGTTCAGGAACAGATCAGTCACTTCGTCGACGATGGGCAGGACACGGGTAAAGTTGCAGCTGCCTTTCGCGAAGTTATGGATGTGGTCGGTAGTTCCGAAAACATCTATTACATTGCGGTTCAGGAGAAGGCAGGCCTTCTCGGTAAGACCAAGCAATGCGTGATCATCACAGAATTTCACGTCTACATGCTTCACGAGAGGCGAGTCGGTTACGAACTTGAAGCCCATCTCTGGAAAACGATCACCAACACTCTGATGCGCGACGATGGGAAGGGCCTCGGCACTTTCTCCATTCTTCTCGGAGGCGAGAAGCGAGTGGATGTCTGTCACATCCCACTCAAACAAGTGCAGCGTCTTTTTCAGCTCTCGCAGGAGATGAAGCGAGACGTCACCTAGGGGGGCTCAATTCAGTCGGCGAGATATTTCGCCATTGAGCGCAGCATCGTGGCTGCGAACTCTGGCTCATCCCGGGTTACCTGATGAAGAGCCTGGTGGGGAATGCACAGGGCGGAACCCGCGCTCCGAGACGTTACTGTCGCGGTGGCTGGTGTTTGCGAGATGGCGCTGATTTCTCCCAGGACAGTGCCTTCCTTGTGAAGCGTGCTCACGTTCTCTCCGTCGACAATAATATCGAATTCCCCTTCAAGCAGTAGCCATATGGCTTCTCCGGTTGAGCCCTGGTGAAGCAGAATCTCATCGTTAGCGATCGATCGGATCTCGCCAGCTTCGACCAAACGGTCGAGCGCTTCTTTGGGTGCAGAGGCAAAAGCGTCCGAACTCCGAAGCAGGGTAATGAGCTTTTCGCGATCCATGAGCCTTCACTATATCCGGATCTGGAACTCTGCGGCAAGTTTCGGCTTTCCGTAATCGCGATGCGCGATCTCATGTCGATTGACGAATTGGTGTTCGCGAAACTTTGGTTTCACCGTATTTTTGCGATTTGCGAACATGAAGAACACGCCTTCTGCTGACCCCGGTCCCGAACCTATTGAGGTTCGGTGCTATTTCGTTCGAGAGCGAAATGCTTTAGCCGTTCGGGGACAATTTTCCCCTCTCTACACGGATTACTACATCCATTTGCTTGAGCATAAGGTTCGGTATGAGTCAGAAGATGATTTGGCGCTCAAAGAAGCCCTTGCTACCTTGACGCTTCATCTTGCGTCACGTCCATGGAATGAGGCCATTGCCTGGACGCTGAGTTGGCAGAATCCACTCAAAAATTTTTTTGTGACAGGGAGCAATCGTCAGGGCAATGTGACCGGCAGGGTTTTCACCGAAGACGTTCGAGAGCAGGACAACAATCTCTTCTTCGCGAACATCACAGTGGATGGGCAGGCAGGTCGCCAGAGTATGATCGACGTTGAGGATCTCGATTTCTTCCGGATCGGGGAGAAATACTACCATCAGAGCGAGCAGCGACTCGGGCGATACTTTCGTCATAGTGAGGAAGACTTCCTCCTCATCACGGCCCAACCAGACTGCGATCTCGCCTGGCTGGAGGCGCTCGACGATGAATCGGTCCGGACGCTTGATACAGACGAAGAACTGAGCCTCCTCGAAACGCGAAGGTATCAGTTTGATTGTGGTTGCAGTCAGGATCGCATTTTTCCGGTGATCGCTTCGATGAGCAGTGAGGCAAGGGAAGAAATGTTTGGAGAATCGGAAACGATTCCTGCGAGTTGTCCACGTTGTGGCGCTCGATACATCGTTACCCGAGAGGCACTGGAGGCATTTGCGAAAGCGAAAGAATGAAATCAAAAAAGAAGGATCCTCAGCGTAGACGCGAGCAAGAGCAGGCCTGGATTGGAGACACGATTCT
This sequence comes from Verrucomicrobiales bacterium, assembly GCA_965657775.1. Classification (GTDB taxonomy): domain Bacteria; phylum Verrucomicrobiota; class Verrucomicrobiia; order Verrucomicrobiales; family DEV007; genus Arctic95D-9. The sequence goes on from CBFHPY010000008.1 coordinate 1,040,908, forward strand.
CGATCTCTATGCCAGGACCTGGATCTTGGAAAACAATGGAACCGTTTGCGGAGAAATGCTTCGTCGAATGACCTCAAACCACTTTCTTGCCTGCTTTGGAAGTCCTACTTCGGTGGAAGCGAAAATCGGGCGGATCTACGTAGAGACCGGTCAAGAAGCCGCTTTTGCCTGGATTGAATCCGAACTTATGCCCCTTTTTCTCAAACAAGAGAAAAAAACGAATGTGCGATAGTTTCTGCGGAATTCTCCGTTTACTAATGAAAATTGGGGCGGTATCTTTCGTCTCTTAGCCTTCCCCTCGTTAGTTAAGACTCTTACATGAAACACGAAAAGAATCGCAGCACTCACAAGCTGCAGAGGCTGGCCTATACTCTTTTTCTCGGGGGAATCTCTCTGGTGCTCTCATCCTGTTCGACGACCCAATCGGGTTCGAGCGGAGCAGGAGTGCTTCCGGCCGCGGCAACGAATCACCCTTTGGTGAAGGAGCGAAATGCCCGGATCGCGACTGAGCCGATGGGAAATTATTATATTGGTCGCCGCTGGTGGACTGACGGAACCCGTTTCTGGGGCTACCTCAGGAAACCGAGGGAACCTTGGTCGCAAGCCAGACTGGTGATCATGAATGAGAGTGTTCAAAAGCAGCCCGACCGAATTTCGGAAGAGGGCGGCGCGCGTGTTCACGGCTACGACAGCAACTACGAATATCGGATCTGGGGCAGCTTCACCGGAGCCACGGTGTATGATCCCAATTCGAATTTCCGAATTCCCGAATTCAGGCTCTCCAAGTATGAGCTGATTACGAGAACTCCGGGATTCCTTTTCTGGCCGGGTGAAAAAACAGGGGGACGTCGCCTTCCTCCCAAGCATCCCGCTACCTTTTAGGGCTGGGAAAGAATCTTTTGAAAGAACGAGGTCGTGAATGAGACATCCATCCTCATCGTAGAAGACGAACCTGCCATCGCTGAGACGATCGAGTATGCACTCGAGTCCGAGGGTTTTCGAACCCTGCTCGCCGGGACAGGCGAAGATGGACTTGCCCTCTGGCAGAAGGAGAGTCCCGATTTCATCATTCTCGACGTAGGTCTTCCTGATCAGACTGGCTTCGAAGTCTGTCGACAGATTCGCAGATCCTCCAGTGTTCCGATTCTCTTTCTGACTGCTCGCGAGACAGAGATTGATCGGGTCGTTGGCCTGGAAATGGGGGGCGATGATTACGTGGTGAAGCCCTTCAGTCCTCGCGAATTAACCGCCCGCGTTAAAGCGATCCTAAGACGATCGCGGGGTGCCGCTGATAGCGATAGCGATACCGGAAAGCTGATTGAAAATGGGCGAATCACCTTGTCGCGGGAGCGATACGAAGCCTGTCTCGATGGGCGGAATCTAGATCTGTCGCGGTATGAATTCGGAATGCTGGAGGTATTTCTTCGGTCTCCCGAGCGAGTTTACACAAGGGATCAATTGATGGAGCGAGTCTGGGATGAACCGGAAGCGGCCCTCGACCGAACTGTCGATGCTCACATCAAGACACTGCGAAAGAAGCTGCACGAAATTGATCCGCAGTTTGATCCGGTCAAGACACACCGGGGAATCGGTTACAGTTTCCGTCCGAAAGATTCCTGAGTAATATGCGAATCACACTCCTCATCGTGTTGGGATTCCTTGTCATAGCGGGAGGTGGATTCTTTGCTTTGATGCGGACGATCAGTGAAGACATTGAACGTCAATACTCCCAGGCTTCCGAGGAACCTCTCGTTGATTTTGCGCATCTCTTTGCGGCCCTGATTGAGAAAGATCTTGAGGACGGAGAGATCGATGTAAGCCGATTTCGTGAGTCCTTCGCGAGTGCCTACCAAAGGAAGTTTAAAGCGCGAATTTATCAGTTGGAGAAAGAGAGAATCCAAACGCACGTCTATGTCACGGACAAAGCTGGAATTGTGATCTTTGACTCAGAGGAAGGACTCAGGGAGGGAGAAGACTATTCGAGCTTCAATGACGTCCATCTTGCGCGGAGAGGGGAGTATGGCGTGCGAGCTTCGAGATCGGATCCGAACAATTCCAGAACAACAGTGTTCTACATCGCCGCTCCGATTTACGATCCATCCGGGGAAATGGTGGGAACACTTTCCGTCTCCCGACCCGAAATTGCGATGGCACCTTTCGCCGAGGAATCCCGTCAGCTCCTCCTTCGCGCGAGCATTGTTACTGCGACGATGGTTCTTCTCCTCGGGGCGATCTGGTCCTACTTCGTGCTTTCGCCAATTCATCGGCTGACACGAGACTCTCTACGTGTCGCTGCGGGGGAAAAAGCGACGATCCGTCCAACGGGACTGAGTGAACTAAGGACCCTCAGTATTGCCTTGGAGAGGATGAGAAAGGAGCTGGAAGGCAAGCACTACGTCGAGAACTACGTGCAAGCCCTGACCCATGAGCTGAAGAGCCCACTAGCTGCTATTCGCGGAGCCGCCGAGCTCATCGATGAGTCGATGCCTGTGGAGAGAAGAGAGCGATTCCTTTCCAATATACTTTCCGAAACCACTCGGAGTGAGGACCTGGTTCGGCGGCTGGTTCAGCTCGCCTCAGTGGAGAGTCAGACTTCGTTGGAAAAACGAGAGGAGGTTAATCTGTCAGCCCTGGTTGTGGAGGAACTCTCAGGGTTGTCTTCAGTGATTGATAATCGCCAGCTGAAAATTCATATGAGTGGGCTGGACGACCAGGTGATGATCGATGGCGACCCGCTCATGCTGAGAATCGCAGTGAGAAATATTCTGAACAATGCTTTCGATTTTTCCCCGGAAGAGGGAGCCGTCGAAATCACACTGCGGCAGGGCGGGGCGCCAATCGAGTTGCTCGTTCGAGATCAAGGCCCTGGAATTCCCGATTATGCGGTGGATCGAGTGTTTGAACGATTTTACTCGCTGAAGAACCAGGTGACGGGTCGGAAAGGCTCAGGAATTGGGCTTAGTTTTGTTCGTTCAACCATGGCGTTGCATGGAGGAACCGCGAGCCTTGGAAATCGTCAGGATGGCGGCGCTGAAATGGCGCTCCTGTTTCCCAGGCAGGTTGGCTAGTCTTTTTCCTTTTCCGTTCTTCTTTCGTGATGTGGTCTGATGTTCCGGAGCTGCAAGCTCGGTGGCTTGTCCTTCATCTCCCTTGTTTCAAGGGGTTGCGGCTCGTTGGAGCATGCAAAAAGACAGAACGGGGTTTTCGCGTTCTTTGACTCTACGAAGAGGTTTTCGATCGCTTCCATGTCTGGCTTTTCGGGTCCAGAATATTCGAAAGAGAAAACTTCGTTCGGAGAAATATGGCGCTTTCCGCTCAGGGCAACTCGGTAGCCATGGGGCTGCAAATGGTGCGCGATGCTCTTTGTGCCGTCTTCTGCGAAGGTGTGATTCGGATAGGCTCCAGAGTTCACCGGGTAAATTCCGGTGTCGATATCGTGCATGGTGGGAGAGCACATCGGAGCCGCCTGAAAGCAATGAGAGAATTCATTCCCTCCGGAGCAAGGCTCTCAAAATTTGTTGTGTGAGCCTGCCTTCCGTAGACGCTGAGATCCGTGTAAGTCAGATCGTCAGCGTTGATGAAAACGATGCTCGGCAATTACGCTCCGAAGATCCGTTCTACCGGGATCGTGAGAAATCCAAGAGCCAGAATCAAGGGGAGCGAAATTGGTCGCACCACCTTTGTGCGGTGAGAATCAGCTCGTGTAGGGATCAATCGACTTGATCTTGTATTGCTTCGTTTCTCCGTCACCGAGAGGGAATTCGACTTCGGCGCCGATTTCCTTATCGAGAATTTCGTTTCCACGCTCGGAGAGATAGGCGATTACGCCACGATCAGGATCTGAGTCCCACGCACCGAGAACGGTGTAGGTGAGCGCTTCTCCCGTTCCGTCTGAAGGATCGAGTTGAACAATAGTTCCGATGGATACCTTGGAAGTGTCGGGATTTGAGAAATCCGTGGGCTGAGCGATCCGAAGATCTTTTTCCCAGTCTCCCTGGCGCTTCATGAGCACGCGCTGATATTCCTTCGACGACTTGTATTCGAAGTTCTCGCGAAGGTCGCCGTACGAACGAGCGATCTTGATGTCCTCGCGGTTTTGTGGAATTTCCTCTTTGATCAGCTTGTCGTAAGCCGCTTTTTTTTCAGCGAGGCTTTCCTCGGAAACAATGAGCGTCTCTTCCTCCTCCTTTTCCCGTCCCATGAGGAGATCCTGAACATCGGGAACCAATTTGATGACCCGAGCCATGAGAGACTTCCGTGTCAGCTCGTCAAATGAGGCACTGTTAAGCAGTCGACCTGCAAAGTTGCGGACTGTGTTGAAATTGGCTCCTTCGATGAGGTCGGGAATCAAGTTCTTGTCGTCGGCGACGAGATCGCGGAGTCGGTTCGCTGAACGCACGGCACCTTCGTCATTCAACTGGTCCGATTCGAGCGAGCTCATCACGGCGAGGCTGAGAGTCGGGCTGAAGAGCGATTCGGAGAGCCCCTTGCGCTCGCGACAGATCCAGGCAAGAGAATCAGAGGAGAGAGAGCGCTGTTGCAGTCCGTTCTCCATGTAGGCCATCAAGGCATCCTTCGCACCCTCGGCGTTCAGGAAATTCGCAATTTCAGCAATCGAACGAAGGTTGCTCGAAGGAATCATCGTGAGAAGTTTATCCACCCAATCTTCCGGGAACGCTTTTGGAAAGCTCTTCAGAACCTGGCGCAGGCGGGTCAGTGATAGATCTTCGAAGAGACCGGGGATTGCCGATTCGTCGTCGGCGAGAATGTCGGCAACGGTGATCTGACCTTCGGGAGCTTCGTATCCTTTGAGTTTGCTCTGGAGTTCTTCGCGGATGACGAGCAGTTCTACTGCTGGAGCATACTGAAGCTTCACTCCTTTCTTGGCGGTGTCGCTGATCTCGTCGATCAGTTCCGTCAGCCGATCCCGGTGTTCTTTGAAGGCACCGAGATCCTTAATGATCGATTCCACTGCCTTGACCTTGGCCTTGAGGTCCCGAGCTTCGCGCAAATCGTTGACGAGACCTTCGGAAGGATCAAAGTCCTCTTCCCGCATCTCGAGGGGTTCGGTGCGTTTCGCTGGAACAATAAACTGATTGTTCTCGCGGAGTTTTTTCTTCGTGCTTTCCCACCAGCTTTTGTATTTCCCTTCGGGAACGATACTGCCCTTGATCATTCCCTCGAGTTTGTCGAGGTAGAGGCGGTCGTTATTGCTGCTCAGGGCAAGCTTCACCAAAGCGATAGGATCTTCTTTGGCGAGTGCCTGCAAATCTTCGAGAGAGGAGAGCCTTTGGGCAAGGAAGGCATCGTCTGGAATGGCCGTCAGGGAGATTCCTGCAAATTTCATTCCGAGCTCGTGCCCGGCCTTGTCCTCAAAGTCGACCACGACTTTGAGGTTCAGTCGATCCCAGTCCACCACCTTTCCTGCCCCCCAACTTTTGTGTTCGCAATAGGTGCCAGGGGCGAGCAATTCGAGCTGCTCAGCGGTGATGGCTTCGATTTTTCCTCGTGAAACTAACTTTTCTAGATCGGGATGCATTGTTGCTCAACATAGGAAGAAGAAGACCCGCGCCAAGTGAAAAAATTTTTTTGGTTGCCAATTTTATCTCTCCTGCCTAATCTTTGGGCATATATGAGGACATTATTGGCTATATTTTTGCTTGTTGGCGTCGGCTCTGTGGGAGTCGCTGATATTCATGAGCCCCCTAAGGCGCGTTACACCAAAAATCGCAAGATGGCTCGTGGTCTTGCCAATATCCTCTATGCAACGAGCGAAATTCCTGAGACGATGAGTCGCTATGCCCAGCGCCACACCGAGCAAAGTGTGGGGATTTGGACCGCGGGTTTTTTCCACGGGGTTCAGCGCACTGGTGCTCGTTGGAAATTTGGATTCTATGAACTCGTGAACTGGCAAAAGCCTCTTTACAAGGATACCTACCGCCCACCGTATCCAGATATCAATTACCTTCCCTGGCATGGATATGAGGAATTTCCGCCTCAGCTTGGTGGGCTTACGACAACTGGATACACTCGTGGTCGCGATTGGTAGTCGAGTTTTCGATCTCTGATTTTGAAAAAGGCTTCTCGAAAGAGGAGCTTTTTTTGTGTCCCGGAATCGTGGGTATGTTGGTTGGAATCGCAAATGGAAACGCAACGAGGATTTTTTCAGCGGTAGCTGAGAATGAAATCTTTATAAAATTCGACGCCTGATTTCAGGTCGTCGATCAAAAGAAATTCGTCTTTGGTGTGAGCCTGGGCAATTTTTCCGGGTCCACAAGCCACAGCTTTGAGCCCGCGTTCGCCAAGTCGCCCTGCATCGCAGAACCATGGGGCGGTCGTAAGTTCAGAGCCGATCGAATGAAGTTTTTGAATGCCATCCGTTGTCGGATTGGTGTAAAGCGGGACGGAATCGCCCAGAACCTTCAGGCTAACGGCTTCCTTCAAACCGAGTTCGTTGATTCGCTCTTTAACGAGTTGTAGAACGCCCCCAGCTCGTGCCAGGGCAGGGGTTTCGCGACAATCGAGAATCGCGGAACAGGCCGACGGGACAATGTTGGGACTCGCCCCCCCCCGAAGAGTTCCAAGGCTGATCGTAGCGGGTCCAAGATTGTCGTCGACGAAAGCTTCGAGCTGTTTCTCGAGGGACGGAAGAAGTTGATCGAGAAAAGAAAGCATTGTCCGAATGGCATTTTTGCCGAGATGAGGGGTCGATCCGTGACAAGATATTCCCTGGGTCGATATTTCGATCCAGACGCAGCCCTTATGTGCATACACGGTCTTCAATTCGGTAGGCTCACCGACGACGGCGAAGTCATATTCGTTGGCATGCTGTTCTGCGAAGTGCTTCGAGCCGGGTTGTCCTGCCTCTTCCCCCATAAGTCCTACGAAAGAGATGGGACGGCTGAGGGAGTGAAGGGAATCTTTCAGTTCGTGGAAAGCCCAGAGCATTGCCGCCATGGTGCCCTTTGTGTCCGAGGCGCCACGGCCGTAAATCCGCTCGTCCCGAATTTCACCACCAAACGGATCAATTGTCATGCCAGTCACGCTGACTGTGTCTGTGTGCGGGGCAAAAAGAATTCCCCGTTCGCTCGATTGAGAAGGAAATTTACCAATGACGTTTGGGCGTCCTGGTAGCACTTCTTCGAAAGAAGTGTCAGCGCCGCAGGCAGCGAGAAATACGCCGACCCATTCGGCGCAGTTTTTCTCTCCTGCTGCATTCTGATCGACGGCCCCATCGGGATTGACGCTGGGAATACGAATCAGCTCCTGCAGAAGCTCAACGACATTGTTGGGAAGGGTTTTCATCGGCTCGAAATAGGAGATATCGGAATCATCGTGCGATTTCTCGTGAGAAAAAGCGCTGATTTGAGAATTCGAAATGATTAAGCGGTTGACACAGAGCCGCCAAGCTGTCCTAAATAGGTGTCAGAAGTTTTTAAATGTCTGTATGAGCGATCCGAAAGACACAGCGCCCCAAAAGCCATCCGTTAGTACATCCACCGTTCCTCTGAAAAAAGAGACGGTCAGGATAAGTCTCCGTGCGCCCGAACCAACGGGCCCTGCCGCCCCTAAAGGCTCGACTGCCCCGATTCCTTCGGATGCCCCATCAACTGCTCCCATCGCAGGGTCTCCGGCCACTGGACCAGCTCCCGCAGGTCCGGATACCGATTCGACCGAGCCGATTTCAACGGACGCACCTCAAACGGCTCCAATTGGCAGTGTTTCGTCTCCTGCTGCACCAGCGCCTCCTGCTGCACCTTCACCTCCTGCTGCACCTGCGCCTCCTGCTGCACCTGCACCCGTTGGAGCCAAGACCATCCCATTGGCCAAAGCGCCGGACCCACTCGGTCCAACCAAGCCTGTTCCTACCTCTGGAGGAGCACCCGATCCGCTTGGGCCTACCGTTCCCGTTGTAACGGCTGCCCCCGCTGGCGCTACTGCTTCTCCTGTCGGAGCAAAGACCATTCCTCTAGCCAAAGCTCCTGCTCCTAGCGGGCCTGGACCCGTTGGAGAGGCAACTACCCCATTGAAGGCGGGGGGAGCGAAGCCACTTCCTCAGGCGACCGTGAAGATGGGGCAAGCTCCGCCTACGGGTAAAGTGGGCTCCCCCGCAACTATTTCCCAGAAGCCGAACATTCAATCGACCGCCGAAGAGGTGGAAGAGGAATGGGAGGAAGAATACGAAGAATCAGGACTCATGCCGTTTGCCATCATTGTTTTACTACTCGCTCTCTCTGTGCTCGCTATTGAGCTTGTCACGAAGATGGGCGCTGGGAGCTGATTTCTGGTCAGGTCCGATCTCCCTGTAGGCGTTCTGTGAGTGGTGAGATCTTCGTGATCTCGACTCGCTCAGACAAATCCTCGGGATCTCCGTTCATTTGAATTTCGGTCTTAGGCCGAGATTCTCGTGGAATTGTGGCTTGCCCCTTCTCTGTTCCTAGCGGACCTATTTGAATTCTGAATGGAGAAATTTCATCCATTTGGAGTTTTTCGAAATATACTTATTACACCAGTTTAATTCCTACTCCTATGGCACACGAATCCATCGTCAATCTCACCAGCGAAAACTTTCCTACGGAAGCAGAGAATGCGTCAGTTCCTGTCGTGATCGATTTCTGGTCGGAGCATTGCGGACCCTGCAAGATGTTGGCTCCCGTTCTCGACGAGGTAGCTGGAGAAGTTGGTGACACTGCAAAAATAACCAAGGTGGACGTGATGGATCAACGCGAACTCGCGATGAAGTTTGGAATCCGAGCGGTGCCTACTTTGATTTTTATGAAAGATGGTGAAGTCAAGGAGACCAAGACTGGCATCATGATGAAAGACGCGATCATCGATAAGTTGAAGTCTTTCGCTTAGCATTTTTCCGAGGGTTGACCCTGTTGGGTTTCGCATTCAACTCCGTCCGATTGTGACTTCCACGAATCCTTCGCTCTCTAGGTGTTCTTCGACTCCAATGGGGATTGGCCTGCTCGCGTTTTTGCTGATCCTTACGGTCGGCTACCGAATTGCCGCATCGCATTACGCCTTTCTCGGGAACACGGCCCCTTTGATGGCGATCGCTTTTGGAGGGGCTCTTCTCCTTGGCGCTCGCTTCTGGTGGGTTCCTGTAATAATGCTTGTTGCGAGTGATTTGTTCCTCGGGCTCTGGCATGGAGCTGGAGGTGTCGGCGGATACACTCTGCTTTCGATCGGATTTTACATTGCGGTAGCGTTTACTGCCGGCCGTTTCAGTGGAGGGGCTCGCCCCCTTCTTACCCTTTGGAGCGGAACACTTTGTTGCGGAGTTCTTTTCTACATTGTCGCAAACACCTACAGTTGGGCGATGTGGCCGGGCTACGAAAAGTCGCTGGCAGGATGGTTCCAATCACAGACCCTCGGAGTGCCTGGGGTCCAGCCTCCCGCGTGGATGTTTCTTCGTAATGCGCTGATCGCTGACTCAATTTGGTGCGCACTTGCCGCCGCTCTTTTCTGGATCGAGCGGCGCTCACTTTCTGCGAAGCCAGTTCCGGTTTCTTAGTTCGAATTTGGTGCCGCTTCTTTCGGCCGGAATCTGTTTCTTGAAATCTCGAGAAGCACGAAGGCGAGGATAAAATTATACTCCCGCCCCTTTACGGATCGGTCGTCCCGGCTACCGTTTAAACATGCCTGAAACCTCTTCTCCTTTTCTCCAGAAAGATTTTCATATTCGTTGGTCTCAACTCGTTCCCAGAGCCATCGAGGCGGACATTCGAGGTGCCCTTGAAATGGCACAGGGAAAGATTGATGCCCTGTCTGGAGAGGTTGGCGACTCCAAGCTTACTTTTGAGAACACACTCTTGGCTCTCGACGGGGCCACGAGAGATCTTTCCGAAGCCTGGGGGCTCGTTGGACATCTTGACTCCGTTCGCAACAGTGATGAGTTGCGGGAGGCTTACAATGCTATACTGCCGGAGGTGACTCAGCTCTACTCCAGGATCCCGCTCAACGAAGGGCTCTGGAAGCGAATCAAGGCCTACGCCGCGACCGTGGAGGCTGCGGGATTGAGTGGCGTGAAAGCGCGATTGCTCGACGAAACGGTGAAAGAATTTGTTTCCAATGGAGCTGACTTGCCTGTGGAGAAGAAACAGAGACTCGAAGAAGTGCAGTCAGAATTGGCCAAAGTAACCCAGAAGTTCTCCGAGAATGTTCTCGATTCGACCAACGCCTGGGATCTCATTCTTGAAGATGATGCTCGACTCACCGGGTTGCCCGATACGGCCAAGGCCGTATTGCAATCCGAGGCCGCTGCGAAAGATCTAGGCAGCGAGGATAAGCCTGTTTATCGAATCACACTGAAAGCTCCCGTCTATTTCCCGATTCTCGAGTACGCCGAAGATGAGAGCCTGAGACGTGAAGTCTGGAATGGGAGTGCAACAGTGGGGCGCGACGGAGACTATGACAATACGGGAAACATCCGGGACATTCTTCGGCTGCGTCAGGAAAAGGCAGCGATTCTCGGAAAGGCGAACTTTGCTGATCAGGTTCTCGAAGAGCGCATGGCAAAGAATGGGCAAAGCGCTCTGGATTTCGTCGAGGATCTAGCGGTCCGAACTCAGCCGTTTTTTGCGAATGATATCGAGGAACTGGCCGCGTTCCGTAAAGAAAATGAGCCTGAATTTTCAGGAGTGTTTGAACCCTGGGATGTTGCCTACTGGTCCGAAAAATTGCGAAAGGATCGCTACGATTTCGACGAGGAGGAGGTGCGGCCCTACTTCTCAATCGATAATGTAATTCAGGGCATGTTTCGACTCACCGAGGAAGTCTTCGGATTCAGGATTGAGGAGAAGAAAGCGGTTTATGCAGAACTGGGCGAAACACCAAACGAGGAAGGAGTTGGAGTCTGGCACCCTGAGGTGAAATTTTACGAACTCTATGACGCCGAGTCTGGAGATCTTCTTGGATCTTTCTACGCCGACTGGCATCCCCGAGAAGAGAAGCGTGGAGGAGCGTGGATGAACTATTTCAAGACGGGTGCCCCTCCAACCGAGACGAGTGCTCGCGAGCCTCACCTCGGATTGATCTGCGGGAATCTGACACCTTCATCCGCGGACAAGCCTGCTTTGCTGACGCATCGCGAAGTTGAAACCGTGTTTCATGAGTTTGGTCATCTCCTGCATCACCTTCTCGGCGAAGTAGCGATCAAATCACTCAATGGAGTCAACGTAGTCTGGGACTTTGTCGAGCTGCCTTCACAGATCATGGAGAATTTCTGCTGGTCTCGGGTCAGCCTTGATTTCTTTGCTCATCATTACGAAACCGGTGAGCCAATTCCCGAAGAGCTTTTTCAGAAGATGCTGGGTGCCCGCAATTTCCAGTCTGCGATGGTGCAAATGAGACAGCTTGCCTTTGGAAAGATGGATCTCGAACTGCATATTCATCATCAGAATTTGTCTGCTGAGACTGACCTGGATACCCTCGTGAGAGAGATTCTCGATGGCTATCTCATGCCGCTCGCGACAAATCCTCCGGCGATGGCGCGGCGCTTCACTCATCTCTTTGCCAGTGCCACTGGGTATGCGGCTGGCTACTACTCCTACAAGTGGGCCGAAGTTCTGGATGCCGATGCGTTCACCCGTTTCGCTCAAGCTGGTGTTCTCAGTTCTGAGGTTGGGCATGAGTTCCGCGAGAAGATTTTGAGCCAGGGGAACTCCCGGGAGGCCGGTGAATTGTTCCGGGATTTCATGGGACGTGACCCTGAGTTGAGTGCGCTCCTCGAGAGAAGCGGACTGATGGCATGAACTGTCCGCGAGACGGGGTCGAACTGAAGCCTTCGACCGAGGGGGAGCAGTCCTTGACACCTGTTCGAAATGCCACGGAGTTTTCGAGCACATCGACCTCGATCAGTTGCCGGCTTTGACTGGGCACTGGCAAAACTCGGCGGAGTAAAATCATATCCTGGTTTCTGTCGACCAGAGACCTCTTTCACCCCACAACGGGAATCCGATGTGGGTGTATCAGTAGCGCGCCGGTGAGATTGACTATTGCCCTGATTCCAGGGCGGTCTGGTTTGATGACGGCGAGCTGAAGAAAATTACGCAGCTCTACTCAACCGGCACAGCGGAGCGCCATTTTTCCAGCGAGAGAATCATTTTTTCGAAGGCGTTGACACCGTGATCTCGGAAATCGATCTCCTCGATTTTGTCGGAGATGTAATCGAGTTTCTTTTCGACTTAGTTTGACAACTTCGTCTGAAAAACAGAGGTGGGATTACCGACGGTTTTCCAAGGCAGCTGCGACGAACCCCTTGAAAAGAGGGTGAGGGTTGGTCGGCTTGCTTTGAAATTCAGGATGGAACTGAACCGCGATGAAGAAAGGGTGCTCTGGAATTTCGACGATTTCGCCGAGCAAGCCATCGGGTGAGGTGCCGACCAGTCGCAATCCCTTTTCCTCAAAGTCAGCCTTGTAGTTCTGATTGAACTCGTAGCGGTGACGGTGTCGCTCGTTGACGACAGTAGCGCCGTAGAGTTCCGCAGATCGGCAGCCCTTTTCGAGATGGGCTTCCCAAGTGCCAAGCCGCATCGTAGCTCCCTTCTTTTTGATCTTCTTCTGTTCTTCGAGGAGGCAAATTACGGGATGCTGAGTTTCTGGATTGAACTCGGTGCTGTGCGCATTTTCGTGTCCGCAGGCGTTGCGGGCGAATTCGATAGTTGCGATTTGCATGCCGAGACAGATTCCGAAATAGGGGAGTCCTGTTTCGCGAGCGTAACGAGCTGCCGTAACCTTTCCTTCGATACCCCGATCTCCAAATCCACCGGGAATCAGGAGCGCTGATACCTCATTGAGATGATTTTCTGGTCCGTCTTCCTCGATCTTGCTGGAGTCAATCCGAACGACTTCCACTTCGGTGTCATTGGCAGCTCCGGCGTGTGTCAGTGACTCATAGATCGACTTGTAGGCATCCTGAAGGTCGATATATTTCCCAACGACTCCGATTTTGACGGTGTGAGTTGGGTTGACGATGCGATCGACCATGTTCCTCCATTCGATCAGATCAGGCGCTTTGGCCTCGAGACCGAGTCGTTCGCAGATAATGTTGTCCAGATTCTGATCGAGAAGTTTCAGTGGGGCCTCATAGATGGTGCCCTTGATGTCGACAAAAGGAACGACTGCCTCCGGTTTGATATTACAGAACATCGAGATCTTGCGTTTGATATCCTGATCAATCGGATACTCAGAACGGCATATGATGACGTCGGGGGCGATACCAATCTCGCGAAGCTTGGCGACGGATTGTTGAGTCGGCTTGGTTTTGAGTTCTTCCGCAGCCTTGATATAAGGAATCAATGTCGCGTGCATGAAGGCGACATTTTCGTGTCCGACCTCGTCCTTGAACTGACGAAGGGCTTCGAGAAAGGGGAGACCCTCGATGTCACCTGTCGTGCCACCGATTTCAGTAATGATGATATCCGCATCGGTGGAGTCGGTCACGTCGTAGATCCTTTGCTTGATCTCATCCGTGACGTGAGGAATCACCTGAACTGTGGCCCCAAGGTAGTCCCCGTTGCGCTCCTTCTTGATAACGTTTTCGTAAACCTGTCCACTTGTCAGGTTATTGAGTTTGGAAAGTAGGCCACTCGTGAAGCGCTCGTAGTGTCCCAGGTCAAGGTCGGTCTCGGCTCCATCATCAAGGACATATACCTCTCCGTGCTGAAACGGGCTCATCGTTCCCGGATCGACGTTGAGATACGGGTCAAATTTTTGCATCAGCACCTTAAGCCCTTTTCGTTCGAGAAGAGTCCCGAGGGCGGCTGCTGCGAGTCCTTTTCCGAGTGAACTAACCACTCCTCCTGTAACGAAGATATACTTCATGCGCTCAATTGTTGGTGGAGTATCGCTGCCTGCTCAGGTGTGTCAACGCCGGGCGAGTCATCATCGGTCAGAACAACCCGAATTTGTCCGCCATTCTCCAGTGCTCGGAGTTGTTCGAGACCTTCTGTTCTCTCGAGAAGGGAAGGTTCCCAGCTGACGAAATCGAAAAGGAAATCTCGTCGGAATCCGTAAATTCCTTTGTGACGAAAATACCGGAGGCATTCTGGAACGTCTCGAGGATGAGGGATCAGGCTTCGTGAAAAGTAGAGGGCATTGCCATTGGCATCGATCGTCACTTTGACCACATTGGGATCCTCGAGGACTGGATCGGAGGGTTCGAGAGGATTGGCTGCCGTGATCATTGGAAGACCCGGTTGGGCAATCAGGTCCGCAGCGAGTTGGTCGATGAGGCTCGTGTCGATGAGTGGTTCGTCGCCCTGAATATTGATGATATGGGTCATCTCAGGAAACTGCTCCGCGACTTCGGCAGCGCGATCCGTTCCGCTGGGATGATCGTTTCGGGTCAGGGTGACGTGTCCATCGAAGGCTTTTGAGGCCTCTGCGATCCGATCATCGTCAGTCGCAATCGTCAGGTGAGAAATGTTTTCACATTCCAGGCAACGATCCCAGACATGCTGGACCAATGGTTTTCCGCCGATGAGGTGGAGGGGTTTGCCGGGGAAACGTGTTGAGCCCCAGCGTGCGGGGATGACTCCGAGAACTTGAGGATTGGAGGAAGACATGACCTAGATAAGGCGAAATGAGAACACCGATCTCTAACTCAAGCGAATCTGCGGCGAGAATCCAATTGAATTCCTTCCGGACTTGGAGGAAGCATCCTGAGAAATTTAACTGCTCAATCTCGTGGAAATCGCCTGCCTGGACCTGGAGGGAGTTCTCATCCCTGAAATCTGGATCAACGTCGCTCAGAAGACGGGGATCGATGAATTGCTTGCTACGACTCGGGACATTCCTGATTATGATGTCCTGATGAAGCAGCGTCTCCGTATTCTGGATGAGAATGGGCTGACGATTCACGATGTCCAAGAAGTGATCGACACGCTCGGTCCGCTCGGGGGAGCCAAGGAGTTTCTCGGCTGGCTCAAGGCACGTTTCCAGGTCGTTATCCTGTCGGATACTTTTTACGAATTTGCCGACCCGTTGATGCGCCAGCTCGATTACCCAACGCTATTCTGCCACAAGCTGGGAATCGGAGAAGGAGGTAAGATTGAGGATTACCACTTGAGGATGCCCGATCAGAAGCGCGAAGCGGTGAAGCGTTTTCACGGGCTGAACTTCACGGTAATTGCGTCGGGCGATTCCTACAACGACACCACGATGCTGACCGAAGCCGATCGCGGCATTCTCTTCTGCCCTCCGCAGAATGTGATCGATGAGTTTCCGCAGTTTCCCGTGGCGAAGAATTACGAGGACCTCAAAGAGGAGTTTCTGAAGGCACAGGCGGCGTTGTAGACTTCCCCTTCAAGAGGTTTTTCTTCTGCGATTCAGTCGAGAGGGCGTAGCTGAATTTGCTGAAAATTCAGACATGAGGAACTACCCGTCTACGCCAAAAACTCCGCCCACGAGTGGGACGTCTCCCAGACCTTTACGGAAGCCACTCGCACCGAGTCTCGGAGCGGAAATTCATGTCCCGAGTTGCCACGATAGTCATCGAGCGATGTTGCGAGGTGTTGAAAAATATCCCGCGCCAGAATCTCTGTCGTTGGATCTTCTGATTCATATCCGATCACTCGATCGCCATAGCGCTCTTTGAACTCTGCGAAGGCGGGATCATCCGTGTTCATGCACATGGCGTGATCGAACTGATCGAGGTAGTCGGCGAGAATCAGCTTCAACACTTTGAAATCACAGACCATTTCCCGCCCGTCGAGATCGGGCGTTTCGAGAACGCACTCCACTTTTCGGGTATGACCATGCGGAAACTTGCACTTGTCAGGGTGCTTGCTGAGCATGTGACCGTTTTCGATCTCGAAGATTCTGCAAATGCGATAGGACATGAGAAGGGCGGGAGCGAATGTCCACACGAGTGAGGGAGAACGCAAGTCTCTTCGCGGTGAAACTCGGAGACAGTAGAGCACGCAATGTTGCGAGGCAGAGCCGTTTTCAGGACTTTGAAGAGGAAGAGGAAACAATTTGGGCGAGTCGCCTTGGCTATCGGATTACCTGGAAGTTTGTGGGAACTTTCTTCGGGCGGATGCTTGCGGAGGCTCGCAGTGTTTTCACGGAGGAGATGCTTCGTCCGGAATTGCAGAGCCACGAGCAGTTTGTGGACGTGATCAAGAACATCATGGCCTATGGCACCCACGATGAAAAACGATCTATGATACCGAGGTTCGCGACCTGTTTAATCGGGAGCGGGTGATCGCCAGTAATTGGTATCGGAAGCGTCTGGATGCGAAAAGGATCTTCGATTGAAGATGATTCGCGATCATGTTCGCTTTCTTAAAGAGTTTCTCGACAAGGAAAATTCTTGAAGGAAGCAGAGCGATTGAATCTTTCGACCCGGCTTGAGGAGATGCGTGCATCGCTCGCAGATTTCGAGGCAAACCCTGAGGAGTATATCCAGAGAATCACAGCTTCAGTTGGAGTCGAATCCAGCTTTTACGATTAGATCGGGGGTAACGATCATCTTCTTTTGCGATAGTAATTAACGAGGCCGGCGGTGATTCCGTCGGCATACTCCTGGTAAATATTCTTCCGGTAGATTCCGTTAATCTCACGTAATCCGTCGTAGTCTCCCTCCTGGACTCGGGCGTGAGTTTCGCGGTGATTCATGCAGTAGGGTTCAAAGAAGATCACAGGGCAGAAAAATACTCGGTTTGCGAGGAGGTTTCGCGCCCAGACGAATTCATTGTCATTGACCGCCATCCCGCTCCTTCCGCTGTAGTGAAAGGCGGGAAGTCGGGTTTCTGACTGCATCGTTCGTGAGATTTCATCGGATACCTCCAGTTCAGTCTGGTAGACTCGCTGAAGGATTCTCATGACCATTTCAAACCGGGTATCGTCTTCTCGGATTTCCCCCTCGCTGTAACAGCCGTTGATGAGAAGGTGGAGGTGATTCGGGCTCCGAAAAGTAGGTCTTCTGGATACCCAGGGAGAGGCATTGAAGTGAAGGCAGAGTGCAATGTCGGGCTGAATGCTGGCATTGAGTAGATCTGCGCGTGCCCGAATCTCGCTCGAGATCGCGAACATCGCCTTGGTTGTGCTCGCGAGAAGCTTAGTCGATGGGACGAGCTTCCGCTGCCTCAGATAATCGCGCGCCTCCTGCTGTAGAGTTTCGACACGTTCTTCTGTAACTGGATTGTTACTTTTGCGAGTTAGGAAGACGTTAGCACCCAGAATGGCGAGGTCTCGTTCGAGAATCTGAGCCACTTTGAGCGTCATTTCTCCTTCTCGTACTTCGATGGTATCGCGTCCGATCTTAAAGTGGCGATCGTCCCAGGTAACCCAGTCGCCGCCTATGTGTCCGGGGTCGATAGCAATTCGAATACCCTCGAGTGGACGCGATGAATTCGTCTGAAGATCAGGCAACTGAGCCGCTGAACGCCAGAAGTTGGGAGCAGTGAGCGGCGGCTTCGATGAATTCCGAAAGCGGAGGTCATACCATCCTGCTTCGGGGTGATTCGATTGTTTGAGAATGAGGGCACGTTCGGGGAATATACGGATCGTTTCCGCATACTCTTTGGGAGAGCGAGCATAGCAATGCTGAAGCAAGTAGACGAATTCTTCGCGGCTGATTGTCCCCTGGAACGGATCGAGCAAGCTCCAGTCGGGAGTCGATCCCAGTCTCGCAATCCAGGGCTTCGGAATCGTGATTTCCCCGGGCGGGCTGGTTTTCACTATTACGCTCGATGTCTCAGCGCGAATGGGGGAGGGGAGAAGCAAAGACACTCCGACGACCAGAATCGGAATTACGAATCTCGATGATGTCCAGCAGGTTTCATCAAAGTTTTGGTTTCCTCGGCTCATCGTTTCGGCAAAGTGATCAAAGCATGCTGAGAATTCTATTTCTAGGAGATATTGTCGGAGAACCGGGGCGAAAGGCCGTTATTTCTCAACTTCCAACGATTCGGGAGCACGAGGAAATAGATTTTGTGATCGTAAATGGAGAGAACGCGGCAGGCGGCCGGGGTATTACCCCTCGGATTGCGATTGATCTGATGCGAGCTGGGGTGGCGGTCATCACAACCGGTGACCACGTCTGGGACCAGCAGGAAATCGTCGAGTTTCTCGATTTGGAACCGCGAGTCCTGCGGCCGCTCAACTATCCAGAGTCTACATGCGGTGGTGGATCTATCGTCCTCGAAACCGCAAAAGGGAAGGTTGGGGTGATCAATGCTCAGGGGCGCAGTTTTATTCAGCCGCCCTTGGAAAACCCGTTTCTAGCCGTAGAAAAGGAAGCGAAGAAGCTTCGGTCCGAGGAAGATGTGCAGGTCCTCTTCGTTGACTTCCATGCAGAAACCACCAGCGAGAAAATCGCGATGGGGCGGTGTCTCGACGGTCTTGTTTCAGCGGTCGTTGGCACCCACACTCATGTACAGACTGCTGATGAGCAGGTGTTTCCCGGTGGAACCGGATTTTTAAGCGACGCGGGCATGTGTGGACCTCTCAACTCAGTCCTCGGACGAGACATCGAGGCAGTTGTCGAAAGATTCCGAACTTCAACGCCTCGTCGTTTTCCCGTCGCTAAGGGAACTGTCGGACTTCGAGGAGTGATCGTCGACGTTGATGAAGCGAATGGGAGAGCTATTTCGATTCGCAGGTTTGCTGAAGACCATGATCCGGCCTGATTCATTCGTTCCCGAGGGAAATCGAGCCCGATTTTTTCGGGAAAAAGCGCGTTTTGACCCCCAAATCAGGCCTGAAAGGTCGGCGATTAAGAAAATTTTAGCGATTTGGCAATATTTTTTTGACAGATGGAACGCGTCGAGTAGTTTTCGCGGCTATTTTTTGTCGGAATGCTCTGCATCCTCTCAGTTTCCTCCCGAAAGGGTAAGGTTCGGGGGACGCTTTGCCTTCCGACAAAAGTGGTTTGCCTGAGTTATGGGATCACAAGGTCTTTGATGCTCAAGGTGCTGAAAGGCTCTTGTAGCTCAGGGGTAGAGCACTTCCTTGGTAAGGAAGAGGTCATGGGTTCAAATCCCATCAAGAGCTCCATTCGCCGTAAGGAGAATGGCCCCAAAACAGAAGGTAAAACACATAGCAAACTCGCAGCGGTAGTCACTAACCCTGTCGCTGGGCAGTCGAATTTAACGACAACAACTACAAAAAAACCAAACGACAATGGCTAAAGAATCATTCGAACGGAACAAGCCGCATGTGAACGTGGGCACGATTGGCCACGTTGACCATGGCAAGACTACCCTCACTGCTGCGATCACTACGACGCTCGCTGATAAAGGATTTGCTGAGAAGCGTGCTTACGACGAAATCGACGGTGCTCCTGAGGAGCGCGAGCGCGGTATCACAATTTCAACTGCTCACGTTGAGTATGAGACGGAAGGCCGTCACTATGCTCACGTTGACTGCCCTGGACACGCTGACTATGTGAAGAACATGATCACGGGTGCTGCCCAGATGGACGGCGGAATCCTCGTTGTTTCTGCAGCGGACGGACCTATGCCACAGACTCGTGAGCACATCCTCCTCGCTCGTCAGGTTGGCGTTCCTGCTCTCGTGGTTTTCCTCAACAAGGTTGACCAGGTTGATGACGAAGAGCTTCTCGATCTTGTTGAGATGGAGGTCCGTGAGCTTCTCAGCCAGTATGAATTCCCTGGTGATGACATCCCTATCGTTCGCGGTTCGGCTCTCAAAGCCCTCGAGGGTGACGCGACTCACCAAGAGAACATCATGAAGCTCATGGAGGCTGTTGATGAGTACATTCCACTTCCTGACCGCCCTGTTGATCAGGATTTCCTCATGCCTATTGAGGACGTCTTCTCGATTGAGGGTCGCGGAACAGTTGCTACCGGACGTATTGAGCGTGGAATCATCAAGAAGATGGAAGAAGTCGAGATCGTGGGAATCCGCGACACTCAGACGACTGTTGTTACTGACATCGAGATGTTCCGTAAGCTTCTTGACGAAGGACAGGCTGGTGACAATGTCGGTCTCCTCGTTCGTGGACTTAAGAAAGATGAGCTTGAGCGTGGTCAGGTGATCGCCAAGCCGGGTACAATTACTCCGCACAAAAAGTTCACTGCTGAGGTCTATGTTCTTAGTAAGGACGAGGGCGGACGTCACACTCCTTTCTTCAACAACTACCGCCCTCAGTTCTACTTCCGTACGACTGACGTGACAGGTTCGGTTGATCTTCCAGACGGCGTCGAAATGGTGATGCCTGGTGATAATGTTTCGGTTACGGTCGAGCTTATCACTCCTATCGCCATGGAGAAGACCATCCGCTTCGCGATTCGTGAAGGTGGACGCACCGTAGGCGCGGGTCGTGTCGGTGATATCCTTGACTAATTTTCTGTTTGTTTCGTTTCCTGGTTCATTCGATTGCGAGTGAATCATGCAGCGTGAAACTTCGGAGGGGACCCGATTCGTCGGCTCCCCTCTTTCCGCCGCTAAGGTTAACTGAAAGCTGGAATAGGGTAGTAGCTCAATTGGTAGAGTAGCGGTCTCCAAAACCGTTGGTTCCGAGTTCGAGTCTCGGCTGCCCTGCCAGTTCTCAGATTGCGGGATAGAAGAAAAACCAAGAAATCTTCGCAAAACACGGAAAACAAACGTATAGCGAACCACTTTGTCTCCATCGGGAGTCTTTCGGATCGATGAAAAAGCTGATTAAATATTTCGGAGAAGTAAAAGCGGAGTTGCGGAAAGCGACTTGGCCGTGGGACCCCAAGGAAAAGGGTTTCAAGAAATACAAGCAGCTCATCGATTCTACGGTGGTGGTTCTCATTGCAATGGTCTTGTTGGGTGCCTACGTGGCGACCATTGACTTCGCGATGCGTAATTTCATGACTTTCCTTACGACTGGATTCTAAGGTCGCTTTTTCTCTTTTTTGCCATGCCAACCATCCCTCAGCCCCGCGACCAGTGGTACGTCATTCATGTTCTTTCCGGACAAGAACTGAAGGTGCGTGATAGCATCGAACGTCGAATCGCGGCCGAGGAGGCAGCCGACGTCATCTTTGAGGTGCTGGTGCCTCAAGAGCGGGTTTCGGAAGTAAAGTCAGGTGAGAAGCGCGAGGCGAATCGCAAATTCTTCCCTGGTTACATCATCATCAATATGCATCTCTTGAACGAGGATAATACCCTCGTGGATCGGACCTGGTATTTCGTTCAGGAAACCGATGGAGTCATCAATTTTGCCGGAACAAAAGATCACCCCATGCCTATGCCCATGCACGAAGTGGAAGGCATGCTCGCGCAGATCAAAGAGCGCGAAGGGAGTATCAAGCCTGCTGTCGAGTATGAAGTGGGAGACACGGTGATTGTTTCTGACGGACCTTTCCAAGGTCAGAACGGTGTGATCGCCGAGGTCAATGAAGATAAAGGAGAGCTTATGGTCTCCGTAAACATTTTTGGACGGGAAACTCTCGTTCCTCTGGAATACTGGCAGGTCGAGAATGGCTAAGTCGATTCCTGAATCTAATGCGCCCGGTGTGGTGCAGGAAATTCGAATCCATTTGTAGAAAGCAGCACGATGGCAAAAGAAGTGGTACAACAGTTGAAATTGCAGATTCCCGCCGGTCAGGCGAATCCATCCCCTCCCGTAGGTCCGGCACTCGGACAGGCAGGGGTGAATATTATGGAATTCTGCAAGGCATTTAATGCTGAGACGCAGCAGAGTGCGGGGGATCTTCTCCCGGTAGTAATCAGCGTCTATGCGGATAAGAGTTTCAGCTTCATTACGAAGAAGCCACCTGCAGCGGTTCTCTTGAAGAAAGCGGCAAATATCGCTTCTGGTTCCGGAGAGCCTCACAAGGTGAAGGTTGGAACTTTGAGTCGTGCAAAGCTTGTTGAGGTCGCTCGCATCAAGATGGACGACTTAAACACAGATGATGAAGAGACTGCTTGCAGCATCCTTGCAGGAACAGCTCGTCAGATGGGGCTTGAGATCGTCGATTAATCTCGGCGAGATTGACCCGTTTTATTTTTGGTGAACACATATACGCAGGAGAGCGAAACCCGCTCGTTTGCACTGCATTCCTACCATGGCAAAGAAAAGAAGTAAGAGATATCAAAAGGCCGCCGAGCTCGTCGACGCGGAGAATCTGTACTCGCTTGATGATGCGGTATCGTTGGTGAAGAAATTCCCAGCTCCCAAATTCGATCAGACGATCACCCTGACCTTCCGCATGGGGGTCGACCCACGACAGTCTGACCAGATGGTGCGTGGAACCTGCCCTCTTCCTAACGGAAGCGGAAAAGAGGTGAAGGTGCTGGTGTTCGCTGAAGGCGAGGCCGCTACCGAAGCCAAGAATGCTGGTGCTGACCACGTTGGGTTTGAGACTCTTATCAAAGAGGTGCAAGGTGGAATGATGGATTTTGACGCAGTGATCGCGACTCCTGCTGCCATGTCCGAAGTTCGTAAGTTGGGGCGTCAGTTGGGACCTCGTGGCCTCATGCCCAATCCGAAAACCGGGACGGTGACAGATGACACAGCGGCTGCTGTAAAGGCGGTCAAGGCAGGCCGGGTTGACTTTAAGTTGGACAAGAATGGAAACATCTCTGTCCCTATTGGCAAAGCTTCATTCGAGGAAGCAGCGCTTGTCGAGAATGGCCGCGCGGTCATTGAATCGGTCAATGCGGCACGGCCGGCAACTGCCAAGGGGATCTTCCTCGTGACAGGTGCGGTGGCAGGAACCATGAGCCCCGGGGTGAAGGTCGATATTTCGGCTTGGAACTGATCAATCAAATTTAGGCAGTCCCTAGTAAACTTTAGAACCACGTAAGACGATGAAAGAAGTCAAGCAGGTCATTATCGACGAGATCCTCGAGCGGATCAACGAGTCCCCCTTTCTCCTTGTGACCGACTACAGCGGCATGACGGTTCCTCAATTCGAGGATCTCCGTAAGCAGCTGAAAGCAGTCGGGGCAAAGTATCAGGTGGCAAAAAATACTTTTGTCCGCAAGGCAGCAAATTCGGCTGAGTATCCTGAGGGTCTCTCCGAGTTTCTCACCGGACAGACCGCAGTAGTTACAGGCGACAGCGATGTCTGCGCTGCGGCAAAAGTGGTAAAAACCTTTTCCAAGTCCACGGAAGGAAAGCCAGGCGTTCGCGGAGGAGTCCTCGACGGAGAGCTTCTCGATGAAGCAAAGGTTCGCGCACTCGCCGATCTTCCTCCTATGGAAGTTCTGCAGGCGACCCTGCTCGGAGTTCTCAGTCAGCCTGCTCAGCAGCTGGTCACAGTGCTCAACGAGCCAGGTTCTTCGCTCGCGCGAGTCCTTCAATCAAAAGCAGATCAAGGTTAATCAAGAATTTCAAATTTGTGGGGCCTTTCTGGTTCCCGCGATCCAAAAAAAACAAAAACCGGGTTCCTTGTCGAGAGCTGAGCGCAGCACCTTAATTGTCAAAACGCTTTCTGACGCGACGACACCCAATTAATAAAATGGCAGATACAGACGCATTGGTAGAACAGTTGAGCGGACTTACCGTCCTTGAGGTCGCAGACCTTGTGAAAGCTCTCGAAGAAAAGTGGGGCGTGAGTGCAGCAGCACCCGCAGCAGTGGCAGTAGCCGCACCTGGTGGAGGTGGTGAAGCCGCAGAAGAAGAGAAAGACTCTTTCGACGTGGTTCTTAAATCCTTCGGAGACAATAAGATCGCCGTCATTAAGGCCGTTCGTGAGGCAATCTCCGGACTTGGACTTGCTGACGCGAAGAAGATTGTTGAGAGCGCTCCTGAGACGATCAAAGAAGGTGCGTCGAAAGACGAGGCCAACGAAATCAAGAGCAAGCTTGAAGAAGCTGGCGCTGAGGTCGAGCTCAAGTAGATTTTTTACACGAGTTGCCCGGTTCTTCGGAGCCGGGCAACTTTTCTTTATTTTTATTTATTTTTTTCTTGCTTCAATCGTAGTGAGTCTAGAGGAAGTGCACGCCTTTACCCTGAACCCTATCTCGTAACGGACGTCGAATCCCGGTTGCTTAGACGCATCCGGGCTTCGTCGTCTCGCGGTAAGATGGCTCAACTTTTGGCTTCACAGAATTCCCTCCTGTACAGGTGGCAGGGGTGGTCCGAGTGAATTTCCAAAAGAAGAGGCTTCGAGAAGACACTTAGACCCAACCTACTAGCGCGAATATGTCAGCAGCAGCGAATAAACTTGAACGTTTGCATTTCGGGAAAATCGAGGAAGCCCTCGATACCCCTAACCTGATCGAGGTACAACTCGATTCTTACAAGGAGTTCCTGCAGCAGGAAGAGGCACCGGAGGATCGCGTATCGACGGGGCTTCAATCGGTCTTTCAGGAGGTATTCCCTATTCAGAGCTACGACGAGAAGTTCACTCTCGATTTCTCCCGCTATGAAGTCGGCGAGCCTAAGCTTACTGCTTTGGAGGCACTTCGTGACGGTGAAACTTTCAGTGCTCCTCTCTACGTTACGTTCGCGTTGACCGACGAGTCGGGAACGAAAGAGGAGCGTGTTTACATGGGGGAGCTCCCCATGATGACCCTCCGAGGCACCTTCGTCATCAACGGCGCTGAGCGAGTCGTGGTCAGCCAGCTGCACCGTTCTCCAGGAGTCTGCTTCGAAACCAATCTGCATCTTAACGGTAAGACTCTCTATGGCTTTCGCATCATCCCTGACCGCGGATCTTGGATGGAAGTTCAGTTTGATACAAACGACCTTCTCTACGTCTACTTGGATCGCCGCCGCCGTCGTCGCAAGTTCCTCGCAACGACCTTCCTTCGCGCCATCGGTTACCCAACCGACGAAGATATTATCCGTCAGTTTTATGACATCGGAAAGCTCAAGATCGATCCGAAGATGGACGAGGCCGAGCTCGCCAATAAGGTGATTTTTGAAGATGTCTGCGACGGTGACATGATCGTCGCGAAGGCATACGAGCCACTGACCGAAGCTGTGATGAGTCAGTTGCACGGCCTTGGAGTGAAGTCCGTTCCCGTCGTGACCGCATCGCACGATGATCTTCTCATCAAATCTCTCAAAAAGGATCCTGCGACGAACGAGGAAGAGGCTCTCAAGGACATCTATCGCCGTCTCCGCCCCGGTGATCCTCCTACGGTTGCCAATGCTCGCGCTCTCCTGAAGCGTCTTTTCTTCGATCCGAAAAAGTATGACCTGACCCGTGTCGGGCGATACAAGATCAACCAGAAGCTCGGACTTCCAGTGGATGAGAATGAGCGCGTCGTGACTCACGATGACTTTATCGCAGCCATGTCCTATCTCTTCGGCCTCCGTCGCGGAGAGGGTGTTCTCGATGATATTGACCACCTCGGTAGTCGCCGAATCCGTGCGGTTGGTGAATTGCTCGCGAACCAGTGCCGCGTCGGTCTGGCTCGCACAGAGCGCCTCGTTAAAGAGCGTATGACGCTTTTCGACATCAATCTCGATGGAATGACCCCTTCGAAGCTGGTCAACCCCAAGGCGCTTGCTGCAG
Organism: Verrucomicrobiales bacterium; assembly: GCA_965657775.1. GTDB lineage: Bacteria > Verrucomicrobiota > Verrucomicrobiia > Verrucomicrobiales > DEV007 > Arctic95D-9. The sequence goes on from CBFHPY010000008.1 coordinate 1,066,326, forward strand.
TGGTTCGTGACTTCTTTGGTCGTTCTCAGTTGAGTCAGTTCATGGACCAGATTAACCCTCTGTCCGAGTTGACCCACAAGCGTCGTCTTTCTGCGCTTGGACCTGGCGGTTTGAATCGTGATCGCGCCGGATTCGAAGTGCGAGATGTTCACCCATCACACTACGGTCGAATTTGTCCGATTGAGACCCCAGAGGGACCCAACATTGGTTTGATCAACTCGATGAGTTGTTATGCTCGAATCAATGAATTTGGATTCATCGAAACTCCGTATCGTCGGATCATCAAAGGCAAGGTTTCTAAAAAGATCGACTACCTCACTGCGGATCAGGAGGAAAGCTACCTCATTGCGCAGGCGAACAACCCGATCGATGGAAAAGGAAATTTCCTGATTCCGAACATCACGGTTCGCCACTTGGGGGAGTTTATCGAAGTCGACCCGACTGAAGCGACATACATGGATGTGTCACCGAAGCAGCTTGTTTCGGTAGCTGCGAGTTTGATTCCGTTTCTTGAGCACGATGATGCAAATCGAGCCCTGATGGGGTCGAACATGCAACGTCAGGGGGTGCCCCTGCTTATTTCTGATTCTCCATATGTGGGAACCGGAATGGAAGCAAAGGTTGCCCAAGATTCTCGTGCGGTTGTCCTTTCACTTGGAAACGGAACTGTGGCTGCAGCTACAGCGGAAATTATCGTAGTTACCAAGAACGGCGAACTTCCTTGCTCTGAAGCACAGTTTCTCACTAACCCTCTTAAGCTGAAGGGTGATGCAGAAAATGGAACTTACGTTTATCCACTCCGAAAGTTCATGCGTTCGAACGCAGGAACCTGTATCAATCAGAAGCCGATCGTCAGCCGCGGCGAGAAGGTCAAGGCAGGGCAAGTTCTTGCTGATGGACCCAACACAGAGCACGGAGAGTTGGCCCTCGGACGGAATGTCCTTGTGGCTTTCATGCCGTGGAACGGATACAACTTTGAGGATGCGATTGTCATCTCGGAGCGAATCGTGAAGGAAGATGTCTACACTTCGATTCATATCGATGAATTCGACATTGGGGCTCGTGACACGAAGCTCGGTCCTGAAGAGATCACTCGTGATATTCCGAATGTCGGTGAGGAAGCACTGAAAGATCTCGGTCCGGACGGAGTCATCCGCGTGGGTGCCGAGGTTCGTCCTGGCGATATTCTCGTCGGAAAAATTACGCCAAAAAGCGAGACGGAACTGGCTCCCGAGGAGCGACTCCTTCGCGCCATTTTCGGTGAAAAGGCAGCAGACGTGAAAGATACCTCACTCCGTGTTCCTTCCGGTTGTGTTGGCATCGTCATGGATGTTCGCGTTTCCTCAAGGAATGCCTCCTCCAAGGAGCGCCTTGATCCGAAAGAGCAGCAGAAGCAGCAGAAGCAGATCGTCGACGAGCACAAGCGTCGTCACGAAGAGCTGACCGAGCAACTCACCGAGAAGCTTTCTGACGTTCTTCTTGGAGAGAAAATTCCTCTCGACGTGGTTAATGGTCGGACCGGTGAAATCATCATTCCTGCCAATCGTAAGATCACTAAGACCTTGCTCCGCAAGTTGGCCGACAACTACACCAATGTCGAAATTGATCCGAGCCCGATCCGCAACAAGATCCTCGACATCATTTCCAGCTACGAGCAGAAATTCTCGGACATCGACATGGAGCGGGAACGTCAACTCGACCGGATCGAATCTGGTGATGAGGTCGACCCCGGAGTGATCAAGCAGGTCAAGGTTTATGTCGCTAAGAAGCGCAAGCTTTCTGTCGGTGATAAAATGGCGGGACGTCACGGTAACAAGGGTGTTGTCGCGACGATTGTGCCCGAAGAGGACATGCCTTATCTCGAGGACGGAACCCCCATCGATATTTGCTTGAATCCGCTTGGTGTTCCTAGTCGAATGAATGTCGGGCAGATGCTCGAAACTCACTTGGGAGTGGCTGCGAAAGCACTGGGCTTTAAGGTCGCAACACCTGTGTTCGATGGAATTCCTGAATCACGGATCGTTGAGTATCTCGAAGAGGCGAAAGCCAAAGAGGGATTTGAATGGATCGGAACCAACGGTAAGTCGACCCTCTATGACGGCCGAACTGGGGAGGCTTTCTACCAGGATGTCGTTGTTGGTATCATTTATATGCTCAAACTGGGTCACCTCGTTCAGGATAAGATCCACGCACGAGCGGTCGGTCCTTACTCACTTGTCACGCAACAGCCATTGGGTGGTAAAGCTCAATACGGCGGGCAGCGATTCGGTGAGATGGAGGTCTGGGCACTTGAGGCATACGGTGCTGCCTACACGTTGCAGGAGCTTCTCACAGTGAAGTCCGACGATGTCCAGGGTCGTACTCGGATCTACGAGTCGATCGTCAAAGGCGATAACACTCTCGATGCGGGAACTCCCGAGTCATTCAACGTTCTTATCAAAGAGATGCAGAGTCTCGGACTTGATGTTCGAGTCGGCTCATCGGAGCGATCACCGGAAGAGATTCTTTCGGATAGTCTCGCGATCAATATCTAATTCTTTCTCAGTCCAAAACTCTTCTTCCAACCTTAGCCACCTACCATCGTGTCTGTCCCAACCCTAAGCTCTGAAACTCATCTGGACGAGATCTTCGGCCTTGAACGCAAGTCCGATAGCTTCGATCATGTCCGAATCACGGTCGCCAATCCCGAAACCATTCGATCCTGGAGTCGTGGAGAAGTGAAGAATCCGGAGACGATCAACTATCGTACTTTCAAACCGGAAAAAGGAGGTCTTTTCTGCGAGCGTATTTTCGGTCCAACCAAGGACTGGGAGTGTGCCTGTGGAAAGTACAAGCGAATTAAGCACAAGGGAACGGTTTGTGACCGTTGCGGTGTTGAAGTGACTCTGTCTCGCGTTCGTCGCGAGCGAATGGGGCACATCGAACTCGCGGTCGCCGTTTCTCACATCTGGTTCTACAAATGTATGCCTTCGCGCATCGGTCTCATGCTCGACATGAGTGCCCGCCAGCTCGAGCGTGTTATCTACTACGAGGATTACATTGTTATCGAGCCGGGAAACACTCCTCTCGAGCCGGGGCAGCTTCTCACAGAGATCGAATTCCGCGATGCTCAGGAAGAGTATGGTGTCGAAGGATTCCAGGCTGGAATGGGAGCTGAGGCGGTTCGCGATCTCCTTGCTCGCATCGTCCTTCCCGACATCATTACGGAGTTGGAAGAAGCCATGGGCAAGACTCGCTCGAAGCAGGTTCGGAAGAAACTTGCCAAGCGTCTCAAGCTCGCACAGGGCTTCCACTATTCGAATACTCGTCCCGAGTGGATGATCCTCGAGGTGCTTCCTGTGATTCCTCCCGATCTTCGTCCTCTCGTTCCTCTTGAGGGTGGACGTTTTGCGACATCTGATTTGAACGACCTCTATCGTCGTGTCATCAACCGGAACAATCGTCTCAAGAATCTCCTGCAGCTCAAAACTCCGGATGTCATTATCCGAAACGAGAAGCGGATGCTGCAGGAGGCGGTGGATGCCCTCTTCGACAACGGGCGTCATGGACGTGCTGTTACCGGAGCAGGAAACCGTGCGCTCAAATCACTTTCTGACATGCTCAAAGGTAAGGGCGGACGATTCCGTCAGAACCTTCTTGGAAAACGTGTCGACTACTCTGGTCGTTCCGTCATCGTCATTGGACCAGAGCTTGGACTTCATCAGTGCGGTCTTCCCAAAAAGATGGCCCTCGTTCTTTTCGAGCCATTCATCATTCGTCGCCTCAAAGAACTCGGATACGTTCATACCGTTCGAAGTGCCAAGAAGCTGATCGAGCGGAAGACTCCCGAGGTCTGGGATATCCTGGAAGAGGTCACTAAGGGGCACCCGGTTCTTCTGAACCGAGCGCCGACCTTGCACCGTCTTTCGATTCAGGCATTCGAGCCGGTTCTGATTGAGGGGTCCGCGATTCGTGTTCACCCGCTCGTTTGCACAGCTTACAACGCTGACTTCGATGGTGACCAGATGGCGGTTCACGTTCCTCTCTCGGTGGAAGCACAGATGGAAGCACGCATGCTGATGCTCGCTCCCAACAACATCTTCACTCCGTCGAGCGGAAAGCCGATCACGACGCCTTCACAGGACATTACTTTGGGAAGTTACTTCCTGACATACTGCCGTCAGATTCCTCTTCGCGACCCGGACAAGGAGCCTACGCTTCCACTCTTCGCAGACACTTCCGAAGTCGAATTTGCGGTCGCGAACCGTTCGATCGATATGCACGATCCGATTCGGATGCGGAATCCCGACTTCGAAAAGACAGATCGTATCTTTGGTGACAAGGAGCGGAAGATTATTATCACAACCGCGGGTCGAGTTCGCTTCAACGAGATTTGGCCAGAAGATCTTGGATTCTTCAACGGAACTGCCGGCAAGAAGCAGTTGTCCGACATTATTTGGCGCTGCTATCAGGTCTCTGGGCAGGAAGGAACTGTGAAGTCCCTCGACCAGCTCAAGTCTCTCGGATTCAAGGAGGCATCCCGTTCTGGAACTTCGGTGGGAATTTTCGACATGATTATTCCTGACGAGAAAGAAGTCGAAGTGAAGCAGGCCACGGCTGAGGTTCAGAAAGCGAACGACCAGTATCGTGCCGGTGTCATCACCAATAAGGAGCGATACAACAAGATCGTTGATATCTGGACCCACGCTGGAGATGAGATCACCAAGGCACTTTTCCGCACGATTGAGCACAACGACGGAAAAGATCTTCCGAGTCCGCTCTTCATGATGGTTGATTCCGGTGCTCGTGGTAACCGTCAACAGATTAAGCAGCTGTCGGGTATGCGAGGACTGATGGCGAAACCTTCCGGTGAGATTATTGAGCGCCCGATTATTTCTAACTTCCGTTCTGGTCTTTCAGTTCTTGAGTATTTCATCTCGACGCACGGTGCCCGTAAGGGTCTTGCTGATACGGCGCTGAAGACGGCTGACTCCGGATACATGACCCGGAAACTGGTCGACGTGGCTCAGGATGTGATCATCACGGAGCAGGATTGTGGAACGGCCAACGGTATTACCGTGAAGTCGATCTACGAAGGAGACGAAGAGGTCGTTGATCTCAAGACTCGAATCTACGGACGTGTTGCTGCTGAGAAAGTGGTTAACGGAGACGAAACTGTAGTCAGTCCGGGTGACATGATCGACGAAGACATCGCGCTTAATCTCTACAACATCGGGCATGAGCAGTTGAAGATCCGTTCGGTTCTCACCTGCGAAAGTCGCCGCGGTTGTTGTGCGAAGTGCTACGGCATGAACCTCGCGACTAATGAGATGGCGAAAGTCGGTGAGGCTGTCGGTATTGTTGCTGCACAGTCGATCGGTGAGCCGGGAACGCAGCTCACGATGCGTACTTTCCACGTTGGTGGCGTCGCATCCGGAACATTCAAGCAGCCTATCATTAAGGTGAAATCGAAGGGTGTAGTGCACTACAACAACCTTCGCACGGTAGAGACTCCGGATAAGACATTCGTTGCTCTCAACAAGAACGGAACGATCTCGATTCACGACAAGGATGGGCGTGAGCTTGAGTCCTACAACGTAGTTAGTGGTTCCGAGATTCGGGTTGCTGATAACGCCGATATCAAGAAAGGCGCCACTCTAGCGACATGGGACCCCTACAGTGTTCCGGTGATTACCGAGAAAGCCGGTAAGATTGTTTTCCGTGACATGATTCAGGGAATTACCCTGGATACTGAAATCGATAAGGAAACGAATACCAAGGGACTTGTCGTTATTGAGCACAAAGAGGACCTGCACCCGCAGATTCTGATTGTCGATCCAAAGACAGGAGACGAGCTCGCAACCTACTCGATTCCGACCGGAGCTCACCTATCCGTGAAAGAGGGGCGGAAAGTCACCGGTGGTGGACAGCTCGCCAAGACACCTCGGAAAGTTTCCGAGACCAAGGATATTACAGGTGGTCTTCCTCGTGTTGCCGAGCTTTTCGAAGCACGGAAGCCGAAGGAAGTCGCTGAGATCGCCAAGATCGACGGAGAAGTTTCTCTCGGAGGAACGGTTCGCGCCAAGCGTAAGCTTCTCGTTACTGATCCTGATACGGGAGAGCAGGAGGAGCACCTCATTCCTCTCGGTAAGCACTACCTCATTCAGCCGGGCGACCTGGTTCACAAGGGTCAGAAGCTCACTGAGGGAGCTGTGATCCCGCATGATATCCTCGAGATTCTGGGGCCTCACGCGCTCATGGAACACCTCGTTAGCGAGGTCCAGGACGTTTATCGCCTGCAGGGAGTGGAGATCAACGATAAGCATATCGAGATCATCATTCGTCAGATGCTTCGTAAAGTCCGGATTACCGATCCAGGTGACACCCAGTTCCTCTGGGGCGATCAGATCGAGAAGACGACTTTTGAGATCATCAACGCGGATATCACCGATCAAGGTGGTAAGCCTGCTGAAGGCGAGCCAGTTCTTCTCGGGATTACGAAGGCATCTCTTGAAACGGACAGTTTTATCTCGGCTGCTTCCTTCCAGGACACCACTCGTGTTCTTACGGAGGCTTCCACACTGGGACGAATCGATTACCTCCGTGGATTCAAAGAGAACGTCATCATGGGTCACCTCATCCCTGCGGGAACGGGATTCCATACCACTCGAAATATCCGAGTGGAGGAGCACGTTACCGCTGAGGAGCTTGCGAAAGCTGCTGCTGATGCGGAAGAGGCGAAAGCCGCTGCTGCTGCAGAGGCCGAAGAAGTTCTTGAAGAGCTTGCCTGATCTATAACAGGGGAGCGCTGTTCCCCATTAATTTTACCGAGGCGCAGGTCACATCGACCTGCGCCTTACCTTTTTCTTGATTTTGGGCGGTTTCCTTGTTTAGTGCCGCCCCTCGCATCCCATCTGAATAAACAGAAACAGTGAAGTGAATGGCCCCGGATTACGGTTCGAAGGTAGCGAGTCAAACAGATGGCACTTTACGAAAATACCCAGGCAACCTGCTGAAAGGAAGCCACCCCAGATATGTCAAACGAACTCATTACAGAACTCGTCGAAGCCGGAGTCCATTTCGGTCACCAGTCCCAGAAGTGGAATCCCAAAATGCGGAATTTCCTCCTTGGAGAGAAGCACAAGGTGCATCTCATTGACCTGGAAAAGACCATCGAGCAGCTCGACACTGCTGGAAAATTTCTTTCCGATCTCGTCTCCAAGAACAAGAAGATCCTATTCGTAGGCTGCAAACGCCAGGCACAGGATGCTGTTCGCGAAGCCGCCGAAGCGACTGGACAGTTTTACATCAATCACCGCTGGCTTGGTGGTACTCTTACCAATAGCGAGACCGTGCGCCGTAGCGTTGGTCGTATGGAGTCTCTGGAGAACCTCCAGAAGTCTCCCGACTTTAAGAAGATGAGCAAAAAAGAGATTGCCTCCCTTAATCGTGAGAAGACCAAGCTTCACCTCCGCCTTTCTGGAATTCGTAACATGGTGAATCTTCCTGACGCGGTAGTCATCGTTGACTCCGCCCGTGAATACAACGCCGTGAACGAAGCTCGTAAGCTCAACATTCCGATTGTTGCGATGGTGGACTCCAACGCGGATCCAGATTTGATCGATTACCCGATCGTTTCTAATGATGACGCGATTCGTTCGGTTCGGGTTGTGTTGAAGAAGCTGATCGATCCAGTCGTTGGCGCTGCGTCCTGATCAAATGCGGAGTGAGATCTCCGCAAATCTTCTGTCACAAAATCCTGACACAATCGGGACGTGACAAGATGGCGGGAATCGCGGAATGAATGCGATTCTCCCGAATGATTATTTTATCCTAACCTACCCTACACACTATGGCCGAGATCACTGTTGGATTGATTAAGACCCTTCGCGACAAGACAAACGCGGGGATGATGGACTGCAAATCTGCTCTCGCGGAAGCGAATGGAGATTTGGAAGAAGCGGAAACCATTCTTCGGAAGAAAGGTATCGCTGATGCTGAGAAAAAGGCAGGGCGTGCTGCGAAAGAAGGCGTTGTCGCCGCTCGTATCTCGGATGATGCCAAGACTGGAATTCTTGTCGAGGTAAACTGCGAGACCGATTTCGTTGCCAAGAACGAGAATTTCCAGGTATTCGTCGATTCTATTCTCGACCACATCTCGACCAGCGATAACGCGGATAGCCTCGATGCTCTTCTCGCGCAGCCATTCTCCGGCGATGCCTCAACTCTCGACGAGTTTATCAAGGCGAAGGTCGGACAGCTCGGCGAGAACATGGGACTGACTCGCTATAAGAAGTTCGAGCTCGCTTCGAGTGGTGTTGTCGCTTCCTACATTCACATGCAGGGACGCGTTGGTGTTCTTGTCGAAGTCGTGACAGGCAAAGTTGAGACCGAGAGTGCTGAGGCTTTCACCGCTTTTGTGAAGGACCTTACGCTTCATATCGCTGCTTCTCAGCCTATCTGTGTTACTCAGGACGAAGTTCCTGCGGCGCTGGTTGAAAAAGAAAAGGACATTTTCCGCGAGCAGATGAAGGACAAGCCAGCCGAGATTATCGAAAAGATCATCGGCGGAAAAATGGGCAAGTTCTACGCGACCAACTGCCTCATGGATCAAGCATTCATCAAGGACGGAGACAAGACCATTACGGATCTCGTCACTGATCTTGAGAAGGAAACCGGAGATACAGTCTCGATCAGCCGTTTCGCCCGCTACGCGCTGGGTGAAGGTGATGATGCCTGATTTGACTCTTCGATAGCTTCTAGCTGAATATTTCAAGAACCCGCTTTCCTGACTGGAAAGCGGGTTTTTTGTGTCTCAATTCCCGATAAGCTGACCCCATGCCTGAAACCATCTGCCCCTACTGCAGCATGAACGATCTCCTCGATCATCCCGATCGTTACGAATGCATGACCTGTGGTCACGAGTGGGACAAGGAAGTGGAGGAAGAGGAAGGACCCGAAGAACGTATCGTAAAAGATGCTTATGGAAACGTTCTCGCGGACGGTGATGTCGTTCAGATGGTCAAGGACTTGAAGCTGAAGGGGACTCCAAAAACTCTCAAGAGTGGAATGAAATCGAAACCGATTCGTCTCGTCGACGAAGACCACGAAATCTCATGCAAAATGGATGGGATCGCGATCGGGTTGAAGGCGCAGTTCGTGAAGAAGGTGAAATGACCTGCTTCCGAAAGGTGACGTAATTTCTCGTTACTCCATTCCCAGAAGTCAGCCGATCAACGGGGCTTCGCCAGGTCGGAAGACGATTAGGCCAATATTCGTGCTTTTCTCGCGAAGATATTGCGAAATGCGGGAATCGATTAAGCAGCAGCGCCCTTTACTACGGGAAGAGCTGGCGTGCATGAAGCGGCAGGCCCCTCCGTCACGCTTTGCGAGTCCGACGTGCGACGTGTAGGTGGAATGCCAGTTCGTTACGATCGCAAGAACATCGCCGTCCTGCAGTTTCGACTCGATCGAAGCAACTCTCGCATTTGGAATGTAGGTGACAGGAAGCGTGGAGATGTGACTTTCGATTTTTGCCATTTGAGGAACCATCGAAGGATCGTTCCGCAAGTAACGCGAGCTGCGAATCGCAGTACTTGTTTGCATGTATCGAACTCGTCGTCGCAGTGGAACGCCGCCGAGCGATGGCGTAACATTTTTCCCAAGACCTCGTCTTTCGTTGTTGGCAAAAACTTCCTCGAGGTGATGCATACGACTGACGTAGGTGCCATCGCAACGGCCGTTGCGGTAGCGTTCGAGCTCGATGTAATGCAGGAGCGCCCCCCGCGACCAGGCGGAAGGGTGGTTTTTCGCGAGTCGGGCCATCGCGAGCGCGGTCTCATAGAAAGTCCAGCAATCGAGCCCTTCAAAGTTTACCGATGGCGATTCGATCCTGTTGTCGATCTCGAGGGTGTAGTTCACATAGGGAGTACTACAGAGCGCGGTTCCGATGGCAGCGGTCCGCTTACCGATCGGAAGGGATGCCCATCGTTCGCTTTTTGCTCTCGCGCAGAGCTGTCGAAATTTGGCTTCGCCCTTGAATACGGTGGCCCAGGGCAGCCTTGGGGCACGGAGAGAGGCATTCCCTCCGTCGGGAAGAGATCGGCAATGGCTGAGGAGCAAAGCGGAACCCGCCCCTCCTGCGATGGTGAGAGCGCGGCGGCGTGAGTGCGTCGATACGGAGGGCAGAGTGGGCATGTGTCGGTGACAGGGCGAGTCCGGAAAACGGATCGCGTGAAATCTACCCTTCGCTTTCTTCCATTTCAAGCGACGCGATTTCTACTGAATCAGCGTCTCTTGTTACCGAGGAAAATCTGGATCCCGAGGAGAAGCAATCAGTGTGCCTCGAGCCAGTTTTCTCCCGTTCCGGATTCAACAACGATCGGAACAGAAAGTGGTAACGCACTCTTCATCGCGCTTTCAATTTTAGGAACGACTTCATCCGCTTCCTCTTTGTGAAGATCAAAGACGAGTTCATCGTGTACCTGAAGTAACATTCTAGTCCTGTAGTTTCCCTCGCGAAGCAAAACAGCAACATCGACCATGGCAATCTTGATCATGTCCGCGGCCGTGCCCTGGATCGGAGTGTTGATCGCGGTTCGTTCTGCCGCTGAACGGATCATACCATTTCGCGAATCGATATCCCGGAGATAGCGTCTCCGACCACTGAGAGTTTCGACAAATCCGTCGGTCTTGGCTTGTTCGATTGTTTTTTCCTGAAAAGATTTCACTCCGGGATACTGCCGGAAGTACTCTTCGATAATCTCGGAGGCTTCGGTTCTCGAAACTTCCCCGTTGAGCCGTTGAGATAATCCGAAGGCAGAGATTCCGTAGATGATGCCGAAATTGACCATCTTTGCAGTTCGGCGCATGTCGGAGGTCACTTCGTCATTGGTGACTCCAAATACCCGCGCGGCGGTCGAAGTATGAATATCCTCGGAATTTTGAAAGGCCTCTATCATCGCAGGGTCCTCGCAGAGGGAAGCCATGACTCGAAGCTCGATCTGGGAGTAGTCGGCGGCGAGCAGTGTGAAAGAGCCGTCACGTGGAATAAACGCTCTGCGGATTTCGCGTCCCTGATCAGATCGGATCGGAATATTCTGGAGGTTTGGATTGTTCGACGCGAGTCGTCCCGTCGCTGTCATGAGCTGATGAAAGGTCGTATGGATTCGACCCGTTCCGGGAAAGATCGATTGAGGGAGCGCGTCGACATACGTGCTCTTCAGCTTCGCCGCTTCCCGATAGGAGAGGAGATCCTGCACGATGGGATGGGCGGCGGCGAGACTCGTCAAGGTCTGCTCGTCGGTCTTGTATTGGCCCGTCTTAGTCTTCTTCGGTTTCTCGACCAGCTTCAATCGATCGAAAAAGACTTCACCGACCTGTTTTGGAGAATTAATATTGAATTCCGCCCCAGCGGCATCAAAGACTGCCGTTTTGAGATCCGTCAGTTTCTTTTCCAGAATTTCGCCGATAGCAGAGAGTGTTTTTGGATCCACGCGAATCCCCTCCGCTTCGATTTCGACAAGCACGGGAATGAGAGGGCACTCGATTTCATTCAGCACTTTCTCCTGATCCACTTCCGCGATCTTCTCTCTGAGAATCCCCGAGAGCTGCCAGGTCACGTCGGCATCTTCGCAGGCATATTGGGCGATTGCCTCAAACTCGGGACCCGAACCAGAGGCTTCCCCTGACATAGCGGCTTCGTCGAACAGGTTCATTTGGCCTGTTTTCTCGCCTTCTTTTCCGAACACGGAGTCGAAAGAGATCGGAGTGTAACCCAGCATCGACTCGGCCAGGTAATCCATCTTGTGACGTTGATCGGGTTCGATCACGGTGTGGGCCAGCATCGTGTCAAAGAGCGGAGGGGAAACGCGAATTCCCTGCCATTGCAAGACGCCGATATCAAACTTGAGATTGTGTCCGACTTTTTCTTTCGAAGCGGCGCTGAACAACTCGCGAAATTCTTCGAGTATCGTAGTCCCTTTCTCTCCTTCCGGTATCTCCAAGTAGAACGCTTCGCGATCATTCCATGAGAACGCAATGCCGATCACTCGCGCGGTCTTCTCATCGAGAGAATCCGTCTCGAGGTCAAAGCAGAACGTCGCTTGTTTCTTGAGGAGGCTGTGGAGCTTCTTGCGGCCTTCTGCATCCCCGGCTCGAATGTAGGTGTAGTTAGTTTCTACATCCTCGATCGTTTTCAGCGCGGCCTCGAGTCCGGCACCGGAGTCCTTCGGCTCATGTCCGCGTCCGGCTTGAAAGTCGTTTCCGTAGAGTCGTTTTCCCAGCCCGTTGAATTCGAATTCCACAAAGAGCGATTGGATTGCCTCATCGTTGCGAGGGCTTAACTCAATCTCGTCGAAACCGACCTCGACGGGGGCATCGATCATGATCGTTACGAGCTTCTTCGAAAGAAGGGCCTGCTCCCGATTGTTCTCCACATTTTCCTTTTGCTTCCCTTTCAACTCATCGGAGTGATCGAGCAGGTTCTCGATGCTGCCATATTGAGCGATCAACTTCTTGGCTGTCTTTTCACCAACCCCGGGAACCCCAGGAATATTGTCCGAAGCGTCTCCCCAGAGACCAAGGATATCGATCGTTTGCAAAGGAGTCTCGACCTGCCAATTCTCGCAGATCTCTGCCTCACCGAGAATTTCCACAGCGGACCCCTGTCTGCCGGGTTTGTAGATTTTCGTTGTCGGCGTGACGAGTTGAGCGAAGTCTTTGTCCGGCGTGACCATGAAGGTTTCGAAACCGCCTTCGGCATCCGCTTTTCGTGCGAGCGTTCCAATCACATCGTCAGCTTCCCATCCTGGGCATTCGATGACGGGAATGTGGAACGCTTCGATGAGTCGCTTTACATGCGGAATCTGCAGGCTGAGATCCTCGGGCATGGCATCTCGATTCGCCTTGTACTCCGGATAGATTTCGTGTCGCGGTGTGGGGTCACTCGTATCGAAGGCCACCGCAAGGTGAGTGGGGGAGTATTTTTCGAGAAGGTCTAGCAGCGTATTTGTAAACCCGAACAGGGCTGACGTGTTGACGCGAGCCGAGGTGTAGATCGGACTGCGGATGAGCGCGAAATGAGCACGGTAGACCAGCGCCATACCGTCGAGAAGAAAAAGCCGATGAGGAGTGTCCGCCATGTCGATAGCAGAGCGGTTGGGAAAGGGGGAAGCAAGGAGGAATCCGCATTCCTCTCGAAATCACGAAGGCTCCTGCAGAGCTCCGAGGTGATGACGAACCGCGAGGGCGAGACCTTTCTGATTGTAGCCACCCTCAAGAACGGACACGAGTCGGTTCTCTGCAAACTCCCCGGCAAGTTCCTGGAGAATATGAGTCAGGTCAGAGAAATTTTGATCCGACAGAGTCAACTCTCCCAGTGGATCCCCTAATCGGGAGTCAAACCCGGCGGAAATAATCACAAGGTCGGGACGGAATTCCTGCATCTTCTTCCGAAAAGGTCCTCGGAATGCCGCGCCGATTTCGTCCATACCCGAACCTGAAGGGAGGGGGACATTCAGCGTGGTTCCACGACCATTTCCTGAACCGGTCTCGTCCTTCGATCCCGTTCCCGGATACCAGGGATACTGGTGGGTGGAGAAATAGAAGACACTACTGTTCTCGTAGAAAATATCCTGGGTACCATTGCCGTGGTGGACATCCCAATCAATGATCGCGACTCGCTCCAGTCCATGTTTTTCCTGGGCATACCGCGCTGCTATGGCTGCGTTGTTGAAGACGCAGAATCCCATTCCTCGGTCGGGTGTGGCATGATGGCCGGGAGGACGAACGGCACAGAACGCATTTTGGAATTTTCCTGAAACAACGCCATCGACTGCGTTGAGAACACCGCCAGCAGCGCTTCGCGCCACTTCGAGAGTTTTGGGTCCGAACTGGGTATCGCCCGTACTGAGCTGGCCGGTTGAACCATCAATCTCTCGAAGAACTGTCTTCAGGTATCCGTCCGTGTGTGCGAGAAGAACTTCATCATCGGTCACGGCGCGTTTCTCGATGGCGGCACAACTTTGGTTGAGTTCATGGGATTGTATCTGGTCGATGATCGCTTCGATCCGACCCGGAGCCTCGGGATGATGATCTCCAGGCTGGTGGTCGCAGAAATTACGATCGAGAAGCAGTCCGGTTTTCATGAATGTCGGAGGGCTGGATTATTGGCGTCGGAACAAAGCGGAGAGAATCATCCCGGCTCCTCCCACCACAAAAAGACACGGAAACCAGATGGAGTAGAGGGCCCCCTTGGTGTCTCTTTTGAGAACGACCTCCGAAGGCTTTTCGGGATTTACGTAGCAGACGGTTTCGTTGCCGACCGCATACTGTTCGATCTTTGTCTTCAACTTGCGAGGATCGCTCGCTTCGGTAGTCAGGCGTTTGATCCGATCTCCAGTGAGAGCGTTACCTTCCCACTCGTACTCGTATTTTGCTTCGAGGATATACTTGGGCATGCCGCGTTGATTGAGTTGAGTGTCATCCACTTCCAGGGAAACGATTCGGCATGGGGTTTCGACCCAGGAATCCATCAAAGCGGCTCGTTCATACGAACCCCAGAGATAGCTGACAAAGACGGAGCCTACGATTACGAGCAGGGTGCCCATTCCAATTTTCCAGAGGCGTCCGCCAAGCTGGGAGATTCGGGGGGAAGGCGATGGGGGGGAGTCGTTTTTAACGTCGCGAAATGGTGGATTACAAGTAGCTTACCGCATGAGCGAATTATCCCAACAGATTACGGAGGACATGAAAACCGCGATGCGTGCAAAAAACACGATCGCCCTGAACGCCATCCGGATGCTG
>CBFHPY010000009.1:0-601505 GCA_965657775.1 Verrucomicrobiales bacterium
CGCGCTTTCTCATGCTGTTACGTCCGCAGAAGTGCTTGGCGAGGCTGGTTATTTTACCGCCATGACGGGGAAGTGGCATCTCAAGCAGGAACCTACGGACTTTGGGTTTCAGAAGTATTTCGGGCATCTCAGTGGTGCATGTAATTTTTTCAAGGGCGATAAAACCTTTCGGCTCAACGGCGAGCCTTGGGAAGTGCCGGTAAAAGGCTTTTATACAACGGTGTCCAAAATTGATTTCGCGCTGCAGTTTCTCGAAGAGTCTCGCAATAACCAGGACCCATTCTATCTCTACGTTGCATTCAATGCGCCTCACGCCCCGCTGCATGCGCTCCCTGAAGACTACGCCAAATACAAGGGCCGCTACGACAACGGGTGGGACAAGGTTCGAGACGCTAGGATAGCGAAGCAAAAAGAACTCGGGCTATTGCCCGCCGATCTCGAACCGTCCCCGCGTCCGCCGCATGTTCGTGCCTGGGATAAAGTGGTGCCGTGGCAGCAGGAGTATGAGATCAATCGAATGGTAACCCTTGCTGCGATGATCGATCGGGTCGACCAGGAGATTGGCCGGCTAGTCGAAAACCTGAGAGCCAATGGTGAACTCGAGAACACCCTCATTCTGTTTGTGTCGGATAACGGCGCTTGTCCCTACGATCGAAAGAAGCCGCAACTCAACGTAGAGCCAACGAACGGAGACGTTGCGCTGGCCGATTCGACAGGATGGTCCTGGGCCCGCAACGCTCCGTTTCGCTTTTATAAGCAGAACCAGTTCGAAGGCGGGATCAGTACTCCCGGCATTGTTCATTGGCCAAAGGGGCTGAAGGCCAAAGCGGGTTCGATCGTTGATACGCCGGTTCACCTCATCGATGTCCTGCCCACATTGGCTGAACTCGCGGGAGCCAACATCCCTGAAACTCATCCCAATCGAGAACTGCGTCCCGTGTCTGGGGTTTCGCTTCTCCCTGTTCTTGAAGGGAATTCTTTGGAGCGAAAAGAACCCATCTACCTGCAGTTCTCGAATGACTTTGGTCTCCGTGAAGGAGACTGGAAGCTCGTCAGTTTCAAAGGGCAGGAGTGGGAGCTCTACAATATCGCGCAAGATCGAACTGAATTGAATGATCTGGCAGATGCTGAGCCAGAGATGTTGAATCGAATGGTCGAAAAGTGGCGGGGAATGACCCGAAACGTTCTGAAGTCGGACAGGCTGGCCAACACCGAAATGCGCACTGCCACAACTCCTAAGGCGAACCAGGAATGGACAAAATACAGTGATTCTGTTGAGCCTCCGA
Source organism: Verrucomicrobiales bacterium (assembly GCA_965657775.1). GTDB lineage: Bacteria > Verrucomicrobiota > Verrucomicrobiia > Verrucomicrobiales > DEV007 > Arctic95D-9. Next base: position 1,287 of record CBFHPY010000009.1, read on the forward strand.
CTGCAAACGCGGGAGCAGGGATGTCGGGGAGATATCCCCAGTCAATTCGGGCGCGAAAGAATACGAAACTAGTCTGGAAAGCCGGAAAGCTTGAGCTGACGTTCTCGGGCGAGGACCCGGGGATTGCCATGGATCTACGAGGAATAAAATCCCTTCCGGCAGGCCCTTACTCTCTCACCTTTGATCTAACTACGAAATTTCAAGGCGCTGGAGAATTCTTCTATACGGTAGATCCCAAGACGGTGCTTCCGAGAGGGGAAAGGTTAACCTTCGCGATCGGTGACGGTGAGAGTCCACAGCTGGTGAAGATTGAGATCCCTTCCCAGAATCGACTTCATCAGATTCGCCTCGATGTATCGGACGACGCGGGGAAAGCGGTGATCGGAAATCTCCAGCTGCGAGATCGGAGCGGCAAGGTGATCAAAGATTGGACAGGAGAGTAAGTGGGGTAGCTTTCAGATCGACATCATTCCTGCCCAATAGATTCCTGTTGTTCCGGCGAAGCCAATCGGAAAGGCAATCCAGAAAGGATGCCATGCCCGAAAGCGCTTGTTTCTGCTGAAAATCGCATAAGCACCGCAGATAAACGGGGTGAGGTGAATCAACCAGACATACCACAGATAGAAAAATGGCGATTCTCCGCTCGAGATGAATGGCCAGATTACATAACCGAAGAGTGAGTATATCAGATAGAAGGGCAGGAGAAACTTTCCGGCCAGTTCGAACTCAACCGGCGAAAGAACGACGCACGCCACAATTCCGAGAAGGTAGTAGCCGAGATATTTCAGGATCGTAATTACGATCTTTCCGGAACGAGCAGATGAGGCGGGACCTTTCTCAGGCTTGCTGTTGGGTGTGGTGTTCATCATATGTTGGAGATGATTCCGAGATTGGCTTTATTCAACCGCTAGTCACTCGGAACGAACGAGCCGCGAGAAAGGCGGCTATAACCGCAAGGGCTGAGCTAAAAAAGAATGACGCACCCGGCACGATAACGGGAGCCTTTTCGCTAATGAAAAACCCAAAAATCATCGTCGCAAATAATGGGCCAGTAAAACCTGCGACGCTTTGGAGACTCGTTAAGGACCCCTGAATATTACCTTGCTCGTCGTCCCCTACGGTGATCGAGATCATTCCCTGGATGGCGGGAACTGCGATGCCGGACAGCGATCCGAATACGACTATGATATAGACCATCCAGCCTTCCGGAGCGAGGCCATATCCCATCATAGCTACAGCCATGATGAAGAGTCCTCCGACTGCGCCGTTCCTTTCTCCAATACGAGGGATGATGATCCGAGTCAGTCCCCCCTGGACGATCGCGGCCATGAGCCCGACCAGAGCCAGTGAGAGTCCCGTTTGTCGAGTGTCCCACTGGTAACGGTAGGCCGTGTAGAGAACCCAGATCGCTGGGTAAACCTGGTGAGCAATACTGCTGATAAAATAGCTGAGCGAAAGTCCCCGAACGAGTCGGTGCTTTCGAAGATCGAGCAGTGCTGTGATCGGGTTCGCTCGTTTCCATTGGAATGCTCTGCGATTCTCAGGTTTCAGTGATTCTGGGAGAATCAGGAATCCGTAAAGCCAATTGATCAGTGTCAGGAATCCGGCAGCGTAGAACGGAACCCGCAACCCAATGTCACCGAGCCAACCTCCGAGTGCGGGTCCGCAGATGAAACCGAGTCCGAAGGCTGCTCCGATGATTCCAAAATTCGCGGCTCGCTTCTCCGGTTCGCTCACATCGGCGATGTAAGCTGCAGCTGCAGAATAGTTAGCACCAGAAATCCCTGACAAGATTCGCCCGACAAAGAGCCAAGCTAAAGTGGGAGCCCAGCCCATGAGAAAGTAGTCTAGCCCGGAACCAAAGAGAGAGAGAAGGATCACCCTTCGCCTCCCGAATTGATCGGAAAGGTTACCGATCACTGGGGCAAACAGGAACTGCATCAAGGAGTAGAGCCCTACGAGGATGCCATGGACATACGATGCTGATGCGATCCCACCGGAGGCCAGTTGATCGACCAGCTTCGGGAGAATGGGAATGATCAAACCCACTCCCAGCACATCGAGGAAGAGGGTGATGAAAATAAAGATCAGCGCCGGCTTACGATTCCTCATCGACGCGGCAATGCCCCCCTGGTAATGTGAGACCTCAGTTCACACCGAGTGTGGTGGGGTGCGAGCAGGATCATGTGAACTGGTGATCTTTTCGGCTGGCAGGGTGAGATCAAGCAGTTGGCTTATTGTGCCCGGCATCGGCCTCCTGCCTCGCGAGTAGTTTTCGCTGGTATCGCCCTTGAACGATGTCGGTAAGAACGAGAACTGCGATGACAAAGTAGAACGTCGTCTTGGTCATCTGGTGGATTTCATGTCCGAAGAATTTGAGATGAGCGAGATGTCCACCTTCGGTCAGGAGCATGATTCCAACAATGAGGAGGATAAATAGTCCGAGGACTTCGTACATTCGATTCTTCTGAAGAAAATCAGCCACTCGATCCGCCAACCAGATCATGAGAATTCCTCCGATTACAATGGCGGTCGCCATTACAGTAAAGACTTTCGTCAGGGCCATAGCGCTGAGAATGGAATCGAATGAGAAAACTAAGTTCATAACGACAATTGCAGTGATAGCCGACCCAATTGATTTCGTAGATCCCTTCCCAATGTGCCCTTCTTTACCCTGAGGGGGGATAGCGATCATGTGAAAGACTTCTTTGATCGCAGTGTAAATAATGAAGGCTCCGCCAACGAGGACAATAATGGAGTGAACATTGAATTCTCCGCTGATAAAGGCCGTATCCACAGAGAAGAGGGTCGCTTTGACCTTGTCGATCACCGTGATGAGAAGGAACAGCAACGCGATCCGTAGGACGACAGCAAGTGCGATTCCCAGCTTTCGAACATATGCCTGCTTCTCCTTCGGAGCCCTTTGGGATTCCAAAGAGATATAGAGCAGGTTGTCGAATCCCAGGACGGCCTGCAGCAGGACGAGCATGAGAAGGGTAAATAGATTCTCGATAGATAACAGATCAGCCATGAAATCGCAAAACAAGTTGGTTTGGTCAGGTCATACCATCACCGAACCGGAAAGGGAAATCTTCGGTTGAGGAAAATTTGCCGTTCGCCTGATGAAAGAATCAGGCGGATTCCTCGCTGAGAGGATGCAGTCGGTTCACGAGGGGAAAGTAGGCCCGCTTCATTGTCACGGCGGCTTGCCACACTCCATGCACCATTTCGAGGGCTTTTCGGCCGTCATCACCAGAACTGAGCGGCGGTCGGTCTTCTTCGATGGCAGCAACCCAGTCTTTCACGAGGAGGCGATTGGCGGCATCGATCTGAGTCAGTTTCTCAACCGGCTCATGATAGGGGCCTTTGATCTGGGGCCATAGCTGCCAAACATCAGAACGGGTGTGCCCACTTGGATTGGAATTCGTGAGTCGAGAAAAGATGGGGGGCTGATTTGCAAGCATCCTCATCTTTCCGTTCTCACCAATAAATTCGATTCCGGCGGGTCCGGCGACTCCTCGCTGTCGAGAATCGGAAAGAAAGGAAACAGCAATACCTGACTCCATTATAAATAGTGCTCGGACCGTGTCTCCCAGGAGAGGGCCGTGCTGATTTCCCTCCGATTTATGAACGTCTTCGGCGATGGCAGGTATTCCATCCTTGGTGACAGTGGCAGTACAGTAGCAAGGCTCTCCTGCAAAGAGCCGAGCAATATCAAAGAGGGGAGAGCCTTGAAGAAGCAAATCTTCTCCTCCTACAGTGCTATCCATTTTTCCGAAAACATTGATTTCCAGAAGCTCCCCGATGATTTCCCGGTATTCCTTGTGGAACCGCAGGACGTGAGGATCGAGTCGCATAGGGTGAGCGATCGCGACCTTGAGATTCTTCTTCTCAGCCAGGGCGAGCATTTCGTCAGCTTCCTTCAGCGTTTGTGTGAATGGTTTTTCGCAGAGCACGTGGGCCCCGGACTCGAGCGATGCTCGAATCATTTCCGCGTGCTGGTCACTCCATCGCGTAGCGACGCTGACGATGTCGGGCTTCTCTTCTTCCAGCATTTTCCGGAAGTCACCATAGCCATTTGGCGCTCCTGTTTTGATTTGGGCTTCGTCGACCGCTCCGGCGTCCCCGTCACAGATAGCTTCGAGACGGACACCGTCCAATCTTTGAAAAATGACGTCGAGATGGCTGCCGAAATCTCCTGAGCCTGTGTGCCCTATCACCACGGCGCGCAAACCGTTGTAGACAGGTTCCACGGGTACCGGTTCTTCTTTTTGAACAGGCTCCGCAATTGTTTGCTCCTCGGGTGTCTCCGTCTCGATTTCGGCGTTCCCTCCCTCTGATGAGGTGTCTTCTGCTTGCTCAGGCTCCTCTTCCTTTCCCGTTGGCTTGGGCTTTTCCCGGGTTCCTGGCATCATTCCAGATGCGGCCATGCCGGCGCTACCAAACAGAATAGGTTTATTCGTCGATTCGTCGTCTGCCATAGTAGGGAACGAGATGTTAAGCCTTTCTCGACAGTCAAGCAAACCTCAAAAGCACTCTATGGAATGGTTTCGCATTTCAAAGGCATCGCAGTCAGTGGATCCCATCGGCTGTGCGAAGTCGTCGGAGCTCGAATTCTCATCATCGAATCGCGGTTGATTGACTCAATGGTGCTACTGTCTCGATGATAGGAGATCTGTTCAGCATCGCAGACAACTCGACCGTAAGGTGGTAGCGGCGCATTCACCGTCTTATCGGGTTTGCCGGACCGACTTCGGTAGATTACGAAAAACAGAACAGTCAGGGACAACGCGAGAATTACCGGGACAAAATAAGAGCTGTATTCGAGATCTGAATGAGAGACGACTCGGATCGAGCAGATATGCTGCTCATTATAGGTATCCTCGTTCTTTTCAGATCGTTCGTGACTCGATTTGCCGTGATCGGGTCGCTTTCTTTCTTTTTCTTTCCAGAAAAATCGATCATCTTCTCGGTATGTCGGGACGCCTCCCTTTTTCCATTTTCATTCTATTGGTCGCCTTCTTCATTGATGTTTCAGCAGAAGAAGGCTCTCCTTACACGGAGAAAACTCCATCCCGGGATGGTATCGGAAAGGTCTACATGGGGAGAGAAATCTCTCACGTAGTCAGTCAGCACGCGATTGGATGGTTAGAGCGAAAAGATCGTGAAGGAGAAGAAAAACCATCTCTAATCCTCGATCAACTGGACCTTCAGGACGACAGTGTTATCGCTGATATCGGTGCGGGTTCTGGCTACTTCTCATTTCTCCTCGCTCCACTGGTGCCCAAAGGAAAAGTCCTCGCCGTGGATATTCAGCAGGAGATGCTCGATTTCATTGAGGCGAAGAAAAAGCTCAAGAAGGTAGCCCATATCGAAACGCTGCTTGGAACTATCGAAGATACAAGACTTCCTGAAAACACAGTCGACCTCGCCATCCTCGTCGATGCTTACCACGAGTTTTCGCATCCGCGGGAAATGGCGACTTCAATCTATAAAGGACTGAAGCCCGGGGGACGCATTATCCTGCTTGAGTATCGAGGAGAAGACCCCAGCGTTCCGATCAAGCCGCTCCACAAAATGACGGTGAAGCAAGTGACACAGGAGATGGAGGCCGTCGGGCTCGAGTTTGTTGAAGTTCGCGATTTTCTTCCCATCCAGCATTTTTTCATCTTTCAGAAACCGAAAGCACCCTGACATGAATCGATTCCACTCTCTGTTCCTCGCCTCGATGGCCGGACTTCTCATCACTTCTGTACCTGCCGCGGATTGGCATCAATTTCGTGGACCGACTGGTCGAGGGCACATCGATTCGACGGCGGTTCCGGTATCCTGGAGCGAGTCGAGCATTCAGTGGAAGATGACTCTCAAAGGTTCAGGGCAATCTTCTCCCGTGACCTTTGGTGATCGCATATTTCTCACCGGAGCTTCGGAAGATGGGAGCGAGCGTTTCATCCAGTGCCTTTCAGCGACTGACGGAAAAGTGATTTGGGAGCAGTCCGTTCCCTGTGCTAACCCAGAAGAAATTCATGCGATGAACAGCCGGGCCACACCGAGTTGTGCGACGAATGGGGAAATGGTCGTCGCATTCTTTGGACCAGGAGGTCTCCATGGCTTCACTGTCGATGGAGAGAAGAAGTGGTCTCGAGATTTGGGAGCATTCCCGGGCGGGTGGGGGATTGCCGCTTCGCCAATTGTGATGGGCAGCGCGGTGATTCAGAATTGCGATTCGGAAGGGGATTCCAAGTTAGTGGCCCTTCATATCGATACCGGCGAAACGATTTGGGAAACCGCTCGCGAAGCCAAGCCAAAAGGCGGGTGGAGTACGCCTATCCTGATCGAGTTTGATGGACGACAGGAGCTCGTCCTCAATGGTGAGTTCGGTGTTCGCGGATACGAGCCTCGAACTGGGAAAGAATTGTGGTTTTGTGAAGGTTTTAATGGACGTGGTGCTCCAGTTCCAGAGTGGGACGGAGAGCACCTTTATGTTGTGAACGGAAAGCCAGGTGACACCTACTGCGTAAAGCCGGGTGGTTCCGGCAATGTGACTGGCACTCATCGCGTCTGGCACGCAGGACGAAAAGGGGGACGAGATCTTCCGTCTCCTGCTATCTTTGAGAATTACTTGGTCATTTCAAGTATGAGCGGGATCACAACCTGCTACGACACCAAAACGGGAAAGGCTCATTACAGTGAACGACTCGGAGAAGATGGGATTCAAGTTGCGGCAGGCCCCTTGGTTGCGAATGGCCTCGTTTACCTGCAGACCGTTAGCGGTGGCGACGTCATCGTAATTCGGCCTGGCAAGGAACTCGATATCGTCTCGGTGAATTCGCTTGGGACGGAAGCCAAAGACGAGATCTTCCGTGCTACTCTGACCCCCTACGGTGACCAGATGTTGATCCGCTCGGGCAAAACGCTTTACTGTGTCGGAAAGTGAATCAGCGAATTTGAGGATCCATCGACACAGATCGGTCGACGGCAAGGCAGTCGGGTAGGATATGGTTGACTACGAGGATCCCAATCCCTCGGTCTTTTTCTTTCTTCAGAGCATCTGAAGCGAGGAGGACGGATTTTCGGGATCAAGTGCCGCGAATGGCTCGTCAAGAATACCGAGAAGTTCTCTTCGGCCGATTGAGGTCACAATTCCTTGAGGGGCTCCGGTCACAATGAGGGGGGGGCGCCAATCGGGCGGCAAGCCTGCGCGATTAGGGGGGCTCACCTTGATTCCGCCAGAAAGAAGCATCGCAAGGGAATCGCAATCCTCGATTCCAACCTCCGTAAAAAAAGATCCTCCGCCTCCAGACCTCGGGGTATCTGGCTTCCCAGAATGGAAGAACGTGGAAACTGTTCGCTCAGGGGTCGGATTATCGCACTGGGAGCGTCGACCAGCGGGTTAGTAAAGAGAAGGATTCCTTAATGCGATGAATTTTCGCCGTCCGGAAACGGCAAGCCAGGCCAATGATCTTTCAGGGTTTTCAAATCCGTAATAGGAAGCCGAAGATGAAGCAGGCTGACCCTCGATCGATTTTCCAGTTCTTTTCAAACCCCGAAAAGCCGTACACAGAGGCCCTAACGATCTCTTTGGCGTGCCCATCGATGCGGAGCAAATCGAACAGAGCCAGGTTGTGTGAGCGGCAGACCGAGCTTACCAGTGCAATCGCAAGATCCGGATTTCCACTCAGTTCTTCACGACAATCAATGAGGGCCTGCTTGAGAACATCCTTTTCAAAAGATACGGGGAGAAGGAGCGAAATGGATCGTTGATTTCAGTTTCAGTTTGTCGGAAATCGCTGGACGGAATGGGGGTTCTTGTCTTACTCTCCCAGCCTCGGAATTCGTTCTTTTTCGTCATGAAACTATTGCCCCCCCTCCTTGCTCTTTCTCTTTTCTTGAATGGAATTTCTATTGTCGAAGCCGGTGGAGTCGCGGTTTTGGATATTGATGAGGTCGCTCGCCAACTCGGCGTTGAGGAAAAGGTGCGTGTCGATCTTGCCAGTCTCCAGAAACGCCTCAACCAGGATCTGCAAAGAACACAAGGTCAGCTTCAAAGTGAAATGAATGGAGTTCAGAAGGCTGCGGGAGAAAACCCAACCGAAAAGCAACTCACGCAGATTCGTGCGACCGGGCAACAATTGAATTCGGAGTTCGCGAGGCTGAAAGCGCAGGCCGAGCAGACATTGGCTCAGGAGCGAGTTCGTGTGATTAATGAGTTTCGCATTAAGCTTGAGCCTATCGCCAGGGACGCTGCGGCAGAGCTCGGGCTCGACGTCGTCCTCATGAAGGTGATGCCCCCGGTATTCACCTTTGCGCCGGAAGTCGATATTACCGCGGCTACCGTTAAGCTCGCTATCGAAGCAGGACTGAAAGTCGAACCAAAGGCTGCAACACCCTCCCCCATCGAGGTCAAGACAGAGGCGCCCGCAGAACCTGCCGCGACCGAGGCTGGCACCGAGTAGTATTTCTAACAGAATTTTCCTCTAAGAATACCAGGATACTTAAAAAGACAATATGGCAACAAAAGTAGGAGTGATCGGAGCGGGCGGAATGGCCCACTATCATATACAAGGATTTCGTCAGGCCGGCGGGGAAGTCGTCGCGATGGCTGACGTCAACGTGGAAGCGGCTGCGGCAACGGCGGAGGCGAATGACATTCCTAATGTTTATGGAGATGTTGCTGAGATGTTGGCAAGCGACATTGACGCGGTCAGCATCATTGTTCCGAACAAGTTTCACGCACCACTCGCGATTCAGGCCCTTGAGGCAGGGAAGCATGTCTTCTGTGAAAAGCCTCCCGCGATCTCAGCGGCGGAGGTGCACAATATGATTGCGGCTCGTGATGCTTCGGGAAAGTTGCTGATGTTCAATTTCAATAACCGTGCACGCCCTGAGTCACGAGAGATGAAGAAGTTCATTGATGACGGCACTGTTGGGAGGATCAATTCGGCACAGGCCAAGTGGTGTCGGCGGACAGGAATTCCAGGTTTTGGCGGATGGTTCACCACCAAAGCACTCTCAGGTGGCGGTCCTGTCATCGACTTGCTGCATATGCTTGACCTCGCCATGTATTTCATGGGGAATCCCAATCCCAGCTACGTCATGGGGCAGGCGTTTGACGATCATATCACGAACAAGGATTTCAAGGGACCCTGGGGGATCCCTGATCGTGAGGGTGGAGTTACTGATGTCGAATCCGCTGCACATGGGTTTGTGATGTTTGAGACAGGTCAGACGTTGAGCTTTCAGATGTCGTGGGCTGAAATGGTAAAGCGTGAAGAAGTTTCGGTCGTGTTTCAGGGCGTAACCGCAGGCGGAAAGGTCGAGCGCCTTTTTGGTTCTGATGGTGACGACGAAACGGCGATTGATACATGTGAACTCTATGTTCAGGAAGATGGAAAGTCCGTCGACAAGATTATCGAAGTCGAGGAGTGCGAAGACATGGGCCGAATTAATTCGGCCGCCAATTTCGTGGAAGCCATCGAGGGGACTTCGGAACCTCTCAATAATGCGGAGCAGGGACTCGCTTTGATGCAGATCATTGATGCCGTATATGCCGCTGCCGAGACAGGTAAGCCGGTAGCAATTTAGATTCGCCAATAGCGGTGCTTAGATCGAAGAGCGATAAAGCGGGTTTCAGACGCATCTTGCCCGAACGGCTTGTTAAAAAATCCTTCCCGGCGTACGAATCAAATGCTCGAGAAGAGAAAAACTACGAGCGTTCAACTCAATTCGACTGTCCGCCCGTTGGGCATTGCGCTGGACAAGATCGAGTTCTAAATCGCTGCGTTTGCAGGATGGTATTTCCTGCTTGCTCATCACTTCTCCGAATCAGAGCCCGAAGCCGGGCGACGAGTTCCTCGACTTAAAACGGTTTAGTGAGATAGTCGTTAGCTCCCACATTGAGTCCCTCGATACGTTCGTTAAGTCCGTTTCGAGCCGTCAGGAGAATGACAGGAGTGCTGATGCTTCTTTCACGGAGGTTTCGGACGATACTGACGCCATCCTCTCCTGGAAGCATGGTGTCGAGGACAAGGGCGTCGAATTCCTGGGTCGTGGCAAGATCAAAGGCAGTGTCGCAATGATGTTAAACGTCTGAAACGAACCTGGCCCGCTCCAGCCCTTTTGGATGAAACTAGAGATCTTTTCCCGACCCCCAACAACGAGTACTCGCATGACCAAACAAACTAGCACAGGAACCGTTTCAAGAAGATGCCGGAATCATTACAGCGCTGAAACATTTACGCTATGTCTCTGCTACGGCGCACCTTGCAATTCTTTCCCGCTTTGCTAGGCTCGACCTGCGTTTCGGCAGTATTCTTTTAACACAGCAACAACTTCTATGAATCGAAAACTACGTATGGGGATGGTCGGTGGCGGCCGCGGAGCCTTCATTGGCCAAGTGCATCGGATGGCCGCTAATCTGGACGGAAAAATTGAGCTCGTGGCGGGATGTTTCTCTTCCGATCCCGAAAAATCGAAGCTGTCGGGACAGGATTTCTTTATCGACCCGGACCGTGCCTACGCCAGTTATCAGGAAATGGCTGAAAAGGAGGCCGCCCGCGAGGACAAGGTCGACTTCGTTTCCATCGTTGTTCAGAATCATCTTCACTTTGATGTCGCCAAGTGCTTCATCGAAGCTGGATTCAACGTCGTCTGTGACAAGCCAATGACTCAGACCTACGAGCAGGCCTTGGAATTGCGCGAGATTGTGAACAACAGCGATCGTATCTTCGCCCTGACTCACAACTACACCGGCTACCCAATGGTAAAAGAAGCCAAGCGGATGGTCGGTGACGGGGACCTCGGCCGCATCCTGAAGATTGTTGCTGAATACCCTCAAGGCTATGCCGTCGGAGACGTCGAGGGCGAAGGGCAGGGAAAGATCAACAATTGGCGCTCAGATCCCAAGATTGCCGGCATCTCCAACTGCATGGGGGATATCGGAACTCACGCTCACAATCTAATTCGCTACATTACCGGTTTGGAGATCGAGGAAATCTGTTCTGAACTGACCGCTTTTATTCCCGGACGGGAACTGGACGATGATGGAAATAATCTCGTTCGCTTCGAAGGGGGCGCCAAAGGGATCATCTACGCGTCTCAGATTTCAAATGGCGACGAGAATGCTCTCAATATTCGTGTGTATGGAACGAAAGCCTCCCTCGAGTGGCATCAGGAAGATCCCAATGAGTTGATTGTGAAATACGCGAATGCTCCCCGGAAAATCTATCGTCGCGGAAACGACTACATCAGTGAGGCCGCCGCCGGTCATGGTTTTACGAGAACGCCATTTGCGCACCCTGAGGGCTTCATCGAAGCGTTCGCCAATATCTATCTTGCGGCAGCGCAGGCTATCTCGGATCAAATTGATGGAAATCCTGCTCCCAAGAGCGGCTACGATTTTCCCAATGTGGATGACGGAGTTGCCGGTGTCGCTTTCATCAAAGCTACCGTAGAGAGCTCGGGGTCCGATCAGAAGTGGATCAAATTTCCGGAGGTCTAGGAGTTCAAAACCCACTATTCAAAACCTTGGAACGGTTTCTCCAGCCTACCTCTAAATCGGGTAGGTTGTTTTTCTAGGCGTCGGAGCTCTCGCTATGTGACCAAGCCGGCGGAGGGTCCCATCTGGTCATCAGAGCCGTTTCGACTCTTCTTCCCCCTGGGACTGCTCGCGGCGGTCTTTGGTCTTCTGCAATGGCCGATGCACTATTTCGGCTGGTTGCCGATTTATCCCGCTACTCAGCATCCACGACTTCTAATTTTTTAGTTTGGTGCGGCCTTTGTCTTCGGCTTCATGGGCACGGCCTAGCCCTGATTTCTGAAATCGGAGGCGCTTCGCGTATGGGAGGTTTTCGTTTTGGCGCTATTTTGGATTGCAGCCAAGATCTGCCGCACCAAGGCAGCAACTCGAAGTTGTGATCCGTTCTTGAGCGGAGTCTGTCTTTGGCTTCTTTTCGCCTTGGGGCACAGACTGTGGCGTGCCGACCGTGACCCGCTGTCACCCGGGTTTTCCGTCGCTTTCGAGCACCTGCTCTTTCTTTGTGGATTCACACAGTCGATACTTCTGGTCGCTGATCTCGTTCCAAGGACACAGGTGTCACATCATATCTATGCGGCAATCATGTTGATCGTCCTCTTTTGGATACGTTGGTTGGAGAATGGAGCGCGACTGCGTCGCCTTCATCCAGAAGAAGAGGAAAATTCCACACCAAGGTGAGCTGGCACTATCTATCAAACGAGTTGATGAATTGGGCGACCTTCGCTGATGGGAAGGGGGCGGCCGATTGGGGTGTCCAGTTCATACTCGTAGTCTACGCCGAGCTGGTGCAGGATGGTCGCGTGAATGTCTTCGACACTCACAGGGTCCGAGGGATCTTGTTTGTCGCCTGAGGGGTCTGTTTCTCCGATTGCGAGGCCGCCGCGTAGACCGCCGCCGCCAAGAATTACGCTAAAGCCATGGGGCCAGTGATCCCGTCCTTCCGTGACGTTGAGTTTTGGAGTTCGTCCAAATTCTGTACCAACTAGCAGAACAGTGTCGTCGTACAATTCCCGATCTTTCAGCCCGGAAATCAGGGCCGCTAAAGCTGGATCCAAGATAGCATTCTGTTTCTGATGTCCTTCGTGGTTATTGATATGAGTATCCCAGCCGTTCAGTGTGACTTCAACACATCGAACGCCGCTCTCGACAAGCCCGAGCGCAGCAAGGCAGCCTCTTCCGAATCGTGTATCACCAAATGCATCGCGTTCGGCCTGAGGGCGTTGTTTGACGTCGAAGGCAGCAAGTTGATCGGACGTCATCATCGTCTTCGCTCTCTGAATCGCTGTGCGATGCAGGGTGCGATTCTGCTCGAGGTCAAGGAGCCTGCCTCGGGAAAAAGTCTGCTCCAGCACATCGAGAGATTGAGCCCGACGAAATTCTCTGTCGTCATCTACACGCGATCGAACGTCAGGCACCTCGTTTATTGGGTCTCCTACCTGAAAGGCATCGAAGCGAGCACCGAGATAGCCTCCCCGCGCAGGGAATGAAGAAGGAAGAATGGAAATATGGGTGGGGATATCAAGCGGCGCTCCGCCCGTGATGGGAACGGGCAGTTCGTGGCAGAGAGCGGCACCAATCGAGGGGTGAATCAAGCCTGGGAAAGGGCGGAAACCTGTCTTCGTATGGTAGATGGCCCGAGCGTGATCACCTTCTTTGCTGGTCACAGAACGAATCAGGGAAACGTGCTCCATCTGCTCTGCCGTCTTTTCCAGTCCCGCGCCGAGGTCGATCCCTTTGACTGAAGTGGAAATAGCCTGGGAACCAAAGGAAACAGCCCCCTTCGGGTGGGGATCAAAGGTTTCTAATTGGCTGGCGCCACCCTGGAGCCAGAGGACAATCACGGAACGAGGGCGCCCTGATGACTTCGTTGAACCAAGAGCTAGTTGCTGGGAAAGCGGGGTGAGCCACGATAATCCCGCGAGCCCTGCTCCTCGGAGCAGGTTTCGTCGAGAGAATTGAGGGAGGGTGCCGCAGTCACCAAAAAAAGAGAAATTGTCGTTCATCGGTTCCAGGAAAATTCAGTAGAGTTAATGAGGGCCCAGTAGATATCTTCCATGACCCGCTCGCGGTCCTTTCCCTTACTTTCCTCAAGCAGGCCTTCAAAGTGAGTGCTTTCAACGTCGAGGGGATGACGCGTCAGAGTGGCTAGGAAGGCTGCGGAAACAGCGCCCGCATCATCGGGAGCGTAATGGGCAAGACGGGTCGCTCCATTCATCACGGCATTCGGCTGCGTGCGTTCGGCGACAAATTCTCCGTTCATCAGAAGCAACCGTTGCGGAATGGTCCCCGCTGTTTCGAGGAATTCATTCTCTCCCTGGTCGCCATACCGTTTCACGAAATCGCGAGTCTCTCCGAACCTTCGAAATCGATGAATGATATGACTACTCTGATCGATAGCCTGAAGTGATGACGCTTGAATCACGGCTCCTGCGACCTGTTCCGATCGCAAGGGGGTAATTGGAAACGCAGCCCAGAATTTTTCCTGGCGCTGAGTAACAGGGCTTTCCTCGGTGGCGGAGGAACTGTCTCGTTGAAAGGCCGCGCTTCCGGCGATTAGCCGAATTAGCGACTGAAGATCGTAGCCACTGCGACGAAAGATGTCGCTCATCTTATCCATTCCTGCAGGATAGGGGCCGGTCAGGGGAATGTCGTCAACAGGTGTGATGAGCGGCCTGCCCATTAGGAGGCCCCAGACTCGGTTCACGGTCGCTCTGCTGAAAGCCTCGTTGTCTTCGTGGGTAATCCATCTTGCGAGGCGCTGACGTCGAGTGCCCGACTCGGGCAGAATTTCAGGCTGATAAGGAGCAACCGCCTCCATCGTAGTCGGCTCGGTATCACCCAGGAGTTTGATCTCATATTCACGCTGACTTTCCTCTCGCAGCCCCGTTAGTCCAATCTTCGTCTGAGCATAGAAGGCGGCAAGCTGGTGAAAGTGTTCCTGTTTCCAGTGATCTCCGAATTTGTCGTCATGACACTGCATACAGTCGAGGCTCACGCCAAGAAAGGCGCGAGAAGTACGTGCAGCGAGCTTGATCGGGTCCGGGCGGCTCTCTCCATTGTCGTCCATAACCGCAACGGTCACGAAGTTGGCTTCGGGATGTGTCGTCCAGAGTCCATCAGAAGAGACGAGGCTGCGAACTACTTCGCCATAGGAGCGATTCACGGCGAACTCGCCAGCAAGCCAGTTCACAAGGCGCCTTCGTCGATAGACAAGGAACGGTCCCTGTTCGATGCCCACATATGTCCGAGCAAGGCGCTCCGCGAAGTAGTGATGAAATCGAGGGTCTGCAAAGAGATGGTCGAGCCATGATTGCACAGCATCAGCCTCCGGAGGGAGTCTTTTGAATTGCTGAATCTCTTCTAGAGAAGGCGGGGCACCGGTCAAAGAAAGGGAAAGTCGTCGTATAAGAGTCAAGTCCGAGGCCGCTGGGGTCGGCGAGACTTTCTTCTGAGTCCACTCGTTTTGGAATGCTCGGTCAACCAAATTGATTTCCCTTTTCCAATCATCGGGAAGGTGACGTGATGGCAACGCGGCGAGCTCGTGTTCTTCCATTGATCCCGCAATGAAAAGGACCGAAAGAATCAGGATGACCAGCAGCCCTGCAAGCGATAGAAGCAGACGACTGAACCTGAACTTGTTGATCTTCTCCTTTGTCGATATCGCATCCATTTACCGATAGAGATGTATGGAATTCGAAAGCGGTTACAAAATTGCTAGCTTTGAATGGTCTTCCGAATTCCGAGTCTGTTGATCTCAGGGAGAAGTTGAACGGCGAATCGTCTCGTCGCGAACTGAACGCAGCGTGTCAGGGAGATTGTTAGTAATCGACTTGCGAATCATGAACCGAGGAATTGGAATCAATGGTTCAAGGCTGAGGCGGTAAACCAACAGCGTCTTCTGATCTGCCGGATCGCCGACGGAAAGGAAGCGCCAGAATCCATCCATCTTTTCCAACTCCCCACTCTCCAATGAAAAATCGATCAGGGACGGAGGGGCGGGTGCTTGACGAACGACATACTTCACTTTATGAAGCCCGACTTTCACTACCTGCTCGACGAGGGTGAACTCGGCCGATCTCTCAACGATCGTTGACGTGACCAGTGATGCTTGAAAATCTGCCGCTGTGTTTCCGTCAAATACAACATCCCAGACTTCTTTTGGAGGAGCGCCGACCAGGATGGCAGCCGTTGCGCTATGCCCTCGTTCTTTTCCGCCAGCATTCGAATCGAGCAGGACGACCTCCCCCTGCCGGAGCGCAGCCCATTGCTGATCCGTGGTGATCCATTCAGAGGGAGCAGACTTCTCATTGGCAGCCAGGAAAGAATGGCTATATAACAAGATTGCTGCGATCAGAAGGGGGGCTGATTTCATGCAGGGGGGGAATGAACGGATAAGTACTCAACCTCTAACGTGAGTTCAAGAAAGTCCTTTGACATTTCTTCTCATAAAGCTTGCGTGGATACTGTGCATCTGAGATGGCCCTGTCATCGGATACCTGAAACTAACATGGCGAAAGAGCGACTCGACCAATTGATGCACCAGCGAGGATTGTGCGATTCCCGTGAACTCGCAAAACGGCTCATTCTAGCTGGTGAAGTACGCGTAGAGGGAGTCGACGGGCTACTAAAGCCGGGGCAAAAGATCGATCCGGATGTCGAAATCACGATCAAGAACCGACCCAAATTCGTGAGTCGAGGCGGATTGAAGATTGAGAAGGCGCTCGATCATTTTCACATCCCGGTGGAAGGAAAGATTGTGCTCGACGCGGGTGCCTCGACGGGTGGATTTACGGATTGTATGCTTCAGCGTGGAGCTAAGAAGGTTTACTCTTATGATGTAGGCAAAAACCAGCTTGCCTGGAAATTGCGACAAGATCCCAGAGTCGTGTCGCGTGAAGGAATCAACATTCGCTATATGGAAGAGGGGGATCTTCCAGAATTGGTCGATCTCGTTGTCATTGACGTGTCCTTCATTTCACTCAACCTCATCCTTGGACCGGTGTTTCGAGCTCTCCAGTCCCAGGGAGATGTTCTTTGCCTCATTAAACCGCAGTTTGAGCTCCGACGGGAGCAGGTGGGAAAGGGGGGGATTGTTCGAGATCCTCAACTCCACCAGGAAGCTGTCGAGAAAATCAGGTCCTTCGTCGTCAAAGATTTGGGAAAAAGCTGGCAAGGCGTCACCCACTCGCCTATCAATGGCACCGACGGTAACGTCGAATTTTTGGCATGGCTGAAGCATCTCCCCGAGTAGGAATCGTCGCGAACCCCTCCAAACCTGGAGCACGGGAACTCTTGCTCGACTTGATCCAGAAATTCGAGGAGCGATCTATTGCTATCGTTCTTGAGGAACAGTCGGCCTGCCTGATCGGTTCCGATGATAGCGTGCCGTTTGAGGAACTCAGCGACCTTGTCGATCTAATCGTCGTCCTCGGAGGAGACGGAACGATACTTTGGGTATTGCGCCAACTGCGGGAAAGGATCAAGCCGATTGCTGCAATTAATACGGGAACCTTGGGATTCCTGACCTGTGCAACCCAGAGTGAGAGCGGGAAACTGGCCAATGCTCTTGCTACCGGTGAATATGACCAAACCGATCGTATTGTCATCGCGGGGAGATTCGTTCCCGAAGCAGGACCCCCAATCGAATTTGTCGGTCTCAATGAAGTGACCTTGTGTCGAGGCGTCGATTCCCGAGTCGTGCACGTCGAGGCACAAATTAATGGAAAGGTTGCGAACCTGTATTCAGGCGACGGGCTCATTCTCGCCACGCCAACCGGATCGACTGCTTATTCTCTTTCCGCAGGCGGACCTCTCGTTCAGCCCGGTTCAGAAGTCTTTATTGTGACCCCGATTTGTCCGCACACTCTCGCGAATCGCCCCCTCGTGATTGACGCTTCCAGTGAAGTGAAGTTTGCAGCTCTTGAACAAAGAGATGATTTATCGCTTCTCGTCGATGGACAGCTTGTCACGTCGATATCTGATACCGCATCCGTCCAGATGCGAAAAGCTGATTTCTGCCTCCCGCTGATCTCAATTTCCGGGCAGGACTTTTATGACGTCCTACACCAGAAGTTGGGTTGGACTGGAAGCGCGATTCGCTGAGCGGCTAGTTCACTTCAGCGCTTTTGGTTATCCTCTCCGAAGAGACAACGATTGGGAATCCCTCGCGAATCGGATAGAGGGCTTCCCCGTCTTTCGTGACTAGCGCACCCTCAGGGAACTCACCGGTGAAAGAAGTGAGACCTTCCGGGCTCACGTAGTGGAGGGCTTCCTTCGTGATAGGGCAACAGAGAAGGGCGATCAGCTCCTTCAAATGGTCAGGGGTAGCCATCAATAAAGGGGGACTGATTCGTCGATCTCCTCTGACCAGGCGTTTATACCTCCCTGCACATGGCAAACATCGGCAAAACCTGCGTCGTTCAGAATCGAAAGGGCCTTTGCGCTTCGTCCTCCCGATTTGCAATGCACAATGGTTTCCGCCGCCCGATCCAACTCTTCGAGTCGATCGGGGAGTTCTCCCAGAGGAATCAGGACTGACCCGGGCAGTTTTGCGACCTCGACCTCAAACTCTTCGCGGACGTCAAGAAGGATAAAGGATTCAGACCGTCTGTAGCGGGCTTTCAATTCGTAGACGTCGATCTCACGAAGGAGATTGGCATTGTCAGGCATATCACAGGAGAGGGTAATGTCTTTGAGCTCGGTAATCGTTGGATCTTCTCCACACAATAGGCATTGGGGATCGCGCCGCAATTTGATTTCCCGAAAACGAAAGGAAAGAGCGTCAAAATGAACGAGACGCCCAATTAGCGGATCGCCAATTCCGAGAATGAGCTTGATGGTCTCACTGGCTTGAAGAGAACCTACAATTCCCGGAAGAACTCCGAGAACACCCCCTTCGGCACAACCGGGAACCTGACCTGGTTCGGGAGGAGTTGGAAAGAGACATCGATAACAAGGACCCCCTTTCTGTGGGGCAAAGACAGAAATCTGACCCTCAAACCGGAATATCGACCCGTAAACGTTCGGTTTCCCAGTCAGAAAGGCGAGGTCGTTGCTGAGATACCGCGTTTCAAAATTGTCAGTTCCATCAATGATGACATCATATCGTTCCGCAATTCCCTCGGCATTTTCGCTCGTGAGCCTCTCTTTGTAGGTGGTCACAGACACCCCTGGGTTAATTTCTCGGAGCCGGTCGCGAGCCGAGTCGATCTTGAAACGTCCAACATCCTCGGTGCCGTGGAGTAATTGTCTTTGCAGATTCGAAAACTCAACTCGATCGAAATCAACAATACCGATTTCTCCAATTCCCGCAGCGGCCAGATACATCGCTACAGGCGATCCCAGGCCACCGGCACCAATGCAGAGAACACGCGCGCCACGAAGATGGCGCTGTCCATCTACACCCACCTCGGGTATGCTGAGATGTCTCGCATACCTCTGCTTCTCTTCTACGGAGAGATTGGATTCGGTAAACCGGTCGAGAGGAATCAGGGGGCTCATTAAGCAACTAAAAAGAAAATTAGACAGGAACACAGCAGTCACTCGCTCTACTTGCAAATGAGATTGTAGCGTATCGAAGGAATTCTGATTCCCAACTGCCACAACAAGAAGCGCTACCTCTGCCCATTCACAACCCTACGAATTCAAATGAAACGAAAAAAAGTCCTCTACTCCCTTCTCGTTTTCGCGGCGATCGCCAGTGCGAGTTTCAGTCCCAGTTATGGTGAAGAAGTCAAGTTCGCCGCCCTGAAAAGCAAGATTTCAATCGACAAGTCACCGATCAAAGAAGCAGCCGGCGCTGTTGCGAGCTACGCAGATTCGCTTGAAAAAGTGATGCCTGCTGTTGTTACGATTTCTTCGTCGAAGTCAATTGAGATGACGGCGGCACAGCGAAACCCTCAGCAGGAAGAACTGTTCCGCCGGATGTTCCCTGACGTCCCCGAGGATTTCTTCGAGCGTTTTGGCCAAGGAGGGGAAGATGCTCCCGAGCGTCGGCAGGAAGGCCTGGGATCTGGAGTCATTATTTCCGCAGACGGTTACATTCTCACCAACAATCATGTTGTGGGCGACGCAGATAAGATCACGGTCGAACTCTCTGATCGGAAGAGGGAATACACCGCCGAGCTGATCGGCGCGGATCCTCGGACAGATATCGCCCTGATCAAAATCGATACAAACGGCCTCACCGCCATTTCAGTCGGTGATAGCTCAAATTTGCGCATTGGAGATGTGGCGCTTGCGGTTGGAAACCCTCTGGGCCTTGAGCAAACAGCAACGCTTGGAATTATCAGTGCGGTTGGACGGAGCGAACTCAACATTACCAACGGCGGATACGAAAACTTCATTCAAACTGATGCAGCGATCAATCGTGGTAACTCTGGCGGTGCGCTAGTCGATGCAGCTGGGCGCTTGATTGGGATCAACACTGCGATCCAATCGAATTTCACCGGTGGCAACATTGGTATCGGTTTTGCGATCCCTTCCAATATGGCTTTGAACATTGTTGAGCGCTTGCTCGACGGTGGAGGTGTCGTAAAACGTGGATTCCTCGGGGTCCTCCTCGACGAACTCGACACCAATTTCGCAAAAGCCCTCGGTCGTGATGATCGCAATGGAGTTCTCGTTCGCGACGTTGTTGGTGATACTCCGGCTGAAAAAGCAGGGATGAAGATTGGCGATTTGATCTTGAAGTACAATGGCAAGCCAGTCGACAACGTTCAAAGGCTTCGACTTGATATCTCCAACACGGCTCCGAAGAGCAAGGTGGAGTTCGAGGTCTTCCGTAAAGGAAAGAGCCGCACTCTTGAGGTCGTCCTCGGCGAATTGGAAAGCGATCGAATTGCCATGGGTCAGGGAGCGACACCTGTTATTCCGAAGGATCAGGAATTGATCGAAGGCGTCATCGTAAAAAACCTCGATGACAAAACTCGGGAGTCTCTCGAACTGGATGCTTCAATCGAAGGGATTCTCGTGGAGAGCGTGAAAGACAATGTTGCGGCTGCTCGCGCTGGCCTTCGCCCCGGGAGTGTTATCACGATGGTGGATCAAGTTGATGTTTCCAGCTCCGAAGGGGCCTATGAAGTGGTTGAGAAGTTTGAAGGCGATGTCCTCCTGCTTCAGACCTATGAGGCTGGACGCCGGAATATTCTGGCCGTCCCATTAAACGAATAACCTGTATCTCTTCTACGTCCGTGAGTAATTCAGATTCCAATCGTGGAATCAGCCGACTGGATCAAGAGCCCGTCAGTACTCACGGTTGGCAGGTTCGATTACAGCGAAAAGGGGTCCGCTATGGACGCTTTTTTTCGGATTCGGCCTGGGGCGGTCGAGAGAAAGCGCTTGTTACGGCGCGACTTTTTCGGGATCGGATCCTTGCCGGAGGGAGGAGGAGAGAAGTCAATCAAACTTCGTCTCGGCGTTCTCACAAAGGGCCCGCAAGTCGAAACCGATCCGGAGTGGTTGGTGTTTGTGAAATTATTCAGCGCAGCTCAACTGGAACCACTTACCATTTCTGGCAAGCCAACTGGACAACGTCAGAGGGTCTGCGGAAATCGCTTCGGTTCTCGGTTCTCGAACACGGAGAAGATCGAGCTTTCCTGCTCGCGTGTCGCGCTCGACGAAATGCGATTAGCTGAATCGATTACAGCTTCTCGAGGCTCTTTGCGACAATGCTGTTTTCCGTCAGGCCTAGAAGCTTCTCTGCAAGAGCAGTGTCACTCTCGACATCCTTCTTCAGGTTGCCAATAGAGGTATCGACCGTGTGGATCTCACCCTCGTTGTCCTGAAGGATAAACAGATACCCGTAGTAAGAGAATCCGCCGACATTAGTGGAGTCGCGATCGGAATCGAATGACGTGTAGGCCTTTTGCGCTTCAAATTTTCGTTCTTCGCTCGCCTTGACCGAGATGTCGATGACTTGCTTTGAGAGCACTTTCCCATAGTCCGAATCGCGATCAGCAAACCGTTTTGTCTGGCGGACGATGAGAAAAAGGGTGCCTTTTCCTTCCTGGAAATCGATGTAGCGGGAATCATTATCTACAGTCATCGTGGCCGAGATCGTTTGATCCTTCATGTAACTGCTCCCGTTTTGCCGCTTGTCGCGTTTTCCGACGGAAACACGCACAAGCAGTTCGGCTCGAGGTTTTGGCGCATTCTCAATGATCAATTTCTGGGATGACGCGTCGAACACATTTATATTTACCTCGAACACCTGACCGTCCGTTCGCTTGATTTTAGTCATCCCTGTTTTTGGGATGTAGGAAATGACATCAACCTCCATCGTGCGCCCCTTTGCATCTGCGACTTCGATCGCAGCGTGGGAGATGGAAATGAGGGCTAAAATAGGAAACAAGACAAGTGCGACAGATTTCATGTTTTTACATTAGGTAGCAATTTTCGATTCAGCGAGTCCAGTTTGCCCACGATTTTGTAACTGTCTAGCCGAGGGGATTCTGGCCTTGCCGAGTTGTCAAACGGTATAGATTGGCCGGCGAGAGTTCAGCCTGCCGCTTCATCAACCTTAGGGATTTCAGACAGAACAGAGCTGATGTAAGGGAATAACTGCTTCTTCCGGCTGACAACTCCTTTCAAAGTAAAGAGATGAGAATCTTGCTTGGGGTAGGAGATTCGTTTTCGAATATCTTCCGGTGCCTCAAGCAAGAGCATGCTGTCGTTCAGCGTGATATCCGTGATCATGAGACAAGCAAAGTCTAAATTTCTCTCCTCGATCAACTTTCGAAGCTCTGCCTGAAGGCTTTCCCGTGATGGCCAGAAGTGATTAAATCCAATCTCTTCTACCTGTGAAATACTGAGCCGATAGCCACTCTCGTCGAATTCCTTTCGGTCCGAGTTTACCGCTTCCGTTAAATCGCCGCCACGCAGGACGGAGCCAGCGATGAAGAAATGTTCCTTAAACTTGTCGACATCAATATCGGCAATTCTACTGGCCCATTCCAGAATCGAGCGGTCCTCCTGAGTTGTGGTTGGGGAGGTTAGATTAAGTGTGTCAGAAATGATCCCCGCACAGATACAAAGGGCTATTCCTCGCTCAGGTTCAATTTGGTGATCGCGAAACGAGTTCCCTACGATTGTACAAGTAGATCCTACTGTCTTATTGATGAACTGGATGGGTTCTTTGGTAACCAGATTTCCACTGAGACGGTGGTGGTCAATTACCTCTACGATCTCAGCTTCTTCGGCTCCAGAAACAGCTTGGGAAAATTCGTTATGGTCGACTAGGATCAATCGAGGGCGGGGAGGATTCACAAGGTCAGTTCTCGAAAAGACCCCGACAAGCAATTTTGTCTCAGGATCACAGACTGGAAAAAGCGCCTGACGACGTTCCGACTTAATGCGCTCCTTGATTGTTTGGATCTTTGCTTCTGGTGGAAAGGAGACAAAGTCCCGAGAGATTGCACTCTGGATCGAACGGGCACCACGAACCAGTTGGGTGGTCGATGCCGTATCCCGATCGGTGACAAGAATGGCGGTATTGTGGGCCTTCGCGGCATGAATGATCGCCTCTGAAGGTCGGAATCCGCTTGTAATAATGAGCGCGCGCACACCCGCCTCAACGGCGTGAAGCTGCACACCAACACGATCGCCCGTAATTAGTAGAAGCTCATCACTGGGAAGTCGCGCGATGCGATCCTGCATCACTGGTTCGCTCGAGCCCGCTACCATCATCAGGAAATCCTGCTCTTCTTCGCAGTGTTCCGTCAGGTGAACGATTTCTGCCTCAAGGATACGGGCGATATTTTTTGTGCTCGTTGTGACTTGTCGAGCTTGGTCACCTCTGTCTGAAGCGGCGATGAGAAGCTGAAGAAGGTCCGGGAGAGCGACCATCCCTTCGAGCCGCTGATCCTTATCAACTACCGGTAGGCTGCGAATGTTGTGCTCCGTCATCTGGTGATAGGCCTCGATGACTGTATTCATTTCTTCGGCAAGAATCACATTCGCGCGACAGATATCGGCAGCGCGGAGGAATACATCACTTTTGAGTTGTGGCCGACTCACTCCCGCCTGAGCGAGAACCCACTCCGTCCGACTGTTGGGAGGGCCGCAGCAAGCCGCCCTTGCTCCCGGAACGCGGGTCTTCGATAAAAAATCGGCGTACGCGATAGCCGAGCAGATTGCATCCGCATCGGGATTCTTGTGCCCGATTACCCAAGTTGTTGGATCGTTGCTCGATTCTTCCATGCTATTCACTCTCTATATTCCTTTATATTCAGGGTAGATTCGACCACTATTTTCAGTTCTGCGAATAGTGGCACATCCCTCTCCGATTCCGGACGGCGGTTGATGGGCAAGCTTTTAACCTGTTGAGGCCCTGTTTAGGTGGAAGCTTTATTGCGGAGTCGAGCCAACTCTGCCGCCTTCTCTTTGATTGCTTCGGGTGAGGGAAGCGATTCAATGTCCAGCTCGGCGAGGACTTCAGCGGGAATGATCCCTGATTGCTGCAGCTTGGTGAGGCATCGCTTTCGCTCATTGAGTGCCTTGTCGGGGCTTCTCTCTTTCGAGAATCGAGATTTGGCCTTCTCACTGCGATTTCGCAGGCTGGAGTAGATATCGCCACCCAGAAGAGCAGTGATGTCGACTTTCATACTTTCGCGCTCTACATCCTGCTGACGGACAGCCTCACCGTTGATCGGACCCGAATTATATTTCGGGAACATGATAGCGACTTCCGGACAAACCCTGGAACAGGCAGGGCAGTTGGTTTTGCAATTGTCGTTATTCTGCACCTGGATCTGCTTTTCCTCATCGACACCGTAAACGTCAAAGAGGCAGAAACTGAGGCATTGCATACAGTTCGTGCACCGATCGTAGTCGATCACGGGAAACCAAGGCTTCCACGCTCCCTGTTTCCCGGGGGTATTCAGCTCGAGGCCGCCTTCATTTGCAGCTTCTGCCACCAGACCCACGATATCGGCGGAGCTGAGGCCTGAAGTGTCATGAGTATGAATCATGAGCGCAGGATTTTTCGATTCGATTGTCGGGGTTCCGTCTGCAAACTCCCCCAGAACCACGATAGGAGCATCTGTCGTGGCTTCTTCTAGGTAGGCGTTTTCAGCGGCATATTCTGCCACCCGGAGAACGGAATACCCTTGATCGAGGAGATTCATTGTGACGCTCAGGCGGATCGAGTTATCCCAGATTGAGGCGCCGTTGCCCTCATATACAATCACTTGTATTGGATTGATATCGTTCTTCATTGTTCGAGAAGCTTCTTTGTGATGTCTTCTGCTGAATCTTCTCTCATGTTGAGAATTTCAATTGAATCGTCCTCCGGAAAGGGGACTTCGGCGGCATGAAACAACCACTTCACCGCCCTAGGAAAACAAGCTACGATCTGAACAGGTCTGTCCTCCCCTAAGAGCCTGGTAAGACGATCGTCTTTCCGAGCCGACATCTCACACATATCAGAGACGCACTCGAAGGAGACTTCGGATTCGGTGAGATTCTGAAGCACTTGGTCCTTCACTTCTATCGGAACTACCTGCGCAAACGCGCAGCGGCAGTATAGTATTTTCTTGGAAGGTTGGCTCACGATAAAGAATCTGGACTGCGACTAAGGTCGAAGCGGAGGCTGCGGGTTTCAATCTGAATTTTCCCTATAGGCCTACGTATCAACGCCGCTCAAACTGGAAATGCTCTTAGCAAGCACCAAGTGCACCCGGCTATTGTGAATTTTGAGGATCGATAGTGTGGTGCTACTCCCCGCGAAATCCAATCCAGTAATTTGGCGTGATGGAGAACCGGAAAAAGGGTTTCCAATCAGGCAATTTTCGCTACCTTGTCGGATGTCCCGAGATCGCCTCCCTTCCAGACTGCTACAGGCCCCTGCCTTGTGTCTATCGATGGTCGGAAGTATCGTCCTTTCAGGGGCTGCTCAGGAAGCTGACAAAACGTCCGGGCCAGCGAAATTTGATACGATCGAAGGGAATTTTTTTCAAATACAAGATGCCTTTGGTTACTTTTGGCAAACAGCAGAGAATGGGGCCCTGACCTCGGGCGAGACACAGTATCTGCAGTCCGGTCTCAACCTTGTTGTGGATGGGACTCCTTTCGCTCCAGTATCTGGTGAAATGGTAGCCCCTGCGGTGGATTCAGGCTCCGACATTACGCTGACCTTACGAGAAAAGCGCGGGTCTCTCGCCTTGGAGCGGGCGCTCTGGTTTGACCCCGCTCGAGGTGGTGTCCGAATCGTCGATTCCATAAGCAATGTCTCGAAGGCTGCGATTACAGCGAAGATCGAGCTGCGAACTACTTTCCCATTCGGATGGCAGAGTCTTCACAGCGAATCGGGGGAAGCTCTCTCAAAAGACCCTGTGCTGCAGTTAGGGGCAGGCAATCACGGACTCCTTATTCACTTCAGTTCTGCTGAAGGGCGACATGATACTTTTGTACTCTGCGGTGCTGGGGGTTCGGCGAATCAGGCCAAAATTGAGGCTTCGACAAACCGAAGAGAACTGACCCTTCACTACGAACTGGTTATTGCCCCGGGCGAAACGGTTTCCCTGTTGCATTGGATCCTCCAAGCTGGACTGCCCGAAGTAGGGGCCGTTGCTGATCTCGCCGAAATGTTGATTCGCAGGGGGGAGCTGGTCACTCCGAACATCGATCGATCAAAAGCGGTGGCGGTCGCAAACTTTTCTTCAGGGGCTTTTCCTCAGCCTCAAAGCAGTCCAACAAGGCTTCGTGAACTCCTTTCTCTTAACGAAATGCTCGATCGCCTTGGAGCTCAGCGCCGCGGGAAAGATACTCTATGGCTAAATTCGGCAACCTCAGTGAATGGTGAAATCTCGGGAGCTGATTCCGTTGAAATCGATGACATCTACCTGGGGCTCGTGTCAGTTCCGGTGGATGCAATTGCAGCTATCTCGGGCACAGGGTCCCCGCTCACCCGAATTTTCCTGCGCGACGGTAGAGTTCATGTTGGAACGGTTACGAGCCTTGGGCTTTCGTTTGCTGCTGAAGGAGCGGAGGCTGCTAAAGAGCTGTCTGTTTCGGAATTCAATATGCTCCTCTTTAGAATTTCGGAGAAGGATGGCGTTCCGCCGGCGAAAACCCTTGGATTTGTTGAATCAGTTGATGGCGCTGTTTTCGCTGTAACTGAATCAGACGAAATCGAACTTTCATGGAGAAGTGTTTTCGGTGCCGAAAGTAGCAAGGGATCAGAAATCAGTGAGATCCGTCATTTCTCACTGCCCGTTCCTCAATTTCGAATCGTCACTAAATCAGGAGATAGACTCTCGGCTTTCTTGAATGGCGGCCCGTTGCTACTCAAATCTTCAGAGGGAGATCCCATTGAAATTCCATATGCCTATTTAGCTGCATATCGCGAAGTCGGCCTTCGAGGATGGACCGTCGAGCCAGATGAAGGGGTCTGGATTGGATTTGAAGAGATAGCGAAAAATTGGGTTCCTGAATCTGGATTTCTCTTTTCGGGAAATTGCGTCAGGTCGGGAGGGTTGGCTGATGAGTCGATTCTATGGCTTCAGGAAACCGGGACGATTAGCGTCGCGACAGAGCAGATCAAAGCGATTTCACGCGAGCCGGCTCCGGGAAAATTGATTTTTAACCTCACCCTGCAATCCGGAGAAGTATTGCCGGGGCGACCTGCGCAAACGTTTCTGAACGTAGATATAGGAGGAGAAACTCGACGCCAAATACCGATTGAAAAGATTTATGCCTACCGCGCGGAGTAACGCTGAGCGCTTCGCGCCTTCTACCTCCTCACCAAGGGAGACTTCGACAGTCCGACTCCTGAAACGAGCCTCGACTAGGAGGGTCGTATGGTTGGCGCTCGCTCTTCTCCTCTTCAACGCAAACGCCCAGGACGTTTCTGAGCCACTGGTGCCGGGTGCACTGGGGGTTCGAACTGATGGAAAGGGAAATACCTGGAATCTCGAACAGAATGGTTCAATTGGACGCGTTGGAAACACGATGGTAAACAGCGGTCTCGCGCTGGAGGTCAATGGTGAGAAATTTGTGGGTTTCCAGCCAATGATGACAACAGATGGGCGATCCATTGTTCTTCAAGGTCGACCCATTGATTCACTGCCGGGGTTGCAGGTGCAGCGACGAATTCGGATTCTTTCGGATACCGGAGGGCTGCGCTATGCGGAGATGTTCTTCAACGGATCAACGGATCCCATTTCGCTCAATATCGCGCTGATCACCAATTTTTCTGGCAACTACAAAACCTTCCTGACGAATCGAGGTCGAACAGAGCCTGTCCTCCTTGGGGAAGAGGAGTCGGGGATCATCGTTCTCCCGGGAGCAACGCAGTCGACTCGAGCCTTCCTTTTCAGCCTTGCCGGGATCGAGAGCTCGGTAAAGCCAACCCTCACAGCGAGGAATCGATATGCAATGACGTTTCAGTATTCCCTGACTTTGGCTCCTGGTGAGACCCGCATCCTTCTCCACAAAGTCGCCCAAACTGTCATTCCTCAGAATTTCGAGCGGCGACGGCTGCTCGATATGTTTTCACCATATTCGATTCAAACCACTGTCTCCGAACTCCCTGGAGATTGGAAAGCCTACGTCGCGAATGGTTTCCCGAACGATCAGGGCACGATCGGTCGACTTGGTTTCGATTCGGGCTCCCCGGTGTTCGGAGTGGAGCCTTCGGATCAGGACATTCTTCTGATTGGGGAGGACACTCGTCTGTTCGGCAGGGTGACCGGAAGCGCTCTGAACTTTGAATCAGCCTACGGGAGAACTGAGATTTCTTTGGAAGATCTCATCGCATTACAGGACCTTCCCGGAAAGTCAGGAAACCGGCTCTATTTGCGAGACGAGCAAATATGGACCGGGAAACTTTCGGGTTCCGATCTGGTTCTCGTCCAGACTGGCGGTGGTGAGGTTCCGATCAATTTGAATAACTTCGACCGCCTCGTTTTTGCCAAGAGGGAACATGTATCACCATTTGCAGACGGATCGCAGATGCTGATCGAAACCTATCGCGGCGATCGCTTTACCACCGCAGGTGAAGCGCCTGTTTCTTTCCGGTTCCTTACTGCATGGGGAGAACTTCAGATTGCTTCCGATCAGATTGTATCCATTCGCCCTGCAGAAAGCGGGAAGCCTGGGCTACGAGTGGAACTGAGCGATTATACAAAATGCTACGGCTGGTTTGCCGATGACTCACTTGAGGTTCTATCCAAGGAGCTCGAACAGGTCTCATTAAAAACCAGTGATATTCGCTCGGTTTTTACACCTCTATCAGAGATTCCATCCCGTTGGATTGGAGGATCCGACACTGATCATTCGGTAGGGGGATCGATCATCTACCTTTCGGGTGGGCAAGTTGTCGTTGGAAACCCGATCAGCCCACTCCTGTCGGTCATGACAGGCGGTGTGGAGCTCGATACTGAGGTTTCTCAGATTCAAAGCTTTTCACGTGCGGAGAGCAACGGAGATGGGGTTCCGCGTATTCAGATTAAACGCTGGGATGGCGGAGTAGTTACAGGTGCCGCAAAGGATGTCGTTTTATCGTTCCGAGTGGGCGAAAGGCTTTGGCGAATCCCTCTGCGTGATATCGATAGGGTCGAGGGTTCCTCCCCAGAACTAACCGAAACGATACAGACGGAGGTGTCAGCGTTAATTCTCCAACTCGGATCAGATTCATGGGAAGGGCGGGAGCGGGCATCCCGAGAGTTGGGCGCATATGGTTACCTTGCGCGGCCACTCCTCAAGAAGCATCTTCAGCTTGCAGCAGACCCCGAAGTCAACAGGCGCCTCGAGCGCCTTCTCAGCCAACTGGATTGATCGCAGGTCTAGCACGGTCACGTTAATACGGGTTTTGACCAAAGGATACACGCACAGTGGAAAATTTTATCGAAAAGCATGCATTTGAGAGGGCTTGGTCAGCTGTGAGAAGACGCGTCGTCACGGTTCGCCTATTCGAATACTTCCGATTCAGTCACTGGATTCTTTTGGCGCTGGCCATTGCTGCCATTGTCGTTCTGCGGGTAGCGTTCGAATGGCGGACAAATGAATGGATTGTAATCGTCGGGTTGGTCGGTGTTTGGATGTTGGCCGGACTAGCACGGTCTATTACTTCCATTCCATCAAGACTAGAGTCACTCATTCTTCTCGATCGCTGCGGCAATTGGAAAGATCGATTTTCATCGGCATGGGAGTTTTCAAGAAAGTCGAACCGAAGTTCTGAAGAAGATGTGCACGTGACGCAATCTCTCCCTCGTTTGGAGGATGCCCTGCGCTCTTTCCCCAAGGCCTACCAAGCGCCATCGCTTTCTCCCGCAATTATCGGTGTAACACTGGCGATCGGCTTAGCTTTCGTTCCTTGGGGCCGCTCGATTCCTGATCAGATTGATCTCGTCCTCACCCCGGAAATGCAGGAGGTTGCAGAGGGGCAGTCGGAAACGTTGCGCAACGATGCCGATCGGATTGCTGGACTTGAATCGTTGACGGAAGAGGAAAAGGCTGAACTCGAAGCATTACTCGTCGGAGTGGATGAGGTCGCTAATTCCCTCGCAGATGCCGAAAGCTTAACCGCAGGAGAGATGCTGGAGGCCCTCGAAGGACGGGCTCGTGCTGCGGAGCGACTAGCTGAGAAACTCGGGCTTGCTGATGATGCGTGGGCGTCCGCGGAAATGCTTGCCGCGATGGCTGAGCATCCTGATACAGTGGATCTCGCGCTGACCATCAAAGACCAGTCTGCTTCTCCTGCTTCGGAAGAAGCGATGGAGCTGTTTCGAATTTTGAATCAGGAAGAAATACGGAAGGAGACTCGCGATCGCATGACGCTCGCCCTAGAGCAGATCATGGCTGCAGCGAACGATGGGGATAGAGAACTTCCCGTTGGAGAAAGGTTTGGCAACGCCTCTGGGAAACTGTCTGATGGGCAAACGAAAACAGCCGCTCGCGAGTTCGAAGAATTGGCCAAGCACTTCCGATTGATCGCGAGACGCAAGGAGGCTGAGGAAAAGCTGGACCGATTCGCAGAATCACTAAGGGAAGCCGGATCTGAAGTCAGTGGAGGTGATCTGGAACAGATGGAGCAAATCGCGAGCGAGCAAAGCACAGAACGAGCAACTCCGGCGGGCCTGCAGGAAATTGGCTCAGGAAACATTCCTGAAGATTTGCAGAAGCTACTCGCACCGCAGATGGGGCAAAGTGGCGCGGGTGATACGCCGAATGTGCCCGAAGGAAGCGGTCAACCGGGCAACGAAGGTCAGGAAGCCCCGGTTCCCGGGCTTGCCCAGGGAGAGTCCGCAACCGCGGAGGGGGGAGACGGCAGTGATCCGAACACATTGTCTGCTCCTGTGCCCGGCGAATCTCCCCCGGAAGGCCAAGCAGATCAGAATGGTCAAGGAATGGGGGCGTCGAATCAGGCTCAGGATGGAGAAGGCGAGGGCGGTCTGCTCAGCGCGCCAGTCCCAGGAGCGGAACCTCCCGCAGCTGGCGATGGAGTCTCCGGGATGAGTCTTGCCGGTCGTCCCGGATCAGGACAAGGGCAGGGCGGTGACCAGGCCGGCATGGGAACAGCACCCATGGTCGACAATCGAACTGACGCTCTAACTGCAGCTCAAGATGGAGAGGTAGCGACCCAGATCAATCAAGATGGCGAGTCCTCAATTCGAGCTGTGGAAGGGCAGGCGCGTGCCGAGAAGGCGACGCGAAGTCGTCAGGATATCGTGAAAGAGTTTCTCTCGGCGGAAGAGCAAGCGCTCGATGGGAAATCGCTTCCCAAGTCTCGCCGCGAACACATCATTCGATACTTTTCAGCCATCCGTAAGCAATTCGAAGAGGCGGATTCCGCGCCCTGATTTTTCTAAGTGAACATGAGCAATACCAGCGAACTCGAAGTTAACCTTGAACGTTTCCAGCAGAAATTCGGCGAGATGAAGGCCGAAATCCAGAAGGCGATCGTGGGCTACGACGAACTTCTCACCGACACGCTTCTCGCCGTTTTCTCCAAAGGGCACATTCTCCTCGAGGGGGTTCCCGGCCTGGGGAAAACCTACCTAGTGCAGACGCTGTCCAAAGTCATGGGACTCAATCCAGGCCGAATCCAATGCACGCCGGATCTAATGCCTGCGGATATTCTCGGAACCCACATCGTGAATGAGAATGAAGAGGGGCGGCGAGTCATGCATTTTGAGCAAGGCCCTGTATTTGCCAATCTCATACTGGTTGATGAAATCAACCGGGCGACTCCCAAGACTCAGGCCGCTCTGCTTGAGGTCATGCAGGAAGGTGCAGTCACTTCCGGTGGAGAAACGATGCCGTTGCCTAAGCCGTTCTTTGTCATGGCGACACAGAATCCGATGGAGATGGAGGGAACTTACCCATTGCCAGAGGCCCAGGCGGATCGATTTCTATTCAAGCTTCGGGTTCCCTTTCCAGATCAGGAAACTTTGGTGGAAATCTCCCGGCGGACGTCTTCGTTTGAGATGCCGGAGCTTTCACAGGTAATCACCGCAGAGGAACTTTTAGAATTCCAGAAGATTGTCGCCAGTGTGCCGGTTGCTGATCATGTGACGGAGTTTGCTGCTCGAATTATTCTTGCAACACATCCCGGGCAGGAATCCGGAATTGAGGAGGTCGGACGATACGTGAGTTACGGTGCAAGTCCGCGTGGCATGCAATCACTCATTCGAGGCGCACGGGTTCTCTGTGCTTTGGATGGTCGAACCGCTGTTTCGAGCGAGGACGTGAAGCGGGTCGCGCTGCCAGCACTTCGGCACCGTGTCATTCTAAACTTCCAGGGAGAAGCGGAGTCGAGAGATATTGATGAATTGGTCGATCAGGTCCTGACCACGATCTCTGCTGGTGGCGCAATTGCCTAAAACACTTCAAACCTGAGAAGAATGAAGACATGGAATCACAGGGTAAGTAAGGATCGCAGAGTGCCGCAGGTCTTTGCCGTCGCCCTGTCCCTGATCTTCCTTTTTGATTTCTCGCCTACCTTCCTCTCGGCGCAGGAGGTGCCTTCGACGCAGTTTGCGGATGACTCGCTACAGTATAGAACCGCACTGCACTACGATCCGCTTCTACCACAACCACTGACGTCTCTGGTCAAACTTTATGAAGGAGCCGACCGAGGCGACGAGCTCATCGGGCTCTATCGCAGTCATGTCGAGAAGTATCCAGATGATGCCGGAGCGAAGACGGTTCTCATTCGGATACTGCAGAAACTGAGGAGACCCGGCGTGGGGGAGCAAATTTCTACGGCCGTGCTCTCGCATCCTGACTTTCCACCCTTGCAGTATCTCCTCTATGAATTCCTAAGGGCCAAAGGAGATGTCCGAGCGATTGAAGCACTTTCCAAGGCCATTAATCTCGAGACCAAAGTGGCCCGCAAGAGAGAGTGGCTTGAGGAGTTGCTCCAGCTTTCAGAGGGCGTCGAAGCGCGGGAGCAGGCCAGAGCGCAGTTGCAAAAGCTTCTCGACGCGGAAGGGCAAACTGGTCCAGGGTTGCTCGCGCTGGCCAAGTTGATGCAGCGCTATGAGTTCTGGGGACTCAGTGAAAAAGCGCTTATCGCGATTCCTTTGGGGGCTCTGGATCCAGAAAGTGGAGTGGAGAAAGAAGTTCTTCGATCAAAAGCGGGAATGCAGTTGGGAAACCTAAAGTCTGCCGCTGCTATTCTCGATGCCGTCCTCGCGAAATTGTCGCCGGATCACTGGAGACGAAGAGAGGTTATGAGTCTGCGCTTCTCCGTTGTGGCGTCTGACGAAGAACGGGGAAAGCTCCTGGGGCAGTACAAAACAACGTTTGAAGAGAATCCGAAAAATGTCGCGGCCCTCCTCGATTACATTGATCTTCTCGTGGCCAGTGATTTGCAGACGCAGGCGAAGGAGTTGCTATTGAAGCAGGCTGCCGAGCTCCCTCAGAGCGCTCTCGTTGAAGATCGGTCTCTTTCTCTTTTGGAATCGCTTCAGGATCCAGCAGCTATGGAGCAATTTCTAAATGAGCGGCTTGAACTCGATCCTGAGAGGAGCGACTTGCGTTTTCGACTGGTCCGAGCCCTCTATGCCCTCAAGCGGGACGGAGATGCCGAGCAGGAATTCGGAGCAGTGATCGCAGGGCTTGGGGAGAAGGAGGTCTCCGATCGAATTCTGGAATTGCAGCGATACCTCCGATCAATCGATCGCATCGAAGCTGCTGGCATTTACCTCAAGCGTTATGTGCAGGCGAATCCTGAACGATTGAGTGTTGCGAGGGAACTGGCAGAGATCTTTCTCGCTTTGGAAAATGATATTGAAGTCGAGGAGTTAATCTCTGTCCTGAGCGTTGCCGAAGCTGCCAAGGAAGAGGTGGTCGACTTTTCAGAATTCCTCATCGCAAACGGGTTCCTTGCTCAAGCGAAGTCAATCCTCTCAACCAAACTCTCGGAGGGCGGAGAGGATTTTGACCTAGGGCTTCTTCTTATCGAAGTTCTCGGGGATACCGGAGATTCTGCGAACAGTGATCGACTTGTGTCTCGCATGAGAGAGCTCGCCGACAGCCCAGAACGTTACTTCCGTTGGCTTGAAGTTGCGGTGGCCAGCAATGAAAAGCTGGAGTCATTGGATCGATTTTTTGAAACCGAGCGAAACCGATTCTCGTTTTCTGATGGGGAGTGGCCGGCGGAAAAGGTCGAGAAATTTGTCATGCTCTGTGAAGTCGGCAAGAAGCGGCAAATGGCAGGACAAGTCACTCAAGCTGTTCGTGAACAATTGGCGAAAGGTAACTTTGATTCTGATCTTCGAATTCGACTTCGAAATTTTCTTGTTGGAGTTCTGCAATCAGATCCAGAATTCTCTCAGGAAGTAGAGGAACAACTGGAGCTTCTGAGTGAAGAGGATCCGGCTCATCAGGTTCGCTATGATCTTCAGCGAGCACTCGTATATCACAGGAATCAACGCGTCGATCTAGCGCAAGAGCTGCTACTTGGAGTTGATCTCGCAGGAGTCGACGAGGTTGCCCTGGTTCAGGAAGCAGCTGAAGTTCTGATTTCGTATGGATATCTTGAGGAGGCTGAGCGAGCACTCACGGCAGTGAACCGACTGGCTCCCGCCGACCTTTTTTCCTGGGAGAAGCGGCTGACCATCCTCGCAGTGCTGAAGAGAGAAACAGACTTTCGGTTATTGGTTCGTCAGTTGCGAAGCGGCGAGCTAGGATATGAGTTTCGCCCCGAGTCCTTGTCCGAATTGGATCGGCATATAATAGCCTCCTACTGGCGTTCTGTTTCGCGGCTCTTTGCGAGCGGTCAGGCACAAAGGTTTGAAGAAATTCTCCCACTGTTAGCTTCGGTTGACCGTGATTCGAAGGTCCCATCGG
The DNA here is from genome assembly GCA_965657775.1 of Verrucomicrobiales bacterium. Lineage (GTDB taxonomy): Bacteria > Verrucomicrobiota > Verrucomicrobiia > Verrucomicrobiales > DEV007 > Arctic95D-9. The sequence goes on from CBFHPY010000009.1 coordinate 36,118, forward strand.
ATGCGGCCTGGACAGAATGGTCCCGGGCCATGGTTCTCCAGGCGCTGGGGCGAACATCGGAAGTGGGGGCAGGGGTGCAACGCCTTGAAAAGTTGCTCGATGATCTCAAGCTCGAAGAAATTGCTTTCCCGGACGGCATTCTGCTTTCCCGAAAAGGCGCCCGCCAATTCCTTGCTCGGAACATGGCAGTAGAACCCGCACCTGATGGGGAAAGTGGTGACTTTCTGTTCTCCAGTCCTGCGATTCGCTGGGCCTTTGAAATCGATCGTGGGATTCGAATAGAGAGGTTCGCGGCCAGTGGAGAGAGGATTCTGATTCTCGATGAGCGAGGGGGCGTTTATGGCATCAATTCTGCAAACGGTAAATTGGTATGGAGTAAGTCGGTTTACGACGCCCTGCCTCATCAGCTTGGTTCATCTTTGAAGACAGGCCGACCGGCCGCTTTCATTGATTTGCCCGGAAGTTCGATTTCGGAAATAGCCGAACAGAAGGAGGCTCCACAGGTGAAGCTTGCCCGCCAATGGGTAACGGATGAGAGTCAGGTTGCATTTCTATCCGGGAATTCACTGAGGGCACTACAGAGCGTGGATGGGCAACTTCTCTGGTCCGCAGAGTTACCCTTCATGGATTCCTCAATCGCTTCCTCGTCTCCTCGTTCACGATCTGGGATTCGGATGTCGAGAGATCGAGACCGGGTTTTCCTTTTCCAACCGGAGACTGGCCAACTCGTTGCCGTGAGTTGGACGAGCGGAAAGCTCCTCTGGGAAGTTGAGGTAGGTGGGCAGTTACAAGGAAACATTTCTAATCTTTATTCGCTCAATAGCGGGATCGCTTCACATGGCGGCCTCGTCTTTGCTTACGGCACTGAATCCGCTGTTCTTGATGGAGAGACGGGACGACCTCTCTGGAGATTTGCAGATCAAATCCCGCTCCAGTTCCCTGTTGTTTTGAGAAAGCAGAGGACATCAGAGGAAATTATCGAAGCTTCCATCGAGCCCGTCGCGACTGATGCAGATAGTGACGGAGAAAACTGGCAAAACGGTGATGCAAACGCTCTCTCATCCGTTCAGCCTCGCGTATTTGATTTCTTGAGGAATGAGGGGAAAGCGAGAGAATGGGGCAACTTCTCACAGCAACCCTCGGCTTTAGTGAGTCCTGCCGCATTTTGGTCGGCTGCACGCTTTGTCGGAAATCAGTCATCGATGGGCGGTCTCTCCGATGGGTATCTGTGGCTGATGCAGGATGAAACGGTAAGGCGGATCTCAATCCGCTTCCCTGTTACGTCACGAACCTTGCCGGCAAGTGGAATTTTTCTAGGACACCAGGGAAACCACGCATGGTTCCTCAAGGGTCGAGAACTGATTCACCTCGACTTCTATCATCACACTCGCTCTCGAATTGATCTTGAACCAATGGGACCTGAACCCTTGCGCGCCGCTTTCTCTGGAAACCAAATCATTGTCCGAGGAGAAAATGGGATTCGCGGAATTAATAGTCGTACTGGCACTGCGATCGGAAGTGCAGTTCTTCCTGAGCGTCTCATTAAATATCTCGCCGAAGAAGATCTCAACAATACAGACGAAACGATCAAGTATTTCTGGCAGGGTTCTGCTCGTATTTCTCTCATAGGCGACCCAACTTACTGTGTCCCTCAGCAGGATCTGCTTGAAAACGGGTTCTACGTGACCCAATTCGGACGCAATATTCTTGTCTGCCTCGAGAAAGAGAGCCTACAGTCCTCCACTGGAGGCTCGGCTGAGTCAACCTCTGAAGATTAAGAGCGGATGCCGGAACCTTCTCCCAACGAACTCGAAGATGAGTTGTTCGATCCTGATTTCCTGGATCGACTGCGCGCCCTGTTTCTTCGCTTACGAAAGCGTAAACAGCTTCGAAAAAAGGGACTCCAATCAACCCCGGTAACCGGGTTCACGAGAGAGTTCAAAGACTTTCGGCACTACACCCCGCGGGATGATTACCGAGCGATTGATTGGAGGCTCTATGCTCGTCTTGACCGGCTTTTCATTCGCCTCTACGAAGAGATCCAAGAATTCCACGTTCACGTTGTGATCGATACGAGCGGTTCGATGGAGGAGCCATTTGCCGAGAAACGGACTGCATCTCTGAAGCTCATGGTCGCCCTTGCCTACATGGGCTTGGTAGGGCACCACCGGGTCAGTCTTTATTCAATTGGGAAAACTGTAGGGGAGCCGCCACCACCCTTGAAAGGGCAGGGCAGTCTTCAGCGAGTGCTTGAGTTTGCTCGCGGGCTTGAGTTTGGTGGATTGACCGATCTGGAGCGCTGCTTCGAGGAGTTTCAGCCGAGTCGCCGCAGATACGGAATTATATTTGTGATTTCTGATCTGTATGGAAAAGACGTCGACGAAGCGCGAGAGGCGATCCGACACGCAAGCGCTTGGCCCGGAGAAGTACACTTCATCCAAGTCTATCACCCTTGGGAAGAAAAGCCGGATTTGGAGGGTGAGATTGAGTTGGTCGATGTCGAAACACAGGAGCAACGGCGACTCTGGTTCACTCCACGTGACCGTAAAAGGTATGAAGAGCGTTACCAACAGTTCCTGACGGAGATCGAAAAGAGTTGTCAATCGAGGCAGGTCGATTACCAGCGCTGGAGAACGGATGCTCCCTTCGACGAAATGTTCCTTGAGCTGCTTTCACGTGGTTCAGCTCTTGCCTCCGGAAACGCTGGATAGCACGCTCGAATGCAGTTTCTCAATCCACAGCTCCTTTGGTTGTTGCTGCTCGGGATTATCCCGATTGCGCTCTATATGTTTCGGAGGAAGTCGAAGACGGTGAGTGTGTCGACTCTCGTCTTCTTCAAGACGCTGGCTCGCGAGCATCAAGAGTCAGCTTGGTTGCGTCGATTGAAGAAGTGGCTCTCTTTTATCCTGACAATCCTTGTTCTCAGCCTCGTTGTCTTTGTTCTAGCGCGATTGATTGCGAAGCAGGATGATCCAGATCAGTATCGCACCGTCGTGATCCTTCTCGATCGATCAGCCTCAATGGGGCTGACGAATGAGAGTGGAGAAACCCTACTCGACCTCGGAAAACAGATCCTCCGGGAGCGCCTCGAGAAAGTTCCTGAGGAAGTGGGAACCGCCCTGATCGCCTATGACGCTCGACCAGAGGTGTTGCAGCCTCGAACCCTCACCCGCCGAGAGCTTGTCTCTCGCCTTGATTCAGTTCAGGTTAGGCCGATCGCTGAGGATCCTGAGGAAGCGTTCGAAACCGCCAAGCTCATCGCAGGTCTCGAAAAACCAGCTGTCATCTGGCATATCAGCGATCGTGCTATTCGAACAGCAAAGGTCGTAAAGGATGCAAATGAAAACGTAGAGGAATCCGACGAAATCGAAGAAGGAAACACTGCTTCTGATATAGTTATTAGAGAACTGGCTCTTGCTGAGGAATCCCCCGTGAACGTTGGCATAACCGCATTTCAGATCCGCCCAGTTCCACTCGAGTATTCTCGATTCGAGATTTTCCTACAGTTGTCCCTCAATGACGCGGCTCCCGGACCGGTAACGACGCGACTCGAGGTTTCAGTGGGCGGAACCCCTAATCAATTTCGCGAGGTAGACCTTGATCCAGGCCAGAGGGCAGGCCTCACGTTTCGTCTTAACGGGGTGAGCGAACAGATGTTGCACCTCAAGTTACAGACCGAAGGCGACAGGTTTTCGATTGATGACGAACTTAAGATTTCACTCCCTCGTCAACAGCCTGTTCTTGCTGCCTGGATACGGCCGGATGATAAGGAAGACCCCTACACACGTTTTGCGCTTTCCTCGATCCAGGAGTCAGGGCGATTCGAGCTTCTCAAAGGGGCTCCCAGCGCGTGGCCTCTCAGTGAAGAAGTTGATGCAGTAATTTTCGATGGATGGCTTCCTGAAGAATGGCCGACTAACATTCCGGTCATTGCGATCAATCCACCGGGAAATTCAGGGCCTTTGTTGGCGCGCCCACTTCAGCGCCCCATTCCGTATGATTCGGTTCGGGCAGGCAATGAGGATCATCCAGTTCTCTTTCGTGTGAGTAGCAGTCGCGTTGCACTGACCCAGACGGCTGTGTTTCAGAACATCGGTTCACTCGAGCCTCTTTGGATAGCAGGGAAGGATCCGATTCTTTCGGCTGGAGAGATCGGCGGGCAACGTCTCATCGTGATGGGATTTTCTCCTGGGCTATCGGAGAGGCTCCCTCTCACGGCCTCTTTTCCTCTGCTTATGGGAAATGCTTTGCTTTGGGCTGTCGACAAGGGGCCAGAAAGTGGAGCTACGGCGTTACTCGCAACTGGTTCCCTTCTTGATGTCGAGGGCGAAAGACTCGAGTGGGAGTTACGTCGCGGGGACGGGTGGCGTCTTACCGAAGTCCCGATCAACAATGGGGTTGTCGAACTGAATGAAGTTGGGGCCTGGAAAACGGAAACCGGTGAGCGTGGCGCCTCCTACCTCCTCTCCGCGCGCGAGAGCAACCTCCCCAGCAGCGCGGGGGCGGGGGAGTCACAATATTTCGATGTCGAGTCAGGTGCCGGTAGCTCCCTTCAAATTTGGATTTTGTCGGCCATTATCGGGTTCCTTCTTCTCGAGAGTCTTATTTTTCACCGCTACGCAGTTTACTAGAAATGGCAATGGATTGGCTGCTACCTCAGGTTCTCTTTTTGATTTTTCCTGCACTAGCTTTGCTGGTGTGGTTTGATGCGAGGACAACGCATCCCATGTCCTCCGGACGCCGACGATCTCTTCTCGTCTTGCGTTCGTTGCTTATCATACTAGCGCTCCTCGCAATCGCTTCGCCCGCTCGGATCGAGACCAGTCGCGAACAAGCGGTTCTCTTTGTGATGGACCATAGCCGCAGTGAAGGGGCAGCAGGGCTTGAATCTGTTTATTCCGTGACCGAAGAGATTCGATCTGGACTTGCCGGTAAGCCATCGGTCGGATATCTCGCAGCGGGGGACTCTGCGAAACTGTTGCAGTATCCGGGATCGAATCCTCTTGCTGTCAGCGAAGAGGAACGAAACGCGTTCGTTGAAGAAATCGGTTCATCTTCAAACTACGAAAAAGCGATCAGACTTGCCCGGGGTCTTTTCCCGAGTGGTACATCGAAGCACTTGGTCCTCGTTGGTGATGGAGTGGAAACTGGTGGTGATCTTCTAGCCGCCGCGAAGGAGGCCGCGGTGTCAGGAATTCGGATTCATGCGATTGGAGTCGCTGGCGTGGTTCAGCCGGACGTCCGTGTCATTCGCCTGACCGGCTCGCAATCACGGTTGAGTGAGGGAGCTAGCCTGGAACTGAAGGCGGTGGTGGAGACGTCGATTGCTGGAAGTGGCCGGCTGCGCCTCTTCGAAAACGGAATCGAAGTCGAAGATGTGAACGTCGAATTGGAGGTAGGCGAAGTTCTTACTCATGTTTTCCAACGAGTTCCTGAGCGGCGCAACATCTACAACTATCGGGTCGTCATCGAAGGGTTCGAAGGAAAAGATTCGATTCCGGAGAACAACGAAGCATTGAGCATCGTGGATGTTCGTGGAAAACCACTCCTTCTATATGTTGAAGGTGAGGAAGGTGAAGGCCGCTACCTTGCTGACGCGATGACACGAGAAGGAATCAGACTCGACCTGCGCTCGCCTGAAGGTGTTCCCGAGTCACTCCAGCAGCTCGCTGGGTACGATGGGATTATTTTCTCCGATATTGCGGCGCATCGCATTGGGGAAGCTCGAATGAACGCGGTTCGCGACTACGTGGAAAAGCTTGGAGGCGGCTTTGTTATGATTGGCGGGATTCACTCATTCGGAGTCGGGGGATACTACCGCACTCCGATTGAGGAAATCCTTCCCGTGAAACTAAAGGCTCCCGATCAAGAGGAAGAGCAATCTTCAGCCCTTGCGCTGGTAATTGATCGGTCAGGATCGATGGCAGGACAAAAAATTGAGATCTGCAAGTCAGCCGCAATTGCGACTGCAGAACTCCTCTCTGCCCAAGATTACATTGGAATTTACGCTTTTGACTCTCAGGTTCACGAAGTCGTTCCCATGACGAAAGTGACGTCTACGAGCACCCTCGCGAATCAGATTTCGCTTCTCGGGTCGGGTGGCGGAACCAATGTCTACCCGGGCATGATGAAAGCTCGGGAGTCACTTAACAGCGTTAAGACGAAGATTAAGCACATGATCGTCCTGACGGACGGTCAGACTTCAGGGCAAGGATACCAGGCGCTTGCTTCCCAATCCCATGCCGAAGGAATTACAATCTCGACTGTCGCAGTCGGCGCCGGTGCACAAGTTGGATTGCTGCAAGCCATTGCCGCGGCAGGAGGAGGACAGAGTTATGTCACGATGGACCCGACCGCGATCACCCGGATCTTCACTCAGGATACGATGACCCACACGGGGAGAATGATTCGGGAGAACGCTTTCGAACCTCGCCTTGTTGAAGCACACCCCATGCTTCGTGAGTGGGAGGAAGGCGTTGCCCCTCCTCTGCTTGGGTATGTGAAGACGAATCGAAAAGCAACTTCACAGATCCCGCTGGTCACCGACACCGGGGACCCGCTCCTTGCACACTGGCGTTTTGGACTTGGCAAAGTGACTGCTTTTACATCGGACTGCAAATCAAGATGGGCCGCACTCTGGGTGAATGATTGGCCGGGCTACAGCCAGCTTTGGTCCCAGATTCTGCGAGAGACGGCGCGAGCTCCGCAGGGACTCAACATGGATATGCGCCTGACGCAGAAAGGGGAGGCAGTCCAAGTGGATGTCGATCTGGCCGAGGATGCTGGAACTCGGAGGAACGGGGCGCGGGTCGAGGCGGATGTCTTCTTTGTCGCTGCAAATGCACTTGGCGCCGCAATGCAGTCCGTTACGTCCCTTTCCTTCGATCAAGTCGGACCGGGGCTCTATCGCGCTGAATTTCGTCCATTAGATCCCGGAGTGTATCTCGTTCGCTCACGGACAGGTTCTCAAATTGTCTCAGCCGGTCATGTCTACAATCCGTCGAGTGAGGTTGCGACAGGGCAGGTTGATGAAGCGCTCCTGAGAGAAGTCTGTGCCATTACTGGAGGAACCTATCTTGACTCTCCGGGCGCCGAGTTACCTTTGACGGGAAGTGACGTTTCAAGCTTCCGACAGCTCTGGCCGTTTCTTCTTTTTCTTTTTCTAATTATCTTCCTTCTCGACCTGATCGTGAGACGTTGGGAAAATGTGCTCGGCGTCCTCGAGCAGGTGCTGCGCCCTCTTCGTCAGAAATCGAGCTCAACCTCCTAGGAAGCATCTAGAGAAGAGTTGCCTTTGCGGTGCTCTTCAAACCACTCATCGGTGAGTTTCCAGCAAAGGATCATGCCTAGTCCATCTGACCAGCTGGTTCCTTCTTCGCTTTGATGAGGAAATGGGATGAGATTAAAGAAGGCTCCCCACAATGCCGCGATACAGCAACTCTGCACCGCGATGATTGAGACCGAATCCGATCGAGTGAGAAGCTCTTCGGATCCGCAGGTCAGCACGAGAAGCCCGACGAGTAGAAGTTCAATACCCGGCCCGGCGGCAAAGATCAGGAAATACTTGAGGCGGGGACGGCTGAGATTGCGAGGGCGGGGTATGACAAAACCGGCAAGCGGCAAAAGTCGCAGTTCGACGAGTGCTTCACCTATCTGGAAGCTCCCGATCTCTCGCCCCAGCCCAATCGAAATTTTTTCCACTTTCCACCCCAGCAACCCTGCCGCGAAAGCGTGCCCCACTTCGTGGAGCGCGAGAAGAAGAGCCCAGGAAAGAAAGAAAAACGGTACACTCAGTTTGGCGAGAGAGAAGCGAGTTCCCAACTCGACCGCAAGAAAGAGGACGAAGAAAAATGAGATGATCACGAGGATTCCCCACTCGTTTTTCGTCTGAGGAGATCGTCCAGGTGGGGATTGCATATACAAGAAACTGTTGAAACGGGCTTGATGGGCCACGAAGTCATCCGTAGTCTCGCATCATGGGCCCGGCTCGACGACTTACATCTGTCCTAATTCTGATATTTTGTCTACTTGGGTCGAGAGGTGGGCTGCAGTCGGTCGAGAGCCTGCCGGAGGAATGGCTGGCGCTACAGGCAAAATTTGGAAGTGAGCTCCTGGCTGAGTTGGAGCCGATCCAGGAAAAATACGTTCGAGCCCTCCGCGCATACCAGAAAGACCTAACGAAGGCTGGTGATCTTGAGGCGGCAAAAAATGCTCTCAAAGCGGCTTCGGAAGCTGAAGTGTGGCAGGCTGGCGGAAAACGAGGCGAAGCGCCGCAGTTTCAACACCCTAAGCTCGCGGATTTCTACTCGAACTATGAAGCAACATTGCATCGGACCGCTGAGCCCTTCATTCTGAGCTACATAAAGCGAATGGAAGAAGAGCTGAAAGAAGCCACTCAGAAAGGCGATCTGGAAACCGCAGTGGTCTTCAAAACCCAAAAGGAACAAATCTTGAAAGAGGCAGGCGATCCGTTGTCTTTGGCTCGAACCTCTGTCTATTCGTCCTTCGATTCGAAACAGTTCGAAGACTGGGTGAAATCCACGAGATTTCAATTTGAAGGCAATATTGCGGGAGCCACAGAGATCTGGCTAAAAGGGGCGAATCTGCAATATAAGTCGGTTCGGAGCGGGACAATCAGTAACTATAAGGTCGAGTTCGATTCACCTCGCTCAATGGTAATCTCGAGTAAGGGGTTTAGTATCGAATTCAGCGAGGATTTATCAGAGGGGGTATTCGTCAGCAGTCGCGGTCGTTATCCACTGAAATTCGTAGTACCTTCAGAGCGCTAACGATGATTCCCGTTAACCCTACGAAATCCATTTCTCTCGCCCTCTTGTCTCTCGTGGGCGTCCACTTGAATTCCCACGCGGAAAACGAGAAGCAGATCGAAGAAGGATTAGAGAAAGCGACGACCTTCTATGTGGAGAATGTTTCTCGCCGCGGCGGTTATGTCTACTACACGTCTCCCGATTATACAAAACGACTTGGGGAGGGAGTCGCTGGTCCCAACGAAATATGGGTGCAACCTCCTGCAACTCCAACGGTTGGCAACGCCTTCCTCGCCGCTTATGAGGCGACAAACCGCCCCCTTTACCTCGTCGCAGCCAAGGAGGCTGCTAAAGCTTTGCTCTATGGGCAACTTGAGTCGGGCTGCTGGACGAATTCGATCGACTTTGATCCGGCGGGTGCAAGAACAGCTCGTTATCGAGATGGACGTGGAAAAGCGAAGGGGAAGAATTTCTCAACTTTAGACGACGGAATCTCACAAGCAGCTCTTCAGTTTCTGATGCAGCTCGACAAGGCCCTCGAATTCGCTGATCGAGACCTTCACTTCGCTGTTGAGGTCGGAGTCGGCAGCCTTCTTGCGGCTCAGTTTCCGAACGGAGCCTTTCCACAGGGATGGGATGAGACCATCCGTGTACCGGCACCATCGATCAACCAAAAGGGAACGTTCCCAACCCATGACTGGAAGACCGAGGGACGGATCAAGGAATACTGGGACTGTTACAACCTCAACGATGGCATCGCCCCTTCGGTTGTCGACACCCTAATCACTGCCCACTCGATCTACGAACGAGAAGACTGCCTCAGCGCACTCAAGCAACTGGGTGAGTTTCTGATTCTCTCACAAATGCCAGAACCCCAGCCTGCGTGGGCTCAACAATACAACGACGATCTCAACCCGATCTGGGCTCGTGCATTTGAACCTCCCGCGATTGCCGGTCGAGAGTCGGAGGGGGTCGTTGCCGCCCTTCTCAAAATCGCGGTTTACACCCGCGACTCTCGTTATCTTAAGCCTATTCCCAGTGCTCTTGAGTATTTGGAAAAATCACGACTGCCGAGTGGTGAGCTCGCCCGATACTATGAACTGGAAAGTAATCAGCCACTCTACATGGAGAGAAATGGAAAAGTTTATTCGCTCACTCATGATGACTCGCGATTGCCTTCTCACTACGGATGGAAAAACCATTCTCAAGTGGAGGCTTTGAAGAAGGCCTACTCTTCCGTAATTAATCGTCAGCCATTGCCTGATCCTGTTCTTCCTTCACCGGATCCTGTATTGAGCCTGCGCGAGGTTCTCGAAAGCCTCGACACTGAAGGCCGCTGGATAACCCTATACAATGGCGAACGTCTCGTCGGTCAGCCAAAGTTCTCCGACGGAGAAGCCTACCTAAGTAGCGCCGTATTTGCCAGAAACCTTACACTTCTCAGCAAGGCACTTCGAAAGTAGACGTCTCACTGGGAGGGGTAAGATCAGAAGGGGGAATTTTTCGTCGAGGACAGAAAGGGGCATGCCGAAGATTGGTAGGATGAGGCTTCCCGTATCGTGGAAGAGCCAAAGACGCGTTCAGGAGACACGATGACAAAGCTCTTCGTTGACACCCTCTCAATCCTCCATCAGCATTCCGTGCACCCATGAATCCCGACTCCGATTCCGCCTCAATTCTTCAGAATTCTGTTCGTTCACCCACTCAGCAAGAGCGATTCGAAAAGATCCGAACTCTGGTTAGTCCCACCTCAGCTGAAGCGAGCCGTTTATTGGCCTCGGAAACAGCCTCGCTGATTCGAGAGCGACAGGAAGACGGGAAGAATGTGGTTCTCGGGCTCGCGACAGGTTCAACACCTGTTCCGTTCTATCGAGAGTTGATTAGGCTTCACAAGGAAGAAGGGCTCAGCTTTGGAAATGTCGTCACATTCAATCTAGACGAATACTCCGGACTCGAGCGAGATCACCCCGAGAGCTACTTTCGCTTCATGCATGATCAACTCTTTGATCATGTCGATATTCCTCGAGATCAGATTCACATTCCAGACGGAACGATTCCGATGGAGGATGTGTATGAATACTGCCTTCGCTATGAGGCTCAAATTGCGGAGGCGGGAGGTCTTGACCTTCAAATTCTGGGAATCGGTCGAACCGGTCATATTGGATTTAACGAGCCCGGATCTGCAGCTGACTCGATCACTCGAATGATTACGCTCGACCGGGTGACACGACAGGATGCTGCTGCCGATTTCATGGGGTCCGCCAATGTCCCCCGATCTGCGATTACGATGGGTGTTGGTACGATCCTCAAAGCAGATCGAATCGTCCTGATGGCGTGGGGAAGCAACAAAGCAGAAATCGTTCAAGAAGCAGTCGAGGGAGTCGTCACCGACCAGATTTCAGCTAGTTTCCTCCAATCACATGAGAAAGCAGTCTTCCTCGTCGATCATGCGGCATCAACTCGACTAACCCGATTCCGCTATCCCTGGCTCGTAAATCCCGTGGATTGGGACCCGGCGATGAAGAAACGAGCCGTCGTCTGGCTCTCTCAAAAGCTGGCCAAGCCAATTCTGAAGCTTGTCGATGAGGACTATAATGAAAGCGGAGCTGGCGAACTCCTGACATCGACATCGGAAGCGGCCTATGAAGTGAACATCGATTCGTTCAATCGTGTCCAGCATACGATCACAGGATGGCCTGGCGGGAAACCGGGCGCCGATGATTCGAATCGACCGGAACGAGCCAAACCGTTTCCGAAGCGGGTTTTGATACTCAGCCCCGAACCAGCCGATGCCTTTATTGGAATGGGGGGGACGATCGAGCGACTCAAGGAGCAAGGGCACAAAGTCCATCTCGTGTTTCAAACATCAGGGAACCTTCGCGTTTCCGATGCGGCGGCGCTTAATTTTGCGAGGGTGGTCCTCGAAATGGCAGAGTCACTTCAAGCCGACGGCTGGAAAAATCAGGCAGAATACGCCGATTCCATACTTCAGGCGTTGAGCGAGAAGGGGCAGTTCGGCGTTGATCCTGAACTTGTTCGAAAACTCAAAGGGTTGATTCTTCGTGGGGAGGCCCGAGATGCTGCCTCAGTCTGTAGATTGACCTCTGAAGAAATCGACTTCTTGGATTTGCCATTCTATGAGGAAGGTCGCTACCGTCGATTTCGCATATCGGATCGGGATGTGAGCACCTTGCGAGAGACATTGAAGCAGCAGGCGCCCGATATAATTTTTGCGACAGGTAGTGCTGGCGACCCGAGCAGCCCTCAAGCAATCAGCTTCGCAGCCTTTGCCGAAGCTTTTTCAGAACTCAGTGGAGAAGCGTGGCACAAGGACTGCAACATATGGCTCCATCGAGGTCGCGACCGAGCTTTTGAAGCCCAGGAGATCGATATGGCGGTTCCGATGAGTCCCGATCAGGTAGACGAGAAAAGGAATGCGATCCGTAAGTTTCTTTCCACCAGCGACGACACCGGCGAACCTACTCGAAACCGAAAAATTGCTGAGCAATACGATGCCCTCGGTATGGCGGAATACGAAGCGATCGAGGCTTTTCAGATCTGGAAAGGCTAAAGCATAAGCAATATGCTTAAAGCCCGAGGAGAGGGGCCGGGACAAGGAAGGCGTGTTGCTCAATCAAGCTAAGCGAACCGTGCCAGCTAAGATACTGAGATAACCAAACGACAAAAACGTAGGTCGCAACGACGGGAAGTCCGGCAAACCGACTGAGCCAGCGTGAGAACCAGATGCGTGGTGCTTTACGTTTCTCAGCCCTGAAGAGAGCCCATCCCGTGAGGATTCGCGCTGGGAATAGGAACAAGACAAAGACGAGGTTGGGAAGCCATGCAACCTCCCGTGGAGTTAATTCCACCTTAAGCAGGTAGAGTGGAAGTGAAAACAGGAGTGTGATAAAAAGGGCAAACCAAAACGCGATCGGAGCCTTTCGAAACAGGTTTCGGACCTCCTTCCAGGCAAAACCACTACGAAGAGATCCTGATACCGCCACTCTCGTCTGAAGGAATGGCAGTGAAAGAGCAACTGTCCCAAGGAGAACTGCTCCGAGAAGGGAGAGTAAGAAAGCGGGTCCGTCGAGTTTCACACTCGCTCCAGCGAAGAGGATCAGGACAGGAATCGAAAGCCAGGCCGCCGCAGTGATGAAACCGAACAACCCTGATCGAAACATCGGAATGATTGGAAGCTGTTGAATTCTTTTCCGAACGCTGGCGATCAAAGGTTGGATCGAATGAGATCTCCCCAACCACTTCAGCAGAGCGATTGGAGCCGGCCAGAAGAAGTGCCGAAGCTTTCCACCTCGAAGCAAGGCCCATACGAGATGAAAAAGAATCAATGTCGCAACAATAGCGAAGAAGATACGCATATCATTGGCTCGAATTCCCCCTGAATCGATCAATTCAGCATCGATCCAGTAGCTGTGAATCAAGCGCAGGGGAAGCGTCCAGATCCAGATTCCGAAAACAATTTTCCCAATTTTTGAAAAGGCTCCCAATCCGATGAAACCATCTCGCCAGCGACCCGAACGAGCAACCCTTGCCGAAGCTTCCAGCATGTAGCCGAGACTGAGGAGGTTCAGAATGGGAATCACCGAGATGACGGCAAGAGAAACAATCATCGCGAGGAATCCGAAAATCGAATTGGCGAGTGATCGCAAGAATGCGAAAAACCCCTTTCGTTTTCTCGCCTCAACAGGGAGTGGAGGAGGGGCACTTGCTACTATTTCGGTAGCAGGGGAAACGGGCAGCTCAGAGGACATCAACGGAAAAGACGGAATTCCCCGCAGGACTGTTACAGGCCGCGAGAATTCTTTCGAAGTTTCATTGGTTTTGAATGGGTTCAAACAAGATTTCGCAAGATTATCCCGGAGGTTCTTTTAGAACTCATACGCTTCTATGCATAGAGCCATCCTTGTTCCCCTCGACGCACGCGCAGCTCACTGAGCGCACACTCCGCAGGATTTCATCCCGAACCGAACAGGGGCGCCTTGCGAAAGGTGACCCTGTCGTGTGATCAAAACTTTCTTTCCGGGCAACAAAAAAGCCATCCGAGTCGGATGGCTTCATCGGTTACAGATATCTGAAATAGAGGATTCTACTCGTCGTCTGACGGCTTGCGATCGTTGCTCAATGTGAACCGAAAGCGATTCCCTCGATTTTTCTTGGCAGTCGCACGAGCCTTACGCTTCGTCTTCTCTGCCGGAGTCTCAAAGGCGCGGAGACGGCGGATCTCGTCGATCACGCCCTCGGCTTCCATCTTGCCCTTGAGGCGCTTGAGGGCGCGCTCAATTGGCTCGCCTTTTTTGATTTCAACTTCTGGCATCGTAGAGTGGGGTAATTCAGATCTGGTGGCTCCCTTGGTGGAGCGAGGCGGAATTTAGAGTCAGTTTACCAATTCGTCAAGTTATAGCCTGTATTTTCCAAAGGCTCGAAAAGAGGTTTGCCCAACCTTCTCGGGGAGCTCTCGGATCTCGAGCCAATATTTCTCTCTCACATCATCATCGATCAGCAGTGAGCGCTGTTAAGCGCGTCTACTTTCCTCGATAAACAGAAAAGCCAAGAAGGATCGCACCTGCAAGAACAAGGGTGCTGTCGTCTTTTGAAATTCGACTGATGAACAGCCCCATGAGACCACTGATGATCAGGGCGAAGGCCAATACCAGAACAACTTTAGAAACCATGGTATTTGATGAGGTGATCGTCCCTAATCTCCCTTCTGCTGAAGGCTTGCCACAACGTTAAAATCTTCGAGCGTCGAGGTGTCACCCTTGACCTCTCCTCCGGCGACAATCTCTTTGAGAAGTCGGCGCATGATCTTGCCGCTTCTTGTTTTAGGGAGGCCTTGGGCAAAGCGAATATCATCCGGCTTAGCAATGGCACCAATTTCCGTCCCGACGTGGTTGCGAAGCTCCTTCATCAGTTCATCGCCCGGCTCGTAGTCGCCTTTCAGAGTGACGAAGGCAACGACAGCCTGACCTTTGATCTCATGAGGTCGGCCGACCACAGCGGCTTCTGCAACAGCGTCATGGGAAACGAGAGCACTTTCGACTTCCGCAGTTCCGAGACGGTGACCCGAAACATTGAGAACATCATCGAGTCGACCAACGATCCAGAAATACCCGTTTTCGTCCGTCCGAGCACCGTCACCGGCGAGGTAGATGCCTTCGTATTCGTTCCAGTAAGTTTCCTTAAAACGCTCGGGGTCCTTGTAGATTGTGCGCAGCATACTGGGCCACGGCTTTCGAATGACGAGCTTACCGCCTTCATTGGGACCACATTCGTTGCCTTCTTCGTCGAGAATCGCGGCATCAATACCAAAGAAAGAGCGAGTTGCCGTACCTGGAGTCGTTGAGATAGCCCCGGGAATCGGAGAAATCATGATCGCACCTGTTTCAGTTTGCCACCAAGTGTCCACAATCGGACAGCACCCTCCGCCGATCTTATTGTGATACCACATCCAGGCTTCCGGATTGATCGGCTCGCCGACCGTGCCTAGAAGGCGTAGAGAGCTGATGTCATGCTTGTCGACGTGCTCGTCTCCCGCTTTGATAAAGGCTCGAATAGCGGTCGGGGCCGTGTAGAAAATGGAAACCTTGCATTCCGCGACAATACTCCAGAAACGATCCCAGTCGGGAAAGTTAGGAGCTCCTTCGTAGATCACCTGAGTCGCCCCATTCGCCATGGGGCCGTAGACAATGTAACTGTGACCAGTGATCCAGCCCACATCCGCGGTGCACCAATAAATGTCATCTTCCTTGTGATCAAAGATATACTTAAAAGTCGAGCTGGTTCCCGTGAGGTAGCCACCGGTGGTGTGCAGGATTCCCTTTGGTTTTCCGGTTGAACCGGAAGTGTAGAGAATAAAGAGGGGATGCTCAGCATCGAAGCCTTCTGCAGGACACTCCTCGGAAAGTCCTTCTGTCGCCTCGTGCCACCAGACGTCGCGCCCTTCTGTCATCGTGACATCATTCTCGCATCGCTTCAAAACGATAACCTTGGATACGCCATTATGGGATTCGAGAGCATCGTCGACATTGGCTTTGAGGGGAACGACTCCACCTCGGCGCCAACCGCCGTCGGCCGTGATTATCGCAATCGCTTCGGAGTCTTCGAGTCTGTCCTTGATCGATGTGGCTGAGAATCCGCCGAAAACTACGGAATGGACTGCCCCAATCCGAGCGCAGGCGAGCATGGCAACAGCCGCTTCGACGACCATAGGCATATAGATAAGGACTCGGTCTCCAACCTGGATCCCCTGATCTTTCAATGCGTTAGCGAAGAGACAGGTTTCCTCGAGTAGCTCGGAATAGGTCACGTCGCGCTTGTCTCCTGGCTCTCCCACGAAATGAATTGCTACCTTATCGCCGTTGCCTGCGGCAACGTGACGATCGAGGCAGTTTTCACAAGCATTGAGCTTTCCACCGACGAACCATTTCGCAAAAGGAGCATCTGACCAATCGAGAGTCTGATCCCAAGGCTTTTGCCAACTCAGGTCGGAAGCCTGAGAACTCCACCAAGCCTCTGGGTCTTCGATCGAAGCCTTATGCATCGCCTCGTATTCCTCCATCGACTTAACATGCGCCGCAGCGGCGAATTCAGCGGGTGGAGCAAAGACACGGTCTTCTTTCTGATACGATTCAATATTGTTACTCATGGAAAAAACTGCAGGGAGTTCTGCGGAGGCAGCGAGCCTAGCAATCTCGCTCAAAAATGAAAATGCAAAATTTGGCGCGATCGGTGATTGAACAGGATTAGCTCGAGGATTGAACCCTGTTAGTTGGCGGGGAGGACTGACTGCGAAACGCTCCGAAGATTGCATAAAAAAAGCCGCCCCGCAAAAGGCGGGACAGCTTTTCAAATTCGAATCAGCAATCGATCAGACAGCGTCACGCACGTCGATCATCGTCTTAAGAATCGCGTTCCACGTGTCCGGTGTCTCCAGAACAGCATTAGGAAACATGCAGCCATCCCAGCAAATGTGCTCGATTCCACGATCCGCGTGGTCTTTAAGCCAGTACTGCGAGCATCTCACAATGTCGAGTTTGCCGTTAGGGTCATCCGCCTGGCAATGCTTTCCAGTCTTGTCATGACTTCCGGCGCCATGAACTGTGCCATCGTTCTGAGCAACGTGAAAATCAATCGTCCAGGGACGAAGCTTGTCCGTCATTTCCTCGTAGGCTGCGTAGAATTCTTCTTCACCGTAACCTTCCTTGAGGAGCGCATGCTCTGGAGCGTTGTAGCCAAGGAGGTAGAGATAAGTATGGGCAAGGTCTGCCTGGAAACCGAGCGTCTCTGGCATTCCGACTTCCTCGAGAAGGTCGAGCATATCTTTCCAGCTGTGCATCCCAGCCCAGCAGATTTCTCCCTCGGCGGCAAGGCGCTCACCGTGGTCGGCCGCGATCTTAGCTGCTTCGCGAAAAGTAGTAGCGATCTTCTTGGTATTCTCGACGGAATTTTCACGCCATTTTTCGACACCGAACTCAGCAGAGTCGATCCGGATCACGCCGCGTTTGCGAACGCCATGCTCATTGAAGACTCCAGCAATCCGACAACCCACTTTGACAGACTCGAGAAACTTGCCCTTGGCTTCGTCATCACCCATCGCTGAATCACCAACCGTTCCCGGCCAGATCGGAGCAACGAGAGAACCGACATTAAAGCCGAATCCTGCAATCTTGTCGGCAATACCTCGAAGATCCTCTTCACTAGCGTATGGATCGGTGTGAGGGAAAAAGAGAAAGTAGTCAATCCCGTCATACTTCTGTCCGTTCACCTCAGCGGCGGCGGTCAGCTCGAGCATGTGATCGAGAGAGATGGGCGGTTCCTGACCTTCTTCATCGCCTTTTCCGACGAGTCCGGGCCACATGGCATTGTGCAATTTGAGAGAAGACATTTGATCGATGGGGTAGGGGTTAGGCTTCACCTTCGAGGGAAGACCATTTCTAGCATACAACAGAGCTTTTACAGAGCAAGAGCGAAGCGGCCTTCGGTGTGTCTCTATCGTCTAAAAGGATACAGGGGCGCGGGTTGACTTCGGACAAGGATTCGCGCACCCTTACAAACCCAAATTTGATCCTCCACCCATGAAAAACCTACTTTTCCTCAACCTGCTGGTGATTTCCCTTTTCCTTTCTTCTTGTTTCCCACCGGAAGAAGAGGAAACACCGGAAATCACTCCTGAGTCCACTGAGCCGGCCACCGATTCAATCGAAGTCCCTGCGGGGTCTGAGTCGACGACAGAAACCACCAGCGAGCCGGCAGGCTCCGCTGCACCAATTGAGCCTGCTGCTGAATCCGGGTCAGCCGACGCCCCGGTAGCCGATGTAGCTCCCGATGAGCCCGCTATGATCGAAAACCCGATCGTTACGATCTCTACCAGCCTCGGAGCAATCAAGCTTGAGCTCTTCGCAAAGGAAGCGCCTCTATCTGTCGCTAACTTCCTTACTTACGCGAAAGAGGGTTACTACAAGAATACTGTCGTTCATCGCGTCATCGAAGGGTTCATGATCCAAGGCGGTGGATTCGCGCTTGAGGCGGATGGAACCATCAAACAGAAAGATACCAAAGATCCGGTTCAGAACGAAGCGAAGAATGGAGTCAAGAATGCTCGCGGAACAGTCGCGATGGCCAGGACAAGCGATCCACATAGTGCGACCTCGCAGTTCTTTATCAATCATGCCGACAACGCGAATCTTGATTACCCGTCCTTCGATGGATGGGGATACGCCGTTTTCGGAAAGGTAATTGAAGGAATGGACGTCATAGACAAGATTGCAGCAGTGGATACAGCCACGATCTCGCTCGTAACGAAAGCCGGAGAGAGACCAATGGAGAATGTCCCTACATCTCCGATTGTGATTCAGTCGATTTCGATCTCTGAATAAGCGGCTCTAGAATCCTAAAAGTCTACCATCGTGGTATCCAGTCCAGGGCGAAGACGCCCTGGCGAACCGAAGCCAGCGCTGCCGCGTTCAGCTACCGAGCGTAAGCTCGAACACTAGAATTTATGAGTGAAAATAACGAAGAGTTGCCCCGTGTCTTTTTTGACATGGAGGCAAACGGAGAAAAGGTCGGACGCATCGTCATGGAACTGCGGCCCGATGTCGTCCCAAAAACTGCCGAAAACTTTCGATGCCTGTGCACCGGGGAAAAGGGTGTGAGTTACAAAGGAAGTCCATTCCACAGGGTGATTCCTGACTTCATGTGTCAGGGAGGAGATATCACCCGCGGTGATGGAACCGGCGGACAGTCCATCTATGGCAAGAAGTTCGAGGACGAGAATTTTGAACTCAAGCACACCGGTCCTGGCATACTGAGTATGGCAAATGCTGGGCCAAACACCAATGGCTCACAGTTTTTCATCTGCACCGCCGAGACCGATTGGCTCGACGGAGCCCACGTCGTATTTGGAAAGGTCGTCGAGGGAATCGATGTCGTGGAAGCACTTGAGGCACTCGGCAGCCGAAGCGGACGAACTTCGAAGGAGATTGTTGTCGCAGATTGCGGCCAACTCTAACCTGATTTCAAATTTCAAATGAGACGCTTCCTCTTCTTGCGCGAAAGCCCGGGGAGAGCGAAGCGTTTTCTTTTGCCCGTTCTACTCTGCCTCGTTCTCCTGATTTCAGGAAAGGCTCTCTGTCAGGAAGAAGGAAAACTGGTGAAGAAGACGTCCGATGCGAAAGTCTCTGAGGGCGGGGAAGCCTGGCGATACGCTATCTTTCTTCCGCAAGATTATCCCGGGAGGAACTCACGGCAGTGGAGGCATGATGAATTGGCAGGACGCAGAGCGGTTCTCCTTTCTGAACGAACAGAGGATTGGATCTAAATGAGCCATTCGAGCCAGTATGATGCGGTGATTGTCGGTTCGGGTCCAAACGGGCTCAGTGCCGCGATTCGATTGAGCGAGGCCGGTCAACGCGTTCTCGTGATCGAGGCGCATGAAACTCCAGGAGGAGGCGCGCGCACGGCGGAACTGACTCTGCCGGGGTTTCATCATGACATCTGTTCAGCAATTCATCCGATGGGTGTCGCCTCGCCCTATTTCTCGCAACTCCCCCTAGAGGCGCATGGGCTGGAATGGATCCATCCGACGGTCCCTCTGGCACACCCTTTCGACAATGGTGAGGCTGTCGCCATGTACCGTTCCATTGCAGATACCGCTGCCCAGTTCGGCTCAAGCACAGAAAAAAACTATTCACGTTTATTTTCCCCCTTGGTTGATCGAATGCACGAACTACTCGGAGATCTTCTCGCCCCACCGAAGATTCCGAAGCATCCCGTTTCCGCTGCCCGATTCGGCATGCGCGCGTTTCCTTCTGCTCTCGAAATGACGAGAGCCTGGTTTGATGACGAAAGAGCTCGCGGGCTGTATGCTGGGAACGCGGCTCATTCCGTTCTGCCGCTCGATCGCACCCTTTCGACGGGAGCGATCGGCATGATGCTAATGCTCGTTGGTCACGCCTACGGCTGGCCCGTCGCGAAAGGAGGCTCAGCAAAGATCATCGAGGCGATGCTGTCTTTGCTGAAAGAGAGTGGGGGAGAAATCGAAACAGGGAGGCGGGTTCAAAGCCTCGCCGAGCTCCCTCAAGCCGATGCCTACCTCTTCGATACATCGCCCCGGGATCTTGTACAGATCTGCGAAGATGAACTCCCGAACCAATATCAGAGCAAGCTGCTTTCCTATCGCCACGGCCCCGGGATCTTTAAGATCGACTATGCGCTCAGTGAAGCGGTGCCTTGGCAGTCATCACTCTGTTGCGAAGCTGGCACTGTGCACCTCGGTGGCAGTGTCGATGAGATTGCGATTTCAGAACGAGAGGCCTGGGAAGGGCGACATTGCGAAAAGCCCTTCGTTCTCACGGCACAACAGAGCGTCTGCGATCCGAGCCGCGCTCCCTCTGGCAAGCATACGTTTTGGGCTTACTGCCATGTTCCGAGCGGATCAACCGTCGACATGACGGAGGCAATTGAGCGTCAGATCGAACGGTTCGCTCCCGGATTCTCGGACTGCGTCCTCGAACGCCACACGATGAACTGCGACGACTACGAGAGCTACAACCCGAATCTCATTGGAGGGGATATCGTTGGTGGTGTCGCCGATTGGAGACAACTTCTGACGCGACCTGTGCCTCGCCTGCGGCCTCACACAACGCCCAATCCGAAGATCTTTCTCTGCTCTTCGTCCACGCCTCCCGGAGGAGGGGTTCACGGCATGTGCGGATACTGGGCAGCAGAAGAAGTCCTGAATCGCGATTCTTCTGCCGCGGACTAATCGGCATAAAAAGACCGCGTGGAAAGCTATCCAGCACAGTCTACTTGAAATCGAGAGCCACGGGTCGTTCGCCCGGGGCGAGCGATAACTACTCGGTGTAATCCGGCCAGAATTCCTTCTTCTTCTCGAGCGAATACTCGCCTTCGTGGCTGTCGTCCTCGTAGTGGACACGAAGGTCTTCGAGTTTCTTCTTCATCTCGGCAACAAGCTTCGGATTGGCGGTCCCGTAGATGTTGGTCAGCTCGTCGGGATCTTCCTGAAGATCATACAATTCCCACTGCTCGCCGAATTGGTAGAACTTCATCAGTTTGTAGCGATCGGTTCGGATGCCGTAGTGACGCGGAACCATGTGGACGCTGGGATACTCGTAGTAGTGGTAGTAGACACCGTCGCGAAATGCGCCGCCTTGCGTCCCCTGGAGCAGAGGGATGAGTGATTGGCCTTGCAGATCATTCGGAATTCGCGCATTGGCGATATCAAGAAAGGTCGATGCGTAGTCAAGATTCTGGACCAGTTCGGTGTTTACAGAACCAGGCTTGGTCACTCCAGGCCACTTGACGATGAGAGGCATCTTGAGTGACTCTTCATACATCCAGCGCTTGTCGTACCAGCCGTGATCTCCGATGTAGAATCCCTGGTCGGACGAGTAGATGACGACTGTATTGTCATCGAGTCCGAGTTCTTTGAGCGTTGCGACGAGGTTTCCGAAATTGTCGTCGACACCTTTTATGCAGCGCAGGTAGTTCTTTGCGTAGCGCTGGTATTTCCACCGCACGAGGGCATCACCATCGAGTTCAGCTTTGTGAAAGGCCTCATCCTTTGGCCCGTAGGCATCGCGCCAGGCCGTGAGCTGGGCCTTAGACATTCGCTTCATGTTGTTCCAAGCCGAGCGATCTTGGCGCTTCTGCGAGGCTGGCTGATCAAAGTCGGGAGTGAGATCGAGAAAGAGGTCGTAGTTGATATCCATGTGGTTATCGATCTCGAGCTCCTGGTATTTGGCGGCGAGAGTGTTGTCTTCCCACTTATCGAAGAGAGTGGGAGGTTCAGGCATCTCGATCTCGTCGTAGAGATGGAGGTAGCGCTCTGCAGGCATCCAGTTTCGGTGAGGCGCCTTGTATTGCACCATGAGCATGAAAGGCTTCTCCTTGTCTCGACCTTCCTTGAGCCAGTTCGTGGCGAGCTCTGTCACAACATCCGTAGAGTGACCATCGATCTTCACTCTGCCCTCCGGTGTGATCATATCCGGGTTGTAGTAAAGGCCCTGGCCAGGAAGCACTTTCCAATCATCAAATCCTTGCGGCTGCCCTTTAAGGTGAGACTTCCCGTAAATGGCAGTTTGATAACCCGATGCCTGGAGCAGTTTAGGGAAGGTCTGTTGGTCCCAGTCAAAACTGTTTCCATTGTTCATGAAGCCATTCTTGTGGCTGTGCTTGCCGGTCTGGATCACTGCTCGGCTAGGGCCACAAATCGAGTTTGTGCAGAAGCTGTTTTGAAATAGCATTCCCTCTGCCGCGAGCTGGTCAATATTTGGCGTCGGGTTCACCGATTTCAGCCAGCCGTCATAGGCGCCGATAGCATGAGGAGCGTGGTCGTCAGAAAAGACGAAGAGGATGTTGGGTCGATCGTCCGCGAACGTCGAGGCGATCGAGCCTGCAACGATAATCAGAGAGAGGAGGAATGGTTTCCGCATAGACAATCCTATGCCGCGAAATACCTCCTCCAGCAAGGGATTTTCCTGCCATTTCAATGGCAGGTATACGCTGACTATGCCAGTAGTTGAGAAATGAGATACACCGCTTGACTCGGGCCTTCCGAATAAGAGGGCACGGAGGAAGACAGGAAACTCCCGGAAGGGATCCGAATCCGATCAGGTTCTTTTAATTGCCTGGTTTCAAAGTGAAGGTGTCGACTCCGCTTCCGCAGAGCCCTCCATCTTCTTGCCTCGAGCGCCGACCATGCAGTGGATACTGTCAGGGCTCTGGCCTAGATAAATCATTACATGGGAAACCTTATGACTTGGATTGCAGGTCCCGCCAAAGAGAATGAGGTCCCCAGCATGGATTCCCTTGCGACCACCGGCTCTCTCCGGGAGCGACTTGGAATGGTGAAATGCTTTGTGTTTTCGAAGCCAGTTAAGTTGCTGGTAGCTGAAGCAATAACATCCGCGTTCTCAGTAGCCTTTTGTAAACTCATACTAGCTCCGACCACTTCCATATTCAAAAGGATTGGGCTAATCTCGGCTACGAATTGCTATTCCTCAGCCTCGGTCTTGGCACCCGCCTTACAAACTTTGAGCGATGGCAGTACCGTCTTCCCCGCGATGAGGTGCATCTTGGCTTGCTCGCCCGATCCGATGAATCCGATCGTTTCCGAATCGGGGCGTGCGAGATACGTGGCAGCAAGGCCTCCCATCGCTCCGACACGAACATTGGTAAGATGATGCCCCGCATGAAGGCTATCGGGAATTCTTTCTCAAATGCCGAGAGAATGATCACGGCAGAGAGGTTCTACAGTCCATGGGCGACTGGATTCATCGGGAAGACCGAAACCCACTTCACACCAGAGACATTCTGCGATCGAAAAGTAGCGAGAGGACAATTGATCCGCTCCTGGGTCTCTTCCTTGGAAATCTGAGTAATCTTCTCCGGGGAAAGAACGTCACCTTCCGTGAAATGGCGCATCGATTCTTCTGCGGCGTTCATCGCGAGATTCATATTGAGACAGCCTGATTCAAGAATGTCTTCCTAAGAGAAATAGTGGCAAAGAATTGAATGGGGCCCATGCCTCCAAGTTTGAGCACCCGTAGACACATTAATCTCCCCGGTTTGCCTGAAACTGCGCCCCTGTTGAGTGACTCTACTGATCTAGAGATGTAAGCAGCTGATTGACTGTGAAATCACAGTAATTCAAAAGGCAGGACAACCCCGAAATAGAGACTGCAAAGACCTGCGATACCAGCAAAAACGGCAGCCATTGCCAAGAGGCAGGAGATCGACCACAAATACTGCCGAACATGTTTCGCAAAACCCCAGGGTTCAGAATTCGAATCAGGAACTGGGAGAGCCAACGTATTGAGCCATCCTGTGAGGTCAGAAGTTTCGTCCTCGGAGGAGTCAACCAAGACGAGAGGACACTTGCGGGCGCGAATTTGGTCCACAACTCTAGCCGCCGAAATCAATCGGATGCGGAGTTTACCTGCTTCTACCACCGAGCCAACCATCGCCGAGGAAAGGTCTTCCTCGGGGAGCGTGTTGCTTCTTTCGACCGTCTGTTGTGTTTCGTTGGAATGCAGGCACAGCGTTGAGCTATGCGCATTCATAGCTCCAATACAGCCGAAAAGTAAATAGGGGTCAAGTTTGAAATTACTAGCTCCAAATTGATGGGACTCGCATGATCTCTGATTTAGGCAGCAAGAAGGTCGAAGAGGATGCCTTCATCGTCGTAAAGGATCACAGAGAGTGAAAATAGTTAGCAATCAAAATTCGCGGATCTGCGGTGGATTCGTGATTTGACGGTGAAATCAGAATGAGGCGATGATTCATCTCATGAAACTGGTGCCTGTCTCTGCTTTTTCTTTCCTCCTTCTCGCCACCCTGGGAACATCAACCGCAGGCTTCGCAGAGTCTTTGAACGAAGTGACTATGAAGGAAAAGATTGAGTTTGCCCGACCTGATGGGATCCCGCTATTACTCGATCTCCATCTTCCAAGTGGCGTCGAAAACCCGCCTCTCCTGATGTTTATTCACGGAGGAGGATGGCAAAATGGAAATCGTCTTCGCTGTCGTCTCAGCTGGGTTGCAAGGCATGGCTTTGCTGTTGCCAGCATCGAATATCGAGTCAGCAAGGAAGCGCTCTTTCCTGCTCAGATCTACGATTGCAAAGGTGCTCTACGGTGGCTAAGGGCCAATGCTGAGAAGTATGGATATGATGCCTCTCGAGTTGTCGTAGCTGGAACCTCAGCGGGAGCGCACCTTGCTGCCCTGATGGGAACGAGTGGAGCGGTCGAAGATCTAGAAGGAAATACAGCGGGCAACGCCGAACAGTCATCTCGGGTTCAGGGAGTCATCGACTACTACGGCCCAAGCGACTTTGTAAAACGTTCCGAAAATCATCCCGCAAAGACAGACGAACCCGAGGGCGGGGTCTATCGTCTTCTTGGAGGCCCCGTAAAGAAAAACATGGAGGCGGCTCGGATTGCGAGTCCGGCTACCTACATCTCCGAGGACGATCCAGCACTGCTGATTTTTCACGGGGATAGAGACAAGACCGTTTTTCTCGATCAATCAGAGCACTTTGCGGCACTCTACGAGGAAGCCGGCCTGGAAGTTGAGCTCAAAGTCGTCAAGGGAGCCGGACATGGGTGGAAGCATAGGGAAGAGGAGCAGGAACTTGTCCTTCAATTTCTCCATGAGCACCTCCGGCAAACGGCGGGTTCATCGAAGTAGGCGGATTCGCAAAGCTATCTTATCAATATGATGAAAATCAGAATTCAAACTTGGCTACTGCTCACCCTCATTCTGTCGGCCTGCGGCACGGCACTTGCCGAGGAGGATCCCGGAATTCGAGTTCTTATTGTTGACGGTCAGAACAATCACGACTGGCGCTCGACGACTGATTTCCTGAGGGCTACCCTCGAATCGACAGGTCGATTTGAAGTCAAGGTTGCGACCGCACCCGAACGCCGATTCCCCAAGGTCCCAAGACGCAGCCAAAGGCCAGAGGACGAAGCCGATCTCGCTGCGGCTCGAGCGCACTTCGTGGAAGCCGAGGCAGTTGCCAAGGCAGAGCATCAAGAACGCTGGTCCAAATGGTCACCTGATTTCAGCTCCGCCGATGTCGTTGTCTTAAACTACAATGGCCAGGATTGGACTCCGACTGTTCGAGGAAACTTTCTCGAATTCATTCGATCGGGTGGGGGAACTGTCCTGGTGCATGGATCGAACAATGCGTTTCGTAACTGGCCAGATTTCAATGAACTGATCGGGCTTGGCTGGAGACCCGCCCCGATAGGAAAAGCGCTCAAAATCGATCCATCGACGGGAGAAGTTTTCGCAGCTAAAGATGGTGATCTTCCAAGCGGCGGAAATTCAGGACATGGATCGAAGCACCCCTTTGATGTCACAGTTCGCGCCGCAGACCACCCGATCATGAATGGGATCTCTAGGGTGTGGCGACATGCGAGTGACGAGCTCTATCACAACATGAGAGGCCCCGCGAAGAACCTCACCATTCTTAGTAGTGCCTATTCAGAGCCGGATCAGAGGGGGAGCGGATTCCACGAGCCACTCACCTGGGAGGTCGCATACGGAGAGGGGCGGGCCATCGTCACAAGTATGGGGCATCTCTGGCCCGGTGATATGATGCGAGGTGTCCGGGATGCCCTTCAATGTGTCGGATTTCAAACCATCTTCGCTCGCTCCTGTGAATACGCCGGGACGGGCCAGGTTACCCTTCCAATCCCTCTACAATTCCCGATGAAAGATAAGCCCAGTCTCCTTGCTCCACATCTTGTGACGTGGGGCGAAGGGCAGGACGAGAAGAGCGATCCCGCGGAACTCTCAAGGAAGGAAAAGAAGGCCGCTGATCCCTACTGCATTCTGACGGCCGAAGAGGAACTTACCACTTTTGAACTCGCACGTGGATATGTCGCAGAGCTCTTTGCTTCTGAACCGATGGTGCAGGAGCCTGTTCTCACCGTATGGGATCGCGATGGTGCGATGTATGTCGCCGAGATGCGAAGTTACATGCAGGACGTCGAAGGAACGGGGACAAAGACAATGCGCAATGGAAGGGTCAAAAGACTCGTCGACTCGGATGGCGATGGCCGAGCCGACACAGCCACCATCTTTGTCGACAATCTGAATCTCCCCCGAGCCATTCTGCCTCTGAGCGACGGATGGATCGCGATTCGCGAAAGCGACACCATGGATGTCGTTGCGTATCGGGACACGACCGGTGACGGAATCGCGAACGAGACAAAGACGCTTTACGAACGAGGCCCGGTAGGGCGCAATGGTCCCGAAAAATCAGTCGAGCATCAAGACTCGGGCTTGATGTGGAATCTCGACAACCAAATCTACATCACCTACAACTCGGAACGATATCGTTATACCAGTGACGAATGGGAGGTCGAAGACCAGCGTGACCACTGGACTCAGTGGGGGCTGACCCATGACGATGTTGGCGATCTCTACTGGAGCACTAATACCGCACCTGTGGCCGCTGCCTACATACACCCTCGCTATTGGGAGATCCCAAACCGGAATGGGGCCACTGGTGTGCCTCGCATACCAGTTGTTCTCCCAGATCACTATTCTCCCACATTTCTCTCGGCGCACAGCAGCTGTCTACTCAGTGATCGGGGGGGAGCCGCTTCGGCGACGCGCTCTTTCACTTCTTCGTGCGGACAAAGCATTTACCGATCGGATAAGTTTCCGGCCGATGCTCGGGGGAACTACTTCTTCTGCGATCCCACGATTCATGTCGTGAGAAGGTCAGTCATTTCCCGTGAGGGCGACATGCTGCAACTCTCCAAGCCTGAACCGGAGGGGGTCGAGTTCCTCCGCAGTAGCGACATTAACAGCCGCTTCATCAATACGGCAGAGGGTCCCGACGGCTGCCTCTATGTCACTGACATGTATCGAGGGATCATTCAGGATGCGCCCTGGTTGAATCCTGACAGCCGAAAAAACATCGTCAGCAATGGGCTTCACGATAACAATCAGCACGGTCGGATCTGGAGAATCCGGCATCAGGATTTCCAGCCGCGAAGTTCAACGAAGATGCCTAAGATGGGTGAGGAATCAACGGTTGCGCTTCTCCGGCATTTACAGAGCTCGTCAGGCTGGTGGCGTGACGCCGCTCAGCGAGAAATTATCCTCCGCAAAGATCGTGAATCAATTGCTCCACATCTCAAGGCAATGGCACGATTTGATGAAAACGTGTTGGCGCGACTTCACGCTCTCTGGACTCTGGAGGGAATCGATCAGGTCGATCTCGCTTTGTTGAGTCATATCGCTGGGGATAAGGACGGTCGGCTTCGACGAGCTGCCATACAGATAGGGGAGTCTCAGCTTTCGGAGGAGGAGGCTTTCAACTCTATCGCCAGAACGCTAGCCCAAGACCCCGATCCTGCGGTCGCCCGCCAGTTGATTCTCTCTCTCGGTTTCCAACGGGAGCATTCGGAATCGCTGAATGTCATTCAAATGGCAAGTCGACGACATGCCAATAGTCCCGCCATTCAACTTGCCGCCGCACTGAGCCTTTGGGGCGAGACCGACCTGCCTCTTGTTCGTGAAATTGCGGCTGGTTCAGCTTTCGATCCAGCGACTAATCAGGCCTGGAGGACGATTCTCGGGAATTGGGAGAGAGGAATCTCATTTCCGGAGGAGATGGATGGCACAGAGCGTAATCGAATCACTGGTGGCGAAACCATCTATTTTAAGGCCTGCATCAGCTGTCATGGGGCCGACGGAAAAGGGATCGAAGTTCCAGGGACGGAAACGATGCTCGCGCCTTCACTGGTCAACTCCTCACGAGTCAAAGGAGATCCCGAGCAACTCATTCCCATGTTTCTTCACGGTTTAATGGGGCCAATTGATGGGACCAACTACCAAGCTGGATTCATGGCGCCAGCAGCGGCCCTCGGCATTGTGCGAGAAGACCGTCTCTCCGAATTACTCACCTACCTCCGCTTTGTCCACGGCGATCAGGCTTCGAGCATTAGCAAGGAAGATGTGAAAGCGATGAAACAACAGCACAGGGACCGTAACTCGCCTTGGACGGATGCTGAATTGAAGAAACTCAAGTAGCCCCTGTAACGAGATTCATCAGTCCTGCGTTCAACTCGCCGCAAGAAGCGGGAGTGGACGAAAGCTTCATCCGCTGCTAATGGACAGACGGAGTATTGCACAGCATCGTCCCCGCTTTCATGACCGATATCGAAATTGCCCGTCGAATCACCCCGCAAAAGATCTTCGATTTGGCGGAGGAGAGGCTAGGCCTTGAGCCGGATTCGCTGATACCCTACGGAAACTTCAAAGCCAAGTTAGACCTCAACAGGGTGGATCAAGGCGAGGCGAAGGAGGGCGGGAAACTGATTCTTGTAACGGCAATTTCACCCACTCCAGCAGGAGAGGGGAAGACTACCACTACCGTCGGGCTCGGTGATGGACTCTCAGTGATCGGTAAGAAGGCGATGATCTGCCTGCGGGAACCTAGCCTGGGACCGTCCTTTGGACTCAAAGGAGGCGCCGCTGGAGGGGGGCACGCACAAGTTATTCCAATGGAGGAGATTAACCTTCACTTCACCGGCGATTTTCACGCGATCACTTCGGCGAATAATCTGCTCTCAGCGATGATTGATAATCATCTTTACTGGGGCAATACCTTGCAGATTGACCCGCGCAGAATCACGTGGCGGCGGGCCATTGATCTTAATGACCGTTCACTCCGAAATCTCATCACCGGGATGGGGAATGGACTCGACTACCCGAGGGAGACAGGATTCGACATTACTGTCGCCTCAGAAGTCATGGCCATCCTATGCCTCGCAGCAGATCTGGACGATCTGGAAGCGCGTTTAGGTCGGATCGTTATAGGGAAAAATTTCTCTGGTGAACCTATCCAAGCGTCTGATCTCAAAGCGGAAGGGTCAATGGCAGTGCTTCTGAAAGACGCCATGAATCCAAATCTCGTTCAGACGCTTGAGCACACCCCAGCGTTTGTTCATGGAGGCCCCTTCGCCAATATTGCCCATGGCTGCAATTCGATCGTTGCGACAAAAACGGCTTTGAAACTGGCTGACTACGTCGTCACGGAAGCAGGGTTCGGCGCAGATCTCGGAGCTGAGAAATTCTTCGATATCAAATGCAGGAAGGCCGGACTGAAACCGAATGCAGCCGTAGTTGTCGCCACGATTCGAGCTCTGAAATATCACGGCGGAGTCGAACGCAAAAATTTGGGCACCGAAAATGTCGAAGCTCTGGAGAATGGGTTTCTCAACCTGAAAAGACACCTCGAAAATATCGCAAAATTTCAAGTGCCTGCCGTCGTCGCAGTCAACGCCTTTACGTCGGATACCAGAGCCGAAACGGAAAAGCTGCTCTCATTGTGCAAAAAGGCGGGAGTGAAATGTGTCCTGGCCACCCACTGGGCCGATGGCGGTGCGGGAGCAAAAGAGCTGGCTGAGGTCGTTGCTAGCCTTGCTGATGAAAATACACAATCCTCTTTTGCTCCATTGTATCCGGACGAACTATCATTGACTGAAAAATTGCGCACAGTTGCTCGCAAGATTTATCGGGCCAACGACATCGAACTCAGTCCATTGGCAGCCCGGAAATTGAAGGGATGGGAGAAGGGGGATGCGGGACGCTTTCCCGTTTGCATTGCCAAAACGCCCTACAGCTTCAGTGCTGATCCCGCCAAACGCGGCGCGGCGGCCAACTTCACGCTACCGATCCGGGATGTTCGCCTTTCCGCAGGGGCTGAATTCGTGGTCGCATTGACGGGCGACATCATGACCATGCCTGGACTTCCCAAAGTCCCCGCAGCCGAGAAGATATCGCTCAACTCCGACGGGCAAGTTACCGGGCTGAGTTGATGCGTAATTGAGCATCCCTATGCGTATCTTCTTGCTAGCATTCAATTCTTACCGCCTCATCTCCTCGAGTTTTGAACCTGGTGATAAGAATTCTAATTCGATTCACTTAGCAACTGTTAGAGTCTGACTTGCTGACAGACAAATCCCGACGTAGACTTCGCATCTTGATCAAAAAGGGGCTGTAGCTCAGCGGTTAGAGCAGGGGACTCATAATCCCTTGGTCGTGGGTTCGAACCCCACCGGCCCTATTTATTATCAACGAGTTACGAGTTAGGAAAGGCTTCTGAGATATGGGCCTAGGGCAATTATAGGGCTTTTACAACACTGCTTCGATTGTTTAAAGAAACGCCCGAGTTGCGATGGCATTACTGGGCGGCTATCACAATGCTCTACCCCAAATGTAGCGCCCGATATCTGAGCATTTAGCCTCGGCGTGTCTACCGCCAAGCAAAAAGCCGCCGCCCGGAATGTAATTCCGAGACGACGGCTCAAATCGTTTGGGTCGAGGTCTAGAGAAACTCGTTCACAAGATTCTCGAGCAATTCCTGGCGACCGCTTGCAAGACCCGGCTCACCGTTTGCAGCGGCAAAAGCATCGAGATCTTCAAAGCTACATTCACCGGATTCCACTTTCGCTCCGATACCGCTGTCGAAGCTGCAGTAGCGCTCTTCGACGAACTTGCCAAGGCGACCGTCTTCACGAATCGCATGGGCAATCTTAAGACCGCGTGCAAACGCATCCATACCACCGAGGTGAGCGTGAATAAGATCAATCGGCTCGTGTGATTCACGTCTACGTTTCGCATCAAAGTTGAGTCCACCTGTGGTGAGGCCTCCCATCTCCAGAACCACCAGCATGACCTGAGTTGCAAGATGGATGTCAGTCGGAAACTGGTCAGTATCCCAGCCGATCAATTCATCGCCGCGGTTGGCGTCAATACTCCCGAGCATTCCCGCGTTAGCACTGACAGTCAGCTCGTGCTCCATCGTGTGACCGGCCAGCGTGGCGTGGTTAGTCTCGATGTTGAGCTTGAAGTGATCCATCAAGTCGTACTCGCGCAGGAAGTTGAGACAAGCAGCTGCATCGCTGTCGTACTGGTGTGTTGACGGCTCGCGAGGCTTGGGCTCGATGTAGAAAGGACCGTCGAAACCGATCTTCTTGGCGTGGTCCACAGCCATGTGGAGAAAAGCAGCGAGGTGATCGATCTCACGCTTCATGTTCGTGTTGAGGAGAGTGGAGTATCCCTCGCGACCTCCCCAGAAAGTGTACCCGAGACCATCCAGTTCCTTGGTCGCTTCGAGGGCTTTCTTCACTTGCGCACCAGCATAGGCATAGACATTGGCATCGGGTGATGTCGCGGCACCTTGCGCGTAGCGGGGATGAGAGAACAGACAAGCTGTTCCCCAGAGCAGCTTTACTCCGGTCTCGGACTGCTTCTGCTTCAACTTGGCGACCACTTCATCGAGAGCCGCACTCGAAGCTGCAAGATCACCGAGCTCAGGAGCGATATCGCGGTCGTGCCAGCAGTAGTATTCGATCCCCATCTTGTCGAGGAACTCGAAAAAGACGTCGACTCTTTTGATCGCGTTCTCAACTGAATCGGATCCATCGTCCCAAGGCATGTGAGCCGTCCCTGCTCCGAAAGGGTCGGAGAGATCATTTCGCATGACGTGCCAGTAAGCACCAGCGAAACGCAGATGCTCTTTCATTGTCTTTCCGCCGATGACCTCATCAGCATCGTAGTGCTTGAAGGCGAGAGAGTTCTTCGAGGAAGGACCCTCGTATTGGATTTTGTCGCAGTCGAAGTATTGCATTGTTCGGTTGGGGTATTTTGAAATGGATGTCTTTCGTAGGCTGTAACGATACGGGTTTTGTCAAAAGAGGAAACCGCATATTGCGTAACTCTTCTGTTGATTTGCGCCAAGTTCCGGAACGAAGTTCCAGGAATGAGTCACCAGGTTGCCATTGTCATGTCCGAGGTCTTTCTCAGACGCCTGACCCCATCCCTGAAACCTTTTGTCCGTCGGCAACAGGACTATCGAATTGTGAGCATTCATCGCCCGATCAAGGAATTAGGAAAGCTGCTCAAGGAGCTGCAACCTGCCGGACTGATCACGGAATGGCTACCTGACACGACTGAGGCGATCCTTGATCTGGATCTGAAGATTCCGACCGTCATTGTCGACACTGATTTCTCATATCCTGGCGTCGTAAGCGTGGACGTCGACGACTGGGCCGTAGGGCGAGAAGCGGCAGAAATATTTCTTCGCTCAGGATACCGTAGCTTCGCCTGCCTCGGCAACGGCCTGCCATATTCCGATCAGCGCATCAAGGGCTTTGAAACCGCTCTCGAAGGAGAAGTTGATTTTGCGATTCACACTGAGACGGGTTTTGAGGATACACGATATAGCGAATCCTTCGTTCGCCCCAGTGCAGCCCTCGAGTGCTGGCTCAAGAAGCTTCCCAAACCCGTGGGTATCTTCGCGGTTCACGATCCGCTCGGGCGCTTTCTCTGCGGCGCTTGCCAGCAAGTTGGACTGAATGTTCCGGAAGAAGTTGCCGTGGTGGGTGCCAACAATGACGAACTGGTCTGCGGCCTGACCTACCCCATGCTGTCCAGTGTCGCGATTCCCTGGGATTCGCTCGGAGCAGCAGTGGGGGAGGCAATGCAGCGACTTACCGCAGGGGAGCGTGTCGATTCAGAGAAGGCGCTCCTCATTCCTCCCAGCGGCGTTGTCCTGCGTCACTCGGCCAACCACTTCGCAATTGAAGATCCGCTGTTGCGCCGCGCGATGTCCTATCTCTCTGATCGAATGCAGGATGAAATCAGTGTTGGGAAAATGTGCGACGAGGTGCGAGTCGCCCGACGCACCCTCGAACGAAAGTTCAAGGAACACTATCGCTGCACTCCCTGGGAGATGCTTTGCCAGTTACGAGTCAATCAAGTCAAGCGCCTCCTCACTGAAACCAATCACCCGATCTCGTTGATTTCTGAATTGTGCGGCTTCAATGACCCTGAACGAATGGCTATTGTCTTTAAGCGAATCACAGAAGAATCTCCGTCACAGTATCGAAAGGTATCAGGGTCGGCACGAGGCAACTAATTGCTTCTACGCCAAGGAGGACAGTGGAGGAGATCGGGATCCTTTTCATCGATCCGAGCGTAGTTCCAGCGATGATCAAACTGGCGGTATCTCGGTATGAGGGATTCCAAACAGATGTGATAGGGTTTCGCCATGCTTAAGGCCGCCCTCTTTCGATTTGTTCTCCTCGTCGGGTCGGTCGTGCTGATGCAAAACGGTTTCTGCGCCCCAGACTTCCAGCGCGACGTTGCCCCCATCCTCGAAGCAACATGCCTGTCCTGTCACAATGAACACGAGAGGAAAGGAGACCTTGATCTGTCAACACGAGCAACTGCGCTCGCGTTTGAAAACGCTATTATCCCCGGAAGCCCCGTGGCGAGCATCCTTTTGAAAATGGTTTCCGGAGAGAAACCGAAGATGCCCAAGAAGGCTCCGCCTTTGCCTGAGGAGCAGATCAACATTCTCCGAGACTGGATCGCAAATGGTGCCAATTGGCCGGAAGACAAAGTTCTCGTCCACAATCCACAGCGTGATCTCGATTGGTGGTCGCTCCGTCCGATTTCCGCAAAAGTGACTGACCAAACAGTGCCAGGTGATGACATCAACCCTGTTGACTCATTCATTCAATCTCAACTGAAGGAAAAAGGGCTCCATGCCGTCCCTGAAGCGGACCCGACAACGCTGATTCGAAGGGTAACCTATGATCTCACCGGACTGCCACCGACCCCAGACGAGGTCACAAATTTCATCAGCGACCCCAACTGGGAAACCGCAGTGGACCGGCTCCTCGAAAATCCCGCTTTCGGGGAAAAGTTCGGACAGCACTGGCTCGATCTGGCTCGGTATGCCGAAAGCCATGGCTACGACAAGGACAAGCCTCGCGAAAACGCGTGGCCGTATCGGGACTATGTCATTCGAAGTCTCAATGAAGACAAGCCGTTCTCTCGTTTTGTTGAAGAGCAGGTAGCCGGAGATGTTCTCTATCCTGAGAATTCGGATGGCGTGATCGCTCTCGGATTTCTCGCAGCTGGCCCATGGGATTTTATCGGGCACTGGGAAGTCGGCGAAGGTAAAGTCGACGGTCGAATCGCCAAACATCTCGACCGTGACGAAATGGTCTCAGCCGTCTTCAACGTCTTTCAGAGCACCACGGTGCAATGTGCTCAATGCCACCATCACAAATTCGATCCCATTCGGATGGAAGATTACTACCGACTCCATGCCGTCTTCGCTGCGGTGGATCGAGCCGATCGAGTCTACGAAGGGTTACCTCTGGAAAAGCGATTGGAGAAAGAAAAATTACTCTCTCAGATCAACAGTTTAAAAGTGGAGAAGGAAAGCCTGACAACCAAGATCACTCGACTCATTTCCGCGAAGACATCAGGGCTTGATCGACGCATTGCCGTGTTAAAAGACAAATACGGAACCGGTTCAGGCCCGAAACCACAATACGGGTATCACAGCCTGATTTCGAAAGTAGCGACTTCTGAGAAATGGGTACAGATCGACTTGGGAAAACCCCGTGGAGCTACCGAAATTCGAATCATACCAGCGTTCGACAACTACAACAGCATTGGTGCAGGCTTTGGCTTCCCCGTGCGTTACCGGGTCGAAGTCTCACACGACTCATCATTCGACAAGAATGTCCGAGTGTTGCTCGATTCGACGACAGAGGATCAACCGAACCCGAAAAGAGAAACGATCCGAATCTCCGGCGATGGAAATGGATTCCGTTTCCTCCGAGTTACCGCCACAAAGTTGGTCGAGCGAAAGAACGATTTCATATTCGCACTTGGCGAAATCGAAATCGTCAATGAAGGAGGCGCGGAAAACTTTGCCCGTAAAGCCAATGTGTCAGCCTTGGATTCCATCGAGCAGGGCGTTCGCTGGGGAAGGAAGAATCTCGTGGATGGAATCTACTACCGTGAAATTTCCGATCCGTCTGCCTTTGAGGAGCTAAACACCCTTGAGAAAGAACGTGCGCGAATTGCGCAATCACTGCGACCTCCCGAAGCCGACATGAGACTTGGCGAGATCGAAGCTGACCTGAAGCGACTGGACGCAGAATTAAAGGCTTTCCCGAAAGGGAAACTGGTCTATGCAGCGGCGACTGATTTCCCCCGGGGCGGAAGATTTACCGCTACGACCGGAAAACCTCGACCAATTCATTTGCTTCATCGTGGCGATATTAAAAGTCCCGGTGAAAGCATGACCCCCGGGGTTCCTCCTCTCTGGGCCGGAATCTCTCCTACCTTCTTCGAAGAGCCTGGTTGGTCCGAAGGAGACGCGCGCGCGGAACTTGCAGGCTACCTGACACGAGCAGACAATCCACTCCTATGGCGTTCGATCGTCAATCGGCTCTGGCAATGGACTATGGGAACGGCGCTCGTGGAATCAGCGAATGATTTTGGCCGGGGAGGAACCGGTCCGACCAATCCAGAACTTCTCGACTTTCTTGCGGAACGCTTGCGTAGCGATCCTGACCAATCGCTCAAGTCAATTCTGCGAATAATCCTTACGAGCGATGCTTATCGCCGGAGCTCCGAGCATGATTCAACAAATGCCGCGATCGACATCGGCAACGCTTACTTCTGGAGGGCCAACCGCCGTCGCCTTACCGCGGAAGAATACCGTGACTCTCTGCTTGCCGCGACCGGTTTGCTCGACCGAACCAGGGGCGGACCGAGCTTCAAGGATTTCGTAATCGAGAAGCCCCAACATTCACCACACTACCAATATCACCTTCATAATCCAGAAGACCCTGCTTCACATCGGAGAACGATCTATCGTTTCGTAGTTCGATCCCAGCCCCAGCCAATGCTCTCGACCCTCGACTGTGCAGATCCAAGCCTCAGCGTTCCTCAGCGTGACGAATCCACGACAGCCCTGCAGGCTCTCACCCAGTGGAACCACCGCTTTGTTGAAACTATGGCGCGAAAGTTTGCGGAACGTCTCGCCGAAGAAAATAATCCGTCCGCGAAACAGAAAGTAGATTTTGCCTACCAACTCGTGATCGGGCGAGCGCCCTCTACTGAGGAGAGAAAGCTCCTGACCGATCACTTGATGGCCCACGGAGATGCCAGCTTCGCGAGAGTTCTCTTCAACTTGAACCACTTTGTCTATGTCGACTGACTTCCCACCAGATAGACGAAAGTTCCTCGGTTCCCTCGCAGGGACATTCCCCGGATTGGCCCTGACAGACCTCTTTGCCAACGACGGGGTCCTGACACGCAACCTGAACCGCCCACCTCGAGCAAAACGTGTCATTCAACTCTTCATGGCCGGTGCGGCTAGTCATGTCGATACATTCGATCACAAACCACTCCTAAAAGAAAAGGACGGAGAACCCTGGGATCCGGGTGAAAAGGTCGAGCTCTTTCAAAGCACCCCAGGAGCCTGTTTCGCGAGCCCCTGGGAGTTTAAGCCCTATGGCGAATCCGGGAAAATGTTGAGTAACATCGTCGCTCCGCTGGGAAGAGTCGTGGACGATATTGCCTTTGTTCACAACCTCGAAGGCAAAACGGGCGTCCACAGCCAGGGGACGCTGCTGCAAACTACGGGCTTTGACTTTCCCGGATTTCCCAGCGCCGGTTCCTGGGTCTCTTATGCACTTGGTAGTGAAAACGAAAATCTCCCCAGCTTTGTTGTCCTGCCCGATCATCGCGGCCTCGCTTCCAATGGAGCGAAGAACTGGGCTACGGCCTTTCTTCCGGCGGAACACCAGGGAACAGTGATTCGCCCCGGTTCAAATGAACCGATCAATGACCTATTTCCGCCAGAGAGTTCATTCATCAACCTGGAACGTGACCGAGCAGGCCTGAGAACTCTCTCGAAATTGAATGCGATGCACGCTGCCGCACGTCCCGAGGACGATCGCCTTTCGGCTCGAGTCAGGAGTTACGAACTAGCCGCGGCCATGCAGCTCAGCGCGACAGATGCTCTTGATGTTTCTAAAGAACCCCAATACATCAAAAACCTTTACGGGCTCGCCTCCGAAGGGCCTGGTGTAAACGACTCGGGAACGATCAATGAAAAAGCCGAGAGTGAATTTTTCGGGCGAAAATGCCTCGTAGCCCGCCGACTTCTCGAGAGAGGGGTGCGATTTGTCCAACTCTGGAGCGGAAATGACAATGGGTTTCCCCGTCGAAATTGGGACAGTCACGGAGACGTCAAGCGAGACCACGCTCCGCTTGCGCTTGGAATGTCGAGGGGCGCCTCAGCCTTAATCGAAGATCTAAAACAACGCGGCATGCTGGATGATACGATCATCTTATGGACCACCGAGTTTGGTCGAATGCCTTGTTCACAGGGGAGCAAAGGCCGCGATCACAATCCCTTCGTCTTCACCAACTGGCTCTGCGGGGGCGGGATTCAAGGAGGGACCTACGGAGATTCAGACGAGTGGGGTTTCAAACCATTGGAGCGAAGCCATCCGACACAAGTCTATGACATTCATGCCACGATTCTGCATCAGTTGGGGATCAATCATGAACAACTCACGATTCGTCACAACGGAATCGACCGACGCCTCACAGACGTTCATGGCAAAGTGCTCAGTGATATGCTGACCTGAGCCTATCCCTAGTTTCGCTTGCTTGGGGCAGGACCGTGCTGCCATAGTTTCGGAATGAGAACATATCACTTTCTCGCCTTCGTCACGTTGCTGCTTCCTCTCGTGCCCGCCACGCCAATCGTTGCAGAAGGCGGCAAACTCCCACAGAAGGCGAGTGCTCTCGTATTCGAGTTTGAGGTTTTGCAGGAGAAGGCACTCAGTGAAATACCACTCGATCGACTCGTGGAGCAATATGTCGCCCATCTCGAGGGGATTCAGGAACAGATGCAATCCGATGGAAATCTGGATGGCGCCCTCGCAGCGGCAAAGGAGGTGGAAGTTGCCTCAAGTGGTGAAATCACAAAAGGTGCAGAGACCGACCCGAAACAACTGACGAAAGCTCGCGCAACCTATCTGAATACACGAAAGGAAATGGAAGAGCGGGCCCAGGCAGGAATCGTCACTCTTCGTAAGAAACTGGTCGCGGCCCTCGAAAACCTGCAGAAAGAATTTACCATTAACGGAAAGATCGATGAGGCGATCGCCATCAAAAACTATATCGATCAACTTCCCGTAGATGAAGCGCCTCCCTCGGTCACATTAACTCGCCAGTCAGTGGCACAAAAGGGCGATATTGATATCAAGTTGCAGATTGATGGAAAGAGCTTCCTCTGCCTTCGCGGAGATGAACTTTGGTATGATCATCGAGGAGGAAGCTGGAAACCTCCTGGCCGGCACAACGGTGCTCACCCCACTCACATCAACCAGAAAGTCGAGTGGATGCCGGTCTGGAAGGACAAGGAAACAGAGCGCTACGATGCCGGACTCGGAATTCCAGTAGGGGTTGATCATCTCGATCTCAATATTCGAATCTCGGATGGTAGAGCCCAGGTGGAAGTCGTTCAAACTCCCTCGAAAAACAACGACTACACGATCAAGTTGGAACTTCTCGACGCCAATGAAGACGGCAAGGGATTTGGTGGTGCATCGTGGGTTCGCTTCCGACTCTCCTGGAAGAGCTGAAAGTCAGGCTATACCCCCTCGCTCGAGACTACCGTTGATGTATCGTGTAGAAGACCGCACTACTGAGAAGTGTGGCCCCTGATTCTGAAGGCACATTCTGACACAGGATTCGAAGAACGGTTTTATCCGTGATTTTCGGGGTGCGAAGAATTACTGACAAACCGTCGGATTCGATCACCGGTCGAACGGAAAGTGAGGACTTTCCGCCGTCAAGACCGATCGATTGAACCGAATAGCTTTCTGGCTTGGACGCCTCGAGTCGATCTACTGGGTGACTGAAAGCAAGGACGATTCCATCATCAGCTAGTTCAACGGATTCGACCCGAAACGTTTCATCCACTTCCTCAATGGGAAAGAACCCTGATTCCCCCCCCGCGAGAAGTTGCCCTGGCGACATCTCGATCAATGTCTCCGCAGGCTTTTCAAGGATGCTTCGAAGAAGGATCGACCCCTGCCAGCGATCTCCGGAGAGCCTCGGTACGATCTCAACAAGCTGATGACTTTCAGGACAAGTCAGAAGGAGCTTCTCGACTCCATCTTCGAGAAAGAACGAAAGTTGGGACGGCGACGTTTTCTGGGTCAGCTCAGCAGGGACAAGGAGAGAGGGCAGCGTATTTGGAACCCGGTAAGGCGCTGCATCCAACTCTTCAGGAGTAGGTAGAGAGGTCAGCGAGATGAAGTAACCCTCGTCGTATCCGGGCATCAAGAGCCGCGCTGCGAGTAAGGAAGAACGACCTACAACAAAGTCGGCAATGGGAAGCTGGCTACGAGTCACCGTAGTGAGGCCTTCGACTCCAAGCTGCCAGGCGACAATCGAGGCTTTCGGCTTTTCCTCCGCTTTCTCAGCGTAAGCGGAAAGAGCAAAGAGAAGACGGCCACTTCCATCCGCAACCGGACCCGCCGTGATTCGAACGCCTGCCTCACGGCCAGGCCAATCACTAATGATCGCTTGATAGAAATCGAGCCCGGGATCTTCATTAGTTTCGAAAGCTTGCGTGACCTCTCGCGGACTCGCGAGGAGAAGGGAGTATTCTGGCCCCACCGCAAGGTCAGCCAGTGCGTTCCACTCGATCTCAGAATAGGTTTCCCATCCGATCAAGCTCAGCCCCGGCGAAAACTTGGCAACTCCGACCGTTCCCTGGGTTGTGAGGAAAAAGACGTTAGCATCGTCGATCGGTGCAATCGCTTTCACCGATGGAGGCTTGCTCTGCTCCGCGACCTCGGTTACGGCACGCTCCGACTTGGGGGAAGACTGCGCATGGACGGACAGTATGTCCACCAAACCCACGAGAAGAGAGATAATCAGAACAGTGCTTTTCATTCTTCCTCTTCCTCAGTTTCTGTATTCTCTTCCGACCTTTCGGAAAGGCGATACGTCAATTGGAGCTCACCCGCTTCTTCTTTCGGAACCGTCAGCGTTAGTTCTTTCCACTCCCCGCGATCGGCAGTAATCCGCTCTCGCCAGCCTTCAGGAACCTTAATGACAAGAGAGGAATCCATGTCCCGCAACGCAAAATGCTGTTGCAACGTTTCCCCTCCGTTTTCCAGCCAAAGTCGCTCCTCGATCAGGAGGGAACCTTGCTCGTAAAGGAATTCCGGCTTTCCTTCGACCAGGCGCACTCCAAAAAATGAACTCTCGCCACTGCCACCTGCCGTGCTGGAAAGTAAAGCAGGACCACTCGCGGCAAGAAAAAACGGAGAAGTTGGGGGTGTTTCAGATGGCGCATCATCAGAACTTTTTTCGGTATCAGATCCATCAACATCGTCAGAGTCTTTCTCGCTCGCAGATTTCGGTGCTGGCTCCACTTTGGGAGGATCAAGATCGAGGACTCCGAGCAAGCGGCAGGTCACTGGATCCCAGACGAAAGCAAATCGACTGACATCTGCACCAACAGTGAAGACGCCCTCGAATCGAACCTCTTTCTCTTCGCCAACACGGTGAGCAGCAAGGATGGTTTCGTCCGACAAGAAAGCGGAGAGATCTTTCCTCGCAATTTTAAGTTTGGGAACAACTCCGGCATCTTCCTCAGAGTTCAACGAAGAGCCTGCCACACCGGAAGGCTTCTCATCCTGCCCAAGCGCGAACGATCCCACGAAGGAGATAATCGCTATGGAACACCCCAAAGAAAGCGGTGAGAGTGGTGGCATAAGAGATATACAACTCAAGAAGCGGAGGGCGGCTGGTCACGGGTAAAGACCCACTCCTGTCCTTCGCTTAGTTTCGGGTTGAATTGATATCCATCAACCTCAAAGCGTTTCAAGCCCTCCGGTTCTTTGATTCGCTCGCGAATCATGAAGTCGCACATGCTTCCGCGCGCTTTCTTGGCAAAAAAGCTGATAATCTTGTAGCTCCCATTTTTGAGTTCCTTGAACTGCGGCGTCACAACTTCTCCTTTCAGCGAGTTCTGGTCGAGAACCGAGAAATACTCTTTGGAAGCCAGATTGACGAGAGAAGTCGAACCCGACTTCTTAATCGCTTCATTGACCGAAGAGGTAGCGACCTCTTTCCAGAATTCATAGAGATTCTTTCCTCCCGGATTTTTGAGATTCGTCCCCATCTCGAGGCGATAGGGCTGCATCAAATCAAGAGGTCGAAGGATTCCATAAAGCCCCGAGAGAATGCGTAGCTGTTTCTGAGCAAACTGAAGATCTCGTTTTCCATAAGAGGGAAGATCGAAACCTGTGTAGACATCTCCTTTGAATGCAAAAATCGCCGCTCTCGCGTTGTCCTCCGAAAAAGGCGTTTGCCACCTCTTATAGCGATCGTAGTTCACGTCTGCCAGCGGCTCACTGATTCCCATCATCTCGCGAAGCTGAGGTCGGGACTTCTTCCGCAGCGCAGTAATGAGCTGCTGCGCTTCCTCGAGAAATTCGGGCTGGGTCGGTTCGAACGCAGGGAGTTCAGACTCGTAGTCGAGCGTTTTGGCGGGGGAGATGATGGCTAACATGTCACGGAGAATACTCCTTCAAGAAGAGAACGGATGGCAAGAGAGTCAACAAAAAGCAGCTCCCCAATCACACTGAAATTCAGCACCACCTCAGAAAAAGCATCTCAAAATAATTTTATAAATTTATTTTCTTTTTATTAAAATTTGTTAATATTTAATAAATTTATGGAATTTCTATCCGAACTCACTCCCTCCGTCGCCAAGTGTTTCGGCATCTTCTTTTCCTTTTCCTTTGCTATTCTAGGGGGCATTCTCGCAATCGGGCTGATTGG
The DNA here is from genome assembly GCA_965657775.1 of Verrucomicrobiales bacterium. GTDB lineage: Bacteria > Verrucomicrobiota > Verrucomicrobiia > Verrucomicrobiales > DEV007 > Arctic95D-9. Next base: position 78,645 of record CBFHPY010000009.1, read on the forward strand.
GAGGATTCCTCACTTCCGTCGCTGCATTCGCCAACTGCTCGCCAGAAGAACCCGAAACGAGCGGATGCTGGCTGACCGTCAGCAGCTTCGAGCAGACTCGCTGAACCTCGAGGGAATCTACTACTTCGAAGATGCCAAGGAGGACTACCGCTGGTTTCGGGAAGACTACGATGAAGGCGTGGAGACGAGAGGCTCTGATGCTGCCTGAGTCCGGCTCAGGTAATCTGCCGCGATATCCTCCAACTCCGTCACGGTCGTTACCGTGGAAAAGCTGGTTCGCAGCGTCTTACCTTGCGGCAGGCCCTTGGAGTAGGCCATTAATCTCGATCGGAGTGATTGCATCGCAAACTTTTCAGCGGAGAACTTTCCCCATTCGATCAGCATTCGTGCGTGACGTAGGATGAGCTCCCAACGCTCCTCCAAAGGGACTGGAGCTGGTTGCACTCCGGTCGCAAGGTAGTGCTTGGCATCACGAAACACCCAAGGATACTGCATCGCAGCTCGTCCGATCATGACGCCGTGGACTCCCGTAGAGGATTTTCTCTTTTCCACATCCATTCCACTGGTGATATCGCCGTTCCCGATAATCGGAACAGATACTGCCTGGGTGCACGAATCAATTACTTCCCAGTCCGCCTCACCAGAGTAGCCCTGAGCTCGAGTCCGCCCGTGGACTGCGATCGCCTGCATTCCTGATTCTTCGAGAATGCGACAGACCTCAGGCGCATTAATCATATTCTGATCCCATCCGATCCGGATTTTGGCGGTCACGGGAACCTGGTCGCCGACTCCTCTGTGAATCGATTCGGCGACTTGCGCGAGAACCGGACAGTCCTTGAGCAGGGAAGATCCGCCGTTTCTCGATACCACTTTTTTAACCGGGCAACCGAAGTTGATATCGATGAAATCCGGCTGCTTCCAGTCGATGATCTTTTTGGCAGCCTCGGCCATTCGTGGGCCGTCAGCCCCAAACAACTGAACTCCTACCGGACGCTGTCCTTCATCGAATTCCGTTTAGACGCGGGTTCGCTCGTCGGCCTGGATGATTCCTTCTGCCGAAACGAATTCAGTTACCATGACGTCAGCCCCCAGTTCTTTGCAGATACGACGAAACACGAGATCCGTCACTCCCGCCATTGGCGCAAGATAGAGAGGAAATTGATCGTTCTGAAACCAAGGAAGCATGAGGGGTGGGAATGCGACGTCGAAAATAGACTCGAAACGTTCTCCATTCAATCAGAGTCGTTGACCCTAGTTCCCTCGGCCCAACGAAGTGCAGAGGCAAGCCTATCCCGCTCTGCTGGTGTATCCATCTTCTGAGGGGATATTGAGAGCGGGGAGGCGAATGCAGCAGCAGGGGAGTCATCGCCAGACTGGCTGGCAATTGTTTTGAACCCTCGACCCACGAATTTTCCGATTTCTTCGCTGCCCCGGAAACCCGGTCAGTGGCTCTTTGGGCAAATCCGCAGAGCTCCATTCTCCGAGGGAGCCTTATCAAGGTGGAGGCGCAAAGTGATCATGTTCTGCAGAAACTCAAAGGGAGGCTCCACATAGGGCAACTCGTCTTTCCACGCCCATGAACCAAACCCGGTTGCATCAATACGTTCCCCTACGACGATGGAGGGGTCCTGATATCAACTCACCGGCCAGTTCTTTTCTGCAGTTTTGTCGAACAACAACGCACAGACCGGTTGAAATTCGGGCGAGGGGAGTAATTCACGAAAACTTTCGGAAGTCGCAAGATCACGAAGGCGTTCCGAAAGGGTAAGGAATCGCCGAAGTCCAGCAACGGGAATACTCCCACCGATGCGATCAATCTCGGATTTCAGTTCCGAGAGCTCTGGTTCCGCAACGACCTGACGGAAAACAAAATAGCCGAAGTCAGTAAACTCTTCAGCCGGAAAATCTATCCCGAAAAAGAGGAGTAAAAACCCTACTCAACCGCATGATCTTGAGTGGATTCCATGCCATCATACGCACCAAAGTCATTGAACCAGACTCGCTTTGCCCAACGATACACAGGGTGTTTCTCGGGAATCTCCTCTCCCGTCGGCATCCACTGACTGTTCCTTGGTGTCATCGCCTCCAGCTCCGCAATCGCAGTCTTTCGAATCGTGGTGTCTGTGGCGTTGTGTTTTTCGACGAGTGCTTTCACAACATCCGGCCGTTCGAGGACCACGCAGCCGCGGGTGTGCTTGGCAGAGGTTTCCCGAAAATCCTTGAGAAACTCTGATTTGGTCAGCGAATCATAGACCGATCCATCTTTGACGTTTTCGGCGGCGAACTGGATGATCGGGCAAGGTTCGATCCCACCGGAGGGACCGATATGATGGGAAATGCCGTTGGACATCGGGCAAAGCGCTTTACCTTCGCCATCGTAATAAGCGTCGATAATTCCCAGTGGAAGTTTCGTCCGCATGTTCACCACAAACTCTCGAACTCGTCTTGCCTGCTCTGGAGTCAACGCGAGCTCTTCATTCGGCTGAGGACCTACGGGACGGTAGGTGTGATACCAGGCGTAATGGACTCCGCGATCGATCAGTTTGCGAAGCCATTGCTCGGTGAGAAGATCGTCGATGTTTGTCTGACAGAGGCTCGTTGCTACGCCAGTGAGGATCTTGTTATCGAGGCAGTTATCAAGACCTCGCAACGTCCGATTCAGAACATCCTTTCCCCCGCGTCGCTCATTAGCGACAATCTCTGTTCCTTCGATTGAAATTAGGGGAGTGACATTTCCCAACTGGCGCAGCTGCTTTGCCTTTTTCTCTGTGATCATCTGACCGTTGGTGAAGACCTGGAAGAAGCAGTCAGGATGTTCCGCCAGAAAATCAAACAGCTCGGGATGCATAAAAGGCTCGCCTCCGAGAATTCCGAAGAAGGAGTTCCCATGAGCCTTGGCGTCATTAACAATCTTATTGAGATCGTCGAGATCGATTTTCACCTGCGGCTTGTCGACATCGACCCAGCATCCCTGGCAACGGAGATTGCAGCTGTTGAGAATCGAAATGTAGATGAAGGGCGGAAAGTAAACCCCATCCTTCATCCGTTTCTTGAAGAGATTAACGGAGCGAACGCCCTTCACTCCGAAGTTCCACATGAATTTAGCAAGATGCCGAGAGTCAGCAGTGCGCAAAATGCGGCCTGCGTATTGGAGAGAGGGAACGATCATAAAAAGGAGAGGGAGGAGATGAGGAAGCAGAAGCTTCGAAACTCACACTACGAAACGAGCTTAAGCGCCGATTCGACACTCGCGTCATCGTGGACAATTGCATAAAGGGCTTTGGCGATTCCGGCAGGATTAGCGTGCTGCCAGACATTGCGGCCAACAGCAATCCCCGCAGCGCCTCCCTGAATCGACTTCTGCACCATCGAGAGCAGGGCTTCATCATTACCCATTGCAGCGCCTCCGAGAACGATTACAGGAACAAAACAAGCGTCCACGATCGCCTTGAACTCATCAGTACTCGCTCCAGTCGGAAACGCAGTTTTCACAATGTCGGCACCAAGCTCGGCGGCGGCTCGCACCGTGAATCCAATGTTTTCAACCGTGTATTGATCGGGGAATCCAATTCCAAAAGGGAGAGCTTCAAGAATGACGGGAATGTCGGTATCGCAACTCTCGCTAATTAACTCGGCCGCCTCCCGTATGATTCCTGACTCATTACTGTGATGAACGTAAAGCATGTTCATCATGCTGTGTGCCCCAACTGTGAGGGCTTCGTCTGCTCCGTAGAGGCGGTAACTGCCTTCATCCAGATTGTCGCCGTAGCGTGGCTTATAACAGTCGGTGCGAAGACAGATTCCTTTGCCTTCAAAAGCCTCTGCTGAAGAAAGCGCCACTCCAAGATTGACCACATAGCCATCCACAACAGGGTTCAGTGTTTCGATCAACGCTGTTGGGCCCTCCAACCCAGGCACGGGAATTGCAGTTCCATGGTCAATTGGAAGGATGACGGTCCTTCCGTCGGATTGCAGAAAATAGGACAGATTTTGTTGTCGAGTCATACTTCGACACTGGAACCTTTCCCCGCCGAATAATCAAGCGTCGGGAATCCCATATTGCAGAGACCGCATAAAGGAGAAAGGAAACGCTCAGCAACCTATTTTTTAGCAGGCTTCGAATCGGAAATGCTTTCGAGCTTAAGATACGGCCTTACCTTTTCCAGGGTAACTGGACCAATTCCTTTTACGTCATCCAGATCGTCGACCGATCGAAAGGGGCGCATCTGGATGGCCGCATCGGCAAGCGATTCGCGCAGTCCTATCCTTACAAGGTCCTCGAGCGATGCGGTGTTGAGATCGACAGGTTCTTCTGGAGGGCGCAAGGCGAACGCGTCATCAATAGCCTCGAGTCCCCGCATTTCCTCTCTCTCGAGCTGTCGAAGGGCAATGATCGCGTCGGGATCGCTTTCTTTCCAGACTCCATTCTTCCGAATCGCCGCAGAAAGCTCCAAGTCTGATAGGTAGGATTCCCAGTCATCGCGAGAAATGCCCGAGGGAGTTTGCCGTCCAAGTCCGAAAGCCCGAGCCAGCCCCGCCTCGACGAGGAGTCGCCCAAGATCCTTTCCCTCCGCCGTCCGGACGAACGCGTAATAACGCGGCTTTCCCGATCGACCCCGTGCATCTGCAAACGCCGTTGTGACGGTAAAAGGGGAGGAGAGCTGCTCGGCAGTGAATTGTGTCGCAGACTTTCCATATTCAACTACCGCCCTGATATCTTCGACACCGAAAAAGCGAGCTTGTTCGCGAAGGCGGCGCTTGTCAGTAATTGTTGAAATAGAAGTTTCGATGCAATCGACGTAGTAGAGCCTGAGAACGTGGGTCTTCCCATCCGGGAATTTCACTGCAAAGGAGTCGCCATCAGCCCAGTCGGTCGAGACCCATTCACAATCAGGGTGTTCGACGAGTTCGTCGCATCTGGAAGCTGTCCCATAGCAGGCAATACTGACGCCAAAAACAAAAAGTAAGCGGCGGAAAAATCGAGGTGGAACCATGTCTCCCTGACCTATATCCGACGCTGAAATTGTGCAATAATAACCTACCTGTCTATCATTTGTTTATCTTTTGTCTAAATAAAGTTCAACCAAATAGAGGGAGTCCACGTAAAGCTGCCAGACATCACAACGATGCCGCTTCTAACCAAACAAAACGACTCCCTATGAAAAACATTATTTCCCTTCTCACCACTACCGCAATCGCTGGTGCCTTTTCCTTCTCTGCTCTTGCTGATCACCACGGGAAAAAGAACATCGTTGAAATTGCAGCTGGAAGCGATGACTTCTCCACTCTTGTCGCCGCAGTAACCGCAGCTGGTCTTGCCGAAACTCTTTCAGGCGAAGGTCCTTTCACAGTGTTCGCCCCTACCAACGATGCATTCGCCAAGCTTCCTGAGGGAACAGTCGAAAGTCTCCTCAAGCCTGAGAACAAAGACAAGCTTGTCGCGATCCTTACTTATCATGTCGTTCCTGCAAAGGTAATGGCTGCCGATGTAAAGGCTGGTAAAGTCCCAACCGTAAATGGCGCCAAAGCTACCATCACAACCAAAGATGGGGTGATGATTGACGGCGCAAAGGTCGTCAAGACTGACATTGCCAGCACCAACGGAGTCATCCACGTGATCGATTCAGTGATCATGCCCAAATAATTTCGAGTAGACTCCTCCTTACTAGAGACATCAAGGCGGCCACTCTTCGGAGTGGCCGCTTTCGTTTTGTGGCTGGAACGTTTCGGAAACAAGCTTCGTTTCGCTTGCATGTGAAAGCCTGCTCGCTTCTTGTTCCACACCTGATGGGCCAAGGTCGCCCAAATAATCTACTTACTTGCTCGTTTTCAGCCCTCACCATGCCCGAAGAAGATCGTACCCATCCTGCACAGGATCGACCCTGGGACGAGATTGGGGAACATCTTGAGGCGAGCGAATTTGATGAAGCCGCGGAACTGCTCGACGGACTGACGGGGGAAGACCAGCGCCTCACCATGTCCCACTTGTCAGGACGCTCGCAGGCGTCTCTCGTGGGAAACCTGGAACCCTCCATTGCTGCGGACCTTCTTGAGAAGCTTCCCGACGCGCAGGCCGCAGACATTCTCGAGGACATGTCGCCGGAGGCAGCGGCAGATATCGTTGAAGAGCTCCCTGAGGACACGAGTGCAGACTTTCTTCGTGAAATGCACAGCGTCGAATCGGAGGCTGTGCTCGCGGAACTCGATGATCCGGATGAGGCCGACCAACTCCGCGAGCTGACTTCCTATCCGTGGGATACTGCCGGAGGACTCATGACGCATTCCTTTGCGTCGTTTGCCGAAGAGTCATTTGTCGGAGACGTGCTCAACGAACTCAGCGAACAGGCTGAACTCTACGCCGACATGGATGTGCAGTATGTCTACGTCACGGATCCGGCGGGGCTCTTGCGTGGGGTGCTTCGCCTCCGAGATCTGGTCCTGACTTCGAGAACCCGCCCTGTAGCTGAAATCATGCTGAAAGAGCCCGTTCAAGTTGGCGTCGAAGACGATTTCGAAACGCTCCGAAAGGTCTTCTCCGAAAAGAACTACATTGGATTGCCCGTCGTCGAAGAGAGCGGACTTCTTGTAGGAGCGATCACTCAGCAGGCGGTCCGGGAAGCAACCGCCGACCACCAGACAGAAGACTATCTGCACTCGGCCGGTATTCTTGGAGGAGAAGAGCTTCGCAGCATGCCTATGCTGGCTCGGTGCGGTCGCCGTCTTGCCTGGCTCGCGCCCAATATCGTTCTCAACATCGTCGCAGCCAGTGTCATCGCACTCTATGAGGACACGCTTCAGGCGGTCATCGCGCTTGCCGTATTTCTTCCGATTGTTTCTGACATGAGCGGCTGCTCGGGAAACCAAGCTGTCGCGGTCAGTATTCGAGAACTCACCCTCGGTTTAATTCGCCCGACCGAATTCCTTCGTATCGTCTGGAAAGAAGGCGTCCTCGGGATCATCAATGGTTTCGCCCTTGGCTGCATCCTCGGAGCGATTGCAGCGCTGTGGAAGGACAACATCTACCTCGGCCTTGTCATTGGAGGAGCACTGTTCCTCAATACGGTTCTCTCCGTATTGCTTGGCGGCTGTGTTCCGCTCTTACTGAAGCGACTCAAAGTCGATCCAGCTCTGGCTTCAGGTCCCATTCTCACAACGTGCACAGACATGTGCGGATTCTTTCTCGTATTGAACCTGGCTTCGGCGGTTCTTTCCAAGCTGATCTAGAAATGGTTGCTAACGGGTAAAAGAAACGTGGAGCATAGCGGATTTGAACCGCTGACCCCCTGCATGCCATGCAGGTGCTCTACCAACTGAGCTAATGCCCCGTTTCTCTCCGCCAGAACGACGGGGCGAGATCATAATTTCAGAACGGTTGATGGGCAACCGGAAATTCTGAATCGCACCATTTTTAGCGAAAGCGGAAAGCCAAGACTACCAACCTGAACTGGAGAACCCGGAACCCGACGAAAAACTCGAACTCGAGAATCCAGAACTTGAGGAACTGGAAAAACTCGAACCGACCCCGTTCGAAAACAAGGACGACGATGACGAGCTCAACATCGAAGCACGCTGGGCGGCAGCTGCGGCAGCAATCGCCTGCACTTCACGACTCTGCGCCCGCTTCATTTCTCGAAGAGCTTCTCCCGAAGCACGGACAGCACTGGTTCGGGCCGACTGGTAGTCTCCCATCGCCAAAGCTTTCTTCGAGGAAAGCAGGTGCACATTTCCGGCCCTGCGATTGACCTGAACAGCGTGAGAGCTCCTCCATTTCTGCAACGACCGGAGAGATCCGGCAGCAGCCTTCAATTGAGCGGCTGCGTCCCTCGCCGCTGCGAGTTCGGTTTCCAGCGTGGCACGAACTTTGGCCGCCTCTGCTGTGATTTCGTTCACCGCCTCGAATATGTGCCCCCAATCAAGATGAGGCTTAGCCAGCTGAAGGTTCCATTTTATCAATTCCTGGGAAAGCTCTTCATGCCGCTGAATCGCACGAGTAAGGGCTCGACTGTCAGGGATTCCGTCCTGGTGAGCCTCTTTCAGGTAGGAGTTGCAGAAGCTGATGGCAGCCTTTGCACCCGTGGCGGCGGAGTCAGCTAGCTCATGCGATTCCCAGTCGGCTTTGATTCCTTCTTCGAGTGACCGTAGTTCTGCCTTGAGCTTCGCCACTTCGTGGGAAAGCCGGAAGGGATCTGATTTCTCTATCACAAGGTCTTCAACAAACTTATCGACCTCCACTCTCGCGAGCTCAAGATTCTTTAACGTATCCGGCTGAGTGCGACGGTCGCTCGAGGTAATTTCAAGATCTCCAATCCAGGTTATGACCCGTTCTCGGGATGCTTCATTGGTCTTTTCTGATTCCTGGAGAGCCTCATACTGATCGTTCACGAGTTCGAGTTGGTGACGCGCAAATCCCAGTTCATTGGCAATGGCTTCGAGAAGACCTAACGCCCGGATCAGCGCGCCTGTCGAAAATGCCTCATTCGACTCTGCGATATCCTTTTCCCCCTGCGCAAGCCTACGCTGGGACCGTTCAATGCATCGAGCGATCGATTGCTGTCCCTCAACTTCTTCCCCGAAACGAGAAGAGAAAAGAAGAACGGTCGGAGCGTAGTCGTTTTCGAGCTCGGTGAGGAGGTCTTGCGTGGGACTGACCTTCTCCAGCAAGTTGATCCGATTGGTATCCAGAGCGGCAATGGTCTCCGCGTGCTGGGCGACACATCGCCGGCTCATCTCCACGAGCAAGGATGCGTCATCTAGGCAAATTTCGATATCGGCAAGGTCGGCCTCCGCATTCTCAGCTCGACCATGATCAAGAGCTGAAAGTGCAGCATCAATTCCCTGGGCCGCTCTTTGAATCTGCTCATCTGGCGAGAGTTCTTCCTCAACGAGGAGAGAATCTGCTTCCAGTCCCAGCTCACTGCCTAGTTCATCCCTTGTCTTTTGAACCAGCTCTCGAGTTTCGGCGAGTCGCGGACGGGTCACCTCCTCAATTTGTTGTGCGAGTCGAGCTGAGGAAATCGCCCGTCCTTTCAAGCGTGTCAGATTGTCATCAAACTCGGCGCCCACTTCGGCAATATCCTCCTGTATGGCTCGCCGAGATAAAGTTTCGCTGCGAGCGGTGCAGTCGCGAAGGGATTCGCCGATCCAACCCGTCTTGCGCTGACGCTCCATCAGCTTCTCACGCTCCGTCCAAATGACGGGAAGGTCGATCGCACGAAATGCCTCCACCGCTTCCGCGAGCATCTTTCCATCGGTGACGAGTTGAGTCGACTCGGGAAGCTCCTCCTCAAAGGCAAGCAGGGGATCCTTTTGACCCAATCGCCCCAGCTTTTCGAGCGAACTCTGCGAAGCCGGGAGCAGATCCTGACGAAGCGAAACCAGGGGAAAAAGAGAGTCCTCCCCAGCCGCCAGGGCAAGACGATCCGTAAGAACTCGGGTCTTTTCCAAATTTTCCCAGAGATGCGAAAGGCTGATTGGGAGTCCATCAATTCCATTTTCGAGACGGGTAATACTTGCTTCGGCGATATTCTGACGCTCGTCGTATTCTGAGATCAGCTTCTCAAAGGAAATTCGAAAAGGCTCATAGTCCGAGGTTTCTCCAAGAAGGAGAGGGGACGAAGATCGGGTCACCGACGAATCTTCTGCTGGTGGCGAAAGGATCGCTTCAAGATGATCCTTCTGGTCAAAGCCAATCGGCTCGGACTCCAGCAATCGGAGCGCCGCCTTGTAGCGACGTGAGGAGAAGCGATTGAGAAGCCGAGACAAGAGAGAAGCGGGTTGAATCAATCCAGTCACCTGGTTTATGACTTGATCCGTCGCGGCCGACATGATGAAAAGTTCATCGACAGAACGAATCGCGCTGAGGGCGACTTCTTCCGTAGTTCCTCTAAGCCCCTGTTCGCGAAGATCTGAACGGGAGCCAATCACCACTCCAGCTCGATCCATCAGCGAGAAGAGCGCATCAAACTTACCTTGGAGCTCCTTCTCCCAGCGGGTAAGTAAAGTCTCAGCTTCATTCTTAGCGGGGCGACGAAAGCGGTTCATGACGATCAGGAAGATGAGGAAAGCAACGGCAAAGAGGATCAGAATGCCATTCTTGATCTGCTTCCTTTCCCGCTCCGCTTTTACCCAGGCCCGGTAGCTCAAGTGGGCGTCTGACAGTGCTCGCTCGGACTCTCGAATCTGATCGGAGTAGAGCGGTTCGCCAATACGGTGATTTTCTGTCGCAGAATCGAGTGCTTCCTGCGCTCGGGCAAGATGACCAACCACCTCGGGTGCCTCTTTTGGCTGCGGATGCTTTGAGATTTGCTGTTCAAGAACAGCAAGGGTTTCCGGCGCCTTTTCCCACTCTCTCAACCCGATCAGGAATTCTCGAATCCCTTCCATCGCCCGAGTGAAATGCTGTCGTGCATTCTTTGTATCACCCTGATCGGCCAACCTACGAATCGTTTCCACTGTCGCCTTCCAGGAGGAAATGTCAGGATGGACTACCGGCCCGATCAATTCAGGATTCTGAGAGCGCAGGGTTCCGACCTTGGTTTCCACTCCCACGATTTCTGCCTCCAGCTGTTTCGGATATCCTTTCGCTTCATCAATCGCCTTCTGTTTCGCGATTTCGGCGAGTCTCTTCTGATTCTCCTCCTCTCGGATGGACCGGGTAAGGGACGACTCAATATTCGTAATTGTGTCCTTCACCGCGTCAACGATGCGACCGCCGCTTCGCATCGCCCGGACTGCGGATTGATCAAGTCGCCCGACCCAGTTTCGCTCGCCAAGCCCGCGATCGTCGAAAGCATCGGAGGCAAAGTAAGAAAACTTACGCTCCGTGAGGAAGAGAACGAAGATCGCCCCGTTGGCTTGCCCGGTGCGCTCATCAACCAAGTCACTGAACCCTGTTCGATTGGGAAGCCCCTGACCGAGGGCATACTCCACAGCGCGCATCCCTCGATGTTGCTCGTAGCCCTGCCCCTGCGCATTGACCATGAGCACGACATTCCAGTTTTTCGCTTTTTCATCGAGCCATTTCTCCAGCTCCGCTGTCTTCGCAGCAGAGAGATTAAGATTTCCTTTGATCCAGAGGTGTTGCTCCGGAGTCCACCCATCTACCACCTCGGCAATTTGCTGGAATGGTTTGGGGGCCTCTCCTGCCTCAAGCGATGGTATGAAGATAAGATGAACGGATAGGACAAATAGAAGCGATTTCACGAGAGAAGACTAGCATAGCAAAGGATACTTACCGCGATACAAAAACGCGCCAATATCGGAACCGGAGCCAATCCCCTCTGACTCCGGGCCGAATCTTCTTGCGAGATGCCCATTCACTTCGAACAATCTCGCTCACTCGTATCACGAGTTCTTGTTATGAAATTTGCCCTTCTTGCCCTTCTCTACATTCTTGTTTTCCCTGCACTGGCAGCTGAATTCTCCGTGATGTCGTTCAACATCCGGTTCGGGACGGCAAATGATGGAGAGAATGCCTGGCCCCACCGTAAGGAATTAGTCGTTGAGGCGATCGCTCATTACTCACCGGATCTTCTCGGACTGCAAGAATCGGTCGACTTCCAGGTCGAATACCTCGCTGAAGCACTTCCCGAATACGAGATCTACTCCGTTCCACGATCACCCGATGGAGGAGAATCCTGCGCAATCTTTTTCCGAAAGGCACGATTTGAAAAGATGGAAGAAGGCACATTCTGGCTCAGCGAAACTCCGGAGAAGGAAGCATCTAAATCCTGGGACTCGAGCCTACCTCGGATCGTAAGTTGGGTCCGCCTGAAGGATCGTGAAACAGGAGAGAAACTCCTTTTTTCGAATACGCATTTTGATCACCGAGGACAGATCGCCAGAAAACTTTCGGCTCAGCTGATCCGTAAACGAATCCCGAAACTTGCCGGGGACACCCCCTTTGTCATCACGGGTGATTTCAACTGTACCGATGGGAGCGAGCCTCAGAAAGCTTTAACTGGCGATGACGATTTGATCGTGGACACGTTTCGCTCACTTAATCCGGAAATCGTCCCTGAGGATGAAGGTACCTTCACTGGATTCAAAGACACCGATAATGGCCGCCGTATCGACTGGGTTCTCTGTTCGTCTTCGCTGAAAGTCGAATCTGCAGAGATTGGCCGATTTCGGAAAGAGGGACGAGTGCCTTCCGATCACTATCCTGTGACCGCAGTCTTGAAGTTCGCGAAGTAAAACGCGAACCCAATCAATCGACCGCGTCAATCGACCACGTCAATTCGAGATCCATTCCCGAGGGAAGGGGAACTACTGGGCCCTCATCCGTTTCATGTACCTCTGTGGTGGAAGGGGAGCGAGTGAGTTGAAATATCTCCGCGCTGGGAGCAAAGCGATAGAAGCTCGGTCCGTTCAAGCAGAGGAATCGCTTGAATGCCTCTTCCCCGACGCTACTGGCGAGATCCGCTCCCGCTTCCTCGAATGCCATCGCATAGAGTTGTGGAGCACAGCCACCCGTATAGCAACCCGCGGCGCAACCACAGTCGGTTGCCTTCGTGGTATGTGGAGCACTGTCGGTTCCGGCAAAGAACTTGGTCTGCCCAGCCTGAAGAACGGCTTCCCGAAGCGCTTGCCGGTCCGCTTCAAACTTCACTACGGGAAGGCAATAGAGATGATATTTCAGACCCTGGATGAGGTGCCCGACCGTGTAGAGAAGGTGTTGAGGCGTGATCGTAGCCCCGACTCGGTCAGGTGCATTCCTCACAAACTCGACCGCCTCTTTGGTTGTGATGTGTTCGCAAACAATGCGAAGACGAGGGTGCGCCTCGAGAATGCGAGGTAATGTCCTGGTGTAAAAGCGAGACTCCGCTGTCTGATTCTCATCAAAATAGGCAGATCCATTAAGGGCATGTTGTTCGCCATGAATGCACAGAACGACTTCGTGATCTTCCATGGCACGGAATACGTCGCCGCCAATCCATTCTGCCATCGGAACGCCATGTTCTGAGTTTGTCGTCCCGTGCGGAGGATAGTATTTGCAGGCTTCCAGCATTCCTGACGCGGCACCGTCTTGAATCATTGCAGGCGTGGTATCCCGGGTTAGATAGAGAGGGACGATTAGCTTATCGAACACCTCAGCACCGGCCTTCAGAAGATCTTCTCGATAGGCTTCAATCGACCAGGATCCGTCTGCTTTCGGTCCGGAGATTGAAGAAACAGGGGGTCTCGTATTCGGCATCGCGAGGGCGCCAGCGCAACCCATAGCCAGATGGTCCTTGATGTAGGCGTCTACATTTCGACCCTGTCGAAAGTGGGTGTGCAGGTCATACCAGCGCGGAAGAGTCAGTGTCGTCATGAGCGGCATCACCCTAGCGCGAAGCTCTTCACGAGCAACTCTACATTGCGAGGGAGAGCGAATCTCGAACGGGGCTCTAGGATATCTCACTTAGAAGTAGACACCGGTCTGCGCTTTTTCAGCCAACCACCGTATTCCGGCCGGGAGCGAAACTCTTCGAGAAAAGGATCGTAGGCAGAGTCCTCATTCCAGAATCGACGCTCGGGCTGATCGGAATCGACGGTGCCTCCGGGGTAATCTGCTCCTGCGAGAGACGCCTCGACCGTATCATTCCATTTCTCCCATTTCGCGATCCAATCTGATCCCAACTGCTGATCCGACTCAATCAAGTTTGTCGTTTCTGCAGAGTCTTCGATCAAGTCGTAGAGCTCATACCTACCGTTCAGGAAAAGGAGCTTGTAGCGCTCTCCGATCAGAACCCCGCGTCCGTCATGGCGAAACGGCAAGGGGGCGCTTCGCTTCAACTCTTCGCCGTTAATCAAAGGGAGCAGGCTCATTCCATCCTGTGGCTCGATCCAACTGGAGCTAGGCAGGCCCGCTATATCGGCGAGCGTTGGGAAAATATCGACCGTACCTGCGGGCACGTCACTCACTCTTCCCTGCGGGATTTTTGCAGGCCACTCCAAGATACCGGGGACGCGAAGACCTCCTTCATACATTGTATTCTTGGAGCCACGAAGACCACCCATCGTATCGGGACCAAACCCGTTGAGGCCTCCGTTGTCGCTGCAATACCAGACCAGGGTGTTGTCCGCGATCTTCAGCTCCCGAAGAGCGGATCGCAGATCTCCGACACTTCGATCCAGAGCGAGAATCTCTCCATACTGATGCTGATGACGGTCTGACAAGGCGGTAAACGGTGCCCGGTCTTCATCGGACGCCACCATTGGATCATGTGGCGTCCCATACCAGACGACAGTGAATGTCGGCGCTTTGGGGCTCTCGTTGCGAATAAATGCAATTGCTTCCTCCATCGCTACTTCAGAGGAGTCGCCTTCGAATTCCTCGAACTCTCCAAGACGTCCCATGATGGGATCGCGATCGAAAAAATTGGTGACGGTCAGCCAGTGATCGAATCCAAAAGCACCCGGGTGATGCGTATCGGTCTCGAGAACGGGAACTCCAGGACCTCGCAGCCCATTGAGGTGCCATTTCCCAAAGTGTCCCGTGACATAGCCAGCTCCCTGAAGGGCCTGAGCGATCGTCTTTTCCTGAAGCCGCAAAGGGAACCCGTGATTCAAGACTCCTGTACGATCATTCGACCGCCCCGTTAGCACAGTGGCTCGACTCGGAGAGCAATTGGAGGCTCCTGCATAAAATCGGTCAAACCTCAGGCTCTGAGCCACCATCTCGTCGAGATTCGGGGTGAGAATATCAGGGTGGCCCTGGTATCCCATTTGGCCCCAGCCCTGATCATCGGCCATCACGAGAACCACATGGGGCTTTTCATTTCCACACAGGGCAAAAAGGGCCAAAAAAAGGAGCAGAAGAGAAAGGATCGGCGTTTTCATGGAGCTTGTCAGGACTGAATGGAAGTGATACATCGCAGGAATGAAACGATCGATTCTTTTCTCTAGCGCATTTCTGGGGCTCCTTGCCTCGAACGTTCTTGCTGATCATCATGGCAAGAAACAGAACCAACTCTCTGACGAGGAGAAGAAGGATGGGTGGGAACTCCTCTTTGACGGCAAGGACCTTTCTCAGTGGCGAAACTTCAAAGGAGAAGGCATCCGCGAACAATGGGTCGTCAAGGACGGTGCTTTCACACTTACAGCAAAGGGTGGGGGAGATATCCTGACCAAAAAGCAATACGCCGCTTTTGAACTGAAATTTGACTACAAGATTTCCAAGGGCGGAAACAGTGGATTCATGTTTCACGTTACCGAAGAAGAGAGCACTCCGTGGAGAACAGGACCCGAGGTGCAGATCCAGGACAATGTGGATGGTCACGACCCTCAGAAGGCGGGATGGCTTTATCAACTCTACAAGGCCGATGTTGATGCAACCAATCCTGCAGGCGAATGGAACACCTTACATGTCATCATTTCACCGGAAAAGTGCGTTCACTATATGAACGGAACCAAGTATGTGGAGTATGTCAAAGGGTCCAAAGACTGGGACAAAAAGGTAGCGGCGAGCAAGTTCTCCAAGTTCCCGAAATTTGGAAAGCCAACGAAAGGGCACATCAACTTTCAGGATCACGGAAACGTCGTTTCGTTCCGAAACGTGAAGATCAAAGATCTCGATTCCTGATCTAAGGAAACATACCTGTTTATCGAGAACGGCCGACAGCGATGTCGGCCGTTTTTGTTGTCCGCCTAAAGCATTTTCGAAAAGCCCTCAAGTCGAGCGAGAACAGCCTCTTTCCCGAGCAACTCAAGAACAGGAACGAGATCGGCTCCTGATGTGCTGCCCATAACACCCACCCGACAAGGAAGCATGAGCGCCCCCATTTTAACTCCGATTCCTTCTGCCGCTGAGACAATACCCGTCTTAATCGAAACTTGAGACCAGTCTTCAACGCCCTGAAGCCCAGTTGAAAGGGCGGCCACAAAGTCCGAAGAACCATCTCGGCTGGTCACCTTCTCCAGAGAAGCCGCATCGTAATCCACAGAGTCAGCGAAGATCGTTTGAATCACGCTCGGAATCTCACTGAGCAACTGAGCGCGTTCCCGAGCGAGCTCCAAAGCTGTGGGCATTCGAGAATCATCGACAGGAAGCCCTGCTTTCTCCAGGAAAGGAGAAGCCTTCTCGAGTAATTCGGACGCTGACAACGCCTTGAGGTGTTCCGCATTGACCCACTTGCACTTCTCAAAGTCGAATTTCGAATTTGAACTCGTGATCCCAGCGAGTTCGAATCGCGCCTGAAGTTCTTCCATCGAGAAGATCTCCTGGTCGTCTTTCCCTGACCATCCGAGAAGGGCCATGTAGTTGTTTACCGCTGCGGCGAGAAATCCATCTTCGCGATACTCATGAATGAGCGCGCCTTGATCCCGCTTGCTCATCTTGGAGCCACTGGGATTCAAATTGAGAGGAATATGAGCAAAGACAGGAGGGGCTACTCCGAAGGCTTCGAAGAGCGCGAGATGCTTGGGGGTATTGGAGAGGTGATCCTCACCACGAAGTACGTGAGTGATTCCCATTTCGATGTCGTCGACAACATTCACAAAGTGGAAGATGTAACCACCGTTAGGTCGCTTGATCACGAAATCTGGATTCGCTTCGACTTCCTTCTTCAGTTCGGCGTCAAATCGACGTGATCCTTGCTCTTTCAAGTTGGTCGCAACATCTCCACACACCTCGTCGTTCACCGTAATGAACTTATCCGGAACGCGAAACCGAATCGCGCCTTCGTCCTCATAGACATGGCCAGACTGCTCCAGCTTCGCGAGATACTCGTCATAAATCGAAGCTCGCTCGCTCTGATTGTAGGGTCCACGATCACCACCGACACCGGGACCTTCATCCCAATCCAGCCCCAACCATTTCAATCCATCGAGAATGACATCCATCGATTCTGAAGTGCTTCGCTCAGCATCGGTATCCTCGACTCGGAGGACAAATTGACCGCCGTGGTGCCGGGCGTAAAGCCAGTTGTACAGCGCCGTGCGGGCTCCTCCGATGTGGAGAAAACCCGTCGGCGATGGGGCAAATCGGGTGCGAACACTCATGGGGGAACCGTGCCGCAAAGCTGTGATTCGTCAATCGGCGATCGCGAGGTCAGCCTTTGCTATTCATCCTGCTTCTACTCGAGTGCCTTCCGGATCTGCAATTGTTTCTCCGGCCAGGAAAACTGCTTGGCGTGCTTCGTAAGAAAACTCCACCCCTGCTCTTGATCCGTGTAGAGCCGAATTTGACTCTTCTCTCCCACCATCGCAGCGACCTGCGGAATATCAGTAAATCGCAAGACGTTCAGATAGGTGGGACCTTCCCGATGAGACGACGGAAGATCGTGCAGATCGAGACGATACACCCCGGGCTCGAAAAGCGCAGCGTAGAGAGCGTTTCCGGCCATAACTCCCTCTGACTGCAACCACAACTTTGGAGAAGTAGATCCCTCAATCTCTCGAAACGCCTGGATTCCACGTCGAATGTCCCATACTCGCATCCCATCCAGGGTTTGTCCCAGTAGCGCAAACCTGCGCCGTATATGAATCCTCTCCTTCTTGTCGGAGGTCCATTCCGTGGGCCCGATGCCACGAGGAGGGAGATACATCATTCCCCACTTCTGGGCGCCAAACATGCGTCGCTCCGATTCAAAAGCATCAGTATCCAACTCGGGAAGTTCGATTTGAGGAAACGCTGTAGGAAAGGCTGCTCCTAATGATGCCAGAAAATCACTCCAGCCCTTTTCATCCAGCACATTCATCACCATTAGATCGAGATCCTCGATTTGCGCTCCGGCAGGGCTGGCGATGTAAAATGGCAAACGAACCTCGGCCTGACTCTCATAGGTCCACCGAGTCAGAGAGATTCCGTCCCGCTCGGCCGTGAATTCTTGAGAAAGAGACAAATCTTCCTTACCCCCCGGCCAGCCACGAAACGAGCGAGACTGAAGACGATTCAGAATGAGCGGGCGCTCCGCCGCCCAGTCGGATTTACCTTCCGCGACCGGGATCGTTTGGGAAACACGCTTGGTAAAGTAATCGTCGATAAGAGTATTCCTCTCGTCCCCAGGAATTGATTCCAGCACTCTCAACTCAGCCGGCTCGAACACTTTTTGAGCGGTCGTATTCTCCATTTCATCATCAATTGAGCGGTCCTTTAGAAACCGCTCAAACCAATGGAATGCGGGAACGCGCAATGGCTGGGTATCCTTGTGAGGCCCTTCATACATGGCGAGACCGATCTGATTCTCAGCGTCCAATTTTTCGTAAACTTTGCGAGTCTGGGAATACACATCCACGACACCATCAAGAGGGAAAATTCGATCCTTATCGGTGTTCAGGATGAGAAGCGGACGGGGAGCAATCAAGGAAGCGAGAAGTGGAAAATCCCAGCGATAGGTATTGACCATGAACATGCAATCGCAGTGCCCTTCGATACAGCCATCGACGATGTGGTTCTGCATCGAAGTGATTCCCGCGACGGGCGCTGAAACCTTGATTCTCTCATCGAGTGCTGAGATCCAGAAGGTATAGGCTCCGCCACCTGAGCGACCTGTAGCGCCGACTCGTTCCGCATCGACTTCCTCTCGAGTTTCCAGATAGTCGAGGGCGCGAATTGAATTCCAAGCCTCGACTCCCGCTGGAGTGTAGCCTCGGGAGTTCCACCACCACTTCCCGTTTCGGTGGGTGCCATGATGCTCGCCCTCAATTTCACCCAACTGGAGAGTGTCGATCGTCAGACAGGTGTAGCCATTCTGGGCAAACCAGGTTCCGTGGTGCTGGTAGTGAGTCTTGTTCCCGTAGCTCACGTCATCGATCTTCACTTTCCCGTGACCACAGAGATAGAGAATCGTAGGAAGCGGTCTATCCTGCACTGCGGGACGATAAAAATTCCCGGTGACATAGAGACCGGGACGGGATTGAAAGACAATGTTTTCGACGATAATCCCATCCTTTTCGGTCGTCCCTGTGATCTTGGCTTTGAGAGGGGATCGAGCCGGAAGGGGTTGCAGCCCCAGCATTTCAAAGAGTTGCCTTCGCAACGTCGCCTTCGTTTGTGGCCATTCCTTTGTGTTTTCAATCAGGGCCGTCGTGCGTGCTGAAACCTTTCTCGTCTCCTTTTCGAAATATTCCGACAGCATTGCATCCCCGACGGTGGGTTCGGTAGGGACGTCCGAGAATTCCGCGGAGAACGCGGTGGAAGCCATCAATAAGAACGAAAGGGAGAACAACCGCATCATCCTACCAGCATAGGGAAGCCGAGTATATGCCCTCAAGTGAAATCGCCTACGCAAAGTCGGCATGATCGAAGCCTTGGGTCGAGTATGACTAAGCAGGTACTCGACTTCGGAAAGAAATTGTTCCAGCGTATTTCAAAATCATGAGAGCTCTCGTTAAGAAAAGCGCGGAACCGGGTTTGTGGATGGAAGACGTTCCAGAGCCCCAGGTTGGGATCAATGATGTATTGATACAAGTCGATCGAACCGGGATTTGCGGGACTGATGTCCACATCTACAATTGGGATGCCTGGGCGCAGAAAACGGTTCCCGTCCCTATGGTCGTGGGGCACGAGTTCGTCGGCGAGATCATCGAGATTGGATCGAACGTATCCGATTTCCAAATCGGAGATGTTGTCTCCGGCGAAGGGCACGTGGTCTGCGGACGATGTCGCAACTGCATGGCTGGTCGGCGACACCTCTGCGCAGATACCAAAGGAATCGGGGTCAACCGCCCTGGCGCTTTTGCCGAACGAATTGCGCTTCCGATGACGAATGTCTGGCACCACGCCGACGATATCGACCGAGATCTAGCATCGATCTTTGATCCCTTTGGTAACGCGGTTCATACCGCACTCACGTTTGACTTGCTCGGCGAAGATGTGCTGATTACTGGCGCTGGTCCGATCGGCTGCATGGCCGCCGCAGTGTGCCAGTATGCAGGAGCGAGATACGTTGTCGTCACTGATGTGAACCCCTGGCGTCTCGACCTTGCCAGAAAGATGGGAGCGACCCGAGTCGTCGATGTCCGAAATGAGCGAATCTCCGATGTGCAGCAGGAGTTGGGAATGCAGGAAGGATTTGATGTCGGCCTCGAGATGTCGGGGAATCCCAGCGCCTTTCGTGAGATGCTTGAGAACATGTGTCACGGAGGAAAGATCGCCATGCTCGGGATTCCATCCGAGGAAATTGCAATCGATTGGAATACGGTCGTCTTTAACATGCTCACTATTTCCGGAATCTACGGACGCCGGATGTATGAGACTTGGTACAAGATGACGGTGATGCTTCAGGGCGGCCTCGATATCACGCCGGTAATCACCCATCATTTCGATGCCGAAGACTTCGAAAAAGGATTCGGAGTTATGAATAGCGGCGAAAGTGGAAAAGTAATCCTGAATTGGTAGCCCGCCACGAAGAGGACAACTCACACCTGGAACATCGTCGCTACCGCCTACGAAAATCACCCATGCAAAAAGACTTTCAGAATCATCTCGAAGCCACACTGAAATCCATTCGGGAAAAGGGGCTCTTTAAAACAGAGCGCATCCTGAATACTCCTCAGTCGCCTCATATCACGGTTGCGAGTGGACCCGAAGTTATCAATCTCTGCGCCAACAATTACCTGGGACTGGCCGACCATCCGCAAGTGGAAGAGGCCGCTCAAAAAGCGATCGACCGTTGGGGTTACGGCCTCTCCTCGGTCCGATTCATCTGCGGAACACAGGGAATCCACAAAGATCTTGAAAACGCCCTGAGCCAATTTCTCGGGACAGAGGACACGATCCTCTACTCCTCCTGTTTTGATGCTAATGGCGGACTCTTCGAAACGCTATTGGGACCAGAGGACGCAATCATTTCCGACGAACTCAATCATGCCTCCATCATCGATGGAATTCGGCTCTGCAAGGCAAAGCGGTTTCGCTACCGGAATAACGACATGGCCGATCTCGAAGCCCAGTTACAGGCCGCATCAGAGGCTCGCTTTCGAATGATCGCGACCGATGGGGTGTTCTCGATGGATGGATCGATCGCCGATCTCGCATCCGTCTGCGATTTGGCCGATCGCTACAACGCGCTTGTCATGGTCGATGACTCCCACGCCGTCGGTGTGATTGGCGATAGGGGAAGGGGAACCCATGAACACTGCGAGGTCATGGGTAGAGTCGACATTTTGACAGGGACCCTAGGAAAGGCCCTCGGAGGCGCAAGCGGGGGATACACGAGCGGGAGAAAGGAAATTATCGAACTGCTCCGGCAGCGCAGTCGGCCCTATCTATTCTCCAACTCTGTTGCTCCAGCTATCGTTGCGGCATCTCTCAAGGCGATCGAGTTGCTCAGTGAGTCTCCTGATCTTCTCGAGAAATTGCGGAGCAACACTCGCTTCTTCCGATCTGAGATGGAGAAGACTGGGCTTTCACTTTTGCCGGGTGTTCACCCCATCGTTCCCGTGATGCTGGGCGATGCGAACAAGGCATCCGGGATGTCCGACATTCTTCTGGAACTAGGCGTCTATGTGATCGGATTCTTCTTCCCAGTTGTACCCGAAGGAAAAGCTCGCATTCGCACCCAGATCTCTGCCGCACACACGGAAGAAGATCTTCGCTTTGCTGCTGAGCAGTTCGCGGTAGCGGCCGAACGCCTCAGCTGAGATCACCCTGACTCAATCCGACACGGCCCGATTCCACGCCTGTTTATAGAAGTCCATATTCCATTTCCAGCCTGGTGACTCCACCAGCTCCAGCCCCTTCGCACAATCGTAGCTCTTTAGCGCCTTTTGTTCGCAGGCAGAATGGATCGCCTGAAGGGTTTTCTTCTCGGCTTCAGGAATCGTGTAGCGATTTTGATAGGGGACTTTCATCCCGACCATCATGGCAAAGTATCCGTCCAAGCCGAATTGATCAAACCCATCAATCAAGGTGGGGCGAAACAAGACGTCTGGACCATTTTCCTGATAGTAGCGGACAAATTCATCAGCACCTGCCAGATCAACATCTTTACGAGCAGCCCTCCAGAATGGCGTGTCCAATCTCGTATTGAAGCGGTAGTGGATTGCCAGGAAATTACGAATATTGCCCCACGAGCGACGCGATCTTGCATTGTGTTGTTCCGACATTGTCTCACTGATCCGGCAACCTGAGTGGACGAGAATTTCAGCGATACTTTGTGCATCCTGTGCGATCTGCCCGAGAGCAGTGCTTTCCAGTGGTTCCACAAAACCACTCGCGTTTCCTACCGCGACAACATTTTTCGTCCACGGATTCTGATGGATACCGGATCGAAAACGAATCAGTCGAGTTTCCTCAACCTTCGGATTCTTCGTTCGAAATTCCTTCTCAGCCTCGTCGTCCGACAAGAAATTCGAACTGTAGACATAGCCTCGATTCACTCGCTCTCGATGTTCGATGCGCCAACTCAATCCTGCATTTATCGTTTCGGCCGTAGTATACGGCAAAATCGGTTCATCCTCTCGCTCCCAACCTCCCGCGATCGCTCGGTCACAACACAGACTGGAATCATAGGATTCGAAAAAATCCTGCAGAGCGCCCCTGAGGAGCAAGCTACGAAAACCGGAGCAATCTAGATAAAGATCGGCACGCAAGCTCTTTCCGGAGTCCATCTTGAGTTCTGAGACGCCAGCGTCATCACAAGCGACCTCGGCTACGGTATCATCGAGGAATTCGATCCCCATTTTCTGAACCTTAGATTCCAGGTAGGAAACGAAGCTTCCATTCTCGAGATGATAGGCCATCGCGTCGTCCACCACTGGAGTGCCTCTTTGATCGCCCAAGACCGCTCGTCCGTGCTTCATCATCGCGGTCGCATAGTCTGGATATCCAATCGCTTCGTCACAATAGAATCCCGTGGACTTCGGCAATGCCTGAAATTGCGAGTCGAACTGCGTGCGAAACGTATAGTAAAATCCCTCAGGACGGGGGCCCCACTCGTAGTTAATCCCCAATTTCCAACTGGGAGAAACCTCTCGATAGAATTCCGCTGGGTCCAATTCCAGATACCCGTGCAGAAACTTCGGAAGATGAGGAAAACTCCCTTCGCCAACTTCGATGGTTCCAATCTCCGGAGAGCGAACAACCTTAATTTTCAGCGAGGGGTTTCGCTTCTTTATCGCCAGAACTGACAACAGCCCGGCAGTCCCGCCACCCAGAATGATGATTGCTTGGGTCGGATCCTTTCTCATTCGTTCAATAGTCTGTGAAGGACATTGAATATCTGATTCCGCCTCGTCGAGATTTCTGCCCTTCGGATCCAGGGATTCGCACTAACAGGCCTCTACCAGACTGATCCCACGTTCCACTCTTCAACCAGCTCAGTCGGAATATCTTCGATGAATCGAGAAGGACGCTGCAGCACCTCCCCATCGAATGCGCCATGCCAGAGGAGGGGATAGGTGAGATACAGTTCATCCCGAGCTCGTGTCACAGCGACGTAGAACAGTCTCCGCTCCTCCTCGAGCCCCGTGTTGTCTTCCTCGTCCTCATCGAGAACCCGATTACTAGGGAAGCGGCCGTCCGCAAGCCAGACGACAAAGACGACCCTCCACTCCAGACCTTTTGCTTGGTGGACGGAACTCAGACAAACTGATTCCTTGTCGGGTTCGGCCTGCGATGCTGCAAGAGTGTCCTGCCCGGCGAGAAGACTGAGCTGGCTCAAGAACTCCTCGATATCGTCAAACTTCTCCGCGTAGCGTTCCAATTGGAGAAGATCCTGCCTCCTCGCATCGAAGTTCGTGAACTTACTTCGCATGTAGTCCTCGTAGACCCCGCCGAGGATGGACGGCATCATCGGGCTGGGCGGCTTCGGTTTACCTTCGGAGGTCACCAACTCGTCCAACGTATAGGCAAACTGCTCCCAACCGGCCTTCGCTTTCGCCGGCACCTTGAACTCGAGCAAGTGTTCTGAAAAACAGGTGACTACTTCCGCTCGCGCGCCCTCGGTTTTGAGCCAGGAAAGCCAGAGGTTGTCTGCCGTCTTCGCTCCGACACCTGGCAACATCTTCGCCATTCGCTTAAAGGCGACCTCGTCACGCCGATTACAAACGAACTTCATGAACGAAGCGACGTCCTTGATGTGTGCCTGCTCAAAGAAACGAAGACCGCTTGTGATTTCAAAAGGAATTCCGCGATTGGTCAGCTCAAGCTGAATCTCCATGGCGTGGAAATGCGCTCGATAAAGAACAGCAATCTCATTCAACTCGACACCTTCATCACGAAGTTCAAGGATCCGCTGCGCCACAAATGCCGCCTGCGTATTCGGATCCTGCAATGGAGCCAGAGCAGGAAGTTCTTTTCGGTCAGGACGCCAAGGAGCTAAATCCTTTTTGAACTGCTTCGTATTGGGAGCGATGGCGGCATTCGCGAGGCTGAGAATTTCGGGAACGGATCGGTAATTGGTCTCGATCACATACTTTTTCGCGCCTTCGTAGCGTTCGGGAAACTCGAGAATGTTGCGGAAGTCTGCACCACGCCACGAGTAAATCGATTGAGCGTCATCGCCTACTACGGTGACGTTCTTCTGAGGAGCCGCGAGCACATCAATCAATTCGGCCTGAAGAGAATTGGTATCTTGATACTCATCGACAAGAACCCATTCGAATTGACGCTGGTATTGCTCCCGAATGATCTTGTTTTGCTCAAAAAGCCGAAGCGGTTTCTCAAGCAGATCATCAAAGTCCATCGAGTTCGTCTGCTTTTTCTTCTCTTCGTAGGCAGATCGCATGCGGTCGATCACGAGAGCGTGATGATGAAAATAGGGATACCTATCGTGGAGAAGATCCTCTATCGATTCTCCCATATTGCCGGCGAGGCTGAAGATATCAGCAAGCACTTCAGGTTTGGGGAAGCGACTCGCCTTCGTATCGATGTCCTCTTCCGCGATGACGGCACTGAGCACTTCCTTCTGATCTTCTCGATCCATGATCGAAAAGTTGCGTTCCCAGCCGAGCTCATTGGCATGCCGACGGAGAATCCGATTTCCGACCGAGTGAAAGGTGCCGCCCCAAAGGTCACGAGTATCGTAGGGAACCAGATCCTCGACTCGATCGAGCATCTCCCGGGCCGCCTTGTTCGTGAAAGTCAGGAGGAGGATGTTCCTCGGAGAAATTCCATTATCGAGAAGATAAGCAACCCGATAGGTCAGGGTTCTCGTCTTGCCGGAACCAGCTCCTGCAATGATCAGAGAAGGCCCTGGAGGTGCGGTAACTGCGGCGAACTGCTCCTCATTCAGTTCCGCTGCATAATCGATCTCTGACTTGGCGTTCCCGGGGACGCGTTTGACGGTATAATCACGAGCCATCTTCGGGAGACTCTAGACCCCGAAGACAACCTTTGCGCAAATAAAATGCAGCCGGGTCGGCGGTTTTACATCTTCTTTGCGGCCGCTTCCGCCAGCTGGCTCCGCTCTCCGCGTTCCAGGGTGACGTGCGAACTGCATGACTCGTCACGGAGACGGTCGCGAGTGTAAACAAGACCATTGCTAAGTCGATCGACATATGGATTATCTATCTGGGCTGGATCACCGATGAGGACAAGCTTCGAACCTTTCGCCATTCGAGTGACAATGGTTTTGGCTTCGAGAGGGGTGAGTTGTTGCGCTTCATCAAGAATAAAATACCGATTTGGAATGGACCGTCCTCGAATGTAACAGAGCGCTTCTACTTCGATCAGACCCGAATCGATCAGAGAGTCATAACACTTTTTTCCGGCGGTGCTGTGGGTGGGATCCTGAACTCCCTTTCGGTTTCTAGCCTGTTTCCGCTTCGGCCCACTTTGATCGGGCGTGAGTAGAAACTCGAGCGCGTCAAAAATTGGTTTGAGCCACGGATCCAGCTTCTCCTCAAGCGATCCAGGAAGAAAGCCTAGCGTGTCTCCGAGCGGGATCACAGGTCGGCTTACGGTAACCCCGTTATACTCACCACCAAAGGTGGCGTGCAATGCCGAGGCGACGGCGAGAAGGGTCTTTCCGGTGCCGGCCTGGCCATAGCAAGTCACCAAGGTGACTTCAGGATTCAGCAAAGCGTCAATGAAGCATTGCTGCCCAAGGTTAAGAGGGCGAATCGGCGTTCCTTTCTGAATCCGAATTTGATCCGGAATGAAAAGCTTGTGAAAAAAGCCATCCGCTCCCATGCGTGCGGGGATCGTTCGCTTTTCTCCGGCCTTAAGAAGGACATACTCATTCGGAAAAATCTTCTTGGTCGAAAACGATCCTGCTAATGTTCCACTGCTTGCAAACCGCTGCAGATCACTGGACTTGATATCGATCACGTAGGGTGCTGTCTCGCCAACGATCTGGCTGTCGACTTTATCATTTTGATAGTCTTCACAGGGAATCCCTACTGTATGAGCCTTGAGCTGAAGGTTCAGGTCCTTGGTCACAAGAACTGTTGGAGCCGAGTTTTTCGAGGCGACCAGACTCGTGGTGAGGAGAATCCGATTGTCATTCGTAACTTGCCCGGGAAACAAGGAAGTGAACTGTTCGAGGGCTGAGTTTCGATCGCTCGCATTTCCCTGGCCTGGAACCAGTCGGATGGAACCGCCTTCTGAGGTGGGAATCCCTACCGTTGCCGTTTCAGGATGCTCTGAGAAGATCCCCGCAAGATGGCGGTGTACGGCTCTCGCATTGGCACCGCGCTCGGTCTGCTCGCTCTTGAATCGGTCGAGCTCACAAAGAACCTCCAGAGGTATACAAATGTGGTTGTCTCCAAAACGCTCCAGACTATCCGGGTCGTGGAGAAGCACGTTTGTATCGATGACAAAGTTTTTCCCGATGGCAGAGGGCGCTTTGAGCCCATCGCTGTAATTCCGCTTCGGTTTCCCTCGGGCCTTCGAAGAGGCACCGTTTGCTTTGAACATCTCGGCCTGAACGGTCCCGTCGGAAGATGTTCCACCCGCACCAATATCGGATTGCAGATCACTCATAGTATTGCTGCGCTACTTTGCCAGTTGGCAGGACTTGCGAAGTCTCTAGAACAAATTGTGGACACTTCGTTTCGGAAAGTCAAAATATATGGGAAATTAAAATTCTGCTAGAACATCCTCAACCTGTCCAAGAGCATGACCATCAAGTAGCGAGCCCAATAATGATTCAACTTCCTTCTCGATAAGCGGGAGATCCTCAGCCGGGCAAATCGCATTCTGTTCAGGGATTTCCCAATAAATGACTCTTTCCTCCCAACGCGGGAACTCGCGAAGAATCATCGGGAGGTGCTCCTCCCGATTAATCGCGACGACTAGAGATGACTCAGCCAATAAATTCACACTCACGCAATGCGGTGCAGGCTCGGCCTGATCAACTGTAATGCCAAGTGAGGCCAATCTCTCTTTCACAAACCTGGAGGGGAAGCCCGCCGAAAACTTGGGTTGGAAACCAAGCGAAATTGCTCGCCAGGAAATCTCCTGACTCTTTGCCAGATGATTAAAGACCGACTCTGCGTGAGGACCACGGTAGTAGTTTCCGGTGCAAAGGAAAAGGACTTGCTGAAATTTCTTCAAGTCATTGACCTTGCCGGGTCACTCCGGAATAACCACCTAAGAAATGTGAAGGTTTCGCCCGAATTGAACTACTCCGGAACCATAAATAGACTCGGTCACGTTCCCTCAATAGCTTCGTTGATGACGCGAAGAAGCAACGGGAAATTCACGGGCTTGGGAAGAACGATCGAAGAACCGCTCTGGGCGACAGCCCCATCGGAGACCTCGGAAGAATCGACCAAGGCTGTCAGCATAATAGTTGGAACCTTGGAAAGGAAGGGATCGGACTGAAATTGAGCCTGAACGTCCCCTCCATCCATTCCTGGCATGACGACATCCAGAAGAATCAAATCCGGCCGAAAGCTCAGGGCCGTCTCTCGTGCCTTGGTCGAGTCATTTTGAATTTCCACCTCAAACTCGCCATTCTTTTCCAAGTTCATTTTAACCAACTCGGTAAAACCAGCTTCGTCATCGATAAGAAGAATTTTGTGGGCCATATGTAATAAAATAGAGTCGAACGAGAAGTAAAAGAGTCGTCAATTCGTAGGGTAAGTGTCAATTCATTTCGTGGATTTCCCAGTTTCTGCGGGGACAGAAACCATCGACGGCTTCACCGCAACTTTGCCGGTATCAAGCTGCGTCGGAAGAATGATCGAAGCGACAGCTCCTTTTCCAATCGAGCGATTCTTCACGGTCAGTTGCCCACCATGCAACTCGACGATCTTGCGAGAGACCGAGAGCCCTAGGCCCGTCCCGACCCCAGTTGCCTTTGTGGTGAAGAAAGGATCAAAAACCCGGTGTGCATCCTTGCTCTTGATCCCTGAGCCATTGTCAAAAATTTCCAGTGTCACCACTTTATCCCCAGTGCGAAAGACCTCGTATTTCCGAGCTCCCTCGTTTTTCGCAACTTTGTCGAGGGTCTCGGTTCGGGCATGGATCTCAAGCCGTGGATGTTTCGATTCCGACATCGCGTGAATGGCGTTGGTGATCAGGTTGATCAAGATCTGCTCGAACTTAGAAAGATCCAGATTCACTTGCGGAAGATTCTTGGGAATGTCTACTTCAACCTCAGTATTTGAACGAGTAAGCTCATGCTTGATCAAGAGAAGGGCCTCATCGACCACGTTAGTGAGTGAAACCGGCTCACGGGTGAGTGACTGCTGGGATGAGAAATCACTCAGCCCTCCAACGATACGATCAGCACGCTCGACCGCTTCCCTCATTTGTTTCAGGATCTTGTCTACGTTGTCATCTTCAGGATCAATTCCTTGAGAAAGATAATCGACGCCGAGAAGGAGCATGGCGAGGGGGTTCTTAACTTCGTGGGCTATCCCGGCAGCAAGTCTACCAATCGACTCCAGTTTCTCCGCCTGAATCAGTTGAAGCTGAGTGTCCTGCAATTCCTCGTTCGCATCTTTCAGATTCTTGTTCAAGCTCTCCAACTTCTTGTGAGATTTCACGCTCTCGGTGATATCTTCACTGATTCCCACAATCAGTCTTCGGCCCGTTTCTTCTTCAATCACAGGGATCTTCACGGTCCTAAGATGAATATCGT
Source organism: Verrucomicrobiales bacterium (assembly GCA_965657775.1). GTDB lineage: Bacteria > Verrucomicrobiota > Verrucomicrobiia > Verrucomicrobiales > DEV007 > Arctic95D-9. The sequence goes on from CBFHPY010000009.1 coordinate 107,603, forward strand.
CACCGGCCTTTGATTCGATAATCTCTTCGGGAACCCTGAGAAGTTTTCCCCGCGTGAGAACGGCCTCGTCGACACTTCGAAAATAGTCAGCGGACTCCTTCGAGAAGAGGGCATAGTCGTCCTTTCCAATTGCTTTGGACGCCTGAAGGGCAGTGATCTCCTCCTGTTTCTTGTTCCAGAGAACAAACCGGAAATCATCATTCGCGTCTTTGGCAAAGACTGCGACGGGGAGATTTTCGAGAACGGATTCGACGACGCTAACTTTTTTCATGGTCCCTGGAAAGAAGAACCATCGGTAATAGATCCGAAGCTCTTTGAGAAGCAAAAGCGTTTCAAATCAGATCGCAAGTCGAAAACGATTGGTGGTAATTAATTTTTGGAGCTGTGCTACCGGATTGTTGAGCGAGTCGCGTTGCTAAGACCCGATTGAAAGGCAGCACTTCGCTCCACAGGGCTTACGGGTGCTGGACCATAGAATCCGTCTCCACCGCTATCAGAAGCTCCACCGTTTGAGTTGCAACCGGAAAGAAGACCCAGAGAAAGAACCGCTAATGAGAAAAAGAGAGCAAGCTTCATGAGAAAATGTATGACCTGCGCCTCTGTTCCGGTCAACTCATTTTCGAGATGGTGTCAATTCAGGTTCTCGTTCCATGCCCCCCCCATGAGGCACGGAACGAGGACCGGCACAAATCGACGACTCAACGTTTCCATTCCGGCTATGGGGAATTCCCAAGTGATCAATGGCAGCCCGATCTCTTTCGCCCAAGACCCCATCGATCCAGGCGTGGGATAGCCAATATTGTCGAGCAGGGGAGACCCCGTCTCTCTAGCGAGCCATCGCCCCAGCGGGCTTGCGTCCGGGTCATCAACGCAATCAAGCGGACCATGCAAACTCAGAACCTGCTTCGGCTTCGAAAGCTCAATCAGGCGAATAATGGCTGCCACCTCAGGTTCTGAAGCGGGATTCGATCCTGTTGAAATTGCAATCTCACTGGTGTCGTCCACGTGCCAACGGCAAGAAGACGGCGTTGCACTCCAGTTTTGCGCAGGGAAATTACGATTAAGATCAACTCCGCGAGCATTCCCCCGAGTTCCAAGGGAAACCCCATCGGGATTAGCGCAAAGAATCACTCCAACTGTTTCACTCAGTTCAGTTGGCTTCATCGACCGCAGGGCTCGACTGAGAAGCATCGTCGTATCCGATTCCTCTCCATGAATTCCGGCGATCAGCAGTAACCGGCACACCTCCGCACGTGGAGGTATCCACAACAAGGGAGCTCCATGAACAGAACGCCCATACTCCACGAGGGAATAATCTAAATTCGTTCGGCGAACCATTGAGACTCTGAAAAATTGAAACGAAAATCTATGGCTCTTCTCGCTGCCACGGGATCTGACCTACTTCATTGATGTGCGCCATCAAAGCTTCAAATAACTCCTTATATCGTTTGGGCGCTTTTTCCCGAAGGACTTCCTTCTCCTCTCCAGAATCCTGCGCGAGATGAAACATCTGATAGGGTTCGAAAGGCGTATTCCGCAAGAGCTTCCAGTCGCCAATCCGAACCGCGTGATAGTCGAGCCCGCCATACTTGAGGTTCCCTTCACGACGAACCCAGAAGAGTGGACGGGATTCCAGGGAGAACGACTCGCCACGCAGCAGTGGAACAAAACTTTTCCCATCGATGGCATGATCAAAGGAAGCGCCCGCCAGATCTGCCAGAGTAGGGTAGATATCCATCGTGATGAGATCCGCCTCTGACTCCACCGTGCCGGGTTCAATCACTCCCGGCCACGTTACCGAGGTCCCTACTCGGATGCCACCTTCCCACATCTCCTGCTTTCCACCACGCCAAGGCTCGTTGCGTGCCCCCACATTGGACTGCCCACCATTATCGCTCGTGAAGACAACGACCGTCTTGTCCCATTGATCGGTCTCTTTGAGAGAGGCAACGACTCGACCAATCCCGTCATCGAGATGCTCGATGAGAGCGACGAGAGCGGCCCGCTTATCGGTGATTCCAGACTCGCGCGCTTCTACTTTTTCAAGCCAATCCTGGGGAGGCTGAATCGGAGTGTGCGGTGCGTTGTATGCAAGGAAGAGAAAGAACGGCGCATCCTTTTCGGACCGTTCTTCCAGGTAGTCGATCGTCCAGTCAGTGAAGAGATCCGTGGCATGGCCCTCGGGATGAATCGGCTCCTCGTTCCGACGCATGTAGTGCTTCCCGTGGCGAAGATGCTTGTAGTAGTCATCCATCATATCCCCAAGGAATCCGTGAAAGAAATCGAATCCCACATCGGTTGGTCGGTCCGGAGCCTTTAAACCGAGATGCCATTTCCCGATTAGAGCGGTCTCATAGCCCGCTGTTCCCAAGACGGTTGGAAGCGTAGGAATATCATTTCTCAAATCCCCCCAACTCGTAGATTGATCCGGCAACGGAGTTCGGATCACCCCGGGTACACCGGCCCGATCCGGATACATCCCGGTGAGAAACGAAGCCCGAGTGGGAGAGCAGACCGGGCAATTCGCGTAGAAGGAATCGAATCGCATTCCTGCGTTCATCAACCCATCGATATTTGGAGTCTTCAAATCGGGAGCGCCATAAAGGGAAAGATCCCCGTAGCCAAGATCGTCGACCATGATGACGAGTAGATTCGGCTTCGCTGAGTCCTGGCAAACACCGCTCAAGATCGAGACGCTGAAGAGAACCGCTAGCGTGAAGGGGGCGAAAAATGATTTCATGTTCCTAATTTTGTCGTCATACCTTCTGTTCGACAAGTCATGAGGTGTTCTTTTTTTCTTACTATCCTTCTTCTCTCCACCGCAATAGCCAGCATCGAGAGTTTTGCCCAGGCACAAAATTCTTCTGCGGTTGTTCTCGGTTCTCGCGGGGTGGGGAACTTCATTGCGAGAATGGAAAAGGAGCGAAAAGTCCACGTCGCGTTCCTGGGTGGATCAATCACCGAAAAAGAAACCGGGCATGTTAAGAAGGTGGCAGACACCTTGAAGGAAAAATGGCCTGATGTGGAATTCACGATCACCAACGCAGGCCTCAGCTCAACCTGTTCTCTCAGCGGTGCCTTTCGTTTAAACCGCGATATTTTGTCTAAGGGGCGAATCGACCTGTTGATTGTTGAGTTTGCCGTAAACGATGATCAAGACGCAGGTCATGATCGAAAGACTGCCATCCGCGGGCTCGAAGGGATCGTCCGGCAATACTTCAAGGCGAACCCTGAAGGTGACATCATCTCGGTGCAGTTTGTAAACCCACCAATCCTTGAGAAGATCGAGGCTAACGAAACACCTATCAGCGTTGGTGCCCACAAGGCTGTTGCCAGTCACTACGGAATCGCAACGGTCGATGTTGGATTGGCCCTCGCGCATGAGATTGCGGCAGGTCGGATGACATGGGCAGAAGACTACAAGGGGACTCACCCCAACGACAAAGGGTATACGTTTGCCAGCGGGCTCATTTCCCAGGTGATCGAAAAATCCATTTCCGCAGAAACACCTCAGCTCATCGAACTCCCTGAACCGCTGGATTCTGGTTCTTATTCTGGTGCTTCAATCATGAATCCCCAAGAACTGGCCTGGCTCGGCGGGTGGAAATGGGCATCCGTGAGTCGGGAGCTACTTCCCGTCGGTCAAATTCGCTCCAACTATGAGAAGTATCCCGCTCTGCGATCCGACGAAGCAGGAAACCATCTCTATGGCGCCTTCAGCGGATCGATGCTCGGAGCCTTTGTTCTGGCCGGACCCGATGCCGGAATCATGGAAGTCTCGATCGATAGTGGTGAATGGAAACCAGTTGATCTATATCACCACTACAGCAGCGGACTCAACTATCCTCGAAGCGTGATCTTTGCCGACGACTTGGCCAATGGATTTCACACCTTCGCCCTTCGAGTATCGAAAGATAAGAATCCAGCGAGTAAGGGGAATACAGCGACGATACTCCGCTTTCTGGTGAATCGATAGCCGGGATGCAATGTAGTGGGTCTCTTCTGCGTCGCAATTTCCTCGCGGCTTCCTCTCCCGCCCACGCTCCGAACAGTTCGAAACGTGTTCGAGGAGAATATCCGCGTTCCCGAATCGAATCAGGAGATGCGCCGGCAATTTCCTTGTCTGCGCATGAGCGACTTCCTAGAGTTAGGAAACGCTGCCCATGAACTTCAGACTCACTCGATCCCTTATCGCCACTGCCGCTCTGACTTTCTCAGCCTTTCTACCTCAGCTCCCGGCACAGGAGGAAATCGAAGTTGATCCCTACGAGTGGATCATAGAGACCTATTCCTTTCCAGCTCACGAACTCGTTCGTGGATTCGCGACCGAAGAGCGTGGAGCACTGGTCGCCCCCGAAATTCCTGAGGCAGATATGACAGAGGAAGAGATGCTCGAATTCCTGCGCAAGAGTAACAGCGTCGTTTCACACTATCTGAAAGAACAGGGTCTGGCACTCCCCGAGGGCTCCGTCGTCATCTTCGACCCCGTCTCTCTCAGCCTCGCGGCACGAGTTCCTCAGATCACCCAGAGTTCCATCAGCTTTACGTCGGCCGCTTTTCGAGAGGGAACCGCAACTTTCGTGGAGCTGCATACCGTCCTCCTCGAAGGCGAAGCTGACACAGTGCGTGAGCAGCTCAAGCGGGCGGGGGAGTTGGCCGATCATTCCGATCTTCTCGCAGAACTGGAGACTGCGGTGCCCCAGGGATCCGTTTCCATTCTCCAACAAGGCCGTATTGAGACAAGAAGCGGACAAAGAACTAAGCTGGAAGCATCCAAAGAATTCGCCGCCGCGGCCGAACTCGCACTCACTCCTGACGGCATGACCCTCTACGAATCGGAAACTTATCGCGAGGGAACCAGTTGGGAAATTGATACAGTCGTTGGCGCAGACAACATCACGATCGACCTTAACCTGTCTCTGAATCATCACGTGGCTCCGTCCAAGCGATGGCAGATTCCTTTCACGACTGCGGAAGAGGGCTTGGTTTCTTCCGCGATAACGGAGTCCTCGATCGCAAACGTCACTTCTCAATATACTCTCTCCACGGGCACAACGAAGATGGTGGGAGTCTGGAAGCCTCAGAGCGTTCCTGGCGGCGCCAATGACCCAGATAAATTGCAGGCCGGCTTCATCTCGGCAGATGTCATCGAAGTGCTTCCGCTGCCGAATCCCAAGCTCGCGGAGATCCTGGAAAAGCATGCCGATAGCATTGAAAAGATCCCTGAAGGAAACCCCGTCTTTGAAAAGGTGGCTGAAGAGATTCCCGATGGAATGATTGTGCGCCGATTTCGCATTCCTCCCACGTTCCTAAGCGGATCACGCGCCGGAAATTCTTCGGCAACAGATCCTTTTGCCGATGTTGCAGGGGGAGAGCCTACCTTCACAATTCGTGCGACCGTCAAAGACATCCTGATGTCAGCCGGCATCCCATTTCCCGCTGGATCTTCGGCAAACTATCTCTCTGGGAATTCAACACTGGTTGTTCGGAACATCCCTGAGAATATTGCCTTGGTGGAAGCCTATGTAATGTCGATCAGCTCAGGTATCGAAAAGGCCATTGGATTCACTGCTTACCTAGTCGAAGGCCCGGCCGAAAAGATTCGCAATGCGATTTCGGAAACTCGCGGACTCGCCAACCACATTGGAGCCTGGGAGTCAGTCTCTGCCGATGAGGAAATTACACAACTCTCCAGCTACTGGATCGAGGGAAGAAGCGGTCAGCGATGCAAGGTCGAGATGATGACTGATTTCTATTTTCCTGTCGCGAATCACATCGTGACTCAGGATCCCAAAGAAGGAAAGGAGGGAGCAAATCACGCTCCGGTTGGGACCCTTTCTGGCTATTTTGATAGAGTGGGGATTGGTACGTCTTTTGAAGTCGACCCGATCCTGGGCGCGGACGAAACCACGATCGACCTGAACTACGCAATCCTTCACGATTTTGCGCAGCCGGAAACGACTCCTGAGCCAGAGAGAAAAGAAGGCGACATTGAGCTGGAAGGGCCTCAGACCGAATTCCATCGAGCCTCTGTAACCAGCTCGACTACGATTCGCGATGGCATGACTCGACTTGTCGGATTCTGGAAACCGGAAGGGGATCCTCGATTTGAGCAGGCAGACCTCTTACAAGCCGTCTTTCTCAAGGTGGACGTGATTCCTGTCCGCGAAGAAGAGTAAACAAGGAGAAGCCCCCGCCTTAATGAGGCGCAGGCCGATCACTTACCGGTATGATAGGCAGTGAGTAAACTTAGGCCAAATAGGTGGCACGACGCTTTCTGGCGTCGTTCGCTAGTTGGTCGACCATCTCAACGGTCGTATCCCATCCAACACACGAATCGGTCACGCTGACTCCATATTCGAGATCACCGAGGTTCGATTGCAGCTTTTGCGCCCCTTCCTGAAGGTGACTTTCGATCATGACTGCGCGAATCGAGCTGTCTCCACCTGCAACTTGAGCACCAATTTCAGCGCAAACTCCAGGTTGGTTTCGGAAATCTTTACCGCTGTTGGCATGACTGCAGTCGAGCATGATGGCAGGATCGAGGCCTTTTGCCTCGAGTGCCTCGCGGACCTGAGCAACATGCTCTCGATCAAAGTTAGGCCCTGTCTTTCCGCCCCTTAGAATAATATGACAAGTGTCATTTCCTTTCGTGGAAACGATCGCAGAATCTCCCGACTTGGTCACTGAGAGGAAACGGTGTGGATGATTGGCCGCCTGAATCGCATCGAGCGCAATCTGAAAATTACCTCCCGTTCCATTCTTGAATCCCACTGGCATACTCAGTCCAGAAGCGAGTTCACGGTGTAGCTGACACTCTGTCGTACGGGCCCCGATGGCACCCCAACTGATCAGATCGGCGTAAAATTGTGGACTGATCGTATCAAGAAATTCGGTTCCCGCCGATATCCCTTTGTCAACAATCCCCAGGAGAAGCTTTCGAGCAATCGCGAGTCCTTCATTGATATCGTAGGATTCGTCGAGATGTGGATCATTGATCAATCCCTTCCAACCCACTGTCGTCCGTGGCTTCTCGAAATATACCCGCATGACGAGGAGGACATCATCGACGACCTTCTTCTGCAAGTCTGCGAGACGCTCTGCATATTCGAGAGCGGCTTTCGTATCATGAATAGAACAAGGACCGACCACGGCAAGAAGACGCTTATCTGATCCACTGAGAATGTCCGCAATCTCTTTCCGGGAAGTCCCGACAACTTCGGCAGCCGAAGGAGTCACAGGAACTTCCTGCATGAGGATGGTAGGCGCAATCAGCTGCCTCAAGCTGTCGATTCGAATATCGTCGAGTGGGATAGACATGGGGCGGGGACTTAGCACGCGAAACGCTCCTCATGAAAGAAAAAAATCGGTTTTTCCTTCGCAGAAATTGCTTTCGGGGATTGAGCGAGTTCGAATCCTCCTTTAGCCTGAACTCAATTCCATGAGCAAAAGGCGACATCTACGGCGCGATCAACGTGACTTCACCGGCGGGGGAATCTTTGGATTACCCGGTTCTCACGAATCCACGGGAGACGAGGAGATTGATCGTCGCATCCAGGATCTGGTGAACGACTGGGCCTGTGACTCCTCAAATCCACTGGTGCAGGAACTCATCGTAACGGCACTGAAAATCGGACGGGATTGCCTACCGGACGGCGACCTCAAACTCTACAATCGGGCGCTCAAAGAGATGCGACGGACCAGCACAGTTTTTGGTCCCTTTACGGATGAAAGAAAGCTTTCGATATTTGGAAGTGCACGCACCAAACCAGAGGAGCCCGAGTTCCACGCCGCGGTCAGCTTCGCGAAAAAGATGAGGGAAGCTGGCTTCATGTCCATCACAGGCGCTGGGCCAGGGATCATGGAAGCAGCTCAGGAAGGTTCAGGGAGAGACGGAAGTTTCGGACTCAATATCAAGCTACCTTTTGAGCAGGGCGCCAATTTCTACATCCATGGCGATGAGAAACTGATCGACTTCAATTACTTCTTCACCCGCAAACTGGCCTTTGTGAAAGAGAGTGATGCCATTGCGGCCTTCCCGGGTGGATTCGGAACGATGGATGAGCTTTTCGAAGTAATCACACTGATCCAGACAGGAAAAGCTCAGGTCGTGCCTATCGTTCTCGTCGATGCCGAGGGAGGTACTTATTGGAAGACCTGGATGCAGTTTGTGAAAGATCATCTCTTCCGCCTCGGATTGATTTCGGAGGACGACTTCCGACTCTTCAAAGTGACCACTGATCTCGATGAAGCAGTGGAAGAGATCGTAACGTTTTTCAGCAACTTTCACAGCTATCGCTATGTCGGTAAAAAGCTCGTCATGAGACTACAAAAGCCCGTTACTGCTGAGCTACTCAAGACATTGAATGACAACTATCGCGACCTCCTCAAAGACGGGGAATATGAAGCATCTGAAGCACTCCCTCAAGAGGCTGATGAAACTTCTCTAGCTGATCTACCTAGACTGATTTGCCACAAACACCGGGGAATGGCAGGACGTTTCCGGGAACTCATCGACGAAGTCAATAGAGTCGTCTGATTCGATTCTGCCACCTAAATCTCATGCCTGATTTATCCTATGAGAATGAGCTGAAGCGAGACGGCTATCGTCTGATTGCCGGAATCGATGAAGCGGGTCGAGGACCGCTGGCAGGACCAGTTTCTGCAGCTGCCGTAGTCCTCCCCGATGGATATACCCATAGCGTATTAACTGACTCTAAGCAGTTAACAGAAAGGCGACGAGAGCTACTATATAAAGAAATCTTATCAAGCCCCGACATCGATTGGGCGTCAGCCATGATTGATCCGATGGAAATCGATGAAATCAACATTCTGCAGGCGACATGGAAGGCAATGCGAGTCGCATTTTGTGAATTGGAAACGACTCCAGACATTGCCCTTATTGACGGCAAAGCCATTAAAGGTTTTCCTGGGGAACATCGCCCATTGATCAAGGGTGACTCTCTAAGCCTCTCGATTGCCGCGGCCAGCATCATTGCCAAAGTCGAGCGCGATCGCCTAATGGCAGCCTATGCAGAGGAATATCCGGAATATGGTTTTGAAAAGCACAAGGGCTACGGAACTAAACTCCACAAAGAGGCTTTACTGAAGTATGGCCCATGCCCAATTCATCGTCGAAGTTTTGCTCCGGTTGCAGAAGCAGAACAGCTCCTCAATCAGCGATGAATTGGATTCGACGTCTCTATTTTTCCTGGATCGACCGAGAACTCGATCGTCCCGTATTGATTCCGGCGTTCTTTGAGGAAGAAGCTGGGGTAAGAAACGCTTGGATAGGCTCAAAAGGAGAACGTCTCGCAGCTAAGAAATTGTGGAAGGAAGGCTATCGAGTCCTCTACCGGAATTTTCAGCCCAAAGGAGGGGGAGAGATCGATATCGTAGCAAGGAAGGGGGATATCCTCGTTTTCGGAGAAGTTAAGACTCGCACCAGTGTCCAATTTGGCCGCCCGGCCGATGCGGTGAATCGAGAAAAGCAAAGACTCCTGATCCGTGGTGCAAACGCCTGGCTCAGAGAACTCGACTTCCCCGAAATTCTCTTCCGTTTTGATATCGTCGAAGTCGTGTTGGAGGAAGAAGAGAGCCCGGACATTCGGATTATTGAGAACGCATTCACCTCTCCGCAAGTTGGATTGGGAATGTGAGCCTCTCGGGAAACCTCGGATCGCAGTGCGGAAAGTTCGCCGCCCGATACAACGATGACACCACCCACCCGAGTGAGAAGCGTTTCCACAAGAAGACCGACTCCGAGTAACAGGAAATGCTTTAGCATGAGGCAGAGCTCAACAGTGTTGGATCAATAACCAAACCCTGTTGAACAGGCCGCCCTGTTGAATAGACCGCAATTCCAAATTTCAAACTGCCCCTCGAGCCGCGGCCTCACGAGCAGCATCATGGTCGAAGAACGACTCCATACGCTTGTTCAGATCCTGATAGAAAGTATCTGAGAACTGCTCAAGGCGTTTCGCTCGAGTTTTCGAACGTTGGTTTTTCTCATCCTTAAGCTGAGATTTCTCCATTTCAATTCGCTCTTCAAAAGCAGTCTCGAGGTCGATGAGGTTCTCTACAAACTCTTTCGCTACGCGGGAACTATCAATTCCCTCGATGACGGCTTTCTCCAGAGGCTTGTTCTGAGTGAGGTGAAGGAGACGCCCGGACGAGAGTGACTCCATGTATTCATTGTAGCTCTTGAGCCAGGCGTCACGCTCACGCGCAAATCGAACTTCGTCGCGATCCACCAACGCGTCGTAAGGACCAGGCTGCGCGAAAAATTTCACAACCAGAGGGATCGTATCGATGAGCATGAAGAGCCCGGCAAGAATGAGGTATGCAACCAAGGCAAACTTACCACCCTCTGCGCCATCCTCGAAAAGGCGGTGAAGTGCGAGAGTCTGCGTGAGAATATCTTTACGAGGCTCTTCTGTGATCGCTGTAATGCGCTCCTGCTCCTGGTCACCGATTGAGGCGAGTTCCCCCTGGAGTCGGCCCAGTTCCGTAAGACGGGTGTCGATCTGGGCAGTGATGGTGGAACGAATTGCGTTCTGCTGCTCGACAAACTGTGTCGCCTGAGACTGCTGCACCTGCTTTTTGAGCACAGCAACCCGGTCACGCTCTTCCTTCATACGATCGGCTTTTGCTGCTGCTATACCGACAAACTCAGCTCTAACTATTTCTTCCGTTGCTTGAACTCGTCCAGCGTAGTCTGTGCGCTGATCGGTAAGATACTCAAGGCTCTCTGCAATCCGCTTGGCTTCATCCCTGCGCCAAGCGAGTTGATCATCACGAATGCTTTTGGCGCGTGGCCCCAGCCCTTTGATTCCGCTACGCTGACCATTGACCTCACGCTCGAATTCCTTCTGCCAGCTATCCAGATCAACCTGTAGAGCGGCATACTTGGTCTGAAGTTCGGAAAATTCATTATCGATCGCAGTAATCCGATCCTGATCGACTGCGGTATCAGTTGCGATTCTAGCCGTCATCTGACCACGCAGCTCTTCATCCAGCTCGGCTGTCGGATCCAATTCACCGGCGGAACTGTCCTCTACGATAAACTCTGCAGCGAAGGTGGCTTCAAACTCACTTCGCTGATTCCCAATTTCAGTTTCTAACCCTGCAATTTTGGTCTCGACCTCAGCCTTGTCTTCATTGGCTGTATCGCGGACTGCTTCAATCTCCTTCTGGCGATCTTCTTCGACCACACTGGCGATAGTGTCATTAAACAGGAGCAGTGTAAGCGGGTGCGAAATTGTGATCCCCATGAGGGCTGCTACGACAATTCGCAGGAAGAACTGACTGACCTTACGGTGAAATTTTTGGTAAGACCGATAGATAGAGAGCAAGGCGCGGTCAATCGTCATAATTATCAGGCCCCAGGCAAGAGATACTGGCAGAATTACTTTCCAGTTTTCTGTGAGAGTAGAGAGCGCATATGCACAGGCAATGAACGCGAACACACTTGGGACGAGCACAGTGGCGCCGAAGGCCACATACTTGCGTTGCTCCCAGCCGGGACACTGCTCAAGAGTGTCTGCACCAGCTCCAGAGAGCCAGAAGAAGAGTTGTTTCATTGGCCCCGACTTGGCCGGATTACGTTGGGTATAGGTCTGCGAGTTCATGGCATAAGGTGGGATGAGGTGGTGCTGAGTGGATGAAGCAAGAACGTCTCGAAAACGACCGAAACGGATCTACGCAAGTAAATACTTAAGTTTTCTTGACAATATGTAAACTCTTAATTCATGTCATCCAAGTAAGCGGTGCCTAGCCCAAAGGGGCTAGTAATTAATTCTGCATGTGGTGATTAATCACGCAGGGGAAGTGATCAGTGCTCCGTGATCTGCAGGAAATCCTTCTAACCTCGAACTGCGAGAATGGAGGGGATCATTAGAGCAAACGAAAGACGAGGGAAAGCCACCTCATTACAAAGAGCGAATCGCGTGCGTCATCTGGATTCCCCGAGTATCCGCTCATCCCTCCTCGATAGCATTCCCAAAGGCGCGGCAGAGACACGAAACTCTTTCCCTCCATTACTCTTCGATCCTTGAGTAAATTTAAAAAATTTAAAATTAGCGATTTTATCCGCTCAAAATTCCTTGGTAGTCCAGGGCTTCGGCGCGACTACGAATACTCCGGCCAATCGTGCTTTGGGTAGCGGCCCCGAAGCTGGGCCCGAACTGCCGGATAGCTTCCCGTCCAGAACCCGGCAAGATTCTCAGTAACCTGAACCGGGCGGTGATTGGGCGCTAGGATCTCAATAACCACGGGAACTTTTCCCTCGCAGACAGTGGGGCTATCATCCAAGCCAAACAAAGATTGAATCAGAACGGAGATTCGGGGCTTTTCACACTCTGAATAGTGAACTCGTGCCTCTCGACCATTTGAAAGTTTGATTCGCTCGGGCACAAGATAGTCTAGAGAACCTGATAAATGAGCGGGTAGCCACTCTTTCAGCGCAGGCCAGACCTTTCGGTCCTTGATCTGCTTGTAGCTGACCGCTCCTTCACAAATCTGCTCGAGAAGGAGAAGTTGGGCATCACGATCAATCGAAGGGAACTGGTAGTCGGGAAAATGAATGGCAGCGAGATTCAGTCGGGCGATCCACTCGGCAACCTTGTTGTCCCAAGCTTTCAAATTGAGTTCACCATCAAGAACTTTCCCGGCGAGAAGGGCGGCTGCCTGACCGAGCGCAACTTCTCCCGAGGCTTTGGACTCAAGGATGAGATCTCGAAACCATTTTTCCCGTCGCGCTTCGATTTTACGAGACCGCTCATCGTAGACAGCCCCTTCGCATTGCTGAAACGCCTCTGGAAAGGCGTCTTGCAGCCATTTTTCCTCAATTTGCGTGCACAGATTGAGCTTCACCTGAAGATCCCGACCCTCCACTTCAATCATCTCTCCCGCGACAAACAGATGGGTTCCCTTTTCCGCGGCAACACTATCCTTTTCGATTTGCCCTTTCCGCTGCCCCACCACAGCGCAGGCGAGCGTCGAAGCACTATGACGGATCGCAAGACGATCTGAAAAGCCCGCGAGAAGAATGCGCCCAAGAGTCTCACCAGTCGGGGAAAAATCTCGATTCGCTTCTGGATGCCAACGTGATGCAATTCGGCAGAGCTGACTTGCGACCCGATCGACATCCCGACAGGCTCCTGCATGAATTCCCAGTCGTTCCCCGATCTCCCGCCGAAACTGGTTCTCCTTCATTTGCGTCCAGGCACGAAGCAATGGTTGGAAGTCGGAGATATCGTCTGGTTGTGAGAAATCCACCGGCATAAGATGATCCGGCTGACGCTTTCGGTTGGGAAAGAGAGGACGCGATTGACTCAGAGCAATGATTCGAGCAACGATCTCGAGACATCCATACTGAGTAGCCTCAAAGAGAACCCTTCCAAACCGAGGGGGAACGGGAAGAAGGCTGATCTTCCTGCCGAGCTCTGTCAGCTGCTCTTCGTCATCGAGGGCCCCCAGAATCTTCAGGCGTTCCATCGCTTCGTTGAGACCCGCGGTATCAGGCTTCTCAAACCAGTTGAAGTCACGAATCGATTTGATGCCACTGGAGGCAAGGATGAGAACGGCCTCCGTGAGATCCATTCGATGAATCTCTGCCGGAGTCGCCAAAACTCGTGATTCGTGATCCCGTTCACTCCAGAGACGGATCGCTTGACCAGGTCCGGTTCGACCGGCACGGCCAGCTCGTTGATCGGAGGAAGCGCTCGATATTTTCTCGATATGAAGCGTCGTGATCCCTCGCTGATGGTCAAATGCAGAACGGCGCTCGAGCCCGGAATCGATCACCAGCCGGATTCCATCAATGGTGATAGAGGTCTCTGCAACATTCGTCGCCACGACAATTTTCGGCTGCGAACTACGGGCTACGGCTGCATCCTGTTTCGCAGGCGAGAGATCTCCATAGAGTTCCTGAATTTGAAAGGCAGACGTCCAACTCGCTTTTCTCAGCTGCTGGACAGTCTTCTGGATTTCGTAGCGCCCCGGTAAAAAAATTAGAATATGTCCTTCGATTCCATTCTCTCGGAGAAAATCTCGAATCGTTCGGGCAATATGATCCCAGAGTTCTCCCTTGTGCCGTTCTCGAGGAGGCGAGTAGTGAATATCCACGGGAAAAGTTCGCCCGTCCGAAACCAGATGGCGGCACCCAACTCCCAAGTAGTCCTTCAACGCGCCTGCCTCGAGCGTCGCAGACATAACAACGATCTTGAGATCGGGGCGAAGCGACCGTTGGACTTCAAGACAACGGGCCAGACTGATGTCCCCAAAAAAGTGTCTCTCGTGAAACTCATCAAGAACCACGGCGCCTACACCTAGTAGGGAAGGATCATCGATAAGTTTTCGAATGAGGATACCCTCCGTCACAAACCGGATTCGAGTTCGTTCGGAAACCACATTTTCGAAACGCACCTGGTAGCCAACTTCATCACCAACTCTCGATCCTCTCTCGTCCACAACTCGTGTCGCCAACATTCGCGCAGCAAGCCGGCGGGGTTGCAGAACATAGATCTCACCTTCTCCACAAAGGCCTGAATCAGCCAGGAATTGGGGAACCTGAGTCGATTTCCCTGAGCCCGTGGGAGCCTCAATCACGATTCGAGCCGATTCCTGAGACAGGGCCGCAGCGAGATCAATCTCGAGGTCGAAAATGGGAAGCGTGCGATCGCGGGACATAAGAGGGGATCAAAGTATCTGTGGGATTTCTCAATCCCGGAAGTTGTGCAACAAGGATTGCTCGGATCCCAAGTCAGCGATCGAGGATTTGTCGAGGTGACTCCCTCACTTCGACCATGAACCCTGTTCCTTTTACAACAGGCTTTTGCGAAAGAATCAGTCCGGACGGGTCATCTCGAAGGTTCCAAGATCATCCTTCTTGTTCGAGTAAGTTGCATCAAAGCGATTCCCTGAAATGGTCGCCTTGTGCCCAAACGTGCCGAAGAGCCCAAGGCTCTTTTCTCCATTGGCTTGATACTGCGAACCCAACTTTTCAATTGGGAAGCGGACTCTGTAGGCCCCGGAGAAAATCTTCCCCCAGGTGGCATGATAGTGGAAATCATACTCCCCAGTGTGCTTTTCAGAGGGAGTCACAATCGCCCGAAGATCTCCGGTATGACCATTTGTTTTTGTTTCCCAGGTTCCTATCCACGGACCCGCTGGAGTCGACGTCTCTCCGGCGGAGTGAACTGCCACTGCCTCATTCCACTTCTTTTCGTAAGTAGCGCAGCTAGTCAGCAAAATGGTAAGAACCGCAAAGGAAATAAGTGAAACCGTTCTCATGATTCGGTGCACTGAATCAAGCAGGAATCCCCGTTAACGCAAGCATCGGTATAGGCCAACCCTCCCAGGCTAACGTTTCTTTGCAGCTAAACACTTTCCCCATCTTGAAAGCAGCCACATCGGGATGCGCTAGCGAGAGCTACCACCGCGTCTTTTCTTCGTCGGTGTCGCGGAAGCCTTGGGGATCGAGCCTAGCAGATCAAGATACTCGTGAATAATCGGCTGCGATGCCAACCATTCGATCTCTTCTCCTCGATGCATAACTCGAATCGCCCATCCTCGCATACGAACGTTGCCCGGCTTCTTGACGGTCCATACCTCAAACTGCTGAGCTTCCGAACTGCGAAGTTTGAGGGGCTTTGCTTCTCTCGCCAGCAACACAGGCTTGTTATTGATCGCTGGACCAATGATTCCAAAGACGAAAAAATCAGCCTTTATTTCGGTGGGGTGGCGAGAAATGTTCTTCACCTCATAACTAACCCGCCAACGGTATCCGCTCTTCTGACTTGGCGTCGCTGTAATTGATCCAGTAACTCGGATATTAGGCTCCTTGGAAAGAATGCCTTCACCACCTGCCCGCTCGATGCCAGCCCGCCAAAGGGCCATGTTCTGGGTGTGGGTTCGACCAAGATGGTCATCCCGACCATGCAACACTTCGTATCGAATCAAATTGAGCTGTTCCTGATACATCCGGTCAGCCGCAGGAAACGGAGTCTTCTCATTTCGTTTCTCGGAAGGTGTCACGATGCGCAAATTCGAAATTTCAGTCGAAAATGCAGCGTCAACCTTTGTCGGGACGATATATTCAAAAGAAGCTAGTTTGCCCTTCTCTTCTCCGAACCGGATCCGATTGGTGAATTTACCTTTTCCGTCAAAGAGTCCCAGTTCCCTCGCCGTCTCCCAATTTCGGATGATAGAGCCATTTAACATCAGCCGGCGATGTCCGCCGATCTGCTTTCGAAGGTAGACATCGAGAGAAATCGTCAAAGTATCCTGCGCCCGACGAGCATGAGTCCCATGGATATTTTCGAGAAATTCCAGGATTTGGATCGCCCGCTCTTTAGTCCGCCTGAAATCGTCCGGTTTTGACTCTTTTGACCCCTTAACCGGAATCAATAGCCCCGTAAGCGCTTTGGGGGTGGGATTCATTGCTCCCATTCCCGATTGGGAAACGGATACAATCAAAAAAACACACATGAGAAGTGCGACGCTTTGCAAGCTACAACGATCAGAGACCATGGTTAGTATCAGAATAGAGGTCTTACTAGACCTACTGGAGGAAGCCCCAGAAAAATGTGGAAACAGTCGGCGCAGCTAGCTGCGATCCCTTGCGGCAAGCGCTAGAGTAATAAAAATAGCCAACCTAAACAAGCCAATTCCAAGCGGGCCCAAAAAATCGTAAGGAGAATAACGAAGGCCTTTGTCTCCGGCCGCTCTCGCTATGCTGGAAGTCGCTCAATCTCTGCGCCAAGACCAATGAGCTTGTCATCGATATGCTCGTAGCCACGATCGATGTGGTAGACACGAGAAATCTCTGTACTTCCTTTTGCTGTCAATCCCGCGAGAAGAAGCGCTGCAGAAGCGCGAAGATCACTCGCCATAACAGGAGCAGCACTCAGCTGATCAGCACCGTTGATTACTGCCGTACCATCGTCGACTTCAATGTCAGCGCCCATTCGCTTCATCTCGGAGGCGTGCATGAAGCGCTGAGGAAAGATGGTGTCTTTGACCACACTGAGACCGGGCGTTGTGGCAAAAAGGGCGCACATCTGTGCCTGCATATCAGTGGGAAACCCTGGATACGGCTCCGTCGTGATATTCGCACCGGCAGGATTGGTCGCCTTTCGAACCGTAATCGTTTTTCCGTTCTTCTCGACCTCACATCCACACTGAGTGAGCACATCCGTCACACTGGTAAGATGTTCGGGTAGGACTCGACGCAAAGTGATTCCTTCAGGCGCTGCAAGAGCTCCGGCCACAAGGAACGTTCCCGCTTCAATTCGGTCTGGTATTACAGTGTGCTCAACACCTCCGAGTTCGGAAACTCCCTCGATTTCGATGCGAGAAGTTCCCGCTCCCGTAATCTTAGCTCCCATCGATATGAGAAAGTCTGCCAGATCTACGACTTCAGGCTCACAGGCAGCGCCGTTGATCACCGTCGTCCCTTTAGCAAGGACCGCAGCCATCATGACATTGTCAGTCCCTAAAACAGTCGCTCCATTTTTTCCTGACATGTCAAGCACATCCCCATTCAGACCATAGCGAGCCTCGAGGTGAATATTTCCTCCCTCTACGGTGACTTCGGCACCAAGGCCCTCAAGACCTCTCAAGTGGAGATCAATAGGACGGTCGCCAATCACACAGCCCCCGGGAAGGGAAACGTCCGCTCGATTGTGTCGCGCGAGAAGGGGACCCATCACGCAAACAGAGGCCCGCATCTTGCGAACGAGTTCATAAGGAGCCTCATGTCCACGAATTCGCTCACACTTGATGATAACATTTCCACTAGCTCGCTCTACCTCCGCACCCAAATTCTGAAGAATTTGAAGCATGTAATTCGTATCCGAAACATCAGGCACTCGCCGGATCACACACTGCTCTTTCGTCAGCAGTGTAGCAGCTAGAATTGGGAGTGCGGCATTTTTGGAACCACTGACATTGACGCTTCCAGAAAGGGAACTGCCACCATGAACGACAAACTTTTCCATCTTACAATTACAATATTGACTGAAACATAGAGCGAGGAGAGTAACAGACTCAGGTCGATTTGATAGCGAAAAGAAAGCGCTCTATTCCACAAAGGTCCTCGATCGCTTCTACCGGGTGATATCCAAGGTCTTCTGCTAGCGCTCGCAGGGATTCGGACTGATCAATCCCATGCTCAAGGGCAAGCAATCCGCCTGACTCGATATGGGTCAAAGACTGCTCCATGAGTTGTTCAATCAATTCCGTTCCTCTTTCCCCACCATACAGAGCGAGGGCAGGGTCACGCTGGACTTCCCGACTGAGTTCTGTCTGCTCATGATTGGGAATATAAGGCAAATTGGAAACGATCAGGTCGACGGTTCCTTTGACGTCTGCAAGCAGATTACTCCGCATCCATGTAACAGTCTCATTGAGTCCCAGCTTCACAGCATTCTCCTTCGCTAGAGTAAGCGCTTCATCGGAGACGTCCGACAACGTGATCACATCCGCTCGATCTCCTAGATGATGAGCGAGCGAAAGCCCGATAATTCCGGAGCCACAACCTACATCGAGGATGCGGAGTCGAGATCTACCTTCCTTTTCCAGACGGGCAATAAGGAGGCTGACTAGCTCTTCAGTTTCGGGACGCGGGATCAAGGCCCGGGAGTCAGTGAGGAATTCGAGATCGCAGAACTCAACGGTTCCGAGCAGATGCTGGAGGGGTTCTCCGCGACTTCGCCGTTTCGTCAGTTCGCGCAGCGCACCCAGCGCGTCTTCCGAAATAGGTCGATCAAAATCGAGATATAGCTGCATTCGCTCTACCTTCAAAACATGGGCTATCAAGTGCTCCATGCTGAGTCGCGCTTCGTCGACTCCATATTCCTCCAAATATTCGGTGCCCTTTTTGAGCGTATCGAGAATGGTCGGCATACCTGGGAGCGACCTAGAAACCGAAAGGAGTCGCCGGCAAAGGCTGAGCCTCGAAGAGAGAGAACGGCGGTGCTGTGATGTCTTTCCCGCTGTTGAAGAAAGGAGTGAGGTGAAGCTGGTTGCTGAAAAAATGAATATCTCCGTCGGGCCCGATAATCAGCCCGCCGGGCCAGACGATTCTGGGATCCTGAATCAGGAGTCGCAGATTCAGAAAATCATCATCCGGTGACACGTAGTCGATCGAACCACGGGAGATATCTCCAAAATAAATCCGCCCTTTCGAATCGATTACTATGGAGTCGCAAATGGGTTTGGGAGAAACTCCCTGCACTTGAGTCTCCAGGCTAATGGGGGCCAGCGCCTGATCACGAAGTAACTCCGTCTTAATTTTGAATAGTGAGGACCCATTCCTCGGCCCATAATAAAGCCAGGTGCCTTTGCGATCGATCGCAATCGGACTGACTCCAGTGAGGGGAGTCGCGACCTGACCGTCGGGACGGCGAGCCAGAACCGATCGTCCATCCAGTTGTAACGCTACATTAGGCTCTTTCTGAGTCGAACGATGCCCTTCAAGCAGGCGCCGAGTCAGCCCTGTTTGTGTATTCACAATGAGGATCGCAGAACTGATTCCATCCGCAGGGTCAGAAACGTAGATGAATGGCCCAGCCGGATCCAGAACAAGATTCTTAAGGAATGATCGGGGAGAAAGCGCCTGAGGATGAATCACAATGACCTGATGGAGTTGATCCTTTTTGGTATCCCATGCAACTAGCTTCGGCGGAGTATCGCTTCTACGTCCATTGTCGAGCATCCAAACGATTCCTCGAGAATCGCTCGCAACGCCAAGAACAGAATCCAGAATGACAGGTGCGCCAGATCCCGGGGTATTCATCTGCTGATTGGGAAAAGGCTCCCAGGCATTCTCGCGCTTGTTCCATTTCATGACCCGGACTGTCGGATCAAAAAATTGATGACACGAAATAATGGGCTCTCCAGAGGAGAGAATACACATTCCGCCCGGTCCAGTGGGAGCCTGCGCGGTTTCTTGAAGAACGTTACCAGCCCGCTTAAACAATCCGTCAAATTTGGGAGGCTTAAGATCTTTCAGACTTTTAATCTGAGCTGAACCAATGCTCGATGAAACAACCAATCCGATACAGAGAAAAACCCACGCAATGGTCGCACGCCTTCGAAAGCCAAGAGGAGATTTTGTTCTACTTGTCAGCATTACAATAGGCCGAGTAAGAAAGTGTTTAGTGTCGCGGAAATCCAGCTTCGGTCAATCAATGATCCCAGATCCACTTCGTCACAGGAGAAGCTCCGGATAAGCCGCCTCGGCAAGCGCATCACATCGCTCCCTAATCTCAACCGAAGTTCCCAGTCCACGAATTTCTTCCACGAGGGCCTGACATTCTGATTCTTTGAGCTTCGAAATCGCCCATCGCATCCGCAGCACCTGCGAAGAACCTACTGAAAGTTCATCAACTCCAAGCCCGACCCAGACCGGAGTCAGTGAGAGATATCCGGCTGATTCGCCGCAGATACCGCACCAGATCCCGTTCCGATGAGCCGCTTCAACCGTTTCTCGAATCATCGAGATCACGGCGGGGTGAGAGGGGTCATAGAGATGCGCAACCCGGTCATTCACCCGGTCGACTGCAGTCGAGTATTGGATAAGGTCGTTTGTCCCGATACTGAAGAAATCAACTTCACGAGCGAGGTGATCAGCAATCATTACCGCACTGGGAATCTCGATCATGGCACCCACTTCGATTTCTTCATCGAAAGCAATCTGCTGCTCTCTCAATTCACGCTTTGCAATTTCCAACTGGTTCTTCGCCCGCTGAATTTCTTCGACGCAGGAAATGAAAGGAAACATTAATCGGATTTTGCCGTGGGCGCTCGCGCGCAGAACGGCTCGCAGCTGAACTCGAAATTCGTGGCTTCGATCGAGGCTCAATCGAATACCACGCCAACCCAGGAATGGATTTGGCTCGGGATGTTCGACCAGTTCGGGGAGCAGCTTGTCACCGCCAATATCGAGAGTTCGTATGATGACTCCGTGAGGATTCGTCGCTTCAGCTACCGTGCGATAGTTCTCGAACTGATTTTCTTCACTGCGGTCCTTTTTCTCCTGCAGGTAGAAGAACTCGGTCCGGTAAAGTCCGACACCTTCTGCATCCTGTTTCTCCACTTCCTGGAGTTCTTCGACAAATTCAATATTGGCAGAGAGCGTCAACTGCTTGCCATCGGATGTCTTAGTCGGCTCTCCCCTGAGCTTGCTCAGCTTCCTGTAGAGGGCTTCATCGCGATGAGAGAGCTCCTCATACTCCTGCAGGGTCTTTTCGGTCGGATTGACAATCACGAGCCCGTGATACCCATCAATGATCACCGGATCACCTACGCGAACTTCCTCCGGGAATCGATGCACAGCTACGACAGCGGGAATATTCAAAGAACGCGCCATGATCGCTGTGTGGGAGGTCGAACTGCCCACCTCGGTTGCAAACCCTCGGACATACGACCGGCTCATTGTGACCGTATCAGAAGGCGTCAAATCGTGCGCGAGGACAACTGCCGTGTCTGCATTCAGCCGACTCACATCTTTGACTTCGCCCGACCATCGGAGATTCTTGAGGAGACGCTTCGCAACATCCTCGATATCGACAGCCCGTTCCCGAAGGTAGGGGTCTGAAATCTTGCGAAGCGAATCGATGTAACGTTTAACGACAGAAAAGTAAGCCCAGTCTATAGACTTTAGCTGAGTTTCGCAGATCCGGAGGACCTCATTGAGAACCGCCGAATCCTCGAGAAGAAGCAAATGTGCATCAAAGATGCCGGCATGATTCTCTCCTTCTTCGGCAGCAATTTCTTCCTGCAATTCAATGATCTGATCACGTGTCGCAATCAGTGCGAGCGAAAGGCGAGCCTTCTCTTCCTCGACCGCGGCCCGAGAAATCGAAACCTGATCAGGCTCTTCGAGAGTTTTCCCAAGAAGGTCAGCAGGACCCCATGAAACTCCCGGCGATACACCGATGCCCTCAAGACGAATTTCTGTCCGTTTCATGGTTTCGATCATCAGCAACGCCCTATTAACGGATCCTAAGCAATTTCCTTATGCTGTTTTCACCGAATAATCGGCGATTTTCGAAAACAGCCAGGTCAATCAGCCTTCGAAGCCACTATTAACCAGCGCGCTGATCTTTTCGAGTGCTTCCTCAGCATCCGCGCCTTCGGTAGAGACATCGATCACAGTCCCTTGGGCGGCGGCAAGCATCATCAGACCCATGATGCTTTTCCCATTGATCTCCTCATCATCCTTTTTCACCCATATCTCAGAGGAAAACTGGTTTGCCAACTTCACAAACTTGGCCGCGGGACGGGCATGGAGGCCCTCCTCGTTGGGAATTGTCAGTTCGCGGTTAGGCATGAAATCACAGGGCCTGAAAAATTAGGGGACCCGAAAAGCGGTAATCAAACAATTGATTTACGTTGGTCTCGCATCTTTTTCAATAACTTCTTATTGAATTCCACGGCAGAATCGTGGCCGAGGGCCTTCAGTTTCTGATCCAGTGCCGCTACTTCGACGAGTTGAGCCATATCCCGTCCCGGAGCAACGGGCAATTCAATGTGGGGGACATCCATACCGAGGACATCAATTGATTCTCGATCAAGGCCGACTCGATCCATGTCATTTATATCGTCCTCGCGTCGAAGGCTCACAACGAGGTCGAGACGCTTCTCGGTTCGAAATGTTCCGACGCCAAATAATGCTGCGACATTAATAATACCGAGGCCGCGGACCTCCATATAGCTTCGTCCCAGTTCGGGTGCGGTGGCGATAAGCTCGCGGTCTTCGATGTTTCGAATTCGAACCATGTCATCTGCAACGAGGCTGGCTCCTCGCCGGAGCAGGGAAAGTACAGTTTCGCTTTTACCAGTTCCGCTATCCCCCTTAATCAGAATCCCGATGCCCATCACATCGATCATGCAGGCGTGCTCGGTTGTTGTCGGAGCAAATTCCCAATCGAGGCGAACCGTCGCTGCGTTGATATAGTTCATCGTCACCATTGAGGTCTGAAGAATCGAAACACCTGCTTCTGTAGCGATATCGACGAGCTCGTCAGGAAGATCCTGATTTCTACTGACAACAAGGCAGGGAATCTGATGCGAACAGAGAGCGGAGAAACGCTGCCTCGCATTCGCATCACTGAGATGTCGAAGATAGGATCTTTCCGCAAGCCCGATAACCTGAAGGCGGTGCAGAGCGAAGTATTTGTAGAAACCGCTGAGGGCCAGTCCTGGTCTGTTGACGGTAGGCTCAAGGATTTCCCGATCGAAACCAACGTCGCTCCCGACGAGTTCCATGGAGAGTTCGTCGTGATGACGCTTGTAAAAGTCGCCCACAAGCAGACTTGGGGCCTTGGAAGATTTCTTCGGCATAGTAAAGACGGCAAGGTATCCGAAAAACTGGCCTGTAGCGACAAAGAAAAAAGGGCGGAGCCGAAGCTCCGCCCTTTCTACCAAGGGTTTTCCGCTCGCCGAAGCAAGCGAAAGAGTCTAATAAAAAATACTAGAAGTAGGTGCGAACTGCGATCATCCACGTGTCGGAAGAAATGTCATCTCCACCTCCGAATTCGTTTCCAGTCGCATACTCATAACCAGCCATCAGCTTGAGGTTATGATCGCAGATGTAGTAGTTCAGGCCTGCGTAGAACGTGTGATAGTCCTCAACGCGAGAACGACCATTCTGAAGATTACCTGCTCCCTCACCGAAACGCTGGGTGCGTTGCTCACGGCCTTCGGCCATGTAAGCGTATTTGGTGACGAACTGAAGCTTGTCAGTGATGTTGTAGTAAGGAAGAACAACCAATCCCCACGTGTCATTCCCAGCCGGGATCGCTCCGGTTGCTTCCCGGCCGCCTCCAAGGATAAGGTCAGTGATCAAGCCGAACTGTCCGAACTCGGATTCAGTTCCGAGAGCAACTACGTGCTGGTAGGCAGAATTTTCTCCATCTGGTGCATTACCCTCAGGAGATGCAAGACCGGAAGAGTTGTTTGTGAAAGCGTAGTCAAGGTGGAAATCGGTTGATTCAGTGACTGCGACCTCACCTCGGTAACTGAAACCGCCGCGAGAATCGGAACGTGCCCAGTTTCCAAGAGGATCATTGTCATCGTATCCGTGGATCCAGCCGCCAAACTCGTGCTTCATTCCGAAGAACTTGAAACCTGCAGTGACACCCCATGGCTTCATGTCAGTCGTCTCGTTGACAATCTGTGAACGCTCAACAGTAAGAATCTTTCGAGAGGTAGTAGAAAACTCGCGAGAAATCGCCTGCTTCTGCTTACCAATTTCAACATACTGCAGGACTTCGCCCTTAGGCTCCCAGTCGATGTAGAACTCGTCCCAACCGTCGAAGAAGACATCGCGAGTCAAGCCGGTGCCGCCGCCAGAACCGTTAGAGATATTCGCGGACGTCTTAAGCGTAATATTGTTAGCAAACTCGATGTTCATTCCCAGACGGAAACGTCTGTGCTGCCATTGGTTGTAGCCAATTTCGTCAGCGCCTAAGTCCTTACTCTGGCTGATATACTGGCCGTGATAGCGGCCGTTCCAAGAGACTTCTTTTACAAATCCATCCCCTGTGTAGAGCGTATTCATGTCGAATACGTCGCAGTAGTGCCAGGCTTCGATCGGCGCTTTATCGTCGATCGTAACCTTGCCGGAATCACCAGCAAAAAGTGAACCGCCAGCGAAAACCGCAGCGGCGCACGAACTGGCGACCAATTTTTTGATTAGGTTATTTTGTGTCATTGAATTGTGATGTTGAATTATCGGTGGGTTTTCCTAAATGGAAATCTGAGCCTGATCTACGAAAGCTTTGTGACGTTTCCGCCACTATAACTTTAGCAGTTCGAAGGAATTGCCGACAATCAACAAAGTTCAAGGCTTCGCAAATTAATTAATGTGACAAAATTCACCATTTCGGTGACAAAATCGCCACAAATTAATAATCCCTTAGTGTGAAAAATATCATAACAAAGTGTAAATCAGATAATTGTAACGTAATATAAAATTAGTTTTCATTGTTATTCTCATCCTAACATCGCATGAAAAACTACAGATTTTTCCGGTTTGGCGCTGATTTTCTTGGAAAAACGATTTGTTCTGGACATAGAAAGCGAGTCCGTAGATTCTTTCGCCACTGCAAACCCACATTCTTAACTACCAATGCCACACGTCGAAACAAACGGAATCCAGATGTACTATGAAGAGCAGGGTGAAGGCGATCCGCTCATTCTGATCATGGGAATCACCGCCACGGGTGACGTCTGGGAGGCTCACTCTGATTTCTGGAGTGAGGAATATCGCTGCATCAAGGCGGACAATAGAGGCGTCGGACAGTCCGGCAAGCCTGCGGGAGATTACTCCAGCGAAATGATGGCCGACGATTATGCCGGACTCATGGATGCCCTGGAGATCGAAAAGGCCCGTATCGTCGGCGTCTCCATGGGTTCCATCATCGCCCAGCAGCTCTGCCTGCGTCACCCGGGAAAGGTCAAGAGCGCTGTCCTGATGTGCCCATGGTCCGAATGTGATCGCTATGCTACTTCCATATTCGAACACATGAAGGTGTGCAAAGCACATCTCGATAACAGACAGTTCCTGGAGTGGATCCAGCTTCTCATTTTCACCAAGCCCTTCTGGGATAATGATGAGGCCTACGAGGGGCTCGTATCAGGCCGCGAGGATTTCCACAACAACCCGATTCCTCAACCTTTGCATGGTCTCGAGGGTCAGGCGGCAGCTTGTGTAAATCACAATGTAACCGGTCAATTGGGGAAAATCTCTGCGCCGTGCCTTGTCATTGCAGGAAAAGACGATATTTTCACCCCGCTCTGGATGGGAGAGCAGGTCGCAGCCGGAATTCCTGGTTGCGAATCTCACTTCTATGACGGAGCCGGTCACGCTTTCCACTGGGAAGTGATGGATGACTTCAATCCTCGTGTTCGCGATTGGCTCAAGGCCCACTAGATCCACCCCAAGTAGCTCTTGGCAAACATTCTCTCCCACTCTACTTCTTCATTCCTCTACTCCTACAAACTCATGTCTAAAATCAAATTCGGATCGGAGGTCTACACCTGGTTCATGCAAGGAACCGGCAAAGGCTACGACAATAAGCTCGATCACATGATCAAAGTCGCCTCTGAGGCGGGGTTCACTGGAATCGAGCCCATGGTGCTCGAGATCTCAGAGAGCGCCCTCGGATGCAGTAAATACTGGCTCGGAGATTTTTGTGATCCCATCAAGCTAAAAGACACTCTTCAAGAGCACGATATGGAGCTAGCTGGTCTGGCGCTGGTTTGCGCTTGGGACAATGATGAGGAAACTCCCGAGGAGCGCGCTGCAGCCGACTTCACGATCGACTTCCTGAAGCATTTCCCAGGGTCCATGCTAGGAACCGTAACGCTTCCTAGCGGACGCGCCCATGACCTTCAGCGTCGGAGAATCAACGTCGTTCGTAACATCAATAAGGTTTCTGCTCGAGCTGTGGATGCAGGATTGACTTGTTCGTATCACCCCAACAGCCCACCTGATTCGATCGTTCGCACGCAGTATGACTACGATGTCGTCCTGAGCTCACTCGACTCTTCGGTCACGGGGTGGACCCCAGACGTAGGACACATCATCCGCGGAGGTATGGATGTGATTGAAACTATGAACAAGTGGCAGCATCTCGTGAACCATATTCACTACAAGGATTTCTCCGGAAACGGACCCGAGCCCTGGGCGCAGATGGGAACCGGAAAGCTCGACTTTCACAAGATCACCGAATGGCTCACCCTGAGAAACTATGAGGGATGGATCATTTGCGAAGATGAAGCTCATGAAGCAGTGGATGACCCAGACGGCATCACAATGCAGAATGGACAGTGGTGCAAAGACAATCTCTATCCGCTGGTAGGACTCGGGTAAACGAAACTCATCCTCAAATCGGTTTTAACAAGGTTAGGTGTTTCACCTAACCTTGTTTGTTTTGTAGGAATGAACCGCTGTCCGATTCGCCGCAGAAAGGTGGCGTCCCGACGGCTTTCAATCACAAACGCTCTGGAACAGCCGAACCAGAGCGATTCGATCTTGCTTACGCGGACTGCGTGATAGACAAGTTTCCTCGGATGGAACGCGCCACTCATCGTATTTCTGAAAAGTGGTCCCGGCTTCTCGCGGATCTCAGCCAAGACCCAACGGGCCCACGGATGCGTTGGGGACTCTGGCTCGTGCTACCACTAATTCTCCTCGCCGGATCAACCCTTCTGATCCGATTGACAGGGTTTGATTTTTCCTTTCAGAAAGCTCTCTACATGGCTGGCGGAAATTCGTGGTCGATAGGGGAGCACCCATTCTGGAAAGCTCTCTACCACTACGGAACAGCAATACCAGCGATCACGGTCCTGAGTTCATTTGTCGGACTGGTCATGGGATTTTATCGAGAGAAATTCCGACGTTGGAGAAAGATATTTCTCTTCAGCATTCTCCTCGCGGTGTTGGGACCAGGAGTCATCACCAATGGAATTCTCAAGGAATACTGGGGGCGTCCTCGTCCGAGACACGTAGAAGACCTGGGTGGTCACCAGAAATTTGAGCCCATCCTGACCCTAGACCTTTCCTCGAAAGGGAAATCGTTCCCCTGCGGGCATGCGACCATGGGATTCTACTTTTTCGGAGGCTTTTTCCTCCTTCGTCGCTACCGGAGAGGCATCGCCGAAGGCTTTCTTGCCTTTGGAATTACCTGGGGAACTTTGATTGGAATGGCACGGATGGCTCAGGGGGGACATTTCCTCTCCGATGTGATCTGGGCTGCCGCAGTCTGCTATTTCACTGCGATGGGGCTCTACTTTGCGTTTCGTCTGGATGAACGGCTCGTCTTGCCCGCATCCCGCGAGAAGAAGATGTCGCGCACCGCGAAGATCGGAAGCTCCATTGCTGGACTGGCCGTGCTAGGAGGGATTCTCGTCGCTACTCCGTATCGCGATGAGCGAGACATCCAGTTACTTCACGACTATGCCAAGGAAGGCCCTCTCCGCATCCACCTAACGCTCGTGGTCGGGGAAAGCGATTTATTACCCGCGGAAGAATTTTCGATCTCTGGCGAAGCATACGGCCATGGGGTTCCTACTTCGCAAATAGCGTTCAACTACCTCGAGTATGACCTCGAGGACCTGACCTATGTGATCTTTCAAGAGCGAAAAAGCGGTTGGTTTACGGAAGTCAACGAGCAACTGGAAGTGAACGTCCCGTGGTCTCGAACCCGTGAACTTTGGCTACAAACATCGTCTTCGGTCACCCGGGTTTCTCTTCCCGTTGAAGCCACAAATACAGTCATTCGTATCATGCGGGGTGACGGTGAAATCCACCTGGAGAGCCAGGGGCACGACCTTGAGTTCGTTGATAGCCTGGAAGAAGGGGAGAAGAGAAACTTCTCTCTCCTGATCGATGAGGATTTTGAAGGAAGGCTTTTGATCGATGAAAAACCGGTCATTCCTGCCGAAATCGAGAAAAAGAGGAAAAATAATGCGATCGATGGCCCCGCTCCTTAGATTTTCACAAAGAACCACTAGCGTTCTATTTAGCTACCGTTAGAATTTTTGATGAACAATGAATTCCGCAGCAAGGAAACAAGCTGGCTCTCCTTCAACGCTCGCGTTCTGCAGGAAGCAGGAGATCCAGAAGTTCCCTTGTTTGAGCGAATCAAGTTCCTAGGAATTTACAGCTCCAATCTCGATGAGTTTTTTCGAGTTCGGGTGGCGACCTTGAAGCGTCTCGCTTCACTCGGAGATGAATGGAAGAACCTCGACATTCCGAATCCACACGAAACCCTGAAAAAGGTGACCAGGCTAGTTGGGAGGCAGGCGGAGGATTTTAACAAAGCCTATTCCCAAGTGAAGGAGGACCTCAATGAGACAGGGATCCGCTTGATCAACGAAACGGAGGTTCCCTCCTCTTTGAAACCCTGGCTTACTAGCTACTTCCGCAGAGAAGTCAGCACTCACATTTTCCCAATCATCCTGAAGGCCTCAGCAAAGCTCCCGAAGCTTAAGGACCTTCCCATGTATCTTGCCGTCAAAGCGTCCAAGTCGGATGGCACCGGCCGCCCGATGCATGCGTTGATTGAAATTCCCGGTAATCTACCTCGCTTTATCCCTCTTCCGAAAACTGGGGATATTCAGTTAGTGATGTTCCTCGACGACATCATTCGCTTTGGTCTCGAGGAGATCTTCGCCACCTTTCCCTACGACCAGTTCGACTCTTATGCGATCAAGTTCACTCGAGATTCGGAGTTGGAATTTGATGACGATTTCACGGAAAGTTTCTACGAGAAACTGGAGGACAGCCTGAAGGCGAGGGAAGAAGGGTTACCCGTCCGGGCAAACTTTGACGAGAGCTTTCCCAAGCCGTTTCTCAACCTCGTGCTACGAAAACTGAACCTCGCTCGATCGGATTCGCTTTATCCGGGCGCGCGCTATCACAATCGTCGAGATCTCCTCAGCTTTCCCACCTTCGGGAAAAAGGGGCTGAGCTATGAGAAGTCAGAGGCCATTCCCGTGAAATCCCTCAGAAAAAAAGAGGTCGGCTTGCTCTCGTCGATTCGGAAACGGGACATTCTTCTCCACATTCCGTATCATCCATTCCGACATTTAATCACGCTCCTGCAAGAAGCTTCGATCGATCCGCTCGTGCAGCGGATTTACATGACTCAATATCGCCTCGCAAAGAACTCCTGCGTAGCATCAGCACTCCAATTCGCCGCGAGAAACGGAAAAGAAGTCTTTGTTCTCGTCGAGCCCCAGGCCCGATTCGACGAGGAAGCGAATATCAAGTGGGCGAGTCGCTACCGCGACGCTGGCGTCAATGTCCAATTGGGAGTACAGGGGCTCAAGGTCCACAGCAAGCTTATTCTGATCGAGCGACGCGAGTCAGGTAAGGATCGTTTCTACACGGCACTTGGAACCGGGAATTTCAATGAAGATACCGCCGAAATTTTTGCAGACCATCTTCTCATGACCTACAACCAGGAGATCGGGGAGGATGCCGAAGTCATTTTTGATTTCTTCCGAAGGTCCTACAGGCCGCCCCGATTGAACCACCTGCTCGTCGCTCCTTTCGATCTTCGAAAATTCCTTGCTCAGAAATTCGAACGTGAGATTGAAAACCATCGTGCCGGAAAGCCTTCAGGAATCTCGATCAAGGTGAACAATTTCTCCGACCTCGAGACGAACATGCTCCTTCGTGCAGCTTCAGATGCGGGCGTGCCTGTCCGCCTTATCGTTCGCAGTATGTTCTCGATTATTTTACTCGGGGAAGAGGAGAAAATAGAAGCGATCAGCATCGTCGATCGCTATCTTGAGCACAGTCGTTTTCTGATCTTCGAAAATGATAGAGATCCTGAGGTGTATCTCTCTTCGGCAGATTTTCTTCCACGCAACTTTGACACGCGAGTCGAAACGATATTCCCCATCTACGATAAAAAGCTTCGGAAACAGTTGATCCAGTATTTCGAAATCCAGTGGAGCGATAATACGAAGGCTCGCATCCTTGATCACGATCTAACGAATGAATACCGTCCGCGACAGAAGGATGATCCCGTCATCCGGGCTCAGTATGATATCGAAGAGTACTTGCGCGAGACGAAGTAGGCCGAGAAGCTGAATTGCACAACAAAGACCGGGTTCTGACCAACCTTAGGCTCAGTGAGAATCGAGGAATTTCTGAAACTCGGCTTCGTCCATCTCGACGAGATTTTCAGTCGCTGGGAAAGTTTCTCTCTTAACATCCGCGATATATTCTCGAAACGCGGAAATCCGCTCCTCCTGCAACCTTCGCTTTTCGGCAGCAAAATCCCGATACGCCCTGGCGTGGCGGGGAAGGCGTTCTTCGTAATCACCGAGGAGATCGTCGGAAAAGAGAAACTGGGTATCGCAACCCGATCCCGAGCCGAGTGACATCAGCAACATTGAAGTTTCTGAACTTAGAAACGTAGCGAGCCGATGGGGAACGACCTCCAACTCCGCCGCATAGGCGCCGGCCGACTCCAACTCCTTCATTTGTTGGTAGAGCTTCTCAGCTTCTTCACTCGTCTTGCCAATCGCTCGATACCCAGTCCAGGTTACATGGCGAGGAACGAGACCGAGATGCCCCACCACGGGAATTCCCTCACGAGCCATCGCCTCAATCAGAAACGGACTGCCACTGCAATAAACAGAGCTGGCTCCCAGTTCCAAAGCGGAAAAGGAAATCCGAATGGCCTCCTCTGCGGAAGCCATTCCATGCGGAGTCGCGCAGGATAGAAAGCTTGTCGGTGCGGCGGCCACTAACTCCGGCAATCGTGCCTGAGTCTCTGGGGAATCAAAACTACAGCTCATTAGGTCGACCCCCGCTTCTTCAGCGGCGGTGGCTTCTTCGGGAGACTTCACATGAATGTGTGTGAGGACTTGCCTGCCTTTGAGTCTTTGAAGTTCGTAGACCGTGTATTTTTTTCTTGGACGGAGCATGGGAGAAAAGATAAAAAAATGGAATACGAGTGGTCTTGAATATCTCTGATTTTTTCGGGTGCTCGAGAATCTCAACATCAGAATGCATTGCGGCAATCCACCGCCGTCATCAAGACACCGGCGCCAAGCAAAATCGAATTCAAGAGGTGACGATCCTGAGAATTTACCTCCCGAATCGTAGGCATCCTCAGAAACAAAGCAATTATCAATCCTTCTCACTTTACGCAAAATTCCCAACATCTTTCCGCCTCTGGGGCCCTCAAGGTTGACCCGTCGCAGAACCCTCTTTAGGATCCCGCCATGGTTCGCAAATTTCTCATCGCTCTACTCTTGCTGTCTTCGCTGAGCCCGGGGATCGTGACTTCGGTCGCCGAAGAAAAGAAGCCCAACCTGCTCGTCATCCTTACCGATGACCATCGCTATGATGCGCTTGGATTCCTTGGGCACCCTTTCCTTGAGACTCCTGCGCTCGACCGCATTGCGAAGGAGGGAGTCTATTTCGAGAACGCAGTGGTTACCACTTCGCTATGCTCACCGAGTCGTGCTTCTATCCTTACCGGACTCTATGCTCACAATCACCGAGTCGTCGACAACTACAACCCGATCCCGGAAGGTCTCGTCTATTTCCCAACTTATCTGCAGGAAGTTGGGTATGAAACAGCCTTCGTCGGGAAATGGCATATGGGAGGAGAAATTGACCACCTCCAACCTGGATTTGATCACTGGGTCGCATTCAAAGGGCAGGGTGTCTATTTCGCAGATCCGTCCAAAGCCAAGGTGAAGGGGCGTTATGTCCCGCAGGTCAATCGGGACGGATTCAACGTTAATGGTGAGCGAGTTCCCCAAGAAGGTTACATCACAGATGTCCTGACTGACTACGCGACCGATTGGCTCAAGAATCGAGAATCTGATTCTCCCTGGATGCTCTACCTTTCCCACAAAGCAGTTCACGCGGACTTTCTCCCGGCCAATCGGCACGCCTATACCTATGAGAAGGAGAGTTTCGAAAAGCCGGTGACGTGGAAAGAAAAGCCCGAGGCCTTTCGTGATGTCCCTATGTGGGTTCAAAATCAGCACAACAGCCGGCACGGCTCCGAATTTGCCTACTATACCAATCTGGATCTGGGCACTTACTACAAGCGCTACTGCGAGACGGTGAAGGCCGTTGATGAAAGCACGGGAACGCTGCTCGATCATCTGGAGAAAACAGGCGAACTCGATAATACGGTAATTCTATACCTCGGGGACAATGGGTTTCTCTTCGGGGAGAAGGGACTCATCGATAAACGCAACGCTTACGAAGCTTCCGTGAGAATCCCAATGTTGCTGCGTTATCCGGAGACAGTCGGGGGAGGACAGGTTCGTAAAGAAGTCGTCGCCAATATCGACGTCGGCCCGACCATGCTCGACTTCGCAGGGGTCGACATTCCTGAACACATGGATGGAGAAAGTTTCAAACCGCTCGTGACCGAAGAATCTGAGGAATGGCGCGACTACTTGCTCTACGAATACTACTGGGAGCGCAACTACCCTCACACCCCGACAACTCATGCTGTTCTGGGCGAGCGATTCAAATACATCCGTTACCACGGCATCTGGGACGTAGATGAAATGTTCGATCTTGAGAATGATCCTGAAGAGCGAATTAATCTCATCAATGATCCGAACTACGCTGAAACGGTGACCAAACTGAACACCCGTCTCTTCGAGTTACTGGAAGAGACGAAAGGGACAGAGATGCCAATTATGACAGACCGAGGAACGAAGTTCCTCCACCGTAAAAAGGAAGGCAGCCCCTCCGCTTCGTTTCCGGATTGGTTCTACAAAGACCCGGAATAGAAACTCCCGATTTTCTGCTTACCCCTCCAACACACTCTGGACTGCATAGGCATTGTCTCCATGAAACCAACTCCTTTATTCAGCCTTCTTGCGATCACTTCGCTGATCTCCACCAGTTGCACCACTTCCGGAGCCAACCGAGGAATGAGCCCTTCTGGCAGTTACACAAACGGGGGCCAAAGCGAAACAGGACTCTTTTCCCGGTCCACTGACGAATCCTGGCAGGACCGAACCTTCCGTTCTGGCGGGTATTAAATTTCTGTAAATACTAGACCTTTCGTATCTCTTAAGCGATACTTCGAGGCCGTTTTATGACTCCGGATCAAATCCTTGACTGCGTCCTCCCAACCTTTGCTTTTGTGATCGGCGCGAGCATTGGGTCGTTCCTCAACGTGGTGATCTACCGCGTCCCCAACGGCCTCAGCGTAAACCAACCAAAAAGATCGTTCTGTCCCAACTGCAAAACACAGATTCCGATGCGGCTGAATATACCACTCGTGACGTGGCTCATGCTGAGAGGGAAGTGCAAGTGGTGTGAGACTCCGATTGCGTTCCGCTACTTTCTTGTCGAGCTCCTCACTGGCATTGTATTTCTTGCCATCTGGCAACACGGCATCAATTCGGTCGGTTTGGGAGGTATTGTCGCACTTTGGATTTTTGCCTCCTTGTTGATCTCGGCGACATTCATCGACTTCGATCACTTTATCATTCCGGATTCCATTACGATCGGAGGAACCGTTGTTGGCATACTCTCTAGTCTGGCGATCCCCACGCTTCACGACCAGACCGTCTGGTGGCAAGGCGGTGTGCAGAGTGTTCTAGGCGCTGTGATCGGATTTGCTCTCATCTGGCTCGTTGTCATGATGGGAAAGCTTGCCTTTGGCAAAATTCGTCACGAATTCGATGAGCCTACGAATTTTGAAATCTCTCAGCCAGGAGGCGAAGACGAAGCGATCATCATCCAGCTTGGCGAGCACCAATACGAGTGGGGCGAGGTCTTCTTCCGAAAATGGGATCGGCTTGAGATGGACACGCAGGAGCTCTTTTTTGACAATCGGCCACGTGAGTTCTCAGAAAGCTTTCGCGTGATTGGTGACGGATTCGAAGTCGACGGAGAAAGAGTTGATTTAGAAAGTGTAAAAAAGGTGAGTGGAAAGATCCTCAGCGCCGTCGTTCCGCGTGAGGCAATGGGTTTTGGTGATGTGAAATTCATGGCGATGATCGGAGTCTTTCTCGGATGGCAATCCGTTGTCTTTACCCTCTTCGCCGCATCGATCATTGGGGCGATCATTGGGCTATCTCAGAAATTTGCAGGTAAAGAAGAGTGGTCTCGCCCACTCCCATTCGGCCCCTATCTGGCTTTGGGCGCTTTTATCTGGCTTTTCATAGGACCGGCAATCTGGATCTGGTATATCACGTTGTTGCGTTCTGGGGCAGGCCTGCAGTAGGCTAGACTATGCTCGTAGATGGGAAGCCCTTTCGAACGGTGTGGATCGATCACGCCACTGACACGGTCGGAATTATCGACCAACGGAAGTTGCCCTTTGCTTTCGAGACCGTCACTTTGCGCTCCACCGAAGACGCCTGCGAGGCGATCGAAGCGATGTGGGTGCGGGGAGCCGGATGTATTGGGGCAGTTGCGGCACATGGAATGTTTCTTGCTGCCCAAGAATGCCAGCGCGATACCGAGTCCGACAGGAACTTTGATGAGGTTTTTCACCAAAAAGGAAAACAACTCTGCGCGACCCGGCCCACTGCAGTCAATTTGCGATGGGCCGTGGAAAGGCAAATTTCCGAACTGGCCGAACTGAGGAATGATAGCGAAAAAGTGGCGCGAGCAAAACAGGTCGCCATCGAAGTCGCCGACGAAGATGCCGAGTGGTGTCATCGTATTGGCCAACATGGGCTGTCCATTCTTCGAAATCTATTTGAAAGTAAAGGAGCTAATGAGCCCGTTCAGATTCTGACTCACTGCAACGCAGGCTGGCTTGCCTTTGTCGATCATGGGTCGGCGACCGCCCCAATTTACGCGGCGC
Organism: Verrucomicrobiales bacterium; assembly: GCA_965657775.1. Lineage (GTDB taxonomy): Bacteria > Verrucomicrobiota > Verrucomicrobiia > Verrucomicrobiales > DEV007 > Arctic95D-9. The sequence goes on from CBFHPY010000009.1 coordinate 142,939, forward strand.
ATGACGCGGGAATACCGGTTCACGTCTGGGTCGATGAAACCCGCCCCCGAAACCAGGGGGCCCGTCTCACCGCTTGGGAATTAGGTCAGCATGGTGTTCCCCATACCGTGATTGCAGACAATGTTGGAGGGCACCTGATGCAACACGGCCAAGTCGACCTTATGATCACGGGGACGGATCGAACAACCTTCACCGGCGATGTAGCGAACAAGATCGGAACCTACCTTAAAGCACTAGCGGCGCGCGACAACGACGTCCCGTTTTATGTGGCGCTTCCCTCATCAACATTTGACTGGAAGGTTCGAGACGGGGTGGGGGATATCCCGATCGAGCAACGGGACGGATCAGAAGTCACTCACCTTTCAGGATGGCAATCATCAAACAGCCAGAGCAATGGGGACAAGGAGGTCGAGATTCGTCTCACACCGGAGGATTCTCCTGCGGCCAACTATGCCTTTGATGTGACTCCGGCCCGCCTTGTAACCGGACTGATCACGGAGCGGGGGATCTGCGAAGCCAGTGAGGAAGGTGTTCTCTCACTTTTTCCGGAGAAAAAGGAGGCAAGCTGACGTAAATCTCTTTAGATTCCGCTACTTACTGTCATGCCTGTCAAAATTGACCCTTCGCTTCATAGAGAAAAGAAGCCCCCGTGGATTCGGGTTCGACTCCCCAACAATCCCGTCTTCTGGGACACCAAGGGGATGATCGATGATCTCAAACTAGTTACAGTTTGTGAAGAAGCTCAATGCCCCAACCGCTGGGAGTGTTGGGGACAGGGTACAGCAACATTCATGATCGCCGGGGAGCGTTGCACGCGGGCTTGCGGATTCTGCGCCGTCGATACACGGCGTCCCATGCCACTTGAAGCCGACGAGCCAGAACGCGTCGCGGAGGCGGTGAAGAGAATGAGCTTGAATCATGTGGTTATAACCGCAGTAGCCCGAGACGACCTTCCTGACGGCGGTGCTTGTCATTTCGCCAATACGATCAATGAGACTCGCAAGGTGAACCCCGACACCGTAATCGAAGTTCTCGTTCCTGATTTCATCGGAAAAGATGACGCACTTTGGGTCGTTATGGAGGCAGCTCCAGAGATCTTCAATCACAACATGGAGACAGTCGAACGACTCACTCCTGTTGTTCGGTCGCAGGCGGAATACTGGAGATCACTCAGCGTTCTCAAGAAAGCACGAGAGATGGCGCAGGAAATGGGACGACGTTGCGCAACCAAAAGCGGAATCATGCTGGGGCTGGGAGAGAAGGAAGAGGAAATCATCAAGACGATGGATGATCTCCGAGAGCACAATGTCACCGTGCTAACGATGGGGCAATATCTCCGCCCCTCTCCCAAGCACCTTCCCGTAGTCGAATATGTCGAACCGGAAACTTTTGAACGTTACAAAACGATCGCTCAAAACAAAGGATTTCGTCATGTTGCTTCTGGTCCTCTGGTCCGAAGCTCCTATCACGCGGCAGATTTCAAACCAGAACTGGATCCACTCGCTTAGTCCGATCGCTACCACTTTTCGGGGTGATCCGAATGCTCGTCAGCCTTCGAATTCCAGTCCAATAGGACCGGATCGGGATAGTTTACTCGCGCTATTTGATTCCTGTTTTGTGTCGAGGAATTGTGCTATCTTCGAGGGCACCCGAAATTCAGTCTGTATCCCAAGCAAAGTGATAGCCATTCCATTCAAATGAGTCCTGCCGGCTTTCTGTTTCGAACCTTCCTGCTCGCCACATTCACATTAGCCCTCGTAGCGGGCGCGATCGTCACTGATTACTACCTGAGGCATGAAATCACTAGCAAGGCCAAACGCTTTCTGGCGGCGAATGGAGTGGAGCTGTCAGCTAACAGCGCGATCGCAGCGGCGCAGGGGGGGGAGGTCACGTTACTCGAGAATCTATCTCACGCAGGGGTTAGCCTGGGTAAATCGGACCCATCCGGTCGCACCCCACTTCTTGCTGCAATCCAGTCTCGCAACATTCAAGTTGTCGACTTTCTTATCAGCAGGCCCCCCGTCCGTGATAGCATCAACACGCTGGCTACACCGGGCCGATTAACGCCACTCGCCGTCGCCCTGAATGATCGAGACTTTGCTCTCGCCGATCGACTTCTCAAAGCGGGTGCGAATTCGAACATGGAAAACGAGGCCGGAATTCCTTTTCTCGTCGCAGCGATTGAGAATCAGGACGAGGAACTTTTCAACTACCTCATGTCGAAATCAGTCGATGTGAACCACCGGGGGGCCCATGCCTTATCAGCTATCGCGGTAGCCGCATCACTCGATGATATTCAAGTGATGCAAAAACTCTTCGCTAGAGGGGCTCAACCAAACGAACGAGGGATTTCGGGAAAACCGCTGCTGATCGAGGCAGTCATAGAAGAGAACGAGGAAAAGTTAAATCTACTCTTAGAGAAGGGTGCTTCGGTCAACGCCACACTGGATGAAGGAAGAGAGACTCATGTTTCCGCTCTCAGCTATTCGATTAAACTGGGGAATAGACCGATTCAGATGGCTCTTCTGGAAAAGGGAGCTTTCCCTGAAGCATTTGATGAAACGGGAACTCCCGTTCTGATATCCGCGGTTCAGAATCTGGATGCCGAGACGACCAATCAACTTCTTAATGCAGGCGCATCCCCAAATATCTCCGCTCCAGATGGCCGATTCCCACTTGGGATCGCGGTTGAGTCTGAGAACCTCGAGTTTGTGGATCTCCTCCTCGGATTTGATGCTGACCCTTCCTTTTCTCCCGAAGATTCTGAAACCGCCCTTCAAAAAGCGATTTCGCTGGGCAATCTCGCAATGGCTAATCAGCTTATTGTCGCAGGAGCTCCCCTGGACGACGAGACCATGCTTGCCAAAGCCTACGAAAAAAGGGATGCCCCCCTGATGAGTCTGCTTCTGAATTCAGGGGTGAGCCCAGAATCGAAGCTACCAGGAACCGATGATCGAGTCTTTGACCTTGCCATTCACGATGGCGCGACATCGGCAGTTCGGACACTACTCGCAGCTGGAGCGGGAATCGGAGATAATCTCTGGGCAGCACTCTTAACGGAGCAGGACGATCTCATTCAACTCATTCTTGATGCCGGCGCAGACCCTCGCCAACTCGGTCCTAATGGACAAGACCCTCTTGATTTCTGCTTCAAGCAGTGTCGCTACAAGGCAGCACACACCTTATTAGACGGCGGAGCGAATCCCAACGCACGTTTCGATAATTCTGAGTCCTGGCTTTCCAAATCGATCCGAGAAGGGAATGAAAATATCGCCCTGGCATTGATCGAAGCCGGAGCAGAGGTCAAGGGGATAAAAGCAAATGATGGCCACACCCTTTTGGCATGGTCGATCGCCCATGAAATGAAGAATGTTGTCGAAGCGCTCTTGATTGCAGGAGTTGATCCCGACTCCGAGGAACGTGCACCAGCTCGTTCCGAGTTCAGCAAAATGTTCGAGAGCACGACCTTTCGGTACCACCTGAAGGTTGACCGCCAGATCCGCCCCATCATGATGGCCGCTGCTCAGCAAAATCATGAGCTAGCTCAGCTATTAATGGATCACGAGGCCAATGGGCGAGCCTGCACACCTCGCTATCTGATGGCTGCGATTATTGGGTCATGGCACAAGGACTCCGACATGCAGCAGATTGCCCTACTCGGGAAAGTCCCCGAAGTTCAGCCTCGTAAGGTTGTTGTCGATCTTTCGAGCCAGCGAGTCACACTCTACGAGAATGATGTCGCCACTTACTCCACTCGATGCTCCACAGGGAAGTCAGGCTATCGCACTCCCACTGGTAACTATGTGATCAGCGATCGCCATCGACATCATAATTCTTCCATTTACGGTTCTAGCATGCCGTTCTTTCAGCGCTTTTCCTTCTCCGCATTCGGACTGCACCAAGGACACCTCCCCGGCTACCCTGCATCCCATGGTTGCATTCGGCTCCCCTACGATGGGGCTCGCTATCTTTTTGGAAAGTTGGAAGTGGGAGACTATGCGGTCATTCAACAATAAGAGATCGAGCCTTGTCCCCAGTGGCTCTGCCGCAATGGTTTAATACAGCCTAGGCAGGAAATCCAAGAGCGCCATTTAAGGTCGGACTCGTTTCAGGAACTCTGCCTCTGGCCTCCTCTGAGGGAAAAGTAGAGTCGGCAGATCCTTACCGCCCTTTTTCACTATGGGAACGTGGGAAGGCTCCCTCAGGCATCAGCAGGAACGCGAACCGGATGAGTCTTCATTCGAAAACGAAATCGGCTGCCTCCTTTGCAGAAAACAGCCGACAAAACGCTTTTACCAACTGATCTGCTGGATCAGCCAAAGAGGGAAGTGACAGGTTCTCCTTTGTCAGCAAAAGTAAACGGTCGCTGAGTTGGAGAATAGACCACCTCATCCAGCTTGAGACCCATTCCGTATCCAATCGTCGCAAGAAAATCCTCAGGCTTCACTGGTTTACTCTTCACCTTTTTACCACTTCCATCGGTTTCTCCATGAACGGTTCCTCCTTTGATTCCGCCTCCGGCGAGAACACATGAATAGGCGGCAGGGTAATGATCCCGACCCGAATTCATATTAATATCGGGAGTACGACCAAATTCAGTTCCGATTGCCACAATGGTAGAATCAAGGAGACCTCGTGAATCGAGATCTTTCAGGAGTGTTGAGACGGCCTTATCCAACTCGGGCAGCTTACTCGCAGTGCCAGTGGACACATCGACATGCATGTCCCAGCCGCCGGAAATCACTTCAACGACCCGAACGCCCTTCTCTACGAGCTTTCTCGCGAGAAGGCATCCCTGTCCGAGACGCCCTTCGCCATAGTCGGAGCGGTTCGACTCACCTGAAATATCAAAGGCAGAGAGTTCATCGCTTTTCAGAAGCTGGTTGGCTTGATTGTAGTATTCAACATAAGATTCAGGACCCGTATACTGGTATTTCTCAACGAACTGCTTCCCGAGTTTCGAGGCCATCTCCATACGTCGCGAGAATCGGTCTCCTTCGACAATCAAGTCCGTGTTAGGAACACCACCCGCAGGATCTGCGATAGGGAGAGGGCTGAGACGCGGCTCCATGAAACCGGCATTCGATGTACTCCGTCCCACAACAACACTGTCAGGGAGAACCCCTCCAGACTCACCCAACAAAGTGGCAGCCCAGGGCCCTACCGTGGGGTGAACAATCGTGGCACGCTTCTCATAGCCTGTCCGCATGATGTATTGCCCCTGTTCGTGAGCTCCATTCGTGGAGAACATGGAATTGATCACCGCAAGCTTATCGCCCATCTTGGAGAGCTCTTTGAGGTGCATCCCCATCTTCATGTTGTCGACATTTGTGTCGATCACATCCGTGTTGCCCATAACATCACCCCGCTTGGGATCGAAAGTGTCAAGATGGGTCATTCCACCGGAAAGGTAGATATAGATGAGGTTCTTGGCTTTGGCTCCTTCCTGCGCCTTAACGCCACGAGGAAGGAAAGGAACACTGAGACTAACTCCCAGTGAAAGTTTCGCCGACATCTCCATGAAGTAGCGGCGGCTGAGAGGATCTTTACCTGCGAGTTCTGCAATATGGTCCATGTGAATAAAAGGGTAGAAGTTGGGGTAAGGAGGGGATTACTGGATAAAGAGAAACTCAGGGCTGTTCATCAAGGCCCATGCGAGATCGCTGATCCCGTCATCGCCATAGTCTTCCAACATTCCCATGCCTAGATCGAGCTCATCTTTCGTGGGAAAGCGATTGAGGAGAGTGAAGAACACTCCGCGAACCTTGTCGTCAGGTCCGTCGAACTCCTCAAGATCATCAACAATTTTCGAGGAAATTCCTGTGAGCCGCTGCGTGACGGATCCGTTCATCAGCGCCAGAACCTGGGGAACGGAGCCATCGTAGTTGTGATCATCTGTAATTTGACGATCGGATTGCCCAAACGTATCCAACATCGAGGCTGAGGCTGCCGGCTGGGGCAGCTCAGAAGCGCGAAGATCAGAATCGTTGAAAATAACGGGCGTGTAGTCATCTCCTTCTGACACCATCGCCGCGCCCATTCGATTCCCACGAGTATTTTGCCACATCTCGTAGTGCCTCCAGACTTCTTCGTTGTCGGCACTGTTGAAGTCGATATCGAGAATCTTCTTGTAGAAGGAACCATCTGCTCCCGTTTTCTCGTCAATTTCGGGACCATGTGCGAGCACCATCATGGAGTCCCAGGCCTGCTCTGCACGCATGCGGCGAAGGACTGGTCCAGCAAAGTAGTAGTCGTCTGCCCAGTCTGGCTCTTCGGTCGTGGCAATAGATTGGTAGGCTCGCGTGTTGTAAAGAATCCGCATGAATTCGCGGAGATCATAGTCGACACGCTGCATTTCCCGCGTGATGAACTTGAGGACCTCAGGCTGGGACGTTCCGCGGATCATATCGTCATTGAAGTCACTGACAGGCTCGATCATGGCCCGGCCAAAAGCTCGGCTCCACATCCTGTTTGCGACAACAAGAGCGAAACGAGGATTCTCAGGAGCGGTCAACCAATCGGCGAGGGCTTCGCGTCTTGTCTTCCCCCCCTTTTTCGCGGTAGCACCAATCAACGTCTTGGGCTCGGCCACCTCATTGGGCTTTCCACCACTGCCTCGGAAGTCATGAGGAAGAACCGTCTGAAGCGCTTCATTGTCGGTAATGTTCCAGCCCAACGCATTAACGAAAAAGCGGAACTGATTGCTGTTCTGGTCACGCGGAACGATTCCTTTGCTGTCTTCCGCCCACTTCATGAATTGGTCTTTCCAACCTTCTGGAGCATTGGGCATCCCGATCTTTCCTCCACCCATCATCGCGGAGCTAGGTCGGTAACCGAGCGAACGCTGGGTATTCCCAAAGAACGCCGCCATGTCGTAGAAATCTCCCTGGGTCCACTCATCGAATGGGTGATCGTGACACTGTGCACAGGAGATATCGATACCGATCATAACCTGACTGAAGTTGGCGAACGCATCGAATTCCATTCCGGTATCACGAAGAAGGAATCCAGCTGCCGGATTCTGGCCGACGTTTCCTTCTGCCATGATCATTTCGCGAATAATCTCATCGTAAGGTCGATTCCCTCGAAGCTGTTCGCGCCACCACTGCACGTATGGATCCATGCGCACTCCGTTGTTAAAATCGCTCGCATGGAGACGAAACATGTCCGCAAAATAATTGAACATGTGGGAGGAGAATCCGGGCGAAAGCAGCAACTCATCGATCAGAGCCTCACGCTTGTCGGGACGAGCACTTTCAACGAATTCGAGGAATTCTTCTCGTGTCGGGACGCGACCAGTGACGTCTAAATAGACTCTTCGGACGAACAGGTCATCGGGAAGAGGTTCATTAAAAGAAGAGAAACCTTCCTTTTTTAATGTGGTCGCAAGGAGGGTATCTATCTGACGGGAAGACGCCTTCGTGTAGGAATCATCGCCAATTCGATTGAGGCGCTCTGCCGCTTCCTGGTCTGCTTTGATAAAGCGATCTTTTGGAACTGCAATTTCGTTCCCGTTTGGAAGCTTAAACTTGAAATTATCACCCTCAATCCCGAGGAAAAGGGCCTTCATCGATTTCCCTTCAGTGCTGGTCCAGGTTCGGGCCTCGAGGGGGGAATAAGAAAACAAAAATGCGCTGGTGAGCGCGATGAGCAGGAGAGACGGTGAACACGGCAAAGATTTCATAAGGGGAGTTACGAGTTATAGTTATAAGAGCATAACGTTTCGCGGCCTTTTTGTCACGATTCGTTTCAACAAAAACGTCCCTTTTCCGATCTATGCGCTGAGACGGCATTGAGGCTCGCTTCCTATTGATTCTATGGGCCTGCGGAAAAGCGGTAGATCGATGAATCACTTCTCAGAATCAAAGACTCACCCATTGCGATGGGGGAAGCCATAAATGATCCAGGGAGAGTGTTGGACGAAATGAATGAAAACGTTTTTCCTGGCGCAACGATACTCACCGTTCCTTCCTGATTGGCCACATAGATTTTTCCATCGGCAAAGAGGGGGGAGGCGGAATAATTCCCATTAATTCTCTCTGTCCACTGGATCTCTCCATCAGCGGCAGCAAAGCAAGTCGCAACACCGCCGTCTGAGATCACGTAGAGTTCATCCCCAACGAGAAGCGGAGAAGGTTTCGCTGGAATACGCTTTTCTTCTTCCCAGGCAATCTTGCCCTGATTGGTGATATCTCCAGTTCCATCGACTCGCACAGCAATTAGTTTTGGCTTTCCGAATCCTGTGCTGACATACAAAAGCTGGTGCTTCTCACTGAAAATTGGGCGAGGCACAACGGAAAAACCACGACCATGATCGAGACGCCAAAGTTCCTTTCCAGACTGAGGCTCGTAACTCACTAGCCACTGCGCACCCATGCAAATCAGCTGATTCCGTCCATCTCGGGACGCAACCACGACCGGTGTGTTATATGACTTCTTCTGATCTCCCGAAGCGGCTCGCATTTCGGGACGCTCCGTGGACCAGACTTCCTCGCCGTTCGTCGTGTCGAGTGCGGTCACAAACTGCCGATCCACTCCATCACAAATCAGGACGAGTAGCCCCTCGGTCACGATGGGTGAACTGCCTGGGCCAACTCCGTGCTCCAAGGCAATTTCTGCCTTCCAAACAATTTCTCCTGAATCGGTATTGATTGCATAGGTGCCGAAGGTTCCGAAATGGGCGAACAAGCGCCCCTCGGACAAGACTGGGGTGGGAGATGCAAAGCTATTGAGAGAGTGGATTGTCTGAGGACTCTCGACTGAACGCAATGGAATCGTCCGTAAAACATCACCGGTTTCGAAATCAATCTTTAAGACGGCGAGATCAATCTTACTCGCGACCTGACGCGCCTTAAATTTTTTCTCTTCTTCTCCGTCTGCGCGAAGCTTGGCAAGACGCTCTTCTTCGGTAGGGAAAATCTCCTCCGCAGTTGTCACCCAAAGATACTTCCCGTCGAATACAGGGGACGACCATCCACGACCCGGCAGGTCGGTTTTCCAGACAATGTTGTTTTCCTCGGAGAACTCCGATGGCAAATTTTCTGCCAAAGCGACACCGCCACCTCCTGGACCTCGAAACTCAGGCCAAACTTCTGCGGCGAATGAACAGGAACTCTCTAGTAGGAGGAGGAAAGCCAAATACTTCATTTCGAAACTATGACGCGGTCGCCCGTAAATGTTCAAGGTGCTGTTCGACTTTTTCGCGGTCAGGAATTGCGTCTTGCGCCCCGGCTCTCAATGTCGTCAAAGCACCGGCACAATTCGCCGCTCGAACTGCAGTTTCAAGATCATCTCCGGCAGCAATCCTCGCCGAAAAGCAACCGGCAAAGGCATCTCCTGCACCTACCGTATCAACAGGCAAAACGGCAAGAGTCTCGATAGATTTTGGATCATCACTCCGCGAGTAGCAGAGAGTCTCGTCGGCTCCTCTCGTGATCACCATGACTTCGATTCGCAATTCATGGAGGCGCTGACGAACAAGAGAAACGTCTTCGTCTAAAGGATCAAACTCGAGAATTTCCTGCGCTTCTCCGTCATTCACGATGAGAAAGTCAGTCCTGACATCCTGCCAGGGGAAAGCCCGGTCGACAGGGGAGGGATTGAGAACAAATGGAATCCCAGCGTCATTGGCAATTCGAGCAGCCTCGACTACAGAGGCGACAGGAACCTCCAGTTGAGCAAGCACTGCGCCTGCCTTCCGAATCTGAGCCTCTTCAGCTCGGATATAATCTACCGTCACAGATGCGTTCGCACCGACAGAAGTGACGATCATGTTTTCGCCCCGCTCATCAACGGTGATAAAGGCCGAACCGCTGCGCCCCTCCGTTCTCCGAATCCCAGAAGTCTCAATCCGATCTTCTTTCCCTAATTGATCGAGATACCTTTGTGCCTCTTCATCGTCTCCCAATGCCCCAATAAAATGGACGTTCGCCCCCTGACGAGATGCCGAGATAGACTGGTTGGCACCTTTCCCTCCGAAATAAATCGAAAGAGACTGGGAGGCAACGGTTTCGCCCGGCGAAGGCAAAGCAGCCACCTTAGTGAAAAAGTCGAGATTGAGAGAGCCCACCACAGTAATGGCGGGGTGACTGGAGTCACTCATAGGAAGTTCGAAACGCTATCAGAGATTTATTTGTTGGGAAGAGATTGTTTCTCCCCATCCTTGTTTACCATCACGAAAGTCACCGCCGTTGAAAATACTTCTTCACTGTCCTTGAGCACCTTTACATCGTAGGCAGAAGGGGCTTTCCCTTTTACGAATTTGATCAATCTGAAATTTCAGAATGCTACCTTCATGAACACTGCGATGAAACGCTACCTCATCCATCCCAACAGTTACGACGAGCCACTCTGGAGAGTCGAGGCTTGCCGCCATCCACGCGACCTCATTCACCCACTTCGAAAGATACCCTTACAAAGAGAAATCCGAATTGCTTGAGGTGCTCCAATAGGACAAGTCGATAATTTTTCATACATGATGAAAGGCTATGTCCTCATTTTACAGCGCACCATCCTTCCGTAAAAGTCTTATTCTATCATTCTCCCCCAACAATTTTAGCTGTGAAGGCCCCAAAAAATACAGATATGTTTAGCATTCGAATCTGAAGCGTGCATGTTTCCCCGCCTGAGTCGTCTTACTGCTAACTTTGAGTTCCATGAGATTCCTTGCCCCATTCCTTACCATCTTCGCTCTCGCAGCGCCCTTCCCATCCTCAGCGCAAGAGGATACTGGTGACGTTGCTCCATCTACTTCGCGCCCTTCTTTTGCTGGAAAGCCAATTGGACAGCTCAATGCCGACGAAGTGCTAAAACTGGTTCGCTACAGCTACACCCTCTACGATCGAGACTTCACCGGGTTTCTCCGAATGGGACTGGTTAAAAAGGTCCCGTTTCTCATGTCGCTAAAGCCGGATTCCATTCGGTTTATTTTTGACGAACCGGATCAAGTCATCCTCATGGACACCCGCAATGATTCATTTGGTCTCTATGAAGGGGTCGGGGGCGAAGGGCTCAAAGCCGTCAATCCCTCCAAATACGAAGATTTCGTTCGGGGAACCGATATCACCTATGACGATCTCTCGATGCGATTTCTATACTGGCCAAACGCTCAGATAGTGAAAATCGAAAAGCTCAAACAACGTGAATGCTGGGTTGTCCGAGTTCGAAATCCAGATAGCAACGGGGCCTACGCCACGGTCGATGTCTGGATCGACAAGGTCAGTGGGGGAATGTTAAAAATGATTGGCTATAACGCTAAGGGTCGACCCATCCGCCGATTTGAAGTCCTCCACGGAAAGAAGTTCGATGATATCTGGATGGTCGACGAAATGCGAATTGAGACGATCAGTCCGTCTGACGGCGGTAAGGTGAAGTCGAGCACGAGAATGCAGATCAAGACTTCCGTAAACTAAAAAAATGCAGCTGGAGGGGCTTCTATAGAAACCTCTCCAATTACTGCACTGCAGATCAGGGTTCTCGAAATTGTACCTGCTCTGCCTTTTCGGAAAGAAATCTGCAATATACACTCAGCAGAGCGGGGGACTCTGACTCATAATTCCGGCATTAATTCTCAAATGCGTCGTGTTCTGAGTTCCACATCCCTTCGGATAGGAACTTTTTTGATCCTGCTTTCCAGCTTTATCTGGTGGTATCCGGAGAGCGAAGATCCCGCCGAGCAAGCCCACGAGAACGGTTTGGAATCCTTGTTGGGCTCTGGTCTCCGACGCTTCTGATTCTCTCGAACCGGTTTGACCGATTTGTATACAAGACAGATCAGGTTCCTGGAATGAAACCTGAGTATCTCGACGAGAAAGCCTCAGAAGTTGAAGAGTAGGAATATCCCGCTCGCCAATCAAGAATAGATCTCGGCGCCTTTTTCGGTGAACTCTTTGGCCTTGTCTTCGAGGCCTTTTTCCATCGCTTCCGATTCGGTCAGTCCTTGCTTCTCCGCATATTCGCGAACTTCTTCGGTGATTTTCATCGAGCAGAAAGTCGGGCCGCACATTGAACAGAAGTGTGCTGTCTTGGCACCATCCTGTGGAAGAGTCTCATCGTGAAACTCCTGAGCCTTGGTCGGATCGAGGCCCAGGTTAAACTGATCTTCCCAACGGAACTCAAAGCGAGCTTTGCTCAAAGCATTGTCGCGCTCCTGAGCCGCTGGATGCCCTTTTGCCAGATCTGCAGCGTGAGCGGCAATCTTGTAGGTCACCACACCATCACGAACGTCTTCTCGATTGGGTAGCCCGAGATGCTCTTTAGGAGTGACGTAGCAAAGCATCGCACACCCATACCAGCCGATCATTGCCGCGCCGATTCCACTGGTAATGTGATCGTAGCCGGGAGCGATGTCGGTGGTCAATGGTCCCAGCGTGTAGAACGGTGCCTCGTGGCACCACTCGATCTGCTTCTCCATATTCTCCTGAATCATATGCATGGGAACATGACCGGGACCCTCGTTCATCACCTGGACACCTTTTTCCCAAGCCGTCGTCGTCAGTTCGCCCTGCACTTCCAGTTCGCCAAACTGAGCGCGATCGTTTGCATCCGCGATGGAGCCAGGACGGAGTCCATCTCCGATCGAAAAACTGACGTCGTAGTCGGCCATAATATCGCAAATATCGCTCCAATGCGTGTAGAGGAAATTCTCTTTGTGATGGGACAAGCACCACTTAGCCATGATCGATCCACCACGACTCACAATTCCCGTCATACGGGTCGCTGTCATCGGAATGAAGCGAAGAAGGACTCCGGCATGAATTGTAAAGTAGTCGACACCTTGCTCTGCCTGCTCGATGAGAGTATCCCGGAAGACTTCCCAGCACAGATCTTCGACTCGGCCGTTCACCTTCTCTAGAGCTTGGTAAATTGGGACAGTGCCAATGGGAACAGGAGAGTTGCGGATAATCCACTCGCGAGTCGCGTGAATGTTCTTCCCCGTCGAAAGATCCATCACTGTATCCGCGCCCCAGAGCGTCGACCACTGCATCTTCTCGACCTCTTCATCAATTGTCGAAGCCACCGCCGAGTTACCGATGTTTGCGTTAATCTTCACGAGGAAATTACGCCCGATGATCATCGGCTCACTTTCCGGGTGATTGATATTGGAAGGAATGACAGCACGGCCACGAGCCACTTCGTCCCTGACAAATTCAGGTGTAATGTATTCCGGAATTGAAGCACCGAAGGATTGACCTGGATGCTGAAAGTGGTTGAGGTTGCGCGGACCATCGCTCTCCGTGGCAGCCTTGAACGCAGCTTCTCTACCAAGGTTTTCACGAATAGCGATGTATTCCATCTCTTGAGTGACAATCCCTTGCTTGGCATACCACATCTGAGTCACGGGATGACCATCGGACGCGCGAAGAGGCTTGCGTCTGAGTCCGGGGTATTCCTTGAGCCGGTTCTTCTCCTCCTTCTTTTCGTTGTAGCGAGATGCGTGCTCGTCTGAGAGATACCCATTGTCTTCCGGCTTCACATCACGTCCGTCGTACTCTTCCACATCACCTCGGCCGAGAATCCAATCTCTTCGAAGAGAAGGTAGTCCCTTTGTCACATCTCCTGAAAACGCAGCATCTCCCCAGGGACCGCTGGTGTCATAGATTCGGATGGGCTCGTTAACCTCAATCCGACCATTGGGGTGCTTCGTCTCGGACAGGTCGACCTCTCGCATCGGAACCTCGAGGTCCTTGTGGAGATTTCCAGGGATGTATACGCGGCGACTATTTGGAAACACGTCGGATACGGTCCTCGGCTGGCTCGGTGCTGATTCGTTGGGAGTGATCATGGGGTAGGGAGGTAGAAAAAGGGATGGAATAAAAGCCTCAAAAAACTTTCGGCAGTTCCACGGTCCAACAGCGCGAAGATGCGATGCTGGAATCTGAGGAAAAGAAGAGAGATAGAAAGATTTTCATAATGAACTCCCTGCGACAGCATTACCTGCATCAGGTTCAAAGGGTCTTGCCCAGATCGGACAATCTCAGCGACTTGCGCTCCCCTGTCAGAGAGACGAGCAAAGTGACCGAAAAAGACGAGAGCGTCAAGGAATTGCCCAACCGAAAGACATGGGGTAGCAGGTCGAATTCTTTGGTTGCTCCTCGATTCTCAAAGAATCGAATGTCACTGGACCCTCTCGATCGAAAACACACTTCCACTTTTAGGAGATGAGGGATTCTTCAGTAGAACCTCTCCTTTCGCCTTCTCTACTCCGAAGAGCTCCTTGCCGGCTCGATCCTCGAGAGGATCCCAGCGCTTGATTTCAAAGTTGGCGCCTTCCTCACCGAGATTGATGGATACCGAATCCACTCGGTCAGGAAGATAGACAAGGTAACAATCGTCAGCCTTAGCAAGACACCAGGGCTTTCCATTCTCATGTTTCGGATTCCCGACTAATTCGTTAGCATTCTCCATCTCCCAGAAAGGCAGGCCAGACATGTGAAACGTTTTAAGGGCAACTCGGCAGAAATCCCACGAACGGTCACGACTGCGAAAATCTTCGAGAAGCAGGTCATTCTGAGGAAGTTTATAACCGAAGTAGTATTCCACTCCGGCCCCGCCAGCCATCAGGTTGCCCCATAGGGTATCCCTTCGGATGTCATGAAGATCATAGCTTTTCCCTCCCTTTTCCGCTTTTCCGGAATGGCCTTCGTATCCGGGATCGGGAGGAACCCCAAGATCAGCGGGGTTCTGTTCATCGTTAGCAACCACCCATTGTTTGCCAGAAGCTCCTGAGGCCTGAATCCAGTGGAGAGTGCGCTGATGCACCGCACTCCACGAATTCTGAAGAGAGACTCCCGTGAGTGGAGACTGCACCCCGAGAAGAGGGTCGTATACCTTGTCCTGCTGGTCCGGGAAAGTATGGAGAACGATAGGGTGATTGTAAGGGTCCAAATTACGAATGTATTCCGCCATCGCCCGGATCTCTTCCATCGACTGGGTATTTTCTTCTCCCAGGTTCCAGTTCAAAGCAAGGTGATGCCCGTATCGTGCAATCAGCTCACGAAGATATAGTTTCCTCTCCGGACCGAGCTTGCCGCCATCGAGAGAAGTCGGAACATCTGCGTTCTCGGATTCTTTGTGACCATGCCGGTTATCATCCATCTCCGTTTCCTGCAGCTTAAAATGGAGATGCAGCCCCTGTTTCGTGGCGTGATCAAAAACAATGCCCCACTGGTCGAGCTTCGAGCAATCGTATCGCAGCTTCTCGTCACGCTCGATAAAGGGCCAGACATTATCACCATCTCCTCCGGCATTGTAGGTGAGAAATGAAAATGTGTTCAGTCCCTTGGCAGACAAATAATTCAACGCTCCAATTATGCCTTTCCCTTTTTCGTCCTTCCAAACCGGATCGCCGTTATTCCAGTCGCGAATGTGCGGAGCCCACGTCTTCAATTTGCCTTTACCTGGGTTAGCCGCAGTTGTGCAGTCGAAGTCTGTGTAGGCGAGAAAAGTTTCCGGTGCATCCGGCCCAGCCTTCAGGAATCTCGTCCCATCACCAGCAAAACGAAGGTAACGTTCCCCAACATACTCGAGCCGACCTCGAGCACGAAAATCAGGAAGCGCTTGATTGGAAGCTGCGATTTCGAATTTCCCAGCTTTCTCTTCGCCGCTAAATACATCGGCAACTTTTTCTTTGCTTTCATCAATGGCAATACCTCGTGCCTGATACATGGTCAGCGAGTACTGACAACTGCCGGTCATCGCAGGAGAAAAATGAACTCGCCAACAGGTTCCGCTTTCACTGGAGGAGCTCCCAGCGGATCCATCTGCCGCAAAATACCCAGGGACATGGTAGATCGCTCCAGACTCCTCGTGCTCAAACACAGCTGAAAATTGATAATCCAGAAATGGGTTCTCTTCGCCTCTCTCATGTGCCCAGGGCCCCTTAAGCGTAATCGAGATATTGTGCCATTGCTTGAGCTCACCAGAGACCTCAATCGACCCGTCGCCATCGGGCCCCTTCTCAATGACAAGAGGCTTCGGCGAGGGCGCTTTGTCGCGATGATATCCTTCAGGCCGATATTCGACATCAGTCGCGAAAAGAATCTGGTCCAATTCACATCCATCCTCCCGCATCGAGATTTGTATCTCGTGCTTTCCCGCAGAGGGAATATCGAGGTAGAGCTGCATCGGAACACCTGAATGGACCTTCTGCGTTCGCTGCTTACACTCCCAGTGCCAACGTTTTTTAACCACTGTTTGCCAGCGTTGCCCACTCTCTGGCCACTCTCCGTTAAGACCGATATGAAAACCGTTGTCCTCTGTTCCAGAAGAATAGGCCCGCGCCCAGACGTAGTATTTTCCAGCCTCTGGAAATTGGACCTTATACCCAATGATCGCAACTTTGCCCGGCTCGTCCGAAAAGTTTTCCCCGTGAATCAATTTCTCTCCGTGATTTCTCCGAGTATCGGGCAATACTTCGATGTAAGCTCCCTCGCTGGCGCCGTCGATATGAGGCGGGTCGCCATCGGAATCAGCCTCAGGGATGTGATCCTTTTTCGTAATCTTCCAAGACCGCTCCTGAGTCAGCGTTTGCTCAAAGAAATCCTCGGCTTCAATGACGACGACGGCTCCATCCTTTGACAGTGATTTAGAAAAGGAAAGGCCTAGGAACAGAATGAAGAAAAGAAAACGGTAAGACATATTCATCGATTTAGAAGAAAATCGGACCGCTGGAAAACAAAAAGTGACTCATCTCAAGGTTCCCTTGAAGGTTTCGCTTACATTTCGCGGTTGCTGATATTCCCGAAATGAGAGAAACTGTCTCGATTCCGCCAAGAATAGGTCTTCTAGATCGTTCCCGGATTGACCTATGAGGCTTCTTGATCGCTATATCGCACGCCAAGTGTTCGTCTCTTCGATGTTTGCCGTCGCGGTGATCATCATCATTCTGGTGCTCGGCAATGTCTTCAAGGAGATTCTTCGCGAGCTCGCAAAACGTCCGGATCTTGATCTCTTTTTTGTCTTTAAGTTTATCGGTCTGGTGATTCCGTTTTCTCTCGGCATCGCGATCCCGTTTTCCTTTCTTACCGCAATCCTTCTGACCTTCGGTCGGCTTTCCGCAGACAGTGAATTCATTTCCATGCGAATGGCGGGGCTGAATATGTGGAGAATTTGTCTACCCGTGGCTGTGCTCGCGCTCTTCTTCACTTCTATTTGTACCTTCGTGAATCTTTCGGTGACACCTTGGGCGAAAACGGAGTTAGAGGGGATGAAGGCTTCTTTGATCAATCTCATTAAACGAGAGCCGATGCTCCTCTTTCCTGACGGACAAGTAATGAGCGAGCTCCCTGGACATCTCGTCTACGCCAACAAGGAAGAGGGCATACTCACAGAGTTCCAGATGATCAAGATGGAAGGCGACCTCCCTCATATTTTGGCCATCGCCGAATCCGCGAGCGTCGATGTGGATATGGAACGAGAAGAGCCGGAAATGGCGCTCACGATGAAAAACGTCAACCTAGTGACGAAAGGAGGAGATGGAGACTTTCTTTCTTCCTCGCACCCTTTCTTTATGGAGGAGGCCACCGTAGGCGTATCGCTCTCGCAATTCTCCGCGGGGGTGGCCGAGGTGAAAGACCAGCCTGAGAACGTTGGTCTAGGACGACTTCTGCAATTGATCGCGGACCCTGATCTCGAACCTTCCATGCACGCTACCTATCGAACTGAGCTTAGCATGAGAATGGCTCTATCTGTCAGTTGCATCACCTTCGGACTCATTGGGGTTCCCCTCGGAATCAACGCGCAACGACGGGAGAGTACAGCGGGGTTCGGGTTGTCACTGATCATCGCATTGACCTACTATGCTTTGCTGAATTTCGCACAGCAGCAAAGAACCAACGAAGCCGCCTATCCACACCTTCTCATCTGGATTCCGAACATTCTCTTCATCTCCCTTGGGGTGTATCTGTTCTTCAGACTGAGCCGTCGTTGAGAAGTTCGCCCAAACCCGATTCACTACGTCTGCCGAAAAATTCTTTCCGCGGGCAGTTGTTCCTGGAGTTCTCCGAGAACAAGACCAACCAACTCCTCCTCTACTTCAGGCGGATAGGTCATCTGCCCTTCGCGCAAAGCCATTTCTTCCAACGCGAAAAGCCTCTCCTCAGGATAGAGTCTCACAATGCGTTCATACATTGCTTTAGGAAACCGCATCGGCCCGAGTGTGACGGAGTGGATCCGCTCGGATTCAACCCTGTCGAATACCTCACGAATCATCTCTTGGTAAAGCTCTGGAAAGCCTGGCCAGGGAATCAATGGGTCCAGCCGTAAGCCCACATTCCAACCCTGTTGGGTCAGTGATTCAACCTTGCTCAGCCGCTTCGCATAGGAAGGCGCACCTGCTTCCACCTCTTTTGCAATGGCATCAGGGGTGAGGGTAAAGGCGGCAATTACATTAGGAAGAGGTTCCCGATCTTCGAGAATCCTCGTGTTCAGACTTTTCGTTCGGAGTTCGAGCCAGGAATCCTGACGCTCCGCAAAGAACGGCAAGAAATGCTCGACGAATCCGGTAACGCCTTCCATGGCAAGCGAATCGCAATCGTAGCCCGAAAAGAAACACAGATCTTCTTCAGACTTTGAGCGCAACTCGTCGATTCCAGATTCAAAGTCCTCAAAATTCACGAAATGAACGTAGTGAGCCGATTGATACATTCCCTGGAGGAAACAATAGCGGCAGTCATACAAACAGTTCAACATGTGACTGAAGTAGTGATTTCCCGTGCGCCCGATCGAGTAATCCGGAGGCGTTGGCAGGACGCTGCGGCCATGCTTTTCAGCGAGGATCAAGGCTGGACGACGCTTCTGGAGGAGAAAGTCCTGAGCCCGCACATTAAACACTTCTGAGTATCTCTCGCAGGTAACAAGCGTGGCCCCAGGGAAGCGTGCTTTGATTCGAGCCACTTGAGGGTGGTCCCAAATTGATTCCTCAAGATAAATGGTATCCATGTGAACTGATAAGAAACCTCGCTAGAGCTGCGTGACTCCAATCTGGAATACCCAGAGGAGAAACGTCGAAAGAAAGATCCACGAAAGAATATTGATCAGAAAAATCAATCCGACGAACCCAAAAACCACCAGAGCAGGCCACCAGCCGCCTCGTTCTTGATCTGCATGGTCGCTATCAATGTAGCGATTCAGCAGCCGATAGTTACGGGAATTGGACTTAAACCAAACCGAGAAGAGATCACCGATCACCGGAATCGTGCCCACTCCGGCATTGAGCAACATATTCCCCCCCATGCGGAAGAGCATTCGAATGGGAATTCCCTTCTTGCCTGCATCCCCAAGAATCGTGGCTCCGATGACAGTAGCTACTGTCTCCCCGCCATAAGGAATCACACCCAGAATGGGGTCGAGTCCAAACCTGATTTTGGTTCCTGGAATCCGAATGCACTCATCGAGTAGCCACGAGACCTTTCGGAAACGTCGTAGATCGGGCAGAGTCAGCTTCCTGTCTCTGTCGACATCGAGCTCAGCGGCAGTTAATTGCGATTCGGAGGAATCCATCCGGCAGCCTACTGGAGAGGCGGGGGAGTATCAAACGGTGGTGGTGTCTGATCACTCCGGGACACATTTGCTCCACCAGAGGAGCGCAACGTCTGAATATCCAGATCGCCATCAACAAGGTCAGAAGAGCCCCCGGTTTTGTTTGTTGTATCGCTTTTGACAGTTTCCACCCACTGATACATTTCAATACTTCGAGAGAATCGAATCGCAGTCCCCAAAACCCTGAAGAAACCATCCTCGAGCGGTTTATTAGTGACGGCTTCTCAGCTCGTGTGAACCAACGTCCCTTCAGATGCGGCATCGACTGATTCGGAGGAAACTGCTACTGCGGCTCCTGCTCCCTCTTTAAGATCCTGATACCGCTTCACGGCACGCCCCTCATTCCAGAAGATCAGAAAAACGACGAGGACAATCAGTCCAAAACCGACAAATACTCCACCGATCGACTTTTCCCTCGAGATCCGAATCCCGTTCCGGTGACTTCGACAATGCTGTTCATGCTGAGCCTGCAGCAGACTCAGCCAAAACCCGCAACTCGTATTGCTCGCATGAGCGAAACTGGACCTCAGTCACAGCCGGCGAGGTGAACCAAGCAGGCCTACGAGAGTGCCGTGGTTTTGATATCCATCAACATCTGCGCATTCGACGGATACCGCTCCATGCAACGAAGCAACCACTCCATCGCGTCGAGAGGCTTGTAGCCCCCCAAGCCTCTCCGAATCACATAGATTTTTTCAAGCATGTGGGGAGGAAGGAGTAACTCCTCCCTTCGAGTGCCCGACTTATGAATGTCGACGGCGGGATAAATGTAATTTTGCGCAATCTGGCGATCAAGCACGAGCTCCATATTTCCAGTTCCCTTAAATTCCTGGAAAATTGCCTCGTCGGCTTTTGAGTTGGTCTGGATCAGTGCTGTCGCAATAATTGTCAGCGAACCGGCTTCCCGGGTGTTTCGAGCCGCCGCGAAGATTCTCCGTGGAACCTCAAGCGCACCAACAAGAAGACCTCCACTGGCGGTCCCTCTTTTTCCACCGCCACGCATCTGCGAATTGAAAGCACGAGCCAAGCGTGTGATCGAATCCATCAGAATAAAAACATGCTCTCCCGCCTCGACGAGTCGCTTTGCCCGCTCAATTGCAAGAAGCGCAATCCGAGTATGATCCTTGCCATCACTGTCGTTGGAGCTTGAAAAGACCTCAACATTAGGAAAAGAACGCTCAAAGTCGGTTACTTCCTCAGGTCGCTCGTCGACTAGTAGAACCATGAGATGCATCTCATCTTCGTAGTTCTCCAGCAATCCTTCAGCGATGTGATGAAGGAGCGTGGTCTTGCCTGTCCGTGGCGGAGCCACAATGAGTCCTCGCTGTCCGCGTCCGATCGGCGCCATCAAATCGATCACGCGAGTTGTGACTCTCGTAGGAACGGTTTCCATCGTGAGCTTCTTGTCAGGATTAATCGCGGTGAGCTCTTCAAAATAAGGAAGATTCTGATATTCCAAGGGCTCCTTTCCGTTGATCGTGAGCAATTTGGTCAACTGTGGTCCACGCAACCCCTGTTTCGAGGTGCATTTCACCATGAGACCGTCTCTTAGATTAAAATTCCTAACCACCTCGGGAGTGATAAACACATCCGTGGGTGACTGCTGAAACCCACGGACTGTTTCACGAAGAAAACCAAATCCTTTGGGAGAAATCTCGACAAGTCCCTCCGACTCAATCTCTGGGGCAGCTTCAAGCGCTGCGGCCTCCTTGGCGCGCTCCTTCTCTTTCCTCTCCAGATATCGTTGCTTTCGAGTCTTCCGGGGCCTCTCCTCGCCTCCTTCTTCACTGTCGGAAGAGACTTCAGAATCTTCGCCGGAATCGAGATCCAGTTGCTCTGAACGCTTCCCGTCCCGATCATGTCCCGAGTTTTCGCCATCTCGGCTCGAGCGCCGCCCCTTTTGATCTCTGCGCTGTCCTGACTTGCGAGAGGAACGAGACCGTCGCTTTCGGCGAGGTTCTCCATCCGGATCTGAATTCTCTCGTTCGCCCTCGGAAGGACTATCACCCTTCTGATCTTCAGGTTTTGCCGCTTCTTTTGCCTCAGGCTTCGGAGAAGGGGAGGCTTCGCTCTTTCCTGCGAAATCGAACTCCGACTCTTCAACACTGCGCTGCTGCTGCTTATTCGGTTTCGGCGAACTCGCCTCGGAGCTGGAGTCGCGCGCAGCAGGTGCCTCCACCTTTTCCGAAGGCTCGGGCGGAAGTTCGTTCTGTGGTTCCTCAGAGATTTTGGAATCGCTCATCAGGTAGAGAAAAGGGGACGCAAGCCAAGACTGATAGGCTTGGCAGATAGAGGCTCAAACTGCTCGAGAAGTGATGACTCGAGAGCTCATGAAAAGAATAGATATTGTTGGAATGATACCATGTGACCATGGGGCTTCTAACTTGCAGGAAGACAGAATAAACTATCGGGTGCAGGGGTTAGACAGATCGCCGCTGAAGGTTCCATTGGATCGAAGCGATCGGATCTGCTTTAAAGTGTCCCTTAATCCGGGAAATTGGATTTCACGCAGAAAAATCGATGGATTCTCCTCACGTAAGCTACCAGCCTGAGAAAGTTCAGGGACACAGGAACAATGGTATGCCCGCGACAAACCTGCAAGAAGTTTTTTCCCTCTTCAAAAACGGTCCCTGCACCGCATTCACCTCATCAGATCTCTTCGCGATACTGATTGACCGATTCGCGGATTAACTCGGACACATTTCCATAGACCTTCGCGAATGGGGGAACAAACCATGGATAGCCGCCAACGACGTCATGAAACACTCGGATCTGTCCATTGCATTCACTACCCGCTCCAATCCCTATTGTGGGAATGGAGAGTTCCAATGTGATTGCTGCGGCCACAGAGGGGATAACGCTCTCAAGGACAATGGCGAAACATCCCACTGACTCCAAGGCTTTTGCCGCCTCGACCAGCTGGTCCGCCTCTTCCTTGTTCTTACCCTTTTTCCGATACCCACCTTCTTCGCGAACCCTTTGAGGCAACATTCCCACATGCGCACAGACTGCGATTCCTTCTTTCCCAAGGGCCTCAATTTTCTCAATTTGCCCGAATCCGCCCTCCAGTTTGACTGCATCCGCGCCGGCGGCCATGAGGCGTAGCGCACTCGCGATGGCCCCTTCGGGGGTTTCGTAGGTGTGAATCGGTAAATCAGAAACAAGAACTGCGTTCGTTGTACCTCGACGGACCATTTCGGTGTGATACACCATCTGATCGAGCGTCACGGAGGTGGTATCTTCCTGGCCTGCGACAACCATGCCAAGAGAATCGCCCACCAGAATCAGCTGGATTCCTGCCTCATCACAAATACGGGCAGAAGGGTAGTCATAAGCAGTGATCGCAGATACTGGAGTAGTAAGGCGAGCCTGCAGAGAAGGAGAGGACGGGAAGGGCATATAACTGAATGAATGTCAGATTCTCTCATGCAGCATTCTGCAAGCCGAGCAGGGGGACAACGGATAAATCAATCGTTTTCGGTTATTTTAATTTGAGTGGTTATAGATTTTATGGTATTTTATGAAACATAACACGAAGTTAGACAGAAGAAAATTCAACACCTGCCGCTAACAGACCGGCCCGTTTAAGATGCATTCCCCGAACAGGGAGTGATTCCTCTGTCTCCACATTAGAAACACAAGAAACGGATGGGAATTTCTCTTTTCAGAAAGATGGCTTGGGTAACCTTTGCCAGATCGAATTCAGTTGGCCGCGTTGGAATCCTCCTGACGCAACAACGATATGACGAAAGCAAACGTCGCTCTCGAACTAGCAAGAGTGGCGGACGAAAGGCGACTTCGTCATTGTTTCCGGGAAGCCCTACGAAACCTCGTCGAATTACATTTCCGGAGTCCGAAGTTCCCGAGGCTGTCACATCGTGAAAAAGTCGAGTAACCCTGCAGCTCACTACTTTCCCGCCCTGACCACAAGGAACAAACTTAAACAACTTATCTTCTGCGTGATTCTCAATGAGGGTTCCGCCGAAGCTTTGGTAACGAGATAAAAATACATGAGAAGCAGTGTCGCTATGGCCCCGCTTCTTTCGTTTTCATCAAACCTTTAGGATCTCTTTTTTTCCGACCCGAACCACGAACAAGGAGCGAAATTTCTCCTTTCGCCTTTTTCCCAGCGAATTCAACCGACAGCCCTTTCGCAGTCCCGCGGTGATAAGTTTCGAACTTCTTTGTCAATTCCCGGGCAACGCAGATTTCTCGGTCGGGTGCCAGTTCAGTCAAGGCATCCAGCGTCTTTTGAATTCGATAGGGGGATTCAAAGAAGATAGATGTCTCCTTCCTGGATAGAGCTGCTTCGAGCTCAGTTTTTCTTTTTCCGGATTTTACTGGAAGGAATCCACCAAAATAGAAGGCATCGGTCGGCATTCCAGACCCTGCCAGAGCGGTCGTCACTGCGCAGGGACCTGGAATCACCTCGATTTCGATATCGTTCTCGATACAGACATTTACGAGCCGGTATCCAGGGTCAGAAATCGTCGGCATCCCGGCATCAGAGAGAAATACCAACCTTTCACCAGCTAGAACGTGCTCGATGAGCGACCGTGCTTTTTGCTCCTCATTGTGATCGTGCAATGAGCTCAGCTGCTTGTCCCGGATCTCAAGATGCGACAGTAATCTTGCTGAGTGCCTTGTATCTTCACAGGCGATGATGTCAGCATGGCGCAAGCACTCCACTGCTCGAAAAGAAATATCTCCCAAGTTTCCGATAGGGGTTCCTATCAGTTGAACCGGGTTCCTAGTTCGTTCCATTTGAGAACAGGGAAGGGGAAAATAGTCGAATTATCCAACCACTCGTAGAGGATTCTCTCTACTCTCGGCGGACTCACCATCCGTCAGCGATCTGGGAAACGAGCTCCTCGGCCAAATCGATCGCGGCCATTGAAAATGCGTTTCTCTCGCCCACCTGAAAACTAGGATCCACGAACTGGATTGCCCTTCCTGTAGCGGCGCCTTGCATGGCCTTATAAGTATCCTCGGTATCGACAGCTTTGTCATCGCTCCCGAATTTGGGGGGAGTTGCTGTCGATACAATCCGCTCTCCCGTCGCCGGGTCCTCTAGATGATACTCCACATAGAGATACACGCTCAGCTCTTGGGACTGAAGTGTGTCGTCCCTCACCGCACGCAGCTGCGATTTGTTAATCCGAACAATCTCGCCAACGAGAATAGCATCACAATTTCGCCGATTGCCGACCTCATAAGCCCCATCCGCTTGCAACTCCTTGAGAACAGCGTTGGTAACGAGACTGGAAAGACGAGGCTCAAGAGTGCTGTTCTTGAACGGCGGAACATACAATTTATCAATGCCAGCAAGGGCTGATGGCTTCACCTCACCGAGCTGGTAGCCCGCGCAACCAGAGAGCAGAGTCAACAATCCTGTGAGGAAAAAGAAAAGGAATGAAAATCGATTCATAGAGCGCGGTTACTGCCCAATTTGCAAAGCAGGAACCCTAGATCGAGAAAATAGGGCGAAAAGGAGAAAAAACAAGCGGGAACAGATCGAGAATGAGCCCAGATCGACAAGAGTAACCAGCTCTCACTCACCGCTCGGAAGCGGAACCACCGAATCTTCGGAAGTCCGCATCTCGACCTCATCTTTCTTCAGCGGATTTGGGCCGAAAAAACCAGCACGTTTTTCAACGGGCGGCGGAGCGTTATCAAGAGCAGTGAGCCGGGCCTGCGCTTTCGCTGCCCATGCTGTATTCGGATTCTTTACAATCTCTCGGTAGTAAACTCTCGCAGATTCAGGCTTTCCACTTTTCTCGTAAAACAGCCCAGTGTTGTACCGCTTCTCCATCGTCCTCTCTTCAATCTCTCTCAAATTTGACTGAATTTCCTGACCTCGAACATCATTCGGATTCTGACTCATAAAGTCGATTCCGGCCTCGACCTGCGCGCGATCCTCCTGAGGGCTGTTCGAATTTTCAGCCTTCACACCACGAAGGCGAAAAATTTCATACTGAGCCTCTGTTGCATATGAAGACCCCTGGTATGTGTCTGTTACGAGCTTCAAAGTCGACAATGCTTGTGGAACCTGCTTCTCACCAATCTGGACCTTGCTGATATTCAGCAAAGAACGGGGGGCAAATTCTGTGTAGGGCGCCGACTCAGCAATCCCTTCGAACATCTCGATAAGCTGACTAGGCTGAATCGAAGCACCAATTCCGAGAAATCCCTTTTTCTCGGTCTTCAAGAGTTTCTCTGCAATGAGGAACTGACTCCGTAGTGCGTCGTTAAAGTCTGGAGTGTTTCTATATTCAGTTATCAGGACCCGATAAGCATCGAATGCTTTTCGCCCATCTCCCGACTTTTCCAGCATTTTCGCATACTGGAACTGGGCCTTCGCAGCAGCATCTGAACGCGGGTACGATTTCGTAATAGATTTGTATAAGTCACGGGCTTTACGATGGTTTCCAGAAGCCTCCGTCTGTTGCGCCTTCGCGAGCTTGGCATCAGCAACGCTGGAATTGATCGTTGCCTGTTCGGCACCGGTTTGATTCTTTTTCTGAAAAAGCCCACCCAGAAAACCCTGAGCCTGTGACGCGCTCAGTGTCGATATGACAAGAAAAAGCGAAAGATAACGTGCTGGTCGATTCATAGAGAAAGAGAGGGTTTCAGAGAATGGAGTGAGGAGGTCAGAAAGAGAACAAAGGTAAGCGAAGGGCAACCGGGATCAAACTCGAATTCATAGAGCCCACGAAAAGAACTCCATCGCACAAGCGAATTGTCGAGATTTCCAAATTATGGACATGACGGAAGATTCCATGTGGAACAAAATAAAGTTTCAAGCGGTCTACGGAAAATGAAAACAAGCAGCTGGACGGGAGAAAGCAGGACGAGACATCTCCAAAAGAGTTCGCACCGCTCAAGGCAACCATGACCTTTTACTGCGAGGTCAGAACGAACCGCGTCGTCAATCCTTAGAATATTGAGAGAAGCCTTCGCCTTTGCTCATCAACCCACCTCGTGTATAACTTCTTACAATATATGTAATGTAAAATTACACTCCTGAGCTCTTACTCGCCTCTTCCGGGGCCCTGCGAGCAGTCTCGCATGAACCCTTTCCTCTGATCGATCATTCGAAGCTTTACGATCCATCAGAGGTATTATTGAATAGAGAAGCCTTTTCTAATCCAACTGATGAAGCCTCCTTCGCAGATTTTCTTACCTTCGCTGTTTACATCAGCCTTCGCGCTGGTCCTGATTATCTGCCCGATGCAACGGGTCTTCGCTCAACCCATTGTTGCGGAACCTCTCAACGAGACTTCAAAGAAGACGCCTTCACCAACTCTCTTTCGCACAGTGCCTTCAGAGGAATCCGGAATCGATCTGGTTATCCCTATTGCTGTAGAACATCCGCTAGCACGCGCTTACCACTCATCCTCCGCCTGTTCCGCAGTGGCCGTCGGTGACTTGAATCTCGATGGAAAGCCTGACATTTTCGCCGGGAGCGGCCCTGGATCCAACGGACTCTACCTCCAAACAGGCCCCCTCACCTTCGACGACGTCACGGAAACCGCAGGTGTTGGTGGCGGTGAAGGAGCCTGGGCAGTCGGTGTTTCTCTTGCCGATTTCGACAACGATGGAGATCTCGACATCTACGTCTGCAATTACGACTTTCCGAACCAGCTCTATGTGAACCAGACGATTAGAAAAAACGGAGAGCGAAATGCCGGCCCGCTTCGATTTGAAGAACGAGCAGCTGATTTTGGGATCGATATCAACGAAGGATCTGTTGTCCCTGCATTTGCCGACTACGATCGGGACGGAGATCTTGATTTATACTTGCTGACTCACCAGGTCTACAGAGAGAACGGTCGCCCCACAAAGCCAATCGACATCACCGAACGCAACGGGAAATTTTATGTGACCGAGGAATGGTCCAGGTGGTATGAAATCGATCATGACCGGCGTGGAGATGACGGCGAATTACTCTATTCGGAGGTTGGAAGACCTGATTATTTATTCCGAAATGATGGTAAAAAAGGATTCAAAAACGTTACAGGAGAAAGCGGTATAACTACAGGCAAAAACTGGGGAAACTCGGCCACCTGGTGGGACTACAATTTCGATGGATGGCCAGACCTTTACGTCGGGAACGACTTCAAAAGCCCTGATTTTCTTTATCGAAACAATGGTGACGGTACCTTTACCGAAGTTGCAGAGCAGCACGTCCGGCACACGACATGGTTTTCCATGGGAGCAGTGCAGTCTGATTTCAACAACGACGGCTACATCGATTTTCTCCTCGCCGATATGATGCCGAAAACGCACTACATGCAAATGGCCTCAATGGCATCCATGGAAGGACGACAGGACAATGTCGAGGATGTGAGCGGCCCTAAGCAAATCATGCACAACACGATGCATATCAACACAGGGACCAATCAGTTTCTGGAAGGCGCGTGGATGTCTGGCGTGGCGCAGACAGAATGGACCTGGGCCATCCGCAGTGCTGATTTCGACAACGACATGCGATCCGATCTTTTCTTCTGCAATGGGATTCCTCGCCAATTTAACCATTCCGATCTCCCCCAGATTTCTCATGCCAGCCTGGTCGGAAAAACACACTGGGACCACTATGCCGGGACGCCGACAAGGCCGGAGCAAAATCTGGCGTATCGAAATGTAGGCGATTTTCAATTTGAAGACATCTCAGAGCCCTGGGGACTCGATCACCTAGGAATGTCTTACGGCGCCTCGCTGGGAGATCTCGACGGAGACGGCCACGTTGATCTACTCACCTCCAATCTGGAAGATCCGCTGCGAGTCTACCACAACTACGGAACAGAGGGAAACCGGGTCGTCATCTGCCTGCGAGGAACGCGGAGCAATCACTACGGAATTGGATCACTTGTGACAGTGGAGACACCGGATGGTATAAAACAGAGCCGGCAGCTCTTTCCCTACGGAGGCTTTCTTGACGCCGACGAGCCCATCCTGCATTTCGGTCTGGCAAAAAATGAATCAATTGCTTCGCTTCGAATCGACTGGCCCAGCGGTGAATCTCAAGTCTTCCGGGATCTGGAACCCAATCAACGATACTCGATCACAGAGCCTGATACCGGGGCGAAAAAAGAACCGGCGATAGAAGATCGAAGCGTTGCAAATCCATGGTTTCGTGAATTTCCTGTTCTCCGAGGCTTCTCACACAAAGAGACTGAATTCGATGACTTTGACCGCCAACCCCTTCTCCCGTTTCAGCTTTCGCAGCTCGGCCCGGGACAATCCTGGGGAGATATCGATAATGATGGAGATGCCGATTTTTATCTTGCAGGGGCCGCCGGACAGGCCGGACAACTATTTCGCAACGAATCCAGACCTAGCTCAGGCGAAGCCATTCTCATTCCCGACCAACAGTCAATCTTTCAGGAGGATATTCGATTCGAGGATATGGGCAGTCTCTTTTTCGACATCGATGGAGACGACGATCAAGACCTCTACATTGTCAGTGGAGGCGTCGAGGCAGCGCCCGAATCCCCCGTACTGATTGACCGTCTCTACCTCAACGATGGCGATGGAAACTTCTCAAGAGCAGAAGCGTCCCGCGTCGAAGGGATGCCCTACAGTGGAAGCTGCGTTCTCGCCTCTGACTTCGATCACGATGGCGATCTCGATTTGTTTGTAGGATCGCGCTCCATACCTGGTGAATTCCCCCTTTCCTCACCAAGCTTACTCTTGAGAAATGACGGAGGGTCACTTCGCAATGTGACTGCCGAGATCGCCCCAGGCTTGGAAGCAGCAGGAATGGTGACCGGCGGAATCTGGAGTGACGTAAACGGAGATGGGTGGAGTGACCTGATGCTCACGACCGAGTGGGGACCCATACGCTGCTTTTTGAATGACGGAAAGACTCTGAAAGAAAATTCCGCTGGTGCTGGCCTCTACGGAGAAGGCATCGCCGCGCTTGGATGGTGGACAGGAATCGATTCCGGCGATATCGACAATGACGGAGACATGGACTTCGTCGTGACCAACGTGGGAAGGAATTCTACCTACGACGCTTCATTAACTTCCCCAGAGCTGATCTTCTACGGAGACTTCGATGACTCGGGGAAGAGCCACATCGTGGAGGCACGCTTTCTCACCGAATATGGTGAGACAACCTGCTATCCACGCCGTCAATTTGCCACCGCGGGAGCTGCGATGCCGTCAATCAAAGACCGTCTCCAGACATTCCACAACTACGCCACCCTCCCGCTCTCAGAAATCTATGGAATTGAGAAGCTGAAGGAGGCTAAGCAGTTTGTCGTGAACAACATGGATTCTTCGATCTTGATCAATGACGGATCAGGAAGATTTCAATGGCTTGCACTTCCCCACCTCGCCCAAGTTGCCCCTGGATTCGGGGTGGCGCTGCGAGACCTCGATCTCGATGGGAATCTCGACTGCTACCTCGTGCAGAATCGTTTTACCATCACAACTGAGCAGGGGCGCCTTGATAGTGGGCTCAGCACACTTCTCATGGGGACTGGTGAGGAAGAGGAGCCCTTTCACTACATCTGGCCTCATGAGAGCGGACTGGTTGTTCCTGGAGACGCAAAGAGTCTTGCCGCACTTGATGTCAATCTCGACGGCTGGGAAGATCTCATTGTGGGAGTAAACGATGACGAACCTAAAATTTTCCTGAATGATCTCGCCGGCCGCTCTTCAAATCGCCCCCTACGAGTTCGTCTCGAAGCGGGAGCTGGAAACCGCGCGTCAGTAGGAGCGTGGGTATCGATCGAAGCCGATTCCCTACCTCGACAAACCGCTGAAATTTCTTCTGGTGGCGGCTACCTCTCCCAATCATCCACAGACCTCATTTTTGCAGTCCCCAAGGAGAGCGAATCGTCTATCACTGTCACGATTCGCTGGCCTGACGGCAAAAAGAGTCAAACAACAGTCGCTGGGAAGTCTCAGTTCGTGTCGTTGAAGCGTAACTAAAAAGGTATACAATTACTCCCTCCGGATTTTTCCCTACCGATGAAAACCTCTTTGTCCGATAATACAATCCCAATCCCCTCCCCATTCCGGAGAACTGGGAGCATTGTTGTTGGAGCATGCGCAATCGCTTTTTTGTCGCTTTGCCCGGCAACTTTGCATTCCGTTGAGAAAAAGAACACCGCAGATGTTCTGAGGAGCTTACTTGCTGACCATGACGTACGCCCTCTCGACCAGAAACCCGAGGTTTCGAAAGGGAAACTCGAACTTGGTCAGGCCTTGTTCTTCGATCCTGTAATCGGGGGGAACCGCGATGTTTCTTGCGCTACCTGTCATCACCCCCTGACAGCCACTGCCGACGGGAGATCACGATCCGTCGGCACTCGAGCCTACGTAAACCTAGGCAAGAGAATGCCGGAAGGACTTCGACTCGTCGAAGTGGAAGGGCGCGACCCTGTGCTGATGGGATTCAACATGAATAGCGCAGCGCATCCCTTTACGCCAAGGAACGCGCCGGAAATCTTTAACCGAGGGGATTCAGCCTGGAATACAATGTTCTGGGACAATCGCGTTTACGAAAGGGAAGATGGCAAGTTCGTCGTAAATCAAATGCGACTGACGAAGAGTCCCAACTACTTTCAAGTTATCATGCCCGATACAATAGAGAACGTTCTCGCAGCTCAGGCAATGATGCCGGTGCTGTCGGACGCGGAGATGCGTGGCACTAAGGGACAGACTGATATCGCGGGCGGGCACAACGAAGTCGGCGAAGTCCTCGGACAAAATGAAGAAGAGATTTGGGCAGCGTTGTTGAAACGCGTCCTTTCTTTCGAAAAGTATCGAGAGCTCTTTTCAGCAGCCTACCCGGAAATTTCGGAAAAGGATCTCCATTTTGCTCACGCGGCCAATGCCATCGCAGCGTTTGAAATCGACGCCTTTACCTTCCACGACAGCCCGTTTGACCGTTTCATTGGGGGAGATGACAAGGCTCTGGATGAAAGTGAAATGAGAGGCGCTCACCTCTTCTACGGAAAAGCAAACTGCGTAAAATGCCACACGGGCCCCCTCCTCACAGATCAAAAGGCCCACAATATAGGCGTGATTCCCATCGGGCCAGGCCCTCAGGCAAGCGAGGACTTCGATCTCGGAGTGGCTCACCGCAGTGATTTCGGGCTGGACGACAGCTTCTCGTTTCGCACCCCTCCCTTGAGGAATGTAGAGCTCACAGGGCCCTACATGCATAACGGCGCCTACACTTCGCTTGAGGCCGCAGTTCGACACCAACTTAATCCCGGCTACGAACTCGACAACTACGACCCTTCGCAGCTAGAACCCGAATTTCGTGGGGCAGTTCACCAAGAAAAACACGTGATCCGCGAGGTGAAAAAAACTATGGCGCCGGAATACAAACTCCCATCCCACTTCACGGAAGAAGAGGTCGGCGATCTGGTTGCATTCCTCAGATCGATGACCAGCCCTTCGGCTCGGGATCTTGCCCATACAGTCCCGGACTCTGTTCCCAGTAGGCTGGAAATGGTACTGCCGTTTGTCTTACCGACCCTGGAAGACGGAAGGCTTCCCTAAAATTGATTCGCCAGACGGGCAATTCTTGAGTAGGATGCGTCTCGCTTGATCCGTCAGTTTCCCATTTATTTTTGAGGGCGGGTGTGAAAAGCTCTTGATGACGATACTGAATCTTCCGCCTCTCCTGGCCGAAATATCGAACCCTCCGATTGTTGCGCTTTCTGGAGTCCTGCCGCAGCACCCAGTTCTTTCTGCCCTGCTCCTTGCGTTGCTCGTGCTTGGAAGTGCCTTCCTTGTTGCGGCTGAAGTATCCTTACTTCGAGCTCATTCCAGTCAGATCGAAGAGGAAACAGATGGAGACGAAGCGCGCTCAAAACTGACCCTGCACCTCCTCTCCAATGTTGAGGCCTATCTCGCTGCATGCCAGTTCGGGATTACCTTCTCCACCATTGTTCAAGGCGCACTGGGCGAGCCCTTCCTCTCGGCCTATCTAGTCCCGCTTCTAGAGGGAACAGGCTTGTCCGAAATGATCATCCGAGGCATTTCTTTCTTCATCAGTGTGATCGCACTTTCCATCCTCCATTCCATTTTTGCCGAGCAGATTCCTCGTGCCTTTGGATTTCGAAAGACAGTTCAAACTGCCCTTGCCTGCAGCGGCCCGGTTCGCCTCCTCTACCTCGTGCTTGCAGGCCCCGTCTGGTTGATCCACGGAACCGCAAAAACGATTCTTCGAAACTTTTTCCGGATGGAACCGGTCGACAGTGATCAAATTACTCACACCGCAGATCAATTACGGCACTTAGTTGAAGAAACTGGACGAGCCCAGGAAGTGACGGAAACCGAACAGGAAATCCTGAAGAACGCACTCACCCTCAACGAACTCACTGTCCGTGACATCATTACCCCGAGAAATGATGTGGTCGTTTTAGATGTTCATCGCACTTTCAGTGAAAATTTGGAATATGCATTGGAATCCAAGCACACAAGATTCCCTTTGGTCGACGGGCACCTCGACAATACGTTGGGCCTCATACACATAAAGGATCTTTTACGTGAAATGCAGAAAGAATCCCCTAACCTTTTTGCGGCGAAACGAGACCTGATCCGTGTTTCAGAAATCCTCCCTCTTGACGATCTCCTCAAGCTCTTCCTATCCCGAAGAGCGCACATCGCGTTGGTCGTAGATGAATTCGGTGGCTCCGTCGGATTAGTGATGCTGGATGACGTTCTTGATCAAGTCGTTGGTGAAATTCATGACGAATTTGACGACGAAGAAGAGACCGGATTCCAAATCATCGATGACGATACTTTTGTTGTTCAAGGCTGGCTTCCACTCCATGAACTTTCCACCCATGTCGGTGAATTGGTCCTCGAAGACCCTGACGTAAGTACGGTCGGCGGTTACCTCACCAGCATTCTTGGACGATTTCCAGAAGTAGGAGAGACCACTCGTATCGAGGGATTTGAAGCTGAGGTAGTCAGCGCCGATGAGCGTACTGTGAGCGAGATTCGTTTTGTTAGATGCGAGGATCAACTGCCGGAAAATCCACCCCCCGGAGAGCCGCAAGATTCAGACTCCGAAGCGGAAAGTCCGAAGTCTGTCGCCTCGTAGATTGCGTTCAGCGCACCCCAACTACGCTGACCCAACATTCTCCTACCTCTGTCGCATCACCGGAGTGATCGGAGTAGTGGGAGCAACTTGCCGAGGCGGTTTCGCTTTTCGAGGAGCCGATGGACTAGGCGGTTTCTGACCTGCCTCCAACGCCATTGCGGCGCGCCCCGAGATGTAGTCGGTGAGAAAATCTCCGCCGGCCGTCAGGATGAAATCAGCTTCATCAGCATGATGATGAAGCACCGCGAGTCGGTAGCCCTCCCGCAGGATAAGGATCACATTGCCCCCGTCATATCCGAAACTGAGGAATTCAGGATTCCTGCCCTCCTGATCAAAATAAGATATGATGTCGCTGAGTAACTGAGAAAGATCCGCGATTCGCTCCGAGGAATAAGCCAAATCAGAGAATAGCTCCTCATCTCCTTTCGTGAAAAGCACTCCGAAAACCGCACCGGCTTTGCGCAGTGCTGCAAGAGTTGAATTGAGACTTTCCGGGCTCATTCGTTGATATACTCCCGGATAGAGTCCACAAATTCCTGGATTGAGTATCTGCGATTGACGATGCCCCCCGCTACGACTGGCTCCTGCGGGTTGGAATCGGGATCAAAGCAGAACCCGACCGTTTCTGCGTCTTCGCAGGACACCACCGAAGCCACCGCATTCATCCCCAGCTTCTCGCCCAGCAGAATAGCGCACTCTTGCAATACCATCAGATTTTCAGCAAACCGAGCCGTGTCGTCGGGACCCGTTCGCCCCGTCGCTGAGCCACGCTTGGCTGTAAAAAATCGAATCTGCCCTTCGTTCAACGACTCCTGAAGTAGTGGGTTGTCGGGATTCGCAAGATCAGCCATATCCTTTAGAAAGCTGGGAAAAGATATTCTATCGCTCGAATTTGTCTAACGAATAGACTGAAGTTGAGATACTATCCCCAAGGTCCGCCCTCTGTCAGCCATGACCCTCGCCAACAAGATCACGATCACCCGTCTCTTGCTAATTCCTGTCTTCGTCGTCTTCGCAGCCTATTACAGTCGGAGCGTGGAAATAGGACAGGAAGTGCAGAAGTATCGAATTATCGCTGTAATCGTGTTCGCTATCGCATCGCTAAGCGATGCCCTCGACGGCTATATCGCTCGAAATTTCAACCAGAGCACCCGACTGGGTCAAACCCTTGATCCAGTCGCCGACAAGTTACTCCTCCTTTCTGGAATCATAACCCTTAGTGTCACGACAGGCCATGCCGGCCTTCCAATCTGGTTTGCCGTATTGGTAATTGCTCGTGATATCACGATCGTAGTCGGAGTCATCATCATTCACTACACTGTCGGTGCTGTGAAGATGCAGCCCCTGATCGTAAGTAAAATCTGCACCTTTCTACAGTTGAGTTGCGTAAGCTGGGTTTTGGTGGACTTTTGGAGCGTCGATTCGCGCCCCCTCCCGCTGGAGATCCTGATTTACCTCGCCGCAGCTTTCACCGCGTTGTCAGGATATCAGTATATCATGGAAGGGATTCGTCAGTTGCGCATCTCCGGCCACCCCCAACCAGATTCTGATGTCTCGTAATTCAATTCTCCAAGTCGCTATCGTCGGTCGTCCGAACGTCGGGAAATCCGCGATCTTCAATAGGCTTGCCGGTCGCAGGATCGCTATCGTACACGACCAACCCGGCGTAACGAGGGACCGGATTGCGACCGAGGTCACCAAAGCAAAGGTTCCCTTTGAACTGACCGATACCGGTGGAATCGGTGCCGCACTTGATGATGGATTTGCCGAGCAAGTCCGCGTCGAGGCAGACATTGCGATTGCCTCCGCCGACGTTATCCTCTTCGTCGTTGATGCTCGCGAAGGAATCCATCCCATCGATCGCGAGCTCGCGCAGGCTTTGCGTCAAGAAGGAGGAAACGTGCTTCTCTTGGTGAACAAGGTCGACACGGTGAAAACTGATTCCGCTGCCGCAGAATTCAGTGCTTTGGGCTTCGAGGGTCAGATCAGTATTTCAGCCGCCCACGGACGCAACTTTCCGGAGCTTGATCAGATGATCGCCTCCAGGCTCCAGGGTGTTGAGAGGGAGTTGGCACCTATTGACGGAGAAGCACCTGATCCGGTAAAGATCACCATCGTTGGTCGTCCCAACGTCGGTAAATCATCGCTGATCAATGCGATTCTCAACGATGAGCGCAGTATTGTTTCTGATATTGCCGGTACGACTCGTGATGCGGTGGACGTCCCCTACGAGCGGGACGGAAACGCTTTCACCCTGATTGATACTGCCGGAATCCGGCAGCGCACCCGCCGTGACACCTCGGTAGAGGTATTCTCGGTGATGCGATCAGAGCGATCAATTCGAAGGGCAGATCTCTGCCTCCTCGTCATCGATGCCTCTTCAGGGGTCGTTTCTCAAGATCGTAGAATCGCCAAGATGGTGATTGATGCCCGTAAGCCCTGCGTCGTTCTCCTGAACAAATTTGATCTCTATCATCCGGGAGCCCACTTCCAAGATCGAATCGATCAGTTTCGTGAAGAGCTCGGAGACGATCTCTTCTTCCTCCCCTACGCCCCAAAAGTGGCTATTTCCGCGAAGAACCGTCAATATCTCGGAAAGATTTTCAAGGCGATCGATGACGTCGTTGAAACCGCCGCTAATCCCGTATCGACCGGTGTGCTCAATCGCCTTCTGCAGGCTTCGATCACTCGAAACCCTCCTCCCGTTCGAAACAACAAGCGCCTGAAGCTGCTGTATGCGACCCAGAAACGGGAAGACAAGCCGTCCCCCATTCCCGTGCCCGAGTATGTCCTGTTCGTAAATTACGCGAACTTACTGACTCGCACCTATGAGCGATTCCTCGAAAACCAGATCCGGAAGGAGTTCCCAATGGAGGGATTGCCTTTTGTTTTCTTCACACGCTCAAGAACGCCACGTGAACAACAAATCAGAAAGTCCCGGAAACCGACTAATTCGAAGAAAGGATCTGAGCCGGAAAAAGAATAATCCGATCAGCGCGAGCGAATGTCCTCAATCTCTTCCGGAGTTGCTGGAAGAACGTTCATCTTGGAAGTCTTGGGGAGAGTGACCTCAGGATTCTCCTCGAAGAGGTAGGCCTCCATGATCATATAGACCTTTCCGGAAGCATTTGGGCGAAATGTTCGTGCTCCGAGCTCTCGCGTGATTTTTACAGGCTCCTCGCCGGTTTCCAACTCCAAGACAAACTGCTGCCCAGCAAGTCCAAAGGTCGGATCGACTTTTCTCATCTCGTCCTGGATTTGCACAAGTGGTCGAAACAGCTCCTTGTAGCGGAGCTTTCCTTCCGAAAAATCGGGCGCAGTGACCTTGGGAACCTCCAAGTCAACGTAAATATTGAGCGATCCCCGAGGCTGATTCGCGATCAGATCTGGGTTCGCAGCAAGCAGCTCCTTAGTGTGCGGAACCTCGACAAAACCATCGTT
Organism: Verrucomicrobiales bacterium; assembly: GCA_965657775.1. Classification (GTDB taxonomy): domain Bacteria; phylum Verrucomicrobiota; class Verrucomicrobiia; order Verrucomicrobiales; family DEV007; genus Arctic95D-9. The sequence goes on from CBFHPY010000009.1 coordinate 179,993, forward strand.
GTCTACCACGAGAGCAATAGGACCCTCCCGAAGGTTTAGAAAAAGGGTGATATCCGAAGATTCCACCGATTCGTTGCGACTCTGGATCCTGAGCTTGTACGAATCAGCCTCGGGCTTCGACCGCGCATCACTCTGAGCAATCTTAATGAGATGCTGATAAGGCAGTCGAGCAAGACCACTGTAATCTAAGGACCGTCCCGAAAAGGTTTCGGCGGTGCTTCCCTCCTTTTGTGCAAACCCAGCCCCTCCAAAAGAGACCAATAGTAAACCAAGGAAAAAAGCGGGCAGAATTTTCATAGATTCAGGAAGGTCACAGAGGAACTGAACACCTCTCTTGAACGAAATTCAAGAAGCTTCAATAGCCTTCTTTTCCCAATATATTCGGATTCCGTCTGCACACATAGCCGTGCCATTGATGCTTTGAAAGCGCTCCCAGGTATCTCGAGGTAGATTAGCGCGAAAAGCCTGCTCCATCTGGAAAGCCTGGTAGGCGATCCGCAGCGACTCCTCATCCATGCCCTCATTAATTCGCTGCTGCACAAATGTAGCGTTCAACTCCACTGCGTCGCGATAGTCAATCCAGTGCGAATCTGGATTTGGAACTTCCCCAAAGTGAGTGAGAAAAACCCGCTCCACATTTAAATCCCGAAGCCGGTCGAGGCTGGCCAGTGTATGCTCGAGATGAAATTGAGGAGGTGCCGAAGTCACCGAAATGAAACCAGAATCATCGAGTCGGGCACCGGCCGCATCCCCTGCAAAAAGGACGCTCCCGTTTACGAGGAAAGAATGATGATGAAAAGCATGCCCTGGAGTCTCGATGGCCTCAATCGTCAATCCACCGCAGAAAATGGCCTCCCCATCGCCCAACGCGTAAACCCCATCCTCGGATACTGGCGTCATCTCTCCCCAGAGAAGATCGAATTCATCGCCGTAGACCATACGAGCACTCTCGGTGAGCCGAGAAGGATTAATCAAGTGCTGGCTGCCTTTTGGATGAACGTAGAGAGGGACCCGCTCTTTTGCGAAAGCACCTGCACCGCCCGCATGATCGAGATGAATGTGAGTCACAAATATTCCGGAGAAGGCAGCAGGATCGAACCCCAGTGCCTTGATCTTCGCCCGCAATGTTTCAGCGCAGGTCGCTGGACCTGTCTCAAATAGTACAGCACCATGATCCCCTTCTACTACGAAAGCGGCAATAACTCCGGGAATACCCTGAAATTCAAGATCGATCGTGTGGACCTGCATAGAAAAACCATACGCGAACTCCCCTGCTCGCAAAGACAAACTTCCCATCTTGGATGCAGCGCAAAAAAGTTCTCCCTTCTACCGGATTTTTTGGAGAGTTGGTATAGGTTGGCCGCCCATGAGTTCAGAATCGGCTTCCGAAACCCCCGTCGAACACGACGATCCCATCAACACCCGTATCCTCGAGGTCTCCGAAGATCTCGTCAGGGGATTCCAGCGATTTCCGTTTCAGCACATCGCTGAAAATTCAGGAGTCGATCTGGAAACTGTCATCAAGAGGATCCGAGCCATGGTCGAGGCCGGAGTCATCCGCCGCGTTCGCCAGACCCTGCTGGCTACCAAGTTGGCACACGGTGCACTCTGTGCCTGGAAAGTAGATATCGATAAGCTCGACGCGACCTTTGATTTCATGTTCAAAGAGGATCCTTTCAGCGGTCATGTCGTGACCCGTTCCACTGATCGGGAAATCTCCGGAAGCGACTACAAGCTCTGGACCACCCTCAAGGTTCCACAGGGAGAATCTCTCGAAGAACACGCTGAAGTGCTACGTCGGCTCACGGGAGCTCACGAATTTGTTCTGATGCCGGCGAACGGAATTTTTGCGCTCGGTGTTGGCCATGTCCGTCGCAAATCGATGGAACCAGGCGCGAAGACTGACGAACCCGCAGTAATGAACACCACGACCACCGTGGCATTGTCCCCTGAGGAGTGGAATGTCCTGCTCGTGATCAAGGAAGAGCTGAGTGCAGACGAAATTTGTGAGGACCCATGGGGACCACGTGCAGCTTCAATTGGTCTCGATCGTGATGAATTCTTCCGTATCGCCGAGATTCTCGACGAGAAAAAGGTGATCGGCCGTTTCTCAACTTTCTTAGAACACGTCAAACCAAGCCAGACCGGAAAAAAAGTGACCCGCTTCAACGCGCTTTTTCACTGGAAAGTGCCTGAAGGGATGCAACCTCGGGCTGGCTCAGAAGTCGGGCGCCACACGATCATGACTCACTGCTACTGGCGAGAAGGTGGCCCTCGCTTCGGAGGCGTCAATATTATGGGGGTGGTTCACGGAACTGACAAAGACCGCGTTCTTGAGCACAAAGCCGCGATTGATGCGCATCTCGCAGAGGTCGAAATTCCTCTCGAATACACCAATGTATTCTGGGGCGGCCGCAGCGAGATCAAACCTTCCGAAATCTCTCCCAAGATCTACGAGGAATTCCACGAGAAGTGGAAAGACTCCCCCCAGGTTCTCTAGCCCACTTCTTTTTCACTGCCATGGATGTTCGCAAAGTAGCTCACCTCGCCCGAATTCGCCTCACCGATGACGAAGCCGATGTGTTTCAGGATCAGGTGGGTCAGATTCTTCATTACGTAGAGCAACTCAGCCAAATCGACGTGGAAGGCATCGAGCCAACCGCCCACGCGGGTGCTGTGTTCGACGTCATTCGTGAGGATGTTGCCCTGCCGGAACATCAACTGACGCAGGAACAGGCACTCAGCAACGCCCCCGCGACTGCTCACGAGCAAATCAAAATGCCCAAGGTCGTCGAGTAGGTTTTCAGAGGACCGACTCAACCCTTTTGAGTCCCGCACCAAACCCTGTAGAATCGACCTTTGAACCCTATCAGGTCTCTCTTGCAACCCTGTTATATCCCTTGAAACCGAGCGACTATACCATTTCCGGCCTCCGCGAAGCATATACATCTGGCCAACTTCAACCCGAAGAGGCCCTCCGAAACCTTGCCGAAACAATCGACGAGAAAGATGGCGATGTCGGCGGTTATCTTTCCTACGATCTCGATCGTGCGATTGCGGATGCAGCCGAGGTTGACCTTTCACTCCCTCTCGGTGGTGTTCCGATTGCGATCAAGGACCTGATCAATGTCGAGGGGCATCCTTGCTCTTGTGCATCTCGCATCCTCGATGGCAAATTCACATCGCCTTACGACGCCACTGTCGTCCGCAAACTCAGGGAAGCTGGAGCAATTCCCTTTGGCCGAACGAACATGGATGAATTCGCGATGGGATCGTCGAATGAGAACTCGGGAATCAAACCCTGTCGCAACCCACACGATCTGAATCGTATTCCGGGCGGATCTTCTGGTGGATCTGCTGCCGTGGTTGCCGCGCACACCGCCGTTGCTTCTCTCGGAACCGACACGGGAGGGTCTATCCGACAACCTGCAGGGCTATGTGGAGTCGTAGGACTGAAACCAACTTACGGGCGAGTCTCTCGCTACGGCCTCGTCGCATTTGCTTCCTCTTTAGATCAGTGTGGCCCAATGACAAAAACGGTTGAAGATGCCGCACGCCTTCTCGAGGTCATCGCTGGTTCGTGCACTCGCGATTCTACCTGCCTCGATAACCCTGTTCCTTCCTACCTTGAAGACCTTAAGAAAGACATTTCAGGGATGAAAGTGGGACTTCCCAAAGAGTATTTCGCTGAAGGCCTCGATGAAGGCGTTCGCGCTCGAGTCGAAGAAGCCATTTATGGTTTAGAAAAACGCGGCGCCGAAATCGTTGAGATCTCACTTCCCAATACCTCTCATGCAGTTGCGACCTACTATATTGTCGCGACCGCAGAAGCCTCTGCCAACCTCGCTCGCTTCGATGGTGTGCGCTACGGGCACCGTGCTGAGTCAGCAGACGATCTCCTCTCGGTTTACGAAGACTCTCGTGAAGAGGGCTTTGGCGCTGAGGTCAAACGACGCATTCTTCTTGGAACTTACGTCCTCAGCTCTGGCTACTACGATGCCTACTACCTGCGAGCGCAGAAAGTGAGAACACTGATCCGACAAGACTTCACCCGCGCGTTTGAGAAAGTGGATGTGATTGCGTCCCCAGTTTCTCCCACCCCAGCTTTCAAGATTGGAGAAAAATCTGACGATCCTCTCGCGATGTATCTCGCAGACATCTACACGATTTCGGCTAACCTCGCCGGGATCTGTGGTGTTTCTGTTCCCTGTGGAACCCAGGAAGTGGATGGAAAAGATCTTCCGGTTGGCCTCCAGCTCCTAGGTAAACCGCTTGGTGAATTGGATATCCTCCGCGCTGCCCAAGCCGTCGAAGAGGGGCAGGCGTAAAGCACGAGACCGCCGGGGTCGCTTCCCTAGCATTTCCGCAGGATTATTCCGAAGCAGTGATCTCCCCCGCATGCTCAGCTTCGACGTCTCCTGCTTTTTCAAGAACCCGTGCATAAGGAGCTTCTCGCTTCTTAATCCAACCGCCGCCGGGCTCCTTTTTGACCTCTGGTAGGCAAATCTCTTCGAGAGCAGCACCTCCACCTAAAGCCCGGTAGAGGCCAACATAGCTGCGTGCGATTTGCCCACGCGATAAAACTTCGAGATCTTCATTCTGAAACTTAACGCGTTGAGAATCTATAACTCTTTGAAAATCAACAATCCCTTCTGTGTAATTACTCTTCACCAGATCCACTGAATCAGCAGATGCACGAATAGCTCGCCCAAGAGCCTCAAGCCGGCGTGTTTCCGTCGAGACGCCAGCCATGCTGGTCTCAACTTCCTCAACCGCAAGAAGGACGGCTTTCTCGTAATTTCCGTAGGCTTGCATCGCCCTCGCTTCTTCGACACGAATCAAGTTCTTGATTTGCCCGCTACTGAATAGATTCCACCGGAACGAAGGCCCAAACGAATAGGCGGCGCTGGCAGAATCGAGGAGGGTCGAGGCATTGTTCGCCTGAAGCGTGAGGTCCCCCACGAGGTTAAACTTGGGATACAACTCAGACTCCGCGACGCCGATCCGAGCTACTGCCGAGGCGAGATTTCGTTCGGCCCTTCTGATATCTGGACGAGCCCTGAGCAAGTTCGCTGGAGAACCGACTGCAAAATTCTTCTTCGCAACCGGGATGGAACGATGTTTCTGCAAAAGCTTGTCGACCGAGTGAGGGTATCCGCCAGTCAAAGTGGCAAGGCGGTTCCGAGCTGCAATCAGCTGTCCTTCCAACTGAGGAACTAGAGCTCGCGTCGTCTCAAGGTTGGATTCGGCCTGAGTCACGTCAATTCGGGAGACCAGACCCGCTTCGAGGCGACTCTCAGAGAGCGAAAAGGAATCCTTTTGAATCATAATGTTCTGATTCGCGACACGAACTCGCTCTTCGAAGGTTCGAAAGTCGATGTAGTTCAGGGCTACGTCCGCGAACAAGGTCACCAGTAGATCTCGATAGTCTTCCACACTTGCCTCGAACGAAGCGTCGGCAGATTCAACGCCACGCCGGACACCGCCAAAGAGATCGACCTCCCATCCCGCTGTCGTTCCGAGTGAATAAATGCTCTCTGGCCTTGAAGGCATCCCGGTTCTTGTGTTGGAGCTACGATCCGTATGGGTGAAGGCTCCGTTTGCCACCAATGTCGGAAACAGCGAACTCATTGCTACACCTCGCTGGGCGCGTGCCTCCACGACACGTTGAATTCCAATTTCAAAATCAGGATTCTCAGATCTTGCCCGGGAAATCAGATCATTCAGGCAGGGGTCATTAAACGACTTCCACCATTCCTGCAGGCAAGCGCCATCATTGTCGAGATGAGGGGCTACACTCTGCGTCCAAGTATTGGGAACAGAAACTCCGGGGGGAGAGTAGTTTGCGCCCACTGTCGCGCAACCTGTCAAAAACAAGCCAAGAGCGAAATGAATCGCGATAAAAAGAAATGCTACTGCTCGCGGAAATTGAAGAGTCGTTCGCATACGAAAAAGAAGAATTCTTTGATGAACCACAGACACCTTTGCATCGCAGCCCCCCCCACACCACAAGAAACAGTCCCTCTGTAAGTAGAACCGTGGATAACATACGCAAAAATGCGCCAATTCAGCATTCCTGATCTACGTGCCAAACCAGTTCTTGTCCTCGGGCTCTACAGCAGCGTATGATTCTGATCTAATGAATCGACGTCATCTACTTTCCCACGGCTTGCTTGGACTCGGAGGTCTCGCTCTGACCCGCCCTGCAATCGGTCAATTACTTCGTTCCGAGACCAATCCTGAATTCGTTATCTCGAACGGTCGAATCAACCAGTCGATCATGGGATGGTGCTTCAACGATCACTTCAATGCAGTCGAACTCGCGCATCACTGCAAGGCTATTGGACTTGTGGCGATGGAAGGAATTCCTCGCGATGCCTATCCGGAAGTCAAAAAACTGGGACTGGATATCTCCTTAGTTGGAAGTCACGGATTTGCCAAAGGCCCCTGCAACCCCGAGAACCGGGACGAAGTCATCGAGAAGCTGAGTGACGCGATTTCCGTTGCGAAAGAGGTCGGATGCAAATCAGTCATCACTTTCACGGGTATGCGTTTCGACGGAATGGATGACGAAAAGGCAACCCGCAACTGCATTGATACCTGGAAGGAAGTTCTCCCGCAGGCTGAGAAAGCTGGGATCACCATCGTCCTCGAGCATCTAAACTCTCGAGACGATACCCACCCCATGAAGGGTCACCCCGGATACTTTGGCGATGATGTCGATTTTTGTGCCGATATAATCCAAGAGATCGGTTCTGAGAACTTCAAACTACTCTTCGACATCTATCACGTTTCCGTGATGAACGGAGATGTCATCCGCCGAATCCGTCAGTACAAGGATATCATCGGGCACTATCATACGGCTGGGAACCCGGGCCGGGCCGAACTCGATAATACTCAGGAAATCAACTACCCTCCGATTCTGGAAGCGATTCTCGAAACCGGATACAAGGGCTATGTTGCTCAGGAGTTCATTCCGACCTGGGACGATCCTGTTCTCGCGCTGCGAAATGCCGCGCAGCTTTGCGACATCTGAGGTCGCTGAGGTCTGCGGAGACTACTACCATTTCAACTTTGCCCAGCGGGGAGACGTCGAAGAGGGCGATTCTCCCCTAATCGCGAGCCGATGGAACAATCTCGTCAAGTCGTCGACTTGTCGTCGCAGCGCAATTCTTTCTCTTCCAAACTCAAGCCCTCTCTCAAGGCTTGCAATTCTGCTTCTGTTTTTGCCACCTCGTACTTCGCGTCGAGCATCTGGAGACGCCCTCTTTTCCAGATAAAGTAACCACAGCCAAGACCGCTGAGGAGAAAGAACCCCAACTCAGAGAGCATAGTAGATCAAAACGGATTCTCCAGTCGGCAGAACTGACTCGGAAACAGGATTTGAACCGACCAGATGGGGAATTTCCATTTTTCCCGTTCAGAGAATTCGATTCAGCGAATCAGTTCACCGCTTCGGCGAGCGCTTTTGACTGAAGAACAAGCTCAACACGACGGGCCCTCCCATCTGAAAACCTTCCGTCCTGTCCGGAACTCTTTACTGAGAGCGCCGACTGCGAAACTCCGCGCGACAACAATCGCTCCCTGACTTCATCGGCGCGGCGAGCACTGAGGCTTTCCGCGAAATCCGAAGTTCCTTCGGCTCCGGCAAACCCAATTATGGAAACAGAAATGCTGCGTCCACCCTTCCTAATGGTTTGAGCGATCACATCCACCTTACGCTTGGCATCGGAAGATAACTCAGCGATCCCCTCTTCGAACAAGATTTCGGGTTCTTCGCCCGAATTCGAAGGCGGGTCCACAGGTGAGGCAGGCGCGGAAGCCTCGACGGCAGCCGGCGTGACTTCTTTTAATCCGCCTTGCTCAGGTGCCGCAGGTGAGTGGTGGCCAATGCCACTCTGCTCATCGAGCTCATCGAGCTCATCGAGCTCATCGAGCTCATCGAGCTCATCGAGCTCATCGAGCTCATCGAGCTCATCGAGTGACGTGCCAGCACCTCGATGGGAGAGCGCCGCAGAAAGTGTGTTTTGCAGGCTTTGCTCCAATTCCTTGATCGCCGTCCCGTCCGACAGAGCTACCTGCGAGGCCTCTTCAGTGGTCTTGCGCGCCGCATCCAGTTCGGCTTCCACAGCGCGAAGCTTGTTCTTCAACAGCGAGATCTCATTATCTCGGTCTGCCCGCTGCAGCATGGTAGTGCTGACTTCATTCTTGAGATCACGAATCGACTCTCCTCGTTTCTTCACCTTAACCCGAAGTCGGTCGATCTCAGTAAGACTCTTCTCTCTTTGTTCTAGCAAACTCGCAGCGGCAGCTTCCTTGCTCTCTAATTCGTCTCGAATTTTGTGAATTTCGTCTTTTTGGTTGGTGCTACGCCCCTCTGCAGCCGATAGCAGGGCCTCATGGTCTCGAATAGCGGCAGCAATCTTCTCTTCCATTTGCTCACGAACGCTTTCGGCATCCTCCTGCGCCTTAGCGAGATCATCCTCGCGCTGAGTCAGCTCGGTTTGGAGACGATCTACCTGAGACTGCCAGTCCGTAAGCTCTTTTTCCTGCTCCTCAAGCTGCTGGGAAAGAACCAAGACTCTCTCATCGCTCGATCGTAGCTTCGTATCGAGATTCTCGATCGACTTCCTTGCCGCATCACGATGCTCGTTAGCCTCACCAACCTCGACGCGGAGTTGTTCGATTTGGCGCTCCAGCTCAACGACTCGACGGGAAAGCTGCTCGCCCCGATCTGTACTAGCATTAGTCTTACGATTGAGCTCTTCGTTATCCGACCGCAAAATACTTCTCTCCTCTTCAGATCCTTTTAATTCCTCCTGAAGTGAGCCCAATTGCTTCTCAAGAGCCTCAGACTGACTGACCGATTCTTTCCAATCTGCTTCAAACTGAACGATTCTCTGCTCCCTCTCGCTGGTCGCTTCTTCCAGCTGTTCCACTCTCTTGTTCGCTCGGTCCAGCTCTTTGAGGGTATCGTCTTTCTCGCGGGATACGGTTCGCAACTGTTCCTGCAAATCGGAAATCGTGGCATCCGAAGCGTTGAGCTGATCCGTCAGTTTCTGCATTTTCAAACCTGCTTCGTCCAGTGCCTGCTCTGCTGAAGCAATCTTCAGATCAGATGCTTCGAATTCCGCAATCCGTCGATCCAGATCTGATTTGACCTCGTCAACTCGCGAAGCATGATTTTTCGAAGACTTTGCCTCTTCGTCATAGCGGGAACGGGCCAGATTCAGCTCTTCGTAGCGTGTCGCCAAAGCTTGCTCAAGATCTGAGATGCGTCGGGATTGATCCGAGAGAAATGCCTGATTCGCACTCATCTTTTTCGTAAAAGAATCCGACTCAAACGACAATGCCTCCAACTCTCCCTCTTTCTCGGCGAGACTTTCTTTCAATTCCCTCAATTGATCCCGCTTCTGCCTCAGCTCTGTGGACAGATCGTTGACCTCGGCACTGCGATCTTCGATAATCGCATCCAACTCTTCCATTTGAGCCGTGCGCTGCTCGAGCTCGCTCACCTTTTCGTTATATGCGAGTCGCAGATCACTGAGCTCATGGCGTGTATTGTGAAGAGTTTTCTGCAGTTCACCCTTCTCTTCTTCGACGCCATCGAAGTCGTCAATACGATTGCGAAGGGCCGTTCGCACATCATTGAGCTCAGCTTGAAGCAGGACTCGGCGACGATCCACCTCTTGTGCTTCTTCCAATTGCGCCTCCATCGTCGAAATAGAGGCCTCTCTGTCGTTCAGTGAAGCACACAGCTCCTGAACTTCATTCTCGGCTCGGTCGATCTGCCCTCGAGCACCTCGGAGCTCAATCTCTCTCTCACCTAGCAGAACCTGTAAAAACTTCACCTGCTGCTCGGACTGCGCCTTACTCAGGGCGTCCTCCAAATCAGCGCTCAACTTGCAATTCTCTTCTTTGACGGAAGAGATCTGAGATCGGAATGAGGCAATCTCACGACTGCGCTGAGTAGCCAACGCAATTACCTGGGCAGCCTTCCTCGCCTCCGCTTCCTGAACTTGCAGTCGACTTTCCAGCTCACTAATTTTTGAGGCATTGCCATCGTTAGCCTTCTCTTCCGTTTCAATGAGGCGAGCTTCAAGGGTTTCTACCAGCTCGATCTGCTTTCGATATCCAGTTCGGACCTCATGCAGTTCATCGTGCGTATCGATGAGATCCTGTTCAAGATCGCGAATTATCGACGGCATTGCTCCTTCGCCAGACTGTTCTTCCTGCTGAGGCTGCGCACTATCGAGTGCTCCGCCGAGACCAAGTGGAAGCCTTGATTCAACTGATTCCTCTTCTCTTAACGCGACTTCAGCTCTCAGCTCCTTGTTTTCCGCATCACGAGTCTCCAGTTCGGCTCGAAGCTTGGCGACCTCCTGCCGTAATTCGACGTCCACCTCCATTTCTACAGGGACTGACTTGCCGGCGCTTTTGAGCTGGTTTGTCAGTTGGGCGATGCGAGCATCCTGGGATAAGACTTCTTCTTCCGTTTTTGCGAGACGCGACTCCCATGCATTCCGATCATCCTGCCACCGTGAGCGCAATTTCTTGAAGAGGTCTCTCTGCGAAGAGCCAAGAGCTCTCCACTGGCTAACGAGATTCACATTCTCTTCGACAGCAAAGCTCAGTCGATGAGCACAGCGCCCCCAGATGAGTTTCGCGATCAGCAATCCTACGAGGAAGAAGACAATGGATGCAATTCCGACAGGTAGCCAATTCTTTAGCAGAAAGAATGAGAGTTCGTCCATGTGCAGTGGGTTTCGTGCGTGTGAAAATAAAAATTGGTTCAGACTCGGGTATTCAACTTCGCCTTGATCTTGGAGACCTCGTCATTTGTTATATCATACTCTGCAAACGCCTCTCGATTCCCTGATTCGACCTTCTCGGCCATTTTGCGAGTATTTCTCCAAATAATCCAGCCGACAAAAATCCCGAGGAAGAGGCAAATCCCGCCTCCAATCGCGAGAGGTAGCCCCCAGTCATAGAGGAACCGCTCGGAAGGATTTTGAGGGTCTAACATCATTCGGGTGGCGCTTGTCTATCAGTGTCAGCTCCTGTTTCAGGCACCAGACTCAGTTCAACTCTCCGAGACTTCCATCGCTCGCTCCTCTTCACTTTCAACATGGCCCGATAAGCTAGCATCCTCGTGGTCAAATGTAATTTGAGCACCTCATCGCCCGCCAGCAGTAATAGAGACCTGATAGAGGGGTTTTAGCGAGAAGCGAAAAACCAACCTCGGCAACGAGGAAAAGAATTGCGGCGAACAGAAACCTCATGAAAGCAGAACGTTTTAAGGTAAATCTATAATTAAATCTTACAAACTTCTCATCGATGAAGTCTGAGTTTCAGAGATTGAACTTACCTCGTAGGGAGGGGGGGTAAAATGGTTTTAAAACTATCCAGCCGTAAAGCCAAGATATTTTACAAATCCATCTCTCATTCTAACACGCTCGAGCACAAAGCAACAGAGCCCAGCCGGATCAACCGGTTGAGCTCTGCTCAAATTTCTTGCCTCGTTGCGAGGCGAGGAAATGTGTATTGAAACAGAAATACTGTTTCAGAAAAGGAAGCTTAGTCCTCAGATGCCAGTTCGGCATTTGCCTCGATACCGCGTTCGGCCATTGCCGCCTTACGACTCAGCTTGACCCGACCGCGCTCGTCGATTCCGATGCACTTGGCGTGGATGATATCTCCCACCTTTACGACATCTTCTACTTTCTCGACGCGGAAATCAGCCAGCTCGGAGATGTGGATCATTCCATCCTTACCAGGAAGAACTTCCACAAAAGCGCCGAAGTTAGTCGTGCTGACTACTTTACCTTCGTAAGTGACTCCGACTTCGATCTCAGCAGTGACTCGCTTGACCAACTCGATCGCACGGTCGAGCGCGTCCTGGTTTGCTGCGTAGATAGCAACTGTTCCGCTATCGTCGATATTGATATCGGCACCGGTCTCAGCCTGGATACCTTTGATGTTTTTGCCACCAGGGCCAATGAGCTCACCAATCTTCTTCGGATCGATTGTGAGACTTTCGATTCGAGGAGCAAACTCACTGAGGGCCTCAGGCGTCGAAATCACGGCATTCATGACATCCAGCACCTCAAATCGCCCTTTCGTAGCCTTATCAATACCTTCAAAAAGTATATCGAGAGAAAGTCCGCGAAGCTTAAGGTCAAGCTGGAAACCAGTCACACCCTCGGAAGTACCACAGAGTTTGAAGTCCATATCCCCATTAAAGTCTTCGTTTCCGATGATATCGACCATCGTGACGTAGCGTTTCAACTCGTCGCCTTCGAATTCGGTGACGAGACCAGAAGAAATTCCAGCAACAGGGCGCTTCAATGGAACTCCAGCATCCAGCAGAGCCATTGTTCCGGAACAAACCGAAGCCATCGAGGTGGATCCGTTTGATTCCATCACCTCACTGGTGATTCGGATTGCGTAAGGAAAGTCAGCGTCATCAGGGATCACTGGCAAAATCGACTTCTCAGCGAGAGCACCGTGACCAATTTCACGACGATTCATCCCACCCATGCGTCCCGTTTCGCCAACGGAAAACGGAGGGAAATTGTAATGAAGAAGGAAACTCTTCGTATCTTCTCCACCCGCGTAGTTGTCGAGATACTGACGCTCGTCAGCAGGAGCGAGGGTCGCAATTGCGAGCGCCTGGGTTTCGCCTCGTGCGAAAATCGCCGACCCGTGTGTGCGAGGGAGAATTCCTACCTCACCGGAAAGCGGGCGGATTGTGTCGATGTCACGACCGTCACAACGAACCCCTTTGTCAAGAATACTGACGCGAAACGCCTTCTTCTGAAGGTAATCAAAGGCCTGTCCCATCGCAAAGTCATCCGCATCAGGATGCTTGGCGCGGATTGCTTCTTCCACTTCCTTACGGAGAGCTCCGACTGCATTTCCACGCTCTACCTTACTGGGCTGATTGATTGCGCTTTCGATTCGATCACCTGCGACCTCGTAGGCAATTTCGAGAAGTTCGTCCTGAACCTCAAGCAATGCCGGTGTTCGCTTTGGCTTTCCAGCAAGACGAGCCAACTCTTCTTGGGCATCAAGGATTGGCTGAATTGCCTCCTGTGCAAAAGTGAGAGCTTCCTTGAAACGCTCGTCAGGCACTTCATCACCGCCACCTTCGATCATGATAACCTTGTCGCGAAGGCCCGCGTAGACCAAGTCCAGATTACTATCCTCACGCTGCTCGAAGGTGGGATTGACGACGAATTCGCCGTTCACTTGACCAATACGAACCGCAGCAATGGGCCCAGCAAAAGGAATGTCGGAAACTGCGAGAGCCGCAGATGCTCCATTCATACTGATAATGTCGGAGTCGTGAACCCCATCAGCACTGAGCAAGAGAGAAACAATCTGTGTATCGTAGAAATATCCCTTTGGGAAGAGAGGACGCAATGGTCGGTCCGTCATCCGGCAAGTGAGGATCTCTTTCTCAGTAGGACGACCTTCCCGCTTGAAGTATCCACCTGGAAAACGGCCAGCTGCAGCGGCCTTCTCTTTATATTCAACGGAGAGAGGAAACCAGTCCTGGCCCTCTCTAACTTTGGTTTGGGAAACGGCCGTGACCATCACAATCGTGTCTCCGACCTGGACTGTAACAGCGCCATCGGCAAGCTTGCCCATTTTGCCAGTTTCGAACTTCATTTCTTGCGCGCCGACCTGGCACGTGATGTTTTCTATGCTCATATATTTCTTGGGTGTAAAAGATTTTGATCCTTCTCCGCTGCTTCCGATAAGGGGCGAGGAGACAAGCACAACGCAGGGTCGACGCTAGACGGGGATCTCGGGTAGTCCTCAATTTGGACTAATCCACACGAATCGAGTGAAGCCGGTGGATACAAAAAAAGCACCGAGTTACCCCAGTGCTTTGTAAATCTAGCGACGAAGACCCAAGGTCTCAATCACCTTCTGGTAGCGATCGTTCTGGGTCCTTGCAAGATAATCAAGAAGCTTCCGTCGACGTGCAACGAGACGAAGAAGGCCTCGACGAGAGGATAAATCCTTCTTGTTGGAAGACATGTGGTCAGTTAGCTGGGTGATACGCTCAGTGAGGCGTGCGACTTGGACGTCTGCGCTTCCGGTATCTCCCTCGTGAAGCCGAAGCTCCGTTGCTGTATCATTAGAATCACTCATTGTGGACAGGGTTGATGTCGCCTTGACATCGGTTTGTTTTACTTCTTGTAAAGTGCGCGGAATCAATCACAAATCAACAGGGATGCAATGGAAAAGATTCCGTAGAAATCAGTTTTCCAATAAAAACGGGCAGACGACTCGATGCCTGCTTCGTATTACTGTCTGAAATGCAGGAAGACGCGCCAGCCGAGATACCAGACACCGTCCCCGTGATGGTGCTTGGCGGAGCTACGCTGTTCCCTCACGGTTACATGCCTCTCTTCATTTTCGAACAACGGTATCGAGACATGCTCTCCTATGCTCTCGAGCGCGAGCGAATGATCTGCATTGGGCATGCTCGTCCCAATATCGACACAGAGGAGAATCCCGATCCAGTGTATCCCATCACTACCGTGGGCCTGATTCGAGCCTGCGTTACCCATCCTGACGGAACATCCCATCTTATGCTTTCAGGCCTCCAGCGCGCCGAGATCATGGGCTGGGAGCAGACTGCCCCATTTCGCGTCGCCACGATCGTCACTCAGCCATCGCGAGTTGAGAATCTAACGCAGGTGGCCAATTCTGCGCTCGAGTTGGTCGACCTTTCCAGCAGACTCTGTGGCGAAGGCCAACCGATGTCCAAGCAGCTCAAGGAACACCTTCGTGGGGTGAGTGATCCAGCTGCGATCAGTGACGTCATTGCGCAAACCTTTCTCTCCGACCCCATCGAGCGACAGAAACTCCTCGATACCCTAAACGTCGAAGATAGACTCCAGCAACTAATTAGCCATCTCGGCGAATTGCTCGCCAAAGGACAAGGCTAGTTTCGTTTGTCACTCCGGCTCTTCAGAGGCCAAACCTTATCAGATTGGATTTTTCATTGACGTGTGATCTAGCACTCTGATAACAAGCGAACTGCACTCCGGCTTGGATCGACATCCCGGCCTCTTTTTTATGAAAAATACCCCCACCCCCCAATACCTTCTTCTTGGCATCCTCGCGTTCTTTGGCGCAGGCGAGTCAGTATTCGCTCAGAATGACGCTGTCGATTCCGGCGATACGGCGTGGATGCTGACATCCACTGTCCTTGTTCTGTTAATGACCCTTCCCGGATTAGCCCTATTCTACGGCGGGCTGGTAAGAGCCAAGAACCTACTCTCGATCCTGATGCATTGCTTTGCCATTGCATGCCTGGCCTCCATCTTATGGGTCGGAGTTCTCTACAGCCTCGCTTTCAAAGGCGAAGGGGCTTGGATTGGAGACTTCAGCGCTGTTTTCCTTCGAGGAATTGGAGCGGATTCTGTTGAAGGAACGATTCCTGAATCCGTTTTCATCATGTTTCAAATGACGTTCGCGATCATCACTCCAGGCTTGATCGTAGGAGCCTTCGTCGAACGAATGAAATTTTCCGCAGTGATGCTTTTCAGCGGACTCTGGCTTGTTGTCGTTTATGCCCCGGCCGTTCACTGGGTTTGGTCCGGTTCCGGATGGATGTTCAACAACGGAACAATCGATCTCGCCGGCGGAATTGTCGTGCATGCGACCGCGGGCGTCTCGGCGCTTGTTCTCGCGAAAATGCTGGGGCCCCGAACCGGGTTCCCGGACAAGCTTTCACCTCCTCACAGCCCAGGCCTCGTAATGATGGGTGCTGCACTCCTCTGGGTAGGCTGGTTTGGCTTCAATGCCGGCAGCCAGCTTGCCGCCGGGAATTCCGCGGGAATGACAATGCTGGTCACTCATATCTCAGCTGCGATGGCGTCGCTAACCTGGATGGTGGTCGAGAAGATTAAGACCGGAAAATCAGGGCTCGTAGGAATCGTGACTGGAATGGTCGCCGGCCTTGCTTCGATCACACCGGCCTCTGGAAACGTCGGCCCGATGGGCGCCATGATTATTGGATTAGCCGCAGGAATCATCTGCTACTTTGCCTGCGACTTCATCAAAGGAAAACTGGGGATCGATGATAGTCTCGATGTTTTTGCTGTCCACGGCGTCGGAGGGATCATGGGAACCCTTCTCGTTGCTTTTCTGGGAACCGAAACATTCGGCGGACAGGGAATCAATGCGTCGTCGTCAATTGCTCAATTTCTCATTCAGGCAAAAGGGCTCGCTGTGACAGCCGCGTGGTCTATTGTAGGAACAATTCTGATCGTCTGGATCTGTAAAAAGACAGTCGGCCTTCGCGTTTCCGACGAAGAGGAGAAAACCGGACTCGATATCGCAGAGCACGGAGAACAAAGCTACACGCTCTAAAACTGAAACCCGGAACAAAGCTCCAGAACGGAGCCTCGTGATACGAAAAAAACCCCGCCAGACACCACTCTGGACGGGGTTTTTACATTTCAATGACACCTCCTAAACGCTCGAAGAAGAAATTTTATTAGGGAAATGATAATCTTTTCTCCGACCTTGCTCAAACATCAAAAGGCAATACAGATCTAACATGCTTAACGAAAGCGACATACGGATATTTTTTCCGCATCATTAAAATTGACTGAATCTTATTTCCCGATACAGAAGGTGCTGAAAATCTCACCTAGAATCTCTTCCACATCCGTTTTCCCAATAATCTCACCGATCGAATCGAGCGCCGCTCGAAGGTCCATCGCAATAAACTCCGGCGACTCCCTTACTTGCAGATTCTCTTTAGCCTGCTGCACCTCTGCTTTCGCCTTCGACAAGCAGTGCTGATGCCGTTGATTGATTGCAGTAAGGTTGGCCGTATCAATACCCCCATCTTCGGTGATACGAGAAAACATCGAGTCTCTAATTTGTTCGGATGCTACTGAATTGAGACAAGAAACCAAAGCTCCTGTTTCGTCTTTCCAGTCAGAATGAAGTGGCTGATCCGATTTATTTAGAATAGTCAGGACGCGAGCACCATCGGGAAATTCAATCGCGGAAGTAAGTGCACGAGGCGCGCTTGAGTCGATTACAAATAGAATCAGTTCCGCAGCTCCAAGCTGCTTCCGACTTCTCTCAATCCCCTCCCTCTCGATTTTTCCTGCCCCTTCTCTGATCCCAGCCGTGTCGACTAGTCGGATCGGTATTCCCTTGAGATTGATCACCTCTTCAATCGTATCTCGCGTTGTTCCCGCCGATTCATTCACGATCGCTCGATCAAAGCCAAGGAGGAGATTTAGAAGACTGGACTTCCCGGCATTAGGGGCTCCGCAAATCACCGTCCTCAATCCCTCCCTCAAAATTCGTCCCTGGTCGGCAGTAGCAAGCAACCCTTCGATGAATTGGAGAATCTCCCCGGTGCGATTGACCAACCCTTCTGCCGAGTCCGGGTCGATATCCTCGTCCGGAAAATCGATATAGGCCTCAAGATGGGCAGTCAGCGAGATCAACTTTTGCCGAATCTCCTCCAATCGCGAACCAAGTCGCCCTGAAAGCTGCTCTGTAGCCGCTTTTGCAGCCAACTCGGTCTGGGCAGAAATGAGGTCCATGATCGCCTCTGCCTGAGTCAAATCAATACGACCGTTAAGGAATGCTCGTTGCGAGAACTCTCCTGGCTCGGCTGCCTCGATTCCACAGTCGAGCACCCGTTGAAGAACCCGATTTGTGACGACAACCCCTCCATGGGTTGCAATTTCGACGACATCCTCGCCCGTGAAGCTGTTCGGGCCGGGAAAAAAAGTCACCAGAACTTCATCGATCGTGTCGCGCCCTGCCGTTACAATCTTTCCAAAATGCTGTCGTCGAGGCTCCCACTGTGCTGACGGCCTGCCTGCAAATACCCCCCCCACCACCTCGCGCGATCTGGGTCCGCTTACCCGAATAAGTGCAACAGCTCCCGTCCCCGGAGGAGTTGCAATCGCTGCGATTGTTGACGTGTCGGAATACATAAAGGAAGAGGTAGTGAATAGAAGGTTCACGCTGGCTGGCCAGAGTATCGAGGGTGTATTGAATCTCTTTGCGGTCTTCGTTTACCACGGCAAGAATAGTCCTGCACCATGAGAATTAAAGATCTTCCAGAAGATGAGCGGCCCCGTGAAAAAATCGCCACATTGGGAGCGCGATTTTTGAGCGATGCCGAAATCCTCGCTATTTTTTTTGGCACAGGAACAAAAGGCCAAAGTGCCGTCGAGCTGGGAAGAGGGATGATCTCTCATTTCGGAAGCCTTCGCAACATCTCTCGAGCAACGGTTCAAGAATTGCTTGCGCTGGACGGAGTCGGGCCCGCCAAAGCGGCGCATCTAGCAGCTGTTTTCGAGTTTGGTCGAAGACTTTCAAAAGAAACCTACTCCAGTCAGGCCATCACCAGCCCGGAGGACGCCTACGAATTGTTAGGCTATGAAATGCAACAGCTTACGCAAGAGTCCGTTCGCGCGATCCTTCTCAACCATCGAAAACGGCTCATTCATGTTGTCGAGATTTTTCGAGGAACTGGAAATGAGTCATTTGCAAACCCCTCTGAGATACTTCGGCCAGCGATTAGTCATGCCGCACACTCTCTTATCCTCGTTCACAACCACCCTTCTGGCGACCCATCTCCGAGCCTGGCAGACCACGAGGTCACCAAACGAATGAGAGACGCAAGCCGTGCTGTCGGAATTGAGTTTATTGATCACATAGTTATTGGTTGCCAGTCCGAAGATTCTCACGAACCCTACTTCAGTTTCCGCGAAGCCGGCCTCGTATAACACAGGCTTCCTTTCCCATGTCCATCCACCCTACCGCGATTGTTTCACCTGACGCATCTCTCGGAGAGGACGTCTCAATTGGCCCCTATGCCATCGTTGAAGAAGAGACCGTTATTGGCGCCAGAACTCAATTGGCCGCCCATGCTCAAGTGAGACGGGGCAGTATTCTCGGAGAAGACAATATTGTCGGATCGGGAGCCCTCATCGGTGCAGATCCTCAATTTCACGGATTCGATCCCGATCTTTTCACCAGCACCCGCATCGGGAACGGAAATTCAATCCGCGAGTATGTGACAATCCACAGAAGTATCGAGTCGGGAGAATTTACCGAAATGGGAAACGGGAACTTCCTGATGACAGGATCTCATGTCGGGCACGACTGCAGTATTGGAGATCTCAACACCCTTGCGAACAACGTTCTCCTTGGAGGACACGTTCGACTCGGAAATCACAGCTTTCTCGGAGGTGGATCTGTTTTTCATCAGTTTGTCCGAATCGGTGACTTTGCACTCGCACAAGGGCTTGCAGGGATGTCGCTTGACGTTCCTCCTTACGTGATTGCCGCTGGAATCAATCAAATCGCTGGGATCAATGCCGTGGGTCTGCGAAGGGCTGGATTTGAAGTTTCTGAAAGAAAAGAAATCAAAGAAGCATTTCGCCTTCTCTACAGGAGCGGAAAATCGATCGCTGAAGTCCTCAGGTATGTCTCCGACGGTCACCACTGCCCTGCCGCACAGGCCTTTTTCGATTTTCTATCCGAAAAGTCAAAAAAGGGCGTTTGCTCAAAATTCGGCAGCCCATGAAATTTAGTTAGGAAAATTTAACTATACTCTCTGTTCTGCGTAGATTTCGGTGGTTTTTTGGCCGTTTGGGAGTAAATCAGTTTTGGTAATTTGTCGAATTGCGGCCATATTGGTTGTAGACCGAACGCCGCTTTGATCTTTTGCCAGTCCAGCCCCCTGCTTCCCGATACAGCGAATCGGGCCAAGTCCCCTTCTATCACTGCTTTGATGGCTTGTCTACTGATGGGGTTTGTGCTCGAATCTGGAGCGCAACCAGGTGGCTTTGCTTTCGGTAATTCTCGAGCCAAGGAAACCGTAGACCTTGAGATCGAAAGCGACGTCTCCAGTCTTGATGAAAATCTTGGCATCGCGAAAGCGTCCGGAAATGTGATCGTGACCTACGAAGACGTGACTATTTATGCGGACGAAGTCGAGTATCACCGCTTCAGCGGGAAGGTATTCGCCCGCGGCAACGTCAGGGTCTATCGCAGTGAAGAGGTTATCGACGCTGAGGAGGTCATCTACAACGTTAACTCGGGTGAAATGACCACAAGCAAGTTGAAAAGCGCCCTCGAACCGGTTTTCTACTCTGCGGGTGCCATTGAGCGGCCAGAAGAGAGTGAAGGAGGTCCTACTGTTCTGGAGGATACGACCTTCACCACTCACGACTCGGCCAGCCCAGGTTACCGATTCAAAGTGAACAAACTTCTCGTCTATCCTGACGACCGGATCGTCATGCATGGCGCTCGTCTATATGTCGGCAACACCCCGACGCTTTATTTCCCATACTACGTTCAGCCCATGGACGCTGACATGGGATATTACTTCACCCCGGGTTGGAATTCCGCGTGGGGCGGCTTTCTGCAAAACCAATACGGGTTCATGATCGGGGAACGTGTTCTCGCGACCGCTCATCTTGATGTCCGGTCGGAACGAGGACTAGCTGGAGGGATCGAATTTGAGGATCGTAAGTTCAAGGATAACGACCAAATCGGCCGTTTGAATCTTTACTACGCCGACGACGCCAATCCTCTTCGCCGATTCAACGGACAGGCTCGAACGACTAATATCAAGTCGAAGCGGTATCGACTCAATCTTCAGCATCGGGTTTACTTCCCTGGTTCTGAGGATGAAACCTTTTACATCGATTTCGACATTCACAGGCTGAGTGACGCGTTTTTTCTTGAGGACTTTTTCCCAGCTGAATATCGGATCGATCCGAAACCTGATTCGATAGTCAACATCACGAAGTTTTTTGATCAGGGAGAAATCTCACTAACGGGCCGATTTCAGGCGAATAACTTTTTCCAAACCGACACGAGGACTCCGGAACTAGCGGTCGACTTCATTCGAACGCCGATTGGAAAAACCGGATTTTTCTACAATGGAATGACGTCTTACGGCATCATTGACGAGGAACTTGCCGATGTGGATCGTATCGCTGGGATGCCTGACCCGACCGGTTACAATCGCTTTCACACCTACCATGAGTTCCTCTTTCCCACACAACTCGGCAGTTTCTTAAACATCGTCCCTCGGGCTGGTGGTGGATACACTCACTACTCGAACTTCGATATGCCGGGGATCGATAATCATGAAAGCACGACATTCCACGCTGGGGTCGATCTCTCGTTCAAAATGTCGAAAAGGTCCCCAAATGTCTACAATCGTGCTCTTGGAATTGACGGGATCATGCACGTGGTTCGCCCCTACCTGAACTACTCATTTGTCTCCACCGACGAGATCAACGGTCGCTTCACCCCCATTGATCGATTCACTCGCACAACGCGACTTCGTCCCATCGATCTTCCCCTCTTCACTTCAATTGATGACTTGCGTGACTGGCAAATCATCCGAACCGGAGTTTCTCAGAAATGGTATACCCGCCGGGACGGAGCAACCTATGAGTGGCTTTCGCTCAACAACTACTTCGATATCTATCTCGACGATCCCGAGTTCAGGCGTGACACCTCAAACTTCTTTACTGAATTGGAATTTTCTCCTGTTCCTTGGTTGGACGCGTCAACAACAGCACAACTTCCTCTCTTTGGCAATGGTATCGACTTCTCGGAAATCGATACCAACCTGACCTTCATGCCGAACGACCGTTTCAAGTTCTCCGTCGGTCACTACCTTCTTAACAACCACCCCTTCTTTCTTGATGCGGACCTTTACTCCTTTTCGACCTACTCCAGGCTCAGCGACAATTGGGGGCTCGGCACCAGTCATCGGTTTGAATCGGATGACGGAACTCTTGAATATCAGCAATACAGTCTTCATCGAAACATGGCCAGTTGGACCGCAAGCTTAGGCACCATTGTTCGTGACAATCGGGATGGAGAAAACGAAGTAGGTTTTCTGCTCAGTTTAACGCTTAAAGCATTTCCTCGGATGAGTCTTCCTGTCGATTTCCAACCAGGTAGTCTCAGCGCAGAATAGCCAATTCTTTCGGTGAACCTTCCCGATGCGCTAATCTGACAAAATCGATTCAATTTTCTTGGTAGATTTTTGATAGTTCCCGCCCTACATCACCTTGTTAGATGCCTATGAAACTTACTATAATAGGATCCGGTTATGTGGGTCTAACCACCGGAGCCTGCTTTGCCGAAGTGGGTCATGATGTACTTTGCGTCGACAATGATGCAGCTAAGATTGAAACGCTTCTTCGCGGAGAAATCCCAATCTACGAGCCAGGCTTGGCAGACATTGTCATTAACAACGTAGCGGCGGGTCGCCTTTCATTCACGACTGATACACCTAAAGGAGTTGATCACGGTGAAGTCGTATTTATCGCGGTCCCAACTCCACCCAATCCTGACGGATCTGTCGATCTGAAATTTATCGAGAAAGTGGCTAGGGAAATCGCGCCTGCCATAACCGAATACAAGGTGATCGTCGACAAGTCTACTGTCCCGGTGAAAACCGGCGAAAAGGTTGCTGAGACCATTCAACGATATGCGCCGGAAGCCGAGTTTGATGTCGTTTCTAACCCTGAATTTCTTCGAGAAGGATCTGCGGTGCACGATCTCATGAATCCCGATCGAATTGTTTTTGGTTCGAACAGTGATCGAGCTTCGGCACTGATGAAGAAGATCTATGAACCTTTTGTCGCGCCGCTTCTGGTTACAGACATTAACAGCGCGGAACTCATCAAGCATGCGGCGAACTCCTTTCTCGCCCTCAAGATTTCATATATCAATGCAATCTCAGCCATCTGCGATGCTACTAATGCTGATGTTGAACTGGTCGCGGAAGGAATCGGAATGGATTCAAGAATCGGACGTTCGTTCCTCAATGCTGGACTCGGCTACGGAGGGTCATGCTTTCCAAAAGATATTGCCGCATTTATCGCCATCTCTGAACAACTGGGAATCCCATTCGACCTTCTTAAGGAGGTGGAGAGCATTAACAAGTCTCAGTTAGAGCGGTTTATTGACCGAATCCGGGAATCGCTCTGGGTTCTAGAGGAGAAAAAGATCGCAGTATGGGGATTATCATTCAAGCCTGATACCGACGACGTCCGTTGCTCAGTTGCAGTTGAGCTAGTTGAAAAACTAGTCGCTGAAGGCGCCGAGGTAACTGCATTTGATCCCAAGGGAATGAAGCGAGTCGAGAGCACTGAACTCGGGCAGAAGATCCGCTTTGCAGACAGTGCTGAGGAAGCCACAAAAGGAGTTGAAGCACTTGTTATCGCTACAGAGTGGCCAGAGTTCGCAAATGTGAATTTCTCTGCGGTTCGGGACAACATGCTCGCTCCGCTCCTCTTTGATGGACGCAACTTGCTCGACCCGCAAAGGATGAGCGCGCAGGGCTTCGAATACCACGGAATTGGACGAGGCAAGGCTACCGAGTCGAACCCGACAGAATAGAGTTCTGCCCGCTTTTCGCCTTTTTGATTGACGGATCGCCCTAGCTGGAAAACGGTAGAGGAATGGAACCTAATCGTGGAACAACTGTTTTAGTCCTTGGAATCCTTGGACTCCTCGTCTGTCAAGTTTGCGGAATTATCGCCTGGGTTATGGCGAACAAGGACATTCCCAAAATGGAAGCTGGAGCAATGGATCCAGGGGGACTGAGCCAGACAAAGGCTGGAAAAATCTGCGGCATTATTTCAGTTGTTCTCCTCGCGGTTTTTGTCGTGGTCTATGGAATCCTTGCTGTTATCGGAATTGGGGTTGCTGCCCAGGCTCCGCTACAAGGGTAGATGCTTCAATTTGAACGAGTTTCGAGGGGATCAACTCTCGAAGGATGGACGCCGGGTTTATCACTCGGCGTTCTTTTTTATGCAGTAGCTATTCTGTCGCTCTACTTTTTCGGTTCTCAACTGGATCACAGCCTTGCGCCTTGTTTTCTTCTGCAAGTTTTTGGAATTGAATGCCCTCTTTGTGGTGGAACGACAGCTTCCATCCTCCTGCTTTCTGGAAAGCCAATAGAAGCTGTCCTGATCAATCCACTTGTCGCGATTTCCTTAGTGTTTAGCGCCATCTGGGTATGTCTTTGGCTCGTTTTCGGAATCCGGCTCCGATTTCTCGGGACAGATCGCACTTTTGTTCTCGTCTTGCTCGGGCTCTTGATGCTGAACTGGGTTTATGTTTTCCTCTCTCACCAGTAAAGCAAGTGTCCTCACATCATTGTTGTGGACCGGCTTGGCAATCGGGCTAGCATCACCAGATTGCGCATTTTCACGAGAGAAGCCCGTTCGTGTCATCGTTCCTTTCGCTCCTGGCGGGGGAAGTGACACTCTGGCGCGATACCTGGTGCGCGAGATTAACGGTTCTTCCCTCGATTCTACTCCCTGGGTTGTCATCAACATTCCAGGCGCTGGAGGAACAATTGGAAGCCGCACCGCTAAAAATGCCTTTCCAAATGGGCACACTTTATTGTTTCTTCACGACGGAATTCTCACCGCCCAACTTTCACGTAGCGCGACCTATGGCCCTGAATCATTTGCTCCTGTTGCAATGACCGGGAAAGTGGGAATGGTTATCTGTGTCGGAGAAAGCTCTGAACTTAGAACAGTCCGTGATCTTATCTCGAAAGCCGAGGAGTCTCCCGATACAATAACCTTTGCCGCAAACCTTGGCGCACCAAGCTTCTACCTCGGACAGCTTTTGGAAGACCGATATAAAGGATGTCGATTTCGCTACGTTCAGTCAGGTGGCGGAGCTCGACGGTTTGCTGATCTCACAGGTGGGCACGTTGAGGTAAGTGTATTCTCTGTGTCGGAGTATCTTTCCTTTCGCGACGGTGGAATCCGAGCCCTCGCCTACCTTGGCGATGAGAGACATCCCGCACTGCCCGAAGTCTCAACAGCACGCGAGTCTGATGTCAATGTGACCTACGAAAACTTGCAGGGATGGTGGGCTCCAAAAAACACTCCTCAGGAAACCCTGCAGCGTCAGCAGAAAGTATTGAACGACGCCTTTCACTCCGATGCAGTTCAGAAAGCACTCCAGCAGCAATCGATAGACAACGTATTTCTCGATGCACAGCCGTTCCTCGATGCCGTTGAAGATAAAAAGAAGACCTTGAGCTCTGTTGCTCAATCCAGCATTGTTCTTCATCCTCCCCGCCTGGACCTCGTATTCAGCTGCCTTGCCCTACTTTCCCTTTGTTTGAGCTTCTCTCTGAAAAGAAACACAGAGGAATCCAGAAATCAAAAGAAGCCGCTCTCTTCTGAATTTCCTCGAGCTATTTTGGTAGGGTTACTCTTCTCTGCATACGTCGGCTTGCTTGCGATTTCATCTGGGTGGTTTCTCTGGCTAAGCGGAGGCTTTCTCTTCCTCCTCTTTCTCAGGGCCCCAGTTTTCTCAAGGAAAACTCTCGCCTTCCTAATCCCTTCCATCGCTATCCCCGCCCTCCTCTTTCTCTTCATTGAGAGACTTCTCGGACTACCGCTTCCATGAACATCCTTATCGAAGTTCTTTCCCTCTTACCCTGGATCATTCTCGGCGTAGCCGCTGGCGCGATGGTAGGAGCCATTCCGGGTCTTACTGGTGCCATGGTCATCGCTCTGACGGTTCCGCTCACATTCTCGATGCCCGAGTCTTCTGCTCTGGCTCTGCTAGTCTCGCTCTACACAGGTTCCGTCGGCGGCGGGCTGGTTACAGCAGCCCTGATGAAGATACCTGGGACTCCCGCGTCGATGATCACGATCCTCGACGCTTATCCGCTCACCGAGAGAGGAGAAGGAAAGAAGGCGCTGAGACTCGGGATCGTAGCTTCTTGTGTGGGAGGGATTTTGTCAGGAATCGCTCTGCTTTTCCTCTCTCGGCCTATGGCCGAATGGTCTGTCCGGTTGAGCGCGTTTGATCTCTTTGCACTGACATTGATGGCGCTCATTTTCATTGCCGCCGTCGCTGACCCTGGCAGGAAGGGACTTGCACTCGGAATTCTATCAGGTTGTCTGGGATGTCTCGCTTCTCTTCCTGGAGTGCATCCTGCTACTGGAGCGTTAAGATACACGTTCGGTTTTCCTTTGCTCAATGGAGGGCTGAACTTGCTCCCAGTGCTCATTGGCCTTTTCGCCTTCGGACAAGCTTTTCGCGATTGCCTATCCCTCCCAAGGCAATCCGCACCGCTCAAGGACAATACATCCGCAAATTCCGGGAAACCAGCCTATCTAGGTTTCGGAATCTGGAAAAAACTCTCAGGCACTCTCCTTCGCTCTTCGTTTATCGGGACGGTCATCGGAATCTTGCCCGGAATTGGTGCAAACGTAGGCTCGACCGTATCCTACGGAGTAGCACGCCAACTCTCAAAGGAACCCGAAAAATTTGGAAAAGGCTCAGAAGAAGGATTGGTTGCCTCAGAGTCCGCCAACAATGCGACTGTCGGGGGCGCCTTGATTCCATTGGTCTCACTTGGCATTCCGGGAAGTGTCGTCGATGCGATTCTCCTTGGGGCTTTCGTGATTCATGGGTTGCAGCCTGGACCGCTCCTTTTTGCAAATCATCCAGAGACAGTTCAATCACTGATCGGCGCATACTTGATCTCTAATCTCGTGCTAGTGTTCGTCATGCTCATTCTCTCAAAATGGTTCCTGAAGATTGCCAAAGTTCCGCGGGCCTATCTTGGGCCCGTTATCCTCTTGCTGTGTGTCGTCGGAAGCTACTGCGTTCACAACCGCCTCTTTGACGTGATAGTAATGGCTGGTTTTGGCCTCATCGGACTTCTCTTCAGCCGCTGGAAAATTCCCCCTGCCCCTTTTGTCATCGGATTCGTTCTCACGCCAATTCTTGAGGAGAATCTAGGCGCCGGACTGATGATCTCTGGAGGCAGCTACATTCCGCTTTTTACTTCTCCCTTTTCCGTAATCTGCCTTCTCCTCTCCTTGATTATCGCAATCGGATCATTTCGGTCGTCAGAGAAATTTGCGAAAAGGTCCAGCGTCTAGCCTTCCTCGAGTGATCGCTTGCGAATTTGCCTCCAGCCCAGATTCCTGAACGCAAAAACACCCCACTTCCGAGGACTCGAAATTGAGGTGCCTTTAATTGAATGCAACTCTGACGCGCTCAGCGGTCGAACTGAGCATCAAATACAATGTTTGAAGCAGGAAAGTCGACCTTCTTCACAAATTCTGCAGATTCGCTGGCCCCAGCTTCGCGGTCCATTGCGCCATCTTCCCATTCCACTGAAAGTGGTCCGGCATACTGTATTTCGTTCAGAGCACGAATAATCCGCTCAAAATCGATACGTCCGCGACCTACTGATTTGAAGTCCCAAAATCTACGGCGGTCGTGAAAATCGAGATGACCACCGAAGACTCCAGCATCTACGGGTTGATCAGACCAGCTGACATCCTTCATGTGAACGTGGTTGATACGGTCAGAAAATCGATAGATAAACTCAACGTAATCAACGCCCTGGTAGCCAAGGTGACTCGGATCATAGTTGAATCCAAACGCCGGGTGGTAGTCGATCGCTTGAAGGGCAGACTCTGCCGATGCAATATCAAAAGCTATCTCGGTTGGATGGACCTCCAAACCGAACTTGATCCCATTTTCCTGGAAGACATCCATAATTGGACCGAACCGGTCCGCGAAGTCCTTGAATCCAGCCTCAATCTGACCGGGCAGCACTGGAGGGAATGAATAGAGAAACGGCCAGATCGAGGAACCTGTAAATCCGTTGACCACGGTCACTCCAAATTCTTTAGCGGCGATCGCCGTCTTCTTGAGCTCCTCAGCAGCCCTTTCCTGGATGGCCTCAGGGTCCCCGTCTCCCCAGATGTAATCGGGGAGAATTTGCTTGTGACGCTCATCAATCTTATCGCAAACCGCCTGCCCGACAAGGTGGCTGGAAATCGCGAGGCACTTCATCCCGTGCTTATCGAGCAAAGCTCTTTTCTCCGCGCAATATTGGCCATCGGCCTTGTCGACCTCGAAATGATCTCCCCAGCATCCAAACTCGACGCCGTCGTATCCCATTTCCTTTGCTTTAACGATGATTGATTCGCAATCCAGATCGGCCCATTGGCCTGTGAATAAAGTGACTGGTCTTCCCATGAGTAGATAGTTGAAAAGTATTTACGGCAGTGATTTACATGCCTTGGCCATAAGTAGCGTTCTCCACGTTTTCGTTCAAGTTGTAAATCAGACGCAAAGCATTTCAGCTAGAAGTGATGCCCCTTCATCTACGGCTGGTTCCGCGAATCCAGCTCGAATTGTTGCTATAAACGCAAAAAGCGATCCGAATGGATCGCTTTTTCGTACAGAGTCAGTAGTCCTCTGTTTGGAAAGAATAAAAGCTTAGAAAGTTGCTGTGGCTCCGATATGGAATCGGCCTGACTCATTCAGGTTGACATTGTCAGTGAACACCGGATAACCGTAGTCCGCACGGAACTTGAACCAATCACTGTAATTCCATCGGAGTCCTACTCCCACAGAACCAATCTGTGTCTGATTCACCAACGAACCCGGCAGTGGAACCACTGACTCCAAGCTTGCCGCATCAAAGAATCCAAGGAAACGGAGGCTGTCTGACTCATTTTCCCAATCAAATATCCGAGCCAGAGAAAGATCAGGAGTGTAGAGCTCAACCGTTCCCCAGAAACCTTGGTCTCCCACCATCTCTCGCTGCTCAAAACCACGAACGGAGTCATATCCGCCCGCTCCCAGCTGCTCGGACGCCTGAAGGTTCTCAGAGGCCACCTGCCCCTGCATCTTGAAGCGAAGGGACCAATCGTTGTAGATCCGCTGCTGATGCTCAACCGATGCTAAGCCGTAAAAGTAGTCGGGAGAAGAAAGGAAGCGATTCGCGGCAAAGGTTTCAACCGAATTGAAGTTGTTGAAGTCTCCCGGAGACCAGACCCCCCGAATATTGAATTGAGTCACACCGCGTCGGTGTTGTATTGTCTCTGCATACCCCAAACTGAACTGAAAGATCTCGTATGGCACTCCCGCAAGAAATCCTGCCGCAGCGCCGCCGAACTCAAGGTTGGTTGCGTTACTCTTCCAATCAAAGCCGAAATCAATCTCCCGCTTCCGGCTAGCAGGGGCACTGAGCGGGATAGTGTACCGAGCGCTCAGCTGAACGTTTTCTCCGGCCGTTGTGCCCACAGCACCAGCGGCCACAGGAATAAGAGCAGACTCAACTGAAACAAAAGAGGCAAGAACCGTGAAGCTATGCTTCCAGGGAAGGCTTCGTGTATACACCAGCGAGTTTGCGCGGACATGTTCGAAGTCCAAGTCACTGGTGAACTGATAACTCAGCGAGCGATCAGGGCCGAATACATCACCGAAGTTGAATCCAACAATCAATCGATCTCGCCCGAGGAAATTGGTTCCCGAATCCTCATATCCAGTGTAAAACCAATTGGCCCGCGACTCGTAATTCTTCAGGATCACATCCGTCGTTCCGAATTCAAGACCAGGAGCATAGACCAAGTCTACCTTTCGATATGGGGAACGGTTAACCCAGGATAGGTCTCGGAGGACCTCCGAAGCCCGAATGACTTCGCCATTCCGGACTCGCATCTGACTGCGAAGGAACTGCTCCGTGTCTGCGTCGACGCCCTCGACTCGCACACGTGCCAACTTCGACTCAATCACCACCAGTTGGACAACTCCGGAGGTAATATCCTGCTCAGGAAGGAGGACGTCGACCACCGGGCGATCGCCTTCTCGGTAAGCAACAATGACGTCCTTCACCATTTGATCGAGCGAGGAAAGAGAAACAGGCTTTCCTATGTAGTTCTGTAGAGCAAATCCAACTTGCTTTGGGAAGTTCTCGAAATCATGCCAGATCCCCTCGACTCCAGGCCACCCGTCAGGTCTCACATCTCCAGGAGTAGGCAGTAGAACTACCCCAAGCATTTGATTCACCAAATACTCTTCATCCTGCGGAGTTCCGCCACGTCCAGTCGGCCCGAGATCGTAACGGCCACGATTATCAACAGCTATGGGGCCTTGACCACCACCCGACTGCATCACGGATTGCGTCTGCTGCACTCTACTCTGGGTAGCGGGCGGGAGAACGTCCGTCAGAATCTCAGTTCCATACTGATCAGTGATCGTCTGGGCACTCGACTCTAGCAGTGGGCTTGCCACCGCCAGCGCTGCTGAAAGCCCGATTCCGAAGGCAAAAGTAGGGATTCTCATCATCATCAAGAGGCCGTAGGATAAAAACACCCCACTGCACTAAGTCGTTTAACACACGTTAACAGGGTTGAAAAAGGTTTTTTCGGTATTTTTTCCGATTTCCACAGTTCCAGACGATGGTAGAGATGCAGAATAACAATGGAAGAGAATAACGAGTTTTTTTTTACAGACACACACGCACACTTAGCCTCAAGCCGATTTCAGGAGGATCTCCCCGAGGTTGTGGCCCGTGCCGAGGCTAATCAAGTCCGCAGAATCATCAGCATTTCATGCGATCTGGAAGATTCAGTCACGAATCTGGAACTCTCACAGCGATTCGATTCCATCGAACCCTCCGTCGGTATCCACCCCCTCTATGTCCACGAACTGGCTGGCGAATGGGAATCCAGACTTCAAGAACTGGCGAAAACTCCCGGAGTCGTTTCCATCGGTGAGATCGGACTGGATTACTTTCACCCTCCTGCGGATGGGAGTTCGGAGAAGGATTGGAGAAATCTGCAACGCAGCGTTTTTGAGAAACAATTGCAGATGGCGATTGATCTTGATCTTCCCGTTGTGATCCACCAACGAGAAAGCGCCTACGAAGTTAGCGAAGTCCTCTCTCATTTCCCTTCTGTCCGCGCCGTCCTCCATTGCTTTACTGGAACGCGAGAGCAGGCCGAGCTCGCACTCTCACAGGGGCATTCCTTGTCATTCACCGGGATCCTGACATTCCCCAACGCTCAGGAAGTTCGCGACGCAGCCGAAATCGTTCCACTGGACAGATTCATGATTGAAACGGATTGCCCGTATCTGGCGCCCGTCCCCTTTCGTGGAAAACGATGCGAGCCAGCACATGTCCGTCACACCGGGATTCGCCTTGCTGGGATCCACAAAGTCTCGGAGGAAGAACTCGCCCGCCAGACATCAGAAAACGCTCTCGAATTCTTCCGTTCAAAATAGGCAGAAACACAACCAAGCTGCAACGCTGGTGTAGCTAACCACCTTAGCAGTCGATAGTTGGATGGCTCAAGAGTGCTTTTCTCTAGCACGTTGGACCAGTTCCTGCTTTTCACCTACTGCACCAAGCCGCTACTCCCCCAAATGCCGTCAAACTCCTCTTCCGACCGTCTTACTCCTATCGTTGATCCCCTGATTGGCTGTGAGCCGGCCGACCTGCCAATCCCCAAAGGCATCGCAGAGAAGTGGTGGTGTGCGAAGCCTCCCATTGGGAATACCCACCCGGGCGCTACACTCCCCTTTGGAATGATGTCGGTGTGCGCCTACTCAGGAGCTTATGTAACCGGTTATGGGAAATACGCGGTCTCTCTTTCTGGTGAAACTCCGGAACGGTTGTTCGACGACCATTCGGCTCTTGGACTAGCTCATTTTCAACAGTCCGGAACGGGACGAATTCGGATGTACTACAATTACTTCCTCACAACACCGCTTTGTGAGGAAGGTTTGAAAGGCTTGGGAGATCGGCATCCGCTCTTCGCTGAAAAAGCGAATCCCGGATTCTACTCAGGCCAACTAGGAGAGGAGCCGATTGGATTCGAGGTCACCTGTACGAAGCGAACGGCACTTCATCGCTATCAGTTCCCTGAAGGAAAGACGGGGAAGATAGCAATCGATTTCAGTTCGGGAGGTCTGACAATCGAGGGAATGAAGACCTACCCCGAAAAGGCGAAAGGAACTCTGCGCAACTCTTCTATTTGCTCCGGCCGGGTCATCATCGAAGGCATCCCCTTCTACTTTCACCTCCAATGCACGACTCCGATCGCTAAATCCGGTTTCTGGATTGACGGTGAGCCAGTGACTTCCGACCAGAGAGCGAAGTTCAAAGCGAACGCAGAGCTCCGAAACAGCGAGAAACCCTACGGGGTCTGGTTCGAGGCTGCAGAACCGGGTGGAGTGCTGGAGATGCGGCTCGGAATATCGCTGCACTGCCCGGATCGGCCGGAAGACGTGATTGAACCCGGTACGGACCGCCCGTTTGAAATCATCGCAACGGAGGCGGACGAACTCTGGGAATCAATTCTTCGCAAAATCAGCGTCCGGGGCGGAACGGAAGATCAACGCGAAGTCTTCTATACGGCGCTGTATCACGCGACTATCAAGCCAGCCGACTTCCGAGATGAGAATCCGTTTTCCGATGAGCCGGGCCCATTCTTCTTCGACCTCTCGACGTTGTGGGATCTCTACAAGACACAGCTCCCACTTCTCATGACTCTCTGGCCAGAACTTGGGGCAGACTTTGTATCTTTCCTCCGAGAAGTCGCCCATCGCGAAGGAGCTTTCCCTGTCAGCTACCTGATGGACAATGGTCCCGAAAGATTCGCGAAGCAGGCGACCGGGCTTTGCCATATGATCCTGACCGACGCTCAGATGCGAGGCATCGAAGCCGACTGGGACGACGTGCTCCGCCTACTCTGGCGAACTAGCCTCAGTGGAAAGGGTCGCGGTGGAAAGTTTGCCGAATTTGCTCGAAATCACACGGTTCAGCCACTCTCTCACACTCTCGACCTCGCCTTTGCCAACTGGTGCATCGCCCAGATGGCAAAACGCATTGGCGATCAAGTCATCTACGACAAGTGCATACCACTCGCCTATCACTGGACCAATGCATTTGATTCCAAGACGGGCCTTCTCAGTGAGGACTCTGACTACTACGAGGGCGAACACTGGAACTACTCGTTCCGTTTTCTTCACGACATGGTCGGCAGAATCAACTTGGCGGGTGGAGAGAAACGTTTTGTCGAACTTTTGGACCTCTTTTTCGGATTCGCAGACCCCGCTCCAGGGGAAACCGTCGATCGCTTCGAGGGACTGAACAATGAACCCGACATGGAGGCCCCATATGCTTACCTATGGGCCGGACGTCACGACCGAACTGCGAAAGTGGTGCGCGACGTGATGCGATATCAGTTCACGACGGGGCGAGGCGGACTTCCGGGGAACGATGACTCAGGTGGTCTTTCCTCATGGTATGTCTGGAGTGCGACCGGACTCTTCCCGGTCACAGGAATTCCGATCATGCTCATTGGCAGTCCCATATTTGAAAGAGCTACCCTTAAACTTCTGGGGGGAGAATTCACAATCGAAGCCCTCAATCAAGGCCCTGAAAATGACTACGTACAGAGGGCTTGGCTCAATGGAAAGCCCCTCGATCGCTGCTATCTGCGCCTAAGCGAGTTCAGCGCTGAAGCTGTTCTCACGCTGGAGATGGGACCCGAGCCTTCGGACTGGGCCTCGGAAACTCGCCCTCCTTCCTTCATCTCATAGCGAGCCCTAACTGGGTAGCTGAGCCGTCGATTCCAACGGAAACGGCACAATTCGAGACATTCCTCTTTTCTTAAATAAATAGAGGTTGGCACGTAAGCTGCGTCTTTCTGCAGTCCGTAGGACACCTCAATCAGCCTCTCAACTATGTACAATCCTCAAAGCCCTGTCGACTCGCTCACCGATTCTCCCACCAAGGACAAACCTGTTCAAAACCTGATTCTTGTCGTTCGCGCTGACCCCATCATTTGCGGTCACTCTACTGAAGCCAGAAACCTCGCCGAAACAGCTATCTCGGAAGGTTTTCATTCTGTGCACATCGTCAGCTACCCCATCGATACCCTGCAGGAGAGTGGGCTACCGCTGAAAGCACTGGATACCATCTCTAAGTATTCTCCTGGAATCCACGTTCATCGCCCAGAACCAATTGGAGATTACAAAGTGCTCGACGGACGCCTTGGATACGCCATCAGCGGCCAGCTTATCGATCTGCTACACAGCCTGCCTGGAAAGAGTCTTCTCATGGATCTCTATCTTGTTCCTCACGGCCAGATGGTGATGAATGCAGTTCACAGCTTCAAGGAACTCCGCAGTAATCCTGACGTAGCTACGATCGGCGAAGCCGTTGGGTCTGACATCACTAACGTAGTCACCAATGCCCTCGCCAGTGGTCAGGTCGGAGCTGCTCAGATTGTCCTCAGCAACTACCTCGATCATGACCTTCCCGTTGCTGTTTCTCAGTTTACTAAAGACATGATCGTGGACGCAGGAGCCAAAGTGGACGCTGAACTGGGTACTGATTTTGCATCTCGCCTCAATGACCGTGTTGAAATCAGTTTTCCTGCCATTGATACCACCGCCTACACTTCGATCGAAAATTATCCTGAACGCGTCACTGAGATTCTCGACGAACGAGGCCTAGAGAAGGACGACTACGTGATGTTCCTCTCTCGCATTGCGCCTGCAAAAGGAGTCGATGACCTCATCGAGGCCTACAAGACCAGTGAGCTCTACGGCCAGAAACAACTGATCGTCTGCGGAAATGGACCGATGAAAGAAGAAATTCAAGCTCTCGCGGAAACGGACTCAAATATTCGCGTGCTCGACGATGTTTCCGATGAGGAAAAAGGCGTGCTGATGCATGGATCATTTGCCTATTGCCTCCCCAGCAAACCAAAGCGTGAGTTTATCGAGACATTTGGTATTGCGGTAGCCGAAAAAATGCTCGCAGGTGGACTCGGCCCAGTCATTACGACCCGCACCGGAGGAATTCCGGAGGCGACCGGCGGTCACTGCCTTGAGCACGAAGCAGGAAACGTCGATCAACTCCGCGAATGCCTCAACAGAGCCTACTTCATGACCAACAATGAACGTCAGGCACTTTCTGAAAAAGCCCGTGAATTCGCTCTGCAGTTTGACCGTTCCGCCATTCTTGAAAATCTGATCCAGAGAAGCCTCGCTGAGTCGGGTATCTGAGAAAGAATACCACTTTTGCCATAGCAATAGCCGGGAGCGAGTTATTGCTCTCCGGCTTCTGTCTCTTGCCGAGTGCCTGCTACGACTTCGTTCGGTAGGAACTAGCACCTATATTGGTCAGGCCATAATGGCATCCACGTTACGATGCTCTCGATCACCAGGACCCAGACGTTGCGAAACACGCATTCCTGAGAGCATGGTGTTGTAAACATCAATGCCTTCCGCTTTTGCATCGAGGACCTGGCCCGTCTTAAACCGGCCACCTGCTCCCGAGATGGCGTGAAAGACACCGGAGAGTTCGCGCTTCACGTCATTGTGACGACCATCGCCGGACTCGGTAGAAATCGTAATCATCGAGTTCTCGAGGATACTCTTCCCGTTACCTTCGAGGCAGTCTTCATCTTCGTGGAGCCGCTTCAAGAAGTAGGCCACCTCATTCATCTTCATATGAGCGTGAGCTCGAAGCGCCTCATTCTCCTTCTTTTCATTGAACTTGTGCCACCATTCGTGACTGCAGCCTTTTGAACCTGACGCCCGAAGTTGACCGGCATCATCGAATTGATGAATCAGCCGCCCCTCGTAGTGGTAGTCGCCTTTTAATCGGATTCGCTCACCTGCTGCGAGGAAGGTAATCGAACCAAATCGAGCTCGATCCATCTGGATGGAAAGAGCATAGAGATCAGCCATAAGCCGCCACTCTTCTCGGAGATCTTCAAGAGTAATGTCAATCCCCTCACCTCCGGGATCTGCTGCTCCACCATGCTTCAAGTGCGAGGCAGGAGGATATGTGGGTGCCCTGGGGTCATCGATCTTGACCGTAAACGCACGCTGCTCGTATTCGCGAATGCGATCGAGATGATTCTTAAAGCGCTCCTTCGAAACGGAACCCAACGGGCTGTTCGGCCCCGTAAACTGACGATACTGCTCCACCACGGAGTCGAGCACACTTCGCTTGAGGCGCTCCCTCTTTTCATCACCTCCGGAACTCAGCTCCACTTTGCCAAAAACGCGTTCAAAGAGATCTCGAGGCTTTTCCTGGATCGTAGATGCCACGGTACCATCAGGCCGATAGCTATGCACATATCGCCCGACACGACTTCTCCGGAAGAATGTTCCTCCGATCAGAGTAGAGACCATTCCCTCTGGTAAACCTTTCGGATAATGAGCCTGCCGCACCAACTGATCAATCGAGGCGCCACCAGATTTTGCTTCCCCGTCAGGCGCAGTTGCGGTGAAAGCTCCTGAAGCCCCGTCGAAGTGTGCGTTCATTCCTGAGCGATCACAACGAATCTGATCGACATCGCGCAGAATGAGCAATTGATCGCTTAGCGGCTTCAACGGCTCTAATACTCCTTCAAATTGGTTCGGCTGAACCGGAGATGGAATACCCAACCCAAAGAAGACGTTGAAAGCTCGAGTCGGAACCTCTGGATTCCGCGACGCAGCGAGTAGAGAAGACGGCATCATCTCTTCAAAAAGAGGCAAACCGACCGCGACACCTCCTAGTCCACGGAGGAGAGTTCGTCTGGACAAATGATTCTGAGTCATAGTGGGGAAGGAAAAGTAAAACAGATCAACTAATCGGAATCAGGGGTCTCCGAAGGGAAAGAATAGCGAAAAAGTCGGCTCTCAACAAGGGCCGCAATCAATACTTCGTAGGTTCCGCCATTCCCCTGAGCCACTTCGTGAATCTGACCGATCTGGGCCGCATCTCGCGCATTGAGCGGACGCCCCATCGCAAATTGAGTCAGCTTCCAGGTAATGGTCTCACTAACCCTGGGACTCTTCGCAAGGAGATCCATAAGCTCGGAGACAGATTGAAATGGCTTCGCTTCGGAGTCTCCTGGAAAAAGCACCTCTCCATCCTCTCGTAATAGATTCTCGAAAGAATCCTTGAGTTGAAAAGAACCGAGACCGTCAAAACGCTCCATTCCGTAGGCGAGCGGCTCAAACTTTGAATGGCAGCCACCACAACTTTTATCCGCGACTCGCTCCATCGCCACGGCTCGTTGAGAGAGTCCAGGACGGCTTGCCACAGGTGTCGTGTCGACGCAGGGCGGCGGTGCCTGAATCACCCCTCGCAAAAGATCATTGAGAACGAATAGCCCACGCGTCACCATTGAGGCCTCATCGCCACCGATCGTAAGCACGCTTCCCTGGGTGAGCAGCCCTCCACGAGCGGGCACTTTGCTCAAGTCGATCTTTCTGAACTGCTCATCAGAAGGGGCTTCGAAAGCAGGCATCCCGTAGTGAGCGGCCAGTTCCGGAGAAACAAAAGTAACGGGTTCGTTGAGCAGAGCGCCAAGAGGTCGCTTTCTATTCCAGACCACCTCTTCGAAAAACGCCAGGGTTTCGCGTTTCATCATCTCCGCGAGCTCCGGATTCCAATCCGGAAAATGCTTTTCATCTGGTTGCAGAAAAGAAAGTCGATCGAGATGCAGCCATTCGGAAGCGAAATCCAAAGACTGGGAGATTGCTCGGGGATCTTTCAGCATTCGCGCCGTCTGTGAGCGAATGACATCCTCCCTGTTTAGCCTTCCTTCGTCGGCAAGCTTCAACAACTCTCGATCCGGGGCACTCCCCCAAATTGTATAGCTGAGTCGCGAAGCCATCTCCCAGTCAGAAATGAGCCGTGCTCCACCGGATCGTCCACTCCGCGAGGCTGGAACCTCCTCGATACGATAGAGAAACCGTGGAGATTGGATCATCGCTTCGACCAAAGTCGCAATCGCATCCTCAAAATCTCCTCCCGCTGAAGCAGCGCTCGTCGAGATTCCTCGATAGAGCGCCGTCTCCTCTCTCGTCAGAGGGCCCCGCAGGATCGTCTTTCCCATCTCCTCAATCAGAGGAATCATCCCTTTGTCGGTCAGATCGAGCTTATTCGAAAAACGTTTCGCAAATTCACGGGCATCGATTTGTTTGCCGACCAATTCACCCATCTTCGAGTAGCCTTCGATATGCTTCAGATCGACCGTGAGATTGTAGGCCGTATTGCTGAAACCATCGGTTCGGACATCAGCGGGAATCGCCTCTCGAATCTCTGGCTCGAGATCGACTCCGAAGACATCTCGAATAGTCGCAGCATACTCGCTTCGGGTGAGGCGGCGGGACTGAGTCGGAACCTGTTCAGCCGGTCGGGAGTAGATCGCAGGATCAATAAAATCAACAGTCCAGGCCGCTCCACCGTCAATCCACTGTCGAAAGAGTTCCTTCTCCTCCTGCGATAGCGGATCACGCTTGTGCGGCATCTCATCGTTTTCGATCGATTCCCAAAGCAAGCTGTCCTCTGATTTTCCAGCAACAAGAATCCCCTCTTTGAAATGGGACTTCAGGTTCCGCGAGAGATCAAGGTCTCCCTTGTCAGTAGCGGAGTCATGGCACTCGAGGCAACGCTGGGTCAGCAAGGTCGTAATTTTCCGTTCGAACAACTCCTCATTCTCTGATGATGCTCGCTCTGGTGTCGGCTTCACTTCGCCGTCCGCATTCCTGCCGGCCAGAAACCGGTCCTCGACGTCTTCTCTGCTGAGCACTCCTTCAAAAAAAGCGATCCTGGAAAGGTCACCTTTCCATTGCCTGCCCCCACTCATCTCATCGCCAATTACGATTCCGAACTGAGGGTCCCAGTTGGATAGGTTTCCGTCGATTCTCTTCTTCGCTGCGACATTTCCATTGAGATAGAGAACAGAATCCCGTCCCGCCTCGAAAACGAAAACGCAATGTGACCACTCTCTGGTGAGGCTGTCGCGCGGGCTCAGCATATCGAGAAGTCCATTCGTGCCTGTCTTGGTCGTACGAATCCGAACCGCCAGTCGGTCCGCCTCCTGACCGAGTGTAAAATTCCGATGACTGGTATCCTTGGAAATTGTAAAGATCCGGGCAGGGCCTTCCTGTTTCAGGTTTTCCGGTCGAAACCAAATCTCAACACTGATGGACTTCAGTCTTTTTACTCTCTCGTTGAGCCCTCGAGAGTCACCCGCATAGACCAACTTTCCATTTAAAGTCACCTCCCCCTCTTCAGGTTGAAAGGCGGCTTTACCTTTCCAGCCCGGCTCCTTGGAACCAAAACCATCTTCCAGAAGAAGTTCCTGCGCCTGGGTCGTGAAAACGTGCGAAATGAGGGAACAAACGAGTAAGAGGCGGAGCATTCCTACAAAATAACGGCTTCGAAAAAAGAGTCACGATCAAACATCTAGAATCGCGAACGGAAAAGGGATCTCTCTCTGGCTCTTTTGGGCAAAGCCCTCATTTCACCGGACTTGAACCGCGTTAGACCACCCCTCATGCAAGGCCCTCAAGTGCCGAACTACTTCTGGCTTTTCTTGGGAGTAATCCTTTACTTCCGGTTCCTCATCAGAGAGACGATGAAGGGTTGTTTGTGCCCCTACGACGCCTTTTTGGTCGAGGCCAATGAGCTTCCATTCCCCCTCGCGAACCGCCCACTTCTGTTGCCATTGAAAATGAATCACCGGATGAGCACTGGGAGTGTCGGATGAATCGATGATCGGCTGCAGATTTCGTCCGTCCAATTCGACCGCTGGCTTTCCGAGACCGCACCATTCTGCAAGACTGGGATACCAATCCATGATCGTCACTGCCTGATCGCGGACAATCCCCTTTGGTAATTTTGCTGGCCAACTCACGATCGAAGGGACACGAACTCCGCCTTCGAGAAAGGTACCCTTGTGGCCAATCCACTTCCCTGTATTCCCGCCGCCTCCATGAGCGCTGTAGTAGTGCCCCTTGGGAAACCCGCTGGAATGATCATCGATATCGATCGGCCCTTTGTCCTCAGCTGAGTGTCCGTTATCGCTCTGGAAAATGACGATAGTGTTTTCTGTCAAACCCAGATCGTCCAATCGATCAAGAACAAGCCCGATATAGAAATCTGTCGTAGTCGTGATCGCCGCGTAAGCCCGTCGCGGCATGGGAAGTTCTGCATAGAGCTTGCGATGCTCTTCCAGAGCCTGTTCCGGATAATGAGGAATATTAAATCCCAAGTAGAGCAGGAACGGGCTCTTCTGATTCTCTTCGACAAACTTCAGGGCTCGGTCGGTAATCAGTTTCGGAAAGAACTCTCCCTCCCTGAAAATCTCGGTCGTTCCCTCATAGAGATCGTGGTAGCCCTTCCCGTGTAAGAAGTAATGGTTATAGTTGTCAATAAACCCATTACGAATCCCAAAGAACTCATCAAACCCCTGGCGAGTGGGCCCATGATCGCGATGAGATCCGACATGCCACTTCCCAAACAGTGCGGTCCGATAGCCAGCTCCTTTCATCATCTCGGCGAGGGTCACCTCTTCGAGCGCCATGTTAACACCGTCGGCGCCCTTCATGTTCCCCTGCGTCCAGGAATTGATCCCAGAACGCTGCGGGTGACGCCCTGTCAGAAGAGCAGCACGAGAAGGACAGCAAACAGTGTGCGCGTAGGCCTGGGTGAAGCGAACTCCATTTCTCGCAATCCGATCTATGTTTGGAGTATGGAGATCGGCTGACCCGTAGCACCCAGCATCAAGCGTTCCCTGATCATCCGTGTAGAAAATGACAACATTGGGTTTGGCCTCTACCTCCTGAATCAGGGCAGCAATACCGATGATAAAGAACGCGGAGGCAAGAAAGCGAATTGGAGTCAATTTCATCAGAAACGGGTGACAGATCAGCTGATTCGATTTACTCCCCGGTTCTCTTCCTGATGAATCGTCACCGGCCAACCCGGGAACTGATTCGAAGCTTTGCCATCTGTGGCATCAATCAAAAACCGAAAGGAATCGAGCGTGTAGGTCTTCTTCTCTGTATCAATCGTGACGAGCCCGAATCCACTCCCTTTCTGGTGGGCTTTGTCATACCGATTCTTCTCTTTTCCGACTTCAGGATTTCCAACGGCGTAGACGTAGACCTTGTTCCCGAATCCCTCGAGATACTCCCCCGTGTGATCATGGCCGTGACTGGGTCTGTTCTCGTGATGCATCCCCACTTCATCAGGACGCCACCATCGTGGGTATCCAGCCGCAATCGCCGGAGTGCAAAAAGACCAGTTACTGTCCCGCTGCTTTTCAACTCCATACTGGGAGAGAGTCGTCAGATGCTGGTCCCCATTAATATGGAGAGCCATTGAGGAACGAAGGATGTCGATCGCCCGATTCCGAGCCGTTTGCGGCCAGCCTCCGGAGTCGAGGTCAGCCTTGAGAAAGCCATCATACTTGCCGTGATGAGTAGCCACTCCAGCAAAGACAGTCTGGCTCAAGAGCACTTTCATCGAGTGACCTCGCCAATCCTCTCCCCATTTCTTCAGAAACTCTTCCTGACGCTCCCCCAGAAGAACTAGATCAGGGCGATCCAGAAGTGAGGTGTCGAATTCAGGATCCAGAACATGATCGGCTCGCCCGCTACCAGTCTCGACTCGGTCAGGTCCGCTCTTCCACTGCCGATCACCCAGAACCGCGAAACTGACTCCACCATAGACCATGTCGCCGTAGTAGACGCTGATATCCTGTAACGAGGGATTCGGGTCGTAAGCATCTGGGTGATGGCCACAATTGGTCCGATGAACCGCGTTCACCATTCGCGCGGGCTCACGATAGCCACCTTTGGATGAAGCGCCTCCTGCGATATCCTTCATAGGTGCTCCACCTTCCCCCCAGATATTGCCCTGAAAGACATCATGATCGTCCGGGATACAGAGCGTTGGGCGATCTTTCATCGCTTCGCGAAAGGCCCAACCAAACTGATAAAACTTCCGAAGATATGAGAGAATCGCAGGCCCGGCAGGATCACGGATAATTCCAAATCCGCCGTGACTCTCATAAAGCTGGTCTCCTGAAAAATAGAGCATGTCAGAATCGAGCCGAATCAGGTTGTCAGCTACCGGAGCGTAGGGATAGCCGTAGTCGTTCTGACAGGTCAGGGCTCCGAGTCGAAGAGGTCGACCATCCGGATTCGCCTTGATCGTCCCTTCCCATTCGTCGGGAGTCTCTGTTCCGTCCTTATGGTTTTCTCGGTAAATCAATTTGTAGCGAGCTTCGAGGGACTCATCCCAGTTCGCGATCCGAAAAGTAGCTGTCCAGGCATCTGCATCCAGCTCAGCACTTCCGAGCGACTCCCACTTGTCTTCCTTTTGAATCAGCAGCTCGACATCTTTGTTTCCCGCTGTGCCCATAGGTCCGGTCAGAGCGCTCATCTTCATCACGAATCCCTCGTCGC
Organism: Verrucomicrobiales bacterium; assembly: GCA_965657775.1. Taxonomy (GTDB): domain Bacteria; phylum Verrucomicrobiota; class Verrucomicrobiia; order Verrucomicrobiales; family DEV007; genus Arctic95D-9. Next base: position 222,101 of record CBFHPY010000009.1, read on the forward strand.
TTCGGGAATCGCTCAGGGAATACATCGACCATAAAAGAGGACCAAATTTCTGAGCAGGTGATACCGTAATCGCCTTGCCGGAAATTCTCCAATCCGTGAAGGACATCCCCACCTTCCCATCCTCTTTTCGCTGCCCGCTCCCTGAAAACTGACTGACCAAAGCGAGGTTTCCAATCGTGTTTTCGGTGTCGACCTTGGCCTCCATGCTTCCAAGGGACTCGCCGGAAAAGGCACAACTGGCCGAAAGCTTGAGACTCCCCCCGCCGCCCGAAAGATGAAGGATGATCGTATTTCGGTCTGGCTCCCGGGAAAAATCTTTCTTTTTTCGCCCAAGAACAAGCGCATTCCCGACGATTCCTGCGTCGATTCCTCCCTTGGCGAAGCAATTGCTTCGCAGCTCATCAATTTCGCTGCGAATTCCGATACGAAACCCGCCACTCGCCTTCTCTCCAGAATCGGCGGGGCGCTCCATCATCACGACCATGGAGAAGGCTTTTTCTTGATATTCAAGCCGGTGAGTCAAGCTGTGAATGCTTCGATTGCTTGCACTGGTCTGACAACTGGCATGCCCTTTGGAAACAACCCAGTCCTCCATCGGGTTCGCCCAGAAATGACCACCCAACCAGACACGGTCGTGAGCCTTGTGCCAGCGGTCGACCCGCTTGTCCTCACCAGGAAGATCGCGTCCCCCTGATTCCTTTGATTGCGCCGAGGCAGAGGACCGGGCATTCAGGCCGAACAGCGAAGCAAAAGTGAGCCACTTGAGCCCCAGTCTACGGGAAATTTTCTCAATCATGTAGCCTGAGCCTAGAGGATGAACCACTCCGACGTAAAGATTCTCTTACGCCGCATCCAAGTCGGGGCAATAGGTAGCCGATCAGAATTCGAAACCCTCCTTCGACTCAGGCTTCAATCGCAACCGCAACTCGCCGAAAGTCAGCAGCGATTCCATTTCATTAGTTGAGCAGGAACCATCCGAAAACGCGTAGGTTTCAATAATCCGGTCCCCCTCCATATAAGTCACCGGGATCCGGTCGACCGTCGTGCACCCCATCGAAGGGCCGCTCGAATAGAAGGCGAACAAGGCGTCGACTCCTTTCACATCTTCTGCCGAAAGTGGCACACTCCCTAGAAAGGTCTTTGTGTCACCGGCTTGCTCCACTGCCCCCTCAGATACACCCGTGTCAACACGGGTAATTCCTACGGAACTAGAGGAAAACAGGAGAATCTCCGAGTAGTTATGAAAGCAGCCAACGGAGATATATTCGACCGAGAAAGTCTGGTCATTCTCAAGGGAAGCCAACGAGGGAAATGGCCTGTAAGAGCAGCTCGACAACATCACAGCAACCCCCAGTCGGATCAGGAGCGAGAGTTTCAGGAGAATGTCAGGGGTCTTCAAATGCTCGAGATTATTGATATCCGCCGACAGGGTCAAGACCTCTCGAGCAATCCAACGGGAACACGCATTTCTCGTTTCTCCACCTTGGCATCCGGGTAGATTTCTGCTTCATTCGCGTCATGCCAATCCGATTCCTGTTCTCCCTTCTATTACTTTCGTTTTCCTTGTCGCCTCTTCTCGCACAGGACGAAGAGCTGACACCAAAAAAGGAATCAGCAAAGGCGGACCTGATGAAGTTGCCCAACCTGGTGCTCATTATCGCAGACGATATGGCTTGGGATGACTCTTCTCCCTACGGGCATGACTCGATCATGACGCCGAACCTGCAGCGGCTCTCGGAAGAAGGAATGAGGTTCGACAATGCCTTCGTCACCATTTCCTCCTGCAGCCCCAGCCGGGCTAGCATCGTCACAGGCCGTTATCCTCACCAAACCAATGCGGAAGAACTACACTGGCCGCTTCCAGAAGAGCAGACCACCTTTGTCGAGAAACTCAAAGAGAAGGGCTACTGGACCGGAGCAGCCGGTAAGTGGCATCTGGGAGACGCAGTTCGCGATCGGTTCGATGAAGTTCGTGAAGTCGACACTTCCGGGTTTCAGCTCCCCTCGGGTGCCGCGGCGAAAGCCGGGAAGTTTGTCGAAACACTGGAAGGTGAGGCGCAAAGCGGCTCCGCTGACTGGATCCCCCTGATGAAAGCACGACCGAAGGGCCAACCCTTTTTCCTCTGGCTCGCGGCATTGGACCCCCATCGCCCTTACCATCCAGGAATTATCCCCGAGGGTTCTCGTCCTGAAGAGATCAAGGTTCCCCCCTATCACCCCGACACGCCTGCTGTTCGAGCCGACTATCAGCTTTACTATGACGAGATCACCCGTTTTGACCGCTATGTCGGCGAAGTGATGGATGAGCTGGAAAAGCAGGGAGTTTCGGAAAACACCCTGATCCTCGTGATTAGTGACAATGGCCGCCCCTTCCCTCGCGACAAAACCACCCTCTATGACAGCGGAATCAAGACGCCATGGATTGTTCGCTGGCCAGCTACCGTTGCTCCTGGAACAGTCTGCAAACGCATCGTCAGCACGGTTGATATCGCTAAGACCTTCATGAGACTCGGCGGAATTCAAAAGATTGGACAGACCTTCGAAGGAGTCGATTTCTCCCCGCTCCTGACAAATCCTAAAAAACCGATCCGCGACTTCATCTTTGCGGAGAAGAACTGGCATGACTTCGAGGATCATGTCCGCGCCGTCCGCAACGAACGCTACAAATACATTCGAAACTCCTACCCTGACCTTCCACAGACCCCCTCTGCTGATGGTCTTCGCAGTCCCACGTATATTGAGCTCCTCCGATTGCGGGAGGAAAAGGAGCTAACGGCTGCTCAGCAATCCTGTTTTCTCAAACCTCGCCCAGAAGAAGAACTCTACGATACCAAGCTCGATCCCTTCGAGCTTCGCAACATTGCCGGCGATGAGCGGTATGGGCCTCTTCTCCGCGCAATGCAAACGGCCCTCCAGGATTGGGAAGCGCGAACGAAAGACAGTGTCCCGGAACTAAGAACAGCTGATGAGTTTGATCGTGTCACCGGTCTTCCCACCGATGCGCGGGTTCGCCCCCGACTCTCGAAAGAAGAAATGGTGGAGAAAGGCCTCGTCGCGCCCTGATCGAACCACTTACCCTCGAAAAATAACCTAACTATGAAACAACCTACCCTTCTCGCTCTCACGCTCGGTCTTTTTGCTTCTGCCGCTCAAGCTGACTTTGCCTGGAAAGACACCGAAGGCAAGCACCTCGATCTCTTCCATGATGGCCAACCCGTTGCCCGCTACGTATATGAGGCGATCGACGACAGTTCCAAGGAACGCCGCGAGGAAACTTACAAGCCGTTCTGCCACATCTATCAGTGGTGGAGCAAAGATCAGTTTCTGACCAAGGGTCCAGGTGGAAAATACACTCACCACCGGGGCATTTACTTTGGCTTTTCCAAAGTTAGCTACACCGATGCCGAGGGCAAAGAACACAAAGGTATCGATACCTGGCACTGCCGGGATGCCCATCAGATCCATCGCGAATTTTCCAGCCAAAAAGCAAATGGAAAGAACGCCTCGATCACTTCGGTCATCGACTGGATGGACAAGGCCGGGAAACCTTTTGCCTCAGAAGCACGGACGATGACTTTTTCCAAAAAGGGCAAAGACATCGTCGTGGACTTCACCTCGACCCTGACGCCATCGGTGCCTGAAGTCCGACTCGACGGTGACCCTCAGCACGCAGGATTCCAATTCCGTGCGAACAACGAAGTGAACGATTCGACCAAGAACGCGACCTACTACATCCGCCCCGGAACCGGTGTAGGAGAACGCGGCAAAACGATCAACTGGTCTAACAAGACCGACGGCGAGGCGACTCGCGATCTCCCTTGGAAAGGAATGTGTGTCAGTGTCGGTGGCAAAACCTACACGATCGCCTATCTCGATTCTCCGAAGAATCCCAAGCCCGCCCGTTTCAGCGAACGAGACTACGGGCGCTTTGGTAGCTATTTTGTTTCCAAAGCGACTCCAGAGGAACCCCTCACCGTGAACTACCGGCTCATCATCCGTATGGGTGAAATGACTCCAGAAGAAATCGCAAAATGGAGCAAAGAGTTCGTCGGCTCCTAATCCATTCGATTTACGAATTCCAGCTACCAATTCCTTGCCTGCTACTTCCACGCCCTCCCCAGACTCTGCCCATCCGGATCACTCCACTTCGGAAATTCGCGAGATTCTCCGTCGAGTTCGCAAGATCGAATTGCGAACTCGAGGGCTCGTGCGCGAGAGTTTTGGCGGAGAGTACCACAGCTGTTTCAAGGGCGAAGGAATCGATTTCGAAGACTTCCGGGAATACCAGCCCGGCGACGAAGTCCGATCAATTGATTGGAATGTGACCGCTCGCATGGGGCACCCTTTTGTGAAGAAATTCACGGAAGAGCGGGAGATGACGGTCTTCGTCTGCGTCGACATCAGCGCCTCCGGCAACTACGGAAGCCATGGCCCAAGTAAACGGGACCTGATGGCTGAAGTAGCTGCGCTACTCGCTTTCAGTGCCCTCAAGAACAAAGACAAAGTCGGGCTAATTCTTTTTACCGACGAAGTCGAACTTTACCTGCCGCCCAAAAAGGGAACCGCTCATGCGCTTCGTATCATTCGAGAAATTCTTCTCTTCAAACCTCAGGGCCGTCGCACACGGCTTGGTGATACTATCCACCTCCTCAAGAATGCGGTCCGGAAAAGATCACTAGTTTTTGTGCTCTCCGATTTTCTTTTCGAGGAAGATCTCGCTACCGATCTTCGCATCGTCAGTCGCAAACACGATGTCGTCGCAATCCAGGTCAGCGATCCGGCCGAACTAGAGCTCCCCACTGCTGGTTCAGTTCGGCTCGAAGATCCCGAAACCGGAGCTCAGGTCGAGATTAACACATCAAGCCCACGCGTTCGCAAAGCCTATGCGCAGGAGGCCGCTCGTTGGCAAAACGAAGTCGACCAGCAGTTCAAGCAACTCTCGATCGACAAGATTTCCCTGAGAACCGACGAAGAGTATCTCCCTGCACTCCACTCTTTTTTCAAACATCGCGAACGAACTGAGATCGCCTGATGCTCCCTTCCCTTCTCGCATTACCGCTTCAGCAGAAGCCGCATGAGGACGATATCTACGACATCGTTGTCTTGGCACCGAAGGATTCCATCCTCCCTCCCCTCATTCTCGGCATCCTCGGTTTCTTTCTCCTCCTCGCTTTAATAGGGTTTGGCCTGTGGTGGTTTGTCTGGAGGAATTCTTCATCACCTGCACTTTCGGCACGGAGAAAAATCCTACAAAAACTTCGTCTTCTTGAGGTCCGGGAGAATACGATGGAACCCAATCGTTTCAGCCAGGCTCTCTCGAACGCGCTCAAAGACTATCTCGCCGAAAACTACGGTGATCCCGTCCGCTATGAGACGACAGAGGAGTTTCTCTACCGAAGCAGTGATGCGGAAGCCTCCTCCATTCCTCAATCTGCTCGTGACGAGTTGCGACAATTCCTGACCGTGTCAGAAGAGGTCAAATTCGGCAACAATGCAAACGCGGCGGGTTTGACTTCGGAACTCTTCAGGCGCGCTCACTCGGTAATCGAACTTTGCGATACGGTCAGTGAATAGCCGTCTGCCTGAACGACGCACGTTGCACGGGATTCGGAGGGAAACTCACGTTCTTGCGACTTGCTCAATCCGCCTTGCCCTCCTCAGCCGCGATCCCGACAAGGACAAGTTTCGCCATCGGTCGATAAAGAAAGGTCAGGAGAATTCCCAAGACGATCATACCGATCTGCCCCCCAAGTCCTGAGTAGACATCGCAGGACGTAGAGCTGCAGGAAGTAAGACCGCTCTCTTCATCGAGAAATCCGATCTCCGATTCATCGACTTCGCCCTTGAATGGATCAGGCGACACCACTCCGTCCTCCTCCCAAGACACTTCAGAACCTACCTCAACCCAGTCATCGCCATGATATTCCCACTGAATTCAAGATGCGCTTAAAGGGAGACTCGTAATGAGGAGAGGAACGCCACATATTCTGATGATCACAGAGGTGAGCTGATGCAGTGTCATAGAACCAATGGTAGACAAGCTTGGCAGACCTCACGCCGCCTGAATCTTCTCCCAGACCGCGATTCCCGTACGGATCGCAAGGACACAGGAAACAAGAAAACCGACTGCACCGAGAGTGAGAATCCAAGCCGGCACCCTTCTTTCCCCGGTCAATTCCGGCCGTGTCCCAAGGTAGAGCAGTGCGGCCGCAAGAGCCGGGATACCGAGGACGGTCAAAGCCTGGGCAAAGGTGATCAAAACCACGGTGCTGTCCGCTCTCGTCAATGAAAAGGATGCTACGATCATACCGACGAGGAGAGCCAGCGTTGTGAGATGGATCGGCCACCCCTGGGAGAGTTTGCTTCCTTTCCCAAGCGCATCCGACATCACCGTTCCACCGATCATCGAATTCACGAGGAAAGAGCTGAACGCTCCCGCAAGAATTCCAAAACTGAAGACAACAACGGCCCACGATCCAAAAAGAGGTTCCAGTTGTCGCGCCACGTCATCGACTCGACCAAGACTGACACCGTCAGGACGACCGTAGAAGATTCGTGTCGCGGTCAGAAGAATCACCATGGTCACGATTCCGAGAACCGAAATGCTCACGACCGAGTCGGTCACCCCTCGTCGAGCATCGCGAATGCCCCAGCCTTTTTCTCTCACGAGGTAGCTTTGATAAAAGGCACCTCCAACGGAGAAAGTGGTTCCGATCATTCCGAGAAGAGCAAAAAAATCTCCTTGAGTTGCGTTCTCAACAGGCTCCCATTCCCGCGCGGTCACCGAGGCCGCAACAAAGTTGATGAGAAAAGCGCAGACCATCACCCCGATAAGGATCTTCATGAGCTTCTCGATCGACCCATAGAGATTGCGCATTCGGTAGAGGCAAAAGATTACAAAGGCGTTGAATCCCACAAGAACCGCAATCTGCAACCCGATCGAGACCGGTTTCCCTCCCGTGGCAAGTTCGATCAGAGGAGACATCCCCGCGACGACGGCAATGTTGTTACTCGACTGAAACAAGGCGACGAGGATGAAGAGAATCAGCCCGATCGCAACCGCCGAGCCGCGACCGAGACGGGATGCCAGTTCATCGCAGGCGCTACCCTCGTAGACCACTCCAATCCTTGCAGAGAGAGCAACCATCCCGATCATGAGAATCGCAGCAGCGAGAACCACGGGAATCCCGATCGGCCCGAATGTCGCACCGACCTTGGAACTGGTCAGAATACTTCCGGGTCCGAGCACTACCGCCGCCACCACGATGGCCGGCCCAACCGATTGGAGAATTCGTTTCACTTCATCAGAGAACCAGATCACCTCGGTCTCGACGAGCACATTCTTGCGGACTTGACGAGCTGGGAGTGAAACTCCACTTCATCTCTCTCTTTCCTACTGCTGAGAAGAACTCTTTGTTCTGTTTTCAATTTCCTTGTTCGCTGGCTCCGAATCCGCTACATCGAAGACAACAAAGACTACTCGAATGGTATCGATCAAAATCCGTGGCTTGGTGAAGCGCTTTGACGAAGTTGTCGCCCTCAACGAATTCGATCTCGACATCGAGGCGGGCGAACTCTTTTTCCTGCTCGGCCCCAGTGGATGCGGGAAAACAACACTGCTCCGCTCAATCGCCGGTTTTCACATCCCTGAAATGGGAACGATTGAATTCGACGAAGACGATGTAACCCGAGTTCCTCCCCACAAGCGTGAGACGGCGATGATGTTTCAGAGCTACGCACTGTGGCCACATCTGAATGTGGCCAAGAATGTTGCCTTTGGTCTCGAGGAACGAAAGGTTCGCAAATCCGAGATCAAAACAAGAGTCGAAGAAGCGCTCGCGATGGTCAAAATGGAGGGTTTGGGCACTCGCAAAATCAATCAACTTTCCGGTGGACAGCAACAGCGGGTCGCCCTTGCACGCTCCCTCGTCGTCCGCCCACGCTGCTTGATGCTTGATGAACCGCTCTCCAACCTTGACGCAAAGCTCCGTATCGAGATGCGAGGAGAGATTCGCCGGATCTGTAAAGAGTTTGGACTGACTGCGATCTATGTGACCCACGATCAAAAGGAAGCACTTTCGATTGCTGATCGACTTGCCATTCTCGACGCAGGTCGTATCGCCCAGGTCGGCACCCCGGAAGAGATCTATCGCCGCCCTAACTCCGCCCTTGTCGCAGGATTCATCGGGGAAACAAATCTAATTCCTGGCAAAGTTGAATTCTCCTCCGGGAGTAAATACTATGTGCAAACTCCCATTGGAGAACTGTCAGGACACCTCTCCCAGGATAACTGGACACCAGAGCAAGGAGAATCTGTCACCGTGTCGATCCGCCCCGAATGCCTTTCTCTCCAACCCTCGGTTCCGCCCGACAATGGAATTAAAGGGCATTTGACTGAAGCGGTTTATCTTGGGGAAGTCGCCCAGTACTCCCTGCAGCCCCGGGGGGATAGCTCCAGAAGGACTGAACCCATTTCTATCTCCGAGCTCAATCCGCGTCGCGTCATCCGTGACAAAGATCAAACGCTCTATGCGACCGCAAAATCGGAGGATATCGTTATTCTGCCTCCTGCCCCCTGATCTCTGTGCCTCTCCGCATCGTCATCGTTCTGTCTTTACTAGCGATTGTTTTGATCGCGCCCTTTGCTTTGCGCCCTGACAGTTCAACAGGAGCCCTCGACGGTGGAAAAGCCGAGCGCCTTGTCATCATCACTCCGCACAACGAGTCGATTCAGGCCGAGTTCAGCCGCGCATTCTCCGATCACATGCGGCAGACCGAAGGGCGCGAGGTATTCGTCGATTGGAGACAACCGGGAGGCACCTCAGAGATTGCTCGGTTTCTCAAATCTGAATACTCGACCCGCTTCGAGAATCTCTGGAAAAATAATACCGGAACCGCTTTCACCCGCACCATTCGCGACGGATTTCAGAATCGAAAAATCGGAGATGCCGTCGAGAAAGTTACTCAACAGGGTTATGTCGCTGAACTGACGGGATTAGGTCAGCGAAAGGACGAGGAAAAAGCAGCGATCGCCCGAGCGATGTTCCTGAATTCCTCCATCGGAGTCGGGATCGACCTATTTTTCGGTGGAGGAGCCTACGACTTTTCACGACAAGCCCAGATTGGGTCTCTCGTTCCCGAAGATGAAAGTGGACGCTTCGGTCCGGGAGCCCTGGCCCGAGAGCGACCGAGTTGGTTCGGTGACGAAATCATGCCGGGCGAGGTCTCTGGTGAGCCGTTTCGTGATGCAGAATTCCGTTGGGTCGGGACAGTCCTTTCGTCCTTCGGAATCGTCTACAACACTCACGTTCTCGAGCGCCTCGGTTTCACTTCGGCGCCATCTCGGTGGGACGACCTCGAAAGTCCGCGGTTATTTGGACAAATCGCTCTGGCCGACCCGACCAAATCCGGCTCAACGACCAAGGCTTTCGAAATGTTGATCCAGGAACAGATCCAAAGACTGCAGAATGACGAGGGCTTGAGTGAAGAAGAAGCAGTCTCGCAAGGATGGGACAAGGCGATGAGGATGATCCTGAAAATCAGCGCGAACAGTCGCTACTTCACCGACTCCGCCGCAAAAGTCCCTCGCGATGTCGCACTGGGAGACGCCGCGGCCGGTATGTGTATCGATTTCTACGGGAGAACTTTCAACGAAATCTACCAGGATTCCGATGGTTCTTCTCATGTTCAATTCGTGATGCCACGAGCAGGAACCTCGATCGGCGCTGATCCTATTGGAATGCTCCGAGGGGCCCCCAGCCCCGAACTGGCCCATCGCTTTATCGAGTTTGTCCTCTCCTCAGACGGTCAAAAATTGTGGAACTACCAGGTTGGCACACCCGGAGGGCCCAAACGATATGCGCTCCGCCGTCCTCCCATTCGTCGCGATTTCTATGTCGCAGAGAATCTCTCCTTTCAGACAGATCCCAATGTGAATCCTTATGAAATCGCCGAGGGATTTACCTATCACCCCGAATGGACCGGTTCCATTTTCGCCTCCCTTCGATTCGTGATCAAAGCCTCATGCATTGATCCGCATGAAGAACAGCGTGCCGCCTGGGACGCAGTGAGACATTCAGCCCCTCAATCGCTGGGACGAGAAGCGTTCGCCGATGTTTCCCTGATCAACTACGACACGGTCGTCAATCGCATCGCTCCGGCTCTCGCCCAGAAGAATAAGGTCGTAGAGATCCAGCTCGCACGAGAGATCTCTTCCGCCTTTCGCCGCCACTACGAGGAGATCACCGCGCTCTCAACGCCATGAACCGCTCTCTCGCCCTCAGCATCTATGGAGTGACCGCGCTGTTCTTTGCCCTCTTCTTTCTCTACCCGATCTGGCACACGGTGCAGGAGGCCTTTGTCAGTGTCGACGGAGGCTTCAACGTCTCCTACATCCTCGAGATATTCCGAAATCCGGTCTACGTCGAAGGCCTCATCAACTCCTTCTACATGGGGCTTTTCACCACGATCCTCTGCCTGCTCATCGCGATCCCTCTCGCTCTGATTTCAAATACCTGGAATTTTCGAGGTAAGGAAATCCTGAACTCCTTCATTCTCATTCCGCTCATTCTGCCGCCTTTCGTGGGTGCGCTTGGCATCAAACAATTACTGGGCCAGGCCGGCGTCATCAACTCGTTCTTGATCGATCTCGGCCTGATGAACGCGGAAGCACCAATCGATTGGCTGGGAGAAGGGCAACTGTTCGGAGTTGTCCTCATGAATGCACTCCATCTCTACCCGATCGCCTATCTTAATATCTCCGCCGCACTTGCGAATGTCGATCCAGCGATGGAAGAAGCCGCGGAGAACTTGGGATGCCACGGATTCCGTCGCCTTTGGAAGGTCACATTTCCGCTGATCATGCCTGGGCTGTTTGCGGGAGCTACGATCATTTTCATCTGGTCGTTCACCGAACTCGGAGTTCCTCTCATTTTTGATTTCACTCGCGTCACTTCCGTACAGATTTTCGATGGAATCAAAGATCTCAGCGGCAACCCATTTCCCTACGCTCTTGTCGTCGTCATGCTCATCGCAACGGTCCTGTTTTACCTGCTTGGAAAATGGCTTTTCGGTAAGGAGATCTCCGCAAGTTCAGGGAGAGCAGCCACGGGAAAGTCACTGCGGGAAGCATCTCCCTTGGTCAGTATAATTTGCGCGGGAGCCTTCCTCATTGTTACGGGAATAGCCGTATTGCCCCATCTCGGAGTCATTCTACTCTCCATTTCGGACCAGTGGTACGGCACCGCTCTCCCTGCATCCCTCACAGGACAACACTATATTGACGCGCTTGGACACCCTCTGACGATCAACTCGATCGGGAATTCGCTGAAGTATTCGTCTCTCGCGACATTGACCATTGTGATCCTGGGGATCGGAATCGCCTATGTCGTTGTTCGAACCAAGTTGCCGGGACGTCAGCTACTCGATACCGTGGCCATGCTGCCCCTTGCCGTGCCGGGACTCGTTCTTGCCTTCGGATACCTTGCCATGACCCGGGAAGGCCAACCCTTCGACTTTCTCATCTTGGGCGAGAACCCCATTCTCATCCTTGTCATCGCCTACGCCGTGAGACGTCTTCCCTACGTAGTTAGAGCCGCTGCAGCCGGATTTCAGCAAACCAGTGTCACACTGGAAGAGGCCGCGCAAAATTTGGGGTGCCCTCCACTCAAGGCCTTAGGCAAAGTAACCCTTCCTTTAATTGCTGCCAATCTGATTGCAGGAGGTCTTCTCGCTTTCTCCTTCGCGATGCTTGAGGTTTCCGATTCACTGATTCTCGCTGAACAGCAACAACACTTTCCGATCACCAAAGCAATCTACGCTCTGGTCTCATCACTTGGCACCGGCCCCCATCTCGCTTCCGCCCTAGGAGTTTGGTCCATGGCCTTTCTCGCCGTTACAATTGCGGGTGCCGCTTTGATCCTCGGAAAGAAGATGGGCGCGCTTTTCCGAGTGTAATTAAAAATCTCTGATTATATTGTTGACAATTATCATAATTTTCATAAATTAGGGAAAACCGAGTAGTTCGGAACACCCGTTTATGAATTTCCTTTCTTTTGGCCTCGTTTTAGCTGGTTTCACCATTCTCTCTTGTGCAGCGATTGCAGATGAAGCCAACGCGAAGCACCCCCCGGTTCCTAATTACTGGAACGCCGACTATTGGGAAAAGAAGAGCTCTCAGAATTTTTGGAAGGCAACAGCCTCGAAGAAAAGCCCCCCACTGAAAAAGGGCAGCGTCCCCCTCCGGCCTTCCGCTCCTGCCGGAAAAAAAAGCTCGCAGTGCTCCATCCCTCAACTTTTAGACAGACAAACCGAGAAGTAGCCGAAGATTTCATCGCCGAGAAGGCCAATCCCCTTTTTTCGAGCATAATCCGAGGCAGAAGAGCCTTCGCAGAACCCCTGCGAAGGCTTTTCCCTTTCCCATAGATCTTTACGGAATGTTTTTACTCCAATTTCGTGATGTTATATCGTGATTGAAACTCCTGATTGGACAACATTTCATGATTTCCGCTAACCAAGAAAATCTTCCCGGGCGTTCCACCGCGGTATTTCGTCATAATTTTCCATTTTACATTCGGCAAATTGAAAGGATATTCCGCGCCCGAGTGTTTATCCACTGCCGTCGGTCCTCACGTATTCATTTGAAGGTCTACGCTCTACTTGAGGGAAACCCGGCTACCCAAATACTACATGGCAACATCATTAGCTCCGTTTGAAGTCCCAGAACGTCTTGTAAAAGACGAAGATACCGCAACTGACACCTACGCCAAATTTTCGGCAGAGCCTTTCGAGGCAGGTTTCGGTCACACTGTAGGCAATAGCCTTCGCCGCGTCCTCCTTTCTTCTCTTGAAGGAGCATCCATCACTTCCGTCCGCATCGCCGGAGCTCAACACGAATTTGCGTCCCTTCCCGGGGTCGTCGAAGACGTTACCGAGATCGTCCTCAACTTGAAGCAGATCCGCTTCAAGCATTTCGAAGACAAGGATCCCGCAACTCTCTCCATCACGGTTGATAAAGCCGGGGCTGTCACTGCAGGCGACATTCAGGAAATCGCTCAGTATGAAATCGTGAACAAAGATCAGCACATCTGCACCTTGGACCGTAACACGAAGTTTTCGCTCGAGATGGAAGTTCGCGTCGGCCGTGGCTTCAATACTTCCGAGGACAACAAGCACCCGGACATGCCAATCGGCGTGATCCCAATCGACTCCATTTTCTCTCCTGTCCGACGCGTCAAGTATGCGGTCGTCAACACTCGTGTTGGCCAGCGCACTGACTACGACAAGGTCGTCCTCGAAATCTGGACCGACGGTCGCATGGAGCCACATGACGCATTGCTTCAAGCATCTGCGATCCTTCGCCATCACCTCGACGTATTCGTCAACTACGACGACGACGCGATCCTCATTGAAGATCGCCCAGAGACTCAGAGCGAAGAGAATGCTGAGCTTAAGAAGCTTCTCAACATGAGTGTCAATGAGATCGAGCTTTCCGTTCGTGCGGCAAACTGCCTCAACAACGCCAACATCACGACCGTCGGGCAGCTTGCTATGAAGTCTGAAGCCGAGATGCTCAAGTATCGTAACTTCGGTAAGAAATCGCTTAATGAGATCAAAGACAAGCTCCACGAGCTGGGTCTCTCTCTCGGAATGCAGATCGACCCGACTCTTCTCGAGCAGCCCTTCACCGCAACTCTCCTTGGTGGAGACCGTGGCGCCGAAGGGCCTGGTCTTGCTGCCCTTATCGCCCAGAACATCAACGACTGATCACTCCGGTAGGATCTATGCGACATCGGGGCCTTTCCCGATCGCCCCTGCCTCTTCCAATCCACTCCGATGAGACATCGAAGCAAAACCGTAAAACTTCAACGCGACAAGGCGCATCGTGAATCAATGCTCCGCAACCTTGCGTGTAGCTTGATAGAGCATCGCCAGATCCGAACGACTCTCGCCAAAACCAAGGCTCTCCGCCCGTTTATCGAGAAGCTCATTACTCTGGGCAAAAAGAACACACTGCACAGTCGCCGGCGCGCGCTCTCCCTCTTGGGAAGCAACCAGCTTGCACAGCGGAGTGTGAAGATTCTTTTTGATGATATCGCCTCTGCCAGCGCTGATCGCCAGGGTGGATACACTCGTATCATCAAGCTCGGACAACGCCGTTCCGACTCAGCGTCTATGGCCCTGATCGAGTTTGTCGACATCGCCGTTGCCGCGGGTGACGACGAAGAAGCCGATAGCTGATCACGGAAGGCCTCCGAGCCTCCTCCCGATTTCAAAAGCCGCATCCGGAAACGGGTGTGGCTTTTTTCGTGGAAGAAAATATAGAGGCACGATAGTATACACTGTCCGCGTGCCTCTCATGGAAAAAGTCCTCCGCAATCCTTTCTTCGTCATTCTGTTTCCCGCTCTTGTAGGGCTCGCCGGAGGATGGTTTTCGATCAAGGCAGTAGAACAGTATGGCTGGGCCCTCTTTCTGGGGCTCCCGGTGCTTGTCACATTTCTTTCGGCGTTTGCGCACTGCTACAAAAGGGACCGATCGTTTGGCCAAACCTATTTATTTTCCCTTTACTCCATTTTTACTCTTGGTGCCTTGATCCTGGTCCTTGCGCTCGATGGTCTCATGTGCCTGCTCATGGCCCTTCCCCTTGCCGCCCTCCTCGCACTGCCCGGTGCTGCGATGGGGCGAAAACTGGGCTCCTCACTAGGGCCAGTTGGAGGGGCGACGGTATCGTCCATTCTCTGCCTAGCCTTCCCTTTGCTGGTCAGCTTCGAACACGCCACGACCCCTCAGCCCGGAGTGAGAACGGTCACGACCACGGTCGAGATTGATGCCCCGATCGGGGATGTCTGGGACTGCGTCGTTGCGTTCCCTAAGATTGAAGAAGAGCCAGGCACTATGTTTCGACTGGGCATCGCCTATCCCATTGAGGCCCGGATCGAAGGAACGGGAGTCGGGGCAATCCGTTACTGCACCTTCTCCACCGGCGATTTTGTCGAACCAATTACAACGTGGGATGAACCAACACTTCTCCAATTCGATGTCGTAGAGAATCCCCCTCCGATGCGCGAGTTGTCCCCCTACCCTGATCTCCACGTAGCGCATCTGCATGGCCACCTCGAGTCTAAGCAAGGACAGTTCCGACTCATCGAGCAGGACGGAAAGGTTCTATTGGAAGGAACGACTTGGTACAGTCACACGTTGTCCCCGGAGATCTATTGGGGAGCTATTTCTGACGAGATCATTCACCGGATTCATCTACGCGTATTGAACCATATCAAACGCCATTCGGAACATAACTCCGGCATAGTGGATGCCTCATGAATATCTGAAGCGATTCCTCCAGACATCCTCGACGAGGCCGAGGGGCGAAACTGGTCCCTGCTTACTGACGCGGAGCCAGGGTGCCCCGAAAAATTTCAAGACGTGAGTAATCGATCCCCGGTGGGCGGTGCTCCAGCAACCAGTCCAAGTCGGCCCGAGCTCCGGTCATGTTATCGTCCTGAATTCGCAAAAGAGCTCGCTGGAACCGCTCCTGGGCCGCGTTAGGTTCAATCGCCAGAAGAATCTCAATATAGTCGGCCGCTCCTCCTGGAGTTTTCCGATGATTGATCTCGATATCAACGAGGTTGCGAAGCATTCTCACTGCAATCTCCCGCGCAGTAGCTGCCTCGAAGGCTTCCTTTCCGGGCGCAGCACCAAGCAGCGCCCAGATTTCTCGTGCTGCGCCTGAGCGAGAAATCATCTTCCCATTCTCAAAAACATCGACGTAGACAGTCTTTTCCTTTTCATCCTCCTGATAGTCGAGACCAACCATAAACTTGCCAGGCAGCGGTGCTCCATAGGTTCCCTCGATCTGAAGTCGACGCGACATCTCGAGGAAGAGTATGCTCAGCAAAATGGGTAAACCTTCTCGATCATCGAGGACATGATTCACATAACTGTTGGCGTGATGATAATACTCGCTGCGACTCCCGTGAAACCCATTTTCCTCAAAGAGAAAATCACTCAAGGCTTTGATTTGTGGTCGAGGTCCAGCTTCAAGAGCATGCTCCTCGAGATGCTCTTTCGCATCTGTAACTAGCCGCGAAAACGCATGCCGATAATGTTCCACATCGAGTTCGACATCGTCGACTCGGGCAATCTGCAGACCAATTTCAAACAGATCGATCTCCGACTCGGGGCGATCGAGAGCCATTTCAATTTCATTAATCACGACTTGCCGATGAACCTTCATTTCCAATTGGCGAAGAGAATCTGCCAATGCCTCGAGCTCTTCTGCCCTCTCCAAAAGGAGCATCCTCCCACTGTCGCTTTCCCGACTCAACTCAGCGAGCGTGTCTTCGACATCCTGATCGTCCAGAAACTGGGAAATCCTCTTCGTGAGACGCTCTCGATCTTCGGCTGACATCTGCTCTACTCCAATTTCGCGCGCCACTTTGAACCCTCGAAAATCGGCAACCGTATTCCGGAATTTGCACAACCCCACTTTTCCACCGCGAAGACCACCATCCTCAATCGAGAAGAGCTTCTCGTCATTCACCCATCCCGTGATCGTTGATTCTTCCACCCTGACACGAAGCTCATTCCATTCTCCAGAAAGATAGGAAGGCGAATCGAGCTGCTCGAGAATGCTCCAAGAGTAAACATCCGCCCCTTCGAATCGGGTCAGCCTCAGTTTGCCTCCGCTGGGATAGAACCCGTAGTGCTTGTCGCCACCATCCGCTGCAAACGCGATACCTGCGGCTCCGGCCTCGTCATCTAAGCGAACCCGGACGGCTACCTCGTATGGCGCATCCGGGACCGGCAAAGTGGAAAGGCAGAGTGCTCGACCACCAAATCCACTTCCCATCTGACGCGCGGTAATCGTCCCTCCTCGCTGGGTCCATTCTGCGCCCATAACCTGCTGCCATTGGCGAGGGTCAAGAACCCCGATCGTGCGCCAGCGCGACATCAGAACCGGATTCGGCTTTTCGAGAATCGAGTCCAGATCGCTACTCAGAACGGCAAACCCTAGGTTGTCGGTGACGCGGTGTCGCAAAGTCACCACTCCGAGAACTTCCCCGTCTAGATTAAGAATAGGACCACCGCTGTTGCCCTGCTCGATTGGCATCGCCAGTTGCA
Organism: Verrucomicrobiales bacterium; assembly: GCA_965657775.1. Taxonomy (GTDB): domain Bacteria; phylum Verrucomicrobiota; class Verrucomicrobiia; order Verrucomicrobiales; family DEV007; genus Arctic95D-9. The sequence goes on from CBFHPY010000009.1 coordinate 239,220, forward strand.
ACATGGGGTAATCAGGCGTCTGCCCTTCTCCGATGAATCCAGGATCGAGTTTCCTAATCGCTGAGACAACCCCAGCAACAACACTGAATTCAAGTCCTTGCGGAGCCCCGAAACCAACAATGAGCTGTCCCTGGGAAATTTTAGAGGAGTCGCCGATCTTCAAAGGTTTCAGCTCCCTTTTTCCCGGATCAATTCGCATCACAGCGAGGTCATAACGACGATCCCACGATCGAATTTCCTCCACCGAGAACACGGTGCCATCGCTCAGTTCGACTTCGACCTGCCGCCCTTCGCCGATGACATGCAGATTCGTTACAATGAGCCCCTCCTTATCAATGATGAATCCGGATCCGGTTCCCCGACTCTTTCCATCCCTACCCAACTGCCTGACAGTCACTAGAGAAGGTTTGGCCAGATCGGTAAGTCGCTTGACCTGCCCTGGCTCGAGAAACATGAGTTCTTTGGATTCATCCTCGCTGAGAGATTTCAGAGCTTTTGCCGCTTCATCCGAAAAAGGATCAAATTCTTCCTCCTGATTTTGAGCATGCAGCAAAGCAGTGCCCCCGAAGATCAGGAAAAGAAGACAAGTTACGGGGCGCAGTGCAATTCTCATGGACAAAAACGAATCCTTTGGTTGATCATGACTATAAGTAATACGCCTGACAATGAAAACCGCTCTCCTCGTCCTGATTACCGCCTGTCAATGCTGCTTCGCACGGTCCGCGGTGCCATGGAAGATGCACAGCATTGATCCTGCCAACCCGATCGAGCATCTTGCTGGCGCTGACGGGGTCCGGCTCGCTGACATCAATGGCGATGGTCGACTCGACATCGCTACCGGATGGGAAGAAGGAAAGTCAATTCGCATATATTTTCATCCCGGACATGAGAAGGCGAAAGAAAACTGGCCAAGCGTGACCGTCGGAAGAGTCCCCTCTGCTGAGGATGCCGTTTTCGCAGACCTCGATGGAGATGGCATGCTCGATGTCGTCTCCGCGACGGAGGGAAAAAGCCGCACGGTTTTTGTTCATTGGGCTCCCGAGAACAAGAAGGACCTCGCAGTCTCAGAGAAGTGGCAAACCAAATCCTTCCCGCAAACCAAAGGAACGCAGTGGTGGATGTTTACTCTGCCTATCGATATTGATCAGGATGGAGATATAGATCTCGTGATCGGGTCAAAGAACGCGGGAGGATCTGTGACGTGGTTTCAAAACCCGGGAGGAGAAAAATCCCGTGACCTTGCCTCCTGGGAGTTGATCAAAATGGCCGAAGCCGGTTGGATCATGTCGATCCGCAAATTTGTCACCGGAGACCTTCGAGCCTTACTTTTCTCAGACCGAAAAGGATCAAAGAGCGGCCTTTACCTTGTTCCTTTGCTAAACGAGGCGCCATGGTTCGCCGATGCGACTCTGATCGGGGCTGCCGGCGAAGAAGTCATGTTCCTCGATGTCGGGCACCTCGACGACGATGAGAAGAGCGATGTGGTCGTGGCTATCAAACCGGATATTATTCGCACTTACTACCAGCCCGAGAACCCGCTCCAACTCTGGCCGGACATGGCTGATTTCGATCCTATCTCTTCCGAAAAGTTCGGAACCGTGAAGGCAGTTCGGATTGGCAATCTGGATTCAGATGACCTTCCAGACATTGCGGTAACCTGTGAAAATGCAAAAGGGGACAAGCACGGAGTTTTTTTGTTGAACCTTCACTCGGAGACATCTCCTATCAGCGACAAAGGCGGCGTGAAATACGATCGCATCGAGCTGCTCGATCTTGACAGAGACGGCGACCTGGACCTCCTCACCTGTGAAGAACGTGCCGGACTCGGTGTAATATGGTTTGAAAATCCGGAGAAGTAGCATTTTGACCGCAGATTTGGTCGGCATGTTAAGTCCAGTCCTGAGCAGAAGCTCACTCGAAAAATTGAAAGAAATGTGAAACCTTTTTCGCAGCGACGGGTTGGATATTCCTGGAAACCGGAGCGCCGGTCGACTGCCATGAAGTTTCGTCCTTTTCACATCCTCGTTCTTCTCACCCCCGTCGCCCTTTCTCTTTCCGCCCAGGAAATGAGTTCGGGAAAACTAAGCCCCGAGCAGGAGAAGTTTTTTGAAACGAAGATCCGCCCTGCCCTCGTGAAGCACTGTTACAAGTGCCATGCAGAAGAAGGCGACAAGGTCAAAGGCGGACTTCTTCTCGACACCCGGGAGGCTGGCCGATCAGGAGGCGATTCGGGTCCCGCGATAGTTCCTTTCGACCTGAACGAAAGCCTACTCTACGTCGCAATCACCTACGACGACAGTAGTCTGGAGATGCCTCCGAAATATAAGCTGGATAACGAGACGATCGCAGACTTCAGGACCTGGATTGAAATGGGAGCCCCCGACCCCCGAGAACGCCGCGGTTCTGTGGGAGCACCCCAGGAATACACGAACACGATCGATATCGAAGAGGGCCGAAAGCACTGGTCATATCAGCCACCGAATCGTCCCCAGGTTCCCCAATCGACCAACACGACTTCATCCGGAAATGCGATTGATGCTTTTCTTCAAGAGAAGCGCGCTGAGAAAGGGCTCAGCAGCGCTCCTGCTGCAGACGCTTACACTTTTCTTCGTCGTCTCACCTTTGATCTGACCGGGCTTCCTCCGGCTCCAGAGGAAATCGAATCCTTTGTTTCCGCCTATGAGTCCCATCCTGAAAGTGCCATCGTAGATGCGATCTCCCGCCTCCTCGCGACGCCTCAGTATGGCGAGCGCTGGGGGCGTCGGTGGATGGACGTTGCTCGTTACGCCGAATCAACGGGCAAAGAAATCAACGCCACCTACCCCCACGCCTGGCGCTATCGAAACTACGTGATCGATGCCTTCAACGAAGACAAACCGTTTGATCAATTTCTCGTCGAGCAAATTGCTGGCGACCTGCTCCCTGCAGATTCTGAAGAAGAAGAAAGTGAGAACACGGTCGCTACAGGCTTTCTTGCCATCGGAGTCAAAGGACTCAATGAGCAAAACGCGCGTCAGTTTCGATTCGATCTCGTGGATGAACAGATCGACGTGACGACCCAGGCCTTCCTTGGCACGACAGCCGCCTGTGCACGCTGTCACGATCACAAATTCGATCCGATCCCGATGTCCGACTACTACGCTATGGCTGGGATCTTTCTGAGCACAGACACTCTCTTCGGAACCGCGGAAGCCCTTCAGAATCGAAAGGCGACTGAACTGATCGAACTCTCCGAAGGCAATGTCGTCAACACCCTCGGAAAGTCGCTCGCCGACATGATTGATCTCGAGCTGCAGAGAGATGTCCTCAACGAGCATCTCGACGAAATCACGTCGCAAATTGCTGAAGCTCGTCGATCGGGCAACAATGATGAAGCGACACGACTTCGGATCCAGACTAATGGATTGCGGAACCGGATCGGCATCATTGAACGACATGTCGCGTCCTACACGGATGATGGAACAGCTCGCCCGCTTGCGATGGGAGTAGCGGATCGCGAAGAGCCCTTCGACTCTCAGATTCTCATCCGAGGTGAAGAAGACAATGCCACTAACGAACGAATTGCTCGCGGTTTCCTGCAGGTTGTCTCAACGACCGATGAAGAGCCCATTAGATCCGATGAAAGTGGTCGTCTTCAGCTGGCCAATTGGATGGCTTCGCCAGAAAATCCACTCACCGCACGGGTCTTCGTTAACCGAGTCTGGTCTTGGATGTTTGGAGAAGGCATCGTTACTTCGGTCGACAACTTCGGGACTACAGGAGAAGCCCCGAGCCACCGGGAATTGCTCGACTACCTCGCGGTTCGGTTTGTCGAACTCGACTGGTCAGTCAAAGACATTGTCCGCGAGATTGCGACCTCGGAAGCCTACCGGATGAGTTCAGACTATGACGCAGAGCAGTTCAAAAAAGATCCTGCGAATCACTATCTTTGGAGAATGAGCAAACGCCGCCTCGATGCCGAAGCAATCCGAGACGCGACCCTGACTGTCAGCGGGCAGATCGAAACGGAGCGTCCTGACGCTTCACTCGTTGCCGAACTCGGAGACGGATTTGTTGGTCGGACGATTTCCGAAGCTCAGGTCAATACGGAAACTCCAATCCGCTCTGTTTACCTCCCTATCATTCGTAGCCTTGTGCCAGAGTCGCTCAGCCTATTCGACTTTGCAGATCCGAATCTCCTTTCTGGAAAACGAGAGATCACGACGGTTCCGAGTCAGGCGTTGTATTTGATGAACTCGAACTTCGTGATCGAGAATGCAGAGTCGATGGCTTCAGTCCTCGTGAAGGACCTCGATCTTCGAGGAAGCGCGCTCGTCAAAGAAGCTTTCCAGCGGTGCTATTCGCGCCCTCCTACTGCAGAAGAAGGCCGAAAGACGCTTGCCTACGTCACTCGCTTCCTTGAGAAAGCTCAAGAATCTGGAATGAACAAGGAACAGGCTCGGCTTCTTGCCCTGACTACATTCTGCCAGTCCCTGATCTGCTCCGCTGAGTTTCGCTATCTCAACTAATCCTATTTCTCTTCTGCCCCAACCCACTTCACTCGCCCACCCGACCCTGTTCGATCCCCGGCTCGATCCTGTTACTTCTCCCTTCCACTATGAATACTGACACTCTCTTCCTTCCCTCTCGTCGTCTCGCCCTGCAGACTGGATCCAGCGGATTTGGGTATCTTGCCTTCTCGGCGCTCAGCACGATGGCTGCGCAAAAGTCTGCAGCCGCCAATGCTCCGAGCCCACTCGCCCCCAAGGCACCTCACTTTGCTCCGAGGGCTAAACGAGTCATCTTTCTTGCGATGCAGGGAGCTCCTTCTCATGTCGACACTTTCGATCACAAGCCCCAGCTTACGAAGGACAGTGGCAAGAACGCCAAAGGCTACGCCAAACTGCTTGGTTCGCCATTCTCCTTTGCCCCTCAGGGCGAAAGCGGCCTCATGATTTCGGAACTATTCCCTCATCTATCGAAGCAGGCGGATGATCTTTGCCTTATCAACAGCATGCATACCGACCTGCCAAATCACCCGCAGGCGACAACGCAGATGCACACTGGAAATTTTCAGTTCGTTCGTCCCTCACTCGGTGCATGGACTCTCTATGGCCTGGGGACTCAAAACGACAGTCTTCCCGGCTTCATCACCCTGGCCCCACCTAACGGAGCGCAAAACTACGGCAGCGCATTTCTCCCTGCTGTTTACCAGGGAACGCCAATCGGGAAACAAGCCCGCAACCGCTTCGCGGCAAATCAGGGTCAGACCTCGATTAAGAATATCAAGAACCCACAACTCTCGAAAGAACTCCAAAGGGTTCAACTCGACTATATAAAATCGCTAAATGTAGAGAAGTTGAGTCGCGATGAGTATCATCCCGATGTCGAGGGCATCATCGAGTCCTACGAGCTCGCCTTCCGGATGCAGGACGAGCTTCCTGATGTCCTTGATATTGCTAGTGAACCGGACTCGATCAAAGAACTCTATGGAGTCAATGATTCGACGACGAGATCATTTGCTCGCCAATGCATCTCGGCGCGACGCTTCGCTGAAGCGGGTGTTCGTTTCATTCAGGTCAATCATGGGAACTGGGATCACCACCGAAATCTCAAAGGAGGTCTAGAGCAGAATTGCGCCGAGATCGATCAGCCCATCGGAGCTCTTCTTCAGGATTTGAAGCAGCGAGATATGTTGAAAGACACCCTCGTCATCTGGTCCGGCGAATTCGGTCGCACTCCTCACGGGCAAAACGGCAATGGCCGAGATCACAACAACAAGGGATACACGTCTTGGATGGCTGGAGGAGGCGTTCAAGGTGGCCTACGCTACGGTTCGACCGACGAGCACGGCTACCAGGCCATCGAGAACAAGGTTCACATCCACGACTGGCATGCGACAATCCTGCACATCCTCGGAATCAATCACGAGAACCTGACCTACCCCTATGCGGGACGGGATTTTCGGTTAACGGACGTCCATGGCTCAGTGGTGAAAGAGATTCTTTCGTAAACCTTCAATCACAACCGTGGTCCCTCAAAAGTTGACAATTCCTAAATTTCTGGAATTTCGAACTAAACCAAGTAGATTGACTCCATAATGGTGTCGACGCGACGTTCTTTTATCACATCTGGTTCCTCCATCCTTGGAGCTGCGGCGCTAGGGCTCCCGAATCTGTCTCGAGCTGAGGCCATCGCTCAGAAGCGAGAACTCCCTAAAGAACTTATTTTCAAAGGCGAAGATCGCTTTCGCAATATCGCAAGCAAAGCTCAAGCGGAGAAATGGAGAGAACTTCCGATTGGTGATCGAATTATCCGCTGTGCTCGCGAATTGCACGGGCTTCCCTACGAGAATTTCACGCTCGAGATTCATGACCACGTCGAGTCTCCATCCGTCAATCTAAACGGTCTCGACTGTTGGACCTTCTTCGAGCAAAGCCTTGGGCTTGCTCGCATGATCGCGATTCCAAAGACCCAATACACCCCCGAGGATCTGCTGCGTCAGATCGAGGTCACTCGATACCGAAGGGGCAAGTGCAGCGGCAACTACCTAGAGCGGATTCACTATCTCGCGGAGTGGTTTTTCGAGAACGATGCTCGTGGAACCTGTCAGCACCTCACGCCGACTCTTCCCAATGCAGCTCGGATTAAGGATCGGAAAATCAGCGAAATGACGGTGCTGTGGAAGAGCTATCGCTATCTCAAAAACAATCCGGAACTCCGCGCTCCCATGAAAATGTGGGAAGATCGTGTCGCGGCGATGCCTGTGTATCACATTCCGACTTCGAGAGTGGAATCGATCGAGTCCGAGCTGAAAAATGGCGACGTCATTGGAATCGCAACCAAATACGACGGGGGCTTTTGCTCCCATGTCGGACTTGCGATTCGAACTGACGATGGAGTCATGCGCTTCATGCATGCTTCAAGAGATTACCAGAAAGTGGTCATCGACAAATCGATCTCCGGCTATCTCAAGCAATTCAGTAAGCATGCTGGAATCCTTGTTGGTCGTCCCCTCGAAATCGATCAAACCGTTACCAACGAAAAGGAATATCAAAGTAACCTGAGTCAGTTGATTGGCTGATTGCATTGGCGTTCATTTGGGATGATTTCAGAACCGCTCATCGATCCTACTCTGGGCATTCGGCTGACCATCACATTCAGTTGGATCCTGATCGCGCTTGGACTTTTGAAATTCGCACTCTTTCTCGTGGGCGAATTCTTCCCGAAAGCGTTTCAGAACGTCAAATCCCCCGCCGTGAAAAAATTCCTTACGGGAACGGGAAATCGCCTACTCTTCGGACTGGGCGGGTTCGGCACCGGTCTCATCGGCTTTCTTGGTCTCCTCGCCGGACGGTTCCTCGAGTGGTTCTTCCTGCGCAACGGTATGCTGTGAAGCTTTGGCTTCCTCGGCAGCGAGCAGGCTCGCGACTTCCTGCTGAACCACTTCGATCTCGTCGAGCTTCAGTCCCGGGTCGGCGACGATAAAAACATCCCCCGTCCCCTCCTGTTCATAAAACAACAGGGTGCGGGTTTCAGTTTCTTTGCTGTCAGTTTGAACGAGCGATTTTTTCCGTTCCAGCATCAAAGCAAGGATATAACGCGCATGCTCGGTCTTGGGATCGTCTTGCTCGATAAACCTCCGTAGCAATCCCTCAGCCGACGTATCCTCGATCCGCTTCTCTTCCTCCTCTTTCACAGGAGCCTTGTAGGTCGACTTCCAGAAAGAGAATGGTGGAGGATTGATCTCCTCGTGAATCTTCTCCCATGACTCCACCGAATAGTCCCGGCGGAGGAACCCGTCGGACTCCGGATCATCAAAAATACAGGTATAAAATACCTGCTCGTCGAGAAAAGGCTCCTCCGTCAGCTCGCACTGAGCATTCGTGGTTCTGATTTTCCAGTCCTGAATGATCGCCATGAATATACAAAGAGAGAACGGGTCGCGGTACGCCAGCGAAACCTTTTCAGCAAGACTGTTTTTTCTTTCCTTACTGCTTTTGTTCGAACAGGTCGATTCTTCCCCCTACTGCATTCGATACCGAAAGTAAGATCACGCTGCTTTCGCTCACGGCATCAAGGCTTTGAATCCAGAGCGAACAAGCTCCCGTAATTTTGGTATTTCCCGATTCTGCGCGCGAAACCAGAGCAGGACCATCCCCACACCAGCAACCGCAAAATTGGTGGACCATGCCGCCACTACCGGAGGAAAGGTTCCTCGATGCCCCAGAGCAAGAAAGGTTCCTCGCATGATATACATAAGCGCAAAGATAATAACTGCGCCTGCGACACCTCCCATAACCCCACGACGAGAATAGACAATCCCTAGAGGCGCGGCGACCATAATCATAGCAAGGCAGGCGAACGGTTCAGCGCTGATGTACCAGAAATTAGTCCGGAAGGGAGCCAACGCGGTGCGATCCATGTCTCCGTTCGCGTTGAGATACATGATCAACCCCGGAACGCCAAGGAACTCTGGATCCTGGGAAGAACTCAATACCTTCCATGGTGTCTCCGACCACTCGTTGATCCTGAGCTCTGGATACGTGCTGATCCGCGGCACCTGACCTTGATCGTATTCATAGACTTGAGCTTCGGTGAGAACCCATTCCGGAGGCTCCGCATCCCAGAGCCACTCGGCTCGACGTGCTTTCCAGATCTTCTCGGGCTGTCCATTCGATCGCAGTTTCCAAACAACGACGGCAGCCATCGGGTCGCTCAGCAAATAGGGAACTCGCCCCACATACCAGGTACGATCGTCGACGGGGTTCACATGCATCCATCCACGCCGTGACCAGACATCCTTGTGGACTTCTTTCCCTTGCTGCTTGGCCCAGGATTCCTTAACTGCCGTATCAACGAGGGCCTCCTTGTATCCGACTGAGACGGGTGCCCACTCATACTTAAAAGCAAGACCAATCAACGAGCAATAGACTCCGATCACAAAAATCGGAACGAGAATACGCAACACGCTCCGCCCTGCCCCAATCATACTGATCAGCTCATTGGACTTCGAAAGATTACTCAGAGCCGAAAGCCCCGATAGCAGGACCGCAATTGGGAGAACAAAGAGAATCACGTAGGGGATCTGTACGATGTAAAACTCCACCATCCGGCTGAATGGTAAACCGGTGAATGCAGGACCATTATCAGTGAAGTCGGCGATCAACCAAACGCCAATGAAGGAGAAAAGACAGAAAGCAAACGGTGAAAGGAAGCTGTGGACGACATAGCGGTCCATCAAACTCAGGCGGAAATAGATCATCGCAGCGGCCGGCAAACTCATGAGCAGAGCCGCTACCAGAACAAGCTGTCCGAGATAGGCAGGAATACTCGGAGTTTCTCCACCGATAGCCTTTCCAGAGATCGCTTCCTTGGTCGCGATCACATCAGCTGGCAACCACGAGACCAAAGCTGCTGTTGCTGCGATCCACAAGGCAATCGTAACCAAGGTCCCGCGTCGACTGCCAGCAGAAGCCTCTTCACGAACCCAGAGGCTGATCAAAAACGCGACCAAGGCAAGAAAGACACCCAGTCCACGCCATACCAACGGGGCGATTGAAGGTATCGCAGCCAATGAAGCCTGAACCCCGGAGCGAAGGGCGGTCGATGCGTCCTGATACTGTGTCAGCGTATTGTAGAACAGAAAAGACAACGTCGTGAGAAGCGTCCCCATTATGATCTTCACGGTCAGCCCCCTCTTTCCACTACGCTGCAAAAGGACCTCAATACGCCCACGCAGTGCCGCATTCGAATTCCTGAAGAACCGCACAATGGAAGTCCCGGCTAAAGGAATTTTCTGAAGGAAGGCGATCATACGACGGAGAAACGGACTAAGGGATTTGCTTTCTTAATTCTCCTTCCCGCAGGTGGCGAGATCGTTGGAAACGTGGTAACTGTCTCCCTGCGACCGTCGCCCGGCTTTATCTGCGCTGTAGAACGGATATACCGAAAATTTGTTTGTCTAAAATACTGGAAGAGTCGCGTTAAGTCATGTCAGGGTCAAGGACCAGCTTCAGCACCGATTGGGATCCCACAGAATCTCCTCCTGACTCGACGGGAGAAGAAACCATCGAGGAAGTTGCTTCCCGTGTTCTCTTCTCCACATCGCTCGATCAAAAGCTCCGCGGATTCACTCTGAAGGAGGGAGACGAATTAGGACCGATAGAATCAGTTTCCCATCGCCAATTGGTTCCAGGACGGCCTGATTGTCTTCATTTTGCTGCTGAAGGAACCGCTCGTCCCGCCCTCCCGGCGGCGCCAGCTCTGGTCAACGAGAAAAGCCGCGGAGTTCTACTCCATTTCTTTGCTAATCACGAGTTGCTTGCTGCTGAACTGATGGCGCTCGCTCTCCTCCGTTTCCCCGATTCTCCGCAAGCGTTTCGAAAGGGATTGGCGCACACGCTTCGCGAGGAGCAGCGCCATACCCACTGGTATATCCAGCGAATGAAGCAGTGTGGAATCGAATTCGGCCATTATCCGGTCAATCGTTTCTTCTGGGATGCCGTCTCCTCGATGGAAGAGCCAATCGACTACGTCTCCCGGCTCAGTTTGACTTTCGAGCAGGCAAACCTCGACTACGCAAATCACTTTTCAGGGCTGCTCGCCGAGGCGGGCGATTCCACTAGTGCCTCGCTTCTTGCTCGCATCTACAGAGACGAAATTGCGCACGTGGGCTACGGCCTACGGTGGTTCCGAAAGTGGAAACAACAGCAAGATTCTGACTGGGAAGCCCTGGAAAAGCGGCTCCACTTTCCACTTTCGCCGAGCCGGGCGAAAGGCAATCGAACCCTGTTCAACGAGGAGGGCAGACGCGAAGCGGGACTCGATGAGGACTACATTCGAAAGCTTTCCCTCTTTGAACGCTCGAATGGGCGCACTCCTAACGTGTTCTTCTTCAATCCGGAAACGGAGAATCGAGTCGCTGCACTGCCACGCCCCTATCACCCCAATAAGCAAGTCCTTGCATTGCTCGAGGATCTTGAATTTCTCTGCGCGTTTCTAGCGAGAAGAGATGATGTCGCGGTGCTACGAAACCTCCCCAGCGACAAACATATCATAAATCTACGAAAGGCTGGATTTGTTCTCCCGGAACTCGAAGCCCTTGAGGAAGGAAAGCTAGCTGCTACCAGCCTACTTCGTGAGAGAAAAATTCACATCTTCCTTCCCTGGTCCAAAGCTCCCGGGCTGGAAGCTGCTTTTGTACCGTTTGCAAAAAGCGCAAATCATCAACCCTTGTTGAAGTGGCAGGACTCGGATCGTTCTCTATTTTCCAAGCAGGAACAAGCGTCCTACTTTTCAGAATGGTTTGGCGAATCCTACTCGATCGATTCGACGAATGCCCTCCGTTCCGCTCTCGACTCCCTGAGTGAGAATGATATCTCAGAACTCGTCTGGAAACGCAATATCGGCAATGCCGGTGCTGGAATGAAAAGGCTATCCGTAGACGACTTGGAAGAGCTTCTGGCTCAGTCATCGTCTCCGAACCTTGATCGAGAAGGCGGTTTTCTCCTCGAGCCGTTTCACGAGCGGTGCTTCGATTTCTCGCTGCAATTTCAAAGGCGAAAAGGAAAGATCGAATTCCTCGGTGCGGTCGAACAGATCGTGAACCCGGCAGGTGGCTATCGAGGCTCGATCGCCATGCCTAAGTTTGCACAGGGTCTCGACTCCGAGTTTGCTCGCTACCTCATGACCAAAGCGTTGCCCGTCTACTCCGACGATTCTCCACTCATGCATGATCTGGGACGATGGTGTGACCGATTTGATTACCAAGGCCCTTTCGGAATTGATTCCTACCTTTATCGGGACAAATCCGGCAAGCTCTCTCATCGCCCTGCTTGCGAAATCAACTTTCGGCACACGATGGGTCGAGTCGCTCTCGAACTGAGAAGACAGATCGCCCCAGGCTATGGACTTCGCTTTGAAATTCAAAAACGACAGGATCTTGCCCCTATCCCGCCCGTGTCAGTAGATCAGCTTGAGAAAGGAAAGATAGCCAGAGGAACAATCCTCCTGACCGAGGCTCTCTCGTCAACCCAGCTCATCGCTACCGCCACAATCGCCAAGAAACGGGCGTCCCTACAATGTTCTACTTGAATCGCTGGGTGCCCTCGATTTTCACGCCTTGGTCTCGCTATGCATGAAGGATTTGCATTTTTGAGAATGAAGGCAACGGTTTCGTAACCGTCCCCACCAAACATGATCTCTGACCGCGCCAACCTTATTCGCGAAAAGGAGTTGCCAGTGTCTCGACACACCGGCGCAGGGCAACACTTCGCTTCCACTCTCACGGAAAATCACACCCTCTTTCTTCTAAGTCAGGAAAGAGAGCGTCGCTCCAGAGTCGAAAAGAAGTCCTGGTGGATGCGATTGCTTCGCCTCGGCTGATCTTCGGGGTGAGCTTTACTCTTCACACATCGCAAAGAACTCCTCTTCGCTGAGGATCGGAACGCCAAGCGAAACAGCCTTGTCTCGTTTTGACCCTCCGCCCTCGCCAGCAAGAAGGAAATCCGTCTTACCGCTGATCGCGCCTGAGACCTTTGCTCCAATGGAAAGGATCTTCTCTTTGACCTCATTGCGAGGTGCTGAAAGCGTCCCCGTGACAACAATCGTCTTGCCCGCAAAAGGAGACGCATCGTCTCCTCTCTCTGGAATCGGGGCGTAGTTTTCAGATTGCGGATCAATCCCTTTCTTTGAGAGGCTACTGAGAAACGTCTGACCAGCTGAACTCTGGAAAAAATCCAGAGCAGCGCCGGCTACAGTTGGCCCGACTTCACTAGCAATCTCAAAAGCAGCAAGATCGGGATGGTCTTCTTTTCTTTGTCCTGTCGAAAAGGTTCGCAGTTCCGCGAGGATTTCTGACTCCGCCACAGCGGAGAAATTCTGGTGCAGTCGAGCCAACTCACGCGCTGCCGACTCACCAACCTGGGGGATCCCCAGCCCATAGAGCCAGCGATGCAACGGCATCGTTCGAGCCCGATAGACTGTCTCGACGATCTTGGTCGCATTCTTCGCCCCGAGCATTCGAGGTTCCGAGTCTGTTCCGAGATTGAAGTCGGACAATTGCTCAATCGTAAGGTCAAACAAGTCCAGCACAGCCGTGACGAGGCCACTTTCGACCAGTTTTTCTGAGACGATGCTACCAACTCCATCGATATCGAGAGCCTTTCGGCTCACAAACTGCCTTACCTGATTTGCCGACTGAGCTGGACAAATCGGATTCAGGCATTTCCAGGCCACGAATCCCTCCGGACGGGTGATTTCCTCGCCACAGCTTGGACACTGGCCATTGACCTCATCGAAAAGTCGGAACGGCTTCGTCTCTGCAGGGCGTTCCTCAAGAACGACGCGAACCACCGCAGGAATAATCTCGCCAGCCTTCTCAATCACCACAGTATCGCCCACACGGACGTCCTTTCGATCGATCTCGTCCTGGTTGTGCAAAGTCGCTCTCCGAACTGTTGTTCCAGAAACGAGAACGGGATCCAACTCCGCGACAGGAGTGAGATTTCCGGTTCTCCCCACCTGCACCGTGATCTCGCGCAGGAGCGTCTCTTTCTGCTCAGGCGGATATTTGAACGCAGCTGCCCAACGGGGCGCCCTCGAAGTCGCGCCCAGAATCGCGTGGTCCGGGATCGAGATCACCTTGATGACTGCACCATCGGTAGCATAGCCCAACCCATGACGGGCTTCGTCGAGGCTGCGAATGGCGGAAAGAACTCCATCCAGCGTGTCAGCTTGCCAGGTTGGCTGATTCAGCGGAATTCCAACCCGCTCAAATAAAGCCCGCAGTTCAAGAACCGAAGCCGGATCCCACCCTTCAATGCGACCACTACCATGGGCGATGAAATCGAGCGGCCGTCGCGCAACTTCACGAGAGTCGAGAAGTTTCAAAGTCCCTGCCGTCGCGTTTCTCGGATTCTTGAACGCTGGAAGCCCTGCCTCGTCTCGCTCTGTATTCATCTGGGCGAACTTCTCGTTTGGCATAAAGATCTCCCCTCGGATCTCGATCCATTCCAGCACATCCCCTTCGAGGCGTAGCGGGATACTCCGAATCGTTCGTACATTTTCCGTGATGAGATCACCAACCCGGCCATCACCACGGGTTACGGCATAACTCAGCTCTCCCTTCTCATAGTGCAAAGCCACAGCGACCCCATCAATCTTCGGCTCAATGAGAACGGGTATTCGTTCGGTTCCTAATCCCTTCTTGAGCCGGGTGAAAAATTCACCCACTTCCTCGTCCGAGAAAACATCGTCGATACTCAGCATCGGCACGGCATGCTCCTGCTGCTCGAACCCTTCGATCGGTGCTCCGCCTACACGCCGGGTCGGAGAGTTAGAAGAGGTAAACTTCGGATACCGATCTTCGAGCAACTCGAGATCGCGGAACATCTTGTCGTAATCCGCATCGGTAACCTCCGATGTGCCTTCGACGTAATAGAGACGATTGTGCTTCTCGAGCTCACTCGAAAGACGGGACATTTCCTCCCGAGCCTCATCGGGACTCATGCTCATCACGAATCCCCTCTTTAATCTCCCTGCTTGGAAATCTCCTCTTCCAGTCTCTCACTCAACCACTGCTTAATCATGCTTTGGTAGTTGAGATAGCGATGACGAGCCATCCTCTTGATTCGGCTCAGCATCTGCGGATCGAATCGAAGCGTGATCGTAGTGGATTCCCTTACAGTCTGACGATGAACCGAAGCATTCATCAATCGGGGATCCAGAGAATGGGAAGACCAGAACTCAGCCTCCTCTTTCTCATCTTCAAATTCGGGGATTTCACACCAAGATGGTAACGTTTTCAAAAGCAACAGGGTTAGGTGAGTGAATCAACAGGGTTTGGTGATCTTCGAACGGATCATTCTCAGAGCCATTCGGCATTCTTACGATCGTAAAAAGTCACCTCTTGATTCGTCATTTCGCGACAGAGAATCACACGATAATTTTTTCCGTCGGTCCAGAAGACCGAAAATAGATTGCGTCCATTCAAAGTTCGCCCGAGTGCAAAATAGCGAGTCTCGGAATCATTTCGCTCCGTCTCCGGAAGCAGTCGGATCGAAAATGGATCTTCAAACGCTTCTTCGATCTCACGAGGCGTGATCTTTTTCAGATCGAAGTGGCAGTCAATCCAGTCGAATTCCATGGCAGCTCAGCCGGGGAGCAAATCGGTCGTCCCTCCCACGGTCTACTATCGAAGCTAGGAGGGAAGGGATGAGAAAGCAATTCCGTAAACTTCCTATTTTCGAAGCTTGAGCTTCGAATTGCTTATTTTTCATAAATTTAAGTTTTCTAAACGATATTGCGATTTTTGATAAAAATTGTGAAGATTCTTTCCTGTAGCCTCCTTCTAAGTTTTAGATTGCTGATGTCCTGTAAGTTCAAACTATACCCCACCTCAACGGGTGGCGGTAGAGTCTGTAGGTGTCAAGATTTCCGAGTTTCACGGAAGACCGGAAGCTTATGCCACCGTTCGAGGTTTCCTCAGCACTTCGGCTGCGCAACTTGTCGACACGGAGAAATCTCGAAACGGAAGCACAATTCATCTCAAAGTCCTCGAGCAAACCCCACGAGGAGAAAATCTCGTTGCGGATCTATCGAACTCCCCTTGCTTCGTGAAGAAGATTCCCCTCGAGCTGCTCGGCCTGCCTTCCGGAAACTACCTCCTTTCGGCCAATGGCGTGAAAACTGTTTTCGTCATTCCGGTAGGAGAATCGAATTCAGCAACCTCCTATTCGGATCGCGAAGACTCAGCGGCAGAAATTTATACTAAGCCTTTTAATCCGCTCTCACTGCAGGATGAAGGCGAATGGATCGATATCAAGGACACTGAGTTCATCGAGCCTGCTCAGCCGTATGGAAGGCTCACCGCTGGCAGAAGAATTAAATCGAACTCTTGCGGACCAACTCGGTGAACTCCTTTCGGAACCCGAGAGGATCGTCCTTTGTTCCTGACTTGGCCCAAGTAAGGATTTCGCGGCGGGAAGTCGCACCGGAGTGAGGCGACCTCTTCAACCGCATTCCAAAGGCGGCGACAGCAGTCGCAAAACGAAAGTCGGAAGAAGCCTTTTCGAAGGGACGATCCACATCATGAATTGGAAATGATACCTGCTTGCTAGTCGCTGAGTCAGGCTCTTTGTAGCGAAGCTTTACCGTTAGCCACTCACTCGCGACCTCTTCGGTGACTTCATTCTCAGCCGTACCCTGGTATTTCAAATCCTCAGCCCCAGACTGAGAAAAGGCAACTCCACGAGGAACGATCTCATAACAAGCTGTGACCTGATGCCCAGCTCCAATCTCGCCAGCGTCTTTCTTGTCATCGGCAAAATCACGATCTGCGAGAACGCGATTTTCATACCCTATGAGCCGATGTGCTCGCACAAGAGCTGGATTGAACTCGACCTGGATTTTCACATCCCTAGCGATCGTCATGAGGGTGCCCGAAGTTTCTTCAATCATGACTTTTCGCGCTTCGTTCAGTGTGTCGATGTAGGCATAGTTGCCATTCCCTTTTCCCGATAATTTTTCGAGCATGGAGTCATTGTAGTTCCCCATTCCAAAACCGAGGACACTGAGAAAGATTCCAGACTTGGCCTTTTCCTCAATCAGATCAACGAGATCACTATCGCTGGTCACGCCAACATTGAAATCTCCATCAGTAGCGAGGAGCACCCGATTGATTCCTTCTTTCCGAAAGTTTTCCTGAGCGATCTTGTAGGCTAGCTGAATTCCAGAGCCTCCGGCGGTCGATCCTCCCGCCTTCAGCTTGTCCATTGCCCCATGTATCGCATCGAGATTGGAACACGATGTCGAAGACAGTGCGACGCCCGAGCTACCTGCATACACAACGATCGCGATTCGGTCATCGCGCCTCATCTGATTGGTGAGCATGAGGAGACTTCGCTTGAGAAGTGGCAATTTGTTCTCGTCACTCATCGAGCCTGAGACATCGACGAGAAAGACAAGGTTTGCGGGAGGTCTCGCTTCCGTTTCCACATCCTTACCGCTCAATGCGACGCGAACCAGTTTGTGCTTCGGTTTCCACGGGCAGGCCGCGACCTCACTGGCGACCGAAAACGGAAGCCCGTTCTGCGGGGCGGGGTAATCGTAGTCGAAGTAGTTGACCATCTCCTCAATTCGAACCGCCCCTTTCGGAATCGTGATGTCACCCTTGATCATTCGCCGAACATTGGAGTAGGAAGCCGTGTCCACATCGACCGAGAAAGTAGAAAGAGGTGACAAGTGAGTCGCCCAGAACTGATTCGTTTCTTTGTGAACGTATCGCTCCCCGCTCGCAAAGTTTTGATCAGACTGTCGTGCCTTCCGAAAAACGAAGGAGGACGACGCAACCGGACTCTTTGCTAAGCCAGTTGATGGGTAGAGTGTCCCCCGATGACTTGAACCTCGATTGTAGAGTGATCGGCATCCGGAAGCAAAAAGAGAAAGAGTCAGGCAACAAACAACAAGTGGTCTCATATGCGAATGCATACGGAGAGTCTGCTTTCCATATTTCAGAATGATCGATTTTAGTTCATTCAAATTGCGATCGCCTTGAAACGGGGAAGCCCCCCATCGATACCGCTAGCAAGACGTATCTGATGATCGATTTGACGCAGCTTCACGAATCCCTAAATTGCTACCTTGAGGAAGAAGGCAATCTTTCGAGATATGCTGAGAAGTTTACACGCAACATGAATATCCCAGCCATCCAAGGAATCATCCGGCGACGAATCCTTCTCAACTACCGGGTCGCGCCAACAGCAATCTCTCAGATTCTTCCAGGCAACTTTCGTCCCAAACTCGTGAATGGATATTCGATCGCTGGAATCTGCCTGATCCGCCTCGAGGAAATCCGACCGAAGGGATTTCCGTCCTTCGTTGGCCTCTCCAGCGAAAACTCTGCACATCGCATTGCCGTTGAATGGGAAGATGAGAGTGGCGCTACCCAGGAAGGGGTTTTCGTGCCTCGACGGGACACTGGAGCATTGTTTTTTTTCCTCGCCGGTGGTCGACTATTTCCCGGCGTGCACCATCATTCCAAGTTTGAGGTAAATGACGATAAGGGCAAGATTTCATTAAAGGTCGAAGCCGATGGGACCCCACTCTTGGATATTGAGGTCACGGAATCAGAAGAGTTCCCGGCAGATTCAATTTTTGATTCGCTGGAACATTCCTCCCGTTTTTTTGAAGCAGGATGCGTGGGCTACTCCTCAAGGCCGGATTCTGCGCTACTGGATGGATTGCTGCTTGAGGTTCCCGAGTGGAGCGTCACCCCGCTAACTGTGACTCTAGTGGAGTCTCAATTTTTTGACGACCCGGACGCCTTTTCAAGCGACGAAATCGAATTCGATCATGCCCTCTTGATGCGAGACATCCGACACGAGTGGCATTCCGAACCTTCGATGATGGCCGAAGAAAACGTCGGTGCAGATATCACGATTGATCCTGCTTCAGCCCTCTGACTCGACGGCGCATTAGTAATCCAATCGCAAATACGACTGCGGCATAAGGCAGAGGATCGTGCGGAGAGCGGCTCGCATGTCTTTCCTTGACCCGTTGATCCTTCGAGGGAGAGAAGACGACGTCACCAGGAGCCAGAGCATAAGGCCATTGATCCTCGATTTCTGTCAGCCACCAATTTTCTGGTCCTCTCTGCGCTTCAGGTAACTGCAGGTTCTTCGCTAACGATGTCCGATACCCGCTGATATCCCCTGACCAGACTTTCTTCCCGCTCCAGGATTTTCCTGTATCAAATTTTCCTTCATAAGACTGATCGGATATGAAGTAGATGCGGAGCAATCGCTCGCTGATCCCTAGATCTTTGGTAGCCTCGGAGGATTCCGGCTCCCGATAAGGGAACAAGGGGGTGTCGGTTTGAAAACTGATCCTCAGAGCTGCGGCCTCGAGATCCGTCTCTGTCCCCTCACCCGGCGCAACCTTCAGAGCAGTAAAGGGCCAGCCTCGCTCGACATAGGGTTGAGCCCAGGCTGCGACGGCATCCGAGTAGGAGTAGTCATTTCTGGCGAGCCAGTCGACAAGGGCTTCCGTCGTACCCGCTTTGAGAACGACGGCATCGAACCCAGCGACCCGCTTTTCTTCGAGAATTTCAATTCCGTCAGCCTCTGCAGCCATTTCATCCAGCGACTTGGAACACCCAATCCCTGAGCTACTCCGAAAGACGGGTGCAGTGATGTATTTCAACTGATCAAACGCGGCATCTCCCGCCTCCTCCAGGTCGGGCTGCGAGGGAGAGGGCACGATGAAACCAATGTCTTTTTTGCATCACTCGCAAAGGAAGCCTGGCGAATGAAGTGCTGCTGCTTCGCCGCCGGATCCCATATGATGATTACGGTCTGATCGGCATTCACGACTTTCTCAACCGCCCTCGAAACCGCACAACAACTGTAGACCGGTGTCACTTGAA
This sequence comes from Verrucomicrobiales bacterium, assembly GCA_965657775.1. GTDB lineage: Bacteria > Verrucomicrobiota > Verrucomicrobiia > Verrucomicrobiales > DEV007 > Arctic95D-9. The sequence goes on from CBFHPY010000009.1 coordinate 258,625, forward strand.
CCGAAAAAAACAGAACGATAGTGATGATTTCGGTCAGAAGTTTCATCCGATCAGGATAAGGCAGGCCACACAAGCTTGGAAAGCCAAATTGATTTTCCTGTATGACTTCCGTTCCTGAACCGTCTATAAACCAAAGTGGCCTGCAATCGCAGCCAATTCCCCCACGCTACTATGAACATCAAGTATCTCGCCCTGACCACGTTGGTCATCGCCTCACTGTCCGGTATTTCACAAGCTGAAACAGCCTTCGAAATTGCCTCTCAATTCGAAAAACAAAAGATCGAAGCCATTGAATCCTACATCAAGGAAAACCCTGAGGCAGATGACTTGGATCTCGCTTATTCCATCATTATTGATTCCTACGAGAACATCGGAAAACCAGAGATTCTCCCGGACTTGATCGAAAAGCGATATGGCCTTCTCGAAAAAGGCGCCAACGCCAATCTTGGGCTGATTGCCAACGAGATCGTTCGCCCTTTTATTGAGTCCTCCGTAGTTTCAGGACAACGAGACAAAGCCAAAGCTTTCCTGAGCCAGATCAAAAGCGACCTCGAAGCGCATCCCCAGGGCGCTCAGTTTGCCCAATTCATCGATCAAACGGGCAAAGAACTCTACCTTCCGGGTGTCGGTGACAAAATGGAGATCGCTTTCACCAGCATCAAAGGTGACGAAATTGACCTCACGACAATGAAAGACAAAGTCATCCTCGTCGACTTCTGGGCCACCTGGTGTCGCCCCTGTGTCGCAGAAATGCCGAATGTGGTCGCCGCCCACAAAAAGTATCAGGATCAGGGGTTTGAGGTCGTCGGTATCTCGCTCGATGAAGACAAGGGGGCCGTCGAGTCTTTCGTGAGCGATAACAGCATGGATTGGCCACAGTATTTTGACGGAAAAGGCTGGGAAAACGAGATCGCGCAGCGATTCGGCGTCAGCAGCATCCCCGCGACCTTCCTCGTAGGAAAAGATGGTAAAATCGTCGCCTCCAACCTAACGGGCCCGGCCCTCGAAGAAGCCATCGAGAAAGCACTGAAGTAATTCCAGCGAAGGGGACATGGCACTTCTTCTTCCCCTCTCCACAAAGAAGAGGCCGCGGAGAGGTGCATTTTCCCCGTTTTTCCGGTTTCCCGGCTCGGAATTGCAGCGATACTGACGCATTTTTATGAGTCAGGAAAATCGTATTGATCGCCGTTTTACCGAGCTGAAGAACGAAGGTAAAGCTGCTTTCGTCGCCTATATTTGTGCGGGTGATCCCTCAATGCCTCGATCGTTAGATGTCATGCACGCACTCGATCGTGCCGGGGCAGACATCATCGAGTTGGGAATCCCCTTCTCAGACCCAATGGCCGACGGGGTCGTTAATCAACTTGCGGCCCATCGAGCTCTCGAAGCGGGTGGAAACACACCTGGAGTTCTCGATCTGATTCGTGATTTCCGGAAAACCAGTGAAACCCCTATCGTTCTCTTCACTTATCTCAACCCTGTCTACACCTACGGATTTGAGAAGTTTCACTCCGATGCTGCTGCAGCTGGAGCGGACGGAATCCTCCTTCTTGACCTGCCTCCCGAAGAAGCCGCTCGCAATACGGAGCTAACGGATGCGCACGATCTGAAACACATCTGCCTCATCGCGCCCACTACGCCTGCCGAAAGGATTCCCCAGTTAGCCGGAGCCAGCGAGGGATTTATCTACTACGTCTCCCGCGAGGGCGTCACAGGTGCACAGCAGAGCCTCGCAGAAGGGATTGATCGCAATGTCGCTTCCATCAAAGAGCACACCGACGTTCCCGTAGTCGTTGGCTTTGGAATTTCCACTCCAGAACAGTCTCAGGAAGTTGCACGTGCTTCCGATGGAGTCGTGGTTGGTAGCGCCATCGTTCGTCAGGTCGAGGCTCATGGAGCGTCCGAAAATTTACCTGAGACCATCGAAGCCTTTGTCAAACCCCTTGTCGAAGGTGCGAAGTCAGTCTAGTTTTTCCCCCATAGGAAACGCCCCTGAAATGTTGAAGTTCTCTAAAATGAACGGTGCCGGCAACGATTTCGTCGTCGTCGACAACCGAGATCTCACTCACAATCTGACCACTGAGCAGATCGCGACTCTCTGCCAGCGCCAGAGAGGTGTTGGTGCGGACGGCTATCTGGCTGTCGAGCCAGCCGAGAGTGATGCCGACTTTCGCATGCGCTACTACAATGCGGATGGTGGCGAGGCCGAGATGTGCGGCAATGGCGCTCGCTGTTTTGCCCGATTTGTAAATCGTCTTGAAGGTGGAAATCTGACGACAACCTCCTTCGAAACAATCGCCGGAACGATTCTTGCCTACTTTATCGGAGATGAAGTGAAAATTGAATTGAGCAAACCTTTCGACCTCGCTCTTGCTACTGAGCTCGAAATCGCCGACTTCAGTGCCCTGGTCCATTCTGTGAACACTGGGGTGCCCCACGCAGTCCTCTTTGTTGACGATCTCAAGGATGTAGACATCAATGGATGGGGCTCAGCGGTTCGCTATCACGACCATTTTGCTCCTGCAGGAACTAATGTAAATTTTGTCGAAGTCATCGAACCCGGCAAGATTGCGATCCGCACTTACGAGCGAGGAGTTGAAGATGAAACGCTGGCCTGCGGCACCGGGATGGTAGCCTGCGCAATTTTTCATCACGAACTTTCCGGCACATCGGGCCCAATTCAGGTCGAAGTCGCCGGAGGAGATACTTTGACAGTGTCCTTTGACGACAGGGGCGAAGGAGACTATGAAAATGTCACCCTTCTTGGCCCTGCTGATTTCACTTTTGACGGAACCCTTTCCACCCTTTAGATCCGATTCCTCATGTTTGCCGGCACACACACCGCACTCGTAACTCCTTTCTCTCCTTCCGGCACAGTCGATGTCGAGGCCTTCCGAAACATTATCGATCAGCAATTCGATAACGGAATTCGTGGAATTGTTCCCGTAGGAACGACCGGCGAATCGGCTACCCTGACGACCGAAGAACATCGGCGAGTGATCGAAATTGCGGTCGAGCAAGCCAAGGGGCGTGGTATTATCATCGCAGGAACTGGCTCAAATTCGACTCACGAAGCGATTGACCTGACTCAGTCCGCGGAGCTCGCGGGAGCCGACGCAGCACTCCTCGTTACACCCTACTACAACAAGCCATCTCAAGAGGGCCTCTTTCAACACTATCGAGCCATATCCGAGTCGACTGAGCTTCCACTGATGCTCTACTCAATTCCCGGGCGATGCCATATTCAGATCGACGTCGAAACCATGGCCCGACTGATCGAGGAATGCCCGAATATCCGAGCGATCAAAGAAGCCGGTGGAGTGACTGAGCGAGTTCGTCAGTTACGGAAAGCTCTTCCAGAAGATTTTCAGATCCTCAGTGGAGACGACGCCCTCACCGTAGACTTTATGAAGGCCGGGGCGGTCGGGGTAGTTTCTGTGGCTTCCAACCTAATCCCAGCAGCTATGGCGGATCTCGCCTCGGCTATGCTTGATGGCCGCGTCGGCGACGCGGAAGCAATTCACGCCCGTTACGGGGATCTTTTCAGCGCTTTTCTAACGTTGGATACCAACCCGGTTCCGATCAAAGCAGCGCTGGGACTCACCGGAGCCTGCTTGCCCAAGTTGCGCCTGCCCATGGTTGAAATGTCTTCAGAGAAAGTGGAGGAGCTTCGCAAGACCCTTGCCTCTCTGGACCTCATCTAGGACTCGTTCTCATTCGCCCTCTATCCGGGTGATCTCACATCCCCTTCTACCTTCTCTTTATCATGTTGAACATTCTTGTCACTGGCTGTCGCGGCCGCATGGGAAAAGCGGTCGCTACCGCCGCTAGCGAAGATTCTAAAACTCGCATTGCAGCTGGAATTGATCTCGGTGATTCCCTTGAAGAAGCACTCCAGAAATCGGATGCAGTAATCGACTTTACGTTGCCCACTTTCACGAACGAATTGATCGAAGGCTGCGTCGAGGCAAAAAAGATTCTTGTTATGGGCACGACTGGTCATGACGATGGCCAGCTCCAGATGATCGAAGCTGCTTCGAAAGAGATACCAATTGTTCATGCCCCCAACTTCTCTGTCGGAGTGAATACGCTCTTCTGGCTCACCCGTAAAACGACTGAAGTTCTGGGTGATGGCTTTGATCTCGAAGTCATTGAAATGCATCACCGACACAAAAAGGACTCACCCAGCGGGACTGCACGAAGACTGGCTGAGATTCTTGCTGAAGTGAAGGATCTTTCCTATCAGGATGACTGCCGTCATGGCCGGGTTGGTGATGTCGGAGCGAGAACGAGCTCTGAAATCGGAGTGCACGCCGTTCGTGGCGGTGATGTAGTCGGCGATCATACGGTCGTCTACGCGGGAGACGGAGAGCGCATCGAGCTGACACACAAGGCTTCAAGTCGCCTCACCTTTGCCAATGGAGCAGTTCGTGCCGCGAAGTGGGTTTCTTCTGGGGGACTCAAGCGCGGTCTTTTTGACATGCAGGACGTGCTTGGCCTGAAGTGACCGATTGGCGCTTTTGCTTCGACCGTTTCGCCGCTCCGCATCTCTTTGACCCGCCCATGGCTCTCGTTGGAATCAGCCTCGGATCAAACCTGGGAGATCGACTCGCCCATTTGCGCAACGCTCGGGAAAGGCTTCGCGAGCTTGCGATTACTCCTATCACACGAATTTCTCCGATTTTCGAAACCGAACCCGTTGACTGCGCGCCCGGCGATCCCTCTTTTCTCAATGCGGTGATCGAACTGGAGACCGACCTACTTCCGCAGCAACTGCTCGAACGAACCCAGAAGATCGAAGTCGAACTCGGGCGCCCCTCTGAACACGGACATAACGAACCTCGTCATATCGATCTCGACCTTCTCTATTTCGATCAGCTGGAACTGGATACTCCTAAACTCGTTCTTCCTCACCCACGCATGAACGAGCGAGGATTCGTCATCGTCCCTCTTGCGACGATACACCCAGAGCGGGTAGCATCTGAAATCCCCGCTTCAGTAAAAGATGGTGTATCGCTGTGGCGCGATGAATGGTAGAACTCGGGCCTGACCTTTTACTGCGCAAGCCCAATCAGGTAGCTCCGCAACGCAGCCAATTCGTCTACTCTCCAGGCGTGATCGCCTTTAGTTCCCATGATCGGACCAATCCGTCCCCGATCGAGGTGGACATCCCCTTCTGAAATGCTGAAAGAATTGCCAGCAAGATCAAGCAAATCAATTACTCCGCCTTGGCGGTCCAGAATCCATCCCGTCGCTCCAAGACCTCCTTTCAACTCTAGCTCTTCGGCTCGAAACGGCCCTAAATCGATATCCCCTCCGCCTATAAAAACCTGAGCGAACTCTTTGATAGTCATACGATTAACAGAATCAACAATGTCAGGACCAACAACCTTCCCCTCACCGTGAACATTGTGACAGGTCGCACAGTCCCTTTTCTGAAAAACAGCCCAGCCCACTTCGTCATCAGGTGTGATTGCATCAATCAGATTCGAAACCTCATCGAGACTTTTACCCTGGAGCTGGGAAGCCTCTGTCTGATTCTCTGGAATAGCGGATCCAAATCCGGCAAGATATCCTCGAATCAAAGCCATTGCCTCAGCGGCCTCATCCGTCCCTGTTGAGTTCTCCTGCTCGGAAGGCGTCTCTTCATCAGTGCTCTCGTCGCTTTCAGGTATGTCCGCGACCTCACGGATCTCCTCCCCACCTTCCGGAAGCGCTTGTATCATCTCTTTATCAATCAATAGCGACGCGAGGGGTTTGATTGTCGCAGTGTCGCCATCAAGAACTTCACCAAAAACGGTGAGAACCTGATCCTGGATTTCCGGTAAAGTGGAAGCGGCTGTTAGCTTGGCCTGCAGCGCTTGCCAGATCAGACTCTGCCGCTCGAGTGACGAGCCATCGCAGGCGAGCTCGGAAATACTGCCCCATCCCTCTACTTCTACAATGCCCTCAAGCCAGAGACTCAGAATCTGGTCCTGCATTTCCCTACTTGCGACAGCGAATAGAATCGGAGTCAAAGGAGCCCATAGTTCCTCGTCTACGAGTTGATCGGACTTCAGCAGCAACGAGTGTGCGCGTATTCGGAGAATACTATCTCGACTTTCATCGTCGCGTATTTCCCTCAACCAGGTCCAAGCGATATCCGGACTCGACTTGAGTTCCTCCAACTTGCTGACTACAAACGACTCGTAGGACAGGTTCTTCTGACCAAATTCCACCATAGATCCCGTCGAACCAGTCGGCATCCCGCTCTCGACAATAGCATTGAGAAGAAAAGCGGGATCAAATCTCTCGTCTTTGAGTGACTGAAGAAAGAAGACCGCGATGCGCTTACGGTGGTGATTGGAACTGTTGTCCGTACTTCGGTAGCTTTCTGCCAACGCCTCCAGCGCAAGCCGTTGAAAGCTGGGATCAGAACTCTTGTCGATCAAATCGAGGAGTCGATCGGACGCCACCGATTGATCGAGATACCTCAGAAGCGAAAGGCCATGCTCAACCGATTCACCCTCCTCGATCGTCTGCCAAATCAGGCCGTCGAGACCCCGCCGAATCAAATAGCTGGTTGCGGTCCCTGCTAACACTTCCGCATTGTACGTGGTCCAATCATAGATCAGAGAGTCGAGCTCCTCCCAGTTTGATTCGCTTTCGATGAGAGCAGCAAGAGCCTGAGACGTGATTTCTGGTTCGTCGATTTCCAGGATATTACGGAAAACCTCTAAATTCTTTGCCGAGGGGTGTTGGCCCAGCAAATAGTAGCCCCATTGCTTTGGCCCGTTCTTTGCCGCACTTACAAGAAAGTCACGAGATTGCTCAGGAGGGAGTTGAGAAAGGTAGGCCAGCCGGGCTTCTTTGCCATACTCAGAGAAGTCTGCCCCAGCAAGAATCACCTTTTTAGTGAGATCCCGTCTTCGGCGAAACAGTTCAAATACGGTTTCTCGTCGAACCGCCGAAGATTCCGAGTCGAGCAATGGAACTAGATCATCATTTCCTACCTCATCGAGATCCACACTGACAGGAGCCTCGAAATTTCGAGACAATCGAGAAATCCGAGTGGATGCGCCTCGCTGATGCAGAGCAAAAGCGTCTGCCCCCATGGCACGGACATCGAGAAGTCCGGGGATCTCAGCCACGAAAACCTGAGTCCCTTTTCTTCCTTCCTCACCGGCAGGAGAAAGACAAAAGACCTTCTCGCCTGCGACTTCGAATATCGGAGCCCCCAAAGAAGGATTCAACGCAGTTTCTACTCTCCATGAATCTCGGAAGTCATCCGTAAGAACAGGATCATGCAGAGGCAAACATCGAAACGGTCTTTCCGTGTCCCCTTCCCACTGGAGATAGATCTGCGACGAATCGGCCATCCAGAACTGACGAAGCGGCCTGTCCGATGAGAACAATTCGGTGACACCACTGCCGTCTCTACGAAAACGAATCAGTCGATGCGATTCTGACTTCGTCGCGTTTGAAGAACCTGACGAAGCGGCCAATCCGTAAACATTCCCCTCCATTCCCAAACGCATCTTTCGAATTCCCTCGCTCGGAATCGGGAACTCCTGATCCGCATTCTTTTCATCGGCGATACCGTCCTGATCCGAATCACGATATGGAACGAGAACCTTATTCTCGGCAACCGTGAGCCACTCCCCGTCCCAGAACGCGGCAATCGGGCCTTCCCGATTATTCAGGAAAGGAGTCCAGCTGAATTGGCCATCCCTTTCGGCCCCAAGCCAGATTGTTGTTTTGCCATTTTGATCAGGCGTGCCAATTAGGAAGAGTGATCCAGATGCCGTTTCAAACCAATCCTGCGGGGCACCGGAAAAAGGTAGCTCTCCAACTTCTCGCAACTGCCAAGGATTTGCGAGACGCACGGGATGACCTTCAGGCTGCCCGGGAACAGAATTCAATCCGTCACCCGATTCGAAACCGACCCGGAATACCGAAGGAATGGAAATGGGAGAGTCATAAAGGCCGACTTCTCTAATTCCCGGACGCACTCCCGGACGGCTGGACAAAACCGTAATGCGGACTCGCGATGCCTCGGTTTCCTCTTTGAGCCGCCGAAACGACATCCCCTGCTTCTCCAGCCTTTTGAAAATTCTGCTGGCTGAAATTTCTATCCAATCGAGGCCATCGCGCGAGTATTCCACTTGAAAGTCGCGCGGCACCCCGTCTTTCCACGCAATGGCAATCCCGGAGAGTAAAATCGGTGTAGGATACTCAATCTCCCAGGAATCAGGTCCGGGAAGTGCAGATTCCCAATAAGTCTCGATCTGTCCATCGTTCGCCATTCTCGCGAAATGCTTTGCACCCCTGTTCTCCGAAAGCGCTAGAGCCCGCCCGTCTAAAGCTTTGCTGACACCCGGACGAAGAGGGTTGAGCGGAACGGAGTTGAGATCTATTCCCCGGAGTGATTGATCAGGTGCGATCTCGATAAACAACTCGTCTTCGGACTCGACAGCCCATATGACGCTTTTCGCAATAAGATCGAGTAAGGCTGGTTCAGCGAGACTGACAACCTGATTCCCCAAGCTCGTTGCAAAGACTCGGGCATCCTCAGGGCCGAACCGATGGGTCCAGGCAACCGGTTCGTCAAAGGTAGGGTCACCTCCCTTAGCCTGCCAAACCGGCGCGGCTCCAGGGGAAAGATTCTCGATTCGGTAAAGCTCATCCGGCGAGAGAACGGAAAGCTCTTTGCCCTCCGAAATAGAGAAGAAACCTTCGAGAGCCGTTGCAGTAACTGCATCAAAACTCACCTCACGATCGATCACCGCCCCGCTAAGATCCTGCCAGATTCGCTGACCTCCAACCTCGACCGGGAACGAAGTTAGAGATGCATGAAGCAGAATCGCAGGAATCCCTTTCTGATGAGGAACGAGGAGGGACTTTACATATTCCGTATCATGAACACGGGGGAAGCAGTGATCATGCAGAATGACATCGAAATCCCACTTCCAAGAATCATCGAGCAGCTCTTGCAGTTTCACGTCACTTCGTCCCGAAAGATCGGTAACGAGAGTCCACTGAATATCGCAGGAGATTCGCTGCTCAATCCCATGCTGCAAAACCTGCTGACGCATTGCATAAGGGTGATTGGCACCCCCCTGAAGAAGAAGAATTCGCAGAGGCTTTGACTCAGCTTCTTCGCTCTCATCCGTCGCCCCCTCAGCATCCTGTCCGATAGATTTAGGAATATAGACTGAGGACGCGAGGACGAACGCGCAGCATACGAAAAGAAACGATGACTCTCGACCCCAAATCACGATGCTACTGAACGGGTGTCAGGCATCACTCGCAACCGAAGAATCGAGGGGTAACATCAGTTTTCTCCCGCTCTTTGGTTAGAATGAGCCTTTTCCAGAAACGAAATTCGTCCTAAATTTCGGAAATGAAATTCGGCCAAATTCCCCCTCTCTGTTTACTCCTCATATTCTCGGCAGGAGTTTCAGAAGAAAATCCCGACCCGCATCTCGTCGAATCCGAAATAGTGCGAGCCGTCGAAACAATGCGTTCCGATTTCTCCTCTGGCGGAGGCTATGCCAGCACTTGGACACTTTCACCGTTTTCGGCAAGTAGCGAGCATCGCACCTCAGCGACCGTAATTTCCATTCAGCCTCCCGGCACAACAACTCTCGGCCGAACTTTCCTCCGCATTTATCGAATCACGGGAAACCCGGTCGCGCTTGAGGCCGCGAAGGAAGTGGCCGACTGCCTTTCCCGTTGCCAACTCTCTTCAGGAGGCTGGCATGGTGATTTTGATCCAGCACCTGAATACGCATCCCGCTTCCATTTTCGTCGGCAAGATCTGAGTGGCGATAACGATCCCGGAAGGAGACGACATCGCTCGACCCTTGACGACAATAAGACTCAGTCAGCATTACTCTTTCTTCTCGATTGGTTCACGACAGACGACATTCCTCGAAACGAGAGTGCGGAAGAAGCCCTCAATTTCGGACTGGAGGCCCTCCTCTCCGCACAGTACAGGAACGGGGGCTGGCCGCAGCAATTTGATGGCTCGACTCGGAAAGAACAAGGTCCTCAGGAGGCTACGATTCCCAAAGAATGGCCAAGAGAATGGCCTGATGAGTCCTATTATGCCCTCGTGACACTCAATGACGGAAACCTGTTTCAGGTTCTGAAAGTGTTACTTCGAGCCGAGGAATGGCAGAAGGACGGCAAGTATCTGGCCTCAGCGCGTGAACTCGGGGAATTTCTCCTTCGGGCCCAACTACCCGAACCGCAACCAGGTTGGGCTCAACAATACAACGAAAGAATGGAGCCCGCGTGGGCAAGGAAGTTCGAGCCGCCTGCAGTCTCCTCGATCGAGTCCTACAGTGCCCTCGAGACTCTTTACGAGCTTTGGATCACCACCGGTGACACCCGATACCGAGATGCGATCTATCCGGCTTTAGGGTGGCTAGAGACTAGCGTACTCGAAACCGGATCCTGGGCTCGATTCTACGAACTCGGCACGAATCGCCCCATATACACAGAGGCCGACACCTACAAACTGACTTACGACAGTTCCAACCTGCCAACCCACTACGGATTTTTGATCGACCCAAAATTTGGGAACAAGCTCAGCCGGATTCGCGAAACGCTTGAGTCGACTCGAGAGGAAATCCTGCAGGCGAGAAACCGACAAAGATCCCCTTCTTCTTGGGCAAAGAAACAAAGCGAACTAGCTCCTCGAGTTCGAATCATTCTCAATCAGGAAGAGAAGTCTGGAATCTGGAGCGAAATGGGGAAGGCCAGCGCAAAAGTTTGGGGGAAAAACCTCGAAACGCTCTGCGACTACCTAGAGGCAGCGGCTGGGGCTAAAGCACTCTAGTCTTCGTTCCTGACTCCACCGCTCAAGGAGACTAAGCAAGCACCGCCTCCTTTTCCCGTTGGTCCGTAAGAAAACCGTAAGGCAACTCGTCGGGCAGATCGCAGATCTCGCGTACCGCATCGAAAAGTTCGTCGAACTGATCGATAAAAACGTTCCCAACAAGCAGATCGGTCAGGACAGGACGAAGATCGGGCCTCCGCTTCACGAGATCACCAAAGCTGAAGTCCTCATTGTAGAATGCGTAGACGATCTTTCTCATCCGCTCTATCGCGGTACAGATATCTTTCCCGTATCCCTCGAATTGCTTCGCCGATACATTGCCATCCGCCAACGCTTCATCAATCGCATCAGCTGCAAGCTCACCAGATTTTAATGCGAGAAACACCCCGGATGAAAAAACAGGATCAAGGAAAGCAAAAGCATCTCCGACGAGAAGCACTCCATCTCCAGCACAATAGTTTGATCGGTAGCTGTATTCACCCGTGACCCAGTATTCTCCGGTCTGGTGCCCTTCGCTAAGGTGCTCTCGAATCCACGCATTTTCCTTTATTTCACGAGTAAAGATCTCCGCAGGGTCCTGGGAATCACGATAGAGGTAATCCCGACTCGCAACGACGCCAACACTGATCAGGTTGTTCCTCATCGGAATATACCAGAACCACCCTTTCTCCGGAAGGTAGGCGACGGTTGTTGAGCCCGAATCCAATCCAGGATCTCTCATTGCCCCTTCGAAGTAGGTCCAGATCGCGATCTTGTTGAGCTGGGGATCACGGTTCCTCCACTTGCTCTTACTCGCCACCAGACAGTCACGCCCGGACGCATCCACGACGATAGAAGAAGAGAACTCAAATTGCTGTCCCTCGCTATCCTCGGCAAGAACTCCGGCAACAGCGCCTTTCGCATCACGGACTACATCCACCACACGGTGTTGTTCGCGGATATCGGCTCCATTCTCGCGAGCCTTGTCGACGAGTAGCTGATCAAACTCCATGCGCTCGACCTGCCAGGTCACGGCAGAGGGGTGCTCGTCATGCAGGAAAAAGTAGAAGGGCTTCGAAATCATCCCGTCCGTCGAGACGAATTGGACACTGTGCTTCTGCTGAAATCCAATCTTGTCCATTTCGCTGCTCAAACCGAGTCGATCGAGCGTGTGCCAGCAGAAGGGCATCAAAGATTCGCCGACGTGGTAGCGCGGGAAACTTTCTTTCTCGAGGACAAGAACGCGGCGTCCCTTTTCCGCGAGGAGGGCCGCCGTAGTCGCCCCGGCTGGCCCTGCTCCGATGATGATGGTGTCCCAGTTGGAAGTTTCGCTCATATCAGAAAGAAGTCGTCAAGTAACAGTTACGTTTTCCACCCACCTTTCGGACTCGTTGCATCGCGGCAGAATCTCGACAATATCAGCGAAAACCATCCCCTCTTTATCCAGGAGCTGATTGCAGCGCCCGTAAAGAACCGCTCCTTCCTTCTGATGAAGAGCTCCTGCGATGAGATCATCAGCAGGAACGGAAAAGTAAGCCTGCGGGCTGCCACTATGAACGACCTGATACTCCCCCAGAAGCCCGCCGAGAGGCTGCTTACCATCGACCACTTTCTCCCGAACCTCATCGGGCAAAGAGCCGAGTTGTATCGCGATGGCTCCGTACTCGACCGGCTTGTCAGAGGATACCGCGTGAAGGCTGACAAGACGCATCACGAAGTCATCATTCGACTCGAACTGATGAACTTTCAGATAAAGCCGCGAATGGTGGAATGCCGCCAGAGTTGGCGTCATGTCGTTGCGATGAACCAGCAAAGAGCGATAGGGGTAAGGAACCTCCCCGCCTTCCACAAAGGCAAAATCAGGGAGATCGATCTCCGCCTTCTCGTAAAAGAAATGAAACGGAAGAAGTCGATGAAGAGCCTCTGAGTAGGCCTGCGCTGCCGCGGTCTGATCAGGTGTAGCGTGCATCCCGGTGTTCACTCATGAAAAACCCATGGAGGAGGCGATCGATCTGCAACATCCCATCGCGGGAGACACAGATCTCATCTCCATCGACTGCAAAATACCCGTCATCAGAGAGTTTCCCCAACTCTGCAGGGAATCTCTCGACAGGATTGACGCCGTATTTCTGAACAAAATAACTTGGATTTACCTTTCCGATTTTCAGTTGAAGAACAAATTCTCGAACGAAACGCTCTTCGTGATTGGTGCGGTAGGCGCGATAGATCGGGAGACCTCCTCCATCGACTTCCGTCATGTAAGGAGCAACGTCGGCCTGATTCTGATAATGAACCCCGCCGAAGTGTCCGAAACTGGCAACGCCTGCGGACAGTAGATCGGCGCCTTCCCAGAGACTGTCCCGGTAAATAAACTTGGTAGTCTCTGGGTTCTTCACCACAGTGTAGGCGCTGCTCACGCTGTAGCCCGCTTCTTCAAAACGATTGAACGCCCAATCGACCCATTCACGCTTGGTCGGCCAGTCGGCTACAGGAGCCGTGACCCGACCAGACTCCTTCATTTCTTTGTAGATGGTCGTGTTATACGGGATTTCCATCTGGTAGATCGTGACACAATCAGGATCCTGCTCGATCGCGGTGTCGACACAGCGCCTCCAGTTATCTTCCGTCTCATCCATCATTCCAGCGATCAGATCAATATTGACCTGGTCAAACCCCAGCGTCTTAGCGAAACCAAGAGCGCGGTATGCCTCTTTCGAGCGATGAGCACGGCCGTTGGTTTCGAGAATGTGATCGTCAAAGTTTTCGATCCCGAGGCTGAGTCGTGTTACCCCAATCTCTCGAAGCGCTTCCAACTTTTTCTCTGTGAGTGTGCCCGGCTCACATTCGAATGCGACCTCTTCCGTCTCGTCCCAGGGAAACAGGTCCTTCATTCGATTCGTTAGATCGGTGAGTTGGCTGACCGAGAGATAACTAGGAGTTCCGCCCCCGAAATAGACAAACTGAGGCGCTCTCCCCGCAAGGTACGAAGTCTGCGCATATCGTTCAAACTCCCGGATTCCCGCATCGAGATAAGCATTAATCTCGTTGGCATTCTTGTCAGTATAGACACGAAAGTAACAGAAGTGACAACGCTTCCGGCAAAAGGGAATGTGGAAGTAGATTCCGAGATTCGTGTCCTCGGGAGTCGGAGAATTCAGAACGTCGTGGACCTCTTGCTTTTGATCCTGATCCCAAAAAGAGAATGGTGGGTAATTCGCTACAAAGTAGTTTCCCACTTCGGTCTGATCTTGAGCCTCTGCGGCAAGTGGGATCTTTAATTTGTCGATGACACCAGAGGAATCTTTGGAGGAGGAAGACATGATTGAGTAGACGGATAAGGACGTAGAGTAGGAAGAAAACTTTCACGAGTCATCCTCTGAAGATTTCTCGCCCTGTTCGCGAAAAGCATACACTAACCCGTCCGACCCGCAAAGGACCAACATCCCGCGCGATACCGCCGGAGAAGCCTTGATCTGAGCCCCGACCTCATATTGCCACACCTCGGAACCATCAAGTCGTGACACCGCGTAGAGTCTTCCATCCATGCCCCCCTGCCAGATCAGATCTCCACTGACGACAGGCGAACTATCGAGCGCGCGACGAGACAGGAACGCCCACACCTCTTCTCCGGTGACTCGGTCCAAGGCGACGAGACGCTTATCGGGTCCTGCAATGTAGACGCGCTCCTCATCGACCGCAGGAGAAGCGGTGTATTCGGGACCGATTGGATTTTTCCAGACCACCTCTCCAGATGCGACTTCAATGGCGAGGACCTCTCCGCCATTATTGGCAACGTAGGCAATCCCATCCCTGACCGAAGACGAATTCGCGATATAAGATCCAACTTCGATTTCCTGGGAATCCCCTTCTCCCGATGCAGGAATTACGTAGAGCAACCCGTCGCATCCACCAAAACAGATCGCTTGCTGCCCGCCGGAATTGATGATCGATGGCGTCGCAATGACATAGTTCCCGGTTTCGTATTGCCAGAGGACTTTGCCGCTCACGGAATCGAGCGCGTAAAGGTAGTAGTCGTGACTCCCGATAAAAACGGCGGCACTTTCTCCCTCTCTCGGAAGCACGTTCACGCCACCTTCGATCTTTCCTTCCGTTTCAAATCGCCACTTCTCTTCTCCGCTCTCAATGTCCAACGCGTAGATAAACCCGTAATTGTCTCCAAAAAACACAGTGTCCTCGAAGGCTGCAGCAGGCGCAGTGATCGCTCCCTCTGCTTTAAAACGCCAGACTTCTTCACCTGATCTCAGGTCGATCGCGAGAAATTGACTCAACTGGGTTCCCACAAAAACAGTCCCGTTGGAAATGATAGGAGAAGCCTCAATTGGTGGCGTTCGGCGTTCACCGCCTTCACCGGTCTCAAAACTCCAGGCCAGCTCGAGCGGTGAGCGAAGAACCTCGCCGGTTGCGCCTTGCATTTCCAGATCACCTCGAAATAGAGGCCAATCCTGCATAGGAGAGGCATCCCCCACGCCTCCCACTGCATCTTGATTTTCTCTATCTTCAGTCTCGTTACAACTGGTCTGCATTAAGGCCATCACCGAAAAGGACGCGACAGTTCCGGCAAATTTTAGCCACTCTAGAAAATTTAACTGGTATACTCCGCTCATTACTCTATGATTATCTCGTGTTTCTAAAATATCAACGCCACCATTACGTGAACACAGAAACGCGAACTTTCGACGCTTATTCTTCTCGACCCCTCAGATGAAGCTTCAGGTTCTGACTCTCACATTCCTTGCCTTTGCCACGGTTCTGCCATCTTTTGCGCAGTCGGAACCTATGGGCCCACCCGATTGGATGAGTAACGTTACTCGCCTGCCTCCGGGAGATCACGCCAATTTACGCCCCGTCCATTTGGAGTACACCCTGGCTTGGAACAATCAAATCAATGCGGGAGAATTCGGAATCTCGATCGCGACAACCGAAGAGGAAGACCCCCGTTTTGTAGGAGATGCAAAAGGTCGTAGCACGGGGCTTGCAAGACTCCTCTGGCCTTACGACTTCAGAGCTAGGTCACTCGTCGATGAATCATCACTTCGTCCGATCACCTTCCAGCTCAAGGAGGTCCAGCGCACCGAAGAGAGTAGTTACGACATCATTTTCGAAAATCACCGCCAGATTTTCACTACGACATCCCAGAAGAAAGACGAAAAGGCGCGCACGGCAACGAATCGATTCAGTTTTGACTTCGGTCAGGATGTTCTTTCCTCCGTTTTTTATCTTCGCAGTCAGTCCCTCAATCCCGGAGAAGAAATCAGCATGGTTGTCACTCCATTCAACAAACCTTACCTCACGAAATTCAAGGTCGTGGGTAGCGAGGAGCGCAAAATCAAGGGCCGCTGTTACCAGACGATCAAGCTTGATGCCGTAGTTGGGAAGGTGAACTCCGACTTCAGCATCAAGACCTACGAGAAAATCAAGAAAACGACTCTCTGGGTTTCCGATGACGAAAACCGAATCCCTCTTGAGCTGCAGTCCCAGCTCTCTCTCGGATTTGTCTCGGCTCGACTCAACGATCTGAAGTGGCTCGACTAGGAGCTATCGAAACAAGATCTTGATTTCCCAACGGGCCTTGCTACGGTCTCGCTTCTTCCACTGTTCTCCCCCCAACCGAGAGCAGCACGCAAAGCCGGTGTGGCGGAATTGGTAGACGCGCGCGATTCAAAATCGCGTTCCTTCGGGAGTGCGGGTTCGATTCCCGCCGCCGGTATTTTTTTGGAAATGCTCCCCCTGTCACTCGCGACCACTCAATAGCCGCAAGACCTCGCTTCGGGAAATCCTAGTTCCTTTGTCTCTGACGAATCGCAATCAGATCCTTCATCACGCGATCAACGGGAACACCACGGGTCGCTGTAGCAAAGGAGTCATGTAGCTTCCGATAGAGCTTGTGGAGTTCTTCATAAACAGCCTGGTTTTCAGGAATCGGATGATAGTTCACTTCTCGGAGACGGCAGCAATTGCCTTGAATCTCCTCCAACGAAATGCTTCCACCAGAAACAGCTCCAAAAAGGGCTGACCCGAGGGCGCAGGTTTGATCGCTCGCCGCGACTTGCAATGGTCGACCGAGGATATCGGCGTAAATCTGCATAAGTGTCGCGTTCTTCACGGCCAAGCCTCCCGTATTCACCACTCGATCGATTTTGACCCCGTGCTCCTCCATCCGATTAATAATCGTCAGGGCTCCAAATGCCGTTGCTTCAATTAGGGCTCGGTAAATTTCGTGGGCTTCGGTTTGGAGTGTCTGTCCGAGTATCAGTCCACTGAGCTGAACATCGACAAGAATCGTGCGGTTCCCGTTGTTCCAATCGAGAGCCAAAAGCCCCGTCTCGCCGGGTTTGAGTTCGGCAAGTCGTCGTTCCATTTCGATGAACTTTTCGTCCTGCGTCGACCCGTAAGAGTCAGGAACGAGGTGATTCACAAACCAGAGAAAAATGTCGCCCACGGCCGACTGGCCCGCCTCAATTCCATAGTGAGCCGGCAAAACCGAACCATCAACCACTCCGCAGACACCCGGAACATCTCCCAACTCCTGTGAATTTGGAAGAACCGTAATATCGCAGGTGCTCGTCCCTAGGATCTTAACAAGAGTGCCTGCCTCGACGCCGGATCCGACGGCCCCCATGTGGGCGTCGAACGCACCCACAGCCACTGATATTCCCTCCGACAAACCAAGCCTCTCAGCCCATTCTGCCGTCAGTTGGCCCGCAGAGGTATCCGAAGAAAAGGCCTCGTCGTACAATCGATCACGAAGAGCCGCGAGAGCCGGATCGAGGTCTGCGAGAAACTCCTTCTCGGGAAGCCCGCCCCATCCTGGGTTGTACATTGCTTTGTGCCCTGCAGCGCAGACGCTCCGCTTCATTTTGTCCGGCTGATCGTTGCCAGTGAGGACAGCGGGGAGCCAATCACAATGCTCGACCCAGGAATAAGCGGCGTCGAAGACCGCACGGTCAATTTTGCAGCAACGCCAGATTTTGCTCCACCACCATTCGCTCGAGTAGATACCACCACATTTCGCGAGGTATTCAGGATGCTGTGCAGCAGCTTTTTCGGTGATGGATGCAGCCTCTTCATGCGCCGTGTGATCCTTCCAGAGCCAAACATAAGCATTTAGATTGCCAGAAAATTCAGGGAGCAAGGCGAGCGGAGTACCTGCCTCATTCACCGGAAGGGGCGTGCTTCCCGTCGTATCGATTCCGATCCCAATGACCTCCGACGCATCAAAACCATCACGATTCTTGTGTGCTTCGACGAGAGCTCCCTTGATAATGGCTTCGAGCCCATCCAGATAGTCCTGTGGATTCTGACGCGCGACATTAGGATCGGACGGGTCAGTCAAGATGCCGAGCCGACCAGACGGATACGGAAAGACGACCGAGCCCAATTCCTCTCCTGTGTCTAAATCCACCAACAGCGAACGACACGAATTGGTGCCATAATCCAGTCCTAAGGCGTAACGTCTCATGTCTCTCGTATAAATCATTCAGCGACTTGAGGCAACCTATGAGTCTCGCTCAAAAGCGCCCAATTTTGGTGGTGAGATTCAAAAGAAAGGGCTATGAAAGGAATCTCAGCCTTAATCGTCACATGGAGATATTTTTCAGCGACATACCACCCGAGGGCCTTCACCAGGCCGGGGAGTTTCCATCCTCAATTTTTGAACTACCTCCTGGCGACACCATTCGACCCATGGGTAGTGTCTCCTACGATGTCATGATCTATGCTTTCGATGAACTCATCGCCTTCTCGGGTCGGCTCTCAGGCCCCTTCCAATTGCAATGCACCACCTGCCTTGAGTTTGTTGATTATCTTGCCAATTTCCCCGAGTGGAGCTCAGATCTTAACGTCGAAGAAGGTCAAAAGAGTTTTGATCTGATGGAAGTTATCAGGGACGAATTCCTCCTCAATCTTCCCTCCTACGCTCGATGCGATGAGCTCTCTGGTGGCAGAGAATGCCCCAAAGCCGAGGTCGTAGCAGAAATAGAAGAATCGACAGATCAACCCAATCCCGACCGCTCCGACGTCTGGGGAGCTCTCGATGACATCCTCTGATTGCGTGTCGCGAAGTAGAAATCTGCGAAAAAGTATGCATGGGAAGTGACCTTCGAACGTCGCAAGGAGTGTCGTAGAATGATCACACAATCATTTGAACAACCTCAAAAAATGAGGAAACTTAAGATTCCTTACTTAAATTCCCCCATGCGCTTCCCTTCCGTTCGCTGTTTCTTCATCTTTCTGCTAACTCTCTCGGTAAGCGGGACGGTGTCCGTCCAATCTCAAGGATTGGCCCAGTTCATCAAACCGAAAGCCCAGGAAGCGGGAGGTGGAGTCAGTAATTGGTATCAGGCGAGGAACTTCGAAGGTGTCTGGACGGGAGAAAGACTGGCAGGACTGGCAGAGTTCGTTCGGTCTCTCGACGCTCACGGTTTGGCCCCTGAACTCTTCCAGCTTCGGGCCTGGGATGAGCAGTGGCGTGCTCCAAGCTCGGATCCCGGAGAACGTGCCGCAGTTGAGGTCGGAACGACACAGCTGGCACTGTATGCCATCCAAGCGCTCGCTTATGGATTTGTTGACTCAACCACAGTTCATAAAAAGTGGGACGAGATTGAAAGAAGGGTCACCGCCTACCACTTCCTCGATCAAGCCTTGGCCCAACCGCCTTCACAGCTTGCCAGCTTTCTTCTGAAAGTCGTTCCGCCTCAGGATGAACGTTATGTCAAAATGGTGAAAACCCTCGAACGTTACCGGAAGATTGACTCACTTGGGGGCTGGCGCAGCCTTCCTGTTACGACTCAGCCAGTCGGCCCGGGAACCTCTTACCCTGAGCTTCACCTGCTCAAAGCTCGCTTGCAGGCAGAGGGAGACCTCCCACCTGGTCCGAAGGTGAAAAATCGGAAGAACATCGTCGATCAGCGCACAGCAGATGCGATTAAGTCATTTCAATTTCGACATGGTATCGAGCCTGATGGCTACATTGGCGCGCAAACTCTAACTGAACTCAATGTGCCTTCTAGTGACCGAGTCAATACCCTAATCATTAATATCGACCGACTTCGCTGGATGCCTCGAGCCTATGAGCAGGCAGAGCACATCGAAGTCAACATAGCTGAAAGCGCACTGCGGATGTTCAATGCGAGGAATCAGGTCACCGTGATGAAGGTAATCGTTGGAGTGAAAGGCAAACACCAGACTCCGATTTTCCATGGAGACATTAGGCATCTCTTCTTCCGCCCTTACTGGAATGTCCCCCTTTCCATTGCCAAGACGGAAATCGTTCCTGAGGCATTGAATAATCCGGTGGGCTACATGACCGAGCACAACTACCAGCTAGTTCCTCACTATGGTGCTTCCGAGTCTCAGATCCTGGCAAATACCACGGATAACTTGAACAAGGCAGCTACCGGCAGTCTTCTTATACGCCAGGCGGGAGGTCCAAATAATTCGCTGGGGTTAGTGAAGTTTATCTTTCCGAATGACTCTTCGGTCTACCTTCACGACACCCCCGATCACAGCCTCTTTGAAAGGGCCGATCGAGACTTCAGTCATGGCTGTGTTCGCGTCTCTCGCCCCGACGAGCTTGCCGCACTTCTCCTTCAGCGGAATGGCGGGTGGAATATCAATTCGGCTCGCGCTGCGATGCAGGATGTAAACAACCCGAACCGCAAAGAAGACTTAATCAAGCCAATGCCGGTCTATCTGATCTACTGGACCGCAACCATCATGAATGACGGTCGGGTTCGCTTCGACCAAGACATGTATGGACACGACAGTATCATGCTCCAGAAGTTCGGACTCTAATCCTACTTGATCCGACGAAGGAGAAGCAGCCGAAAATCCATCACCTCTTCCCCCGGAATCTCGAGTGCCCGAAGCTGAAGCTTTCCGCTACCCTTCTGCAGCGACATCTTTCCAAGAGTCATCCGCCCCCAGTCCTGCGTGTAACTTTCCATACGGGGTGAACGGTCCTCTGCAGCCCCGATGAGGTCTGATTCTACGGGTTCGGACACGGTTCCGACCAATAATTCTTCATTAAAACGAAGTTCAATTTTCGAGCCCACGTTTGCCTTGGAGCAAGCGTAGAAAAGCTGAACTTCGAACTGACCGCTTTCTGCGACCTCGGCGTCCCAGGAGATCACTTCATCCGCTGACGTCCAGTTTCCGAAAAACGAATCGTTGGGGAAGCGATTCGAACGCTCGATTCCTCCCGTGACAGTGGCATCTCGAGCTGGAACCTGAGTCCAGTTATGTCCGGGATCCGCAATGACGAAGGGACGATTTTCTGTTCCCAGTTTCGCCTTCATTTCCTTCATCCAGGCGTCGAGCGACGGACGCAGCTCCTCGATGACCTCGGGGCGAGATTTCGCGATGTTCGTTTTCTGTCCCGGATCGACGTTCATATCGAAAAGCTGACCGTCCGAGGTGTAGCGATACAACTCAGTTCTCAAGGAAGCTCTCGTCTTCCAAGCCGAAAAGACCTGTCGACCAAAGAGCGATTTTGCAGCCCCCTCCTTCTGAAGAAGCAGCGGAGCCAGGCTGACCCCATCGAGCGGCTTCTCTCCTCGAGCGTCAATCTTAGCAAATTCAGTCAGTGTAGGAAGAAGATCAATCGCACTCGACAGTGACTCGACCTTGAGGCCCGCCTCAATTTGCCCAGGCCAACGAATGACCAGCGGGCTGCGAACCCCACCCTCGTCGGTGGATCCCTTCTTTCCTTTCATCCCCCCATTCCAACGCCAACCGTTGGGACCGTTGTCGCAAAAATAGAGGACAATCGTGTTTTCCGCGAGCCCAAGCTGCTCAAGCCGCTTGAGAACGCGTCCCACATTCCAGTCGATATTTTCACACATTGCGAGTGCGGCACGGAGATGCAGATCATCCTCTTTTCCAGGCTCACGATGCCTCATCCCAAGCTCCTTATCCCGGAACCGATTCCAATATTCGTCAGGAACCTGCATCGGAGAATGAGGAGTATTGTAAGGCAGGTAAACGAAGAAAGGTTCCTCGCCGCTTTTATCGATGAAATCGATGGCCTTGTCCGTAAAATCGTCGACGACAAAGCCTTCCCCTGAAACAATCTGTCCATTCCGCTCGAGCATCGGCGAAAAATAGTCTCCCCAGTGGCCGGAACAGAATCCGTAGAACTCTTCGAACCCTCGACCATTTGGATGATAGGGAAACTGCATACCATTGTGCCATTTTCCGAAGGCTCCCGTTCGATAGCCGGCACCCTGAAAGAGGTCGGCGATCGTCGTCTCATCGAGATTGAGTCGCTCTCCTCCGGCGGAGGTTGAGTAGACGCCTCCCCGCTGGTGATAGCGGCCCGTAAGAAACTCAGCTCGGGTCGGTGAACAGACCGGACAGACATAGAAACGATCAAAACTCGCTCCGTCCCTCGCCAGTGAATCAATATTCGGGGTCGAAAGGTTGGTGTTGCCAGTCAGGCTGAGATCTCCCCATCCTTGATCGTCCGTCAAGAAGACAACCACGTTGGGAGGCTTCGCTTCAACAAAGGTAGTTGCTGCCAGAAAAAAGAGGCATCCGAGAAAGATTTTCATGGAGCAAGGCTAGCACCCTTAGTCGAGCTGGCAAACGCGGGAAAATGGCATACATCCACTATCCGACCCGCCGAGGTATACCTCCCTCATCTGCGCGAAAGAATCGCCTTGTCGAAGGCTGGTCGTTAGGCACACTGAAGGTATGGAAAAACTCGGAATCGGATTGGTCGGCGCAGGCTGGATGGGGGCGACCCTTCTCAAACGAATCGTGGAGAGAAACGATACGAAAGTCGTCTCGGTCTACCAACGTAATCAGGAACGCGCCGAAGACGTTCTTCGATCTCTCGATCTCTCGCCCGAACTGTTTACTCCCGACTTCGAGCAGTTCCTCGCAACAGAGGGTCTCGATGCTGTCCTGATCTGTTCGACCAATGAAGCCCACGGAAGCCAGTCCATCGCAGCGATGGAAGCCGGGAAGCATGTCTTTTGTGAAAAGCCCTGCGCGACATCCTTCGATGACTTCGTTCGCCAGCTCGAATTGGAGAAAGCCAATACCAGCCTCATTACAATGGTGGACTACCTCATGAACTTCGACACCCTTGAAACAGAGATTCAGGATATGGCCAAGCGAGGTGATTTTGGACAAATTACGCAGATTCAAATCAACTATCGCCATCCAATCAACATCTCAGGAGACAAGGTCTGGAAGCTCGCAGGAGATCGTATGGGCGATGCCATCGGAATGGGTATCATTCACTCCCTGTCTGCCATGTTGAATATCATGGCCGCTCAGGGTGCCCAGCCCATTCGGGTCTATGCGAGCAATTCATCGGTCCACAAGCGAGATTTCGAAATCCCGGCAGTCTGGAACCTCCATATCGAGTTCGACAATGGAGCGACCGGCCTGTGTTTCGGAAATGTCGATCAGGCGAACGGATACGATGCCTACCACAACATTCACGGCACCGAAGGAGGGCTCATCTTTGATAGCTACCTCGATCGGGAGCAGAAAATCCGATACTGGTCGAATCGAGTGACTGATGGCAGTTGGGTTTACCCTCTCGACGCCGAACGTTGTCGCAGAGACGGACTCGGCGCTCATATCTGGCCGGCGGAAACAACAACTCCAGACAGCGGCGACGTGATGAACCATCAGACACACAAGTGTATCGCCCACTTCATCGAAAGCATTCATTCAGAAATACCGTCGTTTCTCAGTTTTGTAAACTCTGCCCCCGTCGCCGAAGTGGGCTGGGCCGCTCAAATGTCAGCCGAGCTGAAAATGCCGATCACACTCCCACTGGATCATGCCAAAGCCTCGGAGTTCTTCGCAGGTTGAATCCTGAGCAGGCCTCTTGGAGGATCGGTTTCAAGGATGGAGCGGGCTTGAACCCCACTATCGCCGCGAGCGGTCCTTGCTGATGATCGCCTCAATCTTCGACGGCTCGAGCATGACGGCGGTAGACTTGGGCTTCATTTTGATGACAACTCCAAGCCGCATTGTGCTGAGGACGCCACAAAGCCGGCCCTGCTGGTCGATGAGGGGAGAGCCACTATCACCTTTGATCATCGGCAGACTCGTCGCGACCTTTCGGTAACCAGTTTGCCCGGAAATGGGCTGAGCTTCCATGAACAGCCCTCCTCCCTTTTCGTGCATCCATCCGCCTGCAAACAAAGTGGTGTCGGTGGTCATCGCTTGTTTGCGATACTTCAAATAACGTGGCGTGCTGACTTCGGCTTTCACGATTGCGAAATCGGCTTCATCATTCCGGAAAACGACTCTAACTGGAGCATAATCGATATAAGTCTTCCGGCTATTGGAGGTCGCATAAAGCACGAATGATTCTCCATGAGACAAAACGTGAGCAGCGGTCAGGAAATAACCGTCTCGAGAAACTGGGGTACAGCTCCCGAATCCGGACCCACCCTTTGCAATGGGAACCGAAAAACCAAGCTCGAGGACACCCTCCTGACTCTCTCGAGAGGTGGCCAGTTTGTTCTTAAAATCTTTGTCGATATACTCACCGCTGACGATAAGGCCTGAGTGAAGCGTCAGGAAGTCAGCGGCAGAGAAACCCGAACCTGGTTGATTCGAGAGTTCCGGCAATTCGACCGGCGCATCGATGCCGATTGAATCATATCTGGCGAGAGATCGCTTCTGATCCCAGTGTGTGTTCGCCGGCGTCACGACACACGAGATACTCAACATCGAAAATGCCCCGAGCAGACAAACTCGACCAGCCTGAAAAATTTTAGAAACGGATACCATGCGGAAGACGAAATAAGAGTTCTTCGTCCCTAGGGAAATATACTCCAGCATATGACGAATGAAATCAGCGAATACGCAAATGCCGGCGAAAATCTTTCGCTAATTCCTCAACAAAAAAAAGAACCCGGCTCCGGGTATCAGAGATTCTCGTCGTATTTTTGCTCATGAAAGGCTTTCGCCTGAGCAATCCAATTCCTTATAAATCCGATTCTTGAACATCAGCCATTTAGACAATTAGGAACAGGCCGCATCCGTCCAAACGGCAATCTGCTCAAATCGATACACCCAATTCCGTTCAGCTTTCCTTCAAGAGCCTTTGCGCCACCATTTAATCTACTTTATATCGTCAACCTCCGGAGGCGCCTTCTGGCAGACGACTCCATGGACAAGCTCTTGCTTTACAGAGCCTGACTCAAGTCCGCCTCCAAAGAGTTTGGCCGCCTCTTCTTCGGAAGCGGTGTCGATAGAGTCTTCACCAGCTTGATCTTGGGGTTTTGATGCTGGTTAAGCCTTGGGTTTTGCAGCTAACTTTGTTCTTGGCTTTGGCTTACTCTTCGGCTTAACAAACGCTGCCAACTCCTATTCTTCATCTTCTTGGGAGGGTGCCGTAGCCTTCTTCTGCACAGGAGACACCTTCTCTTTCTCAGAGCTTCCTGAAGCCTCGAACCTTTCCTCTTCGCCAGGATTAGACAGCACATAGAGAATGAGCCAGATCACCATCGCAATCGCGAATGCGAGGAAGAGAACAAGGAAGAGCGAATCAGTTGGTCGTGTCGAAAGGGCAAGGGAGGGAATTACTGTCATGAGATAAAGAAATCGCCGATTAAACTCTCCTGTCTTCTCGCCTGATTTCCCTTTTCCAACAAGCCAAATCCTTCCGAAAATCACTTCACCGTCCCAGAAATCGCACTAGGACTCACACTAGGACTCGCTCAACTTCCCTCGAAGCTCGCTCAGAGAATTCCGCAGCCTTGTCAGGCAATCTCGAGAACTGAGCTTCTCGTTGAAAGGCGGTATTAGAAATGCCCCATCCGCCCCCCCCAATGCGTTCCCTTGCTGAAGAAGTCTCTTCAACTGATGGACCTGAGTTACCGAAAACCGAGCGCAGTTCTGCCATTCTTGAAAACCTGCTGGAGGAAGATGGCGCAATTCCTCTTCGGCGATCAATCCTCGAAAAACTTCCAACCAGGGATCCATTTGATCAAGCGCCGCCTCACATAGAGAAACGACGCCCTCTTTCCGGATCTCACGAACAGAGTGATCTGGATCGTCGGATACCACCTTAATGACTTGGCAAAGCTCCGATGTCGCCACCTTCGTCGCCAATGAATAGAACCCGGAAGCCTCCATTTCAATCAAGCTATCGCCATCGATTCCATCCATTTCGGGTCGGTCAACCGTGATCACTTCACGTCGTCGCAGATCAGCACGGCGCGGCCATACGGCAGGAGGATACCAGGATCTTTCCGACCCTCGATCCGTCACTCTGGAGGCCAGAAAAACCTGTCCAAAATCTCTCAGTCCGCTGCCAGCAATTCCAAAGTTGATCCACCCACCCAAATCGGAAGAATCTTCCTTTGCACGCTCAGCCAGAACCGCCACGGCTGATGCCGAAAAAGTCTTCCCAATTCCTGAAACGATCACTCGATTCGTTCGATCCGCGGATTCATAGATTGGAAACAAGACCCCGTTACCATTTACTCTATGAAGAGAAAAACGATCAATAATTGGCTTCGCTTCATGTGCCAATGCGACAACCCAATTTATAACTTGAGACATGATTTTATTTTCGCAATCCAAATCCGAGCCCCACCAGTCCAGCCGTCATTGACGGTATATACCCACGCAAAAAGTCTGTAACTGACCGAGTTTGCATCACAATCCAGTCTTTAGCATGCCCCCATGAATCGAACGCATCCTCCCAGAAAGGCTCAACCATTCCCCTGCTATTCAGAAACCAGAGAACGCCGCCTGCAACGAAGAGAGTAATCACCATCGTCCTCATAAAAACTCTTAGAAGGGACCCGACGATCATTGCTACCATGAAGCTTCCCCCAAATCTTATCGCGGCATCACCCCATGAGTGAACTCGCTGTTCGACCTCTGCTCGCTTCGGTGTGCCGGAGACCCAATCCGTTCGAGCACTGGGTTTCGATTCAAGCCCCTCCCCTCTAGAAGTGTCGGTCCGAAAATAGTCTTCCGAATTCAAAAGGACTCCCCCCACCACGCAAAGGCCGGCAAACAAGAGGACCCGTCCTTTCCCCCCACTCATTCCGACCATTACATCTCGAACCCGTCCCATAGCTTTCACACGATACGATTCTCTGGTTGTTTCTCCAGCGGGACTTTTCGCGAAGAATCTCGGCTATGAATCGATTTCCGTCTTTTCCTCCGCTCCAATTTGTCCAAACTTAGAGGATTGGACGCCTATCGGATGTCACTCATGAAATGTTCCATTCAAATTCAAACGCTATCATGGGCCGAGGCCAGCCAACTCCTCCTGAAAGTACGCACTGCTGTCTTTGTCGTTGAGCAAGGTGTTCCCGCGTCGATTGAGGTGGATGAGCATGATGAGAATTCGAATCACTTTCTCGCGACCACCGAGGATGGGGTTCCTGTGGGAACGGCGCGCCTACTTCCTTCGGGAAAAATTGGCCGGGTCGCTGTCCTCCGAAGTCTACGGCGCCAGGGGATTGGTTTTTCCCTGATGAAAGCTGCAATACTCCACTGGCAGGATTGCCTCAAAAAGAAGACCCCTCTCCTACTCCATGCGCAGGTCTCTTCGATTCCATTCTACGAATCATTGGGATTTTCCGCTCAGGGCACCGAATTCGACGAGGCTGGAATCGCACATCGTAAAATGGTCCTCAGCTTCTCGCAGGAGAGTGACGGCACTGAAGAGTAATCCTTTCGAAGAAGAAAAACGGCCTCGCAACGCGAAGCCGTTCATCTAGTTCCCCTTACTTACCTGCAAGAACTACGGCACCGGAGTTTGACCTCCGCATAAGCATACCCTCCGCCAAGGCGACACTAGACAATTTCCATGCCAGTGCCGAACCGTAAAGCACACAGAGATGGCATTTGCGCAACTAGGAAAACAGGCCTGCTAAACGTCCTTGTTTTCAACGCATCTCCATTCTAGGGCGCGGAGAAAGAGAACGGGAAGACCGGAACCAACTACCGGTAAGCATAGATCACAGCCCAGTCCTGAGCTTGGTCAAGCGTCGTCTTCAATGAAACCCTCACGTAGTAGACTCCGGTCATTTCGGGCTTCACGATCGTGCTGACAACATGCGATCCATCGACCGATTTAATTTCTGATGGAACGATTTTTCCTTCGCTGTCGTAGATGTTCAGATTCAACTCGGCATTCGGATTAGGAACCGCGAGCCAGAATTGATAAATATTCCGGCGGAATAACTGAACCTGAATAAGCTTTGCCTTGCCCGGACCAATATTTCCGCTCCACCAGGACTCACGAAGAATGAACTTATTGTCCCCCTTCAGAGCATTCAGCGCCGCCTGCTGAGCTAGAATCTTGATATCATTGAGAGGTTCCGGGACTTCATTCACCTCAGCTGAGCCGCCACTACCTTGCTTCTCTTGCGCGAAGATCGCGGGCACCAGAACTACACTGAGGATGCTCAGCGCGATAAGTAGGGACCGATCAACTCTCATAGATAGCTTTGACGAGGTTCCCCGTCGCGACCGAGATTTCAATGACTTTTCCTTCACTGATCGCGCCTTTTTCATCACGCTGCATCAGGGATTCAAGGTGCTCAAGAGTCAGTGAAATCTGAGAAAAGATATCTCCACGCCTTGCTCGCTGAGGCAGACTGTTGAAGTCATTCTTCAACTGCCTTACAAGATCCAATTGATTCAAAAGGTCGGAGCCCTCTACGGAATAATTCTCTCTCAGCACGGAAGCAAGTGCTTCAGTTCCGCCAAGCCAACCTCCGAGGCTGACAAGCGCAACGAGTTCTTCATCTCGAAGACCCTTCATCTCATTGACGACAGTTTGACGGGTCTTATCCAGTTCCTGGCGGACGAGCTCCCAGTCGCTCCGCCCCGCTCCAGTGACGATGGAATTAGCGTGTGCTTCGACGGAAGCTGATACGCCGAGTGAACCGGCAAGCTTCAGAACATCGCGTCCAACTCGCTTGACGGCTTCCTTGTCTTTCGCCTGAACAGCAATGAATCCCTCAGAAACGACAAGGCCAAACAACATAGCGGTTCGCGACCGATTCGCATCAAGCTGGATATTCCGCCCCTCGATCTGTCGTTCCCAGTCCTGAGTTCCCAGCTTGGCGAGCGATGCAAAAATCTCCAGCGGAATCGGGATGACCGAATCATCGACAAAAATGAGGTTGGGGTCGTTTAGATCGAGCTTTGCGGGAACATCCTGAGCCATTCCCTGATCAAGAAGAGTCAACATCGAACACGAGATAGACAATAGCGCAGTATGGAAGACTTTCATGATAACCCTTTAAGAAAACCTAATTACTATAACTTGTTAAATAAGCGTTGGAAACCCAAATTCTTACAGTGCTCTGGCAAATGCACCTCCATCAACCAGAAGCATCTCTCCAGTAACATAACTCCCAGCTTCACTCGCTAAAAAGATTGCAGGCCCCGCAAGTTCTCTGGGCTGCCCCCAACGATTCAGGGCCGTCATGTTTGAAAACTCCTCTTTCTCTTCATCGCTGAGAAGATTCATCGGCATATCCGTAAGGAAGGGGCCAGGTCCAATACAATTCACAGTGATTCCAAATCGGCCAAGATCCAAGGCACTCGCTTTGGCGAGACCAACCAAAGAAGCTTTTGTAGCGGAATAAGCGTTGCGACCTGGTTTCGACCCCACACCGAGAATAGAGGAGATATGAATGACCCTCCCCCACTTCTGGGCCTTCATTCGAGGAACGAGAGCCCGAGTGAGTCGCATGATCGAAGTCAGGTTCACTTCCACAACTCGATCCCAGTCGTCGTCCTGAACTACGTCTATTGGCTGCGGAATGTTAATCCCTGCGTTATTGACGAGAATATCGACTGTCCCGAGCTTTTCCAAAGCTGCGGCAGCGAGAGCATCCGTACTGGCGCGATCGTTCATATCGGCCACCTGG
The DNA here is from genome assembly GCA_965657775.1 of Verrucomicrobiales bacterium. GTDB lineage: Bacteria > Verrucomicrobiota > Verrucomicrobiia > Verrucomicrobiales > DEV007 > Arctic95D-9. The sequence goes on from CBFHPY010000009.1 coordinate 288,328, forward strand.
TAGTGCACCTTCACATCCAACCCCTCACCAATAAAAGCTGCGGCGCTCGCAAGTTCCTCTTCTTTCCGGCTGCAAATCATGACATTTGCGCCAGATTCCGCAAAACCTCGCGCCATTTGCTTTCCCAAACCGCGGCTTCCGCCTGTAACAAGAGCACGCTTTCCAGTTAGATCGAACAATTCGCTCGGCATACCTTACGATGCACGTTGACTCTCGTTGCGCAAGTGCTGCAGTATCTCTACCTCTTTCAATGAGTTCTTATCTCCAAATTGACCAAAAAGACAACCTAGGTGTCGCCCTTTGTAATCTCGCTCCTGGAGAGTGTATCGATTTGGGCACCACAACTTTCGAAATTGCTGAAACGATTCCCGCGAAGCAGAAATTCGCACTGCACGATTTTTCAGAGGGCGACAGGGCTACCCTCTACGGTGTCACCGTCGGATCAGCTGTCTCTCCAATTCCCCAAGGGGGCCTGATTCACACAGGAAACCTCCAGCACGAGGCGGATGGCTTTTCCCTTGAGCAGTCCAGATCGATTCAGTGGCAAGCACCCGATGTCAGCGAGTGGCGTGGTCTCACGTTTGATGGGTATCACCGAAGTGATGGAAAGGTGGGAACAGCAAACCACTGGCTCGTTATTCCGATGGTCTTTTGCGAAACCCGAAATGTGAATGCGATTCGGACGGCTTTTGAAAGAGCCTTGGGATATGAAAAGACATCACACTACCAGCAATTTGCCGATCGCCTTGTGCAAGCGCATCAAACTGGCGCTTCGAAAGACGAAATCGGCGCCCTCTCACTGGGCGAGTCGATTAGCTCAGGGAATGCTCAGGTCTTCCCCCACATCGATGGCATTCAATTTCTGACCCATTCACTCGGATGCGGCGGAACTCGTGACGATGCCGCCGCGCTCTGTGGTCTGCTCGCGGGGTATATCACCCATCCGAACGTCGCCGGTGCTACAGTACTCAGCCTAGGGTGTGAGAATGCGCAACTCGAGCTACTCCACGAAGCCATTGCAGAGAGGAGCCCAGATCACGACCGACCCGTCCTTACGTTTACCCAACAAAAATTCCCCAGCGAATCAGCTCTCCTCGAGACTGCGATTCGGGACACTTTCCTGGGTCTGACCGAGGCCAACGAAGCCCGCCGATCCCCGGCACCTCTAGACAAGCTCTGCTTGGGAGTCGAATGCGGGGGGAGCGATGGTTTCTCCGGTATTTCGGCAAATCCTACTTTAGGTGAAGTCTCCGATCGCCTCGTCGCTCTGGGAGGCGCTGTTATTCTTTCGGAATTCCCAGAGCTCTGCGGAGTGGAACAGGAACTGGTCGATCGATGCATGTCAGATGACGTCGCCCGTCGCTTTGTAGAGTTGACCTCTGCCTATGCGGCACGAGCCAAGGCTGTTGGGAGCGACTTTTCTCAGAATCCAAGCCCTGGGAACATCAAGGACGGTCTGATCACGGATGCAATCAAGTCAGCCGGAGCGGCCAAAAAGGGGGGAAGCTCCCCTGTCGTCGCCGCATTGGACTATCCAGAAATAGTCCGCGAACCGGGTTTGAGCCTGCTTTGCACTCCCGGAGGGGACGTGGAATCGACTACCGCAATGGCAGGTGCTCATGCCAACCTCATGGTATTCACAACCGGGCTGGGGACTCCCACCGGTAACCCAGTCTGCCCAGTCCTCAAAGTCAGCACAAACACCGAACTCGCCGAGAGACTGCCTGACTTGATCGACTTTGATACGGGCAGCATCATTCGTGGCGAAACAACTCCTCCCAAGCTCGCTCGGGATTTGATTCAACGACTGATCGAGGTCGCCTCAGGGAAAAACAAAACTTGCGCTCAAATTCTTGGACAGAATGATTTCCAACCGTGGAAGCGTGGCGTATCTCTCTAAGCCTCCACAAGCCCTACCGAACCCTCAAGACGTCCGATTGCAAAATTGACCGGACAGTTTCAAATGCGATTTTCTTCTTTAAATGACACGTGAAACGAATGCAGCAATCATCGCCCGATGGCGTGATGAGCCGGCGCCCCTTCTTCCCCTCCTCCATTCGTTTCACAATCGAGATGGCTACCTCAGTGAAGATGCCATCCGTGATGTCTCTGAAGGGTTGAAAATTCCGCTCGCAGAGCTGTGGGCTACAATCACTTTTTATCATCATTTCTCACGAGAGGCGCCCGGAAAATCAGCGGCTCGAGTGTGCACGGGAAATGTCTGCTGCCTCAATGGTGGCGACGAACTCTACGAGTCGCTCAAGGACGAAGGTGCTTCGCCCATGCCGTGCGCAGGACGATGCGATGACATGGTCCCAGTAATCAAGGGCGATCAGGTATTCGTCGGCACGACCAAAGAAGAACTGGTCCATCGTGCCACCCCTCTACCGGCGCCGAATCCAGGCGGGATCGAGGAGTGTTGCTTTTCCAAGATACGTGAGCCCGGACGTGCCACCCTGGCCGGTTACCGAAATACCGGAGGATATGACGGTTTGGAGAAGGCCGTAAACGAGATGACTCCCGAACAACTCGTGGAACTCGTCGCCGGAAGTAAACTGGCAGGCCGCGGTGGGGCGGGATTCCCTACTGGGATCAAGTGGAAAGCTGTCGCGGAGGCTCCTGGCGATCCCAAGTGCATCGTCTGCAATGCCGACGAAGGTGAACCGGGTTGCTTCAAGGACCGGACCCTGATGGACTATGACCCTTTCGCCGTAATCGAGGGCATGACACTGGCAGCCTTCGCAACCGGAGCCCCCCTTGGATTCATTTACCTGCGCTACGAATATCCCGAAACGGAAGCGATTCTAGAAAACGCGATTGAAGATGCTCGCGCCAGCGGGCTCCTTGGGGAAAATATTCTTGGAACAGGCTTCACGTTTCATCTCTACATTCGACGAGGCGCTGGAGCTTACATCTGCGGAGAAGAAGGGTCACTCCTGAACAGCCTCGAAGGCAAACATCCCTTCCCGCGAAACAAACCACCTTTCCCCGTCACCCATGGATTCAACGACAAGCCGACCGCGGTAAACAACGTCGAGACGCTGGCTTCTGTTCCTCACATTGTAGCTAACGGCGCGGAGTGGTATCAAGGCCTCGGCCTCGGCGAGCATCCTGGCACAAAGCTGATCAGTCTTTCCGGCGATGTGCAGAGACCAGGAAACTATGAAGTTCCTATTGGGCTTCCTTTGCAAACACTTCTCAATGATTGGGCCGGCGGGCCGCGCGAAGGCCGAAGTTTTCAGGCGGTGACCATGGCCGGTCTTTCGGGAGGCTTTCTCGGCGGAGAAGATCTCGAAGTGACGCTCGACGACGCCTGCATCAAACCGAAAGGGTCATTTCTCGGTGCTGGCGGGATTATCGTCTTCGATGATTCGCGTGACATGGTTCGTGCCGCTCACGACGCGGTGGAGTTTTTTGCTCACGAAAGCTGCGGAAAGTGTTTTCCCTGTCGGATTGGAACGCAACGTATGACGGAACGCCTCAACGGTTCGTGCCCCTCTCTCGAACTGAGCGACTGGCTGACTGAGATGAGCGATATTGGAGATACTATGAAAGCCACCAGCGCCTGCGGTCTTGGCATGGCAGCACCCAATGTCACGGATTCTCTTCTTCGTTATTTTCCAGATCAGGTCGAATCACATCTCGACTCACGCCCCAGTTGAATTCCCACTTGCTCTCCCCTCCCTCTTTTTTATCTTCTTCTCAGGTATGATTTCCGATATCGAACCCCGCGCCACCCAGAAACTGTGTTCCATCACTCTCGATGGAGAACCCGTAGAATTCCACGAAGGCGAAACCATTTACGAGATTTCTGAACGGCATCAGCGGGAAGTTCCTACACTTTGCTACGATGAACGACTCGACGCCTTTGGTGCCTGTCGTCTTTGTGTCGTGGAAGTAGAGGGAATCCGAAACCCTGTTGCTTCGTGCACAACGAAGGCAACTGACGGAATGATTATCCGTACTAAAACGGAAGCGATTGAGAAGCATCGCAAAACGCTACTTGAACTTGTCGCCTCGGAGAACCGGAACGTCGATGTGAACGCCTTGAGCGGGTACGCTTCCCAGGAACTTACCATTCTCGTTGATCGGTATGACGCTCGCGGCGGACGCTTTCAGGGCGAGCAGTCCGGCACCTCCAACGAAATCGACAAGAATCCGTTTATCCTGCGAGACTACGACAACTGCATTTCCTGTTACCGCTGTGTTCGAGTCTGCGCCGAACAAGAAGGCGATCATGCGATTAATGTGATGAACCGAGGGTTTCACACCCAGATCATTACTGAATTTAATAGCGACCTTCGTGACTCGTCCTGCACGTTCTGCGGACAGTGTGTGCAGACTTGTCCGACTGGAGCTCTCGGAGATAAGAAAGCCCTCCGCGATTCCGATACCGAAGGTGAGATCAAAAAGACTCGGAGCATTTGCCCATACTGCGGTGTCGGCTGCAGTGTTGACCTGCTCAGCAAAGGCGACAAAATTGTCGGGGTCCAGCCAGCGATGGATGGACCAGCAAACGAAGGAGCCCTCTGTATCAAGGGACAATTCGCGTTTGATTTCATTCAGCATAACGATCGCCTCAAGAAACCGATGATCCGACGTGAGGACGGCGAGCTTCACGAATGTGAATGGGAGGAGGCTCTCGACGCCGCAGCAGCAGGATATGCCAAAGTTCGGGACAAGTTTGGTCGGCATAGCATTTACGGAATCGCCTCGGGGCGGGCCCCTCATGAAGCCGCCTATACGATGCAGAAATTCATCCGAGCGAGCTTTGGTACGAACTACATAGACAACTGTTCTCGAGCCTGACACGCTCCCACAGTTGCCGGTCTGGCAGCTACTATCGGTCGAGGTGCAATGAGTAATCCGCTTGCGGATATGGACAAGCCTGATGTCATTTTTGCCATCGGCACCAATATGACGGAATGTCACCCCGTCGCCGCGACGCGGCTCAAAAAGGCAATCGCGAATGGTGCCAAGATGATTGTCGCCGACCCCCGAAAAACGGGTCTGGCGAAAATGTCTGATCTCTATTTGCCGATCCGAGTCGGATCCGACGTTGCGCTTCTCCTTGCGATGGCTCACGTCATTCAGCGAGAAGGACTCATCGACTCCTCCTTCATCTCCGATCGCACGGCAGGTGCGGAAGAATTTCTCACCCATGTGAAAGACTTCACACCTGAGTGGGCTTCCGAGATCTGTGAAATTCCGGCTGCTGATATCGAAGAGGCCGGGATCATGTTTGGAAAAGGAACCCCTTCCGCGATCTTCTACACTTTGGGTATCACAGAGCACATTTGCGGTGTCGACAATGTGCAGTCACTTTGCAACCTGGCTCTCATGACCGGGAACCTGGGGATCGAAGGCGGAGGCATCAATCCGATGCGAGGCCAGAATAATATCCAGGGTGCCGGCGATTGCGGAGCCGTTCCCAACAACTACCCCGGCTTCCAGCCCTGCGACAAGCCGGAGAGTGCAGAGAAATTCTCAAAGGCCTACCAGCAGGACATGGATTGCGAACGTGGAATCACGAAGGTCGCAGCTCTCAATACCTGCGGTGACGGGATCCACGCGATGATTATCGATGGAGAGAATACTGTCGTGACCGACCCGGATCGCAACCATTGTGAGCATGCCCTCAAGAGCCTCGATCACCTCGTCGTGATCGACATCTTTTTAACCGAAACAGCGCAACTTGCAGATGTTGTTTTCCCAGCCACCGCCTGGGGGGAAACCGACGGAGTGCAGACCAACACCGAACGCCGTGTGCAGCGCCTGCGCCAGGCCGTTCCTCCGGTTGGTGAAGCGAAACCCGATTGGTGGATCGTCAGTCAAATCGCACAACGAATGGGCACGCCTGGATTCGAATATAATTCGGCCAAGGAAGTCTTCAACGAACTCTGCAGTCTCAGCCCAATCTACGCCGGGCTGGACTGGGATCGAATTGACAAGAGTGAATACCAGTGGCCCGTGCCTGAAAAGGACCACCCCGGCACTCCACGCCTTCACGAGACAGAATTCAAGAACGGTCGTGGCCAGTTCAAAGTCATCGGCTATCGCGATCCCGCGGAGGTCATCAGTGACGAGTTTCCGATCTGGCTGACGACCGGCCGACGTCTTCAAGCTTATCACTCCCGCACCCAGACGGGACGAAGTGCAGGAATTGAGTATCTCCTCTCTCACGAGACGCTCGAGGTTCACCCGGACGATGCCCAATCCCTCGGCCTCACTCATGGAGGCATGGCCAAGCTCTCCAGTGCTCGGGGCTCTCTCGAAATCGAAGTCAAGGTCACCGACATGTCTCCTCCCGGAACCGTCTTCACCTCATTCTCTTTCGCTGATGTTCCTGTGAATATTCTGACCGGCTCGGGCTACGACCCTGTCACGGACACAGCGGAATTGAAGGTGTGCCCCGTTCGAGTCGAACCTGTCGAATAGCGATTCCTCGCTACACATGGGGTGCAAACCGACAGAACTATCGAACTCCTGAAGAGCCCGCTATTCCGGGCTCAAGTCTTGCGCTCGACCCCACGTTGTTTGGCGTGGACAAGAGCTGTCTTGCCCATGTAGTGGTCCATCCCATAGTCGTAGGCAGCCTTGTAGATGTGCTCGTTCGACTTGTCCTGCTCTCCGATCGCTTCGAACCAGAGCGCAAGATAGAGATGGGCATAGCAGAGATGATTCCTCTCCTGCTCGGTTAGAGCATTGTCGTTGTTGGGTCGGGCTGCGTTGAGAACGGCTTCTACGCTCCCCTTTCCGGCAAACAAATCGTGCACCTCAGCCATTGGGATCCTTGAATCACGCTGAATCGGAATCAGGTTTTCCTGTGCTTTTTCAACCGATCCTCCCGCACTGCGAACCACACAGAGGAAATGCCAGACTGCATTCTCTACGTCCTGAGAATTCACTTCCTGATGCCTTTCGAACTGAGCCACGCCATCTTCATATCTCTCCGCGTAGTAATAGCTGAGACCGCGCTGCCAATGATGCGGATCTTGTTCTGGAAACAAAGCGATCATGCCGTCAAAATCCTCGATCGACTCCTTGATCTTTCCTTCGAAAAACCGCTCCTCCCCCCGCCTCTGCAGAGAGAGCGCTCGAACTCGCTCCCAACGGCTTCCCTCGGGAATCCCCTCAGTCAACTTGATGACTTCGGAATCGTCTTCCGCCTGATAAGCCGTCATCACCTGAGTGGCGACCTCCTCAGATAGGGAGTCATCTTCAGCCCGAGAGCAAGAGACAGTGAAGAAGAGGACGGTTAAAAAGAGGAGATTCCGCATCAGGTTAGGTAATTCGAAAATAGGAATTCGTAAAGGCACCGAGATCGCCGGAATCAGGGGAAACCCGTTCTCAAACTGAGCCTATCCACTACTGATCGGCGCCTGGATCATTGATGCCCTGACTCTCTTCCGCGTCCGCTGCGTTTTCCTCATCGACTTGAGCCCCTGAAGCCGTCGCGAGCTGGTAGGACCGGCTCTTCTCCTTGTCCATTTCATCAATCTTGGTCACGGTGATCGTCTCTGGGAGAGGCACTACTTGGGTATCCCGAACACGTTCCAACTGCTGAAAATCGATGCGCCTTAGCCACTGCTTGGCAAATCTTCGCGGCTGATTCTTGCAGGAAAGCTTAACGAGAAATCGATTATTCACGAGGAGCTCCAGCGTAAACTCCTCGGGTCCATATTCGATAATCACCGTAGGATAAGTCTCCATATATTTCTTTTCGAACCCCTCTCCCTCCATCGGCGCGAAATCCTGGAAGAGGGCTCTCGCAGGAGCGAATTTCCCAGTATCCGTGATCTGCAGAGTCGCCTTCAACGGTGGTCCAGGCTCCGCCTTTGGACGCTCTCTGGTAAACACCCGAACGGCGACGGAATGAACCCAATCCTCATATTCGTGTCCGGCCGTAGATTCAGTGAGGGTCCAGGCTTCGACCGCTTTCGGAAGCGCTTCAAGAAGAACAGTTGGCTCAACGGGAACCATTCCCTTCGGCTCCTGAGCACTCCCCTGAAAAGAAACCAGAACGGTTCCGATGGCCAGGCCAGCAATCAGGATCAAAGAACGAGAGAAGGAAAAACAGGGCGCCATCGAAGTCATTATTCGTCGAGATATTTAAAGTATACCACGCGGTATTTGATCACAGGCTGAGGCGGATTGTAAGCATCTTCGAGAGTGCTTTCCGTCCATTTTACCTTGCCCAATGCCTTCGACGTATAGCGGTCCATACCGACCTGCTGGGGACCATCATACCAAGGGTAGGTTCCATTGAGATCGAGGCTGAGGCGCTGGCCGCCCCCTTTCCGCATAGGCGGAGAACCTGGAAGCTGAAAAAGCCGGTCCACGGTGTTACCTGTCCATTCATCAATAGGCTGATTCTGCTTTGCGATTCGATCCCAACGTCCCTGCGAGTTGGCATGGGCGTTGCCGGGACGCCCGTCTTTCCCCGGCCAGATATATCTCTCGATCAAAGCAAAAAAGCGTTTCTCTCCAAGCACCCGATCGCCATCTTCGAATTCTCCCCACTGTTCCATCCCTCGCGCTTTCTGGACGACTTGAGCGGCCCCCCAGAGCCCGAACGTGTTCGACTTGGTCGTGAGGCATCCCACCATGTTCCTAAGATATTCTTCATTCTCAAACTGAGTCGCCGCCCCATCCACGCGCCGATAGCCTTCAATCTCGGCAAGCTCTCCGACATACCGGAAAAAATCTGATTCCTGGTAAGCCTTGATCCCATCGAGAAGGGTGTTCACTTCAGACTCCTGCCGTAGATGGGCAAAAACGGCTTCGAGCGGCTTACTTCGCGGTGGCGCTTGGAAGTAATCATTCCCTTCCGGGTAGATGCGTGAGTTAAGATTGACCTGTCCCGCAGTACTATTCATGAACGAGGCGGTGGAGAACTCATCGGGAAGCGTCGAATTGATCTTCCACTGATCGTGTTGCATCGGGTAGGTCGCACCGAGCAGATCAAGAAACAGATAGTCTGGCGGATCCTCAGGGTCATCGACACCACCCAGATTTAGTGTGCGCCATGGAACCTGGTTCTGCATCCCGGTATGAAGTACACTCCAGAACCCTTTCGAAGTAATTCGACTTCTCGAATTGTATTCGTCGGGTCGATTCAACCCGAAGGCCCTCCCTGACGTCTTCTCCGGGTCGCGCACGCTGCCGGGCCCGCGCTGAAAATAGCGGAACTTGCTCTTCTCCGAAGCGAGTTCTTCGGGCTCGATTGGTGTCCCGTCGATTGCATTCAATGCGCCAGGGGTTCCTGGACCTTCTGAAAAAATCCACTGCTCCTTGTGATCACTCAGTCTCGGATCCGCAATCTGCCAGGTGACGATCTCCTGTTTCCCGCTTCGTAGATCGAGAGTAAACTTTGCTTCGAGAGTATCTTCCTCATTCTCCCCCAGGGGAATCATCTGGCGAGGCCGACTCCCCGCAGGTCTTACCCCCATACCAAGGCGCCACCTCACGTTGATGATCATCTCCTCTTCCTTTGTAGAATTAACAGTGCCAAAAAAGTCAAAGTCATCCTGCTGATTGTCCTCTGGATTGGCAAGCCAGCGGGTCCTCCGCCCGAGGTAGCGCCATGGGCTGCTGACGACGACGCGGTTCTTAAACTTCTTGTTAGTAGCCTCCGCAGATGCCATTCTCAGATTTCTTCCAGGTGTCAGACGGAGTGATCCAAGACTCCTCCGATCCGGGATTCGAATAGGGTCCCCCTTATTGTTCTTCATCACCATCCCGGTGGCTGGGTCCACCTTGTTTTTCATCCTGTTGTGATTCCAATTCCGATCCGCTCGACTCTTTCCGGCCTCTGAGTCGGGAGGCCCCAGTTCATAGAATGCGGGCATGTTATCTCCTTTGCCTTTCTCAATTTCCATTCTCAGGAAATCGACTTTGGTCGGGAACTCATTCAGCCAGACGATCTGCCCAAGACCGTGCTGGTAATACTCCACCTGGTAGCGAAACTTGATTCTCTTCTGTACCGGGTTGGTGCCGTTGTTCTCCGCTCGAAACATCAACCGCACCTCGGTAATGTGAGGACCAGGAGTTTGAGGCAACATTGGAATCACCTTTCCGCTATCTTCGCCATCTTCGGGTGGTTCCGTCTCCACCTGCCAATAGTGTCGCTCCGGGTTCGCCGACGGACGCTCCGATGAATGTGGCGAATAAATCACCGAAGTAGATCGCCAGGCAAGATCACGACTGGAGGTCCTCGAACCTCTGGTATTCATCGTTGTTGTCGCCATCCGCGCCATCGTCAGCATGTTGAGAGCAATCTGGTAGCACTCGGCTTCGCCGTATTTTTCGAGAAAGGTCTGTGAATACCCGGGCCAGCGTCTTCCCATATAACGCTTGAGCATCTCAAACTGGGCCCGGTTCACGATATTGGCAGCATGGACATTGCCCTTGTCGTCGTCATCGATCCTGTGGGTAAAGCCAAGACTTCCCATCAGGGAATGCAAATGCATGACTCCCTCAATCTCATAGTCTGGCTCCTCTGTTCCTGGCCCATTGTAGACGAATGGCAGCTGATAGAGAGGCCCTGCTTCCAACGATAGAGGAATATTCGTAGTGAATAACCGGGACCGACCAAAGGCATTAAACTCCGGAGACCGGCTGTAGAATGTGAGGTGGTATTTTGCCTTGTGATACCAGGCCTCCCGCTCGGCATGAGGCATATCGACAAAGTCTAAGATCGATTCTGGATAACGACTGAACCCCCTCAGCCAGGCGTGGCCGAGCAATTCCTCGGAAAGAAGGGCTTTCCTGTCTTCAAAGAGGACATCGAGATTTACCGAGCGCGGCTGACCCAATGCCCACTCTCGATCCTTACTGCTCGAATTGAACTCCACGTCTCCAGCACCGGAGGTAAAGAGCGGTGGCATCATTCCCAGCTTATACTGCTCCCAGAACTGCTGTGGATCAATCGTATTCCGATCCGGCTTTCCTAGGGCAACGTTAAAATTGATCCGCGCACTCTCATCATCAATCCAGAATCCATAGCGAGCCGAGATTGGATTGTCCTTCGAGGCGGGTGCTCCAGGCTCCTTCAAGAGATTCACCCATTTGACTCGCATCGGAGGAATTGCCGCATCACCCTCCACTCCTTCCTTCATCACAATGGCCGGGTATGTCTTACCCGGAAGCGGTTCATTCAAGTCTACTGAATAAACATCCGGATACAAGGTCGAGGAGGGATCCTCGTCTGCTGCGCCCGTGTGTAGATCGATATACTCGACCTTTCCGTCATCATCAAACACAGTCAATCGTCCCGGGTTTACGGCCCAATTCTCTCCCGGAGCGTCAGCAGCCGATTCGTTAATCAAAGCGGGTTCAGGAATCGAATTTCGGAGTATCCCGATTCCATGCCCGACCGCCCCCTGGGCCACCATCTTGGCTCGCTGCGTGTTCGCAAAAGCGTGAGCTGCCTGCTCCTCGATTTGCATCGTGCTGAAAAAGGCAATAGTGAGGATAGACAACATCGAAACCACCAGGAGAACCATGATCAAGGCTCCCCCCCGCTTTCGGTGGAAGGCAGCAATCGAGAACTTTGAACCGAAGCAACCGCGCTGACTATTTGTTGTCTTCATGTTCCGTTCACCAGTTTGACTCTTGTAGTGAAGATTTCCGTTCCGTCGATCCCGGCTTCTTTTAACCTCTTCGAAAAGAGCTGAACAGAACCATCCATATCTAACTTCCCGTCGATCAGAAGCGACTCCATCGGAGGAATCTCAAACTCTCTCGCAAGCAGTCCAGAATCGATCGTTACGAGCGTGATCTCAATCTCAGTAGGGACCCGATTGGCTTTCATGACCTGAGTTGTCTTCCGGAGAAACTCGGTCGATTCTCCTGAATCAAACGGCTTAGTTGTTGCCATCTGAAAATAGGCTGACGAGTTGTAGATGAGATCGTTGCTGGGATGGTTTTTTGCCTGGGATAACCAGGTTACCGGATTTCCCAAGAGATCAAAGCACTGCACCCAGAAGGCAATAACGCCATCTGCTGCGGTGGAAACAATGACCGCATCGTTATCCGGATCCTGCTCGTCGAATGCCAATTCGTTCAGGTTTTCGAGAAACCATCGCGCCGATAGTGGATCCGTCCGCATCGTGATATCCCTGGCATTCTCTCGATTGATCAAGCGCGGATAATACCCATCCGGATTGTCAGGCTTGATGTAGACCCGCTTGAGCCGGAAGAACTGCTTTTCGTCATCCCGGAAAAGATAGTATCCCACACACCGCAGCTCACCGCTTGTTCCGAGAGGAGCCATCCAGAACAGCGCTGGAGACAACGGGGCAACATTTAAGGCTCCGACATCCTGCAGATCCTCTCCAGGCAAGACAACAAACTGCATTCGAGTGTCTACCACCGCCGGGGTGAGTTCCCGGGTCAGTAGCTCAAGAGCCCCTCTTGCCCGTTGATAGGTTTCGATTCGACGTTCGCTTTCGATCCAGGTAGAGGTCACCGGAGGTACTGCAGCCAGGAGAATCACCATCAAAATGGACAGCACGCTGAACGCGACCAGTAGCTCAAGCACACTGAAGCCCCGAGACATCCTCAAAGACAACTTTCTACGCGAAAATCCTGAACCGTATAAACACATTTTTTAGTATTCAACCTTAGGGATATATGCCGGATCAATAATCTCCCAATCCGGACCTGTAAGTGTAGTTAGCGGGTAAGAAATGCTCGTCTTCGGGTTGCCTCGACCCAACGCATTTCCGTCCTCATCAACCGGCCATGAAATCTCCAGAACCGCAGCCAGAACTCCGTCTGCATGTTTGAACGCTCCATCCGATGGAAGGTCCTGCAATTCGATATCAACACGGAAAAATCGATCAGTCCCCACCTCTCCGGCGACCCTCTCACCAACACCTTCTTCCCAGAATCGCCCCTGAACGTCGTAGAAGTAGGGAGATCCTGCAGGAGTGCCCACGCGAAGAGGGTTCCCCTTGATGCGATCGTGGACTTCTTCCAGCACAGTACCGATCGCCGTCTGATCGGCACTGGCTCGACTCGACTCCATCGCATAGGGAAGCATTCCGATGATAGAGATCAGTGCGATGGCTGCAATCCCCATCGCAAGAACCACTTCAATCATCGAAAATCCACCGCTAATAGCCGCTGTTTTCGATTCTGACAATGCGTGCTTCACGGCCGGTATATTCGTATTCTCCCGGTCAAAGTGTCGATATTGAACTGAGACCAATTCGGAACCGCTTCATGACGATCTCCCTGCCCAGGTCGCACAATCAACACCAAGTTACGATGATTTCCTGTTGGAGCAGATGCACGCCCGCTGGGAGAGAATTCGAAAAACCGCATCCGATAGTCGGCCCCCAGCTGGCTGAATGTCTCGTCCACCGTATTTCCAGGCAAAGACATGACATAATCGCCACGAACCGATGAAGGATCGTCAATATAGTAGGTCGAGTTCTTCACGAATTCGGGAAAGTTCTCTGCAAAAACGAGGTCCAGAGGAAGGCTCTGCCAAGCCCGATACTGCTGGAACTCCCGTGTCTGAGCGTTCCACTCAAATGCAGAATACTTTCGAAGGTTCTCCTCTGGATCAATAGACGAGATGTCGACAATCGCTACCCGAATCGCTGTATGCCGAGCAATCGCATCACTGCGGCAGAGGTTAACGAAGTCAGCAAATTCCCTCGTATGGACGGAAAGACTCGTTGATCGCAGACTGCCCAATGATCCGATCACGACTCCTGATAGAACGGACATGATCGCCAGGACGATCAGCAATTCCATGATGGTAAAGCCTGATCTTGATGCCCCACCACTCCCTCGTCTCAAATCAGTTCTGCCCCTCTCTTCACCCATTAAGCTCAAGAGTAGCCAAATTGGCAATGGCTTTACAATGTAAATTTTCCCAAAAAGGACAATACTCGGTTAAATCTGCCAAAATCTTCACCTAACCAGGTCGAAAAACGGGGTATTCACCTTTTGAATTCGGAACTATTGGGGCTTGATCATACCATCCTAAGGGATTTCCGACCAAATCTTCTTCGGATGCCATCGCTTCCTCCCATGTCACCGGCTGTCCAGAATAAGCCGCCATTCGTCCCATGATTGAGAATAGCGTCGAATAGGCTCCCCTTTCCGCTTCTTCATGAGGGTTTCCTTCTCGGATCGCGCGGAAAAGCGCATCGTGTTCAAGCTGATAAGAATTTTCCGTTTCTGTCATTCGCCAGGCGTCGCCCATAGTCGGACGAATCTTCGCTTCTCGCTTGAAGGCTAGCTCGGCGGTACCCTGGGTTCCCATAATCTTCTCTCCAAACCAATTCCAGCATTTCGGGATGTGGCGATGCTGCGTGGTCACGAGCGAGCCATCTGCAAACTCGTAGTCTACACTGAAGTGATCATAAATTTGGCCATTCTCCGGACCGGTTCGCACTAAGCGCCCACCCTGCCCCTGGCATCTGACCGGGTTCTGCTCGTGCTTGAGCCACCTCACGACATCGAACTCGTGAACGCTTTGCTCGACCATGAAATCGCCACTCAGCCAGGTGAAATAGTACCAATTGCGAACTTGGTGCTGGAGTTCAGTTTCCCCATCGACCCGACTACGACGCTTGTTGACATCGGAACGGCAATTGAAGATCTGGATGAGCGGCAGTTCTCCAATCGCTCCGGCATGAAGCCTTGCGATAGCCTCCTGATGCAAAGGAGAATGACGTCGATTCAAACCGACGCCCACCTTGAGTTGTTTCGCCTTTGCCGCTTTCGCAGATTCAAGAACTCGCCTGACTCCAACGGCATCGACGGCGACAGGTTTTTCCATAAAGACATGCTTTCCCGCATTCACCGCAGCCTCGAAATGAATCGGCCGAAATCCTGGGGGAGTAGTCAGAATCACTACATCAATTTCGGGCAAATCCATCACTCGTTGAAAAGCATCCAAACCGAGAAATTGTCGATCTGACGAAACCTGGACCTGTTCCGGGTCAGGGACATTCTTTCGAAGCGTTTCGCGACTTTTCTCGATCTGCTCCCCACTGATATCTGCCATAGCGAACAATTCCGTTCGGTCATCAGCATGCAGAGCCTGGGATGCCGCGCCTGTTCCCCGTCCACCGCAACCGATCAAGGCAACCCGGATCTTGTCATCAGCCCCCTGACCAAACGCGCCTACAGGAAAAGCGGCTGCGGCAGCCGTTAGCAACGTGGTTTCCTTCACAAAAGTTCGACGACAAGGATTTTCTTCGCTCATGAAGTGAAAAGCTAACCCAAACCAGGGGTCAAGCGTCAAGACGACTCGTCTCCGATTCATGTGACTTTGTTCTAGGCAGGACGCAGCGAGTCTATACCCTCAGAAGGATGAGTCCCCAACTCCTATCTCGACGCCGCTTTCTAGTTACTGCTGGAGCTGCTGCCGGCTTTGGGTCCATTCCTGATTTTGGTAAAACTGCACCGCTCGATATTAGGATCGCGGTGAAGTTTCACATGATCGATGAACCGGCTCTGTCTGTGACGGAGAAGTTTGAGCTTCTGCGGGAAGTCGGATTGGATGGAGTCGAATTCAAATTCGATGAGAAAGTTTCGCTCCCTGAAATCGAAGAAGCGCGAGAGAAAACGGGGCTCCCTGTGCATGGCATCGTCAATGCTGCACGAACGGAGATTCTACCGGCGATCGATATGGCTCATCGTCTCGGAGGAGATTCGGTTTTAGTTCTCGCGGGAGAAAACTCAGACCTGAGTTTCTCCGAGAATGCAAAAGTCTGGAAAGAGCACATTCGTCGAGCGCTGCCCGAAGCCGAAAAGCGAGGAATTCGACTCTGTATCGAAAATGTCCGGGCGACGTTTCTGAAAACAGCGGAGGCGATGGTAGAATTCGTGGATTCATTCGGCAGCCCTAATGTCCGTTCGTATTTTGATCTCGGGAACACAATCACCTGGACGGAACAGTCGGCAGAACACTGGGCGGAAGTGCTCGGTGATCGAATCTACAAGCTCGACATCAAAGACCGTGGTCATCCGGAGTTTGGCGATGAACGACTCAAGCGAGCAGGAACCCGGGGCACGAATGGTGGGGAAGTTCACTGGGAAAAGGTCCGCTCCAATCTCAGAGAGATCGACTTTTCAGGATGGGCAACAGCTGAGGTACGAGGGGGCAATCGGGAGCGTCTTGCCGGTATCGCAAACTGGATGCGCGATGTCCTCGAACTGAAATCCTGAAAAAAGTTTCCTCAATTTCTAAGAACATTTCATCTCGCGTGTCAGTCCCACAAGAACCACCCGTCGCGTCGTGAACGAACCTGAACCCATCTCTTCGCCGGACCAGCGAGTTTCTCCCATGCCTGCGAACGAATCGTCCCCCGCTCCTCGCACGGAAAAGCTCAGCCTCCCGGATCTCTTTCGAGAACAAGAAGCCCCGCTCCTCCGCTACGCCTATTCCCTCACCGGAAAACGGGTCGTCGCAGAGGACGTCGTTCAGGAGGTGTTTCTGCAACTTCATCAGCATTGGGACGAAGTAGACAAACCGGTTTCGTGGCTTTTTCGAAGTGTGCGAAACCGAGCCTACAACCATCACCGTGATCACCGTCGGGAAGTTCTTACCGACAACACTGAAAGCTCTGAAACCATGTCGGACGAAACCGATTCCCTACTACACCGGATGGAAGCTGCCGGATTTCTCCGCCTCCTTCTTTCCGAACTCGAAGAAAGCGACCGCACACTGATTCGATTGAAATATTACGACGATCTCAAATACAAAGAGATCAGCGAGCAGACAGGGCTCAGCATCAGTAACGTAGGATACCGCCTGCACCACCTTCTCAAACAACTCGCGGAAAATCTCCGCCAAATCGGAATCAAGGAAGCACCATGAACGACGAAACCCTTCACTCCTGGATAGACCCTGAATTCGAAGCCCGCATTGTCTCACTCATTCTCGGAGAAGCCTCCGACTTCGAGCGAGAAGAAATCGAACGGAAAATCGCCGACTCCCCCGAAGCGACACTTTTCTACAATCGCATGGAGAGTCTGCACGGACTCCTGAAGCAGGTGGACGGCAAGGCCGTTGCCGGTTCGACCGATGCAGATCAATGTAAATCTGCCCCTGATATGGATGATGATGAATGGAAACTCTCCAAGGATCGGAGAGAGGAGCTCCTTGCGACTTTGGGCGATATAGAAAACAGCCCTTCCGAAGCGATGCCCGTTCTGGAGACAAAACCCAAGCGAAAATGGACCAGGCAAGTCATTCAAATCGGAGGCTCTATCGCTGCGTCACTCGCTGTCCTACTGCTTCTGGGAGGAATGCTTAACACACTGCAGTTTTCGCAAATGCCGATGGCAATGAAGTCCGATTCTAACGCATTCGAATTTTGGTTCGCTTCGGATTCTTCGCGAGTTGCCTCACCTCAGGTTGCCTACAGTGATGAGTCGTTGATTCGCGACTCCCGCGAGAAGAGAGTGCAAGACTTGGCTCAAGCAGAAGGATCCATCAGAGAATCGCGGTTGGAATTGGGGGAGGCCGAATTTCATTCAGGCTTTGGCATCGCTCACGGTGGATCCACGACGGCTCCAGAACCCTCCAACAGGCCAATCTCACTTGCCGTTACCGCACCTGCGAAACCTGAAGCCGCTGCTGCGTCTGCAGCACCTAGCGCTCAGGACAGCCCCGAGTTTACCCGAGAATTCCGCGGCGGAGCGAGAAATCTACGAGGCGCCAACTATCGAGACACTAATGGAAACGGCACGGCCGAGGAAAGTGCTTCCATGGATCAATTGGCTTCAGGATCCGGAACGCGACCAGACGAAGGCCTCCAATTTAGCGAATCTCCGAATATCAGCGGTAGGATCGCTGTGGTAGACGGAGGAGTCGAAAGTGTTACCGGTGCAAGCCGGTCGGAAGGCAAAGCTCGCGTCTTCGCTGGGGGAGGAACAAACGGTGCAGGAGTTGAATCCGGTTCATCAGGCATCACCTATAATTTTGTTCAGCCCCAATCCAACGTCACTCTGGGTTTTCCAACGCTGGAGAAACAAACTCTGTATAACGGCACCCAATCAGAAAGTGAAATCGAAGACCTCGCTATGCTCGACAGCCAATCGGGAGGCCGTGGCATTCAGGCAGATGATATTGCCGATGAAAAACAATGGGGCTCGATTCCTCAGCAGGGAATAGCAGGCGGAGGCGGAGGCGGAACCGAAAGTAGCGCCCTCGTAGACGACCACACCGCTGTAGATGCTAAGAGCGAACTTTCTCGCCTTTCTGAATCGGCCCCTGATCCCTCTGGAATGAGCAATGGAGTCGACGAGTTTCAACGCCAAAAGAACGAATCCTCCCCCGAGAATTCCACTACTCAATTCAAAACCGACCTCGATATGGACGGAACGGTATCTGTGTCCAGCGACCCAACTCCAGCGGATCCTTTCGCTGCACCTGCAGAAATGCCAGTAGGTAGAACTCAGCCTAAATCGAACCAGGATCTAGGTCGGCTGGCGAATGAGGAACGCAAATTAAAGAGAGTCCAGCAAGCTCCAAACTCCCCTGCCCCGGCTGGAGAGCCGGCTATGCCAAAACTTATCGCTCCAGTTTCGGGTTCCGTCTCTCTCTCAGCAGGTGGTGTTCTCCAACTCTCCGACGGGGAATCAATCGTGGAGATGGAACAAATGGAAAGCCTCGCAAAACTGTCTGAAGAATCGAAGCCTATCAGCCAGGTAGAGCTTCGGGAATCAGTGAGTCGAGAGAACTACGATGCTTTAGGAGCTGAAGCGGACTCCATTAATGGAGTTCTTCGATCAACAACTGGTATTGCTGCTCAGGAGGCTGCCAATAGCACGATGACGAGCGCTCTCCGATCAGGCTCTCGGGCAATCGATGCAGATGCCATCGAGGAACTGATTGCCTCCCCCGAACCGAGTGCGCCTGGTCGATCGACCGCAAATATGGAGGCTTCGAAGCAGAAACTCGGTCCCGAACCTAAGACAGAGGCCCCTCGAAGATTCTTTGGACTTGTTCCTCCGAATAAGAATAAAGAAGCAGGCTCGAATCAGGCTCTTGGGCTCGATGAATCAGGAGCCCACCGGTTGAGCGATGTTGTTGAAGGAAATGAAGAACTCTCTTCCCATCTCTATTCGATTCGTGCTGACACGGAACAGAAAACCAAGAAGAAATCGGGGACGAAATCCAATTCAGACCCCGCTGACAAGGGATTAGGAAGAAAGGCGGGACAGGTTTCAAACATTCGAATCGTCGCGGGCAAACCGATCGTCTTTTCAGGGTTCGTACCATTCCCCGAGAAGGAAGCCTCGGAAGAGCCTTTCTCTACTTTCTCACTCCACGTGGGAGAATCCTCCTTCCAACTCGCTCGTGCCGCTCTCTCGCGCAACCAGTGGCCAGAGAGAGAAAGCATCCGAGTCGAAGAGTTTGTGAATGCGCTCAACTATCGAGATCCTATTCCGACTGAGCAGGAAAAGGTCGCCGTTGCTCTCGATCAGGCACGACACCCTTTTCTCCAGCAGCGCAATCTCCTTCGCATCTCTCTCGCTACCGCAGCACGGGGTCGCCAGGCTTCCGTTCCACTTCGGCTGACACTCCTTCTCGACAACTCAGGATCGATGGAGCGTCCCGATCGCCGCGAGACGGTGCTCCGCGCATTTTCTCTCCTCCTCGAACAAATGCAGGAGGGCGATGAAGTCACCTTGATCAGTTTCGCACGGCAGCCAAGACTGCTTGCCGATCGAGTGAAGGGTTCCGATGCGGAGAAGCTTATCCAGCAGATCGCTGGATTGCCCAGCGAGGGAGGCACCAATATAGAGGCCGCTCTTGACCTGGCGTTTCAGAAAGCCAAAGAACAGCAGGTCACCGGAGCGCAGAATCGCATCATTCTTCTGACCGACGGAGCAGCAAACCTCGGGGACGCTGAACCAGGGCGACTCAGCGCAAAGATCGAATCCTTCCGAGATGAAGGAATTGCCTTCGATGCGGCCGGAATTGGGGCACAGGGTTTGAATGACGAGGTTCTTGAAGCACTCACTCGCAAAGGCGACGGACGCTACTATCTCCTCGATCGGGTTGAGGACGCGGATGACGGCTTTGCCCGACAGATCGCTGGCTCTCTTCGCCCTGCCGCTGGCAATGTGAAGGTCCAGGTCGAGTTCAATCCAGACCGGGTCGGGAAATATCATCTTCTCGGTTTCCAGAAGCATCGCCTTGAGAAAGAAGACTTTCGGAATGATGCCGTCGACGCCGCCGAATTGGCTGCAGCAGAAGCAGGTGTCGCGCTCTACCTCGTCGAAGCGAAGCCTGAGGGAAAAGGCGACATCGGATTTGTCTCCGTCCGCTTCCGTAATCTCGCGACCGGAGAAATGGTCGAAAATCGCTGGCCGATTCTCTACGATCCTAACACTCCGTCTTTCGAGCAGGCCTCCCCTGCGATTCGACTTGCCGGAACGGCCTCCTTTCTCGGATCTCGACTCAAGGAGGATTCCCTCGGTCAGGTCGTCGATATGCAAACTCTCTCTACGGTGATCAACGAACTACCTTCGCGATGGAAACGGGACGAGAAGACCCTTCAGCTTCAGCAAATGATTCAACAGACGCGGTCGCTCGCTTCAGAATAGAATTCTGCTCACCTTGGAAGAATTAAGTATCCACTACGTAGCAATGCTTAAGACTCTCGTGGCAATGACCCAACAGGGTTGCCTCGTTGGCCCAACCCTGTTCAACAGCTCAACAGCTCAACAGCTCAACAGCTCAACAGCTCAACATACCCCTCACCCTTCGCTACCTTTACAAACCTCTGACAACCCGCTGACAATCAACTGACAACTTTCGATTCGATTTTTCCGACCGATTCAGGAACCCTTACACCTATGAAGAAAATCCCTATTCTGCTACTTTCCTTCTTCTCTACCCTATTTGCCCAGGATGACCCTGGAAAAGCTACCGTTGGCGCCAGCATCGGTGGAGACGGTACCGGTAAAATCATTGTCGAGGCCCATGGAGAAATTCCGAAACCTCCTGTTTTCTACGCGAGCTCGATTGAAGCTTCTGTCACGGTAAGCCCCAAGCAGGTCGACACGACCGCGACCGCGAACGTTAAGCTTCTTCAGGGCGAACCCGACCTCTTTCGATTCCGCCTCGACGGGAAGGCAACGGTGAAATCAGTGAACGGAGCAACGCTGAAGGCCTGGTCGGTCGAAACGGATCTCGAAGGGAAACGATTTCTTACGCTTTCCCTGAAGGAGTCTGAAAAACCTGTTGTGGATCAGGCCTTCACGATCCAGATGAGTGAGAAGAACATCAAGCTCCCTACCCAACTTATCGTGACGAGCTTTGCTCCGGACGGAACAACTTCGAGTGGATTCCAGCAGGTCATCACACTACAATATCGCAGCAGCCTAGGAGGTCGCGTCATCAAGGCCGATGGATTTCTTCCCCTCGCGAATGGAAAGAACGATCCCAATCGATTTCAGAGCAAGAATGGTGGCAACCTTGTCGTCGCGTTGACCAACGATGGCGTTACTCCGTCTCCCGCTGAAATGACGAAATCTGCCCTCGTGGGAAAGCTTCACGCAGACGGAAATTCGGCCGAATTCACCCTTACCGGAACCGTTCGAGTCACCAAGGCCGAGGCTACCATCCGACTTCTACAAGGTGACGTCGCGATCGAGGCTTTCCCCGAGAAGGACGGCCAGAATCTCGCTCTCGAAGTCGATACCAAGGGAAACGCGCACTACGAACTCCATTTCGATAAGCCAGGTGAATATCCGGTAGCCTTGTCATTTGTCGCCAGAGTCAGCAAAGACAAGGAGTGGGACCAGCTTACTTTTTCCATCGCTTCTGGCGCCGTCGCCCCGGTCCAGCTAACCGGATGGAAAAAGGAAGTCACCTTTCAAGACAATAGCGTCATCACCGAGGGAGAAACGGGCTATCTTCCAGCGACTGGCAATTGCCGAGTTCTCTGGAAAGAATCTCGGGAAATTGGCAAAGGAAAATTATTTTTCAGCACCACCGCGAAGATTGAAACTCGAGTCACTGCCGGAACTCTTAAGCAATCTCAGCAGATCGAGTATCGCATTCTCCAGGGAGAATTAAATCACCTCAATCTGGAGCTGACTGGACCCGGAGAAATTCTAAATATCGAAGGCACCAATGTTGCTGGTTGGACGATCGAAGACAAGGAAGGGAAGCGCACTCTTTCGGTCAAACTGAGCCAGCCGATTCGAGACAAGGCATCTCTCACCATTCTCACGCAGCAACCACTCGGCACCTTTCCGGTTCAGGCAAAATCGATCCGGATCAATCCGATCGGGGCCGTTCGTCACTCAGGGCATATCCGCCTCTCCAATGAAGGAAGCGTCCGCCTCGAGACTTCAGCTCTCACCGGCCTGACCCAACTCTCCCCAGATCAATTTCCCGCCGGAGAACTTCAGGCGCGCCAGATCTTTGTCTATCGATTCCCCTCCTCGGAGTATGACTACCAAATCACGGCGGACCGAATTCAGCCTGAAACCTCCGTCTCAGAAATCCTTCTCTATCGACTCTCGGACACCGATCGAGTGATCGAAAGCCAGCTCGAGCTCGATATCCGCGAAGCCCCGATTCGAGAGTGGAACCTCCTCTACCCGGAAAATTTCTCGGTTGTTTCCGTCAGTGGCGCTGCTGTGGCGGACTATGTCGTTGGCTCAGAACCAGTCGATGGAAAGCGCACTCTCAAGATCATTTTCAACGCGGATGTTTCAGGCCGCCAGCTTCTCGCCCTGCAATGGGAGTTGAGCACTGCAGCCACTGCTGGAGAATGGATTCTTCCTCGAATTGAATACCCTGATGCAGAATCGATTCGTGGAGACATCGGGGTCGTCGCCGCTCCCGGATTTCGCATTGGCATTTCCGCCACGGATTTACTCGTAGAGAAACCACTCTCTTACTTTCCCAAGCAGGTGCCCGGACTCCAACAGGCTTTTCGCATTCGCGAACCCAACTGGAGCGCGGCCATGGATATCGAGGTCCTTTCCAAGAGTCTCCAGGCCGACGTTTTTCACCTCTACTCTCTCAGTGAAGGAACGGGCTACGGCAGCGTCCTGATCAACTATTTTGTCACCGGCGCGCCAATCTCCGAGCTGACCGTCTCCGTCCCCAGCGATCTCGGGAACGTGACCGCAGATGGAAAAGATGTTCGGACTTTCCGACAGGAAGAGGAAACTCTCTTTGTATCGCTACACCAGCCGGTCATCGGCGCCTACACTCTGCTTATCACTTTCGAGGAGGCACTCGGTCGTGAGGGTGGCACCATCCAACCGGGGCGAGTGACACCTCTCGGAGTAGAAGGTGAACGCGGTTTTCTCCAGATCGTCAGCCCGATGCAGGTGAAGACAGAAGTCACTTCCGTTTCTGAATCCCTGCTCAAGCTCGATGCCCTCGAACTGCCCGCCGAGTTTCAACTTCTCTCCGCAGCTCCTTCTCTCGGAGCGTGGCAATACACCAGCCGTCCCTACGATCTTGCTGTCGATGTGACTTGGTTCGAACCGGGAACCACAATTGGACAGGTTGTCGAATTCTCTGAAATCAAGAGCCGCGTATCGCGCGATGGTGAGGTCGTTTCCGACCTTCTTTACTTCGTCAAGTCACGCGGAAGACAGGGGCTGAAGCTGAAACTCCCAGAGTCGACTCGCCTCTGGGCCGTCACTGTCGCTGGCAAATCGGTAACCGCTCGAAACTCCCGCGACTACACTCTCATTCCCCTTCCAGCCGTTACCGATTCCAATGCTCCGATTGAAGTTCGGCTCCGGCTCGGTCGTCCCGTCGTAGAAGGAACGAATCCTACACTTCGCCTTCCCATCATCGCAGCGCCAGTACTTAAAACGGAATGGAGTCTTTCAGCCGATGAAAACTACATCCTTGTGCCGAAGGGCGGAACGGTTTCTCCCCCTGCTCCTGTGCTCCGTCCCACCGGATTTCAGTGGATGGCTCAATACGGAGTCGGCGCGGTGATTCTGATTCTCATTCTCTTTGGCATTGGCTTGTTCCTTACGGCCCGCAACGGCCTCCTCTTCTTCTTTGGTCTCTCGTTTTTAGTCGCTGCAGGACTGGCGTCTCTCATCTCAGCAGGAACCTCTTTCCAGGGATTTGGTCCGGCCAATGCGCTTCAGATCAGCCTGCCTGTAACGCTTACCGACGAAGTTATTGAAATCGCGCTTCAGAATCAGCCACTCTGGCAGGCGGAACTTTCGTGGTTTGGGATTGGTCTCGGCATCGTCGGACTGATCGGAGTCGTTTTTTCCTTCTTTCGATCGGCAAAACCTTTCGCACACATGGCTCGCGCGGGCGGATTCCTTCTCATTGCCCTGGGACTACTCCTACAACGAAACGGCGCGCCCTTCTTCTTTCTTGCTCTCGCCATTGCGATTGGGATTATGCTCCTACCTCGGATTTTCCGCTGGGGCAATGACCTGAGAAAGAACTGGAAAGAAGCGAAGGAAAAGAGAAAGGAGAAAACCGAGCCGCCAGTAGAAGATAGCTCCGGGGCTTCGGCCACAAGCATCGTTTTGCTCCTACTTACCCTCGGCTTCTCGAGCGTTTCGGCTCAGGGAATTCCTCCTGCAGACATCCTTCCCGCCGATCAGATTTCTCAAGAATGGAAACTGTCTGAAGAGAATGATCAACTCGTCGGCACTGGAACGATCTCACTATCTGGGAAAGAAGGCGATCGTTTTCTTCTTCTGAAGGCACCTGCTGTTCTTACCCAATTCGAAGGAAAAAATTTACGGGTCACTCGTCAGAATGTCGAGGGATTCGGTCTCTGCTATCTCGTAACAATCCCGGAATCGGGTGCCGTCATCGAAGATGATTCAGATCCCTTTGCCAATCCTTTCGGCCCGATTCAGAAAGCGAGTCAAGAATACAAAGTCACCTTCTCCTTTGAACTCGACGTTCCGAATCCTGCCGGTGGTTTTACGATACCGACTGGAATGGCTACCGTTCAGCGAATCGATGCCACCTACGATCTTCCAGACTGGCAATTCCAAAGTGCAGAAGCGATCCGGATCGAGCCTCGCAAATCGGAAACCTCAAGCGAAGCGATTCTGCTTCTTGCACCTCGCCCCAATCCAAAGGTCATCGTTCGCCCACAAACTCGCGATGTGAGCCAGGAGAAAACGCAGTTCTTTGTCGAAGCCTCCCATCTCTATCTGCCGAGTCCGGGAGTCATTGATGGCCGTCACCGCATTCAGGTTCGCCCAGCGCAAGGGCAGGTCTCCGCGTTGACCGTGGAAGTTCCCGAAGAGCTCACCGTCAGTGGGGTCACTGGTCCAATCGAATCGTGGCAGTTTGATGCCGAGACTCGAATTCTTCAGACTCGACTCACTCCCGCGCAGTCGAAGCCTTTCGAAATCATGATCGAGACCCAGCGGGGACTCGCCCCGCTCCCCTCTGAAGCAAACCTGTTCCCCCTTCGGGTGCTCGAAGCGGAAGGAGAGGTAGGACGCATCGCGCTCGCGTTCGGCCCTGACGCTCAGCCCGAGGAAACTACGACGGACACGCTCTCGCTCGTCAATCTCTCAGACTTTGATGCCAGCCTCCTCCCCGGTGAAGGATATGTGCTTCATCGTGTCTACCGCTACGGGGCTGAAGGTGGATCACTCGACCTTAAAGTCGCTCCAGTCGCACCCGAGGTCCGCGTCAGCAGCAAGCAGGTCATCTCGCTGGGTGACGAGCGAGTGGTTCACGCCGTCAACTTCAATGCGGAAATCACTAGAGCAGGACTCTTCCAACTCAGCCTGCCTCTCCCCGATGGACTTGAAGTCGAATCGCTCTCTGGAGATGCTCTTCACCACTGGTCCGAACTGACCGAAGGAGATCAGAGAATCATCGTGATGCACCTCAATGGCAAAACGATCGGAAACCAGTCTTTTGCGCTGACCTTGACCGGCCAGTCTCCCGATCCGGCTGAGGATTGGAATATTCCTCGATTCGAACTACGTGAAGCCAATCGCCAGACCGGGGAACTCATCCTCCAGCCGACAACGGGAATTCGCCTGCGAACCCTGACACGTCAAAATATCTCTGAAGTTGACCCTCGCAGCCTCGGAGGAAGGGACCAGGGTGCCCTCGCTTTCCGGCTCCTCCAGAAGGACTGGTCGCTCTCACTCGGAGTGGAGAAGCTGGATCCCTGGATCACCGGTGAAATTCTTCAGGAAATTACTCTCCGTGAAGGGCAAACTCGAACTGTTCTTTTCGCCAGCTTTCTTGTTGAGAACGCATCGATTCAAAATCTCCAGATCCGACTTCCGATCGAAGACGAAGAAGTCATTCGGACACTTCGCGCGACAGGAGATGCGGTCAACGATCTCGTCAAAGTGGCCGACGAAACCAACCTTTGGGAAATTCAATTCAAACGCCGGATGATCGGTCGGGTTGATCTTCGGATCGAATTTGAAGATCGAGGAGATCGAGCGGGCGAAAGTGAACTGCTCAGCCCTGCGGAAGTTCCCGTGGCTCGCCAATTGGCCTCCTTCTTCGCGATCCGCGCAGGAGGTCGCCTTGAAGTAGATGCGGGAGAGCTCCCACGCGGCTGGCAGAATGTGGATTGGAATACAGTTCCCCAGTCTCTCCGTGAAGCAGGTGATCGCACTTCCCCTGTCCTCTCCCTCCGCACCCTCGCGCCAGAAGAGCCGCTCTCGCTTGCCGTAGACCGTCACTCTCTCGCCGAAGCGCTGAAGCTTCGGGTCGCGAACGGACAACTCACCTCAGTAATTTCCCCTCTTGGAGATCAGCTCACGGCAGTCTCACTGACGATGGAAGTCGTTCAGCGAAGCAGTCTCACCGTAGGACTACCTCCTGGAGGAAATCTCTTTAGTATCTTTGTGAATGGAGAAAGTGTTCACTCGGTTCGCCAAGGTGACTCGTGGCAGTTCTACATTCTTCCGGGAGCGGACGACCGGACCGCTGAAGTCCGCTTTATATATTCCATTGACGGAGACCCACTGCGGAACCTGACTCTGCTCAGCCCGGAGATGAGCGTCCCACTGGAAAATATCCAATGGAACGTGGTGGCCCCGAAAGGATTCTCTCTGACAGACAAAGGCGGAAATCTTGAGCTGAAACAACAGGAGAGATGGAGCAAATTCGACAAGAGCAGCTATCTCAACAAAGCGAAGGGTGAACGAGATGCTCAGGCTCAGAAAGCAGCCAGCTTGTTGCAGCAGGCGAATGACCTTCTCCAAGCCGGTGATCAAAGCAAAGCGCGCTGGGCCTTCAACAGCGTCGCTAATCAGTATGCGCTCGACGCGGCTTCCAACGAAGACGCCCGCGTGCAACTGGAGAACCTGAAAAAGCAGCAGGCCGTGGTTGGTCTGAATACACGGCGCCAGCGACTGTTCCTCGACAACTCGAAAGACGAAAACGCAGTGCAGCCGAACACCCAGATTGAAAATGGAATCAATCAGAACCGTGTTCTCAATTCCGGAGACCTCAACTATAGGCCCGAGGAAGTGAGCCAGTTGCTCCAAGGGAATACGAGCGAGGAAAATGGTGCTCTGCAGCGAATTGCTGGACGTCTCGTCGATCACCAGCGGAGCACACTCCCCGCGCCACAAGCAATCACGATTACGCTGCCAGAGGAAGGAACGGTCTATACATTTCAGAGAACGGTTCAGGTCTCAGAGAATGCCCCATTAAAGCTCGATCTTGAATTCATGCCTATCCATCGTCTTCCAGTCGGACCAGCGATCCTGCTCTTCCTCCTTCTCGCCGGTCTCGCCACACTGATGGCGTTTCCGCTTCGTAAGAAGACGGAAGCGTAATCTGGATTTGCCAGAAGCGGCCTTGGTCGCTGCTCGACAGGCGGAACCCAGAGACTGAATACCTCCTCCCACACGAAAAACGGGAGCTCGTTCGAGCTCCCGTTATCGGTATCAAATTAAATGTAAAGCGTCTCTCGGAACTAGACCTTGAGATCCCATCCCTCGCGATAGTCGCGCTTGATGAGCTTTGCCGCCTCGGGCGTATTGGGAGAACTGAGAGACTCGGTATCCCACTCCACCTTCTTATTGAGGCGAACGGCAAGATTTCCAAGAAGGACCATTTCGGTGAAAGGACCGCTCTGAGCAAAATTTGACTGTGGTAGCGCCGCATCACCCGCCTTGATCGCATCGTAGAACTCGTTGTGAGGGTTCTCGTCACGAGCGCGTGGAATACTTGGCTCCGGAAAGTCGAAACCGTCCATAAGGTTACCGGGCTTCACGATCCAATTGTTGTCTGCGCGGTGGAACCAGATCTTGCCCTCCGTGCCAATCAGCACACAGCCGTAACTGTCCTTGCCCGCTCCAGGCAATCCTTCGAGAACTTTGTCAGGTGGAAAATTTGGATTCCGGATCTTACCTCCGTCGTCTTTGTTCTCCAAAGACCATTTCTCAGGATTGAAGACAGCATCCTTGTAGCCGTCGTACCATGTAAACTTGGTCGCCTTCTTTCCGTTTCGCTTAGGAAATTCGTATTCAATCGTCGCCCAGGTTGGAGGCGAAATGTCGCTCTGCGCTCCTCGTCCGTCAGCACTGACGGCTTTCACGCTCGTAGGAGCTCCGAGTTCGGCTGCCCAGTAGGCCATGTCCATGATGTGGCAGGCCATGTCGCCCAATGCTCCGGTGCCGAAGTCCCAGTATCCGCGCCACTTGAATGGAGCAATTTTAGAACTGTATTCGGTATAGGGTGCGGGGCCGATCCAGAGATCCCAGTTCACGTGCTTGGGTGCCTCTTCTGCCTCCGGCCACTTGGGAATTCCCTGCGGCCAGATAGGACGGTTCGTCCAAGCGTGGACTTCTTCTACATCACCAATCAAACCAGCGCGGACCAGTTCGACAACACGACGCATGTGATCCTCGGCATGAGCCTGATTTCCCATCTGGGTTACGACACCCGTCCTGGCCGCCATCTCGGTGAGCTGGCGAGCTTCCCAGATGCCATGTGTAAGAGGCTTCTGGCAATACACCGCACAATTCTTCTTCATCGCAGCAACGGAAGCGTGAGCGTGAACATGGTCTGGAGTCGACACGGTCACCGCATCGATCTTGTCTCCTTCCGACTCCAGCATCTCGCGCCAGTCCTCAAAGAACTTGGCGTCAGGATAGTTCTCGCGAGTCTTTACCCAGCCGCCTCCGGCATTGGGATACTTCTCAACGTTTACGACATCACAAAGATGGGTGATCTCAAATCCAGCTCCGGCAGAGCCACTGATATCACTCGCGCCTTTTCCGGAGGTTCCAATTCCGGCGAGGGTAATTTTGTCATTGGCACCGAAAACTCGGCTCGGAACGACTTGAAAGTTGAAGGCGGCGGCAGTAGCTGCAGCACCCTTCACGAAGGTTCTACGGTTGGTTTGTTTTTCCATGTGCAAAAGTTGAGACAATCTCGAAGCGAGACCAAGGAGTATACAACCGACGCGATCAAAGATACAACGACGTATTTCCGCTACACTTCAATTTGAGGCGTGTCAGGAGCGATTCACGCGACCTTGGCTCGAGGGTCGACAGTGAGAACCTCTTCTCCCTCAGATTTGGCGACCACTACGGCTCCACAGGAATCGCTCAATACGTTGACGGCAGTTCGCGTCATATCGAGCGGTCGGTCCACGGCAAGTATAAGACCGATCACCGCTTCGGCATTCGGAATTCCCACATTGTAGACAATGATTGTGATCGCGACGAGGCTCGCCGATGGCACACCTGCAACTCCCACACTGGTCAGGAGAGCGAGAGTCACAATCACGAACTGAGTCGCGAGTGATAAGTCGTGCCCGAGAACCTGAGCGACAAACATCACCGCGACACATTCATAGAGCGCCGTTCCATCCATATTGACGGTGGCTCCTAGTGGCAGCACAAAACTGGTCACTCGCTTCGAAACCCCTGCATTCTCGCGCAGAGCCTGCATCGAGAGCGGTAACGTGGCGGAACTCGACGCCGTCGAGAAAGCGGTCAGCAAGGCATTCCGCATCGCGTAGAAGTGCCGCGTGGGACTGACACCACCCAGAAAACGAAGAACCAGTGGCATGATCACAAAAGCGTGAATCAGCAAAGCCATCACTACGACTCCAAAATATTTGGCCAACAACTTGATGATATCAAGACCAGTCTGAGCCGTCGTTTCGGCAACAAGTCCAAAGACACCGATCGGAGCGAGCCACATGACCCAGCGGGTTACCAGGAGGGTTAGCTCATTGACTCCCTCAAAGAAGCTAAGAACAGGTTTTCGACCACTCTCGCTGATGAATATCAATCCTATTCCAGTGAGTAGACTCACGAAAATAAGGGAGAGCATTTTGTTGTTCGCTCCGAACGACTCAAACACATTCTGGGGGATCATTCGAAGGAAGATGCCAGTGACTGCGCCCATTCCCTCATCCTGCCCAACCAGCTTTTTAGAAACAGCCTCGGAATACTGATCCTCATTCGCTTCAATCTGACTCTTGATCGCCTCGTTCGGCTTTCCATCCTCCAGTCCCGGCTTGAAGAGGTTGACCAAGGTGAGCCCCACAATGATCGCAAGGAGGCTAGTGAGCGCATAATAACCAACGGTCTTGATTCCAAGACGGGCGAACCCATCCGTCTTCCCTAATCCGGCAATTCCAACCACGATCGAAGAGAACACGAGCGGCACGATGACCATCTTCAGGAGATTCATGAAGATCGTCCCGATATAGTCGAAAATACCAATCAGGCTGGTTCCCAGCTCGTTGAATTCCGCGACAGGTTCGCGAGAAACGACGCAAGTTGCATTGATGATTGATCCAACCACAAACGCCGCGACCATCGCAATCAGGATCCACTGCCAAGGTTTGAGCTTCATGAGACGATTGTCTAGCAAGACCACGAAGAGTTGTCGAGTCTTTCAACGGTAGCGCCTGCCATTCTGTGAGAACTTTACTCGTCGTCCACTTTGGCACGATTATCGAAACGCATGAACTCCTTGTGGAAAGTCAGCGGAACTTCACCGGTTGGACCATTACGCTGCTTCGCAATAATAAACTCAGCCTCCCCATATTTGCTCTCGCGATCCTCCTCGTCGTCGGCATAAACTTCAGGGCGCATCAGCAGTCCGACTAGGTCAGCATCCTGCTCGATCGCGCCTGACTCTCGCAAGTCACTCATCTTTGGCTTTCCTCCCCTGCCATCCGGGTTCCGGTTCAGCTGGGCCAGAACGATGATGGGAATGTTGAGCTCCTTGGCGATGCCCTTAATACCGCCAGAAATCTCGGCGACCTCCTTTTCTCGACCATCCCGCCCGGCTGTATCTGGCGCCTTGAGAAGCTGCAAGTAGTCGATCGCAATTAACTTGATATCCTGCTCCTGCTTGAGTCGGCGCGCCTTCGCCTGGAGTTCGTTAATCGTCAGTCCCGGAGTATCATCAATCCAGATCGGGGCTTCTGCGAGCTGTCCTGCAACGGACATCAATTTTGGAAAATCCTGCTTTGAGAGAAAGCCTCCCCGCAATTTCTGCATCTGTACTTTGGATCGAGAACAAAGAACACGCTGTACAAGTGATTCACAGCTCATCTCCAAACTGAAGACAGCGACAGCCAGTGGATTGTCTTTCCGAATCGCGATGTTCTCCACGATGTTCATTGCAAACGAGGTCTTTCCCATCGAGGGACGAGCCGCAATGACGATCATTTCTCCACCATGAAACCCATTCGTCATTTCGTCGAGGTCGTGAAAGCCGGTCATGACCCCGCCGCTGTTCCCCTCGCCGTTATACATGTCCTGAATCGACTGGATCACGCTCAGGACGTGGACCTTCATGTCTTCAATCCCCTTCTCCTGTTCCGTCTCGTTGCGGATCTGGAGGACACGCTTCTCAACCGAGTCAAGAAAGTCAGCAACGTTTTCAGGGCTGTCGTAGGCCTTGGTCACACTCTCGGTGCAATCTTGAATTACCCTCCGCAGAACGAACTTCTCTTTCAGAAACCCAACATAGTCGTCAAACAGCGCCGTCGTTGGAACATCATCGAGAAGTTCAGCGAGTGCCTTGGGACCGCCCACTGATTCCAATTGCCCGCGTTGATCCAACTCTGTCGAGAGAACGATTAGATCGACGGTTCCGCCAGTTCTCGTCTTGTATAGGTGAAGCAGGCACTCGAAGATGGTCCGGTGCGCCGGGATATAGAAGAACGCCGGCGACATTTTCTCGATCGCCTTGGGAAGAATCTCGCTGGGATCAAGCAGCATACAACTGAGCGCTGCCCGCTCGGCATCGGCGTTGAGAGGCATGGAGCGCAGGGAATCATCGGGTGATCCAGGCTTTACTTTTCGATCACCATCTTTCCCCCCCTTACCTTTGGGGCCTGATTTCAGGGAATTGGAAGGAGAGTCGTATGACGACGATCCTCCACGATCAGATGAACGGGAGTCGGGCATGAAGAACGGAAAGTCTGTGTTGATAGTGTGCGGGAGTACCCTTCTCGCGAAAAGGTTTCTCTTGGGCACAAAAAGGGGCGGATGCTACGTAAGCAATCCGCCCGGTCTTCGCAAAGCGAAAATGTAAGAATCGATCAGCCCTCTTCGTTCTTTTCGCCTTCGGTTTCCTCTTCGGGAGCTTTTACGCGAACCGTGATGCTGGCTTCGACGTCAGGGTGAAGCTTCACAGGAATGTCGTAGCTGCCCAGAGACTTGATCGGCTTATCGAGAAGGATCTGGTGGCGATCAATGTCGAGCTTGCTCTTTTCATTGATGAGGTCCGCAATGTCAGCCGTCGTAACCGAACCGAAGGCCTTCCCGCCCTGGCCAATCGCGAGCTCCAGGGACAGGCGAAGCTTCTTGAGACGAGTTGCAGCGTTCTCAGCTTCAGCAATTTCCTCAGCCTCACGCTTCGCGCGAGCAACTTTAAGTTGCTCTACGTGACGAAGATTGCCCTTCGTTGCCTCGAAGGCACGTCCTTGTGGAACGAGGAAGTTACGGGCGTATCCGCGCTTCACCTTGACCACATCCGCTTCCGCGCCGAGTCCCTCGATCTTTTCCTTCAAAATTACGTCTACAGTTGCCATGGTCAGGTCAGGTTTCCCATTCTCAAAAAATGAGCGGGACATGTAGACTCTTTCGCCTAGAATGTCAACTCGCACTCCGTAAGTTTTAGACTTCTATAACACTTTATTTCCTTACCTTTATCCCTCATGGCAGAAGTTCCCTCCACTTTTCAACTGCAAGCTGGCCAAATTGCACCCGATTTTGAGCTCCCAGATGGCCTTGGATCGAATCATTCCCTTGCCGATCTGATCAAAGGAAAATCTGGGCTCATCGTCGCTTTCGTCTGCAATCACTGCCCTTTTGTGATTCATCTTGCGGACAAGTTGGGAGAATTCGCCGAGGAGGCGGCCAGAGAAGGAGTCGCTACCGTGGCAATCAGCGCCAACGATGTCGATAACTACCCGGCGGACTCCACCGAGAATATGGTCGAGTTCGCCAGGATGAGCGGTTGGAACTTTCCCTATCTCTACGATGAAACGCAGTCCATTGCGAAAGCTTATGCGGCCGCATGCACCCCTGACTTCTATCTCTTCGATGCCGAGCTAAGACTTTCCTATGCCGGGCAGTTTGACAATACACGTCCCGGCCGAGGCGGAGCCCCGACGGGGAGCGATCTTCGTGACGCTATCGCGAAGATGAAAATGGGAACCCCAATTCCCACTCCCTGGTATCCGAGCACGGGTTGTAACATCAAGTGGAAGCCAGGCGGAGCACCTGATTACTTTGGGTAAATATATAACATAAACCATTCTGTATAAGCAATAAACAGATGAGAATACTATTCGCACCCACCATCCTGGCTCTCTTTTCTATCGTCACAGCTTCAGGTGCAGATCGCCCCAACATCGTCTTCATCGTCGCCGATGATATGGGTTATGCAGACATCTCGAGCTTCGGAGCACCCGATGTAGAAACGCCCCATATTGATCAGATT
Organism: Verrucomicrobiales bacterium; assembly: GCA_965657775.1. Taxonomy (GTDB): domain Bacteria; phylum Verrucomicrobiota; class Verrucomicrobiia; order Verrucomicrobiales; family DEV007; genus Arctic95D-9. The sequence continues at coordinate 322,247 of CBFHPY010000009.1, forward strand.
GGGAAAAAGGGAATTCGCTTTACGAACATCTACGCGATGGGTCCCGAATGCACTCCTTCAAGGGTTTCCTTTCTCACGGGGAGGTATCCTCAGCGAGTCGGCGGAATGGAATGCGCGATCGGAACCGGAAATGTAGGCCGCTATGACGATGCGATACGCCTCGCCGAGGATAGCGATCTCGGCCTGCCTGCAGAATATGCGATTCTTGCCCCCTCTCTCAAAGAGGCTGGCTACACCAACGCGATTTTCGGAAAATGGCATCTTGGATACGAGCCTAAGTTCTCCCCCCTCCTCCAGGGATTTGATCAGTTTACCGGTTTTCTGGGAGGAAACGTCGACTACTTCCGTCACCAGGAACTTTCCGATCTTGAGGTTTACCTCAAGGGAAACAACCCGATCACACGGGAAGGCTACACCACCGACCTGATTACAAAAGATGCCCTTGAATTCATCGCCACGAGAGGCAAGCAACCCGACGCCCCCTTCTTTCTCTACCTCCCCCATGCGGCCCCCCACTTTCCGTTTCAGGGGCCGAAAGATGATGACGGTGGACTTCCCTCTGCGGAAGAATGGACTTTGGGAAGCCGCGAGACCTACATCAAGATGATGCGATCGCTCGACGACTCGGTTGGTGCTATCGTAGCAGAACTGGAGGAACAAGGACTTCTCGAGAACACCTTGCTTATTTTTACGAGTGATCATGGAGCGATGAAGCCAGGCCTCAACCTCCCTTGGCGAGACTTCAAGGGAACTCTCTTTGACGGCGGAATCCGAGTCCCTCTTCTCGCTCAATGGCCGGGACATCTCAAGCCAGGCAAAACATCCGCGCAGGTAGGAACGCTGATGGATCTGACTGGCAGTTTTCTTCACCTCGCAGACGCGAAGCTTCCTCAAGGGATTACTCTCGACGGCGACGATATCATTGAGCACGCCTTGAGTGAGTCCAGGGACTACTCGAGAACACTCTTCTGGCGTTCACGTCGAGGGGAGAAAACCTGGCGAGCGGTTCGAGAGGGAAACTGGAAATACGTTCGTAAGATCGACAAAGGCGTCGCTGAGGAATGGCTTTTCGATTTGGAAACAGATCCTGGAGAAGAGAAAAACCTCCTCTCCTCTGAAAAGAGCCAGAGCAAGGCGGCGGAGCTTCGAGAAAAGCTCTCGAGTTGGGAGAAAAAAGTGAGCCCAGAGCGCTAAGCTAAGGATATACCCGTCCCGAGTTAAATTCAGGAATCGTCCGCTGCAGGATTCCTTACGTGAATCAGATACTCTTGGCGAGTGCCGCCCTGCTTCGCTGTCCGAACAAATACGGAGGAGCCAACAAACACCGGCGTGGCGAACCCTTCATCTCCAATCGAAAACTCGGCCAACTTTTCAAAGCGGTCGGGATTCGCCGCAAAAACTACTGTAGCTCCCCTCTCATTCGTTGCGTAAATGCGCCCTCCTGCGAGAGTCGGACTACTACTGACCGGGCCTGCAAACCTTTCTCTCCACTTCCTCTCCCCCGTGCTGGCATCCCAGCAGACCACGATCCCTGTATCATTCAGAGTGTAAAGGTGGCCCTCATGATAGAGCAACGACTGCTCGTACGATTTATCTGAATTTTTCCAGACTATCTCACCTGATCCATCGGCTCTAATTGCGAGCGTTTCCTTGTTAGGGAAACCTCCGCTGGCAAAGACGAGGTCATCGCTCCATACCATGGTCCCACAGGTCGCGAGACTGCCCCCGTCTACCATCCACAACAACCGCCCTGTTCCTGGGTCATGACTCACCACCTTATTGGCTCCGCTCAAAAGCATCTGATCCTGCCCTGCAACTCTCGCAACGACAGGAGAAGAGAACGATGTCTTCACTTTTCGCTCTATCCTCCAGGACTCTTCACCATCCGAAGAGCGAAACGCGGCGATGAAGCCTCCTTTCTGAAACTCCGACACCACAATCAAGAGGCCTTCCCATAGCGTCGGGCTGGGCCCATAGCCAAAACGATAGTCACAGACAAACGGGCCCGTATCCTTCTCCCAAAGTTTCTTCCCGGTTCGATCGAGCGCCGTCAGGATAAGTCGACCGGAATTGTGGAAAAGAGTGTAAAAGTCCTTCCCGTCGGAAGTCGGCGTCGCAGTTGCTGAAGTGTTCTTTCTGTGAAGATCCGTTGGGAGACCGCTTTGGTGCACCACCTTGCTCCATCGGAGCTGTCCCGATTTCCTATCGAAAGCAAGAACAGACTGTTTAGTATCGGTTGCTGTTGTCAGCACGACCAGATCATCTGAAACGATGGGTGAAGAGTGACCCCGACCCGGGATCGCCACTTTCCATTGCAAATTCTTCTCACTATCCCAGCGCAGGGGTGGATTCGCCGATCGCTCCGCAGTCCCGTTTCCGTTCGGCCCTCTCCATTGCAGCCAATCAACATCCGCCTGGGAATCGACAATGAACGCAGCCGAAAGCAACCCTATGAACAATCCGAGTGATCCCCTCATGCGAAACTTTACGTCTCAAGCAGTTGAAAAAGCGAAGGAGAACCCCGAAGATGGCGACGTATTTCAGGACCCTCAAATGGCAGACAATCCAACCGAAGCATCAACAAGCGACAGCTCGCTTTATCGCGAGTTTCTTGCGGAGCGCGACGAAATCCTTCGTCAAAAATGGCTCAAGAGTGAAGAAGCAAATCAAGATATCGGTCTTGAGAGAGCCCTCGTTGAGTGGGCCTCCGAATCTCGGACCGACTGGAAAAAGAAATTCTTCAATAAATTGAAGAACAAATCGACAAGCTAGTCCTTTCATTCGCTCCCTTGAGCACCACGACATACTTCCGCGACCGCCCCCTCTCGACATGAAAAAAGCGGCCCGTTAAGACAGCTTTTTTCAACCAAGGGAGAAAGCTAGCTGCACTTTCTAATTTTTAACGAAACCCTTTCGCGCCGCATCAGTGGGCTCGATTGACCAATCACCTGTCGGACCAACCGCTGCGGTTATAATAGCGGCATCTGAGACCAACTGGTGTGTCTTCGCATACGAAGGATCCGATGCGGGAAAATGAGCAAGAAACTCCTGGGCCGTTGCGAACTCACCCTGCTTGACCATACATCGAGCATCTGCAGCGACCGTCTGAGAGATATTGTACGCCACCGAAGGCATAATTCGAAGAAGTTCTTGCCCCAGACGGTAGGCAGACTTGTAGTCTCCCGAACGATAGAGGCTCATTGATAGTGCCTCCGCCACTTCCTCGCTCTCAGGATCTTGCTCCAGGGCGGAGAGAAAAGCGTTCGTCGCTTTGACCCACTCGCGGTCGTCGAAATGGTCCCATCCGATTGCCTTGAAGTCAGCAAACGAACTCGCGTCCTTCAATGCGGGAACCATCCTCACTCCTGTCCGAATCGAAATCTTTTTCGCTTCAAGAGAATGATACACGCGGCTCTGCTGAGAGACTTCATCACCGTGGGCAATGAAGGTGAGACCGGAGAGAAGAACGAGGATAGAGATGATTTTCAGCATGGCGATGACGTTGAAGTTTTTAAAATTAGTGCCTATTGACCATAAGGTCAATCAAATATTTTAATTTTATTAATTATTTGTCGCAACTTTGCGAATTTAAGAAGCGAATACCTGGACGAGAAGAACAAGTTGGCGCGCCTGATCCTTCAATCAGAGAGCTTGCAACAAAGGTTGGGAGCAACTCAACAGGGCGTAAGTCCCTGGTGACAGGGGCCGGCTAAGCGTTCGCCTCAATCAGGCGCGTGATTTCGAGGGCAACATCGAGAGCCGCTGCGCCTTGTTGTCCACTGACGCGAGGCTTTTCGCCGCGAGCTGAACAAGCAACGAAATCAGCCAGCTCGCATTTGAGCGGCTCGTCCTTCTCAACGAGAACCTCCTCGCGAGCGATTTCCATTCCGTCCTTGCGATAGATCCAACCACTCTGATCCTGGTAGTCGAGGGACAGATATGCATCCCCCTGAAATACGCGGATCTTCCTCATTCGCTCCGGACTGATTCGGCTAGCGGTGATATTCGCGACACAGCCATTCTCAAAACGAATCCTCGCGTTCGCAATATCCTCTCGGCGAGTCAGAACCGGAATTCCCACGGCATCGACGGATGCAATCGGAGAACTGACGAGGTGAAGAACGATTTCGAGATCGTGAATCATCAGATCAAGAACCACGCCAATATCGAGACTCCGCTGAGGAAATGGTGAAAGGCGATGACACTCGATGAACTTGGGGGAATTGAGCCGCTCTTCGAGCTGACTCATCACAGGATTGAATCGCTCAATGTGGCCGACCTGAAGAACGAGTCCCTTTTCCTGGGCCAGATCGATCATAAACTTGGCATCATCGACCGAGTCCGAGATCGGCTTCTCAACCAGAACATGTTTTCCGGCTTCGAGAAGAGAGGTCGTGACCTCGCGATGAGTCACGGTCGGAGTGGAAACGGAGGCTGCATCGACCATTTCAATCAATTCGTCCAGACTCGCCACTACAGTTGTTCCAAACTCTGCCGCGATCTTTTGCGCGTTATCCTCGTTCGCATCGTAGATCCCTACAAGATCCGCAGATTCTAACTCAGAATAGATCCGTGCGTGATTGCGACCAATCGCTCCGACTCCGATAACTCCCACTTTAACGCTCATGATGTCCTGCTATGGCCGCATGTCCGTCACTCGGCAACCACTCATTTGGATTCTTCATCTCTATGATCCCGAGCACTCAAGGTCACTTTGAGCTTTTGGCAGAGAGTCTCGACTTCTTCTTTTCCGAGAATGAGAGTCTTTTTCGCCTCAACTACAATCGCACAGATTCCGGACTCTGACGCCGTCTCGATGGTAGAGGGGCCCACTACGGGCACGTCGAATCGGAAATCCTGTCGTGGCTTGGATACTTTCACCATCACGGCCTCCCCCCGCCCCAGTTCACCACCACGACGAATCGCTTCGTTAGTTCCTTCAAAAGCCTCTACAGCCAACACCGTCCCCTTTTTCACGACCACGGTCTGACCAATATCGAGCCGGCTCGTCTCTTTCGCGATTCGCATGCCAAAAGCTGCGTCTTCTTCCTGCCGATCAGACAAGGAAGGTCCGAAGACATGCCCCGCCTCGGGCAGAAGGTCCTGGAGAAAAGTTGTCGCTGGGAGCAGTTCGATCCCATCTTTTCCCATCTCATCGGCGATGGCTGAAAAGAGCGTTTCTGCATTCCTCTCTTTCACCCGACCCAACATTTTCAATGTTCGAAGATCCGGGCGCAAATCGAAAAGGTTTTTCGGAGCAATCTGCCCCACCATGACTGCTTTCTCGACCCCTGCCTTCTTGAAGGCTTTGATCATTTTTCCCAACTGCCCTACTCGAATCCACTCGATGACATCGACGGAGTCCGCTAATTCGGGACCGGTTTCATCGATGAAAGCCACTGACACCAGCTTTTCGATTCCAGCCTTGCGCGCAGCTGCCGCGAAGATTCCCGGATACAATCCGTTTCCAGAAATCATCCCCATTGTCGAAAGCTCCTCTTTCTCACTCATGATTTAGTCAGCTTGCTATCGCCTTTGCACGGTCGACGACGGCAATCACTATCGCTACGGTAAGTATCACGGTCCCTGCAACACGCCAGAGAAAATCACGCCCTTTATCATGATGCTCACTATTTCCTAGGAAAGAGCCAAAGGCGACGACAAGAACGATGACCCACAATCCCCGTGAGGCATAAACAACATTAATCCCTGTAGCGTCGTCAAAAAAGCTCAATCCGACTCCCATGCCGATCGCCTGAAGTCCGACGAAGAACGCTCCCCACTTAGCCCAGCGCTTCCCGCTCGCCGGAAGACGAAGGGATGGCCTCTTTTGAAACAACCACATCACGAGTGACAAGACCGCTACCGCCAAAGATCCTAGGGCAAGAAAGGTCGGAGCCCCGAACTCGGGTGACCAAGTGCTGACCAGGACATCGCAGAGCCCGAACATGGCAGCGCTCGCAAGGGTGATCATAATAGTGAAAACAAGGTGCTGCCCCTCCTTCATATCCGCCACGCCCATCAGAAGGATACCCGCGGCAGTGAGGAAGGCAGCGATCCAGAGAGGGACGCTTGGCGAGTTCCCAGTCATGAGAACGATCCCGATCGCAACGAAAACCACCTTTGTTCCCATGATGGGAGTCACGAGAGAGACGTCTCCTCGGCGAATCCCCACGAACGTTAGCCACGTTCCCACGAAAAACGTGCATCCCATGACAAGAGGCTTCCAGACTTCCGTCCAATCAATCGTCGACTCCTCGAAAGCGAAAAAAGGCAGGAACATCACTCCCACCGCAATGTTGGTGAGGTGAAAGGACTGATCCATCGTCACACCCTCTTTAAGAGCGCGTTTGATGACAATCGTCCCCAGTGCGTAAATGATCGCTGAAGCGAGAGGTAATAGAAGATAGATTGGCACGGCCGCACTGTGGCGATTACATCGCCGGCGTCAAGAGTTCAGGCCCGTCCCACGAAGACCGTGAGGATGGGTTCTGGTGATCGGGAAAACACTACACGAGAGGCAGCACGAGAGAGAGAATCACGCTCATGACAAACGTTGTGATTCCCAGGATGGCCAGCATTGGAGTCCAAGACTTGAGAGCCTCCGCCTCGGTGAGTCCGCTCATCTTCGAGAAAATCCAGAATCCACTGTCGTTCATCCATGAACCAACGAGTCCACCGCCGCCAATCGCGGTGGCGAGATAGACCGGATGAAACGCCATGTCCACGTCCTGAATCATTGCTGCGATCATTCCCGAGGCTGTGATTACAGCAACAGTGGTCGATCCCTGGGCGACCTTAAGGAGTGCCGAGATTCCGAAAGCAAGAAATAGCAGACCTACACCGACGCCACCGCCTGCCGTATCAAACATCGCAGAAATCTCAGGTCCGATCTGCGCCGCAGCCAACATCGCGCCAAAAGCGCCGCCAGCTGCGGTGATGAGGATGATCAAGCCTCCGCTCATGAGCGCAGACTCCAGTGAGTCGGAGAATTCCTGCCTGCCGGGACGGCAGTTACCCACATACAAGAGCACCGCAATAATAGCAGAGATCAAAAGGGCAAAGTTTGCATTCCCATAGAGCTTGCTCGTATTCGCCGCCACTCTAGCGGGAGTTTCCCAGACATGGCGAGACAACACCGTCTCAGGAATCAGCGACTCAAGGACCAGTCGGTTTTCATGCTCCACAATCGCGAGGTTGGAACGAGATAAGTTGGCTCCGGTAGCAAAAGCCTTCCGATCGGTCAGGGCTGCGTTCAGAGAAGCGACAACCGCCTCTTCATTCGATGGATTCGCCATTCCGACGCTTTCCCGCAACGCAACGAGGGGCCCCTCCTCCGCAGCATTGACCGTAGCGACCAATGCCGGGATGTCTTGAACTTCGCCCACCTTAACCTGAGCGGCTCGCTCACCGTTTGCTCGTGTCTCCAGCATTGTATTGGCCCCGATCATGAGGACAGGGAGCAGAATCGGCAGGAGCGACAGAAACAGGTTCGGAAGCTTTCGCTCAATCTTAGAGTCAGCAGTTACCTCCTCTTCACCTGGAAGGGCTCGCATTTCGATAGGCATTCGCTTATCGAGCCAGCTGCTGAAAATGAGTCCGGCGATCGCGGCTGGAATACCGATGAGTGCTCCTATTCCCATCATGACTCCCAGGTCCACACCCAACTGCTGGGCCATCAGGAGCGGACCAGGAGTTGGAGGAACCAGCGTGTGAGTGATTGCCCCACCGGCAGAGATCGCGAGGACGTATTTCAGGAAATTCTTTTTCGTGTTCCGATAAAGCGACCGGGCCAAAGGAACGAGAAGATAGAAAACAGTGTCAAAGAAGACCGGAATCGAGAGCACGAAGCCACTCCCCGTCAGCGCCCAGGAGGAACGCTTCTCCCCCATACCCCGAACAAAAGCCTGAACGATGCGATCGGCAGCCCCACTATCCATGAGGCATTTGCCGATCACGGCGGCCAAGGCAATGACAATTCCGATTCCTGCTGCGGTGCCACCGAAAGCGCTGGCCACCCGGGACACTTTTTCAGCGACCTCCCCCGGGGCAAGAAAACTCACGACGAGTGCAGCGGAGATCAATGCGATAAACGCGTTGATCCTTAGCCCGATGATCATTCCAATGACCACGGCAACACCGACAAACAGAATAAAGAAAGGTTCTTGGTAAAATGGGATGCTCTCCATAGGAAGGGGCGAGAGTGACAGGAACCAAATAGAAATTCAACCCCGAATTGTTGCCCAATTCCTGCGGCTCTTGGTCCTCCATTACTCATTCCAAAGGAACAACACAAGAAGGGCACCATTCGTCAGTAAAATCGGAAAATCTTGCCTTATGATGAAAGAAAAAGCGTGACAACTCCGTATCAGAATAAATGCAGAATCCGTTCTCTTCTTTGACGACCAATTCTGATCGACACGTTTCCGGGCCTCCCATAAATCGATCGAGGATCAGAAAACTCATCGTCGTCCCCGCTGTCCTTTTCGGAGGAGGCTTCCTACTCCTCCTCATTTTTCTCTGTGACCAGTGGATGGTTCAGGTAACTGCCGGAGATCACACGGCACAACTGAGTGAAGTCCCTGCCATGAAAGTCAGTCTCGTTCTCGGCTGCAGCGAATACCTCGCCAATGGAAATCGAAACCTATATTTTGCGCATCGTATCAAAGCGGCGCTCGAACTCTACAACCACGGCAAGTGCGAAGCGCTCCTAGTGAGTGGAGATCACGGAACACTCAACTATAACGAACCCGCCAAAATGAAAGCAGCCCTGATCCGAGGCGGTGTTCCTGAAGACCGCATTCACTGTGATTACGCAGGATTCCGAACCCTCGACTCTGTAGTTCGCGCCAAAAAGGTGTTCGGCCTGAACGAGTTCATCGTCGTCTCACAAGCATTTCACAACGAAAGAGCGCTCTATCTCGCAAAAGAGCATGGGATCAACGCCTTCGGCTATGATGCTGCAGATGTCCGCTACCGAGGCGGGCTCAAAACACGTGTTCGAGAGAAGCTAGCCCGAGTGAAAACGATCTTCGATGTATCGTTTCTCCGAGCACAGCCTCGATTCCTCGGAACCCCGATTTCTATACCGGAAGTGAATCACTAACCCTTTTCCTCACCCGGCTGAGTGAGAGAAACGGCAGGAACTGGACTGTCCGGCCCGCAGGCCAAGCTTACTTTTTCTTCCGGAGAAAAGTTGGCACATCGAGATCTTCGCCATCAACGATGGTTGGATCGGTCTTTGCAAATCGCCCCTTCTTCGCTGCGACCGGCTCCAATTGCAACATTTCCTGCTGCTGCTTTACCTCATCAGAAGGCTCTTCGAGCTCAAGTGACTCGGGAGGAGGCGTTGGCGCCTTGGTCGGTGGGAGAACCGCACCATCTGCACCCGACTCACCTGGGTCACGGGTCTTGATACGACCTGTGTTTCCACTCGAAACGATTCGGGAAAGAGTAATTTTCTGAGAAGTATCAGTAACCGCTTCTACTCGACCAACATCCGATTCCGGATCAGGAGCGTCTTCGCTGGCATCCATCGCACGAGCGATAGGATTGCGATCATCTTCATCATCCTGCTGTATTCCTCGAGGTGGAATGACTTCTGAGAGAGATCCCGGCGAAGAGGAAGCGGAATCTTCCTCTTCCTCTTCCTCATCGAGAGGCTCGAATATAGAAGCCTCGGCGGTATCCTCTTCAGGCGCAAGATCCTCAGCTACGGGCTCTTCTCCAATTCCTGGAGCTTCGTCAACCGGAGCCGAATCCTCCTCGGGACCTGAACCGACTGGGGCATCCTGAACTGGCTGAATCGGCATGGTGTACTGATCAGCTTTAAAATCTTCAGTGGGAGCGGAGAGAGAAACTTCCGGCTCTTCCGACAAAGCCTGATCTTGAGCGGCTGATTCAACCGCACTGGCAAGAGGAGAAACTGGAATATCTGCAGAAGCAAGCCCCAGACCGACAGGAGTCTCTTCAGGCTCAGCGTCGACTCGCTCAGCACCTACCCCTGAATCTGGAATTGAACTGATAATGGTAACGGACAATCCGTTACCCAAGCGCGCATCTGTGCCTGTTCCAAATAGGATCTGGGTTTCGCTCCCTACATGTTTGGAAACCTCTTCCATGACCAACTGAACTTCATACAGTGTCATCGAGTCACCGCCGGCGACTTGAACGAGGACAGAAGTCGCATCATTGAGAAGCTTACCTTTGTCCAAAAGTGGGCATTTCAGAGCCTGCTCGATTGCCTCTAGCGAGCGATTATCTCCCTTCGCTACTCCGTAACCGAAAAGGCAACGCGAGTCCTTCGGCTGAAGAGCAGAAAGCAGATCATCCATTCCAATTCGGATGATCCCAGGTCGGAACGCGATATTCATCGTCGCACGAATACTCTGACTGATGATTTTGTCGGCAGCAGCAAAAGCCTGGGTAACACCATCCTTAGGAACAATCAGTTCACCCATCCGATCATTGTCGAACGTGATTACGGCATTGGCATACTTGCTGATCGTTTCCAGTGCATCGGTAGCCTGCGTCATCCGGCGTTCACCTTCAAAGGAGAAAGGCAACGTTGCAAAGACGACCAGGAAACAACCCTCTTCTCGCGCAACTCGACAAATCTCAGGTGCGGCACCTGAACCAGTTCCGCCACCAAGACCAACACACACAAAAACCATGCCTCGCCCGCGAACTGCTTCGCGGATCTCGTCAACAGCCTCCAAAGCCGACTGCCTACCAAGTGATGGGTCACCTCCCGTGCCCATTCCTTTGAGAAGAGTTGTTCCAAGCTGAATCTTATCGCTCGAAACAGAAGTAGAGAGCGCTCTCACATCCGTATTAAGAGTAACCAACTCCGCATCGTCACTCCCCTCAAGTGCCATTCGGTCTAGCACATTAGCTCCAGCTCCGCCGACGCCAATTACTTTGACGCCTATTTCTGGACCAGAAGACGCCTCTTCTTCGCTGTTATCATACTCGATCATGGGTAGCTATAGTCGTTAAGGTAACAATATTGTCAAATGAATAGGATGACTGCCAGGACTAACTTTTGCGTCCAAAAATCTTTTCAAATCGCTCTCCAAGTTTACTCAGAGCTCCACTCTTAGGCTTTTGATCATCGAGGAGTTGCGCGTAGCGAATCAAGCCAACTGGAGTCGCGTATTGGGGATTCTCAAATAGCGCGGCAGGTCCCGACATTGAGGCGGGACCAGATTTCTGAACAGGAACTCCAAAGGTATCCTCTGTCAATTCCGCAATTCCTCTCATTAAGCTGGAGCCGCCTGTAAGAAAAATTCCTTTGCCCAGTTTATCCAACAAACCCTGCTTTCGCAGAGGCTCGGCGATCACGTTGAGCATCTCAAAAGCTCGAGCATTCATGATCTGATTGAGCAAATCCTGATCAACGGTCTTCCCAGGCTCCCCTTCGATCTCAATCTCACTAGATTCGGAGTTCCGGAGAGAAGCACTCCCATGAGTCACTTTCAATTTTTCGGCTCGCGCGAGCGGGATCTTCAGAACAAGAGCGATGTCATTTGTGATGTGATCACCCCCAACTGTTACACAGCCGCTAGCCACAACAACTCCATCAACGAAGCAAATGTAGTCAGTAGTCCCCCCACCCATATCAATGAGAAGAGCCCCCTCATTCTTCGCCTCTCGATTTAGAACTACCTGAGCTGCAGCGACTGGCGAAAATACAATATCCTCAACCTCTAGAGGCACTTCACGAACACACTTTACGGTATTCTGAATTCGGGTCTTCACTCCATGTATGATATGATAGTCTGCCTCCAGCTTCTGCCCTACCATTCCTAAAGGATTCAAAATCTTCTCCTGCCCATCCACGTAGTAGTGCTGGATAATGGAGTGTATGTATCCGTTCTCTTTAGGAATAGGGACATCCCGAGCGATCTTCTTCACCTCATCGAGATCCTCATGGTTGATCTCCATCTGTTCGTCAGCGACACGAATCGTTCCTCGATTGTTCAAACTCTGGACGTGAGAGCCTGTCACGGCGAGAAATACAGCGTTTACCTCAACGTCGCTGCGCTCTTCGGCGCGAGCGAGGGCATCATGGAGACAGGTCTGAACCGTGTCTGGATCTACGATCTCTCCTTTTCGAACCCCAGCGGAAGGATGTTGCCCAACGCCCAGTATCTTGATCGCCCCGTCGCTACGAGCCTCACCTACAACCATACATACCTTGGAAGTACCGACCTCAAGGCCGACATAAATATTTGATGAGGACATTAAAATCTAACGGATTCTAACGATCCTAACCGCCGTTCAAAATAGAACGCAAGTGTTTTTCCTGCGGATTGAACGGAGAAGACGCCGATTTTTCGGCGTTAGCCTGAAGTGTTGCACGCTTACCGGAGAGTCGCTGAGGATCAACCGGTAACGCGAAGGTGACCGGAATATTCTCCTTTGAAACAACATTCACTGTGGCCAGGGTCCCTCCTGATTGCCCAACTTGGTCGATAATGACGGAAAGGTCCTGCAAACCTCGCTCAATATCATACAGCCCGAAAACTACCTGGAGACCGCTTCGATAGTGGCACTGGATCGACCACTCGTTCCGCATCCGTAGCAAGTGAATCTGCTCCGCAACGCCAGAACCGGACTTCTCCGCAGCAGCCAACAGCTCCAACACAGAATCAAACCCTTCGACTTCAACCGCCTGTCCCTGCTCAGGCTCCGGCATCGAGAAAGTCTCGATCACAGGAAGAACGGAAACTTCATCTGTGAGATCGAGGCAACGGAAAGCGATTCCGGATTCATCCACTAGAAATCCTCGTTCCATATCACCCGGACGCACTCCGAGTGGGGGACAACTGAGCCAGGCGACTGGAACTCGCTCTTTGACAACAATATTCAATTTGTCCGGCATTTCTCGTGAGACGATCGCCTCTTCTACACTTGGCAACTTTTCAACCCGACCGCGAATCCTCTGCAAATCGAGGTCCATGAGGCGCATCCCGACGGCAACGTTGGCGACCTCCATGAGTTGACTCGAGCGGAGGACTCCATCGCTCTGAATATTAAGCCGGTGCAAAACGAACTCCTCGTTCTCAAAGAAAACAGCTTCGTAGGCTGCTTGAATGCCGAGGGGGGCACTGACACAGAGGCAAGTAATTGCGAGAATACGGATCGCCCAATTCACACCACTCCGACGCTTGAGACGGGACTTCACGGGAGAAACTTGAGCCTCAAGAAGGAACCAATCGGTTTCGTCTTCGGTCCTTCTTCTTCCAGCAAAGAGAGAAATACTCCCCGGCTTGCGATAATTCCTGTGGCCTCTTTTCTTTCGCATTAACCGAAATTAAGCGAAAGTTTAATAATTTTCAAACAAAGATTTGGATAATCGATCCCGGACGCAGCAGCCGCCTTGGGGAGTAAACTGCTCGAAGTCATGCCTGGAATGGTGTTCACCTCCAGAACAAAAGGCTCCTCATCTTCTTCCCGTAGCAGGATATCGACACGAGAATAAACTTCGACGTTAAGGGACTGGTGAGCCCGAAGAGCTTCTTCCTGCACTCTCGCCGTCACTTCGGGAGAAAGATCAGCAGGGCAAAAGTAGTCAGTCCCGCCTTCTCCTGTCATCCATGGATATTTATTAGATATATCATAGAAACCCGAGCGTGGCTGAATATGAATGATCGGGAAAACATCATCGCCGACGATACCGACCGTGAGTTCCTTTCCTCGAATCCACTCTTCGACCAGGAGATCACTGCTGAACTTTCCTGCATCTGCGACAGCGGTATTCCACTCCTCTTCCGTATCGACGAGATGAACACCAACGCTCGACCCTTCCCGAGGTGGCTTCACGACACAGGGGATTCCGACGGCACTTTCCGGGATCGCCCCACCTTCCCAGATCAGAATTTCTGAAGCTGGAGTCGAGACTCCCGATTCTACAAAGCACTCTTTGCTCTTCACCTTGTCGAATGCAATTTCAGAACTTTGCTTTCGCGCACCGGTGTAAGGAATTCCTCTCCTTTCCATCTCCGCCTGTAGGCCCCCGTCTTCCCCAAAAGTCCCATGAATCACATTGAAGGCGATGTCCGTATCGTCCGGCAAAATGAAATCACTCCCACGAACATCGACAAGCGTCACCTCCCCGACCTTTCCCGTGAGGGCTTCGACCACCCCCTTCGCAGAAACTATTGACACCTCACGCTCTGATCCGGGTCCTCCCGCGAGAACGGCAACTTTTAGATCTTCGAATTCATTCATAGATTTGATTTTGTTTCCTGGAGGTCACGTTAAAGCTTAATTTTCAGCCGAAAGTCCCTACGGGTTCATCCTGCCCAATGATCTGGACTTCGGTATCAAGTTCGATCCCCCGCCCTTCACTCGCCTCATTTTTGATCGCAGCAATCAGGTCCAATACCTGCCTAGCCGTAGCCTTCCCTTCATTGACAATGAAATTACCATGAACCTCGCTGACTCGCGCCTGACCAACCCTCTGGTCTTTCATACCCATCTCATCGATAAGCTTGCCAGCACCAATCGACTCGGGGTTTTTAAAAATGCAGCCTGCACTTGCCGCTACAGGTTGTGAAGTTCTCCGCTTTGACTTCGACAGGTCCATCGTCTCCGCGATTTCGGCATCGGGTTTGGGTTCCCCTTTGAAGACGGCAGAGACCGCCACATTGTGAGCCAACTCCGGAACATTTCGGTAATGATGCCGAATTTCCTCGATCGGTTTCTCGAAAACATTCCCTTCGGCGTCTACCATGCGAACACTTACGACTTGGTCAAAGGTCTCCCACCCCATCGCTCCCGCGTTCATACGCAAGCTTCCGCCTACGTTTCCTGGAATCCCCTCCATCCACTCAAAGTTGCCCAACCCAGCAGATTGAGCCGCAGCAGCGAGCGCTTTGAATTTCACTCCAGCTCCGGCCCGGATGGTATTTCCCTCTACATAAGTTTCGGAGAACTCCCCTTTCACGGGACACATAACGACACCGGGAATCCCCCCGTCGCGGACGAGTAAATTGGATCCCCGCCCGACAACGCGAAGCGGCACCGCTTTCTCGGCACAGAGTGATACAATACGGGAGAGCCCTGCCACCGTCGTGGGTTCAATCCAGAACTGAGCCGGGCCACCCACCTTCATCGTCGTGTGCTTCCTCATCGGCTCGTAGAGCTTCAGAACTCCATCCACTTCTCCGAGAGAATCCTTCAGTTGATCCATTCGCTCAAGGTCCCGAGCAAGCCGGCTCCCCACTTCGTGAATATTTCCGGCGCCTAAAGTAATGACCCAGTCCCCCGCTTCAAGTCGCTTGCCGACTTCGAGATGAAGCGAATCGAGGGAAGGATGAGAATAAGCCCCTGACACTTCGCCCAAATCCTTCACCGCCTCGACGACCGTTTCTCCCGTGATCCCTGGAATCGGCGACTCACTCGCTGGATAAATGTCGGTAACATACAATTCATCGACTCCATCAAAACAGGTTCCGAACTCATCCCGAAGCAGCTGAGTCCTCGAATACCGATGCGGTTGAAAAAGGCAGATGAGACGCCCCGCGTGCTGACTCCTTGCCGTCTGAATCGTCGCAGCGATCTCCGTAGGGTGATGGCCGTAGTCATCAACGATAGTCACAAAATCGCTGGTGCGCTTGCTCTCGAAGCGACGCCGAGCCCCCCGAAAGGAACCCAATGCTTCGTCGATGCGATCAAATGAAACGCCAGCTTCGTCGGCCACTGCGATCCCAGCCAATGCATTCAGGACATTGTGCCGCCCAGGAATCCCCAACCAGACCCGTCCCATTTCTTCGTCAGAGCGATACACCGTAAACTCCGTTCCAGCCCCCTTCGGCGCAAGATCTCCCGCAGAATAATTCAGTTCTCGATTCCACCCGTAGCTCACGCCATTCTCTCGACCCTGACAAACGCGCAGAGCATTCGAATCATCACCACAGAAAACAATCTTGCCTGACGTCTGGTCGCAAAAACGCCCGAACACTTCGCAAATCTGGTCGAGGCCATCATAAAAATCGAGATGCTCTTCTTCGACATTGAGAAGAACCGCGTATTCGGGGTGGAAATTCACCAGCGTCCCGTCGCTCTCATCCCCTTCGGCCACAAACAACTCCCCTTTTGGGTCCCAATTTGCATTCGTCCCGAGAATCGGGATCTCCGCTCCAACGTAATGGGAGGGTGCTTTCGCCCCAACCTTCAGAATATGGGCAATCAAGGCGGAAGTAGTCGTCTTCCCATGGGTTCCAGCGACAACAATCCCCTTCTTTCCTCGCATGATCGCAGAAAGAGCCTCAGCCCTTCGCAGCAAGGGCGTCCCTGCAGCGACAGCCGAATCGTAGGCTGGGTTCCCTGGTTTGATTGCACTTGAGTAGATCACCACATCGACGCCATCAACTGAATCAGCAGTCTGAGGGGAAGAAAATTCGAGCCCCGCCTTCTCGAGTCGAGCCGTCTCACCGGACGTCACCCGATCAGATCCGGAGACCTCATGCCCTAATCCGAGGAGCAACGAAGCCAGCCCGCTCATTCCTGAGCCAGCTACTCCGATGAGATGAACGCTCACCGGAGTGTCGGCGTCAGCAAATCGGTTTCCCCAAGTCTCACACAAATCGCTCATAGAAAATAAACTTACTCCCGCTCTCCCGCGCTTTCGCGACTGCCTGACACCACTTCGCAAACTTGCTCGGAAGCATCTGGAATCGCCAATTCAGCCATCTTCGCTGACATGTTTTTGAGCATGGCCTCGTCTTGCAAAAGAGCGAGAACGCGAGAAGCAAAGTTCTCCTCGTTCAGACCATCCTGAGGCCAAAGCTCCGCCGCACCGGGAACTGAGAAAATTTCGGCATTCGTGACCTGATGGTCATCTGCTGAAAATGGATAGGGAATCAGCACGGACGGCTTTTCATAGAAAGCTAGCTCGGTCAGCGAAGAAGCCCCCGATCGACAAATCGCAAGATCGGATGCGGAGTAAGCGTGCTGCACCTCGCGGCAAAACCCAACCAGCGCTCCCGCATCGGGGTTCTTGGCATACGCAGGCTTGAGTGCCTTGTATTCAGAAGGCCCGCTGATATGAAGAACCTGAACTCCAGCTTCCTCAAACGCAGGAAGACTTCCGGCGACCAACTCGTTGATCCGTCGAGCCCCCTGGCTTCCCCCCATAATCATGACCGTTTTCCGATCCGGCTTGAGACCAAAAGCAGAAGCTCCTTCCTCGCGGGTCGGCTTTTTTGCCACGGAAGGCCTAACGGGAGTGCCAACAACCTCGACCCGACGACTCCCCGCAAAAAAGGGAGCGCAACATTCAAACCCAACCAGCACCGTCCTCGCAAATCGTGCGTTGAGCTTGTTCGCTCGACCAGGAATCGAATTCGACTCGTGAATAAATGTAGGGAGTCCAATGGCCTTCCCTGCAGCCAGCGGCGCGGCTGAAGTAAATCCCCCCATCCCAAGAACCGCAGTCGCCCGAAATTGTTTCAGGAGCCGACGACAGGAAAAAAAAGAGCCGACAAACTTCGCGAGAAACACAAGCATCTTCGGCGAAATAGGACTCGGCATGGCAATGGACGGCATGCGCTCGAACCGGAGGTGATCGTAACCTTCTGAGGCGAGAGCATCAATTTGTTTTTCTGAGATCAACAGAAGCGCTTCACCCCCCTCCCGAGTCCAGGCGTCAGCAACAGCAATACCGGGAAACAGGTGCCCCCCCGTCCCACCACAGGCGATTACGAGACGTTGGTCAGCATACTTGGACATGAAGACAGGTAGAAGTCAGGGATAGCAGTTCGAAGAGATTCAACTCACATTGATTTTCTTCTACTAGAAAGAAAGGATACGGAGATTCTGAATTCTCTTAGCATCAAATCGCAGAAATGCACCGAAGAAACGACTCCAGAGGCTCCAGAAACATCAGAACGGTGGGAACAAACAGCGACTTCCCTCTAGTAAGATCAAACGACAACTCGGAGCGCACCGGGTCGCCCACGAATCTCCTGCGGAGTCTTTGCGACCACATCTCCGTCCACCTGGATTGGCAAAACAGGATCTGTTTCAATCCGCACGGTCTCTACATCCCAGTGAGTGATCAACTGTGAGGCATCGAGAACGGCCTGCCCCTCTTCTGACTTCCGCAAACGATCCAACCCCATCATCTTTCGGGCTAATTGTACGATGCCTTCAATATTCGCCTTTTTGAGTAAAAACACATCTAACCGGCCGTCATGCACATCGACTGATGGAGCCAGCGTAAGGCGCCCTACCCCGACCGTCCCGGCATTAGCAACAACACAGGCAACCCCAGTGGCCTCAATCGTCGTCCCTCCATCAAGAGTCAGCCGATAATCTGCTTCGGGAATCTCCTGGAGCATCTTAATACCGGCAAACACGTAAGCCCACTTTCCGAATTGATCCTTGAGCTCTCGTGTCGCCTCCTCGACAACGCCAACTTCGATTCCGCATCCGATTCGCAGTAGAAAGGGGCGCTCCCCCATCATTCCAACATCGATATGCTTGGTCTTGTAGCGATCTCCACAGATCAGATCGCATGCTTTCTCCAAATTGGTCGGCAATCGTAATTCTGAAGCGACTAGGTTTCCGGTCCCACCTCCGAGAATGAGCATGGAAACATTGGTCCCTACCAACCCCGCAGCAACCTCCATGACTGTTCCATCGCCCCCGTAGACCGCGACAACTTCGACTCCTGAATCAGCTGCCTCACGTGCCAACCGACTGCCATCTCCTGGACCGTGCGTAATGGAAATATCCCAAGCGATCCCAGCTTCGCGAAAAGCCTGATTCAGGATCGCAAGCAGAGGAATCCTTCGTGAAGGAGCAGGGTTAACCACAACCTGAACCGACTTCGGTCTGGATTGCTCTTGCAAATTAACGGGTCGAATCGCCATACATCAGGACGAATCTTCGGATTCGATGAGGAGAATACCTCGAAGTTCGCCATCTGTCTATGAAGAGCTGAGATGCGGGTCCCCCTAGAGAAAACCTTGAACACAAATCTGATGTGACGGTATTGTAACTGCATCACGCTTTCGAAATAGCGAAATTCCCGCAGCCTAGCATCCGTCTCCTATTCCCCTTGCTGCCCTATGCCATCTATACTCATCGTCGATGACGAAGAAGATATTCGAGAGCTGATCTCTGTGAATCTGCTACGAGAGGAGAAATATGATCTCATCGAGGCCATGGACGGTCTTGAAGGGCTTCACCTTGCGAAGAAGAAGCGCCCTGATCTCATCATTCTTGATCTGATGCTGCCCGAAATGGATGGGCTTACCGTATACAGAAGGCTTCGTGAAGATGCTCGCACTCAGGAAATACCTGTAATCATGCTCACCGCGCGGGGGCGCCTTGAGGAGAAGATCGAAGGGCTGGAAATGGGAGTCGACGACTATCTCCCGAAGCCGTTCAGCCCAAAAGAGCTGATTCTGCGCGTGCGAAATTTATTAAGACGCACCAACCCGAATATCGGTGGCAGCGTTATTGAATCTGGCCCGTTCAGCCTAGACAAGAATGCGCTCAAACTCCTCCTTGATGGGCAGGAGATCGATCTAACAGCTACTGAATTCAAACTCCTGTTGAGCCTCATCGAGTCGCCGGGCGTAACCCAAGAACGAGGGGATCTCCTCAAGAAAGTCTGGGGATACAGCGATCTAATCCAAACTCGAACGCTGGACACTCATATAAAGCGGCTCCGCGAAAAGCTCGGAAACCACGGGAATTCCATCGAGACGGTGAGAGGCGTGGGCTATCGATTCATCGCCTCCGTAACCAGCTAATTCGAACAGCCGCATCTCTTTTGCAAACCGCTCTCATCATCGGGCTCTCTGCCCTCAGCCTCTACCTTGCATGGCGCCTCTTCAGCCTGGGCAAAGGCATTGAGAATTTGACTCATTCGCTCCTCAAGAATCCGACCCCTTCATTCAGCGAACTTTACCAATCGGCTCAGCAGAATCGGTTGAAGAGCCTGAGCCGAGCAGCATTGGATACAATCTCCGAAAGTAGTCTGAGTTTCGAATCCGAGCGGCGTCAGCGGGAATTTCTCGAAGCACTTCTCAACGAGATCAACGACGCAATCTTCATCCTCGACAGCAATAACGAAATTCAGTTTCTCAATGAAGCTGCACGAAGGCTTTTCCCGAGTGACCAACCTTTCCATTCTCGCCCTTTCCTCGACCTGAGCCGGGATCACCGAATCTTTGATACTCTTCAGTTGGCTCGAGAAATTGGATCAAAAACTTCAGACGACATTGTTCTCCGAATCGCATCCGAAATCCCGGACCGCATCCGCGAGATCAACCTGCATGTGGAAGCGGAACCCCTTACCCTTCCGACGGAAGATGGATCCAGTGAAACTGGAGTCTGGATTCTCCTTCGCGATGTCACCACTGAACTGGAGACCGACCAAATCCGCCGCGATTTCATTGCCAATGCCTCTCATGAGTTGAGAACTCCCCTTTCGATCATCAACGGATATCTCGAAACGATGGACGAGGTGAATGTGGATCTCAATCAGACGAATTTTCGCCGTGCGGTTCGGACCATGCGAAAACACGGCGACCGGATTGCTCGAATCGTCGACGATATGCTTACCATTTCAAAACTGGAGAATGCAGCAGACCTGCTCAATCGCGAACCCTTCGATCTCACCGACTCTCTTGAAGAAATGTTGAGCCAGCTCTCTCCTCTGATCGAGGGAAAGCACACACAGATCAAAGTCGACACAGGCAACCAGGGCAGCTGGCTTCTGATCGGCGACCGCTACTACTGGGATCAGATCTTCTTTAACCTGATTGAGAATGCGCTGAAGCAGAACAAGGAGCCGGGCCTAAAGGTTAAGATCGTTTTTCGCAAAGAAAATGGGCGTTATCTCATCAGCATTGATGACGACGGCATCGGAATCCCTGCTTCGGACATCCCTCTTATCTTCAAACGATTCTATCGCGTTCAGAAATCCCACGCGCAACACACCGTCCTTGGCACAGGCCTCGGTCTTTCCATCGTCAAACGCGCCGTCGAAGCACACAACGGAACGATCTCCGTGGAGTCGCATCCCGGAAGGAGCACCGCATTTACCATCTCCGTTCCCGAAACTGCAATCACCGGAGGCAAGGCTTCTATCCAATCCAAAAAGGGCAAGGCTTGAGCGAAGCACCGTGCTTTTCACCCCTCGAATCTACCTTCTTGCCGCGAGCAGGCGCATGATGAAATACATCAGCTGTCCAATCGATGCAATTGCGGCGACCGTATAGGTCATCGCTGCCCAGAGGAGCGTATTCTTTGCCTTTTCGTGATCGAAGGTTGCCATCGGGATCCACGTCCCTCTAGACTCCGGGAATGAAACGTCTCGCTACCGCCCTCCTCTCGCTTTTGCTCGTCACCTTGTCCAGCGCCGAGGACATCCGAATCGGGATCATCGGGCTGGACACTTCACACGTCATCGCCTTCACAAAGCAGTTTAATGACACAAGCCACCCCAAGCATGTCCCGGGCGGAAAAGTCGTCGCCGCCTTTCCGGGAGGAAGTCCTGACATTGCCTCCAGTGTCGATCGGATCGATGGCTTCACTGAAACTCTGGTCAATGATTTCGGGGTCACCATCTATGACTCCATTGAAGAGCTTTGCAAAAACGTCGATGCGATCCTGCTCGAAAGCGTTGATGGCCGGCCCCACCTTTCCCAAGTAAAGCCAGTCTTTGAGGCAGGATTGCCAGTTTTCATCGACAAACCTGTCGCCGGATCCCTGCGTGATGCCCTTGCAATCTATCAGCTCTCAGAGAAATCGGGCACCCCGTGCTGGAGTGCCTCCTCTCTTCGATTTCGCCCCGGGGTCGTCGCCGTCGCCGAAGCCGATGCGGGAGAAGTCAAAGGAGCGATCTCCTACGGGCCTGCTTCGATTGAAAAAACGCATCCCGACCTTTTCTGGTACGGAATCCACGGCACGGAAGCCCTCTTTACCGTCCTCGGAACCGGATGCAAGACCGTATCGCGAGTTCACACCGAAGACACGGATGTCGTCACAGGCACTTGGGAAGACGGCAAGGTTGGCGTTTTCTACGGCCTGCGAAATCAGAAATCGAGCTTCAAGATCACGAAGTTTGGATCCAAGCAGATCGTCGAACAATCTGAGGGAGGCGACTACACCGAGATGCTACAGGAAATCATGAAGTTCTTCACTTCCGGCAAACCACCAGTCGCGCCCGAAACCACTCTCGAGATCTACGCCTTTATGGAAGCGGCAGATGAAAGCAAGCGTCGCGGCGGAATTCCGGTCAGCCTCGAAGAAGTCTTCCAACTGGCCCGCACCACCAAGTGAATCAACAGGGTCAGTCAAACCACTCGATACGGTTAAGCTTGAGACCCAACAGGGTAAAGCAGGTAAGCCAACAAGGTCAAAACAGCGAAAGCGCCAAACTGCGAGCCCGTTCGTGCTTTTCGCTACAGCTGACTGCCCTACTCACCATCTTATTCACTTCCGCCTCGGCTCACGACAGCCTCTATCAGGTGATGGAGCTCAACGAGGACGAAACTGGCCGGCGAACAGTCGCTACTTTCATTCACCTGCCCGATCTCGTAACGGACTTTGGAATCGACTCCAACGCTACCAATCTCGAGTGGTGGCCAGACCTTTCTCGAACCGAACAAAAGGAAATCCTCGCTCGAGCTGACCGCCTCATGAAGGACCGCTTTCATTTTGAGGAAGAGTCGATTCGCGAAGCCCTCGCCAAGATCAGACTTACTCCCGAGACAGCAAAGTCAGCCCGCCCCTGCTGCCTTGTCGCCGCCGCGACTTTTTCCGCGCAAACCGCAGAACTCAAACTCACATACACCTCCCTGGGGAAGCGGCTCATGGTCGTGATCACTAAACCCGGCGCATTTCCGAAAGTCCTCGATCTTGCTCCGGGCGAACAACTTCAAATCCCCCTTTCTGCAACAGCCCCATGAAGTCCCCCATTTCCCTATGCGCCCTCCTGCTATGGCTGATCACCGCCCATTGGGGCATATCTCAGGAGGAAGAACTGCCCCCGGCCCGACTCGTCATCGAGCAAGGTCGCCTCAACAGCATCGAAATCGAGGGCAAGCAACACGCCTTCGTCGGAGACCTGATTCTTGCAGGCGGGCACGTGCGTAATCTCTATTCCTTTCAGGATGAAATTCGCGCTGCCAAGATCGGCGGATACCACGGATATCTGGGGCGTCTCGGAAGATGGATTGAGAGCTTGCAGCGCGTCGCCGCCACCAACCCCGACATCATCGTCTCTTCGCGAGGTCACATATCTGAGAATCCGAATAAAGACATCGAAACAGCCCTCCTGTGAATCAGCGGCCAACGGAACCACCCACACCAATGCGAAAAGCACAATGGATACAAATACGCGAGAATAATCAGTTATATTTAGTTATAAATTAAAATTAAATAATAAACAAAATAAACATTATCGCTGATATTTTTATTCTATGTGCGCAGTTTTAATTCTGCCTCTACTCCGCCAAATTAACGTATTCTCAATTGCCTCTTCTTCTCCCCCCACCCTTTCGCTATGCCTTTTCTTGTGCACTCGCTCGCCATTCTTGCATTGGCCCTCTCCCTACCGATTCATGCCGAGGCTAACCCTCCCAACCTCTTGCTGATTACGGTCGACGACATGAGTAGTGATTCCCTCGGTAGCTTTGGAGCAAAACTTGCCGAGACGTCACCGCATATTGATCGCCTTGCGTCAGAATCGCTCTGCTTTGACCTGGCGCACGTTCAAGTTGGGAACTGCTTCCCCTCCCGAAACGTGATGTGGTCCGGACGCTACCCACACAACACCGGGGTGGAAGGATTCTACCAAGTTCGCCAGATCGAATTTCCTGTCCTCTGTGACATCATGCTGGAGGCCGGCTACTGGGTTGGGATTCGAGGCAAGGTCTCACACTCAACTCCTTATCAGCCCTACCACTGGGACGCTGACCTTACGGAAAAACCTGGGGGCGGCAAGGAACACATTAAGGATTCTCAGTCGTATTACCGCTCGACTCGCCGAGGAATCAAGATGGCGAATGCGGTCGGGAAACCCTTCTGCATCAACGTCAACATCTCAGATCCTCACAAGCCTTTCTGGAAACCTGAAGACAAACATCCTGTTTCGAAGGTCTTCTCGGCAGGCGATGTTCCCGTCCCGGGGTTCCTACCCGATGATCCTCAAATCCGAGAGGAACTGGCTCTCTATTATACCTCCGTGCGAAGGGCCGATGACTGTGTCGGTGAAATCCTTCGAGCGCTGGAGGAAAGCGGTCAAGGCGAGCAGACCCTCATTCTCTTTCTCTCCGATCATGGAATGCCGCTCCCCTTTGCAAAGACGCAGCTCTATCACCACAGCACCCACACACCTCTTATCATCAACTGGCCCGGAGTTACTGAGGCAGGAACCCGAGATAGCGAGCACATGGTGTCTGCCGTCGATTTAATTCCGACTCTTTGCGAGATCGTAGGGGCGGAAATCCCGAGGAGTCTCGACGGCAAGTCTTTCGCTGGATTGATCAAAGGAAGCACCGAAGAGGGTTGGGACTCGGTCTTTAAAGTCTACAACGAGAACTCTGCAGGGACGCGGCATCCGATCCGAGGGGTTCAAACTCGTGAATATCTCTACCTCTTTAATCCGTGGTCAGATGGCAAAGCTGAGTTTAAGACCGCGACTCACGGCACCGAGAGTTGGAAAAGGATGAAGGAACTGGCGTCTTCGGACGAAGCGATCGCGGCCCGAGTCGACCTGATGCTGCATCGCACTCTGGAAGAGTTTTACGATATCCAGGCGGATCCCGATTGTCTCGTGAACCTCGTCGCTGACCCGGATCATGCCAAGGCGCTCTCGCAGCACCAGACGTTGCTGCAGCGTCACATGAAGAAATCCAACGATCCCATCCTCGAAGTCTTTCTTCAAAAGGATAAAACTGAGGTGCGAGAGTCTTTTATGGAGAAGATTACCTTGGACGCGGCCGAACGACATCGTAAAAACCGAGTAAAAAAGAATGCGCATAAGGAGAAAGCTGAATGATTTGGTAGCATTCTCACTTTGACCCATGCCTCTCATTGAACTCGAAACTTCGATACGGGCACCAATTGAGACGGTGTTTGATCTCGCTCGTAGTATTGATACTCACAAGACAAGTGCCGTAAACACTGAAGAGCGCGCTATTGCCGGGCGCACGTCGGGGCTGATTGAACTAGGCGAAACAGTGACTTTCGAAGCTCGGCACTTCGGGGTTCGGCAGCGACTAACCGTGAAGATCACCGCATTTGACCGTCCACACTGCTTTGAAGATGAAATGGTCCACGGAGTATTTGCATCCATGCACCACTGTCACGAATTCAGAGCGCAGGACGACTCCACTTTGATGATTGATCGGTTTGCTTTCCGAGCTCCTTTGGGGCCACTTGGTCGGGTCGCCGAGCGGCTCTTTCTGACTTCGTATCTCACAAGGTTCCTTGAACGGCGGAACGCGATATTAAAGAGCCTCGCCGAATCCACGGTTTGACCAGAGAACTCGGAACGATTGTGCTTCGAGGTCCTTACCAGATCCTCTAGAACCACACCCTCTTTGAGAATTCGCCGTTCCGAATAGATTGATATTCAGTGCCTTGATCTTTTGCCGAAGTCCCGAATCGATGATCGACCACTCAGCATGCGGAGTGGATCGAACGAAAAAATTAGCTCCGTCCCCGGCCCGTCCGAATACACCATGAAAGTAACACCCTACTCCAATAAGGCCCGTTCGAGTGCACGCAGGCTTGCCTGCATACGATCCAGGGTCGTTTTGCGTAAACATTGAGCCGTCTCTTCATGGGGAGAACGACAGGCAGATCCTTCGCTTACAAAAGTTTCGTTAAGGAAACTTTCCGTCTCGTAGTTTTCGAACATGGGTTCCGCTTACATCAGCAACAGGCAGAAAGAATGCCAAGCATCAGATGTTCCCCGTTCTGTCGTTCACTACCAAGCACTTTGGTAAAGAGTGAGAAGAGATCCAGTATCCACGTCGACCGGATTGAATTGAGCAGTCCATTGCTCCGCAGCTTCGCTCGCCAGAATCGAGAGTTTATCCTCATCCACTCCGAGTTGAGAAAGAGAAAGTTTCATTCGAGACGAGGAAAGATGTTCTCGAACTCGATCACTCAATGACTGATTCCCCAAATCCCTGTAGGACTCTTTCGCGATCGCGCATTGCCCGTTGAAATCGATCACATGAGGTAACATCGTCCCTACCGCCTGACCGTGAACAATTCCGAAGTGAGCAGTCAGGGGGTTCGCACAGGAATGGGCAATTCCCAGCATCGAATTTTCAATCGCCGTACCCGCAAAAGCAGCTCCCAACTGCATCTGTGCTCTCGCGCGGAGGTCCCCAGGATCCTGCAAGACTCTCTCTAATCCCTTATCCAGTAGCTGCCACGCTGCCTTTGAATAGGCGAAAGAAATCTCGGTCTTCTTTTTGCAAACCGCCGTCTCCAGCGCGTGAGCCATCGCGTCGATCCCAGTGTGTGCGGTCACTGACGCTGGCATCGTCAGGGTCAGCTCGGGATCGAGTATCGCGATTCGAGCAGCCGCTTTCTTATCTCCACAGGCCATTTTGGCATGCGTCGCAGCATCCGCAATCAAAGCAAAGCTCTGACATTCGCTGCCCGTTCCCGAAGTCGTGGGTATGGCAATGAGTGGTAACATGGGCTCCTCCGCTTTGTCGACGCCCCAGTAGTCCTGCATTTCACCACCATTGGTGAGAATGAAATTACAGCCCTTGGCGGTATCCATCGAGGAACCACCACCGAGCCCAATGATCAGATCAACCTCAGCATCGCGGGCCGCATCGACGCAACGTTGCACGTCCTCTGTTGTTGGATTCTCGTGAACGTCATCGAAAACAGAAACTGCAATTTCCCTCTCTCGAAGGAACTCTGTGCACTTGTCGACGGCCCCCGTTTCCGAAATCCCACGATCCGTCACCAAGAGAACATGACGGGCTCCGAGAGTTTCGGCTTCTAACCCGATGGTTGCCAGTTTCCCGGGGCCGAACACGACTCTACCACCGGGGATATGCTCGAATGACTGAACAAAATCAGGGATCTCCCATTCGGCGCAAAGCGCCTCAATCTCAAGCAATTCAGATGGCATCAAAGGATCCTAACCGATCAAGCGGTCTCCGCAAATGCGAAGGAACGGCGTGTATAGAGAAACTCGAACAGGTTCCCTTCATGCGGCTGATTCCAACTGATCCGGTTGGTCGGAACATTACCGACATTCAATCGCTCGATCTCAGGACAGTCAAAGAGTTGATTGATCCACTCGATATCCTTTGTCACAGCGGTGAGAACGAGGGAATATCCAACCTTGTCAAGAACTTCGGCCTGAGGGCATTCGACGACGCTGGCAAATGGGAAAAGGAATTCCCGCAGGGCGAGAGGCTCTTCAAAAGAATCGGCTCGAATGATTGTCGGCTGAAGATAGTTCATTCCCCCCCGATTCTGAAACCGATCGCCATCTCGATACTGCGCGGTAACATCACGCGAACCGGATGACTCAAGACCATCTTCGACCGCCTCGTTAATCCATTCAGCAAATTGAGGATTCGCAAATCCGGAAAGCTTCGCCTCCGGGTCATCCTGAGCCAACGGCTTGATTTCGGCGAGTCGCTTTGAGATCGCCTCCGCGATTTCGTCACCATACTTTGGAACTACAATGGTCGAGGTGCAGATACAGCTTCGTCCGGAGTTCGCCGAGACGGACTCAACTATGGAGTCGACATACTGCTCCCAATTTTCGATCTCATCCTCACCGATGATAAATTTCGAGTAACCGGTGCCGTGCACTTCGACACGCGGATCATGCTCGTATTGCTTCACCGTTGAATCATCACCGAAGAGCATGACTCGTCCAGCCCGTCGGATGATTGCACCCGAACCATCGTGTTGGGTGGGATAAAGACTGAATGCTTCCGGAGGGCAACCTGCCTTGATGAAAGCCTGAATGATGCGCCACGGAGTCCAAGGCTCTTCTCGACCCGGCTTGAGCAGCACCGGAACTTTCATCGCAATCGAAGGAATCCAGAGCGCATTCACTGCCGGTGAGTTGCTCGGAAGAATCACAGCCAGTTCCGAAGTAGTCGGTGAAAAACTAACTGGTGCACCGCCTTGTTCGCCAAACCCTTTATCGAGGACATTCCAGTCAAGGCCACGGGTCAAACCCTGAAAGATATCGTCGATCTGGCCGAAGATTCCTCCAAGGCGCTTCATGTTCATGCGAATCAGTGCGTGAGGAAGGCCGCTCGTAGAAGCGAGAGAGATAACGTAATCCTCAGGTGACTGAAGCTCTCCCTCCGTTCCAATGGGAAGGTCAGCCTCGAGAAAATATTCCCCCGCTTTCTTCGTGATCGCGACAAGATCTTCGCAGCTGAACTTCTTCAGCACTTCGCGGGCGTTGCCCATCTTGTGCATGTCATACTTGATCATGTCCGCACATGCAAAACTGATCTCTGCGGCGGCTTCATCCGTTCCCAGTTTAGGAACAGTTTGCAGGTCAAGACTCTGAAAGACCTTGCCTTGCCGAAGAATAGGAATATGGGGAGTGCTCATATAGGTTATCGTTACAGAAGGTTACGTTCTAGTAGACACCTTCGATCACCTTCTTCGTCAAAGCGCCAAATGGACGGACATCACCGACACCATCCCATGCATACTTCGCGTGAGGCTCGCGGCGGATCGCTTCATCTCGCTCCAGGAAACGAGGCATAAAAAACTCGTGAGTCAGAGTCGTCAGTTCTACACGGCCGTATTCGCCGTAGCCTTTCGTAATCTCGGTATTCTCAGTATCAACGATTCGCAAGACGGCGCGTGGCTGAGGAGCATAATAGGTTACGCTGTAGTCGTTCTGGGGGAGTTCCTCCGGAATCGAAACGGCGAGTCCCATGAGTGTATTCCCGTAGGTTGGCACGAACAGGGCTTTGTTCTCGAGAACTTCTTCCTGGAGAAAGCGAACATATTCCGGGGTCATTGATGTTCCCCCACAGAAACAACCCTTGATCCCATGATCAGCGATCGAGATTCGCTCACCAATTGAAGCAAGAAGCTTGGGTGTTGTGAAGATGCAGGAAATGTCGCGATGCTTGATAATCTCAACAGACTGGGCCATAACGTGAGCCTGGTAGCGCTCCACCTGATCGAGCTCCTTACGCCCGATCAGTCGCTTCACCCAACGGGGATCAAGATCGACGTGGTAACAGCTGCCACCTCGATGGTTCGCGAGATGCTCCACCGCCATGCGAAGTCGACGTGGACCGGTCGGCCCGACCATGATCCAATTGCCTCCTTTCGGAAAATATTCATCGCTGAGCTGGTCGGAGAACTGCTCGTAATCGTGCTTGTAGTCGTCCCACCCGACCCTCTGTTTCGGAAGCCCGGTCGTTCCACCCGTTTCGAAAACATTGAAGGGACGCCCCTTGTAAGCATTAGGCACGAAACGCTCGTTCTTCTCGTCGCGGAGCCACTCGTCCTGAAAGTGAGGAAACTTGATGATTTCATCAAAACTTTTCACCTCTTCGCGAGGATCCCAGTTTGCTTCTTTCATCCAGTCGAGCCAGAACGGAGTTCCGGTCTCTTCTGAAAAGTGCCACGTCATCATTTCGCGGACACGTTCGTCGAGTTGTGATTTGGCTTCGTCAGCGGTCATTATTGGGAGGTAGTAAAGTGGAAAGGAAACGCTTATTCAAAAGAATCTCAGGGAAAAAACTTACGAATGGTGTCGTCAGACGGTTTCTTCGTTACGAGAGAAACTGCTATCAGAGCGATAGCACCAACAACGAAGCAAATCGCAACAGGCATAACCCCAGCAACAGTGTATTCGTGACCGCCTGACTTGAGGAAGAAGTAGGTCCAGGTCGCAGCCACCGCGAGAACACAAGCGTAAGCTCCTGCCTTGGTCGCTCCCTTCCAATAGAGGGCGCCAAGAACAAGCGCCGTCAGCGCCGCAAATCCAGAGAAACTCCAGATCGCTAGATCAAAGACGTTTTGCTGTTTCTCAAGTATCAGCGAGAGCGCGTAAGTGATCAAAACGATCGCAACGACAAATCCACGAGCGATCAGGACGATCTGCTTATCACTGAAACGGTCAGGCCCCACTTTGTGAAGAACAATATCGTTCGTAAACATCGTTCCGAGGCAGAGGAATTGAGAGTCGAGAGAAGACATGATCGCTGCAAGAATTCCTGCGGTGACCAATCCAACAATGATCGGATTCTCAACGAGGAAGCGAAGGGTCAGGCTCAGGATGGCACCAACACTGGAATCAGGTAACCCCTTCATGATCGCTACCGCCGATGCCGGCCAGGAGTCACTCGGAGTCGCTGTGAAAACTCCGGTTGCCCAGAGACCAATCAAAACGCAGGGCACCCAGACCACCGCAATACAGAGCGGATGGGCAATTACAGTCAACTTGAATGACTTCGCGCTTTTCGCGGTCAGCCAGTGCTGGAACAAGTGAGGAAACATTCCCACAGACAGCGGAATGAACATGTAGGTGAAAAACGTGATGTAAGGAAAGCCGACCTCTCGAACCGAGGTCCCGGCCTTGCCCACAACTTCAAGTTCACTTGGTGTTCTCACAAGGTGCGCTGGATTTGCTTGCTTGATCGCCTCTGCCAATCCTCCAAGTTTGTCGGACAGCAGGTAAAAGGCGAGAACGCCCATCGCCATGAAGACAAGCGTCTGGAATGTATTGGCCCAGGCCGCTGCTCGCGAACCACCAGCAAAGATGTAGGTTAGAACTACACCGCAGATCACAATACCAATCATCCAGGACGGAACCGCTCCGCCTGTCGCCGCAAAGAAATCTGGAAACATCCCCTTCGTGAGAGGCCCGATCACACGGTAAGATCCGATCACTCCAATGAGGAGATAAGGAATGACTAGCAGAACAAGAATAGGAAAGAGAACATAACCGAGACCATTCGATTCAAATCTTCCGCGGAAGAACTGGATCTGGGTCACGTAACCCTCACGTTTCGCGATCGACCAGACGCGGATACCGATCAGGAAAAAACAGGCCGCGTGAATGAGACCGGATGAGGAAGCCATCAAACCGTAGGTTCCTACGCCCTGTTGGAATGCTTTGCCCGTAGAACCGACCAGCGCGAATGCCGTCATCGTGGTTCCGAAGACCGACATGAGAAGCATGAAGGGACCAATGGAATGGCTCGCCACAAAGTAATCCTTGGAAGTGCCTCGAAACAATCGCCCACTGAAAAGGGCCAAGGTGAGAAGCAGCCCAAGGTAGATGGCAAGAACGATAAGAGGCTTAGTCGACACTTCTGCGGGTGCCTGTGAGAGAATGAAATTCATGAATCCGTTTTTGAAAGAGGGTTAGTTCTCCTACCTGATAGGGTTGAGTCAGAAGAACAGGATCAGGTTTTGGGGCTGACCCTACTGAGCAGGAAGTAAGTCACCTCCCCGAAAGCTGTTTACTCGATTTCCGAGTTGGCGTCCGCCCACGCCTCAAGATCCGCTGGCCAGGCAAACTTGACCACCAACGCCCAGAAGGTTGCCGCAACCAGCGAGTAGGCAGCGTGATAAGCTAATCCTACCGGCATGAAGCCGAAGACAAGATTCGAGTTCGCCCAGTTCCAGCAGTCTTGATGCAGAACAGCGAGGACAATAAAGACTCCGATGATGATGGTGGATCTTTTCATGAATGAAGCAGTTGGAACTCAGAGAAAAAGATCAGGGCTTTGCGGCAACGGCAGCCACAGCATCGCCATCCATGTTGTAGGCGTACAGATGTGTCTGTGTCATCACGTAAAGCGTGTTGTTGGCGACGATCGGCGTTGCGTAGATCGGAGCAGGATAGCCCACGATAGTCAGCTCTTCGTATTCCTTGCCAGCCTTGAGGATCACGAGCTCGCCATCCTCATTACCAAGAAGAACCTTCCCGTCGACAACGAGAGTCGAACCCCAGATGTGAGAGAGGGTATCGTGCTCCCAGTATTTTTCACCCGTCTCAGCATCGAGGCAGAAAAGACGACCTGAGTAGTCCGCAATGTAGACAAATCCATCGGCTACTGAAGGAGTTGAAATGGTTCGGCCAATTTCTTTGAACTGCCAGACAATCGCGTCTTCGCCGTTCCCTTTGCTCGGATCGATACAGGTCACTGCGCCGACACCTTCGCCATGCTCAGGGTCCTGGCCAATCGCCGCGTAGACCTTTCCATTGGCAATCACGGGAGAAGAAATAATTTCAGAAGGACCAGGGTAGGTCGCATACTTGA
This sequence comes from Verrucomicrobiales bacterium, assembly GCA_965657775.1. Taxonomy (GTDB): domain Bacteria; phylum Verrucomicrobiota; class Verrucomicrobiia; order Verrucomicrobiales; family DEV007; genus Arctic95D-9. Next base: position 354,523 of record CBFHPY010000009.1, read on the forward strand.
TTGGCTCGCCAGCCTCATCGACTCGATACTCCTTCGGACAGCAATCTACCTTCCAGAGCTCCTGGAAAAGATTGAAAGTCTCATCGCCGTCCTGCTCTTCGTCGAACTTCTCGGCGTGGAATCCGTAGGTGACTCCGTCACCAGCACCAAATACAACCGTCGGACTTCCGTTAAGGTCAGATCCATACGCTGGAGATGACCAGTTGCAGTGCATCACGTTCTCACCGATGCCACTTGCCTCCTCCGCTATAAGCTCGCCGGTCTCCTTATCGAGAGCAACGACACACGGGCTGTAGGGAGCAGGAACGTTGATGTGTGACCAGTCAACTCCGTTGGATGTGCTCGCAAAAACATACTCATCAGATATCGCAACTGAACTCGAAGTGATGTTGTGAGGGAAGACACCGAGGTTGCTTCGCATGTCGTAACCCCAGACGATGTCGGCACTCTTGTCGGAAAGCTCAGCAGGCTCAGCTTCATCCAGCTTCTCGAGTCCGCCATTCTTGTACTTTGCCTCATCTTGGAACGGTCCGTCATTGCCATCGCTCATTCCATAGACGTCGAGGCAGATGATCTCACCACGGTTGGTAACGACATAGCCATACTTCCCGTCGACAACCACGGAGGAACAGACTCCGAGGAATTCCCAGTCGGAGACTTTACCCGCATCCAACTTTGGAATCGAGAATTGCCAGAGTAACTCGCCGGACTTCTCATCGAAACACATGATGATCCCGTGATCCCCTTTAACTTGGTCGATGCGAGGCTTTTCGTTATTCGTCCCGATAAAGACACGTCCGTCTTTCACCGTCGCAGTTCCATATGCCTGGGAACCCATCTCTGCGACCCACTTGAGGTGCTTGGCCCCAACAGCATTGCCGTCATCGTCGAACTCCCCAGAAGTAAAATCAGTCGGGAGGCCCGTTGCTGGAGACATCATGTTGTTCGAACCATCACGACCCCATTCAGCCCAATCTCCTCCGCTCGGGTTTGACTCCGGAGCAGGACTTGGTGCGGCGTTCTCAGAGGCTTCCTCCGCCGCAGGAGCATCTTCGATTGGTTCTTCTTTCTCGGTGCAGGCCACGAAAGCGATTACTGCCCAGAGAAGGCAGAAGGTTTGGACTATGGGTTTCATCATATCAATTGGGTTAGAGTCAGGTAGGAGGAGAATTTCGCCGTCGGGCGAATACAGAAATTATTCGTTGCCAGTAATCTGGATGTTGTCGATGAACACGGTCTTCTGACTTTGGGGAGCAAAACCGAAGATACCAGGTGCTCCCTTTTTATGAGCGGTCTTGTGAGCAACCTCGATCGTCCAGGCCTCAGGCTCAGATTCTCCTTTGACCCACACCTTGCCTCGAATCATGCCAGATCCGTCTTTTGCAATATCGACGCGAGTCTTCAGGGTATACCACTTGTTCGCAGAAACCGGGAAAGGAACTGACTCCTTCACCCTCTCATGATTGGAACTCACCTCGAGGATGTTGGCGTTGCCAACAAGAGAGAAAATATAACGCTGATTGATCAAACCAACAACCGACTTGATGCGTCGGTTTCCGTCCGTCATAATATCGGCCTGGACCGTGTAGTTCGACAGGTCAGGGTGACCAATGAAGGAGAGCGAACGCTGGAAAAGAACTCGGTTGAGAGTCTTGGAAAGAGCCTTGTTGCCATCTTTTTCGACCACTTCCCACTTCAGGCGAGCACCAATCCAGGGCAGTGGTGGGAAATCAAATTCACGGCCCGAGACCGACCCGCCGGGTTTTGCAGCAAGCTCATAGCTTTCGAAGTCCTCCACGTAGGGAAGATTGGAAATCACCCGCCCGCGGAGAATTCCGTTGAGATCGTCAGAAGTGGCCTTCCACGCACCTGCCGAGAGCGTGGATCCTTCTCCCGCGCTGATGGTATTGCCCTCGAAAGAAGCGTCCATCGTCGCTTTCACCTTGGCGGTGGGAGGGATGAAAGTTTCCCAGGCCGCCGCGTCCGCTGCGCCTACGGGAACTCCATTGGCGTCGAGCTTACGAAGCGAAACCGTTGCTGACTCGCCAGAGCGAAGAAGCACATCACTCGGAACGGGAAGAACTTTTGCAGCTGCGCCTGCTTCAGGGCGAACGACCGCAGGAGCCGCTGCGTATTCGATTCCGCTGTTTCCGATCTCGAAGGCGTAGAGCTTCTCAGTTGTATGAACGTAAACGCGGCCGTTGCAGATCGAAGGAGATCCGATTCCGTTACCGTCCAGTTCGATCTTGTTCTCAATCACAGGCTTATCACCAGTCACATTGATGACATAAAAATCGCCGGGGAAAGTGGGGATGAAGAGACGGCCATCCGCGTAGGCGGGAGATGCGTGAAGCTGGGAGTTAGCCAGCTTTTCTTCCCAAAGAGTCTTGCCGGTTGCTGCATCGACACAGACAAGCGAACCCGTCTTGACCATCTGATAGACTTTTCCATCATGGAGCAGAGGAGAGCTCGTAAACATCTCCAGAGTCGTTCGCCACATCTCGTGGTCCTGACTGATCTGCGGAGCACCCCTCTGGGCGGGATCGACGACACCACCGGTGTTGTCGAGATCCTCGGGGATCTTGAGGCGAATCATCCGCCCCATCTCCGTCGTGTCGAGATTCTCTTTTCCATGAATCGCGATGACCGTATCTTCAAAAAGAACGGGAGAACTATTGATTCCACCCTTGGAAAGCTGGAAGCGCCAGAGAGGCTTTCCATCCATGACATTCACACAGGCAATGTTTCCACACCCGGTCGAAACAAAGAACACTCTTTTCCCATCGCGAGTATCGAGGTAGGGAGTTGCCATCGAAGTGTCCTTGAGGAATGGAGGCCCCACTCCGGGAGTTGAAGACCAGAGAAGCTCTCCAGTTTTCTTATCGAATCCGAAGAAACGATCTCGAGCAGGTCCATCGGCCCCCCAGTAACTGGTGACTCCGCGAATGATTACGATGTCGCCATCAATCACAGGAGAACCAGCACGGCCATTCGGGAAGGTCAGGCGGCCATACCGTTCCATCATCGAAACTTCCCAGACCTGATCTCCATCCTTGGAGTAGCAGGTAACCAAACCATAAGTGGTCGCGACAATCACATTCTCAGTCTCCGGATCTACCGCAACAGCACCAATCGAATAGCGGTTGTAGATCGTATCGGAAAGGAAATCGTGCGTTGCACGCTCCCAGATCACCTCGCCGGTTTTCTCATCCCGAGCTTGGACAACCTCTTCGAGATCAGGTCCTGTTCCGCGATAACCCCAAGAATAAAGGCGCCCATTGAAAACGACTGGTGTGCCCTGCCCCGAGATGGCATCGGTCCAGACAGGCTCTTCTTTAAAAGAAAAATCCTTGTAGCTCTCGAGGCTGACCCCGGTCTGCAGCGGGCCGCGCCAGGCGAGCCAGTTTCCTTTGTGAATGTCGGCCTCCTGCGCCATAGCAGATGCCCCGAAAAGAGTGGTCGCGATCAGTGCGCGGAAAAAAGTTTTCATAGGAATAGAGGGAACTATACTTCGCAAAGCCTAGAAGCTTCGTAATTCAGAGGCAAAAAGAAAATCCTCCGAAATTACGTGTATTAAACCTGCTAATCCATTTGTCTGCAGGGATGCGAATTCTCAACGTTTCAGGCATATATCAAATTTTTAGCATTAGCTCTTCTTATAGGAACAGGAAGAGAGAAAGTGGTCACAATCTCAGAATCATTGGTCAATAGAGAGTGTTCGATGCAAATTGTTTCCATCAGTGACCTTTCCAACAACCGAGAGCTTGACCCTTCTCGTGACGAGGACTTCTCCGAGCTGGTGCGATTGCATCACCGTGATCTGGTGGTCTATGCCCAGGCATTGACTCAGGATTTGACCACCGCACGAGACATTGTGCAGGACTCGTTCATCATTGCCTACGACAAGATCAATACTTTCGACGTGACTCGTGATTTCGGAACCTGGATGCGTGGAATCGTTCGGAACAAGTGGCGGGAATGGCTGCGCAAGAACAAGCGCTACACCCTCGCCGATACTGAACTTGCCCAGATCGATGCTGACATTACGTCATGGCAGACGGCCCGCGTCGAAGGGAACAGCGATCTTTTCACATCCCTTTCGGATTGTCTTCACCGACTTCCCGAAGGCCTGCGCGATGTCATCGAAGTGACTTACTTCGAAGGCTGCACCAGTGACGAAGCTTCCGGAAGACTCACAATTTCTCCCGCTGCTGTTCGAAAGCGCCTTCAACGCGCCCGCGACCTGCTCAAGCAATGTCTCGAACAGAAAAACAACTCTCCCTCTTCCCATTCATGAATCATTCTGAATCCCCCTCTCCCCACATCCCCAGCGAAGATCGCGTCGTGGATGCCGCGCTCCACGAGTTGGCCAGAACTGGATCAGCCCGTGAAGATTCCGCTCTCGTAAAATCAATTCTTGTTGCCACTGTCGAGCGAAGCCCCGGGAATGTGACCGAACTTCCGAAGTCCTCTCAAGCGATACGTCCCTGGCTGGTCGGAGCGGGAGCCGTCGCAGCACTTGTCGTTTTGGTAGTGACCGCGCTGCAATCCCTGCCCTACGGAAATTCAGCTCGCTCTCATTCTGAGGTCCAATTTGTCGTTACGATAACTCCGGCTCCATCCGATTCAGCCGTCCTGAATCCTACCTCTCCGCCACCGGCTATGGCCGCAGTTCCCTACGAAGGAGAAGTCGAAATGGTGATTTCGTCCACTGTAGGAAAAAGACAGACTGGGGATCTGCTGGATCAAGGGACGGAGGGAGAATGGACTTACCCCCTGCCTTTGCCGGTCTCCTCCACCATTGCTGAGAGTGCGACTCCAAAGAAGGAAACACTTGAGATCGATTCCGATCGTGTCCGCGAGGAGAGCGATCATCTGGTTTATTCCGGGAACGTAGAACTTCGCTATCGTTCCTTCCTGATTTCGGCGGACAAGATTCGTTTACGAACCGAGTCAGAGGCAGGCAGCTCTGCCTTTTTGACAGCAGAAAATGCGTCGTTTTCCGCCGAGGAAGAAAAGGCATTCCCGGTGACAGCAGCCATTGCTGGCGAGCTGGAGATCGATCCCGTATCCGGAATAATTCGTCTCCGAAATATTGATCGGCTCGAAACTTTGGAGAACGGGCGCATCACCATCGTCGATACCCAGGAGGTCTCGATTACCGCCGCGGGATATGCGATTGAAACGAAAAGGTAGTCTCCAAGACGGTCTGACTTTGGTTCGATTCGTGTCAATAACGTTCTCGCGTTCTCGAATTTGGGAAATAGACAACGACAAGCGTTCCGTGCTCGCTAGGGTAAATGACACGTTCGGTCGTCATGGGCCGCCCTGATCTAACGATCTTCCGCACAACTCCTCCTGAATTTCGGTAAAGACCGGTCTGCAAAGACCGGTCTTTATTGTATGCGGGCCTTGCCACACAGAACCTTCTCTGTTTCGTTACCAATAATGTCCCCCCCCTCCAAAGTTCGTCTAGCGGCAGCTGTCGTTTTCCTCGGAATTGCACTGGGCGCCTTTGGTGCTCACGGACTCGCGGATCGGCTCGAGGAAACGGGTCGTCTAGACAACTGGGAAACGGCAACGCTCTATCACCTCATTCACGGACTGGCCCTGTTCGTTCTAGCCATGCTCCCTTCCCGCGCCCTTGGCTACTTCTGGTTTTTGGCAGGCATAACGCTTTTCAGTGGCAGCCTCTACGCACTGGCGCTTACCGACATCGGGAAACTTGGCGCGATCACTCCTCTGGGAGGCGTGTGTTTCCTCATCGGGTGGGGCCGATGGATCTTTGCTCCAACAAAGAGTCTGGACCTGACATGATTCAAAAATTTGGCAGCTACGAAGAGGCCAGCTTCTTTGTCGAAGAGAAGCGGGCACAAGGCTATCACGCTGAAATCTTGAACGAAGGAACCGGTTTTCTCTGGGGACCTCGGACGGTAGGAGGATTCCGAGTTCAGGTATCCGACCAACCCGGAGAGTTCCCTTCTCCATCCGAGCTTGACGACAGCAGCTGGATCACACGGGTATGTCGAATCGCTTTTGTAGTCTTCCTCATCTCCGGCACAGTTATCCTGGGAATCACTCTTCTTCTTTCTCCGATCGCTACGTTTCGTGGATTGATCAGTATCGCTTCCGCTCTCGCGATTGCCTTGATCGGAGGGTATGTGATATCCCGTTTTCGCCCCAGAGAACCCTTCCACTAAAACTCCCCCAACCCACTTCTCATGAAATTAATTTTCACACTCGCCCTCACGCTCTCCTGCCTCGCTTTCTCACTATCAGCCGGGGAGAAAACCACCTGCTACGAGCTGAGGACTTATCACGCGAACAAAGGGAAACTCGACCAACTTCACGCCCGCTTTCGCGACCATACCGTTTCGCTGTTCGAAAAGCACGGCATGACGAACCTGATCTACTGGGTCCCTGTGGAGAATGACGACAACCTGCTGATTTACCTGCTGAGTTATCCCAGCAAGGATGCTCGCGATTCCTCCTGGAAACGTTTTCGTGAAGATCCTGAGTGGACCACGGTCTACAAGGCATCTACCCAGAATGGAAAGCTGGTTTCAAAAGTGGAGAGTCATTTTCTCACGGAAGTCGACTATTCCCCCATCAAAAGCCTTCCCCAACCCGAAGCGGCGCCACTGTATGAAATGCGGCAATACACAACAAACGAGAGAAAACTCGACGATCTCGATGCTCGATTTCGTGATCACACGATTGGACTTTTCACAAAGCATGGAATCACCAACCTTTACTATTTCCATCCGAGCGAAGGGGAAGAAGGAAGCAAAAACACGCTACTCTACTTTATTTCGGCACCCTCCGAAAAAGCGAGAAACTCCTCCTTCCAAGCCTTTGGACAGGATCCTGCCTGGAAAAAAGCGAGGGAAGAGTCTGAAAAAGAAGGACGTATCCTCGTGAAAAAGGGAGTCAAGAGCACCTTTCTTAAGACGACTGACTATTCGCCAGTCAAGTGACCGCGTCAGAGCTTCTCTCGAACCAAGACAGACACAAAAAAACCGGAGCATCTCTGCTCCGGCTTTTCCAAAAATACTGAGGGAAAGGAAAATGCCTTAATCGAAAGTCTCGACCGTTCCGGCAGCCTTTTCTTTTCCGTCCCACTCCAGACCTTCCTGAGGCTTCTCGTCAGCTTCCCAGTCACCAAATTTGGCGCCCTGCTCGATCCACTTGGCGAAAAGTTCAATTTCAGCGTCGGTCCACTGAGGCGCCTTACCTTCCGGTGGGAAATGGTAGTCGTCGTCGATCGGAAGCTTGGTCACTTCCAACATGCGGCTCTCATCTGGCTTCCCAGGAACAAGGATCTTCTCATCCTCTTCGTCCAAGGAAGTCAAAATACCTTCCTTCGTTGCGAGAATGATCCCAGCCTTAGGCTTGCGAGTCCGTCCGCGCTCGTCCTCAAAAGGGGGCGCATGGCACTTAACACAACCGGACTTCACGAACGGATAAATTTGAGTGGCAAAGTCGATATCTTCCGCCTGAACGCTCACTACGGGAGCTGCCAGACCAATCAGGGTGAGAATCAAAATGTTCTTTCGCATATTAGGAATGTGTTTTCTTCACAAAGGATTGAGAATATAGGACGATCCAGATTCGACTTCAATTCCCTTTTCCTCCGATTTTATGGCTTCTTTACGACTTTTCCGTCACCTCCCTGATTCCCTTTTCCGGATCCTGACATTCACTCTTCTACTAGGGAGCCTGCATCTTGGCAATTCCGCAGCTGCCGGAGAGGGCGATAAAGAAGACGAAAAGAAGGACAATGAAAAATCCTTCGTCGAGATTTTAAAAGGCTGCAAAACGCAGGCAGGTCTATTTCCCCTGCATCAAAACAAGAAAACCGGAAAGCTCTATCTGGAAGTCACGAAGCAGCAATTCTCACTGGACGATGCCGGTCCGGAATTCATCCATTTCAGCCATACTATGGATGGAGTCGCGTCTCTTGGTTTCTTCCGGGGACAGTTCACACGATCCAAGGTCTTTCGCATTCGACGTCACTTCGAAAACGTTGAGTTTGTCGTCGAAAACAGCAGTTTCTATTTCCGACCTGACAGTGCATTGGCCAAGGCATCCGATGCCAATATTTCAGAAGCGATTCTCGCGAGCACCAAGATCGCTGCCACCTCTGAGGATGAATCGCGTTTTCTCGTCGAAGCGGATGCTCTCTTCCTGAAGGAATTCTTTCGTCAGATCAAATCAGGAAAGAAGAATGACAAAGAGAAGGATGTATTTTCACTCGGCGATCTTTCCAGAGACAGGACACGATTCCTTGAGTCGAAGAGTTTTCCTGACAACACGCTATTCCGCGTCCAATACGTCTTTGAAAACCTGCACCCGAAAGAATATGGGGACGATGATGTTGCGGATTCTCGCTTCGTCACTCTCAAGATCCAGCACAGCCTCCTCGAGCTCCCTGAAAATGACTACGAGTCGCGCTTTGACGATCCGCGGGTAGGCTACTTCACGACTCAGGTCACCGACCTGACTTCGAAGGCCAGTGCACCCTACCGCGACCTCCTTCACCGCTGGGATCTGCAGAAGAAGAACCCTGAGGCCAAGCTCTCTAATCCTGTCGAACCCATCACCTGGTGGATTGAGAACACCACTCCACTCGAATTAAGAGACACGATTCGAGATGCTGTATTGGGTTGGAATCTCGCCTTTCAATCGGCGGGTTTTACCAATGCCGTAGAGGTAAAGATCCAACCCGACGATGCGGATTGGGACGCTGATGACATTCGCTATCACGTGCTTCGATGGACTTCTTCTCCCGATCCTCCGTTCGGCGGGTATGGCCCCAGTTTCGTCAATCCACGCACTGGGCAGATCCTTGGTGCTGACATCATGCTGGAATACATTTTCCTTACCAATCGAATTCGATTCCGAGAAATCGTAAAGCTCGGCAACGCCGACGAATCTCGCCCCACACCGCTCGGTCTGCCATCACATCACTACTGCACGGCAGGTAGCTGCATCCACTCCAGCCGAATTGCCGGAGCCGCGATGCTCCAGGCTCAGGCAGCTCGCTTTGGAAATGGACCAATCGATATGGATGCCTTGATCAAGGAAGCTCTGACCGATCTGATACTACACGAAGTTGGCCATACTCTGGGACTCAACCACAACTTCCGGGCAAGTCATCTCTATGATCGAAAGACAATCCACGACACCGAGAAGACTTCCCAGACCGGCCTCACCGGATCAGTCATGGATTATTCTCCGATCAACCTGTCCCCTGATCCAGAGCAACAGGGTCACTATTTTTCGATCGTTCCGGGACCCTATGATCACTGGGCAATTCGCTACGGGTATGGCCAGAAGGAGTCGCTGGAGGATGTCCTTAAAGAGTCAACACTCCCTGAACATGCCTTTGCTAATGACGCTGATGACATGCGTAAGACCGGACGCGGGATCGATCCTCGAGCGATGATTAACGATCTCACGAGCGAGCCCATCAAGCACGCCGCCGATCAGATGACGATGGTCAAAATGACCCTCCCCCTGCTCGTTGAACAGTTTCCGGTGGAAGGCGAGAGCTACCATGAACTCCTCACGGCTTTCTCCTCACTGATGCGAACTTATAGACGGGCAGTGGAAACGCTCTCTCGCTTCCCGGGGGGAGTGCATGTTGACCGTTCATTTCATAGACAGAAGGGAGCCTCCGCCAACCCACTGACGCCCGTTCCCGCAGAGACCCAACGAGAAGCACTTCAACAACTGGGCAAACATCTCCTCAGTCCGCAGGCGATCACATTTTCTCCCGACCTAATTTCAAGACTCCAGCTGCAGCGACGCGGATTCAACTTCTTTGATCTCGAGGCAAATGAGGATCCCAAAATTCACAACGCTATCCTCCGAATGCAGAATTCAGCTCTCGATCAGCTTCTTCACGAAAAAACCCTCGCCAGGGTGATTGATACCGAACTTTACGGCAATGAGTATCGACTCGATACCTTCCTCGGCGATCTTGATTCATTGATCATGACAGGAGACCCGGATCAACGGGCCGACACGTTTCGTGAAGCACTTCAGGTAGAATACATTCAACGGCTGATACAGATGAGCGGGCTCGAAGGAGATTCTAACCACCCTGCCCCGGTGCGTGGAGAGGCAATTTTCCTTCTCAAGCAGCACCAGGAAACCGTCGGAGATCTTCTGCCTGCACGACATTCTACGCACCTCCTTCAACTCATCAGTGAGGCACTCGAAGTCGAATGAAACCAACTCTCTTTTTCACCCTTCTCATTCTCCCTTTTATCGCACAGGCCAAAAATCCGGACAGGTAGGAACAGCTCGCCCAGTTCCTGCTCAAGTTTCCGGAAGCGGACGCCAACAAAGATGGCGGAGATAGCTGCGGTTCAGAGAGATCAACTGCGTGCTGTGAAACACAACCTCCCCTTTTCGAATTTAGCGATATTACTCATCCGCGAAAAAGTATCGCCCGAGGTCGATCTTAGCCGCTTCCTTGACTTGCTCTTCGGTGAGAGTTTGCGCGATCGTAAGCATCTGCTGACTAGGAATATCGCTTGATGAGTGACTCGCCTCCCTTCACGGAATTAGGCAAGCTTTTCTTCGATATACCAGGCTGAAAGACCTGCAATCGATGAAGATTTGAGCTCCTCATTTCCCTGCCCTTTTGCCCCATGGCAAGCCGCACAAACCTGCTCATAGGCACTGCCACTCAGCGCACCGGCCGCTAGCTCGTCGAGCTTTTCCATCGAAACATCCACACCGCTTGCGGGTTTGCTTGAAGTCAGAATCTCCGCAGGAAGAGAGGAAAAAAGCCAGAGAGCAAGCTGCATATGGGAATCAGCGAGAAGAAACGACAAACAGCATTTCAAGGAAGAGCCCGGGAAGTCGTGACTGGGCGAATCAGATTTCGATAAGTATCGTGATCAACAAAGAAGATATCGGGACTGCCCATAATCTGGCCGAAGTAGAGGGGTTCTGACGAAGGAGGAACGACAATCCCGGAACGGGCAAAACGAATCTTGTAGGATTTCTCCTGTGCTTCCCCGATAGCTCGATCAAGCTCACTGGTTACAATTTCGAGCTCCGCGCTTGGAGTCTGCAATGCCTTATAAGCCTGCCCGAGCGACAGATACCAACCGGTTGCTTTGAGATCCCCCAACCTTTCCGCAAGTCGTCTCGCAGAAGCACCGTCGAGCGAATCGCTCACATCAGCTCCATTCCGAAAGGCTTTCCATTGGTCTGTCTGGTAGAGGTAAGTCAGCTTCAGCATTTCCTTTCCAGGAACATTGCGGGTGATCGACCGAAGTGAAAACGCGCTGTAGGAAAGCACACTGAGAGAGCGCCACTTGATTGGGTGAGTCGGAACGTAGCTGAGAAGAGAGGGGTCGACTTCGTAGATGTAAGGCTCCCCCTCAAAATACGCGTAAAGGTGTCTTTGCTCGCCATCGCCCCATCCGAAACGGAGGGCCCGTGTCATTTGCTGAACCTGCCCTCGCGCTCCATCCTGCTGAATCTGCCCAGGGAACTGGAGTAAAAATGTCACTCGGACAACGGGCCGGTCGAGACCAAAAGGCGTGAGGTCGTCGGCAGAGTTGGAAGCAAAGGAAATGATTCTCGCCTCGTTCACCCCGTTAACGAGTTGGCTGACTTGCCCCTGGTTGGCAGGGAGAAGCTTATTGTTGATTCGAACATCCCAGCGCAGCCCGGTCTCACTTCGTTCCGACTTCAAGAGCACCGTCGGATCCGTCACACTCTCGATCGTAACCGTGTTAAGAAAACTCTCGGGGATTCGGGCGAGGGTACGGCTCCTAAGATCATCGGCCGCCTCGGGCAAAGATTCGAGTATGCGAGTCTGAAGGCGATACACATACGGCCGATCCGAAATCCGTGCCTCCACAATCGCTGGAGCACCTTGAACGGGGGGCGCCTCGACTTCACGAAGAAATAGCGTGAGTGGTTTTTCGATTCCGAATACCTGCAACTGCAGCACTGCCGACTTTTCTGGAAGCGGATCAGGAATTTTCTCGGAGAGCGTTTCATCCTGTCGCACTTCCGCGATTTTAAGCCCTGCAATCCCAGCGAGCAGCTCATCCATTTCCTCGATTCCAGCCCAGGCTTGGAGCGGCGAAGACAGAATCCAATCCTGCTTCGGCGGAGTGATTCGTCGCTGCAGAGTAAACCTGGCCTCGGGACGCTGAATCGCCAATTGGACGATCGCCTCGACAGGAACGCTGAGGAGCCGGGGATCACGAAGTGTCTCGAGCGGCGACTGAATCCAGTTTCGCGGATTGCCATCGACCACAAAAACGGCATCGCTATCTCCGGTCTTGGCGTAGATCGAATTTGCCCTGGGAGCTTCGCCTCCGAGCAAGAGGGTCTCTCGGAATTTGTCACCGGCTTTGTCCTCACCGGAAATCGTAACCTCGATGGCCTCATCCCCTTTCAAGCCCATCTGCGTCAGGCTGAGATCTGCCTGCGAGGCAATCGATTCCACCCTGGTCAGATAATTTAACTCATCGAGCAGCTTGGTCATGGTCGCGGCATCGACGCGATCTTTCTCTGGCTCACTGAAAAACCACTGCTCTCCTCGCCGGATCACCTTGGTCTGGGATGGACCGCGCTCGATGACGATAGTTGTCACCCCTTCCGGCGGAAATCGAACGAGAACGTTCGCGCTCGAGGCCGCATTTCGCCCAGACTCCGGAACATAATCCACTGTACGAATCACGATCGCCAAGACGATGACGAGGACTCCCAATATGGCTGTGGTAATGACTCTCATATGCCTTCTTTCCTCATGCTCTCCTTCGGAACCAGACTAGTCCCCCAACAATCAAAGCTATTCCCGGCATCACAAAGATCACCAAGGTTTGAAGCAACCCGAGATCGCCTGGCGAAATATTCAAGGTGTAGGCCGTGGGTTGGCGAGGACTGATCCCCATCAGTTCCTCTCGATTCATCACCCAGTTCAGAGACGACATAGTGAAGTCTGTCGCAACCTTTGCTGTATTCCCATCCGGAGAAAGCAGGTTCGGATTTCCAACGACAACCATCCGCGAAGTGCCTTCGGAGAAGTCAGGATCTCCCGGAAGCCCTTTCTCGAGAGAGGCCGCCACAAAAACCAGATCAGGGGGACCTGAATCAAAATCCGGATTGTAGGATACTTTCTCCGCTTCAAATTCCGACTCACCCCAGTATCCCTCTCCAGCCACCATCAGAGGAAGCGGGCGAATATTCTCGGAGCGAAGCAAGTCATCCTTGAACAGAACATCGATCGACTGAGTCTGCCCCCGAAGTTGCAAAGAAAGAGCTGGAAGATCCCTCGTCGGTCCATCTCCCGGCATCATTGCCACGGGCACATCGTAACTCCGGCGGGACGCCATCCCCGGAATATTAACTTCTCTGAGCACTCGATCTCGATTGGGAGCTACTCCGTGCTCACGAAGTAGAGCATTCAGATTGGTTGAGTCCGCAGCAGGATCAAGAAACAACACCACACCACCCTGACGATCTTCCCAAAACTCTCGAACCAACTTGACCTCCCGTAGCGTAAGATCGCTTTCTCCTCCGGAAAAGAAAAGAGCGTCGGCATCTTCGGGAATCACCTCCAGACCTTCGAGCACGAGGCTTTCCAATCTGGCATTCTGCGCCGTCGCGAGGGATTGCAGCTGAGTCGCAATCGGCACGAGCTCGTCGGCGCGCCGACCTCCCGCGATCAAATAAATCTTCCGTTGCTGCTGCTCGGTAACTTCCAGCAAGGCTGAGGTGATGACTTCTTCGCCCTGGAAAGCGACGACACGTCCATTGTTGGAATGCTTTTGAACCAATTCCTCCGCCGCGATGACCTTGATTCGTCCCGAGTCGCCGAGAATGACCACCTGATCTCCTCCAAATCGAAGGTTATACTTGTCCTTGAGTTCGGCGAGACGAGAACGACTGCGGCTCAGGTCGAGATATTCTGCGGTAACGGCATCCCCACCCACTCGGTCGAACTCCGTAACCAGCCCCTTTACCTCCAGGTAGAGATCCGACGTTCCGAGAAACGCCATAATGATGCGAACGTCGCCGCCAAGGTTACCCAGATAATTCTGCGCCGTATCGGAAAGGGTAAACTTCTGGTTCCGAGTAAGATCCAGTGTCGAGTGACGGCGGCAACTGAGATAGTTTGCCTGGAGAAAGAGAACCGCCACCAAGGTCAATTGAACGAGAACAAGCAACGCAGTCCTCGCGCGCTCAATCCGGCGACTCGCCGCGACAAGAGTTACCTTCTTCTCAGAAGACCTTCCTTTCGCAGCTGATTTTTTGTTCTTCGCCATGGTCTTGTTTCGCTTCCCTCTACGCTCTCCACTTTCTCGACTCCAACACGTGATGCGTCAGGGTCAGGAGCACGGCACTGAAGCTCACGTAATAAATGATCGGCCGACTATCGATGAGCCCCTCACTGAGCAGGTGCATGTGCTCCACAGTGGAAAAGTATCGAAGAGCATCGCTCCACATCGAGCCCGAGATCACCCCGGTTCTCCCCATGAATCCGAGAAAATAGTGCAACATCACAAACACGAATGTCACCATCGCCGCGATCAGCTGATTCGTGGTCACCGAGGACGCCAACGTTCCAATCGCAATATGAAAGAGTCCGACGAGGAACAAGCCCAGGGCACTTCCGACCAATGCGCCTGGTTGGAAGGCCGCCTGCTCGCCAGTGATCCACTGAAATGCAGGAAAGAAGAGGAAAATCGGAGCGACGATCACCAGATACACCACCACCGTGGCGAGGTATTTGGAAAGAACTACTTCCGCGGTTCGCACTGGCGCAGTCAGGAGCCCCTCGATCGTTCCCATCTTTCGCTCCTCGGCAAACAAGCGCATCGTGATTAGCGGAAACAGAATAAAGAAGCCCATCCAGAACCATCCCGATTCGAATAGATTGTAGACCAGACTGCGCGAGCTGACGCGAAGTCGCATCGCATTGATAATTCCTACGACGAGCCATCCGTTCAGAAAGGTGAACAGAGCCATCGTCACCCACGCCAAAGGCGAAAGGAAAAACGAGCGAAGTTCTTTCTGTAAAAGGATGAAAAATGAGTGCATTCAGCTGGTAATAACAGGGTTAGATCAATGACGGAACGGGGTTCAATCACTCTCTTCAGACACGCTGGATGGTTTTTCCTTCTTCTCGCGAGATTTCCGAGGAGAATCCTGATACCGGGGATCCGGTCCCGAGTGCTGAACTAAATCGACGAAAGCATCTTCCAGGGAAGCCGCCCGACTCGCCAGCTCACGAATCTTCCCTCCCTGAGTCAGCACGACTTCGGAAACAGTTTCTCGGGCGTCGACCTGCGGATCAACCCGAATCGTGAGAGATGTCCACCCCTCCTTGTCGGAAGTTTGCTCGACTTCACTCACTCCATCAATCGCTTTGATCTTGGGAACGATCTTCTCAGCATCCCCATTCATCTCGAGCAAAAGCTCTCCTGGGCGTCGGAGGCGACGAATCAACTCCTGCGGAGAATCCGACGCTCGAACTTTTCCCTGATCAATAATGATCACGCGACCGCAAGTCATCTCGACCTCGGAAAGGATGTGAGTCGACAGCAGAATCGTATGTTCTTCCCCCAATCGCTTGATCAGTTGGCGGGACTGCCGGATCTGGTTCGGATCGAGGCCATTGGTCGGCTCATCGAGGATGAGCAAATCTGGCTTTCCAATCAGCGCATCAGCGAGCCCAACCCGTTGCCGGTATCCCTTCGATAAAGTCGCGATCATCTTGTGGGAAACCTCGCTAAGACTGCAGGTATCCATGACCTCATTGACCGATTTTCGTGCTTCGCGATACCGCAGGCCCTTCAGCCTAGCGCGGAAAAGAAGATATTCCACGACTCGCATATCGAGATAGAGAGGCACATTCTCCGGCATGTAACCGAGATGCTTTCTTACCTCGATCGAGTCTTCGTAGATATCGAAGCCAGCGACCCGGGCACTCCCTTCAGAAGCGGAGAGAAAACAGGTCAGGATCCGCATCGTCGTGCTCTTCCCCGCCCCGTTGGGTCCAAGAAATCCCACGATCTCCCCTTTCTCCACTTCGAACGAAATCGAGTCGACCGCGGTCCGACCAGAATATCGTTTGGTGAGGTGGTTAACTTCAATCATCAGGAGAAAAGAAACAAAGCGAGTTCGAACAGGGACGATGTTTACATGGTTCGCCGAATAGATTCAACCCCGCATCGCATCTTCTCACCAGCTTGCTTCCGAATAAGCTATCAGAGAACCTGTTTCACGAAGCTGCAGCTCACTGATCTGAATCAGTCCAGGTGAGCAATCTCCAGTTGAGGCTTGGCATCTTCCTTCACTTCAGGATCGATCCGATGGACCCAGACACTCTGCACCAACCCCATGAGAAAAAGGAGAACGACCATGAAAGTTCCTCCGTAGCTGATGAATGGAAGCGGAATACCTGTGATCGGCATGATCAGAAGGTTCATCCCGACATTTTGATAGATGTGAGCGAAGAGCAATCCAACAACTCCCACAACGAGGAGACGCCCCATCATATCTCGGCTATAAAAGGCGACATAGATACTCTGGAGCAGTAATAAAAGGAAACCACAGAGCACGAGAAACGAGCCGCGAAATCCAAACTCCTCCGAGAACACCGGAAAAATGAAGTCATTGATAGCAGTGTCAGGAGAAATAAATCCCTTGTTGTTGATCGATTCAGGATTTTTAAATCCCTTTCCGCTCCATCCCCCGCTTCCAATCGCAAGCAGGTTATTGTAGGCGCTGTAGGCTTCGGCAAGAACGTTGACCTTCTTGCCCTGCAACATCTCGATCTGAGTCGTGATACGCTTTTTCTGGTAATCCTTCAGGCCGAAAAAAAAGGCGAACGGCAGAAACATTGTCACCGAGAGGATAATCACGATGAGATATCGAAAAGGTATATTTCCGATCAGGACCGTCGCTCCGAAGACCGGGACCCAGACCAAAGCGGAGCCAAAGTCCCCCTGAATTAGGACAAAGAGAAAGGGAATGCCCGCAACGAGGCCCGAAACTATCAGTCGAACAAATGGATTTCGCAAAATAGGATGCCATCGATGCAAGCTGGAAAGAACCACCGCCAGCATGATGAGTCCGCCCGCCATAGCGAGCTGGGAAGACTGAACCAGAACGCCGCTGCCCAAACTGAGCCAGGCTCGAGTTCCATTGATTTCGACCCCGAAATAAGTAGTAAAAATAAGCAACCCGAGAGCGATCAGGTATACCGGTAAGCCGAGAAATTTAGTCCAGCGATAGTCGACCAGGCTCGTCGCGAAAAAGATCATAATGCCCAGCAAGATCCAGTAAACCTGGTCCTTCCACTTCGTCGCGAGATTATCTCCTTCCCGCATCCAGCACGCACTGTAGACCGCGAAGACTCCGAAAATTAAAAGGGCAACCATATTGGCAAACAAGAGCCAATTCATTCCCAGAAATTTTCGAAAGAGTGGAGTCATGCCTGAGGGTTAGATCGAGAAGCTAACAAGTCGCTTCGTATAGTCATGCACTGGCTGATCAACCAAGGTCCGAGCAGAAGAAAGTTCGACGAGTCGCCCCCGATGCAGAACACCGATATCATCGCTCAATTGGTGGGCTACCGCAAGGTCGTCCGTGAGAACGACTAAACTGAGTGAAAACTCTTCTCGAACAGACCGGACACGATCCAGCAATTCAGCCTGTTGAACCGCATCCATCCGATGCGTGAATCCATGAAGAACCAGTAACTGCGGTTCGAGAAGAAGGGCTCTTGCAAGCGCTACCTCCTGCCGTTCCACCGCATCCAGCTCCAATGGATAAAGCACCCGCAAGGTTTCGGGGAGGCCGCATGCTACCATCACTTTCTCCATCCGATGATACCATTCTTCGGGCGACTCGCGAGGATACCAGAACTCAAGCACCTCTCGAAACATCTGATCGATCGTAAAATCGGACGTCAGCTGCCCAAACCCATCTGAAAACACGCCCTGTATCTGCTTCCTGATTCGTCGAATTTGACTTTCTTTGAGAGCGGTCACATCCGCATCTGCAAAGACCATTCTCCCATCATCAATGGGACGCAGGAACAACAATGCACCCGCCAACGCGGCTTTACCGCTTCTCTCTTCCCCAACCAACCCTAGGCTCTTCCCCGCCTCGATTTCAAAGGTGATCTCTTCGACGGGAACGGGAACAAAAAATTCCTCCTGAAGCGGCTCCTTGCCTCCTCGAATCGGTTGCAGTGTCAGGTTTTCCACGGAGAGCAGTGCCATTGCTGAGATCGTAGCGAATTCAACGCACGGGAGCAATCGAGAACTGATCTGCACCCAGTAAATCAGGCGACGGAATGGCTTGCGTTGCTCTCGCATGCGGAAGAAACTATCTCTTACCGGAATTCATGCGAAGACTCCTTCCTTCACTTGTAGCCCTGACCCTCTTGGGCGGTACAGCCTCGACCATAGTGTCGTGTTCGAGCCGAACCGCCGGGGAGAGACGCAGTCAGAAACATCCCGAGCTTTACGCTTCCCTGACGGACAGCGAAAAAGCACTCGTTTCTCGGGGAGAAATCAGCGAGGGGATGTCGCAAGATGCAGTCTTTCTCTCCTGGGGGCGTCCCGACAGAGTTCGGACTGGAAGCCAGAGAGGACGAAAGACAGAGGCCTGGGCCTACTTCAGAAGCTCCCCTGTGGCCAGCCCTTCAATTCAGGTCGGAGTTGGACGCTCGCGCTCCTTTCATTCCAGATTTGGCGTTCATCCTACATTTGGATACGGAACCGGCGTGGGCTGGAATTACGGAACGGACGTCGACTTCGGCAGACACGTCGAGCGGGAGGTCGAGTTTGTAAATGACCGGGTCGTTGCCTGGGAAAAGGTTCTCTGAAGCACTGCTCTCCTATGGAAGATCGCTACGGCCATCGAATCAGCTACCTGCGCGTATCGATCACAGATCGCTGTAACGAGCGCTGTCAGTATTGTATGCCTCATGAGGAACAGGAATGGCTCGACCGGGAAGAAGTGCTTTCGTATGAAGAAATTCTTCACGTCATTCGGGTGGGTGCTTCCCTCGGAATTAAAAAAGTCCGCGTTACCGGAGGGGAACCCCTCACCCGACGCAATGTTCTCTGGTTCTTTGATGAGTTGAAGAAGATCGAAGGAATCGACGATGTCGGAATCTCGACCAACGGAACTCTTCTATCCCGCCAGGATCGCAACGGAGTCAGCCATGCTAAAGCTCTCCGAGAGGCGGGAGTTCGAACCGTAAACGTATCTCTCGACACTCTCGATCGCGAACAGTATGCCGAGACCACGGGCCGCGACCTTCTCCCTGATGCGATCGCCGGAATCGACGAAGCCCGCGAGGCTGGCTTCGAGAAGATTAAGATCAACTCCGTGCTGATGCGACACCGCAACGAGCACGAGTTGTGGGATCTGATCGAATTTGCGCGCGAGCGAGATCTTCTTCTCCGGTTTATTGAACTGATGCCCGTGAGCACCACCCAGGTTTTGACCGAGGACAATTTCCTTCCTGCAGGGGAAGCGAAAAAACTGATCGAGTTCCGGCTCGGAAAGCTCATCTCCCGCCCTGAAATTCGAACAAATGGCCCCGCCTCCTACTTCGAAATCCCGAAGACAGAACAAATCATCGGCTTCATCGGCGCAATGACGAATCTTCACTTCTGTGAGACCTGTAACAAGCTGCGACTCACCTGCGAAGGCAAACTGCGCCCCTGCCTTGGAAGTCATCTTGAGTTCGATATGCGCGAGGTGTTGCGTAATCCTGAGATGACAGATGATGATGTCGCGAAATTTTTCCTCGACGTCGTCGATCGCAAACCCGAGATGCACGAGTTCCGCGAGAACTACCAACCAGGTCGCAAGATGATTGCGATTGGAGGGTAGCATCCACAAAGTTGCACCGGCCAAAAGAGTTTTACTCCTGCTCCGATCCCGCAATGTCACTGGATGTTTCCAGTGTATCCAGCGGGTTCACCAACCGTCTTCTCAGCAAGAGCCGGCGACGAGACTAGATTTCGGAAAGAGCCTCTGTACTTCCGGCAAAGCTTTCCGTCTCGACGCCGAGCCTTTGGAGCATCGTCACATACAGGTTCGCAATGGGAACCTCTTCGTGCTTAGCCTCCGAACGCCAACCGGCATCTGTGCTGACACCAGCATCAGCCTGATTGTTCTCGTTACCTCGACCAAACTTCAAATACTGGCCATGCTTGAAACCCATATTCCGTCCGCCCGTCAATAGCAGTGGGTAGTTTCGCGAGAGGTGAAAGGCACTCGAAGCAGAGCCAAAGTAGAGAAGCGTATTGTCTAGCATACTTCCCGAGCCGTCGATTTCCGGAGTGTCCTTCAGTCGTTGCGCAAATCGCCCATACTCCTCACTGAGAAATCGACAATAGCTCCCGAAATTTTTCCAGCCATCCGGCTGTTTCGTTTTGTGAGTGAGCTGGTGGGTCAGGCTAAAGCCAATCGCACGAGCAAGGTAGTCACTGGCACCAACACCGTTCTCGCGACCCAGCTGATAGGTAACGGCTCGCGTCGAATCGGTCTTGAAAGCAAGATAGATCAGCTCATACATCGTCCTCAAATAATTCAGTGGATCCTCCGGAGAGACCTCAAGCATCAAGTTGCTGGCATCGACTTCAGGAAACGGAATATCGATCCATTGTTTCGCCTTCTCGACTTTGACTTCCGCATCACGAACAGATTGAAGATATTCATCGAGGCGAAGCTGGTCGGCTTTCGACAAAGTGCGCTTAAGTGAACGCGCATCTTCCATCAGGTCATCAAGCGCACTCTGACTGATGGCCAGTTGACGAGCGGCTCCGTCATTGCTTTTCACAAAGAGACCGTCAAAAATACGCTTCGGTCGATGCTCGGCAGGAATCGGTCGGCCATTCTGATTGTAAGAGAGCGTTTGAGAACCACGAGGCGATCCTGTTCCTCCATCAGTCGACATCACCAGTGAAGAGAAGCGAGTGTGCTCACCGGCTTTCTGGGCAAAAACCTGATCGATCGAAATGCTGTTCTCATAGTCGCCGGATGAACCGGTATTAGCCGAAGTAAGAAACTGATCGGCATTCGAGTGACCATGAACGTTTCTCACCGCGGGATTCGACAAGCCTCCGACGATGGTCAAATCCTCTCGTAGTGGCTCGAGTGGATCAAGACACTTGGTCAGCTGAAAGTCTTTTCCTGAACCATGCGGAAACCAAGCCCAATCCTGAAAGGCAGGATCATCTGCTCTCGGCATGGGAACGCCATCTGGAATATAGAAACAGGCTAGCCGCTTTTTTGCCGATGCGGCCTCTTTGGCATCAACAATTCCTGAGAAAGTTTCAAAAGCGGGAAGAGCAAGAGCGAATCCACCGACTCCGCGGATAAATTTTCGGCGATCTAGAGAGGATAGTTGGGTATTCATTTTTGCGGAAGCGTGGTTGCGAAAGAATTGTCACCTATTGATTGCCAAACATCTCACTGGTTACGATCAGAGTCACCAAGATAGCGAGTCCGTCGTCGTTTTTGCGGAGATCAGCAGTAATCTGTTCCAAGTCTGCTCGATCGGCAAAGCTTATGGGACGCCCCAGAGCATAGGATGCCATTTTGTGAACCATCGATCGAGCGAACTGATCCTGTCGGTTCTCGAGCAGAAACAGCTTGAGCCCTTCCATTCCATCGAGCTTCTGTTGATTGAAGAGAATGCTGGCCGCATCGACAGGTTCTTTCCCGATTTTTTCGCGCCAGCGTCCCACGGCGTCGAAGTTTTCAAAAGCAATTCCCCAGGGATCAATCTTCGAATGGCAGGACATGCACGCCGCATCATTGCGATGGTCTTCCATTCGCTCCTTCAGAGTAAGCTTCAGAATATCAGGATCGGTGAGATCGATTTCAGGAACAGCAGGAGGCGGTGGCGGAGGTGGATCATGAAGAATATTTTCCAACAGCCAAATCCCTCGCTTGAGAGGGTGCGAATCCTTACCGTCCGAATTCATCGCGAGTAGTCCAGCTTGCGTGAGCAGCCCTCCCCTTCGTGAGTCCGGTGTCAGAGCAACCTTCTGGAACTCATTCCCATACACACCGGATATTCCATAGTGAATCGCGAGACGCTCATTCAGCATCGTGTAGTCCGCGTGCAGAAAATCCAGAACACTGTGATTCTCTTGAAGCACTTCTTGAAAGAAGGCGATCGGCTCTCCCTTCATCGAATCTCTGAGGTCCGTGTTGAATTGATTGAAAAACTTTTTATCAACGTCGAGAAAATCAAGCAGGCTCATCCCGAGCCATTGACGGGTGAACTGCTCGGAGAATCGCAGCGCTTTCGGATCCGCGAGCATTCGCTCGGTTTGCTGGGTGAGCACCTCGGAATTCCGCAGCCGACCACTGTCGGCGAGCTCCAGCAACTCCGCATCCGGAACACTGCACCAGAGGAACATGGAGAGACGTGTCGCCAATTCGTAATCGGTCAACGCCTCAGTCGTCTCGTCAGCTTGGACTAGATAGAGAAATCGCGGAGAGGACAACACGCTGGCGAGGACCTCAATGATCGCTTCTTGAAAGTCTTCGCAGTTGGGCCGGATTTTTGTGAAGAGACCCATCTTCCTGTCGATCGCCGAAGCGGCGACAGGACCTCGCCACGCTTTGGGCATGAAGTTTTCCAGCACTTTCCTTGCATAAGCAGTTTCGTCGTCGCGTTGCTTGCTCGAAGGGAAAACTCGCGTATGGGATTCAGGAGGCCACTGAGCATGGTAGGGAGCGGTCACCTCGAGGTAGCCGATTTCGATCTGATTCGAAAGGCTCGCCCTTCCCACCGTCATATTCTCAAGCACCAGATACTCCGATGGATTAGGGCGTTTACCGAGCTCCGCAATTCCCCGATACGGATTCCGATTGATCTCACCAAGCGGAATCGTGCATTCAAACAGCTGTGGGTCATCCGGTGACGCATCGATGGTGATAAAACTCTCACCGACCTGAAATGATGTTTTCGAGTTGTTGCTTGGTTGAAAACCAAACCGGATTCGCAGACTCGGAATACCTGGATGATCGGTCGCACCTCGATTGGCGCGAAACCGAACCCGCATATTACCGGTGTCAGGAAGGTAGTCCCCAAAATCGACGAGATGCTCCCGGCCTGCTGGAATGATCAACTTGTAGTCAGAATTTTCCGGCGGCTGCGGTTTCTCAACCACTGGCTCCCAGCGAATCGACCGACCTCCGTAACCAGATCGGGGCGGCGAAAGAGGGGCTGTCACGGGACTGGTGAGATGAACACTCTGGAGATTCGCCTGGTAGGTTTTGGAACCGTTCAACTTCGCCAACTCGTTGGCCAGGCTCTCCGGATCTCCCTTGTGCTTCTTTTCAAGTTTCTCTATCTGGCTCTCCGTATTCTCCGTTACTCGATGAGTCATTTCAGCCATCGATACATCGAAGTAGATCGGCGCGGGCTGCTCGCCCTGAACTGTCGCCTTCCTCAATGCATCGCGCGAAATCGTGCGGTATTGCGAAAATTGTGATGCCGACATTTGCAACATCTCTGAGCTGTTTTGAAAACCGTCTTCCGATTCTGTCTCGGGAGGTAAATCGCGGCCAAAGTCATACGGGAGACCGAGTAGATCCTGAAGTGCATATCCGTATTCATAGCTCGTCATTCGGCGAAACGAGGAGTGCCCTCCTAAACTGCGCCGAACTTGGGAAGCCAAGTGGATCTCATCAGACAGCCAATCGATAATATCAGCGCGACCTTCATCGGACAGCTCAACATCCTCATCAGTAGGAGGCATTTCACCGTTGCTGATGACATCGATAACTTCCAGCCACCAGCTCTGGTCCGCCCCATGGAGCAAATTGGGATCAAGGGTATCGACGCGGAATTTTCCTTTCTGCTTCTCCTCTCCGTGACATTGGTAGCAGGAATCACGAAGCAGCGGTTCGATCTTTGTCTTAAAAGTAGCAAGATCTGCTGCCGGCACACCCTCAGAAACGCCCCTCGCTACCACGGCTGACTGGCGATAGCTGGATCGTTCGATCCCAGAAGTCTTTGCTTCATCGAAATTCGACCGCTCCTGCGCATGAAGGCTGTGGCTGATTAGAGCGAAAAGAATCGCGATTACGGCTGTGAAATCTCTCATTTTGAGGAATAAAAGATCGACGGAATAGCAATGAATGCACCCAGCGCAAAGAGGGTACATTACCGG
The DNA here is from genome assembly GCA_965657775.1 of Verrucomicrobiales bacterium. GTDB lineage: Bacteria > Verrucomicrobiota > Verrucomicrobiia > Verrucomicrobiales > DEV007 > Arctic95D-9. The sequence goes on from CBFHPY010000009.1 coordinate 378,726, forward strand.
CACCCGATATGGCATGGAAAGCCAACGGATGAATCCTTTACAAGTATCTGACAACTGCCCTCGACACTGTGATACTCTTTCTCCATGAAAAGCTTCCTCGCAGTAGGCTTACCCTCCTTTCGATCTTTTTCTTTTTCGATCGCATCAACTGTTGCCCTGGCCATCTCAGCCGAGATCGCCCGCTCCCAGCCCGAAAATCCGGCTACCGCGGTTCCGGTCCTCGAATTCCCTACCATCCCAACGGAACGTGGCGAACCTTCAACTGAAACCTCGAAACGACTATCGAAGAGAATCTTCAATATCGATTTTGGGCCATGGATCCCGAAGGGAGAGACATCTGGTCAGGAAGGCCCGGCTGCTACTGGGCACGAAAATGACTTCTGGAATATCGTCGGGATTCCTTGGAGCAATTATCACCGAGTCGAGAGAATGATCTACGCCTCAGGAGATTCTTCTACCATTCAGGTCGAATTAAAAAATCTGGGTGGCGCTTGGAGTAGTCAGGGCAAAATGGGAGTGAAAAGCCCGATGCTCGATTCCTATCACTACCCGATGAACAATCAGGGTGGAAACTCCGAGGTGATCCTCCACAAGGTCTACCCGGGGCGATGGGCGGTGATGGAGCGACGGGGTTGAAAAAGCAATTTCCTAGCAGTTACATTGATGCCATGACTCGTCTTTGCTTTTGCCTGTGTTTTCTACCACTGGTTAGGCTCCTAGCAATACCCCGACCTAAAGAAATGCTAAATTTCCACCGCGCGCACATCGTCATTATCTCTTTTTCCATGCTAGTTGCGAACGCCGAAGACGGTTATCAAGATACGCTCCGGGAAACCGAGAGCTTCACGCGTTTCCGGGCTACTGAAAAGGCAGCTATCGTTCCAGAAAAACGCGATGCCTATCAGCATTGGATCGCTGGATATTTCGAAACCCTTGATGGAAAAAGCGGGATTCAACATCCTGGCGCGTCGCTCGAAGGTCTCATGAAGGGCATTACAGAAAACGGGTTCCTTAAAAGCAGTAATTGGGAAGAATCGTTCGAAAATGCAGCCTGGCTGGCAGGAATGGAATTGCTCGAAGATCGTCGATGCTTTGAACCGGATCTCTCAAGTGTTGAAGTCAAAAAAGGCATGGTTTACGCGACACGAAACGGATACCCGCTCCGCTGTGACCTTTACCTGCCGAAGATATTCACTGGAAAAATCCCGGTAATTTTGTGTATTCACGGGGGTGGTTTTCGTGTTCATCGCCGTGCCTGGTTCGGTGGATACGCCGGCTATTTTGCCAGCCAAGGCTATGCCGCAGTCACGATCGATTACCGGAAGAGGCCCGGCATACAATCCGATTTGGAACCTGTTCAGGACGCGAAAGCGGCAGTTCGTTGGATTCGACATCTAGCTGATACTTACGGTTTAAACCCGGAAAAAATCGGAGCGGTAGGAGGCTCAGCAGGTGCTTATCTCACAGCAGTTCTTGCTACTACGGGCAACGAATCGTCGTTAGAAGGGCCGGAGAGAGGTGCTGCTCCATTGACCGTTTCTTCGGAAATCCAAGCAGCCACCACTTTCGCTCCCGGCGTGCGAAATCTCCAATTGGAGGAAGTGCCGCAGGAAGAAATAGACAAATTCCCCTCAGGTCTAGATCTGCGATTGCTGTCTCCCTACTGGAGCGCCGATAGAGATTCCGCACCGATTCTCCTCGTTCATGGTATTAATGACAAAGTTAACGATGCTCAGAATTCGAAAGATCTTCACGCAAAGTATCGCGAACATGGAGCGAAGTCAGAATTGAAACTTGTCGAAGGTGAGGGCCATGTTTTCTATACCAAAGAAAAATGGGCTGAGACTGCGATGGCATTTTTCAAAAGCGTTTTCGGAGACTGAGCATCTGCGGAGGGATTTACCTTAACCGAATGGCATGATGTGAAGTTCAACCACTTCGATCAAGTATTTTGACCGGGCCTTAAATGGAAGGGGCAAACGTGGATTCGGAGCTACCTACGATAGTGCAACAGGAGGAGCTCAATTACTGTTTTTGAAAAACTACTGTTCGGACCGATCGAGGAGGAAGGATTGTACCAGCGTCGACGGACTCGCCACTTCGGTTTTGATCCGTCTGGGTTGATTTTTCAACTTTGAATTGAAGGGGCACTTCGAGCGTCAGCATTTGCCCTCTGTCTGTATCGTTCACCGCAACTACCGCCAATTTGCGTCTATCAGGACTTTGAAATGCAGAGACCTGAAGTTCTTTTGGCTCTCTCAATTCAACACGTCGGTAGCCTGGCTTGATGAAGTTCGAGTATTGTCGAAACGTATAAAATTTACTGGTTCGCTCGAGAAATTTCTGTCGCTCATTTTCCTGCACCTCGCTCACGAGAACGAGGCCCTCGTCGCGGTGTTTTTGTCGTGTGTCAGGATTGGTAACTTTTTCCGGGGCGAGGCTGTAGACAAGCCCCCACCAGAGAAACGCATTGGCTTCTGCATCGGCGAGGGTGGTGTGAATGTAACGTGCTGCTTTGATTGCTTTGTCATGTTCGGTCATTTCGCGGGTCCAACCGTAGGTATGCCATTCGTCGCTGTTCCATTGGGCTCCTGTGGTCTCGGTCATCCAGAGCCGTGATTTCGGGAAATTGTCGTGCCTGAGCCTGCCCAACTCACGGCTATTTTGAACCAGCTTCTCAATGCTCCCATCCATGTCTCCGCCGTAGCTGTCGTACATATGATAGGCCGCGATATCTGTATCTGAATTCGTTAACGTCGGGAGAAAGCGTTTCACTTCGCTGGCTTCGTGACCGACGTAAGCGAGATCGGGCGCGGCGATGGCGAGATCAGCTAGCCCGGCTTTTTCGAGACGCGGCTTGATCCGCTCACTGATGAACGCTGCAAGTCGTTCGGGAGCCCATCGGCAAGTTTGCGTTCCAGGGTGAGACCAGTTCGATTCGTTTTGAATGCCGACGGCAGTGACGTTGATGCCCCAGTCGAGATACTGCTGGATGCGGGCAACGAGTTCATCAGCCCATTGCTCTTCGAGACCGGGCTTGAGCTCGTATTGCTCTTCGACCACATCCAGCCAGTATTCCTTTTCGAGATGCTCAGCGGACCGTGGCTGCCAGAAAGTGAGTAGAATCTGCAGGTCAGGATTCAGCTTCATGGCTCGCTGTAAGATGTCGCGATTGTGATCGACGACTCCTGCGGGGGAAACTTCGCCCTGAGCCCGAACGATGGAAACGTCGAGATCTTCTATTGCCGCACCAAGCGCTGCATCGTCGGCATGCGTACCCCAGAATGCGATTGAACCGCCGAATCCGTCTATGGTTTGGCGGAGGTTCGCTTCGGAAGGATCAATCGTGATGGTGGATGAAATTGGCGCTGTCTCGGGCACAACGGACTTTGCCTTCGCTGCGGTGCTCTGGGAGATTCGGAGCGCTAATCGCTCTTGTGCCACGGCCAGTTGCCCGGAAAACTCAGGTTCGTCGATCACGTTCGTCTCTTCCCCGGGATCCTCTTTGAGGTTTGTCAGGACTTTTGTAATCACTTCGCCGGTTTCATCTTCGTGCCATTCCGTGTAGCGAAAATTTCCGATACGAATGCTGTGCCCGAGACTTTTCCAGGCAGGATAGGTGCTGTAGGCGTCGATGCGATGTCCGGCTTCGGGATCGGTTAGCAATCCTGTAAAACTGCGGCCCTGGCAATGAGAGGGCGTTGGAATTCCGGTCAGATCGCAGAGCGTCGGATAAAGGTCTATCAACTCGACCAAGCGCGGCGTGCTCTTGCCTCCGTCGATACGCGGATCACGAACGATCAGCGGAACGCGGGTGTCGCATTCGAAGTTGGTGTGCTTCACCCAAGTGCTGTGATCCCCCAGTTTGAATCCATGATCGCCCCAAAGGACGACGATGGTATTTTCGGCCAACCCGGTTTTTTCCAGCGTATCCATGATACGACCGAAACACGCATCGGCGTAGCTCGTCGCGGCAGCATAGCCGTGAAGAAGTCGTCGATTCAGTTCGTCGGAAAAATCAGTCGGAAGTTCGCCTTCGTAGTCGCTGTACTTGTGCATCTCGTGAGCAGCGAGATTGGCTGCATGTTCGGGATATCCGGGAGGAATTTTTCCATTCGGCGGCATAGCGAAATCTTCCCGGTTATAAAGATCCCAATATTTCTTCGGGGCGACAAACGGGAGATGAGGCTTGGAAAGTCCGACCGCAAAAAAGAAAGGCTGGTCTTTTTTCTCCGATAGTTTCTTCAAGGTTGCGACCGCTTCCTGAGATCGTTTCCCGTCAATGTAAGTGTAGTCGTGAACGTCGGCCATCTCCGTGAGTGGCCCCTTGGGAGGGTCGTGTGCCGTTCCCACTTCATTCGCTTCAAGTGCCGCTTTCAGATTCTCAACATTTTCCGGAAGCGCATAATCCGGCGCGTTGACGTTGATCCATTGAGACCAGTTCTCACGATCGATCCCTTTGCCGGTGTGGCCGTGATAAATTTTTCCCAGCCCGATCGTTTCGTAGCCCTGACGACCAAAGTGCTGATTCATCGTGACAAGATCAGGATGACGCTCCCGCCATCCACTGACATGAAAAGATTGCTCTCGAGTCAGCGTCGGGTAGAGCCCACCCATCAGAGAAAGCCGAGAAGCACCGCACACAGCCTGCTGGCAATAAGCACGGTCGAAGCGAATCCCCGTCTCGGCGAGTTTGTCTATATTTGGCGTGATACATTTGGTGCCGTAGGTTCCCAACTCCGGACGCAAATCATCAATCGCCACAAAAAGCACGTTAGGGTGTTCCCCCTTTTTTAAAGGTTTCGGCTCCACAGGAGGCAACGCGTCTTTCCGCGGCGCGGCACCAGATGCGGAGGGCGCTCCTGAAAAATTCATTGGGGTGCCCGGCTGGGTGCGGATCGAAACCGGATCACTGAGTTTCGTTGAGGATCCGCCGATGCGAATCAGATATTTGCCCCCGGGGAGGACGCGGTTCAGTGATTTGTCATGAAAATGGAGATCATCGGCTTCGAGTGTGATCGTCACTTTTTTTGTCTCGCCGGGCTTGAGAAAAATGCGGGCAAACCCTTTCAACTCCAGCGCCGGTCGGGCAATGGAAAATTCTTCTCCCGATACATACAATTGAGCGATTTCGGTTCCAGCACGTTCGCCTGCATTCGTGACGTCGAACTTCACTTCAACCGACTCACCAGTCTTGAGTGAACTACCGGACAGCTCCGGCTTTCCATAGGCAAAAGTCGTATAGCTCAGGCCATGTCCGAACGGATAAGCCGCACTCCGTGATGAATCCGCGTAATCAAAAACGCGAGCACTGCCGTGCTGACTGTAGTGCGAGGGAATGTGACCAACGCTGCGTGGCCAGCTCACCGTAAGTTTTCCTGACGGGTTCGTTTTTCCAAAGAGAATCCCGGCGGCGGCGGTCCCGGTTTCCTGACCGGCGTAGTGCGCGGTTAGGATTGCGGGAAGGTCATCAGCGAGGTCATGGAGGGCGACGGGTCTGCCATTATTAAGGAAAAGAATGACGGGTTTGCCCGTCGCGAGAACGGCGCGGGCGAGAGCCTGTTGCGACTCTGTCAGGTCGAAGGTCGTTCGATCACCAATGTGATTTTCACCCCAGGCTTCACGACCGAGTAGAATATTTTCACCGAGCGCGAGGATGACGAGATCGGACTTCTCCGCGACCGCGACCGCTTCGTCGATCAGCGGCTGATTGTCTTCCAATGTTGCAAATTCCACCTCGTCGACGTAGCGCCAGTTCGCATAGGAATCGCCTGTGTCATTGTGAGCGATCTTGCAGCCTTCGGCGTGGGTGACTTTTGCAGAATCCCCGAGAAGACTGCGGACTCCCTGAAGCAGCGAAACCGTTCTCAGCGGACGCCCTGAATAGTTTCCAAGTCGACAGACATCTGCATTCGGCCCGATCACGGCGATAGATTCATGATCGCCCGGTTTCAGGGGCAGCAGGGTGCCCTCGTTTTTCAATAGCACCATGGATTGCCGCGCAGCCTTGCGAGCCAGTTCACGGGTTTCTTCAGAAGTGGCGAGCGCTTTCGCTTTTTTCACGTCCAACCTGTAGGGAGCCTCGAAGAGTCCGAGTCGAAATTTGAGATCGAGGACAGCGCGAACCGCTTCGTCAATTCGGGAAATGTCGACTGCTCCCTCCTTCACCATTTTAGGAAGATGTTGAAAACCGAAGTTGTTGGGAAGTTCCAGTTGCAGCCCCGCCTCAAGAGTCATCCGGGCAACATCGGCGTCGGAAATCCCGATTTTCTGGTAGCGGCGAATCAGATCAATCCCCTGGTAGTCGCTTACAATAAGACCTTCAAAACCGAGACTCCCCCGAAGGACATCGTTCAAAACCCAAGAATTGATGTGGCACGGCAAACCATCCACTTCGTTGTACGCCGCCATTACCGAGGCGGGTTTTGCGGTGCGAATGACATGGCGAAACGGCTCTACCTGGTTGTCGAGAAGCTGGCGCGGACCATGCAAATACGGAGCCCGGTTTCGCCCCCCCTCGGTGGCAGCGTAGCCTGCAAAATGTTTCAGCGTCGCAGCAACATGACCGGGGGCAATGCTCCCGTCGGTCGACCCTTGCAGCCCCTCGACCATGGCAGCGCCGAGACGTCCCACGAGAAAGGGATCCTCTCCGAGCGTTTCATCGACACGGCCCCAGCGGAGATCGCGGGAAACATCGACTACCGGTGAGAGAACATGAGAGACGCCACGGGAACGTGCTTCCTGAGCCGCTTTCGTATAGACTTCCGTGATCAATTCCGGATTCCAGCTGCAGGCGATTCCCACCGGTGCAGGAAAGGAGTTCGCCTCGAATTTCATGAATCCATGAGCAGCTTCGTCGTGGAGAATTGCGGGAATCCCGAGACGCGTTTGTTTACGAAAATACGTCTGCACGGCCGCGTAGAGTTTCGCATCCTCTTCGATCGAAAGATTGTGCAACGGGCCGAGTTCGCCGATCCCGTTGGGGCATTTCTCCGCAAAAAATTCCGGAGTGAAGACTTTTCCTTCCTCCTGCATTTTCCGTTCGTCGTAGTGCCACCAGCCTGTGATCTGGCCCACTTTTTCTTCGATCGTCATTCGGCCGAGCAAATCCTCGACCCGCTTCTCCACTGGCAGCGTCGCGTTATTATATGGGGCAACCGACTTTTTCGGTTCGGCATATTCCGCCGGAAAGCCAATCTGCTCGAAAGGCTCATCTGCTGCATTGATGAATCGCGACTCAGCCATTTTTTCCAACCAACGCTCTTTGATGTAGGGAGCTGTTTCGATTTTGCTTTGGCCCCAGCCATCCCACATGTCCTGCGAATCCCAGTCTGCATTGATGTATGAGACAGCGCGAATCACGTCGATGTTTTCGTCAATGTGATTGAAAAATCTGGTGAACCAGCCGTTCCAAAGTTCCTCATGATCTTCTTTGTCGAAAAAGTGACCGCGCGGTGTTGCCTCGGCGATGAAAACGGGCTTGCCGACTTTGCGGGCGTATTCCAGGGCAGGCTGCGCATCCTTGTCGCCGCCCCACCAAGAATAGCCGACCCAATCATAGTATTCTTCACCGGGATCGTATTCTTCGAACTGTCCCGGCTTGACATCGCTCGATGACGCGAACACCATCGCAAAATTGGGCAACTTCTCGGCCCGCAAAGCATCGACAATGCGGCGGAAGGCTTTCTTGAAATTCTCCGGATCGTATTTGTTCCAGCTTCCGTCGAACTCATAACCGGGGCGAATCAGAAACGGGTGATCGGGATGTTCTTTGATAAAGGTCACCAGCTCCACGATGAGATGATCGAAAGAGCCATCGGCCACTTTGTCCTCGTTATTTCCCTCCATCGCAATGGAGAGATGCATGACACAGGGATCCAGTGTCGGGGAATCGAGATACGCCTTTTGGTGCATCGGCCCTGAGGCCCATTCTGTTTCCTTATTCAATCCTGCGACTTCGCCGATGGGAAAGGTCCGGTCGAAAGCATTAGTCCACCCTTCAGAAAAATAGACGTAATGAGTGATGCCCCCGGGGATACCAATATTTTCTACGTAGCCATTTTGATACGTTTCGGTTCCGCCTACTGAGGCATTGTCCTGCCCCGCGAACACGAGAACTTTTCCGGCTGGCGGAGCAAATCGTCCGGTGATTTCCTGCGCCTCGGCAATAACAAATGCGAACAGGGAAAGGAGCAGGGAAAGGAGTGTCCGTAGCTTCATGATAAAACGTTCAAACAGGATTGGATTGGTGACCTGACAGGGTTGGTTCAATGAGGTAACAAGGTTAGGCAATTAGCTTTTTACCAGTTCGGATTCGAGCTGCTCGAGGGTTTTCCCTTTGGTCTCGGGAAGGATCTTGAAGAGGAGAAAAAATCCAACGAGAGCGAAGCCGCCGAAGATATAGAAAGTCGTAGAGTTGCCGAGATTTGAGAGTTCCCACGGAAAAACCTGAGTCACGAGCCAAGCCGTGAACGAGTTGATGAGACCGACACAACCGATCGCCATCCCCCGAATCTTATTTGGATACATTTCTGACAGCATCACCCACATGACCGGTCCGAGAGAAAAGGCAAAGCAGGCGATGAACCCCATCACGCCGACTAGGACAATCGTGGCATTCATTTCTGTTCCAGCTTCGAGGATGGCTCCTTCGTGTTTTGCATACACCTGAGCCCCGAGCAGTTCCTTCATTTTATTTTTGAATGCTACATCCGAGTCGAAGGTGACATTCTGAACTTCAGCAAGCTTCGCCGTATCGACGCCCTCGAGCGCTGCGATTTTTTCCGGAGTCAGTTGATAGGTCGCGCTGCCGAATCCAAATCCACAAAGCAACATACAGACAGCAATGCCGGCGATCCCCGTGAGGAGGAGCGGACGGCGCCCCAGTTTGTCGATCGTGAGCATTGCCAGGACCGTAAATACGACAGAAGTGAAACTGAGCAAAACGCCCTGCATGAAAGCAGAGTTTGATCCGATTCCAGTCTGGGTGAAAATCGAGGTTGCGTAAAAATAGACTGCGTTGATTCCCGTGGCCTGCTGAAGAATCCCTATCGCGATCCCGATGAATAGAATGTATCGCAGAGCAGGTTTCAGCAGATCGGAGAAGGCCGATTTCCCGACCTGACTTTCCTCGGAAAGATTCTTTTGAATCGCTTCGCTTTCCGTCTCTCCCGCTTCTTCGCCATGCAGGCGAACCAGCACTTCCTTTCCTTCCTCAACCCGGTTGTTGGCGAAGAGCCAGCGCGGACTTCTCGGCACGAAAAAGAGACAGAGAAAATAGAGAAGCGCCGGGAAAGCTTCTACTCCGAGCATCCAGCGCCATACGTTAATCTCAGTGAGAAATGTCGATTCTCCTCCGATAAACGACTTGTTGAAAAAGTAATTACTCAAAAACGCGGCGAAAAATCCCAGAACGATGTTGAGCTGTTGAATCGAAACGAGTTTTCCCCGATTCTTCGCGCTGGAAATCTCGGCGATGTAAGTCGGCGCAATAATGAGCGCGGCACCGAAGGCGAGACCTCCGATCATGCGGGCAATGTAGAGCATTTCGTAAGAAACGGCATACGCGGAAAGGATCGCGGATATCGCATAAAGAAAAGCGACAACGATCAAGACGGGCTTTCGACCAACCATATCGCTGACCTTTCCCGCGATCAGCATTGAGAACATCGCAATGAAAGTTGGACAACTCGTCGCCCAACCATTTTGCGCATCGCTCAGCGCAAAATGCGGACTGGCGTAAGCCATCACACCCGAAATAATTCCCGCATCGAAACCGAACAAAAAACCACCCAGCGAAACAATGAGCGCGATAAAAAGAGTTTGGATTTTCATGATGTTTTGATTTCTAAAAAGTCGAATTCAGCAGCTTGTTTTGCGCCGGTTAAATCCTGGCAGGCAAGTGCAAAGAAGGTTCCGGTGAATCCCCAGTGATCCCCATGATCGTCGGACAGAATCGCAGCGTCGAGCACCGGCCCAATTTTTTCAAAGACCTTGCCGTCAGTCGACCAGGAAAACTGGAGGTCGGAGAATTCAAAAGTTGCGCGAAGATAAAGCGGACCTCCGAGAACGGAAACTGGTGTCGCTCCGAGCGGAAAGGATGAAGTCCCGTCGTCGCAGGAATGAATCTGCAGGCAGCGGCCCAACGATTCATCGTGAGACAGATAGAGATAGTGAAAGAGATAGGTATTATAGTAGGCCGCGATTCCAGCCATTTGTTGAAACGAATCCGGCTCGAAGCGAAGACAGGTCGTCGCAGCCGTTTGGTGATTGGTAAGTCGCCGCGCCAGCATGGCCTGCTCAAAATTTGATTCGAGCGACTCGGCACCAATCAATCTTAGCGAATCGGATTCACGGATGATATTTTTGGAAGGAAGCCTCGGCGTCACGTAATGGGCCGAATCGAACGGAAGCCGCCCGGGAACTTCTGGCCACGGGTGAGCATCCAAGCCCGGCGCGGGCACAGCATCAGCAGGGGTATTCCCTTCCGTCGCGAGATACAACCAATCGTCGTCTCGCCATTCTATTTTCTGGATTGCGGTTTCGCGACCGAGATTGCAGCGATACGTTCCGGGAAGTGGTCGCCCGCAAAGATGTGGCATATACCACTCACCCTGTTGCGTTTCGATGAGACTGCCGTGACCAGACTTCTGCAATGGTAAATCAGGTCGCCCCGATGAAGTGAGAACTGGATTTTGCGGATGCACCTCATACGGCCCCAACAGATCACGGGACCGGGCGAGGCTAACTGCGTGATCGTATTCCGTTCCGCCTTCCGCGGTGAGCAGATAGTAGTAGCCATTTCGCTGATAGAGATGCGGACCTTCGGTGAGTTGAATATTGCTACCTTTGAAAATGATCTCGGATTTTCCGAGCAATTTTCCGGTTTCCATATTCAGCTCCTGCAAGGCGATTCCATGAAACGGATGACGTTCAGGACGGTGATCCCACACCATGTTCAGCCAGTATTTTCGACCGTCTTCGGCATGGAACAGTGAAGGATCGAATCCCGAGGAGTTAATGTGAATTGGGTCAGACCAGGGACCTTCAATCGAAGGTGCCGTCGTCAGGAAATTCGGCGTGTCTTTTGTCGCCGCTTCGTGCTGATGCACCACCGTGTAACACAAATAAAAGAGCCCCTCATGATAACTCAACGCAGGCGCCCAGACCCCGCCCGAACTCGGTACTCCGCGCATGTCGAGAAGCCGCGTCTCGTCAAGTGCGTGAGTCAGCAATTGCCAGTGAACAAGATCCTTCGAGTGATGAATCGGCACACCGGGAAACCACTCGAAACTCGAAGTCGCGATGTAATAGTCATCCCCGACCCGACAGATCGACGGGTCTGGATGAAAACCGGGAAGGATGGGATTTTGAATCATTTTTAAACCGAAAAGGCCCGAAATCAGTTACCGAACTAAAAAGAAAGTAACAAAACCAACCCTTCCTGTGAATGACGGACACTGACAAGTGCTTGTCGATTGTTGACATTGTCGCTTTTTTATATTCCAGTTGCCTCTATGCTTGGATTCTGAATAAACACTCCTTAGACAAATCCCGGCCCCACATTCTTTTTCTCCCTTGCTATCGGGATGAGCGGATGCTGGAAGGCATTTGTCAGTTTGGCGCTGAAGCGAATTGGATTCTCGACACGGTTTACTACCATACCGGATTGTTGCCGCAGTCGTGGGATGGCGACGGCATTCTGAGCATGCTTCATGTGCCTGGTAAAAATGCAAAATTGACGGCGTTCATTAAAGCCCACCGTCACCTGCCGACAGTCGACCTTTCGATGAATGATTCCTCCATCGAGCTCCCGCGTGTCTTGCAGGACAATCCGGGAATTGGAAAAGCGGGAGCGGAGCATCTTGCTGTACTGGGGTGTCGTCATCTGGGATTTGTCATTCATGAACCGAATCATTTTCATCGGGAACGCTTCGACGGATTTCGGCAAGCCGCAGAGGCGCTGGGGCTTGATGCAAAATTGCTCGAAGCGCCCAGCAATTTCGTGACCCGCAACAGCAGCCCCGACTGGTTGCTCCGTCATCTTCCGACCGAAGATCGCCCCTTCGGCGTGATGGCGGCGGCTGACTACCTCACCCAGTGGGTCACGAAAGCCTGCGCTCGCGCCGACTTATCTATCCCCGAAGATATCGCTCTGTTAGGCGTGGATAACTGCCGCGAGATTTGCGAACTTGCTCCGGTAGCCGTCAGCAGCATCGACAACAATGCGTTTCATCATGGCTACCGCGGATCTGAACTTTTGAATAAGCTGCTCAGCGGAAGTCCCCCACCCGACGAACCAATCCGGGTAAAATGCGGGGCTCTTCACGTTCGGCAATCGACGAGTATTCTCGCGGCACGCCATCCACATGTCGCCACGGCTCTACGCTATATCGCCGAACATTTTACCGATCCAATCCTGACACCGGAACAAGTCTCCGCGCAGGTTCCGATGTCGGCACGCCGTTTGCACGATGCTTTCGTGAAACACATCGGACGCTCCATTTACCAGGAAATTCTGGACCGCCGAATCCAATGCGCCTTGAAAGAAATCAAGAAATCGGACCGCAAACTTTGGGATATCTCCGAAAGCTCCGGCTTCGGTTCGCCGGAAATGATGTCGCGTCTGTTCCGTCGGAAACTTGGGCAGCCACCGTCTGCCTTTCGAAATCCGAAGTGAGAAACGCTCAGTTCTTTTTATACCAATTCGCCTGTCGACCGTGCGCATCCAATTCGACATCTCGGCCCGTGTCTCCCTGCTCATCCATCCAGTTAGAGAGAGCATCAGCGAGGCGATTTTTGGTTTCCTGTAGTGCCGGTTTGTCGATGAGGTTTTCCTGACAATACGGATCTTTGATCACGTGGTATAACTCCTCGGGCGGCCTGTTCAAATAGCGGGCGGCGCGGGCTTTCTCCGTTTCGTCGAGCGATGCAGTCTCTTTCATCAGATTGCGAGACACCGGAATGCTGAACTCGTTTTCAGGAAACAAATTGCGAATGTAGCGATACTCGCCACCCACCACGGAGCGAACTCCAAACGGAGCTTTGTATCCGTTGACGCCTCGCGTGGTCTGCAAGCTGTAGCTGTATTGACTGTGCCGATTCGTCTCGCCTCGAAGTAGAGGCAGAAGTGAACGCCCATCCAGCACTTCCGGAATGGGAGCTCCTGCTGCGTCCAGAAACGTGGGAACGATGTCGGTGTATTCGACAATCGCATCGGTCTCGGATCCCGCTTCAATGTTTCCCGGCCACGAAGCAACCATCCCGCTCGCCACGCCCATTTCGTAACAAGTCCATTTACCGAATGGGAATCCGCTTCCCTGTTCCGTCGCGGCGATGAGCAGTGTATTTTCCCGCAGGCCCTGTTTCTCGAGCATGCGAATCACTTCGCCAACCTGTCCGTCGAAGTAAGTGATTTCAGCGAGATAGCTCGCGTAGGACTGACGGTGAAAATCAAACTGCTGCGGACTGAGTTTCGCCTCTTTGTAGGGAGCAGGATCGCCCTTTGTGTAGGGACCGTGCGGCTCATTGGAACAAAGAAACAAGCAGAATGGTTCCTTCTTTTCGCTCGATTCGCGGAGCAAGTTTCGCACTTCCGGATAGCGCCATCCATCGATCATCGGAACATCCTCGTCTTCCGGCTCCGCAAATTCGTCGATGTATTCAAAAGGATATACCGGCTTGGGATCAATGTGAGTTTTCCCGGCCAAAGCCACCCGATAGCCCACACGCTTCAGGTAGTGAGGAATGCTTTTTACATTCTCGTAGGCTCGCGCATGATTCGGATACGCTCCGCTCTTCACAGGGAAAAGACCGGTATACAAAGCCTGCCGCGTCGGCGAACACATCGGGGCGGATTGGTAGCAGCGATTGAACTTCATTCCTTCGCCCGCCAGCTTGTTGAGATGCGGGGTTTTTGCGGGACCCCCATACAACTCCAGATCGAGATAGCTGCAGTCGTCGGCGAGAATAAAAACGAAATTCGGCTTTTGCTCCGCAGCAATTACCATCTCGGCGAGAATAAACGTAAGCGAAAAAATCAGACGAGTGAGCATGAATGAAGAGGGCAGATACAACGGATCGTGGCACACTTGCCCATTTCGGGGCTTGTTTTTGAGTCGCAACTCATTGCGGTTTAATACCTTGCATAGATGGCTCCTCCGGTTGGATTCGAGCTGATAAAGTGTTTATTTACAGCACTTTACACCGGAAATCATGCACAGCAAGCGCATCCTACCCCACTGCTAAAACCTGCTTTCAGGAGCTTTTTATACACAGTTTCATGCACAGTTGCGGGGCTAAGGCTCTCGGAGTTCTCCCTTACCGACCGGTATGCTTGAAAGTAACTCATGACTTGCTGAGGATAGCAAATCTTGCCGGAAAGTCGACCACTTCGTGTTTCGTCCCCCATCCTACTACCTCCCGATCTGCGAAAGAATCGTCTTATCCTTGATCTTGTCATCGGCCGCCAGGAGGAACGCCTTGCTCAAGATGATTGCCATCACGTTGTCGCCCTCGAAGGGGAGGAAAATCTTATCCGTTCCACGTCGCTGGGCCGCGTTGGGAACGATGCAAAGGTATTGATCATTCGGCTCCATTAGGATATTGCCGCTGCCGAGGTGGATCTTGTAGGTGCGCACCTTCCCCTCCACGATGAGAAACTTCCCGTCGATTCGCGCCACATCCTTGATCTTCAGGCGCGGCAGGAGTCGCTCCAGCACTTCCTTCCTCGTGGTCGCAGTCGCGTTCAGGTCGCCGAAGGAGTATGACTGCCAGTAGTCCCGATGTGTCTCTCCCGGTCCCCCGTCCGACCAGTTCGGATCGTTCGCCACGCTGGCGACTCCGACAAAGAGATCCACGTCCCGCATGATTTCGGAAAATACCAGCGTTGGAATTTCCTCAAGGGACAGGGGCTCCCCACCCTGTTGATTCCAGCGACCTCCATACCCGCCACCTCCCGCATGGGCGGTGACCTGATCGGCATCAATCGGATAGAATCGCACCTGATCAGTGGCGAGGTAGAAGTAGGTGCCGCTCTCGTTGACATCGACACCCCATTCAGTGCCGATGCCCTCGATCCAATATTCCGCTCGCAGTCCCCACCCGGGCAAGTCTCTCGAGGCCGGAGGGTACTCATCGTCGACCATCAATCTCAGCTGGTTTCTCCAGCCACGCGCAAGGCACAGGGCATTGAACTGATGCTGTTTCAGGATGTGGGCCGCGTAGCGATTTGAATAGGTGCGGGTCCGTTCCTCCGCAGCGGTCAGAGTATAAATCTCCCGGTGGGCCTGCTTGAAAGGCTGCTGCACCTCGTGCGTTTCGAGCCAGTTTTGCCAGTCAAGCACCTCTTCCGTCTCGCTGTCGAGCGGGTGCCAGATCGAAACGGTAGCGGAAGCACCGTCCCCTTCCGAAAGAGAGAACGCTTCTCCGTCGCAATCCACGAACCCCTTTTCGTGCCAGATCGCATTCGTGATCCCCTCATCGGTCTCGAAACGCCAAATCAGGCGGCGCGCGAGATGACCGACCAAGGCATGTTCGTGATACCGCTCTTTCCAAACTTCCAAAGCCCAGGACCGCTGCTGCAGAAACAATTCGTCGATCCGCTCCCGGATGGCGGGCAGCATCTTCTGAACGTCCTTGGCGGTGGCTCGCAGTTCCTTCAATTCCTCGGCATGAGACTCTTTCACCGCCGACGGCACCGACTTCTGAGTCTTGCCGTCCGGCTTGATCCAGGTCAGTTCGATGGAATTGCCCGAACCCAGAGCGAGGCGTGCCGTAAATTCCCCCATCGGCTCTTCCAACGCACCAACCTCCGTCATTCCGTAGTCCGGGACGGACATTTCCTCCAGTTCATCAGGAGTCACTCCAGCCCGTTCCGCAGCTGCCACCAGCGCCTTCTGGATTTGGTTCTGCGTAGACCGATTTTTGATCTTCACCTTGATGAGGGCCATCTGCGCGAGGGGCTCTGTCCCCTCCATGACGCCGAGCGTGTTGATGCAGGCATTCCCCAACCGGGCAGCTCGCGGACCAATCCCAGGAATCTTCTTGAATGCGCTGATACAAAGGGAGGACAACAATCTGGGGATGTCGGGGTGTTCGATGAGACGGCAGGCCCAGACTAGCCCCTTGAGGATGTCCTGATTGACCGCCACCATCATCAGCGGATCCATTGCGTAGTGGTGGCCATATTGCTGGCAAGTCCGTTCGCCCGAAGTTGGCTTCTCGGCCAAAGGAAACCAGCGGGAGAGAAATACGATGACTTCCTGATTCGGAATCATATCGAGGGCGTATTCCGCCGCGGTGAGCCACTTTTTCGACGGCTTACCTCCTGTCGCAGTCTGGCTGAGAGTTAGAAGTTCCGTCCAGTTTCCGTAGGCTTCCTCCTCGAGATAGCTCAAGTCCTCGACAGCCTGCTCTGCCCACACATCTCCTTCCATCAAAGGAAGAGTTGGCTTCTCCTGGATCGCCTCCCCGATGCGCGCCGCATACTTTCTCGCATCCGCATCGCCACTCATCAATCCATCGCGAATTCGCTTCGCCACCTCTACCAAGTCCTTCGACGGCTCCGAATCAGCGCAAAAGTTCTCAAGAGCTTTGACCCCGATATAAAATGGTGTGGCGTAAGGATTGGGTGAATTTCCTATCCAGGTCAGCAACCTTACAATGTCCTCGTCGGCGAACGGGAATTTCCTATTAAAAACCGGTCCCATCACACGTGTCAGCGTCATGTAGCTTTCCCATTCTTTCTCCCCATACCGAATGCCCCCGAATGAATTGGCGTAGCCGATCAGAGACCGGGCCACGTCCCACTGGTCTTCACGAGGCAGGTCGAGAAATTCCTTCCCGGATGCTACATCTTTCAGAACGAGATCCCCCCACGCAGAATTCTGCCTCGCGTCCACAAGCAGACGTTCCGCCAACGGATGAAGTTTCGGCCTCTTCCCTACGATCCGATCGAACAGTCCCATAAATTCAACCGCCCACTAGCGGCACGAGTTTCACGAAGCTGACTTCTGTATCCACCTTCACCTCGAACGATTCCTCCAGAGTCTCCGCCTGACGGTCACCGATCAGAATGAAGAATCCATTCGTCTCGAAGGCCTTGCACGCCTTTTCGTACTGATCTTCCCAATCGATCTTCCGGCGTTTCTTCAGTCGCATCCCGCTCAGGACCTTCTCGGCACCCCGAGGATCAACCAAGCCGCGGAAGTCCTCCGGCTGCGTCTTGTTGTAATCATCCACCTCTTGGTAAATGCGTGCTCGGATCAATTCCCTCACAGTCATCGACTCCGTCAGGGAGTCGAGCGTAAAAGAGTGAACCCGCTCTCCGTTCAAGGTCTCATCCACGACTGTTATCGAATGACTCATCCCCAATCAGCTATCAGTTTCCTTGTTTCGTGACCAGCAGAATCTATGATCTGCTAGGGTTTTCCCAAGCTTGCAGAAGGCGCTAGAAGCAGTCGAATATTAGAACCGACATACGCTACCCATGGTTGAAGATTGGGAAAAAGAAAAAATGCGATCAGGGTTGACGAACATGATCGCGCGACTACTTTTCGCCACCATGATGATGGTTTTAAAATTCAGCTAGTCTTCGCCACGTCGCGCTTCCAGGTCGGAAACGCGAACGATGGCGTCTGAATTTATCTCAGCAGAACTGTCACCGGTAAGCCAAGAAACCCGGGTCGATCGTGCGCCGTTGCTGCATCCGAATCATTATGCCCGTGGTGCAGTTTTCAGGTGCGCTGCCGACCCGAATCCTAACAAAACGAAAACTCGAACCCTGGAAAGGAGTTCACAATGAAAAAACAAACACTGCATCAAAACATACGAAATATTGGAATCATCGCGCACGTAGACGCTGGCAAAACCACCGTCTCCGAGCGGATTCTCTACTACACTGGCCAGATCCATCAAGTTGTCGAAACTCACCAGGGTGGCGCGACGATGGATTGGGATGATCGCGAAAAGAACCACGGCATTACGATCAACTCAGCTGCAACTACCGTCGAGTGGCGTGAGCACCAGATCAATCTGATAGACACTCCCGGACACGTGGACTTTGGGATCGAGGTAAAACGCTCGCTCCGGATCCTCGATGGTGCGGTGGTTGTATTCGACGCGGTCTCCGGCGTGGAACCTCAGACAGAAACGAACTGGCGACTCGCCGATGAATTCGGAGTCTCCCGCATTGCATTCATCAACAAGATGGATCGCGCTGGTGCAGACTTCGACAACGTGATCGCTCAGATCCAGGAACGGCTCGGGATCACTCCCCTGCCCCTCCAGCGACCTGTTCTCTCAGAAGAGGGCGAGCTGGTTGGTGTGATCGATCTGATCCGTCAGGAGATGATCTGCTGGCTCGACGATGAAGGCCTTGAAATGGAAAAACAGTCCATACCACAGGACTGTCTAAAGTATTCCAGTGCCGCACGAGCGACTCTGATCGAGTGGGTGGTCGAAAGGGAGGAATCTCTTCTGGCAGCCTATCTCGACGAGGGCCGGGAGCCCTCGGAAACTGAGATTCTCGAGAGCATCCGCGATGGTGTTCTTCGGGGTGAGGTCGTGCCGGTCGCATGTGGCTCTGCCCTCCGGAACCGGGGAATGCAACCACTTCTGGATATGATTGTGGATCTCCTTCCGAGCCCGGACGAGCGAGCTCTGCCCGACGGCGTCTCCGCTGGTGGAGGACTGGTCGCGTATGCCTTCAAGACAATGAACAAGGGTAGCTTCGGAGCACAAACGTGGCTTCGTATCTACGCCGGTGAACTGTCGGTCGGTGATCGCGTCTGGAACGCATCGCAAGAGGTCACCGAGCGGATCGGTCGGCTTGTGCGGATCAACTCGAACCGTGAAGAGGATATCTCTGCGGCAACCAGCGGTGACATTGTGGCAGTTCTCGGAATGAAGCATACCCTGACTGGTGACACTCTTTGTGAGGCATCAGACAAAGCGCTTCTACTCGAACGCCTGTCGGTTCCTGAACCGATGACACGGGTCGCTGTGGAAGCTGCGAACCGGGACGAACGCGACAAGCTGGGAATGGGCCTCAACCGGCTTACGGCTGAGGATCCGACACTCCGCGTGTCGGTCGATTCCGAGACAGGGCAGTCAGTCCTGGCCGGCATGGGAGAACTCCACCTTGAGATGGCGAAGGAAAAACTCGAAAGCGAACTCGGGATCAAGATCGAATTTGGTCGTCCTGAAGTCGCTTACCGTGAGTCCATCCGCAATCCCAAATTGATACAGGTTCGCCACCGGAAACAAGGGGGCGGCCCGGGCCAGTTTGCCGATGTGGAAATCCGTTTCGAGCCGCTGCCACGCGGAGCGGGATTCGAGTTTGTCTCAGAAATCACCGGAGGTGCGATAGACCAAGACTACATCCCCGGAGTGGAGAGAGGAATTCGTTCTGCCATGCAAAGCGGAGTGCTGGAAGGCTTTCCTGTGACCGATGTCCGAGCGTTGCTTCTGGATGGGGCCACCCATCCAGAGGATTCGTCCGCCCTGGCATTCGAGATCGCCGGAGCCCAGGCGTTTCGCGAAGCGATGGTCGAAGCCTCGCCCGTGGTGCTCGAGCCCGTGATGCAGGTCCATGTGACGACTCCGGCGGAATACGTCGGGGATGTGATCAGTGACTTGAATCGCCGGCGAGGCATGATTGAGGGGCAAAGCGACAGAGGTGTGGTCAAGGTCATCACCGCGGCCGTCCCCCTGGCGGAGCTCTTCGGCTACATCGGAGACCTCCGCAGCGTTTCATCGGGTCGCGCCAGCTTCACGATGGAATTCGATCACTACGCCGAGAAAGCGGCGTAGCAAATTGGAAACTTGCCGCCCTCTCCATTGAGGGGGCGGCATTTTTGTGAACTGATGGGTCACTGAAAACTCCAACCATTGAATTGAAATCAGTGTGAGATGTGAGAATGTTTCTGCGTGGCTATGGAGGTTCTTCCTTCTCAATCCTTGAATCTAGAGTCTTCGCTTTCCACATCTTCTCACTTCGGAGACTCTTCTATAGTTGGGAGGGTGCTTCGGGGTGACTTTCGCGATGAATCTGGTCTACCTGAGAAGGAAATCGAAATTGTTGGTCGAAGTCCCACCCTCAACCGCCGAAACCAGATCGACTGCTGAAATCGCCACTCTCCAGAAGAAACTGGAGAGGTCAGGTTACTGCCTTACGGAAGAACTGGCTGAAAGAGTAAAGAAGCTATCGAGAGCGGATTTCCTCTCCTTCTACAATCACCTCGATTCCTGGGTGTGTGCATTGACGGGCAATGATCGCGCCTTCCAAGCGATGTACCCCGGCTTTCCCTCCGAAGTAATGGAGAAAACGGAAGCAGAACTCTATCTCAACGCTCTTTATCACTACGTATCTCTGGAATTGCCGGCAGGAGAACGTACGAAGCGACCAAAGTTGATCGAACAACCGGACCTCCAAGTGATTTCGTCCGGAACCCGGCAGGAACGCGATGAGATATTCACCAATCTTTGTGCAGCCAAGTCCTCACTCTCCCCTTCCGATCGCGAAGACATGGAGCGCTTTGTTAAGTCGCTTAGTAACGATGTTGTTTCCCTGTTGCCTGATGAGATCCCGATGCGCGAGACAGTAGCGGCCCTTTCAGTTCTGCTACTCCGCCATACCGATCAGGGTAACGCGTTCATCGAGAAACACGCTCGCGCTGCCAATGACTTCCTTCGTATCGCGGTCGCCTGGTGCAACGGCGACGTGTCTCTCTTTGAGCCTTGTCGATTCGAGAAAATCCCTCGCGCGATCAGAAAGATGATCCTGGCCGGGATTGATCGATCAAACCGTCCTGTCGAAGACATGCTGAAGTGGGGTGAACGCTGGGTTCGTCTGGGCGAGAGATTGCATCCGGGAGAGTTCTCAGATCGCTTTCCGCGTGCCCACGAGGCATTTCAGGTGATCCGGGAGGGAATCCCTTACCAGACGGAGAACGGCTTGATCGAATCACTGCTGGAAGAGCGGGATATCCCGGGAGTTCTCCAAGTTTTGGCCGAGAAACCCGGCGTTTTTGGTCGGCGGCTTGATCATCTCCTCAGGATCTCTGAAAACCCTTCAGCCGTCATCGACGCTTTCCGCAAAGTTGCGCCGAACGTTCCGACCCCGATCCTGCTTCGGATGATGACTCATTTCCGATTTCGCGAAAGGCAACGCAACATCGAGGCTACGGATGATGATGTCATCCGGTGGAAGAAACCCGGAGCCAAGAAACCAGCGGATGCCGGAACGGAAGCAGGATTGGTGGAGACGTTGAAATCGATGATCAATGTGAAGCGTCTGGATGCCCCGCCGCCATCCAATGTGGAATTGATCAAGATTCCGAACGAACTGATTCGGGTCTTTTTCCCGAAAGGAGAAGTCGCAAAGATCTGGGCACGGCCAGAAGCGCTTCCGGAATTACCTCCCGGGGTGGCGGAGCAGGCGGCCGAGGCATGCCGTGAAGCGCTGTTGAGAAGCTTCTCCTCCAAGTCTCCATTGGGCACGTGCTGGATCGACCCAGAATTAAAACACTACCGCATCCCAACCGCCCAACGATCGGCATCCAAGTCGCTTCGGTCGCTGTCCCGCGGCTCCAGGCTCCCGATCCCGGATGCGTCAACTTTGAGGTTCTTCATCTGGTGGAAGAACGGTGACTATCGGACCGATCTGGATCTCTCGGCCGTGTTCTTCGACGCCCGATTCCGATACCTGGATGTGGTGTCCTACTACAACCTGAAGAACTTTGGCGGATATCACAGCGGGGACATCGTCGATGCCCCGGAAGGTGCCGCCGAATTCATCGACCTGAATCTGGCGAAGACGAAGAGCAAGGATGTCCGGTATGTCGTGATGGTCGTTACCAGCTTCACCCAACAGCCCTATTGCGATCTTCCGGAATGCTTTGCAGGTTGGATGGCACGCAAATCTCCCAATTCCGGGGAGATCTTTGAAGCCAGAACTGTGGTCGACAAGGTGGACCTGACCGCGGATACAAGAATCGCCCTACCGGCCATCTTCGACCTCGAAACAATGAACGTGATCTGGAGTGATTTGGCTCTGAAGAACAGCCCGAGTTTCAATAACGTGGAAAACAATCTGTCCGGTCTCTCCTTAATGGTCCGCTCGATGATGGCATTGAAAACACCGAGCCTCCACGACCTGTTCTCCCTTCACTGCGAGGCCAGGGGCGTTCGTGTGGATGATCGGGATGAAGCGGACCAAATCTTCTCGATCGACGAGGGGGTCGTGACGCCCTTCGATCAGGAGAAAATCGCAGCTGAGTATTTTTAGCCCTGCAAGACAAGATGCTGCCTACCCGACCTCCCGGGCCTCCTCCGCAATAAACTCAGGAAGCACGGCGTCAGTCAGCCAGACACCGTTATCCGAAATGTAGAACTGCTTTCCGTCCCGATGCATCGCTTCGGCATCGACCACGAGGATGACCGGTTTGCCATGTCGCCGTCCCACCACCTCTGCCGTTTCTCGATCACCGGAGAGGTGAACATGCTGCCGCGAACCCGGAACGAGTCCGTCGGCATAGATGCTCGACAGAAACCGAGTCGCCGTGCCGTGGTAGAGTTTTTCAGGCGGTGTGCACGGCTCAAGTTTCAGGTCGACAGCGATGGAGTGTCCTTGGTTGGCTCTGATGCGCTGCCCATCCTCCGAGAATCGAAAGCGTTGCTTGTTATTCTCAGCCACGACCTCTTCCAGTTCACGCCTGTTGGTGGTTTTCCCGGCACTCTTAAGACAGGCCAGCAGGTCGTCAACTGCGACCCACCCCTCGGAATCGAGAGTCAGGCCGATGGCCTCGGGCTTGTGCCTGAGGACTAGGCTCAGAAATTTGCTGAGTTTGGTTTTGTTCATTTTGTTCGTAAAGGTTGTTCTGGCTGCCGGTCATTCCTTCTCGCATAGTTGATGTTCGTAGAGGGCGAGGTCATGCCGATCAAAACAGCAGAAAGTGATATCAATGGATTCGGTATTCTTTTCCTCGCAGGTATTCACCGCGATTTCACAGGCCAACTCCTTGGGGAAGCCATAGATCCCCGTGGAAATGCAGGGAAACGCCACACTTTGAATCTCGTTCTCGGAACAAATCTCCAGACAACGTGTGTAGCAGGAAATCAATGAATCGATTTCTCCGGAGGCCCCTCCCCTCCACACCGGACCGACGGTGTGAATGATATGTTTCGCCGGGAGCTTGTATCCCTTGGTGATCTTTGCGTCACCAGTCTTGCAACCGTTGAGCATGCGGCACTCCGCGACCAGCTCCGTGCCGGCCGCCCGATGAATCGCACCATCCACGCCTCCCCCACCGAGCAGGCTGGTGTTGGCAGCATTGACGATGGCGTCGCAGTTCAGCGTGGTGATGTCGGCACAGATAGCATTCATGAATCAGGTGGTGGCAATGGGGGCCTCACGATGAGACCGGTCGATGAGAAAAAGGAAGGGGCGACTCAGCCCGTGAACGAGAACGACGGCGAGGAAGAACAGGTTCCTGGCCACCAACAGGGGCGACCAACGAGGACGAATCCGCACGGGTGAACGCTCCGCGAGGGCATCAGTCAATCGCGCTAGATCGCGCGTCGTTACCGGCCATTCGCGTATCCCTTCGATCCAGGATACCGGAATTTCCTTCGCCCCATGGAGCGCCCCACAAAGAGCACCCGCGATGGCTCCGGCCGTGTCCGTATCCCCACCGGTATTGAAAAGTTCATTCAGGGTGGGCTCGATGCGCCAACCGTGGGTCATGCCGGCGAAGAGAACAGCGGGAATCGTGTGGTAGGCGTACCCGCTGACGCCCCGGGAGGGATCGATACCAGATTCAGAAAGGAACTGCTGCATGGAATGCCCGTCGTCCAGGAAATCGTTCAGTTGGGCAACGAAGCGCTTCCAGTCCACGTCGCTTGCGTCTCCTCCAATCGCAACGATTTGATCGGAAATCTCGGGTTCAGAGTCACGAGTAGCAAACATCGCAGCCAGCTCGGCCACAGCACTTGCCGCAACAAGAGCCTTCGGATCCGTGTGAGTGATTCGAGTGTGAGCTTGGGTGAAGGCCTTTCTCCGCTCTGGGTCACCAGCAAAGAAGGCACCGACAATGGCAGCTCTCATGCAGGGACCGTTGCCCGCGGAAAACACCCCTGATCGCCTCGGAGGAATTCCCATCCACAGCTTCAAGATGGAACGAGCCGTGGCCAATCCAACACCGGCGGGCAATCCCAGCAGCCAGCACCGAAGTTCCCAGGCGAACGCCTTCTCGAAGCCGTCGACGTCATCAGGAAACTCAAGGAGTGCCTGACTCAGCATGATGGTGTGTTCCGTGTCATCACTCCACATGCCACCTCCAGGAAGCAGTCGGTGCTTCCAATCATTCTTCCAGCCGCGCCTCTCAATCGCAGCAGGGCTCATCCCCTCAGCAGGCAGGCCGAGAGCATCCCCCACCGCTGTGCCCATGAGGATTCCTGCGATTCTGTCATGGAGATCGGAATTCATGAAGAGATAGGTTCGTGAGCCGCCTCGTGAAGTTGAGTGGCGAGATCTCGAATTCGGACACGCCACGCAAGGACGGCCAACCAAGGCCGGGGAATCCCACTGCTACCATAGTAGGCTCCCGCCAGCTGCCCGAACACGGCACCGGTGGTGTCTGCATCATCGCCCAAGTTCACCGCTCGAAGTGCTCCTTCTTCAAAGCTGTCGGTGGTTTGAAAAGCCCACAGAGCTGCCTCCAGGCTTTTGACTACATAACCGCTCCCGGATATCGCATATTCGTTCTTCTCCACGTAGTTGCCCTTCGTAAGCTTCTCGATCGCCGGCGGAAGATCGCAGTTTTCCAGTTCTGTGAACTCGGAGAAGAATTCGGGAGAAAGAAGATCCTCTTTCGACAGTCCGTGGAGAGCTCCGACGATCAAGGCCCCAAAGTAGCGGCAGGCCCCGAGAACCTCTGCGGCTTGGTGAGTGGTTCGTGAAGACTCGACAGAGGCTTCGACCGCTCTTGCGGGATCGTTGGCGAAGAACATCGGGACAGGAGCCAATCTCATGATGGATCCGTTTCCGGCGCTGTAAGGGTCGGTCGAGCCGGAGCAGGCCTCTCCGCTGATACTGAAATTAGCGAGCGCACTACGAACGGTGTTCCCGATGTCGAAACACTTTCCGTTGACGGAGTTGTATCCCTCCCGCCACCACCGAACGTATCGCTCCGCCTGATCACGCAAATCCATGCCTCCTGATTCCAGCAGGCTGTCAGCAAGGCACAGCGACATTGAAGTGTCGTCGGTCCACTGCCCCGGTTCCAAATGGAAGGGGCCGCCCCCTACGATGCCCGTGAGAGGCTCGAAAGTGCCACGTTCCTTGAACTCCACGGTCGTCCCAAGGGCATCCCCAATCGCGAGACCTAGCAATGCTCCATCGAATCGTTCATGAGACAAGGGTTGTTGTGTCATTTGAATTTTCATGAGTAGGCGCAACTACAGTTTCGTGATCACTTCGATCTTTCCGCGGATATGGCGGTTCATCTCGTCGAGATCTTCCGCCGGGATCCAGAGTTCTTCGTGCTCACTTCCTCCCACGACCTTCCTGGGGAACTGTCGCAAGTATTTCCTGTCGACCGCGAACCGGGTGACGTAAGCAGAGCCACTGGCAGGTATGTTCCAATCCCGGGCGATCTGCTCGGCGTACGCTTCGTTGGTTACCGGATAGAAGATGGGTTGCTCGGGCAAACGAGGCGGCCACGCGCTGAACTCACTTTTCTCGAGGAGCGCGTATTCATTCGGTCCAACCGGACGATACAAGACGACTTCATCCGCGAGCAACTCTTCCGAGGTCCGGATATGAACGCCACTCTCGCGCATCTCTTCGATGGCACGATCAACGTCGCTTTCCACCAGATCGACACCGCGACAGGCGTCCACCACCAGCGATGTCTCGAAACCCTGCTCGACACTGTCGAGGGCCGTGAACTTGACGCAGTAGTCCGTGGCGAGGCCGACAACATGGACTTCACTGGCTCCCTGTTCTCGCAGGTAATCCGTCAAACCTGTTTCCTGCCTTCGTCCGTTATCGAAAAATCCGCTGTAGCTGTCGACTCCCGGATCGCCGCCCTTCCTGACAATATGGTCAACCCGTAAGTAATTCAGCTCTGTACCAAAGTTAGCGCCAGCCGTTCCCGCGACGCAATGAACCGGCCAGAGAATCTGATCGAGCCCGTTCAGGTCGATCACTTCCCCCACCTCGTGGCCAGAGTGATTGGAAGCAAAACTGCCATGATCTTCCAGATGCCAGTCCTGGGTCGCGACGACGAGGTCGTATTCGGGGATCAGTTCGTTGACGATAGGAACGATTTGATCGCCCTCCGGGACGCCAAGAGGTCCGCCCGGCAGAAAGTCGTTCTGGATATCAACGATGAGCAAAGTTTTCATGGGAGCCGATATCAAAGTTCAAAATTCATGCCGTCTTCGATCAACTTTCGATATTGGGTCTCGTCGAAGCGGTAGAGACGCGCGGCGCGGTGAGCGACATCACTCTGGATTTCGTCCGTCTCCTCGAGGATACCCAGCTTCTGTACTTTCTTGCGGAAGTTTCGCTTGTCGATGGGTTGATCGAGGATGCGCTCGTAGAGTTTCTGTAGTTCGGTCAGGGTAAACTTTTCGGGAAGCAGCTCGAATCCGATCGGCTCGTATCGCAACTTCCCCTGGATGCGTTTCCGGGCTGTCTCGAGAATGGTTTCATGATCGAATGCGAGCCGGGGAATATCCTCGAAAGGAAACCAGGCTGCATTCCGAGCATCGGTGTCCGCCTTCGGAGGGTGGTCCACCAAGTTGACGAGGGCGTAGTAGGCTACCGTCACGACATGCTCCCGGGGATCGCGCTTGGGCTGTCCAAAGGTGTAGAGCTGCTCCAGAAAAACGTCCCGAAGTCCGGTCTCTTCCTTCAGTTCCCGCCGGGCACAGTTATCGAGTGACTCCCCCACCCTGACGAACCCACCCGGTAGCGCCCACTTTCCCTCAAAAGGTGGAATGTCGCGCTGGATCAGGAGGACCTTCAGGTCCTCGTCATCGAGGCCAAAAACCACGCAGTCTGTGGTCATCGCAGGCCGTTCGTATTCGTAGGTAAAGCTCATGATGTGTGAGTGGTTTGTTGGAGAGCAAGTTCCTCTTCAAATGCCTGGAAGGTCCCGCAGTCCCTGCGATCAAGGACGCCGAAGCGAATTCGATCGAACCGTGATTTCCACCCATCCTTTTCGATCGCGTCGTGGAACCATTTCGCTACTTCACTTGGATCGTTGCGGAAGACGCCGCATCCCCACGCACCGAGGACGAGATTTCGATGTCCGTTCTCAGCCATCACGGCAAGGACGCCGCGGATGCGGTTGCGAAAAACGGATTCAATCTCTGAAACCAGAGACGGCGTATTCTGCTCAAGCGCTCCGCGATTGGGTGCCGGGGCGGTGACGAATGAGATGTGGTATGGCTTCGCCAGCAGGGTTCCATCCGCCTCGTCCCGAAAAACGGCAACGTCGGGTGAATAGATCACATGGTCCGTGTAGAGAGCGTTCTTGGTGAGGCGATTCACTCGATAGTAGGAATCTCCTCCCTTCAGCAATGACGCGTAGAGGGCAGACGGACGACAGATCGCTTCCTCTTGTGCTTCCGCTCCTCCGAGAAATCCACCTCCCGGGTTCTTTGCCGAAGCAAAATTCAGACATACGACCTCATCGGCACCTTCCTCAAGCAGGTCACGGGCAGCCTGCAGAGAGGTTTGGTTCACCGCAGTGATATCAGCAGCACCGTCAGAACGGAGGCTTGCCGATTCCCTTTCAATGGTATCAGCAAGACCCTCCGGGGAATAACAGCGAGTGTTCTCCCATGTTCTTTTGAGATCTTCTTCGAGTGAGATCATTGAGCCATCAGGCGCTTGGTAGTAGCCCGATTCCAGAATCGACTTGGTTTCGTGGGCAATTTCTTTTCGATTGGTTCGTTTCATTGGAAAATTGCTTTCAGTTTTTCAGTTGTTCTCGGGCCTCCATCAGGGCGAATCCCAGCAGGTTGAGACCCCGCCACTGGGTGGGATCCTCGATCCTAGGGTCGTTGACTCCGAGCCCGACTCCCCAGATACGATCATAGGGGCTGGCCTCGACAAGGATCTTGTCGCCCGTGGAAAGGAGAAATTTCCGAAGTGCCTCGTGTTGAGAAAACTTGGCAACATTCCCCTCCACAACGAATGGAAAGCGACTCTCCTCCCACTTCTGCACGTCGAAGTTTCTCACCTTTCGCCCCAGCTTTTTGGCCTCTCCCGGATTTGTGCAGGCCAGTATCTGGCGCTCGACTTCGGAGTCACCAAACAAGCGAGCCTTGCTGGCCATCATGAAGTGTTCCGCCGTCTGGTAGCTTTCACCATTCACCTCGAACCGTGCTGGATACCATTGACTGAAACAGCTCTTGGAGACACTTCCATCCTTCGGAACCCGATGCCCCCAGAAGAAGAGGTAGTCGAGTTCAACCTCATGGGAGAGCACCTCCAGCAATGCTGTGTGCGAGCGAATTTTGAGGGAAGCATTCATTTCAAAACGACAATGGTGTGAAATCGACACTATGTCAAAACAAAAGTGTAAAAATGACACCAAGATGATTTTTACTCTTCCTGCGCAAGCCGAGCTGCCTCGATGATCTCCGCATGATCAAACGCAAGGGAAGGCAGGTCGGAGAGAGGAAACCAACCTGCATCGCGGGCATCATCTTGAGCGACAGGCTCCACTTTCTCGTTCCGGCAAACACCCCGAAAGGCAAGGGAAACTGTATGTCCCCGAGGGTCGCGTCCCGGGGCTCCCCAGAAACCCAGAGGATGCAATCCGATCCCAACGATCCCTGTTTCCTCTTTTAGTTCACGGGCAGCTCCGGCATCCGGTGCCTCGTCCTCGTCGAGAAACCCACCCGGCAGCGCCCAGTAATCCTGAAACGGTGAATTCCTTCTCTGAATGAGTAGAACCTGCCATGCGCCCTCTCGGAAGCAGAGCAGCACCACATCCGTGGTGACGGCCGGTCTTGGATAGGTATAAGTGTAGCTCATCGCCTAAAGGGCATTCAGTTCATCTTCAAATCCGCCGCTGAGAATGGGGAAACGGCACCACGTTTTCGGATCTAGGTTTTCATCGTCAAGATGGAACCCGGGCGCATAGCGCTCTCGCTTCCACTGATTCCTCGACCAGAGACGAAAGAAACGGATGACCCACTGGCGAATCGATTCGGGCTCATGGTCGCTGAATCGATGGCGAAGAATCTGAAGAACGTCCGAAGGGGACTTCTTATCGCGAATGGCGAGACGCTCGATCAGGTCGAGAATGGGGTACGGCATGAGGTCTTCCTCGTCCGTCTGCTTCTGATCTTCCGGACGCAACTCGGCAGTCGGAGTTTGAACATTGACGGCTCGCAATGCCGGAATTTTCGGGACCCGCTCGCTCCCCTCCTTTTCAAGCCAACTCAACCACTGGCGAAGGAACGCCTTGTCGATACCGGCGATCGGACAAAGACCACCACAGGTGTCCCCGTCCATGGTCGCGTAACCGACAGCGGCTTCGGAACGATTGCTCGTGGAGAGCAGCAGGGCATTGCGAAGGTTCGCCTGCATCCAGATCCCCGGCGCCCGGACCCGTGCCTGAATATTCTGCAGGGTGATGTCGTCTTCTTCCCAGTTGAGAGCTCGACCAACCGTGGCTTCTGCCAGCTCCACGTAGTGGTCCACCGCAGGCTGCACATCCCAGTCGGCATAGTCGGCCCCGAGAGACTCCGCGAGCGTGGCTGCTGCATCCCGGGTAATGTCACCACTGTTCCGAGTGGCCTGGTAGGCACATAGCAGGAGCGAACTCATATCGACTTCTTTACGAAACTGCGGAAGGCGATCTCGAAAGACACCTTCTCCAAGTTCATTCTTTGCGAGGTACCACATCAGGTAAACGAGGCTGGCGACCGCAGCAGAGTCCGCGCCTCCGCTCAGCGAAACGACGAAACCATTCGATCGGCTTTTTCGCATGTAGTCAAAAAGGGCGAGGCAAATGGCATGGGTGAACTCTTCCTCTTTGGCAAGCTTACCTGCCGGTCCAGGGGATTCCATCAGGTCCCCTCCCCTCCAGGAGTGTTCCACAGTCACGGTACAGCTGGCGGCCGGATCAACTTCGTGACTGATAGTTCGAGCCTGGGCGAGCCGGTTGATGTCCAAATCGATTGAGGCAGAGACAACCTGAACTTCCTCGAAACTGAATCTGGGTGCACCGGCAAGAATGGTTCCACCCGATCCTATCATAGAGCCACCATCATAGATGATCCGACCGGACTCGTTCCCCAGCAGGTTGGCATAGACGTATGCCGTGCCGAAGGCCCGGGAGCCCTCGCAGACGAACCGTTCGCGAATCTGATGCTTGCCGAAGGCAAAGTGACTGGCGCTTGGGTTCAAGATGACATCGATCCCGAGTTTCGCGAGATCACGTCCCGGGCGATCCGCGACCCATGCATCCTCACAGACCTCGAATCCTATGCGCACGCCCCCGACTTCAAAGGTGACGTCACCGAGAGGAACCGTCTCCCCGAGAGCGTCCACCTCCGTCATCACACCCGTGGGCCACGGACGGAACCAACGCTGCTCGTAGTGAATTCCGTCACCGGCGAGATTTCCAGAATCTCTCGGACCGCTTCTGACATCTGCATCCGACAGAGCTGACCGGTCTTCGAGCGCTCGAACATGAGAATACCTTTCTTCAGATCGAAGTTCTCCGCCCGCAACTTGGCGGCATCAGATTGACTCGCCCCGATCTCCCACAATAACCAGTAGTAGAGAAATCGCTCTGTGTCCTGTTCCGCCGCGAGGATGCGCTCGTGCTCCTCCCGGGTGATCGCCCGCATGACAATTTTCTTGCTCGGTTTCGGGAACGCGCGACGCGGTATGATCGGTCTTGGTGCCCACCCAACGTCGACAGCAAAATTCTGCAGCTGAATCAGATAGCGGTTTGTCGTCACCTTGTCCGATCGGAGCACCGCAAAAAAGTCCTCCGCCACCGTACTGATGACCAACTTATTCCGGATCGGATCGAAGTCCCCCATCCTGAAGACACGCCCCTTTCGCTCCTGCGTAGGCGGTGCTCCCTTCCGAGCATACTCATCCATGACATCCTGCCATGTGCGGGTCTTTGCGAGAGGGTCACTCGTGCTCAGGTAGGCCTTGGCCAGCTCCTGCCCGAGGGCCGGCGATTCGTGAGCCTGGTTCTCAGCATCGATCAATTTCTGCGCTTCCCTGCGACAGGAAGTCCCCAGGCTTACGCGCTGGTTCGTTGTTGTGTCTCGCTTGTAGAATTTGTTTCCCCGTTTGAAGAGGCGGTATTTTGGTTTCATCGGCTGTGGGAATCAGCTTAAAACCAACCGGTGGAAGAGCCCAAATGAGCGTCTCTAAGCACTGCGATAGCGGTATGAGAGCAGTCCAAACTGTGCACAATTTCATGCACAGTTGCCCATTTTTGGGCTTGGAATCGAGCCGTAACTCATTGCAGCTTAACATCTTGCAGAGATGGCTCCTCCGGTTGGATTCGAACCAACGACCTAGTGGTTAACAGCCACCCGCTCTACCGCTGAGCTACAGAGGAATTGTAAGAAACTCGCGCTCGAATGGAGACCGGGGCCTCGCTCGCGAGCGGACCGCGAATTTGCGCGCTCAGGAGATGCTTTTCAAGAGGAAATATGGTAAAATTTTGAGAAAGCGTAAGATTCTTTGCTCAAATGGAGTTTCCCTACGTGGTCACTCTGTCTCCCTGACTCAAACCCCGATGATTTCCTCCGTGAACAATTCTGACTCTCCCGAGCCCGGCTCCTCCGAATTTGCGGATTTGATGGCTTCCCATCAACCACGGTTGGCCGCCTACATACGAGCTCTCGTCGGGGAAGAGCACGCTTCCAAGGATGTCCTTCAGGAAACAAATGTGACTCTGCTGAAGAAATTACGCGACTACTCCCCAGGCTCAAACTTTGCAGCATGGGCTTTCCGGGTGGCCTACTTTGAGGTTCTAACCTGGCGAAGAGGACGCGGCCGTGATCGCCTTTCCTTCAGCGACGAGCTGGTTGAATCTCTTGCGGAAACGATGGAAACTGTTTCGCAGGGATATGGAAACCGTCTCGAGGCACTCCAAACGTGTCTCGGCAGACTCCCGGACCGACAACGCGAAATCGTCGAAAGACGCTACCTGGAATCGGAATCAGTTCAGAGTATTGCCGAAGATCTAGGCTTCAAAGCCAACGCCGCATCCCAACTCCTTTTCCGAGCCAGAGCCAATCTGGCGAAGTGTATCCAAAAACAATCCCCTTTCATCGATCCCTTGTCATGAACCTAAATTCTAATCCTGAACAAGAGTGGGAACGGTTGATCAACCTCTTCCTCGAGAATGAGATTTCTCCCGATGAAGAGAAAAGGCTCAACGACATTCTCTCCGGCTCCCCCGAGGCCCAGCTCTCCTTCGTCCGTGCCTGTGAACTTCATTCCATGTTGGAGTCCGAGCCGGAAATCCGAACTCAAATGCGCGAAAATTCTTTGCCGGCTAACGTAGTCTCACTTCGGGCAGGAGAGAAGTTCGCTCGCTCTTCAAGCGAGTCGGATGCAGCGTTGGCCGTTGAGAATTCCGCAGGAGGCGATTTCACATCCGGCCGAACCAGAAGACGGTGGCTCGCCGCGGCTGCCTTAGCAACATTGTCTCTGATTGGATACGGGCTCATGCAATCCTTTTCTCTCTCCAAAAGACCCTCCGGCGCCCAACCCGAACTCACGACCACTGAGGAGACAACAGCGAAGCCGAAGGTGGCGCACCAAGATCCGGAGACTCAGTATGAGCGCGCAGTCCTTGCGACTCTCGGTTCTGGATCGCAGGAACGTCCTCGGACGAATTTGAAAGTCGAGCCTTCGCTCGCTGGAGAACAGATTTCCTACAATCGAGATATTCGCCCCATTCTCTCGGACAATTGCTTCTCGTGTCATGGACCCGACGAGCACGGTCGAAAAGCAGATCTGCGCCTCGACACCTATGAAGGAGCCACTGATCCCGAACTCGCAGCCATCGTCCCGGGAAAACCGGAGGCAAGCGAGCTGGTGGCCCGTATTCGCTCACAGGATGCAGACGAAACCATGCCGCCACCTGAGTCGCACAAGAAACTTTCCCCGGCGCAAATCGATCTGCTAACGCGTTGGGTCACGGAAGGCGCGGAGTATGAGCAACACTGGTCCTTCCTCCCGATCAAGCGAGGAACCGAAAGGTCGGACCACCCGAAAAGCATCGATGGTTTTGTTGATCACCGACTCGAGAAATATGGACTCACCCGCGCACCGGAAGCGAATCCTGCAATTCTAACCCGTCGACTCTTTCTCGACATGACGGGGCTCCCTCCGACGCCCGGAGAATTGAAAACTCATCTCAGTAACCCCGAGCAAGATGCCTTCGGGAAGCTGGTCGATGAACTTCTCGGACGCCCCACTTTCGGCGAGCATCGCGCCCGTTATTGGCTCGATGCTGCCCGCTACGCCGACACCCACGGGCTCCATCTCGACAACTATCGCGAAATGTGGCCCTACCGGGATTGGGTCATTTCAGCGTTCAACCAGAATATGCCTTTTGATCAATTTACAACCGAACAGATCGCCGGCGATCTCCTCACCGACCCGACGCAGAGTCAGCTTGTTGCGACTGGATTCAACCGTTGCAACGTCACCACCTCGGAAGGCGGTGCCATCGAAGAAGAGTTCCTCGCCCGCTACGCAGTCGATCGAGTTTCAACCACCTCCACCGTCTGGATGGGACTGACGACCGGTTGCGCACAATGCCACGATCACAAGTTCGATCCGATTACTCAGAAAGACTTCTACCAACTCTACGCCTACTTCAACAACACCTCCCAACCGGGAATGGATGGCAATACCAAGGACTCGCGTCCTATGATCCGAGTCTACGAAAACGATGAGACGAAAGAAGAAGCGGCCCGACTCACTGGTGAAGTCGCAGCCCAGAGGAAGTCGCTCGGGAACATCGCCAAGGCGGCTCAAGCTGACTTTGAAGTATGGCTGAAATCGGCGGATCCTGAGACCCTTTTTGATACATTCGGAAAGAATCAAACCTTCTTGGAGAGGATCGGGAACTACCGGAGGGAAGAGCCCCTCAATCTGGGGAACGTAGGAAACTTTCAAAAGGACAAGCCGTTCACGATTTCGTTTCGCTACAAGCTTCCCGAGATGGGCGATTATGGTCGTGTCATGCTTTTGAGCAAGACCGACCCCAAGCAGAATGACCGTGGCTGGCGGATCTTCGTCAAAGAACAAAGTATGAACCTCGAGTTTATCGAGCAATACCCTAACCGGGTGCTCAAAAGAGGGGCGACGCGGCGATACAAATCAGGCTCAGGCGGCATGCTGGTCGTTACTTACGACGGGTCTGGAAGCTCACAAGGGTTTCAACTTTATCTGAACCACCAACTCCTCACGAGTCGCTATATCAACGAATGGGCTGACACTCTCGTAGGTGATTTCTCGACGGATGCCCCTCTGCTCGCAGGAGGAAAGGATTCCGAGAGCGGATACATCCCTGTCGTCAATGAGATCCGGTTGTTCGATCGGAACCTGAATACAGAAGAAGTGAAGTCGATCAGCGAGCGAGCGATTCTCGCGGGCCTGCTCAAAAAGGAAAAACGCTCCGCCGACGAAACGGCGAAGCTGAAATCGTTTTTCCTCCATACTGAGGTCGACACCTACCAGGACGCTCTCGTGAAACTTTCCAAATTGGACTCTTCTCTCGGCCAGATTCATTCGAACACCCCCGTTACCTTGGTGATGAACGAGAGAGAAGGTGAGGCGAGGGCGAATATCCTCGCCCGTGGCGAATACGACCAGAAGCTCGAGGAAGTAGTGCCCGGGCTTCCCTCTTTTCTCCCGGAGTTGAAGGGTGAATTTCCAGCGAATCGCCTCGGACTCGCTCAGTGGCTGGTCCATCCTGATCATCCGCTCACCGCACGAGTAGCCGCAAATCGAATCTGGCAGGAACTCTTCGGTGTTGGTCTTGTCAAAACTTCGGAGGACTTCGGTACACAGGGTGAAAACCCAAGCAACCCTGCACTGCTCGACTACCTCGCTTCGTCGTTGATCGAGAGCGGCTGGGATGTGAAAGCTCTCTATCGCCAAATTGTGATGTCGGAAACCTATCGTCAGTCGTCACGGATTTCCGAGGAGATGGCGAAAAGGGATCCGGAAAACCGTCTGCTCGCTCGCGGCCCTCGCTTTCGACTTGATGCCGAGGTGATTCGAGATCAAGCCCTTCATGTCAGTGGGATTCTGGACACTTCCATGGGTGGAGCTGGAGTTCGCCCCTATCAGCCTGCAGGAATCTGGAAGACGGTTGGCTACAGCAACTCGAATACCCAGACCTTCTTTCAGGACTTCGGCCCATCGGCGGAACATCGCCGGTCGATCTACACGTTCTGGAAACGAACGGCGCATTCGCCAAACCTCGCCATCTTTGATGCTCCAAATCGAGAAATCTGCATCATGCGCCGAGAGCGCACGAACACTCCCCTGCAAGCACTCGTGATGATGAACGACCCGCAGTTCGTTCGCGCTTCGCGATATCTTGCGAAAAGGGTGCTGACCGAAAAAGAAGACCGCGATGAGCGGATCGACTACCTCGCCGTCTTGCTGAGAGGACACCCTTTTACAGAAGATGAGAGAAGAGTCGTGGTCAATTCCTTCGATCAGTTTCGAAATATCTACGAAAGCGATCCTGTCGCAGCAAACGAGATGCTCAAGGATGAAGTGAACGATGCCTTCTCGATTTCGCCGCCCGACCAGGTCTCTCCATCAGAGTTTGCGGCGTGGGCCATGGTCGCCAACCAGCTCCTGAACCTGGATGAGTCATTGAACAAAAACTGAAGTCGTCTCGCTGCAGGAGAGAAAGCATCGCACCTATCACGACCCCATGAATTCCTTTCAAAATTACATCACTCAGGAAACACGTCGCCAGTTCTTCGGCAAAACAGCCGCCGGACTTGGAGGCGCCGCCCTTTCCTCCCTTCTCGGAGCGGATCTTGCCAAGGCCGCTGGGGCAGGAGAAATCGACGACCGGTTTCACCGTCGCCCGAAAGCGAAACGAGCGATTTACCTCTTCATGTCCGGCGCTCCATCTCAGATCGACCTCTGGGATCACAAGCCAAA
Source organism: Verrucomicrobiales bacterium (assembly GCA_965657775.1). Taxonomy (GTDB): domain Bacteria; phylum Verrucomicrobiota; class Verrucomicrobiia; order Verrucomicrobiales; family DEV007; genus Arctic95D-9. The sequence continues at coordinate 414,934 of CBFHPY010000009.1, forward strand.
AATGAAGGAGTGGTTCGACAAGGATCTGCCCGATGAAATCAGGGATGGTCAACGCCTCACCACGATGACTTCGAAGCAGGCGAGGTTCCCAATAGCCCCTTCGATTTACGATTTCCAACGACACGGAGAATCCGGAACCGAGGTCAGTGAACTCCTTCCTCACACTGCCAAAATGGTTGATGACATTGCGGTGGTGCGAAGCATGTGGACCGAAGCGATCAATCATGATCCTGCGATCACATACATTCAGACAGGGAATCAAATACCCGGTCATCCCAGCCTCGGAGCCTGGCTCAGCTATGGCCTGGGAAGCGAAAATGAAAACCTCCCTTCCTTCGTCGTTCTGAATTCAAAATGGTCGGCGAAGCGAGATGCCCAAGCGCTCTACCAACGGCTCTGGGGAGCTGGATTTCTTCCTTCGAAACACCAGGGCGTTGCTCTCCGTTCACAGGGAGATCCCGTGCTCTACCTCTCGAACCCCAAGGGCGTCAATCGCGACGTGCGCCGTTCCATGCTGGACGGTTTGAGCGAGCTGAACCAGAAGCACTTTGACGTGGTCGGTGATCCTGAAACCAAGGCGCGGATTGCCCAGTATGAGATGGCATTCAGGATGCAGGCCTCCGTTCCTGACCTGACGGACCTGTCTTCAGAACCGAAGTCCATACTCGACATGTATGGACCGGATGTAACCATTCCCGGCACGTTTGCCTACAACTGTCTCCTTGCCCGACGCATGGCTGAGAGAGGCGTCCGATTTTCACAAATCTTCCACCGGGGCTGGGATCAACACGGCAACCTAACCGGTGACCTTCCGCTGCAAACGGGCGATGTCGACCAGCCGAGCTGGGCTCTGGTGCAGGATCTCAAGATGCGAGGCATGCTCGACGACACCCTAGTTGTCTGGGGTGGCGAATTTGGAAGAACGATCTACAACCAGGGGAAACTTTCCGCGACGAACTACGGACGCGATCATCACCCACGCTGTTTTAGCGTCTGGATGGCAGGCGGAGGCGTCAAAGGGGGAACGGTCCATGGAACGACCGACGACTTCAGCTACAACATCGTCGAGAATCCGGTTCACATTCGCGACCTGAATGCGACGATCCTACACCTGCTGGGGATCAATCACGAACGACTTACTCTGAAACATCAGGGTCTCGATGTCCGCCTGACGGGCGTCGAGAAAGCCCACATCGTAAAGGACATCCTCGCCTAACCGATTGGCAGGCACTCAGCTCAACACTTGATCCGCTGCGGACTCGCCGGCGATTTTTGAGGTGGTCCACGCTGCCTGAAAATTGAAGCCGCCCGTTATGCCATCGATATTGAGAACCTCTCCGGCAAAATACAGGCCTGGGCAGAGTCGGCTTTGCATCGTCTTCGTTTGAACTTCGCGCAGGTCGATTCCACCGGCGGTAACGAACTCGTCCTTGTTCATGCTCTTGCCCTGAACGTGGAATCGACTACCAGTCAGTTGATCGAGAAGAGTATTTCTTTCCCGCTTCATGAGACTAGCCCAGATAGTTTCATCTTCGATTCCGGCAGCTTCGACGAGGCGCTTCCAGAGACGACTCGGTATCGAAATTCCTTCACATCCTGAAGTCACACGACGCTTAGGTCCAGAGTCCCTTTGATCCTGCAACTTCTTCTCGACCTCTTCACGAGTGTCTTCTCCACACCAGTGAATCCGTACAAAAAACTGAAAATCCCGTTCACTCAGTTCTCTCGCTCCCCAGGCAGATAGACGAAGGATAGCTGGACCGCTGAGCCCCCAGTGGGTGATCAAACAGGGACCGTTCGTTTTGAGCTTAGAACGCTCGACAGTCGCAGTGACCTGCTCAACGGAAACTCCGGCAAGATTCTCCAGTCGTGGATCCTTCACTTTGAAGGTGAACAAGGAAGGAATCGCAGGAATGAGGTGATGTCCGAGAACCCCAGCGAGCAGCTCCCCTGCCCCGTTTCTAGTTCCTCCGGTAGCGAGAAGAACGCTCCGGGACACAACCGTCTCGCCCGACTCCAACGCGAGTTTCCAACCCTCACTCGTTGCCTTCAGCTCACGAACCTCCGCTCGCAGTCTTGTCTCGACTCCGAGTTCTGAAGCAGAATCGGTGAGACAATCCATGACTGTCTGCGAGCTATCCGTAACCGGAAACATACGGCCGTCGGATTCAGTCTTGAGAGTGACTCCGTGGGACTCAAACCACTCGATTGTCTCCGTGGTCGAAAAGTTGTGAAACGGACCGATTAAAGTCCGTTCTCCTCGCGGGAAGTGAGTGGTGAGCTCTCGCGGCTGAAAACAGGAATGGGTGACGTTACATCGACCGCCACCCGATATTTTCACCTTCCCGAGGACTTGGCTCGATTTCTCGAGGATAAGAACTCGAGAGCCAGGAGCGCGCTCAGCAAAGCTGATCGCCCCAAAGTAGCCAGCAGCGCCCCCGCCGATGACGAGAAAGTCATACATAATTCTGTTGGTCGAATCGAAACAGATTTCTCAAAACCCAGCTGGAGCCCTCTCAGACACTCTATTTTTCGATCAACCAGATGTTACGGAAGGCAACAGGGTTGCCGTGGTCCTGCAGGTAGAGGAGTCCTTTCGGTTTTTCCGGGCGACCGCCCCCTGCTCCAGTCCCCTTGGGCAATTCAACGTCATCGTGAACGAGGACACCATTGTGACGCACCGTGATGCGCGCATTCTTGACCTTCTTGCCGCCTTCAAACTTCGGAGCCGTGAAATCGATGTCATAGGTCTGCCACTGGAGCGGCGGATAGGACATCGGCACGTCAGGTGTCTTGAACTTGTAGAAACTCGCGCACCACTGAGCATGATTTGATTTCAGATCCACAGCATTGTTCTCCGAATTGAAATCCAATCCGTATGTATCGATGATCTGCACCTCGTAGTTGTTGAAAATGTAGAGGCCACTGTTGCCGCGGTCTTGGCTGCTCAGCTCGCGCCCGGGCTTGTAGGGAAGACGAAACTCGATATGAAGATGAAAGTCCCCGACTTCCTTTGTCGTTTTTGCTCCTGACCAAAGCACGTCACCCTCCACTTTTCCTTCCATCGCCTCAGAGAGTTCTCCATCGAACAATACAAGGGCTCCTCCGGGGGCTTTCTTGCCAAAAGTTTCACTACTTCTCTCGATCTTCCGAAATCCCTCAATCGCATTCTTCAGCTCCTCGGTCGTCAGCAACGCGGCTTCGATCTTCGCCTCCTTTTTCCACCCTTCGCCTGGAATTCCTTCTGGGTAAGTCAGGACATGAAATTTCCCTTTATCGAGTGCGGCGACTTGAAGGGCCTTCTTTCCACTCTTCGAAACATAATCACCGTTGAAAGAAAATCCGGGATGACTCTTTGCCTCCTCCGGGTCGGTCCACAGGGAAACATTCGACTTTGGAGCGGCAACACATGTGGAACTAATATAACAAAAAGCGAGAGCTGAAAGGAAGAGACTGCGCATGCCCGAAACAACGGGAATCCCGACAAAAAGTAAAGTCCGCGTATCCACTGGTCCAGACCGATAGCAAATCCGGAAAGAGACAGGGTTTTCCCTTGTCCTTCGCTGCATAACCAGAAGAGAATGCCCCAATGAAGCCATCGTTGATGCGAGAAGTTTTTCGCTGGGGAGGAGCATTCGGTTGCTTCGGACTTTCCCTCTATCTCGCGAAAGCAGGCTATGAAAGCCAGCTGTTTCACATCATGTTTCTCGGAGCGCCAGTGTTTGTTCTGGGGGTCATAATCATCTGGAAACCCCTCTTTCGACTCATCACTCATCCAATCCACCTACTTATCGACTCGATTTTCTTTCCCGGAGGATCATTGGATAAACCTCTTCTCAACTTGAAGCTCCCGGCCTATTATATTGAAGAACAGCGATTCGAAGAGGCACGGACGGAATATCGCCGGATTATCAAGCACTACCCAAATGAGACCGAGGCTTACGAAAACCTGATCTGGCTCGAGTTGGAAATTTTCAAAGATGGCAGCGAAGCGAAGCGGCTCCTGCGCAAGGCTCGTCGGCGCCATCTGACCCTCAACCAGAAGACCAATCGCTTGCGCCAAACTCTTTGACGGCGCTCAGCAATTCACGCGGACAAAAAAACGCCGCAACCCTGAGGCTGCGACGTCTTAAAGTCACAAAGTAGAAAAAACCTACTTCGACGAAGTTAGGAAACCTCGGCAATCGTTCTCGAAATACGCGAGACGATTTTGTAAGGGTCACCCTGTGAGTTCGGGCGTCGGTCTTCAAGGTATCCCTTGTAACCGTCCTTGATGAAGTTCACCGGCATACGAATCGATGCTCCACGATCGGAGAGACCGTAGCTGAACTGGTCGATCGACTGAGTCTCGTGGAGACCAGTCAGGCGCATGTGGTTGTCAGGACCATAAGCAGCAATATGCTCTTCGCAGTTCTTCTCGAATTGCCCCATGAGTTTCTCGAAGTAATCCTGGCCACCGGTCTCACGAAGATACTCGGTAGAGAAGTTACAGTGCATTCCGGAACCATTCCAGTCACCCTCGAATGGCTTACAGTGATACTCCACATCAACCCCGTATTTTTCACAAACTCGCTGTAGGATGTAACGCGCAACCCAAATTTGGTCACAGGCTCGTGCTGAACCTTTCCCGAAAATCTGGAATTCCCACTGACCCTTGGCAACCTCGCCATTGATTCCTTCATGATTGATTCCTGCGTCAAGACAGATGTCGAGATGCTCTTCCACGATGGTCCGTGCGATGTCACCTACGTTACTGTATCCAACACCGCAGTAATATTCACCCTGGGGATTAGGATATCCAGCGGATGGCCAGCCGAGAGGCATTCCGTCTTGGAAGAGGAAGTATTCCTGCTCCAAACCGACCCAGAGACCTGGATCATCAGGAATCGTAGCGCGAGTGTTCGATGGATGAGGCTCGCCGTTAGGAAGCATGACTTCGCAGAGGACGATGAATCCGTTGAGACGAGTGGAATCAGGAAAGAGAGCAACCGGTTTCAAGATACAGTCAGAACTGCCTCCCTCCGCTTGGAGCGTGGAGCTTCCGTCAAACCCCCAATCTGGACAGTCGTCAAGAGACCATGATTCAGGATCACCTTCTTTAATACAGGTCTTGCCGCGGATGTTTGCGACGGGCTCGTAGCCGTCAAGCCAGAGATATTCGAGTTTAAGTTTAGCCATGTGTAACTAGTAGTCTTTTTTGTATTTGGATTACGAGAACACCCATTCGTGAGCAATCGCTCTAAAGATGACCTCGGGTTGAATAAGCAGGTGAGGATGGAAGCAAGGTCCATGCCACTTGTCAACAACGACCCCGAAAAAACGAGGTAATTCCTTTAAAATACGCGATTCACGACGAAAAGGTCCCCGGAGATCTGTCTCGAGAACACAGAAACCGGAATGCTTCCAAAATTCGCACTAACTCGGTCGCGATGGGAAGTTACTGACGACACCCTCCGAGAAGACCCTCGAGGAATTCAGTGATCCCAACCAGGGCTTGCTTGTGGTCGCTGTCTTCCAGGAAAGAGAGGCATTCACGACTTTCTTCGATCAAGTCCTGCCCGGTATTGACTGCGGCCTCGATAGAGCCCACGTAGTCTGCAATACTGGCCAAGGCATCAACATCGAGAGGTTCTTTTTGGATCAAGAGTCGATGAAGTTTTTCCCGCTGCTTTTCATTTGCCGAAGCCAGCAGATTGAGAATTGGCAGAGTAAGCTTTCCTTTGTTGAGGTCTGTCCGCAAAGTCTTGCCATATTCCTGCTCCTCACCTATCAAATCAATGCAGTCATCGTATATCTGGTAGGCCGTTCCCAGCGAAAGACCGAATTTACGAAGTGTTTCACAGTCCTCGACCGACCTACCATTCAGACGAGCCCCGAGTTCCATGGCAGAAGCAAAGAGCGCAGCAGTCTTTTTCTCAATGATCTCAAAATAATCCGATTTCGTCAGTTGGAGGTCAAAGCGACGCTGCGTCTGGATAATTTCCCCGCTGCAGACTTCGTTCGCAGAAATCGCAACCCGGCGTCCGATCTCTTTGTCGTCGAACTCAGTTGAAAGCATGAGTGCGTGAGAAAAAAGGCAATCACCGAGCAGGACGCTGAGAGCATTGCCCCACTTCGCATTCGCAGTGGGAGCCTGACGACGGATTTCAGCACCGTCGATAATGTCGTCATGAACCAGAGTTGCAACGTGGATCAGTTCCAGAATCACAGCCAATTTGTAGTGTTCATCCGTCACTTCGCCGGTCGCTCCTCCAGCCAAGAAGGTTAAAGCGGGTCGAATTCTTTTCCCGGAAGTGTTCAGAATGTACCCTACGTAAGGCTCAACGGCAGGATCGAAGAGTACGGCCTGAGCCCGAATGCGTGACTCGACGCGGTCCAGCTCAGGCCGCAAAAAAGCGAACGGAGAAAGGTCCGCATCGTCAGTGGAAGAAATCGTTGGAGTCGAGGCAGTCATATATCGAATGCACGGAACAGAAGAGGGCTGCCGCAAAAAGTCAACCCACTCTAAAATACGACACCCACACAAGAGAAAGGGGCAGGAGAATACAGTTTTTGGATAGAAATCTGTTTTGAACTGCAAAATACGCATTCCCGCCACGCGAACAAGGCGGCAAATACCCGTTGCATCGATCCCCACTCACGGATAATTTGGCTCTGTGAATATGAATATTTTAGCTTTCGGTGCTCCCGGGATGCAGGAGATGATTGTCATCTTCCTCATCGTTCTTCTTCTCTTCGGTGCCAAGAAAATCCCTGAACTGGCGCGCGGCGTCGGCAAAGGAATGGGCGAATTTAAAAAAGCCAAAACCGATTTCGAACGCGAGATCAAAGAGGGCGAGAAAGAAGGCGAAGAAAATTGGGAAAAGCCCGTCGAATCAGCCAAGACAGTGGAGACCTCCGAATCAAAAGAGTCCTGAGTTCTCCCCTCCTTCTTTCACCATGTTAGCAACACTGCCCGTGAGAACTGCTCTCACACTGGCAGTGTTTTTGTTTACGCTGGAGACTAGTCGAAGCGACGATAATGTCAGCCCAGTCACACTCGTCTTCTACAATCTGAAGAACTATCTCGCGATGGAGCGCCGTCTCGATGGCGAAATCGTCGAAGGCGCTCCCAAACCCGAACGGGAGATAGATGCTCTAATTGAAGGGATCGTGGCAATGGATCCCGACATCTTCGGGGTCTGCGAGCTCGGGGACCAATCCTTTCTCAATGACCTGCAGACTCGGCTTCGCAAAGCGGGTATCGATCTTCCTCATACCGAACTCGTGACTTCAGCGAGTGGATACAATCGCAATCTAGCGCTCCTCTCAAAATTTCCTCTCGTCGATGTGCAGTCGCGGGATGACTACACCTATGCGATCGGTGATCTGAAACTCCCCTTCCAAAGAGGTGTTCTCGACGCCACAATCGCGATCAATCCTGATTACCATCTCCGTTATATCGGCCTGCATTTAAAGTCCAAACGCGAGATCCCGGAGGCCGATCAAGCGCTGATGAGATTAAACGAGGCCCGCCTAGCGAGAAAGCACATCGATAAGATTTTTGAGAAAGAGCCTGGGATCAATATGATTGTCGCTGGTGATTTCAACGATCTGCGGATCGAGCCTCCCGTGAAAGCCCTGCAAAGCGGCATCGGTCGCGAGAGCTACCTCTCATCCCTGACTCTCGACGACCAATACGGTTTTCGCTGGACTCATCATTGGTCGTTTGCCGATTCCTACGCTCGTTTTGATTTTGCCCTCTACAGCAAAGGACTCAGTCCAGAAATCGATCGTGCCAAATCGCACATCTATCACTGGGACGACTGGGACAAGGCGAGCGATCATCGTCCTCTTGTGATCAAGATTGTCCCTAAAGATCGCTGATAGCAGCAGCTTTAGGCTTCAAGTTGCCCGTGAACGCGTAATTGGCTGGAACGGCACTCCACCATAGGATTCTGGAGTCGAAAACTTCATTTTCTCGCTCGCGATGAATCGCTTCTCCTTCTTACTCCCTGCCCTTCTGACTCTCGGCGTTTTTGCCGACACTGCCGTCTCGAAGGAAAATTCTTCCGACGCTCTCCCAGAGACCGTCAGCTACTACGAGCATGTCCGGCCAATCTTCCAGGCAAACTGTCAGGGGTGTCATCAGCCCGCGAAAGCGAAGAGCGATTACGTGATGACCGAAGTGGTCTCGTTGATCGGCGGAGGCGAAACTGGAGAAGCCATCGTCCCCGGCAAGCCGGCAGACAGCTACCTGATGGAACTGGTCGTCACCCAGGAAGGTGAGAAACGCCCCGAAATGCCGCCGAAGGAAGATCCACTCTCCGACTACGAAGTAAGTCTCATTGAAAAATGGGTCGCCCAAGGAGCGAAGGACGACACCCCAGAGAATGCCAAGCAGCAGTATTCGATGGAGAACCCGCCTCTCTACGCGGTCCCTCCGCTCGTGACCTCGATGGACTATTCTCCAGACGGCAAACAGATTGCGATCGCCGGATTCCACGAAGTGCTGTTGCATGCCGCCGACGGTTCGGGACTGATCACTCGACTCATTGGACTCTCGGAGAGAATTGAATCAGTCGCTTTTTCTCCCGATGGCAAACAGCTCCTCGTCGCAGGTGGACTTCCCGGACGCATGGGAGAAATCCAGGTCTGGGATCTTGAAAAGAAGGAACTCGAACTTTCCAAAATCGTGGGCTTCGATACCGCCTATGGAGCCAGTTGGTCACCCGATGGCTCCCTCATCGCCTACGGCCTGCCTGACAATACGGTTCGTGCGATCAAGGCTTCTAATGGGGAACAGGTTCTCTTTATGGGAAGTCATAACGATTGGGTCCTCGACACGACCTGGTCCGTGAAAGGCGATCACCTCGTTACGGTCGGGCGCGACATGAGCGCGAAACTCACCCAGGTCGAAACGGAACGATTCATCGACAACATTACCTCTATCACCCCCGGAGCGCTCAAAGGGGGCATCAACACGGTCACCCGTCACCCCTCTCAAGACCACGTTCTCGTCGGAGGTTCCGACGGTGTTCCCCAGATTTACCGCATGGTCCGCGAAACGGCTCGAAAGATTGGGGACAACGCCAACCTGATCCGAAAATTCCCAGCGATGAAAGGCCGGATCTGGGATGCCTCCTTCTCTCCCGATGGGAAAACTTTTGTCGCGGTATCCAGTCTCGACGGCAAAGGCGAGATCAGTCTCTTCAAATCCGAATACGACGCAACCATCACTCCCGAGCTCAAGAAGCTTTTCGAAACCGTTCGCCGCTCCACTGACCCGGCCGCTAACAAAAACGATAAGATCGAAGAATTCCAAACTCGTGGGGCCGAACGTCTCGCTAAGGTAGAAGTCGACACCTCAATTTACTCGGTCGCTTTTTCACCGGATGGCAAAACAATCGCGGTAGCAGGCGCCGATGGTTCGATCCGACTTCTTAACGCTTCGGACCTGAAGGCTAGCCTCGCGTTTGCCCCCATCGAGATTGATTCGAAAACCAAGGTCGCAAAATCCAATCCTCAGAGAGCCAACCGCAACAAGGCGGAAGCATTTGATCACAAGGAAAGCCTCCCGAAGGGACGGACCGTCACGGCCATCGAGGTAAATCCATCGCAGGTCACGCTTGATGCACCCAACTCCTATCGACAGCTTCTCGTGACAGGAAAACTCAACACCGGAGAAACCGCTGATCTCACCCGCATGGTAAAATGGAAGATGGAAAATGATCTCGCTGCAGTCTCCAAAACCGGGGTTATCCGTGCAAGCCGGGATGGAGATTCCAAACTGGAGGTTCACTACGGAGATCTCACCGTTTCGCTTCCCGTCAAAGTTACCAATCAAGCTGCTGACTTTCATCCCGACTTTGTCCAGGACGTGAATCCTGTCATCACCCGCCTCGGCTGCAACATGGGAACTTGCCATGGAGCCAAGGACGGAAAGGGTGGGTTCAAACTCAGCCTGCGAGGTTACGATCCCATTTATGACGTCCGAGGATTTGCCGACGATCATTCCGCACGACGTGTCAATTTTGCCTCTCCTGATGACTCTCTCATGCTGCTCAAGGCGACTGGAGCCGTTCCTCACGAGGCGGGAGTCGTTACGCAAATGGACTCGGGCTACTACCATCTCGTGCGACGCTGGATTGCAGAGGGAGCAAAAGTAGATCTCACCACCGCAAAAGTCGCTTCGATTGAGGTCTTCCCAAAGAACCCCGTCATTCAGAACGTGGGAGCGATGCAGCAGTTCCGCGTCGTCGCTCGCTACACGGACGGCAAAACCCGGGACGTCACGCTTGATTCCTTCATCAATTCCGGAAATGCCGATGTGGCTGAGCACGATGATCTTGGTCTCCTCCGTTCAATCCGCCGAGGTGAGGCTCCAATCCTGGCCCGCTACGAAGGCGCCTACGCTGCCACGACGCTCACGGTCATGGGAGATCGTGAAGGCTTCACTTGGAAAGACCCCGAAAGCTGGAGTGAGATCGACAAACTCGTCGCCGCGAAGTGGGAGCGGATGAAACTTCAGCCCAGTAAACTCACGACCGATGCGGAGTTTATCCGCCGTGTTTACCTCGACCTGACTGGGTTACCTCCGTCAGCGGACAAGGTGAAAGCTTTTCTCGCCGACAAGCGCCCCACTCGCGAAAAGCGAGATGCCGTCATCAATGAACTGACCGGATCTCCGGAGTTTGTGGATCACTGGACCAACAAGTGGTCGGATATGCTGCAGGTGAACTCCAAATTCCTCGGAGGCGAAGGAGCCAAACTGTTCCGCAACTGGATCCGGGAAGAAGTCGCCGCTAACACTCCTTACGATCAATTCGTCTACAAGATCCTGACAGCAACGGGTTCCAACAAGGAAAACCCAGCCGCGTCCTACTACAAAATCCTTCGTGATCCCGACATGGTCATGGAAAACACCACTCACCTCTTCCTCGCGACTCGATTCAACTGCAACAAATGCCATGATCACCCATTCGAGCGATGGACGCAGGATCAGTATTTCGAAACCGCCGCGTATTTCGCACAGGTGGAGTTGAAGCGTGACTCGAAAAACGCACCGAAACAGAACATTGGCGGAACGGCCGTTGAAGGAGCCAAGCCACTCTATGAAGTCGTCGGGGACAAACCGGACGGAGACCTCAAGCACGATCGCACCGGAGTCGTTCAAACACCGGCCTTTCCCTATGAAGCCAAGCTGGCTCCCGCCGCTTTTACCGACCCCAAAGCTCCAACACGTCGCGAGGAATTGGCCGCCTGGATCACCAGTTCCGACAATCCCTATTTCGCCTCGAGCTATGCAAACCGCCTCTGGGGTTATTTACTCGGAACGGGAATCATCGAGCCGCTCGACGACATCCGCGCGGGCAATCCTCCGACCAACCCGCAACTCCTCAACTATCTCACGAATCAGTTCGTCGAATCAAAATTCGATGTCGCTCAGCTCATTGCAGACATCTGCAAATCCCGAACCTACCAACTGTCGATTCAGTCCAACGCATGGAATGAGACGGACGATGTGAACTTCTCCAAAGCGAAGGCGAGGCGCCTTCCCGCCGAAACCCTCTACGACGCGGTCTACGCAGTCACCGGTGCGGTTCCTGATATTCCCGGTGCCGGAAAAGGTGTGCGTGCCAGCCAGCTTTCGGACTCCAAGCTCGACCTCAAGAGTGGCTTTCTCGCCAACCTGGGACGCCCTGCACGCGAAAGTTCCTGCGAGTGCGAACGATCGGATGAACTGCAAATGAGTGCGGTGATGGCGTTTCTCTCCGGTCCTGCGATTGCCGATGCTATCGGTTCCGAAACAAACGATCTTCCCAAGCTCGTCGCTTCCGAGCCGGACGACAGGAAACTGGTTGAGGAGATCTATCTTCGGGTCCTCGCCCGATCCCCATCGGAAGAGGAAGTCTCAGCGGCTATTGCGAGCATGAATGAAATCGATGGAGATCACAAAAAGCTACTTTCCAACGCGTCCCTAGCCGAAAGCGACTGGGTTACGAAACGATCGGAGCTGGAAATCACCCGGCTTCAGAAAATCGCAGCCAGTGAAGCGGATATCACGGCCTATCAACCCGAATACCAGAAGAATAAAAACAATGCAGAAAAATCTCAAAGACAGAGAGTTACAGCATCCGCCAAGGCTGAGCTCGACCGACGCGCTGAGATTCCCAAGCTTTCTTCCGAATTTGTTACCGGGGTGAAAGCTGATCAGCTCTGGACCCAGTGGAAACCGCTGGAGATTGCGAATGCGACCGCATCAGACAAGTCAGCTGTCGAGGTTCTTCCCGACGGTTCGGTCCGGTCTGCAGTCCCCTTCAAAAAGCGCAATCTCGATTACCTCGTCACGGGGAAGACCACCACGAAGGGAATTACTGGCATTCTCATTGAAGCGATCCCTGACGAATCAAATATCGCCTACGGGGCCGGGCTCAATCCAAACGGAAATTTCGTGATCACCGAGATTCAAACCCGTTGGAATCCGATTGCAGATCCCAAGAAATCGACGCCCCTTCCTATTACCGATGCGAAAGCAGACTTCAACCAAAACGGTTTTGATGTGAAGAATACCATCAACGGCAAACTGGATGCCGGCGACAAGGGCTGGGCTCTTTCGGGAACTAATCCGCAGATCCCCCATCGCGCAGCATTTCAGTTCAAGGAACCTGTAGTGGGAGATGAGCAAGGTGCTCATCTCGTTCTCGGTGTTCTCTGTCGCTACACGGGAGGTGATTATCCGATTGGAAGGTTCCGCGTGTGGTACACGACCGCTGCCGACCCTCTGAACTTTGGACTTCCAACGACGGTCGCGACTGCGATCACAAAAGCTCCTGCATCTCGCACGGAAGCAGAGACTAAGGCTCTTGAAACCTATGTGGCTGAGAATGATGCTGAACTTCGCAAACGGATCGCAACCCATTTGAAAGAAAAGCGTCCCCTCCCTGCCGACGCGAAGATGAAATCACTTGAGGCCGCTCTCGCAGATGCCAAAACACCAGTATCAATACCGAGCTCACTGGCTCTAGTCCGGCAGGATACCGAATATTCGATTCGTCAGGCTGCCAATCGCCGGCTCACTGCTGCCCAAGATCTTGTTTGGGCGCTGGTCAACAGCCCTTCTTTCCTGTTTAATCGTTAACCGTCCGTCCATACCACCTCAAAAAATCCAACGCCATGATTCGCCTACCTGGAGAAATTGCCAAAGACCTCTGTGATTCCCACCTCGCTCCCGGACGACGGGACTTCCTGCGCGTAGGAGGCGCCGGAATGCTGGGGATGACCCTTAACAATATTCTTGCTGTCCAGAATGCGAGCGCGGCCTCCCAAATGGCGAGCCGTCCAGGATGGGGCAAAGCAAAGTCAGTCATCATGGTTTATCTCCAGGGTGGACCAAGTCATCTTGACCTCTGGGATCCAAAGCCGGATGCACCCGATAATGTTCGTTCCATTTTTAAGCCAATCCCAACCAAAGTGGATGGCTTGCAATACACTGAGCTTCTGCCAAAGCTTGCTCAGGTCGCGGATAAGTTTACGACGATTCAGTCGATGAGCTACACTCCAAACGGGTTGTTCAACCATACCGCCGCGATCTACCAGATCATGACGGGGTACACGACTGACAAGGTGAGTCCATCGGGTCAGCTTGAGCCTCCGAGTCCCAAAGATTTCCCGAACTTTGGGTCCAACATCGTTAGGATGAAACCAAGCGATGAGCCCATGCTTCCATTTGTGATGATGCCTCGCCCACTGCAGGAATCAAATGTCATCAACAAGGGCGGAACCGCCGGGTTCCTCGGCAAAGCCTACGACCCTTACTACCTCTTCCCCGATGGAGATGACATGGACATGTCAAAGATGAGCAAAATCCAGGTCGAGGACCTGCAGCTCCGACCCGATGTCTTTTCACTCCGACTCCAGCGTCGCGCTAAATTGAGAAATGCGCTCTCCAACCAGATGCCTGAAATCGAAAAAGCGGTTGAGAACTACAATCTTGATGAATACTACGACAAAGCCTTGAACCTGATCGTTTCTGGCCGAGCCCGTGATGCCTTTAATCTCGACGCTGAAACAGATGCTCTGCGCGACAAGTATGGACGCAATACCTTCGGGCAAAGCTGTCTCCTCGCTCGCCGTCTCGTCGAAGCAGGAACGAAGGTGGTGGAAGTAATCTGGCCAAAGGTCGCCAATTCCAACAACCACAGCTGGGATCACCACTCCGGACTTCCGAAGCGAATGAAAGATCAATCGGCCCCGATGCTCGATAATGGCCTTTCCGCTTTGTTTGCTGATCTCGATTCACGCGGACTCCTCGATGAAACGCTCGTCGTAGCGATTGGCGAATTTGGACGCAGTCCGGAGATGGGCGTTTCAACCAGCGGCAACAACAACAGTGCCGACGGCCGCGATCACTGGCCTTACTGCTACACGAGCCTTATGGGCGGAGCAGGAGTCAAACGCGGCTACGTACATGGCAAGTCAGATAAGACGGGTTCGGCTCCGCTTGAGGCACCGGTTCATCCAACTGAAATTCTGGCGACGATCTACCACGCGATGGGAATCGATCCTCAGTCCATCGTCTTTAACCACCTCAATCAACCAAGGGAGCTGGTTAAGGGCGAAATGGTGGAGACCTTGTTTGCGTAGAATGGCTAGGGCCCCTTTGCCCCGAGCCATTCTCAATCTTAATCCTACTCTTGTCCTTACTCTTCTTACCCCCGACAATGAACTACCCGTTCCTCTGCCGGAGTAAGATCAGGAGTAAGAGTAAGCCTTTTTACTAAACGCGAAGGTTCAGATATCCCCCGTCGATATTGAAGCTTTGTCCGGTGATATAGGAAGCTTCGTCACTACAGAGATAGAGCGCCATCTTCGCGATCTCTTGCGGCTCTGCCATGCGACCGATTGGTTGCACTGCAGAGAGCTTTTGAAACATCTCTTCCTTATTGTCGGGGTAATTCTTTTCAAGATAGCCATCGACGAAGGGAGTATGCACCCGAGCCGGACAGATTGCGTTGCAGCGAATTCCGTTCTCCAGGTAGTCGGCTGCCACCGAGAAAGTCATCGTGTGCACAGCGCCTTTGCTCACGGAGTAAGCAAAACGATCCTTCAATCCGGTAACCGCCGCGATACTCGACATATTCAAAACAACTCCCCCACCCGCTTCGATCATACCTGGCAACACAGAGTGAAGACAGTGGTAGACGCCTTTCACATTCACCGAAAGAATGCGATCGAGATCCTCAGCATTCGTGTTGGTCGCCGTTCCAATGTTTGCGACTCCCGCATTGTTGATCAGAACATTTGCCTGCCCCAAGAATTCCTTAGCCGAAGCAACGGCCTTCTCGACCGACTTCTGGGAAGAGACATCACACGCAAACGCTTGAGCGGTTCCCCCCTTCTCTCGGATCGCATTCGCCGCTATGTCTCCGGCGGTCTCATCGAAATCAAGAATACCGACTCCTGCCCCTGCCTCCGCAAACGTCTGCGAAATCGCGAGCCCGATACCGGAAGCTCCCCCGGTGATGAGAACTGTCTTGCCTGAAAAATCTACCATCTCAGAGCATTTCCGATTTATCGCGGAGAAGCAACGGGATTTTATCCCAGCTCGCTTCTACAATCCAAAGGATGAGGACCGAAAGCTAGATTAACGAAGACAGGATGTAGAAGCCATTTCATTGCGGAGAGGCGATCGAGTCAGGCTGAAAATCGAGATAGTTCCATGGCCAGGCAACAGATAGCCAGGCCCACGCAAATCGAGATCGGAAACAATGGAAGGCAAGTGCCCAGCAGAGATTCCACGGAAGTGCCGAGAACTCAATTCCTCTCGAGAGAAGGGAGATACAAAGCGTTAGAGTAATGAGAAGTCTACCGACAAGAAGAAAAATGGATTGATCTCTCCGGTGAGGGGTTCGTCGCATACGAGTCTTGCGCTAAGCTATCGAGCGGAAGAATGGTGGGAAGGCAAGGGAGAGTCAATACACCCGATTCGAGACCAGCCTATGACTAGACGGCAACTTTCCGTTAGCCCCGCTGGTCCAGCCCACTGCGTTTCCATTCGGAGTATCGCCTTGGCCTTCCCCTCTTTGATGAAATTTTCAATCGCACCAGTCGACCAGATCACCCCACCAGTCCGAATTGTCGTCACTCGAATGGTTCGTGTTTCCGTATCCATTGAAATCTCCCGAAGCTGCTACCGCGGGTCGAGGAAGATAGCAAAACACTCGCTCCTGCTACTTAGGATTAAGCAAACCCACCGTTTTCGCCAACTTTCGGCTGGCGATCATCATAGCTAGATGGAGCAAGCTCCAAAACTCATCGAGCACTGCATAGCGAGCAGATTCTAGTGAGAATCGTTGGTATTTTTTATTGTAAATTTGTATATTTATTTGTCGTTTATCGAGTCTTCCGTATGCTCACGCTTCTCTAAACCTGGCGAAACTAGCCCGCTTCTCCCTCAAAAAAGGGAGCATTAGACTTGTTGCAGATTGGCCAAAATCGCTACAGTCGCCTTCATTGCTATATCACTATGAAAAGACTTCCCTACTGTCTCGCTTTCGTCGCTCTCTCCACAGTTTGTTTTGTCACGGCACAAAACGTCAAGAAAGAGCAACCCAAGACCTGGAAGGAAAAGGCAGCGGCTCGTTTCGGAGACAAACCGACGGTAGAACACAAAGCTTCTATCGAGGAAAATATTCCTTCGAAGACAGCAAAGCCCAAGTCCGACCGCAAAGTTCTCGTGTTCTGGCGCTGTGAAGGATTTATCCACACCTCGATTCCGTTTGGAAACTACGCGATGGAAGCAATTGCCAAACAGACCGAGGCCTTCTCCGCCGATCTGGCAGACGAATATGACGTCTTCACCAAAGAGAACCTCGCCCAATATGACGCGATTATCTTTAACAACACCACTCATCTCAAACCCAACAACGAGCAAAAGGAGGCCATCCTCGACTTTATCTCTTCCGGAAAAGGCATCGTCGGATTTCATGCCGCTGCAGACAATTTTGGCGGCTGGGACGAAGGCGTGGCCCTGATTGGGGGGATTTTCAATGGTCATCCCTGGGGATCCGGAGGGAACTGGGCCTACAAGGTCGAAGATCCTGATCACCCCCTCAACGCGGCGTTTTCCGGGGAAGGTTTCTGGCACAAGGACGAGATCTACTGGTACAAGCCGGAGAGTTTCCAAGGCCGGGAGAAGCTGCGTGTTCTTCTCAGTCTAGATATGAGTAAAGAGGCCACTCAAAAGCCTCTCCATGGCGACCGATGGAAAGATAAAATCGAGGACGTTTCCAAAGTGGATGTTCCCGTCTCCTGGTGCCGGGAATATGGCAAAGGCCGTCTCTTTTTCACTAATCTAGGGCACAATGATATGACGTTTGCTAACAAAATGGTCCTTCAGCACATGCTCGATGGTATCCAATTCGCCATGGGAGATCTTGATGCCGATGCAGTGCCCTCCTCTGAGGTCGACGTGAAGATTGTTCCCGCGCCGGCTGCTAAGTGAAACCCCTGCTGAATTTTTCATTCCTCGAGCTCGTATGCTTTCTGAATTTCTTTCTTTCACTGAGGAGGCTGCTCGAGCTGCCGGAGCACTGACGCTCGAGTATTTCCTGACTGATAAGGCCCGTCCTGAATTTAAAGGCGATGACACCCCGGTAACGATCGCTGATCGAAAGGCAGAGCAACTCATTCGAGAGAGAATCACCGAACGCTATCCCGAACATCAGATTGTCGGGGAAGAATTCGGAGAGTCCCAGGGAACATCCAGTCACCGATGGATCATCGATCCGATCGACGGCACGAAGTCTTTTGTCCATGGGGTCCCCCTCTACTCGGTTTTGATTTCTTTGGAGATTGATGGTCGGGTCGAAGTTGGCTGTGCCTATTTCCCTGCTCTCGACGAAATGATCTCGGCGGCCTCCGGGCTGGGAGCACACTGGAATGGAAAGCCATGCCGTGTTTCGGACGAGACTCAGCTCGATCGTGCCGTCTGCGCCCACATCGATACCGCCTATTTCGGACAGAACGGAAAAGGCGAGCCGTGGGAAAGATTGCAGAAAGCGGTCTACTACAACGCGGGATGGTGTGACGCCTATGGCTACCTCCTCGTTGCAACGGGACGAGCGGAAATCATGCTCGACCCAGTGATGGCTGTCTGGGACTGTGGCCCTTTTCCTCCAATTTTTCGAGAAGCCGGCGGCTACTTCGGGGATTGGTCAGGAAACGAAGGCAACATCAATGGAGGGGAAGCCCTCGCGACTAACCAAGCGCTCAAAGACGAAGTTGTTACCCTGCTTCAGTCTTCATGACTTCTCGCCCCTTCTTTTCTATTCTCTTCCTCGCCTTTCTCTCGCTTGCCGGGACAGGACATAGTCGCGACTGGTTTGTGCACCCGACCAGAGGCTCGGACGAAAACAAGGGGGAAGCTGACTCTCCGGTCGCCACAGCTCAGGTCGCCGTAGATCGCGCAGGCCCTGGTGATCGTATTCTTCTCTTCCCGGAAAATAGTATCTATCGGCAATCAATTTCCTTGAAGAGTGTGCCTCCGGGTCTCGAAATCGAGGGGAACGGCGTGACCCTGACGGGTGCCGATCCTCTCTCTTCGAAAGGATGGGAACAACTTGGAGAAGACCTCCATCGCATTCTTCTCCCCCGCCCCCCCTTCGATCGGCACCTGCTTATCGTCAATGGCCGCGCACAAAGGATGGGAAGACTTTGCCAGAACCCTATCGATTTCCCTGAAGTGTCAGATCTCGCTCCTGGTGAATTCCGGTGGGATGATGATTCTGAAACAGAAGGTTGGCTCACCTACCGGGGAAAGCTCGAAGAGCTCGAGTGGTCGGTGAGGCGCAACGGCCTTGCTACCTCCGGGAATCTTCGAAGCATCTGCGTCTCCCGACTCTCAGCGCGACACTTTCTGAACGATGGATTTAACATTCATGGAAATGCCAAGGGAATGCGATTCGCGGAAATTTCTGGCTACGAAAATTTCGACGAAGGGTTCAGCGCTCACGATACTTCCTCCTCCTGGATTCAGAATTCGACGTTCATTCGCAACGAAAATGCAATCGCCGACGTCAACGCCGCGGACTCGTACTATGTCGGCTGCAAGTTCTCTTCGTCCTATGCCTACGAAGTTCTGTTCCAAGGAGGCCGGCACTCGCTGACTCGATGCCGCATACAACCCGGCGTTACGGCGATTCCTCTCAAGATTCGTTCCGGAGAACAAAATCCAGCCAATTCTCAACCGGTTGCATCAAGCCTCGTTCTCAAAGAGGTCACCCTCGATCTCGGTGTCGCCAAAGTCCGGGAATGGGAAATTGGAGCAGGATCCACCGTATTTGTTGATCAATCCACGGCAAGACAGCTCGCCGACTTGAGTCTTAAAAGGCATCCTGCGTCGGTGCTCTCAGCCGAACCCTTTCAGACCTTCCCGATCGGTCGAGACTCGAGCGGCACGCCTCTCATGGCCTGGGTAGCCGGTGGAACTGGAAGTCCTCGTTCGAATAACTATCGGATCATCCATTTCGACAAACACGCCCCCAGGGAGATCGCGTCCAAGGCCACCCCCGAAAACGACTGGTTCGGTTTGCTCGCGCCTCTCCCAACATCCGAATTCCCTCCGCTGGGCGAGGCTTTTGCTCCCGGTCATGAAGCGGCACACGCGATCTGGCGTTGGATCGGTCTGACCGCACCGGATGCTGTCTTTCTTCCCAAAACGCCGGCAGGCATTGCCCTTGGAAACGCATTGCTTGAATCTCCTCCCGCAGGTGTCGGAATGGTGACTGTTTTCCTCAGTGAGAGATCGGAATCAGGCGAAACGAGGGCCACCGTCATTTCTCGAACACGAGAAGACATCCCCTTGGCAGAGCGAGAAATGCGAATGCGCCTGAGCCGAACGCCGGGCGGGGTCTTCGATCAACTCTCGGTTCACTACGGAAATGCCTTTTCTGGGAGCTATATCGATGCGCTCGCAATCATCGCAAAAATGCGACGGGGAGGGTTTGATCCAGAGCCCCTCGCTCTTTCCAAACTGGCGTCACCACTCCCTAAAAGTGCCGGAGACATAGCAGGATCCTTGTTATTCGCAGAATGGGCCGACGCCCGAGCTCTTGATCGAGTGCTCTCAGTCGCCAACCTCGCTTTCACTAAAGACGGTCAACCGAAAGAAGCTATGCCGTCTCACAACGAGATGAGCGATGCCGTCTTCATGGCGGGCCCCCTTCTCGTTCGGGCGGGAGTGGCCACGGGAGAATCTCGCTACTATGAACAAGCAGTTCAGCAGGTTCGCTTCATTCAACAGCGCTGCCTTCGGGAAGACAGTCTTTATCGTCATTCTCCTCTCAATCAAGCTGCCTGGGGGCGCGGCAATGGCTTTCCCGTCCTCGGAATTACTATGATGTTGGACCACCTCCCTGAAGATTCTTCGGATCGACCATTCCTCATCAGTAGCTTGCGATCTCATCTGAATGCGCTGGCAACGCATCAGGATCGGGAAGGCATGTGGCACCAGGTCATTGATCATCCCGACAGCTATGCTGAGTTCACCTGCACCGCGATGATCTCCTATGGAATTGCCCGAGGAATCGATCAGGGCTGGCTAGAGTCAGACGAGTGGATGCCTCGGCTCCTTCTCGCATGGAATGCGCTGAAGGCTCGCATAGGAAACGACGGAGCTACCTTGATCAACGTCTGCACCGGCACAGGGAAACAGAAGACCCTCGAAGACTACTATCGGAGAAAGGCTATTCTCGGGAAAGACGCTCGCGGAGGCGCGATGGCTCTTCTACTCGCCGGAGAATTGGAACAGCTGCTGGCTCCATGACACAAAAAAGAGCGGAGACTCATCCCCCGCCCTCTTCCGAAAAATCTGTAGCTTCGGACTACGTAGTGCCCTCTCCACGGGCCATAACCACTTTACCGGTTCGAACCGTCTCGATGATATCGTAGTTCGTCAGCAGTCGGATCGCAGCATCAACTTTGTCACTCGCACCTTCGACTCGAATGATCATCGAATCTTCGCTCAAGTCGACCGTCTTCCCACCGAAGTGTTCGACAATCTGAAGGACTTCGGTTCGCTTTTCGCCACTTTCGATAGCCACTTTGACCAAGGCCATCTCACGAGTCACTGAATCATCAGCGGTGTGCTCGTAGCAGTGAATGACGTCGATCAGCTTGTCACACTGCAGGATAATCTGGCTCAAACCCGCAGGGTCGCCGCTGATTCCGAGAGTCAATCGCGAAAACCGCGGGTCACGCCCCTGAGAAACAACGAGGGAGTCGATGTTGTAAGCTCGCCGAGCGAAAATCTGACAGATCCGCATGAGGACACCCGGCTGGTTATTAACGAACATACTCAAAGTATGCCCGCCAAGCACATCAGGGCGCGGTGATGGTTTCTTGTCCGTGGTGGTAATAGTTCGGCTCATTTTGGAGAAAGAAGTAAAGTAAGAAAGAAGTTGAGAATTTTGGAAGAAAGGAAGTCGGCTGAAACAGAGCCTGCTCTACTCCTTTACTTTCCTTTTTCTAAACACCTCCGGCGGTTTAGGTTGAGCCAACAGGCTTGTCCATCTTGTATTTCGGCGGCTCGATGAGCATATCTTCGAGCGCGGCCCCTGCCGGAATCATCGGGAACACATTATCCGTCTTGATGCATTCCGCATTGATCACGACAGGACCATCGTTGTAGTCGAGTGCTTCCTGAAGTTTCTTCCGTACATCAGCTGGACGCTTGATGTTAATGCCTTTCGCTCCATAGGCTTCCGCCAGTTTCACGAAGTCAGGGTTCCCCTCGAGATCAACTCCGCTCTCACGGTTGTCGAAAAAGAGCTCCTGCCATTGACGAACCATCCCAAGATAGTGGTTATTGAGAACGAGAATCTTGATTGGCAATTTGTGGATCACCGCAGTCGCCAACTCGCAAAGAGTCATCTGAAATCCTCCATCTCCCGAAACAGAAATCACGGTCTCATCCGGGCAGGCAAACTGAGCGCCAATCGCGGCGGGAAAACCGAATCCCATGGTTCCGGCACCTCCTGAGCTGAGCCACTTGAAGGAAGCGTCGTTGGTATAGAATTGTGCTGCCCACATCTGGTGTTGCCCCACGTCTGTAGAGATGATGGCATCGCCATTGGTGAGTTCGTGAATCTCGTCGAGAACCTGCTGCATACGAAGGCCACCCTGCTTCTTGTAACCAAGAGGGAACTTCTTCTTGTAGCCATTGAGGTGCTCGAGCCAATCGGCGTGATCCGCTTTTTCCACGAGAGGCAGAAGCTTCTGAAGAACTGCTTTCGCATCCCCTACTACCTGAACATCAGGAACGATCATCTTGCCCATCTCCGCGATATCGATGTCGATGTGAATAATTTTCGCGTTCGCACCAAACTTGTCGGCCTGACCAATAATCCGATCGTCAAATCGAGAACCGATATTGAAGATGAGATCACATTCACAAATCGCCTTATTCGCATAGGCGGTTCCATGCATCCCCAGCATTCCGAGGGAAAGCGGGTGTGACTCAGGAAAGACGCCCTTACCCAACAAGGTGTTGGTCACAGGACACTCCAGCTTGTTCGCCATCTCCATTAATTCCGACTCCGCTCCCGCAATCATCGCGCCGTGACCGGCCAAGATGAGGGGCTTCTTGGCCAGATTGATCAGACGGGCCGCTTCTTCGAGAGAAGTCTCATCAAATTTGAGAGCCTTCTCGGGCTTGTAACCCGGAAGATCGAGCTCAGCAGCGAGTTCGTCGTCAAAGTCCGCAGTGAACGGCGACTGGCTGATGTTCTTGGGAACGTCCACGAGAACAGGCCCTGGTCGACCGGTCGTAGCAATGTGATAGGCTTCCTTGGCGATTCGAGGAAGATTATTGGTCTCACGTACTAAATAGTTGTGCTTCACAACAGGAATCGTGATTCCGAAAATGTCAGCTTCCTGGAAGGCATCTTTACCCAGCATCCAGGTCACCTGCTGACCCGTCACAATGATCATGGGAACAGAATCCATCTGCGCCGTCATGATGCCGGTAATCGTGTTTCCAGCTCCAGGACCAGAGGTTACTAGAACAACGGCAGGCTTCCCGGTAGCACGAGCGTAACCATCCGCCATATGAGTTGCACCCTGCTCATGACGAGTAAGGACGAACTTCATGTTGGTGTCGACCGTTTCAAGCGCATCGAAAATCGGCAACGCGGCGCCGCCAGAGTATCCAAAGACATATTCAACACCGAGACTATCGAGCGTCTTGATAAGCGCCTGGGCGCCGTCCATTTCTTTTTTTTCCTGATTTGCCATTGTTAACTGGGTGAGTTTGATCAAAAATCGCTATTTTTCCAAGAATCGCAACTGCTAATTACGTATCTTTGGTGAAAATGAGCAATTTTTACTCTGGAAAATACCGGAAATCGATCCTCTTCCTCCATTTTCTCCAAATTTCGAACCGAGAGGACTCTGATTTTTGCCTACATTTGATCAAACCTGCAGTTTTCCAGAAATCCTCGATTTCTGAAATCAGGAGAGAAAAACACGATCCAAGCCTGAGGATTTGCTATACCTCGCAGGGATAGAGTATCTCAACCACAACCCTCGAAGAGAGAAGCGGAATATAGGATTAGGCAGAGTTTGGTCAGTGACCTGCCTCTGTCGCTTTTCCACCCAGACAGCTTTCCGGATCAGGGAAGTGGAAACGCGGCGTTAAAATCCGCAACGCGAACTTTAATCGCAGCGAGAGCTTCCGCATCTTCTCGATGGGTGATCGCTTCGTGAATAAGTTCCCCCACTTTCTCCATATCAGCTTCCTTCATGCCACGTGTTGTGACCGCTGGAGTTCCAATACGAATTCCGCCACCCTTGAAGGGGCTTTCGGTGTCGAAGGGAATTGAGTTCTTATTCACCGTGATCCCAGCCTTGTCGAGGGTCTCCTGGACGATCTTTCCGTTCAGTCCATTCGGACGAAGATCGATCATGAAGAGGTGATTATCGGTTCCGCCAGCGATGATGCGGTATCCGAAACCGCTCATCTTCGCAGAAAGGGCCCTCGCGTTTTTCACAATCTGAGCCTGATATTCCTTAAACCCGGGCTGAAGAGCTTCGTGGAAGCAGACGGCTTTTGCCGCGATGACGTGCATGAGAGGGCCTCCCTGGATTCCGGGGAAAACGAGAGAATCAATCTTCTTCGCGAGGTCTGCATCATTGGTTAGGATGAGACCGCCTCGGGGGCCCCGCAGACTCTTATGGGTAGTTGTCGTCACGAAGTGAGCGTGCGCCAAAGGAGAAGGATGCTCTCCAGCAGCAACGAGTCCAGCGATGTGTGCCATGTCGACAAAGAGGAAAGCCCCGACTTGATCCGCGATTTGACGCATCCGAGCAAAATCAATCGTACGAGAGTAAGCCGATGCACCAGCCGTGATCATCTTGGGCTGATACTCCTTTGCCGCTTTTTCGAGCAGATCGTAATCGATCGTCTCCTCCTCCTGCGAGACGCCGTAGTGCTGCACCTCGTAGAGTTTTCCGCTGAAATTGGCAAAGTGTCCGTGTGTGAGGTGACCTCCATGGGCAAGATCCATCGTCAGGATCTTATCACCTGGCTCGAGCACGGAAAAATAGACCGCTGCATTCGCCTGCGATCCTGAGTGCGGCTGGACGTTTGCGAATCCAGCTCCGAAAAGCTCCTTGGCTCGTTCGATTGCGAGAGACTCCGCAACGTCGACATTCTCGCATCCGCCATACCAACGCTTTCCGGGGTAACCCTCGGCATACTTATTGGTCAGGCAGCTTCCCTGTGTTTGCTGAACCGCTTTGGATGCGAAATTCTCAGACGCGATCAGCTCGATGTTTTCTGTCTGTCGGGCTTCTTCCTCTTCGATGACATCGTAGATGGCAGGATCGGTAACTGCTACCTGAGGAGCGCTCACGGCGGCTCCACAACTGTTCATCTTGTCGACTCGTCGCTCGTGACGCCCACCGACCTCAAACTCTGCTTCCAACCAGGCATCCACAATTGCCGCGGACTCTTCGGCAGAAGAATATTCACCGGCCAGACAAAGAACATTGGTATCGTTGTGCACCCGGGTCTTACCGGCGAGATCAGGATCGGTCACCACTGCGGCCTGGACTCCAGGAAATCGATTCGCAGCGATTGCCATTCCGATTCCAGTCGTGCAACAGAGAATGCCCAGATCTTTCGAACCTGTGACGATCGCGGCGGAGACTTTGCTCGCGTAATCGGGATAATCGACGGACTCCTTCGAAAAGCAGCCAATATCCTCAACATCGTAGCCGTTCGACTTGAGATGGCGGACGACAGCTTCCTTGAGTTCAAATCCGCCGTGGTCAGTTCCGATGATTAGGGTAGGTTTATCCATGTCATTTGAAGGGGAGGAGTTCCCGCATGTCTACGAGATACTACGCTCCGTTTCCTAGATCGGGAGTTCCCGATTGTCAAAATATACTCATCGTTGCTTGCGACTAGACTCCGGGAATACCATCACCCGGATCACCCGTCTGAACAAAACGCAAGATCGAGGGCATCGCCTCTTTTATGAGATTTCGCGTGATCTGGTATTCCTCCAAATCCCCCCCGATCGGATCGGGCACACTGAGTTCCGCTCCCTTCCCGACAATAAACTCCCGCAGAACAAAGGTCTTCTCCAGAGCCTCCGGAAAATAGGAGCGGATCGTTTCAACGTGCCCTTCTCCCATTCCGAAGATGTGGGTAAACTGCTCCACCATATCAGGAGTTAGCATCTGACTGAGCTGATTGGAGATGTCGATTCCTTCTTCACGCATCGCGATAATTGAGTTCCGACTCGGTGGCATATTCTCCATCGCACCGAGACCTGCGGAAGCCACATCAAGTTCAACATCTCCCTCTTCAGCCATATGACGCAGGAATCCTTCCGCCATGGGACTGCGACAAACGTTTCCGGTACAAATGAAAAGAACACGTGGACTCATAAAAAAGCGGGTCAGAGGTTGGTTTCAATGGAACCTTGAACACTCGATTGTAAAGCCTCAAGGAGGAAAATCTGCCTTGATCCTCCACTCGCTCCGCGTATGCTCGCCGTCCCGCAGCTGCGCGACCTCCTTTTCTTCGTAATGACTTTGGCTGACATACTTACACCCTCTCAGGTCATTGCCGAAATGACTGCTGACGAGCATTGGTCTGCGATCGTCGAATTGATCGATCATCTCGTCGAGGAAGGCTCCCTTACTGAAGCGCAGCGCAAGCCAGCCATGGAAGCACTGAAGGCCCGGGAAGAACAGCGAAGCACAGGAATCGGCGGTGGAATCGCGATTCCCCATTCATTTCTCCCTGACCTCGAAGATGTGGTTACGGTCTTTGGCCGCTCGACTCCTGGCGTCGATTTCTGCGCGGTGGACCGGGCCCCAGTGCATTTTATTGTGCTCTTTCTCGTGCCGCAGTCACAACACACCCTGCATCTCAAGACTCTTGCCGCCGTCGCCAAGATTCTCAACAGTGCCGACACTCGCAATCGCCTTGGCGCAGCCAAGGATGAAAGCGAAATCATTGATATCCTCTTTCAGCGACCCGACGCGGCCTGACTGACTTTATTTCTCAGAACAATGTCTAAAACCATTGCCGAACTTTTATCGACTCGTCTCAACGACGCTCTTGCCGCAACCGCGGATGCCAACGACTTCGCCAGAGACTTCCCGGAGGGATTCGTCGCACAGATTGAACAGGCGCAGAATCGTCAGTTCGGAGATTATCAAAGCAATGCCGCCATGGTGCTGGCAAAGCAGCTGAAGAAAAATCCTCGCGAACTCGCCGGGATGATCATCGAGAATTTCGACGGAGGCGATCTTTCCGAAACTCCTGAGATTGCGGGCCCTGGTTTTATCAACTTCAGGCTCAAGACTTCGTTTCTCGGGGAAAGGCTTCAGGATCTGATCACCGATGTAGAACGCCTCGGTGTTCAAAAAGCTTCAAAACCCCAGACGATCGTCGCCGACTTCTCGGCCCCCAATGTTGCGAAGCCGATGCATGTCGGACACATCCGGAGCACCATTCTCGGAGACAGCCTTACACGACTTGCGAAATTCCTCGGACACAACGTTCTTTCCGACAATCACATCGGGGACTGGGGAACCCAGTTTGGAATGATTCTCTGGGGTTGGAAGAACCTTCTTGATGAGGAGGCCCTTGAAGCTGATCCCATTCCCGAGTTGCT
This sequence comes from Verrucomicrobiales bacterium, assembly GCA_965657775.1. Lineage (GTDB taxonomy): Bacteria > Verrucomicrobiota > Verrucomicrobiia > Verrucomicrobiales > DEV007 > Arctic95D-9. The sequence goes on from CBFHPY010000009.1 coordinate 442,107, forward strand.
GCGGGTCTATCGGGAGGTCAACGCCAAGACCAAGGACGACGAAGCTCTTCGCGAAGAATGCAAAAGCGAACTGGTGAAGCTCCAGAGTGGCGACAAAGACAATCTCGCGATCTGGGAACGCTGCATACAGCTTTCAAAAACCGGACTGCAGAAAATCTACGATCGACTCGACGTGCATTTTGACCACTGGCTCGGAGAAAGCTTTTACAACGACCAGCTCGCGCCTCTCGTCGACGAGCTGATCGCATCAGGCATTGCTGAAGAATCTGATGGTGCCATCTGTATTTTTTTTCCCGACGAACCGCAGTTTGCCGACAAGCCTGCGTTGATCCGGAAATCCGACGGTGGGTTTCTCTACGCGACGACCGATCTCGCGACAATTGACTATCGTGTCGATTCGCTCCAGGCCGATGCGATCTGGTATATCGTGGGAGCGCCGCAACAACTCCACTTCGACCAGATCTTTCGGATTTCGAAAACGCGTGGGCAGAAAGTTGATCTCGAGTTCATTCCCTTTGGGTCCATTCTCGGAAAAGATCGTAAGATGCTGCGAACTCGTTCCGGAGATACAGTCCAGCTCGCCGACGTCCTTTCCGAGGCCGTCGATCGCGCTCGCGAGATTGTAGAGGAGAAGAATCCTGAGTTTTCCGACGATGAGAAGAGCGAGATCGCCGAAATAATTGGCATTGGATCGGTCAAGTATGCAGAGCTGAGTCAGTATCGGATGACGGACTACATTTTCGACTGGGACACGATGCTGGCCCTCAAAGGCAATACCGCTCCGTATCTCCTCAATGCCTACGTTCGGACCCGAGCCATCTTCAGAAAGCTGGGAAGCGACTTCGAACCCGGAGGAACCATAGAGCTGACGGCCGATGCAGAGAAAGATCTCACGCTGAAGCTCGCGCAGTTTGCCGAAACTGTTCCGGCGGTATTGTCGGATTTCCGGCCCAACACTCTAGCTGCCTATCTCTACGAGCTTGCGGTTGCCTATCACAAGTTCTGGGAAGCTTGCCCTGTCCTCAAGGAAGAGGGCGCAGTCCGTGAAACTCGACTCGCACTCTGCGAGCTCACTGGTCGTATTCTTCGAACCGGGCTCGGATTGCTCGGAATTCGGACTACCGAGAAAATGTAATTACCCTCAACCCGGAAGACCACTTTGGACGCGCCCCTGCAAGAGCTTCGAGATTATCTCAATCGAACCGTCCTCGGTGCGGAAACCGCGGTCGAAGAATTGATCGCAGCCCTACTGGCGGGCGGGCACGTTCTCATCGAAGGCCCTCCCGGGGTCGGGAAAACGACGCTCGCAAAATCTCTTGCGAACGCGATTCACGGATCGTTCAGACGGGTGCAGTTCACGCCCGATCTTCTCCCCGCTGATCTCGTCGGCTATTCCATTTATCGTCAGGACACCGGCGAATTTGAATTCGTAAAGGGCCCCGTTTTTGCCAATCTCCTTCTTGCCGATGAAATCAATCGAGCGAGTCCACGCATTCAGAGCGCGCTGCTCGAGTGTATGAATGAAGCACAGGTCACGACCGATGGGGAAACCCGTGAACTCCCTCCTGTTTTTACGGTCATTGCGACTCGCAACAATCGACATAGTGCGGGCACCTTTCCTCTGCCCGCTCCGCAGCTCGATCGCTTTCTGGTCTCGATCGAGATGAATCTTCCCGATCGCGAAACTAGAGCGAGCATCCTGCTGCAACACTCCGCTGATCCCTCCCAATCGGAAGGTAAGGACGACGAATTAGGAAATACCCTCCCCCAGATCAATCTCCAGCAAGTCGAAGAGTGGCAGACGAAAGTCCGCGACCTACCCGTCTCACGCGATATCGCGAAATACGTAATTCGACTTTGCGATGCAGTTCGCGCACACCCCGAGGTAAATACAGCGATCAGCAATCGCGGTGCGATCGCCCTGATGCGACTCGCGCAAGCTTTCGCTCTGATTGAAGAACATCCAGCGGTGTATCCCGATGACGTAAAGCGCGCATTTCTTCCTACCCTCTTTCATCGAATCCACCGAGGGGAAGAAGACTACGGCCAAGAGGAGTCGAATCGCAGGGCAGCAGCCGTTCGCCTGCACCTCGCCGATTTGCGAGACTCAGTTTCCGTGGAATAGTGACCTCCGGGATGGAAAAATCGGGACCAAAGATCACTTCGACTCCACTCGGTTTCCTCGTTCTCTTTGTCAGTATTGTTCTGCTCCTCGCTGGTGCTTTCTTCCTCTCGCCGGCACTGCTTCTCAGCGGCCTCCTCGGTATCATTCTCTGGTTTTCGTGTCGCCGGGCCAGTGCGGAATCCGTAGAGGGACTTCGATTCGCTCGCGAGCTTCCTGGGCAAGCGTGGACTGGGAAGAGTTTTGCCGTAGAAACCCGAATCGACACAACGAAGGCGAAACGAAGGGAGACTCGAATCACCTTCCAAGATCCCGTCGCAGCAGATTCGATTCGTCACCTCTTCATTCCTTCGCACGAAAACTCGCTCATCCTTCGTTACCCGGCCCGATGTGGAATGAGAGGACAATTTCAATTCCCTCACTGGACTATCTCCTCAACCTGGCCGTTAGGATGGTTTTCAGCACGCCTGTCAGGTTCATTTGAATCAGCATTCGAAGATTCGACGTCCCGCTCCCATCTTCTCACGGTGATCCCTGACCCATTCCTTCCTTCTCGCCTCCTTCGCCATCTCGATGGAAGCTTTGCCCCCGTTCATCACATCACAGGACAACCAGACCCGATCGCAGAGTTTCGCCTCCTCCGAGAATTCCAACACGGTGATCCGATTCGAAGTATCCACTGGCCATCAAGCCTGAGGAACGACGGGCTCCTCGTCCGCGAGCCCGATCCCCCACGTCCCCTGCCAAGACGCTACGGAATTCTTCTTCACTCCTTTTCACCGGAGGGAGTCCTCTTCATCCCGGAAGCATTTGAGCAAGTTCTCCGCATTCTTTCCGGACTCTTCTACCGACTGAGATCTGAAGGGATCGAACTCCTCACGATGCAAGCGGGAGGAGAAACCAAAATTCTGAAACGTCGAGAAGACTTCGATACAGCCCTGTCTGAACTCTCAAAACTCCGTCGCATCCCAATTCGCGATCTATCAAAACTCGCGAACGCCTGCACGATGTTTGATGAGTGCGATGATGTGTTTGTTCTCAGCGATACGCCTCAAGAACACTGGACGTCCGCTCTGCGAGAACGTCCCGGGGTTCACCTCGTCGATTCGTCATCGCTCTCGATCTCAAGTCACCCCACTCTTCCCCATCGCAGCCGACGAGCCTCATGATCGGTCGATTTTCACTTCTTCTCAGTCTCTTCCTGCTCGGGTTCGTCGCCTGGATGCTGTCGGGTTCTCCCGTTCCCATGGTATTCAGCTTCGCTTTTGCTCTGAGCGCCTTTCTTGCCCGGCGGATGAGAAGACCGTCCTCGGAAGGAATCATCTTACCGATCGCTTTTGCTTTCCTCGCCGTTCTTGCAATGATCGCTCAAATGTGGCTTTTCCGAACGGGGCTCGCGTTCGCCTTTCGCGCCGATCTACCTTTCGCTTTTCATCTCGGAATGGCCGTTCTCTGGTTCGCGACCTCATGGTCCACCTTTTCTGACGAGAAGACCGAGGAGGAATCGATTCGAAATGCTGCCTTCCTCGCGATCACCGGATTTGTCATCGTCTACGCCGCCGCATGGGCGACGGAGCTGTATGACTTCGACGAGTGGCAGGTCTTTCCTCTCACTGCGCTCCCGCTGACACTCGTTCTTCTAGCACTTCTGCGCCCTTCTCGATCGGCGGTTGGCGTGGGTCTTGCAGTGGTCTCTCTCTGTGGAATTATTGCAGGGTTAGGATGGACAGTAGATCGGTCGACCTTCGCTATTTCGAAGGTCTTCAGAGAAAAGGAGTCTCAGCTCACCGAAAGCGCATCTTCCACCCGACCGCCCCCGATCGGCGAGAATGACTCAGACATCGCCGGCGCGCGACGGCTGCCTCGCCGGACTGACATTCGCTTCGATAATCGGATGCACATTGTCATTCAAACAGAGTCACCGGCTCTGTTCCGCAGTTGGCGAGAATCACCACTCTATCTTCGCACGTCGACCGTCGCGATCTTCGAGAGCGATGAGTTGATCGCTCCGATTCGTTCCGGTCGTTGGCTCTACGATACTGATGATGAGAACGAAGATCACAACGTCACGATTTCTCTTAACGCTTCCGAATCCTCCAACTACACCGTTTTCTGCGGGCGAGAAGCGGCTTCGGCAATTCCCCTGTTGCCCCGAAGCCAGACTGTCGCCGTCGAGTCGCTTTATCAGTATGCCGATGACTGGTATCAGCTAACCCCTCCAGAAGAAGTCGCCGGGATCCGATACGAGGCCTCTGCAGAAATTTCTCGACTTAGCAATTCGGATCTCAACCAAAACCATAATTCAGAGTTCTCGATTCCTACGCTCTATCTGAACCTCCCTCCTTCTCCTCTTGCCGGCAAAGTCCAGGAACTCTGTCGCGACTTTTCTCCTTCAGATGCTCGAAAACAAATCCGAAACTATTTTGAGAGGAATACGGAATACACCCTCAGCTACGAGACACCCAAGAACGAGAGCCCTCTCAGCAATCTTCTTTTCGGAGAGCAGCAGGGGCACTGTGAATTGTATGCCGCTTCGGCTGTCCTCCTTCTTCGTGCGTCCGGTATCCCCTCCCGTATCGCCTATGGATACGCTGGAGGACTCGTAGATCGCGAACGGCAGATGGTTGCATTTCGCGATCGCGATTACCACGCGTGGGCAGAAATCCTGACTCCTGAGAATGAATGGGTCGTGTTTGATGTTACTCCTCAAGATCCCAACGCCGCTCCACGAACTCCCGGAGCGACTTCCCTGGCCAACTTTGAAACGACAGGCTACACGGATCTCTCTGAAGGAGCTCCCGCGACTGCCCGCGGCAGGCGAAGCTACCAGAATAACCTCGCCCTACTCATTGCGTTTATTTCGGATCACTTCATCAGCGTAACCATTGGCTTCCTCGTTTTGACAGCGCTCATTGTCGGATGGAACCGGCGCAACAGAGCTGATTCAGCCTTTGCCGAGAAGGAGGCTCGAGAGCACTCGCCGTCACGTGTCCTCGGAGACCTTCTGCGGGTTCTGGAAGACTGCGGCAAGGAACTCGGAATGAAGAAGGATCGGGGTATGACATGGCGCGAGTGGCTTGCGCAATATCCTGACGTTCCCGCCTGTTTTTCAGATACGGTAGGCTACTACTACGAGGTCTGTTATACCCCGGAGCCTCAAGCTCCTCAGTTCGAATCAGAACTCCGCCAGTCTCTCCGAGACTGGAAAGAGTCGCGGGTTGAGCATTGACAAGACGGAGAGAACCCCCCTCATTTCCGGCCAAGTATGGAAGACAACAACTGGCTCGAGCGCATCCGCGGCTATATCGACCTCGAGATGCTCGACGAAGCATGGCGAGAAATCGGGAATCTCGATCCAAGCATCAGCGGCAGCCCGGAAGCCCAGGAGCTTCGGATCATTGTGATGCTTGATCGAGGGCAGTACGAGGACGCCCTGTCACTCTCCGAAAACCTCTGCGATCTCTTTCCGGGTCACCCCGCCGGATTTGTCCAGGGGGCCTACTGCCTTCACGCCCGAGGTGATACCCAGGCTGCCATTGACCATCTACAATCAGGTCCCGACGTTCTCCAAGAGGAACCAGTCTACTTCTACAACCTTGCGTGCTACGAAGTCGCCTTGGGCCGAAAACAAGCCGCTCAGACCTGGCTCAACGAATCAATCTCGTTGGATAATACCAATCGGGCAAAGGCACTCGAAGATCCCGACCTCACTGAACTCCGGGATTGGATCCTCGATCAGACTTCCTCATGAAGCAACGACTGGAAACTCGCTTCCTCGAAAACTTTGAAGTAGCGGGCGAGCTCGGCGCCTCTGTTTCGATCTGGCAGGATGGGGAAGAAACCGTATCACTCCACCATGGCTGGAGAGATAAGGAGAAATCGATTCCTTGGACATCGGACACACTCGTTCCGGTCTGGTCAGTCACGAAAGGCCCCGCCGCTGTGACAACCCTTCTTGCCCTGCATGAAGCAGGAGTCTCCGCCGAAGCACCGGTGACCGAAGTGTGGCCAGAACTTCGTGCCGCGCAGGAAGGTCGCCTCACTTTCTCCGACATCCTTGCGCATCGCACTGGACTACCTGCACTAGACCCTGACAAACGCCCTCATATCCTCCAACACACCGAAGTCGTAGCAGCGTTGGAAACCCAAAAACCCTATTGGGAGCCGCGGCGTTCCCACGGATATCATCCTCGAACCTATGGATTTCTGCTCGAAGAAATTGTTCGTCGCGTTGCGGGTGGAGTTTCCCTGGGCACCTATTGGCGAAACCAGATCGCCGATCCCCACCGCATCGATTTTCGTATTGGCCAATTGAGCGCCGAAGACATGGAAAGAATCGCCTCGATCGTTCCGCCAAAAATTCAGAGGCCGAATCCTGAGGAGCTGCCGTTCTTTCAAGCCATTACCGACCCTAACTCTATAGCCTCACATGCGTTTTCTTCTCCGGCAGGAATGCGAGCGCTCAGTGATATCAACAAAGCAGAATATCTCCAGGCCGGACTCCCGGCTCTCGGAGGAGTCGGAAGTGCCTCTGGGATTGCAAAATTCTATCAAGTCCTTCTCCGGGGAGGAGAACTCGATGGCGCTCAAGTTCTCCCCCGCCTCATTTGCCAGAAAGTGGGAACGTTGAAGACGTCTGGAATCGACGAAACATTTCGAATCCCGACGGCCTTCGCCAGTGGTTTCATGAAGGATCCTCTCGATGAGGCAGGTAATAAAGTCCGTTCTCTCTTTGGCCCCTCCGATCGGGCCTTTGGTCAGCCAGGAGCGGGCGGAAGTCATGCCTTTGCTGATCCAGAACATGGCGTTTCGTTTGGCTACGTCATGAACCAGATGGAGACCGGTGTCCTCCCCAACCGAAAGTCACTCGACCTCGTCGATCTGCTCTATGCGGAGATTTCGGAGTCGAGTTAGCGGCTCCGATACTCCAGCAATCCATCCCTCATCTCGAGAAATGGTTTCGCCAGTTCAAGATCCTTTGCATCATATTGTGGCGTCCCGAAGAAGACTCCATCGAAGGGACTCTCTGGATCATCGATAAGTGAGCCCTTCGCAATCGCCTGCAGAACGACTCCCAGATCACCTTCTGCTCCAATCGCGAAGAATAAACCCGCTGCCGCTGCCGAGTGAGATACCGAAATCATATTTCTCGCAATTTCAGCCCCTGCATCGGCAGGGTCCCACCAGCTATCGAGCTTTGATTTCAGTTCCTGAATCGTCTCGACGAGATCTCGATCTCCAAGAAGATTAATTGTTTCACCAGGATCAGAGGGAATGTGATACAACGCAGGTCCTTTGAGGTAGTTGCCCCACGGCGTTTCGTATTGGGGAACGATCAGCTTGTAGCTGCCCTTCCTCACCCATCGGTAGGCCAAATTCTGCTCCGGAGATCGCAACCGTTCGGCATCACCCGGATAAATTTCGCCGAAAACGGCACGCTCTGCTTCAGCCTTTTTCCGGAGATCCTCCCCTGGCAATTCTTGAGCCGCTTCCGCCCCCGTCATCGCGAGGAGGGTCGGAACCAGATCTATACTGCTAACAAGATCTGAACGGTTCCCGGGCTTGAGATGAGCATCCCAACGAAGAAGTATCGGGCTTCTGACACCTTCATCGAAGGGAGCCCGCTTACTCTTCTTGGTGTGGGCGTATTCATTCGGCCGACTTTTTTCGGGTTTTTCGCTGGGGCTCCACCCGTTGTCCGAAACAAACACAAAGATCGTATTCCCTGTGTTCGACAACTCATCGACCATTTTTAGAACTTGGCCCACAGTGTCATCGAACTGGGCGATGGAAGCAAAATAGGGAATTTCGTGAGGCTTCACTCCCGGAGTGCTTTCGACAAGGTCATAGAATCGCTCCGGGGAGTCGTGCGGCTGGTGAGGCAGATACGGCGCATACCAAACCATCCACGGAGTCTCTTTCTCCTTACATTCGATCAAAAACTCGCGAATCGGCGCCATCGTTTCTCTCCCGATAGCAAGACCCAGGTCACCATTACCGTGGGCAACTCGCTCCCCGTTGGCGAGCTTTCGCACCCCACCATAGGTCTGTTCCGGAGGCGGTGGGGAGAAAGTGGTCATACCGTCCGTGAAGCCTCCGTTCTCATAGTGCCCCTCCCAGAACTTCCCGGTCTGAAGACAACGGTAGCCTAACTTCTCACTAAGGATTCGCGGGAGCGTTTCGACTTCTCGGATGAGCTCAAACTCGGCAGCACGGGTCTCTTCGTAAACCTTGCGGGAATTCATTCGGTTGTAGCCCGAATTTCCAGGAGGCCCGTGATTAAAGTAAACCTGATGTTGATGCGGGTAGAGTCCAGTCAGAAGTGTCACAAGTGATGGACGGCAAACGCTTGTTGGAACGTAGCCATTCGGAAACCGAAGTGATTTTTCAGCCAGAGCATCCAGGTTGGGCGTGTAAACACGTTCATTCCCCATAAATCCAAAGTCAGTCCAAGACTGGTCATCGGCGATAATGAATACAATATTAGGCTGCTTTCGGTCCTCTGCCCCCCCTTCCTCAAAGAAACAAACAAGCGAAATGAAAACAAGATAGAATGGGAGTGACTTTTTCATTCTTCGGAGGGTGGCCATAAAGTTTTGTATTTCAGCTTTTCTGCCTCAGCATAGTCCGGTGGCACAACCAGAAAAACTCCATCAGGAACGATCTCAATTTCGAGCGGAGTCGATCCAACCGCTTCCCCATTGGCCTGAAGAGGAAGCGCAGGACTCGCGCTCACTTCGATCTTGGAAGCAGCAAAGTAGTGGAGACTTCGCGAGTCATCGAATCTCTTGGAGATCAAATGAAAGACAAGCTTAAACAGCCCAAAAAGCGCACGAGCAGTCGTGATCGCTACATTCAGCTTTCCATCATGAGGACTGAGGTTGTCGCCCAGTGAAATCCCGGTCCGATAGATCTCCCCGACGTTAATGACATCAACAGTGTCGCCTTTCAATTGGTGAACCTCTCGGTCTACCGTCAGAGTGATTTTCGAATCCCGCAGGCCAACCAGATTCTTCACTCCCGTGCATCCATAGTCGAAAAACCCGAGACGATTCTTCATTTTTCGATCCGCACCTTTGATCAGTCGAGCTTCCCAACCAGCCCCTGCCACGAGCGAAAAATTCTGCTGTTGCTCGACGAGAAAGCCAACATCCATGGAGGTAGAAATCCCAGTTTCAAGAGCATGGGTGTGTCCTCTATTAGTCGTAGTGGGAATTCCGAGAGCACGCGCCAGGAGACTGGCAGTGCCCATCGTAATCTGGGCGAGAGGGATAGGATTGGAATTCTCGATCATCCCGGTCATCGCCGCCATCACTGTGCCATCGCCCCCCGACAATGACAAGATCGCAGTTCTCGGCATCGCAAACCTATTGCATCGCCTTCCCCTTCAGTTTCGCGAAGCGTAAATTCGACCGCGGACTTAATCAGCCACCTCTCGATCTTTGATTTGATTTGGTCGTAGTTACCCTGCCCGGAAACCGGGTTAAGAATGACCAGAATGCAAGGGTTAGGCATTACTGGACTCAACGCGGATTCGAAGACTTGTCGATTTTCTTTTTCGCATCTTCGGGAGCCTTGAACCAATGCCCGAACCGATTTTCCTTGAGTGCCGCTTCTCCTTCGGGTTTCGCATCCAAAGTCGAAATGGATTCGGCGTAGAGAAGGTCACCGGTGTATCCGTCGTGAAAACGCACGACCACCTGGGGCTCATCGTAGGCAAGATACTGGAGACCCTCCCCCTTATTCAACCCCGCCCGCACGACATTGTTCACCTGTATTACCGTGTAATTCGTGTGTCGCTGCCGGAGGTAGTGAACATTGTCGGGATATCCGCCACACCACTTGATCTTCACTTTTCGCCCCTGACTGTCGAACCACCCTCCAAGAGGAGGAAGTCCAGCAGTTCCGATAGGATGGTTCGCTGAGTTAACCGGCGAACAAAGAAACTCCCAGACATTGTCGGTGATCTGAACCGAAAACGGATGATGAACGTCTCCAGTGAGAATCAGGATCGGTTTTTCCAATTCGTCGAGAACCTCAATCAACTCTTCCCGCTCTTCGACATAGCCCGCAAATCCGTCCCCCTTTGTTTCGGTGCTCTCTCCCCGCATGTGATAGGCGGAATGGTAGATCACCCAGGGATCGCCTGACACAACAAAAATAAAATCTGCTTTCGATTCGCGAACAGAACGGAGAAACCACTCTTTCTGCACAGCCCCAAGAACGGACTCCCCAGGCTTGGCTGCATTCTGAGGTCCTTTGAATCGAGTTCGCTCACTGCGAGTATCGAGGAAAAAGAAGTGAGAATTACCGACCACTCGATCAAAGAAATGATGAGTTCCGATACTGTAGGGTGCTTGATTCGAATCCTTCAACTCCGGATGAATCCGTAATCGATGCTCGTCGAGAATTGCCTCGATCGAATAGACCCCGACATTCTTTCCCCCTCGTAATTTCGGGTGCTCTTTCTCCTTATCGCCTCCTTTAAGATAAGGACCAACATGAAGAGTGCTGACTTGATCGAGATCCAATGACGAAAAATCGGCGTTCTCATCCAGAAGAACATTGCCCTCCTCCTTCAAATCCGCCTGACCAAAGCGCAAACTACCTCGCTGCGGAGCCTCGTCATTCGCCCAGTTCGCGTAGTATTGCCACACGGCCACGGCGGGATCCCGAACGAGATGGCCACCGTTTCCGAGCCCCACTTCTCCCGCCCCGTCGATGTTGTCGGTCACTTCGTGATCATTGAACATCGTGAACATCGGAACGTGTCGTAGAAAGCGATTGAGAGAGCGCCCTCGATTGAGGTAGAGCCGATAGTTGCTCTCAATTCCTCGAGGAGTGCCATCGAGCGTTTCTTCGTATGTATAGTCCCCGTTGATGATGTGAAATAGCAGATCCTTCCGGTGCTTTTCCCAAAGCCGGTCGAATGCAGGAGGATTTGCGTAAATCCCGTAGGTGTCCGATGGAGAACGCTGACGCTGACATGCCCCGATGGAAAATGAGAAGTTAAACATCCCCTCCGGATTAAATTCATCACGGTAACTCTCACGGTCGGGCAGCGTCCGAAACGAAGGCCAGGGGTCATCAATTTCAGCACGAGTATCTACAATTTCTCCCGCCAGCTTGACCGCATAGTAGTAGCGTGTATTGGGTTTCAAATCAGTGATAGTGACCCATCCCGTCCCATCCTGATCTCTCAGGGTTTCGCCCTTGGTTTCGATGGCTTCACCAAAGGGCAACTGTTCGGTCACTGCGACGGAAAATGCTTGAGGGACCTCGGTTCGAATCCAGACTCGGACCCCGTTCTCCCTGATCTGGCCAAGAACAGGGCCATGAGTGATCCCCAGACTTTGATACGGAACTACATGGTTGGCAACTGGATCAGGCCACTCGCGATCCTGTGCCTCGAGAGAATTCAGGAGAATGAAAAAGACGAAACACCGGCGTATCATTTTGGAATTCGGTTGAGCGTATAGTAGGCGCGAGGTGATTGCAGGGATTGCCCTGTTGTCGATTGCACTCCTTCGAGATGCAATTCGTGAACATGGAGAGGACGCAAACCGTCGACGACCAGGGTGACGACGTTCCTGTCATCGGAAAGTCGGGTTTCTCGAATCGGGTTCTTCTTAGTATCGATCTCATCGCCCCCATACGAAGGCGAGTATTCGTAGGTAAAATTGCTAATCTCAAACGAGGCCGGAACGATGGATTTTGGATCGAGCGGTTCCGTGAATTCCAATTCGAATCCTTCTGGAACGGCCCGCATCTCTCGGATAGCGAAGGGAGTCTCTCCGGTGAACTGCACTCTCGAAAGTCCATAGGATCGATTGCCCAAAGAAGACCACCCTCGATTGGTCATTCCAACAAACAAGGATCCATCAGGTGCGAAAGAGAGACGGACCACCGCGGCGGGAAATCCTTCGAGAAACGGGAAACAAGCGCCTTGGTATTCTCCACCAACTTTCTCCAGAAAAACACGGCTGATCGCCGAGTTGGTAAATTCTCCGATCAGGAGTTGGCCTTCGAACGGCCCGAACTGGCCTCCACTATCAATCACCTCAATGTCAGTCGTCGATCGGCCCATTTTGTTATAGGGCAACCAGACAGCTGGAGGAACAAATTCGGCGACGCTTTTTAAAGCGTCGGGATACGGCTGATTCGGAGATGGGATCGACTCGAGCTGAAACGGTGCCGACGGACTCTCGAAGTTTTTCAGTGATTCCTGATTTCCAAAAAACGCACGAGGCCGAAGATGATAGACGGGGCTCGCCGGAATCCACGTCCCCTGCTGATCCGTGAAGAACATGTCGCCTTCAAGATTCGCTCCGAGACCGCTTGGAGATCTCATTCCGGCCGCTTGCGGTTGGAACTTCCCGTTCTTACCAACAGTTCCACCCCACCCACGCCAGCCGATCTCGTTGTCCGCACGATCGCCCATTCCCAGGTTGAGAGTGACCCAAAGGTCGCCGTTTCCATCGCGTTCCGGCCCGTAAGCGTAGGCGTGGTAGTTTCCGGAAACATTCCATCCATCGCATTCGGTCAGGTAGGCATCCGCGACTCCGTCGCCATCCCGATCCTTCAGCCGGGTAAGTTCAGCACGCTGTGAGACGAGGAGATCATCGCCATCGACGAGGAGTCCGAGCGGCTCATGCAAGCCAGAAGCGAAGAGCCGATACGATAGATTTTCTCCATCCGAAGACAACGCGTTCTCAATCATCCAGACCTCTCCTTTGCGGATCGAAACGGCAAGGGTGTCTCCCATCCAGGCCATTCCACTAACCTCAAGAGGAATGCCATCCCCAGGCTTCCACTCCTTCGATCGAGAGTCACTCGGAGAACTCGCGGTCAAAAGTTCACTCACGCTATACGACGGGTTTTCATCCGCTGAGACGACAGCTACGATCCCCAACCATCCGATTCCCAGCAAAAGGTTTTTCATCGTTCTCCTTTCCAGAAATAAGTCACCGTGATTGCCATTTCGGTCTTCGATACCTTTCTCTCTACTCCAGCAGGATGACCCAACGCGGGAGTCTCTCCCTTGGTCCATCGAATCGTCCGGATGAGCTTCCCACCTTCAACAGAAAACGACTCCTTCAGTTGTCGATCAGCATCTGCAATAAGAAAAGTAGGATTGCCCTTTGCATCGAGTTCGTATCCCCGAAACTGGTAGCTCGGACCCTCTCCTCCAAACTCGTGAATTTCTTCGCTAAGCGGATCGCCAAAAGGCGCCGCTCTTGTAAACCAGGTATCGTAGGCATCGAAGAATCTACCTCGCCACACCAAAGCAGGTCCTCCTGCTTCCGCGTTGTAGGCGATATGAACCTCACCAGGAAACCCAACCAGAATCGCTTTCGACCCGGTCTTGTGAAAAAAGGTTCGCTGAATAATGGGTTGATCTTTCGGCACCAGTTCAAATTGTCCGCTGCTTCGATCAGGAGCCCCCTCCGGAACTCCTTCCCCCTCGCTAATGAAACTCCAGATCGCAGCGATCTGACGGCGAGCATCACCCTCGAGGATATCTGGAACGCTTGATTGGCCGCCTCGCCAGAGTGGGGGCATCAATGTTCCCGGCCGATAGCTGGATGGGTTCAAAAGATACTCGGAAAACCAATCCGGTCGCAGCCTCTCATCGAGGTTGGAAATATCGAGAGCCGGAATTCCCAGCGACTTCTGCTCGCCCCAATCATGACAGGTAATGCAATTCACGCCCCCGTGAACCCCAAGCAATTTCTGGCCCGCTTCGAGGTCTTCGACCGGAGGTTTCGCGACAGCCGTTTTCGCATCTATTTCCTGAAGCCAATTTGTCAGTGCCGTCGCATGCTTCTCGTAATTAGGCATCTCGGTTTTCAGATAAGATCTCACTCGGCTGCCTTCATCACCGCGAAACACGCGCTCCATCCATTCGGGCAACAACTTATGCCCGATACCGGTCAGCGGAGGCGGAATCCGACCCGAATCTCCCAGAGATTCTTCGCCGATGAAATAAGGATTCGTTGCCGCCGTCGCGCCACCCACTCCGTCTCTCTCGTGGCAGGCAAAACAATTCATCGCCGCGAAGGTGAGATCAGAATGGTTCGCCTTTTCTCCCTGCGATAGAAACAGCAGCAAGGAGTCTCGCTGACCACTGGTCAGATCATAATAGGGGAGTCCGGGCTGTTTCCTGCCACTGAGGCAACTCGCCTCTTGAGCAGGTTGCGAAATTTCGACACGAAGAGTTTCTTTCAGATTGGGGAGGTCATGACAGGCCGCACAATTCTGCGCTCGAACCAATTCCTCACCTCGAGCGATCTCATCCGGCTTCACCTTTGGCCAGGGAGCGAGAGGTCCAGCTTCTCTTGGATCACTCGGCTGAAAGTCGACCAGATGGGCCGCGATATCCATTGCCTCCTGCTTATCAAGGGAGAGATGAGGCATTCTCCCGTCCGAGCGAAACATAGACGGCTGCATCAGAAAGTGATGCAGAGCTAAGAGACTCGTCTTCTTCTTCAAATCAGGATGAGCCACCGCAATGGCAGAGTCGAAGGCATCGCCCCGAGAGTGAGGTCCGCGATAGTCTGGAGTGGGCTCGTGACAGGCGATACATCCTTTTTCGTGATACAGGGCACTGCCCCGTTCGGCATTCGCGTGCCGTTCTTTCCGAAAGCTCAGCCCCTTTCCCAACGATCCCAGATAGGCAATCACGGCTTCGATCTCTTCTCCGGAAAGCCCGTGCGTCATAGCCGGCATTGTCGATCCTTTCCTTCCCGTTTCGGGAGATCGCAGAAACTCACTGACCCACTCTCGATCGACCCGACTGCTCAAGTTGATCAGGTTCGGGCCACTACGTGGCACGACGATCTCCGATCCCCCGTGGCAATTGGCACATCCGAGTTCTGAAAAGAGAATCGCACCTCCTTCGACACTGGGCTTACTCGAATGAAACCGCTCGTATCCCGCAACGTGAGGCGCTGCAAAGAGATTCCCGAAAGAAACGAGAAACACACCGACGAGGATAGCGAGCGATCCAACAGGGTCAGGTCGACGAGGTAACCCTGTTTGCTTTCGAGAGAATGCGTTCATGCTTCGAGGCACTTGCCAATATAGGATCTCGACTTGAGGATCACTTCAGTAATTTCTGCCGCGGTCGGGAGCATTGGAATCCCACGTGGAACGGGATGCATAAAAATCTCGGCGAGACCATCAAATTCGATTTCTCTCATCGCCTTGAGAATGGGAACATAGTCGAGCGATCCGAAGCCAGGCATCTGCTTCAGCTCTTCTTCTTTCACCATCTTCGTTTTCGAAGAGGGGTGATATTCCTGAAAATAGATGAAAGGGAGGTTTTCCTTGCCGCAGTCTTTGATCAACCCTGGAATCTCATCGACCGCGTCGTAAAGATGATGCGGGGCGAAAGCAATCCCGACATGGGATGAAGGATTGAGCTCGGCAAAGTAGCGAATCGAGTCCGACGAAGAGAGCATTGAGTTTTTGTGATTCTCAATCGCCATGGTCACTCCCAGTTCTTCCGCGAGTTGATAGTGAGGCTTCAGCTTTTCAAAAAAGGCCTTCACCTGCTTCTTGGCTTCCGCCCCTGTCGGATCCTTCTCGCCATGGCTGCCCGATCCACAAACAGTCATTGCTCCGCCATTCTTCTTCACCCAGCGCATTTCGTCATCCTGTTTGAACGGCCCCAGCGGATAACAGGTCGATATGGCAAGTGATGCTTTGTGCTCTGCGAGGAGCTCCTGAAACGCAACGTCCCCCATCGCTTCAATCTGCTCGCGATGAGTGGCGTGGACCTTTCGCCAGATGTCGACAGACTCACAACCTGCCTTGCCCACTTCGGCAAGAACCTGATCGAGAGGAAGGTCGCCATACATAGCCGAAGAGAGAACATAGCGAGGATGATTCACGGCTGCCTCGAGTTGCGATAAAATTCCACTACCAGCAGCGCCGGCACCGATAAGGCGGAGAGCATTTCTACGATTCATGAGAGTCGGGAATAGCGAATCAGGATCCGGCGGCGGCTTCGAGCATTTTGATCCAAGGACCGACGTAGTGACCGTTGTCGTGAAAGGTGCGCCCAGAAACGAGGTTCCGATCGATCACGCATGGTTCGTTCACATAGATCCCGCCGCAGATTTCGAGATCGAACTGACACTTCGCTACGGTCGCCATCCGCCGACCTTTGACTCGGTCTGCTCGCGCCGGAATCTCAACACCGTGACAAACACTTGCGATCGGCTTTTCCTGATCAAAGAACCATTGCGTCAATCGGATGAGGTCCTCGTCTTCACGAATGTATTCCGGAGCTCGCCCTCCTGAAAACAGGATACCCAAATACTCCTCAGGATTGACCTCAGAGAACGCGAGATCGGCCTGGAGCTGATAGCCTTCCCACTCCTTGGTAATTGTCCATCCCGGCCTCACCTCGTGCATCACCATCTGGTAGAGACGCTTTTCCGGCGCGACGACGACAGGTTGAATGCGGGCTTCCTGGAGACGGTAGAAGGGGTAGAGCGTATCCACGGTCTCAGTGGCATCACCAATCACAATGAGAGCTTTTCCGATATATTCTGACATGCCCCTATCGTAAACGCATTGACCTCTCTGTCCCTACGACTATCCTGCACAAAACTTCAGCTTTTTCGTCACCTTCAATTTGAAGTCTTCGTCATCCATTCCCCGCGTTGCCATCCTTGTCGAAACGACTCGATCCTACACCCGGGATCTCCTTGCCGGAGTCAGCCGATACCTGCAGAGCCATGGAGCCTGGTCGACCTTCTTGGAACTCCGGGCCCTCGACTCCTCCGTCCCACCCTGGCTCGAGAACTGGGATGGAGACGGTATTCTTACCAGAACTCACAATGAATCAATGGCCCAGGCGATTCGAAATGCGGGAGTTCCGACGGTCGAACTTCGCTCCAGTCACCTGACACCCGATTTTCCCTTTGTAGGTATGGACAATGCTCTCTTAGGAGAACAAGTCGCGGAGCATTTCCTTCATCGAGGGTATGTTCGATTCGCAGCCTACACCCTCGACAATGAGGCCTTCTTTCGAGAAAGAATCAGTAATTTCGTCACACGATTGCAGCGGAACGACGCGAGCTGCGAGATACTTCCCGCGCAGGGAGAGTCCAGTCCCTCCGACTGGGAAGCACACCAGGCCAAATTGATCGGTTGGCTGCAGGGGCTTCAGAAACCGGTCGCGATTTTCGCGGCAACGGATCAACTCGGAGTCCGCCTTCTCGATGCATGCCGTCGCGCCCAGATTGCAGTGCCCGAGGAAGTGGCCGTGGTCGGATGCGAAAATGAAACGACCCTTTGCGAGTTCGCCTCCCCCACCCTGACGAGCGTTCAATTCGATGGAGAAACAGTTGGCTTTCGGGCCGCCGAAGTTCTTGATACTTGGATGCGCGGGAACACACCCGAAATGGCGCCCGTTCTCATTCCTCCCAAGGGAATCGAGGTTCGTGGCTCGTCAGACGAATTTGTGATCGAAGACTCCATCGTCCTCCGTGCCGTCAGAATGATTCGTGCCGAAGCGCTGCGGGGAATCACCGTTGGCGAGATCTGCGACCGCCTTCATCTATCCCGAAGCACCCTCGATCGGCGAATGAAGAAGACGCTGCGCAGAGGAACCAAGGAAGAAATCCAGAGAATTCGATTTCGCGAAGTTAATCGACTACTCCGAAGCACGGATTTCACGATTGAAGTTATTTCGGAGCAGACTGGGTTCACTCATGCCCACTATCTTTCAGCGCTTTACCGCAAGCGATACGGGATCACTCCAGGCAGCTATCGAAAACAGCAACGACTTCAGGCTTGAGTATCGATGGTCGAATGCATTTCGCTTCGGAAGGCAAAGCGCACCCCAAACAAAACTGAGAAACGAGGGGCGCTCGCGTTCCTGCAACGAAACGCTCCCCTTCGACCAGGGATCAACTCAGATGGTGTGAAATTTTCGCTGGCCAGCACCCCGATTTCACGGCATAGCAATCTCATGTCGAAACCGGAATACTTTGTCGTCTCACGCGAACAACATGAAAAACTCGTTGTCGCCGCCTATCAGCATCGCGGTTTTCACGAAAAAGAGTCCGCTTCGGCTGCCCGGATGTGCTCAGAAGCGTCCTGGCATGGAATTCGGACTCACAATGCACTGAAGGCGATCCACCTCGACGAGCTTTTCGGCAGCGGAGGTGGAGGATGCATTCCGGGTGCAAAGGTCCAAGTGCAAGAATCACGGTTCGAAGCGGTCCAAGCCTGGAACGGAAATCGCAAACTCGGTCAAGCCGTCGCGTGTGACGCGATGGAAACCTGTATCGAACTCGCCGACAAATACGGGTCCGGCACGGTATCGGTCGACAACGCATTTCACTACCTCTGGGGCGGAGGCTACGTCATGGACGCTGCGAAGCGGGGCTACATCGCCTACACCAACTGCACCTCGACCTTGGCCGAGGTCGTCCCTTTCGGTGGAAAATTTCCGACGCTGGGAACGAATCCCCACAGCTGGGGATTCCCGACCATGGAAGCAGTGGGCTATCCGGTCGTGATTGACTGGGCCACTTCCGAAATCGCGATGGGAAAAGTGGAGCAATACAAGCGCGAGAACGAGAAGCTGGAAGCTCCCTTTGGCGTCGATGAAAACGGCAACCCCACTGATGACCCTTTCGCGATCAAAGCACTCCTCCCCTTCGGTCGTCACAAAGGCTACGGACTCGGACTGCTCAACGAACTCTACGGAGGAGCGATCGGGGGATCTCAGCCTACTCTGCGCGGTCGTGCCGCCAAGGCAGAAGGAACGGGAGAGAAAACGACTTCGGCTTTCTTCTTCCAGGTGATTCATCCGGATGCGATAAGCGGAAACGATTTCTCCCACGGTCGTAATCAGGCCGAGAATATTGCCAACGTCGTGAAGGATGTTCTCGGTCATGGCAATGAAGGCTGCATGCTTCCAGGCACCATCGAAGCCAACAACGCCAAGCTCAGTGAGGAAGCCAACGGTCTTCTGTTCACCGCAGCAGAGATCAAAGGTTTTATTGAGTTGGCCGAAGAAAGTGGATACGATTCCAGTGACTGGACTCCCGAGAGCCTACCCACATTCAGCTCTGGCAACTAGCCGGAGAATCCCCTCCTCTTTCTAACATGCTCACCGCAGATCAACTCATCGACCTCGAAGAGTTGATTGCAGAGGAGTTGGACCGGATTCGCACAGAATCCGAAAAATCAAAAGCGGAACGAGAAGTAATATCACCTGACGTCTCGATTGGTCGACTTTCCCGCCTCGATGCGATGCAAATGCAGGAAGTGGCCAAAGAGGCGGATCGTCGTCGCGAAGAGCGAATCGGACGGCTTGAGCTTGCTCTCGAGCAACTCGACTCCGGCTCTTACGGCCGATGCGAGATCTGCGGGGAAGATATCGACTTTGACCGCCTTCGTACATCACCCGAGGCAACCCGGTGCAGCGGTTGCGCAAGCTAGTCTCGGAAGTCTACTGTGCTGGCCCGAAAAACTGGAGAGGTTTCGCACGGCTTGCTGTTTCAGGCTCCTCCGAATTATTCGTTGCCGAGCTCTCTGCGGCACCCAATCCGAGCAAGGCTCCGATTCCAGCGCCTGCCGCGGCGCCTTCAGTGAGTTGCTGATTTCCTGAAAAACAGCCCCCCAGAGTCAGGCAGGAAAGAAGAATAATACCGGAAAAAAGTGCACGACTCATTGCCCGGCAGGCTCGCGTTTGCGAAAGATCTTTTCAAGTGCCGATTTGATCACCTTCTTCGGCGGCTCCTCGATTTGATCTTCCAAATCCACTCTCACATTATCTCCAATACCGGGAATTCGCGCATAGCCGACGAATTTGGAGGTCGAAGTTGCTGAAGGAACCTTCCAGTCAAACACGCTGACTCCATTGATTCGCTTGCCTCGATATCGCCGGCCATCACTGGCTCCGAAAACAACGCCACGACCGTCTTTCTCCAACGTGCCGATGTAGATCATGACATGAGAAATGGAAGAGTTCCGCTTCCCGGTGTCATACGTCCCCTGCCAGAACAACAAGTCTCCAGGTTGGAGATCAGAAAAAACGGGATCTTCGGTCGTCGTCACTCCCTCAGTCTTCTTAAGTGTATCCTCCTTTTCGACCCACTGATAAAAGGCAAAGGAAGATCGGGGCACTTCCTTCCATCCGGCGGATTTGAGCGCCCATTGGACCGAACCGGAACAATCCATTCCTCCCTTTTCCGGAACATTGGATCCAAAAAGATATCTGAGATTCCTGCTGGTCAGCTGGAGAGCATTGCGAATCAACTCCTGCTTTTTGGGGCCAAGTGAATCAAATTCATGGAGATCTGAAGGAACAATCGAAGAAACCGATGCCGGTTTCGGAGCTGAATGACCGAATGACGAGAGCAGAGAAAAGACAAGAATGGCCGAAAGAAATCTCACGGCACAACGATACTCCGGACCACGGCTTTCCACAACCGCCGCCCGGCTCGCCAATTTCTTCATTCCCTCCCACTCGGAGAGGATTTCTTCCCCTCCATTTTCCCGTCCCTTTTCGTCGGTGGCGAATTGCAGATTCCTTCGCTATGCTCCGGCATGTCTTTCCAACTCTTTCGCTCGAAGGATTCGATCTTTGTCGAAAACTCAGAGGCTCCCGGATTATTTCGCCAGCTGTCTGACCGATTCTCATTTAACGAGCTCTTCACTTCTTCGACTCCTCAAGAGTATGTTGCCAGAGCCTATGAAGCTGGCTCTGAATCGACATCCTTCGACCCGAAGATCCCGTATCAACCTCCGATCGGAGATCAGGAAGTCTGGGCCGCCGGAGTCACCTATTTCCGAAGCCGGACCGCGCGCATGGAAGAAGCTGAAGTGGCTGGAGGCGATGTTTTCTACGATAAGGTCTACGATGCCGACCGACCTGAGCTCTTCTTCAAAGCCACCGCACCTCGAACCCGAGGTCATCTTGACGCAGTTGCGATTCGGAGGGATTCAACCTGGGATGTCCCTGAGCCAGAACTCACTCTCGCGATCAATAGTGAGGGAAACATCTTTGGATATACGATTGGAAACGACATGAGCTCGCGCTCAATCGAGGGTGAAAACCCACTCTATTTACCTCAGGCTAAGGTGTATACAGGATCTTGCTCTATTGGCCCCTGCCTCGTTGTCGGTCCGACCCCAGAACCGGATGCTGCGATACGAATCGCGATCGAGCGAGGAGGAGAAACCGTATTTTCCGGCGCTACCGAGGTCTCTCAACTGAAGCGTGGATTCCAAGAACTCGCTGGGTTTCTGTTTCGCTCCAATGAATTCTGCCACGGCGCCTACCTCATGACGGGAACGGGAGTGGTTCCCGATTCGGATTTCACCCTGCAGGCCGGAGATCACATTTCGATCTCGATCGATGGAGCAGGAACCCTAGCAAATACTGTCGAAGTTGTTTAGTCTGCCATGAACCCTATTCTCGATTCGGGCGATGACTCGATCTACACGCTGCGCACGAAAGCTCCGGGACCTTCGGGGACTCTGCCGTTTTCGACGGAACAACTCGCGACTCACCCAAGTGGCAACCTCTTCGGTTGGACCCAGAATGTCGGAATGGGTTGGGATGCTGATAAGGTCGCTGGCGGAGACTACCTCATTCTAAGCACCCAGGGCGGAATTCGTCAGTCTGATGGAACCCCAATTGCCCTTGGGTATCACACGGGTCATTTCGAAGTGGGTCTACTCATGGAAGAAGCTGCCAGGACAATCAGCTCTCTTGGCGGGGTTCCCTTTGCTGGGTTTGTCAGCGACCCCTGCGATGGCCGAACCCAGGGAACGGATGGGATGATGGACTCACTTCCCTATCGAAATGATGCCGCAACAGTCTACCGTCGCCTGATTCGATCTCTCCCGACCCGGAAGGGTGTTGTCGGAGTAGCGACTTGCGACAAAGGGCTTCCGGCAATGATGATGGCGCTCGCGTCTTGTCATGACCAGCCGACGATTCTGGTTCCTGGCGGAGTAACCCTCCTCAGCGAAGATACCGAAGAAGACCTCGGACGCATTCAGACAATTGGTGCGCGATATGCCCAGGGAACCCTGAGCTATGCGGATGCCGCGGAGGCGGGTTGCCGAGCTTGCGCATCCCCCGGAGGAGGTTGCCAATTTCTGGGAACTGCTGCCACCAGCCAGGTAATCGGTGAAGCCCTCGGGCTGACGCTTCCCCATTCCGCATTGGCTCCCTCCGGCGCAGATATCTGGCGAGACATGGCACGCCGTTCCGGGGCCGCGGTCATGGAAATGGAGAATCGTGGGATCACGACGAAGGACATTCTCACAGACGCGGCGATTGAAAACGCTCTGGCAGTACACACGGCATTTGGAGGATCGACCAACCTGATCATGCACCTGCCCGCAATCGCACATCAGGCAGGTGTCCGTCGCCCTACCGTCGAAGATTGGCGACGGTTCAATGCGGAGATTCCCCGCCTCGTCGACGCACTACCCAACGGTCCCGTTCACTTTGCGACCGTTCAGGTCTTCCTCGCAGGAGGAGTTCCCGAGGTGATGCTATACCTTCGCGAAATGGGCATGCTAAAACTGGATGCCCTCACCGTATCAGGAAAAACGGTGGGAGAAAACCTGGAGTGGTGGGAGAAATCAGAGAGACGTCAGCGTTTGCGTGAGAAACTGACCCAACTCGATGGGATCGATCCTGACAATGTCATTATGTCTCCTCCGACAGCCGCTGCGCGCGGTCTGACTTCCACGGTTACTTTCCCCGATGGAAACATCACCCCGGACGGTTCAGTCGTGAAGTCTACGGCGATCGATCACAGCAAAATCGACGAGAATGGAATCTACTTTCATGAAGGTCCTGCTCGGGTTTTCGCCTCGGAACCCGACGCCATCGCTGCCGTCAAATCAACCGGCGATGACCGGATCAAAGAAGGAGACGTCATCGTCCTCATCGGGCTCGGCCCTCTCGGTTGCGGCATGCCCGAAACGGCTCAAATCACGATCGCGCTGAAGCATTTGCCTTGGGGCAAGAACGTCGCGCTCATCACTGACGGGCGTTTTTCTGGAGTTTCGACGGGCGCCTGTGTCGGTCATATCTCTCCCGAGGCCTGGGCCGGTGGACCAATCGGAAAGGTGCAGGACGGCGATCTGGTTCGCATTCGCATCGACTGCCGGGAGATGACAGGAACGGTCGACTACGCGGGTGATCTCGAAGAACTACTCTCGCGCCCCACCAACGAAAAGTTGCAACCACTCCCCAACGTCCCTGACGATACCCGCCTCTGGGCGGCGCTCCAAAATGTCAGCGGCGGAACCTGGGGTGGTTGTGTCTATGATGTCGATACGATCATCGCCAAGCTGAACTCGTAGTAGGACGCTCACCCCTTCAGGCTTGCGAGATAGGCGATCAAATCGCGCAACTCTTCCCTTTTCAGCGCCTTGGTTAAGCCCGGCGGCATGAGAGATCCGATGTTGTCGAACTTCGCAATCTCCGCCCGTTGGATGGGCTTCACTTCTCCGGATGCAGTATCTCGCAGATAGAAAACTCCGCCCACTTCGCGATCTCGATAACCCGAGAAAGTATCTCCACCCTTAGTCGTAACTGCGACGCCGAGATACCCTTCTTTCAACTGTCGCTGGGGCCAGAAAACGGACTCCACGAGAAGGTCCATCGATAAACCCGCTCCGACGGTGTCCAGCGAAGGACCGATCAGTCCTCCCTGCTTTTCAATCTGATGACAGGCAACGCAGGTCAATTCCGCACGCTGATAAATCGATTTTCCGGCTTCGGAATTACCATTGGCTTTTACTTCAGCGACGAGCTTCTTCACGAAGTCAGCAGAATACGCCCGTTCTCCGGCAGCAAGCCCCATCGCGTCGTGCAGCAATCCGAGAAGTTCTTCGTCGCTTCTTCCCGACTGGCTCAACGCGGATGCGAGGTGTCCTGCCGCTGCATGTGAAATCTTTTGATCTCGCAATGCCAGAGCTAGCTGTTGAGGCCCACCCTTTCGACTCAAAAAGGGGCGAAGATACGGAAGCGCCTGAGTGGGATTATCGACACTTGCCAAATCGGGAGCTATCGCCGTGGCCGCCTTTCCCGGAGAAAGCGACAGAACTGCTTCAACAAGTCCCGCTTTCAAATTCCCGTCCGCCGTCTCAAATCGCGTGAGCAATTCCGGGACGGCAGACACGCCTTCGATTCGAGCAAGCGCCTTCGCGGCTTCAACGTGAAATCGGGAGCCCATCTTAAGATTCTCAAAGACCGCCCTGACTTCTCCGGTCAGTCCTTTTGCCTTCCACAATCCAGCGAGTCGAATCGCAAGCAGTCGCTCCTCCAATGATTCGCCCTGACACAATTCTTTCAGAACGGCTACGAAGCCTCGCGCGGGAGTCACCTTCCTTGTCGATGCTGAGGTGGCAACTGACTCAAGAATAGCAAGACGATCTCTTTCCTCTTCAATCAGAACCAGCAGATCTTTCGGCCCACCGCTGCTCGCGAGAACCGACGCCAATGAGACTCGCACATCGCTCGACAAATCGGCCTCGTGCCACATCGTCCGTGCGATCCGCAGCGAGTCCTCGCCTCCGAGAGTCTGCAAGGCGAAAGCAAGATGATCCGACTTCTCGAATGATATTTCTCCTGATTCGAAAGCAGGAATCCAGTGGGAGGCCAAAGCGTGGACGGTCTGCTCCAGCGCGTAGTCGATAAATCGATCTCTTGGGTAATTCAAAGCCCTCATCGCGATGGGAATTGCCTTAGGATCATCAGAATTGGCAGCCTCGATGATTATGTTCAACCGATGTCTCGGAAGCTCTAAGTTCATCGTGACATGGGCATCCCATACGGGAATTTTGTCTTCCACGCCTGATCGAGAAGGGCCATGGAGAATAGGCCGCTGCAATTCCCGTCCCTTTGCTGTGACTCGCCAGACTCTCCCATGCTCTTCATCCCGATCAGGATGACGAAGCGATGCCTGGTAGTGCCCGATGATCGGATTAAACCAATCTGCGACATAGATCGCACCGTCAGGTCCAATTCGGATCTCCACCGGACGAAAGCTGGAGTGAGAAGAAGCTAGAATTTCGACCGGAGTCACCTTGGCATATCCAGATCCGTCAGGAACGAGTTCAAATGCAGAAACTCGATGGGAGTAGTAGCCTGCAATGAGAATGTTATTCTGAATCCAGTCAGGCAAGTGAGGTGAATCGACATACTCTCCACCCATCGACTTTCCTGGTGTCGATCCGATATTTCCGATCGGTGCCAGGTTCTTCTCATGAGTCGTCGGAATTAAACCCGGAGTCGCAAAAATAAGCTCTTTGTTGTTCGACTTGATGAAGAGCGCACCCGTCTTGTCGAAGACGATTCCACAGGGATTTTGACTCGCGAGACTCGGAAAACAGAAGGGTTCGAGTTTTAGAGTGTCCGGCTGAAACCTCCAGAACCCTGCCTGATCACCTCTCACAATGCCCCATGGAGTTTCGACCCGGGAGAAACAGTGCAATCCCTGACTGAAGTATAAATTTCCTTCAGGCCCCCAAGTAAAGTTGCTGATATTCTGATGGGTGTCCCCTGTTCCGAATCCAGTCAGGAGCACTTCGCGAGTATCGGCACGACCATCTCCGTCTGTATCCTCCAGCAAAAGAAGATCCGGCCCCTCGCCAAGATAGACGCTCGAAGTGGAACGCCCTCCCTCTGTCAGTGCGAACCCCATCGGCATTTCCAGTCCGTCAGCAAATACCGTCGATTTGTCGGCCCTGCCGTCGGCATCGGTGTCCTCGAGGATCACGAGAGTATCATTGGCAGTCTCCCCAGGTTCCAGTTGAGCATAGGTCAGGGTGGTGAGAACCCAGAGTCGCCCCCGGCTGTCCCAATGCATTGCGACCGGATTCGCGATTCCCATCGATTCGTCGGCAAAGAGGTTTACCTCGAAATCTTCATGAACTCGAAATGCCGCCAACTGGGCCTCGACAGAAACATCCTTCTCTTTCTTCCCAACGGAAACCGCGTCGGCATTGGGGATCAGAACGAAGAGGGCAAGAGCAAGTAGAGCAGTGAATGCTTTCATCGTGCACCTCCTTCTGCGAGAGCCCAGATCTCTTTCTCTTTTTCAGCAATCAAGGCTGGAATTCCTTTTAACTCTTCCTCGAACCAGCGCTTTCTGGCGTCGACGTGGTCCCTCGAACTGGGGACGTGTTGTCGATCACCGTAGAGGAAGGCCCAGTTCGTCGGTCGATAGTATTGATCCCAGAGATGGTTTTTCTCGCGAACCTTCGTCACGATCAACTCGTCTACTTCGCTTCCGAACCCCAAGGCTCGGGTCAATCGGTCCGAGAGCTCGCGCTGCCCTAGATCGGAGAGATTGACTCCGTTACTCATGAAGTGCCTGGGCTCAAAAGCTCCCAGATCAAAAAAGACGGCGCCTGATTCTTCCGCTATCCGCTCCGTAGCTTGCGCATATTCTGCGAGAACCTGGTTTCGACTCTGGGCAAGCTCTCGAGCCGGTCCGACCGCTACAAACGGAATCGGAGAGATCACGATCATTCTCTGACTAAGTTGCCCCAAGTCCGAGAGCAATTCCTGATAGGCTTGTTCGTAAGCGGGAAGATCCTCCATCCCTCGCAGGGATTCCATTCTCCCAAAGAACAAAAGAAAGACTCCCGGTTCAATCTTCTTCCTCTGATCGGAGACGCTGCCCTCTCTAACATCTCCTTTTTCAGCGTAAAAAAACATCGGTCTCTGTTGACGGTAAACAGTATCTGAAGACCATCCAATATTTCGAATCTTAAGCTTTCTAGTAGGAAACCCCAACTGCAACCTCGCTTCCAAATATCCCATTTCCTGCATTCGAAACGCATCCGTTCCTCCCATCAAAGTGAGGGTCTCTCCCATTTTTGGATTGAAGAATGAGCCTTGTTGAAGAGCCGCGCCTACCGGGCTGGAGGGTTTTTCGAAGTGCCTGACCAAGGCCTTTGAATCATCTTGAGATGCCGGATCAAAGGCCCAGGCCACCAAACTGAAAAAGAGAACTCCGCTCACAAGACAAAGGGATCGAAACATGGCTTCCAGCCTGACGGATCTCTACGCCCCAAACAAGGACGGAAAGCCGCCACCGAGGAACTTCACTTTTTCCCCTTCCCTATTCCCGACTCCTCGCTAACCATTCCCTATGTCCGAGACTCAGCCTGATCGTGATCCTTCTACACTTCGCAGCGCCCGATGGTGGGCTCCAGACGATCAGCGCAGTTTTGGACATCGGTCCCGTCTCAAACAGATGGGATTCAACACCAAAGATTTTCGGGGGAAGCCAACCATCGCGATCCTGAATACTTGGTCTGAAGTCAACAACTGCCACACCCACTTTCGCGATCGCGCCGAAGAGGTAAAGCGAGGGGTCTGGCAGGCCGGTGGCTTTCCGCTGGAAATTCCAGTGATGTCTCTCTCCGAGAGTTTCATGAAGCCGACGAGTATGTATTACCGCAATCTCTTAGCGCTGGAAGTTGAGGAAACTCTCCGGTGCTACCCAGTCGATGGAGCCGTTCTCATGGGAGGCTGTGACAAAACCGTCCCCGCTCTTATCATGGGGGCTACCTCGGCAAACGTGCCCAGCATTTTCCTTCCCGCAGGCCCCATGCTGAAGGGTTGCTGGCGAGGAGAAACACTCGGGTCGGGAACAGACATGTGGAAATACTGGGCCGAACGCCAGGCCGGAAATCTCTGCGAAGACAGTTGGAGCGAACTGGAGGATGGAATCGCTCGATCGCCCGGTCACTGCATGACGATGGGAACTGCTTCGACGATGACAGCAATCGCCGAGGTTCTGGGCCTCTGTCTCCCCGGCTCCACTTCCATTCCTGCCGTTCATTCCACCCACGCTCGGATGGCCTCGAATTGTGGGAGACAGATCGTTGAACTGGCGTGGGACAAAGTGACTCCGAGAGATCTTCTTACAGAAGAGGCATTTCACAACGCGATCGTGACCGACATGGCTCTTGGTGGCTCAACCAACGCAATCATTCATCTCATCGCGATGGCCGGCAGAGCCGGGGTGAAATTGACGCTTGAGGACTTTGATCGCATTTCCCAGGAAGTTCAGGTCATCGCAAACATCCGGCCGTGCGGCGACTACGTCATGGAAGACTTCTATGATGCTGGCGGGATTCTCGGACTGCTGGCACAGATTCGCAATCACCTGAAACTGGAAACCCCAACTGTGTCCGGAAAGTCACTCGGCGAGAATATTGAGGGTGCTGAAGTCTTCGATGACGACGTGATTCGTCCTCTCGACCGCCCCGTAGGAAGGGCTGGCGGAACTTTTGTTCTCCAGGGGAACCTTGCTCCTGACGGTGCCGTGATTAAACCCACCGCTGCGGAAGAACGATTGCTCGCTCATCGAGGGCAGGCGGCGGTTTTCAGCGACTATGCCGATCTGAAGGAGCGGATTCATGATGAATCGCTTGGGCTAACTGCTGATCATATCATCATTCTTCAGAATGCCGGCCCGATTGGAGCGCCGGGAATTCCGGAATGGGGAATGCTCCCGATTCCCAACTACCTGCTCAAACAGGGCGTGCGGGACATGCTCCGTATTTCCGATGCCCGAATGAGCGGAACCAGCTACGGAGCCTGTGTTCTGCATGTTGCCCCGGAGTCTGCCATCGGCGGTCCCCTTGCTTTTGTCCGCGATGGCGATTGGATTGAGGTCAACGTCGCGGAACGCAAACTTCACCTCGACGTATCGGAGGAGGAACTCGAAAACCGGAAGCGAGATTGGCAGCCACGGGAAAACAACTTTCGCCGGGGCTATGGCAGGCTCTATGCGGATGAGATCACCCAGGCCAACGAAGGCTGTGACTTTCGCTTTCTCCATCATGGTCCTGATGCGCTGGAACCTGACATTTTTTAGGCCTGAAACTCGAAAACAACTCGCCCAGACCTCGATTCTTTCCTATTCTGGGTGCTAGATGAAATCTTCTCGTGAGCAGGCTAGCGAGCCGGCATCGACTTTGTATATCGCTTGCACAGCTGCGCTCGCGGCTCTGATTCTAGGGCTCATCATCTTTCTTCTCATTCGCGGATTCCAATGGCAGGCGGCGCTTGCCGATCTCCGCGCCGAGCCAGGCATCGAGATTCTCAGTGTCGAGAGGAGCGGGTTCTTCAAGAAAAGACTCCTCGGACTTCGCGACCCCCTCGCCCCTCCCGCCGAGGAAATTCTGCTGGGCAATAACATTGGCCCTCGAAGCGTGGAGCTGTTTCTCACGGAATATCACTCGCTGAACACTCCTTACGCTATCGCAAGAGAGGAGCAGAATATGGGAAAGCTCGAAAGCACGCGCGACAGTCTCATCGAGGCCGTAGGAAAGTTCGCTGAAGAGATCCAATCGAAACGAGAAACCGATCTTGAGAAAATCACACAGATGCTTTTCGAGGCAAAATTTCCTGAGGAGATGAAATCAGCCGAAATTGAATGGGAGAACGGGGAATGGCTTGTTGAAGGCGAGCTCTACGAGCCAACTCGTTCTCGATTCGTTGCGGCTGCTCCCGACTACCTCGTCGAAGGCGAGCTCAACTACTCCAAACTCGTCAACCTGACCAAGACACGAACCGAGTCGTTGGGAACTCAGATCAAAGGAACGAATCTCATGACCGTGGATCTCGATGGCGAATTCACCCATGTCGACCAAGTCATACGACTTCTGAACGACTACGACGAAGTCTGTGAGGTATCGAAGATGCCATCGCCACGCCTTCGCATCCGCGTTGTTTCTCCAGAGTCCGACGAAACGGAAGACCTCCGCATCGCCTCGCTCTGGAAGAAACTCACCGTCGATGGAGGAATTGACCCCGCGCGTTTCGAAGAAACCATTCTGCTTCTACCCGAAGACGGAAAGGCAATCAACGAGAACGCTGAAGACGATCTCCTCGCCTTTCTCGAAATCTTACCCGAACACGATTGAGCACATCCGACGTGAATAGATCTTCGATTCGATCTCGATGTCCCCAATTGATCGTTGCTCCGCTGATCACTTTTCTTGGAGTCGGAGTTCTCCTATTGATCGCTCGATTCATCGAGCGAATGCCGGTTCAACCGCCGAGATGCGCCTTCAAGAGCATGACCGATATCCCTTGTGTCGGTTGCGGTGGAACACGAGCCATGATGGCACTGTCCCGTGGCGAGTTCGTGACAGCCCTGCAGTTTAACCCGGCCATCATTCTCAGCGTCGTGGCAATTGTCATCTGGTTGCTGTTGCGCCTCTCGCGTTTCCTCAGGAGAGCCCCGGCTCCTCCTCGAACCTTCACAAAGCGAAAGACAGTGATTCTGATCACTATTTTTGGCATCGTTTTTTTCTCCAATTGGATCTACTTGATTCTATTCCTTCCATGATCACATCTCTCACAGACCAGAAGTCAGTCATCATTGGAGGGGCTTCCGGAATCGGTAGAGCCATCTCGGAAGCCTTTCTCGAGGCCGAGTCAGAAGTAGCCGTTCTCGATCGCGACGTGGAGAAGCTAGACATTCTCAGAGCTGACCATCCGGAAATGGAGTGTATTCAAGCTGATGTGGCGGACTACCACGGACTCACGAAAGCAGCTGAAGGAAGAGAAATCGATCATCTCATCGTTGCGGCAGCAATTGGATCTGGGAAGCCTGCCATGCCATTCTGGAAAATGATCCCGACAGACTGGGACCACGTCATCGACGTTACGCTTCTTGGAACAATCCGTTCGGTGCACGCATTTTCCCCCGGCTTGCTGCGTGGGAATACGAAGAAAAAATCGGTCCTGCTGCTCTCTTCGGTCGCTGGCCAGATTGGATCGCAAACGGACCCTCCCTACAGCGCCTCGAAAGCTGCCGTGATCAACTTTGCTCAATGTGCGGCCAAGGATTTCGCCCCCCATGGAATTCGGGTCAATACGATTGCCCCTGGGATGGTGAGGACTGAGCTGAACAAGGCCGTTTTCGAAGCCAGTAAAGGAGACCAGGAGAATGACTATGATCAATGGGCTGACGAAAAGATCGCTCGGATCAGCCCACTAGCGAGATGGCAGGAGGCTTCCGAAATCGGAGCCATGAGTGTTTTTCTCGCGAGTGATTTCGGCAGAAACATCACGGGTCAGACGCTCAATATCGACGGCGGACAGGTTATGCACAGCTAGGCTCGGCGAGTCATAAGCAGAGCTCTACGCAATCAGTTCCTTCGCCACACGAAGCTTACTTATCTCGGCGATAGAGCCAGATTTTACCGTGGTTGTCCCACTCCATTTTTTCACGGTCGTAGTGAAGAAGACAATCACCATCAAAGTCCACGAACCGCGGATGGATACCGGCACATCGCCAGTTGTGAAGTTTGGACGGAAGCTTTTCCTCGGGTAGAACCTCGCCTTTACGATAAACAGGATCTCCCCTTTCGTCTTTATTTGTGTTCGTGAAGACTAGGAATATGCCGGAGATGGTAGTCACCGAAAGGTCAACAATTTCATCACCATTAATGTCTCCAATCAGTGAACGATTCGCTCTCAGAACTCGACTACGGAAAGTTTGAGAGGAACTTTGAGGCCTTGAATACGATGAAAACCAGGGCTGGATCTGGGAGTATGTAGAGCAAGAGCCTAACTATGCCGGTGGACCTGCGTTTATTCCAGTTTCGACAGAACTCGATCCACCTGCCCCCCCTCAAACCATGCAACTTCTGGACCCTGGCATCACTCTCTCTAACAACGCGTTTAACGGCTCCGCGCCGGAGATCATCGTGACAATCAGCAATCCGAATCCATCCGGATCTTCTGCGATATATTTCTCTATCGTCCCCTCTGGAGGCAGTTATGGTCCCGCGTCGACCTCGGGAGCCTACTTCGGACCGGTCACGACTGCTTCGACCGACTTTCCTGACGGATTCGAGGTCGTCAGCCGATCATTCCTCAGTTTCTCGACAGCGCATCGGCCAAATCAGCAACGACGTCGGAGTTCTACGGAACCCCGACAAAAGGAAACGGTCTCTTCGTCGTCGACGCCTCGGGTTCGATGACTAAATTTTTTGGATCAAAAACAAGGTTTGAAGCCACAATCATAAAGCTGGTTTCTGCAATTCAGGAACAGCCCAACAACATCAAGTTTAACGTCGCATTTTTCGATGAGGGAATTCACTGGACCGATGGAACTTTCAAACTTCGTCCTGCCAATCAATTGAAGAAACAGAACTTGGTTACCCAAGTCGCGAAATTGAACAATAGCAGCGGAACGGACTACACTGCCGCCGTCTCCTTGCCTCCGATGTTAAATCCTCTTCCAGATCAAGGTATCCTGCTATCGGATGGTGAGCCACGTGACAATAGATTCCTGAATCAACTGAAGACCCTCTTTCTTCTTGGCATCCAAGTAGACACCATTGGGCCCAACGCGCCGGGAAACGGCAAGGTTGTCCTCCCATTCTTCGCTGACGAGACAGGAGGAAACCTTCACCAGGTAGACTGAGGAAGTCGCAGATCTAATACGCCTTCCCTTTTTCGGTTACTTTTCCAACGGGTGCTCCTTGAGCAACTCTTCCGGCTTGTAGAAAATCTGACGACTCTTGGTCGCGTCTCGCACCTTCCTCACCTCTTCAGCTGAAACTACCGAGGCTTCATTACCCCAGGTATTTCGCACATAGGTGAGAACAGCAGCCATCTCTTTGTCATCCAGCAAGGCCTTGAAAGCCGTCATCGGCGGAACCCCTTTGGTTGGATCATAAAGAATGCCGTTCACCTCGATCGGACCCCACAATCCGTGGAGACTCAGCTTAATGAGTCGATCGACACTTCCGGTTGACCATTCGCTACCAACAAGAGGTGGATAGATGTGAACATCTCCACTGGAGAGTCCTTCCCCGTTCTTCTGGTGACAAGTAACACAGTGCGCGTCGCGGTGAAAGATTTCTGCACCCAGCTTGTATTGCTCCACTTCTGTCTTGGAGAATGACTTGGGAATATCGAGCTCCAGTTTCTCGACTTCCTGCTCGATTGGGTTGGTAACCACGTTTTTCACAGGATCCGCATTGTCCCAGTGATGTTTAACGGTCTTTGCAGCCACTACCGCATGAGGCTCAGCAGAGGCGAGAACGCGATCGAGAAGATCACGGTCCCGAACATTAAACTGCTGATGCAACCAGAGAGCTTCAAGAAGTGGCTGAGCATCCCCTTTCTTCGACTCGTCGAGGGTCGATGCCCACTTCTTCGCCGCAGGAATGACTTCGTCGCTGTTGCGCTCACTCAGTTCCACTCGTGTACGGTGACGAACATTTACGACGGGATGTTTAAAGTTTTCGAGAAGTGCGGCAATAGGCTCACCGTCAATCGCAACAGGCTTCTGCAATGGGCGCCCCGGATAGGTCATCCGGTAGATACGGCCATGGCGCTTGTCACGATTCGGGTCGCGGATATTGTGCTGCATGTGACCGATGATGACATTGTGCCAGTCGGCTACATAGAGCGCACCATCGGCTCCAAAGATCGCGTCGGTGGGACGAAAATTCTTGTCTGCGCTCACAAGCAACTCATCAGTTGGAGTGCCCCAGACTTCACCGAGGCCAAACTCACGGGTGACCTCCTTTTGCGTTCCGTCTTTCTGCTTCACAGTCTCCTGAAAGGAATACCCATCGCGATGAAGCTTGTATTGCTTCAAACCAAGATAACCGATCGTGTTGCAGACAAGGAAGTTACCCTGCATTTCCTCTGGAAAATGATCACTCGCGACAATCTCGTCGGCCGCGACCGGACGAACTTCTTTCACGAGAAGCTGATGCATCTTGAACCCATTCCCCTCGGGCCGGACTTGATAGGATCGCCCACCTGTTCCGTCATTGGCATAGTGGTATCCCCAGTCATCGAATGCCGTGCCATGAGGGTTGGGCGAGTTACTCGCGTGGAATGCGATCGTGTAACGTCGCGGATCAAATCGATACATTGCTGAAGCGCCCGCCTCAAGCGATGGCCCCCAGGGATGTTCGTGATTGTGCTGAAGGAATACTCCACTCTGCCAGTAGATCCCACCATCAGGCCCCATGATCAGGTTGTTGGCCGCATGGTGCGTATCGGAACTTCCTGTTCCCTGGAAAAGAACGTAGCGCACGTCGGCAACGTCATCGCCATCGGTGTCTTTCAGGAAAAGAATATCTGGCTGAGAAGTCACGATGACTCCCCCATTCCAAAATTCGAATCCTAAAGGGTTGTGTACCTTTGCAAATTCAACACATCGATCAGCAACTCCATCCTTGTCGTCATCGTGAAGAATGAGAAGAGCGTCATCCATCTCCTTCAAAGGCTCCCATTTCGGGTAGGTAGCCCAGGCGGCGACCCAGAGTCGACCTTTTCCGTCGACCTGCATCTGAACTGGGTTGACGAGTTCAGGAAACATTTCCTCGTCGGCAAACAGGTTCATTTTGAAGCCATCCGGAACCGTCATGTGTTCGACGCCCTCAGCACCACTGACGTAGTCAAGGTTCCCCTCTTTCTGAGCGCTTGAGCTCCTGCTTCCGCCTCCCACATTGGAAATCACCTCAACGGGCGCCGGGACATTGCTGTCGTCGACTTTCCAGTCGCTCCCATTTGCCTTGGCCCAGACCAGCGGATCGCGATTCGCGGTCATAACGTCGAGCATCGTTAACTCGTGCTGCAGAACTTCTGCATTGGTCTGATCGTTGACGAAACGCAGGGTCGATCGACCTCCCCAGATATCATTTCCATCGACAGCGCGGTATCGATTATGCCAGTGCCAGTTCTTTTCGAGAACGGCCTCTCTTGTTACTGCGAGCAACTTTTTGTTTTTGCTGACAGATCCGGCAAGCGCCTTCGCAATCACCTCGCTGATCTTGCGATTTCCAAATTCGTTGAGATGCACACCATTGATTGTAAGCGGCTGGTCTTCCTCTTTATAGAGATCCCGGGTTGGCCCAAACAGGTCGACAAACCCGACGCCCTCTTGCCCCGCAATTTTCTGCATTGATGCAGCGTAAAGTGCGAGTCGCTTGTTGTTTGCCCTGCCATTCGAAAGATTGGGATCGCCCAGGTCTTCGTGAGCAATTGGACTGAATAGAACAATGCGGGCAAAGCTTTCTCCATTGGACTTGATTCCCCGGTAGGTCTCGATCATCGCAACAAGCTTCTTCTCGAAATCCTCGAGACCCTTGGCTCCTGCGAAAGACTCGTTGTAGCCGAAGAAGGCAAAAATGACATCCGCCTCGACGTGGCGGAGGTAGTCATTCATCTCGGTAAATCCCTTGTTTCTCGGATAGCGGTCGATCCGGTCACCCGTGATGCTCAAATTCCGAAATGCGAGCTCCTTGTCTGGATTGGCCACCTGAAGGTGGGTCTCCATCCACCCGTCATGCTGCATGCGATCGGCGAGACCATTTCCAATGATCGCGATCTGATCCTTCTTCTGGAAAGTGAAGGGATCGGGATCGCGATAATCCGCCGGAACTGCCTCGGGCTTCACCGGAACGGGCTGGGCTTTGCCATTCAGGCCGTAGAAAGCAACTTCGGTATCCTTGTCACCCAATGTGAAAGCTACTGATCCCTCCGGTGCTGCATTGTTCTCCTTCTTGAGCACCGACTTTCGGTTCGCATCGAGCAACTCAATCGTGAATCCATCGAGTCGATCCTGAAAGCCCTCGCGATTCCAGATCTGAATTTTTTCAATGACTTGAGCGGATCCGAGATCCACTTCCCACCAGGGGTTCTTGGCATCCTTTCCCTGCGAAGTATGTGTCTGCCCTCCCTTGTTGTAATCGGGATCTTTGTTGCCATCGACAGCACGCTCGGGAACACCGCTGGCGCTCACGCTCGACTGAGTCGCTTTTCCAGAGCGAGCAATATTTTTCCCACCGCTGATGACCTCCACCTCGGCCAGCGTCAGGATTCTATCATCTCCTGGAATAGAGATTCGCACATACTGAGCGGAAGGCGGTTTCGCATCCGAGAAGGCAGGAGCCAGCACGAATGCCGCAAGAAGAATGGCAAGGATGGGTTTTATCATGACAGAAAGGCTCGGAATGTTCCAAAACATCGCCCCCTTGGCAAGCCCCGGGATAGCGTGTCACATTTTGCGTGAGGCGAATAGGATAGTCCTCTCAGTCCGCTACTGGATCGGCATCATCAGCTCGATGCGCTTTCCCTTTCGAAGAACGGTCGTGGGAACCTTCTCGCCGGGCTTTTTGCTCAGAAGATGACGAGTAAGAAGGCCACTTTCAGTGAGAAACTCAACATTTCCATCGACCTCGACGAGAATATCCCCTCTCTGAAACCCAGCCCGTTTGGCTGCAGCATGCTTGTTATACTGCCCTACATGAATAGCTTCCAGAGCCAGGCCTTCTTCGGCAATCCCGAGGCGTTTGCGGCCCGCGGCATCGACATTCTTCAGCTTCATTCCGCCGAAGGCCATTGCACGCATCGGCCATGTCCCGACTCTTCGAGAAATATCAGATCCTTCCCGCCACTTCTCGGGAAGTGACAAAATGAGGGAAACCATATCCCCCCCTCGCTTTACTTCAGCATTGAGAGATCCAGATGCCGGAGCTCGATGAAGAACCCAACTGATATCGGCTATCGAGATCAGGGGCTGCCCATCGAGAACGGTGAGGCTATCTCCTCTCTGAAACCCTGACAGTCCAGCCGGAGAACCAGGCTCCACTGATTCAACTTGCGTCACGGGATCCTCCCGAAAACTCAATCCGATCGTCTCAGGAGCTGGATAGGGTGCGATCAATTCAATTGGAATTGTCTTTCTCGCATCCCTATACTCCAGCCGCATCGCGTCCCCAATCTGGTGGCAGTGAACACAGCTTTTGACCACCTGGCCGCTCCAATCGAGTTCCGAGCTATAGCGGTCCTTCATCTTGGGCATATCCACTGGAGTCCTGTAGGGCATTGGATCCCCCATTTTGCCAGCAAGAGCATCCTGATAGGTCTCAAGGTTCCGATGAAGAACGAGGCTGCGCTCCATCGCCTGTCGCAATCCCGAAGTCGCCCGATTCTGAGTATCCTTCTGGTGCTCCCAGGAACCAAATCGCCCGTATATCGTTCGATCGGCATTGAGAAAGAGAACCGAGAAAGAAAGATCGTAGTCAAACTGGAACAATGACAGATCGAGAGCGTTTGCGTTGATGATCCGGACTCTGACAAACTGATCCATGAGGGAAGAAAGCGTCCCACTTTCCATCAGTAACTCGGTATCGATCCCCATACAGGCAAGACAAGGAACGCACCGAAGAACGACCATGATGGGCTTTCCCGTCTCTTCACTTTCGGCAAATGCCGAGTCGAGATCGTTGTAGATCCAGCGCTCATTGCCCTGCATCGACTTCGCGTCCGCACGGACAGCACCTTCCCGATCTTTCACTGTCTCAGCCTGCAGAGAGACGCCCAACATGATCGCGAGCAAGAAAAGGGAGAGCGGTTTCATTCCTGACAACGTGAAGATCACGACGATCGGAATCAATCCCGAATCAATCCGCAATTCTGCTACCGGTCCAGCCCATTCCGGC
Source organism: Verrucomicrobiales bacterium (assembly GCA_965657775.1). Taxonomy (GTDB): domain Bacteria; phylum Verrucomicrobiota; class Verrucomicrobiia; order Verrucomicrobiales; family DEV007; genus Arctic95D-9. The sequence continues at coordinate 479,734 of CBFHPY010000009.1, forward strand.
AAGAAAAGGAGCCCCCGGGCCTTGTTTCCGAGCCGATTTTCGGCTAGATTCAGCCCCTTTTAATCCGACTCTCACCGAGATGCCGAAAGTCTTTCTCAGAACCTTTGGATGCCAGATGAACGAGCGCGACTCCGAACAAGTTGCGCAGATGTTCGTCGAACGAGGATTCACGGTCGCAGATCAGGCCGACGACGCGGACGTCGTGCTCATGAACACCTGCTCTGTACGGGATCAGGCAGAGCAGAAGGCGCTGGGGAATATGCGTCACCTCGGCAAGCATCGGAAGAAGAACCCGAACATCGTCTACGGGATGATGGGCTGCATGGCTCAGAGCCGGGGAGACCAACTGATTGAGGAAGTGCCCCATCTCGATCTCGTCGCAGGAACCCAGAAATACCATCGAGTCGTCGATCACTGCGTCGACTTAATGCGGGCCAAAGAAGAAGCGCAGATGGATGATCTGCGAAGACCGATTATCGATATCGAGGAGGAGGAAGAATCCCAGAATACGATTCGGGATCATATCGTCAAAGACCACCAGATCAGCGAATTTGTCAGCATCATGCAGGGCTGCAATATGAAGTGCACGTTCTGTATCGTGCCCTACACTCGTGGTCCGGAGCGAGGGCGTCCCATTGCTGAGGTTGTTGACGAGTGTCACAGACTTGCTGAACAGGGTGTCCGTGAAGTCACCCTCCTCGGACAGATCGTGAATCTCTACGGGCGTCACGAATTCCCCAAGGTCGACGGGAAAAGTCCCTTCGTACAGCTTCTCGAAGCCGTTCACGAAATCGAGGACATCAAGCGTATCCGTTTCACCTCCCCTCACCCGATCGGATACAAGGAAGATGTCATTGAAGCGTTCACCTATCTTCCCAAGCTCGTCGATCATGTTCACTTCCCCATGCAGTCAGGTTCGGATCGGATTCTTAAGCGAATGCATCGCCCCTACAAGGCACAGAAGTTCATCAATATCTGTGACAAGATGAAGGAAGCGCGTCCCGGCATTGCCATTTCCACGGACATCATCGTTGGCTTCCCTGGAGAAACGGAAGAGGACTATCTTGAGACCAGGAAAGCGGTCGAGCACGTTCAGTTCGATCAGGCCTTTATCTTCCGCTACTCGCAACGCAAGGACACCCCTGCCGCCGAAATGGATGAGCAGCTTCCGGAGCGAGTCAAAGAGGAACGCAATCAGGACCTTCTCGAACTGGTCAATGGGATCGTCTCCCGGAAAAATGAGGAACTCGTCGGCTCGACCCAGGAAGTTCTCTGTGAAGGCCCGAGTCGTTACAACAAAGAAAGACTGACCGGGCGAACCCGGACCAACCGCATCGTTATCTTCGATGGCGACGCCGAAAGAATGTCCGGCCAGCTCTTTAATGTGAAAATTACCGAGAGCACCGGCTACACCCTCTATGGGGATCCGGTCTTGCAATAAGCCGATTTTCTCCGAGTCTTTGACGTTTTCTATGCAGGCGATCTACAACTTGCTCTATGAGCCAGGACTTCCCCTTTCTCTCGTGGGGATTATCATTGGCGCTTGGCTGGTTCTTTCTCATGGCTTCGCCTTACTAAAACCAGAAATCGTAAAGCCGTTCCTGACCGCTTTTCCGAGAAATGAGAAGATCGGTGTCCCACTTGTCATCGTTTGTTTTGCCTGGGGCTTCATCATCTGGTCCTGCATGGATCTGGGCGAGTTCTACAAGATCGAGCGACCGGTTCAGATTGTGATCATCGGGGTATGCGTGGGCGTGATCATTTACGTGAAAGAGTTTATTGCGGTGAGAGCGCTCGGTTTTCTCATGATCCTGATAGCAGCTCCGATTCTAGATTCCGCCTTTCTCCAGGAGCCCCAGTCGCGACTTCTTCTTGTCGCTTTTGCCTATGCCGCGGCGATCAAGGGAATGTTCTGGATTGGAATGCCCTACCTTCTTCGAGACCAGATCAAGTGGGTTCTCGCAGACAACAGCCGCTACAAGCTGGGTGTCGGTGCAGGCTTGCTCTACGGAGTGATCGTTCTCACCTGCGCGATCGTCTGGTGGTAGAAGCGATCCACTAGGTCTACGGCTCGGGCGCTTCTGAAGTCTTCAGAATAAGCTCAGGTGTGTAGAGATCGCGATTGCTTGCTTGAAATTCAGCTTTGAGCGTGACTTTGAAGTGGGTCAGATCGACGAGATGCCACCTCAAGTATTTCCACTTTCCTGTATTCCCGTCGTGTTCGATCCCGATGAGTAGATGGTGCGCATCCTCCAGCACCTTGTTGGTTTCGCGACGTGGAGTGAAATAGAAGGTTCGGAGACTGGACTCCTTCGAGCCTTCTTTGACCAGCTTTGGATCGAGATAAGCGACCCGCCCTGATTCTCGATGCCGGATCATCAAATCTGGATATCCAGCTCGCTGCAAATTACCTTCCGCAGTTCTGGGATAAACACACTCTAACTCGGGAGCTCGATCGATCTCTCGGAGGAGCGCTTCCTCAAAATACGCGCTGACCTCGTTGATTCGAGACTCCTCATGGGTGATCGAATCATCCTGATTGAATTCGCGAAGGATGGCCGCCATCCCACTCTCAACACCGCGGAGAATCTCGGCGTCAACCGGATCACTTGGATTGAGCGGCAAGACCTGGTTTCCCGTAGATGACTCAATCAGTGAGGAAAACGAAACATCCTGAAACGTCCCTCCGCCACTCATGACCGTTTCGACGAGCCCCTCCACCGATGGCTCCTTTTCGATCACGACTTGGACCGGCTGAGAACGATCACAGCTGGCGAAGGTCAATCCGAACGCTACCAAAGATGCTATTCGCTTTCCCATTGCCAGCCCTCCCAGAATTGCTTCTCCGCACGCTCCATATCTTCTTCGCGTCGAGCATGGATCCGCCCAATAAGCGCTCCCTCCTCCAACTCTGCCCCTACTTTGACAAGCTCATCCATGCCTACTGCAAAATCGACCTCGTCTTCGGCAGACTCGCGACCCGCACCCAAAGCCAAGCAAAGCCTTCCGATCACACCCGCATCGATCTTTGCGACGACTCCTGACCGATCAGCCCGAACTTCACGAATCACCGGGGCGGAATGAATTTCCGAAAGGCGGTCAAGGTCATCGACCTGACCGCCCTGACAAGTCACCATCTCTTTGAATTTTTTATAAGCAGTCCCATCGTCGAGCCAGGACGCCAGCTGGTCTCGACCGACCTCGCTGATCGCCTCCGAGAGCGACAGCGTGACCTCCCGGAGGTCCTCCGGCCCACCTCCCTTAAGAACTTCAATGGCTTCGATCGCTTCCAAAACATTTCCAACACTGCGCCCGAGAGGCTCGCTCATGGGGTGATAGCAAAGCTGTGTTCGAACACCCATCGCCTCCCCTACTTCGCACATCGCCTCACCAAGGGACTCAGCTTCTTCCCGGGTTTTCATGAAAGCTCCTGTTCCAAATTTCACATCAAGCACAAGCTCGTCGAGAGATTCGGCCAGCTTCTTCGAAAGAATGGAAGCTACAATGAGGGGCTGGCTCGGAACTGTCGCCGTGACATCACGCAAGGCGTAGAGCTTCTTGTCGGCAGGACAAAGCGAATCAGTCTGCCCGATCATAAATACCCCAATCTGCTCCAATTGTCGCATCGCAGCTTCCTCTGACAACCGAACATCGAAAGCTGGAATTGCTTCGAGCTTGTCGAGAGTTCCTCCAGTAATACCGAGCCCTCTTCCGGAAATCATCGGCAACCACCGATCTCCACACGCAACGAGCGGTGCTAGAATGAGCGAAACCTTATCCCCGATTCCACCCGTGGAGTGCTTGTCGACGATAAGCGGATGATTGTCAGGGTAGGAAAATGAATTGCCGGATTCGAGCATCGCCCGAGTCAATGAGGCAGTCTCAGGGACTGTCATTCCCTGGAAATAGACAGCCATCGCAAAAGCGGACATCTGGTAGTCGGGAACCTCTCCGCTCGAAAATCGCGAGATCAGTGTCCATATCTCGGAATCGTCGAGACGACCACCGTCCCGCTTTTTTTCGATCAAAGCGGGAATCGCGAGTGACTTCTGCGGCATGGAAGAACTCTAAGCACGGTCGACCGAATGCTGAAAGAAAAAATCGACTCACTCGGACTTGCCAGCCCATCTGAGTTCCCTACAATCCCGCCCATGCCCGCTGAACTAAATTTCAAACAGGACCTCGTCGGATGTTTTGGTTTCCCCGTTTCCGAGAACCCGACCCAGGCGATGATCGAACCTGCCTTCCGCGCAATGGGACTCGATTGGCGCTACCTCACTCTCGAAGTGAAGCCGGAGAATCTGGAGGCCGCCGTCGCGGGGGCTCGAGCATTCGGTTTTCAGGGGTTCAATTGCACGATTCCTCACAAGGTTGCTGTCATCGAACATCTCGATGGCCTAGGGGAATCCGCCGAATTGATGGGTGCAGTTAACTGCGTCGTTCGTCGCGATGATAAGCTGATAGGAGAGAACACAGATGGAAAAGGCTTTGTTTCCAGCTTTCGCGAACTCGCCGACCCCGCAGGAAAATCTCTCGTTCTTCTTGGAGCTGGCGGAGCTGCCCGGGCGATCGGTGTTGAAATGGCTCTCGCAGGAGTTCGCAAAATCACCTTGGTAAACCGCTCAGAGAGTCGCGGCCGGGATTTGGAAACCCTATTCAAAGGAAAGCTCAACGATCGGGTCGGAGGTCGACTCGAAGTGGACTACGTTCCGTGGACTGGGGACTATGCCATTCCCACCGACGCTGACATTCTAGTCAATGCGACCTCCATTGGTCTCTTTCCGGATATTCACGGACAAATCCCTATCGAGATAGAAACGCTTCGTCCCGAAATAATCGTTGCGGATGTCATTCCGAACCCTCCAACAACGAAGCTGGTCTCCGACTCTCGCGCCGCTGGCTGCAAGGTGATCGATGGTCTCGGCATGCTCGTCGCACAGGGAGTGATCGGAATCGAGTTCTGGACCGGTCGTTCTCCTGATCCCGCAGTGATGCGCAAAGGACTCGAGGATGTTTTCGCCTCCGTCGAGTCCTAGGAGGCTGATCCTAATCAGCATCTTCTTCCAAAGGCTTGGTAGCCGATTCTTCCTCTGCAGGGCTTTCCTGAAGTTGTGATCCCAACTCTTGAAGCGATTTCATGAGTTCCGGATTTTCGCTGAGGACACGCATGATCTCTCCCAGCGGATTGACGGGTGCAGAATCGCTGTCCGCAACCACGCTCTCCTCCTCGATGGCCCAGGCATTCATCCAACTGGTCTGCGTTTTCTCGAATCCCAGGTCGATGAGTCGGACCTCCAGATCCGGCATGTGTCCGCCGCCGTAGAAAATAGCAAAATGATTGTCTATCCCCTGCTCAATCAGCTGATTCAGTTTCTTCATCACTACCTTGTTCCGCTCCGTCACCAGCACGGTGCCATCGTCGCCTTCGAGTTTTGCGATGAGGGCCTCCGATTCGGCGAGGAAAGGAGCGAGCAAACACTTTAACTCATTCGAGTTCCCCGTCATAACGGCCCCCATAAGCCGCTGCATCATCAGCTGAGACGCCTCCTCTGTTTTGGGCATGCCTGGAAGGTCGCCCTCTTGCGACAATCTCATGGCCCGGGTGAATAAGGTCGAGAAACTCTGATTCTTAGCCGACATCAGCTCCTCGTAGTGCCCCCAATCGACATCCGCATGAACAAAATTTGCAGCCTCATAGTCGATCGAATCGAGCTGAAACTTGAGCCCAAGGATGGAAGACGCCATTTGTTGAATCTGCCTGATCCCGCTGGCTTCCGGAGAAGCTTCGGGAGAAATTGGAGCCTGTTTTTGAAAGGCTCCGCCGACCATCTCGTAGAGAACCCTGTCGTAATGAGAGAGCACTGCATCGATCGTGTCGTAGTAGGCCTCATCGGCGAGATGTACTACCGAGACGAGATCGACAAGCACCCCATCCTTCTCAAAGCGGGTCAGCGCGGTCTGCAAGCTCGACGAACCATCCTCAAACTCCTCGTATTGGATATACTCGGGGGCGCCTGAGTCGGTTGGGGTCGAATCTCCCGAAGCAGTCGGAGAACCCGGCGTGACCGGTTTGCTTTCCTCCGCCTGAATAAGCGAGGAAGAGAAAATGAAAAGGAGAAGAAAAAGAAAATAACGGGCCATATTTCTCATACCGCGGGAGCAAGTGAATCTGTTAGGAACCCTTTTTAAGCTGGACCACAACCAACTGCCCGGAAGCATTGCGACAAAAGACAATCCCATCCACTACGACAGGCACAGTCCAGACACGTGGCTTAATCACTTCCTCAGTTAACGCAGGCGCAAACACATTCGGACTTGCAGGGCCGACCTGCAGTTGCCCCTTCTCGGTGAGGACGACCAACTGATCCTGGACTGCCGAAACTGTTCCATGTCCGATCTCCGGAACGACCCACTTAGTTTCGCCGGTGGAAAGCTCGATGCATTTCAATCCCGTTCCGTCAGTGCTTTCATTGCCATCGACGCCATACAGAAATCCGTCGATTAAAACGGCGGCATTCATCTGCGTGCGCATGTCGCGACTCTGCCAGACCTTCTCCGGATCACCTCCCCCACTCCATTTCAGGAGCACCGCGCCTTTTCCGTAGCCCGAGGAAATAAAGATGAAATCATCGGAGAGAATAGGATCCGCGGCGTTTACCCCATATCGAGTCATCCAGCGATGCTCCCAGACCTTGTTTCCTGTCTCAGCCTCGACACAGACATAAAATCGCTTGTTTGAAAAAAGCAGGAACTTCTTTCCGTTGCGGGTCAATTCAACAGGAGCGGAGTATCCACATTCCTCATCATCGGACTTCCAGATCACGCTGCCATTGGTCTTCTTGAGCGCCAACCCAGCCTCTCCCGCAGTCACAAAGAGCGATTCTCCGCGAACCAATGGCGCCCCGGTGAATCCCCAGGTTGGCTTCGAGTATCCGAAGTCTTTCTGGAGGTGCTTCTGCCAGATCACGCTTCCGTCCTCTGCGTTGAGGCAGAACAATTCTCCTTCTCGGGCAATGTGAAAAATAACGTCACCATCCCAGACCGAGGTCCCAGTTGTCCCCCCCTGAAAATAGAGATCACCAAGTGGCTGGTCATAGGAAAACGTCCAGACTTTTTCGCCACTCTTGGAATCTAAGCAGTAAAGGCTGTCTTTCCCACTTTCGTGTCCGGAAATTAGGAGCTTCCCGCCACTGACAACGGGAGCACTGTATCCAAGCCCCACCTCAGCGCTCCAAAGCGTTTCTATCGAGCCCTCGGTAGCGAGCTTTGCTCCCGTAGAAATGCCATTAGCATCTGAACCGCGAAGAGTCGGCCAATCCTGGGCATTCAATGGAACGACTATGACAACGCACAGGAATGCGAGCAGAGCTAGATTGACGTGAGAGGAGAAGGACGACAACTTTGACATATGAGAAAGTGGTTTCAGATCTGGTGCTCCGCAACTGGCATCTTTCTTTCGCTCCCCAGCCTTGTTCAGAGTCAATCGATCAAGCCGGAAATCTGGGGAGAACTTCCCGACGGAAGAGAGGTCATGCTTTACACCCTCGATTCGGGGTCAGGAGTGACAGCAAAAATCTCCACATATGGAGCCATTCTCCAGCAGTTCATCATTCCGGATCGATCCGGCGAATCTACGAATATTCTACTTTCTTATCATTCTCTCGAGGAAGCACTCAAAGGAGGCGTTTTTGGATCTGTCATTGGGCGATTTGCCAACCGGATCGACAAAGGTGGCTTCACCATCGACGGAGACTTTTTCCCACTCGAAACCGTCAACGCAAAAACGGGTGTTCATATCCATGGAGGAAAGAGGGGCATGCAACGGCAGTTGTGGACGATGAGTTCACCTCGTGTCGACAAGAGGGGCGTGAGCCTGACACTGAGCCTGACTAGTCCGGACGGAGAAGAAGGCTACCCCGGGGAGGTTGAAGTATCTCTGCAATACACACTGACCGACAAAGGAGTGCTCAAGCTGATCTATCGCGCTACAACAACTCGAGCGACCCACCTCAATCTCACTAATCACGCTTACTTCAACCTCGCTGGAAGCGGAACTATTCTTGATCACAAGCTTGAACTCAACGCGGACTCCTATCTCGAGGTAGACGCTCGTAAGATCCCAACGGGGAAACTCACACCAGTTGAAAATACACCTTTCGCTTTCACCAAAGAAAAGAGAATCGGGGATACCATCGATCAAATTGAAGGCGGTGGATATGATCACTGCTATGTGATCGATGCGGACGGGGCAAAATCGAAGCTCCACAAAGTCGCTACGCTGAGTGATCCCGAATCTGGTAGGGCGCTATCGGTTTTCACCACTAAACCCGGCGTCCAGATCTACACCGCCAATCACTTCTCAGGAGAGCCTTTTCCAAAGTGGGGAGGAATCTGCTTTGAGACCCAGTATTTTCCCGATACGCCGAATCATTCCCATTTCCCGAGCAGTCTTCTGCGACCTGGCCAAGAGTATCAACACACCACGGAATTCCGAGTTTCGAATCCCGATTAAGCCGGTCGCTTCCGCCACACGCGCCAACCTATTCCTTCGGCACCTCAGCCGAAACCACCTGAGACATGGCGCTTACGAAGAAGAGGTTAAACGGCTGACTTATTACCCAAGTGCGATGGGAACTTACCTTGGGCGCCTCAGTAAGCAGTTTCCGGATAGAGTGAGGAAATCAAGAACTTCCGATCAGCGGAGTTGGGAGATCACCTTTCCGCGCGACGGAGATCCATTCTAGGAAATCATGACGCCATGACACCCTCCTCCATACTTTAAGGAAAAAAGGAAAGACAGGAATGACGCCATGACACCCTCCTCTATACTTTAAAGGAAAAAGATAAAGAAAGATGAGGAGGCAGATAGGCTGAATGTTTTCAGGCTTTCCAGGAAAAGGGTGTCACGGTGTCATCGATGGCGTGACTAGCAGGAGTAGGCTGGTGTATCCGATAATGGATACTTTTTGGATGCTCAGTCAGGTTGTTTGTCTGATCCCGTATCCTGTAGCCTGAACCCCGGTAACTGTCCGCCTCTGGACAAAGGCGGGGGTCTATAGAAATCGACTCTGAGTTAGGATTGTCCTCGTTACAGTGTCCGAAAAGCGAATCGGATATCCGATTCGTGGATACGTTTCGGACAGTCCTTCACAGCACGCTGTTTGACCGTGAGTGCTTTTATTAGCGGCATGAATAATAACTTCTAAGGAATTGCTTTTTCAACCCCAACGTCCGGACACCTCGCATCGTCCCGGGTAGGAGGGGGTCCAGTAGATTCATGGCTCACAGCCTTGACCCCAGCTTCTCTTCATGGCCAAATCTCCCCATGAAGACAAGATTTCACCCTTTCTCCCCCTGGACCCCCTCAATCCCGCTAGGACCGACGCACCGATAAGAACTCCTTGAAAAAGCAAATTCCAATCAATTATTACTTGCATTAACGACTACTACCATAGCGGTGCGCCGGCGTTGCGGGAGGCTATCGGGGTGGTAGCGATTCAATCACTTGCTATTGGCGGCCGCGGCCACTAGGCAAGTTTTGCGACGCTCACGGTAGAGACTTTCGTATTTCTCCTCTCCACTTAAGATGCTCAAGAAATTCGCCCTGATGCCAACTGCAAAAATGCTCTTTACGATATCGTTTCATGTCCTCCGAAGCCTTTTCCACCAGCCCGATTGCTCTGCGATATTGACGTTTCCGATCATTTTCAGAAATTCTCTCAGATTGGTCAGCGCCGTATACTTGCCAGATGCTGTTTCTGACTTCCGGTAACCATTGGCTTTCCTGCAACCTGTGCTGTTTAAGCAAATCTTCGTAATGCTCTATAGGACCTTCAAGATCGCCGTAATACCAGGCAATAAAGCAAACCAAGAGGAGGTTAGTACTTTCAAAGTCCCGCAATGCCTGGGCTTCTTTGACAAAGCGATCCCAAGTTGGCGATTCCCATCTAGTAGCAGTATCTATTCTAACAGCAAATCTTCGGGCCGATGAGAATGGCGTTCCCTCAGTCGTCCAATCGACCTTTCGCCGCACCGCGTAGGTTGCAATTCCGATAACTTGACCAGTGCTGGCATGGATAACTGGGCTCCCGGAATTTCCACTTACGAATGGTGCGTCGACTTCAATTTTTTCGGGTCCGATTCCAGTTACTCTGCCGACAAGCTTTGTGATTGTACCTTCTCCTTGACTGTTTCCTAGAACATAGACCTCATCTCCCAAATCGACGGATTGATCGACCAATTCCATAACCTCGTATGCCGGATAGTCACCAGTGAGAGAGAATCTTACCATGTCGGCAGTCGCGCTAACCTCAAAGGTTTTCCAATTAACTGTTTCACCAGAAACCGAGGTAAATTTCATTGCTTTGTTCCCCGAAAATACGTGCGCGTTAGAGTAAATATAAGTCTCGCCGTTTTGGTTTGCGAAGAATCCAGTTCCCCTTCCAACATCACCTTCCGCAAGAACAATGCCCCGAAGGCCGGGCTCGTGGGTAGGAATGTCCGAACCAGAAATGCTCGCCGTAGGCCTTGTGATTGCTGGTATCACCGGCTTATTATCGTGACTCTGAGGCAGTGTGCTTGCGTCGATTGTAACCGTAAAATCATCGAGCTGTATTTCTCCTTTGCCTTTCTGTAGCGACAAGATGACTGTGCATTCTAGGGGGCCTTCGCCCTTTTTATCTGAGGTAGTTTGAGTGACATCGACCCATTCGCCGGTTGCAGGCAGCGGGACCCTGGAAAATAAAACACCCCCGTTTTTACGGTTCTTTCTATGGAACTCAATCCCACTACCTCCCGGCATGGCTCGGGCACGAAAATGGAGTTGGACGGTGCCGTTTCTAGGCAGGGTATAAGTATAAGTAATTTGGCGATAGTCGCTGCCTGTTTTTTTCAGTGAACAGACTTTGTTGAAGTTTCTGTCTTCGACAATTCTGCCGTCGCCTTTCCATCCCATCATCCCATTCTCAAAGTCACACTCCATGCTCAATGGACTCTGCGAAAATCCAAGAGTGGGAAGGACAGCAATGAGGAGGCTAATTTTCAGAGATTTCATGGTCAGAGATTTCTGTTTTGAAGCTGCAAAAGAGTTAACTAGCAGGAGTTATCTTTTAATGGAAGGGCTTTGCCTTTTCAAGGCCAACCAATAGGAATTTGCTTTTTCAAGGGTTTTTATCGGGGCGCCGGTCCTGCGGGGTTTGAGGGGGGTGCAAAGACTTCAGATGAAATAATACCTGATTGAAAGATTCAAAATCTACGTCCAAGCATTGATTTGAATCATACATCGCTCTCTAGATCCTTTAGATTCGACACCGGCGTCAGATCCAGTTCGGTGAGGTTGTTTGTAAAGCAATAGAGTATCTCCAACTTTGGCACTACGCTTAGGTCCAGTTCGGAGAGGTAGTTGAAAGCGCAATTGAGCTCCGTTAAATTTGGCAACGGGGTCAAATCAAGTTCGGTGAGGTTATTGTCATTGCACTTGAGCTCCTTTAAGTTTGGCACCGGAGTTAGATCTAGTTCGGTGAGGTTGTTGAACCCGCAATCTAGCTTCGTTAAATTTGGCACCAGGACTAAGTTCAATTCAGCAAGTTCGGTAAAGCTGTAATCGAGGATCTTTAAATTTGGCACTGGGGTTAGGTCTAGTTCGGTTAGTTTGTTGAAACCGCAATTGAGCTCCGTTAAATTTGTTACCGGGGTCAGGTCCAATTCGGTGAGTTTGTTGCTACTGCAATCGAGCTTCGTTAAATTCGGCACTGGCGTCAGGTTCAGTTCGGTGAGATTGTTTTCCTGGTAATCGAGCGCCACAAACTTCGGCACCGGTGTTAGGTCCAGTTCGGTGAGGTTGTTGTCCCTGCAATCGAGAATCCTCACTTCCAACCCCTCTACCTGCGGTATCGATTTAATTGGGGCTCTCAGGACTAGCTTTACAAATCGCCCCTCCGAGACCTCAGCTTCTGCATCGAGCAGACACTCCAGGACCTTATTTTTAGACCAACCTGTTTCCTCTGCCCATGCGCAGACCAGACGGTAGTCTGAATCATGGAGTTCATGATCACCGACCCGGTGAAGGGTGCTTAGCTGATTGCTGGCCTCGATATTCGCGAGGGAACGGGAAGCCATCTCCGACAGAGCCGGAAAGTCCTTTCCTACGAGGTTTGTCAGAGCGCGACTTGTGCCGACTTCGAGCTCACGCCTCTGCCCGTCATTAGAATCTTCGGCGTCTTCCTTTCCCATCCATTGCAATCTCTATCCAATTAGGCCCGGCTTACAACCAGAAAACAGTCGCCGCTACTCGGCAAACTCTAAAAGCATGAATCCTGGCCGCTCTAGGTGTTCGCGCTTCGATTTCTTGTCGGTGTAACTACGGAGTTTAATTCGGGTTAATTCTGAGGCCATTTTCCTAAAACTGCGTCAGGGATCGAAATTGCAAGATCAGAAGGACCCGGGGGATTCAAAGCGCGAGCGCTAACCCTTTTTTTGCTTGAGATCATCAGTGGAATGGGGCTCGCTTATGCGACCACCCTAAATTAGAAACCATCTTTTCCACCTAACGAGAGTATAACACTTGAGAAAAGGAATGCCCCAACTCAAGAAGATCGCCTTGAAATCAGTGATGATCTCACAAGATCCTCAATCCGAGCCCTTCGCGGAAACTAGATGCTAGTTAATATACGGTAGCGTCCCCTTTACAATCCTTCACCTACTCTCGAAAAATCTATAGGTCGTCAAGTAGTAGATTGACCCTGACTCGTACGAATAGGGATGGCTACCGATCCGACTCGACTTCCAGCGATCAGAAAACCCTGTCTTTTTGAGTCATTCAAATGTCTCCCCGGAGATATTTGAATGACTCAGCTCCAGTTAGCGGATGCCTCATCTCACCTTCTCAAACGCCGTATTCGCGTCACTTTGAAACCTCCTCTATCTCGCGCTACCTTTATTTCCACTGATGATTCAGCGTTCTATCCCTATCACTTTCCAACATCGAGTCGCCTTTACCCACGGCGCCTTCGCTGATACGAATCATACCCTTCGAGACCTCCTCGCTGACGCGAAGGGGCTGGAGGGCAGCGCCAAGGTTCTTGTTCTTCTCGACAGTGGAGTCGCACAAGCAAATCCGGAACTGTCCGACGACATTGTTTCCTACTTTTCGAAACATGCTGATATCGTAAAGCTCGTTTCCGACCCTATGATTCTGCCAGGCGGCGAGCCCAGCAAGAACGACTGGTCGCTCGTCGACAAGATCTGGCAGGCAATCGAGTATCACAAAATTTGCCGTCACTCCTTTGTGATCGCGATCGGTGGTGGAGCCTTCCTTGATCTTTGCGGATTCGGAGCCGCAACAGCTCATCGCGGGATCCGCCTTATCCGCATGCCGACCACATCTTTAAGTCAGGGCGACGGAGGCGTAGGCGTTAAGAACGGGGTGAACTACTTCGGGAAAAAGAACTGGGTCGGAACCTTTTCGGTCCCCTTCGCAATCGTTAACGATCTGGACTTCATTCACAGCCTTCCCGAACGGGCGGCACGAGATGGAGTGATTGAAGCCATCAAGGTAGCTTTGATCCGAGATCGAGACTTTTATGAATATCTCTCACAGCATGGTGAGGAGTTGGGACGGCTCGAGGAATCCCCGATGGAAATTCTCATTCGAAGAAGTGCTGAAAACCACGTCGATCATATCGCCACAAGTGGAGACCCCTTTGAATACGGATCGGCTCGCCCGCTGGATTTTGGACACTGGGCGGCCCACAAACTGGAGCAGATTTCACAGTTCTCAGTGACCCACGGGGAAGCCGTCGCCATTGGAATGGCAATCGATCTCCTCTACTCAGTGGAAATCGGCCTACTTCCGAAAGATACGGCAGAAGCAATCCTCCAACTGATTGAAACAGTCGGTTTCACGCTTTGGTCTGCTCACCTCGATTCGTCAGAAAGAGGAAAGCCAGTGATCCTGGCCGGACTCGAGGAGTTTCGCGAACATCTTGGAGGAAAGCTTACGATTACGTTAATTCCTTCGATTGGAGACAAGATTGAGGTTCACGAAATGGATGAAGACGCCATTCTTCGTTCTTTGGAAGCTTTGCGAACTCGAGTGCAGAATCGTCAGGAAATTCCGGTAGCAGAATAGTCTTCGGCTTCCTGGAATCCGTCTATTGCCTCAGTGAGCTGGGCTTCTTCTCAGATTGGCTGGCCGGACACGTTCGGCGTGGACAAAAAAAAGACACTCCGTTCCCGGAGTGTCCTTTTTTGAGTCGATGAATTTCGCAAGACTACTAGAGTAGAGTCATGGAATGCGCAGCACTTGACCAGGGTGAATGGTATCTTCAGAAAGCCCGTTGGCCTGCTTGATTGCGGCGACCGAAGTGTTGTGCTTCAAACTGATGCGATAAAGATTCTCTCCGGGAGCGACGGTGTAATTTCCGCCTTCACTGCTAGGCTGCGAATAACTTCCTGAACTCGTGCTGCTGTGGGCAGGTGCCGTGCCGCTGTAAGAAGGAGCCGGTCCCGAGTAGGCAGGGACGGTTGGGACAGTCGGGAGCGACGAATCATTCGAGCTCGGCTGAGTTGGAGGCGTATAAGCGCTGTCGCTGTAGCTCGGATACTTCGCTGAAGAAGGTTCCGTCGAATAATCAGTCGTATTGCTGCTGTAGTCGCTTCCACCCGGCCCGTAATAGGGGTTGTTTTGATACGGATTCGTCGAAGCGTTTTTAGGATTATTCTCACAAGAGACCGTCATAAGAGCGATCCCCAAAGGCAGCAGGTAAAGGTATTTCATAGGCCAGAGGTCAGGGGTTAGGTTTTTAATTCCCACAAATTATTAAGGTTCCTTAACTAAAAAGCAAGGTATTTTTAAATATTACTTAATTTTTTTCGAAAAATTGCCCTACATCCGAAAAAAATATCACTGCCCTATAATTTTGGGAGATTCTCTTCATTTTGGGCCTTGCACCCGATCCCCTGGCGCGTAAAGCTGCGAACCTAGAAGAGTATGAGCATTGCACGCGCCTTAATCTCCGTTTCTGACAAATCTGGTCTGGAGACTCTCGCCAGGGGTCTACACGAGCACGATATCGAAATCCTTTCGACAGGAGGAACTGCCAAATTCATTGCCGATTTGGATATACCAGTTATCGAAGTTTCAGACTTCACTGGATTCCCCGAAATGTTTGCCGGCCGGGTAAAGACCCTCCACCCGAAAGTGCACGGCGGACTTCTCTACCGACGCGACAACGATGAGCATGTGAAGCAGGCAAACGAAAATGACATCCTACCCATCGATCTCGTAGTCGTGAATCTTTACCCTTTCGAGGAAACGGTCGCCAAGGAAGGCGTCACTCGGACAGAGGCTATCGAACAGATCGACATTGGCGGTCCCAGCATGCTGCGATCTGCGGCAAAGAATCACGACTCGGTAACTGTGGTTGTCGACCCTGACGATTACGAGACCGTTCTCTCTGAGCTGGAAGAACATGAAGGTGACACCAGTCTCAAAACGCGCGAAAGACTTGCGATTAAGGTATTCCAACGCACTGCAGCCTACGACGGTGCGATTGCTACGCACCTCAACAAGCTCCAGGAGACGGAGAGTTCATTCTCCGTCAGTCTTCCGCTCGCTCAGGAACTTCGCTACGGAGAGAATCCACACCAGGGTGCTTCTCTCTACGGAAATTTCGCTGACTACTTCAAGCAGCTCCAGGGGAAAGGGCTGAGCTACACCAACGTCATCGATATTGGTGCTGCCGCAGAGCTCATTCTTGAGTTCCGTCGTCCCGCGGTTGCGATCCTCAAGCACACGAATCCATGTGGAGTAGGTGCTGATGAGAAAGATCTCCGTCTCGCATGGGAAAAGGCGTTTGAAACGGACCGTCAGGCTCCCTTTGGCGGCGTCATCGTCTGCAACCGCCCTCTCGGAATCGGACTAGCCCGTGTCATTTCCGAAATCTTTACAGACGTCATCATCGCTCCCGAGTTCGAAACGGATGCTCGCGTCCTTCTTCAGAAAAAGAAGAACCTTCGCCTTATCCAGATGCACGAAGCCTTTCGCGACACGCTTAACGATCCAATCATCGCATCCGCTCCCGGTGGACTGCTTGTCATGGATCATGACAGCAAAGCCCTCGGACTGGATAACATCGAAAAGAAGGTGGTCACGCAACGCCCTCCTACTGCTGAGGAAATCGAAGCGATGCGTTTTGGTTGGAGAATCGTCAAACACGTGAAGTCGAACGCAATTGTCTTTACCTCCAGCGATCGGACTCTCGGTATCGGTGCTGGCCAGATGTCACGGGTGGACTCCTGCCGTCTTGCGACGTGGAAAGCGGAACAAGCGGGGCTCAGCCTCAAGGGATCCGTCGTCGCAAGCGATGCCATGTTCCCCTTCCCCGACGGTCTCGTCAATGCTCTCGACGCGGGTGCGACGGCAGCGATCCAGCCTGGTGGTTCGATTCGAGACGAAGAAGTGATTGCTGCTGCCAACGAGCACGACGCAGCCATGGTCTTCACTGGCCATCGTCACTTTCTCCATTGAGAAAAGCCAGGGCAGCCAATCCAACGCCGCCTCTTTTCCGCTCACGAAATGTAAGGTTTTCGTCTTTGTGACGTCTTCTCTATTCATGAACGCATTCTTCCGATCCTCACCCCTCCTTCTCGCGATCATTTTTCTCTCTGCCTGTGGCGATCCCTCCTCCGGCCGGACAGACGCCGAAGCACTGAAGTCAAAATTGACGCCGCTCCAGTATAAGGTGGCCGTTCAAAACGGAACTGAACCAGCATTTCGCAACGCCTACTGGGACAACAAGGAAGAAGGCATCTACGTCGATATCATCTCAGGGGAGCCGCTCTTCTCCTCAACTCACAAGTTCAGATCCGGCACCGGATGGCCCAGCTTCACCCAGCCGATTGCTCTGGGAGAAATTGTCGAAGTCTCAGACCGGAAGTTCGGGATGCTGCGGACGGAAGTGCGCTCAGAAACGGGCGACACTCATCTCGGACATGTTTTCCCGGACGGCCCCAAACCGACGGGACTCCGGTATTGCATCAACTCTGCTGCGTTGGACTTTGTTCCCAAGGCCAAGCTCCAAGAAAAAGGCTTCGGAAAATGGCTTTCTCTTTTTGCGGAGGAGAAAGATTCCCCTATCGTTCCCTAAGCATTGCGTCACGATGCTTTGAAGCATGAGCATCGACTGGAAAATTCTTGGAAAGCCCGGAGAGGACAACGCCATCCTTCTCACGGTCGACACAGGGCAATCGATTCACATGTTGCTCGTCGATTGTGGCGAACGTGTTCTCAGCACGCTCAAGATCGGACAAATTCAGAGTATTGAGCAGATCTGTTTTTCCCACCTGCACATGGATCACGTCGCAGGATTTGATACGTTTTTCCGACACAACTACAATCGCCCTGATACTCCTGTCTCAGTCTGGGGACCAGAACAGACGCTTGAAAAGTTACATCACCGCTTCCGCTCTTTTGTTTGGAATCTTCATCACAATCAGGCCGGCGAATGGATCGTAAGGGAAGTGACAGGGGCGATCTCAGATTCGCAGCTGGAAATGAATACTTCTCGCTATTTCACGCGGGAGGCATTCGAAACAGAGCACCGGCTTCCCTCTCAATCGCTCAAAGATGGTGTCGCGATACACTCGACAGCCTTTGAGATGAAAGTGCTGCCCCTTCCTCATCACACCATTCCTTCGCTCGCCTACCACTTTCGTGAGGCGCCTAAAATGAACGTCGACCCCGGGAAGCTTCGCGATTCTGGTCTGACTCCAGGCCCCTGGCTGCAAAGCCTTCTCGACGAATCGAAACAGGCCGACGAAGTTCTCGCTTCTGGCAATGACGAAATGACCATCGGTGAATGGCGGAAACGCCTACTGATCGAGACGCCCGGAGAGTCCGTTGCCTGCCTCACCGATTTCCGAGTCGAGCCCGAGACAGACGAATGGGATCGCTTGATCGAGTGGCTCAATGATACCGACACTCTGATCTGTGAATGCCAGTATCGAAAGACCGACGCTTCTCTCGCGAGGAAGAACGGACATATGACCACCGATCTGGTTGGCCAACTTGCCCGAGAAACCGGCGCGAAGAAACTCGTGCTTCAGCATCTCTCTCGCCGCTACAGCCACAAGGAATGGCAGGAAATGCGGGATGAAGTTCGCACCGAGTTTGCCGAAACGCACTTCCCTGAGAGCTGGGAATCCCTGTAACACTTCACTATCAGTACCACAGCCGTGACTCGGTCGTGTGATTGAGCGATCGGGCGAGATAGAGAGCTGCAAAGATCTTAAAGTCGACGTGCATCCCCTCGGCTTGACGATCACGGCACCACTTTGGAACATCCATCTGAGAAACGTAGTGCACTCGAATGTCTTCCGAGCCAACGCCACCGCCTTCTCCCATCTTGGTGAGCCCGGTCGCGTAGAAAATCGAGCTGTACTCATCCGTCATTCCAGCGGAAGAAGTCCCTTCCAATAGCATCGTCCAGTTCTTGGCTATGTATCCGGTCTCCTCCTTCAGTTCACGTTTTGCGGCTGAGAGAAGAGGCTCATCTTCCTGCAGAGGAATGTCTCCAGCCAGCCCCGCCGGCAATTCGATGACTTTACGCCCAACCGGAGGTCGAAATTGCTCGGTCAGGATAACGCGCTTGTCATCTGTCACGGCGAGAATCGCAACGCATCCTTTCGCATTGGTCCGAGTGACATATTCCCAACCCTGATCGGTCTTCCGGTAGGTCAAAAACTTCCCCTCGTAAAGGGTCTCGTCCTGCTTGTCTTCGTGGTCAGCCATCGAAAAGATTTACGTCACTCGATGATCTCCGGATGGAAGACAGAAACGTAAGAACACAAAAACGAGGGCGCCCCTCTGATTTCGCTAGGTCGGGTCGAGGACGAGGCGATCTTCCTCAAACCGAACATCAGCCATCAATTTAATGGCCTGATATTCATCCTGCAGGGTCTCCCGAAGGCGCGTGAACATTTCGATGACAGGTTTGATGTTCCGCGACTTGAACTCGATCTTTCCAATCGTCCAACCAGCCGGCTTGTAGAGAACCTGGCGACGGAATTTCTCAGCTTTGATCTTTGCGCTCATCGTCAGCGGCATACCTAGAAATTCTCGTTCCACAATCACTTCAGCGTAGCCAGGAGTGAAATCGACATAGACGCCTTTGAATTTCACAAGGATCGCCATCATGCCATCCTGTTTTCCCTGAAGGCGCTCGTTCAGGTAGGCATTGACCTGCTCTTCAGTGAAAGTCAGGGCTTTGTCTCGTGAAATCATAACACGCTGAGACTCATCGAGAAGATTTCGAGGCTTACCAGTCGCAATTGGCGTCGCGGGGTAACCGGAAACTTTTGAAAGATCCTTGGGAAGCACCACGAAGGCGACTACTGCGAGCATCACAATCGCACAAAGGCTCAGAAATACGGTCATCACCGAAATTCCTCCACCCCCTGCATGAGCAGGTCGGGGAATCGCACCAGGTCTGGCTCCACCTGCAATCGGGGATCGGGCGGCACCACGACGGATGGTCTTCTTTTTCGCAAGTTTCTTCCGAGGATGTGATTGGGGGAGGCGTGCAGGGGTGCCATCGTAGACTCTCGCATCGGCCGCCGGCTCCAAAACCGGCTCCACGTAGGGCTGGGCTCCAGGATCCACGTATGGCTGATTAGGGTCCACGTATGCTTGGTTCGGGTTTACTTGATTGGGATCCACATAGGATTGCGGCGCCACAGGATCGACCTCGGCATACGGACTTGCTGCTTCTTCAGCGAGAGCCTGGCCCGGGTCATAATGCATCTCTCCGGGATCAACGTAGGGCTGATTGGGAGAATCATAAGTGGCGGGGTCAGACTCTACCGGAGGAGGGACTTCTCCCTCGGGAATCTTCGACTCGTCTCCCCCATTCCCAGAGTCGCGACGGGGCGGTGTGTTCTTGCGGCGATGAGGCTCCATGATCTGCAATAAATACCCTAAGAATCGGACTTCGTCGAGGGCTTCGAAGACGTGCCTGATTTCGAGTCGGAACCCGAACTGGAAGATTTTGAATCACTGCCCTTCGACTCGGTCTTTGGTTTGTCAGCGCTGGCCGCCTTTTTGTAGGAATCGCTACGGTAATCGGTCTCGTAGAATCCAGATCCCTTGAAAATAATCCCAGCCCCTGTGCCGAGCAGTCTCTTTATAGGCCCTTCACAATTCTCTTCTGGGCAATCGGTGAGTCGATCGTCATTCATCGACTGAAACACCTCGAATTGGTGACCGCATTTCTGACACTTGTAATCGTAAGTAGGCATGGCAATTCTCAATGGGATTTCCGCAGTCAACCTGACATACGGAGTAGCGGAACACTATGGTTCGTCCGGAGCCCTCTTCAATTCGATTTTTGCGCCTACTTCACATCAAAGATCACCTCGGAAACAGCTCCATTCTTGCGCTGACGCACTTTCGAGCGAACCATTCCCTGTATTTCTCATGCTCCCCTCCACCGAAGATCTCGAAATCACCCCGCAGCAAGTCTACCACTTGCAGGGCAGCCCTGAGGCACCGTCCTTCACGCTGGTTGATTGTCGGGAGGAAGATGAGTATGCGATTTGTCGAATTGAAGGTTCCGAGCTGGTTCCACTGAGCCGATTTGGAGAACTGGCGATCTCTCGTCTTCTGCCCACCGACGAAACGCCGCCTCAACCGGTGATCGTCTATTGTCATCACGGCATGCGCTCACTCCACGCCACGATGTTCCTCCGTGAGAGAGGACTGGATCAAGTTTGGAGCATGTCCGGTGGAATCGACCTCTGGTCTGGCGAAATTGATTCCAGCGTCCCTCGCTACTGATCCCGGAGTTCCACGTCGATCTCGACGAGCGTGTCGGCAAGGGCCTGCCAGTCTTCCCGAGTGGTTTCCCACCCACCACTGATTCGCAGCACCTTTCCCATCTCCTCAAAATCGAGCCCCATTGCGTCCATAACACGAGATGGATTTCCGCGACCGGCACTGCAAGCGGAACCAGTCGAAACTGCAAAACCACGTTGACTCAGCCGAGTCAGCCACTTCACATTCTTCCCATGCGGCAGAACGACCATGGAAGTGTTCCAAAGCCGAGGTCCCGAAGCACCTATGACACGCGCACCAATGACTTTTTCGATGTTCGCTTCAAAGCCATCTCGATAAACCGACTGGGCGGACTCAACCACTTGAAGTTCCTCATCAGAACGTTCACACAGGGCCGAAACCATCGCAGCAATCCCGGGCAGATTCTCAGTTCCCGCACGTCGCCCTTCCTCCTGAGGCCCTCCGATCGCACTGTGAAACGAATCGAGATCTTCTTCGGCGACGACAAGGAAGCCGGTCCCTTTTCCGCCCTCAAACTTATGTCCGCTTCCGGTCAGCCAATCCACGGATGAAAAGGCCTCGGTAGCCTTCTTTCCAATCCACTGGGCAGCGTCGGTGTGAAACGGAATGCCCGCATTTCGACAGGATTCAACGATCTCACGCCACGGCTGAAGGACGCCCGTTTCGTTGTTGGCTGCCATCACGGAAACGGCATCGAGCTCACCATTATTGATCCAGGCCCGCAAAACCTTGACGTCAATCACACCGGATCCTGAATTGATCGGGATCTCTCGAACCTCGCTCTGATTCCCCCATTGCTTCACCGCAGCATCGACACAGGGATGCTCGATCGCAGAATAGGCTAACCGACTTTTTCCTGATGTGAGAAGATGTTGAATAACCGCGTTGTTTGCCTCTGTCGCACCGGACGTAAAAACGATTCTTTCTGGCTCTTCGATCCCTATCCGATCTGCAAGTTCTTCCCGCCACTGCTCGAGTTCATGCTTCGCAAATCCTGCCTCTCGATACAGGCTCGAGGGATTAGCCCAATGAGTATCATTGGCGGCAAGCCAGGCCTCTCGAGCCACCGGGCCCATCGGCGTGGTGGCATTGTAGTCGAAATAACGAAATTCACTCATGATCCAGAAGAACTATCGAGGGCGACATCACAGCACCGGACTGGCGAGACGCGCCAGTTTCACGCCCACATGAAACCACCACGGCCGGGAGGTGTAGTCATCCGCTCCGACGAGACGACATTGTCGAAAATCGTTTTCCATCATCGTCTCGACCCCCTTTGCAAATTCATGACAGAGAACAACGGCAGAAACTTCGAAATTTAGCCTCATCGAACGATTGTCGAGATTGGCTGTTCCAATTGAAGAAAAACAATCATCCACCAGAAAGACCTTCTGGTGCAGAAATCCCGGCTCAAAACGATAGACTTTTACGCCAGCTGCTTCCATATCTTCGAGATAGGAAAAAGTCGCCAACCAGGGAATATATTTATCCGGCTTGTCTGGTATCATCACCCTGACATCCACTCCACGAAGAGCCGCCATCTGGAGTGCTGAGCGAACCGACTCATCGGTCACAAAGTAAGGAGATGCGATCCAGACCCGGCTTCTTGCGCGTGTAATCGCGTTAAGAAAAAAGATCGTCCCGCCCTCTACCCGTTCAATCGGGCCCGTTGGAAGAATAAGCACTTTTGAAGGACCTAAACCACAGCGAGTTCCATCTGCTGAGGACACACTGGCCCATTTCAACTCCGGGATCTCCCTGGCTGACCAGTAGTAGTCGGCGAGACAAACCATCTGCAGGCTGAGAACCGATGGCCCCACGATCTGGACGTGGGTATCTCGCCATTCTCCAAATCTCTCCGTCTTTTCCCGATACTCATCCCCGACATTGTGTCCGCCAACGAATCCAACACGCCCATCAACGACGACAATCTTCCGATGATTGCGAAAGTTGATTTGAAACCGATTGCTCGGCCCCTGGGTGGAATGGAATGCATGAACTTGAACCCCAGCTTCACTCAGAGAACGCACGAAGCGCTTGGGCAAACTGTGGCTTCCGATCTCATCGTACACGAAATAAACCCGAACGCCTTCCTTTGCCTTCTTCTCGAGTAGTTCCCGGTATTGGTTTCCGAGAACGTCATCTTTCACGATGAAGAATTGCGAGAGAATGTAGTCTTCCGCCGACTCAACCTCACGAAAGATCGCCTCGAAAGTCGACTCACCGTCAATGAGCAGGCACACTTCATTGTCATCGGTCCAACGCCGCTCGCTCAGTTTTTCGAGAACACCGCCGTAGTGGTCCTCATTCTCATTCAGCTCCGCGAAATAGGGCTTCAAGGTCGTGGCGAGATCGTCAAATACCTCCTCGTTGGTCTCGTGAGCGATCTCCATCTGCTCCACGTAGCCGCGGAACTGCTGCCGACCAAGGATCCAGTAGAGAGGAACGGCAATAAACGGAAATGCCAGCATCGACATGGACCAGCCCCAGGCACCAGCGGCAGAGCGGGCCTTCATCACCACATTGATAATCGTGGCCACAGCGACAACCTCCAACCCTAAAAACAGGAGAGTCCCGAGAGCAAAACGACTGGCGGTTTCATCCAACATCACGGTTGGGTAAACGAATCAATCTTCTTCAATAGGCTATCAAAAGGGAAAATCGGCTTTTCCTGCAACGCGTCACACCCCGCTGCACTCACCTTTTCCTGATGCTGCGCCATCGTATGCGCCGTGAGCGCTATGATCGGAATTTCTGCGGTTGCCGCGTTCCCCTTGATACTTCGAGTGGCCTCAAGACCCGCATTGGGATCCGGAGAAGCATCCGGGACCGGTGGCAATTCCAGATCCATGAGGATCAGCTCAGGGTTCAACTCCTCTGCGAGGCGACAGGCCGTGTCTCCATCCGTCGCGACTGAAATGGCGTGGCCGTGGTGTTCCAGCAACCGGGTTAACAAACTGATGTTGTCCTCGTCATCTTCGACCAATAGAATATTTGCCATAACTCCCTAATATTTAACGTTTAATTACTCCAAAGAGGAGATCTTCTGGAAAAAACATCCACTTTTCTCCAAAAAGTTCGAACGAATTCTGCTCCAGGAAAACAAACATAACTGTAAACGCTGCTAAGCATTTGGATTCCTCCTTATCGTAGATCAGTTTTTACAGTCACAAAACAAGCGGTTCCTTGTAGGGTCCACCACTTCGGTGGGCCCTGCATTTGTAACAGTTCGACAATTTCTTGTTGGCGATCTGGGGCGCGGATGGCTAGGCTCTGCCTCATGAGACACCTCACTTCTCTTTCCCGCATTCTTCCGTCTCGACTCGATGAGGTCCGACTCAACAGGGTCAAGCCGATGACTCGGCAGGGTTCGGTGTCACTTTTTACTGCCATCGGTCTCGTTTCTTTCTCAACTTCAGCCTTAGCTGAGCCGTGGATTGATCCCGCCCCCCCGACGCCAAATCCTGTCGACGAGTCGAAAAGTAAGCCTCCTGTCGCGTCACCCCATGAGAGAGTGACGTTTCATGCACCGCCGCGAGATCTATCTTCCAAGGCAGTGACAGCCTCCTGGCCACGCTTTCTCGGTCCGGCCGACGACGCGACGTCGCCGGAAACTCATCTTCTCTCAAAATTCCCGGAAGGCGGACCGGCCAAGGTCTGGGAAATGGAGAAAGGAAGCGGATACACCTCTCCGGTGATTGCAGAGGGACGCCTCTTCTTTTTCGACCGTCTAGGCGACGATGAAATTCTGGAGTGTCTCGATCCCGAAACTGGAAACCGGCTCTGGAAGCAAAGCTATCCCATCATCTACACCGATCGCTATGGGTTCAACAATGGTCCCCGCGCGAGCGCCGTTCTTTCGGGAGATCGAGTCATTACCCTCGGAGTCACCAGTGTTCTCAGTTGCTATGAAAGCCAGACCGGGCAACTTCTCTGGAGAAGGAAGCTGATGAAGGAATTCGATCTGGCCAGCTCCTTCTTTGGCCATGGAAGCTGTCCTCTCGTCTACGAAGGCAAAGTGATCGTTCCGCTCGGAACCGACGACCAACTCAGCGTCGCGGCCTTCGATCTCGCGACTGGTAAACTGGTCTGGGGCACTCGTCATGAATGGAACGCCAGCTACGCCTCACCCGTCATCGCTGAACTGCAGGGAAAACCGAGACTGCTGGTTTTCCAGGGAGGCGAAAGCGATCCTGCCACGGGGGGCCTTCTCTGCATCGACCCGGCCGACGGCACACTTCACGATGCCTTTTTTTGGCGACCCGACAAATATGAGAGCGTCAACAGCTCGACCCCGATCGCGGTCGGAAACGATGAAATCTTTCTCTCAAGCTCTTACCAGTATGGTGGAGTTCTATTGCACCTCAACCAAGAACTGAAATGGGAAGAGCGATGGCGCGCTCCGGAGTTCGGCCTGCACTGGATGACTCCCGTTGCCTTCAATGGACATCTCTACGGATTTCGAGGTCGCAACGAGCCCGATGCTTGGCTCGCCAGCTACGACATTGCGACTGGAGAGGAAAACTGGCGAGAAGATTTGGAATGGACCGTTCCACTCAAAAGCGGACGCGACTATCGAATGAAGTATCTCCGCGGCAGTCTTCTGCGAGCTGACGGACGTTTCTACGCATTGGGCGAACTAGGATCACTTGGCATTCTTCAACTTGCCCCCGATGGTGTTGAATCACTCGACCGGGCGCAGTTGTTTCTCGCTCGATCCACCTGGTCTCTCCCTGTTCTTCACCGGGGCCTTCTCTATGTTTCTCAACACGAAGACGATCAATCCGGAAATCCTCCGCGATTGATCTGTTATGATCTTCGGGCGGAGTGATTTTTGCAGCTTGGTATTTCGATATAGCGACCCGTTGCCATTCGCCAAAAACCCCTTTCACGCCTCCCATCGAGAAGTCGACCTAAGGAATGCGCAGTATTCGCCCCGTTAGCATAAAAGCTATGCCTCAGCACTGGCCGGAACAAAGCGCATCTGGTTGGGGTCGGCCTCAAGCAAGAGGACATCCCCATAGCTGAGATCTGGAATGAACGATCTCGCAACCACCTCAATCACATCCTCTCTCTGAAAATGTTCCGGCTTGGTTTCAGGATGAGGAAAGTAGATCAAACCTTCGAACGGACTGAATAGAGACTCGCTCTCTAAATTCTCGCCCCCGATCCCGATTCGACAATCGAAGAACGAAAAGTCTTCCGCAGGCTCCGTTGGGTGCCAATTCACCTTTCGAAACGTAGCCCTAGGCTGGAGAATTTCATAGCAAAGTGGCGACAGGGAAAGGTTGAGAGTCGCCGGATGAAAGGCGCCCAGCTCCAGTCCTCGCTCTCGGAAATGAGGAGTTTGCATTCGAATCGTTCCTCCGGGAAATCTTTGATCCTGGTTGCCTCCAGATGCGACTTGATGCCCCGAAACGAGCCTGGTTGAAATGAATGACATGAAGGTGAGCTGGTCCCGCCACGAGAATGACAGAGCACCACGTTGGGTATCAAATCATTTCGGAGCGTTCACTACGGTAGCATCGACGAATCTATGGCACCTCCAATTTTACCCGTGACTCGGTAGCGGGAATTCGCTAGTTCGGGTGCGTCGAATGGCTTTTCTCTGACGACTCCACGTCCGGGTCCCGAATGCACGAATTCGATTTCGCCGTCATTCTGAACATTCAGAAAGCCTGTGTGGTTATCGAGCCCAACAATGTAGAACCCCTCCCCTTGGCTTCTCACTCGATCGAGAAATGTTTCAAGAGAGACGTCACTGTATCTCTTCACAGATTCCGGAGACGTGATGGCAAGAATCATCGTTTCCGAAGCTGCCTGCGCGAGGCGAATGCGGTCCAACTTTATACCCGCATCTTCCAGAGCGGTCGTCACGAAATACCCACAGGCAATCGATCCGCTTCCCGGCTCTTGAGAGGTTCCCGAGTAGGCCCACGGGGTTCCCACCCATTGCTCTAGGATTGCATCCAACTTTGCGGCGAACTTTCGATCAACGGCCAATGCTTCCACCACCTCTACATTCACCCCTTCCACGTCTGGCTCCGGTTCCTTCTCGGATCCACAAGCATTCAGGAAAATGGTGAGAAAGAGTAGGCGGGAAATTTTCATGGCTAAGTGAATTCAGGTCTTCATACGAAAGCTCCGGCCATCTCTTTCAGAATGTGTTTTCAAAACAGCTTCCAAATCGGTCCCCCGCAAATCCGCACCCTCTTTCCTGGGATTTTGGCTCTGAGATGCGCAACTCTGAAAGATGATCAAGTTCCGACTCTTTGGTTTTCCGGTGCAGGTTCAGCCTTTTTTCTGGCTGCTCTGCCTTCTTCTCGGAATGAATGAGTTGCAAAGGGGCGGAACAGACGGAATCGGACGTTTCCTACTCATGGTCGTAATCGTCTTTGGATCCATCATCATACACGAACTCGGCCATGCCTTTGCACGAAAAAAATCAGGCGCGCCCCATTCGGAAATCACACTTCACGGATTTGGTGGGCTCTGCAGCGGTCCTGGCCAGTTCACAAGAGGTCAGTCGATCTTCATCTCGGCGGCAGGCCCCCTCGCCAATCTCGTTATTGGGGTCATCGTGTGGGTTCTCGCAATCAACCTCGGCAGCACTGATCCATGGGTTCTCTTCGCAGTCGGCTGGTTACTCTGGGTGAACGTCGGTTGGGCGATTCTGAATTTACTCCCAATTTACCCACTCGATGGCGGTCAGATTTTGGCGGGAATTGCCGGGCCTCGGAATCTCCGCCTCGTCGTCTGGACGAGCCTCATTCTTTCCGTCGCCTTCGCCTTCTTCGGTCTCACTCGAGGTTTTCTCTTCGCGGGAATTCTCTTCGGACTCCTCGCCTGGGGAAATTGGCAGCGGCTCCAAGGACAGCAAGCTTCCTTTCCCTGACTCCTCCACAATCTGTCGGAGAAAACCTTTTCTCCTACCAGTTGCGAGAATATTTCTCAAGCAACAGCAGGGTCACCTGCGCAGTCAGTTTCAGGCTCTCGGCGCTGACCTTGTCGAGCGTATCGGAAGGAGTGTGCCAGTAGGGATACTCGAAATCGATCAGGTTAATCGTCGGAACTCCAGCGATCACATTCAGCGGAATGTGATCGTCGACGATGTAATTGGGACTGACCCCGACCCGGGAAGAGACATCGAGATCATCCGCCGTCGAACGAAGATCACGGGCCATCTTCTGCAGTTGGGTCTGAACCGCAACGATATCGATCACATACCCGGATTTCGTCTTCGTTTCCGCCAGTTCTCGGAGTGAAGCACTCGGAATTTGAATCGCTGCCCGAATGTTCAAATCCTCATCGCCCACCATATCGAGGAGGACACCCCAGCGAGGGCGTTTTTTCTGAGGGACGAGGAGGAGCTCCCTGGCATAGTGACGGCTTCCGTAGAGGCCATCATTGGGAGTGATCGATGGACCGAATGCTTCTTCTCCATCAAAAAAGACCAGCTCGATTTCGCGAGCTAGATTGGGATTCAATCGAAGAACTCTGGCGAGTTCGAGGACAGCCGCAGTCCCACTGCCTCCATCATTGGCACCGACAAAGGAGAAGCCTTCATACCGCTTGGTATCGTAGTGGGCCGAAAGAATCCCATCGACCGGCTCCTCCCACTGGCCCT
Source organism: Verrucomicrobiales bacterium (assembly GCA_965657775.1). Classification (GTDB taxonomy): domain Bacteria; phylum Verrucomicrobiota; class Verrucomicrobiia; order Verrucomicrobiales; family DEV007; genus Arctic95D-9. The sequence continues at coordinate 508,212 of CBFHPY010000009.1, forward strand.
CCCCAAAACGGGCTCGAAGATTAACGAAGTCTACGCTGCCCTCTGGCGTTTTCGAAGAAAAGGCCTGCCTTCGAGTGCTCCACCCCAGCTCCTTCAACTGATCTTCGAGATAGACTCGAGACGTCTCCAAAGCATCAGATCCAGCCGGCCGAGGGCCAAAACTGACGAGGCTGCCAACATGAGCGTGGGCAAACGTTCCGGAGACTTCATCGACGAGTGACGAAAAGGGATCAAACTCCAGCTTCGATTCCTGACATCCCAACAAAACAACCGCGACCAGCGGGGCGAACCCCCAAGCTGAGGAGCAGCTGACTTTCCGAGGCCGAGCTCCATGCGTTCGATTTCCGATCATCGATCTGCCTCGAGTCACTAGTCCAGGGAAATCCCCATGAGCTCGAGGACACGACCCAGATCTTCGTTGCCGTAGTATTCGATCTCGATCTTACCTCGCTTGTCACTGTGCTGAATCGCAACATTGGTAGCGTAACGACTGCGAAGCTGATCCTGAATCTGCCTGAGATAAGCCTCGGCCTGAGGGGAAACCTTAGGCTTGCTCGTCTTCTTCGTAATCGTCTTTCCGTTGATCTGTTCAGAAACGAGTTTCTCAGTCTCGCGAACATTGAGCTTCCTTTTCACGACCATATCGGCAAGAAGTCGCTGATCCGCTTTGGTCTTAATTCCCAGGATTGCCTTGGCGTGTCCCGAAGTAATGAGGCGCTGCGAAACGAGATTCTGCACGGTAGCATCAAGGTCGAGCAATCGAATCGAATTCGAAACTGTGGCTCGATTTTTACCGACCCGCTGAGCGATTTCGTCCTGTTTCAAACCAAAATCATTGGCGAGACGTGCGTATGCTTCCGCTTCCTCGAGGGGATCAAGATCTTCCCGCTGAAGGTTCTCGATCAGGGCCATCTCGAGAACATCCCGATCCGAGGCATCCCGCAAGATGATGGGGACCTCTTCGAGCCCGAGCTTTGTGGAAGCCCGCCAGCGACGTTCCCCGGCGATGAGTTCGTATTCTCCGGCTACCTCGCGAACAATCAGAGGCTGGATCACCCCGTGCTCACGGATCGAGTTGACGAGTTCGTCGAGATTCTCCTCGTGAAATCGTTTCCGAGGCTGCAAAGGCGACGGAACTACCTTGTCCAGGGCAACGCGCAGAACCCGTTCTCCCGAGACGGGATCGGTTTCAGCACTGCCAGATGAGGCCACAGGACCGGAGTCCGGGGTTCGAATCAGGGCATTCAGCCCTTTTCCAAGTCCCTTCTTAAGCGGTTTCCCGGCAGCCATCTGATATCGTGTAGAAAATGAATGAAGTGCAATCGAGCAACTACTCGATAATTCGAACGTTCGGCGTACTACCAGCCATATTGGCTCGTGCTTCTGCCTCCATCGCCGCATGCTCCTCATCGGTGCAAGCCGAGTCGATCGGGGCATCGGGTGCCTCTTCGCTTACGGAGACGACACCGTTCTCGGTCATCCAAGTTTCAACCTCCTCCCCACTCACGTCCGCGAGCATCGTACCATTGACGATGACACAGGGAGAAAGGGGCTGGCCGCTCTTTTGTTCCATCTCCCAGCGAAAAGCAGGATTCTTGATGATATCCTTCTCTTCCCAATCGAGTTCATACTTACGAAAAATCGAGCGAACGCCTTCGCTCCATCCGCAAAAAGTCTTGAGATATGCCGTAATTTCGATGTTTTGATCAGCCATAATATGGGGAGTTGTTTGGTGGAAAACCAATAAGCCACGCTCACAGAATTCGCAAACACATTGGGAGAATTCCCAATTCTAGATGGACGTGATTCCAATGGGTTTTCGCGGTTTCCATCCGGACAGAGTTGAGTATACTTTCAAGACCCCTCTCTCGTCCCATGATCCCGATTCCATCCCGACGTCTCGCTTTGCTCGCAGGCCTCCTCATCGTGGGCGCACTTTCCAGCTGTGAGAAAGTGGCTCCGGCTTTCGAGAGGGTCAAATCAGCGCTCGATCGAGGGGCTGTGACCGAAGATGCCGAAGTGGAAATCGTTCTCGATATCCCCCCTCCTCCGGAACCGGTGGCAATGGAACCCATCATCAATAAGGACGCGCGTGTCTCGATCCTCGGGTATCACGACTTCACCGAAGGACGGACCTCTAACGATATGGTTCTCAATATTGATGATTTCCGGCGTCAGTTGGAAGCGATCAAAGCGGCCGACTTCCCCGTCATCAGCATGCGGCAGTTTCTCGACTGGAAACAGGAAAAGGCAGACATCCCGGAGCAGTGTATGATGATCACGATCGATGACGGTTGGAAAGCAACTCACACTCTCGCCATGAAAGTGCTCAAGGAGTTCGAGTATCCTTTTACCGTTTTTCTCTACAAGAACTATATTGGAGTCGGCGGCCGATCCATGACCCTGGACGAAGTCCGTGAAATTGCGAGAGCCGGCGGAACCATTTCCAGCCACTCGATCAGCCACCAGAATATGTCTCGTCGTGGCGGTCGATCCGAGGAGGCCTACACGGCGTGGCTTCGCGAAGAGTTGGAAGAATCTCACCGCTACCTCGTGGAAACGTTCGGAGACACCGGAGCGATCGAGAAGACATTCGCCTTCCCCTACGGCATCTACAATGATCAGGTCATCGCAATGGCGAAGGACTTTGGCTATGAGGCCTGCTTTACCGTCAACGGCAAGAAGACGACCTGGGATACCGAGGACATGGAGGTGGGGCGCTACGTGGTACACGGAACGACATTGGCCAACTTCGATCCGGCACTGAACTTCGGTGGCGGAAACCTGACTACCTCGGGTCGGAAACTGATGACGGAGAGCACTGGTGAAGACGGAGCCGAGGAAGGTCCTCTTGTCTCGGTTCGCCCTCCCGATGGATCCCTGGTTGGAAATCGCCTGCCCCTCATCGAAGTCAATCTCGGCAAACTTCAAGGAGTCGCCCCTGACAGCATCACCATGCGAGTGTCCAGCTTTGGAAAAGTGCCTCATGTGTTTGACTCGGCAACGGGAGTCCTCAGCTACCAAATTCCGCAACGCCTCAGACGGAACGATTATTCTGTCCAGATCAGCTTCCGTCACGCCGGGAACCCAGACCTGGAGAAGATCGGATGGCTCTTTTCACTGGATCGGACCGCCGACTACCTCTCCTCGGAGACCACTCAACCGGGAACCAACGAGACGATCGAGCGCGAGGAAGGCGATGCGTCGGCTCCGGCGAACGAAGCGCCCACGGCTTCCCCTTCTCTCTGATTTCCCGCTCTTTTCTTTTTTTCCCGAATCCTGACAGGACTCAACCCATCCCCTTTTCCCTCTCATGTTTACTTCACTCGCTGACAACCTTCAGGAAACTTTCAAAAAACTCCGTGGACACGGAAAGCTCTCTGAGAAAAATATCTCGGATGCACTCCGCGAAATCCGACTGGCGCTCCTCGAGGCTGATGTGGAATTTTCTGTCGCCAAGGAATTCATCGCTCGGGTCAAAGAGAAGGCGATGGGCGAATCGGTGCTCAAAAGCATCAAACCAGGTCAGCAGATCGTCAAAATCTTCAATGATGAACTTGCCGAGCTTCTCGGAGGCGATGCAGCACCGCTCGATCTAAACCCTCCCTCCCGAATCCTCATGGTGGGACTCAACGGAGCCGGTAAAACGACCACTTCTGCCAAGCTCGCCCTACATCTCCGCAAGGAAGGTCGACGCCCTCTCCTTATCGCCTGTGACCTCTATCGCCCTGCTGCGGTCGAGCAGCTCGTGACTCTTGGCAAGCAGATCGACGTTCCTGTATTCCGCCCTGATCCTAGCGAAACCAATGTCCTTAAAGTCGCCAAAGCGGCACTGAAATGGGCTGACGATCAGAATGGCACGGCGTTCATTTTCGACACCGCGGGACGACAGGAAGTGGATAACGAGTTGATCAAGGAATTGATCGACCTGAAGAAGTTCCTCGATCCGAAGGAAACCCTCCTTGTCGCCGACTCGGCAACGGGTCAGCAGGCCGTCAGCGTTGCCCAGACTTTCGACGAAAGCGTGGGAGTGACCGGGCTGGTCCTGACCAAGCTCGATGGTGATGCTCGAGGCGGTGCCGCGCTTTCAATGCGATCCGTCACGAACAAGCCGATCAAGTTTGCTGGTGTCGGAGAAAAGATGTCCGATTTCGAGGCCTTTGTCCCCGATCGCATGGCAGGCCGAATTCTCGGCATGGGCGACGTCGTTGGACTCGTCGAGAAAGCCGCCGAAGCGATCGATGAACAGGAAGCCCTCCGCATGGCCGAGCGGATGAAGAAGTCGAAATTCGATTTCGACGACTTCCTCGCCCAAATGCGAATGATGAACAAGATGGGCGGGATGCAGAGCATTCTCGGAATGATGCCCGGTATGGGAGACAAGCTCAAGGGAGTCGACCTCGACGAAAAGCGTATGAAGCACGTCGAAGCGATTGTTCTCTCAATGACGCCGAAAGAGCGAACCCGGCCCGAGATCATAAAGGCCTCACGCAGAAAACGAATCGCAGCCGGGAGCGGCACCAGCGTTACGCAGGTCAACGGTCTCCTCAAACAGTTCGGCCAGATGCGCAAGATGATGCGCAGCAAGGGCAAGATGAACCAGATGATGAAGCAGTTCGGCGGCGGTGGCGGCGGCGGAATGGGAGGCATGGGCGGAAAACTTCCGTTCTAGCCCACTTTGGTTTGCCCCCGCTGCCTAGAAGACACCCACAGCCTGAAAGGTAAACCCTTTCAAGTACTTCGTTTCTGGCAGCGTTGCGATGACGGGGTGATCGAGGCGCTGATCGTGTCGACCGATCACACGCAGGTTCCTTTTCGCATCGACTGACGCGTCACAAACCATGTCGAAGAATTCGCTTTCACTGACGTGATGGCTGCAGCTGTAGGTTGAGAGAACCCCCTCTTTGTTGAGCAGTTTGAGCGCACGAAGATGGATCTCCTTGTAGCCTCGCATCGCACCTGGAACTGACTTCCGATTCTTGGTAAAGGAAGGCGGATCAAGAATGACCAGGTCGAACTTCCGCTCGGCCGTCTCCGCTTCCTTCAGATAATCAAATACGTTGGCCTCGACCGCATCGAGAACCAGTTCGTTTCTCTCGGCATTCTTGCGCGTCGCCGCCACAGCGCTTTCGCTGATATCGACTGCGGTCACCGAAGACGCTCCTGCTTTCGCGGCGTGAAGTGCGAACCCTCCCTGGTTGCAGAAACAGTCGAGAACCGATCTGCCCTTTGCAAGAGAAGCGACCGCCGCATAGTTGTCGAGCTGATCGAGATAGATCCCAGTTTTCTGCCCCTCGAGCAGATCAATCTCCTGTAAAATCCCCTCCACCTCGATTTCAATTGGACCGTCCCAAGATCCTGTAAGAACGCCCGTGGCTGGCTCGAGGCCCTCGGCTTTGCGAATCGCGGAGTCATTTCGCTCTACAACAACTGCATCCGGAAACTGAGTCAGGATCGCCGCAACGATCAGTTTCTTTCGCTGATCCATCGCCAGCGTGAGGGTCTGCAAAACAAAGTGGGAGCCATAGCGGTCGATCACCACTCCGGGAAGACCGTCAGCTTCGCTCCAGACCAGTCGATAGAGATCCTTCGTCAGGCTCAAAGACTCGCGAACTCGCAGAGCACGCTCAATCCGGCGGTTAAAGAAATCGGCATCGAGTTCCTGTTTTCTTCTCGAAATCCGTCGGGCTACGATCTGGGACTCGGGATTATAGATCGCCGTACCGAGGGGACGGTCCTTGAAATCTTTCAAGGTGATCACATCTCCCGGCTCGGGATCGCCGAATACTTTCTGGATCTCGCTGGCGTAGACCCAGTCGTGGCCATGAAAGATTCGGGAGCGGGGTCTGATGACAAGTCCTGGCATGGCGTGACAGTCGCCTAGATTTCAGGCCACGTCAAAGCACCCCGACGCTACTTTGAGTCACCTCAAAACTCTTTTGGACGCCCTTTTGAACCTGAAATCCTCCCCAGTTTGCGTACCCTGACTGCAACACCCAGCTTCGTAGGTTTTCTTTGATGATCTCTCGCATTTCCATCGCTCCCCTGTCTCTCCTTCTCGCCCTCTTCGGAGGAGGCATGAGCACAGGCGTTGTGGCCTTAGATCTTGAGAATCATCCTGGCAAAACCATCTATCAAAAGCTCTGCCTCGATTGTCACGGACCAAAAGGCGCAGGTGCCGAAGGTGTGGATGCCGATCCTCTCGTTGGCACCCGGACAATCGAGTCGCTCGCGGGTCGCATCACGCGCACGATGCCGGAAGACGAAGAGCATCTCTGTGTTGGCGAAGAAGCCCAACAGGTCGCCGAATACATCTTTCACGCCTTCTATTCACCCGAGGCGCAGGCACGCCAGAATCCTGTTACGACCGACTTAACTCGACTGACCGGCCCTCAGTTTCGAAACTCCGTCACTGATTTGATTGGATCGTTTATGAATCCAAGGCACTCACCTGTCCTCGAGAATCCGGGCATCCGAGGTTACTACAGTCTCGACGACCGCAAGAAAGCGGGTAACAACGATTACAAGCGTGAGAAGTTCGAGCGGACAGACAATCAAATCCGCTTCGATTTCGGCAGCGGCATCCCCAAGCTTCCCGACGGCAAGAAATCGAACATGACGCAGTTTCGGATCACCTGGCGTGGTTCGATCTACGCCCGTGAAACGGGAACCTATGAGTTCACCCTTCGCACGCGAAACGGAGCCAAGTTCTTCATCAATGAACACGATACGAAAGAGGAACCCTCGATCGACGCCTGGGTCGCCCCAGACAACGAGATCCGAGAGGAGAGCGGGAAAGTCGAGCTCGTAGGGGGACGTCAATACTACATCTACCTCGAGTTCTTCAAATATACCGAAGAGAAGTCACTCATCGAGCTGCACTGGAAAACTCCACACGGGACTCGCGAGATTGTCCCCGCCAATGCCCTCACCCCTGATCACTCTCACCCCGTCTTTGTAGCGACGACTCCCCTTCCCGCTGATGACCGGAGCTACGGCTATGAGCGCGGAAGCAATGTTTCTCGAATCTGGCTCGATGCGGTGACCTCCACAGCTTTCGAGGCGGCTGACCACGTCATCAAGAACCTCGATCGTCTCGCTCGCACCAAGACGGATGACAAAGAACGGGAAAAAAAGCTCAAGGACTTTGCGGCAGCATTCACCGCCCGCTCTTTCCGCCGTCCATTGGAGGACAACGAACGTGAACTTTATGTCGAGCGACACTTCCGCGAGGCCGGCTCGATGGAGGACGCGATCCGGCGCATCGTCATTTACTCAGTCACTTCCCCCTACTTTCTATATCCCGGAACTTCGTTCGATTCTCCTCACGGTTCCTGGGCAACCGCCAGTGCCATGGCGCTCTCCCTCTGGGATTCCTTGCCCGATCAGATGCTTCGCAACCGAGCAGGCAGCAACCAACTCCAAGATCGGAAGCAGTTGGAGAGGGAAGCCTGGAGGATGCTCCACGATGGTCGAGCCCGACACAAGGTGCTCGGATTCTTCCACCACTGGCTTGAGCTCTCTAAAGCCGACGACCTCGCCAAGGACAGCACCAAGTTTCCGGAGTTCTCTTCCGAGATGCTAGCCGATCTGCGAACCTCGCTCGATCTCTTCCTCGACGATGTTGTCTGGGACGAGGCTTCGGACTATCGGAAGCTCCTGCTCTCTGACCATCTCTTCCTCAATGAACGTCTTGGCAAAGTCTACGGGAAACCTGATCTCAAAGGTGGATTCCAAAAAGTGTCGCTTCCCACAGAGGGTCGCACCGGAGTGATTACGCACCCCTTTCTCCTCACTGCACTTTCCTATCACAACAATACGTCTCCGATTCATCGAGGTGTCTTCCTCACCAAAAATATCGTTGGGATGCCTCTCAAGCCACCACCCGAGGCGATCGAATTCGAAGACAGCAAGTTCCCTCCCAACCTTACGATGCGAGAGAAAGTCACTGAAATGACCCGAGCAAAAGCCTGCATGGCCTGCCACTCTATGATAAATCCACTGGGATTCAGCCTGGAGAAATACGACGCGATCGGTCGTTGGCGAACCGAGGAGCAAGGGAAACCCATCAACGACGACAGTGTTCTCATGACAGACTACGGCAGTGAGATTCAGATCAAGGGACCACGCGAGGTCGCCGAGTATGCTGCCAATTCCCCAGCGGCTCATGCGGCATTCATCCGCCAGCTGTTTCATCACTCCACCAAGCAGCCTCTTCTTGCCTACGGATTCGATGCAGAAGACCGACTTGTGACTCACTTTAAGAACACCAATTTCAATATCCGCAATCTCCTCGTTGAAATGGCGATCATCTCATCCCATCCTGTCATTCCTGAATCATGAATTCACTCCCATCTTCTCTCCAGAATCGTCGGCAATTTCTCCGTTCACTCGGAATCGGCGCTGCGGCAGCGCCCTTTCTTTCCGGCCTCCCCGGATTGAGCTCCGCTCTTGGCGCCGTGACCGGCCCAAGGAAGCGCATCGTTTTCATGTTTTCTCCGAATGGGACGATTCCTTCTGAGTTCTGGCCAGAAGGAGAGGGAAAAGATTTCAAGTTCAAGCGAATCCTCAAGCCACTCGAGAAGTACCGGAGCCGCATCACGGTCATGAACGGTGTTTCCAACCGAATCGGCGGCGATGGTGACCGCCACATGCGAGGAATGAGTTGCCTCCTCACGGGAACGGAGTTGTTCCCCGGAAACATTCAAGGTGGCTCCGACTCTCCTGCGGGTTGGGCCAGTGGAATCTCGATTGATCAGGAATTGAAAAACTTTTTCCAATCCCAAGAATCTACCGCGACTCGATTCGGCTCACTGGAGTTCGGTGTCGCAGTCCCCAATCGCGCCGATCCCTGGACTCGGATGTCCTATGCCGGACCAAATCAGCCCGTCGCTCCGATCGATGATCCTCGCCGGATGATGGAGAAGCTCTACGGAAAACTGGATGACAAAGAGAGCCTTGTCAGTGTCGTCGATGAGGTCCGAACCGATCTCCAGAAAATTTCCGAGAATCTCAGCGCCGAGGATCGCGCTCTTCTCGACAAACACCTCAGCCTCGTTCGTGATCTCGAGACTGAGATCTCCCGCGACGATGCCTCCGCGGAGTTGAACCACCCGGTTCCTGACATTGACCCTACGATTGAACTGGTCAATGACAACACCCCTCGTCTCTCCCGGGTTCAGATTGACCTCCTCGTCAATGCCCTCGCCAACGACATGAGTCGAATTGCGTCCCTCCAATACATGCGCTCTGTGGGTCAGGCTCGTATGAACTGGCTCGGAATCGAAGAAGGCCACCACGGACTTTCTCATGAGCCGGACAATAACAAAGACGCTGTCGAGAAACTAACCAAGATCAACGAGTGGTTCTCCGGAGAACTCGCTTATCTCATCGAGCGACTTGAGCAGACACCCGAGCCTGGACAGGATGGAACAATGCTCGATCACACCCTCGTCGTGTGGCTCAATGAGCTTGGAAAAGGAAATACGCATACCCTCTCGAATATCCCCTTCATTCTCATTGGAGGAGAAAAGGCGACCGGATTCGAAATGGGCCGCTACATGAAGTGTCCGAAAGATACTGCCCACAACCGCCTCTGGCTGTCGATTGCCCAAGCGATGGGGCATAACATTCCGGCTTTCGGAACTGCGAAGTACTGCGAGGGCGGTCCTTTGTCGCTGGGTTAGCCTGGTGATATCCCGCTCGCTAAGCCTTCTTTATCCAGCTCTTACTCTTGTTCTTTCTCCTTTGCCTGTCGCCGGTCGAATCGACACTCTGGGACAAGATCAAGAGAAGTGATATCCTACCGATTCAATAACCAGTAACCTGCATTCAAATACGTCGCGTATCCGACCCAGATCGAATACGGAATCAGGAGCCGTCCGGCCAACCGATACAGCGAACGAAATTGGATCAGTGTGATCAGGATCGTCAGGAGCATCGCAATGATCACCACAAGCGCCCATCCTAGCTGGTGCGCGCCGAAGAACAGTGGAGTCCAGGCAAAGTTCAGGATCATCTGAATGGCAAACCAGGTCAGAGCCGCCTTCTTCGCTTTCCCGGAGGCAGCAAGGTGCCAGATCAGGGCGAGAGATACGCCGATGAGAGAATAAATGGTTGTCCAAACAGGGCCAAATAACCAATTGGGAGGAACTCCTCGCGGTTTTTCCAGCATTTTATACCAGCCGTCAATTTGATCCACGGTGATGAAAGCCCCCAAACCTCCGAGGAGATTGATGGCAAACACGCAGAGAAGGATCTTCAGCCAGAGTTTCATCAGGGAACACTACAATTGCCAAAGTGGTTCCGTCGAGAATCTATCGATCCTTCCTCACGGCCGATCACGTTCCCCTATGATTCTTCCTTTCCAACTTCTCCGCTTGTCCTACATTCATCGCAATGACCCTCACTGAGTTAGGCTGGAATCCCGAGCATGCGAAAGCGTTCGCTCCGTTTACAAAACGGGGTTGGGTTCCTGCGCGCCTGATCCGTGACAACAAGATCACCTACGGTGCGCTTCTCGACGGTGGACAGGAATACGAGGTCATCCTCGGCGGGAAGGTATACCATGAAGCCAAATGCGATGCCGAGCTGCCGGCAGTTGGCGACTGGGTCGCTCTCGAAGTCGGAACCGGCGACCTCGATACCGTGATCCGGGCGCGCCTGCCCCGACAAACCTGCTTCTCTCGCAAAGCTCCTGGAAAAACGAGTGAAGAACAGGTCATCGCCGCGAATGTCGATCTCGTCTGTATCGTCACGGACGCGGGGACCGACTTCAATCTCCGCCGCATGGAGAGGTTTTTTGCCCTGATCGCAAGAAGCGGCTCGCGAGCGATTGTCCTCGTCAACAAATCCGACCTCCACAGTCCTGAAGAAAACGAAGTGGCCGCTGCCGCGATCCGCGAGATCAATCCAGACGGTGAAGTCCTCATCACGAGCGCCCGCGACGGACAGAATGTCGCTGCGATCCAATCCTTTCTCGAACCTGGTGTTTCGATCACATTCGTGGGATCAAGTGGTGTCGGGAAGTCTTCCCTCATCAATGCCATGCTCGGAGATGAATGGCAGGAAGAAGGCGAGGTCAATGAAGTGACCGGAAAAGGACGGCACACCACGACCGCTCGCGAGCTCATGGTGCTGCCGAACGGAGGCATCCTCATCGACAACCCGGGAATCCGAGAGGTCCAGATGTGGACGGACGAAACGACCCTGCGAGAAAAGTTCGCCGATATCGAGGAATTGGCCCAGCAATGCAAGTTCCACGATTGCAAACATCGCTCCGACGCAGGCTGCGCGATACGCGAAGCGGTCGAGTCGGGAAAACTCTCGCCGGAACGTCTTGAAGGTTTTCTCAAACTCGACGAAGAAATCGCTGAACTGACTCGTCGGCTCAAGAAACGAAAGATGACGATCGAACGTCGCAACAAGCGAGACCACCGCATCAAGGCCCGAAACCTTGCCGACCGAATCGATCTCGAACGCGACCAGAGGCCGGACCCCGGCGCCTATTCCTCCTATGAAGATTAAGACTGCTCGATTCGCCACCAGCGCAGATGGACTCGAAGGATGCCCCGAAGCGGAGCTTCCCGAGTTCGCTTTCATCGGACGCTCCAACGTCGGCAAGTCATCCCTTCTCAACATGCTCTGCAATCAGAAAGGATTGGCGCGCGTGTCAGGAAAACCGGGACACACCCGACTGATCAATTTCTATGTCATTAACGAAGACTGGTGCCTGATCGATCTTCCCGGGTATGGCTTTGCCAAGGCACCGAAATCAGAACGGCATCGCTTCAACGACTTTGTCGCCGACTACCTCGAGTTTCGCGAAGGACTTCGCCACGTTTTCGTTCTGATCGATTGCCGCCTCGAACCCCAGAATATCGATATCGATTTCGTGACCTGGCTCGTCGAAAAGGAAGTCCCCTTCTCTCTTGTCTTTACCAAGTCCGACAAACTCAAGAAGGGAAGAATCAAAGCCAACCAGGAGCATTTCATCGATACGCTGGGAGAATATGTCGAGGGCGCTCCCCCCATGTTCGTGACCTCGGCGAAGAACAACGACGGCCGTCTTGACCTTGTACGCTGGATCGGAGAATTAGTACGTCAGAGTTGATCCGACATCGACGACCTGATACAACCGCGGGATGAATCGTCGCCAAATTCTCGCCGGAGCTGCTTTGAGTTGTTCGCACGTGATGACTCGAAATGTATTCGGGGCAGAGGAGCCTGCCTTCACCCTGAACTACGCGCCCCACTTTGGGATGTTCAAAGCCTCCGCTCCGAGAGGATTGCTCGACGAACTTCGTTTCGCTTATGACCAGGGATTCCGTGCCTGGGAAGACAACGGGATGAGCGCTCGCCCCCTCGAGGATCAGAAGGCAATCGCTGCTCTCATGGAAAAGCTCGGCATGACGATGGGAGTTGTCTCAGCCAAGACCGGGATCCAGTCGCTCAACTTCGCGTCGCGTGATGAGGAAGCACGACAGCTCGTCCTCGATCAGATTGGAGAAACTATCGAGGTCGCAAAGCGGGTCAACGCAGGCTTCATGACTCTTGTCCCTGGGCAGGTCGATCCACGCTGGCCGCGGGAAATCCAGTATGCAAACTGCATCGAGCTCCTGCGTCAGGCCACTGCTCTTGTCGAACCCCATGACATCACCCTCGTCATGGAACCCCTGAATCGTTTTCGGAATCATCCCGGTTCGTTTCTCGAGACCGTGACCGAAGGCTATCTCGTCTGTAAAGCCGTCGACCACCCGAACTGCAAAGTCCTCTACGATCTCTATCACCAACAAATCGCCGGAGGTAATCTCATCCCCCTCTTCGATCTCTGTCGCGATCAGATTGGATACTTGCAAGTCGGAGACAACCCGGGTCGGAAAGAACCCGGCACGGGAGAGGTCAACTACGCCAACATCTTTGCCCATGTGCACGCGTCAGGATTCGACGGCATTGTCGGAATGGAACACGGCAATGCGGGAAAAGGCATCGCAGGCGAACAAGCCGTGATCGAAGCCTATCGCGACGTAGATCCGGTGGCGTAACGCCTTCAGGTAGTGGCCTGCGCCCCCGCCGTCGCCGGGTGAACGAACCCCATTGCGCCCTGCTCAAGCTTACGAATCACCTCGCAGTCTCCGATTCTTTCCGGAAGCTCAACAGCTTCTCTGCTCCTTTTCGGCACCACCTTATCGAGGCCTTCCAGCGTCACATCAAGCCGCTGACGAAATTCCCCATCCGCACCACAGGCTTCGTCGAGGTAATCCGCCCTTTCTTCCAAATTTTTGCGGCAGGCTTCAGCAAAGATCAAGTGGACCACTGGATCGTCCTCGTCGTTTCCCCAGGGAACCACACCCATCATTTTGCGGTTGAAATCTCAACTGTCTCAATCGTCGATTGTGACTCTACTACCAATTTCCGCGCTTCACCCCCCACCCCTGTCTTCACTTCATCCGCGCGCGCACTTCGGGAGCGAAGACGGTCAGCCGGAGATCCTCATCGGCCGCATACTGATCCGCCCTGACAATAGCATCAGGACAAAGCCCACATTCACAGGTTGGTTCTTCCTGCCAGATTTCAAAAGCTTTCTCCTCGTAGCGTTCGAGCTTGTCCAGGTCCTTGGCCGGTGCTGATCCGAGCATTCGAGTGAGCCGTGCTTCCAGCCCTTGGAACTGGGTGACACGTCGCGCGATATTTCCGAACAGCAACCATCCTGACGCGAGGAGCTGGGCGAAGTGCTCTCTCGCATCTGCGAGCGACTCCTCGTGTCCCGCCTCGGTGGATTCGAGAAGTGATCCGACTCGCTCCGCAACGGCGAGCAGGCGGCTCACACTGCCGCACGTTTTCGAAGCAGCCTCAAACAGGTGCGTCACTGCATTTCCCGAACTCTCTTCCCAGTCCGAAGGAGTGAGCGGAGACTCCAGCAGTTCACCCAACACGGCACGGAGCAGGTCATCTCGATTCCGCCCGGGGTCTGGTCCTAGATTCGAGAGCAGCCAGGCTTCCTCTGAGGTTAGAAAACGCAATTCATTCTTCGGCGCCATCGAGGTAGGTTGCCGTTTTGGAGGTGGCGGAGTTTTTGTCCTGGGCTTCTCGACGGAGCCGAAGGCGGAGGCTAAAGATCCAAACCCTTCTCTCTTCCCCTTCGCCCCCGAGCTGCTCTTGTTTTGCTTTTTCTGCACTGGAGCCGCTTGCGCGGTCGCCTGAGAAAAGATCACTTTGAGAAGACGGCCCACCACATCGATCTGCACTACGCGAAAGAGCTGAGCAACACCAAGCCGATGCTGCACCGCGGCACAGTCAGGATAAGCGAAGAGCTTCATCGCGGGATAAGCCTCTCCCTGATCATAGAGCCGAGGAAACCCTTCCGTGCGGCGGTCGAGATCGACCCTCTCTGGCAGATCCCCAAAATTCCACGAACCGATCCGACTCTTTTCGTATTTCCCTTTAGCGACGACGTCGAATCGATCCCGCACCCGATCCGCAAGTGACGCTTGTAGCGCGGCGAGATCTTTTCCTTCACCGACTGTCTTACCCTTGTCGTCAAAGACCTCGAATCGCATCTGCAAATGATCCGGTATGCGAACGAGGTCAAAGGAATTCTGACTGAGTTCTACCTGGTAGGATTCCTGAAGAAACTCGAGAAAAGCATCGAGCAAGCCCTCGTGAGGTTCGTAGCCGTGCCAGGCATCCACAAACTGCTCGGTCACCTCCCGATTGGCAGGAAGCAAGGTTCGCGTTTCCTTCGGAAGGCAACGCAGCAAGGCCCCCACCTTTTCTTCAAGCCAGCCAGTCACGAGCCACTCGCCATACCATTCCGGTAGATGCAACAACTCGACGAGAGGCACCTCCAGGGTGATACCGTCGGCGGGCTCCGAAGGATTGTGGAGATAGCGAATTCGCAACTCGTGCTCCCCATCGGGAGAGGTGAGAATGTCAGGGAAATCCTCAAAGAGAATCGGATCGCGTTGCGGGAGCAAGCAATCCTCCATCGTGAAGTCGATTGTCCCAGCCGGTTCCGAGCGAACCCATTTCTCAAAATCCTTCTGCGTAAAAACCGATTCGGGAAGTCGATCTTCGTAGAAGGCAACAATCGCATCCGGGTGAATCAATCCTCCGAATCTTCGTAGCTTATGTTCAAGTCGCTCGGCCGCCGCTATCGTTTCACGATTGGCTTGCAGTTCGGGAATGGGAGAACGGGTGTTCCCATTCACGAGCGCTTCGAGGAGAAAGACATTCCGCGCGACTTTTCGATCGATCCGCCCGTAGTGAATCTTGCGCTTGTCGACGACAGGCAAACCAAACGCGATGACCCTCTCCTCGCCATAAACGGCACCTTGCTCCCGAGACCACTGAGGATTCTGATACCGGTAACGACAGAGGTGGGGCGCCACTTTCTCAAACCATCCCGGATCGAACATCGCGCCGTTGCGAGCGTATAGTTTGGCGGTTTCGACCATCTCAAACGCCATGACCCAAGCCGGAGCGGCTCCGAAAATTCCCGACCCAGGAAACAACCAGAAGATGGAGTTTCGCGCGCCTTTGTATCCCTTCTTCTGTCCCTGGTTCATCCCGATCTGCGAAGGGATCGCAGCGAGGACGGCTCGATGGAGCGGTTCGGAATAGGTATCAGCAGGGTCGGTCAGTTGCTTTCCAGCAGGCGGCATCTTCCACCGCATGTCGCGAAGTGAATCGCGAATCTCGCGATGCAGGTTCCTCCACTCCTGAACTCGCCGGAAGTTGAGAAAGTTCTTCTGGCAGAACCGGCGAAGATGATTGTTCGACTTTGACCGAGCTTCTTCAATTGCATGCCACCAACGAAGCCATCCGGTGAAGTCGGACCGTTTGTCTCGAAACTGCCCGTGCGCACTGTCGGCTGCTTCCTGCTTTTCCTTTGGTCGTTCCCGCGGGTCCTGCACCGTGAGGGCGCTCGCAATGATGAGCCCTTCGAGGAGACAGTTCTCGTCACGAGCCCCAATGAGAATTCTTCCCACTCTCGGATCCAGCGGCAACCGAGCGAGGGCATGCCCAGTCTCAGTCATCTCGATCTGACGCCCTGTTTTCTCAATCGCCCCGATCTCTTCGAGGACACGATAAGCCTGGGCGACGCGCTTCACCTGGGGAGGATCGACGAAAGGAAACTCAAGAGGATCACCCAATCCGAGATGCTCCATTTGCAGAACGACCCCAGCGAGATTGGATCGAAGAATCTCCGGATCGGTGTACTCATCCCGCCACTCGAAGTCCTCCTCGGAGTAGAGACGCAGACAGACACCTTCACTGACACGTCCACAGCGACCTCGTCGCTGACGGGCACTCGCCTTGGAGATCGGCTCGATCTGGAGACGCTGAATTCCGGATCCGGGATCGTGTCGGCTGATCCGGGCGATTCCGGTATCGATCACAAAACGAATATCAGGAATTGTCAGCGAAGTCTCGGCGACATTGGTCGCGAGGATGATGCGCCGTCGATTGGGAATCGGAGAGAAGACGGCTTGCTGCTCTTTTCCGGCCTGCCGGGCGAAGAGCGGCAAGATGAGCGTGTCAGGATATTTCTGTCCTTCGAGGAAATCCGCGGCGTCACGGATTTCCCGTTCTCCTGGAAGGAAGACGAGGGTATCACCGAGCCGATCATCTTCGCCGAGGTCTTCGACCCCACGAGCAATTTGCTCCGAGAGCCGCTCCCGTTCATGGAGGGCCTCCTGGTAACGATCTTCAACTGGGAAGGTTCTGCCCTCGACTTCGACGACGGGAGCGCTGCCAAAAAACTCGGAGAAGGAACCCGCATCGAGCGTCGCCGATGAGATCACGACCTTGAGATCCTTTCTCCGCTTCAAGGTTCGATGGAGATAACCGAGGATGAAATCAATATTGAGCGATCGCTCATGGGCCTCATCGATGATGAGCGTGTCATACTGCCGCAGATTGCGATCCGCCCGCGTCTCGGCGAGAAGGACGCCGTCGGTCATAAATTTCACCGCGGTCGTCTTTTTGTTGGTGCGATCTTCAAATCGAATCTGGTAGCCGACTTCTTGCCCCAGGGAAACCTCGAGCTCGTCGGCAACTCGTTTTGCGACGGAAGTGGCCGCAATCCGGCGAGGCTGGGTGCATCCAATCCGCTTTCCATCGACTCCCCGCCCCATTTCGAGAGCGATTTTGGGAAGCTGGGTCGTTTTCCCGGAGCCCGTGTCTCCGCAAACGATTACGACCTGATGCGCCGCCATCGCTTCACGAATCGATTCCCGTCTCTGCGATACCGGGAGATTCTCTGGAAAATGGATCTTCAAGAAGAGAGACCCTTCCGCGATGGGCTCTCACTTGCAAGCAGGGACACAGAATCTCTGGGACCTAGCAAGCAAGATTCCAGGCGAGTAAACACATTGCGACTGGGGGTTCCCCACGTATCGTTCTGACAATGATTGCGGTCGAAAAAATCAAATACACGATCTGGGCAGCTGATTCAAAGCGCGCGGCGGAATTCTACGAGGGTGTCTTCGGAGGAACGGTGGTGAAGCAGAATCCGCATATTACAGAACTCGATATCGCTGGAGGGCTTCTCTCGATTCACAGCGGCGGCGAAGGCAAGAAGACATGGACCGGGATTACTCTCCAGGTCGCCGACGTCGCAGTGGGAGCTGCCGCAGTCATCACTGCAGGTGGCCAGTGTCCACGCGAACCTCAGCCGGAAGACGGTGAGCCACCTCACCTCGCGATGTGTATCGATCCCGAGGGAAATGAATTCATGCTGACGCGAGACCGCAGCGCCTCCTAAAGAAAATCGCCCAACCCGAGTCGATCGACAAAAGCATCTGGATGCAACGCCATCCTCCCATCCTCCTCGGTATGGAGATGGGACGCAATGTAGTGATTCTCCGGCTCAATAGCGGCGAGCTCATCATACACTAGACCGCTCCCTTTTCCGGAAAGAACGAGAAGGACATTCGTTCCCTCGGAGAGCCCGGTTGGATCCTCGACGCGACCAACTTTCACGACACTTTCGCCCTCGAAGGCCGCACTCCTTTTCCGACGGTGCCCCACCTTGCACCGGAAGGCTTCTCGTGAGAGTCGAACTTCCGTCCCACTTCCCAGCCTCCCGAAGAATGGAGCGAAGAGGTCGAGGTCATCAAGATCGAGGAGATGCAGAAGATCAATGAGCATGTCTTCTTTCATCGCGCCTCGGGATCGCTCATCGTCGCCGATCTGCTGTTGCATCAGTCTCCGGATACGAAAGGATGGACTCGCAGTTGTTTGCGTTTAATCTCCGGAATTCGAGATATACCGGCTGCAGCCGCATGTATCGGTTCATGATTCGCGACCGCAGTGCGTTTGAAGGATCGCTCCACCAAATTCTCGAACTTCCGTTTCGCCGTATCCACGTCGGCCACGGAGACCCCATCGAGACAGATGCGAGAACAAAGCTGCGTTCAATCTTTCTCGAAATTGACTAAGCCGTCTGAATCGCCCGCTTCTTTCGAAACACTCCCAGCAGGCTCAGGAAAAGAAGCAGACCAACCGGCCCGAAGAGGAACGTGAAGATCATCGGGATCACGATCCACCTGTGTTTGATCCCTTCTGACTGAGACTTCTCGAGAATCCAGCAGCCGACAAAAAAGTCGAAAGTAAGATAGTGAAGCCATCCCCCAACGACCGCCCAGGGCCGGGTAAACAGGGACGTGACCTGCGCGAGGGTCTGAAACCCAGCGTCTTCATTTGGCGCCGACAACGACAGCGCAGTCACATAGACTATCGCGAAGAGAATCGGAACGGCATAGCGGACGATCCGAAAGACGCTCGGGGTTAATCGCGCGACCACGATCAGATAGATCCATGAAAAAAAGGCGATCGAGTTCGCAATCTTGAAAACACTTTCCGGGGTCATGAGAGAAAGGGAACATGCTTTCGCCGATTTCGAAACCGAAGATCTATGGCGGGGTTTCTCAAGAGAACCAGATCGACCGCTCATCTTTTTCTCTTTCGCCTGAATCCAATCGAGTCGACGATCCCGCGCCTATCTTTTTTTATGCCACTCTTCCTTGCTGCCATTTTTCTGAGCGCTTTTCTCCTCTTTCAGGTTCAGCCGGTGATCGCTCGCTTCATTCTGCCCTGGTATGGCGGGAGTCCCGCAGTATGGACGACCTGTCTTCTATTTTTCCAAACGGGACTGCTCCTTGGCTATGCCTACGCACACGCTCTTGTGAATTTGTTTCGCAACCGGCCTGTCATCCAGATCGGAGTCCACTTCTCCCTCCTCTTTCTGGCTGCTTACCTCCTGCCGATCACGCCGACGATGGCGGAAGGATCCTCCGGAGCCGAGTCTTCCCCTGTTCTCGAGATTCTGCAGCTGCTCGCGACCAGTGTTGGATTTCCATACTTGCTCCTCTCCGCTTCTGGTCCGCTCTTCCAGCATTGGTTCAGTGAAACCTATCCCGATAGATCCCCTTACCGGCTCTATGCCATTTCCAACCTAGGATCCCTCCTCGGGCTACTTTCCTACCCGTTCCTGATCGAACCTGCTCTCGGTGTCAAAACACAAACTCTTGTCTGGTCATTCGGCTTCGTGGTCTTTGCCTTTCTCGCCGTCGCGACAGGGTTCCGATTCTTTCGATCGAATCCGGAGACAGAAGTGAAGGACTCCAGCGAAGACTCCGCGACTGCGAAACTCCGGATTCGAGATGTCGCCCTCTGGATCGCTTTTGCAGCGACTGGATCGCTGCTTCTGCTCTCTCTCACCAACCAGATTTGCCAGGATGTCGCAGTGGTTCCTTTTTTCTGGGTCATTCCTCTTTCCCTCTACCTCCTGACCTTCGTGATCTCTTTTGATCACGCTCGGTGGTACAAACGAACCGTCTGGATTCCGCTCGCGTTAGTCGCGATCGGCGGAGTCGTCTACCTGATCAACCAGCAGTTCGAGACCGGTGAAATGCATTTCGCGTGGCAGCTCGTTCTCTATCTGGCCGCTATTTTCTGCGGCTGCTTTGTGGCCCATGGCGAAATGGTGAGAAGAAAACCACCCGTCCGGCACCTTACCGCATTCTATCTCGCGATCTCCTTCGGAGGAGCGCTCGGAGGACTTTTTGTCAGCGTCATCGCTCCTCTCGTTTTCATTGGCTACTGGGAGCTTCACCTCAGTTTTGTTTCCCTGTTCCTCCTCGCGGCCGTCGTGGTTCTACGCGGATTCTGGACTCGTCCCGAGAGACCTCACTTCCTGAAAACTGCAGGCGCAAGCCTCGTTCTGTTGATCGCTCTGATCACCGGCCTCATCGCCCATGTCCTCACTACCTCCGACGACAGCCTAACGGCGCGACGTGGATTCTACGGAGTTCTTCGCGTCTATGAAGAGGGTGAATATCCAGATCAGTATCGATCGCTCTATCACGGCCGGATCAGTCATGGCATGCAATTCACCGACCCTACCTTTGAAGACCTTCCCACGACCTACTATACCAAGGACAGCGGAATCGGGATCGCCTTCAACTACCACAAAGGTAGATCAGAAGAGCGCACCGACTCGCTCCGTGTCGGAGCGATCGGACTGGGCGTAGGAACGGTGATGACCTATTCGAAACCGGGGGACGACTTTCGTTTTTACGAAATCAATCCTCAGGTCGAGGAACTGGCTCGCTCTCAATTCACCTTTCTTGAAAACGGGAAAGGAGACGAAACCGTTGTTCTCGGCGATGCGAGAATCTCTCTCCAGAAGGAATGGGAAGAATCGGGATCTCGTGAACTCGACATTCTTGTCGTCGATGCTTTTTCCGGCGACTCGATCCCTTTGCATCTGCTCACCCGCGAGGCATTTGAACTTTACTTGAAACATCTCAAGCCGGACGGGATTCTCGCAGTCCACATCAGCAATCTTCATCTCGATCTCAGTATTCCCGTAAGAACACTCGCCAAGGAACTCTCTCTCGATGCGATCCCGATCGAACATGATCCCTCCGATGATGACTACATCGCCTACTACTCAGACTGGGTGCTCCTGACTCGAGAGCTAGAGCTTCGCATACGCATTGAAACCGCCGGCTACGACACGCTCTGGTACGCGGACGAACCTGATCCGATTCTCTGGACCGATGACTACAGCAATCTACTCGACGTGATCGACTGGTAATGTCGGGTCCAACCAGGTCGAGCAGAATCAAAGGCAGTCTCACTCCGTCTGATAAGGCCAATGTGTCTTCGTCCAGAGCCCACCGTCAACATAGATCGTCTGACCGGTAATAAAATTAGCAGCGTCATCCGCGAGATGGACAACCATTCTCGCGATGTCGGCAGGATAACCGATGCGCCCTATCGGAGTGAGTGGGGACCACGTGCCGGCATAGTCATCTGACTCCTCTTTCGTTCTCTCGATTTCGATCGCGCCGGGTGCGACACAGTTGACGCGAATTCCATATTGCCCAAGCTCGCAGGCACTGACTCGGGTCAACTGATCAAGACCTCCCTTGGAAGCACAATAGTCGACGAGATTCAAGAAAGGCTGCTTGTTCGCTCCTGAGCCGATATTGATGATCGATCCACCGTCGCCCTGGTCCCGGATAATTCGCCCCGCCATCTGGGTGCAAAGAAAGCTTCCCTTCAGATTCGTGCGAATCGTTCGATCCCAATCTTCCTCGTCCAGTTCGAGAAGCGGAGCAAAAGTCTGACGTCCCGCATTATTGACGAGACAATCCAATTGCCCTAACTCCGCGACAACCGCGGAGAACATGGCCTCAACATGCGCCTTGTCACCGACGTCGGCCGAAACAGTGAAACAACTTCGCCCTTTCTCCTCGATCGTGAGTTTCGTTTCCTCGGCCCCGGCTTCGTCGCTGTGATAATTGATCGCAACATCCCATCCTGCGTCGGCGAGCCCGTAGGCGATTCCTCGCCCGACTCCTTTGCTCGCTCCTGTAACCAATGCAACTTTCGAACTCATTTCCTGTGCGTAATCGTTTCTCCAATGATCGCTCAATTCGAGTGAAGTCAACGGGATTTCGGAGACGCCACAGGGTCAAGCCCGGCACCTGACCCTGTTGGGTTGAAAGCCAAAGCCGGCTCGCTCCCCGCTCGGAAACCGATTTGGACGCTCCCCTTTCCAAGAAATAAATTGGGTTGAAATCCGGGAATTCGTAGACGAGACATCTTCACAGTTGAGAAAGTTCGCCATCATCCTTTGTCTGCTTGCCACCACCGTGCTCACGGAGGTTCACTGGGTGGTGATGCAGTCGGTCACGTGGGTCGCAATGATACAAACGTCCGACTCCTCGGCCACTCTCGGGGATAAGATTCTTTTCACGATTTCCGGGGAAGCACCCTGTGAGCATTGCGAAGCGCTTGCCGAGAAAAAGAATTCAAGCCGCTCGGAGGTTCTCTCCTTCCTCAACCAAGCCCCTCTTCTGGGTCCGTTGCAGCGAAAAGTAGCCCCGCCGACCCGACGCGAGGTCTTTCTCTTTTCCCTAACCCGAGACTTCCTACTCCCCGATCTGGGAGTCACGTCTCCACTCGTGCCGCCTCCGCGGACTGTGAGCTAATCCGCTCCATTCAGCACGAATTCTAAATCCACCTCGTCCGCAAAAAAGGGCCCGGTGAGTCACCTGTGCGGCGGGCGCGCCATGCCTTTGCATTTCCAACCTTTACTTTTTCTTCCTTTTTCAAATGAAACTCTATTTCTCTTTTCTACTTCTATTTTCTTTCTCCACGGTTCTCGTTTTCTCTGACGAGATAGCCTCTCATGCCGAAGCGATTGCTGATTCCGGCGACGTTCCCGAAGCCACCTACGACACCCACCGGGTCGATGCTCACGCTCCCATAGGAGTCATGGGCGATCACACTCACAAGGCCGGTGAATTCATGTTCTCCTATCGCTATATGCTGATGGAGATGAGACCGAACTTCGTGGGGAGCAATGAAGTCACCGCTCAGTCACAGTTCAATCCTGCTGGATTCCGGATTATCCCCGACGACATGCAGACCGAGATGCACATGCTTGGCGTGATGTATGCCCCCACCGACGATCTCACCCTGAGCTTCATGCTCCCGGTGATCGACAAAGCGATGCAGCATCAAGTCATAAACGGCACGACCTTTCGGACGAACACAAATGGAATCGGCGACCTCAAGTTCGGCGGCCTCCTCAACATATTTGAGAGTGGGAATACTAGGGCGCACCTCAACTTAATGATGGCAGCACCCACTGGATCAACGACTGAAACTGGATTCGTCCCACCTGTCGGGGGAGTCATCCGACTCCCCTACCCCATGCAACTAGGATCAGGAACCTGGGACCTGAATCCAGGAATCACGCTCATCGGGCAAAGCGGAAACTTTTCCTTGGGATCCCAAATCCTCGGAACGGTCCGCCTCGGAACCAACGACGAAAGCTATTCGCTCGGGAATGAGATCAAAGTGAATCTGTGGGGAGCTCTTCAGCTAAGTGACTTGGTCAGCACATCCCTCCGACTCACAGGAACCTCCTGGGGTGATATCGACGGCCGCGACGCTCTCATCGCCGGCCCAGTGCCTACGGCTCGTCCGGATCTTCGCGGAGGAGAACGCGTCGATCTGTTTTACGGACTCAACTATCTCTTCCGCGGAGGCCCACTTTCGGGTCACCGTCTCGCTGTCGAAGCCGGCGTACCACTTCATCAGAATCTGGACGGACCTCAGCTCGGCATGGACTGGATGATGACCGTCGGCTGGCAGAAGGCCTACTAATCTCCGCCATAACGTCATTTACAGAGTCCGGGCGAAACGGCTATTCTCAAAGTATTATGAGAGTCGTCCCACGCCCTCTTTGTTTACTTCTCCTCCTTTCTCTCTGGGCGATTCCGACTTTCGGTGAGAATGAGGAAAAGAAGCCAATCCCATTGGCCTCCGAAGAAAGAATCGACGCAAGAAAAATCCTCTTCTTTGAGAAAGGCTGCTACCAGTGCTATACAGCTGGAGAGATCAATCTGCCGGGTTCCGAGCTCGATGAAACGCTCCTCATCGGACTAAGAGGCGCGAAGCAGGGAACCTCGCCCCAAGACGATTTTGCTCGTGCCATTTTGAATCCGCAACACACTGTCTCTCCCGACTACGAAAAGGCGATAATGAACCTCGGAGATCACTTCTGGGCAGTGAACTCACCCATGCTTGGATTCAACAACACCCTCACCGTTTCCAATCTCGTTCACCTGACTACTTTCATTTCCAGCCTCGCCGAATAACCCCTAACACCCCCATCATGAATCGACGTCACTTTCTTTGCCAATCTGCGATCTCCACATCCACTCTCTGGGCCACTTCCGATATTGTATCTGCGGCTGCTGAAGCCCCAGTCGCGGCCAAAGGCGCTTCAACTACTGCCGAGACAGTCGTAAAATCACTTTACGAATCCCTGACCGATACACAGAAGGAGGCGTTGGCGTTTTCTTTTGAAGATCCCCTCCGAACAAAAATCTCCAACAACTGGCACATCACCAGACCTCGGATCGGCAGCTTTCTCGACAAAAACCAGAACGCGATGGTGAAGGAGATCTTTCTCAAGGCACACTCAGAGGAGTATGCAGAGACAGTCTACAATCAGGTTGTCCACGATTCCGGAAAGAAGGGTTTCGAAGATTCGTCGATCGCTTTGTTTGGAGAGCCCGGAACTGGGAAATTTGAATTCGTTCTCACGGGACGTCACACGACGCGACGTATCGATGGCGATTCAGTCGCCGGCAAAGCCTTTGGTGGCCCGATCTTCTATGGACATGCTGCTGACGGCTTCAATGAAGGTGCCGACCACAAAGGAAACGCCTACTGGTATCAGGCCAAAAGCGCCAACAAGGTCTACCAGATGCTCGACGGAAGACAGCAGGAAGCCGCCCTGCTCGACGCGGAGCCCGCTGACAACGCTTCGACCATCAAGCTCAAGAGACAAGCCGGCAATCTGCCCGGTCTCTCCTTTGCCGACATGACTTCGGATCAACAGAATGGTGTGAAGACCGTTCTCTCCGACCTGCTCCTCCCTTTCCGCGACGTCGATCGCAAGGAGTCGATGAAGTTGATCGAGAAAGCCGGAATGGAGAACCTCCATCTTTCTTTCTACCAAGAAGGCGACATCGGAAAAGATAAAGTCTGGGACAACTGGAGAATCGAAGGGCCTCACATGGTCTGGTATTTCCGAGGCGCTCCCCACGTTCATACCTGGGTGCACATTTCCGATCCCGACACACCTCGGGAAAGACGCGGTTAGAAGCGCAGCTATTGGCGTTTCTAATTTCGATACCCGCACTGTGACGAGGAAGGTTCAGGGCGAGGTTTGCATTTCGCTGTGCCCGGTGGAAGACTTCAAGAAACTGCCTGAAGCTTCGCATGACCGACTTTGCCTACCACAAACCCTTCCCCCTCGGTTCCGACTCGACCGAGTATCGGCTCGTAACCAAAGAGGGAATTGAAACCGTCACATTCGAAGGGCGAGAACTTCTTAAAATCGCACCCGAGACCCTGACTCGACTGGCAAACGAAGCGGTGAAGGACATTTCCTTCATGCTTCGTCCGAGTCACCTCCAGCAAGTGGCCTCCATTCTCGATGACGAAGAAGCGACCGACAACGATCGCATGGTCGCGTTGACACTGCTTCGCAACGCGGAGATTGCGGCTCGTGGAATCCTGCCGATGTGTCAGGACACCGGGACTGCTATCGTGATGGGGAAAAAGGGGCAACAGGTCTGGACCGATTCCAATGACGAAGAAGACCTCGCCAAAGGAATCTGGAAAACCTACCAGGAAGAAAATCTCCGTTACTCTCAGATGGCTCCTCTCACTCTTTTTGATGAAGCCAACACGAAGAGCAATCTCCCGGCCCAGATCGAGCTCTACGCCACCGAGGGCGACGCCTATGAGTTTCTTTTTATCACCAAGGGTGGTGGTTCTGCGAACAAGACCTTCCTTTACCAGGAAACCAAGGCACTACTCAATGAGAAGACCTTCGTCAACTGGGCCGTCGGAAAGATGGCCACACTCGGAACATCGGCATGCCCTCCCTACCACATGGCTTTTGTCGTTGGCGGGACCAGCGCCGAGATGACCCTCAAGACCGTCAAGCTCGCTTCAACCCGCTACTACGACGAGCTCCCTACTGAGGGCAGTGACCGTGCGCAGGCTTTTCGAGATGTGGAGATGGAGAAACGTCTTCTCGCGGAAGCTCGAGAAGTGGGAATCGGAGCCCAATTCGGAGGAAAGTATTTCGCTCTCGATGTGCGAGTCATCCGCCTGCCTCGACACGGCGCCAGCTGTCCGGTCGGACTCGGCGTAAGTTGTTCGGCCGATCGCCAGGCAAAAGCCAAAATCACAAAAGACGGAGCCTTCCTCGAACAACTCGAGACCAATCCGGGAAAATACATTCCCGACAAGTGGAGGGACCATCAGTTCCACGGAGTGCCTGTCGACCTCAATGCCGGAATGGAAGAAACACGGAAGACTCTCTCGAAGTATCCGGTGACGACCGCCCTGGAATTGACCGGGACAATCGTCGTAGCCCGTGACATCGCGCATGCGAAGCTCCGTGAAATGATCGAAGAAGGAAAAGATCTACCCGACTACTTCAAGGAATACCCCGTCTACTACGCAGGCCCAGCGAAGAAGCCAGAAGGCATGGCAAGCGGTTCCTTCGGCCCTACCACAGCCGGTCGTATGGACCCTTACGTCGAGCTGTTTCAGTCGCAAGGAGCTTCCATGGTCATGATCGCGAAAGGAAATCGAAGCCAACAGGTGACTGATTCCTGCAAGAAGCACGGCGGATTCTATCTTGGATCGATCGGGGGGCCCGCCGCGATTCTTGCTCAGAATCACATCAATAAGGTCGAGGTTCTGGACTTCCCGGAACTGGGAATGGAAGCCGTTTGGAAGATCGAAGTGGAAAAATTTCCGGCCTTCATTCTCGTCGATGACAAAGGGAACGACTTTTTCCGGGATATCAATCAGTGTCCGGTCGCAAAGTAATCATGGAGTAATAAACAACCGTTCGCGGTCTCACAATTCTCAAAATAGGGAAGTGAAAGACTACTCTGGAATGATGGCTTCAATTCCGATAGATTGATCGTCATGAGATTTTTCACCATCTGCCTCTTGCTAGCCGCCGGGCTCCCTTCCATCGGACTAGGACAGAGTCCGAAAATCGCGGAGCACCCTTTTTTACATCCATGATCGGGGGTTCCTGGACAGAGACGAGAGATGGCGCTACCGCTGGCAAGTCGACATCAGAGGCCAAAACGATCATGGGAAGCCAGTGGCTGCAACAGGATGGGACTGCAGAATTTGGCAGCCTCACCTGAGAGTCGCTCTGGATGTTCCAACTCGTGACAACCAAGGACGGAAAAGTGATCGTCCAGGCCCGCTACATTGATACCAATGGTCAAGTCGCCGACTATCTCGGAGAATTCGTCAATGAAGGTAAGAGCCTCCGGCTCGCTCGATCACTCAGTGAAACGGTAAAGAATGTTGTTCAGGCGACGAATCAGGAAGACAGAGATCGACTCGCCGAAGTGGCGATGGTAAACAGCGCTGAAAAAACTTCCCTCCAATACAAAGCGCTCGGGAAAAAGGATTCATAATAGCAACCCCACCAAACTCTTGCCCACACATACCCAAACTGAAATCCGGCTCGAAGAACCGGGCCGCTTCGCCACTACAAACGGAGAGCTAGGCGAACTTGCCCCAAGGTCGGCACGCGTTCAGGTCCGACGTATCGGCATCTGCGGCACCGATATCCACGCCTTTCATGGTAGGCAGCCGTTCTTTGAATATCCACGCATCCTCGGACATGAACTCGGAGCGGAAATTGTCGAAGTCGCTGGCGAGTCCGACTTTCAATCCGGCGATATCGTCGCGATCGAACCCTATCTGAACAACCCTGAATCCCCTGCTTCTCGAGCCGGGAAATCGAATTGCTGCGAAGAATTACAAGTTCTCGGCGTTCACAGTGATGGCGGGATGCGCCCTCTCATCGACGTCCCCATTGAAAAGCTTCATCGGGCCAGAAGGGCAACGCTCGACCAACTCGCGCTCGTCGAAATGCTCGGAATCGGACGACATGCGGTAAATCGTTCCAACGCAGGACAAAGCGATAAGGCGCTTATTCTCGGCGCCGGGCCGATCGGCCTCAGTGTGCTTTCCTTTCTCCAGCTTCACACGAATCAGGTTGCTGTAGCCGACCTCAACGAGGATCGACTCGCATTCTGTCGTGATGCGTTTGGCGTCGAGCGAACTCTCACGATTCGTCCAGGAGAGCCGCTTGAGAAGGAGCTGCGCGATCTTTTTGGAGGCGAATTGCCGACCCTCATTCTTGACGCGACAGGGAGTTCGCACTCCATGCGCGGGACTTTCGACCTCATTGCTCACGGAGGGCGAATCATTTTTGTGGGATTGTTTCAGGGCGACGTGGTGTTCGCCGACCCCAACTTTCATCGTCGGGAAATCACTTTGCTCTCGAGCCGGAATGCCACGTCGCAAGAGTTCACTCAGGTCATCGCCGCGATCGAGAAAGGGCAGATTGATACAAATTCGTGGATCACTCACCGAATGGCATTGACCGATGTGCCTGAGCAATTCGAAGGGATGATCACTGACTCAACGCTGAGGAAAGCGGTCATTGAGGTCGATCATTAATCGGTGACTCTGCGGCGCAGAAAGGGAGTGATTAACGGTTGCGCCTTTCTCGCGATTTCTTTACAAACCGCAGCATGAAGTCCCATACCGTCCTCATTATTCTATCGTTCCTCGTCAGCTTTGTCTCCATCGCCCAGGCAGAATTGAAGCTCCCTTCAATTTTTGGGCATCACATGGTCCTGCAACGGGACATGGAAAACAGGATCTGGGGCTGGGCCGAGCCAAATGCCACTGTCTCCGTACAATTTGCTGGAGAAACTCGCGAATCCAAAGCAAACGCCGAAGGCGAGTGGGATCTTAAACTAAAGTCGCTTCCCGGATCGAGTCATGCTTTGAACATGACAATCCGATCCGGCACCGAAAGCCTTACCTTTTCCAATATCGTGATGGGCGAGGTGTGGGTTTGCTCAGGGCAATCGAATATGCAGTGGTCTGTTTCGCAGTCCTTCGATCCGGATCTCGAAAGCGCGACTGCAAACTACCCGAATATTCGTCTCATTTCTGTTCCTCAGGTCGGAACACAAGAAATCCAGAACGACTTTGAGGGTCAGTGGGACATCTGCACCCCTGACACCGTGGGCCAATTTTCTGCTGTGGGATTCTTCTACGGCCGGATGCTGCATCAAGCCCTCGGAGTTCCGATCGGTTTGATCGACAACGCCTGGGGCGGCTCGGCTGCAGAAGCTTGGGTCGAGCGTGGAGTTCTCGAAGAGGATGGACGCTTTGACGCCTACATCCAGCAATGGGTCGACACCGAAAAGAATTTCGACTGGGACAAGATGGTCGCGGACTGGAAAGCCAAGGCAGAACAGGCGAAGGCAAATGGCAAGCCTGCGCCGCGCGCCCCACGCAACCAGCTTGTAGGACAACACCGACCTGGCAACCTCTGGGCAGGCGTTCTCAATCCTACTATCGGATACGGAATTCGTGGAGCAATCTGGTATCAGGGTGAGAGCAACGCCGGTCGCGCTTACCAATACGATGACCTATTCGGCCTCATGATCACCGAATGGAGAAAAGCATGGGGACAGGGAGACTTCCCTTTCTACTGGGTTCAGTTGGCTGACTTCCGCGACGAAGTCGACACTCCCGGAGACAGCGACTGGGCGGAACTCCGCGAAGCGCAGTCCAATACTCTCGCGCTTCCGAATACGGGACAAGCCGTGATCTACGACATTGGCGAAGGACGTGACATTCATCCTCGGGACAAGCAGAATGTCGCCAAGCGGCTTGCCCGCATTGCCCTCGCTCGAGACTACGGCATGCAGATTCACTACAAGAGCCCCTCCTATAAGGCGATGGAACTACAAGGGAACAAGGCAATTCTCACCTTCGAGGATGTGGGTAGCACTCTCTATACTTTTGATACGAGAGATGCCGTCGGATTCGCCGTCGCGGGTGCAGACAAGGTCTGGCACAACGCGACCGGCAAACTGGTCGGCAAAGACAAAGTCGAGGTGACGAGCGAGGCTGTCGCTGAGCCCGTCGCGGTTCGCTATGCATGGGCGGTCAATCCAGTCGCCAACCTGATGAGCCGAGAAGGGCTTCCCGTTGACCCTTTCCGCACCGATGACTGGCCTGGCGTGACTGAGCCACAGCCGGCATCAGAATAAGGTAAAGGTCGCTTGAGCGCCTTCAACGAAACAGCGGCCTGTTTCCGTTTTCTCCCCTAATCCCCTTTCTCCGTGACTGACACCACAGCAGACAATCAATCTGAGATCATGAACCCTCCTTCGCACTTGAAGGGGATGCTCAAATACCTCGGACCTGGATTCATCCTTTCCGCTTCCATTGTTGGATCCGGTGAGCTCATCGCCACGACTGCACTCGGTGCCGAAGCTGGCTTCGTTGCGATGTGGGTGATCCTCGTGAGTTGCCTTGTGAAGGTGTTTGTTCAACTGGAGTTCGGAAAACATGCGATCCAGTCGGGAGAGACAACGTTTGAATCGATCAACAAACTGCCTGGTCCCAAGTTCGGAAAAGGCAGCTGGGCAACTTGGCTCTGGCTTGCCATGATGACGATCAAACCCCTCCAAGTGGGAGGGATTATTGGTGGTGTCGGCCTCGTCCTGAATATTCTGATCCCCCAAGTTTCCGTGGTCATCTGGGTCCTGATTGTCGCCCCGATCGTTTCACTGATGATCTTTCGAGGCAAATATCGCTTCATCGAAACCGTTGCGCTGATCATGATCGGGCTCTTTGCCCTTTTCACGATTGCCTGTGTTGTCGGCGTTCAATTCACCGAGTTTGCGTTCTCTTCGGCTGACATCTTCGAGGGACTTTCTCTCTGGAATGGAATCCCGGTTGCCTATATCGGCGTCGCCATTGCTGCTTTCGGAATCACCGGAGTCGGTGGAGATGAAGTTATGGCCTACAATTACTGGCTGATCGAAAAAGGGTATGCCGCCAAGACCGGTCCTCGCGACGATTCACCGGAGTGGAATCAGCGCGCCCGCGGTTGGATCCGCGTCATGTATTGGGACGCGTTTCTCTCCATGCTGGTCTACACCTTCATGACGTTGGCCTTCTATATTCTGGGCGCCGCCATCCTGAATGCCCAGGGCCTCGTTCCCCAGGGCATTGAAACGGTTCGCACGCTTTCTCGCATGTATACCGACTCACTGGGTGGCTGGGCTGAGATCGCATTCCTTATCGGATCGTTTTTCGTCCTCTTCTCCACCCTCTTCTCTGCACTTGCTGCATGGAGCCGTCTTTTTTCCGACGCATTCAGCGCAGTTGGCTTCATCAACTACTCGGATCCCAAGTCTCGCGGTCGGGCTATTGCGTTCTTCTCATTCTTCTTCCCGGCTCTCTGGGCTTTTCTCTTTTTCCAGTTCGAAGATCCGGTATGGATGGTTCTCGCTGGCGGGGCAATCACTTCCGCTATTCTTCTCCTCGTTGTTTTCGCCGCTGTCCACTTTCGGTATGGTCGCCTTCCACGATCATTGAAGCCGAGCTTCGGCTACGATCTGGGATTCTGGATAAGCGTGATCTCCATCATTTCTCTCGCCATTCTGGCAGTCTGGAAAGCGATCGAAAAATTCTCGGAGCAAGCGGGCTGATTCCAGAAACTCTTCTTTTTTCCGCAGTTTTGGGAAATCGAGAAAAGCTGGACCCTTCGTAAAAGAACTAATTCTTCCTCGGTGCAAAAGGCTCACCAACTCCGCATTCTCGCGGCACCATGGGCGAAGATTTTAAGAAATTCGCATTCAAAGGGAACGCCTTCTATATGGCGGTGGGGATTATTATCGGTGGAGCCTTCGGAACCTTGGTCAAAAGCCTCGTCGACGACATTTTCATGCCGATTCTGAATCGTGTAACTGGTGGACTCGATTTCAGTAATAAGTAGATCGTGTTGAGTGGAGACGCTCCCGAAGATGAGTCTCTCGCGATGGCACTTGAAGTATGCAATGTGAATGCTCACCTGCGGAAGTTTCATTATTTCCATCGTCAGCTTAATCATTCTCGCCGTTGTGCTCTTCCTTGTGAGCAAGAAATTCATGGCGGCTCTTCAAAAAGAAGAGGAAAAGCCAGCCGAAGAGCCCAAGCCAAGCGACAAAGTCGCTCCTCTTCAAGAGATTCGGGACCTCCTTTCGAAGCATTCCTGATCAAATATGATAATCTTCACAAATTATATCTAGATTTTTGCAAAACCTGACGACAGCTCGCAAATTATCCGATTACTGTCATCCAAGGCGGGTTTTAGGGAATCGTTGCCCTGAAATTTTATAGATTGGTCTTTATTGTGGACGTGTGCTGTTGCACGGTAGTCAAATTCAAAAAAACCTCCCCGTCCGAAACGGAGAGGTTTTTTTTGTGGATCAATTCCCCGGTCTCCGTAAGTTCACGCCGATTCAGCCCTCTCCTCTGCCGTGCCCTCCCCTCTCACCATCGCCGACCGAACGTTTCAATCCCGTCTTATGGTGGGTACTGGGAAGTTTTCTTCCAACGAATCGATGCGTGACGCTCTCGCCGTATCGGGAACTGAAATTGTCACCGTTGCTCTGCGTCGCGCTGATCTTTCTGGTAAGGAAGATCCCTACGCGAACATCCTCGATTTCATCGACCCCGAGAAGTATCTTATTCTGCCCAACACCTCCGGAGCGATGAACGCCGCGGAAGCCATCAGATTGGCACGACTCGCGGCCTCAGCGGGACTACCCAAATGGGTCAAACTCGAGATTCATCCCGACCCTACCTACCTGCTTCCTGATCCAATCGAAACTCTGGCCGCCGCAGAAGTTCTCGTAAAAGAGGGCTTTACGGTTCTCCCTTACATCAATGCGGACCCAGTCCTCGCAAAGAGACTCCAGGATGTCGGCACCGCGACAGTAATGCCATTGGGTGCCCCGATCGGATCCAACCAGGGAATTGAAACTCGTCACCAAATCGAAATCATTCTCAATCAGGCCACCGTTCCTGTAGTGGTTGATGCTGGACTCGGTCGTCCCAGCCACGCTGCGGAAGCTCTTGAAATGGGAGCCGACGCCGTCCTCGTAAATACCGCGATCGCCATTGCTAAAGACCCCACCACCATTGCGAAAGCATTTCGCATGGCCGTGGAGGCAGGGAGAATGGCCTACGAATGTGGCGGCGTTCCTGAGATCAAGACGGGAGCCTCTGCCACCAGCCCTTTGACCGGGTTTCTCTTTGAGGGAGACCCGAACAAGAAACGGTGATGTCTTCAGCAGAAGCAGACAATCTCACCGTCGCTGATGTCATTATCCCGCTCGGTCGTAGCGAGGACGACACCGCCCGACTCAAGGCAGTGGCGAGGAAGCTCAAAATTCATCCCAAACGGATTCACGAGCTTCGCCTTAAAAAACACTCCATCGACGCTCGAAAGCGTGATCTGAAAGTGCAGCTTCGCTTTGAGGTCGGTGTCGATGCTCCGCTCCCTCATGAGCCACCGATGGAAGTCCATCTGCCGCCCTTAGGATCTAGCGCACGGACGGTCATCATCGTGGGAAGTGGTCCGGCCGGACTTTTTGCAGCGCTCTCTGCCCTTGAAAAAGGATGGAAGCCTATTGTTCTCGAGCGAGGAAAAGACGCCTCGGCACGGCGTTTCGATCTCGCCCCTATTCTGCGCCACGGCACTGTCATCGAAGATTCTAACTACTGCTTTGGCGAAGGCGGAGCCGGAACCTTCTCAGATGGAAAACTCTACACTCGTGCAACCAAACGGGGCCCGGTACGAAAAGTGTATGAGACGCTCGTCGCCCACGGAGCTCCAGACCAGATCCTGATCGACTCCCATCCCCATATCGGATCCAACCTTCTCCCGAACGTTGTCAAAGCGATCCGGGAATCGATACGTTCGGCCGGAGGAGAGGTTCGCTTCGAATGCAAGGTGACCGACTTTCTGATCGAAGGAAATCAAGCTCGCGGGGTTGTCGTCAACGAGTCCGAAGAAATCCAAGGAGATAGTATCATCCTCGCGACTGGTCATTCCGCCCGTGATATCTATTCGATACTCCAGCAGCACGAAGTCGCCCTCGAGCAGAAGCCATTTGCTGTCGGGGTAAGGATTGAACATCCTCAGCCGCTCATTGATAGCCTTCAATATCATTACAAACGAGGCCTCGAACGCCCCAGACTTCTCCCCGCTGCGAGCTATTCTCTCGCGACCAAGATTCGCAATCGAGGAGTGCATTCGTTCTGCATGTGTCCCGGCGGATTCATCGTTCCCGCAGCCACGGAAAACGACGAAGTAGTCGTCAATGGAATGAGCCTTTCGAAACGCGACTCCCCTTTTGCCAACAGTGGTATGGTAGTCACCGTAGAGCCCGCGGATGTCGCCGGATTTATCGAAGAACATGGAGTTCTTGCCGGAGTTGCCTTTCAAAAGGAACTCGAACGAGCTGCGAAGATTGCGGGAGGCGGAGGACAGGTCGCTCCTGGGCAGCGTGCGGTTGATTTTCTCACCCGCCAGGATTCAAGAGAACTTCCCGAAACGAGCTACAAGCCCGGACTCAATCCAGCTCGGCTTGACGAGATTCTTCCTTCCTTCATCACCGACCGGATGAAGGAAGGACTCGAGCAGTTCGGAAAACGGATGCGGGGATACCTCACCGAAGAAGCCAATCTGATTGGATTCGAAACACGAACGAGTTCTCCAGTTCGCATCCCTCGTGATCCTGAGACTCTCCAGCACCCCGATCTCAGGGGGCTCTTTCCCTGCGGTGAAGGCGCCGGCTTCGCTGGTGGAATTGTCAGCGCAGCGCTCGATGGGATGCGATGTGCTGAGGCCCTCCAATTGATGCGAGTATAGTCCTTGGGACTACGCAACTCTCAGGTATTCAAGGCTTGTCGATCGGAATTGCGATCGGATACAAAAGAGCATGACCCGCATCTCATTGTTCGTTGTTCTCGTTCTGAATTACCACGCTTCAATCGTTCGAGCTGAGTTCACCGCGGGTTCAGCACTGACCGACATCACTCCGAAAACTCTTCCCGTTCTCGTTAATGGAGGGATGTCGAGTCGATCGATCGATGTCGTCAAATCTCCTATTCACGCTAGATCCCTAGCGTTCTCTGATGGGGAAACAAAGATTGTCGTGGTTGTCGCCGACAGTTGCATGATGCCTCGCGATCTTCTCGATCGTGCCAAATCGATGGCTTCCGAGAAATCGGGCATTCCCACGGACCATATCCTCATTTCCGCCACTCACACTCACACCGCGCCTTCCTGCATGGGTGCACTCGGAACCGACGCCGACCCTGTCTATTCCTTATTTCTCACCAAGAAACTGGTCGAGGCGATTCTCGCTCCCCTCCAGAAAATGGAGCCTGCTGAAATTGGATGGGGTGCGATCGATGCGGCTGACTACACGGCGCTAAGACGCTGGGTTATTCATCCGGACCACAAGCAGTTGGATCCGTTCGGCGACCGAACCGTCCGCGCCAATATGCACGCAGCCACGAAATGGGATCAGGTGATCGGAAAGAGCGGTCCTGAGGATCCTATGCTGACAATGATTTCAGTTCGAACTGCGAAAGGCGAACCGCTCGGGTTGCTTGCCAATTTTTCGATGCACTACTTCGGCGATCGGGATATCAGCCCTGACTATTTCGGTCTATTCTCCGATGGAATTAAAGCGGAGACCGCGCCCGAGGACGACCGCTTCGTTGCCATGATGTCCCACGGTTGCAGCGGTGACATCTGGAGACACGACTACGAGAAGAGCGCCGATCGAAAAGCCCAGGACTGGAGTATCGAGGAGTATACCGAAGGGATGATTGACCTCGCTCTCGAGGCAATGGAAAAAATCCATTACGAAGTCCCCGAGTCTATCGCCATGGCGGAAACTCGGATGACTCTTAACTATCGTGTTCCTGGGCCGGAGCGCCTTGAGTGGGCCAAACGAGTCGTGGCGGAGCTGGGAGATCGTCCTCCTAAAACCAAGCCAGAAGTGTATGCCCGCGAGCAGATCATTCTTAATGAATTGCAGGAGACCGAAATCGTCGTCCAGGGACTGCGTCTCGGGGATCGCATCACCATTGCGACAACGCCGAATGAAACTTACGCCATCACCGGATTAAAGATCAAGAACGCGAGCCCTGCTCCCCATACTATGGTGATCGAACTGGCCAACGGAGGGGATGGCTATATCCCCCCACCCGAACAACATCTTCTCGGTGGATACAATACCTGGCCCGCTCGATCTGCGGGACTGGAAGTCGCGGCGGAGCCTCGGATTGTTGAGGCTGCGATCGAGCTGCTCGAAAAAGTCACGACTCGCCCGCGAGCCGATCGTCGTCCCCGCCATGGTCCGGCCGCACTGCACACGCTGTCTCTTTCTCCCGTCGCCTACTGGCGTCTCGATGAATTTGCGGGACCGCGGGCAGTCGACTCATCACCGAACCATCGCGATGCCATCCTTGAGCCGCAAACGCTATTCTATCTGACCGGTCCAAAATCGACGTCCTTTTCCCTCGGTGGCAAAAATCGATCTGTCCATGTCGTTGGATCTCGGCTCTCTGCAAGACTCCCGAAGGTGAAGGCGAACGACTTCACCGCCTCGCTATGGTTCTGGAGCGGGTCTCCCGAACTCTCTATCGGAACGGTTGAGTGGCTCTTTTCGCGACGGAATCCTGGAGGATCTCTTGACCGTGGAGACCACGTTGGAATCCATGACCACAATGATGGGAATCGCTACCTCTCGCTCCTCAAAGAGGAATCAGGCCTGTCCTTTCTCGAGGCGGGCAAGATTAAACGATGGACCTGGAATCATCTCGTCATCGCCCGCTCACGGGGGTCGCTGCATCTTTTTCTCAACGGCAAAAAGATGCATGTGTCGAGTGGGTCCGATCTTTCCTCACCGCCTTCGAGTGATTTCTTCTTTGGTGGCAGCAGTGCTCTCGGGGAGCCAACCTTTGAAGGCCGTCTCGATGAAATTTCCGTCTTCGATCGTGCCCTCAGCGACAAAGAGATCAAGGAGCTGTATCGGATTTCGAGCGCTCCCTAGCGCTCTTTCGGGGTCAGCCCCTGAAAAACGATTTCGAATCCAGAACGAGAAGGGAAGTCTCGGGTCATCCCCACTCCGTCTTTTCAGTCAACGTAAGGCCCGGCCAAACCTAATCTGGCCCAAAAATTAGATTACTTCGGGGGAGCCTCGAACCGAGTGATTGAATGCTATCCCGCGCTTACGGGAACTTCCACCGAAATCCCAGTCTCTGGTTCTCGACTAGCTTTGTGAATTCAGGTAGTTCCCCCTTCCCGCAAACAAAGCCGTTGCCAAAAGGATCATTCTGAGACAACACTTTCTCCACTATGGGTAGAGCGTTTGAATATCGACGGGCTTCTAAAGAGGCTCGATGGGACAAGATGTCGAAAGTATTTCCGAAAATCGGAAAGGCGATCACGATGGCCGTCAAAGATGGTGGACCAGACCCTGACTCGAACCCTAAGCTTCGTCTTCTGATTCAGAACGCGAAAGCGGCGAACATGCCGAAGGACAATGTCGAGGCGGCGATCAAGCGTGCTGACGGAAAAGATGCAGCCGATATCATCGAGATCAACTATGAGGGCAAAGGTCCTCACGGAGTAATGATTTTTGTTGAATGTGCGACCGACAACACGAATCGCTCAGTGGCCAATATCAAAACAATTTTCAACAAGTCCGGTGGACAAATGCTTCCGAGCGGATCTCTCGATTTCCTCTTCGATCGCAAGGCGATCGTCGAATTCGAAACCCCTGAGGGAACGGAGATAGACGAAATCGAGCTGAATCTCATCGACCACGGCCTTGCCGAACTTGAGGTCAACGACGGAGTGGCATACGCATATGCCGAGTTCACTGATTTCGGAAAGCTGACCTCCGGTTTCGAAGAGCTTGGAATCGAGTTCAAAAAAGCATCTCCCCAACGCATCCCCTCGAACCCTCAGGATTTCTCCGAGGACCAGATGAACGAGATCGAGGAACTCATCGACAAGCTGGAAGACGATGAGGACGTGCAGGCTGTCTTCACCAACGTGAACTGACCCTAAGGAGTTTCCTGTTCTTTATTTCGGAGAGAATTGATTGCTCTCTCGATGTGCCAGCTGATTCAGTGCCCGTCACTTCGTCAGTTCGATGCTAACGTGTCCACGGCTACTTACGGCTTTCACTCTTCCTGCTGCCTCTCTAGGATCACTTTCATGTCGCGGTATCTTCTCGTAATTTGCACCTTTGGGCTACTTTCTCCTCTTTTGGGAGCGGAGCCGGTCAATCTCCTCAAACTTCCTCTGCACGATACCTTCGCTCAGCACCTCAACGAGAAGGCATCGCTGGAAACGGATTTTCAAGCGGTATGGGATCAGGACGAGAACGGCCACCTTCACATCACGGGAAAAGGCCTTGGGTATCTCTACACCAAAGCTTCGTTTCAAGACTACCACCTTGTCGTCGAGTATCGATGGTCAGAGCAAACCTTCGCCGGACGGTCGGACCGAGCTCGAGACGGAGGCGTGTTATTTCACATCACAGGATCACCCGGAGCCTTCGGAGGAACCTGGCCCGCCTGTCTGCAAGCCGCACTAATCGAAGGGGGATCTGGCGGTCTAATCTGTCTCCCAACAAATGACGTCGGGGCTACCTTCACCGGAACTGCGACCCTGCAGGATCCTCCGCTCTGGAATCCTGATGGAGCCAACTACCGCTTCCCTCGACCCGATAAGAAGACAGGACATCTCGGTTGGAAAGACCGCAGCGAGAATTGGAAAGACGTCAAAGGTTTCCGAGGAGAACTCGATATCGAAAACCCCGTCGGTGAGTGGAACCGCCTCGAAGTCATTGCCAACGGAGATACTGTCGCGATTCACTTGAATGGCGAGCTCATCAATCGTGCAACGAAGGTTTTCCCATCAGGTGGGCAGATTGGATTTCAGACCGAACTCGCCGCCTACGAAGTTCGGCGAATGGAGGTCTTTGAGCTGGGAAGCTTCCGGGAAAAATGGGCGGAAGAGGCCAGATCCACCGACATGGGCTATGCGATCACGGGCGAAAGCATCCTCCCTCGCCGCCTTCCCCTTTCACCGGAAGCCAGTCGTCAGCTCTGGAAGATTGATGGCGACTATGAGATCGAGCTCGTCGCCGCTGAACCACTGACATGTGATCCGGTCGACGTGATCTGGGACGCGGATGGACGAATGTTTGTCGCGGAAATGGGTGACTATCCCCTCCCGGTTGACGATGGATTTTTCCTTTCTCGAATCCGATTGCTTCACGATCGCAACGGAGATGGGGTCATGGATGCCGCCACGACCTGGGCCGACAACCTCGATCATGTCCAAGGCCTGCTTCCCCTGCGAGACGGAATCCTCGCGACGACGCGAACCTCGATTCTTTTTCTACGAGACACCGATGGTGACAATAAGGCCGACGAGCGAAAAGTCCTTTTTCGAAGCAATGAACCGCGCCACAATCAGTTGCAGATTTCGAGTCCTCGCTGGGGACTCGACAACCGGATTTACTTCAGTAATGGACTCGACGGAAAACAGATCTATCCGGCTGATGATCCTGACAAGGTAACAGAATTTTCCCGACTCAACCTCGTATACGATCCTTATACCAATAGCATCTCCCCTTCTACCGGCGTCGGTCAATATGGGGGCACAATCGATTCCTTTGGTCGGCATTTTTTTTGTAGCAATCGCAACCCCGCGATCTTCGCTGTGATGCCTCTCGAAGCAGTCCGGCGGAATCCACTTTCGGGCATTACGGCCGGTCATGAGGACATTCAACCTCAGGCCGCTCCGGTTAGCCCGGTATCGCTGAGCCACACGACTTCCTCCGCTCACGCCGGAACTCACACCGCTGCCTGCGGGCTTGGAATCTACAGCGGGGATCTCCTGGAGAGTCTTACCGGGGACCTCTTCGTCTGTGACCCCACTGCGCAGCTCGTGACTCGAAACAAGATCAGTCTGAAAGGAGCCAGCTTCACCGCAGAAAGAGTTGGCGAAACTCGCGAATTCCTTGCCTCGGCCGACGAGTGGGCTCGACCCGTACAGGTTCGGAATGGTCCCGATGGAGCACTCTACGTCGTCGATATGTATCGTCGCTTCATTGACCACGCCCGGTTCTTTCCTGAGGATTTTGCCAAGGCCCACTATATGCGATCAGGACTCGATCAAGGGCGTATCTGGAGGATCGTGCCCAAAGGAAAAAAGACCCGCTCGATCGACGCCCTGCCTGAAGAAACAGGCGACCTCATTGCCTTGCTGGCTCACCCCAATGACTGGCATCGCCGTCAAGCCCAACGCCTCATCGTCGAAAAAGGAGACTCATCCATCGCCCCGGAACTCTCGAAACGCCTCGACGAGAGTTCAAGCCCTGAAGAAATGGTGCGTTACCTTTGGACGCTTTCCGGTCTCGGAGCCCTTACTGAAGAACATCTGGGAATCGCAATAAGATCCCTTCATCCGGCTGTGGTGGAGAATGGATTGCTGGCCGCCCACCAAAATGGAATGCGTGAACAAATCTCGAAATCGATTTCTGAACTGACGAACGGCCTTTTCCCGCGAGCCCAGTTTTTGAGCATTTGCTTGTTTCCTGAAATTGAAAGGGACCCTGACAAGATCGCCGAAGCGGTTTTTCGCTCCCCCACCGATCCCTGGTTGAGAAAGGCAATTCTCAGTTCGGAGGGAGAGTCTGCTCCGAAAGTTTTAGAACGACTGGTGAGCTCTGAGAAATTCCATCGCCTGCCCCCTTTCGTTTCGATGCCGTCGGAAGAAGCTTCGGGAGCAATCTCTGACTTCTCTCGCTACACCGCCTCTCTCGGCGATCTTGATTCGATCTCGCGGATGCTTCAAAGCTTTGAACCCGACCCGGTCTGGTGGCACTTTGAAGTCCTCTCAGGTATTTCAGAAGGACTCAAGAAGTCCTCTCTGAGAGAAAAGACACTCGGTGCTCTGATTGCGAACGACTCTCCCAAATTTCGCGACGGCGCTGCCGTCATAAAACGACTCCTCGACGACGCAAGCCGAATCGCGCTCGATTCCCAATCTTCCGAAGCGGATCGCACCGCAGCCCTCGATCTGGTTGCCCAGCGGTCACTTGAGGAAAAGCTGCCCATCGTCGAAAAACTTATCGCTGTCAGCGAGAGCCCGGCAATTCAGACTGCGGCCTGTCGAATCCTGTCCCGAGACAATCGGGAAAAAGTAGCTGACTTCTTCTTCTCTTCCTGGGACCAACTCGCGCCTATCCCCCGTCGAGAGGCATTGGCGTTGATTACGGCAAATACCAAAACAGGCCTAGCCCTGATGAAGCGAATGGACGCTGGAGAAATCAGCTCCAACCTGATGCCACCAATGACACGGTGGTCCTATGGGCGTTCCTCGAATGAAGAAATCAAGACCCTCGCACTGAAGCTTTTTGGCGAAACCGCCAGTGATCGCGGAGATCTGGTCTCCCGTTATCGCTTAGAAATGGCTGCTCTTACAGGAGACGCAACGAACGGAGCCCTCGTCTTTCAGCGAGCCGCCTGCGTCACTTGTCATCAAGTCGGCGAACAGGGAGTGCTCGTGGGCCCCTCACTGAACGATGTGAAGGCAAAACCCGATGAAGCAATCCTAACCGATATCCTTGATCCTAACCGCGCTTTGGAAGAGCGATGGATTGCCTCGACCGTCGAAACGGCCGAGGGGACTCAATTCACCGGAATTCTCTTTGCCGAAGATGCCACTGGCGTCACCGTAAAAACGCCGGGCGGAGCAGAGCAGGTCATCCCGAGGGCAACGATTCAAAGGATTCATAACTCAGGGCTTTCCTTGATGCCTCTCGGTCTGGAGGCTGCGATTCCTGCTCAGGACATGGCCGATTTGATTGCCTTTCTGAAAAAACGAGATTGATCCTGACTTTGCCTGCACCGCTTGCGCCAGA
Organism: Verrucomicrobiales bacterium; assembly: GCA_965657775.1. Lineage (GTDB taxonomy): Bacteria > Verrucomicrobiota > Verrucomicrobiia > Verrucomicrobiales > DEV007 > Arctic95D-9. Next base: position 550,184 of record CBFHPY010000009.1, read on the forward strand.
GCACCTCTACCGGTATCGTATGATCTCCCCTTTACCCTGAAAAAAACGGCCCGCTACTGCTTGATTCGTCGTCGCAGATGAAAAGATATCTCTCGAAGCTTTGGGCGACGATGCGCGCCTTCTCACCGCCTTCGAAATTCCGTTTTCTTCGTGCGCAGAAGTCGAGAAATTCGCGTGAATCCCGATTCGTGGGGAGGCATCCCCTCTGGATACCGTCGTTGAATGCACTCCTCACTGATCTCGCTGGAGAAAACGATTGGGATGGAGCACTCAGTGCCGACCTAAAGATTCTTCAGTTTCGAGAAGGAAAGAACTTCGATTCTTGAAACCTCCTCATTACTTCCGAGAGTCTCAGGTGACAGGATTTCCTTAGCCTCCATGGTAACCCATTCGATTACCTCCATGACTGAGTGGCAGAAGGGACGCTCTGCCTCTGAATCCCGGAAGAGTGTATACGTCGCTCAAAAGAGCTTTCTCGCAGATCATCCGACAAAGAACACTTCGGACTTTACGGCGAGTAAACTGATTCCCTACATCCCCGGCGAGCGCGGCGCTATGCCGACAGCAGGGTCTCTTGATGACGCACTCCTGACTCTACAATTTTCGGATATTCCACCGACGTTTCAATTGAGTGGTTCCAACTACGATCCTTCGGGCAGGACTACGGACGGGCTCTGGGACATCGGAAGTTTGTAGCGTTTCAGCTCCTCAGCAAACAAAACTTCCTGCTCCCTTTCCCAAGAAGCATCTCGCCCCAACTCCTTTGCCATTCGGCTGAGAACCAGTGGCGCGATTCGTTCGCTGGCCGCGGAATCGAGAAATAAGGAGCGGGTCCTCCGGCAAAGCACATCCGTAAGCGTCATCGCCATTTCTTCGGAAACTGCGCGATCTACATCAGCGTTCGTGTAAGGAAGTTCCGGGTCAAGAAGATCGGTCACCTTTGGAGCAGTTTCGCCAGGTAGTTCACCACAAGTCAGCGGAAGATTCGCAGTTAAACAAGGTTGCAGGTCCAAATCAGCGATCTCTTTCGCGCAGTCTACAGCATCCTCCGCCATTTGACGATAGGTCGTCCATTTTCCACCCGCCATCGTGATCAGATTCGAATCACTTACCGCGAGATGATGGCTGCGCGAAATTTGAGACGTATTTCCCTCAGCCCCTCCTGACAGCCTCACAAGAGGACGTAGCCCAGCAAAAGTCGCGCGAATATCGGAGTGCTTCGGCTTCTCGTCGAGATACCGTCCCGCGTGTTCGATCAAATAGTCGACTTCCTCCGTGAGGGGGCGAGGACTAAGTTCGACGGAAACGCCACCCGTATCAGTCGTCCCGACGATCATCCGGTTTTTCCACGGAATCGCAAAGAGCACTCTTCCATCATCCGTGCTGGGGATCATGATCGCTGTCTTCCCTCCCAGAAATTTTTGATCCAGAACGATATGAATCCCCTGGCTCGGAGCAATAATATTGGCAGCCTCCGCCTCGTCCATCTTTCGAACGGAATCTGTGAAAACCCCAGTTGCGTTGATGACCGTCTTTGTGTTCAAACGCAGATCATGACCATCGATCAAGTCGCTTACTTCCACGCCGCAAACTTTTCCAGCTTCCTTCACCAATCCTGTGACTTTGGCATGATTGACCACCGCAGCGCCATGAGCATCGGCGGTTGTTGCCATCGCGACGGCCAAACGAGAATCGTCGAACTGTCCATCCCAATAGAGGGTGCTGCCATACAGCCCTTCCTTCACCAAATTAGGTATCTCACCAATCGTGGCAGCGCCTGAGAGATGGTCCGTCGACCGGATGCCCAGATCGCCCGCGAGTAGATCGTACAGCGTCAGCCCCGACCCGTAAAAGAATTGCTCATACCACCGATAAGCGGGCACCACAAAAGAGAGCGGCTCTACCAATCCAGGAGCATTCTGCAGCAGTCGTCCTCGCTCTCGCAAAGATTCCCGGACCAATCCCACTTCTCCTCCTCGAAGATAGCGAACACCTCCATGAATCAGTTTCGTGCTCTTTGAGGAAGTGCCCTCCGCAAAGTCAGCTTGCTCAAGAAGAGCCGTTCGATATCCACGTGAGGCCGCGTCTACCGCAATACCAAGACCGGTCGCTCCGCCGCCGATAACAACGATATCCCACTCTTCAGAAGAGTCGGCAAGACGGGCCAGAGATTCAGAACGATTCATCGAGTCTCACTATCCCGGAGATCGAAAGCGACGCAACCGTTCAAGAAGTGAGTTCTGCTATTGAACCTCGACCACTCCACATGGAATTTGCCTTTTCCATGGACGCGGCAAACAGGACGAGACATATTCTGTCGCTCTCTTTGCCTCCAATCGTCCCCGAAAAATGACAATACGCTCTACGCTCATCCTGCTCTTTTTTGTGGCTTCCCATCTCGAGGCTCGCAGCTGGACCGACCTCACTGGCAGGACGCTGAACGCCGACTATGTGACGCAAAACGAAGACGAGGTAATTCTGCGACTAACGGGAAATGGAAGTGAGGTGACAGTCCCCAAGAAACGCCTCAGTGCTCCTGATCTTGCCTTTCTCGAAAAGATGAGCAAATCGAAGCCGGCTCGTTCTTTTCCGGTGAACACAAGCGAACGTGCTAACTCCCCCTGGTATTTCGTCGCCGAGGCGGATGCGCTGTTTCGACCAACAGAATCAGGAAAAGGTTCCTGGGTGGTCGATCGAGGGCGCTCTTCCGAGATTCCGCCTCCGGTGAGTTTTCCTGTGATCGTGAAAAAGGGCGTGCAGCGTTTCGTAAACATACAGTCAAAGGAACGGATCATCATCTTCGGGGCCGAGGATTTTGATCTCCTCAAGCAAGTGAGTGAATTGGAGCTCTTTTCCAAACTGCGGATTCAGGAAAAACGCTCTTTGATGGCGGTTCTCTCCGCAGATATTCTTGAGCACGGAAAAGCGTCTCGTGCCGCCGTGAAACAATTGCTGGAGGGATCTAGTTTCGCGTCGCTCGATTCACGAGCTCAGAGTGAAGAGTTTTTGTCTACTGTCGAAAAAAGCAGCCCCAATCTGAACCGTAATTTCGACCTCACGAATTTTCAGCCTTCAAAAACGAATGATCGTTGGCGCAAAGTGGCACGATACACCGCCTTTCAAATTGAAGAACCAGAGACCGCATGGGAGAACGAAGTGCGAGTCGATGGTGTCGGTGGAGTAAAAGTCTTCAGCCTCCGTGAAAACGATACGACAGGTCTGGAAGCCATTGCGAAAGGGCTCAGCTGCCTTCCTCCCGAAATGGTTGAGTATTTGGAAATCGTTTCACTGCACTACAAGGGCGATGGATTCTGGTGGGGCGGTGGCAATAAGATTTACTACGTGGCCCCGAGAGATCTGAAATTCGATGGGCCGCTGGTTTATGTCATGGCGCATGAAGTGGGGCACTGTATCCAGGCTCAGAAAGTCCGCGGGTGGAATGAAGCGATCCAGGACTGCATCGTTTTTCCGAGCGCATACGGACTCACGAACATTGCAGAAGATTTTGCCGAGTTCGCTGCGATCGTGACACGAGCCTGGACCAATCCTGATGAAATGGTCGAAATCGAGGAGGTGTTTCCCTGGCGACACGAGATCTACACCAAGGCTCTCGGATACAAGCGATCGAAATCTCGAAAAACTTCGGCCAAGCCCGAATAGCGATCAGCGAGCTTTCGAGAATACATAGCGCCCCTCCTTCACCTCGACGGTGGGAGGTCGGCGGTGATTCTCAAAAGAGTCCCAACCCTGCTTTAGATTCTTCCAAAACTCGAGATGCTCGCTTTGGGCACTCTCTTCCATGGCCTGACTCGTCATCTCAAATGGAAAGCAGTGCACCTGGATCACTGACTGCCCCTTCTTCATTGCTGCATCGACCAGCGTGTAGATCTGCTCAATTGAGGAATCACTCATCGCAAAACATCCCACGGACAGAGCTTTCCCATGGATCATTAAATAGGTCCCGGTGCGTCCGTGAAACCGATCGAAAGCATTTGGGTAACCGATATCCATCGAGAGGTGAAAGTCGCTCGTTGGGTTCATACGGTTTCGCCGAACATAATAGAAGCCTTCCGGCGCCTGCTGATCTCCCTCCGCGGTTTTCGGACCCGGTCTACCGCTGTAGAAGGCAATGCGATAGCTCTTCAACTTCTCAAACTTTCCGTCGTTCGGATTTTCCAGCCAGACTTCAAGCTCCCCGGAGAAGTTCCGATTCTTCAGCACTCGAAGAAAAACGGGACGACCAACTTTTTCAAAATCCCAATAGTAGGGATCTTCTGTCGGATCCTCATCCTCCCAGGTCGCAGGAGATGTCCATTTCCTGATCGCCAGTTCCGCCCGATTCGCTGCCTGACTCGAAATTCCTGAGTCTCCGCCGGGAAAATAGCCGGTAGAGGCTGTCTTCTCTGCTCCCAGCAGAAAAGCCGCCGCCATCGACCCAAGGACCAACAAACTCCAACTCAGATTCTTCATCTCTCCCAATACGTCACCCGTGATTGTGTCCTTTCAACACATTTACAATTTTGCATACCCCACATAGCTCTATAGAGCCGTATATCACATGTCGTCAAATCACTCTCAGAGGGCGTATCGCCACATTCGTAAAAAGCTTCTCGATGGCAGCGTAGCACCTGGCTCTCGACTTTCCTACGGAGTGATCGGGAAAGAAATTGGGGTGAGCGCAACCCCGGTTCGTGAAGCCGTGGGACAACTCGCCAGCGAAGGGTTTGTCGAACTGGTCCCCCAACTGGGAGCAGTCGTCCGCGAACTGACCCGGGATGAGGCGATCGAACTCTACGAACTCCGGGAAGCACTGGAGTCATTCTCTGCAGCCCACGCCGCTGAACGCATCAGTGCCAGACAACTCGATGAGCTGGGTGGCAACCTGGCGAAATCCGCTACCCTCGCGAAAAAAGTCAGGACTTCTGGGAAAGGCCTTGCCGACAAGGCCACCGCGAAACAGTTCCATGCTCTCGACCTGGGCTTTCACATGACCATCATCGAGGCATCCCGCAATCGCCGCATGCTCAAGGTGGTTGGAGATTCCCACATTCTCACCCGCGTTTTCCAGGCCGACCGCCACGAGTTCACCCTCGATATCCTCGAAGTTACCCAAGGGGAGCACACCGCGGTTTACGAAGCGATCCGATCAGGGGACTCTTCCACCTCTCATGACGCGATGCGCCTTCACATTCGCAACAGTCTCGACCTCACCCTCACCGAAGCCGATGGCGACACCGGTGATCGTTGGTGGATGGAATGATACGCAGTGCGGCACCTCGCCGCTTTCGCCTTCTCAAAACCATTTAAATCAGTAATCCTTCCCTCAAGCATCATGAAATTTGCGAACAACCTCCCTCAAAGCGGCGTCAAGCCGCCGCACTCCATAGCTCTATGCTTGGCCCTTCTTTTCTCTCTCTTTTTTCTGCAGGCGGAAGATGACTTGAAGCTCCTTCCCCTGGAATACAACAACCCCGGTCTCGAAGTAGATTTGGGCGTTGGCCTCTGGGCCTGGCCACTCCCGATGGACTATGATGGCGATGGAGACATGGACCTCCTCGTCTCCTGTCCTGACAAGCCAACCAACGGCCTCTACTTTTTCGAAAACACGACACAGGACCCCTCGGTGAAAATGCCGGTTTTTAAACCGTCGGTGCGAACCGGACCGACCGGGCAGAACGTCCAGGTCAGCTATGTCGATGGGAAACCCAGAGTCTTGAAGGAGAACCTCGAGTTTCCCAACTTCAAAGAGACCGGCGCTGGTAAAGAGGGCGGGGAAAAAATCTATGCCAACGCAAGATTCCACGGCGGAAAAACACGCGCGCGGATGTGGCGTTACGTCGATTGGGAAAACGATGGAGACCAGGACCTCATCGTGGGTATCGGCGACTGGTCCGACTACGAATGGGATCACGCATACGACGCCCAGGGCCGCTGGCGAAATGGCCCTCTCCATGGCTGGGTCTACCTGATTGAGAACGAAGACGGAAAATATTCTAACAAGCCCATCAAGATCGAAGCGGCCGGAAGCCCTATCGACGTCTATGGCTGGCCCAGTCCGAACTTTGCCGACTTCGACAACGACGGTGACCTCGACCTGCTCTGCGGAGAATTCATGGATGGCTTCACCTACTTCGAAAATACCGGAACGCGCTCCGAACCCGTCTATGCCACCGGATTCAAGCTCAGCGGGGCCGATGGAAAGCCTCTCGTGATGCACGTGCAGATGATCACTCCGACCGCTATCGATTGGGATCAGGATGGCGATCAGGATCTCATCGTTGGCGATGAAGATGGCCGGGTGGCCCTCGTCGAACACACCGGGGCCATCCAAAATGGAATCCCCGTTTTCGAGCAGCCAGTGTTCTTTCAACAGGAAGCCGACACGCTTAAGTTTGGAGCTCTCGTGACACCGTATGCCCATGACTGGGACGGAGATGGTGACGAAGATCTCGTCTGTGGCAATACCGCCGGAAACATTGCCATCTTTTCCAACCTCGATGGCAAAGGCACGAAGTGGAGCGCTCCCGAAATGCTGCAGGTCGATGGCGACGACTTCCGTGTCCTGGCCGGAGCGAATGGATCGATCCAGGGGCCAGCTGAAGCGAAGTGGGGCTACACGACACTTTCAGTCGCAGACTGGGACGAGGACGGAAAGGACGACATCATCTACAACTCGATCTGGCCCAGGCTGCAACTCCTCCGCAACACCGGGGACGGAGAGTCCGGCCCGCAGTTTTCCGAAGCCCCCCTGCCCTTCTGGACAAAGGAGGCTCCTCCGGCATTCTACTGGTGGCAGACCCTCGAGGAGAATCTCCAGACCCAGTGGAGAACTACTCCTCTCGCGACTGATTTCGACAAGGATGAAAAGCTCGATCTCGTGATCCTCGATCAGGAAGGCTATCTGACTTGCCAGAGCCGGGCCTCGGACGAAACCCGCATCTTCGTTGATGAAGATAACAATCTGATCCGATTCAACCGCCAGACAGCCGGGCGCAGTGGACGCTACAAGCTCGATGTCGTCGACTGGGATGGAGACGGCCGCGATGACATTCTCGTGAACTCCGAGAACGCAACTTGGTATCGCAATTGCGAAGATCGCGATGGAAAAATCGTGCTGAAAAAAGTAGGCAACCTCGCTCGTCGCAACGTCGCTGGTCACACCTCCAGCCCGACCGCTTGTGATTTTGACAAGAATGGCAAACCTGATCTGGTCGTCGGAGCAGAAAACGGTCGGATCTATTTCATCAAGCACGAAGACTGCATCCAGTTTTCGAAAGAGCAAATCACGGCTCGCCCGCCCAAGGAAAAACCAGAACCCAAGTTCCCAGGATTCATTAGTGAGGGATTCATCTACACCCAATCTTCCTTCCCGGAATGCCACGCTTCGACTCTCGTCGAAACGACCCGAGGTCTCACCGCGGCATGGTTTGGTGGGACCAAGGAGCGCAATCCCGATGTCGGAATCTGGTCGAGCTACCAGGACGGGAGTGGATGGTCGTCCCCAAGAGAATGGGCCAACGGGATCCAACATCGAGACCTCCGCTATCCACTCTGGAATCCGGTGCTCTTCCAACCTCCCGGTGATGCTCCGACGATGCTGTTCTTCAAGAACGGACCCAATCCTCGAGAGTGGTGGGGAGAAGTGATGTTCAGCTACGACAATGGCCGTTCATTCCGTGATCGGCGACGCCTGCCGACATCGATCGATGGCCCGGTTCGCTGTAAGCCGATCCTCCTCGAAGACGGATCGCTCCTCTGCCCATCCTCGACCGAGCATGACCACGACTGGCGTTTCCACATGGAACGACTCACCAATCTTGCCCATCCCGAGCTCGGAACGTCATGGCAGAGAGTCGAACCCAAAGAGCAACCCTATCAAGTCATCCAACCAACCCTGTTGACTCACGCCGACGGGACTCTTCAGGCCTTGATGAGATCGAAGCATGAGCAGATTGCAGAAAGCATATCCAAGGACGGCGGAAAAACCTGGAGCGAGCTGAAGTTGATCGACATGCCGAACAACAATTCCGGTATCGAATCGTTGACCCTGAAAGATGGTCGCCACCTTCTCCTCTACAACCACACCGGCGGCCGGCCCGACCGGAAAGATGGCTGGGGAAAACGCAACGTGCTCAACCTCGCTATCAGCGAGGACGGGAAAAACTGGAACGCGGTCGCCACGATCGAGCAGGCCGAAAAGGGAGAATTCTCCTACCCTGCCATGATTCAAACTCGTGACGGTCTCGTGCACATGACTTACACCTGGAAACGAGAGCGAGTGAAACACGTCGTCATCGATCCTGACAAACTGGTCGTGGGCAAGAAACTGGGAATCGATGAACTGTAGTGGTGAAGAAGGTTGATCCCATCGGAGAGATGAAGTGCTGGCTCGCAGTTTTGATCCTCGGATGGTCATTTGCGTCCGAGGCTCGTCCTCCCAACATCGTCATGATTGTGGGAGATGACGTCGGCTATGGCGACCCGGGATGCTACGGGAGCACCAGAAACTCAACTCCCCATATCGATTCGCTCGCGAAAGGCGGACTTCGATTTACGGACTACCACACTGCCGGAAGTATGTGCAGCCCGACCCGGGCTTCAATGCTGACCGGCCTCTATCCTCAACGGTTCGGTGCCGATTTCGATGAAGCTCTGGGGCAACGCTCCGACCACGAGATGGGACTTCCCCTCGGCGCCGTTACCATTGCCGAAATCCTGCAAGATCACGACTACACCACCGCCTGCTTCGGAAAGTGGCACCTTGGCTACTCGGAACCGATGATTCCGAACCGACAGGGATTCGACGAATTTCGCGGACTGCTCAGTGGCGATGGAGATCACCACACCCAGATCGATCGGTCTGGGAAGGAAGACTGGTATGAGAACGAAACGCTCTCGATGGAAAATGGCTACACCGCCGACCTTCTCACCCGATACTCCGTCGACTTCATCGAAGCCAACCAGGACGATCCTTTTTTCCTCTACGTTCCTCACTTGGCGATCCACTTTCCCTGGCAGGGGCCGAATGATCCCCCACAGCGACAGAAAGGCATCGACTATCAAAAAGACAAATGGGGTATCATCCCTGATCCCTCGAACGTCGCCCCTCATGTGGAGGCAATGATGGAATCACTCGATTCTTCGGTGGGCAAGATTGTCGAAACGCTGCAGAAACTGAACCTGGAAGACCATACCCTGGTTATCTTCACCTCGGACAACGGCGGCTATCTCGACTATGGGAAACGCTTCCAGAACATTTCGAGCAATGGCATCTATCGCGGCCAGAAGACCGACGTTTACGAAGGAGGACACCGAGTCCCGTTGATTGTTTCGTGGCCCGGGCAAATCATCCCTAACACCTGCGACTCGCTTGTTCACAGCAACGACTTGCTACCCACTCTACTCTCACTCGCTGGAGTTGAGGATTCTGAAATCAAGTCTGACGGGCTCACTCTCCTGCCGCTCCTTCTCGAGGGAGCGCCCCTACGAGAGCGCACCCTGTTCTGGAGAACTCGCTCCGCCAAAGCCGTTCGTCGCGGTCCCTGGAAACTGTGCCTGACTAACACTAAAACCGAGTTATTTCACATCGACGAAGATCCCGGTGAGCAATCCAACCGAGCCAATGAACAACCCGACCTCGTTCGAGCCCTTTCCGACGCATGGTCAGCTTGGAACGACGACGTCAATCGATCCGCCGCCACCTTCGCACCATGAAGCCTTTCCTTTCGTTTCTTCTGATCGGATCACTCGCAACGCTTTCGCTGTCCGCGAAACAGCCGAACATCGTGCTCATTGTCGCCGACGATCTCGGATACGGGGACCTTGGCTGCTATGGCCAGAAGCACATCGCCACTCCCCACATTGATCAACTCGCAAAGGAGGGGCTCCGATTTACACAAGCCTACGCAGGAGGTTCCGTTTGCGCCTCTTCCCGTAGCTCATTGATGACCGGGCTTCACGGCGGACACACTGCCGCGCGAGACAACGTCCCCCACTATCCGACCTATCTCGAAGACGCCGATATAACGATGGCAGAAGTTCTCAAGGCAGTCGGCTACCAGACTGCAGGTGTTGGTAAATGGTCACTGGGAGATGCCGGAACTCCCGGAGCTGCTCTGAACCAGGGCTTCGACCACTGGTTCGGCTACCTGAATCAGGACCACGCGCACTACTACTACACCGAATACCTCGACTCCGATCGGAGACGATTGGAACTTCCTGACAATGCCACCACCCGCGAAATCTACAGCCACGATCTACTCACTAATCGAGCGTTAAAATTCATTAGTGACTCGAAGGACGATCCCTTCTTTCTCTACGCAGCCTATACGATTCCCCATTTTTCTTCGAAGGATGAAGATCCGGATGGCCTTGCCATTCCATCGACGGATCCTTACAGCGATCGCGACTGGCCCGAGAAGGCCAAGAAGTATGCGGCAATGGTTCATCGACTCGATCGCGATGTCGGACGCATCTCAAAGCTGCTCGAAGAACTGGAATTAACCGACGATACCCTCGTCATTTTCACCTCCGACAACGGCGGGCATTCCACGGTGTGGAAAGATTTTCAAACTAGCGGACCGCTTCGCGGTTTCAAGCGAGAGCTCTTTGAGGGTGGCATTCGAGTCCCCTTCATCGCTCGCTGGCCCGGAATGGTCCCTGCCAATCAGGTTAGCACCGAGGTGATTGCATTCCCCGACCTCCTTCCCACCTTCGCTGGCCTCGCCGGAGCGGAAGCACCCGAAAATCTCGACGGTATCGATGTCAGCAGCGCTCTGGAAGGCGGCCGTCCGCCAGTGGATCGGGAGTATCTCTACTGGGACTACGGTCATTGCCGGCGTTTCTACGATCAGGCCGTGCGACTCGACCAATGGAAAGGCATCCGGCTTGGAAAAGAAGAAGGCCGTGTCCAACTCTATGATCTCACCGAGGATATTGGCGAAACGAAGGACCTCGCCACTGAGCACCCCAAGGTCGTAAAGCGCATCAAGAAGATCATGGATGAAGCGACGACGCCGAGTGCCCGCTACCCAGTCGGAGAAATTTATCGAGGCGGAGCGATCTGGCTCGCAGAAAACCACCATCCGTCTCAGTTTCAATTGCCTCCTCTCGTCCGTCCGGGAGACCCAGGGTTTGTCGACTCCGAGTTTGTCTTTGATCCCGAGGCTGCCCCCACTCCGCAATGCCACTCCTCTTCTATTGTTGAGCTTCCCGGCGGAGAACTCGCAGCGACCTGGTTCGGCGGAACCAATGAGCCAAACGTAGACAATTCAATCTGGTTCGCACGAACTACCGAAGGAGAATGGCAAACACCTGCCGAAGTGGCCGATGGGTCGGAAGGCGAAGACTCCGATCTACGGACCGGCAACCCTGTTCTATTCCAACCACGCGAAGAAGGGGCACCCCTTCTCCTCTTCTATAAAGTCGTTCCGCTGGAAAATGGTAGGGCCAGTGCCTGGTGGGGCATGATGACAAAAAGCGACGACGGCGGCCGCACCTGGGCGGAACCATGGAAACTCGGCACCGACAAAAAGCTCGGTTCGTCCACCCACCTCATCGGCCCCGTGAAGAACAAGCCGATCCAACTCAGCGACGGAACCATCCTCTGCCCCAGCAGCACCGAGCATGACGGTTGGCGAATTCACTTCGAGCTTACTCGCGACCTTGGGAAAACATGGCAGGTCATCGGCCCGATCGAGGAAGCATCGAACTTCAATGCGATCCAGCCCAGTCTCCTCACCCACCCTGACGGTCGTTGGCAGATTCTCTGCCGAAGCCAATCGGGAGTCATCGCTCAAAGCTGGTCAGAAGACGAAGGCAAGACCTGGGAGGCAATCACAGCGACCCACCTGCCCAATCCCAACTCGGGCACAGATGCGGTCGCCCTTGCGGTCGCCCTTGCGGACGGTCGCCAGCTCGTCGTCTACAATCACACGCTCAAACGAGCCCCCTTCCCCTCAAATCGAAGTATCCTCAATGTCGCCATTTCTTCCAATGGCAAAAAGTGGACACCGGTTCTGACGCTGGAAAAGCAGAAGGGAGAATTCTCTTATCCTTCCGTGATTCAAACCTCAGACGGACTGGTTCACATTACCTACACCTGGAAACGAGAATCGATCCGTCACGTCACTCTGAATCCCGAGCAGCTATGAGAACACTGATTCCTCTTCTCGCGCTTTTCTCAGTCGGACTGGCTGGTGCTCAGGAAAGGCCCAACATCCTTTTTATCCTCGCTGATGATCTCGGCTGGTCGGACCTGGGGTGCTATGGACACGATTTCTTCGAGACCCCTCACCTAGATCGATTAGCTTCGGAGGGAATTCGCTTCACGGAAGCCTATGCCGCCGCCCCGATCTGCTCGGCGTCGCGAGCAGCCGTCCTCACCGGAAACTCCACCGCGAGAAATCGCTTTGAGTTCGTGGTCAAAGAGACCGCAGGTCGCCAGGAGCTCCCCGTTCCGCTGAACTCTCCCCCTTTCGTTCTGAATCTCCCGCTCAAGGCAAAGACGCTACCGGAGATTCTGGCTCAGTCAGGATACTCCAGCGCATTCTTCGGCAAATGGCATCTCAATGCTCATCATCAACGCTATCTCGGTTGGAGCCCGACTCACGGTCCCAAAGGGCAAGGCTTCACAACGGCAGAGGAAGACTTTGGTAGCCATCCCTACAGCTATTGGAAACACAAGGAGCTCCGGAGTTTTGACGACTCACTCATCGTCAGAACATTTCCTGAGGACGGTGTCACCCAGCGAGCGATTCGCTTTCTGGAGCAAGAGCACGACGAGCCATTCCTCTTGATGGTCTCCCACTTTTTTGTTCACGACCCCAATCACACGAGGCTTCGCTGGCTCCACCATCACTATCTTGAAAAGCTTCTCGAAAATACTCAGAACCGCGAAGGAGCGGCACATTACGGAAGCATGGTAACTACCTTGGACCATCACGTCGGGCAACTTCTCAAGGCGCTCGATGACACGGGAAAGCGGGATTCTACCCTCGTCGTATTTACTTCAGACAATGGCGGGCATCCCAACTACGCGGGGAACGCCCCCTTGCGAGGAAGCAAATGGAATCTCTACGAAGGCGGTATCCGCGTCCCCTTTCTGGTTCGCTGGCCGGGAGTCACACCCAACCGGGCTACCTGCTCGAGCCCGGTCTGGTCTCCCGATCTGGCTCCGACATTCGCGGAAATCGCCGGAACCCCGGCGAACACGGCCAGCGACGGGCGATCACTAGCACCTCTCTTTCGTGCCCCTGACAAAAAAACGGACGACCGATCCCTCATCTGGCATTTCCCCTACTATCATCCCGAAAAGCAATTCGATGAACGAATCAAGACTATCGGAATCGACGACGGCGAAACCAGCCAGACACGCCCTCACTCAGCGATACGGAACGGAGACTGGAAACTCCTGCACTTCTACGAAGACGACCGGGATGAGCTGTATCATCTCGCGGAAGATCTCTCCGAGGAGCACAATCTTGCAGATACTCGCCCTGCGAAAACAGCGGAATTGAGAAAGACTCTCCTCGAGTATCTGGAGAAAGTGGACGCACGACTCCCCACCCCCAACCCAGACTTTGAACCATGAAGACCGTCTCGATCATCCCCTTACTTTTCCTGCTCTCGCTCACACTAGTCACCGCGAGCGAGAAAAACGTTCTCTTCATTGTGGCCGATGATCTGAACTGCGCGATTGGCCCCTACGGTGATGAATATGCCATCACTCCCAATCTCGACCGGCTCGCGAAACGAGGAACGACGTTTCTCAACGCCTACTGCCAGCAAGCGGTCTGCAATCCCTCTCGTTCCTCTTTCCTGACTGGACGCTATCCAGATGCCACCGGAGTCGACGATCTTCGAAAATCATTCCGCACCCAGCTTCCCGATGTCGTGACCTTGCCACAAGCTTTTCTCAACGCTGGCTACTTCACTCAGTGCGTGGGAAAGATCTTTCACAATATGGGAGAGACAAAGGATCGGAGATCCTGGTCAGTCGACGAGTATCTCTTTGAAGGAACGCACGCCGCCGACACGGTTTTCGCTCAGCTCCCCAAGGGTGAGAATCCTCCGAAATACAAGGCGCCGGTATCGGAAGCACTTCCTGTTCCCGACACAGCCTACCGCGATGGTCGCATCACGGAGCGCGCTGTCGAAGCGATCCGACGGAGCAGTGAAAAAGAGAAGCCCTTCTTTCTCGCGGTCGGATTCTGGCGACCTCATCTCCCCTTTGTCGCACCCCAGAATTACTGGGATCTTTACGATCCCTCGGCCATGCCATCGCCGGATCCACCGGCAGCTCCGGAAGGAGTTCCGCAAATTGCGTTGCATCCCAATCGTGAAGTCCATAGCTACGGCCTCGTCCCTGATGGTCCTCTCGACAAGGAGTTGGCTACGCATCTTCGACACGGCTACTACGCTTCGATCAGCTTCCTCGATGCCCAGGTGGGACAGCTGCTCGACGCACTTGAGAAATCCGGTAAAGCCAAGGACACCATCGTCGTATTCACGAGTGATCACGGATTTCACATCGGTGAACACGGACTCTGGGCGAAGACGAGTAACTTCGAACTCGATGCTCGCGTCCCCCTCCTTATCGCCGACCCATTCCAGCCTGACTCTCACTCGGTCTCTCTCAATTCACTGGCGGAACTCGTCGATCTCATCCCCACCCTCACCGAACTGGCAGAGGTTCCCACGCCGAAAGGCCAACACGGTGACAGCCTCGCGCCCCTGCTTGCTGATGCCTTTGCCCCCGTTAATGACTACGCATTCACCCAGCATCAGCATCCGTTCTACGGAAGAGATCCCGCAACTCATTGGGGGTATTCTGTTCGAACTCTGCACTGGCGCTACACCGAGTGGTGGAACATCAAGACCGGAGAGGTCGACGAACGCGAGCTCTACGATCACAAAACCGATTCTGGAGAGACGAAGAACGTTGCCGCCGCGAACCCTGACATTGCAGCCGATCTGAGTGAGGTTCTGAAGAAGCAGTTCGAGAAATGAATACGCTGGTATTTCATACTCTGATCATCTTTGCGGCGCTCGCCTGCTCTTTCGGATATTCGGAAGACCGTCCGAATATCGTTCTCATTCTCGTCGACGATTTCGGTCGGGAGACAATCAATGCGCTGGGTGGAGAATCCTATTCGACTCCGAATATCGACCAACTCGCGAAGGATGGCATGACCTTCGACATCTGCTATGCCACCCCAATGTGCAGCCCGACTCGGAACATGCTCTTATCTGGGAAATACAATTTTCGGAACTACACCGCGTGGGGCGAGTATGAGTTTGATAGCCAACCCACCATCGCCACCACCTTGAGATCGGCTGGCTACAATACCGCGATGACCGGAAAATGGCACCTCGGCGGATGGGATGAGTTGCCGTATGGCCCCACCAGGGCAGGATTTTTTTCCTTCGCGACCTTCAACTACCCCGAGCAGCTCGCCGAGGATGATCTCGGTATTGGGAATTTTTTCTGGAATACTCATCTCTGGAAAACGGAATCTTTCTGGATGGTTCCGTTTCGCGAAAGACTCGAGACTAACTATTCATCGGCAGCGTTTCGCGACTTCTCCGTGCAGTTCCTCAAGGAGCAGGCCAAATTCGAATCGCCGTTCTTTCTCTTCTATCCGATGATCCTGGCTCATCGCCCCTTTGTCCCGACCGACCTGAGCGAGGAAACCGGGATCGAGCACCGAGGAAGACGTGGAGACAAAAAGAACTACCCGGAGATGGTGACCTATATCGACAACACCCTCGGCGCGATCCGGAAAGCTCTTGCTGAAACCGGACAGTCAGAGAATACGCTTCTCATCTTCACTTCCGACAATGGAACCGACAACGTCGGCGAAGCGAAAGATCTGCGTTCGAAGTGGCAAGGTCAGGAACTCAAAGGCGGAAAATATGTCCCCACCGAACTGGGCGCCAATGTACCCCTTTTTGCGGTCTGGCCGACGGTGATTGAAGCGGGAAGCCGCTACTCCAAGCCGGTCGACTTTACCGACTTTCATCTCACCTTCGCCAATATCACGAAAGCAGCCCACCCTCAAAATCTGGACGGCCACGATCTCTCCCCTGTTTTCGCCGGGACGGGCGACTCCACTCGCGAATATGCTTACACTTGGGGAGTTCACGAATACTCTTCCCGCAAATACAAAACCCCGATCGAGTTCAAAGGAGAACTTCTCCACATCCTCCGCGACGAGCGGTGGAAATACCAGAGCGACAACACGCTCTGGGATTTGCAGGAAGGGTGGCCACAAGGCGAGCCAGTCCCCAAAGGAACTCACAAGGAAGTTCGCGAACGCTTCCGCACCGCCCTCCGCAAACTCCGACAATCCGAGCCCAAGCTCTGGTAATCCATTCTTTCAACATTCCCATGCAAACTCTCGACCT
Organism: Verrucomicrobiales bacterium; assembly: GCA_965657775.1. GTDB lineage: Bacteria > Verrucomicrobiota > Verrucomicrobiia > Verrucomicrobiales > DEV007 > Arctic95D-9. The sequence continues at coordinate 566,591 of CBFHPY010000009.1, forward strand.
ACTCGTTCTCGTTCTCTACATCGCCCTTGTCGTCGGAGTTGGATTCTATTTTGCCCGCCGGAGCGGCACCTCAGATGGCTTTATGAAAGCCGGTGGTCGACTGCCAGGTTGGGTCATCGGCCTGAGCCTCTTTGGAACCTACCTTTCCTCCAACACCTTCATTGGCGTCCCGGGAAAAGCCTATGCCGGCAACTGGAACGCCTTTGTCTTTTCGCTCTCCATCCCTATTGCGATCCTCATTGCCACGAAATGGTTTGTGAAGTTCTACCGGAATACCGGAGAGATCTCTGCCTACGAGCACCTCGAAAAACGCTTCGGTGTCTGGGCCCGAATCTATGCGGTGCTCTGTTACCTACTCACCCAAGTTGCCCGCAGTGCCACGATCATGCTGGGAGTCGCAATTGGGTTGCAACAGGTCACCGGTTGGGATCTCACGACGATCATTCTCGTTGCAGGCATTCTCGTGACGGCCTATACCCTCATCGGCGGAATCGAAGCGGTGATCTGGACCGATGCGATTCAGAGTATTGTTCTCACCCTTGGGGCAATTCTCATCGTTTGCCTGCTTCTCTTTCAGCATCCGGACGGAGCCTCGGGAGCCATTGCCATCGCAACAGAGAACAGCAAATTCTCTCTTGGCGATTGGAGCTTCACTGACCTGACCACCTCCACGGTCTGGGTTGTTCTGGTCTACGGACTCTTTATCAACCTGACCAACTTCGGAATCGATCAAAACTACATTCAGCGATATCACGCAGCCGAAACCGAAAAGGCGGCGAAGCGATCGCTCTGGATTGGCGCGATTCTCTACATCCCGGTTTCAGTGCTTTTCTTTCTGATTGGATCACTCCTTTTCAGCTTCTACCAGACAATACCAGAGGAGGTCGCGGCAATCAAGGAAATGGCGGGCGATCGAAAATTCGAGGACTCGATTCTCCCCCACTTCATGACGAACCATCTTCCTCCCGGAGTCGGCGGCTTGATTCTTGCCGCTCTCGCCGCCGCCGCGATGAGCACGATCGATACGAGCCTGAACAGCTCCGCCACGATCACCCTGAAGGATCTCTGGGGACGTCTCGTCCGCCGCGGGAATCCTGTAAGCGAAACCGAGTCCATGAAAGTGCTCCGCGTCGCAACGATCGGCTGGGGTATCATCGGAACCGGAACCGCTCTTCTTCTTACGGGCAATGCGAAAAACATTCTGGATATCTGGTGGCAGCTTTCGGGAATGTTTGCCGGCGGCATGCTGGGACTTTTTCTCCTCGGACTCATTGTCAAACGAGCCGGAAATGCTGCCGCGGTGACGGGAGTGCTGATCGGAGTCATCATCATTTTCTGGCTCAGCGCTTCCTGGGTTCCCGAGAATCTGAAACCTATCCTGCACAGCAATCTCACGATCGTCGTGGGAACCCTGACAATCTTCCTCGTTGGGCTACTCGTCAGTCGCTTCCTGCCTCGTCGTTCGTCGTAACCCCTCCGTTTCTCCATGGCTCGCTGACCGCATGGCACCCACCTACCAGGGCATCATTCCGCCCATGATCACTCCTTTGACCGATCGGGACACGCTCGATATTGAAGGGCTCGAGCGAGTCATCGAACGGATGATCGCGGGCGGAGTTTCCGGAATCTTTCCTCTCGGGACCACGGGAGAAGCACCCAGTCTCAGCTATCGACTGCGTCGCGCACTCATCGAGCGAACCTGCCTGCTCGTGAAAGATCGCATCCCGGTTCTTGTCGGGATCACCGATACCTCGTTGGTGGAATCCGCGCGTCTTGCCCGAGAAGTCGCTGACTTGGGAGCAAGCGCTGTCGTCACTTCCGCTCCTTTCTATTTCCCAGCCGGACAACCGGAGCTGCGTGAATACCTCGAACAGCTTCTCCCCGAGCTCCCGATTCCGCTGATGCTCTACAACATGCCAGCCCTGACCAAGACCGTGTTCCAGCGTGAGGTGATCGAATGGGCGCTCGATCAGGAAAAGGTCATCGGGCTCAAGGATTCCTCGGGCGATCTCGTCTACTTCAAAAAGATGCTCCTTTTGGCGGAGACCAAGCGTCCAGACTGGTCGCTTCTCGTTGGCCCGGAAGAGCTGCTCGGCGAAGTCGTGCTCATGGGCGGACATGGCGGCGTGAACGGCGGCGCGATTCTTCATCCGCGTCTTTACGTTAATCTCTACGAGGCGGAGCGAGACAGCAATCTTGCTGAAGTTCGTCGGCTCAGTGACCAGGTTCTCGCGCTGAGTAGCGATCTCTACTCGGTCGGCCAACACGGCTCTGCGATCATCAAGGGGATCAAGTGCGCGCTCTCGATCCTGAGAGTATGCGATGATTTCATGGCCGCGCCATTTCACAGGTTCCACGAAAGCGAACGCGCGATCATTGCGGGGTATTTGGAGAAGCACGGGATTTCTGATCGCGGCGGGGACGTTGCCCCTCCAAGGCTCCGCGGTGCTGATTTCATTCAAACCTCTGATTCCCGCCACGCGCGGAAACAGGTTCGGAAACCCGTTGCGAAATCCTCGGGGCGTTTCTCGATCCACTGTTCGATCAGATCGAGCGGGAAATATCGCCCACAGTCGACTTCCTTTCCGTGAACACGAATCTTGCCCTTGGGTTCGGCGAGAAACACTTCGATAAATTCCTGGTCGGTCTCGTCCGAAGCTTCGAGACGTGCGACCTGAGTAATCTCTCCTTTGGGTCGCACCCAGACCTCTTCCCACATTTCCCGCTCGGCGCATTCCTGATATGACTCCCCTGGATCAACATGACCGGATGCACTGCTGTCCCATTTGCCGGGATGGGTGTCTTTGAGGTGAGAGCGCTTCTGCAAATACAGCTCACCTTGTTTGTTCGTCAGGAAAACATGAACGGCGCGATGGAGCAGCTTTCGCTCATGAATCTCTCCCCGTGGCAATGTCTCCACAACTTCATCCTGCTCGTTGACGACATCGAGGGATTCAGTCGCTGATGGAGGAAGCGCAGAGCAGGGATGTGGGTCAAGCCAGTTCGAAAGCTCCACCCATTGCGCCAAGGTGAGTTCTTCGGCCCGAACACTGGGCTTAAGCGAAAGCGCTTCGCAGATCTGCTGCCACGTTTCCGAATCGGCGAAAAGGTTGTTGTGGAGTTGTTTTCTCCGCTGTGCAAAGCCCTGCTTCACGGTCGCGGTAAATACTTCTCCTGAATGGATCGGCAATTCGGTTTCAGGCCGAGCGTCAAATCGAACAATCGTAGAGTCAACGGCTGGACGAGGATGAAAGATTCCCGGCCCCACTGTTTTGATCGCGGTTGGCTGCCATCGCTCCTGCAGCATCAACCCGAGCACACCGTAGCTTTTGGTCCGGGGGACCGCGACAAAGCGATCCGCTACTTCCTTCTGCACCATGACGACAGCACTGCTCACAGGACTGGGTGCGTCGAGAAAGCTTTGCAGAATCGCGTTGCCGGCTGAATACGGAAGATTGCCGATCAACTTGATTCCGCCTTTAGGGAAATGAACCCGGACATCGTATTCGGTCGCATCGCCGTGAATGACCTCGACTCCGAGCGGCCCATATTTCTCCAATAGAAATTTCGCGAGTCGACCGTCCTTTTCGATCAGGATGAGGTGCCCCACTTTTCCGGCAAGGTGCTCGGTCAGGGCTCCGAAGCCGGGGCCCACCTCAACGACCGTGTCTTCCGGACCCGCCTGCAGCTGAGCAGCGATCCATCGCGAAACATTCTCGTCGACGAGGAAACTCTGCCCCAGCTTGCGACTGGGTGTGAGATCGAGGCGGCTGAGATGAGTTTGAAGTTCAGACTGGTTCACGAAAGGAACATGAACTCAAAACGCGAGGAATCCAGTCGACAGACAAAACATTCAGCCATCTTCCTCGACCAGGTCTGCCATCTTTTTCCCATGGGAAGCAGGTAGACCCGATGGATCGGGGTCCACGAAAACGATCTGCTCAATCTTGATTATTGTGTGATGGGTCACTTCACACTTAAGCGTGATCGAACTACGCCCAAGTTTGACGCCCTTTACACCCACTTCCAATACATCCCCGGGCCGGGCAGAATTCACAAAGTTAATTTGCGAAATCAGCTTGATGACGACGTAGGGACTCTGCAGCATTGTGATCGTATAGATGGCGGCTTACTCATCAATCCATTTGAGAAGGCTCCCTCCAAAGAGGCTACTTTTAGGATTGAGACCCTCTGGCTTGATTCACTTCCGGGTCAGATACTTTATACTGGACGAAAGAGTAACCCTCCGCCGACCAGATTCACGCGCCTTTAGGGAGATCGCAGTGATAGGATGCAAAAAAGGCGCTAACAGGATAGGCCCCAGAGTTAGGCAGCGCGGTGCTTCAGCTAATGGCTATCCTTAAATACGCTGGCGAGGAAATCCGTCATCGCTCCGACAAAAGCAGGACGAAAGGCTACCTTCCCCCACTCCCCATGCTTGGCTCCCGGCATCATCACGAATTCATTTCTCACCCCGATCGTGTCGAGCTTCTTGCGGAATTCACCATATCTCTGACCCGGTCGATCTTTCTCTCCATCGATCATGAGAAGAGGCGGAGTCGACTTGGACAAATGAGTAATCGGTGACCCTTTCGCGTAGATCTCCGGCACTTCGCTATACTCACCGCCAAAGAAGATCACGCAGTTCTTGATGCTTCCGCTGGAGGATGCGTTGACCCGGGCGACCTGATCGACTCCGGCCCCCATAATAATCACTGCCTGTACTGCATCCGATTGGCCACGGTGATTCTTCTCATCGACAAAGTAAGAGTCGCCGCTCGTCGTTGCGACCATCGCTGCAAGATGCCCACCCGCTGAGCCTCCGATTGCCGCGATCTGCTTGGCATTGACCCCGAGACGCTCTGCCTGAACTCGCATCCATCGCACTGCCGCTTTACAATCGAGAACCGCTCCCGGAAATTTTGCTTCTGTCGCCAATCGATAATCGATGTTCGCTACGACATACCCAGCTACAGCTAGATCCTTGGCGGTCGTTTCGAAAGACTTTCGATTTCCACCAATCCAACCGCCCCCATGAATCAAGACGATGCTGGGATAGGTCTTGTCGTTGTCAGGACGAAACCAATCGAGATGCACCTCGCGCTCACCAAACGTTGCATAAGCAACGTCCCGCTCTACTTTCAATTCGGGTGCATCCTCTGCCGCTCCCAAGGTCGTCAGAAAGAAGCACGCCCCAATAATCCAGTTTCTCATAGCTTGGTCCCGCAACTCTTACAGAAAATAGCCTTGGGATCATGCCCCTCCAGCCCGCACTCCGAACAGACCCGGTAGTCCATTTGTACTCTGGCAAAGCGGGCGTTCAGTTCGGCAGTTACGATTCCGGTCGGCACAGCAATAATTCCGTAGCCGATCAGGATGATGATGGTGGCCAAGAATTTGCCCGCCACCGTTATGGGAGTCACATCACCGTAGCCCACCGTAGAAATGGTCACAATCGCCCAGTAAATCGACTGAGGTACATTCGAAAACCCTTCATTCTTCGCGATGAGACCTTCGATAACAAACATTAACGTTCCCAAAATCATTGTCACCGCAATCACACAAAAAATGAAGACCGAAATCTTGGCCCAGCTCGAGCGAAGCGCATTCATGAGATGATTCGCCTCCCCCATGTGTCGCCCCATTTTCAGAACCCGGAAAATTCGAAGGAGACGCAGCACCCGCACGATCATCAGATAGTGGGTCCCAGAAAGTAGGATCGTGAGATAAGTGGGAAGGACCGAAATGAGGTCGATGATCCCGTAAAAGCTGAAGATGTAGCGGGACTTCTTCCGCACCACCCAAATACGCACAATATATTCAATCGTGAATAGGATCGTGAAAACCCATTCCACGATAAAGAAAAACCGACGGTGCCCAGTATTGATCGACTCAACACTTTCGAGCATCACAATCAGCACGCTGATTCCGATTGCCACCATCAGGACTACATCAAAAGCCTTCGCTCCTGGCGTGTCAGACAGAAAAATCACCCGCCAGACACGGTCCTTGAGACTGTTACTCTGGTGCTCCTCCGCACGATTCTTGTAATCTTGTTCTGTACCCACGGCAGTTGGTTTGTAGCCAATTCACCGGGGAAATGCAACGAAGACCTCGAATGCTCCGCAATTTTCATCTTTCCACCACGCCACCGTGCCTCTATCTTCTCGACACCTTAGCTTCCTCTCCTTCTCACATATGTCAGAATTGCAAACTCCTACCGAAGATCTCCAGGCCGATGATGTGGCCGCTATTGATGAACTGCGCGCGGTCTACGACCAGCTGAAGAACGAGCTCGGAAAAATCATTGTTGGTCAGGAAGATGTCATCGAGCAGCTTGCCATATGTCTTTTTGCCCGTGGTCACTCCCTCCTTATGGGAGTTCCTGGATTGGCTAAAACGCTCCTCGTTTCGCGGCTTGCCGAGACGATGTCGCTGAGCTTCAATCGGATTCAGTTCACTCCAGACCTGATGCCAATGGACATTATTGGAACGGAGATTCTCCAGGATGACGGAACGGGTCGACGAGAATTCGAATTCGCGAAAGGCCCTGTTTTCGCCAATATCGTACTCGCCGATGAGATCAACCGAGCTCCTTCTAAAACTCAGGCCGCAATGCTTGAGGCGATGCAGGAACACCGAGTCACGGTGGCTGGACACACGTTTGAGCTGGAGCAGCCATTCTTTGTTCTCGCGACCCAGAACCCCATTGAGCAGGAAGGCACCTACCCTCTCCCTGAAGCACAGCTCGATCGTTTCATGTTTATGATCGGCGTCGACTACCCGAATCGGGACGAAGAAATCGCGATTGCCCGCACGACTACAGGAGCCGCAATCCCAACGCTCGAGCACATTCTCGATGGCGAGAAAGTAATGCGTTTCCAGGACCTCGTTCGTCGGGTTCCCGTTCCCGATCACATTTATCACTTCGCGGTCGATCTCGTTCGCAGAACTCGTCCTGATTCCGACGAATCCCCCGACTGGATCACTCCTTATGTCGGCTGGGGCGCAGGCCCACGAGCGGTTCAGTATCTTATCCTTGGATCTCGCGCTCGCGCAGCTCTGCGAGGAAGCTATATGGTCCGGCAGGAAGATGTGATTGCAGTGGCTGAGCCCGTTCTGCGCCATCGCATCATCAAGACTTTCACCGCCGAATCCGAAGGCATCACCTGTCGCTCGATCATCACTCGTCTTGTCGAAGACCTGATCCAAGAAGCCTAACACTCGACTCTCGGTGGCCGACTCGATTCAGCGCGACTTCCTCGACTCTGCCGTTCTCGGCAAGCTATTGGGGCTCCCCCTCAATTCCCGGCAACCGATGCTGGGAAGCGTATCGGGGCGTCACCGCAGTCCTGTCAAAGGTTCCGCTCTCGAATTCGCCCAGTATCGCAAGTACGTACCCGGTGACGATACCCGACGACTCGACTGGCGAACTTGGGGTCGAACTGATCGATACTACATCAAGGAGTTTGAGGCGGACACCAACCTCCGACTTTGTTTTATCATCGATACGAGTGGCTCGATGGCTTTCCAGCACGGGGAGAAAACTCGCCTCGACTACGCCCGAAGCATTGCCGGTAGCCTCTCCTACCTGGCCTCACAACAGGGTGATGCAGTAGGTCTCTACACAGGTATGTCGCAGAACGATGGCTCGGAAGCCATGCAGGAAATTCCTGCAAAGCGAGGCCCACTCCATCTCGGCGTTTTGCTTGATCAAATCGGAAGAATTCAAGCTGAAGGCGAGACGCGACTGATCGAAGCGATTCACGAAGCCGCTGAAAGAATTTCACAGCGAGCTCTGATCGTGATTGTCTCTGACCTCTTGTTCGATCTCGAGCCGCTTCAGGAAGCCTTCCAGCACCTCCGGTTTCGTAAGCACGACGTGACGCTGTTTCACCTCCTCGATCGCGATGAGATTGAATTCGATTTCGATCGACCGACTCGATTTGTTGACCTGGAAGATGGACCGTCCCTTCTCGCTGACCCCTCTTTGATCCAGAAGAAATACCGAGAGGCTGTCACTCAGTATCTCGACACAGTCGATCGCATCGTCAATCAATCCGCGATCGACTACCACCGCACTTTCCTCGATGAACCCTATGATCAGGCGTTGGCCCGATTTCTGATGGGGAGAAACCCGAAGACGGCTAGGAGCGCCCGATGAATTTCCTTCAACCGCTGCTCCTGTTTGGGCTTCCTCTCGCCCTCCTCCCGATTCTGATTCACCTGATCAATCAGCATCGTCACCGCACCGTCCAGTGGGCTGCGATGATGTTTCTGCTCGATGCCAAGAAGATGACGCGAGGCATCGCTCGCCTCCGTCAGATTCTGATTCTTGCTCTGCGCGTTCTCGCGGTGATCGCGCTTCTTTTTGCAGCCAGTCGCCCGCTTGCCGGAGGATGGTTGGGAATGGCTGGAGGCAAGGCAGATACGATCATCCTTCTTCTCGATCGATCTGCCAGCATGGAGCAACGCAACCTCGAAACAGGCGAGTCAAAGCGAAACGCCGCGCTCAGCAAATTGACCGAAATGCTGAAAACAACAGGTCGAAGCCCGAACCTGGTCTTGATCGACAGCGCCACGTTGCAACCACTTCCAATTACCGATCTCGATTCTCTCCCCGACCTTCCCCAAACCCAGCCAACCGCAACCGGCGGCAGCATTCCAGACCTTCTCGCTGCAGGAATTGAATATCTCCTCGCCGACGAGAGTGGCCGGACCGATATCTGGCTGACCTCCGATCTTCGTGCCTCCGACTGGGAACCAGGTTCCGGGCAGTGGCAAACGATCCGATCGGAGTTGGCGACGCGAGAAACTGTCCGCCTTTTCCTTCTCACTTATCCCGAAACAAATGCCGATAACATAGCGGTTTCGGTGGATCAGGTTCGCCGCTTGAGAACCCCGGAAGGACTTCGCTTGGTGATGGATCTCTACCTTCGGCGTTCTGGATCAGAGGACTCCGAAGCCGAGACTCGTGTTCCCGTGGAGATCACGATCAACGGAACTCGAACGCAAAAGGAGATGTCATTCACTGGCAATGAACTTAATCAGCTTGGATTTACGTTACCCCTTGGCCCAGGCGACACCAAGGGCTGGGGGCGAATTAGTTTGCCCGCTGACGACAATCCAAGCGACAATGATGCCTTCTTCGTTTTCGATGATCCAGCGGTCAGGAAAACGGTAATCTACAGTGACGACAACAACGTAGCCGATGCGATTCAGGCTGCTGCGGCAGCTCCCAACGAACCTTCCTTTGCGTATGACGCCGTCATCCTGCCAACCGCACAATTTGCTCAGATCCCGTGGGAAGAGACGGCGCTACTTTTCTGGCAGGCAGCCTTGCCCGAGCCGAGCTCTCCCGAGGCGTCCCTGCTCCAGCAACATGTCGAGAATGGACGAAGCCTGATCCTGCTCCCTCCCCCATCCGTTGGAGGAAGCTCCCTTTTTGGGATCGAATGGGGAGAATGGATCGAAGAAGCCACCGACGAGTTTGCGATCAACTGGTGGAGGACCGAGACGGATCTTCTCGCTGACACTCGCAGTGGATCGCCCCTTCCTGTCAGCGAACTCGCGTTCTTCCGAATCCGGCAGTTTAAAGCGGACCAGCAGCCCTTGCTCCGACTTGAAAACGGATCTAGCGTGATCTCTCGTGTGATTGCGGATCAGGCACTCTCCGAAACCGCTGGCCCGGTCTACGTCTGGTCGACACTGCCGCGCGCCGATCACTCTTCTCTCGCGACAGAGGGCATCGTCTTTTTCGTGATGATTCATCGAGCCCTCAACGAGGGCATTGGCTCGGTCGCCAGGGCGCAGTTTACAGAAACTAGTCCTTCGGCAGTCCCATCGGACGGCAATTATGAAGTCCTCGCCAGCGCCGTGGAAGAAGATGGGATCCTTGAGCCAGGCCTGATGCCGACTGCGATGCTGCTCAATCCCGAAACCGAAAATGGGCGCCTCATTGCAATCAATCGCCCCATTGAAGAAGACGGCGCCAGCCCACTCGACGAGGAAGCACTCACGGGTCTCCTTGAAGGTGTCGAATTCCGACAGATTCGAGATGAACTCGGGAGCGGCGATTCCCTTCTCTCCGAAGTATGGCGTGCGTTTCTCGTTGCGATGGCCCTTGCCCTTCTTGCAGAAGCAATTCTCTGTCTTCCCCCGATCCCTGATCCTGTCGAGCGCTCTTTACAGGATCGCACATAGGAAGCCTGATCTGGAAGAGTATCGATCTGAACGCATACATGCGGATCTTGCCATCACTTCTCGAAAGCAGGATTCTCTGCCCAATGCGATGTTATCTCGTTCTTCTGCCGCTTCTGCTCCTCTCGACCGGCCGCGTAAACGCGGTGTCTGCAGAGGACACGATCGATCGATTCATCCAAGAACGGCTCAGCGAGGAGAAAAGCGCTCCGAACGACCTGGTTGATGACGAACGCTTTCTGCGCCGAGCTTACCTTCAGATAATTGGGAGAGTCCCCACCATCGAAGAGGTAGATCGGTTTTATGATGGATTTGGGACGACACGCCGTGATGACTTGATCGCTGAATTGCTCGAGAGTGAAGGCTATGTGAGTCACTTCTACAACTTCTGGGCTGACATTCTCCGAATGCAGGATTCGGGTCCCAGTCGCAACGCCTTCATCAACTATCAGCTCTGGCTCAAGAAAGCGCTGCGGGACAACATGCCCTATGACGAAATGGTTTACTCACTCGTTTCGGCCCGCGGCAAGTCCTGGGACAATGGAGCGACCGGATACTATCATCGAGACCGCGGAATGCCCCTCGACAACATGTCGAATACGGCACGCATCTTTCTCGGAACCCGCCTCGAATGCGCCCAGTGTCACAACCACCCCTTCGACCGGTGGACTCAGATGGATTATTACAAGATGGCGGCATTCAGTTATTCCATCAATGCGCGAGACGTTTATACCTTCAATCCACTTCGAATCAAATCGGGGCAGTATCTCAAGGAGCAGTATCGCAAAGACTTTGCTGAAGCGGTAGGAGTGGATGACTTTCCGTTCCTTCATCCTGACAACGTCGAGCGTCACATCACCAATCACACCAAGAACCCTCGTGATCGCTGGCTTGGCGAAGGCGATGACGCCATCACCGTCGATGAGTTTCGAGCCCTCGCTCGCAAGGGATGGGAGGGAGCCAGAGATGCATACGAACTGCAGCAGGCGGCCTACTGGGCTGGAGTCGAAATGTACAAACCACTCCTCCGTTTCTCCGTTGTCGATAAGCCCGACCCCCTTGAGCTTCCTCACGACTACCAATACGACGACGCGGTCCCTCACGAGGTAATCGAACCGGCAACCATGTTTGGCGCCGAGATCGATGTGGAAACTCTCGACGACCCTGCAATTGAGTCCTATGCCAAATGGATTGCCTCTACAGAAAATCCCCGGTTCACCCGAGTCATTGCGAACCGTCTCTGGAAAAAGGTCTTTGGAGTAGGACTGGTCGAACCGGTCGATGAGTGGACTGATCAGACAACAGCGTCTCACCCCGAGTTGCTTGACTTTCTCGAGAAACTCATGATCGAAGTCGACTACGACATGCGGGCTTTTCTTGCCGTCCTCTATCGAACCCAAACCTGGCAACGTGCGGCCTACACATCAGAAATTCAGGCTGGGCTCCCCTTTCACTTTGCTGGCCCTGCTCTTCGCAGGATGAGTGCGGAACAGATCTGGGATTCGATGGTCGCCCTGTGCATTCCAGAGCCAGAGCTCTATCGCCCCCTTCTCAAGAATCAGCTTCGAGCGATTGAGATCGAAAAGCTGACCTGGACCAGCCTTGAGAATCGCAGCTTTGACAACTATCTCGAAATGGTCACGACGCTTGGTCCTATTGTCATGCACAAAAGAAACGAAGAAGCGCGGATCAGCCAGGAAATTGCCCGGCAGAAAAACGATCCCGAAGCGGTCAAAGCACTCCGATCAGAACTCTCCGCCATCAAGAGCGAGTCCCAGAACGCGATCAATCAGCTGGGTCTGAAAGACCTCCACAAAGCGAGGGAGAGTGGTGAACTGATGAACGCCATGCTTGGTGTCTCAGAAACAGCAATGTCAATGAACCCTGCCGGAATGGCAAATCGCTCCAAGGGTGATGCAGTCTATACTTCACTTCCTGAAATTGCCCTCCCAAACCCTCCCTCCGATCTGGACAAGAATCAGCTTCGAGACTGGGAGAAATTGCAAAAGGCTGACCTGCGATCCTTCAAATCTCTGATTGCAAAAATGGCTCGAGCCTCCGAACTCGACGCCCCTTCACCTCGAGGACATTTCCTGCGGGATTTTGGTCAAAGCGACCGCGAAGTGATCGAAAATGCGAACTCCTACTCTTCCATTCCACAGGCGCTGAATCTTCTCAACGGTCCCATGATCGAAGCCCTTACGAATCGATTTGCAGTCTTCGGGCGACGCCTTGACTCCGCCGAGTCTTCCGACGAAAAAATCGAGATCATCTTTCGTGCGATGCTGACCCGGAAAGCGACCGAAAGAGAACTCGCTCTTGCACGAAACGAAATCGAGATCCAGGGAGAAGACGGCTACGAAAGTCTCGTCTGGGCGATTCTGAACACCCGCCAGTTTCTCTTCGTCGAATAGATCGATAAGTTACGATCAAAGGATTCAGGAACTCTCGCCTGAATGATCGCCTTCTGAGGAATCCGCCCGAATCACAAAAAGCGTCGTGTCGTCCCCCCCCGCTTCCGCATAGGCTCGATCGAGAATGGCCTCCTGCGCTTTCGCTGGTGACCAGCCATCCTCGACTGCCTCCGAAAATATGTGCTCAATGTTCTTGTTCCAGAGTCCATCAATCACGCCATCGGAACAAATCAGATACCAGTCACCGGGTTCCAGCGAAGCCGATTCGACCTGTGGAAAAACCCGATGGCAGCCTCCGCCGATGGCTTGATTAAGAATATTTCTTCGAGGATGCGTTCTCATTTCTCGCTCCTTGATCTTCCCTGAACGGAAAAGTGAACCAACGTGACTGTGATCATGCGTGAGCTGCGTCAGTTCTCCATCTCGAAAGCGATAGAATCGGCTATCACCCACATGGGCAAAGAAAACCCGAGTTCGATAGAACAGCCCACAGACCACGGTGGCGCCCATTCCTTCCAGTTTCGTGGAATTATCACCCGTTCTAGTGACATAGTCATGAAGGGACCGGACTGCCGATTCCAGAAGGTCTTCGGGATCGGCAGCGCTTTGAAAATCTCCCATCATTGCAGGAAGAAACCGTCGAAGTTCCCGGACGACAAGATCACTCGCGACTTCACCACCTGATTGCCCGCCCATACCGTCGCTGACCGCGAAGATCACTCCATTCTCGTCGATCGAGTGTTCGCTCTCCAATTCTTCGTTTTTCGCCCACCCTCCTTCGGAAGAAAAGACGGACAGAGCATCCTCGTTGACCTCTTTCCGACGACCACTCCTCGTCGCCCCGGACCAGGACAGCGAGCGATGGGCTTCTTCTTCCTCACCCCGATGCTGTGGATCCTCTTTTACTTCCGCCAATTCAAAATCAATAATGCAGAACTGACCGGATCGACTGTTGTAGGTAATATTTCGCGGAAACGGATCGGTGTGTAAAACGCCATAATCGTCGACCAGTTTCTTAAAAAGTTCCGCTGCCTTTCCCTCGCTGATCGTGTTCTCGGCTGGGGCGCCACAATTCGTCGTCACGATAGTGAGAGTTTCGGGATCATTCTCGAGAAGACGAGGCACCCACTCGCAGCACCGGGCTTCGAGGATATTCAGCACCCTTACTTCATTGGCAAATCGCTTGTCTCGATCGGTCCCTCGGAAGGTCTTGTAGACACGCCCATCGTATCCCACTTTGACAATGGACCGAATTCCGTCTTTGGCGATTTTCATTGCGCCCAGTGTGGGCGGGAATACCTAAAAATGCAAAAGCGAATCGGGACAGATCGCTTCCTTGCGCGGGATGAAAGGGCTCAGCTTTGAGAGGGTAAATACAATGCTGGTTTTCTGCATTGATAAAGAATTTCGAAACATCCCCTTACTCAGAATAGACGCAGAGCGACTACCCCCGCTCTTTGAGTTCTTTTTCAAACCTCACCCAATTCTCTGGTGAAGATAAGCTACGGAGATGCACCCGATCGAATGAAAATTCTCCTTCGGAGGTGTTCCTGTTCAGATCATTCGTCGTAACGATGCCTCGGCTCGAAACAGGAATGCTCTTTGAAAGCCAACCACGGGAAAAGAGATGGTCTGCTTCTGACTCCTGACGGTCCGTGTATTCTAGCTTCACCTTGGAGCATCCGGTCAGTCCGAAAAACAAACCAGAAATCCAAGGGTATGAAAACAAATACTCTTTTTTATATTCAAAATCTACGGGGCGAAAGCGAAGCGCAGATGAAGGCTCCATGAAATCTCACCACTCTCTCAGAGTTGCCACTGCAGATTCGCATCCCACCCTCTCAGCTCCGGCACCAAACCCTGTTGCCTCGCGACATCCTCCGTGCTACCGATGCGACCTAAAGAATGACCGGATTTACAGACATTCAGCTGATCGGCACGATGGTAGCCATCAAGTGGAACGATGGTTCCGAGGACTTTTACGCCATGGATAGATTGCGCGCCCTTTCTCCCAGTGCCGAGACGCAGGGCGAAAAAGACCTCCTCGGCAATTCGATCTCCGGCGACGAGATCGGGAAAGACTTTTCCGGTGTCTCTGTGACCGGTTGGAATCCAGTGGGTGGATACGGCATCCAATTTCATTTCTCGGATAGTCACAAGACTGGCATTTATACTTTTGAATACCTCAAGGACATCGCTTCCGAAGCGTCCTGAATTTCCTGTTTCCCTATGATCCCCAACGTTCTCGCCGAAAGATATGCAACCGCTTCCATGAAAGCGGTCTGGTCACCCGAAGGAAAAGTCCGACTCGAGCGTGAGCTCTGGATCGCGGTCATGAAGGCGCAAAAGGATCTCGGTCTAGATATCCCCCAGGAGGCGATCGATAACTACGAAGCTGTCATCGAAACAATCAACCTCGCGTCGATCGACGAGCGAGAGCGAATTACCCGGCACGATGTGAAGGCACGTATCGAAGAATTCTGCGATCTTGCCGGGCACGAACACATTCACAAAGGGATGACGAGCCGTGATCTGACCGAGAATGTTGAACAGCTCCAGGTTTACCGAGCCCTTGAAGTCGTTCATTTCAAAACCGCAGCCGTCCTGCATCGGCTCTCAACCAAGGCGGATGAATACCGCGACCTCGTCATCACCGCACGCACTCACAATGTTGCCGCGCAAATCACCACCTTCGGAAAGCGTCTAGCGACGTTTGGAGAAGAGTTGCTACTTGCCGGGCAACAACTCCAGGAACTGATCGATGACTACCCGGCCCGCGGCCTCAAGGGTGCTGTCGGCACGCAACTGGATCAGCTGAGCCTCTTTGATGGAGATGCGGAGAAGGTAATGCAGCTGGAGAACCGGGTCGCGGGGCACCTCGGCATTCACCGCATCTTTGCCAATGTGGGCCAAGTCTACCCTCGCAGCCTCGACCTCAATGTCGTCGCGATTCTGAATCAGATCGCATCAGGCCCCTCCAGCTTTGCGAAGACGATTCGTCTCATGGCCGGACACGAACTCGCCAGCGAAGGTTTTGCGAAAGGCCAAGTCGGCTCATCCGCGATGCCACACAAAATGAATAGCCGAAGCTGCGAGCGCATCAACGGATTCAAGACCATTCTTGGGGGCCACCTCACGATGGCCTCGTCTCTCGCCGGAGATCAGTGGAACGAGGGCGATGTCTCCTGTTCAGTCGTTCGCCGAGTCATGCTGCCCGACGCATTTTTCGCCATCGACGGCCTCCTTGAGACAATGGTCACGGTCCTGGATCAGATGGACGCCTATCCCGCTGTCATCGAGCGGGAAAATGAGCACTACCTCCCCTTCCTTCTCAGTACTACGATCATGATGACCGCGGTGAAGCGCGGAGTTGGACGTGAGACTGCCCACGAAGTCATCAAGGAACACGCTGTCGCCGCGGCTCAGGCCTATCGCACCGGTGGATCTGAAAAGAACGATATGATCGACCGCCTCGCCGAAGATGGCCGACTAGAAATGGACGCGGAAGACCTCTGGGCTTGTCTCGCGGAAGGGTCAGCAAATGCGGGTGCGGTGAAAACTCAAATCGACCGCTTCATCCGCGAAGCCGGACTATTCGCCGACAATGTAGACGGTGCCGGAGACTATACTCCAGGCAGTATTTTGTGACCGGAGAAGAGGAGCATTGCCCTCTCTTTCTGATTGAGAGTGCCATCTCGTTTCTTTTTCTCAATACGCCGAATCGAAAATTGCAAAGGGTAGCTAGGAATCTCGTTGCCTTGCGCCTACCTTCTGTCGTATCTCCTTAACCACCACCATGACACCCCAGCTCACTGAATTTTTCGATTTCCTCCGATTCCCCAGTATTTCGACGGACAGCAAACACAAAGCCGACGTCCGCGCCTGCGGTGACTATCTGATCCATAAGTTCAACGGAATGGGGCTGGCAACGGAGCTTCACGAAACGCCGGGACATCCCATCGTCATTGCTCGTAGTGAAAAGAAGCCAGATCGCCCTACCGTCCTCATATACGGTCACTACGATGTGCAGCCAGTCGACCCCGTCGATGAGTGGGACACGGATCCTTTTGAGCCCACGCTAAAGGGCGACAAGATCTTCTGCCGTGGTGCAACCGACAACAAGGGACAACACTACGCCCACATCCTCGGCGTCGAAGAAACTCTGAAGCAGCACGGCGATCTTCCCGTCAACGTGATCTTCCTGATCGAGGGTGAGGAAGAAATCGGCAGCCCCAATCTCGCTCCCTTTCTCGAGGAACATCGCGAGTCGCTCGCTTGCGATATCTGTGCGGTTTCGGATACAGGCATGATCGGCCCTGGTATTCCGACGATGACCTATGGATTGCGTGGAATCGCCTGCCTTGATTTTAAGATCTACGGCCCAACGCTCGATCTTCACTCCGGTGTTTACGGCGGCGCAGTGCCCAATTCAGCAACGATCGTTTCCCGTTTAGTTGCCTCGCTTCATGACAATCATGGCATTGTTCAGATTCCAGGATTCTACGACTCAGTCATCCCCCTCGAATCCTGGGAAAGAGAGATGTGGGCTTCCCTCCCTGACGGAGACGCCGCGACTCTCGAAGAAACTGGGGCCGCCGGGCTCTTGGGTGAGGCAGGCTACACCGCGCTGGAACAACGCTGGGGTCGTCCTACAGCCGAGGTCAACGGTGTTGGTGGCGGCTACCAGGGCGAAGGATCGAAAACAGTGATCCCGCGAGAAGCGATGGCAAAACTGAGTTTTCGACTCGTTCCGGATCAGGATCCGAAAGAAATCCTGAAGCTCGCAGAAGCCCACCTCCAACAACAGTGTCCCGATTCCTGTCGCATCGAAGTCGAGCTTGGCCACGACGGCCCCGCCTATGTCATGGATCCCCATTCCGGTCATGGCAAAGCCGCTCAACGTGCTCTGCAGCGTGCCTTTAACGACGAGCCTCGTCTGATCCGCGAGGGCGGTAGCATCCCAATTATTCAGTCGATCAAAGACACTCTGGGCGTCGATACTCTCCTGCTCGGCCTGGCTCTGCCAGACTGTCAGATTCACGCCCCCAACGAGAGTTTCACCGTGACAAATTTCGAGGCCGGGATTCAACTGAACCGGGCCCTACTCGAAGAGTTGGCAAATTGACAGTCTTGATCCGAACCGGACGATTCAAGACTTCTTGTCTCGGAAGGATCCGTTTCACTTTTTGAGAAAATCGACTTCAGTGCGCAGTCACGAGGTTGAATCAACCTCTGTTTCGGTCCATTTTCTCCCGCACCCGAATGTCTGTTCAATATCGCGATTACTACGAAATCCTCGGCGTCGACAAGTCGGCGTCGCAGGATGAAATCAAGAAAGCCTTCAAGAAGCTTGCTCGGAAATACCATCCGGACGTAGCGAAGGACCTCCCCGACGCGGAAGACAAGTTTAAGGAAGTCAACGAAGCCTACGAAGTCCTTGGCGATTCCGACAAACGTCAGAAGTACGATACCCTCGGCGCGAACTGGCAACACGGGCAGGACTTCGGAGGCGGACCCGGTGGTTTCTACGGTTCTCCTGGAGCAGGCGGAGGCTCCTATGAATACCATTTCGGGGGCAGCACGGGATTCAGCGATTTCTTCGAAAGTGTTTTTGGAGGCAGCGGCGGTCCCGGCGGGGCGGATCCATTCGGTGGCTATGGCGGTCGAGGAGGACGATCCAACGCACCTGCAGCGGGTCAGGATATCGAAGCTGATCTTCTCGTGAGAATCGAAGAAATTATGACTGGAGCGACGCGCGAACTCCGGTTGGCTCGTCCTTCCGCTTCCGGGCAACCGGGCAAAGAGACAACAATTCGTGTAAAGATCCCAAAAGGAATTGGGGAAGGACAACTGATTCGTTGTGCCGGAATGGGATATCCAGGTCGTAACGGCGGACCTACTGGGAATCTCTATCTGAAAGTGAGAATCGAAAGACATCCAATTTTCCGGCCCGACGGAAAGGATCTCGAATGCGACCTGACCTTGGCGCCGTGGGAGATCGCACTCGGCACAAGCGTTCGCGTTCAAACTCCTCACGGTGAAGTCAAAATGGCGGTGAAGGCGGGCACAGCTCCTGGGACAAGGATGCGACTCAAAGGAAAAGGCCTTCCCAAAGGAGCCTCGGATCATGGGGATATCTTCCTCGAGGTAGTCGTCGAATTTCCAGAGAAAACGACAGATGAGGAGCGAGAGCTCTGGGAAAAATTGGCTGAAGTCAGCGATTTCTCGCCACGACCAGAGTAATTCCTCCCTTCTGAGATCGCTTATTTCGTCCACGACTGTGCGGCAAAAACAACGGCGATTCCTACGAGAATCGGACATTCACCAGCTGGGGATCCAAGAAAAGGATCTGTGATTTCCAATCATGGTGCGCGGTACTGGATTTGAACCAGTGACCCCATCGGTGTGAACGATGTGCTCTACCCCTGAGCTAACCGCGCCGATTCATGGAAGCGCGAACATAGGACGCAGGATTTCAGACGGCAAGCAAATCATAATTTTGAATAATATGGAAATTCTAGTTTTTATTTTACTTTCAAAGAAATCCGATCGATCTTATAGCAGATGCCTTTTAGTCGCCCCTCACTTGGATTCTCCCTCCTCTGCGTTAGCCTCACGATGGCTGCTGCAGGCGCGTGCCTTGGGCTTGCCATCACCTATTTGTATGAGTTCAAAAACGAAAAGCAAAATCTAAGCTCTGATTTTTCCTCCAAAGCCGGGGCGTTTGCGCAGCGTTTGAACCCGGAACTGACTCGCAGACTCATAGAAAATGACAATTCCGCCATCGGCGAAGTTCGCAATTTTATCGCCTCACTCAACTACACGATCTCTTCGCATCCAGATGCGAAAATCGCGATCTATCAGAAACTGGAAGAGTCCAGCTCTCCTATCGAGATCTTTGCAACATCCAGCGATGGCTATACCCCAGATGAGCCAACCGCGATCTCCGAAATGCTACTCGATGTCATTTCAACAAACCGTCCGCTGGTTCGCACTTTTTCAAGCGAAGCAGTAACAAACAGTCTTCGTGCGAGTATAGGAAACGCCAATGCCAAGCGGACGATGAGAGCTGTCTTTCCTGCTGTTCTCAATGGCACTCCGACATTTTTCACGATCGAGTCCAAGGTCAGTCCAGATGTGTTGCGCCTTACCAGCGTTCTCGACCTTCGGCATCTCCTTCCTCTCGTAGGTATCATACCCCTGCTCATTTACCTGATCTTTTTGGGGGCCCGGTTTTCAAAACAGCTTCAGGGATTGACCGAAAGTATGAACACCGTGACCGAAGGTCGATATGACTATCGGATGAAGGAGAACAGCCCGCCTGAAATCGCCCATATCCATGAGAGCTTCAACCTCATGGCGGAAAGCCTCCGCAAAACAACAGACCAGTTTCACGAATCGATTGAGCAGGTCCAGGTCGCGAGACGGCAGGCGGAGGTCGCGAAAGAAGCCAAGTCGGACTTTCTCGCAAACATGAGCCATGAAATCCGAACTCCAATGAACGGGATCATTGGAACGACCAGTCTGCTCATGGAGACGACACTCTCAAGCCAGCAAAAGGAGCTCGTGCAGATCATGAGAACGAGTGGTCAGTCACTTGTCCACCTCGTCAACGACGTTCTCGATTTCTCCAAGCTCGAGTCCGAAAAGATGGAGATAGAATGCGAACCCGTCGACCTCGTCGCACTGATCGAGGAAACGATAGAGATGTTTGCCTACTACGCTGTTGATAGCGGAGTGGAGCTGATCTACTTTGTCGAAAAACGGGTCCCAAACTGGATCTCTGGCGACCGAGAACGCCTCAAGCAGGTCCTCGTTAATTTGGTTGGTAACGCGATGAAATTCACCAACGAGGGTGATGTAACCATCATGGCCAAGATGGCATCCCAAGAAACCAAAACAGGAACCGAACCCATGATTCGGATTTCAGTGAAGGATTCCGGAATCGGTATCGCTCCGGAGAATCAAGAAAAGATCTTCGACGCCTTCACCCAGGCCGACGCATCGACCACCCGAAAATTCGGCGGAGCTGGTCTGGGACTCGCAATCAGTCGCAAATTGTGCAGCTTTTTTGGAGGTCAACTCGGTCTCGAGAGTGAGTATGGTAAGGGCTCGGAATTCTTCTTTGACCTACCATTCCGTGAAATTCCCGAGCAAGGTGCGATCAAACCTCAGCATCAGATTGAGAACCAGAAACCGCTCCACGGAACTTCGTGCATTCTCCTGACACGCAACGAAGCCCTTACTTCGCTGATCAAAACCTACCTCGAAAGCTGGCAAGTATCCGTCGTAGTCGCGTCCCGATACTCTCCCGAGCTGGGGAACATTATTGTTGAAAAGAAGCCTAATCTCGTAATCGCCGATCCCATGGCTATCGGAGATGAAAAAGCGATGTGGCAGTTCGTAGAAACTCTCATTGCGGTTTCGATTCCGACGGTGCTCCTCTCAGCTATCGGAGAAAACAGCATTCGAGTCGATGAACAAAAATATCCTTTGGTCCGCACACTCTACAAGCCGGTATCGGAATTAAAGCTGCTGCGCAACTCGGTCGCGATGGTACAGAAAGGGCGCGGAATTCAGGTGGAGGAATCACGCTTCGAAGCCCCCTCCGAAGCTTTGCCCTCCGGGGATACTTTCGCGGAAAAATATCCCGCGAAAATCCTGATTGTCGAAGACGTCCTCATGAACCAGAAGATCGCCGGAATGGTTGTCGAAAAGCTTGGTTACTCGGGAATCGAATTTGCCAACAACGGTGCCAAAGGAGTAGAACGCGTTACCAAAGGTGACATCGATTTGGTTCTCATGGATCTTCAGATGCCGGTTATGGGAGGGCTCGAAGCGACCGAAATGATTCGGAAGAATTTCAATCTCACCCGGCAGCCAGTTATCATCGCGATGACCGGTCACGCTCTCGCTGGAGTTCGCGATTCCTGCTTCGCAGGGGGAATGAACGGGTTTGTTGCCAAGCCCATCTCGCTCGACGACGTTCGCACTGCAATCTCTGAGGCGATGGAGGCAGCTGGCGTTCAGCCTACCTTCTAGAGCGATCTCTAAACAGCTACTGCGTAACCGCAGCGTTCGCAGCTACGGGAACTCCGACTCTTCCCATTTCGAGTTCGAGTGACCACTGCAAGAGTTTCTTACTGTCTTCCCAGACCTGGGGCTGGGCACTCTTTAAGACAACCGAGATACGAGTTTTGCCATTAACCTGAGCGCTCGAGACAAGGCAGTTCCCCGCAGCATAGGTGAAACCTGTCTTCATTCCATTGCACCCGTCAAAACTCGTCAAGACACGGTTGGTATTGTAGAGCGTGTAAACACGTCCATCATTGAAAACAAAGTCGTAGGTCGTCTTGCAGATCATCTTCCGAATGTCTTCGACCTGGTAGGCCTCGAAAGCAGCAATGGCAATGTCCCGCGCCGTAGAAAATTGTCCTTCGGCTGGAAGTCCGTGCGGATTCACAAAATTAGAATCAGTCATCCCGATATAACGAGCGAAGGTGTTCATCTTCTTGGCGAATGCTTCGACCGATCCCGCATTGTCGATCGCAAGAGTCGCTGCAATATCATTCCCACTTTTTACGAGCAGTGATGTGAGTAACTGGCGGCGTGTGTATTTCTCCCCGGGCTTCACGCCGACGACGGTGGGTTCGACTTCATACACCTCCTTGGGAACCACCACCAAACGATTCAGATTCCCCTCCTCGCAGACTACCAGAGCCGTGACCAGCTTTTGGGTACTCGCGACCGGAACTCGTTCATGAGCATCTTTTTTGTGAAAGAACTGCATCGTCGAACCATCCAGGACCGCAGCATAGCGTCCATAAATCTCGGGAGCCGCAGGACCATTCCATGTCTGAGGCGGAGGAAGTTTTTCACGGCGCTTTACGACTTCTTCACGAAGTTGCATCAGCTCTTCCATCGAACCGAGCATCTCTTCCCGGTCTCTGGCGGCATTCTCCCGCTCAGCAATCGACTGCTCGCGCGCTGAAAGAGCCGACTCCCGCTCTTTTAAGGTCCGCATTCGCTTCGAAAGCTGATCTGCTAGCCGCTCCAGCATCTCCTTCCGAAGCGTCTCCGCATCTTTAGGATCTGCGTCTAGCTCTGCTGTCTCAGGCTCGACGAGGATACTTTCGGAAGCATCTTGCAGGGAAATCGACTCCTCGACGGGGTCAGAAACCTCCGCTTCGCTGGTATCGTCTTCCTCATTCTGAGACAAGGCAGACGATTCGAAGCCGAAGAAAGCGACGAGCAGGAGGAGAGGCACGAGTCGAATCTCAATTCTCATGAGCTAGACCTGAGGGTGGAAGGACACACACCGAATACATCAAACAAGGACGCCAATTGCAAGGAGGGATTTTCGCGCCATGGTGGGTCTGCGGACAGAAAGCCTTTTTTTCTCTGAGCCCGTTTTTCCCCTTTCGTCTCCTTCAGGATCGGGCAAGTTTCCCGCCCACCCCGTTCCTCCCTGCATTTTTCATGAAGATCATCGCTATAGCCAACCAGAAAGGTGGAGTCGGTAAGACCACCACTTCTGTGAATCTTGGAGCCTGCCTCGCCGAGCGAGGGGTCAGAGTGATTGTTCTCGATCTCGATCCACAGGCCAACTCAACAAGTGCGCTTGATTTCGTTCCGGGCGACAATCCTAGCATCTATCAGCATTTGATAGGTGGAGGCGACGTTTCCGAACTCGTCCTGACTACCAAATACGAGAACCTCTCGCTAATTCCCTGCGACATGGACCTCGCTGGATGTGAAATCGAGATGGCCCGAGAAGACGATCACCTCGTTCGTCTCAAGAATCTTCTCGCTCCTTTCAAAGAGCAGGCCTCGGCCGATTACATCCTGATGGACTGCCCCCCTTCCCTTGGCGTCCTCATGACATCGGCACTCGCCGCAGCGGACGAGCTCGTTGTGCCCCTGCAATGCGAATACTTTGGCCTCGAAGGACTCTCCAAGATTGTCGGTGTCCACCAGCAGATCAAAGAATCCGGGGCCAACACCGAAGTGGTTCTTGAGGGGATCGTAATGACGATGGCTGACCGCCGAACCAACCTTTCCACAATGGTGATTAACGACGTACGCGAGTATTTCCCAGAGGTCACCTACGACACCATTATCCCGCGCAACATCCGTCTCGGCGAAGCTCCCAGCTTTGGTCAGACAATCATCGACTACGCCCCGTCGTGCTCCGGATCGGTCGCCTATCGTGCCCTTGCCGAAGAATTTCTCCAACGTCACGCCTGAACCACTTCCCATCCGCCGACCTCGGACTCTTTTCTCTACCGAAAAGTGACTGAAAAGCCGGTGGGATGGCGTATAGTTCAGCTTTCCGAATTTTTTTCTCTCTACAGACCATGCTCAAGTGGATTCTCAAACTCATCGTAGGTAGCCGTAACCATCGTGTGATCCGAAAAATCACACCCATCGTTGAGGAAATCAATCAGATCGAAAAGTCGCTCCAGAATGAGTCCGACGAGGCCCTGAAGCAGAAAACCGCACAATGGAAAGAGCATCTTTTCCGTTACGATCTTCGAGTCGAGGCCTTCAGTGATCGAATTCTCCAGACCCGGACGATTGATCAGAATCGAGAGACGCTTCTCACCTGGTCGAATCGCTTTTCAGGACTTGCCGAAGAATTCCGTGCTGCGGAGGGTTTTGTGAAGCCAGATGAAATTGGAAGTCTCGACAACGAATCGCTTTCCAAAAAAATTCTCGAAGCCCAGCGGACCTTTTCCGAGCTCAAAGACGAGTTCCCTGCAGCCCGCGCTGCCTACCTTGAAAAAATCCTCCCCGAGGCCTACGCCGTCGTAAAAAATACGGCACGACGTCTCTGCGGACAGGAATGGAATGTCTGCGATCATCCCGTGAAATGGGAAATGGTCCACTTTGACGTTCAGCTGATCGGTGGAATCGGACTTCACCGCGGAATGATCGCTGAGATGGCAACCGGTGAAGGTAAGACTCTCGTCGCGACGCTTCCTGTCTTTCTCAACGCCCTTACCGGAATGGGAGTCCATGTCATCACGGTGAACGACTACCTCGCTCGACGAGACTCCGAGTGGATGGGACATCTCTTTGAATGGCTTGGTCTCACGGTCGGAGTGATTCAAAACGGACAGGATCCGTCCCAGCGCAAGGAAATGTATGGACGAGACATCACCTACGGAACCGCCAGCGAATTTGGTTTTGATTATCTTCGCGACAACGGAATGGCGCAGGATGCCGAGAACCAGGTGCAGCGAAACCACTACTTCTCGCTGATTGACGAGGTCGACTCCGTTCTCGTTGACGAAGCCCGGACCCCGCTCATTATTTCGGGACCTGTTACCGTCCGTCAGGATCAGCAGTTCGACCAATACAAGGGGGCAATTCAAAATCTCTATCGCAAGCAAACCAAGCTCTGCAACGATCTGGCGCAGGAAGCGAAGAAAGACCTCGAAGAGGGAAATGTCTCGGAAGCAGGGACGACCTACTACAAACTCAAACTCGGGATGCCGCGCAACCGTGCTCTCCTCCGCGCGATGGAAGATGCCGAAGTGAGACGCGCGATGGAGAAAGCGGAACTCGAGTTCTTTCGGGACCCTCAGAAAACCGCCCTGTTTGAACTGAAGGAAGAACTCTTCTTCACGCTCGACCCGAAACAGCACGAGGCCGAATTGACCGAAAAAGGTCGTCAATTCCTCAGCCCGGACGAACCTGAAGCGTTCGTTCTCCCGGATCTCTCTGACGTGTTTTCCGAAATCGACGGAGATGCTTCACTCTCTGAGAGCCAAAAGGGAAAGAAGAAGACGGAACTCCAGCAGCAGATGGCAGCCCAGGCAGAGAAGATGCACACCATCTCTCAGCTGATGCGGGCCTACACGCTCTACGAAAAGGACGTCCACTACGTCGTAGAAGACAATCGTGTCATGATTGTCGACGAAAACACCGGACGAAAAATGGCGGGGCGCCGCTGGTCCGATGGCCTCCACCAGGCTGTCGAAGCTAAAGAAGGGGTCAAGATCGAGGGCGAAACCCAGACCTACGCAACGATCACGATTCAGAACTACTTCCGACTGTATGAAAAGCTCGGTGGTATGACAGGAACGGCCGAAACAGAGGCCGCTGAATTTCACGACATTTACAAGCTCGACGTTCTTGTCGTCCCTACGAACCGTCCGATCGCTCGAATCGATCTCAACGACAAAATCTTCAAGACCCAGCGAGAAAAGTTCAAGGCGGTCATCGAACTGGTCCACGAACGACACGCTGCAGGTCAGCCGGTTCTCCTTGGAACCGCCAGTGTCGAGTCCTCCGAAGTTCTTGCCCGCATGCTGAAGCGCGAGAAGATCCCCCACTCCGTGCTCAACGCTAAGTTTCACATGCAGGAGGCGGAAATCGTAGCCCGCGCCGGCCAACCTGGATCTGTCACCGTGGCCACGAACATGGCCGGTCGAGGAACGGATATTAAACTGGGCGAAGGCGTCGCCGAGAGTGGCGGTCTTTTCGTTGTCGCTACCGAACGCCATCGCAGTCGTCGAGTCGATCGCCAGTTGCGTGGACGTTGTTCTCGTCAGGGCGATCCTGGAAAATCCGTTTTCTACGTCAGCTTTGAGGACGACCTCATGATGCAGTTCGGTGCCGCCGAGCGCATGACCAAGATGATGGATCGCTTCGGCCTAGAGGAAGGCCAGGAGCTCGAGCATCCGTGGCTGAACAAGTCTGTTGAGAACGCGCAGAAGAAGGTGGAGCAACGCGACTACCTTTCTCGAAAACACATTCTCGAGTACGACGATGTGATGAACAATCAGCGATCGGTCGTCTATGGCTACCGCAACGACGTTCTTTCCACCGAAGATCCACACTCGCTGATTCTCGACGTCATCGAAGATGCAATGCCTGCGATTCTCGATGATTGCTTCGATCCCGAGACGAACGAACTGATTCATCAGAACGCTTTAAACGCCTTCAACACGCACTTCCCTCTCGGGATGACTGCGGAAGATGCCGAGCTCGAAAGTCGCAGTGACAGCGACAATCTCGATTTCTTCATCGACCAGGTAAAAGCGGCTTACGAGATCAAAACCGCTCACGAGGATCCAGAGCGGGTTGAAGGCCTCGAGCGATTTGTCATTCTTCACAGCATTGACCAGCTCTGGCAGGAACACCTCTACGAGATGGATAGCCTTCGTGAATCGATCGGAAACTATCGCTACGCGCAGAAAGACCCTCTCGTCGAATACAAGCACGCCGCCTACGAGATCTTTGTCGGTCTCATGGATCGGATCAAGATCGAGGTTCTCGGCAATCTTTTCCGCACCACGACCCGTCCAGACAGCTACGGGAATGTGCTTCGAGGGCTTCAGACGAGTCGTCCCGATGTGCTCTCCGAGCTAGCTGCAGGTGACTCCAGCGGTATCGCCCAGGAAGACGGGCGCCCCAAGATTGAGATTCCCAAGACCGTCAAACGGGAGGCACCGAAGGTCGGTCGCAACGACCTCTGCCCTTGCGGAAGCGGCAAGAAATACAAGCAATGTTGCGGCAAACTTTGAGAGCCTTTTCAACTCAGCGAGGGGAAATAGGATTCTCCGTTTTCCGATTGCCTTCGTAACCCTCTGCGACCGCCCTTATGACCGCGATTCTGATCCTCTCTTTCATCGGTATCGCCGTCATTCTTGCTGAACTAGTCCTCCCCGGCGGTATCCTTGGTATTCTCGGAGCAGTCTGCCTGATCGTCGCAGTAATCCTCACCTTCGTTGAATACGGAACCACCGCAGGGACCATTGCTGTCGTCCTTCTCTTTGTTTTTGCCATCTTGACGTTGAGTTGGTGGATGAAGTTTTTCCACCGACTCCCGTTTACCCGCAGTCTTATTCTGAAGTCAGAATCAGGGCACAAGGAAACCGAAAATGACGAGCCCAGCCTGGTTGGATCACGCGGCCCCGCCCTGACCGACTTGATGCCGTCAGGCTATGCCCTGATCGACGACGAAAAACGCGACGTCATGGCCGAAGCAGAATCAGTCTCCAAAGACAGTCTCGTTGAAATCGTCGAAATCCGCGGGCCGAGCCTGATCGTTCGAGAAATCGAAGCCCGAGACGAGTAGGGCTAGGAAACGACAACGAGCACGTCGTTCCATTTGCTTAACGAACATACCTTCTGTCCCAAGGCGGGTTCCATTAACAAAGTAGATCCAGTCATTGCTCTCGTCGCCGGAACCATCCTCTTCTTCGTATCCACCGCACTCGCGAAAACCGATATCGCCGTCTACCTCATCGTGATCGCTACTATGGGGTTGGTGAAGAAGGGGTAGAGGCTCTGCTCTTCGAAGGTCCAATATATTGGCTTGGATGGAAGAGAGACCGAGACAAGGGCTTGGGCACCCCAAGGTCCTACTGAGTCATTGCAGCTATCAAAGATCGTGATCAGAACCACTTTTCCGATCTCAATTTTCGACCCTCGGTTGTGAACTAAAGGCCTCGCCGTTCCGCCCTCACACCCCAAAATGCGTCGCCACCATATCCCGCAGACCAGCCGGGTCGAGATCAGGGCCTATACAAACGAGAGAAGGTGACGCTTTTCCCAATCCCACAACTTCGATCGGTGCCTCAACGGGATGCCTTCCCGTTCGCTCAAAAAGCCAACGTGGTCCTGGAGCTTCTTTCACCTTTACGAGCGCTTTCGCACGAACGACTTCGTCGGGGAGTGAGGTGAGAAAGCTCACAATCTGTCGATGCCGGTATCGCCCCGGAAGCGGAATTTGACACCCTGTAAACCGATGGGCGAGTTTGTGCTCATGATCACAAGTAAGGTCTCCTCCTTTCTCATCCTGTCGATGTTCGTGAACTGTATCGACATCAGCTCGACTCGAAAGGTCAGCCACAAGCCGTTTCGGATCCACCAGGATCGCATAGCGATTGACTTGCTCAACTGACTGAACAATCGCTTCACGCTCCTCTGTGGTGAGACCTTCCGCATGAGTCAGGACCCAATGAGTTGCCGTCTCGATCTGTCGGATCTCGAGAGGAATCAATCCTCCACGTCGTCCCCAGTGACGCGCATCAACGACGCCAACCTGCCATCGCGGCGAAAACGGAATCTGCTCCTCCAACAGGGTGAAAGTTTCCAGGAGAGGGAGCGGATCAGCAGTGCCATTCAACTCGACGATGAGAGCATCGCCCACGCTACCCTGCGCTGCGCGGCATAGCTTTACGAGATCATCGAGACTGTCGCAACAAGCGCAGCTCGCTGCGAGAGGGAAAATGGCAGCCCCGGATTCGGGCAAGGTCGACGCGTCGATATCCGCATTTTCAAAATCATTCAGAATGACATCGGCAGCTGTCCCGAGGCGATTGTATTCCTCGAGGAGAGCACGAAGAAGCGTCGTCTTTCCTGCCCCAAGGAAACCAGTGATAAAAAGTAGAGGTTTCGACATCAGAGAAAGTAAATAGAGAGCAGCAATTTTGATCCAGTCGATTGTAGGATCCGACAGCTGTTACGATCAGCAAAAACCCGAATCGCAACAGTCACCTGCTTTCTTTTTCCGGCACGCACCGAGGTTTCCCAAATGCGTACAGATAAGAGCGACACCACCCAGCGTGGTCACCAAACTGGCAGGTGGGATATGGAGTGTCGTATTACCCTCCCTATCAGTCACGAGAGAGGGACAGCAACTGTCGAGGCACCCACCATTCTCCTGCCCTGGCATTTCCTCACCTGCGACCCAGACAAAAACTTCGTCCTCTTCTTCACCCGGCAGCTCATCGCCGACTTTCCAGACAAAGACATCACTATCGCCCTCTTCCGGCGCAGCTTCATTGATCGCAGCGACTCCGCCAGATTCAGTTTCTCCATCGGCTACCTCCGCTTTGGCTTCCTCAGCGCCTGGCCAGTAAGGAATGATCGCCCCGACGATTACGAGAGCTATGCCAAGGATTCCGGTCGCGACGATCCACCGTCGTCGATGGATTCGAAACCCACGCAAGACCATGACAAGAGCCAGAGGAACAACAAAGAGGGCCACGATCCAGTGCGAAGCCGGGTGCGCCCAGATTTCTCCAAATGCAGGAGCAAAGAGAAGAAGAAAAGGAGTTACGGCACAGTGAATCGCGCAAAGCACGGAAGCAATCACTCCAACACGGTCTGCTTCAGGTCGATGCAGAGCACTCTCACCTTTGCCATGCAGAGAAAACGGGGAAGTTTGCGAGGTCAAAGGCGGAGAAGGCAGTTCCATGAAACTGAACTCTACCCCTAAGAACTTTTATTGCAAATCATTTGCATTTAACTGGATTCCATCCCCACAAAAAACCGGACGCCCCTTTCGGAACGTCCGGTCTTTTGAATTTGGTAGTCTGAATCCGTCAGGATCCAGGAACCGAAGCGAATGATTACATCATTCCACCCATCCCGTGGTCATGACCATGGGCGGCTTCTGGAGCTTCTGGCTCAGGAACGTCGCTGATGAGACACTCAGTAGTGAGGAGGAGACCAGAGATTGAAGCAGCGTTCTGAAGAGCACTACGAGTCACTTTGGTTGGGTCCACAACACCGCTCGCTACGAGGTCTTCGTAGGTGTCGGTGGCAACGTTGTATCCAACGTTTCCGGACTCATTCTTTACCTTCTCAACGATGAGAGCGCCTTCGCGTCCTGCGTTCGCAGCAAGCTGACGAAGAGGAGCTTCAATCGCGCGCTGAACAATCTCAGCACCGGTAGCTTCATCTCCTTCGAGACCAAGACCAGCAAGGTTAACCTGCGCACGGATGAGAGCAGTACCACCACCTGGGACGATACCTTCTTCAACAGCGGCACGGGTCGCATGAAGTGCATCTTCAACACGAGCCTTCTTCTCTTTCATCTCAGTCTCGGTAGCAGCACCGACGTTGATGACAGCAACACCGCCAGCAAGCTTCGCAAGACGCTCCTGGAGCTTCTCGCGATCGTAGTCGGAAGTTGTCTCCTCGATCTGACGACGGATCTGAGAAACGCGACCACTGATGGCCTCGCTAGAACCGCCACCTTCGATGATCGTGGTGTCTTCCTTCGTGATCTTGACCGACTTGGCAGTTCCGAGGTCGTCCATGGAGACGTTCTCGAGCTTGATGCCGAGGTCTTCGGTGATGACCTTACCACCCGTGAGGATAGCGATGTCTTCGAGCATAGCCTTACGGCGATCTCCGAATCCTGGTGCCTTCACCGCTGCTACATTCAGCGTTCCGCGAATCTTGTTCACAACGAGAGTCGCAAGAGCTTCGCCCTCGACGTCTTCTGCGATGATGAGGAAAGGCTTTCCGCTCTGAGCTACTTTCTCGAGAAGAGGAAGCATGTCCTTAAGGTTCGAGATCTTCTTCTCGTGGATGAGGATGAGCGCGTCGTCGAGATCGGTGATCATCGAGTCAGTGTCAGTCACCATGTAAGGAGAAAGGTATCCCTTGTCGAACTGCATACCTTCGACAACGTCGAGGGTCGTTTCGATTCCCTTGGCTTCTTCCACGGTGATCGTTCCGTCTTTTCCAACCTTGTCCATTGCGTCAGCAATGATGTTACCAATCTCGGTATCCCAGTTGGCAGACACAGTAGCGACCTGAGCGATCTCTTTCGTGTCGGTGACCTCGGTTGAGATCTTCTGGAGCTCGCCTACGAGAGCTTCAGCTGCCTTGAGGATTCCACGCTGGAGGCTGGTAGGATTAGCACCTGCAGTTACGTTGCGAAGACCTTCGGTGTAGATGGACTCAGCGAGGACCGTAGCCGTCGTGGTTCCGTCACCAGCGATGTCAGAAGTCTTCGAAGAGACCTCCTTAATGAGCTGGGCACCCATATTTTCGTAAGGATCGCTAAGCTCGATTTCTTTTGCCACAGTGACACCATCCTTGGTGATCGTTGGGCTACCGAACTTCTTGTCGAGAATGACATTACGTCCTGCAGGCCCGAGGGTCGCCTTAACCGCGCGAGCGAGCTTCTGAGCGCCTGAGAGCAATGCGTGCCGTGCTTCTTCGTCGAATGACAATTGTTTAGCCATAGTATTTCTAGTTTTGTTATTTGAATTTAAATAAAGAGGGTTGGGTCACTGACCTACCCCTGTTGAATCGGTTCAGGAAAGGATTCCGAGGATATCGCTCTCGTTAACGAGAACACACTCGTCGCCACCGACTTTAACTTCGGTGCCGCCATACTTGGAGATGAGAACCTGATCGCCGACTTTGACAGAAAACTCGACCACTTCACCGTCGTCGTTTTTCCCGTTTCCAAGAGCGACCACTTCGGCCTCCTGTGGTTTCTCTTTAGCGGTGTCAGGGAGGAAGATGCCGCCTTCAGACTTCTGCTCATCCTGTTCGATCCGCTTCACTAGGACGCGCGTTCCGAGAGGTGTGATATTTGTTGCCATATATATTAGGTTGGTTTTCTTTAGTTTTGGGTTTCCAAAATTCCGAGGATCGCTGGGCACGCCGCTGGCTCAAAGATTTGACTCAGGAGCGGGCCGACGATCTGCGGTTTTCTGAAAGGGTTTTAAAATCCCGCTCTCCCCGCAATCGATATCGCAAAGGAGAACAGGAAAAGTGTTAGTGATCAGGATTTTTCTTCGCCGACTTCTTCGAACTCGGCATCGACGACATCGCCTTTGGCTTCCTTGGGTTCTTCGGATGGCTCTTCGCCTCCCCCACCCGCTGCGGCAGCAGCCGCGGCGGCCATAGGATCAGCACCGCCGGCCTGCTGAGCAGCCGCGGCGAGTTCACCAAACTTGGCCTGTAGAGAATCGGTAGCCAATTTAATTTGTTCGGTATCGTCAGCTTCGAGCGCTTCCTCGACTTCCTTGACCAAAGCTTCGATCTCTGACTTTGCCTCTTCGGGAATCTGATCTCCAAGTTCTTCGATCTGCTTCTTCACCGTGTAAACGGCGTTATCCGCAAGGTTGCGAGTTTCGATGCCATCCATCCGCTCCTTGTCAGCGTCGGCATACTTTTCAGCTTCCTGCTTCGCCGTCTCGATCTCGTCGTCACTGAGTCCGCTCGAGCCTTCGATGGAAATGTTCTGCTCCTTGCCGGTATCCTTGTCCTTGGCAGATACTTTGAGAATACCGTTCCGGTCGATGTCGAAAGTCACTTCGATCTGGGGAACGCCGCGGGGTGCAGCATTAATTCCATCGAGTCGAAAGTTTCCGAGAATCTTGTTATCCGAAACGAGCTTTCGCTCACCCTGGCAGACCACGATATCAACCGAGGGCTGACTGTCTGCAGCGGTCGAGAATACCTGTGACTTTTTCGCAGGGATGGTTGTGTTGCGCTCAATCATTGGAGTGGCGACACCACCCATTGTTTCGATAGAAAGACTAAGAGGAGTCACATCGAGAAGAACCACATCTCCGAGAGTTGGGTCCTTCGCGAGAACACCGCCCTGAATCGCAGCACCAACCGCGACAACCTCATCGGGATTCACGCCTTGGTGAGGATCCTTCCCGGCGAGATCCTTGGCGGTCTCGACCACTTTGGGCATACGAGTCATTCCACCGACAAGAACCAGCTCGTCGATTTCTCCTGCTGAAACACCGGCTTCCTTAAGACATGCTTTCACAGGTCCCTTGGTGCGCTCGAAAAGATGATCGGTCATCTGCTCCAACTGAGAACGAGTCAAAGTCTGCTGAATGTGCTTCGGTCCGCTTTGGTCAGCCGTGACGAAAGGAAGGTTGAGTTCGTAGGACTGGCTCGATGAGAGCGCGATCTTAGCTTTTTCCGCTTCCTCTTTGATCCGCTGAAGTGCGTCAGGCTGTCCGCTTAGGTCGATCGTAGTGTCTGTCTTGAACTGCTCCACGATTGACTTGATGATCGCGTTGTCCCAGTCATCACCACCAAGGAGTGTGTCTCCGTCGGTCGCGAGAACCTCAAAGAATCCTTCGTCAATCTCGAGAACCGAGATATCGAACGTTCCTCCACCGAGGTCGTATACAGCGATCTTCTCTTCGCCTTTCTTGTCGAGGCCATAAGCCAATGCCGCAGCGGTCGGCTCGTTGACGATTCGCTTCACGTCGAGACCAGCAATTTCACCGGCCGCTTTCGTAGCGTTCCGCTGAGAGTCGTTGAAGTAGGCGGGAACTGTAATCACTGCTTCGGTGATCGTCTCACCCAGCTTCGATTCGGCGTCTGCCTTCAATTTCCCGAGAACCATCGCAGAAATCTCCTGCGGGCTGTAGGTTTTGTCTTCGCCACCGACTTCCACTTTGATGTGAGCATCGCCGTTGGCGGACTTCACAATCTCATAAGGGGTCTGCTTCTCTTCTTCGGAGAGCTCATCGAACTTCCTTCCGATCAAGCGCTTGGCCGAGAAAATCGTGTTTTTGGGGTTGGTAATCGCCTGTCGCTTAGCTGCCTGGCCGACAAGACGCTCACCGTCTTTCGAAAATGCGACGACTGACGGAGTCGTCCGGGCACCTTCTGCATTCTCCAACACGGACGGTTGGCCGCCTTCCATGACAGCCATACACGAGTTGGTTGTTCCTAAATCAATTCCAAGAATTTTACTCATACGTTTCTCCTTCGTTTGGTTTGTCCAATTGAATGGACACGGGGGTTTTCGTTGTGCGCAGTTGCGCTTATTTCCTGACAACCACTAGTGCAATCGGTGTGCCAAGCGTCCAGAATAAATTACAAAACGCTTACCATAAGCGAGTTACGAAAACTTATGGAAATCTATCGCGCAAAATAATCGTGACGAATGTGCCCAAATGACACTTCAAGCTGGGTATGCTGCGCCATAATGGCGCAGCAGTGCCATTCTGCACCTCAGTGAAAAATGAAGGGAACGCCGAGTTCCTCGAAAGCAGCTTTCTGTTCAGACATATATTCGGTCGCTAGCTCGTCAAAACGGCCTGCTTCCCGATACTGCTGAAGAAATTCGTTCACTTGAGATTTCAATTCCGTGTCTTCCTGGCGAAGCCCGATCGCCCAGGTCTCTTCGCGAATCGGAGTCAGGATGGGACGGGTCTCGCCCTCATATTTTTTCCAGAACTGATAGATGGAAATCTGGTCATAAATGAAAGCATCGGCTTTACTCTGGACCACTTCGAGAACACAAGAGGCGGCCTCGTCGAGGGTAATCAGATCGACATCCTTCAAAGCCTGACGAGCCCATTGATGGCCGGTTGTTGCCAACTTGACGGCAATCTTGTGATCTCCAGCCTGAACATCGGCGATCGACTTGAGATCCGAATCCTTTCGAACCAGCATACAGAGACCATTGGTGACGTAGCCATCCGAGAATGCGATCGCCTTCTCCCGCTCGGGAGTTCGGGTCATCGAGGAAATGATGAGATCAATTTTCTCTGATTTCA
>CBFHPY010000010.1:0-61705 GCA_965657775.1 Verrucomicrobiales bacterium
CGTCTTCGTCGTGCCCACGCTCTATTGCTGGATCGAGGAAGCCAAATTCTCCTGGAGCAATCGAAAAGCCAACCAACCAAAAACTAATACAGAATCAGAAACCACCTCATGAAAACAACAATGAAACTACTGATCTTGCCGGTCGTCACCGCCTTCACCATCTTTCTCACAGGTTGCGGAGGCGAAGAAGATCCTCATCATGACCACGACGGGCACGACCACTCTGCTGCGACAGAAGAGTCAGCTGCCGCCGGGGATGCTGAGTATCCGCTGACAATCTGCGTCGTGTCCGGCGAGGCACTCGGCAGCATGGGGACGCCGGTGGAGGTTGTCCACGATGGAGTGACGGTAAAGCTATGCTGCAAGAGCTGCATCGACGACTTCAATGCCACTCCTGAAGTCTTTGTCGCCAAAGTCAAAGCGGGCAGCTGACGCCCAGTCACCCGCTACCAGTTGTGATGTTTTGGTGTTATCCTATTAAGACACATTTACATGAGGGGTGAGGTCAATTTCGGGTGTTCTACCTTTACGAAACCCTCCTTCTAAAAAAATGAAAAACGACGATCTACAGCAACGGCTTGAGGAATGGGAGATCGATGTTCCCGACGATCCCCACTTCCGCGCTTCCGTCTGGCGAGAAATTTCCACCCGCGAGAAATCATCCACGACGGATTGGCTCCTCGAGGTGATCGAACGAATTGCCAATCCTCGCCTTGCCGCTCCTTTGGCTATTGGTGCGGTGTTTGCCGTTCTTGCGACGGCCTCTCTCCACGGCGTGCAAAGCCGGGAAAAAGCATGGGAAAGAATGGCGCTCGCCTACAGCTCTTCCATTGACCCTATTGCTCACACGGAGCATGAACTCGCGAAGCAGCGGTAGGGCCGTATCCAGATCCATCTCATGAACCGGAACCTCGCGATCATCCTTCTCAGTGCAGCTTTACTCTCCTGCCTCTACTTATGCGTCTATCGTTGGATTACGGCGGATACGGCGATCGCGATGAAAGCGGAACGTCCCGAGTTGGAATGGCTGCGCTATGAATACGATCTCTCCGATCAGCAGTTTTCCACCATCCGCGCTAAGCACGAAACCCACGACGTTGTTTGCCGCAAACTCTGCAAGGAGCTAGTGGTAGCCCAGAAGCGGCTCGATGCTGCGATAGCCGAGCACCCCGGTCTAGCTCCCGAGGTGAAAGATGCTCTCGCTGCCTGGACAGCACAGAGAGAGCGGTGCC
The DNA here is from genome assembly GCA_965657775.1 of Verrucomicrobiales bacterium. GTDB lineage: Bacteria > Verrucomicrobiota > Verrucomicrobiia > Verrucomicrobiales > DEV007 > Arctic95D-9. The sequence continues at coordinate 1,233 of CBFHPY010000010.1, forward strand.
GCGAGGCGACCATTGCACACATGTATGACGTCAGTTCCGTGTTGGATGACGATGACGCAGCCCGCTACCGGGAGCGTATTTTTCGCCATCTCATCGTGCCGGGCCGCATGCCGCATGTCGGGAAACATGGAGAGTTTAACGAGGATCTAATCGAACACGCCGCTCCCGGTTCGGTCGACTCAGCACCCTCGGAAAATGACGGATCCGAGTAGTCATGGAGAAGTCAGCCCACCGGAAGGTGAGGCAGATGAGCAACTTCTGCTCCGGCTCCGTGACGGAGACGATCTGGCGCTGAACGATCTGATGGATCGGTGGCGCAAGCCGATTCTCGCGTATCTCTATCGAACCATCGGCGACTACGAAACAGCTGCTGACCTCGCCCAGGAAGTGTTCGTCCGCGTCTATCGGGCTCGGAGGAAGTACCGGTCGAAAGCCAAGGCCTCCGCCTTCCTCTTCACGATCGCTGCCAATCTGGCAAAGAACCATTTTCGATGGACCAAACGCCATCCCGAAGCTGCACTCACCGACGAGGTGGCCAACAGAGGAGAGGAAGCGATCTCCCAATCCGATCCGGCAAGTGCTCTTGAGGAAGCCGAGTCAGGAGCCGCAATCCGAGCAGCCGTTCAGTGTCTTCCGGAAAAATTGAGGACACCCGTGATCCTCTTTCATTTTAATGAGCTTCCTCAGAGTGAGATTGCCGAGATTCTCAAATGTTCGGAGAAGAGCGTGGAGACCCGGTTGTATCGGGCAAGGAAGATACTGCGAGAGTCTTTCCGGCCCGATGTGTGAGCCATGCCTTTCAATTATCTACTAGATTGAGTTTCCCTTTCCCCCTTCACGTTCAAATGAAAGACTCTCACGAATGTTGCCACTCCGATGAATCACCTGATGAGGAACCAACTGCAACGCCTTCGTCTGCGGGTGTTTCCTACACTTGCCCAATGCATCCTGAAGTGGTTTCAGACGAGCCGGGTGACTGTCCGAAATGCGGAATGGCTCTGGAACCGGTGAGCCCGATTCCGCCAGCCGGGCAGACAATCTATACTTGCCCAATGCATCCGGAGATCGAGCAGGATGCGCCCGGTGATTGCCCTATCTGCGGCATGCCTCTGGAGCCCAAGACAGTCACAGCAGGGCACGACGAACACGCCGAAGCTGAGATCAAGGATCTGTCTCGAAAATTCTGGATTGGGACCGCCCTGACGATCCCCGTGCTGCTGATTGCAATGGGGAAAATGATTCCCGGCCTCGGGATTCCTCCGTGGACGGGGTGGATCGAATTTATCCTCACAACACCCGTCGTCTTCTGGGCCGGAGGAATGTTCTTCCGCAAAGGCTGGAAATCCGTGGCCAATCGCAGCCTCAACATGTTTACCCTGATCGCCGTGGGAGTGGGCGCCGCCTATCTATACAGTGCGGTGGCGATCCTGTTCCCCGGCCTGTTCCCTGAATCGTTTCGGAAAGACGGAGAGGTTGGGCTCTACTTTGAGGCTGCCGCCGTGATCACCGTCCTTGTCCTGCTCGGTCAGTGGCTCGAAGCGAGAGCACGGGGAAAAACCGGCGAAGCGATTCAGGCATTGCTTGGTCTCGCGGCGAACGAGGCCCATCGCTTGAAAGACGGGGTTGAGGAAGATGTCCCGATCGACGAGATCAAGCCCGGTGATTTGCTCCGAGTGAAACCGGGCGAAAAAATCCCGCTGGATGGAACCATCGTGGAGGGCCGTAGCCACATCGACGAATCCATGATCACCGGGGAACCCGTGCCCGTTGAGAGGGCGGAAGACGATGATGTCATCGGCGCGACCGTCAATCAAACCGGAGCATTCACGATGCGGGCGGAGAAAGTGGGCAGTGAGACTCTGTTGTCTCAGATCGTCCATATGGTCGCAGAGGCACAACGAAGTCGTGCCCCGATACAGAAGTTGGCCGACACGGTGGCGGGGTGGTTCGTGCCTGCGGTCATCGTGATTGCAGTCATCACGTTTGGGGTCTGGGCAATGTGGGGACCTGCTCCGGCGATGGCCTTCGCCATCGTGAATGCCGTCTCAGTCTTGATCATCGCCTGCCCGTGCGCGCTTGGTCTGGCGACCCCGATGTCAATCATGGTGGGAGTCGGCCGCGCTGCCCAGGCAGGGATTCTCATCAAGAACGCGGAGGCGCTCGAGCGGGTCGAAAAAGTCGATGTCCTGATCACGGACAAGACTGGCACGCTCACCGCAGGGCAACCAAGCGTGACCGACCTCGCCACGGCCGACGGAGTTACCGAGGACGAGCTGCTTGCTGTGGCTGCCTCGCTCGAGACCAATAGCGAACACCCACTTGCCCGCGCCATCGTGAAAGAGGCAAAAGAGCGAAACCTCGATCTCGCAGAGACAGAAGACTTCGCCTCACACACCGGAGGAGGCGTCAGCGGCTTGGTTGGGGGCAAGAAGATCGAGATCGGAAAACCACAGTTCGTCGCCGAAAGAATTTCCGAAACGCAGGAGATGCTCCGCCAGAAAAGCGACGAGCTTCAGAATGTTGCGAAGACCGTAGTTTGGATCGCCCGGGATCGGGAATGGGTTGGGCTGATTGCTATCTCGGATGCAATCAAAGAAACCACACCCGCCGCGGTTGAGTCTCTGCATCGACGTGGAATCCGGCTGCTGATGGCCACGGGAGACAATGAGGCCACCGCAAAGGCAGTCGGCAAAGAACTCGGGATCGATGAGATTCACGCCGGCCTTTCTCCGGCAGACAAGATCGAGCTGGTGAAGCGGCTCAAGGCCGAAGGGCATGTCGTGGCCATGGCCGGGGATGGTATCAACGATGCTCCCGCATTGGCAGAAGCCGATGTGGGCATCGCGATGGGCACAGGAACCGACGTCGCCATCGAGAGCGCCGCCGTCACCCTGGTGAAAGGAGATCTTAATGGAATCGCCAATGCTGTCGAAGTCGGTCGCACGGTGATGCGGAATATCCGGCAGAATCTGATTTTCGCATTCGGCTACAACGCTCTCGGCGTTCCGATTGCAGCGGGCGTGCTCTATCCCTTCTTTGGTATCCTGCTCAGCCCGATGATCGCCGGCGCAGCAATGAGCTTCAGTTCGGTTTCCGTGATCGCAAATTCGCTGAGACTGCGAAATCTGAGCATCAAATAGCGTAGTGCCTGTTTCGATCTGTGGGCTCTTCCGCCCAGATTTTGTCATTCCCGAAAAAATTCTGAGGGGTCGGCATGGCGATGGTGTTCTCGCACAATTACCCACACCTTTTAAAGAGCGCGGGATTCGACATCGTCAGTTGCAGCGAGCGTCCCGGAGATCCCATCGACGGCGGAGGCCGCTGGATCCGAGTGCTTGCCGTCAGCGTGAATGCTGATCAATGAATCAACGAGGCCGTCTGCATCGAGAAGCGCGATCTCAACTGCGCCTGCGTCGGTGGAGGAAGCAGCGTTCCGCTCGGATTCATCTCTCTCACCGAAAACATGATGATGATCGCCATGGCGATCTGGATGATGCTAAAGTCTGCGTGATTTTATAAGGAGTGGCTGTGTCTGCCACGAAGCAGGAAACGAGATCCCGGGCCACATCGTTTTCCGACTCTAAGAGCAAAGGTATTCTGGAGTGCCCTTTGAAGGGGACACCCCAGTCAATACCTCTTGATACGAGAAAAAGGTACATTTTGTTGTGCATTTGTTGTGCATGTCAAGATTGGACGCAAATTTTCCGGGTAAAAGACGGTGAAACGAGAGCTTCGAGACGACTGTAACCCCTTAAGCTATTGGGGTTTACGCGATTCCACCGAATGGTGGAGAAAAGAAAAAATAAATGGCGACCCGTACGGGACTCGAACCCGTGTTACCGCCGTGAAAGGGCGGTGTCCTAACCACTAGACGAACGGGTCACGTTCGCGCTGAACCCCGGAGCTTAGGCCTCGGGTAGCGGGGCGGAAATATGCGGATATATGAGCACAGCGCAAGTCGAAATTGTGAAAGAATTTCCGCTGGAAGGTTTCGAGGTCCCTGTCACAATGGCGGATGCCCGTTCTTATCGATATTCTCTGGCTTCTCGCCGGACTTATAGCGCTCTATTTTGGAGCGGAATGGCTTGTCGGAGGGGCGAGTAAACTTGCGGTGCGATTTGGAATCACTCCTCTTGTGGTCGGTCTCACGGTGGTTGCATTCGGAACGAGTGCCCCGGAGCTTTTCGTCTCGATAGGGTTTAACTTGGGAGGGTACCCCGATATGTCACTGGGGAATGTGATCGGGTCAAATATCTGCAACATCGGTCTAGTCTTGGGAGTCAGTGCTTTCATTTGTGTCCTCCACGTGAGAAGCGAGCTCCTCTTTCGAGATATACCTGTTCTGCTGGCGGCTACTTTGGGCTTCTGCTGGATGCTGTCCGACGGAACGGTCTCCCTGGTGGAGGGTGTCATCTTATTTGCCGCTGTGGTCGGCTACACTGTCTTCCAACTCGCTTTGGCAAAAAGTGTCAAGGAGCCGGCTGTGGCTCAGGAATTTGAGAGCGAATATGGGTTGGCTGAAGCCAAGCAAAGTTCGATGTTTGTGCTCGTTATCCTGATCCTGGTCGGACTTGTCGCGCTCTATTTCGGGGCCGACTGGCTGGAAAGGGGCGGAGTGAGTCTTGCGAAACGTCTCGGGGTTCCGGAAGCGGTGATTTCGCTGACGTTGATTGCCTTCAGTACCTCCGTTCCCGAATTGGCAACCTCGGTGGTGGCTTCCCTTAAACGGGAGGGGGACATCATCATCGGAAACGTGATCGGGTCCTGTATCTTTAATCTGCTCAGCGTCATCGGCGTCACTGCAGTGATCTCCCCAATCGCGAGCGCTGGGATTCAGATGATTGACCTTTACGTGATGATCGGGTTCACTCTGATGCTGATTCCAATCCTCTGGAAAGGGCGTGTCATCACGAGATGGGAAGGCACGATTCTACTGGTAGGATACTTTTCCTACTGCACCTACCTCTACTTCGACAGGGTGGCGGCCTAAGCCCCTCGTCTTCGTATCTTTTTCTTCGGTTTCTTCCCCGATCCTGGAGAAAGGAGATTAGGGACAAACGAAAATCAGATCATTCCCAGTTTCATTTTGCCTTCCTCGGAAATCATTTCCTGATTCCAGGCTGGATCCCAGACAAGTTCGACTTGTGCATTGCTGATACCCTCAAGCATGAGGATCTTGGATTGGGCGTCGGCCGCAATGGTTGGGCCCATACCACAACCAGGCGCCGTCAGCGTCATCTTGATTTCGACATTGGTTTCGCCTTCTTCTTTCGTGATCGCACAGTCGTAAACGAGACCGAGGTCGACGATATTCACGGGGATTTCGGGATCAAAAACAAGCTTGAGCTGTTCCCAGACTGCTCCTTGAATGTCTCCGCTGGCAAGAGCGTCCTGGGCTACGGTCTGTTTTTCTTTTTCCGCTTCGAGGTCGATTCCGATGGCGTCTGCGTTCTCGGATTTGATGCGAGCAAGGCCAGATTGGGTAGCGACAGTGTAGGTGCCTCCCAGTGCCTGGGTAATCATCACTTTGGTTCCTGCGGGGAGACGGATCAGGTCTCCACTTGGAATCTGGATGGCTTCAACTTCGCGGGTGGTTTCGATTTCTTCGTGCATGGGAAATTGGATATTGGTTTTTGGATCTTGGTCAGTTGTCCAGTTTTACGACTTTAAGTTTTCCTGATTTGAGTGGCGACTGATTGATGTCGCCGAGCAGCGTGTTGGGTGATTCTTCTGACGCTGCGGCTTCGGAAGAGCTTTCAGAGTCGGTGTTGAGGGCGGCGCGGAGGGCGCCTTCGACCATTTCTCCGCAATGTAGTTTCATGGGCGGGAGGGGGCCGAGTGGTTCAGAGAGATCAGTGGATTCGAGTGCCTGCGCCTCTTCGACGGACTTGCCTTTCAGCATTTCCGTAGCCATGGATGCAACAGCGATGGCGGTCTGGCAACCGAAGCTTTGGAAGGAAGCGCGATCGATGACTTTCTTCCCGTCCTTTTCGGTGAATTTCAGCCACATCCGCACCATGTCACCGCACTCGGGGTTTCCGACGGTTCCCACGGAATCGGCATCCGCCATCTCTCCCATGTTCTGGGGATTGGCGATTGCATCCTGGATCTTGTCTTCAGTGTCGCTCATGAATAGGGGAGGGGCGGGTGAGTTTCTGTCAAAGGTGAGATGACCAGGCTGTCCTAGTCTTCGAACTCCAGCTTGTAGCGAGGAACACTGTCGTCTGCTTCCTGGGAATAGGCATCCAGTCCTCCTCTGAGGGCACGGGTGTTTTTGAAGCCATGACCAATCAGGTAAGCGGCTGGATCGAGGGCTTTATCGCCGGTGTGATCGTAGAGAACGATTTGGGTTTCTTTGCTCTCGTGCCCAAAGATCTCCTGGAGGAGGTCGTTGCTGAAAAGCTCCGATCCTGGGAGGGTAACGGCTTCGTGTTCCTCCCTAGTTCGAAGATCAAGAAGCCGCAGCTTTTCTTCTCCCTCGAGAAGGCTGGCAAGGTCAGTCGGCTCGATCAAGATCTTCTGATCGTTCTCATGGGCAGAAAGAATGTGCTCAATGACCTCATCGACAGGGAGGTTTTCATTTCGCTCGCAGACCTCTGCCAGAGTTTCGGAATCATCGTAGCTGCAGCTCTGGCATCCTCCGATGTGATAGCGAGCAAAGAGCGCACGCTTGGCTCCGGGGAAGCGGGAAAGAACTTCACCCATGGGGATTTCGCCGTCGATGGAGGGGGATTCTGCAATTGCTGACATCGTTGAGGAAGGTAGACCACTGGATTGCATTTACATTCGATTTTTTTGGGCTGAATAAGGGAACTTTGCCAGGAAGCGGTCGAAATTCCGACTGGGAATTCCGGGAAGCGGGGCGATCTTGTCGGGAATGAAGCGCCACGTCCCCGGTCCATGGAGTAATCCACAAGTCTACCTGCTGCCCAATCTGATGACAGCAGGGAATCTGGCCTGTGGTTTTAGTGCAGTGCTTACGATTTTCGAAGGAATGCGGGATGCCGGCGATGGAACGAAAGATTTCCATCTCGCCATTTTGCTGATCCTGGGGGCATGTCTTTTTGACGCGCTTGATGGGCGGTTGGCCCGGATGAAAGGGCAGGAGTCAATGTTCGGGCGGGAGTTTGATTCGATTGCTGACATCGTTTCGTTCGGGATGGCGCCAGCGTTGCTCGTCATGGATATCGTTTTGAGCAATTTTGACAACCGACTGGGTTGGACGATTGCCTTCATTTATCTGCTCTGCGGCGCGATGCGGCTTGCTCGATTTAATTGCCTGTCCCAAGCAGAGGCCGAGAATCCGGGTCAGAAAAAGAGTCGGGATTTTGTGGGATTCCCCATCCCTGCCGCAGCGGGATTAATTGCGTCTCTGACGATGTTCATCCTGTGGCTCAATGAGGGGCACCGGGAGATCGGTGCCTGGAGATACGTGCTGCTCATTTTGATGTTGCTGCTCTCGTTCATGATGCTGAGCGAGTTTAACTATCCCAGTTTTAAGGCAATGAACTGGAGGGCGCGACGTTCGCTGGTCTGGTTATTTGTCGCGATTCTCGTTCTCGTCTGTGCCGTCAACTTCGTGGAATTTGTCCCCTTGGCGATTTTTTTGAGTTATTTTATCTACGGGTTGCTTCGCCCCTGGATTTCGAAACGGTGGCGAAAGGAGATCGAAGAAGGCCTTGAGGAAGAATTTGAGCCCGAGTTGGTCGACAACGACGAGAGTGCGGTGTAGTTGCGCAAATCTGACGTCTTGTTGCGTCGCTTTCGTTTATTGACGAAATGATGCCGTGTCGTATCGATGGGGCATGAGTTTTGTTGAAGATTTGTTTTCACTCGAAGGAAAAACCGCCGTTGTTATCGGTGGTACAGGAGTGCTTTGTGGTGAAATGGCCATGGGGTTGGCGAAGGCCGGAGCCGAACTAGCTATTGTTGGCCGGAGCGAAGAAAAGGGCGCCGAAAGGCTTCGACAGATCGACGAGGCGGGCGGACGCGCCTTCTTTGTTTCCGCAGATGTGGCGTCTCGAGACTCACTGGAGGCTCTGCGGGATACGGTTTTGGAAAGAACCGGGAAAATCGATATTCTCGTCAATGGCGCCGGAGTGAATTCTCCCACCCCGCTTCTCGAAATCGAAGACGATGAGTTCGCACGCATTCTCGATATCAATCTTGGCGCGATTTTGCGCAGTTGTCAGATTTTTGGAAAGCAGATGCTCAACGAAGGTGGCGGATCCATTATCAACATTGGATCGATTTCTGGCCTCGGTCCGCTCAGCCGCGTTTTCACCTATTCCGCAAGCAAGGCCGCGGTTCATAACCTTTCGAAAAACCTCGCTCGTGAGTGGGCTGAGCAGGGTGTTCGGGTCAATACCCTGGTCCCAGGATTTTTCCCTGCGGAGCAGAACCGCAAGGTGCTGACCGAAGACCGGGTCGCCGCGATCCTGGGTCACACGCCCGCGAATCGCTTTGGGGAGGCTGAGGAACTGATGGGAGCGACCCTGCTTCTCGCTTCCGAGAAAGCGGGATCGTTTGTGACCGGAATCGAGATGATCGTCGACGGAGGATTCTCCGCGATGTCGATCTGATCAGTGGTGATCATGGAAAGCCTGTGGCTGAAGCTCCCGTCGAGCGTGAAAGCAGCGAAGTGCAATCCGTCGCTGTCTTTTTCCCGTGACCGATCTGCTGAACCTTGGCGAATTAACAGAGAACCCCGGTGACGGCGGACTTCCGATCAGCTACGTGAAGGGGTTTGGTCCGGGGAGGGCGACGACCTCTCGAAATGGAAAGTCATCGGAAAGAAACTGTCACCGATTTATCATATAAGTGAGGTGATACCTTCGGTCTTCATTATCCACGGAGTTTTTGACACTCTCGTGCCAGTCGATCAGTCAGTCTGTTTCCGTGATGCTGCGGTTCAGCAGGGGGAGGAAGTCGAGCCCGTGATCTGTCCCGGCAAAGGGCACGTTGGATCACAATGATCGGTAATCTCTGCCTGTTTGCTGAATGGTTTGACGAAAGCCTCGCAAAGGAGCGAATACTCCTGGTGTGATTTCAGGCCTTTGCCCTACGAGTCTGAAGACGTCAACGCCGCCCGCTCATCACCGGCTCCGGACTTCTCGATGAAGTAGTGCCAGTCACCGTGAAAACGCTTTACGTTGCCATCGGCTACGTGAATGACGTCGCTGGCGAGTTCCTTGATGAAGTGCACGTCGTGCGAGATGAAGACGAGGGTTCCGGCATAGTTGCCCAACGCAAGAATAAGGGATTCGACCGTGAGAATATCTAGGTGGGTCGTCGGCTCATCCATCAGCAGGATGTTGGGCGGATCGACGAGAAACTTCACGAGGTTGAGCCGTGATTTTTCTCCTCCACTGAGCACCTTGGTCATTTTGTAGACCTCTTCTTTGCGGAACATGAAGGATCCGAGAATTCCGCGGGCTTCGTCTTCGCGCAGTGTGGGGGCTGCCTCAAGAACTTCAGAGAGGACGGAGTTGTTTGGATTCAGCGTCGCGGCACGGTGCTGAGAGAAGTAGCCGATCTTGGCGTTGTGACCCTCTTTGCGCTCACCCTGCTGAGGTTGCAGTTCATCAGCGAGCAGTTTGAGAAGGGTTGATTTTCCGGATCCATTCGGTCCGACGAGGACGGTACGCTCTCCTCGCTCGATTGTGAGTTCGACTCCTTCGTAGACCTTGTGTTTGCCGTAGGCAAAGTGAATGTCAGTGAGCTCGATCGCCTTCTGCCCACCTCGCGGAGGCTCGGGGATTTGAAAGCGGAACGGCTTCTTTGGCGCGAGCGGTTTGTCCAGCTTCTCCATGCGTTCGATCTCCTTGAGCTTGGATTGGGCCTGGCTCGCCTTTGAAGAAACGGAACGGAACTTGTTCGCGAAAGCTTGCAGGTCCTTGATCTGCTTTTGCTGATTCTTGTAGGCGTTGTTCAGGTTTTCGTAGTTCGCGTGACGCTGTTTTACGAAGTCACTGTAGTTGCCGGTGTAGTGAATCAGTTTGTGATTGTCGATGTCGTGAATCGACTCGACGAGCTCGTCCATGAACTCCAGATCGTGCGAAATCATGAGGATCGCGCCGGAGTAGTTCTTGAGATAATCCTGAAACCAGAGCAGCGACATGAGGTCGAGGTGGTTCGTCGGCTCATCGAGCATGAGCAGGTCGGGCTCGATCACGAGTAGACGAGCGAGGTGTGCTCGCATGATCCATCCGCCGCTCATCTCTTTGGCGGGGCGATCAAAATCCGTATCGCTATAGCCAAGGCCACGGAGCATTTCTTTTGCTTTCGCTTCCACTTTAGGATCGTTGAGCGCGTTGAATTTCCCATCCGCCTCGAGATAGGCGGGGCAGGAAACATCACCCTCATCCTCGAGCCTTTTGAGAGTGGCTTCCAGCTCCTGGACCATGCCGGCCCGGCCGGTCGCGATCTCGATGACAGTGTAGTCTCCGACGTCTTCGCTCTCTTGCGGAAGGAAGCCAGTCAGGGTCCACTCGTCTCGTTCGACGGTGCCTTTGTCGGCTTCTTCTTCGCCCAGGATAATCCGGAAAATAGTCGATTTTCCAGCGCCATTGGGACCGACGAGCGCAACACGTTCTCCGTAGTTGACCTGGAGGTCAGCGTCTTCGAAGAGAGCTTGTCCCCCGTAAGATTTTTTGAGTTTACGAATTGTGAGCATGAGTTTTGGAGACTGTTGGTGTCCTACATAGCTGACTCTTCCTGATCCGCAAATCGAATCGAGGAGTCTTAAGCTCTTCCCTCCGGCCCGGAGTGCGACGAAGTCGGGATAGGAGAGCTGATTACGATTGCCGGAGTCGAGATCGATTTTCTATCATTCAGGTATGGCCAGAGTAATTGTAGATCCCGAGGAGTTAAGAAGATTTGCAGAGGAGCTGAAAAGGTTTAGCGGAGGTCTTCAGAACTTGGTCCCTTCCCTTCAGGCTCGATAAAAGAAGATCCGCTACGAAGAGGACTTCAGTTTTTCGATGGAGGAAGATGCCGAAGCTAGGCGATCTGACTCCCTGAATCAGCTTATCACGTAGGGGCGAGGGTGGGGTTTCCATGTTGTCACTTCGCTGGATTCTCGTAACAATGTAAACCGATGTCTCGGGCGGAAAGCGGTAGGTTTGAACGGAACCCCGACGACCGGATACGCGCAGACACTGAGGCCCGAACAGATCTGGGAACTTGTTGTTTTTATCCAGAGCCCGGCGGAGGCGAAAAAGAAGTAACAAGCCAGCCCCAGCCGAGGACCCGTTTTCGCCCTGTTTTCGAAATACGCAGAATCTCCCCACCTAAACACGTGCGTTGTTCTGCCTGTTGAGCGACGTAATCTATTATATCATGAAAACGTTTCTCGACCGACGTCATTTTCTCCGTGGGGTTGGTGCAGGTATTGCACTGCCCATCTTCGAGACCTTTCTCCCCAGAACGTTGCGGGCAGAAGGGGCTGCCGCCATTGCGACCACCGAGTCCGGAATGCCGCTGCGAACCGCTTTTCTTTACAAGCCGAATGGAGTGAACGTTCACAAATGGAAGTTGAACGGGACGGGAGCTGACTACCAATCTAACGCGACTCACCAGCCCTACGATCATCTCAGGGGCGATCTTCATATTCTGAGCCACCTTGAGCACGCCAACGGGACATCTGGAGGCGATGGAGGGGGCGATCATGCTCGCGCTAATGCCTCATTCCTCACCGGGATTCGTCCGCGAAAAACCGCAGGAGCGGACATCAAGCTGGGTGTCTCGGTGGATCAGGTGCTAGCCCGCCAAGCCAGCGAATTGACACGCTTCTCTTCCCTCGAGCTTTCCTGTGATGAGGTGAGAAAGAGTGGTGTCTGTGATTCAGGTTATTCGTGTGCCTATCAGTATAACCTTTCCTGGCGCTCTGACACGACCCCGATGACGCCGGAGTCGAATCCCCGTCACGTTTTTGAGCGGCTCTTCGGGGCAGGTTCGAAAGAGGATCGGGAAAAGAGTTTTTCGATGAGAAATCAGCGGCAGCACTCCATCATCGACTTTGTTCTCGAAGACGCCAAGCAACTCAATCGCCAGCTCGGTCGCAACGATCAGCTCAAACTCGACGAATACATGACGGGAGTTCGCGAGATCGAACGCCGAATCGAGAAAGTTGAGCAATTTGGTCTTCCAGAGAGTCCCGACATGGAGACCCCTGCAGGAATTCCTTCTAAGTATGAGGATCACGTGCGTCTCATGATGGATATGCTCGTGCTCGCGTTCGAGTCGGATTCTACCCGGGTTGCCACTTTCCTTCTCGCTCACGATGGCAGCAATCGAAGCTTTCGCGACATCGGTGTTCCAGATGGGCATCACACAATCTCACACCACCGCAGCAAGGCGGAACCGTTGGAGAAGCTTGCCAAGATCGATCTTTTCTATAGTCGCCAGTTCGCTTACTTTGTGGAGCAGCTCAAATCGCGAAAAGATGCGGATGGAGAATCCCTTCTCCACAACTCCCAGATCGTCTGGGGCAGTGGTCTAGCCGATCCCGATCGTCACCGACACAATGAGCTCCCGATTATCGTCGCAGGGCAGGGCGGAGGAACAATCAAGACCGGCCTCCACACGGATCTTGGTGAGGATACACCGATGAGCAACCTGTTCCTCGACATGCTCGATCGAGCCGGGGTGAAGGAAGAGCGATTTGGTGATTCGACTGGGAAGTTGAGTGTGCTTTCGTAGAGGCTGAATTCCTCAGCCACCCTGACGCAACAGCACCATAAACTGGTGCGGTTCAAGTTCGAGCTGCTTAGCCGCAATGACGGTCTGACCAGCAATGATGTCAGTCAGGACTTTCTTCAGTCCGAGCTGTCGAAGTCGTGGTGCCGGCAACGTCTGAGGCTTGTCACTGAAGTTGGCGAGGCAGAGGATGCTTTGCTCTTGAGCGGTGCGGAAGTAGGCGAACACTTGGTCATTCCCAGGATCGACGATTTCAGTCTCACCTCGCGCCAGGGCGATGTTGTTGGAACGGAGTCTCGTCAGCTTGAGAAACCCTTCGTAGATGGTGTGTTCGACGGATCCCGGTTCGGTGCGCTTTTCTGCTTTTTCCCAATCGAATTTAGGGCGGTGAAGCCATCTTTCGTCTCCCTCCTTGTCGAGATCTTTTTCGTAGCTCGGGTCGTTCAGCATTCCAATTTCTTCACCCAAATAGATCAGGGGGATTCCACCTATGGTGAAAGTCACACCGTGTAGGAGAAGGATTCTCCGAAGCGCGAGACCAATTTCTTCTTCATCATCTTCGCGCAGTGCTTTTCCAAGTCCGCAGAGTGAGGCTGTAGTTCCACAGACCCGCGCGTCGCCGGTGGCCGGTTCCCACTGGAACATGGCTCCTTCTGCGAAACTGGAGTCGTGATTACCGACAAAGAACTGCGTCAGAAAGCGTCGATGGTCGTGAGGATTGATTCCGAGTCGATCCGCATCTTCGTTGTCAAAACCCCACCCGATATCGTCATGAGATCTCACGTAGTTCACCCAGGCGCAACCGTCCGGAATCTCAAAGCGTTCCTCCATCGAGGTGCGGAGGAGTTTGGCATCTCGAGTCGCAAGACTCTCCCAGAGTAGGGCCATGAGCAGTGGATTGTACGAGATCTCGCACTGCTCCGGGCTCATGTATTTCTTGATCTCGTCGGGAGCGACAATAGCTTCCGATTTGAAGACCATGCTCGGTGTCACAATCTTCGCGATCGCATTGAAAGCTTCAATGATGGTGTGTGCTTCTGGCAGATTCTCACAGTTGGTTCCCTTCTGTTTCCAGACAAACGGAACGGCATCCATTCGGAGCACTTCGACTCCAGCGTTGGCTAGAAAAAGCATCTCCTCTGCCATCGCGTTGAAGACCTCTGGGTTGCGGTAGTTGAGGTCCCACTGGTAGGTGTGAAAAGTGGTCCAGACCCACTTCTTGATTCGGTTGAGGTAAGTGAAGTTTCCGGGCCGCTCATCAGGGAAGATGGCGCGCAGATGCTCTTGGTATTCCTCCGTCTCCTGCCGAGAGTTGAACATGAGATAGAAATCCTGATAGGCCTCAATTCCCTGGGCAGCATATTTCGCCCACTGATGCTCGTCCGATGTGTGATTAAAAACAAAGTCGAGGACTAGGCTGATTCCTTGGCGGCGAAGTTCTGCGGAGAGTTCGCGCAGATCTTCCATCGTCCCAAGCTCTGGATCGACTTCTCGATAACTGCTCACCGCGTAGCCCCCGTCGTCGTCTCCGTCGGGACTCTTATAGACCGGCATAAGGTGGAGGTAGGTAATCCCTAGTTCCTTCAGGTAGGGGATCTGCTCCTGGAGACCTTTGATATTCCCCGCAAAGAGATCGACGTAGGCCATTGCCCCAATGAGGTGACCGGACTTGTACCAAGTACGGTCAGCTTCCCGCATCGCATCAGTACTCTTCCAATCGGGCGGTCGCTCGAGCCAGGCGTCAGCCATGACCTCAAGGAGCCGCTCGAGATGGTAGTAAAAATCGAAGTGATGCCCGTAGATCTCAAGAAGATGGCGAAGAAGAATGGGAAAAGTTTCTTCGAGCCGATACTGAAATCCCTCCCATTCGGGAGACTTCATTTGTTCAGGGTACCGCTTCTCAAGAAGAAGCTTCAACCGGTCGAGCGTGGTTTGGCACTGTTGTTCGGAAATGACCATGCGAGAAAGGAAAGGAGAGGCGACTTGGCTCTCCAGGGTTTCCTGTTAGAGCAGACGTTGTGCCAGGGCAAGCGAACCAACAATGCCAGCCTGCTGATCCAAAGTTGGAGTTTGAATGTAAATTTCGAGGGGAGGGAGACTCCAATAGTTTCCTGCCTGTTTTTCGAACTGACGTCTCACCCGATCGAGCAAGCCCGCTTTTTGCGAAACACCACCACCGAGAATGATTATATCGGGTGACCAGACCGCAGTGAGATTGATACATCCTGCGGCGAGATAGGCGGCCTGAAGTTCCCAGGCATCATGGTCGTCGGGAATCTCATGTCCGGGCGTTTCCCAACGCGCTTCGATGGCAGGACCAGCAGCCCGGCCCTCGAAACAGGAATCGTGAAAGGGGCATACATTGGTCGATTTTCCGTACGCGGAATCAAAATCTGGCATCACCATGTGACCCACCTCAGGATGCATTCGCCCGTGAATGAGTTGGCCGTCATGAAGAAACGCAGCGCCGATCCCGGTTCCGATTGTAATGTAGGCAACAAAGCGGTGATTCTTCGCAGCTCCGTATTCAGCTTCGCCAATCACGGCTGCATTGACGTCGGTATCGAAGGCAATCGGAATAGGGAGTCCCAAGCCGTCACGCAAGGTATTGACGATATTAA
The DNA here is from genome assembly GCA_965657775.1 of Verrucomicrobiales bacterium. GTDB lineage: Bacteria > Verrucomicrobiota > Verrucomicrobiia > Verrucomicrobiales > DEV007 > Arctic95D-9. The sequence continues at coordinate 16,553 of CBFHPY010000010.1, forward strand.
AGCCAGCCCAACCTCGCTTCGGAGTCGTCAAAATGGAACCGTAGCCAGGCGATCTCGGTTGGATGTCAGCGGGGCCGAAAGTTCCGATTCCCATCGATCGAATCGGGCCATACATCTCGACCGCCTCCTGGAAGAAATCCACCGCTTGATTGATCGTCTCGGTCGGGTCTCCAGTTGGGAAACGAGCTTCGAGAAGCGGCTCGGCAGGGTTTGTCGCTACCGCGCAAACGTATTTCGTTCCCCCGGCTTCAATTCCGGCGAGAAGGGGAGTTTCCTCTCCCTGTAAATTGGTTTCTTCAGTCTCCATGAGTTGTATGTACCACCATATCTGGTGCCAACACGGCTTCTTTTTCTTCCATGTCTTCAGGTCGAAAGCCTTCGGCGCTTTTTGGAACGCGGATTTTACCCTCGAACTCGTAGGCTTCAATTCCCTCCACGAGTCCCGCAAAATTCGGTTTTTGCGCCAGATAGACGCGAGGAAGTGAGGTTGTCGTTTTTAGCTCAAGGCTGTGATCGCTTCCGACGACCCCGAGGAACAGGCCCGAAAGAGCTTCGTAGTCACTACCTCGTCTCGCGTAGAAAAGAGTGTTCCCGGCGGGAATTCCCCAACGCATCGTGACATAGCGAATCGCTTGTCCTTTTCCCGAGCGGAGCGGAATCACGTCGAGCCACTTCCCCTGGGAGAGGATTACTTTCGCGGGCAGATTGTTTTCGCGGAGGAGGCGCTGAATTTCTTTTCGCCTCGGGGCGACCCCTTTTGTAAAATTGTAGGAAATCTTGTAGAGATGTTGATGTCCGGTCTCTTCTTGTAGGGAAATGCCAGGAACTCCCTCGAGGGTTTTCATGATGGCACCCGGTTCCCAGCGATGGGCGAGATGTTTTTCCCAGGAGAGATCGAGGACCTGACGCCTTCCATAGTGAATCTCACCGCCAAGCTGGGTGATGTAGATGTCCGGTTCAGGTAGATCGTGTTTTTCGATGAGCGAGCGGGCCAACTGAATACTTCGACCCGTCGCAATCCCGAAGCCCATGTTTGGCACATTTCGCTTGGTGATTTCACGGAGATACCGAATCGCTTCTTCGTCGCCTTCGACAAGCGTCCCTTCGAGACCAGAAAAGACAATCCGATCGGCGAGGGGGAGAGAAGTTCGAATCTTTTCGGTAATGAGGTGGGGCTGCGAAATACTCGATAGCTGTTCTGCGGCTTGTTCGAGATAGGTCCCGACGTGTCCCGCCCAGGTGTAGTGCTCGTTGACGCCGCGAATTCCAGCGTCCGACCATTGCTCACGAAGCGCAGGGTCGGAGATCGCTTCCTCGAGTGCCTTCGTCATAGCGGGCACATCAAAGGGGTCGATCAAGACACCGTTCTTGCAGTTGCCAAGAATGTCCTGTGGTCCTCCGTCATTGGTAGCGAGAACTGGGAGCCCGGAAGCTGCTGCTTCAATCACGGTGAGTCCGAATGGCTCGGTCAGGGCTGGATTTACAAAGAAACCTTTTCTTGAAGCTGCGTAGCGGTAGAAGGCAGGGATTTCATCGGGCTGATGCTGTTTCGGAGTCGAAACAGACCCGTAGAGGTCGTAGTCATCGATGAGTTGCAACAGTTCAGTCCAGACCCGCCGTGCTCCGGCATTGAGATCGGAAATCTTGTCTCGGTTTCCGGCGACCAGAATCAGATTCGCCTGATCCTTGAGCGTTTTGCTTTGTCCATATGCGTGAACAAGTGAGGCGAGATTTTTTTTCTCGTCAGCGCGTGCGATCGCCAGAATTGCAGGGCGTTTGGGATGATCGAGGAATCGCTCAATTTTGGAAGAAACCGCTTCCGGAATATTGTCTCCGCTGGGGGGAGCGAATCGTGAAAGGTCGACTCCGGGAGGAATGACTCGCATCCTCTCAGGAGCATACAGTTCATATAAGGAATACTGTTCCTTCACCTCCTGCCGCGTGCTGGTGCAGACCATCGCAGCACTGTCGAGGGCGAGCTCTTCCGCTTCGATTCGAGCGGGAAGGTTGTAGCGTCTCTCTACTTTTGCACGATTGGCCTTTCCCTTGAGGAGCTGTTCCAGCTTGGTTCGTCCCAGTGAATGCCCAGTAAAGAAAAAGGGGCATCCGAGAAGGGAGGCGAGTCGACTTCCGACGTATCCGGCGTCTGCGTAGTGGGCATGAATGACATCCGGAAGTCGATTGTTCTCGCGAAAGAGGGCGAGGGAATGATCGATAAATGCGTCGAGGTAACGCCACAGAGATTCTTTGTGAAGGTAACGACGTGGACCTGCTGTGATCCGTCGAATAAAGGCGTTGTTTCCCAGCGCCTCCATCGGTTGAGCATAGTCGCGACTCACTTTGGGATCGGCGACAAGTCGAGTGAAGAGATCCACCTGCCCTACATTTTCATGCTCGGCGAGGGCTTTGACAAGTTCCAGAACATACTTGCACTGTCCGCCGGTGTCGGCGTCCCGACCGAGTTCGAGATTCTCTCCCCGGATGAGGCCGTGGATCGAAATATGGACAAAGTAAAGATTGTCTGGAATCTGCGAACTCATGGTGTGCTACGAAGACGAATGCTCGGACTGGAGGTGCCGAGTGAGCCCTTCCACGACTCCCTCGGCACAGGGGTGGGCCGAGTGGAAGATTCTCGCGCCGGAAACGGCAGAGGGAAGCGAACTTTCTGCGTTGGATACAATCACTCCAAACACTTCATCAACGAGGAACATGGAGGCATCGTTTCCTGAATCACCAGCGACGGCGATTTGGGAATAGGGAATCTCAAGAAAGTCAGCGAGCCAGGATATGGCGTTGCCTTTGTTCGCTCGGACAGGAAGGATGTCGAGATCTCTCTGTGACGAGTAGACGACTTGGGCTTCAATTTCTGCTTCGGATAGAGCCGCCTGAAGGTCGTCGATGTCATCACGGGTCCTGCCATGCCAATACCAACTGCTCTTGAAAGGATTCTGACATTCATCGGGCTGTTTTTCGATATCCTCAGAATGGGAAACCACGATCTTCTCGACTCGATCGACATACCAATTGGCCGAGAGAATCTCCGTCCAGAGATCGAGGTGGGTTCCCGTCCGAAACTCATACATCTCGGTTCCCACTCCTCCGATCAGAAAGTCAGGTTCTGGGAGTGTCGTCGCCTCGATGAGCTCGAGAGCGTCGTCGATCGCTCGGCCTGTATTGTATGCAAGGAGGGGCGGGTTGCTCTGATTTTGGAGTCGGTTCCAGAAATTACGGAAGGTTTCCGCACTGGCTGAACTATCGTAAACCGTACCGTCAATATCAGTGGAGAAAAGGAGCATGAGTAGAGGCGAGAAGTATGTCCCGACCGCCGGGAGTATTTCGTCACTACCATCCTTACCATAAGTGAGAACCGCGAAAGTTCCAGAGAAGTTCTCAGGAGAGGCTCTCTCTGAAAGGCAAGCGGAGGACTTGACTACATCCCCTCGTTTCTCGGTAGATGGTGGTTGAACAAATGCCTGCTCTACCTAACGCAATCGGATGGGGCTTGATCGGGCTGGGTCGATTCGCGCGGGAATTTGCTGCCGAGCTGAGTGATGTCGTTCGAGGACACGACTGCGTTTCTGACCCAGCATGAATCTGGGTCGGTGGGTAGTTCTCTCTGTTCGTTCATGGCAGAGGAAGCCATGGATGCGGTTGTGTCGGGAACCGGGGGGAGAGATTCGGATTCCCCAATTTCACGCCGTAACAACGATCTCCTTATAGCGAGATGGAGAAGAAATTGAGAGCATCGAAGATGCGAGCGGGGGGGGATGGTCAAAGCAGAGATTGAGAGTGTGATCGATTCCCTCCTCCGAGGGGAAATTGAGTGCTCAGTTCATCGTCACGAGGACAGCCTTGCTCTGGCTCTAGGAATGGACGAAATTCGAGTTCAACTTGGCGCGAAGCGGTCGTGATCGGAGTGAAGTCGAGCCGCCGCCTTCGCTCGCTCTCCGCGATCCCGGTTTCTACTTTTCGGAGAAGGTGGATTACCTGCTTGTCGAAGCTTGATAGATAGGGTTTCAATTGATGGGAATAGCATTCGCAAGCATGTCTGAGCGTTACGAAATCAGGGGGAAACTTGGTCGAGGTGGTATGAGCACAATCTATCGTGGTTTTGACACCGTGATGGGGCGCGAGGTGGCGATCAAGCGATTGCTCCCGATCGAGAAAACCAACCTGAACGAGGACGCTGGTAATGTGCTTGAAAAGGAGGCGGCAGCACTCGCCAAATTTCAGCACCCCAACATCGTTTCGGTCTTCGCGATCGAGGAAGATTCCGAGGGGCCTTTCGTTGTGATGGAATTGATCGAGGGCCAGGATCTTCACTTCGTTCTGACGGAAGGGGCTCTGGCTTGGGACGATTTCAAAGATGTCGCAACCCAGTGTCTTGAGCCGCTGGTCGAAGCGACCAAGCTCAATTTTCTGCATCGTGATTTGAAGCCAGGGAATATCATGGTGACGATGACGCCCTCGGAGCGGTTTCTCGTTAAGATTCTCGATTTCGGATTGGCAAAGTTCAGTCAGCAGCCATCGATGCAGACGCTGGATCAGAAAGGTTCGTTCTTGGGGTCGATTGATTACATTGCTCCTGAGCAACTGGAACTCCGACCGCTCGATCAGCGGACGGACCTTTATTCGCTGGGGTGCGTGCTCTATTTTTCACTCGCGCAGAAGTCTCCCTTTACCGGCAGTAATCCAGCCGAGACTTCGATGAATCATCTCAAGCATCGATGCCCTCCGATACATGAGCTACGCGGAGATGTCCCGAAGCCAGTCGGAGACTGGCTCATGAAGATGATTTCGCGAAAACCCGCTGATCGACCCTGCGATGCGGCGGAGGCTCTGGCGTTGTTTAATGCCGCGTTGGACGGAGTGAGCCCGCTGGCGGCGCCAGTGGAGGATCAGGATGCTCCCGAAGATGCCCACGAAGCGCACTCACCGCCTTCCGCTCCAGTCGCCCCGCCTCCTCCCGAAAGTGAACCTGTCATTCCTGTTGCAAAGGCAGCAGAGGAGCCTCCCTCCGGTCTGGTGATGACTCCTCCTTCGACCGTAAGAGTGCCGCGGATTGAGACCGGCCCTACCACAGCGCGGCAACCCGTCCTTCCTACCCCGCGGACTGGGTCTGTGGCAGCGAGAAAACAGACGGGCGCAGTCGCCGGGAGGACGGTTGTAACCGGGGCAATTCCGAATCGGAGTCACACTTCTCCGACCTCGGCCGTGAAATCGGCTTCATCGGAGAAAGGGAAGCGTGGAAAGTGGCTTGTCTTGGGGGTCTGCGCAGTTCTACTTTTGATTGGATTGTCGTTTCTCCTTTCTGGGAACGAAGTTACCAATTTCAATGGAGGCACTCCAGTTGTGCTTACCGTTCCCGCCTCGGAGACTCTCAGTCCCCTTGCTTTTCCCTCCTCTCCGTTTTCATGGGGAACGCAGGCAACGCCCGAACCCCTTTCTGTTTCTGATGGGCTCGTATCTCGGCACCTGTCTACAGGACTCCTGTTCGGTAGAGACTACACAAAGTCTCCTCAGGTCGGGGCTCAGGTTGCTGCCTGGGGGAATCCTGAACAGCGGTCCGTTGAGTCCCTTCTTGTGAGGGATTCGGCCGATCAGAAAGGACAATACCTCCCCTTGTTGACCCAGTATACGAAGACGGAGATTCCAAATCTGAAGGCGTCGACTTTTGCCATTGCCTTCAATAATCAGACTTCTCTGAGACATCGAAAATCGTTGTTCGAGGCTCGAGAAGCCGTGACGATGGTCATGGTCGCTCGCATTGAGCCGGGAGTGGGGCGATTTTTGAAGGTGATTCCGGAGGCAACGGATCAACGATTTTTTTTCATTAGCTCCGAACTTACCGGGAAAATTGCCGGAATCTGCAAACCGAACCCGCAAGGAAAGGAATCTCGAGTTCAGCTGAATCCTCCGCTCTACAATACGGGAGTTTTTCTCTATTCAATCGATATCAAGGAAGGGCAGCATCGCCTGGTTATCGGCGAATCTGCGACAGGCGAGATCCGTTCTGCTGGAGGAAAATTTCAGGTCCCCCGGCAGCTTCCCCAAGCTACCTTGTCGCGATTGACGTTGGGGAAAAGAGGGTTCAGCGAAAACTTTGTCGAGGAATTTGGAACAGGCGTTTTTGAGGTGTTGGTCTATGATCGGATGCTTTCCGAGGAGGAGGAAAAGAAACTGACGAATCAGCTCTTAAAGCGTTATTTCGTTGCGGGAGGAAAGTAGAGCACGGCCCTATCCGAGATGTGTGGCGCAATTGACGAAATTCCTGTTCCAGCGTATGGTTGAGCATGCACCGAGCATTGAAGGCCCTATTTTTGATCGTCCTGGTGCTGGGCTATGTAGTTCCGCAAACTGCTCTGAGTCGGTCGTTCTGCCTCGTTACTCTGGAGGAATGCGAGTGTGAAATTTCTCCCATTTCTTCGTGCTGCACTTCGGGACACGAAGAGCCGACTAGCGATCTGCTCGATCCTCCCTGTTGTTTTTCCCTGTCTGCTTCTCCGGACTGGTTTGTTGCGAGTTCGATTCGTCCATTGCCGAGCGCAACCCTGATTACCTCCCTGACATTTCAGGAAGAGGGTCATTCGTTTCCCGCTCAGGGATTCGTAGATCGTATCAATTTTTCCGCTCCTCCTCCCGGTTTGTCGGGACGGTTATTGCTCCTGGAGTGCGAGCGACTCCTCATCTGATTCGATTCTGAAATCAAACACCGGACGTCCGTGTTCGTCCGACGCATTGTGGGCCCAAATCTGGGCGCCATTTCCTTCAGAATCTCGAATTTTTTAAAATCCATTGAGTAAATCAACATTACAAGATCTCCTCGGCAATCTGGGAGAAACAACAGAGACCGTCGGTCGATCTCGACATCGGCTGCGATGGACTCTGGCCATCCCCTGGCTACTCCTATTCGGTTTTGGTGCCCTCGCATGGGTTCTTTTCGGAAAGACCCTGCTGCCGTCTCGTGAGGTTCAACTCGAGTCGATTGTGACGATCAGAAAGACCGAACTTTCCCGTTCGGAGTCCGAGTCGAAAAATGAGGCGACGCCAGAATCGGAAATCAATCCCTGGGACGGGACCGTGACTTTTCAGGCGTCGGGATGGGTAGAACCAGACCCTCTTCCCATCAAGGCGACCGCGCTGATCAATGGAGTTATTGACTTCGTGTCCGTGCTGGAAGGTGAGAAAGTCGAGAAGGGCCAGTTGCTCGCTTCATTGATTCGGGAAGATTTTGAACTCGATCTCGCTACGGCGGAAAGCTTGCTGGCTGCGGCGAAAGCTCGAGCAGCTGCTCAGGATGCTGCGATCAAAGGCGTGGCGGCCAAGGAGGAGACTCTCAAACAGCAGGTCAAAGCGGGTGAGTTTCGGTGCCTCGAAATGATCGATCGCCGAGACCGGCTCATTCGCGCTGGAGGTATTGCTGTAGCGGAGGGCGAGATCGAGCAGGCCCGGCTTATGCTGCAGACTCATGAGGCAGAGGTCGCTGCGCTCGCTGTTTCCAAGACCGAATTGCAGCGAGAGAGAGAGAAACTGACCGCCGAGAAGATGGAACTCGAGGCCAGAATCCGAGAAGCGGAGACGCAGGTTTCGCGTCAGAAGCTGGCTCTCGATCGAACCGAAATTCGATCGCCGGTCGATGGGATCATTCTTCGCCTTCATGCCGTTCCGGGGCAGAAGCGAATGTTGGATATGGATGACCCGGAGTCTTCGACCATCGCGGTTCTTTTTCAGCCTGGTTTTTTGCAGGCGAGGATCGATGTGCCGCTCGAAGAAGCGAACCAGCTCAGCGTTGGCCAGGCGGTTCGGTTGCGTTCCGGATTTCTTCCTGGAAAGGTCATTCGCGGAGTTGTGACTCGGATTGTGGGTGAAGCCGATCTACAGCGAAACACGCTTCAGGCCAAGGTGAGGATTGAAGATCCTGACCCTCGGATGCGACCGGATATGCTCTGTCGAGCTGAGTTCCTCTCTCCGGAAAATTCTGCGACCTCTTCAAAGGCGGAAGGGGACCCGTCGGGACCAGGGTCGGTCAGTCTCTTTGTTCCCGAAGCGGCGTTGATAGAGCGATCTAACAATAGTGCCATTGTCTGGACCCCGAAATCCGGTAGTCAGGAGCTTGAGAAGAAAACAATCGAGTTGGACGGTTCTGCCCAAGATGGATATATCCTCGTTCAGTCCGGACTTCTGCCAGGTGACCGTGTCGTGATCGATCCTCCTTCCGATCTCAAGGTGGGAGAACGTTTTCATACTATCAGTCAGGAGGAAACGAAATGAGTGAGAAAGCATTGATTCGGTGCCGTAATCTGACCAAGACCTATCGAAAAGGTCGGATCGAAGTGACCCCTCTGGAAGATTTGACGCTTGATGTGCCGAGGGGAGAGTTTCTCGCGCTAATGGGGCCGTCGGGATCAGGAAAGACGACCCTGCTCAACTTGATCTCGGGAATCGATCAGCCGACCTCGGGTGAACTCTGGGTCGGTGATTATGAAATCAGCCGGATGCGTCGGGGGCAGCTTACTCGTTGGCGAGCTTCTCACTGCGGCTACATTTTTCAGCTCTACCATCTCGTCCCGGTTCTGTCGGCCTACGAGAATGTAGAGTTGCCCCTTTTACTTCAGAAAGGGCTTTCTCGGGGCGAACGGAGAAACAAAGTCGCAGCGGCTCTTGACCTGGTCGGACTGAGCGATCGAGTCGATCACCGGCCGTCCGAACTCTCTGGTGGCCAAGAACAGCGGGTAGCGATCGCGCGAGCGTTGGTTGCAGATCCTGATCTTCTCGTTGCAGATGAACCGACCGGTGACCTCGATCGAGAAAGCGCAGATCAGATTCTAGGACTCCTTCGCGAACTCTCGCAGGAGCATGGAAAAACGATTGTCATGGTTACCCATGATGCCCGTGCAGCCGTCGCTGCCAGCCGGACACTCCACGTCGAGAAATGCAAGCTCATCGAATCGTTGGAGGAAGCGGCATCATGATGAGGTTGTTCCATCTCGCTGTTCTCGCCGGGAAACAGGTTGTTCGTCATCGGATGCGCAGCCTTCTCACTATCGCTGGAGTCGCGGCGGGTATGTTTCTTTTCTCTGCCGTAGAGACCATGCAGAGTTCTCTCGAGGTGGCGACGAAAACCGGCGCAAATGACACCACTCTCGTTGTCTATCGAGAGAATCGATTCTGTCCTTCGACATCCCGGTTGCCGGAGCACTATCAGCCGGAGATCGAACGGCTCCCCGGAGTTGTCGAAGCCATTCCGATTCAGATCGTCGTCAACAACTGTGGAGCAAGTCTCGATGTGATCACGTTTCGCGGCGTGCCGTCGGAAGAATTGGCACGATTCAGTCCTGATCTTGAGGTGACTTCCGGTTCACTATTGGAATGGCAGAAGCGCAGTGATGGAGCGCTCGTTGGGGAGCACTTTGCGGCCCGGCGTGGCCTCACCACAGGGGATCAGTTCGAGGCCGTAGGAGTGCGAGTCTATGTTTCCGGAATCGTGAAGTCTTCTCAGCTTCAGGACAACAATGTCGCTTATGTGCATCTTCCTTTTCTCCAACAATCATCTCGAGTCGGACTTGGCATTGTGACCCAGTTCAATGTCAAGGTCGAAGATTCCGCGCAGCTTGATTCCGTCGCCTCGCAGATTGACGAACTCTTTGCGAGCGATCAGGCCCCGACCACGACCAGCGCAGAGAAAGCATTTTTTGCGAAGACCGCGAAAGACATGATCGAGATGATCGATTTCACTCGATGGCTGGGATGGGGGGCTGTCGCAGCAGTTCTTGCTCTGGTCGCCAATGCTCTTCTTCTCGTTGCTCGAGGAAGTGTGAAAGAGAATGCGATTCTTCAAACAATTGGATTCTCCCGGACCGCCGTTGGAGGGATCATGTTGTGGGAAGGGTGTCTCCTTGGACTCCTTGGCGGAGCCGTTGGATGTTTTGGGTCGGCGCTTTTTTTCGGCTTGAAGCGATTCACTCTCGGGAATGAAGGGTTGACCCTGGCGCTTCGTCCCAGCGGCGATGTAATCGTCACCGGATTGATTCTCTCGATTCTTCTCGGAGTTACTGCCTCGCTCTGGCCGGCTCTTGTCGCGGCTCGAAAACCGATCGTTAACTCTCTTCGCTCCGCTTGACATGTTGCCTTTTTCCTATGCTGTTCGCAATGCCTTGCGAGATCCCTGGAAACTCTTTCAGAAGGTTGCGGGTGCAGGGCTCGTTGTGTTCCTCATGTTTGCGGCTTCATCTTTCAATGAAGGGATGGAGAGTTTACTCAGGGCTAGTGGCGATCCGAAGAACGTGATTTTACTCAGTGCGGGATCGGAGGAGAGCGTGGAACGAAGCGAGGTCATGATTCAAAGCGAGGAACAGGCCGCAGCGGGAATTCGCGGGATCGAGAGCCGGCTTGGGGAGCTTGCCGTCTCCGGGGAAGTTCACTACATGGGGAACCTTCAAATCGGATCAGTAGAGGATGCCGAAGAAAGCGACGAAAATGCGGCTCAGGCGCTGTTTCGTGGAATCACTCCTTCTGCTTTCGAGGTGCACCGGGAAGTCAGAATCAGCGAGGGGCGCTTCCCCACTTCTGGAGAAGCGATCGTAGGTCAGCTTGGCTGGCATTCCCTTGGAGTAGAAAAGTCTGAACTAATACCCGGGAAAACCATTGTCTTCGAAGGCGCCGAGATTCGTATAGCCGGGATCTTCGAGGCCCCGGGAACGGTGATGGAGTCGGAAATCTGGTTGAACCGAAATGAGCTGATGACACTGGTTCAGCGCGAGTCACTCTCCTGCCTCGTTGTTCGTCTCGAGGGCGAGGATCTGTTTTCCCAGGTGGACCTCTTTACCAAACAGCGTCTCGATCTCGAACTCGTAGCGATTCGGGAGACTGACTACTACAAGAAGCTGGCGCAATTTTACGGCCCGATTCGAGCGATGACCTGGGTCACTGCTGGGCTCGTTGCGGTGGGCGCAGTTTTCGGAGGGCTTAACATGCTCTATGCATCCTTCTCCTCACGGATTCGTGAACTCGCCACTTTGCAGGCCGTTGGATTTTCGCGGGGAGCAATTTTTCTTTCTCTCATCCAAGAGAGCCTGCTCTCGACCTTGATCGGAACTTTACTTGCGGCGTATCTCGCCACTTTCCTTCTCGAGGGCATTTCAGTGCCGTTTTCCATGGGAACCTTTCAGCTCACTTTGTCCGTACCTGTGATCCTCCTCGGATTGGGAACCGGACTGCTCCTCGGAACAATTGGGGCTTTGCCTCCTGCGGTTCGGTGTCTTGGAAATTCATTGCCCAAGTCCCTCCGTGCCACCTAACTTTTTTCACACCAAACCCTACTATCTATTATGAACTCGTATCGAACTCCTATTCTGCGCAGCTTGCGTTTTGCTTTTCCTCTGGCCGCATCGGTCTTTCTCCTCTCCGCTTGCGGAACAGAGGAAAAAGCGACCTCAGCAACATCCGAATCGGATGAAGCGGCTGTCGCTACTCATCCAAAGATTGCCCCGGTTATTCTCACGGAAAAGCCAGAGGGCTCTCAAACGGTTCTCGAGCTTCGCAAGGCGGGAAAGCCAGGTGACGAAGTGACGGTCACAGGAAAGATTGGTGGTGCGATGAAGCCCTTTACCGAAGGATTTGCCACCTTTGTTCTTGCCGACACCAGTCTTCGCACCTGTGATTTGATTCCCGAAGATGGCTGCAAGACTCCATGGGACGCATGTTGTGCGGATCCGGAGATGATCAATGCATCACGAATTACGGTTCAGATTCTCGATGGAGATTCCGGTCCCGTAGCCGTGAGCCTTCATCAGATGGAAGGGCTCAGTGAACTCGATCAACTCGTCGTCATGGGACAAGTGGCCGAGGGATCCAGCGCGGAGAATCTCATTCTCAATGCCAGTGGAATTTTTCTCGAGAAAAATTGGACGGCACCTGTGTCGGAAGAAAAAGAGAAGGGTTGAACTCACACCGAGTGCATTCACACCGAGTAAACTTTGCGTAGCGGAAAAGCGCGGGTTGAGAGAACCTGCTCCGAGCCGAACGTGGTCCATGATACGATGGCTGCTACGTCTCCTGATCGGCTCTTTGCTGATCGTTGTGGGGTGGCATATTTTCGAATTTGTCTGGGATCGGACACTCTTTTCTTCAACCGAGGAAGTGGTGGAGGTGGTCAATGTCAGCGCCAAGGAAGCGGCTCAACTGATTGAAGATCGGGATGATCTTCAGGTGGTGGATGTTCGACCCGAAGCGAGTTTCGTTTCGAGGCATCTCCCCGGGGCAGTAAACGTGAAATACGGAAGTGGGAAACTCGACAAAGACGCGACCGTGAAACTGGATCGCACCCGCCCCTTGTTGGTCTATTGCGATGGAGGATTCCGGAGCCGGCTCTCCCTTTCGGACTTCGAGACTTCAGGATTCGAGACGATCTATCATCTTCATAGAGGTATACTGTCATGGCGGTTACGAGGTCTTTCCTATGAGACCGGATCGGAAAGTTCCAGCGAAGGTTGAAAATCAGACACAATCGTGAAGAAAGCGGCCAAATTGAATCTAAAGTTATTTCCAAGAGCCTTGAATGCCCTATCCTACGGGGACTATCCGAGACTCAACCCTGTTGACTGAATGACTCGACCCTGTTGCCTTTTCTTTTTTTTGTCCTTTCTCCTTGTCGCTGGGGGGGCTTCAATGCGAGCCGATGAGGCTGCCGATCTCGCTTTCTTCAACGAGAAGGTGTTTCCTGTTCTGAAAGAGAATTGTTTCAAGTGCCACGGGGAGGGGGATCACCTCAAGGGTGATTTTCGAATTACGAGCCGGGAAGGCTTGATTCGTGGTGGCCATTTTGGCCCTGGCTACAACGAGGAGAATCCGAAGGCAAGCGTCCTCCTCGAGATGATCAGCTACAAGGATGAAGAATACCAGATGCCTCCCAAGGGAAAGCTCTCAGAAGAGAAGATTGCGATTCTGACCGAGTGGGTCGATCGAGGAGCTCCCTATGATCCTGCTGTCGAGATCAAGGGTGAAGCACTAGAACGTCGGGGGTTTTCGCTCAGTGAAGAAGATCGGGAGTGGTGGGCGTATCGGCCAATTTCCAAGGCGGCACCACCGAAGGTTGATGATCCAGAGTGGGGCGATAATGGCGTCGATGCCTTCATCAAGAGTCAGCTCGATCGTGGGGGGCTCACTCCGAATCCACTCGCCTCGCCCGAAGTGCTCATCCGGCGTGCTTTCTACGACCTGATCGGTTTGCCTCCGACATTGGAAGAAGTGAACAACTTTGTGCTCGCCTCTCAGAGCGATCCAGAGGGTGCCTATTCTGCTCTCGTCGACAATCTCCTCGCACGCCCTCAGTATGGAGAGAAGTGGGCACGGCACTGGCTCGACGTGGTGCGATACGCGGAGTCCAACGGCTTTGAGCGCGACAATCCCAAGCCTCATATCTGGAAGTATCGAGACTACGTCATCGACGCCTTCAACTCCGATAAGCCCTATGATCAGTTCGTAATCGAGCAGATCGCCGGAGATGAGATCGAGAAGCCTACGATGGAGTCAATGGTTGCGACTGGCTATCATCGACTCATGCAATGGGACGATGAACCGGCTGATCGAAAGCAGCACGTCTATGATGTTCTCGCCGACAATGTGCAGGTCACGAGCGAGGCCTTTCTCGCAACGACACTGGGTTGCGCGCGCTGTCACGATCACAAGGCTGACCCTGTTTCACAGAAGGACTATTACTCGTTCATGGCCCTTCTTGGCGGAGTTACGCACTACCGGACTGAAGGAACGATCGTGTCCTGGGCAACGGACGAAGAGAAAGCCAAGTTTGAGAAAGAGAGGGACACGAAACTGAAGGCACTGGGAGAACAAAGGGACGCCTTGGCGGATCAACTTCGGCCCATTCTTGAGGAACGTGGCATGCTCGGTAAGAAGAGCAGCAAAGCAGTCACTTTCATCCGAAGTGCTCCCGAGGGAGGTGCAAATTGGGAGCACACATTTGCGAAGCCGACGCCCGATTGGAAAGATGTGGGTTTCCGTAACAAGTCCTGGTTCAAATCAGCAGGAGGATTTGGCGGGAGCAATCCACCCAATGCAAAGATCCTGACGAAGTGGGATTCGGATGAAATCTGGGCGCGGACTACTTTCGGCCTGACTTCGATTCCTGATTCTTTGACCTTGGAGATCTATCACGATGAGAAAGTGGAAGTCTATCTCAACGGGAACCTGATCTATGAGGCGGGGGGATACACGACAAACTACGAGTCCGTGGTGCTGCCAAAGTCAGCTTTGAATGCTATTCAGACAGGGCGCAACACGATTGCTGTGCACTGTCAGAACACCGCAGGTGGACAGTATATCGATCTCGCGCTGCGAAGCGGGGCGAGCGAGACAAGTATCGAAAAACTGCTCTCCGGGAAACAAGGTGAGCGAGTGGAGAAACAACTTCCTGAAGAAGCGGATAAGAAGCTCGCGAGCGAATACCGCCGAACTATTGCTGCCATCGCCGATTGGAGAAAGCGCAAGCCGGGCGTCCCACTGAATGTGGTGACTGAAGCGAATGCCAATCCGCCTCCGATGCACATTCATCTGCGCGGCAGTGCTCATGCACTCGGAGACGAAGTTCCTCCCGGGCTCCCCGCGGTTCTCGCGAGTGATGATTCTCAGCCTGCTCCGGTGGATGCGGAGGTAGTCAGTCAAGAGGGGCGGGCCAGTTCCGGGCGTCGACTTGCCCTCGCCGAGTGGATTGTCGATGAAGAGAATCCATTGACTGCTCGCGTCATGGTCAATCGGATGTGGCAACATCATTTCGGTCGAGGAATTGTTCCCAGCACTTCGGATTTCGGTAAACTCGGAGAAAAGCCAACTCACCCTGAACTGCTCGACTGGCTCGCGAATCAGTTTCGAGAGAAAGGATGGAGCATGAAGGAAATGCATCGTCTCCTCATGACGAGTCGGACCTACCGCATGTCGTCGGCACCTGAAAGCGCGAACCTCGCGTCCGATCCGCAGAACAACAATTTCTGGAGATACTCGATGCGACGACTTACCGCCGAGGAGTTGCGCGACACGATTCTGTCGGTGTCAGGAAACCTGAATCTTGAATCGAAAGGGCGATGGGTCTATCCGCCGCTTCCTGCAGAAGTCCTCGCGACCGCATCTCGTCCCGGAGCAGGATGGCCCATATCGAAGAACGAGGCTGATCACTATCGGCGATCTGTTTACGTTCATGTGAAGCGTAGTCTTCGTCACCAGATGCTCGCTGATTTTGATCAGGCGGATACTGATACGGCTTGTGCAGTTCGCTTTACGACGACCGTCCCGACTCAGGCTCTGACAATGCTGAACTCGAAGTTCGTCAACGATCAAGCGGCGGTTTTCGCGGACAAGATGCGAGGCCAAGCCGAGGAAGTGCGAGGGCAAATCGCAGCCGGCCTTTCGCAGTTGTTCCAGCGTGATGCGACCGAGGAAGAGCTCGATCACCTCGAAGCTCTCTATCAATCTTTTCAAACTGAAGCAGGCCTGACTCCCGACGATGCTCTCGACCGGATTGCTCTGCTGGCATTGAATCTGAACGAATTTGTATACCTGGACTAGTGTTATGAAGAAGAAAGAGACTCCAAACTTCTGCGGTCAGTTTAACCGACGCGAATTTCTCCATACCGTTGGCGGTGGATTTCCCGCCCTCGCTTTGACCGGAATGCTCGGTCAGGAAGGATTTTTCTCGCAGGCGAAGGCTGCGAATTCATTGAATCCTCTGGCGCCTCAGCCTCCCATGATTAATGGGAAAGCAAAGAGCGTGATCTTCCTCTTCATGTATGGCGGTCCCAGTCATATCGATACCTTCGATTACAAGCCATCGATGTATGGGATGGATGGAAAGACGATCGAAGTGAAAACCTTTGGCCGCGGAGGAAAGAAAAACCAAGGTCGTATCGTCGAGCCGAAGTGGAAGTTCAAGCAATACGGGAAGTGCGGGAAGTATATCTCTGACCTCTTTCCTCACCTGGGCACCTGTGTCGACGACATGGCCTTCATTCATTCGATGACAGCCGATTCACCGATTCATGGTTCGGCCCTCCTCATGATGAACAGTGGGTCGCTGATCAGCGGAAATCCTTCTCTCGGCTCGTGGGTTAATTACGGGCTCGGTTCGGTGAACGAGAACCTGCCGGGTTATGTGGTCATGCTCGACCAGAGCGGGGGACCCATCTCTGGAGCGAAGAACTGGACTTCGGGATACATGCCTGCGAGTTACCAGGGAACGGTATTCCGTTCGCAAGGTGATCCCATTCTCAACCTGAAGAACGTCAATGGAATGGGGCAGGAGGAACAGCGGATGCTGATTGATTCCTTGAATCACCTTAACACCGATCATCTTTCTTCTCGCTACGACAATACCAATCTCTCCGCGAGAATCGCCAGCTACGAACTAGCCTATCGAATGCAGTCGACTGCCCCAGAGGCGATCGATATCGAGGACGAGTCTGAAGAAACCAAGTCTCTCTACGGTCTCAACGAAGGTAAAACCGAGGAGTTTGGGAAAAAGTGCCTTCTCGCTCGCCGTCTCGTCGAGCGGGGAACTCGCTTCATCCAACTCTACTCCGGTGGGGCTCACAATGATCACAACTGGGATGCTCACGGTGATCTGGAGAACAATCACAATCTGCACGCTGGTGCAACCGATAAACCAATTGCGGGACTTCTCAAGGATCTCAAGCGTCGTGGAATGCTCGAAGACACGCTCGTCGTCTGGGGCGGGGAGTTCGGTCGTCAGCCGACGGCTGAATACGCGAAAGGAACCGGCCGTGATCACAACAGCTATGGCTTTACTATGTGGATGGCCGGAGGTGGCATCAAGGGTGGTGTTTCGGTTGGGCAGACCGACGAACTCGGAGCTGCCGCAGTCGAGAACCGCTATCACGTTCGTAACCTCCACGCGACGATTTTGCAGTTGATGGGGCTTGATCCGAATGAGCTCAGCTACTTCTTCGGAGGTCTCGATCACAAGCTCGTCGGAGTCGAAGGAGCCGATCCGATCCCGGATGTGATTGCTTGATCGTTTGAACGCAACTACTCCCAGGTGAAATCGATTTCACCGAGAGTCACGCCTCGATCCTCGACCCAGAGGGTTTTTTTGATCACCTTCTGGGAATCTCTTCCCCAGTTGGTGTAGATCTCTATTCTCGCGGTGATGAGAGCATCCTCCTTCTCCCAGCTTCTGCCGCTGACCTGATGAACCCCAGGCCAGGCACGGCGGATGAGGAGTTCGGAGACACGGTCGCTGCGGGTTGAGGTAACTCCCCAATCTCGCCACTTGGTAGCTTCGGCGGGTTCCTCCACTTCGGGAATCAAATTGCCACCTGCGGTCGAGATCACAATGCGGAGATCGGAGTTCATGGGGTCTTGCTCGAATTGTCCTGTTGGATCGATTCCACCAAGGCGGAATAGATCGACCAGCGAATTCATGACCAGCGCGGCTCGCTTTTCTTTGATTCCCTCTTTGATAGAGGACTGAAAAGAGCCAGCCGAACTTGAGATTCTCCCCAGATCATGGTGAAGCAACTCTCGCGTTGCAGTATCCAGCGGACTTTCGAGGAGTGACGTGAGAAAGAATGTCGCCTCTCTTTCGAAACCAAATTCACAGAACCAGAAAGCGAGGCTGCGCGTCGCTTCGATCGGGTTGTCTTGCAGCTCGATCAGATTCAGGAGGCACTGCTTTCCCAATTCCGTTTCATTGCCCTGAAACAGGACGCGAGCGACTTCTACGATCGTTGTGAGTGATGCTCTGGAGGACGTTTTTTCCAGCCAGGTTTGATAGGTTTCCTCGAGATCCTCTGACGATTGGAAGGTTGCGATGACTTCTTCATCCAGCCCGCGTGGCAAGGCGACATTCAGTGTTGTTGCGACGGTAGGGACAGGCCGATCGTCATTGCTTCCGGTTGAGTTTCTTCCGGTCCCCCCTCCGAAAGGGTCGGCACCGGCGGCCGGCGTCGATCTCGAGCCCTGAGAGGCTCTTGCAATTCCGTTTTCCTCAAATACGGCGGGTGTCGAACTGTTACCCCCAGCAGGTGCCGCCATGAAAGGATCAGCGAAAGCATCAACCGCGAAACCATCCGCATACGGATAATTAGGAACGGGTTCAGATTCGACAACAACCATATCGCCCCACTGCAGCGTTACAGGGACAAATTCCGGATTCTTCATGTTGTAGCCGGTGCGGCTTGCATTGCGGTAGAGAAAAACTCGTCGCAGCGATCCGTAGTGATTGGTTCCTCCCATTTCTCGAATCGCCTTGTTGAGAGAGAGTTGCCCTTCCTCCGAGAGGATTCCTCGATTCTTCACGAAGCCACGAACTGAAACATGAATCGCATTCTCTCCGTGAGGGATCGCAGGAAGGGTTCGGAGTTTCTCCAACGCGTCGACCTGCTGGTTGAGACCCTTCATCCATGCTGCGATGTCTTTTCCTGTTTTCAGGTCTTCCTTGCGATCCAGCACTTCGCGTGATTGATCCACCCACTTCTCGTAGGGCTTGATCTCGCGTTGATTCCGTTTTTCTTTCGGGAAGAGTTTTTTGGAAGAGTTGAGCCAGATGGAAACGGTATCGAGTTCAGCTTGGAGTTGGTAGTCGATCCAGATATCACTTTCGGCGTGGTTGCTGCGTTTCGTGTCCCATGCTCTTCGGGCTCGGGATAAGGAGTATTTCTTTTTCTGGCGGAGCTCAATTTTGTATTTTTTGAGAAGGTCTTTTTCGGGAGGCGGAATCTCGAAAGTGATATGGTCACGAAACTCTTCTAGGACAATGAGGGAGGTGAAGTCGCTTGCGAGTCTTTCTCGCTTGGCGTGATGGACAATCTTCTCTTTTAGTCCCTGCTTCTCGAGGTCCTCCAGTTTCTGCAGAGAATGAAACCGGCGTAGCAGGTTCCATTCTTCTGCTTCGCTAGTTTCTCGAATCGCGATGGAAGGGGATCCTGCGATTTTGATAGTGAGGTCGTCGATGCGTTCCTTGTCGTATCGACCAGTGAGAAAGAAGCGATCCTCCTGCTCCGTCACGGTCCAATCATCGTCAGATAGCTCGTTGATTTGATAAACACGAGGAGGTGTGAGGAGTCCCCGCACCCAGTTCTTTTCGCCTAGCTTCACGATTTTGAATCCGGAACCAGTCAAGGTGGAGTCGGGAGACGTGTTTGGCAGGGAGAGAAGGAATTGATTGGGGCGGGATGTTTCCTCAGGACGGAAGACCGGGCTGGCAACTTGTCCGTCACTGATGAGGAGGGTGGGCACTGGAGAGGGAGAGACAACTGAGAAATCGGCTACTCCGTCATAGGAAATATTCCGAATCGCCTCTTCAAGATCGGAAGCGTTCCCTTTCTTGATCGAGAATAATTCTGGCTCGAATAGGGTTTTTTGCAGAATCTGCAGGGAAACTTCAACGGAGCCGAGGGTTTTCCAAAGATCACGAAGGGCTTTCAATTCGGCATCCTTGTCATCGATGGATCTGGACCGAGACGCATCCCAGATCAGGCGAAGGCTGGGCCACGAAAGAGGTTTGGAAGGCGCCTGGTCAGGGATATCTCCCTGAACGAGAAAATGAACCCGATTGTGCTCGTCATGAAACGCTCTGTAGCTGGGAAAGGGAGAGCGTTCTGACTGAAGGAGTAGTGTGTAGTCTGGCTTCGTTTGCTCGCCGGTGATGGAGAAGTTGAGCGGGCTTTCAGGAGCGTCGTCCACGTTATCGTCGCCAACCTTGATCCGCCTCGTTCCTCTCACGTCGATTCGAAAAGATTCGACTTCGCTGTCGTGCTGGATGGTCAGGGGGAACTGGCCTGACTCTGGAAGTCGCTGGGTATAGGAAATCCGAACGCGCTTGGTTGACTTGGGAAGAATGGGGAATATCCGTGTGCGATAAGACGTCTCGCCGATTTTCTCGACGATACCGGGATCGACACCTCTTCGTTTGATAGTCTCATAGGCATTGAGCGCTTTTTCGGATTCTACCGAAGTAGCAGCGCGCAGCTTGTCATTCACTTCGAGAAAGTAGGCGGAAACCTTCGAGCCTACTGGAAGCTTCAGATTGAACTCACCTTCCTGGTTTCTATTCGAACCGTTATAGTAATTGATATCAAAGGTGATCTCGGCGAGATGCCCGATACACTCAACTTCAACATTCAAATCTCGGATCTCGAGCCGTTGGGCCGCAGTCCCTTTTTTGATCGTCAGTGATGGAAGGGTGGAATCGAGGCTCTGACCCAGCCCAGGAATCAGGAGAGTCAGCGCTGCTGCTAACGTGTGCAGTTTCGACTGAATTGCTCTCATTCTTCCTCCACTTCTTCGGGGAGGCTGAGCCCCACATAGACGATATCTGCTTTCACAAAGAGCATTACTTTATGCTCCGGGTCCGTTCTCATCGTCTTCTCGTTGAAGGGGCTGTGGGCCCCGATAAAGGCGTATTCTCCGTCCATCAAGGCAATTTGGGTGGTTGTTCTCATGGTGTAGAAGGTCGGCATGACAACTTCCACGGTGCTATCATCGGATTCAAACGACCCGTAGTTCTCTTGATCGACGAGGTAGACAATTTCAGGAGCGAGGTTCAGATCAATGGTCTGGTCATCCGCTCCGATTACTGGATCAACTTCGAGAGTGACCCCCAGATTGCGGGTTTCGAAGGCGGTAGCCTGTGGTGCAATGCTGACGCTTTGTTCTTTTGAATTCGAAGACACGATGGCGGTCGGGGGATCGTACTCGGTTGGATAGATAAACTCTGTGATGGATTCGACTTTAGCTCGTTGGCCGCTTCGGGCGATCACGATCGCTGTTTCCAGAATACGAGCGTCATTTTTATCGATGAGACTTTTGATCGAATCGCGGAGTGGGCCAGCATTGCCGGACAATCGCTCACTGCGCCTCATTCCCTCATCTTCCTCAAGCAAGGTTGTCAGGTCTTCGTGAGAAAGTTCTATCCACTCGACCTGGATTCGAAGTTGCAATTGCATCTGCTCGGTTGGTAAATCACGACCGATCGGATTGAAGTCTTCGGCATCCTGGCCCCGTAACCAGGATGAAGCTGCTGCGAGAAGTAGGAGTGAGATAAAAGGGATCTTCATACTAGTGAGGGTATCGAAAGGAGGGCGACGATGGAAAGAGTAAAGTGTTGAATGTGGAGAGCCGATTGGGCTTTCCAGAGGAAGTGGAGAATTCCCAGGAATTGGACTTGGGAAGCGACGGCAGCTTGGATAGAGTTTTGTCGTTCGACCCGACGCGAGTCAGAATCCTGATTCAGCCCAGGGTGAATTGCTTTCCTGGCACCTTCTTTTCAAATGGCCCCTTCAACTCCAGCAACTAATCCCTGGAGGACCGCATTTCGCGTGCTATCCGTTTCCCTCATTGTCTGCCTCGGCATTTTCGCATTGGGTGCCAATTCCTCCTCTGCGAGATTTGAGGTGATGTTTGAAGAGATGCTGGGAGGGGCTCCGCTCCCCGGGATGACCCAACTAGTTCTTTCGAATCGAATGACCCTAACGGTGGTATTTACTCTCGTCGCTCTGGGCGGAGTGTCAGGGGTTCTCTTTCTGAAAAAGACCGGCCCAGTTTTGCTGGTCAGCGTGTTCGCAAGCCTGTTTCTTTTTCTTGGGGCGTTCGTTGTCTTGCTGGGGTGCTATCTGCCCCTCGTGAGCGTCATCACTCACCTCAACAGTGCCTCGGTTGCCGTCTTTCAAAGCACCACCGTGTGCTAGGTTCAACTATGAACCCGTCCACAAAAAGACCACTGGCTTTTCAATATCGTCGTGAAGACTTCGATGGACTGGGCACCCTACGGCAGCTCGCTCGATCGCCTTTCGGTGAGGGTGGTCTTCGGGAAGAGGGACTGTAACCTCAGTGGTCAGACGTGAGATACTGCGGGGAGGTTCTGGCGTCATATGCTTCTGCACGGTGACACGGGTTCCTGTGAGATCGATATCGTGTCTCTCGGCATAGATTCCCATGATGGTCATCATGCAGGTGCCGAGTGCGGTAGCGACGAGATCTGTGGGAGAGTAGCGCTCACCTCTTCCGTGATTGTCGACAGGAGCATCGGTTTCGACGACAGATTCAGACGGACCGTGAGTTGCGGAGCAGCGCAGGGTGCCTTCGTAAACAGCTTTGACTTCAACCATTGAAAATTAGGGGGTAGGGGTAGCTTTTTGGGGACTTTTGTCCCGGATTACAAATCCTCGACGATCTCCTAGCAACGTAGCACCGTAGTCGCGGAATTCACCCGTATAGATTTCGTAGTCGCGGGCGAATCCAGCCGACTTGGCCACTGTAACGCGAAGTGCAGAGAAGCTGATCTCGCGCAGATAATCTCCTGAGACGCGAATCTCTCTTCCGATAACCGCGATAGGCTGACCGCACTTTGGAATACGAAGATCGATCTTTCTTCCAATATAACAGGTCGGAACCGAGGGAGTCTCGGAAACAACGGAGGGTGATTCTGTGAGTCGAACGATCTCGTAGCCTCGATGCACGAAACGCCCCGGGCCAGCCCACACCATTGCGAGAAAGAGAGCGAGAAGACCGACCAATCCGATTGTTGTGACGGTGAGGAGGCGATTTCGCTTGTGTGGACGTGCTCCTTTCGGCGGTTTCGATGAATAGGACTCAAGAGGGTGACTAAGCTGAGCATCCTTTCGCTTTTGAGCAATTTCGAGATCAAAATCGGACCGATAGGTCGATGACCCGTCCCCGTCTTGAATGTCCGGGTTGGGCAGTATTTCCTCTTCGGGAGAATCGGAATCGGAATCGGAATCGGAATCGGAATCGGAATCGGAATCGGAATCGGAATCGGAATCGGGATCGGGATCGGAATCGGAATCGGAATCGGAATCGGAATCGGGATCGGGATCAGGCGAATCGGGCGGGGGAGAACTCATTTGGGGATTGCTTGTCCAGAGAAGAAGGAGAATGAATACTTCGCCCCTTCAAGTAATAAGTATCATGGCCGAGGCCGAGATTGCAGTTATAATCCCGAATTTTCAGCGGAAAGAACGTCTCCGCAGGGCGTTGGCCTCGGTTTTGGAGCAGACTCTTCATCCTGCGGAAGTTGTGATTGTCGATGATGCCTCGACCAATGATCTATCTGAGATCCGTAAAGAGGTGGAGTCGGCCAGTGTGCGATGGCTGACTCAGGAGCGAAATGCTGGTCCCGGATCGGCTCGCAACGCGGGGGCAGCAGCGACGATTTCGCCTTGGATCACGTTTCTCGATTCCGATGATTGGTGGGAGTCGGAGAAGTTGGAGAAACAGTGGGCGTGGCATAGTGATCATCCTGAATTTCGGATTTCCCAAGTGAAAGAGAAATGGGTGCGGGGTGGAAAAGCAGTTAAGAAGCCATCCCATTGGGAGCCCCGAGAGGGTGATTTGTTTGCCGACTCGGTCGAGCGGTGCAGTATCGGGCCTTCCTGTGTTTGTTTGCATCGCTCTCTCTGGGCCGAAGTTGGTGGATTCGACCCTCGTTTTCGGGTTTGCGAGGACTATGAACTCTGGTTGAGAATTACTTTGCTGGAGCAAGTTGGAAAGATACCAGGGGAGTTTCTCGTCAGTAAGGACGGTGACGGATTGGATCAGCTTTCACGGATCACTCCGGCGATGGACCGGCATCGCGTCGTCGGCTTGCTTGAGCTCCTCAAGCTTGACACTATATCTTCTGCACAGCGAAAGTTAGCGATTCAGGGCATTCGAAGAAAGACTGAGATTCTGAGTCAGGGAGCGGTGAGACGCGGGCAGGAAAGTCGGTCTCATATCTATCGGAGAATGGCAGAGGCAGACTGGCAGACGATGAAGCAAAAACTATTCGATGATCTTCTCGAGCAAGCTTGGGCAGAAGCAGGCAAGCCATGATCAAACTCAGTGAATAGTCGTCCGATTTCGGGTCGGATCCGTAGCCTCCACGTAGTATTATGGCCCGCTTTAAAAACGTCATTCACTGGTTCCGGCGAGATCTTCGTCTTTCCGACAACACCGCTCTTTCCCATGCAACCCGGGATTCGGAAACGGTTCTCCCCGTTTATATTTCCAGCGACTGGAACGGGGATCACCACTGGACAGGGCCAGCCCGTCAGGCCTTTCTTTGTGGGTGTCTCGACTCCCTTTCCAGGAATGTTGACCACGCCGGAGGTCGGCTCATATTTCGGCGTGGCAACGCGGTCGAGGAATTGGAGCGACTCATTGATGAAAGCGAGGCCGAGGCGGTGTATTTGAACCGGGACCCTGACCCCCACGGCAAAGAGGTCGAAAAGAAGTTGAAGGAACTCTGCCGCTCCAAAGGAATCGAATACTGCGACTTCCAGGACATCGTGCTCCATGAAGGCGATACAGTTTTGACCGGTTCCGGTAACCCATACAAAGTTTACACGCCGTATTCTCGAACTTGGTTTGATCAAGAGAAGCCCGATTCTCAGCCGACAGTACGAACGATTCAGACTCCTGCGACGATTCGTAAAGGCAGTGTCCCGACTGTGGAAAACTGGGGACTGAAGTTCGAGGGGGAACTCATTCGGGAACCGGGAGAAAAGGCGGCGAGGAAACGACTTCGTCAGGCGATTGACGGGGTTGTGGGGGAGTATGCCGACATGCGAAACGATCCTGCTGCCGACGCCACTTCGCACTTGGGAGCAGATCTGCGATATGGTACGCTCTCGGTTCGGGAAGTTTTTCACGAGGCCGAGAAAGCGAGGAATCAGAGTCGATCGGAATCGACAAGGAATTCGATCCACACGTTTCAGAAGCAACTTGGATGGCGTGAGTTCTTTATCGCAATCCTGCATCATTTTCCCGAGGTGATTGAAACAGACTTCAATCCTGATTGGCGAGGGCTGTCCTGGGACGATCCTGGGAAGGAGGACCGATTTGAGAAATGGAAATCTGGTCAAACCGGATTTCCCATCGTCGATGCGGGAATGCGGCAACTTCGGGAGACCGGCTACATGCACAACCGAGTTCGCATGATCACTGCGATGTTCCTGACCAAGGATCTCCATCTGCATTGGCGGGAGGGCGAATCTCATTTTATGCAGTATCTTCTCGATGGTGAAATCGCGAACAATAACGGGGGGTGGCAATGGTCCGCGGGAACTGGTGCGGACGCGGCTCCCTACTTTCGTATTCAGAACCCATGGACCCAGACCGAGCGATTCGATCGGAACGGAACCTATGTGAAGCGTTGGATCCCCGAACTCGAGAAAATCGACCCGAAACGGTTCACGAAGCCTCCCGAAGACCATCGTCCGCTCGCCGCTGACTACATTCTCCCTATCGTGGATCATAAAACCGAGCGGGAGGAAGCACTACGTCGCTTCAAAAAACACAAGGAAAAGCAAGGATAATGAGAGATCTGCTGATTTCTGGATTTGCGGGTGAACGCAAATTTTTCTGATTCTTCATTTTCCTTCGCCGATTCTTCCCTACAGTGACGGTGTGAGCGACAGCTATCAGGTTTTTGCAAGAAAGTATCGTCCCCGGACCTTTGAAGACGTCCTGGGGCAGGATCATGTCGTCCAGACATTACGCAATGCGATCAAGAAGGATCGCCTTGCCCATGCGTATCTTTTCGTGGGCCCACGAGGTACCGGGAAGACTTCAACGGCGAGAATTCTCGCGAAAGCGTTGAATTGTCCTGGCGGTCCTAGTGCGACTTTCGATCCCGATGATCCCATCTGTCAGGAAATTGCCGAGGGAAACAGCCTCGATGTCCTTGAAATCGATGGGGCATCCAACAACGGGGTCGAACAGGTCCGAGAGCTGCGGGATACAGTGAAGTTTGCGCCGAGCTCCGGACAATTTAAGATTTACTACATCGATGAGGTTCACATGCTCACGACGGCGGCGTTTAATGCCCTGTTGAAAACACTCGAGGAGCCACCAGCTCATGTAAAATTTATCTTTGCGACGACAGAGCCGCAGAAGATTCTTCCCACGATTATCAGTCGCTGCCAGCGGTTTGACCTTCGCAGGATTCCGACCGATGTGATTGCTTCGCATCTTCTGTTCATCGCGAAAGAAGAAAGCATCAATCTCAGTGAAGCCGCCGCATTTGCGATCGCCAAGGGGGCGGAAGGCGGAATGCGTGATGCGCAGTCCATGTTCGACCAGCTCGTCGCTTTCTGTGGAGAATCGATTGACGAATCCAACGTCCTCGAGATCTTTGGATTCAACTCGGCGGAGTCTATTTCGGGTCTCGCTGGAGAGATTTTGAGTCAGAAGAACGGGGAAGCGCTCGAAAAAATCTACGGACATTCCGAAGCCGGAAAGGATCTCTCGAAATTGCTCAGTGATCTTATTGGCCATTTCAGGAATATCTTGGTTCTGAAAGTCGATCCCGAGGCCGAAACGGGCGAGATGCCGACCGATATCCTCGAACTGATTCGGGAGCAGGCTGCTTCTGTCGATGTGCAGAGATTGCTCCGAGTGATCGACCTCCTTGCGGAGACCGATGGCCGGATGAAGTGGGCTCCCAACAAGCGTCTGCACTTCGAAATCGGTGTGATCAAGGCGATCCAGGCTCTTAGTGAAGCCTCGATCGATGACGTCATCTCTCTCGTGACAGGGGCTGCTTCAGCTGCGGATCAGCTTCCGGCGCCCACTCCCACTCAACCGGTTTCAACTCCAAGAGCGCAGGCCGCTCCACCTGAGGCGAAGCAGAAAGTGGAGCTGACCCTGCCAGATACAATGGAAGACGTTGTCCCTGAAACTCCGGGGTTCGAGCCAGTCGAAGAGGTCAGCGTGACTCCTGAAGCGACCACTGCCCCGGTCACTGATAAGGCAGATGAACCAGAAGAAGAGGAAGAGATTCCTCCGGTAGAAGCGGCTCCCGAGCCACCGATGGGGCCGTTCTCCGGTCTGGCGCTCTGGGAAGCAGGCCGAACTTCGTTGATTGAGCAGAAGCCCCTTTTCGAAATGTGGCTCAATGCGGCCCAGTTTGTTTCCCATGAAGGTGAAGCCTTCGTGATCGGATTTGCTTCGGAGCAGAGATTTTTCCGAGAGTCCCTCTCGCGTTATGAAGGCGAAATGGCAGAAGAGCTCAGTAAGCTCGCCGGTGGGCCCATTCGATTGGGTGTCGAAGTCCGCGACGAACTCGAACCTCTCGAGATGGAGGAAGATGAGCCGGAACCCGCTCTTGAAGTGACCGTGACAGATTCTGTAACCGAAACCGAATCTGATCCTGCGGAGCCTGTCAAGGTGGCCCCCGCGGAGGGAGCTCCTGCCGAAGAATCCTTCCAAGATGACCCTTTGATCAAAGAGGCACTTTCTGTTTTTGAGGCCCGTGTGATTAAATCCTAAATCGAAGAAAATTATGAATATTGCTAAAATGATGAAGCAAGCCCAGCAGATGCAAAAGAAGATGGGCGAAATGCAGGCCGAACTTGCCGAGAAGGAATTCGAAGCCAGCGTCGGCGGCGGAAAAGTCTCCGTCGTGGCTAATGGAAACGGTGAAGTTTCCTCGATTCGGATCGATCCTTCCGTGGTCGACCCTGACGATGTAGAGATGCTCGAAGACCTCATCCTCAGTGGGGTCAAAAAGGCGATCGAGGATGCAAAGGAATGCAGCCAGGCTGAAATGGGAAAACTGACTGCTGGAATGGGATTGCCTCCTGGAATGGGATTCTAGGAGCTTCCATCCGATGACATGAGAGGGAGGGATTTCCTCTACCCCACGCTTCCTCGAAAAGAGCTGGGGAAGGTCCTTGTCGTCACACTCTCAGGAGCTCTTTTCGGAGGGCTCTACGGAGTTCTTCACGATCAGGTCACGTTTCGAATCTCGGAAGAGTATTTCACTCAAAATAAATTTGATCAGTTTCACTATGCCCGTCCCGCGAATGGTTCGGAGCTGAATTTTGTGAGTCGTATCGGGTTTTTAGCGACTTGGTGGATGGGGTTGTTCACTGCTTGGGCCTTGTCCCGTGTTTCCGTGGCGCGGGCAGGTTGTGTGGCACCGTTTTCCCAAGTGCGGAATGCCTTTACGATTGTTTTTGCGATCTCCGCGCTGGTTGGATGTTGTGGGTGGCTCTGGGGGCAATGGCGAAAGCAGACCGGATATGCCGCAGGTTGGATCGAGTGGATGGAGTCGCTCGGTGTTCGAAACGAGGCAGATTTTATGACTGTCGGATACATTCACAACGCCAGCTATCTTGGTGGGCTTCTTGGAATTGTTTTCGGAATCCTCTATCTGATCCGACAGGGGAAGAGAAGCTCTGTGTTGTCGTGAGTTGGCTTTTCTAAGGAAGCTCGACCGAGGCTTGCAAGTTTTGGCGGTGCGGCGTATGTCCCGGCATCATGTTTGCAGTTGTCGTTACCATCGTAGCCGAATCAGGGAGGGAAGAGGATCTTATTGCCGCTCTAGAGGCCAACGGAAATCACTCTCGACACGAAGCTTCCTGTCTCAAGTGGGAGTGGTCCCGTCATATTGACGATCCTTCAAAATTTGCGATCTACGAGGTCTACACCGACCGGGAAGCGTTTCTCGCTCACAAGGCCAGTGATCATTTTGCAGAATGGGCCGAGGCGAGTGGTCCCTGTATTGCCGAAAAAGTGGCCGGTCAGTATGAGCTGAGCCAGCCGGATGATCGTGCCTATCCTGCCTGAATCATAGAGGCAGTTCAGGCTGCGTCGTTAAAGACGTAGTCGATTCCCAGATGTTTCGAGATCACGGAGAAAAGCTCATGAGATCGGAATGGTTTCGCAACGTAGTCAGAGCAGCCTGCTTCAAGGGCCTGTATGCGAGCTTGCTCGAGAGCATATGCTGTCAGTGAGACGATGACTGGCGATTCGTCGCCTTCTTCTACGAGTGACATGATCTCGCGAGTTGCTTCGTTACCCTTCTTCAGAGGCATGTCCTCGTCCATAAGAATCAGGTGTGGTTTCCACTTGTTCCAAATTTCGACAGCTTCCTGTCCGTTCTCGGCTTCCGCGAGAGCGAATCCTGCTTTTCCGAGAATCTTCTTCAGAAGAAGTCGATTTGTTGGTTGGTCTTCCGCGATAAGAATCCGGACTTCCTGATTTTCGGAAGGAGCCTCGAACCCAATGATCTTCTGGGCCATTGTCTCGTCGAGGGCTGTGCTGAGCTGACGTTCGGAGGGGGGTGCCACAGCCAGTTCATCGCATTCGATATAGAATCGGAATACGGTGCCCTCACCAAATTCTGATTCGACGACAACTTCTCCTCCGAGCAGTTCGATGAAGCTCTTCGCAATAGGAAGGCCCAGTCCAGTTCCTTCCGAGGTGCGTCGACCACTCTCGGTTTGTGAGTAGCGCTCGAAGAGCTTGGGGATCTCCTCCTGTGTGATTCCTCGGCCCGTATCCCTGACCTCAAATTCGATGCGAGTCTTCCGGCGCATCCGCTGATCCACTTCCTCTGGGGACGTAAGAGGGACCGCCTTCACAGAAAGGCTGACCGTGCCTTGAGCAGTAAACTTGATCGCGTTTCCGATCAGGTTAATGAGAATCTGTCGGAGTTTACTTCGGTCTGTAAGAATCTCGCCAGGCATCTCGGAATGTGCGGTAAAATGGAATCTGATTCGTTTCGAATCAGCTTTCATCGCAAGCATTTCGTAGACCGACCGAAGCATGGGAACAAAGGAGAAGTTCTCACCATTCTTCTCCACTTTGCCTGCTTCGATTTTCGAGAGGTCGAGAATTTCGTTGATGACGTCGAGCAGGTGCTCACCGCTGTTATTGATGATGTCCAGAGTCTCGCGTTGACGAGAGTTCAAGGTCCTGTCTTCGCCGAGGATCTCAGAGAATCCGATAACCGCGTTGAGAGGAGTTCGTAGCTCATGAGTCATTTTGGCGAGGAAATCACTCTTCGCTCGGTTCGCGACCTCGGCATCGTGACGAGCTTCCTGCAAATGCTTTCGGTAATTCTTCTCTGTTGCCGCGGTGCCGAGCTGGGCGATAGCAATTCCAAATTGACCGGTCAGAGCCTCGAGCAGCTTCACATCGTCGTCATTCCACAGCTCAGCAGAACCGATTCGGAAAAGCGTGACGAGTCCGTTGGCGGAGTCGAGGAAAGTTGTCTTTGAGGAAAGGAATGAAATCTTTTCGTTATCACCGAAAAATTCGCGAAGCGAGGAGGGAAGCTCATACACGTCCTGCGAGGAGAACACCTGCGACGACTGAAGAATTTTTTGAACGAATGGCTGATCGATCTGAAGTAGTGGGATCTCCGTTCTACTGATGATGGGGGGGGCAGCGTAGAAGCCGATCTGTTTGAGTCGGATTTGATCACCGTCTTCCGCTGAACAAACTCGATGGACGAGGCAGTGAGTAGCGCCAAACTGCTGCGTGATGCCTTCGAGAGGATCATTGAGAATTTGATCTTCCGATAGCTCGTTGTGTAGCTCCGTTGTCGTCCGTTCGATCAGCATCCGATTTTGCAACTGCCGTGCCAGTTCCGCTTCTGCGCGATCTCGTTGAGCCGTCAGCCTCTGTTCGCGGCGGCGAAGGAGGCGGACGCGGGAATGAATAATCCATTTGGTTGAGAACACCGTAGCGGAAAGGGTGACTCCGGCTGCTAGGATACGAAACCACCAGGACATCCACCATGGAGGGGTGATCCTGACCTTTATCTTTGCAGAAATATTGGGCCAGTTTCTTCCATCTGAGGAGCTTTGGACTTCGAAACAATAGTCACCGTGAGAAAGTCCTGAGTAGACCGCTTTCCGCGAATTATCGGAGGTTTTCCAGTCGAGATCATGAGGCGCAAGCCGATAGCGAAAGTATCCACGATTGGGAGAGTGATAATCCAGATTGCCGAAGCCGATCTCGAAGTGAAGACGCTTATCGAAAGGAAAACAAATTTCATCAGTCGCTGCGATTTCCTTTTTGAGGATGCTTTGAGGACCTGGGATTACTTTCTCTCCGAAATGGTCGAGACTGGTTAGAATCGGACTGGGAGCGCGCTCTGCAGCGGGAAGGTCGCGAGGATTCACAATGTTGAATCCGTCATGGCCACCGAAGTAGAGACTACCATCATCACCTCTCGTCGCCGCTCCCCGAAGGAAACCATCTTCCTGGAGGCCATCTTCGACCTTGAAGACGCGAAATTCGTTCTGAAGGGCATTGAGGCGGGCGACCCCCTTGCGCGTGGCGACCCAGACGAAGCCACTATTGTCCTTTACGATCGATTGTACGGTATCATCAGAAAGCCCATGCAAGGCTGAGTTGAAGTGGGTGACTTCTCCTGTGGCGGTGTTGAACCGATCAAGACCGGAGTCGGAGTGACCGATCCAGATAACATCGTTGGAGTCGGCGAGAACAGTCTGCACTCGGGAAGAAGCGAGTGGCGCAGATTCGGGAAAGATCTGGTCAAAACATTCCGTTTTTCCTGCTCCCGGAAGAAGGATCTGAATTTGCGAACCCGTTGCAACCCAGATCCTGCCAGCTTCATCTTCTTCAATATCGAAGATTGATTCGTTCGTTTGATTCGTATTGGAAGGAATCGAATGAAATGAATTCTCCTCTGGAGTGAACATAAGCAGGCCGCTCCCATTCGTTCCGATGAAAATGTTTCCGGAGGAATCTTGAAAGAGTAGATTGCAGTTATCGTGTGCGAGTGAAGATGGATCGTCCGGATTGTGTGTGAAGTGTGTGATACTGCCATCAGGCGAGTAGCGAATCACTCCATTGCCTCGCATCGACATCCAAAGCGTACCATCTTCTTCCTCAAGCACACCGGTGATACTCTCGTCTATGATGGCGGGAATCACAGGCGGGGTATCAAATGCGGAATCCTCAGTGTTCCAGATCGCGAGACCTCGGTCCGTACCAATGAGTAGGCGGTCTTCTTTCCCGGTGGTGATTGACCTCACTGTCTTGTCTGGTAGCGATTGGAATTCGCTGCCACCGTGGCGAACATGTGAAAACCACTGACGATCGAGACTAAAGCGGCTGGTTCCTCCTCCGGCGGTTCCAATCCAGAGAATATTCGATCGGTCTTCGTAGATCGTTGCGATCTGATTGTCAGTGAGACTATCTCTTTGTCTCGGGCTGTGCTGAAACCAACTGAATGTAGAGTCGAGGCGATTGAATTGAGCGAGTCCGTCAAGCGTTCCGATCCAAAGGTCAAACCTGGAGTCAACAAAGAGAGCCGTGACATACTTGGCCTCAAGATTCGACGCTTGTGGTTCTGAATTCGGATCAGCAGAGAGGGAGTAGAGCCCTTTTCCCGCAGTCGCAATCCAGATCCTGTTGTCTGCATCTCTGGCAACCGCAGTGATCGGAACCGAGGTCTGCCAGATTCGGTCAAATTTAGATTCTGAAATGTTCCACCTGTGTAGCTCACCGCTTTGCGTGCCGACCCAAACTTCCGAGTTGCGAAAACAGGTTACGAAGGAGATGGATTGAGAACCGAGCGGTCCGCTCGCGACAATGATCTTCCCAGTGGAAAGATCGAGGATATTCAAACCCTGATCGGTTGCGATCCAGACGAATTTTTCCTCTGAAATCGCCAGGCCGACAATATGATTGCTGAGAAGCTTTTCGCCAAAAGGGGACTCCTTTGAAACATTTTCGATCTCTCCGGTTCGAGGGTCGAGGCGGATGATGCCCGAGTCAGAGGTTCCGATCCAGACAGGTCCGACGGATCGTAGATTCGCGGCGACAGCAGTGAGGTGATTGCTGCTGAGGGCTCTACTGGAACCCTGATCTTTCTGAAAGTGAACCGACTCCCACCCATCGAATCGGTCGAGACCCTGATCGGTTGCAATCCAGACATACCCAGAAATGTCCTGAACGATATCTCGAACGAAATTTGAATGCAGGGAGGGTGATGTCGCTTCAGAGAGCGTTGTGAACCGAATACGGGTCGATAAATCTCTGCCTCCGACGGCGGTCGAAGAGAATAAAAATCCAGCCACAAGAGCAACGCCACGAAGCTGTCGGAAAACGATCACAAGATAGGTTTGGGAAAAGATCTTGAAAAAGTATAATCGACAGGTCCCTTCATTATTCGAGCACTGAAAAAATAGTTAATTTTTCAAAAATATCAATTTAATTCTAATAATTATAGAAATTTCTTCAAGCATGGTTTCCAAACCTTAATTCATTCGAGGGCTTGCTCTGGTCGAAGGATTACTTGTGATCGTGACGATTAGAATCACCGTGACGATTGCGCTTCCAGTGATTGGAAATATCAGGGAGTCGGCGAAACGAGCGGCTTCAACCAAGAACGCGAAGATGATCGCCCCTCTGCCAGAGCCCTCGCAGCGCTGGGTGTGACTCACGTCATCCCTGACTCGATGGGCGGTGCCGAAGCGAATGCCCGCTTGCTTCGAGAGGGCGTCATCGTTCCGGAAGGTGTGTTCGCAGGAGAACGTTTTATCCTATCGGGGATGAGAGATGACGAGATTGAGGAAATCAGCGAGTATCCGATGATCCAATACGACGAGACCCAACTACGTCTCGTATTTACACAGCCTGCCTACCAGACATTTTTTCGGTCTGTGAATTTCTCGCAGATGCTGATTGCCGTGAAACTGCTCTGGGCGAGTCAGCGCGGCTGGTCTAGGTAAGTTCCCCGGCAAATTACGAACTCAGGCGTTCTCTTCCGTCACTTCTTCAATTGATCCCTCGCTTTTGAGTCCATCGATCACTTTTTCAACGGCGAGGTTTCGAGATTCCACCTTCCATTGGTCAGCGAGACCTTCTACTTCGTTGAAAGGAATAGGAGTTGGATCATGACGGTCAGTCACTTTAAAAATGTGGAAGCCGTAGTGGGTGGCGACGACTGGACTGATTTCTCCGACCCGCATGGAAAAGGTGATGGCCTCTACCTCGGGCATGGTTTGCCCCTGCTTCATGAATCCGAGGTCAATCTCGCGCTCTTCATCCGAGCCATGTTCACGCGCCGCTTTATCGAAGTCTTTGCCTTCGAGTAGTTCTTCTCGGAGATCACGGAGGGCGACGAATGCCTCGCGCGCCGCATCATGACTAGACGGTTCAATAAACAACTGGCTCACGCGGACCTCTTCCGGCTGCATGTATTGATCGATATTATCGTTGTAGAATTTCTTGAGTTCTTCTTCGCTGGGCTCTCTCTCGTCTTCGAGAGACTCGGACAGAAACCGGTCAACGGTGAGACTGCTCTTGAGCTTCTGCCATATCATCTGTTTGTCACCGAGATTGAATCCCGTGTTGTCGTAGAATTCTGATTCGCCGCCATGTTCGGTTTTCAGCTCTTCGAAGCGGGCGTCGACCTGGTCATCGGAAATTTCTCCAAACTTGGCATTCGAGGCCTGCTCAAGCAGCGTGCGATTGATGATATTCTCGCGGGCATAGCTCCAGAATTCCTCGTCCCGATCGCAACAGACGACTTCGCCGGCGCTCTGGTAGTGCTCTTTGATCGACTCAAATTCATCTTCTAGAACGGTGTCGTCGATTTTCTGACCATTGATAATGTATGCCATGGCTTCACCGTGGCAGAGATTGAGACGGTCCGCAATGGACGAAAGGAGCCGCAAAAACGTTCTTCGATCTGATTCCACTAAAATTCACTCCAACAGGGTTTGCTCATTCTCTCAATGCGGTGAGGTCGAGGAGACAAGAGAGTTGAAAGCGGTCGGATCCGAGGAATCTTGAATCACTATGGGAGAAGGACCTTCTGCATTCATTCTCGGAGCCGGGCTCGGGACCCGCTTGCGACCTCTTACAGAGAGTTTGCCGAAACCTCTTGTTCCGGTCTGGAATCGACCTCTGCTCACCTACGCGATGGATCACCTCATCTCCGATCTTGGCGTTTCTCGATTTCTCATCAACACGCACCATTGTCCAGAAGCTTATGATGAGGCGTTTCCCGAAGCAATTCATCAGGAGGTTCCGATCACATTTCGGCACGAGCCCACGCTGCTCGACACCGCCGGAGGACTGGACAATATTCGCGATTGGCTCCCCGAAGGTGAATCCATTGTGCTCTACAATGGGGATATTTTGACCGATCTGCCTCTCAAAGAGGCGTGGGAGCATCATCGAGAATCAGGGAATCTAGTGACACTAATCCTGCGATCCGAGGGCGACGAGTTGAGGGTGGGCTTCGATGCGACGACCAACCAGATTATCGATCTGCGAGGAGCCTTGAGGCCCGAGTGGAAAGAGCGTTTCCAATTCACCGGAATTTACTTCGTTTCTCCCCAGTTTCTTGGCAGCCTCGAACCGGGAAAAATTGAGTCTATTGTTCTCCCCATGTTACGAGCGATCGAGGCGGGCGGAAAGATCGGAGGGTTCGTCGCTGATCAAGGTTCATGGTCCGATTTAGGTGAGCGCGACTCTTATCTCGAAGCACTCGAGACAATGCAGGGTGGGCTAAGGCAGGGAGCGGGGGAAAGAATCGATCCTGCTTCCGAGATCGATCTCACTGCGAAAATCGACGAGTATAGCAGTGTAGGAGAAAGTGCGATGATCGGGGCAGGGGCTGTTTTGAACCGCTCTGTGATCTGGCCTGGTGCGCGGGTGGCTCCCGGCGCGCAGCTCGATCGCGTTGTAATCCGGGGCGGGGGATTCGCTGAAGGGCACCTCACTGAAGTGGACCATTGAACCGAACAGGCAGCGAAAATCCCGCAAAGACGGGAAACAATTCGTAAATAAAACTTCGATAAAAACTTCTATTTTAAGTGACGAGACGTCCGTTTCATCATAAAATCATCAACCAAATTCCTTCGTTTTGGAAAAACTCCCCATTCCCAGAAGAACCGTTTACCGGCTATCATTGTATCAACGTTGCCTCCAACGCTTTCTTGAGCAGGGCGTCGATACCGTTTCGTCTGAAGAACTTGCCGCTGCTGCCGGAGTGAAACCACCGCAGCTTCGCAAAGATCTTGGGCACGTCGGCCAATTTGGTACGCGAGGATTGGGCTACGGCGTAGCCACTCTTGCAGATGCCATTGCAGGAATCCTCGGGCAATCCGTATTGCAACCCGTGGTTCTCATCGGGGTGGGAAATCTGGGAGCAGCCCTCCTGCGTTACGCCGGTTTTCGGAAGGAAGGATTTGAGATTATTTGCGCTTTTGATGCCGACCCTCTTCATGTGAAATCGACCACAGAAGAAATGGGGGTGCCGGTCCGCGATGTTGCTGGGCTGGGTGAATACGTCAAACAGCACGGGGTCCGTATGGCGATCATCGCGGTGCCGGAGGCTGCGGGACAGAAGGTTGCTGACACTCTCGTTGATGCTAGCGTTGGAGCTATCCTCAACTTTTCACCAGCTGTGCTTAGTGTTCCTGACTCGGTTGAGGTGAACCACGTTGACCTGGCTGCTGAGCTCGGAAGTCTGGGCTTCTTCGCGAGCTGAATCTCGGAGACCAAGCCATGATCTGATTCTGGCGTTCTCATGACGCTTGAAAGCCGACCTGATGCCCACTCATACTCTGGAATCGGTTTCCTTTGAAGCGCCCTTCTCGCTCGATGACACCTTGAAGTCGGGGCAGCTTTTTCAGTGGGAGCCTCTCGCTCTCGACGGGATCTTCGGATTCGCCGGCTGCATAGGCGAAGGGAAACCCTGTTGGATCGCGCAGCCGGAATCAGATCTTGTCCTGACGCGAAGGGAAGATGTCGCCGTCGTTTCACGGTATTTTGGACTCGATCAGGAGCTCTCGGCGATTCAGAAGTCCTTTCCGAAAGAGGATCCTGTGCTCAGGGAAGCCATTGCTTATTGCCCGGGAATCCGCGTTGCCCGCCAGCCTCTCTGGGAGTGCCTCGCTACTTTCATTACCTCTTCGCTGAAGCAGGTTTCTCATATCCGCGGGATCTCGATGACACTCAGAAAACGCTTTGGAGAGGCACATGAGTTGGGTGGGCAGACTTTTTATTCTTATCCGACTCCTCTTGCGCTGGCCGAGGCTGGGGAAGCGGAGCTCCGAACCTGTTCTCTCGGGTATCGCGCCAAATCGCTCGCGCTCGCCGGGGAGGCGATTGCAGGGGGGCTAGTCGATCTTCAGAAGATTGATCAAATGACCGATCCTGACGAGGCGCGAGCAGCCCTGCTTTCGCTTCACGGGGTAGGAGAAAAGATTGCCAATTGCGTGCTCCTGTTTGCCTGCGGTCATTGGGGAGCCTTCCCAATTGACGTCTGGATCGAAAAAATTCTCAGGGATTCCTATCGCAAACGTCTCAAAGGCCCACGGTTGCAACAATGGGCGGAAAGCTATTTTGGAAAGAACGCGGGCTATGCACAGCAGTATTTGTTTCATTACGCCCGAAAGACGATGTAAACAGCCCGTGTCTCCCCATCGGATTTCGATGAGCGAAGGTATCCCGCAAAAAGCCAGATGGCAGGCTCTGAAATTCAAGAAACTTGGTGTAGACTGTCGAGCGTAGTTTGGAACAGAAATCGGAGGATGTCGGATCAGCAGAAAATTTTTGCGAGCCTGTCGGGGGCGGTGGTAGCTCACCTGCTTCTCCTTCAGTTCGTGATTTTTCTCCTCAGCACCAGCAGTGTGGGATCCGCTCTCTCGCGGTCTGATACTACCGACGCCGGCGGGCCCCGCGAAGTGACGGTGATGCTGAATGATTTGCTGGACGACATCGAGAAGGTCGAAAAGCCGAAACCCGAGGAACCTGAAGCTCCCGCTTTGCCAGAGCCTCTTCCGGAAGAGAGACGGAGTAAGTCCTTTATCGACACGGATCTCAACAGTCCGGAAGCGGAAGCTCCCGAAAACGCGGCTTTCGAGTCAGACCGCAATACTTCTGCCGCTGCGGAATTAATGCCGGATGAGAACCTTCCCCAGCGAGAGGGGCCCACCACCGTTGGTGACCTTCCCATTGAACGAATCACCCTGCAGAAGCGAGAATACGTCGACGGGCGCCTCAATGAGCCGGCGGCGCCTCCAGGTACTAATGCTTCGAATCAGTCACCAGTGGCTCCCGCCGAGGGTTCGGAAGGGGGCGGTTTTCCTGCCAATCCATCGCAGGCCGAGGCATCTGCTTCTCGACCGCCCGCGCTGGAAACGGAGTCCGAGGTGGGCGAGGCAGAGGAAAGTGAGGAGGGCGCTGATGTTCCTCCGGAGCAGACGATTGGTGCCGAAAGAACTCGTCCGGAGAAATCAGAAACGGATGGAGATGCGGAAAAGACACTGGTGCAGAAAAGTTTCACCCTTCCCGGAATTGATCCGAGTAAGGCCCTTCCTCATCGGGAGGACCTGGAGGATGTGTTTTCGGCGACGAAACCCGAGCCCGAAGATCCGATCGGAGAGATGCAGGATCTCGCAGAAAAAACGGAGGCGGCTCAGGGAGGGGTAGGGGATGATCCCGAAGCCGAAGTGAAGGAGAATCTGGCAGAAGATTCTCCGCCAGAAGCCGAACAGCCTGCTGACAAGCCGGGGATGCGTCCAGCTGACAAGGGGCTGTTTGCAGATGGTTTTTCCGCCGAAAGAATGCAAAGCACGACTAGTGGAACGCTTACCAGTCTCGGGCAGAATGCGATGGATGCTGAGGAGACAGAAGTGGGTAAATACAAAAAGCAGGTTCGCCAGGTGATCTCCAAGAAATGGCACCAATACCGGGTCGAAAATGGAGAACACGTCACTTGGGGAATTCTGAAGCTGACCTGTCGGGTCGACCGTTTCGGGAAAGTGAACGACCTCAAAATCATTGAGAACAAGGCCAATACGATGCTGGCTGATTTCTCTTTGAAAGCGATTCTCGACGCCGATCTACCACCGATGCCTGCAGACGTTGCCGAAGAGCTTGGCGAGCCAGGGCTCGAACTGAATTACGATATTATCATTTACTAATCACTCTATGTCGGAGCTGACTATTAACGAAAAGGTCTGGGAATTCCTTCTCTCAGGAGGAGTCTTTATGGCCTGTATTGCGGCCTGTTCATTTGTCGCGATCACCGTGGCCATTCACCGAGCGCTGTCGCTGAAATGGACCTCGATTATTCCCATTGATCTTCGGGGAGACTTGCATCGGTGTGAAGAGCTTTTTCTCGAAGGGCAGGCACCCCGGGTCTTCAGTGCCTTAACTCACAGCGATAGTCCGGTCGGAAGAATTGGTCGAGTAGCCCTGTCTCCCGAGTTTCAGACTCGTGAGACAGCGACAGAGGCGACTGAGGCCACTGCCAAGGAACAAATGGTGCGCCTTGAAAATGGGATGGGGATTCTTGAGGTCGTAATCACGATTGCGCCTCTTCTTGGATTGCTGGGAACGGTCAGCGGATTGGTCAGTGTCTTTGCTACCCTGGGAGTTCAGTCTGACAGTCCGGACCCATCGCTCATTGCGGCGGGAATTGCGGTCGCGTTGAACACGACCATTGCTGGCCTCGTCGTCGCAGTGATCACGGTGATCCTGCACTCTTATTTTACCCGGCGGCTCGAACGCATCGCGGCCCGCCTCGAAGTTATCGCAGGGCATTTACTCCACGAATTCTACCGCAATGGAGGTCCTGTTCTCTATCCTAAAGAGGGGGAGGATCCCCTCGTTCAAAGCTCTCCCGATCCCAAGTTGGTTCAGGCGATCGAGCAGAGTGGCCGTGAGGTTGATCAAAGTGATTTTCTGTCGTGAAATTCTATCACAAACGTCGTCAGCGACCTGCGGTTCCGATCATTACCCTGATCGATATTCTCGCGATTTTGCTGATCTTTTTTATCGTGACGACGACTTTTAAAAAGCGGGAATCTCTCGTGAAGGTGAATCTTCCCAAGTCTTCTGAAATGGCGACAGCGGGGGATGCGGGTGCCCGGATTTCTCTGGCTCTTGGCAGGGACGGTTCCGTTTCTCTCGGAGACCAAATCGTTCCAATGGAAAATCTTTCCGCCGCACTGCAATCATTTCGTCAACAGAATCCGAATCAAGAGCTTGAGCTCAAGGCCGACGAAGGTGCGCCGCTTGGGCTCATGGTCGAAGTTTGGGATGCTGCGACTAAGGCAGGGCTTGAAATTGGCGAGCTACCGCTTCGAATTCTCCTGAAAGAATAGAGGAATGGATCCATATCAAACGAGTTCGATCTTTCTCGTTATGACGAAGGGCCATCAACGACCGATTGGATCCAGCGAATGCGGTGATCCTGATGGGGATTGCGATCAATTCTTCCGAAACCCTCTCGACAGACTTCACGAATCGCCGATTCTGTGCCCGTGTAGTAGTGAGGTGACTCGAATTCATCGACCCAGTTCCGATGATCAAAGACGGGGTCAAAGTCTGTTTCTGGATTGGTGGCTATTGCTTCCAGACTGCGGATGATCGAGTTCGGGTAGGGTTGTGGTTTCAGGCGGCGGACCTCCTTGGAGGCATCGCGTCGGAGCTTGGA
Organism: Verrucomicrobiales bacterium; assembly: GCA_965657775.1. Classification (GTDB taxonomy): domain Bacteria; phylum Verrucomicrobiota; class Verrucomicrobiia; order Verrucomicrobiales; family DEV007; genus Arctic95D-9. Next base: position 56,799 of record CBFHPY010000010.1, read on the forward strand.
TTCTGCCGATGATTTGTTCGAGGATCGCAGCTTGTTGCCCTCATACTCAGCGCCGACTTTCGAGGCTTTTGCGCCAATCGAGGGGAGCAATCCCTTTGCCGCAATCCCTACTCCCAACAGGGGGGGGTCAAAGGCGACGGCACTGGCAGTTAGGATGTGATCCATGGAGTGATTCCTCGTCCGATCGGGAAGAACGGCGTTGCTCGCTGAAACCAGGTAGAGATCTATCGTCCGACTGTGGTGCTCACGGTATGGTCCAGAATATCACGGCAGGTCAATTGCAGGTGGGGGCGTTGGCCGGAGAGGAGCTTCGGGACCAGGATTTCTGCTTCACGAGCTCCGGGGGCAATGATGGTCACCTGCTCGAGGGGATCTCCTTTAGCTGACTCATCCGAAAAAACTTTCAGACTGTATCCAAATTGAGGGAGGGATTCGGCCTCCAGCTCCCAGGTCACTTTGATCCTATCATTACCGGCAAGCCTCAGTTCTGAGCTCTTGATTTTGATCGGTCGGAAATCAGGTTTAAGATCTTGTCGCGAGATCGTGTGTTCTGATGGGTTCTCGACTTCTGGTTTGGTTTGCTTTCCTCCGGTAGTCATGAAGTAGTAGAGACCTTCCTCATCTTTTTCGACCCCGCCGTTCCAGTTCGTGCGAAACTGGTAGGAACGTTTTCCTTTTTCGAGATCCCAAGCGTTTACGGAGTAGCGGCCTTTCTGAAACGCGTGCCATTTGCCTTCGATGCTGCGTTTCCAACCTCTTCGAAGATGAATTGTTCGAGGCTCTTTTCCGGTCTCCAGCCAGTCTTCGATGAATGCATCCGTGCCTCCCTCAAAGAAGGCGTTCTCGGCGGCGACATCCATCGTGACGAGGTGAGTCCACTTTTTTTGCCCGCCTCGCAGGGTCCAGAATCCGACGTGGGTGTGGTCGTCCACTGACCACGCACGCGCGATTAATGTCTGCCAAGTGTCGACCTTCCAGCCTAATTCGAAATTCCAGGACTTCAGTCCCGTTCCTTCACCACCGAATGTCTCGATGTCGGTCCCGGGACCGATGTGAGCGGCTCGTATAGCGCTGCGATGATCTTCATGATCCCAGATCGAAAAGATGAAGTTGTGTCCTTTGGGATGGGCCTGGATTCCGGCATAACCTGCAGCCTTTCCCCGCCAGCCAAGTGTCTCGTAGTAGGTGAACCTGGCTTCTCCATTTTGAGGAACTCGGACATCATGAACGAGAATGTCGCCAGGAAAGTGATCGTCGAAAACAAAGTGGGAAGAAGGGGCTGCGTTCTCGCTGGAATAAAGGGGAAGGACTGTCGCAGCAATCACTGCCACGATGATAGGGATCGTGAATGTTTTCATGGTCGGTATGGTCAACCTTATACCACTTCACCCATCGATTCGCCAATTGGCGCAGGATCGGATTGTCTAGTCCGTGTGGCAGGGCGATTCCAAGCAGAAAATCCAGACGATCCTTCGAAAATCTCTCCGCAATGCTCTCAGGCTTTGAAATTGCAGTATCTGCTATTTATCGGATGAAATGGTGCCATTCTCCTCGAAGACAACGATTCGGTCTCGTTGCTTGGGAGGATCGATTTCGACCCGGTAACGAACCCTCCCGTCAATAATCTCCTTTTCGATGTCTTCGATCTGGGCTCGACGATTGACCTGTTGTTCGACAGAGAGTCGAACTTGTTCCGGCAGATCGCGAAGCCGAATTTCTTCGAGGATCTTTTGCAGAGTGCCGTCCCCTGAAATGTAGAGTTTGGCTTCACGGAAGCCTTTGAAATCGATCTCCACGAGATAGAGAACATGGTCATTAATCCTGATCGCCTTGATCTCGTCCAGCTTTCCACCCAGCAGATTCCTCTTAATCGTCTCCTGAACAGAGGGGGGGCATTTAGAAAGACGGGCCTTTTCTGCTTGTGACGTAAATGTCGCGAGGGAGCAGAAACCGCATAGCACAGAGGTACGAAGCCAATGCGACGCATCCCTGAATAATGACGTTTCTACTGGAGACACAATTGCAATCTATCCGCAAAAGTGAGGAGAAGATGAGGAAAATACAAAAATATTCACCTCGCTGACGATTTTGGTCTCACGCTCATCTTCCTGTCATCTTTGTGCGCAATTTTCAGAAATCTAGATCTTCCGGATTGCTAGACAACCTTCAACAACGACAAGAATACAATGAGATCGCACTTCCCTCCTTCACGCCTCATACCCCTTTTCAGCGGCCTCCCTATTGAACAGATTTTTGAAGAAATTTCATTCGATGAGTGCCCTCATAAGGTTCTCGATTCAGTAAGTAAATGTGTCCCTTCAGGTCGCATTGCACGAATTCTAGTGGAGCGGGCGAGCCGGCGTTACCTTTTTTTCGTTGAGGTTGAGCTTCCAGGGAATCGCGAATGCAAACTTCAAATTTCCGATGACGGCGAACTGCATAGCCGGATCGATGGGATGCGTAAGTCAGAGCTTCCTCAGATAGTTAACTCAACCGTCACTCATTTTCTGAAGGCGGGTGCCCGGTTTGATACGGCGGAACGGGTTTTTACGGTGCTGAGCGAGGAGTTTCATGTTCAGCTCGATCTCGGGAATAACCTCGACTTGCATCTTTTCCTCGATCAAAGCGGGGCCCTGCTGAGACGGCACGAAGTGGGCGACTATTGATCATAGCTCTGCGTGGCTAGAGGTCGGCGATGCCTTCTTTCCGGAGGTGGGCCCAGTTGGGAGACCACCGAGGCAAGGTGGATCCAAATTTCCAAGGGGTTGCGTCTCTGCGCGTGCTGGAAGTCTCGTCGGATTGCGATACGTTGTAGGTCATGCGTCTGCTGCTTGTTGAAGACTCCGACCGTCTGCGAAAGAACCTCGCCAAAGCGTTGTCCAGACTCGGGCATGCTGTGGATGAGGCTGCGGGAGGGGAGGAAGCGGATACAGCCGTTCGGGTGAATGACTACGATGTCATCGTTCTCGATCTGATGCTGCCCGGTAGAAGTGGGCTTGAGCTACTGAACGAATGGCGGCAGAGACAGGAGACCGTACCTGTTCTCGTCCTTACGGCCCTTGATGCGGTCGAGAACAGGGTTCGAGGACTCGCGATGGGTGCGGACGACTATCTCGTGAAACCGTTCGCGATTGAAGAGCTGGTTGCGCGACTCGAGGCATTAGTGAGGCGGAGTCGTGGGACAAGTGATTCGCGAATTCAAATTGGTGACTTCCAGATTGATCTGGCCTCTCGCATTGTAAAGCGTGGCGGAACAGAGATTGTTCTCACGGCGCGGGAATTTTCGCTACTGGAGTGTCTTGCGAGGCACCCGGGTCGGGTCATGAGCCGGGAGGAAATCGAGTCAAAACTCTACGGCGAGGCAGGTAGCCCGGTCAGCAATGCAGTCGATGTTGCCGTTTACGCGTTGCGGAGGAAGCTCTCTCCCGGAGATTCCCCACCCATCATTCACACCAGAAGAGGAATTGGTTACGTCATGCAGGAGATGCCATGAAGTCGATTCGAAGCGATCTGGCAAAAAAACTGGGCGTGACCGTCCTGGCCATTTTCCTCACTGGGGGAGGCGGGTTGTATCTATCGCTTCGAGGAGCACTCGAAAAGCAGTTTGATGATGTGCTTCTTGCCAAGGCCGGAGCTCTCATCATGGCTTCCGAAATCGAAGACAATGAATTGGAGATCGATCTTGATGTGCAGACGTTTGCTGGTTTTGGCGCCGGGGTAAGAGGAGACTATTTCACGGTTCTTGATGCAGATGGGACGGTGATCATGCGCTCTCCCTCTCTGGGTTCGGCTGAGTTGGCTATTCCGTCAGATCTGCAGCATTCCCCAGAAGGAGTTGAGAATATTAGCCTCCCGGAAAACGTTTCAGGCCGGGCTTACTGGACAATGTATGAACCACCCGTGGACAGGGATGAATTTGGGAACGCCGTTTCACCGAGTTTGAAAATCGTGGTCGCGAGCTCGAATGCGACCCTGCGTCGAACCTTGCGGACTACGGCGTTGTTCATCACCATCTTTGGAATCATTGGTGTTTTTCTAACCTTCGTGATCTCCGGGTCGGGTGTTCAATCCGGGTTGAAATCGCTGAATCGCCTCAGTGGAGAAGTGGAGAGAATTGATGGAGGCAGCCTCTCGAGGCGTCTTCCCGTCGAAGGAATGCCGCAGGAGCTTCTGGGGATCGGAGTCAAGATTAATGAACTTCTCGGTCGATTGGAGGACTCGTTCGGTCGGGAAAAGCGGTTCAGCAGCAATGCCGCTCACGAATTGAGGACTCCACTTGCGGAATTGCGGACCATGATTGAACTGGGAACCCGATGGCCGGAGGAGTTTACAGAAGATCATGGTAATGAGATGCTGGAAGTCATCTTAGAATTGGAAGCGCTCTTGAGCACGCTCGCTTTGTTGGCTCGAGCCGAGGCCGAAGCGACTCCCAGCAAACAACCGGTCAACCTTCAAGAGGTATTGTTAGAGCAGTTGGAGCGAGTTCACTTGCGGGTTGAGGAAAGGAAGCTTGAAATCGTATTTGATGTGAAAAAGGGCGAGTTCTTTTCCGATCCGATGCTCTTTCGAGCAGTTCTCCAGAACTTGCTCGATAATGCGGTCGATTACTCTCCCGAAGGTGGCACAATCCGGATCGAGGCAAGCCCAGACTGGCTCGTTGTCGAAAATAAGGTGCATGATCTTGAGGAAGAAGATATTCCGCAGCTCTTTGCTCGATTTTGGCGGAAATCAACATCCCGTAGCGAGAAGGGGCATTCCGGTCTCGGACTTTCCGTAGTGCGCGGGGTGGCCGAACACTTTGGAGGGAATTGCCGTGCAGTTCTTTTCGATGGGAATGTTAGGGTGGAAGTTCATTGGTCAGCTCCTTCTGAGGACCCTCGAGCCTTACCTGAGATCTCGCAGAAGAG
>CBFHPY010000011.1:0-285174 GCA_965657775.1 Verrucomicrobiales bacterium
TCCAATCCGAAGCATGGAGAACGAAATCGTTGTTGTAGAGTGAAAGCGACTGCAGCGCTGATACGGAGAATCCCCGATCCGGTGTCAGAAGGGCGAGGTCGGGAAAATCCAGTGACTCCATGAACGGATCCGGAATGCCGCGCCAAACGACTCGGTAAATGCTGCGGCGCCTCGCTCCCTCGGAATTCCAATCGAACAGGGTGTAGTCGAGGGTTGGAGTTGCCTGAGGTCCCTTGGATTTTTTAAACTGTTCGATTCCTGGTCCGCCCATCGTCAGGTCGAGTCGGCCGGAGAGCTGAAGCGCAGAGTCGCGAAACGATTCCGCATCGAGTCGGCGACGGTTTTGCCTCCAGAGAAAGCGGTTATCGGAATCGATAGAGTTGCTCTCTGCGACACTGGTTTGCTGCCAGGTTTCGCTGGTCAAGATCAGGCGATGCAGCTCCTTGAGCGAGCCATTCGCTTCGTCGCGAAACCAGATTGCAAGCCAATCGAGCATTTCCGGATGCGAGGGCTCTCCGCCCATGCGCCCAAAGTCATTCGGTGTCTCGCAAAGCCCACGGCCAAAGTGATAATGCCAAACCCTGTTTACAATACTGCGCCAGGTCAGCGGGTTGTCGGGATGGGCCAGCCACTCAGCGAGGGCGGCGCGGCGGGCTGCTTCCTGTTTTGGATTGGGTAATTCGAATCGACCCGGTAGATTCGGAATCGCCGACAATGATCCCGGCTCCACTTCCCGCATTGGCTTGTCAATGTCGCCACGCTTCAGCAGGTTTACTATCTTTGGCTCCAGCGGGCTCTTCTGCTTTTTCGAGCGGGACCACGAAGTGGAAACACCGTAGACCGTCTCTTTCGGTGGCATCTCGGCAATTTTTCGATGGGCGTATTCTTCCAGCGAAAGGGCGGCGATTGTGGTGGACTCGTCCTCGGTTCGTCGGTCGGACGGTTTCTTCAATCCGGCAACCGCTTCTGATGGCAATACCCGGGCAGCGCCGTCTCCCGATTCCGTGCCCGAGAGTTTGAATCGCCCGATGTAGTGTTTGGGTGGGTAGAGCTGTTTCAGGGTCGAGACCAGTTTGCCTCCGCCGGAAATATCGATCGGCTTCTCCAGTTCGAAAACGATGTAGTGCGATTCATTGATCCTGGGAAAAATGGCCCAGCCTGTTTGCTGGTCGCCATCAATGGACTGCTTTGCATCCCAATTGTCCTGATTAAACGAGGCAGTCGCGCGTGAAACCTTCAATTGGGTCGAGCCATTCCCGCCGTCGGGAAACCAGCGAAACTCTACTTCGGACACATGAAGGTTGCCGTTTCCTGCCAGTCCGGGTCCTCCCTTGGGAAGTCGTTTGTCATTCAGGACATCCAGTCGAATGGCCGCCAGTCGCTTCAGATCTACGGTTGCGGTGACGCTGTAAAACTCGCGGTTCTCTGAGGAAGGTGTGGCAAAAATCGAACCGTCTTCCTCTTTGGTCAGCGTCGCGCCGTTGGCGACGAAGATCTCTGGATTCAGTTGGGTCCACTCCACAATTTGCGAGCCCTTTACCGCTGACCATTGTTCCACTATGGGAGAGTATTTTTCCTGAAGCAAAATTCCAGCGTCGCGCGTGGTGGTCGCGGCAAGCAAGGTATCCCACTCCTTCCTCTGCTTCATGACTTCGGCACTGCCGTCGAATTCGATATCACCTTTTCCCACTCCCGCGAAAACCGCTTGGAGTGCGTAGTAATCCTCCTGCGTGATCGGATCGAATTTGTGGGTGTGACAGCGTGCGCAATTGGCGGTGGTGCTGACGAAGGCGGCCATCGTCTGTGTCACCATGTCGTCGCGGTCGAGGTAGTCGAAAGTCACGGGAGCCGTGTTGGCCCGACTGAGCTCAAGTGGCCCCGCGGCGATAAATCCCAGGCCGGCCTTGAGTTGTGGCTTGTCAGGGAAAAACAAATCTGCCGCCAGTTGTTCGCGAATAAACCGACCCCAGGGTACATCGGCATTAAGACGCTCGATGACATAGTCGCGGAAGCGCCATGCATTCGGTCGCTTCACATCGTGTTCACAACCATGAGAATCGGCAAAGTGAATTACATCCAGCCAGTGCCGCGCCCAACGTTCGCCGTATCGGGGCGAAGCCAACAATTCATTAACCAGGTTTTCCCAGGCCTTGGGATCCGCGCTGTTAGAAAACGCATCCACCTCTTTGGGATGGGGCAGCATTCCATGCAAGTCGAGGTAGATGCGGCGGGCGAGAGTTCGGCGATCCGCCTCCGGGGAAGGGGACAGCCCCTTCTCTTTCAGCTTCGCATGCACGAAGAAGTCGATAGGATGCTTACCCTCGGGCACCGGAGATCTCCGGGGTGGCCTGAGCGACCACCAATCGAGCGGGTCAGATTCCGGGATGTCGAGTTTCCTCGGATCGTGTGCTCCCTGAGCCACCCAGGTTTCGAGCAAGGCAATGTCTGCCGCAGGAAGTTGTTTCTTCGGCGGCATCTGGTGCTCTTCGTCTCTCCAGTTGACCATTTGAATCAACAGGCTCTCACCGGGTTTGCCAGGAACAACCGCAGTGCCAGAGTCGCCGCCCTTTTCCCAGCCGGAGCGCGAATCGAGAGCGAGCCCCGCCCTCATCTTTTCTTCGTGCGAATGACACTCGTAGCAATTCGTGCGGAGGATCGGCTCGATTTTCGTGGTGAAGAACTCATCGGCCTGAAGACCAGGAAATGAGCAGAAGGCAAAAACTATCCCAGAGACAGCGAAATGGAGGAGGGCAGGCTGAAATTTTGCCAGCACGTAGCCCAGCCTACTTCGATCTTGAGTGGGTAGCGGTCTCAAATTTTTCGTGGTCCAATTTCTAAACACGATCCGTAAACGCCTATATAACAGGAATTCCCGTCGCTTTGCATCTCAATTGGAACACGAGATTGCGGAACCCGTGATAGCGCGGTCTGGGTCGGGGGGAAGCCCGATTTCCGGTGCCGGAATTTCTGCATTCTAATCGAAAACATGATCGTCTGGTCTACAACCAACACTCCATAATGTAGTTCAGGATCGGAACGCCGCGGACTTCGTGGGGGTTGTCACGAACGACACGGAAACCATGGCGCTCGAAGAAGGGGCGGGCCGTGATGGAGACCTCAGCATAGAGCCGGATTAGGTTGGCCTGGCGAGCCTCGAAGATTCGAGCCATGATGGCTGACATGTGCCCGTTGCCGGCATGAGCGGGGGATACATAGGTGCAGTCGATGTGACCGTCCGCTTCGAATTCGATGAAACCCGCGACCTCGCCGTCGACAACGGCGACCCACGGTTGCTTGATCTCGCATCGCTTGCGCTATTTTGCAGCCCAGTCAGGGCTGTCGACATCCATGGGCGTCGCCCAGGCGTGACGCTGTTCCTCGCTGTAGTCGTCGCAAGTGAGTTCGTGGACGGCGTCGTGGTAGATTTTGCCAATCGTGAGTTCGTCACCGGGTTGGTATTTTCGAATCATTCTGAGATGTGTAAATTTTCATCCCAACAATTCCGAGACCACTTCGGTGCCATAGTGAAAATTTGGAGTCTCCACACCCGCTTGCTGCAAGAGTGTGAGCCAGTAATTTGCCAAGGAAGTGTCTTCTTTTGGCAAAATGACATGGCGCCCGTGCTTGATTCGATCTGCTCCACCGCCGGACAATAGTGCGGGCAAGCTCTGTAATCCGTGGCCAGTCCGGATATTACTGCCGTAGCTGACGATACAGGTGTCGTAGAGTCGGCGACCATCGGAATCCTTTGTTTCTTTGAGCCGGTCGAGAAACCAGGCGAAAATTTCCATGAGCTTCTGGTCGCGTTGTTCAGAGGCGGCGCGGCGTCCGTCGTCGAAGCCGTAGTGACTCAACGAGTGTGGGCTCACAGAAATACCAAGGCTGGAAATCAACGAACAAACTGGAAGTCGATACGTGGCGATGCGGGTCATATCGGTTTGCAGGGCCAGAACGAGCATGTCGAGCATGAGACGGATTTCATTTTCGCCCGAAAGGGTTTCTGGAGGTGCGTCGAAAGGCGCGTTCAGCTTTGGTCTGTGCGCCCAACTTTCTTCGCGCTGGAGACCCAACTCGATCTCGCGGACACTAGTGAAATACTCATCAAGTTTAACTTGATCTTCTTTGGCGAGGGTGCGCTTGACGCTACTTCCGTCGATGCGAACCAAATCGAGGATACTCTGCTGGTTATCGAGGCGATTTAGCAGTTGTTCGGGAGAATCGCCCTCCTGGGCGAAGAGTGTTCGATACAGATGCAAGGGCGAATGAATTCCGGGGAGAGAACGCCCCCGGCCGTCGGAGGAAAGAGACAATCCAGCTCCGTGACCCGCTCCCTGGCCGGGAATTGGCTCGCGGGCGGTAATTACTAGTGATGTGAAGCGGGTGTCCTTCCCGATGGTCTTTGCGGCGACCTGATCGCAAGAGAAACCTGCCTCGTGCTCGCGATAGTTGCCGCAATTGAGATAGCCTCCGCTGCCTCCGTGCGGATTGTTGACACCAAGGTTCGTCAAGTTGGAAACCAGAGTAAGGTCTTCCTGATGCCTTTCCATTGGCTTCAGACCTTTGCTTAGACCTATGGAAGAAAAGCGCCCGGCTTCCCGCGGAAAAAAGCTAGCGCCTTTGTCATGATGCGAATCGGTGAAGCCATAGCCACCGCCGAGAAAGATCATGCGTTTTGGAGCGGATACAGTTGGCGCTGCGCGGACTACGGAATCGAGAAAGGGCAGGGCCAGACAGTAGGTGCCATTGCGTAACAGGGAGCGGCGTGAGATTGGGTTAGTAACAATGGTGGACATCGTAAATTAGGAACGAGGTGTTTGATTAGTTGGAAAAGAAGAGTGGGCTCTCCGCGACGGCGTGAATCATGTCTTTCATCCGAAAGTCGTTCGGCCGGAGTTCGTTCATGATCTCTTCAAGATGAGGCTCGTCGGTGAATTCGATATCGCGCCCGAGAGCGTAGACGAGGAGAGACTCGACCATGTTGCGTGCGAGATCTTCCTCGTGGGCCATGAGTGTGGCCTGGAATTGACTGAAATCGGTGAACGGTTCACCTCCGGGTAGGGCTCCATCAATCACGATAGGCACGTCGTTTTCCCTAACCTTTTCGGTTTCGCGGTAGCGACCAATCACATCAAAGTTCTCCAACGCAAGGCCGATCGTATCCATCTTGCGATGGCACGAGGCGCATTGGGCTTGAGAGGTGTGCAGTTCCACCAGCTTGCGATTGGTGACGGGGCCATCCGCGCCCGATCCGAGTTCCGGCACGTTCGGTGGCGGTGGAGGTGGTGGTGAATTAAGAAAGCGGTCCATGAGGATCATCCCGCGAACAGCCGGAGAGCTGCGTTCTCCATTGGAACCGGCAACGAGAAATGTGCCCTGAGTGAGGAATCCACCTCGAGGCGAGTCGCTTGGAAGGTTAACTTTGATAAAGTCGTTGGTGGTCACGTCAGGAATTCCATAATGCGTTGCCAACTGGGCATTGACGGTGGCAAAGTCCGATTGAATCAAATTCGAGATCGGCAGGTTCTCCGCAATGAGAGTTTGAAAGAACGCGATCACCTCCTGCTTCATGGAGTGACGCAGGCCTTCAGCGTAGGTCGGAAACTCTTTATTTGAAACGGAAATGGAGTCGAACCGAACGAAGTCCCCCCACTGGCTGCTGAATCCTTCGGCGAGTAAACGACTGTTTTCAGAGAGGATGCGATCAATTTCTACGTGGTAAGCTTTCAGGTCAGACATCGCACCCGAATCAACTGCTTCGTAGAGGGCGGTGTCGGGAGGACTGCTGGTGAGAAAATATGACAACCGAATCGCGATATCGCGAGGAGATAGCCTGCGCGAGTCCGGCTTCGTATTCACCTCTTCGTTCAGGAAGACGAAACCCGGTGAAGCCAGGACAACCGCCAGGGTATCAATCATTGCCCGATCAAACTCGCTTCCTTTCTTCCGCTGCTTTTTAAAGTAGGAAACGAGACCATTGAGAAACTCGGGATCGGGTTCACGATGACGAAACGCTTCCTTCGTGAATCGTGCGATTAACTCATCAGCATTCACATCCGTCCATACCATTACCGATGGATTCTCCGGACTCGGCTCTTCCGGGCACAGCAACTGATCGAAAAAACTGCGCCGCTCGGGATAAAACGGACCCTCGATCTTGAACGAATCGATCCAAATCAACCCCTCGGCATTCGGATCGACGCCTTCGTGGTGCTTGAGGAGATTGAGATAATGCGAAAGCCAGGCTCCCGTACGATCCTCAGAAACGTAGCCGCCGATTCTGCCCGCTGTCAGCGCGATAGGCCGGATTTCGGCAACGCTTTCGGTGGGATTTTCAGTCGTCCCGTCGACGTGAAAGACACCCGCAATTCCTTCTTTGGCTGCAACTTTAATATAGCGTCGGAATGGCTGGACCTCGCCCTCAACACCGGCAGTGACGCTAATTTGATAACTTCCCCGTGGATCCACGCTGAAACCATACTGGAGGTGTCGAAGTGGCTCGTCGAGATAGACTCCGGTTTCGACCATCGGGCGCGCGAGGTATTCCTCACGCATCTTTGAGAGTCTTACGACTTTACCAGTCCCACCCTTCCACTCCTTGAGGTTTCGACGAAACATCTCATTCCAGCGCTGTTCGGGATCTTGCCGATCCATTTTCATTGGCTCGCGCTTCCCGGCCCACTTGAAGCCAACCTCGAGGATTTCCTGAGCGAGTTCGTAGTATTGGTTGAGGTGTTCGGTCGTAAAAAACTGGCGACTTCCGACCGTATCGAATTTATCCACGTCGCCATCGGGTGGGATTTTCGAGGCCGCCGGAATGAAACCGAACAAATGGTCGATCGTCGCTGCATATTCCCGCCGATTGAGCCGCCGCATTTCCACTTTGCCTCCGCGCGAGGCGAGGCGTTTGCGGGCTTTAAATAGATCTTCAGTAAGTGCGCCAATGATACTCTCCAGCTCTGCTTTCGAGGGTTGCGGTTCGTCTTCGGGCGGCATTTCACCACTGTTGAGGACATCTAGAATGTCCTGATAATGCAAGGCTTCACCGTTGTCTGAGATTGCAAAATCCAAACGATCAAATCGCAACTTGGCCTTCTGCTTTTCAGGTCCATGGCAGCTGATGCAATGCTCCTGCAAAAAAGGGGCGATAGCTTCTCGATCCACGGGAGTTTCGTGTGGCGCAGCGACTGCGCTCGAAGCGAGGCTGGCAGTGAGAAGAATGAGTGCGTTTTTTCGGAGCATAAGCGATCCCTTTTCCTAAGATCGGAAGTGAAAAGATATTCTTACGGGAATTTCTTTAAGATTTGGAAATCTTCAGTTTGCTCAAAAAGGAATCGGATTCTATCTCGCTCAAGTGCACCTGCATAGATCTGCACAGCGTCCACATGCCCTTCGAACCCCTGATGAGCCACCGCATCACCCTGTCGGCCATCTTCAAGCCGGCCGAGGTAAGCATGCGAGGCATTTTTTACCGTTGAAGGATTGCTCACCGGCATTCCAAGTCGTGAACCAACTGAGCCGGAGGCAATCAGCTCACCATCTCGATACAGCCGAACTTGGTTGTTTCTCAACGTCATCGCCACATGATACCATCGCCCCCGCTCCCACCCATCAACTCGACCGGAAATGGCGTCATAGTGTGGACCATTCTGCCAGCCGAAATCGATGTGTTGTGGGAAAAGAAGAAACTGAACACGTTGTTGCTCTGACTCACCGGAAAGGGAAAAGAGCATAGCGAGTGGCTTGCGGGGATCTCTAACCCACGCGGTAACTGAGAAATCCCTCAATTGGTCGAGCTTCGAAACGTGTTCGCTTAGATCCACGAATTCATTTGAGGAAAGTCTTAACGCCTTGCCGCTTACCCCGGGAACGAGATTCGATGGTGTCCCGTTTGCGAATAACCCATCCAGCTGATTCTCCGTTGAGTCCTCGACGATCCCTTCAGCGTTCAACTCATCGAACGACCAACTGCCAAACAATTGGGGACTTTCTTCCTCTGATTTCTGCCTAGATGCAAATTCATTGGTGATCTCAACAATCTTTCCAAACGCATCAACCCGCGCTGCCGAGCCTGCATCTAGCGGTTGAATCTTTCTTTCCGTCCCGCGACTACCGAGATGAAGATCGACGAGACCTTCGATGACGGAAACGTTCGATTCCCGAGACTCGAGATCCACCGCGACTTCAAACCGCGTTCCCAGATCAACGACCTCCATCGACTCGGTGGCTACGACGAAATCCCGAGCGGATTCAGGCGCATAAACGGCGACTTTTCCAAAGTCCAAAAAAGCACGCATCGGTGTGTCGATTCCGATCGCAGCCGGACCTTCCGCCTCCATGATAGCTCCGCTCTTGAACTGGATCTCGGCTCGGCCACGCTCAATTAGAATCCAGCCTTTGCCCAGTAGATCACCTTCCGAGTTGGGCAGCTGGTGGTCTGAATTAAACCTGATATCTTCACTGAGCGATTCGATCTTCGCGAGCGCATCGCCCCACTCGTCTTCGCGATCAGTGTTTTGTATCAGCAAAAGAGTCAGGCCAAAACAAACGATCAGCAGTGCCGCGATCCCCATTGGCTCTGCCCGAAACCAACGTCTCGTGGATTTCTTCGATTTCCGTTCTGGTGAAGATGTCGCCCTTTCGGTTTGAAAGTGAATATCACTCGTAATCGAGAGATCTCTCAGCCCCTCTTCCATCGTTGCCATCGCTCGGAATTCAGCGCGGGCTTCGGCATCCGTTTCTAAAAGCTGATTAAGCGTATTCAAATCCTCCGCGCCAATGCGGTCGTCTAGATAATCGCGAATCAATTGGAGAGTATCTTCGTTCATGGCTATACCGATGGATCAGAATAGTTGGGATCGTTCTGGACAGCGCGTTCAACGCAATCCCTGAGAAGTTTTCGCAGCCGCCAGAGTTGTTGATACAAAGCGTTCGCTTTTTTTCCAGCCGAACGAGCTAGTTCATCGACCGAGCCTCCGGGCGCATAAGCCGCGGCGACCAGTTTGCGGCTGCCTCTCGGCAGATCATCAAGACAACACTCCAAATGTCGAAGCCGTGCTTCATGCTGCCCGGTTTCCTCCAACGCCTCTTCCATCAAAAGCTCGAACACATTGTCATTCAGCACCAAACGGTCACGGAATTTGTTTCGGCGAAACTCCAGCACGCGGTATCGGGCAATTACACACGCCCATTTTGGAAAGGCTTCCACATCGTCCAGCTGATAAAACTTTTGCCAGGCAATCAGCGACACCTCCTGAGTGATTTCATCCACATCCTCCGGCCGGGAAATCCCTGCGCCGCGAATGTAGGCACGAATGACCCGCTCGTGCTGCGTCAGCGAGCGGACGAATAGATCGTGGTCAGGGCTTTGATGTGAGTTTTGAGACATTTCAGGATTCTTCTCAATGATCGTCGCTCACCAGAAAATCTTACTTGAAAACATAAAAATGAAGAATTTGGAATCTGAATATCGTGAGAAGGTGATAGCCCTTAGTTTTGCGGATCACGCCATGACTCAGGAATAGTAACTGTTCGTTTTTAGGATTAGAATTCCGAGTTCCTGCCTAATCATGAATCACCACGTCTGGCCAATTCTTACAGCCTTTATCTCCCTCGGAGTTCTCTCTGCCCAAGAAGAGCCTGCGTTCACGGTGGAGTCGGATCAGGAAATTCCTTTCAACGATCAAGACCTGAGCGTCCAAATCCTCGACGACGACTTGCTATCCGGTGCGTCGTTTACCTCCAGCTTAGAGTTGGGGAAGGGGGATTCGAAGAAACTTACGAATGGTGAAGGGCATGAGTTCATTCAGGGAAGCTGCACCTACGGAGCGAATTCCACCGACGACTGGATCGTTACGTTTTCCAATCTGCAAATTGAAAAGCTGCACGAGATCCGTGTCTTTTCGTCCAATGGCGATGGTCGTTCTCAGCAGGACTACGACGTTTCCTTCAGCGATGATCGGGGGAATATATTCCGCCCACTGGCGAAGGATGTCATCGCTGATCAGCGCGGAGGATACAATCTAACGCGTGTTTCGGTGAAAGCAGAGCAGGTCACGGACTTGCGCTTCACATTTCGAAATCCCAACCAACATCAGCGACCCGAAAGCCAACTGCATTCGGCACTCTACGAAATCGATGCCGTCGGCGTTCCGCTTGAGATTCCGTCTCTATCTGAAGTTCGGAAGAAGGGGAGGGAGCAATCGCGTTTTCTTTCCGGGGACTTTGCCAATGCCAATAGTGCAGAGATTCCCGAGCCGGATCTGGCCGGTTTCAAGAAGGAGATACAGCCGCTGCTGGAGAAAGCCTGCGTCCAGTGTCACGGACCTGACAAACAGAAAGGCAAGTTCCGCGTCGACAATCTGAATCCTGATCTCCACACCGGCGGAGATGTAAAGTGGTGGCTCGAAGTTCTTGATGTGGTCAGCAATTACGAAATGCCGCCTGAGGATGAAGTCGAGTTGGCGGATCCGGATCGGTCGAAACTGATCGACTGGCTATCTAACGAAGTTCAGGTGGCGTCCCGGGTTCGTCGGGCTGAGGCGGAGCACACTTCTTTCCGCCGCATGACGCGATACGAATACACGAACACGCTTCAGGATTTGCTGGGATTGCCGTATGAGTTCGGGTCCGACCTTCCGCCGGAAACTGCTTCCGAGGACGGATTTCGCAACAGCTCGGAAATGTTGACGGTGAGTGCGATGCAGTTCGAGACTTACCGAAACATAGCCCGCTCGGCACTGGAGAAAGCGACCGTTCGCGGCGAGAAACCACCAACCAAATGGGTCACCGCTGATTTTGAATCGTCGGCTGAAGCGTTCCTCGCTGACATCGAGAAACAGGTCGAGCGCGCTATCGAGAAAGGAGGCAACCCGAATGTGGAAGGGATCCGCCGGCGTGCCAACGCAAATCAGTTCGCTAATTGGTTCCGGTATACGGAGGACGGGCGAACCATGGCTTCGGGAACAGTTCGTCTCAGCAAGGTATCGGAAGAACTTCCCGAGTTCGATACAAAGTCGGACATTCAGCTGGTTTTAAATCCGGTCAGAAACGGTGGGCGCCTGCGCACTCGTCAGGTTCCTTTGAATCTTGGCAGGGTTCTGCCCGATGAAGGAAATCTTCGCATTCGAATTCTCGCCTCGCGAAACTCGGCCGACAATCCGAGGATTCCCGTGCTCCGGCTTACTTTCGGGTTTGGCCAGGGAAACAACGGAGTCGTGAACTTTCCGGTGGGAGAAAGTCAGAGTATTGATGCGTTGCCAGGCAAGCCGGAATTTTATGAATGGATGGTGCCGCTTTCCGAGATTCAGCGTAACCCGCTTCGTGACAAAACTGTCTCCGGTCGCAGTTCGGACGAACGTATTTCACTGGTGAATGTTTTCCCCGCTCCTGAGGGCGTGAAATTCGAAGATTTGCCGGGGATTCAAATTGATCAGGTGGAGATTGCCTGGCCGTTCTACGAGCAATGGCCACCCGAATCTCACCGCCGCATTTTTCCTGACGATTCATCAGAAAAGAACGAAGCCGTCCGAGCTCGGGAACTCCTCACAAACTTTCTGACCCGTGCGTGGAGGCAGCCGGTCGAAGAATCGGACCTGGATCGAATGATGACGCTGTTTGCTGAGTTCCGTCCGCAATGCGATACATTTGAGGAAGCGGTTATCGAGGTGCTCGCGGTAGGCCTGTCCTCGCCCAGATTTCTCTACCTTGTCCAGGAATCGGATGTAGGAGAAACTCTGACAAGCTACGAAATGGCCGCGCGTCTGTCGTATTTTCTATGGTGCAGTATGCCGGATGAGGAGCTGATGCAGTTGGCGGAATCCGGGGAGCTGTTGGACCCAGAAGTGCTCGCCGCGCAAACGAAACGGATGCTTTCTGACGCTCGTTCACAGCGATTTTCGGAACAATTCGTTCACCAGTGGTTGAGCCTGGAGATGCTCGATATCCTCACCGTAGACAAGGACAAACATCCATCATTCAATATGGACCTGAAAACTGCGATGCATGGGGAGATCGTTGCTTTCTTCGAAGAGATCCTGACAAATAACCGAAGTGTTCTCGATTTTCTCGAATCCGACTATGCGGTCGTCAATCAGCGGCTCGCCCAGTACTACGGGCTGCCGGAGGTTTACGGCCCCGAATACCAGCGTGTTTCACTTCGACCGGAGAATGGGCGCGGCGGCCTGCTCACCCAGGGGGGCGTGCTTGCCATGACTTCCAATGGTGTCGACTCTAATCCGCTGCGGCGCGGAGTCTGGCTGCTGGAGAATCTACTGAACGATCCGCCACCTCCCCCGCCTCCGGCCGTGCCTGAAATCGATGTTGCCGATCCGGAGATTGCGAAGCTCACGCTCAAGCAGCGGCTCGAACAGCACCGCGACGATGCAGCCTGCCTGTCCTGTCACCAGCGCATCGATCCATGGGGCATCGCGTTTGAAAACTTCGACGCGATTGGTAACTGGCGGACAACGGCGAACAATCAGCCGGTCGATTCCTTCGCCCGCCTCTTTAACAACGAGCCTCTCGATGGGATGGATGGCCTGAAACGCTACCTTCTCGAAAATCGTCAGGATCAGTTTGCCGAAGCCCTTGCTCACAAGATGACGACCTTTGCCTTGGGGCGTCCGCTCAGTTTTGGTGATCGAGCCCAGATCACTGGGATCACGTCAGAGTTGCGGAAAAAGGAGGATGGTCTTGCGACGTTGGTTCACTTGATTGTGCAGAGCGAGATTTTCCGCATAAAATAACTTCAAAATTCGTGAAATTCGCGGTCATTCCTTTACACTCGCGCTAAAAGAAAAGGCTCAGCAGATTTCAACGCGAAGCGAAAGGAATCTGCGCAAATGACGCGAATGCCCTGATAGAAATCAATCCCATGAACATCGCTAATCTGGATCGCCGCAAGTTTCTCCGAGGGACGGGAATTGGCCTCGCTCTTCCTTGGCTCGAAACCTTTTCTACGGCTGCACCGGCACCGACCAAAAAGCGATTCGCCTCCTTTTATCTTCCGGACGGTGTTCCGATGCCAACAAAGGAGGACCCGGCTTACAAGGATTGGAGTTGGTTCCCGCTGAATTCCGGTCGTGACTTTGAGTTCACCAATCCTCTGAAACCACTGAAACCGCTTCGCGATGATTTGACTATCATCGGTGGCCTTTCTCACCCCGGTGCTCGCAATGTCCATGGACACTCAAACGCCGATCAGTTTCTGACTGGTGCCGTGACAACGCCGGAGGGCGACGTCTACGGCCCCTACCAGAACTCCATTTCGCTCGATCAGGTTTTCGCGGCTGAGGTAGGTGATGAAACTCGCTATGCTTCTCTCATCATGTCCACCGATGGGGGAACGGGTGGACCACGCGGAGCCACGACGATGTCGTTTGATCAGAATGGACGGCACATGCCGGCCGAGCATCGTCCCAAGCGGATCTTCGATCAGTTCTTTGTCACCGGCAGTGCCGACGAAGCGCGCAAGTTGGCCATGAGCACCAGCGCACTTGATGTTCTCCTCGAAGATGCCCGCTCTCTGCAGCGCAAACTTTCGAGTCACGACAGCAAGACGCTCGATGACTACCTTGCCTCCGTTCGCGAAACCGAGATCCGTGTCGAAAAGGCGCGTCGCTGGCTCGATATCCCGAGACCAACGGTCGATCCGAAAGGATTGAATCTGGAAGTCACCCCGGACATGCCGCGTGACTATCTTCGCGCGATGTTTGATCTCATTTTCCTCGCCTTTCAAACGGACTCGACTCGCACGGTGACCTACCAGATTGGTCAGGAAGGGCAGAAGGGGATCAGCAACACCCTCTCGAAAACGGTGTGCAACACGCTTGCGCATCAGCTTTCCCATGAGACCAGAAATCCAGGCGGATGGGAGCGATTCGGAAACTACATCGCGTTCCTCAATGAAGAGTATGCCGGGTTCGCCAATCGCCTGAAAGCAACACCCGAAGGGGAGGGAAACATGCTGGACAACACGCTGCTTTTCTTTGGCTCAGCCTCCAGTGGATTTCACCTTTCACGGAATTACCCGCTCATCCTGACCGGTGGCAAAAACATGGGCTTCCAGCACGGCCAGTTCCTTCGCTACGGCGAACCACCGAAAAAGAATATTCCGATGAGCGATGCCGGTTATCGGACGGAGATGGATTACGAGGAGCTTCCGTTGTCCAATCTCTACCTGACGATGCTGCACAAGCTCGGTGTCGAAGCCGAGGTATTTGCAGATAGTGAGAAGACGTTGGGTGAGGTTTGAGGGGGCCGCCTAACCAGCGAATGCGTGGGGTGGGAGGGCCGATCTCACCCAGGCGAACACGACCCGCTGAGCGATAGCCTCGATCGTACCCTCTCGCGAATTCGGGGCGAGAACGGAGCGGAATACGGGCGTCATGACGAGCTGGCAAGGGGGCATACTCATGTTCAGGATCGCCCCGACCGTGATGAATTCCCATCGCAAAGGCTTGTCGTGGAGCGGGAGGGGGAAGCCGAACGGCCGGTTCCGAATAGGAATTCTGGTATCTCCGGTTGGAGTTGTTGGTGTGACGACTGGAGTGGATCAGGGTGAACGTAAGTAGACAGGGTATGATTGATTTTACAGCGATAAACGATTCAGCGACATTTTGAAACGAACCGGCGCGCGAGGTAATTCGAAAATACCGCGTCTTCCGTTTCACGGATGCGATCACTGGATTCTCGGAGGATGTTTGCAGATCACACTTGTGCTACCTGCCACGACGAGCAACAAATAGGTGCGAATTCCTTATGCGATCACTCCTCATTATTCTTCATCTATTCACCTGCTGTGTTTCAGGATTGGCGTTGGAAATTACCAATCACAAAACGGGATCGACGGTTCGATATCCTGTCGTCCTGTTGCGGGGAACTTGTGAGGGTGAACTCAACGTGATGGAAGGCAAGCTGAACGCAGTTCGTTCGGCAGAAAAGTTCAAGGTTCTCGTTCCCTTGAAGCTGGGAAAAAATCAGATCAGCCTGCGTGACGACTCGGGTGTGCGGACCTTCGAGCTCACTTATGAACCGCAGAAGAACCTCTATTATGTGCGCATAATCTGGCTGACCGATAGCTCTGGCGATACCAGCTATGCGACTCCATCCGATGACATACCGCAGAACTACGAAGGCCGACTGCGAACTGCTGCTCAGCTCATGCAGACCTTCACCGCGGAGAGGATGGGGGATCTCGGTCTGGGTAAGAAAACCTTTCGACTGGAGCGAAATCCGGAGGATCACGAAGTAGTTATCCATACCTGGAAAGGACCGTTAAGCATAGAGGAATACTATGCTTTGGGTGATACTGGAAAGTACTGGAGCGCGGTGTATCAGTGGATCAATAAAGAACATCCCGATCCATTTGCGAAGAACATCGTGCTGGCCGCATTTACCCGGAAAGACCCTCAAACCGGCAAGATGAAAGGGCACACCGCTCTCGGAGGAGGAAACTTAGGGCTCTTTGGTTCCGCATCCATTTTTACTTGGCCTGAAGAGCTGAATCAAACGCATGAAGCGTTTTCGAATCCCACCTTTGTCGATCCTTCCCGGGTCCACAACGATGGGGCCGGAAGTGATACTTATTGGGGTGTCGCCTCTACAACCATCGGGGCCACGCTTCACGAGATGGGGCACACCTTTGGCCTTCCGCACTGTACGGATGGGTTCGGAATCATGACTCGAGGGTTCGATCACTTTCATCGTGTCTTTGCCTTTAATGATCCGCCAAGCCGCCGGAACTTGAGGCGAAAAGCTTTTGCTCCCGACCAGGAGGCCTACTTCGCACCCGTCAGTGCCACCTTTCTGCAGTGGAGCCCGTGGTTTCAAATCGATGGAGAAAAAGAGATCCCGTCGATGGAAAAGCCGACGATCAAAAAGGAAGGGGAGGAATATGTGATTCGCTCACCATTTGGTATTCCCTGGGTCGGTATCTGGTCCGGCGACAATATTCACGATTACCGAATCCTCGAAGAAGAACCTTTGAAGAAAGAGATTCGGATTTCTCAATCTGATCTGGTTAGCAAACTCGACGGAAAACCGCTGAGCCGGGTTTCGGCCATGGCCGGGAATGGTCGATATCGGGTGCTACCGCTGCCGGAATAGAGCAGCAATAGCAGGAATCTGATCATCAGGGTTCAGACGGGAATATCTGAGATTACGGATCCAAAGTCGTGCTCCAAGCGCTTGTGATCCGGGACTTCGAGTTGACTCCGCTGCTTCAAGTCCTTCAATAGACCGGCGATTGGCTTGTTGACCTGTCCTGTCAGTTGCGAGTGTTTTTCCTTCAACTTTGAGTGCTGATCCCAGGCTCCTGCCGAGGATCCGTCTTCACCTGCAGGTTCGGGTTCGTGGGGAGAAAGCGGTAGCGCCGATCCCGCTTCTGGGAATTGATGTCATCGTAAGAAGGGAAGGACGCCATCCATGGCCTACTTCTCTGTCGCTGCCGACGGCATGGAATCGACAAACCCGGCTTCAGTGCGACGCAGCTCGCCAATGGTGTCGGCCCGCATCTTCTTGAGCTTTTCCTGATGCTTGGGGTCGAGGGCCAGATTGACCAATTCTTCCGGATCGTTTTCGATGTCGTAAAGCTCTTCGATTTCGCCCTCGATCAGGGTTCGGATGTATTTGTGTCGTCCATCGAGGAGAGAAACCCACCAAGGCACATTGGCCGTCTTGTAGAGAATCTCCGGATCGGTGGGGATTGTGTCGGTGTCGGAGCCATATTTCTCGCCGGTCAAAACGGTGAGGACAGGGTGATCCCATTCCTGATCAGGATTTTGCAAAAGCGGAGTCAGATCACGGCCGTGCATTTTCCAGGGCAGCGGTAGATCGACCATGGAGAAAAAAGTAGGTGGCAGGTCGGTGCCACCGACAGGGGAGGGGCAGACTTTGTCTTCCGCAATTTTCCCGGGAAAACTCATGATGAGCGGACCTCGAATGTTGGCGTCGTAGGGAGCGATCTTCTGTTGAAAACCTTTCTGACCCCAGGCGATTCCCTGGTCGGCAGCGAAAACGATGAGGGTATTTTCGGTTTGTCCGGTTTCTTCGAGAGTCTTGCGAAGTCGACCGACTGCATCGTCGATGGCGAGAACTCCCTGATGATATTGGCGGACCCAATCCTGTAGCGTGTTTCCATGAATCGGGGCATTCTTTACCGTGCGCTGTTTCACTCCGGATTCGAGCTCAGCAACGCCGTCCGCATTTTTGACCCAGCGACTCCGCTCACGGACGTAGGCTGGTTTTCCTTCTCGAGCCGCCGAATCGGGATAGATATCAGCAGGTTCGGGAACCTGCGCATTCGGGTAGTCGTCCTGGTGACGTTCGGCTGGAGTGAACGGTCCGTGGACCGCCCCAAAACACAGCCACAAATACCAAGGCGCATCCGGCTTTCGGTTTTTCCCTTCGATGAATTCGACAGCGCGGTCTGTATACCAATCCGTTGTGTAGCCAGAAATTCTCTGCTTCACTCCGTCGACTTCGATAATCTGGTCGTCGAAGTAGTTGCCAGCGTTCTCGGGATATTTGGGGCGACTCCAGACCATCTGGTGATCCCAATCCCGGCCGTAGCCGCTATCGATTCCGGTGTGCCATTTGCCAATCTGGGCGGTAGTGAATCCATTCTCTCGAAACACACTGGGCCAGAATGGACATTGTTCCGGATCATAGACGCTGCCGGGATATTGCCCCTCCATTCGCATTGACTCGACTCCATACTGATGGTGACCCGTCAGCATGGTTGCACGCGAAGGCATACACCATGTTCCAACATAGGCGTGGGTGAATCGAACACCTGCCTTTGCAAGCGCATCGATGTTCGGAGTATTCACCCAGGGATAGGCTTCTTCATAGCAACTAACGGTGCGATGGGACTGGTCGTCGGTGTAGATGAAAAGGATGTTAGGTCTGTTCTCCTGTGACATTCCCATGGAGGACAGGAATAGGGCAAAGAATACTAAGACGGGAAAATGGAGGGGTTTCATTTTTGGAGCACGAGTGAGAGGAAAGGCGCTGATTTGGAACGGGAGTCGAAGATGCTCGGAATTCATATCAAAAATTCTGTATCCTACCAGTCCGGAAATAGAGCCTCGGGAATCGTGTTATCATTTACTCCCTCAAAAAGAGTTTCTGGCTTACCACCATCCCCGATTCCCGTGAAATGACAAAACGGCAATTTGGTCCACGATATGGCTCAAATTGATCATGACGCGCTTCAGTCTCCTCTTTCTTTTTTCAATTTCCGCACATTTCGCGTTGGCCGATGAGCCTTTCGAAACATTTCTGAAGACGCATTGCATCAGCTGCCACGGCCCTGATAAGGAAAAAGGTGATTTGCGAATCGACCAACTCTCCCGTGACTTTACGCTTGGCGTGGATACTCATCACTGGGCGGAAGTGATCGAGAATATCAACGCAGGCGAGATGCCGCCGGAAGATGAGCCTCAACCGTCGCAGGAGGAGATCGCAGCGTTTGTCGCCAAGCTCGACACTCGTATCAAAGAGGGTAAGGCGGCTCGGATGGCGGCGCGGCCGTCGGTGGCGCATTATCGCCTCAGTCGTCAGGAATATCAGAACACAGTCTATGATTTGCTTGGGGTGCGTTACGATCCGACCAAACCAGGGCAACTGAACGAAGACACGCTTTGGCATGGCTTTGAGCGCATTGGTTCGCAGCTGTCTCTGTCTTCATCTCACATGGATCGCTATTACACGGCAGCGAATGTCGTGCTCGACCGTGCTTTTCCCACCATCTCCAGCGAAGCCCGTAAAGTCCGAAAAACTGCGGCTGAGCTGCGCTATCGTGGTGGGGAGGAGGAGCAGGAGGCGCTGAAAAGGTTCGGAATTAAGCGGCCACTGCGTTACCTCCATTTCCCCGGCCGAATTCAGCCGGCGCTCCAGCCCAATTGGTTTGGCAAGACGGGCCCGGAACACAGTGGTCTTTATAAACTCCGGATTCAGGCCAGTGGGGTTCGTCCGCCAGGTGGACAGCCAGCTCACCTGAGCATTGGCACGAAGACAGGTGAGGAAAATGTGGACGGTATTATTGAGTTCGACATCACGGCGCCGGAGGACAAGCCGCAGGTTTATGAGTTTTCGGTATTTCTCGAGATGCCGACAGATTTGCATTTCTGCGTGGTCGCTACTGATGGCGTCGACAGAAGAGGCGGGGCGGCCTTCCGCAATGCGATTGCCAGCCGGGGCTATATTTTCACTCACAGCAGCGAGACCGCGCTTCTGAATCCCAACGCTCCACAAATGTTCGATGGCGAAGGCAATGGGATTTTTTCCACGGTGCTGCTCGATTGGATCGAATGGGAGGGGCCGCTGGTGACGGAGGAAGAGAAGTCCCGCCGCAATGGAGTGTTGCCTCCCGATGGCGCGACTGCTGAAGTGGTCGCCGAACATCTGCAACGTTTCGCTGAGCGGGCCTGGCGACGACCGGTGAAAATGGCGGAGCTTGAAGGTTTTTTAAAATCCTACAATGCAGATCTCGAAGCGGGCAGTGAGGCATCCGATGCCTGGCGCGGGGTCATGCTGCGAGTGCTGACTTCGAGACATTTCATCTATCTGGTCGAGGGCGAACCCACGGCTCGCGAACAACTTACCGAATCGGAACTGGCCTCACGGCTTTCCTATTTCCTCTGGAGTTCAATGCCGGATGACGGTCTCTTCGCCGCGGCCAGCGGAGGCAAACTGAACGGCGATCAGCTGGGGAAAGAAGTAGACCGGATGTTGACGGACGAGCGGCTCAACCGCTTCATCGATGACTTTTCGAGGCAATGGCTGCAGCTTCATCGAGTAGGAATGTTCCCGCCGGACAAAAAGCTCTACGCGACCTACGATGACTGGCTTGAGTCCAGCATGCGATCTGAGCCGGTGGAGTTTTTCCGCGAAATGCTGACCCAAAATCTACCCATCGATGGCTTCATCGATTCTGACTGGACAATGGTGAACGCGCGGCTCTGTGATTTCTACGGACTGCCGGAGCCGAAGAGTGACAGGTTCCAGCGTGTCTCGCTCAAACCCGAGGACCGCCGCGGCGGACTGCTAACGATGGGCGCAGTTCTCGGGCTAACTTCGGATGGCACCCGCCATCGCCCCGTGCATCGCGGAGTCTGGCTCAGCGAAACCATTTTTAATAAGACTCCGCCGCCACCGCCTGCGAATGTTGATCCCATCGAACCGATTCCGCCTGAAGGCGATAAGGTGACCGTCCGCAAGAGATTGGAAGTGCATGCTACCAACGCGAACTGTGCGTCCTGCCATTCGAGAATTGATCCCCTTGGTTTTGCGTGGGAAAATTACGATGCGATCGGCCAGTGGCGAGACCGCGAGATGGTTCCGAAAGGAAAGGGAGATGATCCGTTTGTCGATGCTTCCGGAGTTATGCCTGATGGGCGTCGAACCTTCGAAGGTGGCGACGAGTTTAAGCAGCATTTGCTCAAGGATCGTGACAAGGTCGCGCGAGCTTTCATTGAGCACCTCTGCACTTACGCCCTGCGCCGCGTTTTGACGGTGGATGATCAGGACGATCTACAGTTAATCGAAAATGAGGCGAAGAAGAATGACTACCGCGTGAAGGATATCGTTCGTGCGGTCGCTCTTTCCGACCTAATCCAGAAACGCTAACCGATTATACGTAACCGCCACTCAACCCCTTACTCTTTGTCTTACTCTTCACACAACCCCGGCCACAAAGTTCAAGAGTAGGAGCAAGAACAAGAGTAATATTTCCCGAAAACCTATGAGCAATATTCAATCCCAATCCTGGCTGATCGATCGCCGTCACGCCCTCCGTGCACTGGGCACCTGTATTTCTTTACCCATGCTTGAATGCATGATCCCGCTCCGCGCAGAAGAAAAGGATTCAGCTTCACCCCGTCGTAGTGCTTTCATCTATCTCGCCAACGGTGTCCACTCGCTGAACTACCAGATTCTCGATTCGGGGAAAGACTACAAGCTGTCCCAATCGCTGTCGCCTTTGGAAAAACACCGCGATGTCATCACACCGATCAGTGGATTGCATCACCCAGGTGGCCTTGGGCATCATCACAACTGTATTTCCATTTGGCTGACCGGCGGCAAACTCGGTCCCTCGGATCGCAACACGATCTCTGTAGACCAGAAGATGGCCGAAATCACTGGGCAACACACACGTTACCCGTCTCTGGAAGTTGCGATCACCCAGGATTCACTGGCGTGGACGGCGGACGGCGTGCGACTTCCAGCACAGCGGCGTTGCAGCGAGATCTTTGCATCCATGTTCGAAGAGCCAAAGGGAGGCGTCGATGCTCAGCGAAAGGCATTGCGCCAAAAAGCCAGCGTGCTCGATGACAACCTTGCTGAAGTTCGTCGGCTGGAGAAAAAAATGGGGAAGGAAGACAGAGGCCGGATGGACCAATATCTTACTTCTGTTCGCGAGGCGGAGATTCGCACTCGACGCGCCGATGCCTGGCTCGACACACCGTTGCCGGAAATCTCCGATGCCGATCGCAAGCGTACCAACCGCGACATCAAACAGACTCAGGCAGGCGACTACTTCCGAACCGTCTACGACCTCATGGTGCTTGCGTTCCAGACAGACGTGACACGCGTCGCTACCTTCAGTCTCGGTGGCGAAGGCCAGGCCATCGCCATTCCCGAAATCGGAATCACCGAATCCCGACATCAGCTCAGTCACCACGGAGGTGATCCGGGCTACATGGAAAAGCTCACCAACTACGATACCTTTGCCATCGAGCAGTATAGCTATTTCCTCTCCCGTCTCGGAGAAACGAAAGACGTGAACGGCAAGCCGCTCCTGAATTCGACTATGGCGCTCTTCGGCAGCGGCATGTCCTATGGTCACAGCCACGGCAACGCAAACTTGCCATTGGTGCTTGGCGGAGGCTCAGACCTCGGTCTGCAGCATGGAAGTCACCTTGACTTCAATAAAGAGGCGGAAAGCTTCGAAGGCTATGCGCTCGATCAGGATGGAGCGCTTACTTCTAAGCATTACCAACTCTGCAGTCGTCCGGTGAATTCCAATGCCCACATGAGTAATCTACTGCTGTTGATGGCTCAGCGAATGGGCGTGGAGGCCGACGCGTTTGGTGATAGTAATAAAGTTCTTAGTCTTTAGTTCTTGGTTCTTAGTTATTATGAAACAGTTCCGAATTCTTCGTTCGTGGTGCTTGGTTTCCAGTTCTTGGTTTCTGGTTATTCTTTGTTTGTTCGTAGCACTTCCGATTGCCGCAAACGAAGAACCAGGAACTAAGAACAAAGAACAAGCAGAAGAACCCTTCCGCCCCGAGACAGGAAAATTTCCCCCTCTCGAAAAGGCGCACTCCTACCGCGGCGAACTCGTCTTCGTGGATCATGCCAATCGCCGCGGCAGTCTTCGTATAGAGGGAGCAGGCACTTATTTCAGAAACGCACCGCATCCGTTCGCTATATTGCCTTATGGGATCGTTCGCTATCATGGTGCACCGGCGGATCTTCGCGACATTCCGATCGGCACAGTTCTGCACGCCCGAGGCTTTCTTCCACCGGATCCGAAAATTTCTTCCGTTCCAGTGTTGTCCATCGATAGCAAAAATAAAACACATGGCTATAGCGGAAAAGGAATCTCGCCCGCCGAGAACCATCTCATTCTTCTCGAAGACGAACCAAGCTACTGCCAGCGTGAAGGATTGGTCTGGAAGCTGAAGGAACTGGACCTTCAAAATAATGCCGGAACAATCGTCGCCAGTCGCGAGCCGAAAGCGGGCGGAGACAGTGAAGCCACAGAGGAAACGCTGACCTTCGACGCCGCCACTCGCATCTGGCGCGGTCGCGAATGCCTCTTAGTGAAAGACCTGATCGCCGAAGATATTTGGCCCGCCGGAGGAAAGAAATCCCTCGACGGCCAAGCCGTTCAGTTGGGGATTACATGGAAGCCCACGCCGGGCAGTGTGTTTACACGCTTCCATATTTCCGATATCTGGCTGGACGAAACTGCGATAAAACGCGCTGCTAACAATCAGACCGAAACCCACAAGGCATTTATTCGGAGCCGATGGATGCCTGCCTATGTCGATGGCGTTGAGTATGGAAAGTTCGGTCACGCAACTGTGACCGCCACCCTGTTCGGCGGGATGGACGAATCTCTCTACGCCGATTTTAAAAAAGGCGATACCGGTCTGATGAGTCCAGTTGAGAGCAACCTAAAGCATAATCACGGAGCATACGGTCCCGCTCACATGGCCTGCACGGGACCTATTCTCGATGTCAAAAAGACAGATAAAGACGTGCCCCTCGGAAGTAGCGGTATCCAGGTTCAATTTAAAACCGACCTTATCATCGAAGGCATCCGCCCCGGCCGAGTCGTCCGAGTCCGACCAGGAAGCTGGCCTAAGGTCAGCCTTCCTCGTGAAGAATATCTAAAGGGCTCAAGTGTCGAAGAACGATTCCCCACCTCGGACATTTTTCCGAAGTACTGATGGCTCGAAATCCACATAGTCCATGAACCCCGTGCCCGAATCTTACATGTAACGGCATCTGGATCCGCTGAACCATTAGAGAAAACGTGAATCCCAAATTCATTCTTATTTTCGCCCTGTTGTTGACGCCGCTTGCCGGGCTGCGCGCTGACGATCCAATCCTCATCGCTCACCGGGGATTACTCCGGCACGCGCCGGAAAACACCTTGCCAGCTTTCGCGAGTTGTCTGGAACTTGGCATGGGTTTCGAGCTGGATATTCGCACGACCAAAGACGGAAAGCTCGTCGTTTTGCATGACGCAACGCTTACCCGAACGACGGATGGCCCGGACCGGCCCCTGACCGAGTTCACTTGGGACGAGCTGCGAAGATTCGACGCCGGAAGCTGGTTTGATCCGCGTTTCACCGGCCTGCGCATTCCGAGCCTCGAAGAAACGTTCGCGCTGATTCGGGAGGGCAAGCGCGGGCCTACTCTGATCGCGTTGAACATCAAAGGGATCACTCAAGACGGCGAACGAAGGCTTCAGCAGCTGCTGGAGAAGTATGAGTTGTTTGAGGAGTCTTTTGCCTTCGATCAGAGCGCCGAATGCAGCCAGCGATTGAAGGCACTCGACCCGCGAATCCGTATTGGCCGCAATGTCAGGCGCGAGGAGTTGGATGCTCAGCTGACGGAAAATGCGATCGATGTGTTCCTCCTGACATTCGTACCAAACGAGGACGAGGTGGCGAAGCTTCGAAAACGTGGAAAGCAGGTTCTCTTTAACTACGCGGGCGAGGGCGAGCATCGAAGGAGCGAAAAGAACTGGCTGCGCGTTCGCGAAGTCGGCATCGACGGCATGCTCACCGACTACCCGCTCGAATGTGCAAAGCTGTGGCGAGGCGATAGAGCTTCGTTGGACGGTGCGAAGGCAAAACCTTGATCGAATTTGAGAAGCAACGCACAGAAATCACGGCACTAACTCTTGTCATATGCGCTTAGCAATTTTCACCATCTTCGTCCCACTGTGTTTGTGCGCGACTTCATCAGCTGAACTCGAAACCCGCGAATCCAGTTCTCCCGACGTCCTCATCTACGGCGCGACTCCTGCGGGAATCGCCGCTGCCTTGGCTGCCGCCGATGGAGGCCAAAACGTCTGGTTGGTCGAACCGACTGCAAGGATTGGCGGTCTTACGACGAATGGGTTGTCGCACTCGGATTTTCATAGCTTCGAAGCCCTCGCCGGACCATTTCTAAGATTCAGCCAGCGAGTCTGGCAACACTACCGCGATACCTACGGCGAGGATTCGGAACAGGTTCGCGATTCATGGCGAGGCACGCATGGCGAACCTTCGGTCAACCTCCTGATTTTTGAGAAGATGCTCGCGGAGCAACCCAGAATCACGGTGTTGAAGGAGCATCGCCTGATTGATGCCGCAGTGGAGGACGGCACGATTACTACGGCGCGTTTTTCACTTCCTGACAAATCCACAATTACGGCAAAAGTTCGACTTTTCATCGACGCCAGTTACGAGGGAGACTTGCTCGCGGCAGTGGACGTGCCCTACCGGGTGGGGCGCGAAGCGAAGTCGGAATACGGCGAATCGCTTGCCCCGGAAACGGCAGATGACGAATTGCAGGGTTACAATTTTCGCCTCTGCATGACGCAGGTTCCTGAGAATCGCGTTCCAATCCCCGTCCCGGAAAACTACGATCGCGAGGACTACGCCGATCTGGTTCCGTTAGTCGAAGCGGACAAATTTAAATCCGCGTTCGGCTACCCCGGCAGGCCGTTCGTGCTTAAAGCTCATCTCCCGATTTTGCCCAACGGCAAGCATGACATCAACGATGTGTCTAAAGGGCTCGCCCGGCTTTCGCTGCCGGGGCACAATCGGGAATTCCCTGACGGCGATCTGGTAACGCGCCGCCGCATCACGCAGCAACATCTCGACTGGCAACTTGGTCTGATGCACTTTGTGCAGACCGACTCTGCGCTGCCGAAGGCGTTTCGCGAGGAAGCCCTGACCTGGGGGCTGTGCCGCGATGAGTTTGTCGACACCAATCACATCCCGCCACAAATTTACGTCCGCGAAGCCCGCCGCATGGTCGGGATGCACGTTTACACCGAGGCGGACACCGAATACGCGCCGAACGATGCCCGCGCGCGGTTGCATGCAGACTCGATCGCACTCGGCGAATACAGTCACAACTGTCACGGCACGAGCCATGGCGGGCCGATGATTGGCGGCAAACACACGGGCGAGTTTTACAAAGGCGTGGCGCCCTATCAGATTCCCTACGGCGTCATCGTTCCCAAAAAAATGCGAAATTTGCTCGTTCCGGTCGCCTGCAGTTCGAGCCATGTTGGTTTTTGCGCTCTTCGGTTAGAGCCGATCTGGATGTCGCTTGGCGAGGCGGCTGGATTGGCGGCGGATTCGGCTTTGGATGAGAACGTCAGGGTACAGGAGGTTAATGTCTCGAAGTTGCAACGCACGATTTGGTCACGCGGCGGAGCGACGATTCACCTCAGCGATGTGCCGCCCGATCATCCGGATTCCACCGCAGTTCAATGGTGGGGCAGTCTCGGCGGATGGCATGGATTGGAGCCCGCGCCTGCGAAGCCGGGTTTACGCGGTAAACATATCACGAGCCAGTATTTCGAGGCTTTCCCAGGACACGCGGCCAGGCTTGATCAGGCTCTGGATGGTGAGTTGAGGAAAAAGTGGACTGCGTTGGCGGCGGAACATGGGCTGCCTGTGCCTAAGGACATCGCGACGCGTGGTGATTGGGTTCGCTCGATTTTTGCTGCGTCATCCGTTTCCGAAAACGCAGGCATTCTCGATTCTCCCATCCTGCTCGCCGGAGGAGGGTTTCAGCATGGCCAACACTTGCGCTTTGATGAGACGAACAACACGCCGCTGGCAAATTTGTTTGTGAGCATGCTGCAACGTTTGGGGATTGAGTCGGACCGGTTTTTCAGCAGCACGGGAACGCTAGCCAATCTCAATTTCGCATGAACCTACGACTTCCCAACCACGGCCGTTTTTCCAAAATACTAATGCGTTCTTGGTTCCTGGTTTTTGGTCCTTTGTTCCGGGCAACGCGTTCGTGGTTCCTCGTTCGTTTCGTTCTACTGGCGATTGTTGGTTTGCTAACTCATTCGGCCGCCATCGCTGAAGAACCAAGCACTAAGAACAACGAACCAGGAACCGAAATTTTCCGCCCGAAGCCGGGAGAATTCCCGCCTCTCGAAAAAGCGCACTTCTACCGCGGCGAATTGGTCTTCGTAGATCATGCCAATCGTCGCGGCAGCATCCGCATCGAAACGGAGGGAAAATTTCGATTCATCAGCCCGTCGCCTTTCGCGATGCTGCCCTACGGCATCGTCCGTTACCAGGGCGCGCCGGCGGATCTTCGGGATATCCCGCTGGGAACCATGCTGCACGTCCGGGCCTTTCTCCCGCCGGATCCGAAGATCTCAGCGGTGCCGGTATTGCCAGTCGACAATCGAACGAAGAAAGCGGGCAACGAAGGTACAGGCTCCGCACCTGCCGAGAACCACGTTTTGCTTCTCGAAGACGAGGCCAGCTACTGCCTTCGTGAAGGCAAAGTCTGGAAGCTGAAGGAAATGGATATCAACAATAGGGCAGGAACGATTGTCGCCAGCCGCGTCGTAAAAATGGGTGGAGACGGAGAGTCTGAGGAGGAAACGATGACGTTCGACGCCGCCACCCGAATCTGGCGTGGCCGTGAATTACTCAGTGTCGAAGACCTGATCTCCGAAGGAGTCTTGCCTGCCAGGGGAAAGAAGTCCCTTGATGACCAAACCGTCCTACTCGGGATCACCTGGAAACCCACCCTCGGCGGAGTGTTCACACGCTTCCACATTTCGGACATCTGGTTTGATGAGCCCGCGATGCAACGCGCCACCCGCAATCAGACCGAAACGCACAAAGCCTTCATCCGCAGCCGCTGGATGCCCGGTTGGGTCGATTCCGTCGATTATGGTAAATTCGGCGACGCCACGGTGACGGCAACCTTGTTCGGTGGGATGGACGAATCTCTCTACGCTGATTTTAAAAAAGACAGTCAGGCGCTCTTGGCCGGGTCAGAGAACACATTAAAGCATTGGGCCGGCGGAACGGCAGGCACCGCCCAAATGGCCTCCAAAGGGCCCATTCTGAATGTCACGAAAGCAGACGAAGACGCACCTCTCGGGAGCAGCGGAATCCAAATCCAGTTTATGACCGATCTCATCACCGAGGGCATTCGCCCCGGAAGAATCGTCCGCGTCCGTCCTGCAAACTGGCCCGACCTCCACGTGCCGCGAGAGGAATATCTCCGGGATCACAAAGCCGGTCACGAAGAAAGATTTCCGACTCCAGACATCTTTCCGAAATATTGATCCAGAATGACACGACTAACACTGCTTCTGGCCGTCCTGCCGCTGACTGGATTAATCGCTGATGAATCCCCGACTAACAAAATAGGTAATCCTGATATTGAGCGAATCTGGCTTGGGCACCGTTCGAACAACCCCAGCAAAGTCGTCGTCAACTGGATGACTAAAGAGCCGGGGGATTCCATCGTTCGTTTTGGCAGAACGGCGGACTACGGACAAGAAGTTCGAGTCGCCAACGAGACGACGATCCATCATGTCGAAATCCCGCTCGAAGACACCGGCGGCGTCTATCACTACTCCGTCCACACCGGCAATCAGTCATCGAAGGATGCTACCTTCAAAGCGTATCCAAGCGACGAACTGCGGGTCGCCGTCGCCGCCGACTGGCAGGGCCTGCCCGATCTGTCCGCCGTCAAGAAGGATGACGTGCATCTCCTGCTGACGGCGGGCGACAATATTTCAAACACGCATCAGCTTGGTGGAGCTGGAAATAAAGGGAGCATCAAGGCCTACGCCCGACTGATCGACCGCTACCCCGAACTGTTCCGATCGGTGCCATTCATGCCCGCGCTCGGCAACCATGATAAACAGATGAGGCCGCGGGGCGACAAACCACCCGAGCAGCCGGTCTACGATATCGAAGCCACCTCTTTCCGCCGGTTTTTCGAGTTGCCGGGAGAGGAATGGAAATGGCATTTCGACGTGCCCGGATTCGATGTTCGCTTTGCGGCGCTCGATCTGCATCACATCTCGGATTTGGGTAGCGCCTGGCAGTCGTGTCATTTGTTCGGGAAGGATTCGGAACAATTCCGCTGGTACGACAAATTGATGGGCGAAAACAAACGGAAATTCGTCGTGACGCTCTACAACGAGCGGAATGGGTCGATGCGTGCCCAGGAGAAGGGGGCCTGGCATTCTCTGTTTCGCAAAGGGACGATCGCGATCACCGGTTTCGGCTACTACGCCGAACGCGCCGAGGTCGATGATTTCACCTACTATAACACTTCGCTCAGTGGTAAAGGCAACCAGTATCCGGATCCCAAATCGGCGTTCCTGAAAGGTGCCGACAGCTATATATTACTAGCACTCACCAAAGATCCGGCAAAGATGGTGGTCGAGATTAAGGGATTGGACGGAACGGTTCTGGATCGAAAGGTGTATCCATAAATCGGTTTGTGTCGACAAGGCAGTCAGCATAATGAACTCTTTCTGCTACCTGCACACATACCTTCAAAAAACGTTTGAAAGCTGTGATGATTAATCGAAGACAATTCATCCGAAAAGGAGCCCTCACGGCAACGGCGGCAATGATGCCCGGCTGGGGTCGGGCGCAGGACGAAGGGCCGGACTACTTCACGTTGGCAGTCCTTCCGGACACGCAGAACTACTCTTTTCGTCATCCCGACGTCTACACCAGCCAAACTCGTTGGCTGAAGGAGAACGCCGAAAAGTACAGAATTCCCTTCGTCTGTCACGAAGGCGATATTGTTCAGAACAACGACGTTTTCGAGTGGGGACGCGCCGTCGCCAGCCACAAGGAGTTGGATGGCAATCTCCCCTACGGCCTCAATGTCGGCAATCATGACTTCAACTGGACGTGGGTTAACGGCAAGCGCAGAACTATGGTTCGCGACACCTGTCGCATCGATCAATTCTTTCCGCCGTCCAAATTCGAGAAGGAAAGCTGGTGGGGTGGCTGTTTCGAAAACCGAAACCACAACAGCTATCAATACTTCGATGGTCCCGGCGGGCTTAAATTCCTGGTTCTGAATATTGAATTCGCTCCCCGTGATGTCGCTCTCGACTGGGGGGCTGCCGTGATCGAAAAGCATCCTGACCATCGTGTCATCGTCGTCACCCACGCCTACATGGACAATGATGACACCCGGTTGGGCGAAGGCGATCATGGTGTGAAATTATACTTCCCCGACGACAACGACGGCGACAGTATTTGGGAGAAGTTTGTGAGGAAACACAAAAACGTTTTTTTGGTCATGAGCGGCCACATTTGCAAAGACTCCCGCAACAACTGGAAGTTCGACACCGGCTACACCGAGACAGGTTTGCTCACCAGTCAAGGAGACAACGGCAACGACGTGCACCAAATCCTGGCGGACTACCAAAGCCGTCCCAATGGAGGTAATGGGTTCCTCCGCCTGATGCGCTTTACTCCCGAGGACAGCAAAATCGACGTCAAAACCTATTCTCCATTCAAGGATGAATGGCTGACGGGGGCTCATAACCAGTTCACGCTTCCTTATTCGATGAGCTGAAACCATGGAAAAACAATTTCCCATGATTGATCGATCATCGAGAGGAGGAATCCCTGGATTACTGGTTTTACAATTTTTGAATTGATTGCACAGAAAGTCATCTTCACCTCATCGCTTTCGCAAATATCCAATCAACAATGAAGTTGTTTATCACTCTCCCGATCATTTCTCTCACTTTGTTAGGAAGCGTCGTAGACTTGTTTGCCTGGGGCTCAGGACACGACGATGTCAACCGCATCGCGCTCGACCGGCTTCCTGCTGACATCAAAGCACTTCTCTCACCGGAGGATCGCATAGCCTTCGTCAAGGAATCACACGCGCCGGATGATTTTACTCCCTGGGGTGAATACCAACAAAAGAAAGGTCGGACCATTGCTCCGAACGACTTGACCACTCTTGCCGCGCACGACATCAAAACACCCTATGCCCTCCATTCAGCGAAGGGGCAGGCGGTCAATTTCATCCTGCTCCACCGAGCTCTGAAGGATCGCGATGGAAGCTGGATTGCGTTCTGGGGCGCTTGTCTCGCCCACACCTTGGCAGACGAAGCCGCTTGCAATCACGACCCACTCGTTCATTACCTGACTTATGCGTTCAAAGGTGGTTACGGGATGAAGTTTGGGGAGGCCGGTATGCTCGACTTCGGCGAACTCTGCCGGACACCCGAAGGAAATGCGATCGCGCTCGACGCATTGGGCCAGGATTCCCCAAAACGCCTCGGCGAAGAGCCGCAGGAGGTTCTTGCCGAAATCATGCTGCACGGCCTCAAGGCCAACCATTTCATGACCGGGCGCGGCGTGCGCATCGCTTCCGCCTTTGATGCCGAGGTGACTGACGAAGTTCTTGCCGACTCTCGAATCGCCATGGCTGAGCTGGGCGCGTATGGAGCGAGGACGTGGTTGGAGGCGATCACGACCGCCTGGACGCTAATCGAAGAGGGCAAAACCGATCCAGTCATCACGCCGGAGCTTCTAGAGGAACACAAAGCTCGCCACGCCGAATACGTGGCCGCCCGACCGCTGGAGGCTGACGCTCTCTATGCACCGTGGCTGAATCTCCAGGCCGACCTCGGCGTTCGTGCGGTAGGCGTCGTCGTGGAGCCATCGATCAGTATGAACCAGGGTGGACTTTCTTTCGGTGGCCGCTTTCTCTCTTCCGCTATCTTCCGCGAATTGCACGAGGCGAAGATTCCCTTCCGCGTCATTGATGCACGTGAACCTGACAAGGACTTGGACGCCAAGAGTACGTCGATGGTCGCACTCAGCTCAGGCCATTTTCAAAACGAAGAGCTGGTTCGCGCCCTTAAGACCTACGCGAACGCAGGTGGTAATCTGCTTCTCATCGGCGGCGAGCATCGCGATCTTCTCGGCCCACTTTCGCATGCGCTAACCAAAGCCGACCCTGCAACTCTTCCCGTGAGTTTGGGATACGGACAGAAGAACCTGGAGATCATCAATGAGGTTGGGGTGCGCTTCCGCGGGCCGCTTGCCGAAAGCCTCGGCGATTCGGCCTACCCCTTTATTCACAACCCTGATACCAAAGCTGGATGGCAAAAGCCCAAATGTGCCTACCGGCTCAAGGACGAATTCGGAGCGGAAATCGAGCCGCTTGCGATGATTGAATTGGATGGCCGGAGCCAGGTTGTTGCCGCGAGCTGCCGACTGGATGGAAAGCAGCGTTTCGCTTTCATCCCGGAATATCTTATCGCGCCCTATTTGCTGACTGAGAAGCCTGATTTCTCGAACCCGGCGGAGCCACAGCTGGATCGTATCGGTTTCACCGTGTTGTTTACTACGCTACGTTTTCTCCATCAGAATTGATGACAAGAGGAGGTCGCCTTGGGCTTTGCAGGCGACAAGAAGGTCGCGTCTCCTTGTTTCCGAATAGCAACTCACTTACCGATCTAACATGATACGTTTAAACTTTTTCCTGAGCGTATTTATTCTAATTTCACAGTCGATTGCAGGGGCGCAGATTGCGAGACCGGTAGCCGATTTCTCATGGTCGCTCGATTCGCCCGACTCATCCAAATTCAGCGCGCAAGGCAACGTTTCCGTTTCTGACGGAGTGAAAGATAAAAGCCACGTTTTCAACGGCGATGATCTACTAAAAGTCAAAAACTCGGAACAGCTAGCTGGAGGGGAGGCTGGTTTTACACTGTTGGCCTGGGTAAATCCTTACCGGCTCGGCGGCGAGCAACAGATAATCGCGGCGAAGAATCGCTACTCGCTGGGCGAGCGCCAGTGGAGTGTGATGATTGATCAGGACAATCGCTTTCGTCTGTATGTTCATCAGGGAAATTGGGTGACTGCTGAAAGCGCGACCGAACCCAAGCCGGGTCACTGGCATCTGGTCGGTGTGGTGATTCGTCCAGCCAGCGCTGAATTGTGGGTGAACGGAAAGATGACGGGCGAGGTAAAACTCACCAAACCTATTCCACAAACCAAAGCTCCGCTGACATTTGGAGGAGTCGATGACATTGGCAATATTCGGCAGAACTTTAACGGTGCACTTGATGAGATTCGTCTCTTCGACAAACCACTCGATGCCAAGCAAATGGTGGCCGCCTACAAACCGGTGACAGCGACGCACAAAATTCCTGAACCTCCGAAACCAGTCACTCTGTGGACAGGGACGGTTTTGCCCAAAACATCAGAAGCTGAAGTCATCGAGGGGGTCGAGTTCCATGTGATCAAAAACTATGAGCCCGAGGTAGATGGATACGGATTCCTGCATGGAGTGGCCCTGGCCTGGCACAAAGGCAAGCTCTACGCCTCATTCGGTCACAATAAAGGAAGCGAAAACACACTTACCGAGGAAGGTCGATATTGCGTAAGTGAAGACGGTGGAAAGACCTGGTCAAAGGTGCGGACGATTGATGTAGGGATCGAAGAAGACGACCTTGCCGTAAGTCACGGAGTCTTTCTATCGGGTGGCGAAACGCTGTGGGCGTTCCTGGGGTCGTTTCATGGATTCCGAAAAAAGGTGCACATGCGGGCTTACACCTTGGACGAAGGCACTGGGAAATGGCAGCCAAAGGGCACGGTTGTCGGAGATGGTTTCTGGCCAATGACCGAACCAGTAAAGATGGACGACGGCAATTGGATCATGCCGGGATTCATTGTAAGCAAAGACAATCCCGCCGCAGTGGCGATCAGTGCCGGTGATGATTTAACGAAGTGGAAAATGGTGGTCATTCCCCGCGGCCCGCGAGTGGGAACCATGTGGGGAGAGTCATCAATTTTCGTGGATGGCCCGCGCATCACGAACATCGCGCGATACGGCGCCAAGCCAATCGCGCTGGCGGCATCGAGCAACGACTACGGTCATACCTGGACGCCGTCCTCCGAAAGCAATCTGCCAATGGCCGGATCGAAACCTAGTTCCGGAGTGCTCAGCAATGGCCAGCGATATTTGATTTGCTCAACAACAGCCGACGGGAAAAATCGCCGCTCGCCTCTGACCATTGCAGTCAGCAAACCAGGTGAAAATACTTTCTCAAAAGTATTCGTGATCCGGGACGCCGTGCATGAAAACGGCCCCGGCGAATCAGATAAGGGCGCAGCATTGTCCTATCCTTACGCCATCGAACATCAGGGCAAACTTTACGTAGGCTATTCCAACAACGGCAAACGCAAGGCCAATAACAACAGTGCTGAACTGGCGGTGATTCCAATCGAGAAGCTGGCGGTCAAGTGATTCAACTCATTCTCGGCCAGGCGATTTCCTTCCGATTCCCGCACATCCTTATCTTGCGGTATCAATATTTTCAGGGTTTGTAGCTCAATTCCTCGGCTCTATGTTTTTGCGATTCTTCACAGCTCTATTTGTCCTCACTCTTTTGCTCCCCAATGCCTGGGCCGGAAACTACGAAAAAGACATCCGTCCTTTTCTGGATAAATACTGCATCGATTGTCATGGTCCGGAGAAGCAAAAGGCGAAGCTCCGCTTTGACGAACTTGATCCTGATCTGATTAACGGCTCCGACGCTGACATGTGGCAAGAGACGCTCGATTTGATCAATGTGAGTGAAATGCCTCCCGAGGAATCCGAAAAGCAACCCACCGCTGAGGAACGGCGAGCCGTTGTGAATGCGCTGACGGCTTCGCTACGCGAAGCGATGGAGGCGCAGCGTTCGACGGGAGGGAGAAATCTTCTTCGCCGGCTCACCGCTTACGAGTATAACAACACGCTACGGGATTTGCTTGGTCTCGACTTGCATTATGCGGGTGACTTGCCACCCGAGGGATCTGCGAAAGAGGGGTTCAAAAACAATTCCAGCGTCCTTGGTACCTCGGCACTGCATATTGAATACTTCGAGAGAATTGCCCGACAGGCGCTGGAGAGAATCATCCTAGTGCCTGATAAAATGCCGACACCGTATTTCGTTCGAGTAGAGCCGGAGAAGGCGTTCGAAAGTTATCTCAAACAACAGGCGGAGGCAGAAAAGGCGAAGGCAGAAGCAGCTGCCAATCCAGACAAGAAACAGCGGCGAACTCGCAAGCCAGCGATGCGCTAT
This sequence comes from Verrucomicrobiales bacterium, assembly GCA_965657775.1. Lineage (GTDB taxonomy): Bacteria > Verrucomicrobiota > Verrucomicrobiia > Verrucomicrobiales > DEV007 > Arctic95D-9. The sequence goes on from CBFHPY010000011.1 coordinate 34,631, forward strand.
AATTTCTCGGAAAAGGATTTTAAAGTGGCAGGAAACATTTCGAGGGGGCTCTTTCAAATCGATCACGGAGATTTGGCCCCTGACGGTGAGTCTGTCGTTTTAGCCGGAGATCGAGAGCAGGACAAGATTGGCGATCCCTTTGCGTTGGTCAGGAAAGTCGGAGGCGCAAAAGGCGACGGCCGGTCCGGGTATCAACCGGAGTTCCGCGTCGAGATGTATGAAGTTCCCTACGACGCACCTGTTCTCGTTCGGATCCACGCTTCCGCCATTCCCGGTAAAGACGAAACCTTTCCGAGACTCTCTTTTGAATTGGGTTCATTTCGCGGGGCGGGAACTTCCGATCAAAAGGAAGCCGCAAACATTGAGATTCGTTCAACCGAACCTCAGACCTACGAGTTCGTTGTTCAAGGCGCGAACTTTCCGTTTCAATCAAACAAGCCGGGGCGCCCTTCGTATTTTCGGATCTACAACGACTACCGCCGCGGAACCAGCGACCTAACCTACGAGGAATTGCCGAAGCTGAAAATCGATTGGGTGGAGATCAAAGGCAATCACTACGAAAGCTGGCCAACTCCTGAGCGGAATGCCATTTTGTTCGACTCTCCTAATCGTGAGAACGAGGCTGTTTATGTTCACGAGGTTCTCGCTAAATTCATGATGCGAGCTTATCGGCGTCCTGTCACCGACGCTGAAGTGGAGAGAAAAGTCGCACTCTTTCAAAAGCTACGCCCCCGGGAAGTCTCCTTCGAGTCGACGATTATCTCCACGCTCACTGCGGTGCTTTGTTCCTCCAATTTTCTTCTCATCTCTGAACCGGCGGAAGAACGCCGCCCACTGGACGACTACGAATTGGCTTCGCGGCTTTCGTATTTTCTCTGGAGTTCCATGCCGGATGAAGAACTGATTGCCCTCGCGGAGAAGGGCGAATTAAAGAAGTCGGAAGTTTTGCTTGCTCAGGTGGACCGGATGATTGGCGATCCCAAGTCTCATGGGTTCTCGGAAAACTTCGCTTCGCAGTGGCTCGATCTTGCGGGCGTTCGTCGGCTGGCAGTGAATCCCGAATACTTCGACTTTGAAGAGAAAACCAAGGACCTCTTTGAAGAAGAGTCGATCCAATTCATTGGCCATGTTCTGCGGTCCGATCTCCCGATCGACAATTTCATCGAATCCAAGTTTGTGATGTTGAACCCTGACCTCGCGCGCCACTATCGTATTCCAGGAATCAGTGGCGGAGGCTTTCAACAAGTGGAAGTAGATCCGCAACATCACCGCGGCGGGCTTCTCACCCAGGCCAGCATGCTGTTTGGAAACTCAACCGGTTCCGAAACTCATCCCATCAAGCGAGGAGTCTGGGTATTGGAGAGAATGCTCGATGATCCTCCGCCACCTCCTCCGCCGAATGTTCCAGATCTCCCGGAGCCTGAGGCAGTAGACGAAGCCGGATTGTCGCTGAAAGAGAGACTCATTGCTCACGCCGACATTGACAGTTGCCGCGACTGTCATCGGAAAATCGATCCCTGGGGGGTCGCTTTTGAAAACTACAATGCGATCGGGCAATGGCGTGAAGGTAACTCGGACCCGCTGGTCAAAGAAGAACATCAACGCGTCACGATCGATCCTTCGACTCGCCTGCGAAACGGAACCGAGATACAGAATCTAGATGCCCTCAAGCAATACATCCTGACCGAAAAGAAGTCCCAGTTCAGAAAGGCCGTCGTTCACAAAGTGATGGCCTACGGTCTCGGCCGCTACCTGGAATTTTCCGATCGCAGTGCTGTCGACTCCATTTGTGATGCGGTGGAGGCAGAGGGCGATACCTTTCAACACACGATCCGACAGATTGTCATTTCCGAACCATTTTTAACCAAGTAATCCATAACAACCGATGAAACCGAAATCCTGGCAACTCAGCCGTCGAACCGTTTTGAAATCTGCAGGAGTGAGTATGGCTCTGCCCTGGCTTGAATGTATGGGTGCAGATAAAGCGGCCCAACCAAAGCAGCGATTCTTTGGGGGATACTTTGCCTACGGCGTTCCGATGCCGACAGACGACGCGGCAGACCGAATGACTCATGGCTGGTTTCCCGTTGGGGAAGGCAAGGATTACGCCGCGCCAGAAATGCATTCCAGCATCATGCCGATGCGTGAAAAAATCACGTTTCTCTCCGGTCTTTCCCACCCGTCGATGCGCAGCACCTCCGCTCATAAAGGTGCTGACTACTTCCTCACAGGAGCCAACATTCTCAAAACATACGACAAACAATCCATCTCGATTGACCAACACATCGCACAGAAGATTGGCTCTGATACCAGATTTAATTCGCTCGTAATGTCTTCCCTCGGAGGCGTGAATCGTCCCTATCGTTCGTCTACTCTTTCGTTTGATCGCAGTGGGCGACCCATTCCTGCCCAGAACAACCCTGCCGAAATTTTTCGGCGGATGTTCGGTGCTGTAACTGAGTCGGAGCGCAACTCGCTTTCTAGTCGTGGCAGCATCCTCGATGAAATCCTCGAAGAAGCCGGTGATCTCAATCGACGGCTCGGAAAAGCCGATCAACAGAAGATGGATGAGTATCTGACATCGGTTCGAGAGGTCGAGCGCCTTACGGAGCGTTCTGTGAAATGGCAGAGCACGCCGAAGCCGAAAGTTGATGCAGCCAGCCTTGATCTTGAAGCTGACCCGACGACCCCACGCGAATACCTCACCGTAATGTACGATCTGATCGCTCTCGCCTTGCGAACGGACTCGACCCGCGTAGCTACTTTTCAAACGGCTTGCGAAGAAGCCGGAGAAACAGATCGTTTTCCGAATGCCATTGGATTGGCAGCCTCTTCTCACAAGCTTTCTCACGAAAAGAAGAACTACGAAGACGTCGCGAGCTACATCACTTTTCTGAACGAAATGCACGCAAACTTCATTCAGAAGCTCGATTCGATTCAGGAAGGAGACAGCACCTTGCTGGACAATACGCTTTGCTTCTACGGCTGTGCCACGAGTAAGACCCACAAGGCAATCAATTACCCTATTATCCTGAGTGGGGGCCAGAATCTAGGCTTCAAGCACGGCTCGCACCTCAATTATACCGACGATGTTCCTCTGTCGAACCTCTTCGTGACGATCTCCAATCAGCTGGGCAGACCGACTGATAATTTCAGCGACAGCACAGCGGACATTACTGAAGTGCTTGCGTGAGGATGTTTGCAGGCCGCAAGCCCGTCTGGATCAATGTCATGAAACCCCTGTTTGCTTCTCTGCTATTCGCGATCATCAGCCTGAGTTCTTACGCTCAGCAGCAACGGCCTAATGTCCTCTTTATCATTGCCGATGACTTGAATGATATGCCCCTGCATCCCGAGGGCAAGCCATACGTTCCAACGCCAAACTTTGATCGGCTCGCTGCCCAAGGGGTTAGCTTTACGAACGCTCACTGCAACGACCCCATTTGTGCTCCCTCCCGATCCAGTATGCTGACTGGAATCTACCCGCAGACTTCTGGCCTCTATTGGTTCGAAGACTATCGGGACAATGCCATCCTGAGCCAGTCAGTAACCCTAACCGAACATTTTGGAACTAATGGATACGGCGTCTATACCACGGGCAAGATTTACCACGGAAATCAAGATCCGAAGGGGTTCTATGCGGAAAAAGGAGGGGGCGGAAATATCGGGCCTTGGCCGTGGGATGGTCGTAAGGAAACGCAGCGCGGTTTTATCCCGCATCCGCAGCAAATCTATTTCTACGCGGACGATGCCGATCCCGACATGGATTACAAGTGGGAGCATACCTTTGGTCCTCTCACAATGATCCCCGAATATGCGGCCGATTCTGACAATGGCATTCCGGGTTACCGAGGGTGGCGGAGTTCTGGGAAACCGTGGCGTTACGTATCGGATGATGATCGAGACCCGATGCCAGACGAAGAGCATGCTGACTGGGCTGCGGAGATTCTCAGCCGGGAGCATAGAGACAAACCTTTTGCTCTCTTTGCTGGTTTCAGTCGGACGCACACGCCGCTCTACGCGCCGCAGAAGTATTTTGATCAGTTTCCCCTGGAGGAGATTGAAGTTCCCAAAGCCTGGCTGGAAGGCGACTTGGAAGATTGTGCCCCCTCGCTCGCCAACACCAGCTTGTATGCGTTTCGACGATATCAGATGCTCTTTAATCACGAAGATAGGCCACAACTCTTCAAGGAGTGGCTGCAGGCCTACATGGCCTGTGTCTCGTTCGTTGATGACCAAGTCGGGACCGTCCTCGATACTCTTGAAAGCAGTCCACATGCCGACAACACTGTCGTTATCCTAACAAGTGATCATGGATTTCATGTTGGTGGAAAGGATTCACTCTACAAACAAACATTGTGGGATAGCGGAACCCGGATTCCGTTCATCGTCGCGGGAGTGGAAGGAATGCCAGAGGGAGTCACCTGCCATCAGCCGGTTTCGTTGATTGATGTTTACCCAACGTTCGTCGATCTCTGTGACCTTCCCCAGAATCCGAACGAGTCACGATCAGGCTACCCATTGGAAGGTCACAGCCTAAAACCTCTGATCCTTGATCCGGAAGGGGAGTGGGACGGACCAGCGGTCGCGATTGCCGCCCTGCCGGGTAAGGATCATAGCCAGCATCGAGAATTCAAGGGGACCCTGTATCCGCACTTCTCAGTTCGATCGCGGGATTGGCGCTACACCCTGACATCAGATGGCCAGGAAGAGCTCTACCATTACCCCAATGATCCCAACGAATTTGCCAATATCGCCGACGATCCGGAGGTTGCTGAGATCAAGGCGGAGCTACGGGAGCAGTTGATTGCTTTACGGGACGGAGATGCCTGGGAGGAACTTGAATCGTTGCCGGCGGAAAAATTGGATGGTTTCGAACTCCTCGCAGAAATTGTGGGCGCGGCCGAATTCAGGCTGGGTGAATCCCAACTGGCGAGCGTTGAATCGAAGGGATGGACGCCGATTCGAATTCGGGTTGCGGGTCGACGCAGTCAGGTTTGGCTCAACAACCGCGTTTTCTCCGATGAGGTGAAGGACTCAGATTTTGCAGCTGGCGTTTTGACTTCTTCCACTTCTGAAATCCGCAGCATTCGACTCCGCAAGTTGTAGGTCAATTGACTTGCGCTGCCGGTCGACTTTCAGAAACATGAGTCCACGCTTATGACTGCTAGATTTCTCCTTTTTGCCTCCCTATTTTGGAGTGGGTCCATTCTCGTAGGGGCCTCTGCCGAAAAGCCCAACATCATTTTCATCCTTGCCGATGATCTCGGCTACGGCGATGTGGCGGCTAACAATCCGGTCTCTAAGATTCCGACTCCAGCGATGGATCGGCTGGCGGCAGAAGGAATGCGATTTACGGATGCCCATTCGCCTTCGGCGGTTTGCACGCCTACGCGGTATGGCATCCTCACGGGGCGCTATTGCTGGCGAACGAGTTTGACCCGCGGTGTGCTCAATGGCTTCGGAAAGGCTTTGCTTGAGCCAGAGCGGCTGACGATGGCTGAAATGTTGCGTGAGCAGGGCTATGCAACAGGCTGCGTCGGTAAGTGGCATCTGGGGCTCGATCTGTTTGCGCCCAATGGCGAGCCGATGAATCACCAGGCCAACTGGGTTGAACAGGCTGGTGCCCTCGAAACAGGCGACCAGATCCGTGTCGAAAATGGTCCGCTGAAACACGGGTTTGATTACAGCTTTATTCTTCCGGGCTCTCTCAACATGAGTCCCTATGCCTATCTCGAAGGAGATCAGTTTACCGAGCTGGCCTCCGAAAATCAGCCTCGCACACCTCACAACATCACCATCATCAGTGGTGGGCCGAAAGCACCAGACTTTGATTTTGAGGCGCTCATTGATGTATTCAATGAGAAGGCCGAAACCTTCATCCGTGAACGAGCAGCGGGCGATCAACCATTCTTCCTCTACTTTCCGCTGACGGCCCCTCATAAACCGGTCCTGCCAACACCAGAATTTAAGGATCGTTCTGGCTACGGGATCTACGGTGATTTCGTGATGCAGGTAGATGATGTCGTTGCTCGGATAAACTCCGTTCTGGAAGAAACAGGTATCAAATCCGATACGCTGATCGTTATGACGAGCGACAATGGTTCGTTCATGTATCGTTTGGCTGAGGACAAGGTTCAGCATACGGACGATTTCACAGCGCTCGGTTATCATCCTGAAACCCACCAGTCCAACTACCGCTGGAGAGGTACGAAGGCCGACATTTACGAGGGGGGGCATCGAGTTCCCATGCTCGTAAGCTGGCCGGCCGGAATTGAACCTGGGTCAACCTGCGATCAACGAATTTCCCTCGTCGATTGGTTTTCAACTTTCGCGGGATTGACTGGTCACTCCCTGCAAGATGATCAGGCCGAGGACAGCTTTTCGTTGCTCTCTCTTCTGAATGGCAAGGATGAGTGGCAGCGCGCCCCTGTAATTACTCATTCTGTAGGTGGAATGTTCGCCATCGCGGACAAGCAATGGAAGTTAGTTGCCGGGAACGGTTCGGGAGGTCGGCAGGGCCCCAAGGGGAAGCCATTCGAACGTCCCTTTCAATTGTATGACCTCGACGCTGATCCTTCCGAAACAAAGAATCTTATCGATACTCATTCGGAGGTTGCGGGGCGCCTTGAAAGTGAGTTGGAGAAGATCCGCTCTACCGGTAGAAGCCGCTGAATCGGCCGGGGCGAGGATGTCTACTGATTCCCGCCGCTGCGCCTTCGTGGTCCCTGCGTTATGCTCCCAGATCGATGAATAACCGCACTTCTAGTTGGCTGGCGATTTTGTTCCGTCAGCTTTTCACTGTCACCGCTAGCCTGACCATATTTCAGGCGACTGGAGTTGCCGAAGAGTTTGGCACCCCTTTGACTTCGGAGTTCACCACAATCCATCGCTGGGACAATCAAAATCTCATCTCCGATGCGCCCGCGCTAGTGAGGCTCGAAGATGGGACTTTGTTGTGTAGCCTGCAACTCTGGTCACGCGATGCCTACCGCGGAAAGGATGAGTTGGCGGAAACGTTATATGGACGCAACCGCTGTTTGATCTTTGCCAGCGAGGACGAGGGGAAAACCTGGCAGGAACGCAGCCGTATTCCTTTTGCCACCGGCAAATTCCTTCAGCATGAACACCATCTATATTTTCTGGGATCGGGTATCGAATGGGAGGGGTTCTGGATCACCCGTTCGGGTGATGGTGGCAAGACGTGGGAGGAGTTGGTTCAACTGCGCTCTGGAGAGGTGTATGCAGCAGCTACCGGTTGGGTAATTCGGGACGGCGTGCTCTATTGGGCCGCTGATGACAAGGATCCCTCGGTGACTCGACGGGCGGTGTTTGTTATGGCCTGCGATTTGAAACATGATCCGATCGATCCCGACTCCTGGCGGTTTTCCAACGATGAGCGGCATCCCGGGCTTCCGCAGAGCCTCGGGCGCGGTAAACACAATGGCGGCAAGTGGTTGGAACCGAATGTCGTGGAGGCGAATGGCGAATTGTTGGTGATCGTGCGGGTGCGGGCCTCAGGCGGCGGAGTCGACGGTGTGGTTCCTGGCATCGGTGCCATCTGCGATTTGGATGATGAAGATGGCGATCTGCAGTTGAGGTTTTCCCATTACTATCCGATTCCAGGGGCGCAGAATCACTTTCACATATTTCACGATCAGGCTGGCGACATTCACTGGATGTCCTCGAATCAAGTCACCGGGATGGCAAAAGATACCTGGCGGGGATGGGGTAAGGAACGGCGTTTCTTGATGCTTCACTATAGCCGCGACGCACAGAACTGGTTTCCGGCAGGTGTACTCGCGAAGTGGTCCAGCGAAAAGCAGTCGTTTAACTATTGCAGTCCATTGATTGATGGCGACGACCTCCTGTTCGTTTCGAGGACTTCACTGCTTGCAGCCAATCAACACGACAATGACAGCATCACCTTTCATCGTCTCCCTCACTTTCGAAAGGCTGCCGTCGATTTGAAACCAGAAGCCACGGAATAGTGCCTCAATTGAGGCTTCGTCGCTACGTTTCAGCGCAACTGCTTTTGAGAACCCTGCGATAACGCACCTCACGGTATTTACCTTTTGTTCGGGAGTGTGAAAAATCAATACCCCAAGCAAAAACCCCTTCCTATTCTCGACGATTTCTGTAATGAAATCGGTTTCCATTTCCAGCTATCACTCCATGAAACTGATTCCTTTTCTTGTTCTTCTTGTCGGTGCTCTTGCAACGACTTTGCCAGTCGCCCACGCGGAGGTGACTCTTCCGGCTGTGATTTCTAATCACATGGTCCTGCAGGCGGATGCCGAAGCGCCAATCTGGGGCTGGGCCGAGCCGGGCGAGAAAGTCACGGTAAAGATCGGCGACGGTGATCAGAGTCACGAGGCGACCGCCGATGCCAATGGCAAGTGGGCGGTGAAGCTCGACAAAATGAAGCCAAGTGCCATCGACGGCGAAGGTGCAACGACGGTCACGATTTCAGGCAGCAATGGGGGAGAGCCGATCAAGATTGAAGACGTGCTAGTCGGGGAAGTATGGCTCTGTTCTGGCCAGTCGAACATGGCCTGGACGGTGTCACGGGCCTTGAACCCTGAAGAAGAGAAGGCCGCGGCGAATCACCCGAGCCTGCGCATGTTTATGGAGCGCTCGCCTGGTGCAGGTGAGGCGAAGTATAAGGGCTCGGGTCAGTGGATGGTGTGCTCGCCTGAAACCGTGCTCGGATTCTCGGCGACCGGCTATTTCTTCGGACGAGACCTTCACAAGGAACTAGGGCAGCCGGTCGGATTGGTTGTTTCTTGCGTCGGGGGCACACCAATCGAGTCTTGGATCAGTCCTGAGGCGCAGCGTAAACTGCCGAAAATGAAAGGACGCTTCGAACAGCTGGATGCGCAGATGGCGAAGTTCGACCCGGTCTCGGCTCAGATGGCCGCAGACAAGGCGTTCGAGGATTGGAAGGAGGTCGCGGCCAAGGCGAAGGCGGAAGGGAAGCGGGCTCCGCGAGCACCACGGCGCGATCCTGATCCGCGGTCGGTGGCTCCCGGCAATCTCTTCAACGGTAAAATCGCCCCGTTGATCGGCTATGGGATTCGCGGTGCGATTTGGTATCAAGGTGAATCCAATGCTCGTACTGAGGAGAGCGGAGCTTTCTATGGCAAGCAGCTGCCGTTGCTGGTCAAGGACTGGCGGGTAAGATGGGGGCAGGGCGACTTCGCGTTCGCCTGGGTCCAGCTTCCGAATTTCTCCAACGAGCGTTTCCTTGGCTGGAAACATGTGCGCGAAAGCATGCTCAAAACTCTCGAGGTGCCCAACACTGGTATGGCGATTGCACTCGATCTAGGCGACCCCAAGGACATTCATCCCAAGAACAAACAGGGTGTCGGCAATCGCCTCGCGGTCTGGGCGCTGTCAAATAGCTACGGTCGCAAGGATGTCGTGCCGAGTGGGCCGTTGCCGGCAGGAAGTGAAGTGAAGGACGGCAATGTCGTCGTTAGCTTGAGCTACGCCAAGGGACTCAAAGCAAAGGGTGGGGGAGCACTAATTGGATTTGAGATCAGTGGTGACGACAAGCAGTGGCATCCAGCCGCGGCGCGCATCGATGGTGAGACTGTCGTGATCAGCAGCGACAAGGTCGCCGATCCGGTCGGCGCTCGCTATGCCTGGAAGGACGATCCCGAGTTCAACCTCTACAACGGCGCTGGCATCCCGGCTTCACCGTTCCGGACTGTGGATTGGTGAGGCGCCTCGATCAAGAGGGAATTGAACCTTTTACGAAGGAACCCCGTCTGGGACAAGGCAAGGGGGTGCGTTCGTGTGACACATCCCTGATGGTTTTTGAAAAGGCTCAGCCCGACCGGGATAGGAGAGGCATGAAGGCGCGCCTTTTAGGTGCCTCGATTATCTGCGACTGTCCTTGGATGATAATTCGTTTCTCCATTCTTTTGATTGCCGCTGTTGTGGCATTTCCGTTTTTGGGTAGATCAGACGACCTGCCCAATATTGTATTGCTGATGGGGGACGATCACGGTTGGCATGAGACCGGGTACAACGGGCATCCTTTTTTGAAAACGCCAGTTCTCGACGAAATGGCTGCCGCTGGCATTCGGCTTGATCGTTTTTATGCTGCGCATCCGAGTTGCTCGCCAACCCGGGGCAGTTTTCTCACTGGGCGACATCCCAATCGGTATGGCACTTTCGCGCCGGGATGGTCAATCCGACCGGAAGAGATCACTATTGCCCACCAGCTGAGTGAAGCTGGTTACGAATGTGGGCACTTTGGAAAGTGGCATCTCGGTCCGGTCAAATCTGATTCGCCAACAAACCCTGGGAGGATGGGGTTTCAGCACTACATATCGCACGATAATTTCTATGAAATGGACCCTCCATTTTCCGACAACGGAGCTGCCCCTGAAGTCTATCCTGGTGAAGGGTCGGAAGTGACGATCGATGAAACGATCAAGTTTATCGAAACGTCGAGAGAGAAGAAGAAACCTTTCCTGGCGGTCGTATGGTTTGGTTCTCCCCATGAACCCTACAGTGGCTTAGAGGTAGACCTCGCGCTCTACAATGATCTGCCGGAGGAATGGGCTGACCGGGAGGTGAGACTGACATCGATGGAAACCGGAATGCCTACCAAGCGTCCGCTTCGCGATGTGATGCAGGAGCGTTATGCCGAGATCACAGCGATGGACCGTGCGATCGGGAATCTACGTGACGCACTCTCAGAAAAAGGTATCCGGGAAAACACGCTGCTCTGGTATTGCGGGGATAACGGCGCACCCTCCAGTGCTGGAAGGGCAACCGCTGTCTTACGAGCCGAAAAAGGTAAAATGTATGAAGGTGGTATCCGTGTGCCCGGAGTGATCGAATGGCCCGCCGGGATAAAATCGCCTTTCTCCAGCGATGTCAATTCTGTCACCAGCGACCTGTTGCCTACCCTTTGTGACCTAGCTGAAGTCAGCCTTCCGAATCGTCCCCTGGATGGGATAAGTCTACTCCCTTTGATCCAGGGAAAGATGAAACATCGCTCGAAGCCGATTTTTTTCTGGTCGTATCCAACGAATCGACTGTCCGGCCGGGAAGCCACGCCCGAGCCTTACATTCAACCGGAACTGCAAGAAGGGACGACTCCGCTGGTCAAGTTTATGGGAGGGAAACCGACTCGAAGTTTTCGAAACTACACTCATCCTGAAATAGGAAAACCTGATTACGAAGGTGCACGCGTGATGCTGGGCGATCGATATAAACTCGTGATCGATGGATCGAAGGGGAGCGGAGCCGAATTGTTTGATATGAATTCCGATCCCGAAGAACAGTCGAATTTAGCCAAAGAGAAAACTGAAATAACTTCCGAAATGAAATCCACTCTGAAGGAATGGCAGGATTCCGTCCTGAACAGTCTTCTTGAGGCGGATTACTAAAAGCACCTCTTTCGAGTGTTAATAGCCTGTGAACGAAAGATTGGGGCGATAGAGGCAGCTTGTCTGTCTACTCCTGTGGTCATTAAGTTCGTGTTAAGTGTAATATCGACGCCCTGCTGAGCCGTCGGATACGGAAATGCTTCGCAGCCTATATGTGACGCACACTCTCCTCAGTCCCTTATTCTGAACTTGCACGAGGAAGCGAAACCAGATTCCCTGTGGAACTCAGAACCCACTTCTTTCTCAGGTTCGGATTTTACGCTACTCACAAGCGCAACTTCGTTCCCCAGAAATACTTCAAAATGTATCCGCTGCCCGTAGTGGAACAGCCCGGAATAGAGCCCGGAGATCTTAATGATTGGCCTCCTGTCTTGCAGAAGAAGATGCTCAACCGGAGGAAGTAGATCGACACACCCGTTCGCGAATTGAAGTGCGGCAGGAAGGCTGTCCGCGGATATCTCGCGGCGCTGTCCTACACCGTCACGACGGTCAGCCTGCTCGATATCTACCCGACCCTGATCGAACTTTGTGGATTGCCAGAAAATCCTGAGATCGAAGGCGTCTCTCTGGCACCTGCACTGGACGATCTGGCTACGGCGAAAGATCGCCTCGTGGTCCAGTGTGCTGACATCGATCAGTTTGCCCTCATCAACCAGAAATGGCGCTACATTCAAACAAATCAGGCCCAGTGAAGCCCGCCCAAAATAGGGAAGCGATCGAAAAAGGACTGAGGAGAGTTCGGTTCTTTACTACTGTTGATGGGCCAGAAGAGAAGAGCCCACGTAGCGGAAGGAATCGTCCAAAGACCAGCTTACCAAAGCTCGTGGTTGTCGCCTTCGTCGTGGGTTCGAGGCGCTTGAGGGAGGTAATTCCAAGGGGCCTGTGATTTCAGTGCAACTTTCGCCGAAGTTTGTAGTTCAATAGGGGATGAATTACTCAACCCGCGCACTCGTAATATTCCTCGCAGCTATACTCATGTTAGGCGCTGGCTCGCAGATCATTGAGGCGCAGCAAAAGGGCAAAGGGAAAGGAAAGGGCGGCGGCAGCCGATTCGCCGAGATGGAAAAGAAGGCGATTGCAGAGCCATTCGTCGGAGTCACAACCGATGGTAAAGTCGAAAAAGAACTGTTCGAAATCAAATCCACCGGAGTGGAAACCGCCGCCGTGAAAAAGGCGGCTATTTCTTTTCTCGCCGGGCTCACCGATGAACAACGAAGCAAGACAACCTTTCCGGTAGATGACAACGAGTGGCGGCGTTGGGCGAATCAGCACAGTCTCCCGCGTCAGGGCGTTAGTTTTGAGGAGATGTCGGAAAAGCAGCGGGAGCTCGGATTTGCGCTACTTGGGGCCGGGCTCAGTGCAAAAGGGCTGAAGACGACCCAGGATATCATGAAGCTCAATCACACTATCGCCGAAATGAGCGGTAGGGAGGGGGAATACGGCTACGGCCGCTGGGCTTATTTTATCACAATCATGGGTAAGCCTTTGGACACCAAACCGTGGGGATTTCAGTTCGACGGACACCACTGCATCATCAACTATTTTGTGCTGGGAGATCAGGTTGTAATGACCCCACTGTTTCTCGGGTCCGAACCTGTCTGGGCAGACGAAGGGAAATACAAAGGAACAATCGTTCTGCAAGAGGAGCAGAACCACGCTCTTGCATTGGTAAGAAGTCTAACTGACGAACAGAAGGCGAAGGCGGTTTTGAAGAAGGCGAAAGATGGAACAAATTCCAACACCGAAGCTTTCAGCGACAATGTCGTGATTCCCTACGAGGGGCTGCCGGTTTCCGAAATGAATGCCGAGCAAAAGTCTGCGTTTCTACAACTGACCGGCCTGTGGATTCACAATCTCAGGGAAGGTCACGCCAAAGTGAAAATGGAGGAAATCGAGGAGCACCTTGAACGAACTCGTTTTGCCTGGATTGGAGAAATGGACGAAGACTCTGTTTTTTACTACCGGATTCACAGTCCCGTAGTCCTGATCGAATTCGATCATCAGCGCCCTATCGCTCTCGATAGAAGTGGTTCTGCGACCAGAAATCATATTCACGCAACCGTGCGGACACCGAATGGGAATGACTACGGTAAGGATCTGCTGAAGCAGCATTTGTTGACCCATCCGCATTGAGAGGCGGATGAGGGGAGGCAATTGGGTCACCAAAAAAGAAATGCCGCTCGATCGCAGAAGTATTTCCCGGGTTTGGGTGTCGACAGGGCGGGACTGACTGTCTCCTTGGATTGAACACCACCTTGTAACGTCCGCAGGATGAATCGAATTCCTGTATCGACGGGTCGCGGATGAAAACGACGGGGCTTCCCCGAAGGTAAGATCGAAGGCGAACAATTTGTTCTCGCGGTTCTTCGCCGCGTCTTTCGAGGGATCATCGTCCCAATTGTCTGGCCGATCAGGACCTGCAACCTTAAAAGAGATCGAGAAATACGTAATTTCTCGCTACGCTGGTTTTTGAAAAGAATTACAGTCTAAAAATAATGATAAAGACGTTCTATAATTTCCTTCTCATTCTGGTTTCGGTGACAGGATTGTGGGCTGCTGAGAAACCCAATGTTCTGGTTCTATACGCAGATGACCTTGGTTACGGCGACCTCAAAATATTGAATCAAAGTTCGAAAATTCCCACGCCTAACCTGGAAAAACTCGCCAGTGAGGGAATGCTGTTCACCGATGGGCATTCATCATCTGGCATTTGTACACCCAGTCGTTATGCCCTCCTTACTGGGCGTCACCACTGGCGTAAGTTTCATGGGATTGTCGATTCGTTTGGGGACTCTGTCTTCGACAGCGAAAGGCTCACGATGCCGGAAATGCTCAAAGAATGCGGCTACAATACTGCGGCCATTGGTAAATGGCACCTTGGCTGGGATTGGGCGGCGATCCGCAAGCCCGGAGCCAAACCTTTCAAAGCTAACAAAAAACGTTTTGCGTATAAACCGGATGCATTTGATTGGTCAAAACCCATCCCGGATGGGCCGCTGGCGCATGGGTTCGATTACTACTTCGGCGATACCGTGATTAATTTTCCACCGTACTGCTGGATCGAGAATGACCGAGTAGTGGATGTGCCGGATACAATGTCGGATCCAGCTAAATGGAAACCGATCAAAGAGGGGGGCTGGGAATGCCGACCTGGCCCAATGGCAACGGGTTGGGATCCTTATGAGAATATTCCTACTACCACGAGAAAGGCGGTAGAATATATCAAGAAGCAGGCAGATAGCGACTCCCCGTTTTTCCTCTATTTTGCTTTCCCTTCACCCCACGCTCCGATTTTTCCAAATGATGAATTTGACGGAAAGTCAAGGGCCGGGCCTTATGGTGATTTTGTCTGTGAAACGGACGATGCATGTGGGCGAATTTTGAAGGCCATCGAAGACAGTGGCCAGGCAGATAATACCGTGGTGATCTTCACCGCCGACAATGGTCCCGAAAAATACGCCTAAAAACGCGACGAAATTTTTAATCATTGGTCTGCAGAGCCTTTCCGGGGTCTGAAGCGGGATTTGTATGAAGGCAGACACCACGTTCCCTTTATCATCAAATGGCCCGGTTACACCACGCCGGGCAATATTTGTGACAAACTGGTTTCGCAGATCGACATCATGGCAACACTGGCTTCAGCGCTGGACTATTCTCTGCCGGAAGCTGCAGCAGAAGATTCACACAACCTGCTACCTCTTATTCAAGGGCACGATGTTGTTCCCCGTGAAACTCATGTTCACAACACACGAGAGGAAGCATGGGCGATTCGAGTGGGCGAGTGGAGTTTAGTTGTGGGGGAACAAGGAGGATATCACACCAAATCGGACTCTGGATGGGAGTCGAAGCGTGGTTATACCACTCCTGCTCCTGTAGAATTCTATCATTACGCCAAAGATCCGGCACAGCGGGACAATTTGGCGAAACAACATCCCGAAAAGGTAGCCGAATTAAAAGAAATATTGGTCGAGATCCGCGAGAGTGTCTCCAGCGCGCCGCGACTGATAGAGGCCCAATAATTCATTTACGTCATTTCAAAAAGGTAGTGTTAGATCTTCAAGGTTCGGATAGGGAAGTTCTCACTTTTGTGTGATGCTGGGGATTTCTTACAAAGGTATGAATGAATAGGAGGGATGAAACCCGAATGAACCATGAAATCTGCATCAATAAAATTGAGCTCCATACTTTCCCTCGCCCTTGTAGCTTGCTTCACGTTCCTGACGGTTAACGTTTCAGCAGACGATAAGAAGCCCAACGTCCTTTTTATCTCCGTCGATGATTGGAATGATTGGGTCGGTGCCTACGGAGGCAATCAGGCAATAACGCCGAACCTCGACAAGCTGGCGGCTCGGGGTGTTTCATTCCGGAATGCTCACACTTCCGCCGTTTACTGTGCGCCGTCGCGCACTTCACTGATGACCGGGAAAAATCCACACAGCATCGGTGCGTATCATGATCAACCTCACTTCGCTTCCGTGAATCATCCGGAACTGAAAGACCTCTCGATCTGGTTTCGTGAAAACGGCTATCACACCGCCGGAGGAGGCAAACTCTACCATCACATGCCTGGCTTCATCGATGTGCGTGGATGGGACGAGTATTTTCACTGGAGCGATCATGGAAAGAAGAAAGGCTGGCACCTCGATTCCTGGGGAGGCGATGCGCCTCTTCCCGACGAGATCCCCGCTAGCCCAATCGCAAAATATCTCTTCGAAAAAGAATTGAGGCGTAATCCTGACAAGGAACCGAAAAAGCTGAATTCCCACATGGAGTGGGGGATTCTTCCCGACGAAAAGGAAGAAGAGATGGCCGACACGCTCTGTGCCAACTGGGCTGCTCAATTCCTCAAGACCTACGATGGCGATGAACCCTTCTTTCTCGGGTTTGGATCCTACGCTCCTCACAAGCCCAACTTCGTTCCCCAGAAATACTTCAAAATGTATCCGCTGCACGAAGTGGAACAGCCCGGAATGGAGCCCGGAGATCTCAATGATTTGCCTCCTGTCCTGCAGAAGAAGATGCTCAACCGGAGGAAGCACATCGACACACCCGTTCGCGAATTAAAGAGCGGCAGGAAGGCTGTCCGCGGATACCTCGCGGCGCTGTCCTACACCGATGCGATGGTCGGGCGCGTCTTGGACGCACTCGCAGAGAGTCCATATGCTGATAACACCGTAATCGTTCTCTGGAGCGACAATGGTTATCATCTCGGAGAGAAAGGTGCTTGGGCGAAGCACACCTTGTGGGAGCGAACCTCGAATGTTCCCTTCATCTGGGCCGGCCCCGGCGTTGCGGAAGGGGAAATCGTCGACACGACGGTCAGCCTGCTCGATATCTACCCGACCCTGATCGAACTTTGTGGATTGCCAGAAAATCCTGAGAACGAAGGCGTCTCTCTGGCGGCTGCACTGGACGATCCGGCTTCGGCGAAAGATCGCCTCGTGGTCCAGTGTGCTGACATCGATCAGTTCGCCCTCATCAACCAGAAATGGCGCTACATTCAAACGGCTCAAGGGGAAGAGCAGCTCTACGACCTGGAAAGGGATCCCCAGGAACACACGAACCTGGCGGGGCGTCCCGAGCTTGCTGAAACACTCAAGAGTTTTGCGGCTCGCTTACCTGTAGACGTAGCCGATCCAGGTCTGCGACCGAAAGACCTGAGACTCTCGATTACCGGCGACACTTTCAAGTGGCAGGAGAAGAAGGGTAAGGGTGTCAAAAAGGGGCCGGTGAAGTAGCTGCAGGCTGCTTGGTCTCAGATCGCATCCAATACGTCCGTTGCATTGCGGCTCAACTCGTCTCAACTTTTCCAAATGAATCGAGTCGCCAACATCACCTGTTTCGCCCTCGCGGCAGCTTTTCTCTTCCATTTCAACTCCCTAGCGGACGAGAAACCCCAATTCAAAGCCGGAGCCGCTGTTGCTGATATTTCGCCGGACGTATTTCCCTTTCAACTTCGATCTGGCCCGTCAGAACATATACACGATCCAATTTCGGTTCGAGCGCTCGCCTTTGAGAACGGAGCCGGCAACCGTTGTCTTATTGCCATCATTGATGCGATCGGCATCGGTCGAGAGATGGCGGATGAAGCAAAGTTGGCTGTCGCCGAGAAGACTGGCTGGGATCCGGAATCGATCATGATCGCCGCGACACATGCCCACACGACTCCGAAGGGCGGAGACACCTCTCCGGGACGTATCGCCTACGAGGCGAAAAGGAGGGCGGGACTTGCCGAAGCCCTGCTCAATGCGATCGAAGGACTCGAACCAGCGAAGGTCGGTTTTGCATCGGATGAGGAAGCGTCAGAAGTGCGAAACCGCCGCAATTACTACGAAGAGGGAGCATCATCGACACGAAACCCGTGGGGTGGCTACGACAAAGTGCGGATGAACGGCGGAACCAAAGGCATCATCAAACCGGCCGGCCCGATAGATCCGGAGGTCTGCGTGGTCGATGTTCGGACCGAAAGCGGTAAGCCGCTTGGTTTGCTTTCCAACTACGCACTTCACTATGTGGGTGGAATTCCATCAGTGATCGAGGAGGACGGTCGGGTTCGAGGGATGGCATCGGCAGATTATTTTGGAGAGTTTGCCAGAGTGATGCCGTATCGAATGGGCAGCCGTCCGCCAGAAGGTTTTGTCGCGATGATGTCAAATGGCGCCAGCGGCGATATCAATAACATTCCTTTCGGCATGGAGCGCGCTCCCCGTGCTCCATTCGAGCAGTGCCGGATTGTAGCGGGTAAGGCAGCTGATGCGTCATGGCGGGCTATCAAGAAGATTGAGACCTACGATTCCGCTCCGCTGATCGCGACGCGTCAACGCGAGGTGACACTCACCTATCGAAAGCCGACGGAGGCCGAAGTAAAGAAGGCGCTGCGATTGCTGGAACTGACCTCCAAGGAACGGGAGGAGATCCACAAGAAGTCCACCAATTACGCCAACCAAACGATTCGGTTTGCCGCTCCCGAAAGTCCGGGAACGGAGGATGTCATTGTGCAAGCGTTCCGAATTGGCGATCAGGCAATTGTCTCGATGCCGTTTGAGGTGTTGGTGGAAATTGGCCTCGAGATCAAAGAGAGGAGCCCAGCTCCCCGCACTTTTATGATTGAACTGGCGAACGGAGGCTATGGTTATCTGCCCCCTCCGAATCAGGTGGAGCTGGGAGGTTATGAGACCTGGTTAGGAACGTCTCGGTTTGAGAAGAACTCTTCGGAGCTTTTGGTAAAGGCGCTGCTGGAGATGCTCGGTGAACTTTGGGAATAGAAGTTTGCCCCCAGGTAATGCTCCTGAAACTGAAAGCCTCTTTTCTTGGTGGTGAGGTCTTGGGGTAAATTGAATATTTCACGAGCCAAGCTTGTCTCTTCGAAAACCGACAAAGGCGGAAGCGCAGCTCTACGACCCGAAGAAGGACCCTCAAATCCGTAACTGAGCAAAGGGAGCGTTCGTCGAACCAACCCTATTGGTTCGGGAAAAAACTAGCTTGGCCTTTACCGAAAATGATTCGCGAAATTTATCCAGCCTGCGGCAGTCTCTGCTAGTAGACTTTGTATTCAAGATGCGCTTGGCAGTGCAGCTATTCTTTAACATTCACCTTTAAACACACTAGGTTTTGCAAATGACACGAGTTTTTTTCCTTTCCATTTTCTTCGGATTTTCGTTGGCACTTTCCGTCACGGCTGAGGAAAAACGTCCCAATATCCTCTTCTGTTTTTCTGACGACTGGGGGCGTTACGCCAGCATCTACCGCGATCCGAATCGGCCGGGGCTCAATGATGTCATTGAAACACCGACCCTTGATGCGATCGGGCAGAGCGGCGTCGTCTTTACAAACGCTTTCGTCAGCGCTCCAAGTTGCAAACCCTGCCGAGCCTCGGTTTCCACCGGGATGCCGTTCTATCGTTGTGGCAGCAACGCGTTTCTGCACAACCAGGAATACGGCAAGGCGGAAGACCCATACAAAACACTCCCGGGATTCTCGGCGCTGCTCGTCCAGAACAGATACCACGTCATGCACTGGGGAAAGACGACATCCAAGTCAGCCAAGCGGATCGACCGGAAGTACGAGTTGCCGATCAATCACTTTTCGCAGGCCGTTTCCGCAGCTGAGAATCCCGAGGCGCGAAAGGAACAGATCTTCGGATTCGTCCGGGAGAATTTCCGTGACTTTCTCGACGACAACTCCGAGGGAAAACCTTTCTTCTACTGGTTTGGTCCGCACCACTCGCATCGACAGTGGTCGCGGGGATCGGGCAAGGAATTGTGGGGGCTTGATCCGGATTCATTGGAGGGAAAAATTCCCGCCTTTTTGCCGGATGTACACGATGTTCGCGAAGACATCGCTGACTACCTCGGCGAGACTCTCGCCTGGGACGGGATGCTGAATGAGCTCGTCGAGGAGCTGAAGGCGCGCGGTGAATTCGAGAACACGCTTATCATTGTCTCCGGAGATCACGGAATGCCGGGGATGCCGAGGGGGAAGTGCAACCTGCATGACTTTGGATCTATGGTGGCACTGTTGGCCAGTTGGCCGGAGCATATCCAGTCTGGACGAGAGATCGACGACTTCGTCAGCCTCATGGACATCGCCCCGACCGTTCTCGAAGCCGCCGGCGTCGAACCACCCGAACACATGCTTGCGAACAGTTTCCTCAACGTGCTGATCTCGGAGAAGAGTGGGGTAGTGGATGAAGTCCGGGACCACGTTATTATCGGACGGGAGCGACACGTCGGCACTTCCCAGCCCGATCGCGCGCCCTATCCGTCCCGAGCTATCCGGACCGCCGATTTTTTGCTGATCCGAAACTTCAAGCCGGATCGTTTGCCCATGGGTGTTGTCTACAAGAAAAATGCCACCGAAGCGGAGCTGCTGGAAGATCACTACCTCGCCTATCCAGACATGGACGGCAGTCCTACCAAAGTTTTTGTGATGACCCATCGGGACAAGTATCCGCAGCATTTCGACTTCGCGTTCTCTCCTCGACCTGAGTTCGAATTGTATGATCTGAAGAAGGATCCTGATCAGGTCAACAACGTCGCAGGCCAGCCAAAGTATGCGGCGGACCTGGACAGACTGACCGACCGTCTCATGTCCACCCTGCATGAAACGCTCGATCCTCGTGTCATCGGTGACGGAAGCGAGTTTGACGCTATGCCATTCGTCGATCCTTTGTTTGTTCCTGAACCGAAAAAGAAGAAATTGCTCACATTCTAAAACTGGGACTGATCTCTTACCACATCGATAAGAGTGGTGCCTGGAGATGTTTCCTCGGTGCCGAAATCCCATTGGATGGACTGTGGTGGATCGGCTGCATTGGCGCTCAAGGAGAAGAGAAACGCCCCGGCGATGCAGATGATTTCAGCGCAGGTCTTGCGATTCTGCCGGTAGAGGTAGAATCGTTCCGTCGGTCTGCGAGCGAATTTCATGAGAGACTTCGACTGCAGTATGGGGATGTTCAGCAAGATCGTCAACGGGCGAGAGTTCGCCAGAGGTCTTAGGGTTCCTCGCGTGGATCTGGCGAAAAAGAGGTGGCGAAAAGACTGGGCAGAAGGCGTAGTGCGGAATGCATCTGACGCTTCGATTTCTCCTCCTATTCCTTCTTGTCACCACCACCGAAGCCGGGGTTGTGAAAGTGGAAGTTTCGGAGCGATCGGACATTGGCGATACTTATGAACAGATCACGGGGAGATTGCATTTTGAGATCGATCCGACTCATTCAGCCAATTCAGTGATCGCGGATGTGGAACTGGCTCCGGTCAATGAATCGGGTAAGGTGAGTTTCAGCTCCGACCTGCGGATTGTGAAACCGAAGGACGCAGCTGATAGCAATGGAGCGGCCTGGGTGGAGATTCCGAACCGTGGCGGAAGAGGCAGCCTCTCCACAGCGATGATGGCTCAGGGGTTCACGATGATGAGCGTGGGCTGGGAGTTCGATGTTCCGAGAGATCCCAAAAAAATGAGCATCGACGTTCCGTCGGCGCAGAACCCTGACGGAAGTCCGATTCGCGGAATCGTGAGCGCAACCTTCACTCCCGACAAAGTGATGGATAGCAAGTTGCTCACTGATGTTGCTTCGTATCCTCCGGTGGATATTGAGGGGGCGGAGAGCCGCTTGATTGTGCGGACTCGTGGTGCCTATCCGGGAGGGGAAGAGGTGTCGGGTGATCAGTGGAGTCTGGAGGATAATCGCATTCGACTGGAGGGCGGATTTCAACCGGGGATTACGTATGAAGTATTCTATCTCGCGGAAGCCCCTCCGGTTGGTGGGCTCGGGTATGCCGCGATTCGCGATGCTGTTTCCTGGTTAAAATACGGTGAAGATTCACTGGCTCCGGTAAAACAGGCTTATGCGTTCGGTTCCTCCCAGTGTGGACGTTTTCTGCGCGGCCTGGTGTATCTCGGTTTCAACACGGATGAGCAGGGACTGCAGTCCCTGGATGGACTCATTGCTCATGTCGCAGGGGCGGGGCGTCTCGTCTTGAATCAACGGTGGTCGACTCCGCGAGGAGTGGCGGGTTATTACACGGCTTCCTACCCATTTGCAGATACGGCTCAAAAGGATGCGGTGAGCGGGCACAAGGAAGGAATTCAGGAGAATGAGAGAACAAAACATGCTCCGAAGATTTTCTACACGAACATGGCCTCTGAATACTGGGGCGCAGGCCGGGTCGCTGCTCTGACCCATACCTCGCCTGACGGAAGCCGTGACATTGAGTTGCCGGACAATGTGCGCTCCTATTTCTTTGCCAGCACTTCTCACGGGCCGTCGTCGTTTCCGCCTCGGCCGCCAGTAGAAGGTGCTCTCCGTGGGAACCCGGTGAATGCGAAGGCATCCATCCATGAACTGCGTCAGGCGATGCATCGGTGGATTGCAGAGGACATTGCTCCGCCGGCGAGTGTGTATCCCAAATTCAGTGACGGCACTTTGATACCGATTTCTGAAGTGCGCTTTCCGAAGATTCCCGGCTTCGCTGCACCCAATGCGGTGAAAGCGGGTCCGCGGGTTCGGAATCCCCAATGGCCGGAAGGGGCAGGTGGCGGTTCGGATTTGCCTCTGCTGGTTCCGAAGTCGGATCCTGATGGAAATGATCTCGGTGGTATCCGTATGCCTGATGTGGCCGTGCCACTGGCGACGGCGACGGGATGGGTGTTTCGACCGGAAACATACGGTTCACCAGAGGATTTCTATATTTTGCGCGGGGCATGGCTACCTCTTGCTAAAACAAAATCTCAACGCCAAAAGAACAAGGATCCTCGGCTTTCGCTGGAAGAACGTTACGATTCGAAGGAAGACTTCATCGGGCAGGTGACAGTGGCAGTGGAGAAGCTCATCGAGCAGGGCTTCCTCGCTGAATCCGATCTTGAACCCCAAATCAAGCAAGCTGGCGAGAGATGGGATTGGATCACGCAGGAAGCGGCTGAGTGAGCGCTATTTTCGCTTCCACTGTCCAAACAGCATCGGCAGATGGGCTTGACCCCAGTTGCCTCCGATCCCACCTTTCGCAGTATTCCATGAAACGTCGACATTTCCTCCAATCCTCCGTTGCTGCCGCAGCTGCAAGCGCTCCTTTTGCGTCCGCTTTGCCAGCGACTTCCGGCAAAAAGATACTGCTTCGCTCTTCGTGGCAGACGGTGAATATCGGGGACATTGCTCATACTCCCGGGATGTTGAGTATCCTCGAAAAGCATCTTCCCGAATACGAAATCACCCTTTGGCCCAGCCATGTAAATAACGGCGTCGAAGAAATGCTGATGGAGCGTTTTCCCAAACTGAAGATCGTGAGCAGAACCAATGACTCCAGGCAGGAGGCTTTTGATTCCTGCGACTTTCTACTTCACGGCTCTGGACCAGGAATTGTGGGACAGAAATCAATTCTCGAATGGAGCGAGAAGACGGGGAAACCCTACGGGATTGGGGGCGTAACCTGGAGCTATTCGGAGGAAGGGCTCAAAGTCATCAGTGGTTCAGAATTCACATTTTTCCGAGACTCCGTTTCGCTTCAGTTGGCCAAAGATAAGGGTGCCACCAGCCCGATCATGGAATTCGGCCCCGATGCCACTTTCGCCTGTGAACTGACCAACGACGAAGCCGCCACCAGATGGCTCGATGAAGTCGGGCTCGAAGAAGGCAAATTCATGTGCTGCATTCCCAAGCTTCGAAACACGCCGTATTGGGAAGTGAAAGAGGGCTATCAGTTCGACGAGAAAAAGCACGCCCGGAATGAGGAAATGAAGGAGCACGACATCGCTCCACTCCGAAACGCTGTCATAGCTGTTGTGAGAGAAACTGATCTGAAGGTTCTGCTCTGTCCGGAAGATGCCACCCAGATGAAGCTCAACAAAGAGATGATCTATGACAAACTTCCTGAGGACGTGAAAGCTAAAGTCGTCTGGCGTGAAGACTATTGGCTGACTGATTTCGCCACGAGCGTTTATACTCGCTGTGCAGGACTCTTCGGTAACGAGCAACACAGTCCGATTCTGTGCATTGGTCACGGCATTCCCGCCATTGTTTGCCGCTACAAAGAGCAGACCAGCAAAGGCTTCATGTGGAAAGATATTGGTCTTTCAGACTGGCTCTTTAACCACGATTTAGACGAACCTGAGAAACGGCTCACTCCGGCAGTCCTTGCTATTGCCAGCGATCAGGAGGCTGCCCGGGCCAAAGCGCTCGAAGGAAAAGCTGTCGCCGACGCCCGGATGAAACGCATAATGGATGTGTTGCGCGAGACGGTGGAGGGTTGAATGGAGGTCAGCAGATAGGTAGCCTGCCGCTTCAATCTGTCACTGCGCTGAATATCCGCCGTCCACCATCCACACGGCACCGTTGACGAAGGAAGCCTCGTCTGAGGCGAGGAAGGCGATCACGTTGGCGATTTCCTCAGCCGTTCCCATACGACCGGTAGGGTGGAGGGAATTGAGTGTGTTCAGAATCTCCGGGTTCTCCGTGACGCTTGCGGTGAGGGAAGTGTGAACAAAGCCGGGCGCCACCGCATTGACTCGAATGCCTTCAGCCGCAAAACGGACGCCCATGTCCCGGGTCAGTTGAGCGACTGCGCCTTTGCTGCTCGGGTAGGGATTGAAGCCGTCAGAAAATTCGAGGCTCGTCGGATAGCCGGTAACCCCCATCACGGAACTCAGGTTGATGATTGCCCCGCCGCCTGATTGTCTCATCGCGGCAACGGAGGAGTGTGCCATAAGCATCGAGCCTTTGACGTTCACCTCCATCACCTTGTCCCAGCGTTCTTCCAGGCTCGCGCCTTCACCCACATTGCGGACGGTGATTCCAGCAGAGTTCACCAGGATATCCAATCGAGACCACTTGTCTTTGGCCGCATTGAGAATTTCTTCGACATCCTCCCTTCGACTCACGTCGCCGGGAATGATCTCGATCGAGGAAGGATCAGCAGCCAGATCTTCCAGGGCCGATGCGTTGACGTCCGTGGCCAGAACTTGCGCACCTTCTGCCTGGAATTTCCGAACCGTCGCTTTTCCGATTCCCGAACCCGCACCGGTTACGATCGCCGTTTTGCCTTGTAGTCGCATTAGCTCCGCTACGCGCTGGGTGGGCTTGTTACAAGATACGCAAAGGTGCTCGGCCGGCGATTCTACGAATCTTTATCTGGATCTCAAACATGGACTTTGTGAGCAGAATCGACGATTGATAGGGCGAATGAATCTCTGCACCCGAACTGTTGCTCAGTTCCTTGTCTTCGCCGGAACTCTGTTCGCGCAGGAAAAGGTCGATCGCCCTAACTTCATCATCATCCTCACCGACGACCAGGGATACGGCGATCTCAGTTGCTACGGAAGCACTGACGTAAAGACTCCGCGTATTGATCAGATGGCAGCGGAAGGGGCGAAGCTGACGAGTTTCTACATGGCCGCTCCTTACTGCACGCCTTCTCGTGCCGCCTTGATGACCGGGAGCTATCCCAAGCGGATTGGTATGGCGGGAGGCGTGAATTTGTCGGCGGATCCGAAGGGGCTGAACCCCGCAGAAATTACCATTGCCGAAGTGATGAAGTCGGCCGGATACAAGACGGGTATGTTTGGCAAGTGGCATCTCGGCGACCAACCGGAGTTCCTGCCGACACGGCAGGGCTTTGATGAGTTTTTTGGACTGCCTTATAGCCACGATATTCATCCCATGAATCCCAAGGGAAACCGCAAGTTCCCTCCTCTGCCATTGTTGGAAGGGGAGACTGTCATCGAATTGGAGCCGGATGCAGACTTCTTCACGAAACATTTCACGGAGCGAGCCGTGAGCTTCATTGAAGAGCACAAGGAGGATCCGTTCTTTCTCTACGTTCCTCATCCGATCCCGCATCGGCCGGTGCATTTCACCGAGCCCTACATGGAAGGCGTTTCCGACGAAGTGCGGGCAGCACTTTCACAGGAGAAGGGGAACGCCACGATCGATTACGCGGTTCGGGACAAACTCTACTTCAGGTCCCTCGAGGAAATCGACTGGTCTGTTGGGCAGATTCTAGATGCCTTGAAAGCGAACGGAATCGATGAGAACACGATTGTAATTTTTACAGCGGACAATGGGCAGGCACGGCCTCCTGTGGGGATCGGATCCGCGAAGCCTTTGCGAGGTTCCAAGGGCACGACCTGGGAAGGCGGATTGCGGGTGCCGACGGTGATTCGATGGCCTGCGGAAATTGAAGCTGGGTCGGATACGGACGAACTTCTCACGGCGATGGATTTGTTGCCGACTTTTGCCAAGCTAGCCGGCGGAAAGGTTCCTACCGATCGCGTGATCGACGGCAAAGATATTCTTCCGGTTCTGACGGAAGGTGTAGCAAGCCCCCATGAAGTGTTTTTCTATCATCGTTCGAATTCGCTCCAGGCGGTTCGTGCCGGAAAATGGAAATTGCAGATGGGAGGGCCGAAGCAGCACGGTGGCGGAAAAGCGCTGTTTGATCTGGAGGCAGACATTGGCGAGACGACCAACGTCGCTGCGGATAATCCGGAGGTCGTAGCCCGACTTCGTGCGTATGTGAAATCGTTTGGTGAAGATCTGAAGAAGAACAGCCGACCGGCTGGTGTCGTGAAGAATCCCAAACCTTTGACGAAGAAGCAGAAATGAGTGGGGCTACAAGCAATCGTTCAAGTGCGTTGGACCAAACCAAGGTGAAGAATATCTTCTGGGATGTGGACGGGGTATTGGCGGATCTCAACTACGCCTACTACTACTTCCTCACTGGACACCCGAATTATCGGGATCAGTATCAAGATCTGAAATGGGAGCAACTTCCGGAAGTCCTGCCAATTGTCCCAGAATACGGTGCGCTGGAGCTAAAGACTCACCCAGAACGGGGCGCCGAAATGGATCGGGATTTTTGCGCTGACCAAAGCTTTTTTACGAATCGTCCGCTTTATCCTAACGTGATCGAAGTTCTGAAAGAGCTTAATGAGCTGGGTTTCCGACAGTTCACGATGTCCGCGACTTTTGATGTCGAGGCGAAGATGGCCTATCTCAACAAGATCCTCGCACCCGTGACCGACTTCTTGACGATCGAATGTGTAAAACATGGTGAGTTAATGCACGACACCGCCAAGATTGATCGGCTCCGTGAGTGTTATCAGAAATACCAGCTTGAGCCGGAAGAAACGATTCTGGTCGATGATCGGATCTACAACCAATACGCGGCGATCGAATCCGGAGCGCATCCGGTGCGCTTGCGCTGTGAGTTCACGACAGATCTGCCCGAGGAACTCGCATGGATTCCTGAATTCAGGGACGTCGAAGCGGTGAGAGACTGGCTGCTGGCCAAGTAGAAGAGGGGATAAAAGGTCGGAAAACTTGGACCGCTGAACGATCGAGATTCGATCGTGCCTGCCGCAGTCGGAATGAACATGTGGATTTGAAGCATTGTCTCAATCCGTATTTGGCAGAAACTTGTGAGATGAAAGCCCTCTTGCTCGTTTCTCTATTGCTAGCGTCATTTTGTTTTGCAGTTGCTCAGCCCGAGAATGGACAATCGAAACGTCCGAACATCGTATTGATCTTCATCGATGATATGGGCTATGGCGATATCGGGCCGTTTGGCTCGACCAGAAACAAGACGCCGAACCTTGATCAGATGGCGGCCGAGGGGGCCAAACTTACTGATTTCTACGTGAGTGCCACAGCTTGCACTCCTTCGCGGGCAGCGTTGATGACGGGTTGCTATGCCGATCGAATCAGTATGGACGGGCGGGTCTGTTTTCCAGGGGAAGCGCGGGGATTAAACCCGGACGAAACCACCCTCGCCGAGATGCTTAAGTCTGCCGGGTATGCCACCGGTTGTTTCGGGAAGTGGCATCTGGGTGACATGCCGCAATTCATGCCGCTCAGTCATGGTTTCGACGAATACGAAGGCATTCCCTATTCCAACGATATGTGGCCGGTTCTAAAGAAACACGACTTCCCGCCCTTGCCTTACATGAAGCAGGATAAAGCCGTGGCGCACATTCCCGATGCGCCGAGTCAAGCTCTGCTGGTCGAAGCAATCACCAATGCGACGGTCGACTTTATCAAACGGAAAAAGGACGATCCGTTCTTTGTCTACATGCCTCACGCCGCCGTGCATTTGCCTCGATTGGTGACGAAAGAGGAAGGTGATCGCGCAGATGGGGATGCCACCCGCGCGCAGGTTGAAGCAGTCGACACGAGCGTGGGTCGAGTTCTTGCAACGTTGCGTGAGCTGGGCATCGCGGAAAATACCCTGGTTTTCTTCACCTCGGACAATGGACCTGCGAGTGGACTCTCGCCTGCTCCTTTGCGTGGTGGAAAAGGAGGGCCTCGCTATGAGGGAAACATGCGGATGCCGACATTGGCTTGGTGGCCGGAAACGATTCCAGCCGGGATGGTCTGTTCCGAGATCGGGAGGTCGATCGATATTCTCCCGACGCTTGCGACCTTGTGTGGTGGCGAAGTTCCCACCGATCGGATCATTGATGGCAAAGACATCTCGGCCCTGCTTACTGACCCAGAAGCGAAATCACCGCTCACGGAACTCTATTACGAATACGAAGGCATCCGACAGGGCGATTGGAAACTGGTCCAGGTGAAGCGCGCTTCTCATCTGTTCGATCTGTCGAAAGACATCAGTGAGCGAAACAATATCGCCAAAGCGCATCCGGATAAAGTCGCCGAACTGAAGAGGCTGCTAGGCGCCCACAGAGAGAAGGTGACCAGCGCCCGCCGTCCGGCTGGCACTGTCGAGAATGCGAAGCCAATCCTGACAGAACCCGGCGACTTGCCGAGCTTGGCCGAGTATATGAATCAGGCCGATCTCGAAACGGTTGGGAGCATTCACAAGTAGGGTGGTTCCGGGCAGGATGAATCTGATGCGAGATCATCCAGCTTGTCGGACCTATTCGGCTTCGACAGCAACCGCCAGTGGAGCATCGTTCTTATCCTGCTTCTTGATGCGATCCATTTCACGACGCAGCTTTTCAACAACCTCGGGGTGGCTTTCCCAAAGGTCTGTTTGTTCCTCTGGATCTTCTTCGAGGTTGTAGAGTTGGCCAGATTCCGGGTCGTCCATGGTCCTGTCCGGGCCCAGCCCACCGTAGCTTTGGTTGGTGTGGCCGCCTGACCATTTGGTGCCGAAGATCGCTTTCCATTTGTCCTGACGAAGGGCTAACAGGCCACGGAATGTCGCCGTAACCAACGCGGGGCGTGGGCTGATGTTTCCTTTGTCCTGCAATATAACGGGAAGCTGGCTGACACTGTCTGAACCAGCCCCATCCGGCAGTGGAGTGCCGCACAAATCGGCGACGGTGGCTAGCATATCGACGAGGCCAATCAGATGATCGCTCGTCGCGCCGTAGGGAATGCGACCGGGCCAGCGAGCGAGAAACGGGACCCTGGTTCCGCCATCCCATGCGCCTGTTTTGTAACCACGGTAGGGGCCGGTCGATCATACAGGAAGACTCCTTCGCGCGCACCGAGGTAGAGCCGGCCCGCCAAATCCATGTCATGACTCAGAAAAAACTCATCTGGGTGACTGTCGAGAAGTTCGACCTTCAGTTTCGGATCGCTCAGCGTGATCCCCTCAACCCCGGTGCCAGCCTTTTCATCGCCTCGACAGAATAATGTACAAACGAGGAACAAGTTGAGAATCAAGGCCGGAATCCAGATTGCAGTCCGGCTTGCTGAGGTGGATAGGTTCATACGAGGGAAAGTAATTTCGCTCGGAACGATATCAGAGGACGCAAGGGTTCTGCTTGAAAAAAGAACCCCAAATGCGTCTTATTTTCTTACCCACTATGACCCCGATCCGTAATTTCATCTGTCTTTTTCTGTTCGCATTTATCGGAGCCGTTCAGGCTGCTGAGCAGCCCAACATCATCTACATCATGACCGATGACCAGGGCTACGGCGATCTTGCCTGTCATGGGCATCCGTTTATCCAGACTCCGAACCTGGACAAACTCTACGCCCAGAGCACGCGCTTCACCAATTACCACGTCAGTCCGACCTGCGCCCCGACTCGTTCCAGCCTGATGTCGGGTCGCAATCCGTTCGAGGCAGGTGTGACTCACACAATTCTTGAGCGCGAGCGAATGGCAACCGGTCTTCCAACCGTCGCCGAGGTTTTGCAAAAGGCCGGATACACCACCGGCATATTCGGAAAGTGGCATCTCGGGGAAGCCGACGAGTATCAGCCGGGCAGCCGTGGATTCGACGAAGTTTTCATTCACGGAGCTGGCGGTATTGGTCAGAATTTCGCCGGTTCGCAGGGAGACGTTCCGAAGAACAACTACTTCGATCCCACGATCCGACACAACGAGAAATTCGTGAAAACGAAGGGCTTCTGTACGGATGTGTTCTTCCTCGAATCCCTTCGCTGGATGAAGGGGCAGAAAGACAAACCCTTCTTTGCTTACATCGCGACGAACGCTCCACATGGTCCTTTTCTCGCACCTGATGAATACAAGGCGCTCTATAGCGATCATCTCAAAGGGGAGGCCGACCGGGCGTTTTTCGGAATGATCTCCAATATCGATACCAACGTCGGGCTATTGATGAAAAAGCTGGATGAGTGGGATCTTGCCGACAACACCCTCTTGATTTTCTCGACTGACAACGGATCTGCAAAGGGATCGAGAATCTTCAATGCCGGCATGAAAGGCGGCAAGGGTTCGCAGAACGAAGGGGGTAGCCGTGTCCCGCTTTTCTTCAGACTGCCCGGAACAACAACGGCGGGTCAGGATCTCGGTCAGCTCGCGCGACACATCGATATTTTCCCGACCCTTGCCGACATCGCGGGAGCGGATATTTCGGAGATCGACCTTGAGGGAAGGAGTTTGGCGCCATTGCTGGAGGACAGTGCCACCGAGTGGCCGGATCGAACTCTCTTCTTTCACGGCGGCCGCTGGCCCAAACCGGGAGCACCCGGGAAGTTCGGGAAAGGGGATTCGAATCCGGACAGCTACCAATACAAAAAGTTTGCCGTCCGCACGGAGCGCTGGCGCCTTGTCGGGAAAGAGTCACTCTATGATATCTTGGCAGACCCGGGGGAGCAGACCAATGTCGTCGACGATCATCCGGAAGTCGTAGAAGAACTTCTCGAGGCCTATGACGGATTTTGGAAACGCGCTCGTCCGCTCCTCGTGAACGAAGACGCTCCTCTCGATGTCGAGAAGCCGTTTGAGGCAAACTACCTTCGGCAGAAGGAGGCGGAAGGAATTCCGGCCTGGGAAGTTCCGTCTCTCTGATTCTTTATCGTTCGCGTTCGCTGCTTTCTCGAACATTCGTGAAATCCGGCACAATCATGAAGATGAAATATCGAATTCTTCTCGCTTGGATCCTGGCCGGGACGATCAAAGCAATAGCGGCTGCGCCAGGAGAGATGCAGCCTAACATCGTTGTCATTTTCGCCGACGATCTCGGATACTCGGACCTCGGCTGCTACGGGGCGAAATACCCGACGCCATCGCTCGACCAGATGGCGGCAGAAGGATTTCGATCCACCGATATGAACGTGCCGGCCAATGTGTGCAGCCCTTCCCGTTCGGCATTGCTCACGGGGCGTTATCCGATGCGCAACGGGCACCCATATTTCCAAACGAACTATCATAGTAAACAGCAGAGCAAAGGGACCTACGGTTTGCATCCCGATGAGTTGACGATCGCTGAACTGTTAAAACCTGCTGGGTATCGAACCTTCGCCGTCGGCAAATGGCATCTCGGTTTCGACAAGGAAGGCTCACACCCGACGGATGCCGGATTCGATTCCTACTTTGGATTGCCGTATAACTACTCGAAGGGAAGGGGCAAAAGAAACATGTCCATCTACCGCGATCGGAAACTCGAAACAGCGAAGGTTCCCTTTCCGGCGATCACGAGGCAATACAACGAGGAAGTGGTAAAATTCATCGGAGAGCAGACCAAGGATCAGCCATTCTTTATCTACATGGCGCACCAGATCGCACACAGCCCGATTCTGCCAAGTCCGCCTTTCAAAGGAAAAAGCAAGAAGGGCAAATACGCGGACTTCGTTACCGAGCTGGACGATAGCGTTGGCCAAGTGCTGCAAGCATTGCGGGACAATGACCTGGATGAAAAAACATTGGTCGTTTTTCTCGCCGACAATGGACCGACAGGACCTGGATCCGCCAAACCCCTAAAAGGCGGAAAGTATACGACCATGGAAGGGGGGCATCGTGTCCCGGCTATTTTTCGTTGGCCGGGAAAAATTCCTGCAGGTCAGGTTTCGGGCACTACGATTTCGAGCATGAATTTGCTGCCGCTCTTCTGCCAGATGGCCGGGGCGAAAGTACCGATCGATCGCACGATGGATGGGAAAGACATTTTCGATGTTCTCCTTGGACAGAGCGACGAGTCGCCGCATGAATTTCTCTACTACTACAACGGACTCAACCTTCAGGCGGTTCGGAAAGGGAAATGGAAGTTGCATGTTCCTCGTAGCATCGAGGATCAGCCGTACTGGGGGAAAAACAATCGAGGTGGGTTTGCTAAGCTTGAGGAGAACTTTCTCGTCAATATGGAGACTGACATTGGAGAACAGAGCAACGTCGCTGCGGATCATCCGAAAGTGGTTGCCATGCTCCTCAAGGAAGCGAACCGCGTGCGAGAGGAACTCGGTGAAGTGGGGCAATCCGGCTCGGATCAACGACCACCCTGGCCGCCTGCTCCACCTTCAGAAAACTAGCCGGGATATTGTCAGGAAGGGTTGTCCCTGACAGAATATAGCAACTACCCATGATGAAAACAGCGATCCAATCATCAGCCATCTTGGCTGCTTCGGTAGCATTGACCTTTGCTTCTCTGTCCGAGGTCAGGGCATCTGATCCACCCAACGTCGTCTTCGTCATTACCGACGATCAGGGCTACGGCGACCTGGGTTTCACGGGGAATCCGATTATCCAGACGCCTCACATGGATCAGCTCGCGGAGGAATCGGTCTGGTTGGAGGATTATCACGCGGCTCCTTCCTGCTCGCCGACGCGTTGTTCGCTCCTTACGGGACGTTGGACCAATCGCACCGGGGTGTGGCACACGTTCTTTGCCCGGGCCATGATGTATGAAGATGAAGTGACGGTCGCGGATCACTTTCAGTCTTCAGGATACGCGACCGGGATGTTCGGAAAGTGGCACCTCGGTGATCACTATCCCTATCGACCTCAGGATCGGGGTTTTGACGAAGTCTACTGCCTCAAAGGCGGCGCCATCGGAGTGACGGCCGACTACTGGAACAACGATTACTTCGACGATCACTACTATCATAACGAGAAACTGGTGCAGGCGAAGGGGTATTGCACTGATGTTTTCTTTGACGAAAGCAGTCGTTTCATTCGCGAACAGGTCGCGGCGGAGAAACCGTTCTTCGCTTACATCTCGACGAACGCTCCCCACAAGCCATGGATCTGCCCTCCGAAGTATTCGAGGGTCTATCCGAACGAATCAAAAAACGAGGCGGCGTTTTACGGGATGATCACCAATATCGATGACAATGTCGGCAAGTTGAGAGCTTTGCTCGAGGAACTCGAAGTCGCGGAGAATACGATTTTCATTTTCACGACCGACAATGGTTCCGTCGGGCCCAAGCAATACAATGCAGGGATGAGAGCGGGAAAGATCAGCCCGTATGAAGGGGGACACCGAGTGCCTTTTGCTCTGCACTGGCCTGCGGGTGGTTTTGCAAAACACACTCCGGTCACGGAGTTGACTCATATGGTCGACGTCCTGCCGACCCTTCTGGAATTGTGCGAACTTCCGGCTGCGAAAGAAGCGCTCGATGGTCGGTCTTTTGTGAAGCTGCTCGATGGGGAGGGGGATGATTCGTTTGCGTGGCAGGAACGAACCGTGGTCTCCGATTCGCAACGCATTCAGACTCCGAAGAAGTGGAAGGACTCTTCGGTGATGCAAGGCAAGTGGCGATTGGTGAAAGGAATCGAGCTCTATCACATCGGAGACGATCCCGGGCAGAGAGAAAATGTGGCGGAGAAACATCCCGAACGTCTCGCCACGATGCGTGGCTGGTATGAGAAGTGGTGGGCTGAGCTGGAGCCGGGATTTGCACGCACTTCCGAAATCTATATCGGAGCGGAAGAGGCGCCCGAGGTGAACCTGACCGCCCTGCAATGGATTGATGCGGCTCCGCCATGGAATCAGGGGATTGTTCGGAGAGGGCCCGCTATGGGAAAGGGAAAAGGAAAAGGAGCGGGAAAAAGCTCAAAGAAGTTTGCTGGTCACTGGGCGGTGCAGGTGGTAGCGGATGGAAACTACACCTTTGAAATTCGTCGCTGGCCAAAAGAGTCCGGATTGAAGATCCGTGAGGGAACTCCTGCGCACCCATCGGAGCCTGGGACCGCGTCAAGCTATTCGGCTCCGGCGGGACGAGCGATCCCGATCGTTTCAGCGACGCTGCGAATTGATGGCGAGGATCTGGAGACGAAACCAGTCTTGGAGGACGACAAGGTCATTCGATTTACTCACAACCTTACGAAAGGTTCTCATCGGTTTTCACCGCTTTTTCATGTCGGGACCGGGGATGGGAAGGCCACTTCTGAAATGGGTGCTTACTATTTGACGGTGAGACCGGTGGCTGAGTGATCACGATCCTATCTCGTTTCCCATTCGCTGCGCCCGACCTGTCGGTTTAATGGATCTTCATCCCACCCCGCGGGCTAGGAGCGAGAGTTGCTGGTTCCGTTGCTATGAGAAACTACCGCTCCGCCATTCCCAAATACTCCTCCGCAAACAATTCCCCATGCTTCTCCTGCGTTACCGTATCGAAATGAACCCGATCACGAATGTCTTTCGCGAACTCGCGTGAATCGACGCAGGCGGTATTCGGGAGCTGCTCGGGTAAATCCAAGAGGATCGTTTTGATGGCGGCACGGGATTCCTCGGGCTCTGGTTTGAGCCCGTCGACGGTGCAGACATTGGCGGGAACAAATGGCGTGGTATTGAGATCGGAGGGAGCGGGTTTGCGGGCCTTTTTTTTCGTCGAGGCCTTTTTCTCGGTGGCGGAAGCTTTGGTCGCTTGATTGTTATTCGCGCCAGCGGCCGGGAGAGAATGGGGAAGGCTGAAAAGGCAGAGAGCCACGACCATAACTAGGGAGAGAGATTTCATAGGGAGTTTAATGACGGAGGCGTCAGCATAGTGAAATCGCGACTCATCTCCGAACGGAAAATCGAGCCGGGAGGGGCGCGATTCTCCTTCTTGTTTTGAATCCTGAGGTGGATTTGGAATATGGTGTTTTTCTCTTCGTCCGACAGGGTATAGTGCGCCGGCAGATCGACATCGCGATCTTTCTACCACCGTCCGATTAAATCCCTGAAGATGACACGAAACTATCTCCTTCATTTCGCGCTTAGTGTTGCCCTGAGCGTTGGGTTCTCCTTCATGCAAGCAGCAGACACGGCGAAGCCAAACATCGTCTTCATCATGGCTGACGATTTAGGGATGCAGGACGTCGGATTCACGGGAAGCAAATATTTTGAGACGCCGCATCTGGATGCTCTCGCCGAAGAGAGCTTTGTCTTCAATCAGGCTTACATGTATCCCACTTGTTCCCCGTCGCGGGCAGCTCTCTTGACGGGAAAGCAGTCGTTTCGCACCTCATGCTACACAGTTCCGGTTCTGGAGAGAGGGAACAGCAACGACAATATCTTTTCCAAGTGGACCGTTGGCGCGGAACATCCGGTCTATTCGAAGCCACTCAACGAAGCAGGCTACCAACTGATTCACCTCGGGAAGTGGCACATCGTGGGGCCCAACCCTGCCAATGAGACTGATCTTCCTCTAAGCAAGAAGCTGTCCCAGCCAAAGAACGGAGAGCTTAGCTGGGTGAAGGCCCATCGTTCCCCGGAAATCGAGCAATACTATCCAACGGGGCGCGGGTTTCATGAGAACGTAGGGGGCACCTGGTGGGGAGACCCGGCGCGCGGTTTTGCTCAGGGCTACAAAGCCGAGGGTGGGGGATATGTAGCTCCCTTCAAGAATCCCTTCATTGTGGAGGAGAGAGAAGGGGAGTGGTTGACCGATCGGCTCACTTCCGATGCGATTGACTTCATGGAGCGGCACAAGGACGGTCCCTTCTTTGTGAATTTACATTTCTACTCACCCCATCGCCCCACCGTTCCGCGGGATGACAAGCGGATGGCTTACTTCATGGCAAAACCGGGTGATCCTAAGACGGGTCAAGGTATGGGACCGGCGGCAAAGAAGAAGGAGATCGCCGGCTATGCGACGATGGTTCGATCCATCGATGATAACGTGAAACGAATAACCGACTATCTCAACGATGCAGGGCTTCGCGAGAATACGGTTCTGATGTTTACCTCTGACAATGGTTTCAACGGATTGCAGAGCAGAAATGAAAACCTTCGCGGAGCGAAAGGAAATGTATACGAGGGAGGACTTCGCGTCCCGGCCCTGATCAACTGGCCGGGCACGGTTGCGAAAAAACGTTCTGACGAGCCGATCCAGGGGCTGGACTATTTTCCGACATTCCTCGATCTGGCAGGAATCTCCGACTACGAAGGAAAGCTCGATGGCAATAGTCTGGTTCCTTTGCTGCATGGGCAGCCGATTGAGGAGCGGGCTTTGTTCTGGCATATTGCGAGCACCTACAAGGATCCGCCGTGTTCCATGATCCGAAAAGGGGACTGGAAGCTGATTCAGTTTCTAAAGAGCGGCGAGATAGAACTCTACAATCTTCAAGAAGACCTGAAGGAAAGCCAGAACCGGGCGGCTCAGAATCCAGACGTAGCGAAAGCCTTGTTGAATGAGTTGGTGGCCTGGCGGAAAGAGAATCGAGTGCCACTTCCACCGAGTTCGACGCTCGACTATTGATTGAAATCCTGTCTCCTCCTCTCGTCGCCTTCGTATCGTGCCCGTGAGGGAGTTGGCCGAAGACTTTTTCCCATGAAGAATTCAGTGAAAACCTCCATCTTTCGAATCTCAATCCTTCTCGCGATCTTCTTTCCCGTTTCGGGATTGCTGGGTGCAGACTGGATTCACCTTCCACCCAGAGAAGGCACGGCGAATGGAAAGAAGATTGTCTTCGTGACCGGAGACGACGAATACAAGTCGGAGACTTCGATGCCGATGATGGCGCACATCCTCGCCGAGCGTCATGGCTTCGACTGCACGGTTCTTTTTGCGATCAATCGGAAGACCGGCGTCATCGATACCAATCAGCGGGATCACATTCCAGGACTCGAGGCGCTGGCCGATGCGGACCTGATGGTGATCTACACGCGCTTTCGCACGCTGGTCGATGAGGAAATGCAGATGATTGAGGACTACCTCGAATCGGGACGGCCTGTCATCGGAATCCGCACATCGACCCACGCTTTCGATTTCAGCAAAAATCCTGAGAGCCCGTTTGCGCATTACAGCTACTCAAATAAGAGCGAGAAATTTACAGGTGGTTTTGGGTGCCAGGTATTGGGTCAGAATTGGGTCAATCATTGGGGCGGACACGGAAGACAAGCGAGTCGCGGCCGCTTTGCGCCCGACGTGGCGAATCATCCAATTCTTCGCGGTATTGCCGACGGCGAGATCTGGGGTCCGACCGATGTCTATGAAGCGACACTTCCTCAGCCGGATGGCTGTAAGGCGATTCTTTTAGGCGAAGTCAGTGAAAATATGGATCAAGATGCCGGCCCCGCTCCGGGTCCTCCCGCAGGCGCCAAGGGCCGGCAGGCGATCGACAGGAATGATCCGATGATGCCAGTTGCGTGGACCTACCGTCGTCCTGTCGGCGAGAAGGGAAGGGTCTTTGCGAGCACGATCGGCGGCGCGATGGCGGGCAAGGATGATTGGGCCAACGAAGGAATGCGGCGGATGTTTGTCAATGCTTGCTTCTGGACTCTCGAAATGGAAGACGAGATTCCCGCTAAGGCGGATGTGACGCCAGTTCTTCAGCCTAACCCTTTCAGACGAGGAGTGAAGCCAGCGGAGGCGCTCGAAGATGGACTGGCGACTCGTGCGAAAAAGGACAATACGATCCTCTTCTACGGAAACTCGATGATTGAGCGGTTGCTCGAACACGGAGAATTGGAAGCCCGCCTTCAAATTGCCCAGCCCGGTTCTACACTCCAGATTCGCAGTCTTGCCTGGACGGGAGATGAGGTGGGCAATCGTCTTCGTCTCGAGGGCTACGCGAAGCACATGAAGAACTTGCTCGCTGAGTGGCCTGCAAACACGATAGTTCTTGGATACGGTCTCAACGAATCGTTCGCGGGTGAAGCCGGTCTTACTGAGTTCAAGCAACACTATACCGCTCATTTGGAACAGCTTTCCGGTCTTCATCCGGGGGCTCGGTTTGTGATGCTTTCGCCGATTGCGATCGAGGGTGCCTCGGCTGCTCGTCAGGCCGAAGTGGACCTGTATCGCAACGCCATTGCTGAGTTGGCAACAGGTGTTGGTGCCGAGTTCGTTGATCTCAATGCATTAACGAAGGCGGCCTATGCAAAATCAGATGAGGCGCTGACCAACAATGGCGTTCATCTGAATGAGAAAGGAAATCAGGTTGTCGCAAAAGCTCTTGCCGAAGAGATTGCTATCATCCGGGGGTTGAGCGCTACCACCCTGACCGAGCCTGATCCTGCTCATCTTCAGGAAGTGGCTGAGGCGGCTTCGGCGAAACATCGGCGTGTCGCGGAAGTGGTTCGTCCGAAGAACGCGGTTGTCTATTTTGGAGTTCGGGCTCGGACGAACGAATACAACGAAGAGATGCCTCGGTATCATGAAATGATTCGACAGACTGAGGCTGTCGTTCATCAGTTGGCAAGAGATTCGAAACTTTCCTTTGGCGATCAGCCTGCACCCGCTTTGCCTCCTCTTGAGGAGCGAACCGGAAGAGACGATGGTGATCGCACTGGAATCATCAAATCAGTTGCCGAGAATCAGGCAGAGTTCGAAGTCGCGGACGGATACGAGGTCAACTTGTTCGCCTCCGAAGAGGAATTTCCCGAACTGCGTAATCCTGTGCAGATTGCCTTTGATGCGCGTGGACGTCTCTGGGTCGTCACGATGCCGTCCTTCCCGCATACCGTTCCGGGCCTGACACCACCCGATAAGATCCTGATCCTGGAAGACACCGATCGAGATGGGAAGGCGGATCAGGTGACTACCTTTGCGGAAGGTCTCGATGCACTGGATGGTGTCGCTTTCCATCGCGACGGAGTCATCATTTCTGAGCAGCCGCGGCTGTGGTTGATGCAGGATGCAGATGGAGATGATGTCGCAGACACTCGCCGCGAATTGTTGCGGGGAATCGATGTCACGGATTCTCATCATGGAGGGATGATTGCTGCTGATCCGTATGGTGACGTTATCTTCAGCGATGGCGTTTTTCATCGTTCCCAATTGGAAACTCCATTCGGGGTGCACCGGGGGATTGACGCAACGACTTACCGACTCAATCCGATCAGCGGGCAGATCGATACGGAATGGCAGCACACGACGCCAAACCCCTGGAACGTCACGTTTAACAAGTGGGGGGGGATTCTGCAGATGTATGGCGATGGGGATGTCTACGACGGCAGTTCATTGATCTGGACTCCTCTGGGCGCCTATCAGCCCTACGCCTACGGCCGAATTACGAGCTACGGGAAGGGCTCTGGTTGTTCTGTCATTTCCAGCCCCAACTTTCCGGATGAATACCAACAGGGTTTAGTTTCGGCTTCGCTGCTCGGACGATATGCGGTGAACATCACCAAGTTTCAATACAACGAGGGCATGGTGAAACAGAAAAGCTATGAAAGCATTCTGAGTTCACCCAATGCCGCGTTTCGTCCTGCCGACGTCGAGTTCGGGATGGATGGTGCGCTCTATGTATCTGATTTCTGCAGCCCGATTATTGGTCATGCTCAGCACCCGATGCGGAGCCCTTATTGGGATCACGATTTTGGTCGCATCTGGAGAATCGTTCATACCGAGAAGCCGGTTGCTGAGGACTGGCCGGAGATTGAAGGCGCTTCCGTGGATCAACTTTGTGATCTGTTATTGCACGACCACGATCTGGTTCGCCATCACGTCCGGATTGAGTTGCGAAAACAGGGAGTTACTGCGTTGGCGGTGTTGGATCGTTGGCTTGACCAGATCGACCCGAGTTCAGCCGACTACTTGCAGGCTGCTCTCGAAGTGATCTTTGTTTGCGAAGGGCTTGGCGAAACTCGACCGAAGCTTCTGCAAGTCTTGCTGGACTCGGATGATTTCCTCTATCGCGGGGCAGGATTGCAAACTCTTCGGCTCCAGGCCGATCGGCTTGAGCGCATCCCGGAAATGCTGACTCCTTTAGTGAATGACCCTCATCCACGAGTGCAGATCGAGGTCATTGATGTGGTCGCACACTTGCGTGCGAAGTATCCGGAGGTCGAGAAGGTTTTGGAGACTTTCCAGCCGATCAACCAACAGGTATCCAATTCTTTGGCCTATCTGGACTATGGCACGGAACCCGTGAAGGGCCGGAGTGTTCCCGTTCTGGATATTGATCCGCGTGCCCGGTTGACTCACTGGAACTATCTCGGTGAGAAGGGAGAAAACACTCCTGTTGAGGTGACGGTCGGGCAGGGTAGGTTACCGGGGGAAGGTTTGTTTCGGACCTTTATCGAGGCGGAGCAATCAATGTCTGCGATTATTGGGATCAACCACAAGAATCTCGAGGTTCGGCTCAATAGTTCCGTCGTGTTTGAGCAGAATTCCTTTTGGAGCGGAGACCAGCAGATCAATGTGGAATTGAATGAGGGACTCAACGTGATCGAAGTGCTTTTGCGGAAGGGGCGCAGGAGTGGCGCGATGCCTCCGGTCTACGTTTACGACCCCGTGGGTCAGGCCTTGAGCGGCGCTCGATACAGCTCCGATCTTGATCTGCTGCGGAACAATGTGGTCGCCTACGACAAGATGATTGAGGAGCGCGGCAACCTCATCAGCGTTCAGGCCGCTGCTGGATTGCAGTTTTCGCCGAAGCAATCGACGGTGACCCCCGGTAGCAAGGTTCGGCTTTCGTTCAGGAACCCAGACATCATGATGCACAACTGGGTCTTGATCGAACCAGGTAGTGCAAATGAAATTGGCGCTTTGGCCGATCAATTGGCTGCCAGTGGAAAAGGAGTCGAGAGGGAATATTTACCAGAGAGTGACAAGATCCTCGTGGCCTCAAAACTTCTCGGACCCAAAGGGGAGCAGGAGTTGGTTTTTCAGGCACCGAAGGAGCCGGGGAACTACCCTTACATTTGCACCTTCCCCGGTCACTGGCGAGTCATGCAGGGCACCTTGATTGTGGCCGAGCGGAAGGCTGCCACACCAGTCGCACCGGCACAAACTCCTGGGAAAGCCGTCACTCAAAAGATCGGCGAAGGTGTCGTCTTTGAAACGGCCTCCTCGGCGGAAGCGTTCAAGACTCTTGCTTTGCCGACTGCTCCGGCTGGAAAAATCTCGGTTAATCAGAAGACGAACAACGATCCAATCGGAACGTTGACGGATGGAAAGCTGGCGAAAGGATACGGACCCATCTTTGGAAATGGGATCGAAGACGGCCTCTACAAAATGAATCTCGGGAAACTGCAGAACGTCTCCGCAGTGACGAGTTGGTCCCACTCCGTAGGAAGCAGGCGTGGTCATCAAAGCATATCCATTTACGGAAGTGCTCAGACGACCGATCCAGGATGGGACATTTCGGATGCTTCTCATTTCACTCCCCTCGGAGTCATCAGCACCAAGCGACAAAAGCTGGATGCTTTCACAGCGCTTTCTCTTCGGTCACCAAAAGGCAAATCGCTGGGAGAGTTCCAATGGGTTGTTTGGAGCGTTGCTCCGGTTTCGGAACTTGGGGGAGGCGAGAACACAGCGTTCCAAGAGCTGGCCGTGGAGACCAGCAAGGGTGAAGTCGCTGCAGGCAAGGCATCGTCCATGGGACTGCCTGAAGTCCGTGGTCAGTTTGTACGAATTGAGCTGCCCGGTAAGAGTCGCCAGTTGTCTCTCGCCGAGGTTCAGGTTTTTGAGAAAGGAGTGAATCTTGCGCTCAAGAAGAAGGCTACGCAGTCCACGGTTGGTTACAGTGGAGTCGCGAGCCGAGCGGTCGATGGGAATACAGACGGGAATTACCTGAACGAGTCGGTAACTCATACCGAGGCCAATCAAGACAACCCCTGGTGGGAGGTGGATCTGGGCAAGATGGTGAACCTTGAAGAGATCATTCTGTACAACCGGACAAATGGACATGGCGATCGCCTCGATGGTTTTACTCTCAAGATTCTGGATGCGGATCGAAAGGTGGTTTTCTCTAAAGAGAAGGCTCCGCAGTCCGAAGTGATTTCCTTTCTCCAAGACGGAATCAAATCTTCCCAGGCGAAGGAAATAGCCTCATTGGCGAAGCCAAAGCAGGCCAAAGCTGTAGGTGGAAGCGCTCATCTCTTCATCCTTTCCGGTCAATCCAACATGGTGGGGCTGGATCCCGCGGTTTCGTTCATTCCGGCGGTGAACAAGGCGTTCGATGAGGATTCCGTGATTGTCGTCAAGGACGCGGAAAACAGCCAGTCGATCCGCCGTTGGTATAAAGGCTGGAAGTCGGTTCAAGGGAAAGCTGTCACGGGCAGCGGCGACTTGTACGATCGACTCCTGGACCGAGTAAATGAGGCGGTTTCCGGTCGCGATATCAAGACGGTAACCCTTGTCTGGATGCAAGGCGAAGCCGATGCAGCCGGGAATCAAGTGGGTGTCTACAAAGCCAGTCTCGATGGCTTGCTGGATCAACTGAGACAGGATTTCAAGCGAGAGGATATCCGCTTCGTAATCGGTCGTCTCAGCGATTACAGCCTGGATTCCGGCA
The DNA here is from genome assembly GCA_965657775.1 of Verrucomicrobiales bacterium. Taxonomy (GTDB): domain Bacteria; phylum Verrucomicrobiota; class Verrucomicrobiia; order Verrucomicrobiales; family DEV007; genus Arctic95D-9. The sequence goes on from CBFHPY010000011.1 coordinate 77,350, forward strand.
AGCATCCGGAGTGGCAAAAGATGCGGGATCTGCAGGTCTCTTATGCGGACGCAAGTCCGCTCGGAGCCTGGGTCGACACTGATGATCTCAATAATAAGACCGATCCCAAAACGGACGCGCTACGAAACGATGTTCACTACACTCGGGATGGCTATCGTATTTTTGGCGAACGCCTCGCCAAAAAAGCGATCGAGTTGATTCCACCCGCTGCCTTCCCGGGTATTTGGTCGGATTTCCGTGGATTTGATCGCTACGACAAAGTGAAGACGGCGAGTGGCCACTTTGCGGTAGTTTGCCCCAAGGATCCGGCTCCGGGAAAGCCCTGGCTGTGGAGAAGTCTTTTCTGGGAAGCGATTAAGAAAGTCAGCGACGCCGATCTCAAACTTGTTGAAGAAGGGTATCATGTCGTGCTCGCTCACGGCGATGTGGCCGGACACCCCAAAGGCAATGCGAACATTGATGCCGCCTATGAGATGGTGACAAAGGAGTATGGGTTCGCGAAGACATGCTCGATGTCATCGATGAGTCGGGGGACATTGTCACTCTTTCGATGGGCTACAGTAAATCCGGAGAAGGTAAATAGCATCTACGTCGACAATGGTGTTTGCAATGTTCTGAGCTGGCCGGCTGGTAAAGTGGTTCCTGGCAATGAATCAATTGCCAATGGTGCCCCGGGTTCCTGGGAGGACTTTAAAAAGAAGTTTGGTTACGCCACCGATACTGAGGCTCTCAAAACCAAAGAGAGTCCCATCGATTTGCTCAAGCCGCTCGCCAAAGCTGGTGTGCCGATTCTAATGGTGTGCGGTAACAAAGACGCGGCCGTTCCTTATGAAGAAAACGACGCTGTGATGGAAGAGCGTTACAAAGAGCTCGGCGGTTCGATCAGAGTTATTGTCGAAGACAAAGGACACTCGCATGGAATGAATGATCCGACTCCGGTGCTTGAGTTCATCAGGGAGAATACCCAAGCGAACCTGGAGCAGTCATCTTCAACAGTCGCCGGTGATGAGTGGATTGTCGACAGTCAGGAAGAATGGCACGCTGCCAGCGGTGATCACTCCAACCTCGATATTCGGGACGGGCTGGCTTCGCCAACCGCGAAAGAAGCGACGTTTCGTAGCGTGCTCAAAACCTCTGGCGAAAAGCGCTCTGCAAAGTCGATCGCGATTGATCAATCACCCGTCTGGCACAACTGGGATCCAATCAAGAGGGTAGGGCCATCCAACCTTGGGGATGCCCCAGTCATGTTAACCCTGGGGCCTCGCAACTATTGGATGTTTGGTCGTTACTCGTCTTCCAAGCAAAAGGACTTCAAATCTGAGGCCGCGAAGTTGGAAGGATACGACGTTCCGCTACAGACCACTCCTTTTCCGAATCAATACAATGCACCTGGCGGTCTGAAAAAGGGACTGGGCGGATATCATGCGTGGCAGAGCCGGGATCTGGTCAACTGGGTGCACCACGGTCCGGTCACCGAAGCGTTCTCAAGCTGGGTCACGACTGCTGAGTATGCCGATGGAAAGGCCTACATCTACTATGACTATCCGAACGATCAGGACCCACACCTCTACATTGATGAGGATCTAACGGATGGAATTCCGGGGAAGAATATGGGGATGGCATTCAAGGACCCATCGCATGGCTCGGATTGTGCTTTCATTCGAGATCTCGAGGGCAACTTTCATGTGATCTACGAAAACTGGGATCCGATCGATGCGAGCAAGCATTCCTGGGACTCACCTCTCGCCGGGCATGCCGTCAGTCCTGATGGAATCGGGAAGTTCAAAATCCTTCCTCCTGCCGTGGATGAGCGAACGAAGCCGACTGGCAAGTTCGCCGAATATCCTCACCCACACTGGCATTCTACCAATCCCAAGAAGTATCCCGGTAAACCGGCGCCGGCTGATGTTCCTCAGCACCGGATCAAGAAGGGCGAAGTCAGGTCGTTTGCACAATATGAAATTCATGAGCCCGAGCAGAATGCCTACGGCGACTGGGCTTCTATTAGTGTTGGGGGGCAATACTATTTATTTGGGGATTATCATCCGGCCAACGATAGCATTCGGGTGGGGTGGTTTACGTCCTCAAGTCTCGATCTCCCATTTACTTTTTGCGGTGAAATTGGAAAAGGGCACCCCGACCCTGACATTGCGTTCGCAGAGGGGGAATTCTATCTGTCGACCCAGTTGCGAACCGACTATGTCAGCGCTGGTCCCTGGGTGGAGAGCGTTGATGTTCGCGTTGGTGTCGATACCGATAACGATGGAACGGTCAATCAGTGGACCGACTGGCAGACTGTGAAAGAGCACTACGACTACATTCCTGGTTTCTCTAAACAAGTGGCTAAGGCACCCGCCGAAATGGATCTGAGCAGCCTGCCAGAAGGCTATGGCTTTCAGTTTGAACTCCACCTGACTGATACGACCGAGAATGCGGCAAAACCGATATTGGACAGGGTTTCTCTTTCCTTCCAAACTCCCTAACACCACAATTTCCCGAATTTATGAAATCATTTCTCAAAACCGTTCTCGCGATTGCAGTCACGATGACCGTGGCTTTCACCTCAACAGGAGCCGAGCCGTCGGAGACCGAGTGGGTCAATCTGCTCAAGGATGACAGCATCGAACTATGGGAGCCCGGCCCGAGTAACGCGAAGACTCCGAGCAAGGAGATTGGCGATCGGTGGTCTCTCAAGGGCGGAGTGCTTCGCCTTGATCGGGACGCGGAAAGTGGACGAGGAGGGCAGATTTGGACTAAAAAAGATTACTATGATTTCGAATTGAAGTTCGAATTCAATATTGCTCACGAAGGCAATAGCGGGATCAAATATCGGGCGGTCGACGCGAAGGGCAGGGCGCTCGGTTGCGAATATCAGATCATCGATGACGAGAAGAACAAGGACAACAAGAACCCGACCCATCGCACAGCTTGCCTTTACGAGCTCGTTGCTGTTCCCGCTGATCGAAAACTGAATCCGGCCGGTGAGTGGAATGAGGGACGGATCCGGGTTTCCAAAAACCGATTCGAACATTGGCTCAATGGTGAGAAAGTCGTCTCCATCGAGTTTGGATCGGACGACTGGAAGGAACGTTTCGCCCAGAGCAAATACAAGGTGCATCCTGATTTTGCGAAGAAAGCAGGTCCGATCGTTCTTACGGACCATGGCGACAGTGTGTCCTACCGCAACATTTTGATTCGCGAGGAACCGCAAGATCGTGAAGCGCCGATCTCAACTACCGAAGCCGCTGTTGAAGCGAAGGCCGAATTGGAACCAAAGCCTCGGGCGTCAGCACCCTCGTTCGGCAGGCAGGAGTCGAAGTCTGGAATCCGGCACTCCTTTCTCATTGCTGGAACACCCACTGTCCTGGTGGGAGAGGACGGCGAGGTGAAGTGGCAGGCGAAAGGGAAAGCTCGTGACGCTTTTGTTCTCGAAAACGGAAATGTCCTCGCATCGATAGGCAACAAGGCGCAGGAAATTACGATGGACGGTAAAGTAGTTTGGAGCTACTCACTCGCACCCGAGAATAAGGAGCTCGGTACTGCGGTGCGGCTCGAAAGTGGAAATACTCTTGTGGTGGAGCGGGGAGTGAAACCGCGACTCCTGGAGGTAACTCGCGAGGGAGAGATTGCGATTGAGGTTCCGCTGAAGCCAGATACGGAGAATGCGCATATGCAGACTCGGATGGCACGCAAGTTGCCAAATGGGAATTACCTCGTGCCTCATCTGCTGGCATTTGCGGTCAAGGAATACACGCCTGATGGAGTCGTGGTGAATACGATTCGAACCGATCTTAAAGAATTAGGCGGTCGAGAGGCAAGGAATTGGCCTTTCACGGCAATCCGACTTCAGAATGGTCGCACCCTCGTAAACCTCACTAACGGCAACAAGACTGTCGAGTTCGATGCGAAGGGAAAAGTGGCTTGGAAGGTCACTAATGAAGACGTGGCTGGCCGTTTTGCTGACCCATGCGGAGGTCAGCGACTTGCTAATGGAAACACCGTGATTTGTAGCTATGCGCAGAAAGATCCCAAGAAGCCGAAGCTGTTTGAGGTCACGCCTGACAAAGAGGTCGTATGGGAATTTTTTCATCCTAAAGCCAGAGCCCACGAGGTGCATGTTCTCTCGAGCAATGGAAAGCCGGAAGGCGCTTTGAAGTAATCTGCATAAATTCTCCCTTCATTCAGTGTCTGCGGGCAAAACTGGCTCGCAGCGTTAAGGCGCGACAGGGTGGTTGAACCCTGATGCAACAGGTGCTGGGTAAGGGGCACGCAATGCGGAATCTGAGATTCAGCGATATAGTGGTAGCAATTTGCTGATTCAGAGTGAATAATGCACCCTGTTCAAAGCTTGTCACTAATCGGGTCTGAAGTTGACGCCAAGTAAACCACTCTGGTTTTCGAGGCTCTCTGAAAGCCTCTTCCAGGAAATGGTTCCTGCGGTTCTTGTCTGAGTTCGAACTACAAAGTTATGAAAATGTATGTAGGAAACTTGTCGTTTGATACGACAAAACAAGAACTTGAATCCCTTTTCTCCGAGCATGGCGCCGTAACGGACGTTCACATGCCAACGGATCGTGACACGGGTCGACCTCGCGGTTTCGCGTTCGTGACCATGGATTCAGCTGAGGCGATGGAGTCGGCAATCAAGCAGATTGACGGTACTGACCTTGGTGGTCGGACCCTCAAGGTGAACGAGGCACGACCTCGCACCTGATCTGAACGATCAATTCCTGGATTCTCTTTGCGAAGAGAATCCCTTGAAATGCGGCATCCTGAGAAGGATGCCGTTTTTTATTTTGAAATCCGTGAAATCGACGGGATTCCTTCCGTCGAAGATTTCGGTGTAGGAAATGAACGTCGTTTTCCCTTTCGTTGACCACCGGCGATACGATACAAAAACCCTATGAAATGGTTTTTATCACTCTTGTTCATCGCAGTGGCTTCGATGTGTTATTCCGAGGAGAAGCATGAGTCCAATATTTCCTTGCGGGTGCTCTGCTACAATATTCACTACGGTCAGGGCAATGATGGAGTCTACGACCTCGAGAGACTGGCCAAGGTGATTCGAGATAGCAAACCCGATCTCGTGGCGCTGCAGGAGGTGGACGTTGTCGTGGAGCGATCCGGGAAAGTGCATCAGGCCAAACGGCTTGGAGAGTTGACGGGAATGGCGGTTCGCTATGGACCAACGCAGCATTATCAGGGAGGTCTCTACGGAAATGCAGTCCTGACAAATCTCCCAATCCTTGATGTTGAGATTGAGCCGCTCCCCTATACGGAAGCAACACCAGAAAAGACAACCTACCCCCGAGGAGCGATCGCAGTCACGGTGAAGGCACCGGATGGGAATCCGCTTCGTTTCATCAGCACCCACTTTCAGCACAATGTGGAAGAGGATCGCGTCGCGGAGGCCGCGGCCATTAATGAACTTTTTGCGAAGGATGGGATCCGGTCCATCCTTGCGGGAGACATCAACGCGACCCCGAATTCGGAGCCGGTCGAGATCCTGCTGAAGAAATGGGCCACCTTGCTCGAAAGCCCGCCTGCGCCCTCGGCTCCTTCCAAAAACCCAAGGTCGAGGATCGACTATATATTTACGCGCCCCGCTTCTGCCCTTTCGATCAGTGAGTCAGAGGTCATCGATGAACCAATGGCTTCCGATCACTGCCCGATTTTTTCAGTGATCGAATTGCTCGAGGAGTAGCCTCTTTCTGCTAGATCTCTCGTAGCGTGGAGTCTCCACCGCGAATGGTTCCCTCGATATTCATCTTATCGAGGATAGAACGGTGGAGTTTTGCGACAGGCGCTCCGTCAGCTTTGATGTGGCGGTTTCCCCGAATGCGACCACCGGCGTTACCGGCGAGAACGATGGGAACGTTGTTTCCACCGTGAACCTGTCCCGAGCTAAGGTTGGTACCAAATACGACTACGGAGTTCTCAAGAACATTTGAGCTGCCCTCCTGCATTCCCGCGAGCTTCTTGAGGAAGTAGGCATATTGATCAACGAAAAAACGATTGATGAGAGAAAACTTCTCCAGGTTCGCCTTCTTGTTGCCATGGTGAGAGATCGAGTGGTGGTTGCCGTCGACTCCTTCGAGGAAGGACATGTTCCTACCATTCAGGCCATCTCCAAACATCAAGGTCGAGGCGCGGGTTGAATTACTCCAGAAAGCAAGAGCCATGACGTCCATCATCAGTCTGCCGTGCTGGCGATAAGGGATGTCAGGTACGGCGCGTAGGTTGCCACTACTTCCGCCTTTCACGGCGCTACCAATCTGGCGTCCGGTATCCTTGATCTCCTTCATGATATCAGGAGTGATGACGAGCCCATTGCTCGCCGCGCGAAGGAAGGTGATCCGTTCTTCGACGTCTCGAACCGCTGTAAAATATTCGTCCAGCTTTTGTTGGTCGGCTTTCCCAAGGCGCTTTTGCAGTGCCTTTGCATCTTCGAGGACGGCATCGATTACGCTCTTGTCGGGATGTGGGGAGGGCGTTCCCTGCTGCCGGCCTGAAGAAGTCACGCGAGCTCCCTTGAAGAGCCTGTCAAAAGCCCTCATCGGATTGATTTCGTGAGGAACGGGGGTTGTCGCATTTTTCCAGGAAACGAAGCTGGTGTAAATGTGACTGTGTCCGCTCATGGAGACACCGCTTCGTGGGGTATGCATGCCGAGTTCGAGGGTGGGAAGGACGGATTCCTTTTTGGCCGCGTTGCCGACGATTTGATCGATGCTCGGGTTGCCGACATTGACCTCGTTGGCTTTCCCGGTTCTCTTCGGATTCTGCCCGGTGAGAAAGGCGGCGGTTCCCGCAGCGTGTCCGCCCGTTGCGTTGTTCATCCCCGTGATCACATTCAGATACTCTTCGAGTCCGGCAAGTGGCTGAAGGCTTGGCGGTAGTGAGGAAAGTTTCGTTCCTTTCGGAGTGAACCGCCCATGATCGACTCCATTCGGCATGAAGAACCCTGCAAAACGGATCGGGGAAGCTCCCGATGCGGCACTGGCTCGCCCGGCAGGAATCATAGCCTCAAGAAAAGGGAGGGTCATCGTCACCCCCATACCATGAAGGACAGATCTGCGGGACATTTCCCAGGTTTTGGATTGGCTCATGGTGACTCGGGAGGTTTTGGGGTTACGGGCTGGAAATTGTCGTTTCTCCGGTAGCGGAATGGGTAGCTGGTGGCAACGCGGGAGAACGCGGTGCGAATCCTACCCTCATCTTCGACGACGTCCTTGGTGATTTTTTCAATCACCGGTCGATCATAAGGAGTCAGTTCACGGCCCAGCGCATAGGACAACATCTTTGACACCATGTTTCGAGCAAAAAGATCGCGTTCCTTGAGTAGGCTCGACTTCATCTGTGAAGGTGCCGAGAAGACCGTTCCATCGGGCATTTCGCCTGCGACATCGAGCGGCTTACCATTCTGGCTCGTTCGGAAACGTCCAATTCCATCGAAGCACTCGAGTCCAAATCCGATGGGATCGATCAACTCATGGCACGAACGGCAACTTTCGTTTTCGCGGTGTTCGACCAAAGCTTCCCGGAAGGTCTGGGTCTTGAGTTCACGATCATCATCGGGAAGCTGCTCGACATCCATAGGCGGGGGCGGAGGAGGGGTCCCGAGAATTTGTTCAAGGACATAGTTGCCGCGTGCCGCGGGACTGCTTCGCAAGGGAAGCGATGTGGCGGTGAGGACGCTACCCATACCAAGAACACCGCCGCGATTTCGATCGTTCAAAACGACTTTTCGAAATTCCCGGCCTGAAACTCCCGGGATCCCGTAGTGACGGGCCAACGTGTCATTGAGGAAAGTAAAGTCGCTATCGAGGAGATAGTAGGCGCTGCTGTTCGATGCGATGAGATATTTGAAATACTCAGAGGACTCTCGATACATCGAGATGCGTAGATCGAAGGTGAATGAAGGATACCGTTTCGTATCCGGATTGGCACGCGACCGGAGCAACTCCCATCCAAACCACTGCCCGGCAAAATGCATCGCAAGGGAATCGGACTTGGGATCCGCAAGCATTCGGGCCACCTGAGAATTGATGACTTCGGGCTTATTGAGCTTCCCCGCTGTGGCCAAACGGAAGAGCTCAGCGTCGGGCATTGACGACCAGAGAAAGTAGGAGAGTCGGCTCGCGAAAGCGAAATGATCCACCAGATACGCATCCTTGCCAGGTTTCTCTGTTTCCGTACGGTAGAGGAAGTTGGGAGACAGCAAGATCGCAAGAAGGGGCGCCTTCATCGCATCGTCAAAAGAACGCTTTTTCGAATGCTGGGTTTCATATAAACCAGCGAGACGTTCGACCTCGGATTTGTACACCGGGCGGCGATAGGCCAGCGAGGCCCACCGCTTCAGTATCGTTCGTGCAGCTACCTTGCGTGGAGTTTCGGAAGTGGGTCGAATGAAGAGATAGCGTGCTTTCGCGTTGCGATTTCCGTAGACGGCTTGCACGACTTCTCCGGCGGCTTCGGTGTAGTTCTCCATGAGAAGAGAAGGGAGGAAAAGCGCATCGGCGTTGTTGTCAAATCCGGCCTCGCCTCCAGCGTCTTCCGGAAACTGATCGGCTGGCCGGACGCGTAAACCGAAGAGGTCGCGAATCGTATAGTTATACTCGTTCTTGTTGAGTCGGCGAATCGTAGTGCGGCCAGGGTCGCTTCCCATCTTCCCCTGATCCCATTGTTTGGTGAGTTGATTGATCCACGTCACGAGAGCTGCATTTTCTGCCTCTGACGGGCGCTCCTTCCTCTTGTGGGGAGGCATCTGACCGAGTTCGAGTTGGGCTCGGACCGACTCCCAGAGATCCGGATTGCGGTGAGCGGATTTAGAGGTGAGATAGGCATCAAAGTTGACCTCTCCTTCCTCCGAATCGGAGTCATGGCATTCGATACAATAGCGATCGAGAAAAGGGAGAACTTCCGCTTCGAAAGGCGACTTCGCCTTCGGTTTGACTTCAGGAGGAGCATCAGTCGTGGCCCGTCGCTTCGCAGAGTCCAGATTCGACTGGAGAATGGAGAAAAAGTCACCTGAGCTCGGCCGAACCCTGCCGCTGAGAGGGTTGTCTTTCCCTTTTGTTGTTTTGGGCCAGTCGGTTCGGTATTGAGCGAGCCGGGTTTTGAGGGTCTCAAAATTGGTTCGAACCGTTTGTGACTCGGGATCGAGTCTGGTCAGTGCAACAGCGATCTGGTGGAGCAGAGCGACAGAGGTCTCAGGAGAACTTGCTCCTTCGAACTCGCCCTTCTTTGGCAAAATGATGATCGAGACATTCTCTTCGGCGAGCTGTCGCACCCAAACCGGTCGGTCTGCTTCAGAGACGAGAAGGAAATCCATCCTCTTCGCAGCTTCTTTCTCTTCTGGTGTGGGCTTCCAATCCGATGGGTTCACCTGTTGAGGGACCGGATAGACGACCCGGAAATCCTTGCCTCCCAGTTGATGCGCGAGGTTGGCAATTGCATAGTTGGCTCCGACAACGCTGATTTGTTTCACCGTCTGGGAATCTGAGCTCCCTGGGGAGCATCCAGTGATGAGTAGAACTGCTGCAGAGAGGACGATTCCAAATCGACGGAGCGAATCGGTGGTGTCGAAAATTCCGAAAGCCATAGGGGACGAGCGAGGTGGCCAAGAATATGATTCTCGATCACATTTGTCGAGCAATGCTTCACCGCTTTGCCCACCTCGTGAGAGAGCTCTACTCTGTGACTCGAATCAGCCGGCTCCCGAGGTGCATTCGATCGTAGGCATCGGTTGCCTCGACTTTGATCTCATGACTTCCTACAGGGAGGTCAACGGGTAGCTCTCCTTTCCAGAGATGTCCCGATTTGATGGGACCGCTCAGTTGTCCTCCTCCTTTCGGATTCGCAGCGATCTCCCGATTCCTCGTTTGAACGTAGTGGGGATCTTCTTCGAGCACTTTCTTTAACGTGATCCATCCACCCGCTCCCACCTTCATGCGAACTTTCGACTTCTCAGACCCGTTGAAAACGTTCACGTAGACTTCAGTATCAGTGGACTTGTTGCCAAGGATTTCATCGGGAGCGTAGATCGTCATCTGATGAGATGCTGGCTGCCTCGCGGCTTTGAAGTCCAGGGTATGATTCGTTCCGTCAAAAGTGATGATCGAGTATCCATTGGGAGCTCCATCTCGCATCGTTGCATGGGGAATTCCGACTTCGTCCTTCTTTCCCTTCCACCAAGTTCCTGATACGGTCACATTGACTATGTGGTGATGCGGTTCTGCTCCCTGCCAGCCATCGGCGCTAGTGATGTATTGATGAGCATGCCAATGCGTATGGCCAGAGATGCTGAGCGTGTAGGGGCGTTTTTCGATAAGCCGGTAGAGTTCAGTTCGATTCTCAACACCGGTGAGCGGGATATGCATCATCAGCATGATCAGCTTTTCCTCGGGGACGAGAGCGAGGTCGTTTTTGATGAAAGTCAGCTGTTCTTCGTTGAGACCGCCAACATAGGTTTTCTTGCCGCTTGAACTTTGGCGCGCCCATTCAACATCATCGAGCACGAGAAAGTGAACCGCGCCGTAATCGAAGCTGTAGTAGTTTGGACCAAAGTGACGATGAAATGTTTCGTCAGAATCAACATCGGTGGGAGAGTCAAAATTAATGTCGTGGTTCCCCACGACATTATACCAGGGGATTCCAATGAGGGCGACATTGGCATTGGACTGTTCAAACAAGTTCAGCTTGTCGAACATGATGTCTCCGAGGGTGACACCAAATTTTGCATCGGTGCCTATTAATTCGGCGATCACGTCGTGAGCTATGTAGTTGATCTGTTCGATCGAAGAGGGCTGAGGATCCCCAAAGAAGATGGCTTTGAAAGTGTCGGGTTCCTCGGCCGGAGAAAGCGGGAAGTTGATCGAACTGGGAAGGGGGCCTGTCGGTGCCACCCCGGGATAGCGAAGGTTCTTCGGCGATCCGTTGGGTTTGTGAATGTAGAAGAACTGCGGGAGCTGGTGCTCGTTGACCGGGGCCTTCCAGCCAGATGGCTTAATGACGAAAAAGATTGTATCGTCGTCGTAAGGAAGCGACCACTCTCCCTCCGCGTCGGTTGTGGTCACCTCGCGCTGATTGGACACTGCAACGCCAGGGATCCCAGATTCCCCTTCGTCATGAATTCCGTTTCCGTTGGTATCGTGGAAAACCAGTCCCGTGGCTTCTTCAGCAAATGAGAGGCCGGAAGCAAAAAATAGAATCGTGATACAGCGCAGCATAGGCATATTCTTTCTTTTGCGAATTGGCGCTGCAAGCATTTGTCTTGGCAGGATCGGGGGATTTCGAGTTTGGTGATGGACCGGGTTACTCCGCTAGCCATCCGCCGGGTTGCTCTGTCGCAGATTTCTGGATTTCACTGAACCATGCCTTTAACTGTCTGTGCATCTGGGCAGCTCTTCCCGAATGGTCTCCTGCAAGATTGGTTTTCTCGGAGGGATCTTTCCCAAGATGATAGAGTTCAACGACCTCATTCTCGAAGGTTCCAGGTTTCGCCTTGGGATGAAGAACGACCAGCTTCCAATTACCATCTCTCATCGCCTCGGAACGATTTCCTGAATTGCTAAGCGATGCCCAAAAGAGAGGGCGCGGTGTGATTTCTTCTCCATGAATCAGCAGCTCGGAAAGATTAACCCCGTCCATTGGCTGCTTGGTTTTTTTCGCACCGCCAAGTGAGAGCAACGTTGGCATCACGTCGAGACTGAACAGGGTTTGGTGGGAGACTGAACCCTGTTTGATGGTGCCGGGCCACCAAGCGATTGCGGGGACCTTATGCCCTCCTTCGTAGACGGTTCCTTTCCCACCACGTAAATTGGGGCTACCACTGGGAAAGTCTCCTGAGGGGCCATTGTCAGAAAAGAAGAGGACAAAAGTGTCTTGTTCAACTCCCAACTCAAGAAGCGTTTTCCGGATTTGTCCGACTCCCTCATCGATCGGCAGCGTCATCCCTTTGTATTTCTCAATTCGCTCCTCTTCAGACACCTCCTTCCATTTCCATCGATCCCATGACTCTGTCGTACGACGAACCGGATCCCCGGGAACCTGGACGGGGTTGTGAATCGCTTCGTGGGCAATGTAAAGACAGAACGGGCGTTCCGATCCTGCGTGACGACGGACAAAGCTTTCGGCGTGCTCGTTGATCAGATGGGTCGAGTAGCCTTCTGTTTGGGTCCGTTTGCGACCTTCCCACCAGTCGTGCTTATTGTGGTCACCAACGTGGCTGATGAAATCGATATTACCGCTGTGGTAGCCGACAAACTCGTCGAATCCATGGTTCTGGGGGTGGTAGTCATCAGAATTCACGGGATATCCCTGGTGCCATTTTCCGATCAGCCCTGTCACGTAGCCTGCCTCCTTGAGCGACTCAGCAAAGGTGTTCTCTGAAAGTTGAAGACCCTTGCGATGTTCGGGGTGATCCGAAACTGGGTGGATCACGGCTTCGATTCCCGTTCTCTGTTGGTAGCGTCCGGTTAGGAGTCCAGCCCGAGTGGGGGAGCAGACAGTTCCCGAGGAGTGAAAATCGGTCAGACGCATTCCTTCGGCGGCGAGTCGATCAATCTCTGGAGTTTTGAAATATGGGTTCCCAAAGCAACTCACTCCTTCGTAGCCCATGTCGTCGACCATGATGACGATGAAGTTGGGTTGTGGATTGGCTCGCAGTGTAGAAAGGAGGCAGGTCACAAATAGAGTGAGTAGAAGGCTACGGATCATGTTTGGGAAAGTATCAGAAATGAATTCGAGTGAAAATGCCTCATCTAGCCTCTTTCGGTGGGATCGCTGGCTGAGGTGAATGATTTCACTGAGCCGGAACCAATGCTTCTAACGCGTTCACGTTCTTGAGGCAAAGCAGGAAGATGGGCATTCTCTGTGTGATGTTACGGCGTCACAATGATCCGCTTCTTTTCCATTGTTGAGCGTTCAGCCCGCTTGCTGACCAAGGTCTCATCGTTATCTCTGCTCTGCTTTGTCGCGACTCTTGGGGCGACCCCGGCCAATAAGAAGGCACTCTCGAAATTTTTCGGCCCTCATTTCCCGGCAGCCCTCGATACGTGCGCGACCTGCCACGTTCGGGCAGAGCCCGAAGGGGCCGAGAGCCTGAAGGACTTTCCTCACAATTCGTTCGGGAATGCGCTGCATGAAAAGGAAGGTAAGGTCGCGAAACGGCTGGCCGACCTGATTGGAGAGGACAGCGATGGGGACGGGATCTCTAATCGGAATGAAATTCTGCTTTCGAGGCTTCCGGGGACAGCAGAGAGTGAAGAGGCTTATGTCGATACTGATCGATTAGAAGAATTGTCTCAGGCGTTTGCGGCATGGAATGACCGTTATGCCTGGCAGCCATTTGAATCAGTGGTCCGTCCTTCGCCACCTCCGCTTGCAGGGTGGGGTAGAAACGAAATGGATGCCTTTCTCGCAGCCGAGCATCGGTCGCGAGGTCTCGTAGCGCGACTTCCTGCACCTCCTGAGGTCTGGCTTCGGCGAGTGAGCCTTGATCTCGTTGGTCTGGCGCCTACGAGAGAAGATGTAATCGCCTTTTCAAAAGAGTATAAAAACAATAAAGAACTTGCTAGAAATAAGGCAGTTGAGAGGTTATTGAGTAGCCCTCACTACGGAGAGCGCTGGGGGCGTCACTGGATGGATGTCTGGCGGTACTCTGACTGGTCAGGCTACAAGGAAGCGGTTCGAATCAGTCAGCCGCACATCTGGCGATGGAGAGATTGGATCGTCGAGTCTTTGAATGAAGACAAATCCTACGATCAAATGATCCTCGAGATGTTGGCCGCGGATGAACTGGTTCCGGAGGATTCCGATGCTCTCCGAGCGACTGGCTTTCTCGTTCGTAATCACCATGTGGGGAGCCGGGATGTCTGGCTCGACAATGTCGTGAGTCACACTTCCCAGGCTTTTCTTGGAGTCACGATGGGGTGCGTTAAGTGTCACGATCATATGTATGACCCGATTCCGCAGACGGAATACTACGCCATGCGTGCGATTTTCGAAGGGTATCACGTCAGGACGGATCGGGTTCCGGGTGAACTGGATACGAAGAAAGCTGGTCTCGTGAGGGCCTTTGCCAAAACGATGGAGCCAAAGACTTATCTGTTCGAGCGTGGCGATGAGCGCTTTCCTGTGAAAGACGAGCCCATTCCTCCGGCGGTTCCGGCGGCTCTTGGTGGAGCGTTTTCGATCGATCCGATTCGGCTTCCTCGAAACGCATGGCAGCCGTGGCGAAGGGACTTTGTCGAAGGAATGCTCTTAGAGAAGAAGGCTCAGGCGATCGAAGTGGCGAAGACGAAGATTTCCAAGCTCGACGTCGGAGAGTCCAAAGCACGAACGGCAGCCGAGCTCGAGCTTCGGGCGGCAGAGTTGGCAAGCGCCGCCCTCGTTGTTGAGTTGAAGGCCGAAGCGGTCGAAGAGAAACATGGAAGGGAGTCTGAGCAGTGGATTGCTGAGGCCAGGAAGACCCTCAAGGCCCAACGAACGTCTGCCGTTGCTGGGGCTCGCTCGAATCTGGCAGCGGGAGAGCGGGATGTTGCCAAGGCCGAGAAGGCACTTAGCGTTGCCAAGGAGAAGGAGGACAAGGCAAAGATCGCCTCAGCCACCAAGCAGCTTTCTGCAGGAAAGGCGGCGATCAAGAAAGCGAAGGACAGTCTTGCGAAGGCAGAGAAGTCCGCGTCTGCAGAGTTGACCGAGAAATACACTCCCCGCCAATCCAATTATCCGAATCGATCGAATGGGCGGCGGCTCGCCTTTGCCCGTTGGCTTGCCAGCGAAGAGAATCCGCTGACTGCTCGTGTTGCGATGAATCACATCTGGCTGCGGCATTTCGGTGAAGCCATCGTTCCGACGGTAAACGAATTTGGAGCGAACGGGCGCGAGCCCAGTCATCCTGCCTTACTCGATTGGTTGGCTGCCGAGTTCATGGATAGCGGGTGGAGCATGAAAGCGATGCATCGAAAGATCGTGCTGAGTGCTGCCTATGAAATGTCGGGTACTCCAGACGATAACAATCTAGCGCGTGATCCAGACAATCAATATCTCTGGCGCATGCCTTCGCGCCGGATGGAGGGAGAGATCGTTCGGGATAATTTGCTCTGGGTTTCGGGCCGCCTCGATTCCAAGCTTGGCGGACCGGAGATTGATCAGAATTCTGCGATGGAGTCGAAACGGCGATCGATTTACTTTCGACATGCTCATGAAAAACTGGTCGAGTTTGTTCAGATCTTCGATGGCCCGAAGGTCGCAGAGTGTTATCGCCGAGTTGAGAGTGTGCAGCCACACCAGGCTCTGGCTCTCCACAACAGCCCGCTTACGAATGCATCGGCTGAGAAACTGTCTGCCGATCTGGCACTCGAGACCGAGGGTGACACGACTAGTTTTGTGAAGGAAGCGTTCCTCGCGATTTTGAATCGCTATCCTAATCCCGAAGAGGAATCGGCGTGTCGAGAGTTTCTCGCTTCCGCGGAATCTGGAGGGGAAACCTCGACTCCGGAGAAGGCACGGAAACGGCTCGTAGCTGTGTTGCTCAACCACAACGACTTTGTAACTATCCGATGAACGATCCAGGCTTTCCTTCACGACGAACCTTCCTTGGCGATACCGGAATGGGTTTTACTGGCCTCGCGCTTTCTTCGATGCTCTTTCGAGACGGAGAGGCGCAGGCGGCTTCATCCGGACCGGATCCACTGGGACGCTCTCATTTTCCGGGCAAGGCAAAATCAGTGATCTGGATTTTTAACATTGGCGGAGTCTCTCATCTCGAGAGCTTTGATCCGAAGCCGATGCTGAACAGGTATGCCAACCAGTCTATCGATGAAACGCCGTTCGCGGACATCATCGCTCCAGAGCGGGTGAACGAGAACCTGCTCGATCCAAGCAAGGCGAAGCGGGAGGTCTACAAGAAGATCATGCCGCTCCAGACTGGATACAAGAAGTATGGGGAGAGTGGAATCGAAGTCAGTGACTGGTTTCCTCACATGGGCTCGGTAGCGGATGATTTGACGGTTGCCCGCGGGATGTGGACGATCGACAACAACCATGGCGCTCAGCTCACTTATCATACGGGTCGCAAGATTACCGAAGGAGCATTTCCCACCGTTGGCGCCTGGGTCAGTTATGGTCTCGGAACATTGAACTCCGATCTCCCCGAGTTTGTCGTTCTCGGCAACCCCAGCGCCGACTGCTGTGGCGCTGCCTATACCCATGGAGCCTCTTACCTTGGCCCCCAGCACGACGGAGTGCGATTGAAGGTGGATCCAACAAAACCGCTCAGCTTTGTGAAGCCGGCGGACTCCGATCTTTCTCTCGAAGAACAACGCGAGAACTTCAGTCTCCTCGGGCGTCTCAATCGAATTGCAGGGATTGAGTATCCAGATGACGCCAAGCTGCAGGCGCGGATCAAGAGTTACGAATTGGCCTACCAGATGCAGACGGCGGTCCCCGAGGTGATGGACCTGGAAAAGGAGCATCCAGAAATTCGGGCGATGTATGGTCTTGATCAGAAAGAGACGAAAGGGTTCGGCGAGAAGTGCCTCGCCGCTCGCCGCCTCGTCGAAAAAGGAGTCCGATTCATCCAGATCTTTCATGGCTATCGAGGTAACGCGGGAGCTTGGGATTCTCATCGGGACATCGTCAAAAATCATTCCCGACTCGCGAGGGAGGTCGATCAACCAGTCTCAGCGCTGATTCGTGATTTGAAGCTGAGGGGACTGCTCGATGACACGCTTGTCGTTTGGGGGAGTGAGTTTGGTCGAACTCCGGGCGCTGAGTTCCGCGACAAGAATGTCAACGGGACGGGACGGGACCATCATCCTCATGGCTTCTCTGTTGTCATGGCAGGCGGAGGAGTGAAGCGGGGGCACGTGCACGGCGCGACCGATGAACTAGGGTTTCATGCGGTGGAAGGGCGACACTATGTGACTGACCTCCACGCGACCGTGTTACACCAGCTGGGACTGGATCCGAGAAAGTTGGAAGTTCCGGGTCGGAAACGTCTCGATCGAGACTTTGGCCATGTCATGAAGGGAGTCCTGGCGTGAGCTTATTCCCGCGATCGGTCAATCGTCGTCAGTGGTTTGCCGTGACAGGAAGTGGTCTTGTTAGCGCAGCAGGACTCGGGTTTTCCCAATCATCCAGAGATCGGATTCAATCTATCTCGAAGGAAACGCTCTGGCGGAACCGGGATGGAAAGGCGACCACTTGGTTCCATCCGCGGGCTTGCCTCGTCCCGGGCGAAGGAGGGAAGACTTTCGTTCTGATGACACTTCAGGAGATCACTGGGTCGGATTACTTTGGCCCGGTTCACTGGACTCAATCCGATGATCTTGGCAAGAGTTGGACGGACCCTGCTCCGATCGCGGCTCTGGGTCGACGGCCTGTATCTGGGCATCCGGGTTTGGAAAAGGGAGTATGCGATGTCGTGCCTCAGTATCACCCGAACTCGGGAACGACCTTGGCGATGGGGCATGTCGTGTTTTATCGAGGCGATCGGTTCTCGAGAAAGGATCAGCTTTCTCGGTATCCCGTCTACGCCGTTCGTCGCGACGATGGTTCCTGGTCGGAGCAGAAACGGCTCGAGTGGGACGATCCACGAGGTAATTTCATCTACACCAACAACTGCGGACAACGCGTTGTTCTTCCGGACGGAGACATTCTTCTCGCCTTCACCTTTGGCCCAGCTTCGACAAATCGTGAGGTGGCCGGAGTCCGATGTTCGTTCGATGGGGAAACGCTCCTGGTAAAGGAAGTGGGACCAGCCCTGAGCCTCAAGGTTGGCCGTGGGTTGCTGGAACCATCGATCGCTTCGTTTGGTGATCGCATTTTCCTCACGATTCGCGCGGAAGACGGACATGGGTATGTTGCGATGAGTAAGGACGGGTTGAACTATTCTGAAAGGAAGGCCTGGGCTTTTGACGATGGCAAGAAGTTGACCCTTTCCACGACGCAACAGCATTGGATGAAGAACTCGGACGGGCTCTACCTCGTCTACACGCGAAAGGATGCGAGTAATGACGGAGTGATGCGCTGGCGTTCTCCGCTGTGGACGGCGCGGGTCGATCCGGACCGATTGTGTCTCATTCGCGAAACAGAGCGGGTCGTTTTACCACTCGTAGGAGACGGTGTGAATTCTCCGGACGATGTCGCACTGATGGGGAACTTTCATGTCATCGATGTCTCGGCGGAAGAAAGCTGGATCACGGTGGGAGAGTGGATGCCCCGCCGTGGCGCTCGCGGCGATGCTCTGCTCGCCCGCGTTCGATGGAGAGAATGACCGCTCAAGTTGGCTTTCCGAATCGGCGATACAAGAGAACACAGAGAATCGTGAGTGCGAGAGAGTAAACTCCGAGGCAGGCCCAGGAGTAGCGCAGCGTTTCCTGCCGACCAATGGCGACTTCAAAGGAACTCCACCCGATAATCCCGAGAAGGAGTAGGGTGACGACTCCGATCGCAAGATAGTAAACTCTCATATCGGCGAAAGAGTGTGTTTTCCGTTCTGGAGCAAGCCAGTAGTCTTTGTTCGGCAAGTTGATCCATTTCACCGGAATCTTCGGAATCAATATCGCGCCCAGCGCGAAGGTGAAAAAGAACACCACGACGAGGGAAATGTTAACCCAGAGGAACTCGTCTTTGCCTGCCCATCGATTCGGAACTCCTTCTCCGTCGAAATGAACTGGAATCTGGTCCGGCATTAACGAATGCGCCCAGAGTGTCAGGCCCCCATAGGCTGCGGTAAGAATCAGGAAGGTGACGAGCAGGAAACGGTAGCAGCGAATCGATGTCTCGACGGGATTCATGAAACGAGAAAAGGGCTCTAATCAAAGGTGGCGGGGCCTCATGAGCAAGCCTCAACTTCCCACCCATCCCGGTATTCGGTCGTGAGAAGGTAATTTGCAGCCTCGATATTGGTGATTCGTAGGGCTCTCGAATCCCATTCCAGCTTCTTCCTTGGAAAGTGAATCGCCACATTGCCGAGTTGAACAGTTTCGGTAAGAGGACCGGCATAGCTGAAGTCATCGGTAATGTCCGGATTCTCTTCCAGACAGGCGTCGACCCACTCGTGATAGTGATTCTTCAATTCTACTTCGGGCCAGGCGAAGTCTGCGAAGTCCTTCTCCGGATAGAGTTTGGGCTCGCCCCAATGCATCACGAGAAGGTAGCCCTTTTCGCCAATGATCATGGACGCAGGTTGAGGAAGTGAATCGCCTGGAGGAAGCCCGGGAAAATTCCAGCGAGGACGCCTCCCACCGTCATACCAACGAACCGTAATTGTTTCATCGAGAGTGAATTCATTGCCGGGGAAAACATAGGTCAGTGTTTCCTGCGCGGGATAGACCTCGTCGTTCATTCCGGAGTGATCAGCGGTCACCGAGATCGGTGCAGTGAGATCGAGAGCGGTGAAGATAGGGTCGAGGAGATGACAGCCGTTATCACCGATGGACCCAGTGCCAAAGTCTTGCCAGTCGCGCCAGAATCGAGGATGGTAGACGAGATCACCACCAAACTCCCGCCAGGGGGCAGGTCCGATCCATTGCTCCCAATTCACCTCCTTCGGGGCCTTCTTCGGTTGCTTCGGTGGCTCAATAAGCCCGCTACGGCCGTGTCCCGAAGCGCTGATCCAGGAGTGCACTTCCCGAACTTTGCCAATCGCCTTGAGATCCTGAACGACCGGCTTGATCACTCGATACTGTCGTTCTGAATGAATCTGATTTCCCATTCGCGTCACGGTTTTCGAACGCTCTGCCTCTCCTGCAATTTGCCGCGCTTCCCAGACTGTTTTTGTGAGAGGCTTTTCGCAATAGACATGAAGACCGGCCCGAAGTGCGGCCTGCGTGATGAGGGCGTGTTGATGGTCAGGAACTCCGATACTGACCGCGTCGATCTTTCCGGAGAGGTCTTCGAAGAGTTTCCGAAAGTCCGAATACTGGGGCAGGTCGGGCCACTTCTTATTGATCTCCGAGAAATGCCGCTGATCGATGTCACAGAACCCGACCGGCTCTACGTCCGGGTGCGAGGTAATGCGGGAGATATCTGCCAATCCCTGGTGCTTGCAGCCAATGCCAGCGAATCGAAGTTTCTTCGTAGCCATGCCTCAAGTTCAACCGAATTTGAGAGCTATGGCGAGTCCGCAATTGAGGCGAAAACGCTACTTCTTCATTCGTTCTACTGCTTTCTCGCCGAGAGCGAGAAAGCGATCGAAACCTTCCTGCTCGAGAAGAGGATCCGTTGTCGCTTTCTGCCAATCGATGAGTGCGGCCTTCAACTGCTGAACCATTTCGGCGTGGGCCGGTTCTTCAATCAAATTCCGAAACTCTACTGGGTCGGACTGTAGATCATAGAACTCCCACTCGGGCGGATTGAGATACCTTTGAAAGGCTTTGCCTGCTGGGGTGTTCTCGTATTTTGCTGTCGCAGCAAACTTCCCTGTGGGATCGCCATCGACTCGGCCAATCGGTAGTCCTTTTCCGGCGAGCGGATTGTGAATCAGTTTGAATCGCTGATTGCGAATCGCACGCCGAGGAAAGAAGCCATGATTTCCGTGGTAGTGAAATTCGCCAACGAGATTGTCTCTCCATTCCTCTGGAGCCTCTGAGGATGTCAGGGTCGAGCGAAGAGATTTCCCATGTAGCTTTCTCGTCGGTTTGATTCCTGCTGCATCGAGTAGCGTCGGAACGATGTCGACCGCTGAAACGAGAGCATCACTTTCAATTCCCTTCCCTGTAATACCCGGCCATCGAACGATGAAAGGAACTCGCAGACCCGATTCGTAGCAGGTCGTTTTGCCTCGATTGAAGGGAGGGCCGTGATCCCCGAGAAAGATGACGAGAGTGTTTTCGGCCTGGCCCGAATTCTCAAGTTCATCGAGCAATTGGCCGACTCCTAGATCGAGGCGCTTTACCGTATTGTAGAAGTTGGAAACACGACGGCGGGCGACGGGTTCATCGAAGCCTTGGAAGTCCCATCCTGGAACCGTGTCAGGAGCAATCGGATCGGTGGGCAATCCCTTCCATTGCGGAGGGAAGCCTTGGTGACCATTGGGTTCTCTCCAGACATGGGGGTCCGAATAGTTGACCATGAGGAAGAACGGTTGATCGGATTTCTCCTGCAGAAAGACAGCCGCGTTCTTCGCAACCGCCCGAACATCGCGGGTATCACCCTTCTTGGGGCGGTAGTCGAAAGGGAAGCTGGATTCAGGTGAAACGTGAAGCTTGCCGAGAATACCGGTGCGGTAACCATTGTCCTTCAGGTCTCGAGGAAGATTCTTGCCGACCTGTTCCGGGTCGAGAACAAAACCGGCATTGGCCAATCCAATCTGGCCTGTGGTGTGAGGGTAAAGCCCCGATAGCATCGACGATCGTGAGGAGCTACAGCTCGCCTGGGTGACATAGGCGGTCCGATAACGAACTCCCGAGGCAGCAAGGGCATCGAGATGCGGAGTCTTGATGTAGGGATCCCCATAGCAGGAAAGCTGGATACCGAGATCGTCTGCGGTGATGAGAAGTATGTTAGATCTCTTCTCTTCCCCAACCGATGATGAAGCCACTCCGATAATTAGGAGGAGGCTGAACAAGGTAAGGCGCATGGGGCAACAGGGCTGGGTCTGAAAAGAGAGGCGAGATTAGCGAGTGCGGAAAATCTCACTGCTGATGGTTTCGAGCAGCAGCGTTTTCATTCCGTAGTTGTCCTCTCGAACTACCTCGAGAATATCTTCGATCTCATACTCGTCGACCGGTTCCATGTGACGACCGGTCGAGTAGGTCAGTAGCTTGGAAATGAGATTCTGGGTGAAGACATCCTTTCGCGTGGTTTTGAGCACCTGTTTGAACTCCGAGAAACCGGCAAAGGCCTCGCCAGAAGGAAGTTCTCCGGAGGTATCAATTTTTGGAGTGGGAGCTTTGTCGTTGCCCCCGGGTTTAGGGTAGTTCGTTCTCCATCTTCCGATCGGATCAAAGGTTTCGAGACTGAAACCAAGCGGATCCATCTTGCGATGGCATTCGGCGCAGGTTTTATCTGCTGAATGCAGGGCAAGTTTCTCCCGAATCGTTTTTCCACCAGTAGTGTTTGCATCGATCGCGGGCACTTCATCAGGGGGAGGTGGGGGAGGCATCCCTAGAACGTTCTCAGCAATGAAAACTCCTCGTGTTACGGGAGACGTTTCCACTCCATTTGCGCTCACTGTGAGGACTCCTGCCATACCAAGGATGCCACCTCGTCGAGGATTGTCTTTGAGGCTTACTCTCTGGAATCCGTCGGCGAGTCGAAGTTCTTCTTTCTCGGGAAGTTCGTAGAGCTTGGCGAGCTTCTTATCGACGAAAGTGTAGTTGGAATCGATGAAGTCAGTGACGGGTCGGTTATTCTCAAGAAGATGACGGAAAAATAGATGGGCCTCTCTCTTCATCGAGGTCGGGAGATCTTCGGCATAGTAACTTCGTGCCGCTCCGCGGGGAGGGGGGAGGTTGCCGATATCGCGAAGGTTCAGCCAGCTGTCGAGAAACCCAGCGATGAAATCGTCAGAGCGAGGATCAGCGATCATTCGCTCTGCCGCCGCGATGATATCTTCTCGTTTCGCGAAGGAGCCTTCTGCGACCGCAGCGAGCAGTGTGTCATCGGGCGGAGCTGCCCAGAGCGCGTAGGACAGCCGCGAGGCGAGATCGTAGGGATTGAGCCAGTTGTCGTTCTCCTCGGTAATCTCTGCGAGATAGAGAAAGGACGGAGAGCAGAGGATCATCTTGACCGTGTCCAGAGCAGCTTGTCGAGAGGTCGCTTTCTCTGAGATGCGTTTTTCATAAGTCTGCGCAATCCGCTTCTGATCGGAGTCCGTGAGAGGGCGTCGGAAGGCACGTTCTCCGAAGGTGTAGAGTTGATCGAGTGCCCGTTCGGATTGAAATCCCTCTTGTCCGAAAACGGCAATCTCTTCAGCTGTTCCGTTCTCTTCCGGAAGGGGTCCTGTGATCTTGATTTCGCCGATTCGAATGTGGGGAAGGGCGCCTTCCCTCAGGATGTGAGCCCGGCCGACTCCAGATCGAGGAATGTCTCCCGAGAATTCGTCCTTGTATCGCTTGTTAACTTGAATCACCGAAGCACGGGACTCGTAGGGGCCATTCGGAAAAATAAAGCGCGGCGTCTGTCCTGCCTCCAGCCATACTCTGAATTTGAGCCACGTTGGCTTTTCGTCGGGCACGATAGTTTCTGCGAGGATCGGTTCGATCGACTGCGGATAGTGAATGTGACCCTTGGTGGCATCACCCGGAACCACCGCTATTTGGAATGGCTCGGAGAAATCGATCTGGAAGATCTTGGGGTCGTAGTGGGTGTCGCGATGCATTGCCTGGGCGAGGGTTTCGATTTCGTAAATGCCGGATACCGGGACGCCTTCGAGAAAATCCTCAATATGACCGTAGCCTCCCTGACGAGTGTCGGTGTTCGGTTGTTCGTAGAGACAGAGATACTCGAACTTCAACGCGGAACGATGAGAGCCTGCAAGCTCCTCATACTGAACGAAATTGTCGGTGAAATGCCACTTTTTGACCGGTGTTTCAGGTTTCCCAAGGCGGGTTTCGACGAGACGATGCGCGGCGGAAAAATACTGATCGAGAAGAAATCCAGACGTGACAAGAGTCTCTCCAATCGTGTCGACGTGTTCGCTCGTCTGCTCCTTTGGGAAATCGGCAGTCAAGCCGAGCGTATCGACCCTGCGACCAAAGAGATCTTCGAGACTATTCTCATATTCCCGATGGGTGAGACGACGCATTACGGTTCGTGCTCCCGTACTTTCCATCCTCTCTCGAGCGGCAGCAACACTTCCTCGAAGGGCACGAATCAGCTCGAGCGATTCCTCGTCCATCGGTTGATCGGCCTCCTTTGGGGGCATTTGCCCGAGGGTGACCTGATCGATGATCTCTTTGGCTGTGATCAGATCCATCGTCGATTGAAGAGGTAAGCCGAAATTTTCGAATTCCCGCTCTCCCTTTTGAATGTCAGTATCGTGACACTCGAGGCAATATTTCCCGGTAAAAGCGAACAGGATCTTCTCTCTGGCAGCCTCTTCGCGCATCTCCTTGGTGAGGCGGTAGTAAACACCGCTTCCAAGCAGAAGGAGTCCGAGTGCGAGAGCTACGAGCTTCAGAGATAGAAGCGAGCGAGGTGATGCAGAAGAGAATGCCCCGATCATGGTGACTTCCAGTATTCGGAATGGATGGAGATAGGCCCTGATTGCTGTGAGCAATCAGGGTTTTACGAGAAAGACCCCGTGCTATTGCCGAAGCGATCCGTCTCGATACCCATTCGCTGGGCAATATCGACGTAGAGATTGCAAAGAGGGACCTTGTGGTCAGGCTTTGTATTGATCTGTTTGAACTCGCCGTGGGAGTAACCGCCTCCGGCGAGAATGATGGGGAGGTCAGAATTTTTGTGCGAGGCCGCGTTTCCGATTCCGCTTCCAAAGAGAACTGAGGTCGAGTCGAGGAGAGAACCGTCTTCATCCTGCATCGTTGCGAGGCGAGTCAGGAACTTTCCGAACTCTGCGATCTGGTGGGTTTCCAGGCTCAGAAGATGATTGATGTTTTCCTCATCATTCCCGTGGTGGGAAAGGCCATGATACGATTTCTCGATCCCAAGGTTTTGAGGAAGAAAGCAGCCGCCGATTTCCAGGGTCGCAATCCGGGTAGAGTCGGTCTGCAGAGCAAGAGCAATCAGTTCATACAGAAGCGGAAGATCGTCGACGGTGTTCGTATTCGCGGGTTTGTCGAAAGGGGCTTCAGGCTTGGGTTGGTGAGCCCAGCGTTTACGTAGTTCGAGACGCTTTTCGACGTCTCGTATGGAAGTGAAATATTCGTCGAGCTTGTCTCGGTCCTCGCTGTTGACTCGTTTGGAGAGCCGGCTTGCATCTTCACGAACCGAATCAAGAATCGAGGTTTGGATGCGGTTTTCCTCAACCCGGTCTTTCTGGCGCTTTGGGGTGTCGCTGACAAAGAGTTTTTCAAAAAGATCGGCGGGACCAGTAATGGGGGGAACACGGACTCCGGATTTAGTCCAGGCGATCTGACAGCCTCCATGAATTCCGCCCTCAGAACCGACCGTGAGTGAGGGGAATCGGGTGTGCATCCCAACTTCTTCAGCCATAAACTGATCCAAGCTGACATTCCCATCAGCACGGTGCTGCGCTTCCGAATTGAGAACGCCGGAGAGAAAAGAATGAACCGCGAAATGGCCTCCTTTGACTCCGTGGTCGAGTCCGCGGTAGACTGTCATGTGCTCCCGGTTCGATTCGAGTGGTTGGAGGAGGCGAGTCGACTCGTATGCTTTTCCCGCTTCTCTTGGGAAGAAGTGCTTTTGTTGATAGCCGAGAAGATTTCCTACCGCGACGAAACGCTTTTTCCCAAGAGCCTTTTGCGCGTTCCCGACCATGGCAGCTGTTTCCGATTCAGCCATGAGGGAAGAGAGGCCGGGAAGAGCGAGGCTGGCACCCACAGAACGAAGAAAGAAAGAGCGACGGTTGAGTTGATCGGCCATGAGACACCATCAGCGCGAAACCCTAAGGCTGCAAACGATTGGCCGTGGCGCGTAAACGTGTTTGGGCTCGGTATCCAACCTATCAGGGAAGGGCTAACGCAGCTCAACTCTGATCGAGGGCGCTCCTCCAAGAATCGAGTCGAAAAAGCGTTTTCTCGGCGTCGCCATGTGTATAGTTCGGTATGAAGCGATTGAGCGATGACGTAGTGCTGGTGACAGGAAGTTGCACCGGAATCGGAAAGGCGATGGCAAAGCGATTTGTTGAGGAGGGCGCGCGAGTCATCATTCATGGGCTTGAGCGGAAACTTGGCGAGGAAGTTGTCTCAGAGTTGGGTGATGATTCAGCGGTCCTGCACATCGAAGATCTTCTCGAGCCGACTTGTGCTCAGAGTCTCGTCGATCTCGCAATCTCGAAATGGGGACGCCTCGATGCGGTCGTCAACAATGCGGCCTGGGTGGCGACCGGCGGAATCGCCGACACGGATGAGGAGCGGTTTTCTCGAGTGATCGCGATCAACACGCTTGCTCCTTACACCGTGATTCGAGCTGCATTGCCAGAGTTGGAAAAGTCTCGTGGAAGCGTTCTCAATATTGGAAGCGTCAATGCCTATGCCGGTGAACCCAACCTGATGGCCTACTCGGTTTCGAAGGGGGCGCTGATGACCCTGACCCGAAACCTCGGGGACACTCTCCACCGAGAGCAGGGTATTCGAGTGAACCAGATCAACCCAGGATGGGTTTTGACGGAGAATGAGGCGCTCCGAAAACAGGAGCAGGGGTTGCGAGAGAATTGGGATGCCGACCTGCCTTCGGTTTTTGCACCTTCGGGCCGAATTCTACATCCTGCCGAAATTGCGGCCGCCGCAGTCTATTGGATTTCTCGTGAAAGTGGTCCCGTCAGCGGGCAGGTGGTCGACCTGGAGCAGTATCCAGCGCTTGGTCGGAACCCACCAAAGGATGAGTCGACCATTGAGTGAATTCAGTTTGATCCAATTCAACCCGCGTAGGCTACGGAAGGAAGTCCGCGAACGCCGGGGCGGCAGGAATAAAGGGCGCCGGCACCGTCTTCGTCGAGATTGGCGAATTTTCCCGAGGTGATATAGAGCGTCGAGAGATCCTCGCCGCCAAAAGCGCAGGAAGTGGGACCGGTCACAGGAATCTCGATCGTATCGAGCACCGCGCCGGATACCGGATCAAAACAACGGACTGCACTTCCTCGGCAAAACGCGACCCAGAGGTGATCGTTCTCATCGATCGTCATTCCGTCCGGCGATCCTTCCAGATCCACGGTGTCGACCGCGATTGATTCGTTGGAGATTGTTCCGGTCGTATTGTCGAAATCAAACCGACGGATTTTCTTGCTCGGAGTGTCGATGTAAAACATCGTCGAGTTGCCCTTGGTCCAACAGAGACCGTTGGAGTTCGTTACGTTCGGATACTGAACCGTGAGTTCATGTTCGGTGTCGAGGCGATAGAGCGTGGCATCACCTTCCTTCTTCACTGTGCTGATCGTGCCGGCCCAGAGTCGACCGGCGGGATCACACTTTCCATCGTTAAAGCGGTTGTCTGGCTTTTTGTCAGGCTCCGGATCGATGATCGGAGTCTTGGTCTGGGTTTCGGGATCGAAAAATGAGAGGCCGCTGTCTCCGCCGATGATCAATCCTCCCGAAGCTCGGGGAATTGCGAAACCAACACGCTCACTGACATCCCACGAATTGTCTTCACCTGAAACAGGATTGAACGAGCAGACTTGATGTCCCTCGATATCGACGAACCAAAGACTGCAATCATGCCATACGGGACCTTCGCCCCACTTTGAGATCCTTGTGCCTACGGTTTCGATCATGGGCTTACCTTGTCTCGACTTCCGTGGGTTTCAAGCTCGGGGAGGGCGAGAATTTCGCCTCGCGTTGCATTCATAGACTCACCATTGGCGCCAGGTTCACTAGATCGTCTCGGCCCGTTTTTGGTTGAGCATCATGAGGAGCTTGGCGGTGGCGCGGGCATCGTCGAGCGCTCGATGATGATTCTCTAAGGAAATTTCAAAATGTTCACTGAGACGAGCGAGCCCATAAGAAGGAAGCCCGGGAAAATAGCGGCGCATCGAAACCACAGTGCAAAGAGTCGGGAGATCTAGTTCTCGTTCCGCTCGCTCGCATTCGGCCCGGAGGAGTCCATAGTCAAATTTGACCCGGTGCCCAACAAAAACGCGGTGCCCAACAAAATCGAGAAAGTCATCGGCGATTTCTTCGAAGGGCGGAGCTTCTGCGACCATGTCATCCGTGATCCCGGTCAATTCAACGATTCGTCTCGGGATCTTGCAGCCCGGATTCACTAGGCTTGTCCATTCTTCGAGAATGGTATCGCCTTTGACCCGGACCGCTCCGATTTCGGTGACTCGGTTCCATCGTGAATTGCCTCCGGTGGTTTCGACATCGACGACGACATATTCCTGCTCGGGATCACAATCCCAGCGTGCTTTCACGACGGCAACGGGAAAGCCCGCCTCGGAAAGTCGCTCGATTTGGGCGAGTTGATGGCGCTGGACCTGGTCGCCTTCCGCTTTGATTTCAACGAATTGGATTTCTCCCTTGTCGATCAGGAGGAGGTCGGGAAAGCCAGATCGCTGGCGTCGAAACTGGCGAGTCATCGGTTCGAGGATGGTCGCGAGACTCCCGCGCGGTGCCTGGGAAACAAGCCGTCGAGTCAGGTTGAAGAGCTCCCGATACCAGGGCACGATCGCGTTCACTGAATCGGAGTGCTCTTCCCAGACTCCGTCGAGATGCTTGAGCGCTTTTTCTGGCTGGTCGAGGAGAGCGATGAGATCCTGAATCTCAGGCCGATGCCTCTCGTAGAAAGCGCCCGTATCAAGCCCTCTAGGCTTCCTGTCGAAATCATTGTGAACGGCTGATTCATCTCCAAAAAGGAGATCCCAGAACAGAAGACCAAACAGCTGCTGCCAGATCGCATTCTCCACATGAAAGGCCTCTATTCCTTTGCGCCGGTAAACTTCAATCGCTCCTGCCTCTGCGTGATTTCGCAAGGCTTCGTCGAGAACGATGGTTTCCGCGGATCGGAGGAGTGCGGTCAAGCGACCTACCTTTCGAGTACCAAATTTTCGGGCCAGGAAATCTTCGGCAAAGAGTAACTCTTCGTCACAGGAAGGGGAATCGATGAGACGGCGCAGCCATTGTTCTGCTTCGTCACGGCAATCGGAAGCAAGAAGAAGCCGTGCGACGCGCTCAGTCGAGGGGAATTGATTACTCTGACGGTAGACTTCGAGAGCTTGTTCAGGTTGATCTGTTCGTTCAAGGGCGCGGCCGAGCCGATGCAAAGCTCGGTTTCGGAGAGTTTCCGTTTCCAGATCAATCGCCTTGGGCCAGGACGGCGATTCAAGAAAGAGATCTTCGAGCTGATTCGAAGGTGGAGATTCCAACATCCGCAGCAGCTTTTCGTAGCAGAAGGAGATCTGTGCTTCCTCACGGGTCGAGAATCGAGCTTCAAACTCAGTTCTAAATCGAGAACGTTCCATGACGCCGAGATCTCGAAGGGCAAATGCGGTGAGGTTGCTTTCGGGGCGGCCAAAATAGAGAAAGAGGAGGTAGTCAATTTCATCCATCCGATCCTGAACCAGAAAGTGATCGAGTTGAAAACAGTAGGACAGACTCTGAAGTGTGGCGTGATCCACGAGATGCTGGATGAGATCCTGTTTCTTTGCGGAACTGATGCGAGGAAGGTCAGGGATTTCCGCTATCGTTCGTATCCATCCGACAAGTTCATTGCGAGAATGAACCCGGAGAAACTCCTCCGTATCCGAACTGGTGGGTTCCCTCGCAAATCCATGGGAGCGAAGGCAGCTGATGGAGTCGTCAAGATCTCCGATTTCCTCGTAGGAAAGAGAGGAACGACGAAAGACTCGACCCTTGCGGTTTGTCATACGTACATAGAGGCAGCGAGAGTCGCGGTCGAGGTGACGGAAGTCCTTCAGAAATTTCTCGTGCTTTGGAGCCAGGGTATGAGCATATTTCTCCTCCACGAATCGGATCATTTCCTCGAAGTGTTCGAGGTAATACCGGGATTCAAGTTGAGGAAGAGGAGAGTTCACGACGGAACATGGCATGTTCCGGTGAACAGTTCCAGTGTTTCGATTCAAATGAAGAGATCGATGACCTGTCCGATTTGAAAATCTCCTCTCGACGTCGATCTCAAGAAGGTTCGATGTGCGGGACCGCCAGGAGTTGAGGTGCCGGGGGAAATGAGTGGCACAAATCGACGGGTTTGTTAGCGTGACCGCATGAGATCAGTATTGGAGGTTTCAGGAATTAACAAGAGCTTCCCCGGAGTTCGCGCCTTAAACGATGTTGCCTTGTCGATTGGCGAGGGTGAAGTCGTTGCTGTTCTGGGAGAGAACGGAGCCGGGAAGAGCACGTTGATGAAGATTCTCGCAGGGGTTCAGCCTCCTGATTCTGGATCGATAACCGTGGACGGTGAGCCAGTGACGATTCAGTCTGTTGAGGAAAGTCTCGCGCTTGGAATTGCCTTGATTCACCAGGAACTCAATCTCGCAACGAACCTCAGTGTAGGAGCCAATATTTTCCTTGGACGGGAACCTCTACGAAGAGGCTTCATCGATGAAGCGATGATTTCTGAAAAGGCGGCGAACTTCCTTCAGCAAGTCGGTCTGGATGTTCGACCAGAGACGTTGGTTTCGGATCTCCCGATCGGAAAGCAGCAGCTCGTGGAGATTTCTAAAGCACTCTCGACAGACGCGCGTGTCCTGATTATGGATGAGCCGACCTCAAGTCTTTCTCAGAAGGAGACGGAGCGTCTCTTTGAGGTCGTTCACGATTTGAGAAAGCGCGGAGTCAGCATAGTTTACATTTCTCATCGGCTTGGAGAGGTCATCGAATTGGCCGATCGGGTGGTCGTATTGCGAGATGGCGAAAATGCCGGGGAGCTTTCTGAAGAGAAGATCACGCATGATGGAATGGTCAGCCTGATGGTCGGCCGCGACCTTTCCCGTTTCTACGCGCACGAGCCGCATGAGAGCGGGGAGACCGTCCTTGCTTTGAAAAAGGTGAGGTGTCCTGCGCATCCTGGACATGAGATTTCTTTCGAGCTGAAGGCTGGCGAAATTGTGGGAATGGCTGGGTTGGTAGGAGCTGGACGTTCAGAATTACTCGAAACTCTTTTTGGCGTGACCCCAGCCATTGGCGGTTCGATTGAGGTGGATGGAAACGTGGTATCACTTCTCTCGCCGGAGATTGCAATCGGCTCAGGAATCGCCCTCGTTCCGGAGGACCGAAAAGGAAAGGGTCTCGTTCTCGATATGGCAGTGGGTGATAATGTCAGTCTTGCTTCAATTGGTCGCGATTCCCGCGTCGGATTTCTTAACTTTGATGCCGAGGATAGCATTGCTGCAGAGATGACCGAGAAGATGAAAATCAAAACACCTTCTTCGCGGCAGATTGTGAGATTTCTCTCCGGAGGAAATCAGCAGAAGGTCGTCCTCGGAAAGTGGCTCGCTATGAGACCGAAAGTTCTGCTCCTCGACGAACCAACGCGAGGGATCGATATCGGGGCGAAGCAGGAGATTTATGCATTGATGGAGGAGTTGGCCAAAGAAGGCGTTGCGATTCTTTTTGTCTCCAGCGAACTGGAAGAAGTCATCGGAATGGCTGATCGGGCTCTTGTCATGCATGAGGGTGGTTTGTCCGGCGAGCTCAGCCGATCTGAGCTCAGCGAAGAGTCCATCATGCATCTCGCAACGGGAAGCAGCGAAGCGGCCTGAGTCAGGTCCAGTAACAAGCGACGTCTCAAAGGTTCAAAGAAGAGCAAAGCACGATGGCAAAGGTATTGGTCGGTATGTCAGGTGGAGTCGACTCCAGTGTCGCGGCAGCATTGTTACTGGAGCAGGGGCACGAGGTGGTCGGTGCCTATATGAAGAACTGGACCAATGAAGAAGGCCTCCCCGGCGACTGTCCCTGGGAGCAGGATATTCGCGATGCTCGTGAGGTGTGTGAATTCCTCGGAATTGAGTTTCGGATTCTCAGCCTGATGGACGAGTATCGGGACCGAGTCGTGGACTATCTGTTGAGCGGTTATCGAGAGGGGATCACTCCAAATCCGGATGTGATGTGCAATCGCGAGATGAAATTTGGGATCTTCCGGGATTTTGCTAAGGCCCAGGGGTTTGATCATGTCGCGACCGGTCACTACGCTCAGATATCACATCGCGACGATGAATCCATCGACATTCTTCGGGGCGCGCCGGGAAAGGATCAGACCTATTTTCTGGCATTGTTAGAGCAGGAGCAGATTCGGCCAGCGTTTTTCCCAATCGGACATCTATCGAAACCCGAGGTGAGGAAGGTAGCGGAACGGCTCAATATTCCCGTGGCGAAAAAGAAGGATAGTCAGGGGATTTGCTTCATCGGAAATATCAAGATGTCTGATTTTCTGGGGCACTACATCGACGAGAAGCCCGGTGCGATTGTGAATCTGGAAGGAAAGGAAGTGGGGCAGCACCGGGGGCTTCATCTCTATACTCTCGGGCAGAGAAAAGGGCACGGAGTTCCTTCTAACACCTATGGGAAAGCTTTCGTCGTTGTGGAGAAACGGTGGACGGAAAATCAGCTCGTGGTCGCTTTTGACGAGCCGGATACCCCAGGGCTCTATTCCAGTGGTTGCCGAGTGGGTTCCATTTCAGTGACCAATCGTCCGATTGCTGCAATAGGTAACCTGTTAGCCCAACCTCGATACCGCTGTGAAGCGGTGGGTGTCGAACGAGAAGAAATTTCCGAAGGGCGTCTTGAACTTCGATTCGAGAAACCGCAGAGAGCCCTGACCCCTGGACAAATCTGTGCATTTTATGAAGGCGAGATTCTGCTAGGGGGCGGTGTTTTTCAAGAGATCCTCTAGAAGTTTCGCAAGCAGGATCACTATGGCCAAAACGCACTTTTGGTTCGACGTAAATAGGGGATTGAACCGGCTTGTGTATTTTGAGAAAAACCCAAATAGTTCAGAAAAAATTCGATTTCCATGAAAAGCATCCTTCTTTCTTTCGTCGCCTTTCTTACTCTCGCAGTGACTGTTGTTGCCGATGAGCTTCCGGATCCGGATGGAAAGGGAGCTGATCTCAGCAAGCCTGTGCAGGTTTTCATTTTGATGGGGCAGTCCAATATGCTCGGAGCGGGCAAGGTTGCGGGGGCGAATAAGGAAGGCTCACTTGAGCACGCTACGAAATCAGAGAATCTCTATCCCTTTCTCGTCGACGACGCTGGGTCCTGGACAGAGAGAAAGGATGTCAGAAATGTTCGCGTGATGGGAGTCAAAGAGAGCATGAAGGTCTTCACCAATGAATGGATGACCGTAACAGGAGGCAAAATTGGTCCTGAGCTGGGAATTGGCCATCACTTGGGGAATCATCTCGATGCCCCTGTTCTGATCCTCAAGAGCTGCATAGGAAACCGTAGCCTGGGCTGGGATCTCCTGCCGCCGGGTAGTGAGCAATTTGAGCAGGATGGAAAGGTTTATGCGGGTTACAAGGAGAGTCCTCTTTCCTGGAACAAGGGAGAAGAGCCAGTGCCGATCGGTTGGTATGCCGGAAAGCAATATGACACCGACACGACTAACGCCAAGTTGGTGTTGGCAGAACTCGACACCTACTATCCCGGAGGTAGAGGGTATGAGATCGCAGGGTTCCTCTGGTGGCAGGGTGCGAAAGACTGCGGCAACGCAGCACATTCGAGTAAGTATGAGCAGAATCTGGTTCACTTGATTAATACTCTGCGAAAGGAATTTGAAGCTCCTGATGCCAAGTTTGTGATTGCGACCCTTGGGCATCATTCGAAGGAATCAAAAGGGAATGACAAGATGGTTCTGGAGGCACAACTCGCTGTTGATGGCACAACAGGAAAGTATTCTGAGTTTAAGGGAAACGTTTCCTCGGTCTACTCTCACCCTCTTTCGATGGGCGGCAGCGCGAACGGGCACTACGGCGGCAATGCAAAAACCTATATGAATGTAGGCCTTGCGATGGGTGAGGCCATGGTTGAGTTACTGAAAAAATAGAATTCGACTGGTGCGTTCGATGTCGTCCTGAGGATCAACTCTCTCGGGCGATCAGATTACGATGTCGCGTTTCGGAAACGCCTCCTGCTCTAGGCTGAGCAATCGAGGCTGCTAGAACGAATCGGAGATCAACTGGACGAATCGAGATCCGCTGGGAGTCAGCTTTGCAGAGCTTCCCGTCCCCGTGATTCTTCCCACGGTAACATCACTGTGATTGATCTGAGACGGCTTCACATAGGTGACAGAAGGATATTCAATTTTTTGGCTACTGGGACGAATTGCCAAAGGAACGCCTGTCGCCGCAAATGAGAACTCCCAGCTTTTTGGGAATACGACCGTTTTGAGATCACGACCCAGGTAAGGATATCGTCTCAGAAAGTCGAGTTTCGGTTTTCCCGGGACGAGAACCTTGTAGTAGACATCTTCCTGTGCGACGAGAAACTCAGGGATCGTAATATTGGGGTTGGCTCGGTGGGCCTTGAGAAGAGACGCAATGTCCAATCCGACAAGATTGAATCCATTGAAAATGCTGTGATGATTCGGACTCGTGAAGTGCCGCTCATACCACTTCGGAAAGCGGTCACTGAGGATCATGTTGAGCTCGACATGGACATGCGCCCGTTCCCGATTGATGCCGGCCCCGGTGTAACCCATTTTCGCTATCGGTTGACCCGCGCGGACTTGTTGTCCTCGGGTCGCCGTTGAGCTGCTCAGGTGAGCGTAGAGAGAGAAAAATGGTCCGTAGCCCCAGTCGTGGTGAACGACCATGTATTTCCCGTAGTTGCTGGCGGTCGAGGAGTCGTTCACATAGACGACCGTTCCATTGGCGATCGAGAAAATGTCGTCGAGAGGATTGCCGGAGTTATCCCGCTTTACGGGCCGGATGTCGATTCCTTCATGGAGGCGAGTGAAAACGATTCCCGCTGCAGTTCTCTTCTGGTTTCGGGAGAACCCGTAAGTGCCGCCTTGCCATGGTTGTGATCGAACTCCCTCGAAGTTTCGATCGGTATACATGTAGAATCGCGAAGGGTCTCCCGAAAAAATGGCATCATTCGCTGTGGGCAGCACCAAGCCCAGTGGATTTCCATAGAGGGAAAATGACCAGAGGAAAAAAGCCGCAATTGCGAGAAGTGATGATTTCATGATCTGAGAGTGGTAGGAACGAAAACTACCTAACATAACTGAATCAAAAATCCACTTCCGAGTCCCCGCACTGCGAAGGCGCATTCTCCTCTAGCGAGGCAAGGCAAACTCAGGTCCGGTGGGACGAGCTACATTGTCTGAGTGGGGAAACCGTTTTTGAAACTCCTGCAGGTGTCTTTGCTGGAGTCCCTTCCAGATTACGACAATCCCATCATCGATTGGTCGATCGACAATAATGGCCTGGAGCTGGGCATCGCTGCAGCGCAGCCCGAGGAGCTTGCCCTGGTTAGTAAGCGTGAAGGCCTTGAGTTGAACCGCCGCGTATTCCTTCATTCGGAACGCGGCGCCGTAACTAACACCGTCTTCTGAGAGAAATGGGTAGAACCACTCGATGTCCTTGTCGGTGAACTCGGGGATCTTCTTGAAGAAATACTGACGGTGTTCAGAGCCAAGTTTCACAGGGACGATAAACTTGGGATTGTCGGTTTGATCCGCTTCCAGATGAAACGAAACAAGGAAGTTCTGGCTCTTTTTGCCTGCTGCCGGGCACCACAAGGTGGCCGCTAGCAAGACGAAAGAGAGGGCAAGAGAGCGCATCATGCTGTTAACATAAGCGGGAAACAGGGGGTGTGGCAAGCTGCGTAGTCGTTTCCTATCGGAGCAAAATTCGGTGTATGGAGGGCCGGAGAAGCTATTCGGCCGTATTTTTTCTTGTCCCGTACTAGAAGATTCGCTAGATCAGGCGATGCCTTCCGTGATAGAATCAATCTCCCTGCAGAAGAATAGGGTGGGGGCTGCACGGCCATTACTACGGAAGCCGTAAGAATTTTTCAGAATACAACGTCATGTCAGAATCAGAGGGAAACGAGAACGCACTAAAAGACGACATCAAGCAGAGTGAGCTGCCACCGAATCTGAACAAGCTTTACCTCAAAGCTGAAGGAGCGATGGAGCTTCGTAACTGGAGCTACGCGATTAGCTTGATTCAGGCGATCCTGACGAAAGAACCGGGCTTTCTCGATGGCCGAAAGAGACTTCGACTTGCTGCGATTAAGGAAAATGAGGGCAAGCGGGGAATGAAGCTGGGCGGAGAAGCGCTCAAGGTCATGAAATTGCAGAGCCAGCTGAAAAAGGATCCGCTCGGTGTAATGAAGGATCTTGAAAAAGAAGTTCTCGCTTCCGATCCTTACAATGCGCAAGGAAATGAGCTTTTCTACGATGCAGCTGTTGCCGCCGGCTTCCCTACAACCGGGGGCTTTGCTCTTGAGACAGTGATTGAGGGAGACCCTGACAATATCAAGTTCTGCCACAAGCTGGGAGACTTCTACATGGAGCAGGAAATGTATGAAGAAGCTGCTGTCACTTTCGGCAAGATTGTCGATAAAGACCGTACCGACCTGACAGCGGGTAAGAAGTACAAGGACGCGACCGCGAAAGGTTCGATTGCTTCTCAGAAATGGGATTCCGATGGCGACTGGCGGGATCTTCTAAAGGATAAGGATGCTGCGGCTGATCTGGAGAGCAAGGGACGCGCTGCGATGACCCCTGAGATGCTTCAGGCACAAGTCGAACAGCTCCTTGCGGAATACGCTCAAGATCAGAATAATCTCGATGTATCGAAGCGTCTCGGTTCTACCTACGAAGAGTTGGAAGACTTTCCGCACGCCCTGCAATTTTACGAATGGGCTTTTCATCTTAGCAAGAACGACCCTGCGCTTGAGAAAAAGGTCGCCGGAATCCGCGAGCAGGTGAACTCCGCGCATTTGGAAGAAATCCGAAAGTTTGTCGCTGAGAATCCAGATCATCCCGATATCGAACAGTATCGCTCTCAGCTTGAGGAATCCGAGAAGGGGCAGATGGAGCAGCTCATCGCGGAATCGCAGGAGCGAGTCGACCGAAACCCAACGGACAACGAGTTGCGATTCGAACTGGGAACTCGCCTTCACAAGGCGAACAAATTCCGTGAAGCCATTCCGCATTTGCAGCAAGCAAAACGCAGTCCGAATCTCCGAATCAAGGTGATGAACATGCTGGGTCAGTGCTACGACAACATGAACATGACCGACCTTGCCGCTAGCCAGTTTGAGGAGGCGATCAAAGAGATGCAGATCATGGACGACACCAAGAAGGAGTTGCTCTATAACCTCGCGCTTCTCTATCAAAAGCTGAAGAACAAGGAGAGCTACCTCACGAATCTCAAGGAGATTTATGCGGTAGATTACGGGTATCGTGACGTCGCAGAGCGAGTCGAAAATTCCTATCAGGACGACGATAGTGAATGATCCTCGCTTTCGTCGTTAGACGGAGGACGGGCGGCCACCTGATTATTCATCCATCTCGAGGATACTCGAGAGTTTGTCGTTGTATTCCAGGACCTGCGCCTGAACTCCTGTGCGGTTTCGCACTTCTGAAGGAAGCGACCCTATCAGGGAGATTCCTTGCTCGAGATAGAAGATTGCCAGCGAACGAGACGTGTAGTTCTCCAGATCGAGGCAGGCAGAGGCCATCGCGTAGGCTGCTGACAAGGCGACACGCTCTTCCGCGTCATAAGGGCGGTTTTTAGTAGCCTGCTCACGCAATCGGATTTCTTCCTGGAAGAGCACCAGAGCGGCCTCTCCCTGATCCTGATCGTGTTGAATCTGACCGAGTGAACTGACTGCTGAAATGTAGCTGACCCTAGCTTCCTCAGTGATACTGGGCGGGGCTTCTTCAAGTGCGCGGCTGAGGCGCATGATTTCCTGATAGGTTTCCGATGCAGAATCGAGCGCTCCCTCACGGACCTGAATGGAACCCTTCAGTTCGAGAATCCGAACTGTCTCCATTGTGTAGCTCGCAAGATCCACCGAACTCGTGTCTTCCATTTTGGAATTGAGGACCACGAGAATCTCTTCTATGTCGGTGAGAGAATCCTTCGTGTTCCCGCTCATGAAGTGAACTCGAGCGAGTGCTTTGTAAATAGCTGCAATTTCGCGGATTGCCTGCGCGGAAAAATCTCCCTCTTCTTCTCCGTTTTGGCTGCGCCATTCCAGAGCCTTCGTGTAGGCAACAACAGCTTCGCCGAAGTTGCTCTCGAGTTCATGAATTCGACCAATCTCCATGAGGTCTCGCGAGGCAAGCATCGGGAGATCAGAAGCCGAGTTGGGATCGCTCGCAAGCTCCGATCGAATTTCGTAGGCTCGCGTAAAGTCCTGGAGAGCTTCTTCCAATTTACCCTGTTCCAGGGCCTGCCGCCCTTGAAGCGATGCTGTCTGGGCGGAGAAACGAAGAATCCGCGTGGAGGCTCGCCTGTCTTTGTATCGGTTTTCAAGGAAGGTTGAGGCATTCTCGGCCACGATAGAATAGAGGCGGTCTGCTCCAGCTCCAGAGATGTCTCCCTTGTTCAGCTCACTTACAAAGAGCCGCATCAGGTCAACAGCGGCACCTGCGCTCTGTTCTGATTCTTCCTTGGCCTCCATGGCCGATTCCGTCGCCTTTTTGGCTTTCTGTGCTTGGACAAATGCGAATCCAGAAGCCCAAATCGCGACAACGAGCAGGGTAGCAAAAATGGTATTGAGGCGTCGCGCACGTTTTACGACTGCCTGCTGATCGAGTTGCTGGATTCGGTTCCAGACTTCTCGCATATCAGCGGGGCGCTGA
The DNA here is from genome assembly GCA_965657775.1 of Verrucomicrobiales bacterium. GTDB lineage: Bacteria > Verrucomicrobiota > Verrucomicrobiia > Verrucomicrobiales > DEV007 > Arctic95D-9. The sequence continues at coordinate 115,717 of CBFHPY010000011.1, forward strand.
TTGGCGTCCAGTCTGAGACATTGCTCGATGAGCTCTTTTCGATCGCTCGGAACGTAGAGATCGGGAGGCCAATGAATTTCTTCGATGGCCTCCGTCATCGTTGCGAGCTGCTCTCCATTAATCGCATTTCCAGTTTCCGCGAGAGTCGCTTCGAGGCTGGTTTCGCGAACGGTAGCGTCGGGGTCATAGCTCTTTCGTTCCGCATCAGAGAGATCCTGAAGACGGGGGAGCTTGCCGGTGAAAAGCTTGAAGGCCACGACTCCAAAACTGTAGACATCCCAGCGAAACCCTCGCCCTTCGGCAGAATCCCTCGGGTCCCGAAGTTGCTCGGGACTCGCGTAGAGGGGCGTTCCTACCGGTTCGAATCCCTCGGCCGCCAGTCCTCGGCTCTGACCAAAATCGCAGATCTTAGTGTGATATGGAGTTTCGTCCGTAAGGAGGATGTTCGAGGGCTTGATGTCGCAGTGAACGATCTGGTTCTGATGGAGATAGGACAGCGCGTCCGCAGTGTCTCGAATCATCCGCCAGGATTCTCGATGGTCGACCTGCCCGCAGAGCTGTTCCAAGGTTCGAGTCTCCCAGTCTCCTTCTTCGCTGTGATCAGCATGAAGCCCCATCGCATAGTAGGGCGGATCATTGAGAAGGTCGAAATCGTGAAGTGTTACAATTCTTTGATGTTCAGCGACTTTAGACAGCTTTTCAAGTTCTCTTGCCATTGTCGACAGGTCGACAGCGCCAGGCCGGAAAATCTTCAGCGCCCGGTCGGAGATACCTCGGTAGGTCGCCCGATAGACACGGCCGAAAGCACCTTCCCCGAGAGGCGGCGTATGGATTTGGTAATCCTTGATTTTGATCTGTTGTTCTTCGGACAAGGAAGGTCTATTTGCTGAGGCTGGTGATTTCTCCTCCCCAATTTTCTCCGGGAGGGTTGGCTCGGAAGATCTGTGCTTTTTCTCGAAGCCAGACGGTCGGGGGATCACCTTGGGGAAGGGTATCGAGCAGTTCTATCGCTTCTTCCCATGATCGATCAATCACGAACTGAAGGGCTTTTTCGTAGGTCTTTGCGTCCTTCGTCGATATGCCTGAGCCTCCTACCTCTGTGGGGAGAACCAACTCGTAGATGGCGTAGCTTTCCTCAAAGCCGGCAGGTCGAATCAGGCAAAGCTTGCGAAAGCGTCGGCTACTTTTGACTCGACGAACTCGATGATAGGTATCATCGGACAGAAGAATGGGAATACGAAACTCTTTGGCAATCCGTTCGAGTCTAGCTCCGAGGTTGGCAACGCTGCCGAAGACACTGATGTGCCATTGTTGGGAGGGACCCGTTTTTCCAACCGCAATTCGACCTGTACTGATGCCAATTCGGACCGCTGCCATATCTCTCGCCTGCTCCTCTTCATAAATGACGCGATCGGCGAGACGACTGATGATCGCTTCTGCAGCCTCCACCGCTTCGAGTGCATGCGTTTCCTCGTGTTCTCCAAAATTGGGCCAACCCCAGAGCCCGAGAGCTCCGTCTCCAGCGAAATCGGTAACGACTCCATTGCTTCGAAAGACCGCCTCAGTGATCAGACCAACCACCTTCTGGTTTTCATCGAGGCGATCGAGGATTTCTTCATCACTCTTGGCTACTTCAAGCATTCGCGAATGACCACGGCGATCGGCAAACATGACCGTGCAATCGACCATAGCAGGCTCTAGGACAGATTGGTCCTGCCTCTGCATGAGGCGTCGCAGGCCGGGGGAAAAGTAAGCCGCCATTTGGTCTTGCAGCTTCTGCTCTTCACGAGCTGAAAGCAGGCTGGCGACGAGGGAACTGATGAGGCGGAGGAAGGGAACGAAAGAGACAGCAGCCGTTTCTGACGCCTGACGCGTTTCGACATACAGATAAATGGGCCTTCCTGCCGCATCGCGAGAGATATCGGATGATTCGTCTAGACGAGCTACAGGAATAATGATCACCCAGTCTACTTGGTTCCCAAGGCTTTCCGCGGTAAAGACCGAGTGGTTTTCATGTGAGGACCAGATTCGAATTCTTCTGGGCTCTGGATGCTTGGGGTCGATCTGTGAAAGTAGTGTCCTGCTCGGGCGAAAATCTGCCCTGGCTGTCGGGTCGGGACTCTCAATCGAGTATCCGACTCCATTCTCAGTCTCTTCTAGGCCAAGAAAAACCGCGCTGACTCCCTTCTGTCCAGGTAATGCATTCTCAAGAAAAACCGAAGCTCGAGTAAACAGATCTGAGTCATCGGTCCATCCGGTCAGAACTTGTTCAGGGAGTTCCTTTTGAAGCAGCTTGAGTTGAAGACGAAGACTGTATTCATCGAGTTGTTCCACTTCGTCATAGTTCTGCTTCGAGAGTGAAGATGAGTCTTCATACTCCGCCTTTTCGGAGTCTTCCCCTTCGCGGTAAGCCTCGATCGCGGGTTCGAGTTCATTGAGTGTTCGGAGCCAGAAGAGGGCCGTTGTTCCTTTCGCTCCGATGATTGCTGAGTCTCCGGGGTTGAAGGTGATTGGTTCCGGCAGCAGTTTCCGCTCTCTGGGAGAGCGGGTTGTGTAGAGAGCGTTCGGTGTCGAGCGCCCAGCAAGCGCGGAGAGGCGGGCAATCGAAAGGCGATCGCCCTCTCGAATCGCTTCGCAATGATTGCGGCTCACGAGTCTATCGTTCCAGGTGATGCGAAGCACGTCAACAGTTTCTCCCTCCTCACTAATCGGCCGGCGACCGAGGCGAATCGGGCGAGTTTCCGTTGCCTGAGCAACGGTCATTTCCCGGGAATTCTCGAGATTGACGGCGACAAGATACATGGAAGGGAAGTGCGTAGGATACGATTAGGCTTTCCTCAGCCTTTCGAGGGAAGAAGTAATAATAGGCTGGATCGCAACCGCGGCCTGTTCTACCGACAGGTCCTGATTTGCTTCGATAGAAAGGGAGGTCATGGTGACGTCACTGATGCCGCAAGGGGTAATGGCTTCGTATCCGCTCAGATCGCGAGACACGTTTAATCCGAATCCATGCATCGAAATCCATTTGCGAACGCCTACACCAATCGATGCGAGCTTCCGGCTTTCGATCCAAACGCCGGTGAGTCCCTCACGCCGGTCTGAATGAATACCAAACAACGCCGTGAAATCAATGAGGAAGCTCTCTATTTGTCTGAGGTAAGAATGTAGATCCTTTCCATAGCTGGAAAGATCGAGAATGAGATATCCGACAAGCTGACCTGGGCCATGAAATGTCGCCTGTCCGCCACGGTTAGTTTCGACCACGGGGTAGGGAAGTGTATCGGAGTCACGAAGGCTGCTTCGGTCGCGTGTTCGGCCGATCGTATAAACAGGATCGTGCTCCAATAGCAGGACGGTATCGTCTACTTCTCCCGCGAGACGTTGATCTACGAGGTCCTGTTGGAGGGTGAGGCCCTCGGAGTAGGTGACTCTCCCGAGCCATCTGAAATTCATGGGGAAACGAAAGCTCTTCAGGGTGCCTCGTCAACGGTTTCATCCCGCTGATAAATGGGTAGTTGGCGGTATGGGACAGTGAAGGAAAGCACCATCATGGACGTGCCGTAGGTTCCTCCATTCCTTCCGTTTGACCAGGACCCGTTGGATTGTTGCTTCTCGATGTATTCGCCATACATCCAGTCGGCGTACTGCTCCCAGTAGCGTCCGCCAAGCTGAAACATGCCCTGCGCGTTGTAGTAGTTCGCGTAGTATTCGTGTGCGTTTCCGACGATTTGTTGACGATGCTTTAGAATGAAATCTCCCGATCGATAGGTTGATTCCGTTCCGTGATAGCCGCAGAGCTCAAGACAAAGAAGTCCACAACCAGACAATGTTTCAGAGTGACCCCAGGGATCGGTATATCCGAAACGACCCTGCTCCTTGTCGTGATTCTTAAAAACATACCCGACCGCTGCTTCGATCGCCTCGTCGGGGACGTTGGCACCATTCAACTTCGCCGAGCGGAGTGCCATGAGCGCCCATCCTGAGCAGGACAGGTCGGAATCTCTCGAATCGGCTTTGTAACGCCAACCGCCTTGATTCTTGTCGTTCTTCTTCACAGCCTGCGCGTCGAGAATGAGACGAGTCGCCTTTGCGAGGACAGGTTCGAGTTGCTCCTGAATCTTCGGGGATACCATGCCACTGCACTCCGATAGGAAAAGCGTCGCAATGGTGTGCGCATACATCAAACCGTGACCAGAATCACCTTTATCGAGCAACCCATTGGATCGCTGACTTTCGAGGACATACTGAATGCATCGATCGAGGTTCGCGGAATACTCGCCATATCCGGGAGTGTATCCTGCAGACAGGTATGCCATTCCGACGAGAGAGACGACTCCGACTGACTGACCGTAGGAATCACTGAAAGTGCCCTCTGCGGATTGGTTGGACGACAGATAGCTAAGGGCACGGTCGACGGCGGCTTCTACACCGACACGATGTTTTTGAAACACGGTGTTCGATAGACTTTCTGCGGCAAAGGCATTGGGTGAGGATGATAATCCCAACGCCAGGAAAATAATAAGGGGTAGAGATTTCATTTCTTCTTTCCAGCTTCTTTCGCAATCACTTGAAAATAGCGCCCTACGAGTTCGCGATACTCAGCGGGCAGGTCGGTTTCAATCGCGGTTGCGCTTCCTCCGACGAGGGCTCCTCGAAATTTAGCCCAGTCCTCAACACTGATCCCGAGTTGTTGCAACTCGGGTGGGATGCCCGCCCCATTTGCATCGGCGGCTTTCATTCCGGATTCATTCAGGCTTTCCGAATTTGGATCTCCGGTCATTTGCTGTGGCATTGGGGGGCTCTGCTGACCCGGAGGTGCTTGCTCGGAAGACGGTGATCCAGGCATGCCCAGTTTCTGCATGGCGGCCTGTGCCAGCTGTTGCATTGCTTCGGCTGCTTGCGCTGACTGCTGAGCGGCTTCCTGAGCCGATTGGGATTGCGCCGATTCCGACATCTCCTGAAATCCTTCGGCAAGATCTGAACTGTCCGCGATGCGGTCGTCTCCCTCGGAAGGTTCGAGTCCCTCCTGCGTCTGGCCAATCGCTTCGGAGGTCGCCTGCAATGCTTCAGCGGCTTGCTCGAGGTAATTGGCGGTCCTCTCCTGCTCTACCAGTCCGCGACTCATAGACTGCTCGGCTCCCGAGGCCAGTTCGCCTGCTTCGACTTGATTCTTCTCCTCGGCCTGTGCTTGCTGAGTCTGTGCGTCTGCAAGCTGATTCGAGGCGTCGCTGGCCTTCTGTGCACCTCGTGATAGGGACTGCTCGGCACGGTTTGCTCCAGACTCGGCACTGTTCTGAGAAAGGTTGTCGAGGCTTTCCTCCAGGGCGGCGGCAGCGGCCTGCATTTCAGAAGCTTCCTCACCGATTTGAGCTTCGATCTGAGCGAGCGCTTCCTGCAAGTCTCCGTTCTTAACGGCTTCAATCTGTTCGGCGAGAGCTTCTTGTCGTTCCGCCAATTCGGAAGGAGTAGGGGACCCTGGTTCGGCTGGTTCGGCGCTTCCAGGCTCGGGAGCGCTAGCTTCGGGAGCTCCGGACTCAGGATTACCCAATTCCGCCATTTCCGGCGCAGCAGGTTCGCCGGCAGTAGGGCTTTCGGTAGCTTCCGATCCTTCCGCGGAAGCCAATTCCTCGGCTCTTCCCTCAGAGGCGGCAGAATCCTCCGTAGAGGATTCCGATTGAGCTGCTGCCTCAGCGAGGCTTTCGCTCGCCTCATTTGCAGATTCGGAAGCGACTTCTAGATTCTCTTCCCCGAGGGATTCCGCTGCATCGCTCGCTTGCTGAGCCGCTTCGGAAAGCTGATTGGCCAATTCCTGCGCCGCTGTCGGAGGTGAAGCATCAGCCGGATCATCCTGCGTTGATGGTGTTTCGGATGGAGACGACTCGCTTGCCGTTGCTTCTGTGTTTTCCGCTATTTCCTGTGGGTTTGCAGGATCAGAACCTTCGGGAGCTATTGGGTCCAAAGCTGATGGTGTCTCTGCTTCGGCTTGAGCCTCTGCTGCTCTTTCTGCCGCTTCTTCTGCGAGCTGAGATTGTTCCTTCTCAAGATAGGCAAGCAACTCTTCCCGGAGTACTTCTTCCTGATTGGAGTCCGCGTCGAGGGCTTCTTTGCTCATTTCCCGGAGCTCGTTTTGTTGCTCAGCCAGCTCAGAAGCCTTTTCAGACATTGCTTGAGCTTCCTCCTGTTGTTCTTCGAGGACTTCAGAAAGGGCTGCCGCGTTGTCTTTCAGCATTTCGCCAAGTTCCTGCTGGAGTTGCTCCTGCTTCTGTTGAAATTCTTGAAGTTTCTGCTGCTCTTCTCGATCTTGCTGCATTTGCTTCTGCGGATCCTGAGCGGCAGCGTCCGCCATTCCCTCGGCTTTCTCGGCCCACTCTTCAGCATTCATTGCCAGTTCCTGCTGCTTGTTAGAGAGATCGTTGAGTTCGGAGATTGTCTCGTAGTCCTCATCAGCCTTTTCCATTTCTTTGCGGATCTCGTCGACCTGCTTGATCGCTTCTTCAATCTTCTCACGCGCATCCTTTGCGGTTTCGACTCTCTCGTCCTTATTGTCGAGGACAGGGACGAGATCGGCCTTTTCGCGGGCCTCAGCGATTGTCTCTTCAGAAATCTGGTTCGCCTTCTCGGCTTGTTCTTTGAAAAGACTTTCGTCGAGAGCGGCAACGACTTCATCGAGTTGGTCGCGTGCCTTCTCGGAATGTTCCGAGAAATCTTCGAGGCGTTCTCTCGCCACATCAGATACCTCATCGTCTCGCCTCAGGGCGTCTTCGGTCTGCTTCAGTTTGTCGCGAGAGCGTTCAAGTTCCTCTTTCGCTTTCCGGAGTGCCTCGCGAACTTCCTTTTTCTGCGCCTCGATTGCCTGATCGGCAAGCGACTTGGCGGAGCGATCGATTTCGATGTAGAGCATTTCACTCAATCCAATGCCGGGGCCGCTGTAATCAGTCGGGCGATTGTCACGGACTCGCATCTGAACAGCGATTCGCTTCTGCTGTGGCGAAAGCTCCAAGGACGCAAGATCGAGAAGGGCAACGGCCTTGAATTGACCAGCGACATTTCCTGCCGAAGCCCCAGGCTGAAGAATCTCCATGGGCTGAGTAGTGCCTTGAGGAGTGACTAGCAAAGCGATATCACGAATGCCGAAATCTTCGATGACGTCCGCGTGAATCTGAAGGCGCTCGGTTGGGCGCATCTTCATTTCCCTCAGGATTGGCTGGGTCAACTGCACAGTTGGTGCCTTATCAGGAAGCACATCAAGAGGGTAGGTTTCCGGAGGACTCTGAAATCCGTCGAGGTCGGAGAGAGCGAGGCTCCAGTTACCCTTCATCCCTGGGCGTAGTTCAAACTCCCAGTTCAGCGTATTGCCTTCGACTGTAGGAGCTCCAAGATCCTTTGTTTCATTGATGAGAAGCTTTGATGTCTGAACTGGCTTGTTGATCTTGGTGCTTACGGAGACTCGAGTGTGAGCAACCGCGCGAATTTCACCGGTATCGCTGACCTTTTCGGTCGAGACAAGCCCGGTGTAGTCAGGATAGTCATAGGCGATTGCAAGTTCATCCACTGTTGGTGGGGCGACCGCGTCGACATCGTAATAGCGTGTCAGGGCGGAGCCAGCTCTGACTCGGTAATCAAAGCCCTCCTCGACACTCGGAAAAGTAGTCGAGAATCGCTTTATCCCGTCAGTATCTTCTCCGACCAGAGTCATTCGTTCGATGGCCTCTGTTCCGTCAGGCAAGAGTCGTCGAATCTCAGCACGTCGGAGACGCTTGTGTTTGACCGAGACCTCAATCGTCACGGAACTTCCCTGGGCGACCCTGATATCACCCGGATCGACGACCAGTGAATCTGCGTAAGCATTACCAATATCGAGAAAGGGCGCCATCGCACGGGCGAGAAGAGTAAATGACTGCTTCGGCCAGATGACGAGTGAGAGGAGGAGCACGGCTCCAAACGCGATCGAGATATTTCGGAACCGTCGAGTTTTTGCAGGATTGAATTCTGTTTTCGGGTCAACGGCTTCGACATCGACAACTGCGGAATCAACCACGGCTGCGATCAGTTCTTCTGAGCCCTTGATCGAGTCCGGGTCATCACTGGAGAGCAGCTCTACCGCGGTCGAGATTCGTTCCTGAAGCTCGGGGTGGCGAATTTCGAGGATTCGCGCCATGTGAGTTAGCGTAAACTTTCGCGAAAGAGGACGAGCCAGGAACTTCCACGCTGCTGCTGCAGTGATCACGAGACCAACAAGACTCAGCGTCCACCGAGCCGGGCTGGAGAAGAGCGTCATCGAGGCATCAATGATCATGATAGTAATCAGGCAGGCCAGCGCCACGGCCAACGTTGCAAACAGTCCTCTCAGAAAGAGAAGTCCTCGAACTCGACGAATCATCGAGTCGAGCTTGTTCAGAATCGGCTCGGGGAGATTTCCAAAGGCAGCTTCAAGTGTGCTCATAACTAGGCAATGGGTAGGGTTAAACGAGTCCACTGCGACGTCGCAGGATCCATTCGGTGGTCAGAAAACCAAGAAAAGTAAGGAGAAGCGGCCAAGTGTCCCAAAGACTGATGTTTCGTCTCTCGGTCAGGGTTTCCTTGGGAGCTCCAAAAGAGGATAGTAGGGATTGTAGATCTCCGATCTCAGCCATCGCTCCGCCGGTCAGTGACGCAGCACGATTGAGGAATTCGCGATCCGAGGTCAACTCCGCCAGCTCCACAGGATTTCGTGTCGTGACGACGAGGAGTTCGGTGGAGATTTCAGAACCGGAGTCAGGGAACTCTTTGATGGCATCGTCGACGGCATCACCAACGAGCTTGAGGCTGTATTCACCTTCTTCCTGGAGGCCGGAGAGACTAGTTTCGTAAAGACCGGAAGAATCTGTACGATAGCTAAGTTTCTGAATTCCAATTCTTTCATCATCCTTCCAGATCTCAACTTCCACATCACCATCCATAATTGGGCGGCGCTCGGAATCGAGCAACTTGGCGGTTACGTCGATGGAATCGCTGGGAGTGTAGCTCAGTCGATCAGATCCAAGCCGAACCAGATCATTTCCCGAGCGAAGATTGTCACCGGCACCCCAACGGGTGACCTGACCCCAGAAACGGTGGTGATAGGTGTCACCGACCCCATAACGAAAGCGCCACGTCTGATCGAAGTTCAGCATCAGGACTTTCCCGAGCCCCGCACGAATCGAGGAAATGAGAGCGTTCGATCGTTCGAGTTTCTTTCGATTAGCGAGTCGCTCGATCGCGGCCTCGACTGAACCAGGGGACCCATCCGGGGTGACCGTCTCGTAGATTGCAGGGGCACCTTGAGGACGAGCATACGCGAGAACCTCCGCGGTTTCCTTCACTCCTTCCGGTTGGAATCGCCAATGCATCGTTGGGAAGTCATTCCAGCGCTCCTGGTTGAGGGAGCGGCTCGTAGATTGAGAGGTAACTGGATGGGTCTGGCCGATCGAAGTTAGCTCAATATGAAAGGCGTTCTCGGGTGAGTCGAAAAGAGCTCCAGCGTCGGGCTCGTAGTTGATCGGAAGTAGAGAGCGAAGGGTTTCATTCTCGATCCCGTGGGGCATGTGACGTGCCCCTGCGACACAGACGAGTAGAGCGCCACGGCGAGTTACAGCCTCCTCAATCGCAAGCCAGTCCTGTGGTGAAAGAGCAATGGGAGCGATGTCCCCGAGAATAATGACATCGAAGAGCTGCCATTCTTCCGAAGACGCGGGAAGAAGGGTTGCTGTGGCGTCGCCAAACTTTCGCGTCGCGCTAGCGGGAGTTTCGGGAGGACGGCGTCCTCGATGAATTTCGTCAGGATTGAGAAGGACGTATTGAAGATGGACCGACTTGTCTCGCCCATAAAAGAGGTTCCGAAGATAGCGGAATTCCCAACGGGGGTAGCTATCGACGAGGAGAACGTTGGTCCGGTCATCTGTCACTGCGACTTTGAAATCCCACTGGTTGTTGTTCTGAAAAATCTCACGTTCATCGGGCTCGAGACGAATCTGGTAGTCGAGAATGCCTTTCTCTTCCGGGCGGTGGACGAAGCGGATTTCGGTGCGGAAGTTCACGTCGGTGACATCGATTTCGATCGTGTCGACGACCTCCTCGTTTGATATCAGTTCCGCCTTCACCTTTTTTCCGAGCAGCCCGTCCAACTTTACTTCTGCGGAAACGACGACTCGGTCATCGAGGTAGATTGATTCAGGCGCTCGGAGGTTCAACAGAGAGATATCGACTGGCCCCGTTTTTCCTCCGACTGGAACAGCCGAAAGCGGAGTGTTCTGAACTGCGAGCTGACGAAGGCTGTCTTCTGGAATGACTCCACCGTTGTGTCGTCCATCACTGAGAAGAAGTACACCCGCGAGAGACTCGGGAGCAGTGTTTTTGAGAATATATTCAAGGGCACCTGTTAGATCGGTCTGGGCGCTTGCGGGAGTGGTTCCAATCTCACCAGTCCAATCTCCGGCTTCCGGGGATTCAATCTGATTGACGCCTTGTGCAAAACGGAAGAGCCGGAGGTTGTAGTTCTCCTTGAGACCTTCCCAAAGTGTCAGCGTTTCGTCACCAGAAAGGGTTGAGTCATCGGACTGACCCTGTTGAGCGGCGCCCGACAAAGGGGATGCGAGGATACGTCGGGCAATTTCAAGGCGGGGGGTGGCCGCGACTCGATTGATCTCTTTGCGAACATCTTCACCGAGCCCCTGATAATAGGCTTCATCCGCTTTTGCGAAGGTGGGCGGAAGTGTTTCGAGGATGCTTTGAATTTCTTCGCGAGCGACTTGGAGTTGCCGGCTGAGTTCGTTGGCGTTCCCCTGAGCTGCGGAATCACGAGCCGCCTTGAGGATGCGAGGGAGACCATCGCGACTTCGCTTGCGATAGTCTTCAATTCGATTCTTAACGTCCCCGGGAAGCTTGTCTGTCGAAGTCTGACTCAGGAATTCGGAGAGGGCGGCGTTGTTTTCTTCGAGCTCATCAAGAACTGCGGGAAGTTGCTCGGCACGACCTTCGAGGCCCGCCCGCAGGCTGGGTGCGGAAGAGAGCGCGGATATCTCAGCAGAAAGCTGTTGATCGACTTTTCTTGCGAGTGAATCGATCTCCCGTAGAGGAGGGCGAGAAGAAATATTCTCGGCTTCAAACAGTTCGGCACGATCGAGAATTTCGGTTGCCGAGAGTCGTTGATCGGCAAGCAGCATGGAGTCGGAGTCATCTATCAGAATCGCGATCTCTCGTTCAATTTCCCGGGATTCGAGAAAAGAGAGAACGGGCTGTGCGAGGATGAGAAGAAGTGCGAGAAGCGCAGCAAGGCGCAGCCCGAGCAACCATCGCCCTCGGATCGGGCGAACGAGCGTTTTCTCGAATCCGTAAAGAAAGACGATCAGTTCTGCGGCGATGGCCCCTCCGATTGCAATCCACCAGAGTGGCCAGCCGGTTCCGTAGGAGACGAAATTTCCGCCGAGCTGAAATCCAAGCCAGAGCAATAGCGCTGCCAGTGCCAATCCGAGAACATGCCAGCCGAACCCGAGAAGGGGGAATCGGCTGGGTCCGCGGAGGCGGAGGATCCACAATATGAGAGCGAGGAGACAACCAATCCCCGCCACGATCGGGCTAAGGTTGGGAAGAATGTCGTCGCGGCTGAAGTCTTCGGGGTTCACGGGGTAAATTTGAGGTGGGATTGGGAAAAGAGGCGGGCCCAGCTATCGAGTCTCAGGCTTTGCCCATTTTGACGAGTTGATCGCGAAATGCGTTGGAAGGGGAATCCTTGGATTCAAATTGAATCGAAATTTCTTCACCCATTCGGCGGCTGTGAGCGATCCAGCGTGAAAGTGCAATTTCGGCGAGTAGAAAGAAGAAGGCGCCCATTGCGAGATACTTCCAGAGTTCCTGGCCGAATTGGTTTCCGTTGAGGAATCCGATCAACTCTTCCAATGTTTGTGGCTGAGATAGGGTGACGAAGTTTTCGAGGAACTGGTAGTCTGATTCGGTCAGTCTCTGGAGATAACTCTCTGAAGCATCGCGTCGAACGGTAAAGGGGATTTCAGTGCTTTCAGGGCGAAGGAAATCAGCAAAAAAGGGAGACTGATCTTCTGGCACCGCGAGACGGTAGAGTCCGGAGGAGATCTCGCCCTGCAATTTCAGAACCGTGCCAGATCCGGTAGCAGAGAGCTGTGCGGTTCTTGCCTTTCCACCGGGACCGGCGACCTCGTAGCTGGTCAACTGAGAGTCAAGCCCTGCCTCGCCGCCTGCCTTGGGAGCAAAGGTCCGGAAATACTGAGGTGGAATCGGAGAACGCGGCATCGAACTTGTCTCCCAAGAAAGGATGACGTGGGCATCGCCGGTATCTTCGTAATAGACCGCGCGAAAGTCATACCACTTTCCCTGTTCGAGCTTTCCACTGTAGTTTTTGCGTCCTCCGGGTAGTCGGAAGTCTCCGACTCGTTTACCGTCGATCCAGAATTCGAAGCGATCATCCACATCGACCGAAAAGATATATCGGTCGGTTTTGGGAACCTGCAGACTGCCCGTCCATTCGACTTTGAAATTATCCGCAGCGACCCCAGGGGCCGGGTTGCCCTCGATCCACTGAAATTGGATCGCTGGATCGTGACGGGTGAAGCTCGGCGCATCGGCGGAGTGTGAGGCGTAGTATTCACCAGTAAGCCCTTCACCAATAGCGTGCCCCTGGCGTCCGGAAAGTCCGATGCTGATTTCCCAGCCTGGATCCAGGTTCAACTCATAGGTAGCGGGATCGGCGAGATGGTAGACCAACTCGTGGAGAAACGGCAGGAAAGCCTGGCGAGTGACGAGGTTTCCGGCGGAGAGGTCAAGAGGAATACTGGTGAGGATGACCTGACCTTCTCCAAATTCACGAGAAGAGAGCAGGATGTCCCCATTATTAAAGCGTCCCCCGACAGAAGATTCCTGAGCGAGATCCTCAGGGACCTCCTGTTTGCGATAGGTGGAGAAAACCGCGGTTGCAAAATCGCTCTTCGTCGGATCCGCCACCTTGGACAGGGCGGGATGAGTGAGCGTCTGCGCCGAGGGCTGAAATCCGTCAGGCCCGGCGACGGTCTGCTGCGGTGCAATTTTTGCGGGAAGGAAGAATGTATCTCCTTCATCACTCCACCCATTGTAGAAGTCGGACTGTACTTTGCTTCCGGCCGCGACGAGAAGTCCGCCGCCGTTCCGGGTGTAGTCGACTAATAATCTGGCCGTTTCTGATGGCAAACGAGGAACGTCTCCGAGGATGACAACGTCAAAAATACCAAAGTCTCCGATCGTTCCGATGGACGGCGCATCTACGACCTGAGGTTCGACTAGGAAGCGAATCGGATCTAATGTCGGATCGTAAGCCATGTTGAAATCGTCTGAAGCAGGATCGCTCACCCCGGGGGTGTTGGTGTCGAGGTTGGGATCGAGGGTCAGAGCAGAAGGTGCGAGCGCTACTGCGGCAAAAGCAGAAGCGCGATCGAAGGCGCGTGCGGAGGGACGCCCATCTATGATGAGAACTTTCAGCTCGTCGGCGACGTTAGTAGCATAGTAGCCACTGTTATCCGTGGTAATGTCATCGGTTACTTCGAGTGTAGCCGAAAGAGAATGAGCGCCAGGCTGGGTGAATTGATGAGCGAATTTGACGGTTTGTTGTTCCCCGGGTTGCAATTGACCAAGTGATTGATCGCGATAGTCGCGCCCATCATCCACCGTGAGAACGAGTGCTTCAGGAGTAACCGCTTCGTTTCCAGTGTTCTCGACTGTGACACGGATTTCGACAGGTCGATCGATGCCCACAATATCTCGCGAGAATTCGACGCTCGTCACCGCGAGGTTTCGGATGTAGTCGGGCAGCTTGAGCTTACGAAGCATGATCTGAGGTTCCGAGGGAAGGTTCCGAAATGCCTCCCTAAGAAAATTCCACCGACCGCTCTTACCTATTTCCCATCCGATGTTCTGTTCATCGGTCAGGACCACAATCTGCTTCGCCGGATTGTCGCCCCGTGCGAGACTCAGCGAAGCGAGGGTGAAGGCCTGGTAGGTGGCCATTGCTCCGTCGATAGGGTTCAGTTCGTCTAACGCCGCTTCTAATTCGGTACGGTCTGTAGTCGGATCTAGAACCACACCGGTGGGAGACGGGCCACCGAGGATGAGACTGAAAGCATGTCCGCGAGGCGCACGCTTGATCAAGGTTCGCGCTTCTTCCACGGCTCGGTCGAAATTTCTTTCACCCGATTGGGTGATCGACATGGAAGTCGACCCATCAATGATCAAAGCGATGTCCTGCTTCGCTCCGGGAGTGAAGCGAGAGAGGTTGAGGTATTTCTCAAAGGCAACCAAGGCGACGCATAGGAGAAGTAGAGTGATCGAGACTAGGCCAATCCAGCGACGCCACTTGGGCTCATTGTGAAGCACGACCGCAACGCCGATTCCGACGATGGCGAGAAGGAGGAGCGGGAGAATGATGATCCACGGAATGGTCGAGCCAGGAGGAATAAAGGGACGTGCCAAGGCGAGCGCGAGAAGCCCTATGAGGAGGCAGCGAGTCGCCATGAGGAGTGCTTCTTCGAGCTGGATTCGGCGATTTCGGATAGCGAGTGATTCGAGGAGGAAATTCATCGCACCCCAGTTAACGATTCGACTCGAACGCCGGTTGAGGAGGTGGATCACGATCGGAATCATGATTCCGAGAGCGCCAAGAAGCAGAATGGTATTGAGAAAAAGCACGGGAGCAGAAAGGGTGACGGGTCAGGTCTTGCGTTGCGAAAAATACGAAAAGAGGGCCTCCGGAACCGGGGTCTTCGTATTGATCGGGACATAGTCGGCTTCCATCTGACCACAGGCGAGTTCGATGGATTTGAGATGCGCTTGAACTCGATCGAGATAAGAAACTCGGATCGTTGATGGGTCGATGTTCAGGCGTCGACCCTCGATTTCGAGGCATTTGAAGTCATCAAACTTGTCGAAAGGGAAAGTGATTTCCTCCTCCGCCATAAGGTGAAAGACGACGAGCTCGTGATTCTTGAATCGGAAGTGATGAAGAGCGTTATTGATTGCCTCGGCATCGTCGAAAAAGTCACTGATTACGATGACGAGTCCACGGGAGGGGATTCGCTCCGCAATTTCGTGAAAGGTTCCTGCGCAGTGAGTATCCGCACCGGGCTCAGTTTTGGCTAGCTCTTCCAGGATTGACCGCACCTGGCTTGGCTTCGCCGCGGGGCGAAGATACTTTCGGATTCCTTCATCGAAGGTCACCAATCCAACGGCGTCCTGTTGGCGAATGAGTAGGTAGCTCAACGCGGAAGCAAGGTAGCGGGCGTATTCGAATTTCGAAATATTCTCTTTCCCTGCGATCGAGGTTGCTTCGTCTCCGGCATAGGCCATCGATCCGGAAGCGTCGACGAGGATAGTTACCCTCATGTTCGTTTCCTCGATGAACTGCTTGATATAGTAGCGGTCGCTCTTTCCGTAGACCCGCCAGTCGAGGTTTCTCAAGTCGTCTCCGGAAACATACTGGCGATGTTCGGCAAATTCGACTGAGAAGCCCTTGTGAGGACTGGTGTGACGACCATTGATGGTCCCTTCCTTCGCACTGCGTGCCAGAAATTCGAGACGCCCAATCATCTGGATGATCTCGTTCGGTAAAAGTTCTGTGAAGGAGGGTGAGTTGGCTTCCGGCATAGAGGCAGAGGGGTGGCCGAGAAAATGGAACGGTGGATGAGGCAGATGAGAGGATTCGAGTTTAGACTTCGAGGTCGGCGTTGGGCTGGAATTTCTCAACGAGCATGTTGACGATCTCATCGGAATTCACTCCAGCTGCTTCAGCATTGAATGTAGTCAGGATTCGGTGACGCAAAACGGGCAGGGCTACAGCGCGAACGTCGGCTGTCGTAGTGTGGTAACGGCCCTGAAGAATGGCGCGAGCCTTGGCTGCAAGGATGAGGTAGATCCCGGCTCGTGGTCCAGCTCCCCAGGAAACCATCTCGCGAACGAAATCCGGAGCGTCCTCTGTCTTAGGACGGGATGCTCGAGCGATTTGTGCTGCGTAGGAGACAACGTGATCAGCCACGGGAACGCGACGAACCACCTTCTGGAGTTTCATGACCGACTCGTCGGTGAGCTGTTTCTCAATATTGGCGTGATAGGTGCCGGTGACTCGTTTGATAATCGCTTCTTCTTCGGAGAGGGCCGGGTAGTCTACACGAATGTTAAACATGAAGCGGTCGAGCTGCGCTTCAGGAAGGGGATAGGTTCCTTCTTGCTCGATCGGGTTCTGAGTCGCGAGAACAAAGAAAGGCTCGGGGAGGGGATAGGTTTCGTCACCAATCGTAACGTGATGTTCTTGCATCGCCTCAAGCAGTGCGGCCTGAGTTTTAGGAGGAGTTCGGTTGATCTCATCCGCAAGAATCATGTTTGCAAAGATCGGTCCCTTCACGAATTTGAAGATTCGTTTTCCGGTGCTCATGTCTTCCTCGAGAACCTCAGTTCCGGTGATGTCTGCAGGCATCAGGTCTGGCGTGAACTGGATTCGCTTGAAGCTCAGATCGAGGACGTCAGAAAGAGTTGAAACGAGGAGCGTCTTTGCGAGTCCGGGCACTCCGACAAGAAGTGCATGGGAGCGACAGAAAATGGAGATGAGAAGCTGCTCAATGACGTCGTCTTGTCCAACGATGACCAGTTCGAGTTGTTGCTTCATGGCCTCGTAGGCCTGCTTGAGTTCTTCGATAACTTCCTTGTCAGAGTTGCCGAGTTCCGCTTCCTGTTGCGTAGCCGTTTCCGCCATAATGGTATGTAAGAGTAGAGAGGTGAAGAGAACGGATTCACCGTGAATCTTGATCGTCGTTCCTAGAAGATCTTAAGCCCGGTGCAATTCCACTGTCGACAACGATTTTCGCGCGATAGCGCATGGCTCGCCGTCAAAAGGGCTAGCCCTTTTGGGCCGGTTGTATACTTAGAAGTCTGAGTGAAAGTTCACAATCAGCCCGGTAGAAACGCCGTTTCGGAGAGGATTTAAGGAGTGCGATGGAAAGAATATTTCAGCTAATCCTGACAAAATTTTTACAATGATCTGACATCATGGTGACAACCTCTACCTGGTATCGTGTCAGAATTTGAAATCATGAAAGATCACCTACTCTTCATCGCTGCAGGAGCCCTCGCGCTACTACTCTCGTTTTCTCCCTCAGGCTGGGGAGGCGAAGTCTTACTCACCAACGAACAGGTCGATTTCCCCGGTTTTCTTCGGCTCTCATCGGGACTGGAGGAGACTCGCAAAGAGCATCTTGTCAGTGTTGAGGAATTTCTAGAGATGTCGAAAGAGCAAGACACGATCATCCTCGATACTCGGTCGAAAGCCGCCTTTGAAAAGATTCACATCAAGGGCGCGGTGCACCTGAACTTTTCTGATTTCACTGAGGAGAAACTGGCCAAGGTAATCCCGAATCTAGACACGCGAATCCTGATATACTGCAACAACAACTTCACGGGAGAGAAGGGCGAGCTACGGGTTGTCGCCCTCGCTTCTAAGGGGCCGGCACTGGCACTCAATATTCCGACGTTTATCAATCTCCATGGGTATGGATACAAGAACGTCTTTGAGCTGGGAGAGCTGGAGAGTCTTCGGGGCGCAAGGATTCCATTGGTGGGCGACGCATTGAAGTAGGGCTGCTGGACATCAATCTGCGAGCGATTGATTCGGTAAATCGGTCGTCCCAATATTCATCGCAGAAAGTCTCACGACTTCCGCTACCACTCGATGAAGTAGCGAAACTCGTGAGACTTTCGGCAAAAGGGAGGTTCGGCCTGATTGATCCCTAAGTACTAAACACAAACTGACCTCCTTCAACTCCGACCCGGATCGTATCGACTTCTTTGAACTTACCTTCGAGAAGACCGAGGCTGAGGGGATCGAGAATGCGATTCTGGATCGCTCGCTTCAGAGGGCGAGCGCCGTAGGCGGGATCGTAACCCTCTACCGAGATTTGAGCTAGTGCCTCGTCGGATATCTCGAGGGCGAGGCCCTTATCCTCCAGTCGCTTTACGACACGGGCGAGCTGAATTTCCACAATGGCCTGAATGTCCTCTTCGGAAAGGCGATCGAAGATGATGGTCTCGTCGATCCGGTTGATAAACTCCGGTCGAAAGTGTCCGCGCAGGGTCTCGGTAACGAGGGCTTCACGCTGTTCGGGATTTTCCTCGGTCATGATGTATTCGGAACCGATGTTGCTGGTCATGATGATAACGGTATTCCGAAAGTCTACGGTGCGTCCTTGTCCATCAGTGATGCGACCATCGTCGAGCACCTGGAGGAGTGCGTTGAAGACATCGGGATGTGCTTTCTCGACTTCGTCGAAGAGGACAACCGAATAGGGCTTTCGTCGAACTGTTTCAGAAAGCTGCCCGCCCTCTTCGTATCCAACGTATCCCGGAGGCGCTCCGATAAGCCGAGCGACAGAATGCTTCTCCATGTATTCGCTCATGTCGATCCGAACCATGGCGTGTTCGTCATCAAAGAGGAACTCGGCCAGTGATCGAGATAGTTCTGTCTTTCCGACACCGGTCGGTCCGAGGAAGAGGAAAGAACCGATCGGCCGATTCTCGTCCTGCAGACCGGCGCGAGCTCTTCGCACGGCGTTGGAAACAGCGGAGATGGCTTTGTGTTGGCCGATGACACGGTCGCCGAGCCGATCTTCCATCTGGACCAGTTTGGATCGCTCACCTTCCTGCAATCGCGAGACGGGGATGTTGGTCCACGAACTCACCACTTCGGCGATGTCTTCTTCGGTGACCTCTTCTTTGAGGAGTCGGGAGTTGCCCTGCATTTTCTCGAGTTCAGATTTGGCTTCTGCGAGGGCTTCCTCTTTGTCAGGGATGAGGCCGTATTGGATTTCGCTGGCACGTCCAAGATTGCCTTCGCGCTGGGCTCGTTCGAGGTCGAGTTTGAGTTGTTCCAACTCTTCCTGGACGACGTTGGACTGATCAATGACCGATTTTTCGTTGTGCCATTGCGCCTTGAGTCCGTCTGCTTTTTCATTGAGATCAGCGATCTCCTTTTCGACTTTCTTGAGTCGATCCTTGCTCGCGTCGTCCTTTTCTTTTTCGAGGGCCTGGCGTTCCATTTCAAGCTGCATCGATTGACGCTCATACTGGTCGATTTCTGTTGGAAGACTGTCGAGTTCGATCTTCAGGCGCGAGGCCGCTTCGTCGAGGAGGTCGACGGCTTTGTCGGGAAGGAATCGATCGGAGATGTAGCGATCGCTGAGAGTAGCCGCAGCGACGATGGCGGAGTCCTTGATCTGAACCCCGTGGTGCACTTCATACCGCTCCTTGATTCCGCGCAGTATTGCGATGGTGTCTTCCGGGCTCGGCTCATTGACCATGATGGGCTGAAAGCGTCGTTCGAGAGCAGCATCCTTCTCAATGTATTTGCGATACTCATCGAGAGTCGTCGCTCCGATGGTGCGCAGTTCGCCACGCGCAAGCTGAGGTTTGAGGAGGTTCGATGCGTCGACCGATCCCTCGCTGGCACCGGCTCCAACAATGGTGTGGAGTTCGTCGATGAAGAGGATGATTTCCCCCTCACTTTCGCTCACTTCTTTGAGAAAGGCCTTGAGTCGATCTTCGAATTCTCCGCGATACTTGGCTCCGGCAATCATCGATCCGATATCGAGAACGATCAGTCGCTTGTTCTTCAGAGAGTCGGGAACATCACCACTGACGATGCGTCGGGCGAGGCCTTCGGCAATTGCAGTTTTACCCACACCTGGTTCTCCAATGAGAACGGGATTATTCTTCGTTCGTCGTGACAGGATCTGCATGACCCGGCGAATTTCTTCGTCTCGCCCGATGATGGGATCGATCTTTCCAGAGCGAGCAATTTCAGTGAGATCGGTGCCATACTTTTCCAGTGATTGATATTTGCCTTCTGGATCTTGATCCGTGACGCGCTGTGTGCCTCGAACCGATTGAATCGCTTCGGAAAGACTCTTCTCGGTGACACTGTTCTCGCTGAGGAGAGCCTTTAGATCGGAGTGACCCTCCCGGAGCAGAGCGATGAGAACATGCTCAACACTGGTGTATTCGTCCTTCATGTTCCCTCGAACCATTTCCGCTGTATTCATGACGCTGCGAAGGTCGGAGCTGAGATAGACCTGCTGACCTGCATTGCCTTGAACGCTGGGGAGTTTCTCGGACAATTCCGCGACTCCTGATCGAAGAGCGCTGACATCGGCTCCGACTTTCGAGAGGATCGGTACAACAACTCCTTCGGGTTGCTCCAGAAGGGCAGACATGAGGTGTACGCTGCTCAGCTCCGCTTGTGACTTGTTGCTGGCAAGTGTCTGGGCGGCCTGAAAGGCTTCTTGAAGTTTGAGCGTGAATTGATTCGGATTCATAAAGCGGTCGAGTTCCTGAGAGTGTAGTAGGTATGGGGCTGCAGGCTCAGATTTCGTTGTTTCGTGGCTTGCCTGTATTGTTGATTTCGTAGTTTTAGAGTCTCATTACATCTTTTTGTTCAAAATTTTGTGAGAGATTGTGAGAAAAGTTCCGGTTGGGGAATCTCTGGAATGAAACTCCTACTAGAAGAAGAGCATTCTCAGACCCGCAATTGCTGAAAATGCATAGAGCAGGATCTCGAAAGTTCGCTGGGGGACGAGGTGAATCACCTTTCTACCAAGAAAAATTCCCGCGATGAGAGCGGGTAGGAGAATCAGGTTCAGACGAAGGGATTCGGGATTGATCAGATCCAGTTGGCCAAGAAACGGCATCTTAAAGATGTTCACGAGAAGAAAAAATCGTGCTCCTACGCCCAGGAAAAGCATCTTCGGCATCTTGTGAACAAGAGCGTAGATCGAGTAAACTGGGCCTGCCGCATTCGCGAGCATGGTCGAGACTCCGATGAGGAGGCAACTGATCCACCGGAACACCCGCGAGTCGGGGAGGTGCTCAAGAAATTCCTTTTTGAATTCTCGAATCAGCTGGAGGGCAAACATCAGGAGGATAATCCCACCTATGACCCGTCGAGCGGTCAGGTCGTTGATCGCGTCGAGGAGAAACCACGCTCCGACGATCGCTGCGAAAGTCACCGGGACGAGCGGCCAGATCATCTTCCACGTCGCATGTTTCCAGAAGAGAGGAAGCACGACGATGTCGCAGACCACGAGCAGAGGGAGAATGATTCCGACGCTGTTCTTCGCCCCAAAAATTTCAGCGATGATCAATACATTCACGATCGCCAAGCCGGGAAAACCGGTTTTGGAAATACCGAGGCTGAAAGCTCCGAGGCAGGCGAGTCCGATTGCCAGCCAGGTAACGTCGAAAGGAATAGTCACAAGGAGGCGAGAATACGGTCGATTTGATCAGGAGCAATTACCGATTCCCGCGAAAAGGAATGAGGGGTGAGGGGACGGAGAGCAGTGGATTTCCCATTTACCCGCGTTCCCATTTTTGAGATGCTGATCTGATGTGCTGCTTTTCGGGGAACGTAAAACATGTCTCAGATACTTCTCTTTTCTGCCGGATGGGAGAGCAGGGGAGTCAGGTCGTCATCTACTCGATGACGCTCGATACCAAAAACGATTTCGTCATGATCGGGTCCTACCAAAAACAATGATCGCGCTACAAGACAGTGTTCCCCGTTTCCGCTACATTTGACTCTCTAACGTTCTCCTCCTGACACGTCATGTTTGATTTTCTCGCTGAAGGCCCCGGTCCTCTCTGTGGAACAAAACGATCTCGTAGAGACTTTCTCTCGATTGGTGCATTGGGGCCGATTGGCCTCTCATTGCCACAGTATCTCTCTGCAAAACAGCAAGGTCACGTAAAGGGGGATGACTCGAAGTCCTGTATCATGATCTTCAATCTGGGGGGGCCCAGTCACATCGATTTGTGGGACATGAAGCCGGATGCGCCTCGTGAGATCCGAGGTCCGTTTCAGCCCATTCGCACCAAGTCAGAAGCGATCGATATCTCCGAAATTCTTCCGATGCATGCGAAAGTCGCGGACAAGTTCTCTCTCGTCCGCTCCTGTCATCATGGGGGTGCGGCAGTTCATGATGCGGGATGGCAGATCATGCAGACGGGACGACGATTTACGGGCGGGGTTGAAACTCCTCACGCGGGAGCGGTCGCGAGCTACCTGATGAATGCGAGAAATGACCTTCCTCCTTTTGTTGTCCTTCCCGAGTTGATGGGAAGAGGCGGGGGCAACCTTCCCAATGGGCAAGCAGGAGGGTTTCTTGGAAAAGCACAGGATCCTTTTGCGCTGATGGCAGATCCGTCGAAGCCAGACTTTCGAGTTCCTGATTTGCTTCCTCCCGATCAGATCGGAGCCTCTCGGCTTGATCGTCGGAAAGCGATGCGGGATATCGTTGATCAGACGGTGAGAGATTTTGAGGCGAGTGAAGATGCACGTCTTCTCGACGAAAACTTTCATTCTGCTTTTCGATTGATGACCAGCGAGCAAGCTCGCTCGGCGTTCGATTTGTCCAAGGAGCCAAAGGCGGTCCGGGAGCGATATGGGATGAATCGAGTTGGGCAGTGCTTCCTCCTCTCCCGTCGACTCATTGAGAACGGTGTCCGGTTCGTCACCGTGAATACTTTTCTCACCGTATTCAATGAGCTGTCTTGGGATATCCACGGTTCGAAGCCATTTATTTCGGTAACTCAGATGAAGGATGAAGTAGCACCTATGTATGATCAGGCATACTCGGCGCTTCTCGAAGATCTGCACCAGCGGGGCATGCTCGACAACGTCGTCGTTGCTGGGCTCAGTGAGTTTGGGCGCACTCCGAAGGTAAATCCTGCCGGGGGGCGTGATCACTGGCCGCAGTGTTTTACCTGTTCCTTCGCAGGCGGCGGAATCAAGGGCGGTGAGGTTGTCGGGAAAAGTGATCCCATCGGTGGCTTTCCGGCTGAGCGCCCGGTCGAGCCCGGGGATATTGTGGCTACCATCTTCCACGCACTGGGATTCGATCACGAAGCTCATCTGCCTGGGCCTTCTGGCCGTCCGTTCCCACTTGTCGATTTTGGCAGAGAGCCAATCAAGGAACTGTTCTCATGAAGTCATCTTTCTGTATCTCGATTCTCGTAGGACTGAGCCAGGTTTTTCTTGTTGGAGCCGAACCTGTGTCGGTGATTGTTCCGGAGGAGGTTCAACTCGAAGGGCCGGAAGCACGTCAACACCTTCTCGTCATGAGGCGGGACGACGAGGCATTCCGCGGTCTTGTCTCTTCTCCGGAATGGCAGGTTTCTCCTCCCACAGTCGCTCGGATCGAAGATGGTGTCGTTATCGCCACGGGGAATGGGAAAGCAACTGTTACCGCAACGGTTGATGGTGTCGTGTTAGAGCGTGAGATCTCCGTTTCCGGGTTTGAGCAGGATTTCGGTTGGAGTTTCAATCGCCACGTTCTTCCCATCCTGACCAGGCAGGGCTGCAATATGGGCGCCTGTCACGGTGCTGTCGCCGGAAAGGGCGGATTTCGCCTCAGCTTGCGTGGTTACGATCCTCCCTCGGATTTTTACACGCTGACTCGGGAAGCTCGCGGACGCCGGATCGAGCTTTCGGAGCCTTCCCGAAGCCTTCTTCTTACTAAGCCGACCATGGCAACTCCTCACAAAGGAGGGAGGAGACTCGATGTGCGTAGCAGAGAGTATCGAATACTCGCAGAATGGGTCGCTGAGGGAGCGGTGCCTCCGGGAGAAGATGATGCTGTGATTTCCCGGGTCGAGATCACTCCTGAGCTTTCTATACTCAAGAAGGGCGACCGACAGCCGCTCCTGGTCACGGCTCACTACAAGGACGGATCTCGCATGGATGTGACCGATTGGGCCAAGTTTGCTTCGGCCGACGAATCCGTTGCGATTGTCGATGAAGCCGGCGTCGTGGAGATCGTCGGTAATGGTCAGGGCGCTGTCTCTGCGCTCTTTTCGAGCAATGTTGCTCTGGCACGACTCCGCTCGCCTTTTCCCAACCAAATTCCCTCCGCGGTTTATATCAAGGCTCCGCGAGCCAACCTGATTGATGATCTTGTTTATCAGCAGCTCGAGCAACTCCAGCTTCAACCTTCTCCAAGGAGCAGCGATGGCGATTTCATTCGGCGTGCGTTTCTCGACACGATTGGAACGCTCCCGACCGCTGAAGAGGCACGTGAGTTCTTTGCGGATGAGAATCCTGACAAGCGCTCAGAGCTGATCAGTCACCTCCTTCGGCGAGACGAATTTGTCGCCTACTGGGCGTATCGGTGGTCCGATGTTTTTCTCGTGAATGGTCAGCTTCTTCGGCCGGATGCAGTTAAGTCCTACTACGAATGGATTCGCTCAGGAGTAGAGCAGAATCTACCTTGGGATGAAATGGCGCGACAGGTCGTTACCGCCCGAGGCATCAGCACGGAGAACGGAGCGACTAATTTCTACGCGGTCCACCAGGACCCGGAGACTATGGCCGAAAATGTGAGCCAGGCATTCCTCAGTCTCTCGATCAACTGCGCGAAATGTCATGATCACCCACTGGAGAAATGGACCAATGATCAGTACTACGCGTTTGCGAATCTCTTCTCCCGTGTCCGCGCTAAGGGCTGGGGGGGGGACCCTCGCAATGGTGATGGCGTTCGCACGCTCTACGTCGAGCCCCGAGGAGATCTGATTCAACCGCGGACTGGGAGACCTCAAGTTCCAGCTCCTCTCGACGGTGAGCCAATTCTTCCAAGTGATCCGGGAGATCGGCGCGAAGCACTCGCGGCCTGGCTCACGAGTCCAGATAATGATTACTTTTCGCGATCGATCACGAATCGCGTCTGGGCGGCCTTTTTTGGTCGCGGGCTTGTTGATCCGGTCGACGACCTTCGTGCCTCGAATCCGGCAAGCAATGAGCCGTTGCTCGAAGCTCTTGCTGCCTACCTCGTGGAAAATGAATTTGATCTCAAAACGCTCATGCGTCTGGTCCTCGAAAGCGAAACCTACCAGCGCAGCGGAGAGGTTCTTCCCGGGAACCGGGATGATACTCGGTATCTTTCGCGATACTTTCCGCGACGACTCATGGCCGAAGTGCTCTACGACGCGATCGTCGACGTCACAGAGGTTCCGACTAACTTCGGAGAAATTGTCCTCAAGGACGGGAGCACCCAGAAGACTGAGCACTACGAAATGGGAACGCGGGCTCTTGAACTCTACGACTCAGCTGTCCTCAACTATTTCCTCAAAACGTTCGGAAGAAATGAGCGGGAGATTACCTGCGAGTGCGAGCGTTCGAATCAGCCGAGCATGGTTCAGGCTCTTCACCTTGCGAATGGAGAGACACTGAATAAGAAACTCGCCGACCCGAAAAGCATCGTCGCCAAGCTGGATGATATGGAAGTTTCCGATGAGAAGAAGATCGAAGAAATCTATCTCACCACTCTGGCTCGGCTTCCGAACTCTACCGAGAGAGAAGGACTGCTGAATCTTCTTTCAACCGCCGACGAGAATGAGAAGCGTTCTGGTTGGGAGGACTTGATGTGGGCTCTCATGACTTCGCGTGAGTTTCTCTTCCAACACTGATTTTCTCCTATGAGACCACTTTTTTCTATCTTCCTGTTGGCCACCATTCTGTTGGGTGGATCCTCTTCGATTTTTGGGAATGAACCTGTCGACTACCAGACCGATGTCGTTCCTCTTCTGCGTGACTATTGTGCCGGCTGTCACAATGAGTCCGACTTTGAAGGAGAGCTTTCGGTAGAAACCTATGCGGCTTTGCTGAAGGGCGGTGAAACGGAGGAGAAGCAAATTCTCGTTCCAGGGAAACCCGAAGAGTCGTATTTGCTGCAGACGATTCTGAGAAAGGCCAAGCCGGCCATGCCACCTAAAAAGGAGCCACAGCTTTCCGAAGAGGAAGTTGGAATCTTGACCCGTTGGATTGCGGAAGGAGCGAAAGGACCGGCTCCTGAGAATGACCTTTCGATGCTCTCCGCTCTTACGGTTCCTGCGCTAGCGCCACAGCACGAGGTCTCAGTACCGATCACCGCGATGGAGTATTCACCGGATGGCAGCCAACTCGCTGTGGGGCGCTTTGGTTCAGTTACCTTGCAGGATGCCGAAAGTCAGAAATCGATTCGTGTACTCGAAGTTCCCGATGGCAAAGTCAATGCAGTGCACTTTTCACCGGATGGAAAGACGCTTGTTGCCGCGACCGGTGTGACGGGTCTGCGGGGCGTTGCTATTATCTTTGATGTTTCCAGTGGCAAGGAGGTCACTCGCCTCGGAGCTGATGCTCATCGTGACATTCTCTTCGACGCTGAGTTTTCTCCCGATGGCAGCCAGCTTGCGACAGCGGGATACGATCGCATCATTCGACTTTGGGAGGTCTCCTCCGGAAAGTACCTGCGGAAGTTCCCCAGTCACAATGGTGCGGTCTATGATCTTGCCTTTTCTCCTGATGGAAAAGTTCTCGCCAGCGCGAGCGGAGATTCCACCTGCAAGATCTGGCATGTGGAGAGCGGGAATCGATTCGACACTCTGAGTCAGCCTCAGGGCGGGCAGTTTGGCATCGATTTCACTCCCGATGGAAAGTTCCTCGTGGGTATTGGCGCAGACAATCGCATACGGCTCTGGCGCTTTCTTTCTCGTGAGACTCCGAGGATCAATCCTGTCGTTGAAGCTCGATTTGGTCACGAAGATGCGATCGTAGAGATGGCGCTTTCCCGAGACGGAAAGACGTTGATCACTGCATCGGCGGATCGGGCGATGAAGCGATGGGGGCTTCCTGGTCTCGAACTTGTCGAAGTCTATGATGAGCAGCCCGACGTCATCGGTGCACTTGCGTTTGGCAAAGGTTCTTCTCGTTTTGCACTCGGGAGTCTTGATGGATCCATGGATCAACTGGAAGCACAGGCTACGAATCCGGGCGTTCAAGGGCAGGCAAAGCCAGAACTCGTCGAACAGTCCGCAAGCTCGAGTAGCAAGACCGACATGCCAAAGTCGGAAGAGCATAGGATCGCACTGGGGGAGAGTCGGATGGGAGAGATCACCGCGCTGGGGGAGCAGGACGATTATTTCTTCCAAGCGAAGAAGGGGGAGACGTGGATTTTCGAGACTCTTGCAGCGCGAAACAAGTCGAAGCTGGATAGTCACCTTTCGATTCTGGATGCCGATGGTAGCCCCATTGAGAGAGTAGTCCTCCAGGCGGTTCGTGATTCCTGGCTCACGTTTCGAGGAAAAGACTCGATGACCTCCGGGGATTTCCGTGTTCACAACTGGCGCGAGATGGAACTGAACGAGTATCTCTTCGTGAATGGAGAAGTGGTTAAGCTCTGGCACTATCCGCGCGGACCCGATTCTGGTTTTCTTGTGTATCCCGGTTTTGGCAATCGCCATTCCTATTTCGAGACCACGGCCCTATCTCATCCTCTAGGCCAGCCTTGCTATATTGTTCGCGAATTCCCTGCGGGTTCAGAGCCGAGCCCCAATGGGCTGCCGGTTTATCGACTCTATTACGAGAACGATGACGAATCTTCCCGCCTTCTTGGAAAAGACTCACGGATTACGTTTGTCGCTCCGTCCGATGGGCTCTACCGGGTCCGAGTTGCGGACACTCGTGGGCTGGGTGGGGAAGGCTTCACTTACGAGTGTTTTGCGCGAAAGGCTGAACCGAATTTCGAAGTCAGTGTCGCAGGGAAGAACCCCAAGATCAGTCCCGGAAGTGGTCGCGAACTCATGTTTACCGCGAAACGAAGCGATGGTTTCTCTGGTCCGATTCGGATCGAGGTTTCCGGGCTTCCCGATTCAATTCAAATGCCTTCGGTGATCGAAATCGAGGCCAATCAAAGTCGGGCCTTTTCCGGTATTCTCGCACTTCCGGAGTTTGAGGGACTCGCCGAGGAAGAAGCCAATCAGATTTCGCTTATCGCGGTGGCTGATATAGATGGTAAGGAGATTCGCAAGCCGCTAGGCAATCTCGGGAAGTTTGAAAAGGGGGCGAACGCCAAAGTCACGGTCAGAATCGAATCCGATGGTGATTCAGGAAAGATTGCCGACGACGGGGTCCTCGAATTCACTGTTAGCCCTGGTGAAACGATAACGGCTCGAGTGGTCGCTGAGCGTGTCGATTTCGGCGGGCGAATTGACTTTGGGAAGGAAGATTCCGGACGAAACCTTCCTCATGGTGTCTACGTCGACAATATTGGTCTGAATGGGTTGATGATCCCGGTAGGGAAAACGGAACAGTACTTTGAAATTACGGCAGCCAACTGGGTTCCCGAAATGGTCAGAGAGTTTCACATTCGTACGACTGCCGACGACAAACAGACTTCCCAGACTGTCCGGATACGAGTTGCGAAACCCAACGCAATTGCCGAGGCGCCCTGATGGCAGAAGCGGTGACGTGAGATGATCGAGAACCGCAGCATGCTTTCCTTGGGGATTGCCTTTCAGGACGTTTTCCGCTGTGTTGTTCAGGAGTATCCCCATTCTCAGCCGACTCAAAAAAATCGATCATGAAAAAGAAAGCAACCGCCTTCGCCCTGCTATTTCTCAATCTTGGCGCTTTTCTCACAACGGTTACGTTTCTGCCGAGGCGGGGTTCCTGGGGGTATAGCGGCCCGATCAGCTACTTCATCAATTCACGCGATCGATGGGACATTGCATGGGGTGTCTTCGTGGCAGGCCTCGCGTTGTCTTTCGGCGTGTATTTGCTGATTCAAGCCAGCGGCGCGTTTGAACGGAGAGAGTCGTCAGGCTCTGACGAAGAAGGGTGAGATCACTTTCGCTTTGAGATGGAAAGGCCGGGTTGAATTTTTCTATTTTCCTCGAGGGAGAATGAGATCAGAAATTACGATCCGGTGATCCGACGTACGATTCGGTATGGCTTGGGCGGAGGAGATACCGAAATTCTCGGAAACCCAGATTTGATCGAGTCGGAGAACAGCGTAGTCAGATGGATACGTATTGCCCCAGCCTTCGCCGGCCTTCCCAAAGACATCAGTCATTCCATTGCTTTCAAGCGGACGGAAGACATCGTCCCCAGGTGGTGTTTGAAATCCTCCAGCTACGATCCGTCCAATGTTGGATTGTGTGATCTGGTTTTCTCCGAGATGGGTTCGGAGCGTTCGTCGGTTGTGGACGCGAGCTTCGTTGAGTTGCCGCCACGCAGCCGGGCTCCAGAGCTTTGGAGTGGGGAGACAAGGGCTGAGCTCGATACTCGTGACATCGATCAGCAAACCAGTTTCTATCTGGACGCGCGCATGGATCGCCGGAGTACCCTCTTCGTCGATAATGTCGAGGAATTCGCCTTTCGCGGCGATAGCGAGACCGTCGTTGTGGAGAAGATCAAAATTGCTTTCAAACCAAGAGCTTGCGAGGCCACGCAGTTCTTCCTCGCCGGGAGGTTCCTGAATAATGACCAGGTCGGGTTTCAAGTCTTTGACTTGCTGCAACCCTTCCACGGACCGAAGGGCATTCACATTGATAGCGCGGTATTGTCGCTCCGGTTGGGGGGCTTCCCTGGGATCGATCGTGTTCGTCAGCTCACGAACGAGGCTGTGAGTTTCTTCTGAACCTACAATTCCAGTAACCAGCCAGAAGCAGAAAACTACGATCGACGGAATTCCACGAAAGAAGAGCCATGACAAGAGGCTTAGAATCATCCCAACTCCGGCCAAGGCCCATAGAGGAATCAGGGTAATCGCAACGAGCCCGTCCCAGCGATTGAGGAGCGAACTCAATACGCCGAAGTAGAGAACAAGGAGAAACGCGGGAATCAGAGCCCCTAGGAATTTTTGAATCCAACGCCACATAAAGAATTGCGCGACAGTGTAGACGCAATGCGGAATAATTTCCTCCCGGATTTACGCATCGATTAGAATCCTGACTTGCAGGGGAGGTGGGAAGGGGTTCGATTGGAGGATGCTGGAGGAGTTGAAGAAAGAAGTGTGTAAGGCCAATCAGATGCTGGTGTCTGAGGGGCTCGTCCGATTGACCTGGGGAAATGTTTCCGGAGCCGACAGGGACTCAGGGTTGTTTGTGATCAAGCCGAGCGGGGTTGCGTATGAAGATTTGAAACCTGAGGAACTCGTTGTCGTCGATTTCGACGGGAACGTGGTTGAAGGGAAATTACGTCCCTCTTCCGATACTCCAACACATGCAGCGCTCTACCGGGAATTCGAAGAGATTGGCGGAATTACTCATACCCATTCAGCCCATGCGACCATCTTTTCTCAAGCAGGCGTCGAGCTGCCTTGCCAAGGGACGACACATGCCGATCATTTTTATGGAACTGTCCCGGTGGTCAGGGAGCTGACTCCGGCAGAGGTCGAGGAAGGTTACGAGGTGAATACTGGTTTGGCGATTGTTCAGCATTTTCGGGAGCACAGAATCAACCCTCTAGAAATGCCAGCCTGCTTTCAAAAATTTCACGCACCTTTCACTTGGGGAAAATCGGCGATCGGTTCAGTTACGAATTCGGTCGCTTTGGAAGTCTGCTCCGAAATGGGATTGGGAACTTGGCAGCTGAACGCGGATGCAAATGGAATTCCAGCTCACATCTTGGAAAAGCACTACCAGCGAAAACACGGAGCGGGTGCCTACTACGGACAGGGATAGAAGGGCTTCGCCACGTTAGCGCAATTCCTTTTCCGCCTTCGTGACGCAGCTGGATAGCAATACTGAGTAGACATCTTCGGCGCTCACAAGTCCTTTCGATGGTTGCTCGGGAAGTTTTCCGATGAGAACGGGATAGTCCTCGGATTCTGTCGGAATACATCCGTGAGAACCTTTCACGAGGTCGGCGTCGAGAGGGATGACGTCCATGAGCATACGAAATCCTAGAATTTTCCGGAGAAGTTTCCCGGCGATCTTGAGTTTGGGGAAACGAATTTTCGGATCGAGGAATAGTTCGACAGGGTCGTAGCCAGCCTTGCGATGGATATCCACGCATCGAGCAAAGTCTGGTGCCTTTCGGTCACTTTTCCAATAGTAGTAGGTGAACCAACTGCGCTCGTCCGAGACCACCACAATATCTCCGGAACGAGGGTGTTCGATTCCTGCCTCTTTGAGATCCTCATCGACCAATACCTGTGCTACTCCCTCCGTTTGTTGAAGAGTTTCAATCACCTCGGCGCGGATTGATGGATCATTCAGGTATATGTGGGCGATCTGGTGATCAGGAATGGCAAAGGCGCGGCAGTTTCCGAGATCGATGGCTTCCCGCTTGAGTTCGTCTCGCCAGGAAAGCCAACCTTTCTCTCGAAAAATACGATTCAGATGAATCGGGCGATCGACTTGAGTGATTCCGTATTCACTCAGGAGAATCACCGAAACGCCTCGTCCTTCGAGATAGGTGACGAGGTCGCGAACCACTTCATCGATTTCATGCAGGTCCTCGCTGATCGTCGCTCCCTCTGGTCCGTGCCTCTGCAAATTGTAGTCGAGATGGGGGAGGTAGACGAGATTCAGAGCAGGAGAGAATCGATCCTCAAACCATTTTGCTGAAGCTGCGATCCACTGGCTGGAGGGAAGCCCTGCCGCCGGGCCCCAGAAAGAAGGGAACGGGAATTTTCCAATCTTCCTTTTGATCTTCTTGCGAAGATCCATCGGCCAGGTCTGGACATCAAAGACCTTCTTCCCATCTGCACAGTATATCGGGCGAGGTGTGATCTGGTAGTCAGCGGTCGAATACATGTTGTTCCACCAGAATACCTTGGCGCAGGTGTATTCCGGATCGTAGTCGTCTCGGATATGCTCCCAGAGCTTTCTTCCTTCGACGAGGTGATTCGATTGCTTCCAGCATCGATGTTCGGAATAAGAGCGGTCATACCACATATTCCCGACGATTCCGTGATCTCCCGGACTCTTTCCCGTGAGAAATGTAGCCTGCATTGTTGATGTGACAGCAGGTAGCGTCGGCTTAATCGTCAAGGTCGAGTTCTCAGTACGCTTCTGAAACTCGGAAATGAACGGCATTTCCCTCCCAATGTGGCGGGATGTCAGTCCAACTACATTGAGAATCGCAGTTCGGGGAAGAGGAGGGGAGGGGGCGGTCACGAGATCGGGGAGAGTTCGACTCAGAATCTACGCCCAGACCCCGCGAAAAGCCAGAAGGCGTGAATCGAATTAGGCCCGGATTTTCTGACCAAGTCGATCCTGAAAAAACTGAGAGAAGGGAAGCGCAATGTAAGGGGGGAGTGTGTGATGCTCCTTTCGGAAGGTGAGAAAGAGCCATCGATGCTCGAAGACATTCAAAACTGCGCTGAGGTCCCAGAGTGGAGGGATAACAAGAGTGACATCGTCAGAGATACGTTTCAATTCTTCGTAGAAGGCGGCGGGGTCTTCGACATGCTCGATCGTGTGCGAGCAGAGAGTGTGCTCGAATTGATTTGGAGAGAATGGAAGTTCGTAGATGCTGTCGACCACAATAAGGTTGGGAACGTCAGCGTGTTTGACGATGTCGACATTCACGCCACCACCATCCGTTTTGCCGCAACAGATGTTGAGATCCCACTTTCCTCTGCGGTTGCGAATGATTCCCCCCATAACGCGATAACTGAGGAAGTTGAGGGCCGGAAGGAGGATGACGAGGACTGCGCAGGCGATGAGTAGGTAGAACAACATGAGCGGTAGGGACCGTTAGTTAGCAACATCGAAACAAACCCGTCACAATTCTTCTCGCAAACCGAGTAATCTTACAGTTTCGACAACTCGAGAGCTAATCCTGTCGCGAGGATCGGGACGAGGGCACGGGTTTACCCCTCTTTCTCAATGGAAAGAAGCGTCAGCATAGCTTCCTTAAGTTGTTGTCCGGTCAGATACTCTTCGTCGACAGCGAGTGTCGCTCCCGCGAGTTCGAGTTCCTGAACAAAGGTGTGGTAGCGTGCCCTGACAATGATCGAAACCGTTTCATCAAGCGTTCGGACTGATTCGACAATCCGTGTAGAGGTCCGGTGGTCCGGGATCGTGATGACCATGGCACGCGACCGCATGATTCCATGATGGAGTAAAAAATCGAGGCTCGTCGCATCCCCGAGGACGGCCGAGTAGTTCATTGACCGAGCGAGGTCGATGTTATTCTGTCGCATATCGATGACGAGAATCTCCACTTCTGAATGTTCCAGCAGTCCTTCCGCGACCCGCTGCCCTGACGGCCCAAAACCTACAATTATGACCAGATTTTTCTCGGTTTTGAACACGTCTTCGATCGTCGTTTGAGGTCGTTTCTGTCGAGTTGTGCGAGCTTCGAGCCACTCTCCAAACGGAAGAGCACCGCGGATGAGCAGAGGCGTAAGAAAGAGTGTCGCGAGAATAGAAGAGACGAGGAGTCGAAAAGCATCGCCCGAAATGAGACCCGAAGAATTAGCGATTCCGGCAATCACGACCCCAAACTCACCCACTTGAGAAACAACAATTCCACTGGCTACGGCATGGCGCAGAGGGAGCCGGAAAACGAGCGCGATGAGGGTGATGATAGTCGCTTTGCCGAAGAGAATCAGAAGGGTTACTCCAGTCACTGGGATCAAATTATGCGAAATCCAGACTGGGTCACCAAGCATACCGACAGACGCAAAAAAGAGGGTGATGAAAATGATCCTGAGACCACCGATGTCGGATCGGATCTGGGTGGCAAAAGGGGACTCAGCCAGCATCATACCGGCGAGAAAAGCTCCCAGCGCGGGTGAGAGCTCGAGTGAGTGTGCGGCAAGTGCCGATCCAACCGCAAGAACAATAGCAAGAAGGACGAGGAGCTCTCGATCTCGAGCGAGACTCAATTCTCTCATTACTGATGGAAGAATGAACTTCGCGAGGACAAGAAACCCAGTAATGAGTGCCACGATCAATCCGCACGCTTTGAGCAGGTCGACTCCGACATCAGCAAGGCTACCGCCGCCTCCCAGCATCGTCACGACAAGGACCAGGGGAACCACCGCGATATCCTGGAGGAGAAGAATTCCGAGTGCAGTTCGGCCGTGGACAGCATCGATCTCAGCCCGATCCGAGAGAACTCGAAGAACACAGGCTGTCGAAGAGAGAGCTGCTGCGGCACCAATTGCGACCGCGGCTCGGGGCCCCGCTCCAAAGAGTAGGCAGATACCAGCAATGAGAGAGAGTGTGAGCAGAACCTGGAAGGTGCCTCCGTAGATCGCGGCAGGGCCGAGTCGAATCAGTCGGGATGCTGAGAATTCCAACCCAATCGCGAATAAGAGAAGTGAGACACCCAGTTCGGCAATGACGGGAACACCCGAATCCGCCGAGATGACCCCAAAGACGCCTGGACCGAGAAGCATGCCGGCAATGAGATAGCCAAGAATTGCTGATTGCCCAAACCTCTCGAAGAGCATGCCCAGGACGAGGGCTGCAGCGAGAAGCGCTGCGAGTTGAAATAGCACCTCCCAAACCTCGGCATGAGCTGTCGCGAGGGATAGAAGATTCATGAATGGTTGAGAGAGGACATGTCTCTCTTCTAACAGGGAAAGATCGCTCCTGTGGGGGCTACTTCGACCTCTTCTTCTTATCTGCTGCTTCTCGAATTTTTTTACTGATCTCCTTCAACGAGGCAATGACCAGAGGGGGCGTAGCTGGGAAAGGAATCGAAATCTCTTCGGTTGGGTCGAGGCCGAAGCCCTCCATGGCATTGCGAAGAGCTTCGCGTATCGCGATCGCGAGAAGCACAGGCGCTTCACCACAGGGATCGCCCGGCACGGTTTCTGAGTTACCGAGAGGACGAAGTCTATCTGTGACAACCTCAAAAGGGGCATCGGCAAAACCAAGGATTTCAAGACTCCCTGATCCGGACCTCGATCCATCGGCAGAGGACGCGTGACGATCGGCAAGGTGCCAGCTTGCTCCGAGCTGAAATGCCCGCATGAGCTGAGCAAAGTCACGGTCTCCCTGTTTTGGAGAGGGCGAGCCCTCATGCGCAACATCGAGTCTCAGAATCTGAATCTCTCCGGTAAAAGCATCTACCAGGACCTCTACGACGGCGGCGGCGTGGGTGAATGAAGAAAAAGGCCATCCTCCTCCGAGGTCAGGGTCCCACCAGAGATTCGGCGTGCGGTAATAACCTGTCTTGATCAGGTTGACTCGCTTTCTCCAAGCTCCTTCAATCACCTCTTTGAAATCGAGAGGATTTCCCGGTGAAATATCGGATCCAACAAATCCTTTTGCGAATCGAATCGCTTCCTGTTCGATTTCCGTTTGGCCACGCGCGGCGAAAAGCTGAAGCGCCACTTCGCGAAGGTTTTTCTGGAGGTCATTGCAGGCGTCGGCCAGGGCTCGCAGAACAAGTCCGGCAGCATCGGTTCCAGTCACGGGCGTGGCCCGAGGGAGGGAATCAAAATCATTGAGAATCACTCGGATCGCCCCTTCCTCGACACCGAGAAGTCGGGAGACCTCCTCTCGAATCTGCAAGATGAGCCCGTCGTTTACGCGGACCAGACCTGCCCGAACCATGACTGATCCGTCGGGGAGGATTTGAACAATGACGGCTGCAGCGTTTCGCTCCGACCTCGGGTCTCCTACTCCAAATTTGATCGGAACTGCGGCGATTCCACGCTTGTAGGTCGTGTTCCCTTCATTCCATTCCGCCAGTTCCTCGCGACGGATTTCGAAATTACTCCGACGAAGAGCCTGATTCCAGACCCGGTGGATCGAAGGGGCATGAAGACTCTGTCCGCAGGGTGTTGTCTTGAGGTCCGCTTCTTCCTGATAAAAATTCTTTTCGCGAACTTCTCTCGGTGATTTCCCGAGCTTGATCGCTACGCGCTGGATCACTTCCTCGATGGCCCAACTCCCTTGCGCGGATCCCTCGGCGGGAAGACAAGCGGTGACCATATGGTGGGTCTGACAGAGTCGGGATCGGAGTCTAAGATGAGGTATCGCGTAAACTCCGTCCGCATGAAGTAAGGCGCGATCCATGATCACCTTGGAGTCGGCTTTATACCATCCTCCGTCGAGGGCCAGATCCAACTCAAGAGCATGAATCACTCCGTCGTCATCAAATCCGATTTCAAAAGCGGCGTGGGCTTCATGGCGTTCTCCCGAGGTCAGCGGCGACTCGTCCGAGTCAAGAAAGAGAGTTATGGAACATCCGCATTTCCGCATCGCATGGGTTGCGAGCGCGGCAAGTCGGACGGGAGGCGTCTCGAGAGCTCCCGTCAGGCCAGGTGTATCAATCGGTTCGAGGTGAACCTCCGACTCTGGAATGTCGGCCGCTTTGGCGACCGCGGTGCGAACACTCGTAGGTAGCAGAGAAGCAGCTTCTACGAGGACTCCTCGAGAACTGGAAATCGAATTGTCAGCGTCTGGGCGAATCGTGATCCGTCTACCTCCTGGGGCAACGACTCGCTGCGAGGGAATCGAAAACGAACCTTTAAGACGATAATCTGAGCGAGAAAGTTCCTCCCCAGCCTCGCCTCGTTTACAGACCCGGGGCTCACCATGGAAGCTCTCTCGGGCCAATGCATGATCGAGAGAAAGAATTCCTGAGTCAGTGTGATAGTCGATCTTCAGCTTTCCTGCGGCTCGGCGACAGGTATCTTCGGAGTCTCCGATAATCACGGCAACGGGTTGCCCGGTGTAAAAAACTCGATCTTCTGCAAGGAGCGGCTCGCTAGAGAAGTCTCGACCTAGTGAGTTTTGGAAGGGGGGAAGGTGCTCTGAGAAAAGTATCGAGCTGACTCCAGAATCGTTCATCGCATCTGTCGCCTCTTTCTTCACAATCGATGCGGATGGATGGGGACTTTCGATAACGAGGGCAAAAAGTGTACGCGCCCGGGATTGCCAGGTTCTCTCCGGCGGCGCGGATTCGTCGTCATGAGACATTTCCCTTCTTCTGCGACGAAGCCTCTCTCCAAAAGTCTCTCTCGATTCTTCGGTTCCCTTTTCAGGTGTTTCAAAAGGAGTAATATTGTCGTGAGAGTCACTCATCAGGAACGGTTTAACCGGAATCAAAGATTTTTAAAAATCAAGATTCAAGAGAAAGGGCATCGAAGAAAGGTTCGTCGAGTTGGAAAAAATCACTCGTTGCGGAAAGCGTAAGGGGCTTCGCCTGATCTGGCGTAGGGTGCTGAGAGAAGAATTTTTGAAGCAAGGTGACAACGAGCTGTTTCCTGTAGTCTTCATTGGGACCCTCCTCAACCTCGACTGCGTCGATCAGTAGAGGAAGGCACTCGAAGATTGTTTCCTCTGACCAGGGTAAACCAGCGAGAAACTCTTCGGCCTCGCGAATACGTCGGGGGGACCTTTCGACGCCAGAATAGGCAATGCGAGCTTTGGCGATTTTCTTATCTCTTAATTCGATCGAGAAGGCGCCGGTGGCATAGGGCTCAGACAGCGTTCTCCTTGGTGCTACGGTGTAAATATCACAGATGGAGTGTGTGATTCCCCGCTTAGAGAGGATGGACTCAGTGGATCGAGGAATGATGATGCTTCGAATGATTTCATCAGATCGTAAGATCGTTTCGCCGTTTTCACTGAAGAACTGTGAGATAGGAGCGTCTCTTTCGCCATCGTTGGAAAGTAGAATGACTCGAGCATTCAGAGCCATGAGAAGAGGGGACAGTTGCCCTTTGCTCCATCCATTTGCGAGGTAGCCTCCCAGGGTGGCCCGGTTACGAATGGCTCGAGATGCAAAGCGCCGCAGTATCTTTGAAAACGAGGGGCATTCTCTGCCGATTTGCTCGGCAATCCGGGTGAGGGGAACCATGGCCCCAATTTCCCAATCTTCCTCGGAGGCGAGAAAGAGATTTAATTCGCGCACCGCTTCGAGAGAAATCAGGGATGGCCATTCAACTTCTCCACTCAGATTTCCGAGCTCTGTTCCACCAGCGATGAGATGTGCGCCAGGGTATTCCTTTTTCAGCTTGAGCAGTTCTACCAGGGAAGACGGACGATAAAATCGTCTTTTGTCACCATCGACGTATTGAAGCGGGGATCGTTTTCGAATTCGAAAAAGTTGTTTTGTGAACCGATCTCCAAAAATATCTTTCGTTCCGGTCCATACGGACGCTTCCTGACCGGATCTTTCTGCCTTCTGAGCGGCCTCGTGGCGAAGCTGTTCGGTCGAGGCAAATACATGAGCAGCTGCGTCTCGAATCGCTGGAACGCAGACAGTTCTGGTGATGATTCCATCAAACTGATCGTTGGTCTGTCCCTGACGTCGTAGATCGGGTCGATAGTAGCCTTCGAACAGAAGTGCAGCAAGGGACGCTGTTCGATCGTCGCCACATTCAAAGTGACGGGATTGAATGGCGAGAGAAACCGTGTGATCGGGTTCGACACTCTGAATACCTTCTGGTGTCCAGACTTGACGTCCAGCCAGCATAGGGAGAAGGAGGAGACCGGCATCTACGACTCGGAAGCGATGTTGCTCTGCTTCAATGTCACCAAGGACTACAAGTTGCCCTCCTTGCCAGGCATCGTGATCAGAAAATCGTTGGAAGCAGGGATCGAGAGTGGGCAGGAACGAAGCGAGAGTTCGATGCGTCTCCTCTTTTTCAATCCGGCATTCTTCGCCATCCAATTCAAACGTAAACCAGCTCTGCATAATTCCGACACTGGTGTAGTTGGTTTATAAGCGCTAACTTTCAGGCCTCCCAAATCTCCACCGAACAACCCTCATACCACAAAATCTCGCAACTAACACACCAAAATTCGCCGGGATTTCGCTTAGCGACGCTGGTTCCACTCGAGAGTTTCATAACGTTGTTCCCTGATTTTTGTGCTGGCGGACAGGATTTTTGATTGGCAGGTCTCCGGCAAGGTAGTGGACTCATTAGCAAGTGCCTCCACGAAAGCATCTGTCCAAGGGGCGTGTGGAGTCCTGATTTTCAGCGGAACTCGAACGCTTCCCTGGTGCAGAATTGCTCCGGCAACACGGCGCTGGGCTCCTCCTGCAATTTTTACTCCGGATGAATCGAGAAGGTCAGAAGGAACCGGATTCATGAAACAGGCTTCCGATCCATCCGGCGTTCTCTCGGTCGCGGTAGGGCCTTCCTCCAGAATTGTCTCAAATTGGAAAGAGGCTAGAGCGTCTTTCACTAGAGTGTGAATCCACGTGTATCGCTCATTTCCAGATAGGGAAGACAAGCTCTCAGTTCGAGGGATCGCCAACGAAAAAGTCAGGTCGTCTCCGTGTTCGACTCGGCCGCCACCTGTCCATCTCCTTGCCGAGTTTCCTAATCTGTCTTTCGAAGTCCATTTCGAAAAATAGCCCAGCGTGACCGATTCTTCGTTCCAGCAATACGTCCGCAGCAGGGCGGTCCCTTCGGCCACGGCTTGGTAAAACAGTGCTTCATCGATCGCCATTTGATCGCCAACTGATCGATATACAGGGTCTCGCCAAATTTGTAAGGAGCTGAGTTGCACAGGAAGAACTTAAGCGATCTTTACGCGCTGCGTTCAACATTCTTGTTAAACATTCTCGTCGGGCAACCTCAATGACGGCACGCTCCGTGTCGGAATTGCAAATGGAGGGTCCGGTCCAATAATTGACCTAGCGACCGCGGTATTCTCTAGCTACTTCGACGTTCCGGGATCTCGAGCGAGCGCCGGAATTCTTGACTCATTGAATGTTGGCGATACCCAAACGCCGTGGACTGCGGCATCTGGACCTCGCTCGATTTTTTTGAGGTTGTTGTTCCGGAGCCTTCGAGCCTGCTACCGCTGAGTTTACTTGCCGTATCTCTCCTGAGAGGTAGGAAGAGAAAGGTGACATAGGCACTCGGATTGTGAGTGATTGCGCCGCGAGACAGAAACGGAGTGGATTATCGGAGTTTTCCTCTCTGAGAAAACTGGTTGTCTTATCGAGCATCCGGTGTTTCTTTCCGACCCGATTTTTGGATTTGTTGCTCACGTGGCGGAATTGGTAGACGCGCTAGATTCAGGTTCTAGTGGGGTTAAACCCGTGGAGGTTCGAGTCCTCTCGTGAGCACTTTTTTGAGGACCTCGACCTTTCAAATTCCCGGGAGTGTTCCTCTTGGAGGAGATGAATCGTATTTTCTGTCAGTATGGAATCATCTCCCGCTCCCTCTTCTGCAGTTTCGACGGACCGGGATCAGGATCCTGAGTTTGTTCACCGGGCCTTTTCTTCGATCGCGAAGAGATACGTTTTCACGAACCATTGCCTCAGTCTTGGCATTGATGTCTGGTGGCGAAAGAAGGTCGCCCGGCTCATTTCGCAAGAGAATCCTCAAGTGATTCTCGATGTCGCGACCGGAAGTGGAGACCTCGCCCTCGCGATCCAGAAGGTCAACTTCCAGGCTCGAGTGATCGCGACCGATTTCTGCGCACCGATGTTGGAGGAGGCGAAGAAGCGAGAGCTGCCCGACCTGCTCGTCGCGGACGGTCTCAATCTTCCTTTTGAGGACAATAGTATCGATGCTCTCTCCATTGGATACGGTTTGCGAAATATGGCCGACTGGTCGGCCGCACTGACTGAGTTTTCGAGGGTTCTCAAACCTGGCGGCCGCCTCGTTGTTCTTGATTTCTCATTACCGGCTAGGGCGATTCTACGCAGACCCTACCGATTTTATCTCCACCGGGTCCTTCCCGGAATTGCCGGGCTTCTGACAGGGAATCGAGAAGCGTATGCGTATCTCGGAGACTCGATCGAGCGGTTTCCGTCCGGAGATGCGATGTTGTCGCTCATTACGGAGAATGGATTTGAGAAAGGGGATTGGTATCCTCAAATGGGCGGAATCAGCAGCGTTTACACCGCAAAGGTGCCGGTCAAAGAGTGCGGCTAGCGTTGAAATTGGATATAGGTTCTCTCAAATCCTCGGAAACCCCTGTTCCAGAGCGATTCAGAGCATGTCACAAACCTTGAATTTCTGCTTGCATCGAGGGTGAGGCCCGTTCATGATTCAGTGATCCACCATGGTCCGAGCCCTTCCTACACTCATCTGCATTCTGTTGATTTCGACCTCTATTCGGTCGCAGGAACCTAGTAGTGAACTCGCCATCCTTCCTCCGATGCCGAATCTTTATTTGGGTGACCCAGAGAGGGAACTCTCCCAGAAGATGAAGCGAGCACTCGCTCGAGAAGAAGATCGCAAACAGAGAGCAGCTGCCGCTGAACAACGCGAGCTGAATCAGCGTATGGATTCTGTTCGGCTGACTTCGCAGCCACAAGAGAAAAAGACTTTATTCAATAAGCCACTCGTCACTCGCAGAAGCGGGCCTGTTACCAACTCGATTTCATCTCCCGATGATGCACTCACTGCCGATGGTACTCGCCTACGTCCTTTTGGTGACGACGATTACTGGGGCGGTATCGACATGATTGAAGAGACTCCACTGGTGGAGCTTCCTCCGCTTCCAGATCTCAGAACACCAGACCAAGTGACGGGTCTAGAGATGAAGCGGAATAAGTGGGCCACCCGCCAGAAAGTAAAAAGTCTCTCTGCAGAAGCTTCTCGGACGAAGAAGGATCAGTCACGTGCCGTGACTGTTCAACGCCCTCAGTCGGATCCAAGTCTTGCGTTGGTTCAGGTCAGTTCGAATGAAGGAGCGCCCGCTTCCGGAAGTCAAGATTTGCCGACCACCGTCGACAACTCGACATTGAAGCCGTTTAATGAATCTTCGACTTACTACCGCGACGGCTTTCTCGTCTTCCGCGGTGGTCAGAAACGCGAGTCAGGTGAGCGTTTCAGGCTTTTCAAGAAAAATTCTGAGTAAGCTAGGGGGATGATCCTGAGCTTCGGGATTCGTCGCAATTCTGACCGTCGGAGAAAAGGTCGCTTCGCCACCCATTTGTAGCGTCCAGGGGAGGCCCGGTCTTGGTTCTCTATCATAATTCTAACCGTCGCGTGCAACGACCAAATTGCGTTCGCCCGGGCCGCTCACCGTTGATCGCTGCGAAGGTAGATTCCTTTCGGGGGGGGCTCCAGTGTTCGATTGGCTTTCCACACGCAGCGGGTGTCTCATTTGTCTGCCCTTGGATCAATGGCGTTGTTTTAATGGCCCAAGCGCATTCCTGATCACGGACAAGCCCTGTGTCCAAGCTTCTGCTGCTTGAAGCCGAAGTTTTGTTGCCGTTTCTCGCACAGCCTTCATCAAGGCGAGAATCTAAGGGCTTAAGATAGAATTAACGCCGGCCAGCTTCGTCGGTGTATCCGCAACATGTAGTCACAAAAAAAGCTCCCCGAGAATCGGGGAGCCTTTCAAAGTGTTTCAGTAAGCCTGAAAAAGAGACTCAGCTAGCGTCTGCGCCTTTGTGGCCGAGGATCTTCACTGTGCGATTAAGCTGGTCGTATTCGATCGGCTTTTTGATCACTGTGACAGGTCCACTCGAAAGGATTTTCGTGAGGATCTCGCTGTCCGGGTAACCCGTGATAATCACGATTGGAAGATCGGGGTAGAGCGATTTCAGCTTGGCGTAAAGTTCGTCTCCTGGAATATCCGGAAGCTTGAGATCGAGGAAAACGAGATCAAAATTTTGTTTTTCGGCGTAGGTCAGTGCTTCTGCGCCAGTTCCCACCACAATGCGCCCAAATCCAGCCTTCTTGAGAAACTGCTTAAAAAGCGTCTGAAGTGCAGGGTCATCGTCGACAACCAGAACAGTAGGTTGTCCGCCTTCGTCTGTTTTCAGGATATCGCGATCGAGAAGGCTGCGCTTGATGCGCCAACGACCTCCAATTTGAATCGCGGGAAGTTGTCCGCGCTGGACAAGATAGTAAACCGTAGGAAGAGGAATCCGCAGATATTCGGCGGTTTCCTTAACGGTCATCAGTTCGGGTGCTTCTTCGTCTGCCATGATTCGGATAAGAATTTTTTTAACCGGGACGGTTCTTGTGATTCGCGATCTTCGTTCCAAAAGAGATTATCGGTCCAAAAGAAATTAATCGAAATACCACAATTTCAGTAATTTATTGCCCGGCAGTCGTTATTGTGGCCACTTTTAGTATAAACACAACAAGTAAATGAGAAATAGTTTCAATT
Organism: Verrucomicrobiales bacterium; assembly: GCA_965657775.1. Classification (GTDB taxonomy): domain Bacteria; phylum Verrucomicrobiota; class Verrucomicrobiia; order Verrucomicrobiales; family DEV007; genus Arctic95D-9. Next base: position 158,587 of record CBFHPY010000011.1, read on the forward strand.
TTAAGAGTCTTTTATGCGAGCGCATTAATTAGGAGCGTTCGGTATTCTCGCAGTCGAGTAGAACCCTCCGATCTTTCATAGTGGTTTGTCTCACTGTAATAAAGAGGAATTTCTTCGAAAGAGGGACAAAAACAGAAAGGCTTGAGGGAGTGGGCTATTGCGCTGGATTATTCGAGAAATCCGACTATAAAGCGGGATGAGTTTTCTCGAAGCTGTCATACTGGGGCTGGTGCAGGGGCTGACGGAGTTTCTTCCCGTATCGTCTTCCGGTCACTTGGTGCTCGCGCAGGAGTTTCTTGGCGTCGATGACAAGGGTGTCACCTTTGAAATTCTGGTTCACTTTGGAACCCTCCTCTCAGTGGTGATCTATTTCTGGAAATCTCTTTGGAGGATGTTGCTTTCCATTATCCCTCCGTTTCGAGAGGAGTATGCAAAGGAGCGAAAGAGGATTGGGTTTCTCGCCCTTGCTAGCGTTCCCGCCGCTTTCGTGGGGTTTTCTCCTCTGAAGGATCTCTTTGCAGGGGCTTATGATCGACCAGCACTGGTCGGGATCTTTCTGATTATTACGGGGTTGGTGCTTTTTCTTCCTCGTCTCATTCGGAAAAAGGGGAATGCAGAGATTGGTTGGAAGTCCGCTCTGGCCATGGGGATAGGCCAGGCGTTCGCGATTCTACCTGGTATTTCGAGGTCGGGTTCGACTATTGTGTCGGGAATGATGTCGGGTGCTAAGTCATCCGCTTCAGCCGAGTTTTCATTTCTCATGGCCATTCCAGCAATTGCGGCGGCTTCTCTTTTAGAAGCTCGAAACCTCGAAGGTCTCGACGTTTCTGTTCTCGGTCCTTATATTGCTGGTGCAGCAGTTGCATTTCTCTCTGGGTTGATCGCGATCTTCACAGTTCTGGCTGCAATCCGTCGCGGTAAGTTTGAATATTTTGGTATTTATTGTCTGGTCGCCGGAGTTGCTGCTTTTTTCTATTTTCGTAGCACTGGTGCCTAAGCATTGCGGAAGAAAGTCGTTTGTTCTTACTCATGTAGTTCGTTTTCAGCCCTATGGTGCCCCCGAAGTCCATCTCCTTGACTGTCTATCGCTGGCTTTTTGTTGCCGGAGCGTTTGCCCTGGCCGCCTTGGGCGCGGATACGGCTTATTGCCAGGCATTCTCACCGGCTCGTCTCGCCGACGGGTTTGATCTACCGGTTGGAAAACCGGATGGTGCTGGCTATTACGTCTACCGAGGTTTTTCTCCTTATGGTCACCTGGGAGAGGATTGGAACGGAAACGGTGGTGGAAATAGCGACGAAGGAGATCCTGTCTATTCGATCGCGCACGGTGTGGTTGTCTTTTCAGAGGATTACCGAAAAGGTTGGGGGAACGTCATTATCATCCGGCATGCCTACCGCGAGAATAACGGCCAGATCAACTTTGTGGACTCGCTCTACGGACACTTGAAGGTTCGTAGGGTGAAAGTAGGCGAGCAAGTGATGCGGGGACAGTATATCGGGACGATCGGTCGCGGTCCCTATCGCATGTATGCAGCTCACCTTCATTTTGAGATTCGAAAAGACCTTCGGGTTGGGATGCGACGGGATTTGTATCCGAAAACCTACACGACGTATCACAGTCCTCGGACCTTCCTGCGGACTCGGCGTCGCTTGCGATTTGAGGACCGACTCGTCCGAATTCCTATCAATACCTTCCTGAAAAGTAATCCCAACAAGGTCTATACCTCGGCGATTGATGTTCCGGAGATCGAACTCGGAACTACGGTGCGCCCTACCGTCCCTGATGAGGTGCAGGGGATTATCGAGGAAGAGACTTCGACCGAGACGATCACTCCCGAGAAGACCAAGTCTCTTTTCGACCGGCTCTTCGGCGGGAAAGAGTAATTAATGCGACTTATTACCATCCTTTCGAGACTATTCACCAACGCTTCGGCTGTGCTGAAGGGATCGGCTTCGTTTGATCGCCGTTTTGCGGAGACGAGTGAAATCCTCGGAGCGTTCCAACTTTAGATCAGTTGATTCTTGAGGATCGCTCTGGAGGTCAAAGAGAAACTCTCCTTCGGTCGGACTCCTCAGATACTTCAAGTCTCCCGATCGAAGCGCCAACCAGGGCTCCCGATCGAGCTCAGCGTGTTTTCCGGTCATCCAGAGAAAGTCGCGGGACGTTTTCTTGCGCTCCTTGCCAAGAAGAAGAGAGCTGATATTTTTGCCATCGAGAAGCGCAGTATCGAAGCCAGTATCGGATTCGACTCCAGCCAGAGCACAGAAAGTGGGGAACAGATCGAGCGAGATTGTTGGCGAATCAATTTCAGTTTTAGCAGGGATGCGTCCTGGCCAGCGCATCAGGCAGGGAACGCGGATGCCGCCCTCGAAGAGCGTCGCCTTCTGGCCTCGGAACGGGAGGTTGCTTCCCCCATATGTGGGATCTCCACCGTGATCAGTGATAAAGAGAACCAAGGTGTCTTTTTCCAGATCCTGCTCCCGGAGTGCATTCAAAACCTGTCCGACTCCGTCGTCCAGACTGAGCGTCATTGCCGCGAATTCCCGCCGGATTTTATCTGGGATCTCAGCGACACGCTTTAGCTCCGCCGCCTGCGGTTGCATCAAGTTGACCGGTTCCTTCTCAGAGGGAGAGTATCCTTTCCCGAAGTGCGGAGCATTGTAGGCGAGATAGAGAAAAAATGGATTGTCCGTGTTCTTTCGATCGCCGAGGAACTCAATCGCCTCTTCTGTGATCAATTCCGTGGCGTATCCATTCTCGCTGACATGTTGAGATCCATTGTACCAATCGGGAATGATTCCGTAGGTCATCGTGAAGAAATCGATGCACCCGCCCGTATGGCCGATGAATTGATCGAAGCCGTGGGCCAGAGGGAGAAGACTGTCGTCTCCGTGACCAAGGTGCCATTTGCCGATCAAAGCAGTATCGTAGCCTGCCTCGTCTCGAAGCACTTCTGCAATCGTGGTTTCGTCGTCCTGAATTCCTGTCGTCGAGTGCTCCTCTGCCATGAACATCAGTGCGCTGAGCAGTTGATGCTGTGAACGTATCGGGTTCCGTCCCGTCAGCAGGCCGAATCGAGACGGAGTGCAGATCGAAGAGGCGGAGTAGAATTGAGTAAATTTGGCACCGTCGGTGGCAAGACTGTCAATGTGCGGCGTAGGGATTTCGGATCCATAACATCCGACGTCATGCATTCCCTGATCGTCTGTGAAGATCAGGAGAATATTGGGCCGGGAATTCTCTGCAGCAAAGGCTGGGAGTGCGACGGTAGAAATCAGGAGAACAGCGACACGGAGAAACATGGTTCTCTTTCTGCCACAAATCCGTGAGGACTGGGAAGAAAAAGAGGCCAACTCTTTCTCCGTGATCGCGAGAAAGACGCTCTAGCTCGCGTGTTTAGCGAGGAAATACTCGACCGAATCGACAAGGGCGCGCCAACTGGCTGATATGATGTTGTAGCTCACACCAACCGTTCCCCAGTTTTCTTTTCCATCGCTGCTGAGAATGAGAACTCGAGTTTTTGCCGCGGTTCCCATATGGCTGTCGATGATGCGAACTTTGTAGTCCTGGAGTTCCATCTGGTCGATCTCGGGATAGTGAGGTCGCAGCGCTTTTCTCAAGGCCGCGTCGAGTGCATTAACGGGCCCGTCTCCCTCCGCAACCCGGTATTCATTGGTTCCCCCGACGCATAGCTTGACCGTAGCCGAGCAGGCCTGGTAGTCGCGTTGGCCATCGCGACGGAAGGTGCAGTGATACTCCTTGAGATCGAAGAAGGGGCGATAGGTTTCCAGCTGCTTGCGGATGAGCAGTTCGAATGAGGCTTCTGCGGCTTCGAATTCGTAGCCCTGCTCTTCCAGCTCTTTCAGGTTGTGGAGGATGGCTTTCGCTTCCTCGCTTCCTTTTTCGACGGGGAGGCCCAGTTCTTCTGCCTTCATAAGAACGTTGGATTGTCCCGAGAGTTCGGAGACGAGGATCCGCTGGCGATTGCCGACCGTCTTGGGCTCGACGTGCTCGAAGCTGTGAGCCACCTTCTGAACCGCATTCACATGCATCCCGCCTTTGTGGGCAAAAGCAGTCGCTCCGACATAGGGGGCTCGGATGTTGCGAGCACAGTTGGCGAGATCGTCGACAAAATGAGCAAGCGAAGTCAGCTGGTCGATTTCTTCAACAACGGGGCGATCCATCTTCAGTTGAAGATTCGGGATCACAGTAGTGAGGTTGCAATTGCCGACTCGCTCTCCGTATCCATTGATTGTACCCTGGACCTGGGTAGCGCCGGCTTCGATCGAAGCGAGCGCGTTCGCTACAGCAACTCCAGTATCGTCGTGAGTGTGAATGCCGACGGGAACCCCGATTTTCTCCATCACTATCTTCGTGATTTCCTCAACCTCACGAGGCATCGTGCCTCCGTTGGTGTCGCAGAGAACGACCCAGTCGGCGCCTCCATCACGAGCAGCCGCCAGTGTCGCGAGGGCATGATCGGGACTGTCCTTGTAGCCATCGAAGAAATGTTCCGCGTCGTAGATGACTTCGCGACCGTTCTCCTTCAGGTAGCGGGTCGTGTCCTGGATCATGGCCTGGTTTTCTTCCTCGGTGGTCGTGAGGATTTCGGTGACGTGAAGTCTCCAGCTCTTTCCAAAGAATGTGATCACGGGAGTTTTTGCATCGAGAAGCAGCTTCACTTGAGGGTCGTCCTCAACTGGAGTGTCCTTCCGTCTCGTGCTTCCGAAGGCGGCGATGCGCGCATTTTTCCATTCGAGATCGGCAGCTCGTTCGAAAAAGGAGACATCCTTGGGATTAGAGCCGGGCCATCCGCCTTCGATGTAGTGCATCCCAAACTGGTCCAAGGCCTCGGCAATTCGAATCTTGTCCAAAGAACTGAAGTTCACGCCTTCACCCTGCGTGCCGTCACGGAGGGTGGTATCATACAATCGAACGTTGGGATGGGTGCTCATAGAAAGAGGCAATCAGGGATAGAAACAGATCAGGGGTGGTAACAATGGCGTTGGGTCACAGCAGGGGTCAGATCAGAAGGATGATCCCGACTCGGCTGGCTCTGAAACTCAGGGAAAGAAAGACCGACTCGCGACCGAGAGGCAGCCTATCCAATTCGGCAGCTGCCATTCTTAATCGCGGAAATAATGATGGAACGAGAGAACGCGAGATCCATATCCTGAGGAGAGCAGGATAATCCACCTGAGCGGGTATGCAAGTCAGGCCTTTGAACTGGAGTCTTTCACTGCTTGCTCATACTCCTTTTCTTAATCTTGATCCTTTTCCCAAACCCAATGTTTGGATAGGTCCAAGAAACGCGCGCTTCTGCAGTGGTCACGTAGGAGCGTGCCTCTCCAATTTCGACGCTTGAGTGGCAGTGTCTCCGCTGCACACACCGAAAGCCTTGAGGAGCAAGTATGCGCGGAGGCAAGGAAAGGAAAAGGTAGCCGCAAGCGTCTCGCTCGCAGGGTGGCGGCGAGCAAGATCAAGAGTAAGAACAGGGGGGGAAGGGACTTCCGTCAGAAGGTCGCCACTGAGAGTGGTAAACGCTCTCTTCAAAGCGACTCGAGAAATGCGATCACCGCATCCCGCTCTTCTTCACCCAACCCGCGATACGCGTTCTGGGTCGCTTCCGCTTCGCCGCCGTGCCAGAGGATCGCTTCTTCGAGATTTCGAGCTCGTCCATCGTGGAGGAAAAAGGTGTGACCGTTGACGGTCTCGGTGAGGCCTATTCCCCAGAGTGGTGGAGTACGCCATTCGCTGCCTGTTGCATCACCGTCAGATCGCCCATCGGCAAGGTCTGGGCCCATGTCGTGAAGGAGTAGGTCGGTAAAGGGGCGAATGAGTTGTCCTCCAACTTCGGGAAGAGACGAATCATTCTCAACTGTTGTCCACTCGGGGACGTGACATAAGCTGCAACCGATAGCGTTGAATAGGGATTCACCGCGCATTACTTCCGGATCGTCAACTCTTCGACGAGCGGGAACGGCGAGAGTCTGTAGATATCGAACGACCCGATTGAGCGTCTTCTCGTCGAGTTCCGGACTATCAGGCAACTCAAGTCCGAGAGCTTCGTATCGCTCCTGCTGATGCGGGGTGAGGTCCTCCCGCGGATGGATGGATGACGTAATTCCGATGTCATCGACAAACGCAGCTGCCGTTTGCTGACGGATGTCGACTTGGGTGGACTTCCATCCAAAACGACCTATTTCAACTCTCCCCGTCTCTGGATTCATCACTCGATGGGCCCGCCCCGAGATCCCGTTGTCATCTTCATCTTCAGGGTCATGATTTGCGAGGATCGCCGATTCGGGGATGACCTCCAGTAATCCGAGTCCGAACACTGGATTGGCGATTCGCGGGGCGAGACGAAACGAAAGGCGCTCGGTAGATTTTTTGATTCCTGAGAAGACTTCGTAAATCGGTTGGCGAAGAGTATAGGCAGATCCGTCCAAGAAAGTGCCGTCTCTTATGCGATACTGAATCGTGACTTCTCCTTCTGGAACGAGTCCCGGCATGGCAAAGGGGGCCGATTGGCGCCCATAAATAGGATGTGTAATCGATTCGTCCGAATCCCTCGCCGCAAATCGAAAGAGCAAACCGGGAAGGGGACTATTTCCTTCATGAGGAGCGGATCTCCCATCTCGGAGATGGCACTCAGAGCAAGAGCGAGCGTGAAAGAGCGGTCCCAGTCCGTCTCGTGCAGTCGTCGAGGCCGGAGCGAAAACCCAGTTTTTGTTGAAGAAGGAATTTCCAATCACATGAGCCCGACGATTCTCCCGCGTGATGTTTGCGAGGGGAAGGGAGAAGGCATTCTGTCCTTCCTGAAAAACGGTGGTCTCACCGCCACTCAGGGCGGGATCCTTCGCCGAGGCGACAACCGTCGGCAGGAAGAGAAGTAGAGAGAGAATTCTGAGAATGAGTATCATGAAAATAGGCATCCAATTCGGGGCGTTCTCCTCGAGTTTTTCACGCCGTTGGCTCCGGCAGTTCAGGCTCAATGTGTCGATGTCGGCGAGATTTAGACACGATCCCTTCGCTGGGACTGAAGAGCCAGGCGAGAGTGAAAAGAATGCCTGCGGCAAAGGCAATCATTCCTGAAGTTGTAGTGGCCTCCATCCCAAACCATCTAGGAACGTGGAGCGCTCCGAGATGCCCAAGGACCGCTGAGGCTGCGGCTGTCAGTGAAGCAATCAGGAGCATCGTAGGAAGTTTGCGAGTGAGAAGTAATGCAGTAGCCGGGGGCACGATGAGCATCGCAATGACGATGATGCTCCCAACCGATTCAAAAGCAGCTACAGTGGTCATTGCGACCATTGTCATGAGAAGATAGTGTAGGAGCTGCGAGGAAAAGCCGAGAGTATCCGCTAATCCGGCATCGAAAGCGCTGAGCCGGAATTCCTTGAAGAGAACGAGAATGATCAACAAATTTGCGAGTAATGCGCCTCCATTGACAAGGGCCGCGCGAGGGATCCCGGTCTGCCCGACCGTGTCGAGAGGAGTCAGCTCAATGGCTCCGTAAAGAACACAACCCGGATCAAGATCAACATGATCCGCTGCCTGACGAATCAGGATCAATCCAATCGCGAAGAGGGTGGTGAAGACGATTCCCATTGCCGCGCCACGGTCAACATTTCCAAATCGAGAAATCCATTGCGTAAAGAGCGCGGTGAGTAATCCAGCGATAGCAGCACCAAAAAACATGGGGACGCTGGATCGAGTGCCAGTGATTAAAAAAGCGATCGCAAGGCCAGGGAGCACGGCGTGACTGATTGCGTCTCCCATCATGCTCATTTTGCGAAGCACGAGAAAACATCCCGGCAGTGCGCAAGCAACCGCGCAGAGCGCACCAACCGTGACGATCCAAGTATCGAAAGAGGTCCAGTTCATGTCGTGGTAGGTTCCTCTCCAATTGGGTGTGGGCTCGGCAGTAATGGAGGCGTGACTGAGCCGCGTTCAAGAAACTCCTCTAATTCAGCCACCAGCTCTGGTCCGAGAATATGTTCGACGAGATCGGCATCCCGATCGACATGGCTAGGAGCGATATCAGCGTAATGGATCAAATACGTTTCCCAAAGTCTATGATTTCTGGTCACTCTGGCTGCCTCACCATAACCGGCCTCGGAAAGGCGAAGCATACCGGGTCCCGAAAGTTCGAGATGGTCCTCACGTTTCGCAATTTTCAGGATATGACGAAGTTTGTGAGGAGTCCAGGTTCGCTTGGCCTGCAGTATCTTGAAAGGGAAGGCACTGTTGCGTACTGCAATATCGCGACGATCGCCTTCGAGGATTTCGTAGGAGGCTCGGAGAAAGTGCTGCCGGTCCACCTTTCTTCGTAGTCGACGCTGCCGCACCAATCGAGGGATAACCCCCCGCGGCGGAGCAAACAACATGCTGAGGAGAAAAAGCGAAGCTGCGACAAGAACTATGACTGCTCCGGCCGGTAGTTGAGGGGTCAGTGCGCTGATGGCAGCACCAAGCCATCCACTAACGCCGCCTATCATCGCTGAAAGCAACATCATAGGAAGTAGTCGCTGAGTCCAGAACCGAGCAGCAGTCGCAGGCGTGATCAAAAAAGCGATGATGAGAATCAGCCCGACCGCTTGAAGTCCAATTACAGTCACTGCGGTGACGAGTGCGAGAAGAAGAATATCTAGAGCGAAGGTCGGCCAGCCTTGCGACCCGGCATAGCCATCGTCGAAACAGAGAAGAAGAAATTCTTTGAGAAAGAGCAACGAAACAAGTGAAGCGATCCCTGCCACAATCGAAATGAGGAAGAAATCCGACTGCACCATGGACGCTGTCTTTCCATAGATGAAGGATTCGAGTCCGGCAGCGCTTGCTCCTGGCAGCCCTTGAACCATCTGAAGGCTTGCGACTCCTACTCCAAAAAAGACGCTGAGCACGAAACCCATAGCGACATCATCGCGAAGTCGCGTCGTTCTCCGAATCAAAAGCATCATGAAGAGGCCTGCAATTCCTGAAAGGGCGGCGCCGAGAAGAAGTCCGAGAAGTGACTTTCCCGTGCCGCCAAGGCTAACCATGATCGCGAATGCAATCGCGACACCTGGAAGCGTTGCGTGGGATAACGCATCACCCATGAGAGAGCGCTTCCGAAGGAGGAGAAAGGAGCCAATCAGGCCAGCCGCGATGCCTAGCATCGTTGTGCTGAGCACAACGAGGCGAGTGTTGTAGTTCTGTAGTAGAACGACCTCAATGATGTCTTTCCACTCCGGCATGGCCTTTAGTCGATCGTATTACGAAGCGCTTCTGCCGCTTTTTCAAGAAGGCTCAACTTGCCTCCATAAGTTTTTTGAAGGTTTTCCCGTGTGAACGTTGTATCAGAAGGGCCTGCAGCTACGACTCTCATGTTGAGAAGTACGAGCCAATCGAAATAGGTTGTTACGGTAGCGAGGTCATGATGCACGACAAGGCAGGTCTTGCCCTTCTCAATGAGACTGCGCAGAAGCGAGACGATCGCCTCTTCGGTTGCTGCATCGACAGAAGCAAAAGGCTCGTCCATTAAGTAAAGTTCGGCGTCCTGCATCAGAGCGCGGGCAAGGAAGACTCGTTGCTGCTGCCCACCCGAGAGTTGGCTGATTTGTCGCTCAGCAAGATGGTCAATGCCAACCTGGCTCAGGCACTCGTGAGCTTTTTCTGCTTCCTTCTTATTGACTCGGCGAAACCACCCGAGACGACGATAGGCGCCCATCGCGACTACATCAAGGGCGCTGACGGGAAAGTCCCAGTCAACGCTTTCTCGTTGGGGTACGTAGGCTACAAGGTGTCGCTGTTCTTTGTATGGCTTACCGTAGATTCCGATTTCGCCGGAGGCCCTTGGTATCAGATCGAGACAGGCCTTGATGAGGGTGCTCTTGCCTGCACCATTCGGGCCTACTACGCCCACCAACTTTCCTTCGGGAATGTCGAGATCGATATCCCAGAGCACCGGCTTGCGGTGGTAGGCAACAGTAAGATCGTGGATCGCTAGAGGAACATCTTTCGGATGAAAGGAGAGGTCTTCACCGGCGGCGTCTCCTTTCGGGGAGAGTTTTTTGAACATCTGGTTCATTTGAATAAAGAGCGGCGTCGGCGATCTTTGGGATCTGCCAGCAGCCTATAATCAGATCTCGCCACGCACTCCTACGACAAAAGCATCACGCCCGCTTCCATGGGGATTGACGACATATTGAACGTCGGGCTGGATCACGAAATTTTCGTTCACCTGAATTTGGTAGGTGGCTTCAACCACGGTCTCTCCCGATGTCATTCCGGGATTGGCAAGAAGATAGGCGTCACCGAATGCGGTGTGCGATACAGAGATTCCTGCGGCGTCTTCTGGCAGGAATAATTCACGTGAAACCAGCCCGGCATCGACCTGGCTTGTTGCCGTGACTCGGTTTTTCTCTCCAGCGATGGAGCCGCGGACGAAAGCGTTTAGAGAGGGGGCGTTTTTTGATCCGGCGATCAGAGGGTGGTCGAGAATAGCATAGAAGGAACCGATCCTATTCTCGGTGGCTCCATCTGCAAAGTTGGTCACATCACCAGTATGCCAGTAGCCGCCGACCCTGGCGATTCCACCGTCCTCAGCGTAAACATATCCTGCCTCTGAGAAAATTGACCAACCCGCTGAACCACCCCAGATCCATTCGAATCCACGGTTGCGAGGACCCGCAGATTCTGTATTTCCTACATAAACTCCAGTCGTCCAATACCAATCACTGGAAGGCGCGTAATGATACAGCGCGCCGGGCGCAGTTAAAGGGAAAATAGGGCCCGGCATATTACCAGACTGGGTGTTAAATGGAGCTAGCGGAGAGCTGATGAAAAGGGACGAGGCATCCGAAACCATGAAATCGTCGTCGATCGCAAATTGTCCGATTCGAAAGAAGGAATCACCTGTGCCTACTTCCTGCTGGAAGTATAGATGGTAAATGTTGGAGTTGGTATCTGTGTAGAGGTTGCTGACAATACCGAAGTCTCCGACATACCGAGCGCTCAAGTCACTCCCGTGACCACCTATTACGCTGATCACAAATGTCGCTCCCTCCCAACCAAGTGCGTCTTCGAGATTGATTTCAGCACCGAAGTCGAAAAGTCCCATTGCCGAGTCACCGGTATGAAGCCCACCCTGAGTGTTGTAGAAGTAGTCGAAGAGATAGTTGGCCCAGGTATGAACCGAAGTATTCGTTTCTTCTGGTATCAGCTTCACTGGAGAAGATGTTTCCGGAAAGTCTTGATCCTCGGACTGGACTGGCACGGTCCCAGCAAACACGGCGAAAAAAAGAACAAGAGCGAAGGCGAGAGTTCTCATAATGAGCAGAAGGGAAGGCGGGTGTTCAACTAGGGCTAAATCAGGGAAGCAAGGAGTGGGTTAGTAATCAACTTCTCTTTTTGATTCCACATTCTCCAGCCGAGCGTGCTTGAATACCGTCAAATTACGAGTTTGAACTCGAATGCTATTCAGGGTGGGAGTGGGTTCCCAGCTTGCCTCGGAGGCCCCCGGCTGGGGCTTGGCCTCCGAGTGCTCGAGTGATCGTCGTTACATTGTGATCAATCATCCCAATGTAAGTGCCACGGTAGGTGCCCGCAGGACCCATTGCGTCTGAAAAAAGTTCACCGCCGATTATTACGGAGTGCCCTTTTGCGGAAGTGCCTTCGACCAGCGCTCTAACATTCTTGTCAGAAACCGAACTTTCGACAAAAACGGCAGGGATCTTGTTTTCCGCGAGAAAGGTAACCAAGTCTTCGATGTCCTTGACTCCTGCCTCTGATTCGGTGCTAAGTCCTTGAATTCCTCTTACCTCGAGTCCGTAAGCACGAGCCATGTAACTGAATGCATCATGGGCTGTCACTAGAACCCGCTGATTTTCCGGGATGGTTGCGATTCGCTCAATTGCATAGGCATCTAGATCATCGAGTTCCCGATTGTAAGCAAATGCATTGCCCTCATAGTGCTCCTTGTTTTCCGGATCGTATTCGCTGAGGGCTCCGGCAACAACGTTGACAGCACGGATCCAGCCCGAGACATCCATCCATACGTGAGGGTCATAGTGCTCCTCCTCATTCGTGAGGATGTAGTCATTCTGCTCGAGGATCTCATCCGTCACTGCATAGACAGGCTTTCCACCTCGTGCGAGTCTTACGAGGACATCGCTCATTTTTCCTTCCAGCATCAGGCCGTTGTAGAAAACTATGTCGGCAGCCTGAAACGCTTTTATATCGACCGACGTAGGTTTGTAGAGGTGGGGGTCGACTCCTTCTCCGATGATGCCTTCGACATTAGCTTTGTCTCCAGCAACTTCTCGTACGATGTCTGCAATCACTCCAACGGTCGCAATTATCTGAATTTTGCCGCCTGCGACGGAAGTTTTTTCCGGGCCGCAAGAGGTAAGTCCCAGCAAAAGCAGGACAGGAAGAAGATTACGAGTAATGCTTCTGAATCTCATCATGGAGAAGATTTATACGCACGCAACTTGAGTTATCAAGATAAAAAGATTGAATGCTCATTGTTTTTATTATAGAGTATTCAAGCTAGATGGTGACAAGTACTGTAGAGGATTATCTGAAGTCGATTTTACGGCTGCAGCGATTGGGTGGTTCTACCGCTGTAGGTGAGGTTGCCCGTGATCTTTCACTGACACCGGGAACGGTAACTACGATGATGCGGCATCTTTCTGACGAGGGGTATGTCGATTACCGCCCACGGAAGGGGCTTCATTTAACTCCGATGGGAGAATCCGCTGCATTGAGGGTTGTCCGTAGGCATCGACTGATCGAACTTTTTCTGGTTCAGGTCATGGGTTTTGACTGGTCCGAGGTTCATGATGAGGCAGAAGATCTCGAGCATGTAGTCTCGGACCGTCTTCTCGATCGCATTGATGAAATGCTGGGTCGCCCGACCCGGGATCCTCACGGGGATCCCATTCCGGATGCGGAGGGAAATATAGTTTCAATTGAATCGGCTCCTCTTGCAGAGGTAGAGGGTGGGGCCTACCGGGTCGTTCGTGTTTCCGATGAGGATTCGGCACTTCTTGGATGGCTGGATGAAAAGGGGCTCACCATAGGGCAGGAGTTTCATCTTTCGCTTCCCAACCGGGCTGGTGGGGTTCTTGAGATTTCGCAAAAGGGTGGAGAGCGTATTCAATTGGGGATTCAGGTTGCCGAGAGTGTCTTTGTTGAGTCTCTCCCTTCTCAGGAGCAACCGCGGGGGTGAATCCGACATCCAAGAAAACTCTTGCGATCGGAGAAATTGGTAGGAAAGTATGCGCTCGCAACTTCTGCGACGAAGGACAGATGTCTGAGCGGTTTAAGGAGCACGCTTGGAAAGCGTGTGTAGGGGTAACTCTACCGTGGGTTCGAATCCCACTCTGTCCGCTATTAAAAGAGCTGAGCCCCGTTTTGATGGGGCTCGGCTCTTTTAATAGCGGGATAACGGGTCCGAATGAAGTCGACTCGAAGAACCGCGCTAGCTTTCATAGCAGTCTCGTAAGCGAAGCAATTGGGATAATCTCGCTCCTCTCAGGCGTCTCAGAAAACGCCATCGAATGGGTCTGAGCAGCCATGGAAGAGATCGGAAAAGCCGCCGAAGAGGTGGCGGAAGAAACGGGCGAGGCGATCAGGGAGGCTGAGTGAGCTCTCTGTGCAGAAAATTTTCTACAGCAGGCAAAGGCAACGCCTGAAGTCTACTGTGGGTGAGATTTGCGTCTTTGCTGGTCTCGGTCAGACTAGGCCCTGTGGATCTTAGTACTCCCGATCCTTCTTCACACCTGGCTCTGGTTTCGCGTAGCTCCCGTCCTCGTCTGGCATGAGAGGTGACTCTCCGTTCAGGACAAGGTCCTTTACGTTGGGTGCCATGACGTGCTCGCTTTTGAGCATCTGGTCGTAGGTGACGACTTGTCCGGTATGTGCCGCCATACGACCCATTGATGTTGTCACACTTGCAGCTACCCCGCGGTCCACTTCGTTGTGTTCTTTGTTGTTTCGGATCGCATCGATCAGGAGTTCCCACTCGATATCGTAGGGGTTTCCTTCAAGGCTGACTCCGCGCGGTCCAGTCGGAAAGCCCCAGACGAGATTTTCCGGCGACGCTCTCCAATTCTTTTCGATGTTCTGGTCGGAGTAGATCCGGGAGCGGGCAGGAACGTGGCTGGAGGTCGAAATAACGGCTGAACCCTTGGTTCCGTGTGCGTAAGCGGCAAATTCCTGATTACAGCCCGGCATGTTTCGTCCGTCAAACAGGGCCTTGGCTCCGTCGGCAAAGGTGTATTCGACGCCGTAGCTGTCGAAGTTCTGATCGACAGCCTCCAATTCTTTGCCGTTGCGCTCGAGGGTTTTGTAGTGACGTCCTCCGGTCGCCTTTGCCTCTATTGGGAATGCATTCTTCATCATGCACATCTCATCGATTCCGTGAATAAAGAAGTCGCTAAATGCCCCTCCGCTGAGCCAGAGGAAAGAGTGAAAGTTGCGAATCTGATACATGAGTTCGCTTTGATTCGTCTCGTTCTTCGGCGTGAAGCAGCTTCCGATAGGCCCTTGCATCCGGTAAGATCGCATGAAGGTGATGTCGCCAATGGCACCATCGTCGATCCGCTTCTTCAATTCGTTCCGTGATTTGCAATGACGGCACATCAGGCCGACTCCCACTTTTAGATTCTTTTCCTTGGCCTTCTCATTGATCTCGAGAAGCTTTCTAGATCCAAATCCGTCAGCAGATAAAGGTTTCTCCATGAACACGTTGAGCCCCTTTTCTACGGCGTATTCAAACATTGGCCAACGGAAGGCCAGTGGAGTCGTGAGGATCGCAATATCACCTGGGCTCATCGCATCCATGGCTTTCTTGTAACCATCGAAACCAATAAAGCGTCGCTCCTCAGGCACTTCGACATGATCACCAACAACGGGATCCTTCTTAAGAGTCTCGTAGGAGCGGTTCATCTTATCATCGAAGACATCCGCCATCGCATGAAGCTTGAGTGGACCTAGCGTCCCCGAGACCGACATGGCATTTTTTACAGCGCCAGTGCCGCGCCCGCCACATCCGATCAGTGAGATTTTCACCTGTTCGTTCACTTGAGCATGAACGTGAGGGATAGCGACGCCCGCCAGAGCAGCAGCTCCTGCAGTGGTTTTAATAGCTTGGCGGCGTGAGGGCGAGGGGTTTTCAGAGGTCTTCATACTTTCAAGAGGATGCTGCCAGCAAGTAAGGAAAGCGTCAATCCCTTGTGCACGTACGAAAAATTCGTGCAGTTCCAGAGCCGTGTAGGGTTACAATCAAACTGCAAAATTTTCGGGACGAATTTGCGTTGCTGGCACTGGGTTCAAGGTGCATGTAACAGTGTAAAATTCCGCCCGAGTGGCCGAGTATGTCATTATTTTTCCAGGCTCTTAACAGAGAGACAACTGCTGCTGACACGATCCCGGTTCCGGATGGTCCGGTCGTGATGAGTATCGGACGTGCCGATGGGAATGACTTTTTGCTCAATCACACCTCGATTTCTGAAAGTCATGCGCGGCTCGATACCTCCGATGTAAACAGCGTAGAGTTGATCGATTGTAATTCGAGGAATGGTACTTTTGTGAACGGAGTTCGGATCACAAGAAAAGACATTCAGCCGGGTGACGTGGTCAAGTTTGCCTACCTCGCTTATCGACTCGTGGAATCAGAAGATGGGGTTGTTGCTGAGCCTGAAGTCGCGGCTAGGGCCGAGGACAATTTGGTGGACTCGGAACTGCTGGAGACGCTGCAGAGGGAATTCGCGGAGAAGGACGCTCGGGTAAGTAGTCTCGGAGGCCACCTTGAGGAGAAAGATCTTCAGATGGCGGGTCTCAAGTCCGAGCTCGAAAAGGATGATTCCAATTTGGATCAGGAGCATCGAGTTCGCGAGGGTGTCGAAGCAATCAACCAATCGATGCAGCCTGAGCTGAAATCGATCAACGATGCTCAGGCGGAGACTAATCGTTCCCTCCAGGAAGAGCAGCGAACGCGAGGAACCACAGAAGCGGAGAATCAAGAACTCCAAGCTGAAGTTGCGGCCTTGACCGAGCAGCTCAAGCGGTCCGATCAATCCTTGCAGGAATCAAAGGAAGAAGTAGTCTTGCTTCATTCAAGAGTCGATGAGTTGGCGACTTTACGGGGGAAGGTTTGCGAGGAAGCGGCTTCGGAGAAAGCACTTCGCGAGAAGAAGGAGGCAGAATCCGCCCAGCGTTTACGAGAAACTGAGTCACTCACCGAAACGCAGGACAAGTTGCGGGCTCAATTGCAGGAGCGAGATGCAGCGATCCTCGAGCGTGACAAGATGATTGCGACGCTTCGTTTTGAAGCAGATCGACAGAGTCGGCAACTTGAGTCGACGGAGAACCGAGTTTTGGCTCTCGAAGCGGATTGCGTGCAATGGCAGAATACCTACGAAAACCTGAAGGAGAGCCTTGGTGAAACCGCCTCCCAATTACAGGATTCAAACAATCTCGCTACGACTACTCGGGCGACCCTTGATGAATTCCTCGCAAGATTTCGCAGCTTTGTTGGGCAGCTTCATCGTGATTGGGAGTTCTGGAAGATCGAGGCCGCGCTCGCTGGCGTCGAAAACATGGACTCAGTTGAAGCCTGTTTTGCAGAGGCTGAAGCATTGCGTATTGCGATTCGTGAGGAGCTCGACGAGGTCGAACCCATCTGGGAGAAGTTCGGGAAGAGGGTTCAACTTGAGTTGGAGGAGAATGTCGTTACCCTCCAGTCTGAGATCAAAGAGCTAAGCCGGGAGTCGGCCGAAAAGAGCAGTGAAGTCGCTTCGCTTACCGAAGACGTCCGCGGCCTCCGCGAAAGAGTCGACTTCGAGGTTCGCAGAGCGCAGGGGCTGAGTCGCAGTGGCGTGCAGATCGAGATGCCGGAACGTTTTGAGTCCATGGTCATTGCGAAAGGTCGCGAAAAACAGATTTTGCTTTCGCTTGTGAATCAGATCGAGTTTCTCGAAACGATTACGAAAGGGTATCGTCGATCCAGAAAGCTTCGTGAGGTCGTGTCTGATTTAGAACAATTTTCGAAAAAGATTATCGCGATTCTTGAGGCGAATGGTGTCGCGGAATTCTCCCTGGAGCCTGGGACCGAACTGACTCTCAAGCACCGGAAGGAGGTCCAGATCCTCGGGAAAAAGGGGTGGGGAACGCGAGAATACGGTGAGCGGCCGTTTCATCCGGGGATCGTTAGGGAGGTGATCCGTTCCGGCTATCGTGCCGGTCAAGGGGAAGGCTCCTTCCTATTACGTAAAGTCGAGGTCTTGATTCGAGAGATGGAGAGTTGATGGTAGCTGGCGCATGCGAAGCCTTCTGACCATGACCGTTCTTACCCTTTTGGGGGGATGGGCGATGATGACACCACTGAAATCCGAGGAAACGGCTCCCGGTGATCTATGGGTGAAAGTCTATGGTTGGCTCCAAACCGGAACGCGGTTGAGTGAGGCAGAGCAGTGGCCCCTTGCTTTAGGGAGTTTTATTGAATCGCATCGGCAGTTGGCTCTCTTGAAGACCAATCATCCGGAGTTCGAAGAAGAGATGGTCAGTTACCGCCTCGATTTGCTGGAGGAGGAGATCGCCGAGGCGCAGGAGAAACTTCAGCCGGGCGAGCAGGAAATCATGCAGAAGTATCTCGATTTCATTGACTCTTATGAAGAGGGAATGCGGCTGCGATTTTCGAATCAGTATGTCGAATCACTCAACACCCTCGATATCGCCAAGGTGCTCCTTGATGAGATCATTTTCGAAAAGCCGGAAGAGTTTCGCGAAGCAGTCGACAGTCAGTATCTGCTGCTCCACGACAGTCTGACGTGGCTCGATTCTCAGATCAATTTTCGACAGCAAACTCGCCCTTCTCCCTTTGTCGGAGATGGGGTAGAGTGGGGGACGACCGAGTTCGTAAAAGCTGCCGACCTTCCCGGCGATGGCGATTTGATATTGAGGGAGGGGACTTTGTTTCCGGGAGGAACAGTCCCGCCTGTTAGTGCTTCGAGTGTAGAGCTGAAAGAGGAGGCGACTCCGGAAGAACCACCCGCCGAGGTGGATGCCGATGGGGCAGTCTCGAAGAGTGGGTTGCCCGGTTTCCGCATGAGCAGTAAGCAGGAGGAAATTCCAGACCTGCCCGAGGAAGTTGGTGATGAGTAGTTGTGCTGTAGCGCTACTGAGAAACCGAAAGAATGATCTGGTCGGTGCTCGCTTCTAAAAATTCCGAAACGGACCACGCGGTTCGGCTTCTTCCATTGTCTTCTCCCATTGGGCAAAAGCCTCCTGCATTTCTTTGAGCTTATCCGGATTGCTTTTGGAAAGGTCGTTCGCTTCTGCGATATCCTCCACAAGGTTGAAAAGACCCTGCTGCTTTTCTCCCATCACCGTCCATTTCCAGTCTCCGACCCGGGCAGCGAACTGATCGCGTCGTCTCCAGAACATGTTGGTTCTTGGCGATTCTGTTTCGCTTCGGAGCGTTGGCCACCAATTGAATCCGTCGAGAGCGAGATCAGCGGGAAGTTCTGCACCGGTAGCCTCGACAAAACTGGGGACCAACTCGAGGCTGGAGAGGAACGCGCCATTTACCTGGCCTGCAGGAATATCTCCATCAGTCCATCGCACAAGACAGGGAACTCGGATTCCACCTTCCCACATTTGTGACTTTCGCCCTCGCAAGGGCGTGTTGTCGGCTCCACCCGATCCACCGTTGTCCGAGAAGAAGACTACGATGGTGTTGTCGGCGATTCCTTTCTCGTCGAGTAGAGCAAGCATCTTGCCGATCGAAGCATCCATGCAGGTCACGGCAGCACGATAGTCACGTCGACGTGCTTCGGGAGTGACAACTCGAGCGGGGCCTCCGTAGCGGTAATTCTCGACATCCCGGTATTCTAGATTCACTTCGGGATAGAGCTTTTGGAATTCCTCCGGCGCTTGCACACTGGTTCGGATCTCGGGCTCTAGCGCTGAAGAATTATGAGGCGCGTTAAACGGGACGTAGAGAAAGAAGGGCTTCCTTCCAGCTTCCTCTTCGAGAAATTGAATTGCCTCGCGCTCGAAGAGATAGGTGCAATAGGTGCCATTGTCTTCCAGGGTTGGATCGAGATTGCGATACATGCTCGGCACGCCGTAGCGCTCGTGAGTGTAGTAGTCGACACCGGTGTTTACGAAGCCGTAGAAGTCATCGAATCCGCGAGAAGTAGGAAGAAATCTCCTGAGGGTTCCCAGGTCCCACTTCCCATAGATTCCCGAAGTGTAGGAGCTCGGAAGAAGTTGGGGGATGACTTTCTCGCGAAGGTCCATTCCCCCTATGCGCTCGAAGCTGACCTCATATTCTGCTGGCGGATAACGATAGCCGTAGTCCGGTGCTTCGTTCCGGATCATATCGTAGATTCCGTTCCGCTGAGGATAACGTCCCGTCAGAAGGGCCGAACGACTGGGGGTGCAAGCCGGCCAGGCGACGTAGAAATTCGTCAGACGGGTGCCTTCCTTGGCGAGCCGATCGAGATTCGGCGTGAGGATCCCATTACCCAGGATTCCGAGATCGTTGTATCCCATGTCGTCGGAAACGATCAGGAGAATATTGGGAGGTTTCTTATTCTCGGCGGAAAGAGAGAGGCAGAAAAGAAAAGAAAGAACGATTGCGATACGAGTCATGGCTTCTCAGGAGCGCGAGCTGTGATTGTGAAGATGCCAGCAAAGAAATTGGTCTTCTCAATCGGATCTGTTCTTCCGTCGATGTAAGTGTAGGAAATATCACCGTCGAGATAGAGAACATCGGGACAGTCGAGTTGGTCCCGGAAGAACTCAGCGAAGCGATAGAGGTTACTCATTCCGATATCTGGTTCGAGAACGGAGCAGGCGAAAACGACCGTCCCGTCCTTGCGCAATCCGACTCCGTTTCGATAGCGGGTGCTGGTCGAGTCTGGAGTGAGAATTGGATGGATCTTGCCTCCAGCCGCGAGAAGTGGGCCCGACTGAGTGGCAATCTCGGGCTGAATTTTCGAGGCTGCGAACCGGGAGGATTCGATAATCGATGCTTTACCATTCCTGTCGATTGAGAAGACGGCGTTGGGTTTGAGAAAAAAGTTCGGAGTGAACTGTCCCTCACGTTCCTTCACAAAGGTTTCGAGGTTCAGCTTGGTAATCGTTTTGCCCTTGCTGATGTGCAATCCGGTCGGCCGATAGTTCCCCTCGAAGATGCCGGAGTTGGTGGCAAAGAGCAGCTTCTTTCCTTCTGCCTCGACCTTCTCAGCAACGGTGGGAAAGAGATTCGGCTCGCCAACCTTGTCGGCAAGATGAAGCTCGAGAATCTCTTTTTCTGGTTCGTAGGTGTAGACCCAGAAATGAACTCCTCGATGAATCTTTTTCTCAGCTTTCCCAGCGAACGTGTCTCGCGCCGGTAAGTGAAGCAGGGCGAAAAGAAGGAGGCCGAAAAAGAGTCGAGAAGAAAGAGGGTTCAACGGGGTTTGATGACTGACCATAACCTGTTGAGTTTGGAGATCCGATAGGTGAAAGTCAATTCGGATGCATAGAATGGGCGATTTCGCTGCGTTGCAGGAGGATTTCAGTCAACCCACTCGCGAACCGCTTCGAGATATTCCTTGAGAGAGGGATTATCCTCGATCGTCAGCGATTTTTCCCACTGCTCAATGGCAGCTTTGTGATCTTTTTTTGCGAGAAGAAGGCTTCCCCATGCCCGGTGGGCTTTTGCAGCGGATTCGGGAATTCCTGTGGCCTGCTCGTAGAGCATTTCCGCGACTTCTCGTTCACCAGTGCCTTCGCGATATTGTCCCAGAAGAAGCAGGGCTTGCCCATCCATCGGTTCTTTGGCAAGCCATGACTCCAGTTGCGCGGCTCCATTCTTCGCGTCACCGACTTTGATTTCGACAAGACTACCAACTCGTGACCAGCGGCCTTCGAGTATTGGTTCAGACCCTGTCTCTGAGAAGAGGTCAGTGTGTTCTGTGATCAAAGCCTGAGCTTCTGAAAATAGCTCCAACTGGGTCAGATACTCGAGCGTTTCGATTCGTTTTGCCGGCGAGGGTGGGGAGGGATGAAAAAAGGCTTCGTCGTATCGTGCGAGAGCCAGCGGTGGGAGGTCGTTCTGGAGAAAAAGATGGCCGAGTGATAGGAGGCCTTCTGCCGAGAGTGCGCCGGCTCGGCGGCTAGCCTCTAGATGAGCAATCGCTTCGATCGGGCGGTCCTGTGCCATAAGTCCGTCGGCTCTATTGAGCCACAGGGACCAATCGGCCGGATGGTCGGCAAGAATCTCGCCATAGATCTGGATGGTTTTCTCTCCTTCACCTAGCGCCTGTAACGCCTGCGCCTGACCGAGACGCCATTGCCGTTCTTCGGGTGAGGATAATGCAGCAACTCGATAGGCATCGAGAGCGGCCTGGTGATGGCCAGCAACAGAGTGGCAATAGCCAAGCAAGCCCATCGTTACTGCTTCACGAGATCCCAGTTCCATAGCGCGGATGAGATGGCCTTTGGCTTTCTCCCATTCCTCCAACTGAACCCTCACGATCGCCAGATTGCGATGCGCATCTCGGAAGTTAGGAAACGCTTTGAGCGCATTCTCGAATTGGGGCGCCGCCTCCTCCAATTCGCCTTCTTCAAAAAGAAGAGAGCCGAGCATGAACTGCATCGCCGGACTTTCTGAAAGCAGGGATGATTCTGTTAGCGTGGCGATGGCCTTGGACCGATCCTGATTCGCCATCAACTTGGCTGCGGCATCGAGATAGAATTCTTCGTCGGTTGTGATTCGGGGTTCGATACGCGAATCAATCCCATAGCTTCCGGTCACGCTTTTGCGAAAGGAGGCGCTTTCCCAAAGGGGATCAATCGGTAGCGGTGAAGGCACCAAATCATCTGCGGCAGCGCAGATCGCCAGGCTTCCAATCAGAAAGTAAAAATAGCGCATCACAATCTCAGGATCAGGGGCCAGCGGAAAAAAGCATTTACGGGACGGCCGTCCTTTTTTGGCGGCGTGAACTTGGATCGAGAAGCAAAGGATTCACCCATCTTGGTGAGCTCCGAATGACTCGTTTCGAGAACTCGGCGGACGTCGACGTTGCCTGTTGAGCTGATCAGCACTTCTAAAACAACTTTTCCTTCGATAATTCCCCGCTCCTGAAGGGCGGCGGGAAACGTGACGACAGGGCGGTTGACCAGTCGCGGTTGGGAATCGAGATCACTGGCGGCGAACTCCATCGTGGCGCGAGGCATTTCCGTCCGGCTTGCGAATTCAGTCGAGGGGAGGGACAGCTTGAGTTCTTGAGGCGTTTTCGCCGGTATTGCCGGGGCAACGGGGTCCCAATCGAGATCCAGCTCGGGCAGCTCCGGGCTCGCAGTTGGAGGCGGCGCCGATTTCTCCGGTGGTGGAGGAGGCGCGGGAAGGCTGACGGGTCGAATGTTCTCCATCGTTCTCAGGGTCAGTTGAGGAGCCTCAGGACGTTGCGCGATACGAAGCCCTGCAAGAAAAGCGAGAAGAAGCACAGTGAGGAGAAGAGCCCCGATGGTTCGAATGAGAATCGAGAATGGAAAAACGGATTTCATGGGCAACCTCTACTCGTTGACTGTGGAGACAAAAACCTGCGCGGCCCCAGCCAGTTTGGCTTCGTCGAGAACTCTGGTTGTGGTTCCCGTAGGAGTGTCCTGATCGGCCTGGATAATGACCGGTTTTTCATCCTGCCGAAGCAGCTGTTTGACAATGGTGCGAACTCCACCGACACCGACTTCGCGACCGCCGTAAAAGACTCCACCCGAAGGAGTGATTCCAATGAGGATAGAGTTCTTGTCGAGATCCTGCTGGGATGCCGCTTGTGGTTTGTTGACCTCCACTCCGGTCTCTTCGACAAAAACGGTCGTCACGATAAAGAAGATCAGGAGAATAAAAACCACGTCAATCAGCGGCGAGATATTGATCTCGCTATTGGTTTCGGAATTGGGTTCTCCGAATCTCTGGAATCGTTTTGCCATGTGTTCGGTCAGGAGGCCTCAGGTTGAAGCAGTTCAGAGGCAAGTTGTTGAAATCGGATTTCGAGTTCTTCGTGTCGACTCCGCAACCAGGCACAGACTATGAAGGTCGGAACTCCTATAATCAATCCTGTTTGAGTAGTGATGAGTGCTTCAGAAATGCCGTCAGAGATCACATCGATGGGCGAGGCAATGGTCGTTCCTGCCATACCTTGAAAGGTGGAGAACATCCCGGAAACGGTCCCGAGGAGTCCGATCAGGGGAGCCGCGCTGATTAGTATGAAGACAAAAGGAAGGCGGCGGCGTGTTTTCGAAAAGAGCCGTTGTCCGATTTCCTGAAGAGCTCGTTCTGGATCTGAATAGGCGGAAAGCTGATTACGAATCTGAGATCTTGAGGCATCGACACCTGATTTGGTGAGAAGGAGTGAGGTCCACTCTTTCGGGGTAAGAAGTGGCGCGTCCGGCAAGCGAGTAGCATTCCATAGGGAGAGTAGTGCAAACGCGATTCCAAAAGTGAGGACGAGGAGCGCAACAAATACCCAGCCTCCTGCATGAAGGAGAAGAACGATTTCATGGAGTAGTGATGAAAGGTTCATGAACTCGATTTACCCGAGGGAAGTTGAACTCCATTGAGAAGTGCAAGGCTGGTCATTTCCATCTGCGATTTGATCCCCTGGATTTTCCGAGAGAGGAGGGCATGCAGGATGAGAGCCGGAATAGCGACGATGAGTCCAAATTCCGTTGTTACGAGCGCTTCGGAGATTCCAGAGGCCAGTGTTTTCGCATCTCCGGTTCCAAAGAGATTGATGAGGCGGAATGTTTCGATCATCCCCGTTACGGTTCCGAGAAGTCCAAGCAGCGGAGCGGTGGCCGAGGCGATTGCGATGAGTGGAAGTCCTTTCTGCAGGCGAGGCTGCGCCTCTAGAAAGATTTCAAACAGTGCTTCCTCGAGGTCATCCCTCTGCAAGGCGGGAGTGTTGCCCACGAGCTCGGCACACCGTTTGAGTATTTTGCCAGCAGGGTGTCTGAGCGATTTGCTTTCCGTGAGAACTTCTTCGTACTTCTTTTCGTTCAGTTTCTCAATTGCTTGGGCTACCGTCGCGGCGGACAGAGCGCGGATTCGAGAGAGCTGGAACCATTTGGCGAGAGCGGCGGCGAGAGCGATTGCCGCGAGGAGGAGAATGGGAATGATCCAGAACCCACCTTGTTGGATGTGCTCAAGAAGAGTCGATTGGGTTTCCGCCATCGCGATGGCATCGCCAAGAGTGGGGTCGAAAGGTAGGGGAACTTCGTCTCCAGCGAGAAGTGCGGCGATCTTCTCTGGGTTTGCCGAACTGGTTAAGACCGTTGGCCGAAGGGTCGGATCTGGGACGATGAGGCCGCCAAATTCTTCTTCTTTCGATAGGAACCAGGTAATTGGACCCAATTCGACAAAGCGTCCTTCGACAAGAACTCCATCAGTCCCGAGTGCCTTGCCATCAGCGACATTCAACGAGGATACAGATTCGAGTTCCGCAAGGGTTTGGGTGAGACTATCCCAGCTGGTTTTTCCCTGGGCGGGGTTCTCTTCCCACTCAGCACGAGAGCGCGTCGAGAGAAAAGAATTTTCGAAATCGAGGACAAGGCTTTCGATGTAGGAACGTTCCTGCCGAACGCTATCAAGTTCCTTTTCGACAGCATCCAGTTCGGACTCCGCTGCCTCGCGGTCCGTTTTGGCAAGATCAGCCTGGCGACGTAATTCACGAAGGTCAGCTGCGATCTGATTCGTTTCACGCGCCAGTTCCGGTTTCTCAGCCGCGATCTGCGCTCGCAATTCGGCCAGCTCATCGAGTGCTTCGCGAAGGTCGGAGGAAGCACTGGCCTGAACCGCTTCGAGAGTTACTTCTGGCATCGCTTCTGGAGTCTCCTCGTCCTGTCCCGAAAGAGGGAGGACGCAGAGAGCGAAGAAGAGGGCGTGAAGCCACATCTTCATGGTGCCTCCTCCGTTCTCAGTTGGAGGGGTAATTCGAGAAACTCGGGAGGAGCCTCATTTTTCCGCATGGCAATCGCGCGGCGAACGGTGGAGGCGAGGGCAGGATCCTCAGTCCAAACCCATCCGTCGGCCGAAGGAAGACCTTTGCCGCTGACTTTGTTTTGAGCATCGACAAACCAGGCTCGGGACATTCCGAGATAGAGGATTTCGACTTCGCGCTCTTGATCTCCTAGGGGAAGAACTTCGCGATTCAGGGTGATTGTGTTGTGAAACTCTCGATAGGCCTGGAGGATGACAATGACATCTCGGGCTCGATCCTGAACACTTCTCTCGACATCATCTTTGGTTCCTTCCAAACGTGAGAGCGGCTCACGAAGGCTTTGGCGCAGAGGGGTTGGAAAAGTAGGCAATAGAGGAATGAGGGAGGTTTCCAAATACACGACCTCTTCAACGGCCTCAGTTCTCCATGATCGCAATGCCTTCTTTTCGTCACTGAGAGACTTCTGTTTCTCGCTCAGTTTCTGAACTCGAGCTTTTGCCGTGGAGGTGAACTCCTGTAGCTGGGTGCTTTCCTGAGTTCGGATTTCGTTGAGATTCTTCCAGGTCTCCTTCTGTTCTTCCCAGCTCGATCGCTCTTTACTGATGAGCTGACGAGTGAGAACCCACTGTTTCAGTTGCTCCTGAACCTCTGCAGCAGTTGGTTCTGAAATTTGTGGTTCTTCCTCCGGTTGATCTTGCGGTTCGTCCTGTGCTCTGCCTGCAGCAGTAGCCATGGCCACGATCATCCCACAAAGAGTGACGTGGCTTCTGGTTAGTTGGGCGAGTCGAGAATTAAACAACATACGGTGCGTCAGGATAGGGAAGGGAAGTGATTCGACAAGCGGAGATCACTTAAGGCGTCTCGGAATCTACATTTCCTCGAGAAGCAATTCGAATCCTACATAGAACTCGCGAGGCGCATTCACTCGTGGTCCTTCGGGAATGCGGCTCGTGACCATGACCTCTTCAAAAAGATTGTGAACGCCTGCGATGAAGCGTGCCTTGTTGTTGATCTGGTAGTAGCCTGAAAGGTCCACGATCGTTCCACCGTCGACGAGTCCCTGGCGGGAGGAATTCTGCGGAGAAGTGGCATTCAATGCGGTTCCAATGGTGTCGCTGATGTAGCTGGCGGTGAGGTCAATTCCCCAGTTTTCGCTTTCAAGACCTACTCCAGTAGTGATTTTCCACTTTGGGATATAAGGGAGCATCGCGCCGGCTAATCCGGCTCCGCCCGCTCCATCGCCGTAGATGTTTTCACCACCTCCAGTTTGCAGCGCCTCATTCAGGACCGCATCCGTGTAGGTGACACTCACGAAAGTAGGCATCCGGACAGCATTGTCCTGAAAGGGGTCGTAGCTGACGAGTGCTTCGAATCCATGAACGCTGGCTGTTCCTGCGTTTGCAGTCGCGCCATTTCCGAGTCCGAGGCCAGCAGAGGTGCTGATGATATTCTCGAACCCAGTCAGAAAGCCAACCAGCTCAGCGTTGAGATTGTCGCTTTGATGACGAAATCCGAATTCGTAGGCCAGGCTCTCCTCCGGTTCCACTCCGGCACGGAGAACGTTTCTCGGAGATGGGACCGCAATTCCCTGGTGAACTCCGCCGAAGATCGAATGCGTTTCGTTGAAGTCGTAGTTGAATCCGATCGCTAGAACGGTCCAGTCGACGTCACCGTTCTGGGCTGCAGTTGGAATGTTGGCCGCATTGTTCTGGAAATCGGCGTAGCGAATTCGAACCGACTCGTGACGAATTCCTGGTGTGACGGTCAGCGCACCAGTTTCGATCGAATCCTGCAACCAGATAGCCGTGGAATCGGCTTTCTGGAGACGGTTACCGCCACTTCCAGGGCCGAGATTGGTGATTACCGGGTTGGCACCTGCTGCGAGAGTTACATTCGTATTCTCCTGGAATCGACGAATCTTATCCCGGTGTTCGCGCACTCCAAAAGCAAGATTGTGGTCCGTTTCACCGAGTTCAAAGCGGTAGTTGGCATTGGACTGACCTCCATAGGACTCATAGGTCCGCGCATTGTGGCGGTATCCGAGAACGCCAGGCGCGCGCCCTTGCAGGGTGGCGAGATTGGCAGGCAGACCTGTCGGGCCTACTGTGGTGTGAAGTGCAACGCCGTTTACGCGACGAACTTTGAACCAATCCCGCTCAAACTGGTTGTAGTAGGCCGCAAACTGAAGATCGAGATCATCGGTCGCAGCAATGCTGTGTTTCAAGTAGGTGCGATGCTGCTGGGTCTGAATATTGTCGAGAAAGGATCCGACGTATCGACGATAGGGATCGGCTGCGAGATCCGCTTCGGTCAGTCCGAGGTATGATTCGTTGGCATCGACATCAGAGGAGCCATATTTAAATTCCGTCTTCTGCTTGATCAATGTGTCGGGCTCCCAGGAGAGCTTGATCATGGGTTCGACGACTTTGTATCCCGTGTCATTTGAGCTGGGAATTTCGAAAGCCGGAGCTCCCTCGACGTTGCGGAATCCATCGGATCGCTTGTAGAAGATTTCGGCAAGATAGCCGAGCGTTCCCGCCTGGGTCTCAATCTTGTTGCCATAGTGAGAATGGATCAGGGCTGTGGCATTGCTGCCGTAGGTTGTGCGTAAATAGAGCTGCTCCTGATCTGGGATCGGAGTGGAAAGGTAGTTGATCACTCCTCCGGTGGTTTGGGGGCCGAATGCAATCTGGCTGGAACCTTTCAGAACTTCGACGCCGGCCATTCGGCCTACATTGGGAGAGTAGTAGGCGGCTGGAGCCGAGTAAGGGGCAGGCGCCTGAAGGATTCCATCCTCCATGATCGTGATTTTCTCGGAGCGGGTGCCATCGACTCCTCGGATGGATATATTCGGGAAAAGACCAGCTCCATCTTCTTCGCGAACATAGACACCAGGCACCTTCGCAAGGACGCGGTTAATGTTTACGTAGTTCTGATCTCGAATGTCTCCGGCGGTTACAAAGAATCCAGATCCAGTAAGCTCGACTGTATTCTCGGCTCCACCCGAAATGATCTCGGGCTCGATCGTATCGTAGACCTCAATCTCGACAGGACGAGCAGTCGTGGCGCGGCGGACAGTCTGGGTCGGTTCGGGGGCTCGTACAGGAGCCGGAGTTGAAGTTACCACTGTGGCATCCAGTTCGCTCGTTTCATCATCGATCACGGTTGCGGATGTTGAAGTAGGGGACACTGACGGAGCGTCGACCTCTTGAGCGTGAAGAGGAATCGCAACGAATGAGAGAAGCGAGACACCTAGGGGGCATATCCCAATGATGGAGGATGATCTATTTCCCATGACGATATAGTGATATTGCGACACAGTATCAATAGCAACTGCGAATTTCACTTTTTCCCGGATTTTCGCTAGGGCATGAAAAAGCCGACCCCCGTTTCAAAGGGTCGGCTGAAAAATCAAAGGAGATCGTTCCTGCTGAAGAAGGTGTTAGCCCCTTGCTTTGCGGGCCGCGATAAATGAGCGCACGGCAAGAATTGTGTATACGACACAGATGATGGTCATAACAAGAATTAACATCGTTGAAGAAGCGCCCCAATCCAGAGAGCCTTTGATTGCTGAAGGGATCAGTCGACCGAGGCCAGCGAGTCCGCCCAGCAAAGCAAAGAGAACCGAGATATGCATTCCGGCCATGTGATTTTTGCCGGCGATGATTGCACCAACCAGCATGAGAATTCCGACGAATGCTGGAATCGCTGCTGTGACTGATTGCTTGGAGGCTCCGATCGCCTCCCATGCAAAGTAGCCGATCGCGCCGGTGATGATGAGAAGAATGGAGCAGATGAAGGTGAGGTTTTTCATAGTGTGTGAGACACGGATAGTTGTCCGTCCGATACGCTTCTCGTCAACGAATTGTTGATAGTCGCCATCGTTTCTGCCCCGCGTAAATTCCAAGGAGGAGAAGAAATGACAGAATCAATAGGATGGCCGAAAGGCGATGCGCTGCGGCGTAGTTCAAGCTCTCAACGTGATCGTAGATGGCAATAGAGACGACGCGTGTTTCTCCAGAGATATTGCCACCAATCATAAGGACAACGCCGAACTCCCCCAAGGTATGTGCAAAACCTAGAACCGTGCCGGTTAGAATTCCAGGACGGGCGAGAGGGAGGGCAATGCCGAAAAAGCGACGTAAAGGAGAGGCGCCGAGGGCAGAAGCAATTTCAAGCTGTTCCCGTGGGATCGCAGCAAAGGCGTTTTGAATCGGTTGAAGGACAAAGGGAAGGGAATAGATCATCGAGCCGATGACGAGACCTGGGAACGAAAAGACGAGGGATTCTCCTCCTAGTGCGTCGATCCCGCTTCCGATTAGTCCATCGGGTCGAAACACGACAAGAAGATAGAATCCGAGAACGGTGGGAGGAAGCACGAGCGGAAGGGCGATGATCGCATCAAGGACAAACTGAAAACGCCATTTCGTACGCGCGAGCCACCAGGAAAAGGGGATGCCGAACAAGAGAAGCAATCCCGTTGTGATAATTGCCAAACGGAACGTCAGTAGAAGGGCCGTAAAATCTGATTCCAAAAGCATGAAAAGGGGACTGCGATATTCTGAAAGGAGGAGGTCGTTTTGCAAGCCGGATCCCGAGGTAGTTGGCCCGAGAGATGAATTAGTCTTGAGTCGAGGACGAATGGGCTGGAACGGAATAACCGTCAGTTCGAATAAGTGCCTGTGCTTCGGGAGATGTGAGAAACTGTAGAAAGGCCCGGCCTGCTTCTGAGTCGGTTAGGAGGACTGCATCCTGGAGAATGGGGGAATGCCAGTCTTCGGGAATGTCCCAAAGAGAACCGCCTCGATCATGCCTCACGACCTGAGCGCGAGCGACGAATCCGATTTGCGCAGTTCCGGTTTCGAGGAAGTGCCAGACCTGGGAAATGTTCTCTCCCATGACAACTCGCCCGGAGAGTGGATCCCAAAGCTTCAGATGAACGAGTGCTTCCTGAGCGGCCTTTCCATAGGGTGCCAGTGCGGGATTGGCGATGGCAAGATGCTCCACCCGCGGTGCCGTCAGTGCGGACTTCAAATCTGCCTCTTTCTGCAAGAGGGGAGAGTAGAGTACAAGCTTGCCAATCGCATAGGTCATTCGCGTTTCGGGCACGACTATTCCCTCAGTCTCGAGTCTTTCCGGACGCCGCTGGTCGGCAGCGAGGAAAACATCGAGAGGCGCTCCCGAGATAATCTGAGCATAGTGCTTTCCGGTTGACCCTGTTGATAAAGAGACCTGAGTCCCCGTTTTAGCTTGGAACCGCTCGGCCAGCTTTTCGGCCGTGGGGGCGAAATTGCTGGCGACCGCAACGCGGAGCGCACCAGTCTTAGGCTGAATCGGCCAGAAGAGAACCACAGCGGATAATAGGATGAGAGCCAAAAAAATCGCTCTCAACCCAAGACCCACAGAATTCCTCTCTTCAGATGGGGACTCAGTATGAAATGACGAATTTGAGGGCATGCAGATGGGGCAGGCGGATAAGAATAGAGACTCATGCAGAGAGGCTTGCTACTTTCTGGTCTCCTCCCATAGGTTACACTAGCCGGGATGTTCCGCGGCGTGAATCTACTTCTGCTCGCTTATCTGCTTTTCTCTCATTCAATTGAAGTGCGATTTTCATGCACGGATGAATTCGGGAAGGTAAACCCATGATAGGATGTGCCGCGATGAGCTGCAAAGATCTGCAAAGATCTGCAAAATGGGGAGTAGTGGCTGAATCATAAAAATGCAGCGCTGCTGATTCAGGTATTGGCGGTTGCTCTCCCCGAGCTCGGGCTTCCGAACGCGTTTCAGTCGGAGGGCTGATCGTTGGGGTCAATCCTCTTGAGGTCCTTGTCACAAAGTCCAACGAGGACGATGGAGCCAGAGTCAGATATTTTGACTTCAGCAAATTGAGCGGAGACGAAGGCCTTCGCGTCACCTTCCTGGAAAAAGAAGGACTCAATCCCAAATCGGAAACCACTCCGAGTTCGTCGGTAGCGAATCGGATGTTCATTCTCAAGCAAGTCTTGTTCATCAGAGAACCGATCGACGGAGCCAATTTCTTTTTCGTCAATTTTAAGAACAAGCTCGCCGCGAGTGGGAACCTCAGACGAGGCGGGTAGCTTCGAGGCTTCCCGTGAAATCTCTTGGCGTAACACCATGTAGTCACCTTGAATAAGGGATCGGGGATCGCGAGGGGCGAGACGCAGGAATACGGTGCGTCCATCTTCCAGGATAGCGTCTTTGCCCGCGACATGGGACTGAACGACACCCACCACGAGGACTAGGTTCACGAGGGCGATGACAGAAAAAATGATTGGTTTCATCGAGAAAGTCGGGGAGCAAGAATACGAAAAGAAAGTCCACAGGCGAGGAGGAGCGCGGCTCCGAGCCCCATCAACCAGAACGATTTGGTCAAGAGTGGGACACCGAGGTAGTAGTAGAAATAGATCAGGAATCCGGTGAGCATGAGCGGGGCAAGACGAGCAATGCCTCGATCGCCAATGGCGTGTGCCAGAGCCATGAGACCAATCGCGAAGGCGACCCCTGGTGCGCCAGCCCAGGTTATGAAACCGAGGAAAAGGATCAGGATCCCAATGGCCGCGAGGCGTCCTTTTGACTTTCCTTGGAACACAATGAGAAGCCCTGCAGCCAATCCAACAACCATTGAGATTTGAATTCCAATCGATGCGGTCGCCAGAAAATCCTCATTGTATCGGCTTGTATCTGAGCTAACGAAAATGAGGGTAGTTATCACCGCAATAAGCCCTGCGTAGGTTGTTGAATGATTCAGAAACCTGTTCGGTCGACCCAGCCACGAACATAGGAAGAGGGCAAGAGCAAGGATGAACACTCCAACAAGGATGGTCGCAATTCGATCATCGAAAGCGTTTATCCATCCCAGTACGAAAACCCAACACAACGAGATGAATTGCTGCACTGGGTTGCGGGACACGAGAAAGACGATTGGGCAGAGAATCGAGACGGCAACGAGCGCAACCGTCAATTCTTTGGATCGCATTCCGATTTCAGAAACCCATTCTACAACCCCATAGAGAAAAAGTGCGGTGCCTGCAAAATTGATCGCGAGAGCAAGCTGCTCGAAAAACAGTTGCTTCGTTTTGCGAAAGAGGAAGAGGCTTCCAGTAACCACAATTGCCCCAATGATTGTCGCTACCGGCGGGGTATCAAAGGTGTCGTCCAGTAAAAGTCCGAAAAAGTAGGCGAGGAAAATACCGGAAAGCCACGCTCCAATGACGAGCGCAACCCGAGCTAAAAGAGGGGCTTCAGGTTCCTTGTTGTGAGCGTCGTGAAGGATTTGAACTCCTCGTTGTGAGGTCTCAATCAGTCCCTTGGAGAAAAGTTCGTTGATAGTCATGCGTTTGAAGTGTTGGCGGGATCTGTTTCTGCCGGGAGGGATTGGGGATTCTGCGCTCGGGTCACCCTGATGATCCAGGTCGCAATTCCGGAGAACACGCCCACGCTGATGAGCCCGATGAGGAGGAATGTCCCCGGATCACTGTCGTTGACTTCAAGAAGTATTCGGGCAACGGCACAGACGATAATGATTCCGAGAGAAAAGAGGCAGGCGCTCAAACTGCCAATGGAGAGGCGGATTGATTGGTAGAAGTAGATCCCAAAAATGGTCGCGGCGAGCCAGAAGACAGTGCCTCCGATAACGAAGGCACCCAGATCACGACTCGAAAAGAAGTCAAAGATCCATCGGAATGGGCACGCTGAGATCCAGAACATAGCGACGATTACGAGAAGGACTCGAAACCAATCTCCCGGGAGCCAGGATCTATTCTCTCGTGTGGAGGTCATTTCCCAGGTTACGAGAAAGGCGATGTTGAATATCGCTAGAAGGATGAAGACGCCCTCCCAAGGCACGATGGCATCGGGGACAATTACTTGACCGCCCCAAAGAGAGAGTGCCGCTTGAGCAATTACGATCCATAGGGTCCAGAGAGGCGCGTGCTGGGAGAGAATGACCCAGATGAGAGAGAGTGCAGCCCAGAGCGCGAAAACTTCGTAGGAGTCTGCGCCGGTTTGGTAGACCTGCCCGAAGACTGCGAAGAGGACACCGGTTAGGACCGTAGCGGAAAGAAGTAGCCATCGTCCGATCGCTGAGCGGATTCCGAGGAGGCAGGCTCCAATGACTGACGCTCCTACTGAAGCTTGGAGAACGCCAAGACGCAGAGGGGGAGACATCTCTCTCCAATTGGAAGCAAAGAAGAATAGGATCCCGAGTAGGAAAAAGGTTCCGCCGATTGCCCCGAGCCATCCGCCAGCCCAACGTGTCCATTCTGCAGGTGACCGGTTGATCGATAACGCTTGAAAGCGGTCAGCGCCTGTCAATCCGAGAGCGCGAAAAAGGATACCTTGGTCGGACTCATTGAGTTGTGTGTCCGGGCTGATTTCAGGATCCTTGGGCGCTTCCATGTCATACTTCTACGGGATAGAGAAACGATTGGGAAATTGAAAAAATGACCTCTAAACATCGATCCAGTCGATGTTGCGAACTCTCTGGCAAGGAGATGGTACAATGTGGGAAATCGGAGATGCGCAAAAAAATGTTTGTCGAACCGTAATTTCTCTGTAGTTTCGAAACATCAAAGCACTTTTCATGAAAGCTATCCTCACGGTCATCTCAACGACGTTTTTGTTCAGCACCATGGCACAAGCTGGATGGGGCTTTGACAAGGACAAGTTTTACGGCGCGAAACCTTCCGAAGTGGAGCAGCGTGTCACCAGCCCAAGCTACTGTTACGATGGAGGATTTGAGTTCAGTGCATTCGGCTCCGGTTTCTGGCCGGAGACTCAACTGGGGGTGAATGAGAACTCCCTGGGTGGAGGTGTTGCACTTGGATATTTCTTCGGACACAACTTCGGTCTTGAGGCCAGCTATGCCGCACATGGCGGAGGCGTTTCTCAGCAAGTCGGGAAATTCAATGCTGTCTACCGCTTGCCTCTCGGGGGTGAGTGCTGCAGCACGCTGGCACCCTACGTCTTTGGTGGAGTCGGCGTTCTCTCCGCAGGAACTTCACAGGCTCTTTGGAACCTCGGTGGCGGTGTTGATGTTCGCTTCGAGAGCTGGGGATGCGTTGGACTGTTTGGCGATTTTTCCTACAAC
The DNA here is from genome assembly GCA_965657775.1 of Verrucomicrobiales bacterium. Lineage (GTDB taxonomy): Bacteria > Verrucomicrobiota > Verrucomicrobiia > Verrucomicrobiales > DEV007 > Arctic95D-9. Next base: position 192,677 of record CBFHPY010000011.1, read on the forward strand.
TGGGTCGGCCAGACTCTTCCCGACTTCACTCAGGTTCGTGCCGGATTCAAAATCCCGTTTTAGTTGATCTAAAAGACTTTTTGAATGACCCGACGCGGACTTGTTCGCGCCGGGTTTTTTGTGGTCAGCAAAACTAGTTCTGGCACAATCCTCTCCAATGGAGTTTTTTGATTATTCGAGAATCCTAAGTGTTCTGCTCGTTTCTGGATTGTTGGCCCATGGGTCGGTTGACGTTTTCGCAGACGAAAAGGACACTCAGCCTCCCTCTGTGGCCGGCACCGAGCAAGTCGCGGATGTCATCAAGAATTACGAAGGGCGAGGAACTCTCGCGGATGGTTCCGAACCAACGGTAGCAGAAGAGGCTCTCAAACGATTTCGCATTCGCGAAGGGTTTGAGATCGAACTCGTCGCTAGTGAGCCCATTGTGGGGCAGCCTCTACACATCAGTTGGGATGGAAAGGGGAGGATGTGGGTCACTCAATACCTGCAGTATCAGTTTCCCGCGGGGCTTAAGATCGTTGAATATGACAACCACCTTCGGGCCCAGTTTGACAAAATGCCGCAGCCGCCTCCTCATGGAGTGAAGGGCGCTGACAAGATTACGGTTTTCGAGGACACCACGGGTGACGGGATCTATGACCATCATCGCGACGTTATCACCGGGTTGAATATTGCGACTTCCTGCGTCGCCGGCGCAGGCGGGATCTGGGTGACGAACCCTCCGTATTTGTTGTTTTATCCAGATGCGGATGGCGATGCCAATCCGGATTGCGAGCCAGAGGTCATGCTTTCGGGCTTTGGTATCGAGGATACGCATGCAGTCATGAACAGCCTCAAGTGGGGACCAGATGGTTGGCTCTACGGGGTGAATGGCAGTACGACGACAGGATCGGTGAAGGATCCAGCTAGCGGTAAGCTGGTCGAATGGGAGGGGCAAATGGTGTGGCGTTACCATCCTGATCATAAGCATTTTGAGATCTATGCCGAGGGTGGGGGAAACACGTTTTCCTTGGAGATTGATTCGCAGGGGCGGGTGTTCTCTGGCACGAATAACGGCAGGACTCGAGGGATGTATTACCCACAAGGGGCCTATGGCAAAAAGTCTTGGGGAAAGCACGGTCCGCTAACGAATCCCTATGCATTTGGATACATCAATCACATGGCTCACGAGGGTGATGATCGACGATTTGCGCAGGCTTTTTGCATCTACGAAGGAGGACTGTTCCCTTCAGAATGGGATGGTAAGATTATTGCGGCAAATTCCCTTCACAATATTGTGTGGGTCAGTGATCTTCAGTTGGATGGATCTACTTTTCACACCGTTGATGAAGCTCCGCTTTTAGAGACGGATGATCGGTGGTTTCGCCCGGTTTTCTGTGGCGTTGGGCCTGATGGGTGTGTCTATCTGGCAGATTGGTATGATAGTCGGCTGAGTCACGTTCGTCCCGTTGATGATTGGCACAAAGGTAGTGGCCGAATCTATCGGATCAAGCCGGTGGGAACGAAGCCCAAGGTGGAGCACGGCGATCTTACGATGGCAAAGCCTGCGGAGCTGAGGGCGTCGTTTGACGATCCCAACTGGGTAGTGCGGAAACGTGCCTTGCTTGAGATGCTGTGGGCGGAGTTGAGTGTGATTGAATCTGGCCTGCTTGGAGATGGCGCGGAGGAAAGACTGGGAGAATTGGATGGCGAACTGGATCTGAAAGAGATCAAAGCAGGAGAGAACCTCTTTACTCTCTATTTCGAGTATCGCAATCGAGAGGAAGAGCGTGAAGCCCTTCAGCGCGCCCGTATCCGTCTTTTGGGCTTCTTTGCGGTAGAGAAGACGAGAGGTGTCTCTTTTGATCTACGATCCAAGGACGAAGAAATACTCGATCAAGTGGCCCGTCAGCTTGTGCAAATGAATCTCGAAACACTCAACGAAGAAGACAGTGTAGGAATTCGCGCAGAACTGGCTTCGACCGCTAAGCGGATGGGTACGCGGTTTGGTTTGGAGGTCGTGCGAAGACTCATGACAGAGTATGGGCAAGATTTCGACGATCCCCATCTCTCCCTCTTGATCTGGTGGGCGATCGAAGCTCACTCGGAGTCGGGTCGGAGGCAGGTCGAATCTCTCGTCAGCGATCCAGAGACGTGGGAGTCAAAAATCTTCCGCGAGTTTATCGCTGAGCGTCTCATGCGTCGTTATGCCATGGCCGGAGGAGAGGAGAACTATCTGACAGCCTCAAAACTTCTCGAAAATGCTCCAGACGACGATGCCAGAAAGCGGCTCATGGCGGGGCTGCAGCTTGCTTTCCAAGGGACCTCCGTGCCAGAGCTGCCTGAGTCGTTGGAGCAGCAAATGCGGGAGTATTCGGAGACAGTAGGGAAGAATGATCTCTCATTTCAGATTCAGCAGGGGAATGCAGACGCGATGAAGAAAGCTCTCTCAGTGGTGGCAAGCAGCCAGTCCGATCCAGTCGAGCGTGTCGAGTTGGCTGGGTTGTTCGGAGAATTGGATGATCCGGCGGTGGTTCCTGTTCTTCTGCGAGTCCTTTCATTGGACCAGCAAAGCGCACTCAAGCGAGTGGCGTTGCAATCGCTTGCCAATTTTCCTGATGAAAAGATCGCCACGACCATACTGGCGCGGCATGGATCGACGCTCCCTGATGAGCACGAGGTTCGCTCCACGGCACATCGGGTACTCGCGAGCCGAGCCGATTGGGCAAAATTGTTTCTCGAAAAGGTGGAACTTGCTCACATCAAGGCTCGCAACGTCGAACCTGACGTTGTGCAATTGCTCGCCCAACACGGGGATGGGGAAATCGACGATGCGATATCTCTACATTGGCCCGACCAATTAGCGCGCACCTCGGAAGAAAACCTTGCCGAGATTCAGAGGATCCGAAAGACCGTTACCACCGGGGCGGGAGACCCGGACGCGGGTCGGGTCCATTTTGCAGCGCGCTGTGCTAGCTGTCATGCACTCTTCGGGGAAGGCCAATCGATTGGTCCCGACTTGACCGGATACGAACGCCAGAATCTTGATTTCTGGTTGCCCGGTATTGTGGATCCCGGATTGGAGTTGCGAGAGGGGTTCATCAACTATGTGGCGACCATGAAGGACGGACGCAAGTTAGCAGGATTTGTAGACGGTCAAGGGCCCAACGCTGTGACGCTGCGAGATATGGCTGGGCAGAAATTAATTCTCGCCCGAGAGGACCTGAAAGACCTGCAGGCCTCCAAAGTATCCCTGATGCCTTCCGGATTGTTGAATGGGCTCGATGAAGAGGCTCTTCGCGATCTCTTTGCCTACCTCATGAAGAAGTAAGGTTCGCTACTCGATCAATTGTCCTCCCGGCGCGTCGTTCGCTTGATTGATCTCATCGATTCCCGATTGCACATGGTCTTCCATTTCACGAGTAAGCGCGGCAATGGCGTCGCGTGACTTCCCGCCGGCTGCAGCGACGCGTTCCGCCACATCTATGGGTTTGTGAACGCGAACAATGGCTCTCCGGGGTCCGGTTCTTGGCATAGCCCGGGAATAGAAATCTTCCGCTAGTCGCTCGACCGTTTCATCATAGCGATCAATCGTAGGATGCAGCCTCAAGTAGGGGGTAAGATGCCCGTTGATACGAAACGCAAGGATCGCCTTGTCCGCGAGACCATCGATTTCAGGAGGATTTTCTGTGGACTCATCGGTTCGAATCTGGTGGATAGTCGACCTGGCTTTCCGAATGCGATCGATCAGAGGCTGGTCGGGCTTGGGCGTCAAATCCAGCGCCGTCTCGAGTTCCTCCACGAGATGCTGAGCAAACCAAGTCAGCGTATCAAAGACCGACATGTCTTGGGAGATTTCGGTCTTTTCGAATCCGTGAGACTCGAGATAGGAATAGACGATATGCTGCCCAAGCCCCAATACCGCATCAACTGGGCGTTTCGTCGAGCCTTCTGGGAACTGGTAACCACAGTCTTCCCCCAACTGTATCATTCGCTGAGTGACTGACTCCCGTGGTGTTGTAAGATGGGTGAACTTGAGGCTCAGCGGGATAATCTTTAAGGGGACGTCTTTCAATGCTGCCTGAGCCTTGATTGCGATAAATGCGGTTCCATCGAGAAAGGGAGTCACTCGATCGTTGGTGAGATAAACATTTCCTTCTGGGAAGATAGTGAGTGCCTGGCGTCCCGTTTTCAGAGTGCCAATCGCTGCGCTCATGGCCTTTCGATCACTGCCCTCTCGATCAATGGAAAAGTTCCCAAGGTGTTGCATCACCCAGGCAGCTTTCTCGCTGCGCAGGAAAACGTCATAAGCGGCCATATAGCAACAATCGACACCCAGTCTTCGATGCACTTCAGTGATGACCTGAGGGTCGCTGTGGCTGGGGTGATTAACGACGAAGAGCAATCGGGCATCGGAAGCCTTTGCCTCCGCAATCGCCTCTGTTGCGCCTTCCAATTGGACCTCGGAAATCTGGTGGCGGTCGGCTCGAAGAACAAAGAATCGATTCAATTGCCGAGCCAGCCAGATAATAGGAGCGGACGGCTTTCCTTCAAAGAAACGGTATGGGGCGTCCGAGAATTCAAGCATGGTTCAGCTTCCAATCTTCCAGAGTGCCTGTAAAGCCTGAGATCATTCGGGACGCGGAAAGAGTGCTCGGTGCTTTTGATAGACTCTCTTCAATTCGGTAATTGGTGTCTCGTGCTCGTCGACACGTATATCGCGAAAACGATCGGAGAGGCCACCATACCCCCAGTTCTTTCGGACGACGAGCAGCGCCGCAGACTGACGGCCACGTCGATCTCCGCCAGCCGTTTGACCGGCTTCAAGGGCTGCTAGCAATCGCTCGGCGAGAACACCATCCAAATCTTCAAAAGCTTTCGCCATGGCTGTGATCACATCTTCTCCATTGAGAATGTTTCCCTGCACGGCGTAGTTCTTCCCAGTTTTACCCCCGGCCCAATCCATGCAGTCTTTCCCCGTAAATGTTGCGGTTTCTCCCGTTGCTGAAAGAATTCCCACTTGCCTTGACTCCCGCAAGGGATCCTCTCGGGTGAGGAGTTCCATCGTCGCCTTCGGCGTCATGCCCGTATTCAGAGCAAGCAGCCCAAGAGGTCCATAGCCAACGTTGGCATAGGCTTGCGTTGCAACTGCTCCGACTCCTGCTTTTGCAAATGGAACGACAGAGCCTACGCCGACTATTTTGGACTGCACGGCGACCCCAATCTCACCTGTATCGGGATCCAAGGCGACAATAGAAAACGTGGCGACGGTGGGCTCGGCGGAGAGGGCGAGGATGGGGGGAAGAAGGATGAAGGAGAGAGAAAGAATCAACCGCATTACGCAATACGGTTCTTGATGGTTGAGGGCGAGTCAATAAGGTTAAGAGTGAATCCCAACCTTGCTATGTCTCTGTTCAAATCCGCTTTCGGAATCCTCCTTCTCGCGTTCTCGGTTGCCTCGGCTACGGAGAAGCCCAATATCCTCATGATCGCGATCGACGATCAAAATGACTGGATCGGCTATCTCGGAGGGCACCCTGACGTCAAGACTCCGCACATTGACGCTTTGGCCAGCTCGGGGACGGCATTTACGAATGCCCATTGCCAATCTCCTTTGTGTAACCCTTCGCGAACCAGCTTAATGCTCTCGAAGCGACCGGGTTCAACCGGTATCTATGGCCTTTCGCCCTGGTTTCGAAATGTCCCTGAGTTGGCCGAAATCGAGTCACTGCCCCAGTATTTGAAACGCCACGGTTATCGAACCTATACTGCGGGGAAGATCTATCACGGTGGGTATGGAAGGAACGGAGCTGGAAGGGGCAAGGGAAAAGGAAAGGCTAACCCTGTTGCTTCAGGGAATGGGGAATGGGATGAAATCGGACCTCCAGCGACGGCTGCTCCGTTCCCTGAGCGTCCGATGGTCGACTCGCCTTCGGGTCATAAGCTCATGGATTGGGGAGTATTTCCTCACAATGACGAAGACAAGGGCGACTACAAGATCGCATCATGGACGGTCGATAAGCTTGATACAATGCCCAAGGACAAGCCATTCTTTCTCACTTGTGGATTCTTCCTGCCTCACGTTCCTTGCTTCGCAACCCAGAAATGGTTCGACCTCTATCCGCTCGAAACTACATCGCTCCCGGCTATCAAGAGAGATGATCGCAAGGACACACCACGGTTTTCTTGGTATCTCCACTGGAAGCTTCCGGAGCCACGGCTTGAGTTTCTGGAAGATGCTGACGAGTGGATGAACCTCACACGATCCTATCTCGCCTGCACCAGTTTCGTTGACGATCAGGTGAGACGAGTGATGGAGGCGCTTGATCGCAACAACCTTCGAAACAACACAATCATTGTGCTGTGGTCTGATCATGGATGGCATATCGGGGAAAAGGAGATCACTGGGAAGAACACTCTGTGGGATGACGGGACTCGTGTTCCTTTGATTTTTGCTGGGCCCGGCGTAGTCAAGGGGCAGGTCAGCGGGCAGCCGGCTGAGTTACTGGATATCTATCCAACACTCGCCGAATTGGCCGGGCTTCCCGCGAAGGAAGGGGTCGAGGGTATTTCGTTGATGCCCCAACTCAAAGACGCTGCGACCAAACGCCAGCGGCCTGCTATCACAACTCACAATGCAGGCAATCATGGAATCCGTTCCGAGAATTGGAGATACATCGTCTATGCCGATGGTTCGGAGGAGCTCTACGACATGGTGAAAGACCCGAATGAGTGGACTAACCTTGCGGCGGATCCAGTTTATGCCGAGGTCATCGCTGACCATCGCAAGTGGGTGCCTAAAGGAGACCTTCCTCCGGCTCCTGATAGCAAGTCCCGAATCCTGATCTACAAAGACGGCAAGGTGAATTGGGAAGGAAAAGATGTTCCTGCGGACGCTCCGATTCCTGAGATTACCCGCTGAGTGAATGGCAAAGGGAAAAGAAGAGTTTCAGGCTCGCGTCGCATTGCTTCAATCCTTTGGCAAGGATCTGGCGCGACGTTCAAAATCGAGGTGCGAACTCTGTGAGGTATCTGGTCAAAAACTATCGGTAGTCGAGATTCCGCCCGAGCCTCGTGACCCCGTTGTTGAGGAGTGCGTGATGCTTTGTGAAGGGTGCGCCACGGCAGTTCAGGATTCCCTGAAATTCAGAGAAGGAGAGCATTGGCGCTGTCTTGCTCAGACAATCTGGAGCGATGTCCCGGCTGTACAGGTGCTCGCGTTTCGACTATTAAAGCGGCAGGAAAAGTCACAACATTGGGCTCAAGAAACATTGGAAACTGTCTTTCTCGATAAAGCGAGCGAGGCTCGAGCCGCCGAGATAGATTAAGGTAACAAAATCTGTCGCTTCAGGTATCCTCTCACAATGAAAGCGTTTGCCGCCATCGTCTGTTTTGTATCGATTCAAGGATCACTCCTCGTGGGAGTGGACTATAAAAATGACGTTTTACCGATCATGAAAGAGCGCTGCTGGAACTGTCACAGCAACGACAAGGAAGTGAAGGGAAACCTAGCGCTTGATGACCTGGAAGAAGTGAGAGACTACCAGGTTGGTAAATACAATATCATTCGTCCAGGGAATCCCGAGGAAAGTAATTTCCTAGAGCGCCTCACAATGGACAGCTCTCATACCGATTTCATGCCTCGCAAAGCGGAGCGTATCCCTGCGAAGGAGATCGAAATGATCGAAGACTGGATTCGCAAAGGTGCAGTGATCGATGCGAAAAACCCATCCGAAGACGAACAGGAGTGGGTCAAGAAGGCGGGAGTGGTACCTGATGGGCATTCAGGGCTCGCGGAGGCCAACGCTTTTGAAACCTGGACGAGTTCTGATGGCAAAGAAATTCAGGCTCGATTTCTTTCTATGAAAGCGGGAATCATCAGTCTGCTTCTCGAAAACGGAAAGAAAGCGGAAGTTCCCGCCTCCCGTTTGAATGGGGCTAGTCAGGACCGTGCGGCGGAGTTAGCTGGATCTGTAGACAGCTGATTCCACGAAGCGAAGTTGAGGAGGCAGTGCAGTGCTCTTTTCAGCCTAAGAGATGAGGATGGACTTGGGAGATCTGGACCTTGGTGATGAGAGCCCCGGCGACAAGGGAAGAGCGAAGCTTCGGTTGGCCTGAACCGCACCTAGAACCGCAGTTCTGCAGGACCAAAAAAAAGCCCCTCCCGAGAAGGACTCGGAAGGGGCAGAGATGAAACGAAAACAAGTTTCAGTACAAATTCGAGGCCTACTTAGGCATGAGCGTCGTGCGCTTCTTGAAGTGCTTCGTAAGAAGGTAGTAGAAAACGACGCGATACTTGGAGCGCTTCGTGTAAGCCTTTTTCACTTCAGCAATACCTGCGTCAAGTTTTTCAGTGTCCTTGAGACCTAGCTTTCCAATTAGGAAATTTTTCCGGATCCGCTCAACCTCTGCCTTATCGGACAGCGCAACGAGAGAAGCGTCTTTCCGATAGATAGCAGGACCGCAGGCTCTGGCGACAGCGCGCAGGAACTTTTTGTCAATTCTTTTTTCGCCGACCCCTTCTAGGTCTGAGGTGAACTTTATGAGGAGATCGTCTAGTTTGCTCATGGTGGTAATTGTGTGGCTGGACTAGAAGTATCCTAAGCGAACCCTAATTATCACTGGATTCGAGATTTCGGCAAGATTTTAATTTACAAAAGCGCAAAAAGGCGTTCTCGGGTTCGTTACGAGTCTTTACACTTGCGAAATTCTTGAAGAGTATCTCTACATGAAAACAATCCCTTTTGCTTTTGTAATTGTCTCTCTGTTTGCTTTCAATCTGGCTGCAAAAGAGAAGCCCAATATTCTATTTCTCTTCTCCGATGACCAGTGCTTCGAAACGATCGGCGCTTATGGTATGACGGATATCGAGACTCCCAATCTCGATCGCTTGGTCGAGGGTGGGACAACCTTCACCCAAGCCTACAATATGGGAGGCTGGAACGGAGCGATCTGTGTTGCGAGTCGACACATGCTGAATACAGGAGCCTTTGTCTGGCACGCCCACAAGATCTCCGACAACATCCGGAAGAAGGAACTGCCAAATCCCCAGTGGCCTGATTTTCAGAAAGCCGGACTGATGTGGTCACAGCTCATGCAAGGTGGTGGCTACGATACATACTTCACGGGCAAATGGCATGTGAAAGCGGACCCTGCTGCGATCTTCAATGTCGCGAGAAATGTGCGGGGAGGAATGCCGAATCAAACTCCCGAAGGATACAATCGGCCAGTCCAAGGGCAGCCTGATGCATGGAGTCCGTTCGATACAAAGTTCGATGGATTCTGGAAAGGCGGAAAGCATTGGAGCGAAGTTGTCGCAGACGACGCTATTGACTATCTCACCATGGCTGAGTCCAGCGAGAACCCGTTCTTCATGTATATCGCCTTCAACGCTCCTCACGATCCACGTCAGGCGCCTAAAGAGTTTATTGACCGATACCCGCTCGACCGAATCGCTTTGCCTGAGAATTTTCTGCCCGAATACCCTTACAGGAATGAAATCGACAACCCTCCAACTTTAAGAGATGAAAAGCTTGCTCCTTTTCCTCGCACGGAATACGCGGTCAAGGTTCACCGCCAGGAATACTATGCGATCATCACGCACATGGATGAGCAAATTGGGCGCATCCTGGATCATCTGGAAGAAACCGGAGAGAAAGAGAATACCTACATTTTCTTCACCTCGGACCACGGTCTTTCTGTTGGCAGTCACGGCCTGATTGGAAAGCAGAGTTTGTTTGATCACAGCGTTCGCGTCCCTTTTATGATGGTCGGTCCTGATGTCGCCAAAGGGCAGAAGGTAGATGAGCCTATTTATCTTCAGGATGTGATGACCACGTCCCTTGAAATTGCGAATGTTGAGCGCCCCGGACACGTGCAGTTTCAATCGCTGTTTCCGCTACTTGAGGGGAGGGCTTCAAAATACGAGGCGCTCTACGGCGCTTATCAGATGAGTCAGCGCAGTGTGATTGAAAAGGGATGGAAGCTGATCGCATATCCCAAAGTGCCAAAGCTCCTCCTTTTTCATGTCGATGAAGACCCTCTCGAGATGAACGATCTAGCAGGGGAGCATCCCGAGAAAGTCGACAAGTTGTTTGATCAATTACTACTTCTGCAGAAAGAAACCGGTGATTCACTCGAGCTGAAGAATTCTTTCCCTGAGCAATTCGGTAAATAGGTCAGAAACCTGTTTCGGGAGTTTCTGGATACAGCGAGACCCGTTCGATAGGATCTGGCGAGCACTGATAGGGGCCTCTGAGTCCTCTGGCTTGTGTCGTCGCAGTGCTGAACTCCCCTATGGCGCCGGCCACTTCTCGCCAAACTCCCAGTCGGGAAATAAGAACGGGGATGTGAATGCTCCCGTTGTTGACTCCGTAGACGCCAGTTCAATAGTCGCGAATAACGACGGCATCATTTGTGCCGAAGAAGACCTCCAAAATCCCTGCTCAAATACAACATAGAATCCACGCTTAATGTTACCTTTCAGGATCCGGGTAATGAAACTGATTTAACAATCAAGGGTGAGCGTGTGGCTCTTTCTTAAATGTTCCGAATGCTCGTTCGGGAGGCAAAACAGAATCTTGGAGCAGAGGTGGCGGTTGACGTCCATTGCAGCCCGGACTGATGAGGTTGGTGCGTCTCTCGAGGTGATTGATGATGGTGAACCCAATCCCGAGGAGGAACGAAAGCATCTTTTTGATCCCTTCTTTGTTCGATCTGATTAACCGGTAGAGCTCGGTATGGAATTGCTGGCCTGTTAGGTGACTGCTCACCGGCATGGTGGACATATTCAATCCCTCTGCCGGGATGGGTGCAAGGTGACTCGGGTGGAGCTGCCCGAACGATCTCCGGTGGATGTCTCAGAATCTGAATTCGGCTACAATCTCAACGCAAGCCGTGTCGGCCAATCAAATGGCACAGTCCTGCCATCCTGAGATGATTTCCAAAAAAAACCCTTACGCCACAGATGTGACGAGAGGGGATTCTTCCTTGGTGATTGTTAATCTGAGGTGAGGTCCTGAGACTACGCCTCTTCAGCCTTCAGGGTTTCGAAGAGATCGAAGGCCTCTTGCGGCTTGAGATCGTCGTGGACGACTCCACCCACTGCCTTGATCATGGCAAGAGGAGCGTCGGATTGAAAAACGTTACGTCCCATGTCGACACCAGAGGCGCCGCACTGGATCGCATTGTAAGCGAGCTCGAGAGCTTCCAATTCGGGAAGCTTCTTTCCACCGGCAATGACAACAGGCACGGGGCAGGCTGCCACGACGTTCTCAAAACCTTCAGTGTAGTAAGTCTTCACGATGCTGGCGCCGTTCTCCGCGCAAACACGAGATGCGAGACCAAAATAGCGAGAGTCGCGGGCCATGTCCTTGCCTACTGCAGTTACGCCCATCACTGGGATGCTGTACTTTTGACCGATATCCACAAGTCGGCTGAAGTTGGCTACGGTCGAAGCTTCTGTGTCTGCGTCTCCGATTGCGAGCATGGCAGCCATCGCTGATGCATTCAGGCTGATCGCGTCAGCCTCGTCGATGAGCACATTGTGGTTCATCTCGGTAAGGATCGTTGTGCCGGTATCTGTACGAAGACAGATCGGCTTGGTGTTGTCGGCAGGAATGCTCGAGCGAATCATTCCGCGAGTTCCCATAAGACAATCAGCATGTTCTGCGAGAGGAGCAATGTTCAAGTCGATTCGCTCGAGGCCGGAAGTGGGTCCCATGAGGAAACCGTGGTCAAACGCGAGCATCACAGTACGGCCTGACTTGCGATTGAAGATGCGCGACATGCGGTTCTTGATGCCCCAGTCGGTGCTGTTCATACCTTTCAAATAGAAAGAGGAGGTGTCTGCGGGGGTGTTGAGACCAAAATTGTCTCCGTCTCTGATGTCGTCTAGATCTGCCATAATGAAATGAGTTCGGGTTGTAAATGGTAAAAGAAATCTTGCTGGTGAAGGGCGCAAGGGTCAATATCGAATTGAGCAGCCTTTGAGTCGATTCGGTACTTCATCGACCGCGAATCGAGTCACAGAAGTGTTTCGACAAACTCCTGAGGGTCGAAGGCTTTGAAGTCGTTCGCTGTTTCTCCGGTCCCAATAAATCGGGTTGGGACTCTCAGCTCGTGCTGAATCGCAACAACGACGCCGCCTTTTCCTGAACCATCCAACTTCGTGACAATCACACCGTTCAGATCGAGGGCCGACTGAAATTCACGAGCCTGGTTCAAAGCGTTGGATCCAGTTGTTCCATCGACAACGATCCAGCGGTGGTGAGGAGCTGAAGAATCCTGCTTTGCTAGGGTTCGGCGGATCTTCTTGAGTTCTTCCATCAGGTTGTGGCGAGTATGAAGTCGTCCTGCGGTATCACAGATGAGATAGTCTGCTCCCGTCGCAATCGCCTTCTGGTGCGCGTCAAAACAAACCGCGGAGGGATCTCCCTGGTATTGCGTCGTGACAATCGGGACATCGATTCGCTCCGCCCAAATCGTGAGCTGTTCGATCGCCGCCGCTCGAAAGGTATCTGCAGCAGCAAGCACTACGCTTTTCCCCTGACTTTTTAGATGGCTGGCAAGCTTGGCGACAGAGGTTGTCTTTCCGACACCGTTGACACCTGCGACCAGAATGACAACGGGCAGTCCATCTTCCCCAGGCTCGGGAAGGGCGGGGACTTCTTCGCCAAGAATTTCTACGATCTCTTCTCGGCAAGCTGTCACAACGCTCTCTGCATCGAGTTTTCCTTTTTGCGCCTGAAGCCGATCGACGAGCTCGGTCGTGAGCTTGATCCCGAGATCCCCGGTTACCAGCGTTTCTTCGAGATCATCCCAGTCGACGTCTCCTCCACGGAACCGATCAATGATTGATTTGAAAAGTCCCATGTGTGCTATCCAATTGAGTTGGAATCGTCCTGAAGGATTAGATCTCGGCTTTGGAAGATGCGATCGAGAATGCCATTGATGAATTTCGGAGACTCCTCGCCTCCAAATCGCTTGGCGACTTCGACGGCTTCATTGATGGCTGCCTCCGGCGGGATGTAATCGGCATAGAGGATCTCGTAGGCACCGACTCGGAGAATATTCCGGTCAACAGGGGTAAGGCGTTGAAAGGCAAAGTTTTCCAAGGTTTCTCGGATTGCCTGATCGATCACGGGCGCACGATCTCTTATCCCAAAAAGAAGGACCGTCGCAAAATCTCGGGCGATGTCCTTGGCCTGCCGAAGGCTCCAGAATTCTTCAAACGTTTCGTGAGAGAAATCTATCTCTCCTTGGAGATCATTACCGTAGAGATACTGAAGAGCAGCTTCCCGACCATCACGGCGCGGTGAGGGGGCTTTTTTCTTCTGCTTTTTTCTGGGGTTGGGGGAATCCATTCGAGCGGAGGATGACCTCTTCACCGTCGCGAAGGGCCACGATTTGGCATTCGATTTCTCGTTTATTCTCGATGAATTGCAAGCCCTCCTTTTGCCCGAGGAGTGTGACTGCAGTCGCATGGCTGTCTGACTGCGTGGCTGTCGGGGCGATTACGCTAGCCCCCATTCTTTCGGTTAATCCCAAGCCAGTACGAGTAGATACGATGTGAGAATATCGAACGTCGTCGAGTACGAAGTAGCGCCGAGTATCGGCGGATGTCGAGATCGCCTGGTTCACGAGGGTTACGGTCGACATCGTCGAGAGATCGGTTCCAATTTCCAGTGTTTCGATGCCAATCCGCCAACCTTCCTTTCCAGGCGGCGGGTCTCCCACGACAATATCTCCGCTGGCTGCGACCAGTGATCTTGTGAATCCGGCTTCCTTCAGGACATTAAGGGCTTCGTCTGCCGCGAAGCCCTTGGCAATACCCCCGACATCAAAGAGCATTCCCTCGACCCGCTTCGTCACAGTTTGTGCTTCAGGATCAAGTGTGAGATGGTCGAACCCCGTACGAGCCAGTGCTCTTAGCCTCTGCTCGTCAGAGGGGAGTTCCTGATTCTTTTTCGCCATTCGCCAAAGTCGAATCAGAGGGCCTGCGGTCACGTCGAATGCACCACTAGTTTCCTCCCACAGGGTTTGGCTTTCCTGCAATATTCGAAAGAGGTCAGCCTCTACGGGAATCGGTTGACCTGCGGGCGCCCGGGCAAGATCATTGATTTCCGACTCAGGCAGATAGTCGGAGAGAGCGCTGTTGAGTGCGGCAATCCGATCAAAGGCCTTGGCCTTTATAGAAGTGAGGTCGTTTGCCTGATCCTGTTGAGCCCATACTCGGAGAGTGAAAAGAACTCCCATGTGAGGTTCCTGGAACGTGTAAAGTTGAAGGGTAGAATCCTGATCAGTTCCCTCTTCGGTTGGTGGCGTCGATGCCTTTGGATCTGCCTTCGAACAAGAGAGTAGGCAGAGCAAGGAAAGGATGTAGAGTAGCGTTTTCATCGTGCTTCCGGAATGAATTCCCGTTCTTCGTGATGCCTCGTACCTGTGTTCCAATAGGGGTGAGAATATCCTCGTCGTGCGCTTCCTAGGTATTTGGGATCAATATCGTAGAAGGCTCCTCCTCGGACGACCCTGGGATAGGGTTGAGTGGCGCGGGACCAGGGATTCACCTTGGGTAGCGTCCCGCAGGAAATCGAGGAGTATTCGTAGGGACACCATTCGTGCACATTGCCATGCATACAGTAGAGATCCCATGGATTGGGTTTCTTGGTTCCGACTTTCGCGTAACGGTCCGCAGTCAGTTCAGGATCAAAGACTGCATAGTCAGCCAATTCTTCGAGGGCACAGTGAAAGGCGCCTGTCGTTCCAGCGCGGCAGGTATATTCCCATTCATCTTCTGTCGGAAGTCGGTTCCAGAAGGCCGACACAGTGAATTCTCTCCAGTTGGGTTCGTCTCCATTTCGGCCTTTTTCTTGTTTGGGGTTCCCCATCCGAAACATACTGGCGGGGATGGAGATCAGATCGAAAGAGGCTCCAATCCGAGGGATCGTTTCGGTGTAATTCTCCTGCGGTTTTTCATCCTCTTCTACTTTGAGAATCCATTCATAAATTTGCGAAACCAGTTCGCGCTCGTAGGCAAGATTTGCGCTTGCTCTGGTGGGGTCTTTCCTGTCGGCATTGGCTGCTGCAATCCGAAGCGGAGAGGTTGGGACTGCCGCATTTTCCGCACGGCTCAGTCCACAGGAAAACAGAATCGGCACAAAAAAAAGGCGAACCATACGATTCGCCTTTTTCAGTATATTCATTGCAACTGGATCGAGTCAGAGATCACTCACCGTTGCGACCGAGATTCCAAAGTTCATGCATCGTCTCGGCATCAGGAATCTCAAGCGGACGAACGACTCGGAAACCGAGCCAGTGTGCGTCGGTGTGATACCAGATCGACTTAGGAAGTTGGGGATCTTGCACCTTCCAGTTTTCGTCGGATGGCGCGCGACCAGCAGAGCGAAGATACTCAGCTGGATCATACCAGGAACCTCCCTTGGCAACGCGGGGGTATAGTGAGGTTGGAACAACCAGCGGATTCTCCGATATTCCGGAGCGCCCGTTGAAGGCGTCTTCCGTGTATTGGTCAAGGACCCACTCCATGACATTGCCATGCATATCGTAGAGACCCCACGGATTAGGCTTCTTCGTTCCCACTTTCTCGTATCCAACGCGGACCTGTTCAGGGTCCATCACCGCGTAGTCAGCGAGTTGGTCTTCGGGGCAGGAGAAAGGACCTGTTGTTCCTGCACGACAAGCATACTCCCACTCTGCCTCGGTAGGCAGTCGATAGTAGTGACCCGTCTGCGCGCTGAGCCACTGGCAAAATTTGTTCGCGGCGTGCTGTGTCATGCAGATGGCGGGATAGCCATCCGTTCCCATTCCAAAACTCATCTCGGTGTATGGGGTTGTTGGGCTGGAAATAACATCAACTGGGTCGGAATCCGCTGGGATATTCTCAGGAGAACCATCCTTATTGCGCGCCACCCCCGTGATCATGAAAGGCTCATACATATTCCAGGTCACTTCAAATTTGCCCATCCAGAAGGGGCTGACTGCGACCTTGTGCTGAGGGCCCTCGGACTCTTCACGACCTGCTTCGTCTTCCGGGCTTCCCATGAGAAATTCACCACCTGCGATAGGAACCATCTCGAACTTAACTCCCGTCTTCGGAATTGTTGCGGTGTATTCCTGCATATCGCCTTCGGACTTCTCCGGTGAATTCTCGAGAATGTTTTCTCGAATTGCGGTAGCAAGCGCGAGGTTGTCAGCAAGGGCTCCATCATCTGCTGCAGCTCCTCCTAGGCTGATTCCGGCAGGCCAATCGGCGCCTTGTTCGGCCCAGAGTTTGAGCAGTCCGATCTGCTTGTCGTTAAATGGGCCACCAGTCATGAGAAGCTGGCGAACATTCTGAAAAGTAACACGTGGCTTTTCTTCGAGAGTCACTCCCTCGGGCCACTTGGCGCCTTCATCGATCCAGTTCTTGATCAGATTCTGCTGGTGCTCATTGAGAGGCTTTTTCGGAGGCATTGCTTCGGCGTCATCAGGGTCGTCGAGATGAATCGTGGTCATCCAGTAGACTGGGCTGTCATTCCCGTCGCCAGGAGTAATGACATCAGAACCGTAGGATTCGCCGCCCTTGAAGGCCGCTTTCATGGTGGACATATCGTATTCCGCTCCCTCGTCATCCGCTTTTTCAGGATTGTGGCATTGGATACAAGCACCTTCAAAAAGGGGCTTAATCTGAGTCATGAAGTCCACTTCTGCAGCCTGTGAAAAGGCGATTGAGGCAGTGGTGGTAAGGAAAATGGAGAAAGATATCTTTCGCATATATTCAATAGTTGGGCGCTTAAGAAAGCAGAGGATCCGGAGCGAATCAAGCACCGTAATCAGGTTTGATCCCTGACCGGAACTGAGACAAAACCGGGACATCTGAGTGGAAATAACCCTCATTCTATCGGCATGAACGCCCCTTTGAATCCGGCCGCTCAGTGTTGGGATGAACTGCGCGCGATACATTTTGGGGCGATCAGTCCTACGTTTTTCATTCCGAGGTGATTGAATGGCCTGCTCTCACAGTTGACGCCCCGTTTCCGAACGTCATACTAGGGAGGTGAAACTCATCCGACGAGCTCTTAGCCCTTTCCTGTTCTCTCTGGCACTTTTCTTGGGGGGCAATACCTCTGGTCAGGATGACGTTCTTCGTGGGTTTGTCAGTGTTGAGCCCTTCGAGATGCGGCTCGAGGCGTTGCTTAAGGTCTCTGCCTATCGCGAAATCTGGCGTATCTCGGAAACAGAGGTCACGGCGTCGAACCGACAAACCATCCTGGATAATGTCGGAAAACTGCTTGAGTCCGAGGTTGAGATTCAGGTGGAGGGGAATCCGCTTTCGTATGTCAGGCGCGAATTGAGGTTTGTTATCCGGGATCCTGAGTTGGGATACGTAACGGACGATCGAGAAGCAATCCCGCTCGAGGATGCACTGATCGGAGTGACACTTTCTGCGAGCGCGGAGGCGGTAGATTCGTTTGCTGGCGCGTGGCTATGGTTCCCTCCGGGGCAGGAGCGGGTGACCATCGAAATCTCAAGTCGAGGTCGGCCCTCAGCCCGCTACGTCACTGTTGAATCTCCGAGCTTTGACTGGAAGCAGGAAGACGCGATGGAGATGCCAAAGTTGCTTTCCATACCCTTGGTCGAGGAGTCGAGAGAAAGGCCACTTTGGTTTCTCACCTATTTTGCAATCGGCTTTGGATTGATCGCTGTAGGAACTATTCTTGTGAAGAAGCAGGAGAGTCCAGCTTGGGTCGGCACTTTTGTGGTCGGAGCTGTCGTGTTCGCCCTCTTTGGATTTACGATCAAGAAGACTGAAGTGGCGATCCCTGAAGACGAGGAGATGAAGGAAATCACGTTTCGGATCCTACGGAATATCTATCATGCATTTGATTTCCGTGATGAATCCTCTGTTTATGACACGCTCGAGAAGTCCGTGACAGGGCCGCTTCTGGAGCAAGTCTATCTTGAGATCCAGAGTTCTCTCGAACTCGAATCCTCGGGAGGTCCGCGAGTTAAAGTCCATGAGGTCGCGCTTCGCGAGGCCGTTCCTGTAGACAAGGAAGAAGAGGGCGTCGGCCGGACTATGACGGTCCGGGCAAATTGGGCGACGGTGGGCGACGTCTCGCACTGGGGCCATACCCATGAACGGGTCAATCGCTATGAAGCGGATATGATAATTGCCCCGGTTGGAGATCAGTGGAAACTGATGCGGCTGAATCTCAAGAATGAGGAAAGAGTCCAGACTGTTTCAAGAAATCAAATGGAGGCGGAACCAATTCCCGTCCCCCGAGAAGATCAGGGGACGACTGACGCGGACTCTACAACTGAAGCTCCATGATCCTTTGTGAAGACCTCAAGTTTCAGTATTCCGGAGATCGATTCTCTCTGGAAATTGAACGGTTTAAACTAGCGGCCTCGGAAGCTGTCGCCTTCATCGGTCCCAGTGGGTGCGGCAAGACTACCTTTCTCAATCTGCTCGCTGGTATCTTGCAACCTGCCGAAGGAATGATTCGAGTTGGTGAAACGGAGCTCTCGGATCTGGGCTTATCGGAAAGGCAACAACTGCGTCGAGAAAGAATCGGACTCATTCCGCAGAACTTTGAACTTCTCGATTACCTCACCGTGCGTGAAAATCTGTTTGTTCCATTCTGGATTGGAAAGCAAAATGGAAAGGATCTTTCAGCAGTCCAGGGGCGGGCCGAAGAGTTGGCGGCGAGGACTGGGATTTCGGATCTGCTCGAGAAGTATCCGACAAAGATCTCGCAGGGCGAGCGGCAGCGGGCGGCACTCTGCCGGGGGCTTATTACTTCGCCACCGCTGATTTTTGCAGACGAACCTACAGGGAATCTAGATCCCGAAAATCAGGAGAAGATCGTTGACCTGTTACTTGAAGAGGCGCGTCGGATTTCCGCAGCGGTGATTATGATCACTCATGAGCCGAGCCTTCTTCCTCGTTTTGATCGGGTCGTCAATTTGATCGAATTGAGGGAAGGGGGGCGAACATGAATCTGAGAGGTGTGCTCTATCTCGGGTTGCGATATCTTGTGAGGCATCGGACAAAGACCTTGCTTTTGATCTCCGCGTTTACCTTGGCAATGGGGTTGCCTCTCGCGATCTCGCGGGTCGTGGAACATGTCGAAACTCAATTGCGGTCTCGGGCTCTGGAAACCGAGTTGGTCCTCGGGCAGGCAGGCAGCGCGCTTGAGTTGACCTTTAACGCGCTCTATTTTACGAAGCCCGATATCGCATCTGCTGCCTATGGCGAGGCAATGGATGTCAATGACACCGGGATGGCCCAGGCAATTCCGCTTTACGCGAGATTTTCTGCAGGTGGTTATCGGATCGTGGGGACCAATCTGGACTACTTCCTCTTTCGTGAGTTCCGCTACGCGGATGGGCGAGCGATTCTGCATCTGGGAGAATGTGTCGTTGGAGCCGCCGTCGCGGAAGACAACCAGATCGAGGTAGGTGACTCGGTTGTATCTTCCCCCGAAAGCCTTTTTGATCTTGCAGGCGTTTATCCTCTCAAGATGAGGGTTGCAGGGATTCTTGAACCGATGGGGAGCCCGGATGACCGTGCTATTTTCGTCGACCTCAAAACGACTTGGATTATCGAAGGCTTGGGGCACGGGCATCAGCAAGCTGCTGAAGTTCCTTCAGAACAACGACTCAGTGACGACGGGGGTTCCGTTCGGTTGAATGCCTCAGTCGTTGAATACAACGAAATCACGGAGGAGAACAGGAACTCGTTTCACTTTCACGGCGACGAGGGTGACTTACCAGTGACCTCAATCCTCGTTCTCCCTTTCAACGACAAGGGGCAAGCGTTGCTGAAGGGAAGGTATACGAACAGTCAAGATCGACAGCTCGTGACGCCACGGGATGAAATGGATGAGCTGTTTGATACCGTGTTCAGTATTCAGAAGCTAGTTCTAGGGCTCCTGATCGCGATCGGGTTGGCGACGGCAGTTTTGGGTTTGATCGTCTTCATACTATCCGGTCGTCTGCGCTCCAGTGAGTTCAGCCATCTTCAGAACCTAGGTGCTTCTCCCGGAACATTGAGGGCATTGATCGGGTTTGAAGCCGGGTTTGTCCTTATTGCGAGCCTCCTCGCAACCGGCGTGGTCCTGATCCTGGTTGATTGGATCGCCCCGATTGTGATCCTGCGCGCACTCTGAGCAACTCGTCGAAATACTGCCGGAGTGAAACGCTTTAGACGCGGCGTTTCTGGCGAGAGCGGGGAGGCCCTAGCACCTCACGCAAGATGAGGGCGTTCTTCATCTGAGCGCTGTCTCGCAAGGCGTCACGGAGCATATTGGAGGTTTCCCTGTTTCCGCGCTTCTTCTTCCTTCGGACTTTGGCAAGAGGAGGGCGAGCCTTCAGTTCGGGAACATCCGTGGGAAAAGAAAAATTGCCGACGACCGGTTCCTCTTGAACTCGGGGAGCCTTGGGAAGCGGCGGTGGCGCTGGGGCAGGCTCCTGAACCGGGGTGTCAGCCTGCTGAATCTGACGTTCGATCTCCTTGAATACATCCCGGAATGATTGTGGACCTTCTGGGACGGTATCTCGTTCTGAGGAGGTTCGATAGGGAGACTCGTAGTCCGGTTCGGTCGAATTGCGGGAGTGCTGTGCCCTCTTTTTCTCAGCAGCCTTTTCGCGGCGCATTTCCGCCGCATCTTTGATCTGATTCCAGACCCAACTCACGAAAGCGATGAAGATCATCGCTACATAGAGCCAGGGTATGTCGTCCATGATTAGGCGGGGGTATTGGGAGAGGTCAGGGAAACCTAGTTCTTGTCCTGGAGGCCTTCCTCCTCCTCTTCTTCACGGACCTCTTCCGCAATGCTCTGACGCATGTCGGTGTCGGCGACCACGTTGCGATAGTTGGTGTAGTCCATCACCCCAAGATTTCCATTCCGGAATGCTTCAGCAATCGCCATGGGCACTTGCGCTTCGGACTCGACGAGCTTGGCTCGCATCTCCTGAGTTCGGGCCGCCATTTCTTGCTCCGTTGCAACAGCAGCTGCTCGGCGAACCTCCGCCTTCGCCTGGGCGACTTGCTTGTCGGCCTCCGCTTGGGACGCCTGCAAAGTAGCACCGATGTTTTGACCTACGTCAACATCAGCAATATCGATAGAAAGAATTTCGAACTGAGTGTTGGCGTCGAGACCGCGCTCAAGTACTCGCTTTGAGATATGATCTGGGTTCTCAAGCACATCCTTGTGGGACTGGGCCGAACCAATCGAGGTAACGATACCTTCGTTGACGCGAGCTACGATGGTTTCTTCGGTAGCGCCTCCCACAAAACGGTCCAGGTTGGTGCGGACAGTTACGCGAGCGCGAGCTCGGAGCTGGATTCCGTCACGTGCAACAGCATCAATTTTTTTACCGCCGCCTGGGCAGTCGATCACTGCTGGGTTGATCGAAGTCCGGACCGCTTCCAGCACGGTCTTACTCGTGCCTTTCACAGCGAGATCGATCGCGCAAGCGCGATCGTAAGCGAGAGGGATTGCCGCCTTATCGGCTGCGATCATCGAGAGCACGACATCGTCAACGTGACCTCCGGCGAGATAGTGTGCTTCGAGCTGGTCGGTTGTGAATTCAAGCCCGGCCTTTGCTGCGGTAATTCGGCTGTCAACAATCAAGGCAAGAGGGACTTTTCGAATCCACATCGCAATGAGATTCAGAAGGCCTACCGGAGCATTTGATACTCGGGCACGGATCCAGATGCCAATAAACTTGGCAAGGATGAGAAGAATGATGATCGCTACGAGGACGATCGCTCCGATGATAATAAAATCAGTCATGTGGGTTTTGTCTGTTGAATGGAAAAGAGTTGATTCAAAAAGCTAGGGGAGAGAAAGCGCCTCGCGAATCACTGGCTCAAACGCCTCTGATTGGCGCATGAAACCGAGGTCGTTCGGGTGTGACCCGTCAGTGGCACCTTCGGTGTCGTTTCCTAAAAGCGATTTTCCGGCAAGGTAGAAGAGGTTTTTCACACCCGATGATACGAGATTGTCATAAGCTCGTATCAAGGAAGCTCGATTTTCCGCATGACGAGTACGTCGATTCTTGAAGATCCAGGAATTTGTAAATGTGCGATCCTCGACAAGCAGAATGGGGGTTTCGGGCCGAATCTCTCTAAGCTTGCGCACGAAAGGCTCAGCTCGTTCGGCGACGAGGGGACCCGTCATATTGGGGAGGCAGTCGATGATGTAGAGTGACGCATTTATTTCAGAAAGCAACGCCGCCATCTCCAGCTCCATTCTTCCGTTTCCTGAGAATCCCAAATTAACCACGGGAAGACCGAGTCGGCGACCCAGTATTGCTGGATGAGTGACTCCCGGGCGTGAGGCGCATGCACCATGGGTGATGGACGTCCCATAAAACACAACGGGCTTGGATTTGCGAGACACAAGGGGAGTGAGCTCTGCCCCTTTCGGCACACCGACCTCCATTGCCTCCGTTGTATTGTAGAGCGGGAGGTAGGCGAGATAGGTTCGCTTCCCGGGATCAATTCCTGCAATGCGATACTCGGTTTTTGCTGCCTTAGGCCTGGTAACATCGACCCATTTCCACTTCCCGTCGGAATCGAGAGCGTAAAGATCCACGCCACTGACTCCAGTGGCTGGCATGTGAGGCATCGCAAGATTTGGATCACCGACTTTATAGCGAATTCGAATCTCGGTGGCGTCAGTGGTGAACTGAAACGAAAGTCCGGCACTGTCACGGCTCAAATTCCATACAGGATCTCTGACGATCTTCTTTGCCTTCGCGGGTAGCCGATCAAAGCGAGCCGCCAATTCAGCGGGAGGCCAGGCTTGCCCTTCTAATTCCCACTCGGAGACATTGTGCCAGATCAGAGAAGACGTTTCAGCCGCTGCGGGTTGAGCCAGCGATGTCAGGGGAAGCGAAGCTAGAGCGAGGATGAAAAAGAGTTGTCTCATGACGAAAAGTCACTGCTCAAAGGGAGCGGTGAGGAGCAGAAACGTCAACCTTGAATCCCACCGTCTTGCTCGATTTTAAGGAGATAGTCATCGAGCCAGACTAGACTTTCGTGCCGGTTGGGCAGATCTCCCTCTAGCTGAAGGTCTTGCGCTGCTTTGAGAATCTCCTTGAAGCAAGGTCCAGGCTGGAGTCCACGATCGATCAAGTCTCTTCCCGTAATGTAAGGCTCTGGCACGAGTGGTTCATTTGCGAACTCTTCCCGCTTCTCTTCGAGGAAAGAGAAATTACCGAGATTACCGTTACTTCCGAGGCAGTCGACCCGGTGAAGTTGAAGTTCGTCCGGAAACTCTGGCCGATTCATAAAGCGTTTCAGAGTAGATGTCCGCATTTTCTGAACATCTTTGAATCGCATGTGATTCGCGACTCCTGAAACCGTCGCGTCAATAATCGCATTCGAATATCGAAGTTGTTGCAGGATTTCTCCGGTCATCTCTGCGCCGAGCTTGTCGTGCCCATTAAACCGGATCCGGTCTTCGTCCGAGTCATATGAGAAAGTCGCGGGCTTGGCGATATCGTGGAAAAGAACAGAAAGAACGAGAGGGAGGCTCGCCTTGGGAGGAAGAAGGGATAGCATCAGCCGGGTATGAACGAAGACATCTCCTTCGGGATGCCACTTTGGCGGCTGTTCACACCCCTGTAGGTCGAGGATTTCCGGAAAGATTTCTTTCATCAATCCACTTTTGATGAGGAGGTCGAATCCCCGCACCCGATTGGGATGCAGCCAGATTTTGTCGAGTTCCTCTCGAATTCGTTCTGGCGCCATTTGTTGAATCGATGCCGCGTTATCTGCAATAGCTTTCCATGTCGTCGGTTCGATCTCGAATCCCAGCACCGTGGCAAAACGGACGGCTCGAAGCATGCGCAGGTAGTCTTCCGCAAATCGCTTTGACGGGTTCCCAATCGCGCGGAGAATTCCTTTATCCAGATCCTGTTGACCATCTACAAAGTCGATCAGGTTTTCCTCGACCGGATCATAGAACATTCCGTTTACCGTAAAATCCCTTCTCTGAGCATCTTTCTCCGGTGTTGAGAACTGCACGCCGTCAGGACGCCGACCGTCCGTGTAATTCCCATCTTCTCGAAAAGTGGCGATCTCGAAAGGGAGACCTTTTCGCTTCACCAAGATGACTCCGAAATGAGCTCCGATCGAGTCGCTGCGGCGAAACAGTTCGAGAACCTGTTCCGGGGTCGCGCTGGTAGCGATGTCATAGTCTTTGGGAAGGACATCCCGGAGCTGATCCCGGACGCAGCCTCCCGCGAAGTAGGCGAGGTAGCCTGCTTCCTGCAATGTAACAACAATTTGGAGGGCTGTATCTTTCATCGATTCAGGACATTCCGTGAGGGAATGGGAGGGGGTCAGGGCATCCGGATACCGAGGTCTGCCGCCGTGACTCGCCGGATTCCTCCCTTGGCTTTCATATCGTCAAAGTGCCACCATTCGGATTGAATTTTTCGGAATCCCTGTTCGATCATGAGGCGCTGAATTAGATCCACTCGATTTTTGATTTCGGGATCGCCACCCGTGTAGTTAGAAGCGGCACGCTTTGAGAATTCATCGAAGGCCGAGGGCATCGCGACTGCGGTGCCATCCAGTTTCACGAGGGTGAGGTCGACCGAAATTCCGTAGCAATGCCAGGACAGCCCCTTGCTCGGTGGAACGACAAAGTTGGAATCCTTCACTGCATTCCAAAGCGCGATGTGAGCCTCAGGCGGACGCCATGCATCCCATATTTTGAGTGCGTATCCAGACTCACTCAGCTCCTTGTTCACCCGATCAAGCTTCTCTGCTGTTGATCGGTGCACGAGGCAGGGCATTTCCTCACGATAGAGGGGCTTACCGGACGCGGAGGTAGTCTTGTAGCGCATATCGATGAATGCTCCAGGGACGGTGTTCTTGACTGATACTAGATTGTATTTACGAGCCTTCCGGATAATGGCTGCGTTGGGATCGCGGGAGAACAAACCCTGCCCAAGGGACCGCTCCCCATCCAGAAATGGCGGGAGAAAGAGGATTACTGCAATGGTAACAGCGATAACAGTCGGTGGACGAGACATGAGAATCCATCAAACCTACTTCGTGTTGCTACTTTGGCAATCCGTGGAAGAAAAGTGAAGTATCTCCCGTTTGAGGTTCTCGATACTTGCCACGATTTCCCGTTCAGTTAGCGTGGCCACTACAGAGTATGTTTTTGGATTTGATGGACCGGGTTTCGACAAAAGAGAGGAAGAAGCCCCAACTCCGGCTCCAGAAGAGGAAGCTGCACCTGCAGGAACCGAGGCGGCGCCAGCGCCAGCTACTTCTCCTGAGCCGGTATCAGCAGTCGACGTGGGAGAAATTCTGACCAAGATGTAAGCCGAGTCTCCTGAGGGCCTCGACTGGAAACGATCCACCGTTGATCTAATGAAGCTGTTGGGCATGGGCAGCAGCTGTGGGGCGCGGAAAGAACTTGCTCTCGAGCTCAGTTACCGCCAATTAGATATCGATAGCAGAGGTGCTGCTGAGATGAAAATGTGGCTTTACAAGAAGGTGATGACCAGTATCGCCGAAAATGTTGGCACAGTTCCTGCCGAACTTCTTGGCTGATTTTCAATTTTCCAGAAAGGCCGACTCACTTGAGGGAGCATCGGCACGTTCCTTACCTAGAAGGCACGGGGTTCGGGGCACGATCAGCCGATACTCATGGCCTTGCCCGCCAGTTCATCCGAATCAACACCGAACCAGAGAGCGAGTGTCGCGGCGATGTCCGCGAAAGAAGAGCGGATGCCAAGGTTCTCTGGCGCTCCGGGGTGTCCGATCAGGAGTGGAACGCGCTCTCTTGTGTGATCCGTTCCCGCCCAGGTGGGATCGTTTCCATGATCGGCAGTGACTAGTAACAAAGTATCGTCGTCAATCCGCGGCAACAATTTCGAAAACCACCGATCGAAATCCATCAGTGCCGCTGCGTAGCCTTGAGGGTCTCGCCGATGTCCGTAGAGCATGTCAAAATCGACGAGATTGGCAAAAAGCAGGTGAGGGGACGACTGTTTTGAGGAGAGCAACTCATCGACTACCTCGCAGCCTTCAGCATTTGATCGAGTCGGGTGAGATTCTGCGATACCTGATCCGGCAAAGATGTCAGATACCTTTCCAATTCCGATCGTGCGGATCGCTGCTTCGGACAGAACGTTTAAAACGGTTCGAGGGGGGGCGAGAGAGAAGTCGTGTCGACGCGAGGTTCTCTGAAAGTCTCCGGGTTTCCCTAGAAACGGTCTCGCAATGACACGAGCGATACGCTCGCGGTCGGCAATAACTCGGCAGGCTTTGCAAATGCGATAGAGTTCCTCGATCGGGATGATCTCTTCGTGAGCTGCAATTTGAATCACAGAGTCGGCGCTAGTGTAGATAATCGGTTTCCCCGTCTTCAAGTGTTGTTCTCCCAGCTCGTCGAGAATTATAGTCCCTGATTGAGCGCGGTTCCCAAGGAAATGGCATCCGGCGGCTTCTTCTAGTTTGGAAATTAAATGATCTGGAAAACGTAAAAAAGTGGCAAAGGGCCTGAGCGTTGGCACTCCAGCGATTTCCCAATGCCCTGTTGTAGTATCTTTTCCCGCAGATTTTTCAGTCAGTGCCGCGACAGAAAGAGCTGCTGGTGAGACTACTGGATTTCCCGCTGCGATTTGCTGTGCTGCAACCATGCCGGAAGCATCGAGGGTGGGAATCGCAAAATCGGGAACGGCTTCCCGAATATGCCCGACCGTATTCGAACCGGTGTCGCCAAACGCTTCCGCATCGGGAGCATGTCCAATTCCGACTGAGTCGAGAACAATGAGGAGTGCGCGTTTCACCTCCGACTCCTAGACTCCAACAGGATGCCATGCGGTTTTCCACTCGACCGTATCGAGAATGCGGTAGGGGTCTGTTGCTGCTTTCGTGAACCAATCGCCCGGATTGGCAAATGAATGGTCGCTGACTCGCTTGAGATTTTTCGCAGCTCCCTCGCGTGATTCCGAGTGAATTCCGGAAACGCCAGAAGCGTCGACGATCGCGTTCACATCCATGTGAGAGGAAAGCGAGGGGACTAGCTCGTCCCGTTTTCCGGTAAGAAGGTTAACAACGCCACCTGGAAGATCACTGGTCGCTAAAGCTTCAGCAAGCGTGGTCGAGGGAAGTGGAATCGTCTCCGATGCTATCGCGACAGCTGTATTTCCGCTGAGAATGACCTGACCCAAAAGTGTGACAAGTCCGAGGAGGCCTGGTTCGTCGGGAGCGATAATTCCGACAACCCCAGTTGGGTCCGGGGCCGTGAAGTTGAAGTGAGAACTTGCGACGGGATTTACGGAACTGAAGACTTGGCCATACTTGTCACACCATCCGGAATAGTAGACGAGCCGATCAATTGACTGAACCACCTCGCTGTCGGTCTCACGTTTGGTTTTTCCGGTGAGAGACTGGAGTTCCTCGGAGAATCCAGCCGCGCGAGATTCGATCATTTCTGCGGCTCGATAGAGGATCTGGCTCCTCAAACAGGCGGTCGCTTTTCTCCAGACTTGATAGGCAGTCCGGGCGGCTACTACTGCATCTCGCAAATCTTTCCGAGAAGCATGGCTGTAGTTGGCGAGATGAGTTCCTTCTGTGGCGTGGGTAGCGGTCATGATTCGTCCACTTTCGGTTCGGGGAAACTTCCCACCGATAAAGAGCTTGTAGGTTTTGAGGACCTGAAGTCGCTGCGGCATGTGCGGAAGATACCTGAAAAAGTGGGGAATCACCAGAGCTGTCTTGCGACATTCTGGATTTAGGGGGGGGTGTGATACACTAGCCTTACCTTCATTCCGAATGAAGGTTGCCAACGAAACTTGGATCTGGTTTTTCTGTTTTGGTTGTGATTTACTAGCAGCTTGGAGACCGAGGATAAGAGACGCAAGGGTGGAGAGAATCTGCCCGTAGCAACTGGAAAGAGGCTTTTGAAGCGCCGGGATTTTCGTCGCAACTTTCTATTTGGTTGCACGCTACTCACTCTGATCGTCGTCTTCGTCGGAGCAGTTCCGCTCAATGGAATTCTCTCTCGTTCTCCGTGGGGTTTCCTCCTCTTCTGGATTGGCGTTCTTTTTCTCGTGGGGTTTGTCCTTCTCCTCGCACTCTATGACATCATTCAGATCCGAGTGGAGCATCGTGAAAGACTCAAGTCTCTCGAGCAAGAGTTAGCGGACGCTTCTGATGATGCACGCCGCCTTGCTGCAGAGACGAAAAATTTACTCGAGGAAGAACTGGCAGACGACTCCGAGAAGAGTTCTGATCCCTGAGGGAAATATTTCAACCAGAAAGCGGAAGCGCAGCGTAGAGTTCTCGTTTTGGCTTCTTGGGGTATGGATGTAGGCTTTGCGTATCCTTCCCTATGCAAATCAACGCTTGGTTTATCGTTATCGTTCTGGCCCTTTTCCTTCTATGGAAACTGGATCTCTTTGCAACGCTTTGGAATCTCAAGTCGCTGAGTCCAGAGATTCCCGAGTCGTTTCACGGATTTGTGGATCAGGAAGCTTATGAAAACTCGCAGGATTACACGAGAGCGAAGGCAGTGCTCGGAATCGGGGAAAGCGTATTCTCGCTGATTGTCCTTTTCACGTTCTGGTGGCTTGGAGGATTTGGTTGGCTGGATGAGCAAGTCCGTTCCTTCGGGCACGGACCGATTTTGACGGGTCTCTTTTTTATCGGGTCCCTCATGGTTGCTCAGCATCTCCTGTCGATTCCTTTTGACCTCTATTCCACATTTGGTCTGGAACAGAAATTCGGATTCAACCGGACCAGTTTCGGAACCTGGTGTGTCGATCAGTTCAAAGGGCTCCTTCTTGGGGTGCTTCTCGGTGCCCCTCTGCTCGCAGCTTTGCTCTGGATTTTCGAGTCCGTTCCGGCGGCTTGGCTCTGGGGGTGGGGGCTGGTCACCATCTTCTCCCTAGCTCTCACTTACGTCGCGCCGATCTGGATCATGCCGCTCTTCAATAAGTTTGAACCGATTGAAGACGGAGAGTTAAAAACTGAGATTCACAAGATGGCTGAAAGTTGTGAATTTCCCCTCAAGGAGGTCATGGTGATGGATGGGTCAAAGCGCTCCTCCAAGTCGAATGCCTTTTTCACAGGACTTGGGAAAAACAAGCGAATCGCGCTGTTTGATACTCTCGTCGAAAACCACACCGTCCCTGAACTTGTCGGTGTTCTGGCTCACGAGATCGGGCACTTCAAGAAGAAGCATATTATCAAGTCGCTCTTTATCGGGATCTTCACGACGGGAGTCCTCTTCTTTCTCCTCGGATTAATGATGGAGAATCGATCTCTTTTTTATGCGTTCGGCGTCCGTGAAACGAGTGTCTACGTCAGTCTGGTGCTCTTCGGAATTGTGATGAGTCCCATGAATCAGATCCTGTCGATAGGAAGCAATTGGCTCAGTCGAGAGCATGAATTCGAGGCCGATGCTTATGCGGCTAACGTGACTGGGAATCCCGGAGCGATGGCCGACGCTCTACGTAAACTGAGCAAGGACAACCTCAGTAACCTGACTCCGCATCCATTTTACGTATTTCTCAACTACACCCATCCTCCCGTCGTCGAACGAGTCAAGGCGCTGGGTGTGGAGTGAGCGTGAGATGCGCTGGAAGCAATCAGGCGACCGTGGGGCCTAGTAGACGTCCCGCTGGTAGCGATGGTCGTCCTTCATCTGCCTCATCGCTAGTATGATCAAGCCCGCCATATTTGGGGATCAATTCGAAGAGCGCCTTCTCGACATCGCCAGCTATACAGGTCCCGTCACCACAGCCGTAGTCGTTGGCTCCGCCTCGGAGCAGGTTCCAGATTTCCTCTGAAAATTCCCGGATCTTTTCCTACACGTAGATTTTCTGTTCCTGACCTCTCGACCAGGCGCAATCGATGCGAGTGAGGACACCCCCTTTCTACAACGCTTCGAGTTCATCCTTGTAGAAATAGTTGGTGACTTTGCGTTCTTCGAGGAATACGCGAACCGTTTCGCTTTCGCTCATGCAGTCACAGAGAAAATTCGAGGCAACACCTTTCTGAACTCGATCCTTGGCTTCGTAAACCACTTTCGCAACCGCGAGGTGAACTTCACCGGGGTGCTTTTTGGGACTGGAAGCAATGGAGTACAATCGCGGCTGCAGTTTTCTGATCAGGCCAAGAAAATCCTGGCCGCTCTTGAAATCCGCTGGGAAATCATAAAGCAGGTCTATGACTTCAATTCCGTCGATAATTTTGCCGAGAGTGTCGTCACTGTGGAGGTGAAGACTTCTTTCTCCATTTTTTCGAGTCTCATTGTGACGACGCGGAACCATTCTTCAGCTGGATCTTCGTAGTCAACACGAGCAGCAATTCGCTCCGCTCCGAGTTCGTCGAGCCGCGCATCGAAAAGCTTCCCCATTTCGCAGAAATCAGCATAGTTCGTGTCTTCGAGGGAGGGGGCAGAAAAACGGGAATTGTTCAGCGCGGGTCGTTCGGACGATTTGAATTTCTCCCAGAAATCGTCCGCTCTGTCTGGTGGATTGCCTTCGCCCCATGTGCTCGTGACGATTAGGAAAAGCGGCTCTTGGGTCAGGTCGACCGAACTGTGACTCTCCATGTCAACATCCTCAGCGCCCCATCCGTTTTGATTCATCTCTTCCACAAAACCATCTGAGAGCGTCTAAGCGCTTCTGCCCTGGCGCCCCTCGAGAAACAGGGCTCGGGGCTTGCGTGCGGCATTGGAAACTCTGGAGAGGGGATTTGCGAGCGACGAGACGGGTCCAGAAAGATACGCCTTGAGCCACTCTCTCTGTTCGGCGGAGAAGGTGGCATCCTAGGGGATTTCTTGAAGTTTGGTAGCCATCGATTGCTCTGAGATATAGTGCGTGGATACGATTTCGAAAAGAAGGGAGCGATGCGCGCCGCCCCGCGGATTTTTTACGCAAGTGGGAGATGCAGAGTCTACTCTAAGCGGTCGCAAATGTGATTAAGCGAGGATGCTTTTGGCGACTGATCCAGACACGTCGGTCAGTCGGAAATCACGGCCGGCGTGGCGGTAAGTCAGGCGTTCGTGATCGAGTCCAAGGAGGTGCAAAATGGTGGCATGCAGATCGTGTACGTGCATTTTATCTCGCTCTGCGTAATAGCCGTAGTCGTCAGTGGCCCCGTAGGATATGCCACCACGAACGCCTCCTCCTGCCAGCCAGACAGTGAATCCATGTGGATTGTGGTCCCGGCCGTTAGTTCCCTGGGCCGTGGGCGTTCGTCCGAATTCTCCTCCCCAGACCACGAGAGTGTCCTCTAATAAACCTCTCGATTTCAAATCGGTGAGGAGGCCCGCGATCGGTTTGTCGACCTCGGCCGAATTCTTCATGTGGCCATGATATAGATTCGAATGCTGGTCCCATTGCACCTCGCTGTCAGAATGGGTGACTTGAACGAAGCGAACGCCTCTTTCGCAAAACCTGCGCGCAAGCAGGCACTGACGACCGAAGTCTTCGGTTACGGGATCATCGATTCCGTAGAGTTTTTGTGTCGCTGAAGACTCTCCTTTGAGATCCTGCGCTTCCGGCATGGTTGTCTGCATGCGATAAGCGAGTTCGAATGACTCCAGTCGAGCCGAGAGAGCTTCCTCATGGGGGGATCGCTGCACGTTCCCTTCATTGAGTTGCCGAAGAAAATCGAGCTGACGGCGTTGGTTCGGCGCATCGGTTTTCGGGTTTTGAATGTGATGAACCTTAGCGTCGCGCGCAGGGGCGCTGGCAATCCCGAGAGGCGTTCCCTGGCAGGACTGCGGAAGGAAAGCGGAACCCCAGTTGTTGACTCCGCCATGAGCAAGCGTGGGGCAGATCGTCATGAAGGCGGGGAGGTTCTCATTTTCTGATCCCAGCCCATAGCTGACCCATGATCCTAGGCTCGGGCGTACAAAAGTGTCACTTCCGGTGTGAAGTTTTAACATCGCCCCACCATGTGCGGGGTTGGTTCCGTGAACACTGCGGAGGACACAGAGGTCATCAATTTGCTTGGCGATCTCGGGAAACAACTCACTGACCGGTAATCCAGACTCTCCGTGCTGACGAAATTTCCACGGAGACTTGAGCAGGTTGCCCTGCTTCGCAAACGTTACCCGTGGTAGATCGAAAGGGAGCGGCTTGCCATGATCTCGATCCAGAAGTGGCTTCGGGTCAAAAGTGTCGATGTGCGAGGGCCCTCCTTTCATAAACAGAAAGATGACTCGTTTCGCGCGAGCCGGAAAGTGGGCCTGTGGAATCGCGCTCTCCTTTCCTGCCAGGAGCGAGTGAAAGGCCATCGATCCGAATCCGAGAGCGGATTCGCGCAGAAAGTGACGCCGCTGGAGAGTATTCTTCACTGCAGGTAGAGGAAGGCGTTCGAAGAGAGAAGGTTTTGACAGAGGAGGTCCCATCCCGCTTCCCGATCGGGGATTTGAGCAAGGAATTCCTGCGACTGACTGCGTTCCTGTTCTGATGGAGAACGTGAGAACGCGAGTCGCCAGGCAAGGTCGAGTCGACCATTAACCGTTGTCTCTTCCTGACGAATACGGCTGCTGAACGCCTCTGCCGAGTCGAGGGCAAGGGACGAGTTCATCAGGAGCAGCGCTTGTGGTGCGATGACTGTCTCAGCCCGGTTTCCTGTGGGCATGGTGGGGTCTGGGTAGTCGAAGAGATGCATCCAGTCGTAGACGTGATTTCTTACTACGGGAAGAAAGGCAGACCGGATGAGTGAGTCGTAGGTCGTGTGATCCTTTGAGGTATGATTAAAAACCATCTGGCGATTTCGGAGCGGAATGGTTTTCCCTCCTTTGAAGGATTGCAAGCGTCCTGCCACAGCAAGAATACTATCTCGGATTGCTTCGGACTCGAGCCGTCGGATGGGGAAATGAGTGAGAAAGCGATTTTCAGGATCCTCCTCCAGCACCTCTGGCGTGGGTGGCGTTGTCGAGAGTGCATAGGTATCGCTGAGAAGTATCATTCGATGGAGCGAGTGCAGGCTCCAACCGTTCTCGACAAGGGAGTGGGCGAGCCAGTCGAGAAGCTCCGGATGGCTGGGTGGGTCACCAAGGGCCCCAAAATTTTCGGTGGTGCGCACGAGCCCTTGTCCAAAGTGCCAGCGCCAGACCCGATTGACGAAGACCCGGGCAGTCATAGGGTGGTCGGGGTTTGCCATCCATCGAGCGAGTTCAAGACGACCACTCGACTTGGCGGAAAAAGTTTGCGGTCTCTGGGTGAAAACGGCGGGAACCGCTCGGGGAACTTCCTTCCCCATATTGCGATGACTCCCTCGGATATGAATTGGCAGCATGTCGGCGATTTCTTCTTGATCCGAGATTCCCATCGCTCCAGGTCGGTCGGGAGCGTCGCTCTCCAGAATGCGTGCAGCTTCGGTGAGCTTGTTGTATTCGTCGAGATCAACCGATGAAAATGCGTGCTCAGGTTTCGCGGGAAGTGCGAGAAATCCAGAGGTGTCAAATAGTGCAGCGCGATAGGCCTCCTGCTTCTCGTCGGGAAGGCTTTTTGCTTTGGGGTCCTCCTTCTGCAGCTTTGTAAAAGCGAGCACCGCATTTCCAAATCGCTCTTCGTAGTAGGTTCGGAGTCCTTCGCGATCATCACTCTCCTGAAACTCCCACCAAGGGGCGAATACTTCGTGCTCAGCTTCGATTGCGAGATGCCGGCGAGTGTGATGGAGGATTCGGGGGTGGAGATTGGCTTGCTCAGCAATCACTCGGATTTCCTTCAACGTCGCCGACTCGTCAAATTCAAGCGCTGCAACGAGGTAGTCGACTGCTTTCGCCCGGGCTTCGCCTCGAAGCCGAACTTGTGTATCGCTCTTAAACTTTGAAGCCTTCTTTTTTGCGAGAGAGATCGCTTCTTCAATCGGTTTCAGGGCTTCGGTCTCTGACTCGGACGCAAAATCGTGCTCATACCAGTGATGAATCGCTCCTGTCTTGGATTCCGCAAAATTCTTCGAGTTGCGGAGAATTGCGGCGAGTGAGTAGTAGTCGGACTGCAGAATCGGATCGAATTTGTGATCGTGGCATCGTGCGCAACCTAGCGTCAGTCCGAGAAACGTTTTGCCCAGGGTGTCGATCTGCTCGTCGATGACATCCATCTCCAGCTTCTTCTTGTCAGGCTCGGCAAGGACACGAGCACCGAGTGCAAGGAAGCCTGTGGCAACGAGGTCTTCCTGAGAAGGGTTGTCAAGAAGGTCGCCCGCAATCTGTTGGATCAGGAACTCATCAAAAGGCCGGTCGGACCGAAATGATTCCATCACGTAGTCGCGATATTTCCACGCATTTGCGAAAGCAAGATTCTCATCGAGTCCATTCGAGTCGGCGTAGCGGGCGACATCGAGCCAATGTCGTCCCCAACGAATCCCGTAGTCCTCGGAGCCGATCAGGGAGTCGACCAGTCTAGTCCTTGCTTGAGGGGATGAATCCTCTTCAAATTCCTCGATCATCTCGAGAGTGGGGGGCAGGCCAGTCAGGTCATAGCTGACCCGCCGCAGCCATGTGAACGAGTCAGCGGGGGCTGCTGCGGGTAGATCCAGAGCTTCCCGCATTCGACCAACGAAAAAGTCGATCGGATTTTTCGATGGTGGAGGTGAAGACCATTTTGGGATGCTGAGAGACCAATGCTCACGTCCTTCTTCAAGGGTCATTCCCGACTTCCGCTCTGCAGAGCCCGACGTCTCAGGTCTCGGGTCGGGTGCTCCTCGTTCCATCCAGTTCTCGAGGAGCGCTATGTCTCCCGCAGACAGTTGCGAACGCGGAGGCATCTGGAGGTCTCTGTTCTGATACCGAACCGCTTCAAGCAGAAGGCTCGCCTCGGGGTGGTCTGAAGAAATGGGTGATCCAGAATCTCCTCCCTTTCGCAAACCGGAGGCACTCCCTAGATCGAGGCCGCCTTTTCGACCCCCTGAAGCCGCGTCGTGACATTCGTAGCAGTTTTCGATGAGGAGAGGTCGAATCTTCGATTCAAAGAATTCCACGTCACTTTCGGAGAGGGGAGCTCCGAAAGCACCGAAGCACTTCACAAACAGAAGCATCGAGACGAAAGGAAGTGGCCGCGAAGAATCCGTGAGAGGGATTCTCCAGTGGGCCAACTTCATCATGGTAGAGTATCGTATCAGTCTTGCCCGCTTATCGCGATGGCGCGAAGAAGGGGGAGTAAAAGGATCTACCGGCCTGCTTCCCATTGGTCGAGGAGAACGCGAGCCTCTTCTACTTCGCCTGAGAACAGATGTTTCGAAACTCGGTCCAGACCCATTGTCTCACTCCCTTTGTTGAGTGCCTCCTCTCGTAAATGGAACAGCTGGAGAGGTAAACGAAGATCAGCGGTCGAAAACTCCTTCGGAGTATTGCCCTTGGTGCGGAAGGCTCTTCGCTGGACTTCCTCCAGAAATTGATATCCAAAATTTCGGGCAGGTTCAATCACAGTTCCTTCGCCGTAGTCGTTCCAGGTTGCGATTTGAATGATGTCAGAGGAGCTCTCGTAGGCTCGATCAAGGGTTTCAATGAAAGTCTTCCCTCCTCGCGAATCGATACTGCCGTAGGAGTCGTGAATCCCTGCTTTGGCGTAGATGTCATCGTATCCAGGAAAGGCGATTCCCATGACATTCTCTCCGTCGTCGGCCCGACGGTAGAGTCGATCCAGACTCTCTCTCCATTCGTTTGGAGCCAATGAGTTTCCTCCATGAACAGGAATCCAGCCGAACGGGCCGTCGGCTTTATACTTCTTCGCGAGATGAGGAAGTAGATGAACCCTTGGTTTTGTATCAAAGAAGGAGAGCGTTTCTTTCCAACTTTCTTCGTCGAAATATTGGGGACCGAAAACGATCAGAACAGGTTGGTCGTCTTTTCGAAGATAGCTGGGATGAGAAAACCAGTTTTCCTCGAGCCATTGAAGTGACAGTTTTGCTTCCCGGACTCCGTCGCTGGCCTTGATTTCACCACCCTTGATCATATGACCGATCGACTGGTCCTCATAGCAGATTACAAATTGCAGTCCGGCTTTTTGCAGAAAAGGGATGAGTGCCTGCGTGTTGGCATGGATGGCGGCATAATCGAAGTAGTCTCGAATGCCGTACCAGTCGATGATCACGCCATTAATACCGGCCAATTTCATTTGAATTACCTGGCATTCTAGAGCGTGAGGATCGCTCGAGTCATACGCTCCCATCAAGGGGTAGTCGTGAGACGCAATCTCTCGTTTTCCTCCACCCGAGACTTTGTCGGGATCAAAATGGTCCATCGTCCAATGCCAGCCCCAAGAACCACTGACGGACTTGGATGAATACCAAGGCATGTAATGGGCGAGAAGGGTTGGACGGTTCGGCTCAGTTGCGCAACATTGAAGAGGTTTTATTGCCTCTGTAAAGATGCTGAAGAAAAGAAGAAGGAAGAGAAAATCTTTCATCAAGGGGTGAATCACGAATCCGGGATAAGAAGCCGCTCTTTGGTATTAGTGGATGAACCTAGTATCACAGGGTCTCTCGAAAACAAAAACAAGGATTCACGGAGTAATGGAAATAGAGGAACTGCGGGTAGAGCATCCGCGAAAGTGGAAGTTGCTTCCCAGTCTCAAACTACTAACCTCCAACTGTCGGACTACTTTTTTCCAGCCAATGCTGATCGATTCTCTCGCCCAAATCGTCGACTCTCAGGATCTTCTTACGGAACCTGAAGACCTCATTCCTTATGGATTTGATGGCACCGCCGCGCTGAAGCATCGAGCGACCTGTGTCGTGACCCCAAGAACTGTTGCTCAGGTTCAGTCCATTGTCCGGCTTGCGAACGAGCAGGGAGTCCCAGTCGTCACTCGCGGTTCCGGAACGGGGCTATCCGGTGGTAGCGTTCCCGTCGAAGGAGGAATCGTTCTTTGCCTGGTTCATTTGAATCAGATTCTCGAAGCCGATCCAGCCAACCTCACGATACTTTGCGAATGCGGTGTGATCACAAAAGAGATCGATGAAGCGGCACAACCACTTGGTCTCTTTTATCCCCCTGATCCGGGATCGATGAAGATCTCAACGATCGGAGGAAATGTCGCCAACAATTCCGGTGGTCTTCGTGGTCTCAAGTATGGCGTTACGAGAGACTACGTGATGGGGCTCGAGGTTGTTCTTCCCAATGGCGAACTCGCATGGCTAGGGTCGAAGTGTGTCAAGGATGTGGCCGGCTATTCGATGAAGGATCTCTTCGTTGGTTCCGAGGGCACGCTGGGATTAATCACCAAGGTGCTTCTCAAGTTGGTTCCTCGTCCGAAAGCTCGGCAGACCTTGCTCGCTTCCTTTGATTCTATGGAGGCAGCTGCAAAGACTGTCTCTGACATTATCGAACGTCAAATCATCCCGTGTACGCTGGAATTCCTCGATCGGCGCACGTGTCAGTGCGTCGAAGACTACGCGCATGTCGGTCTGCCGACGGAAGCTGCGGCGGTGGTTCTCATGGAAACGGATGGTGCCTCTAGCGTAGTGGCTGAAGAAGGCGATGCGATGGCTGCGATTGCATCAGAGAACGGGGCTATCACGGTAGAGCGAGCCGAAGATGACGCGCATGCCGCGAGGTTGGCGACGGCCCGCCGGACTGCATTCTCCGCGCTTGCTCGAATCCGACCTACTACAATTCTTGAGGACGTAACTGTTCCGAGGAGTCGGCTTGTCGAGATTGTTTCTTTCGTCGAAACAGTAGCCGAGAAACATGAACTCGAGATTGCGACCTTCGGGCATTTCGGAGACGGAAATGTCCATCCGACGATTCTTACCGACGAGACAAACGAAGAGGAGATGGAGCGAGTCGAACACGCACTTTCCGATATCTTCGACAAGACAATTGAACTTGGCGGGACAATTACTGGAGAGCACGGTGTCGGGTTGGCGAAGAAGCCATTCCTTGATCGCCAGTTTGATGACGCCAGCTACGGTCTTCTCTCTCAGGTAAAGCGAGCGATTGATCCGAAGGGATTGCTCAATCCGGGGAAGATTTTTGATACAAAACCTGTCTGAGGAATGAGCTCTCACACTCCGCTTCGCTTTCTCGGTGATCTTGACTACTCGGTCGTGCAGCAGTGCATGCATTGCGGTATGTGCCTGCCGAGCTGCCCGACTTATCTCGAGACGGGGAAGGAGCGAAATAGCCCGCGAGGCCGGATCGCGTTGATGCGAGCAGTTGCCGATGGGGATCTCGAAGTGACCAGGGAATTCGGCAACGAGATGTATTATTGTCTTGGTTGCCTCGCCTGTACGACTGCCTGTCCTGCAGGGGTCGACTATCCTGAATTGTTCGAAAATGCGCGAGCAGAGGTAGAGCATCAGGATGTCCTCTTCAGTTCGGAACGACGATTCTGGCGATGGCTGACGCTTCAGCAACTCTTTCAAAGTCAGAGGAAACTTCGATCTGTCGGGCGGTTGCTTTGGCTCTATCAAGTGAGTGGATTGTCGACTCTGGTCAGAAAGTCTGGAGTGCTCCGGGTGCTTCCGAAAAATCTTCGCGAACTTGAGCCAACCACGCCTAAGATCGCGAGACATTTTTCTGACGCCCTGATCAAGGAGAAAGAGTCAGTCGAGAAACCACGATACCGAGTTGGGATGCTAACGGGTTGCGTCCAGGACTTGGTCTTCTCGCAGGTCAATCGTGACACGGTGGATGTCCTCCTTCAGAACAATTGTGAAGTCGTTACCCCTCGCGAACAGGGATGCTGCGGCTCACTGCACGCTCACAACGGGGACCTCGATCTCGCCGCCGATCGAGCGCGTTCGATGCTGGATCAGTTTGATGTCGAATCGCTGGACGCGATCATCACCAACGCTGCCGGTTGCGGTTCGCATCTGAAACACCTAGGGAATCTCCTTCAAGATGACTCTGAATACGCGGAGAGAGCTCGGACCTGGGATGCTAAGGCGAGGGATGTTTCGGAGTGGCTGGTGGAAATCGGGTTTCGAAAACCCGGTCGCACCTCTGCCGCTAAATCCTCAGAAGTATGTCGATCGATTACCTATCACGAAGCGTGTCACCTCTGTCATGGGCAGGGGATTTCTCTACAGCCTCGAGAAATCCTGAATTCCATTCCGGGTCTCGATCTATCGGAAATGAAGGACGCAACACACTGCTGTGGGAGCGCCGGAGTTTACAACATCACTCAGCCTGAACAGGCGTCGAAGCTGCAGCAGGAGAAAGTCGTCAATATCGAAGAAACCGGTGCGACGCTGGTAGCGACAGCAAACCCGGGTTGTCATCTTCAGATTGAGAAAGGTTTGCGCAGTGCTTGTGCACCCGGGGAAAGGATTCCCCAGGTGACTCATCCCGTCTCTCTCCTCGCCGAAGCTTACCGGGCGGAGGCCAGAGAAACCTCCACGATCAGCTGACCTTGAAGAAGGGCGGGCAGATTTGCGGAGTGGAAGGGACGCCAATTTGCGATATCGTCCCCATTAAATTGTTGCCCGTTCCTGATGAATGCTCTCTGGTTTACTCTCCGTCTCGCATTTGGGGCATTCTTTCTTCTCAGTGGAATCATCAAATTGAAGGATCCGATCCTGTTTGCCGAAGCGGTGAGGAACTACCGCATCATCGGCGATCCGATCGCTCCGGCGATGGCCCTTTTTCTTCCTTGGGTTGAAGTGGTGGCGGGAATCGCAGTGATGTCGGATCGATTTGCCCGTGGCGGAGCGTTTATACTCACTGGCAGCATGATGGTCTTTACTCTCGCTATTGCTATATCCTGGGCGCGGGGGCTGGATCTCACCTGTGGCTGCTTCGGAGGGAACGAAGAAATGAACTATCCCGTCAAGCTGGCCCAGAATTTGGGGCTGATCGTCCTTGGTTTCTTCCTCTGGCGAAGAGCGGAAAGGGAAGCGCTTCCCCGCACTCCGGAGTCGAAAATATCGACCGCTGCCTGATTTAAGGTGGGATTACCGCAGTTCCAGCGTATCTGTAACTGCTCCTTCTGCTGGTTTGATGCCGAGCATCTTGCAGGTCGTGGCGTGGAACGAGAGTTGTCCGATTTCGCCGAGATCTCCGTAGGCAGGATTGTTTGGAA
Source organism: Verrucomicrobiales bacterium (assembly GCA_965657775.1). Taxonomy (GTDB): domain Bacteria; phylum Verrucomicrobiota; class Verrucomicrobiia; order Verrucomicrobiales; family DEV007; genus Arctic95D-9. Next base: position 232,691 of record CBFHPY010000011.1, read on the forward strand.
ATCCGGCCAGAATAACCTGACCCGACATCCTGATTGATTCGTCTACTGGATACCCATACCCGCCGAACCCTCCTCCCGTGGGGTCAAAAATCGGTTCATCAGAAGTCTCATCGACAAAAGCATAACCGGTCTTGAGAACGAGGACGCGATCGCCCGTTCTCTCGTGTCCATAGTTCCATTCTTCAGGAAGATCCTCCTTCTTGAGCGTCCGGAAATAGATTCGCTTGCTCAATTCACCATCGAACTTGTCTTTGAAGATCTTCTGCTCTCCTTCGGTCTCGGGGAGGTCCTTGAAGTAGAGGTTGGCTACAGCGTCGTGCGCAACAATGTCAGCATTTTTCATCATTTCATCGCCGAGAAGATGGGCAATATTGACGTTCGTGGATCGCTCGGCGAGACCGTGATCAGTCGTGATGAAAACGATCAGGTTGGCTGAGGGCGGAGCCAGAGTAGCCCATTCCGCTTGAAGCGTATCAAAGAAGCTTTTCAGCGCGGCGTCCGTTTTTGCGATCGCCTCATAGGTGGCATCTTCTCTTGGGCCATTGAGCATTCCAGCTTTGTAAATGTCGTTGAGACGGAGCATGACAAGCCGAAGCTTTTCTCCCTCCTTTTCCTCCGTAGCCGGAGGAGTGTCCGCGGGTGCATCTGCTGGGGCCTCAGCCTTTTCTTCTCCTTCCGCTCCCTCTTCCGCCATCGCCGTTGGTGCTGCGGGAGCAGGACCGCCGGAGTCCGCGCGCCACGCCTCAAGCGCCTTGTTCAGTCGTTGCTCATCAGATTCTTCCGTATCATAGCTCGTCAAAAAGTGTGCGGCAGCGTTCTCTCCCGTCTGGTTTTGAGAAAGAGGCCAATCGTGAACGAGCGTTTTTATACCCTGCCGAGTCGCAGTTTCCCAGATGGGCTCGGCCATGAGGAGGTCAGCGTTCATTGGCTCCGCGACGACTTCTCCTTCTCCTGTGCGAATACGGTCTGAAACGATTCCATGGGTAGCAGGAAGAGTTCCTGTAGCCATCGTGGCATGAGCTGGATAGGTCACGCAGGGGAAACTCGGTCGCATCTTGTTTGTCTCGGCTCCATCGCCGATCAGTTCGTCAAGGAAAGGAGTCTCGGATTTCTCGATGTAGTCACCCCGGAAGCCGGGAATGCTGATCCATACGACAACTGGGGCTCCATCTCCGGAGTTCATATCGCCCTGATCTTCCTCCGGATCCTCGTCGAATCCTCGGTCCATATCGATCGTCGTCGAGGCGAGCTCCTGCTTCTTCCTAAATTCCTCCAAAACCGCCGCGGTGGAGCGATCTCCTTCGATACTATTCCTCGAGAATTGAATGCCTTCACTTCCGCTCCAGAGAAAGAGAATCGTGAACGCGAAGAGGAGGACCGCGAAAAATGTGATCAGCGAACTGGCAAGAGATCGGAACATATCTGATTCGTACTCGAAAACTTGTTGAGGTGCAAGTCAGTGGAGCGGATTTCACCACTTCAAAAGCGCCGAGAATGCGCCGTCATATCCATCTCGCCACGGAAGCGACTTTTCAACCTTCTCACAACTCATTCCAGAACCTTTCACGACTTCTTCATTCTCTACTGAATCGATGGAGCAGGTGCTGTAGACCAATCGCCCATCCTGCTTCAGTAGTTTAGCAACATTCTCCAGCAGCGAGGACTGTAATTCGGCCTGTCGCTCGAAGTCGCCCGGCTGAATTCTCCAGCGAACATCGACCCGTCGGCGAATGACTCCTGAGTTGGAGCAGGGGACATCCAGAAGGATCGCATCGAACAGCCCAAGATCGCCGTCAATTTCCCCGACATTATTCCAGTCGACGAGCTGGGTCTCCACATTGGAAGCATGGAGTCGACTGAGATTTCCCTCGGTCCGCTCGAGCCTATGTTTCGAATTGTCGGTCGCAAGAATCGACCCTTCGCCGCGCATCTGCATCGAAAGAAAAGAACTCTTTCCTCCGGGGGCCGCGCAAGCGTCGAGAACTCGCTCGCCCGGTTTCGGGTCGAGGAGGCGGCAAGCCAGTGACGTGCTGGGGTCTTGAACATAGATCAAGCCTTCCTCGAGCCAATCCTGTCTCGGGGCTCCTTCGAAATGAAAGAAATCAGGGAAGTCGGGACTGACCTGAGAGGCTTGTGTCTCGGACTCAACCCTGTTCACCGCTGCGCCGTCGGGGTGGAGTCGATTGATTCGAGCGTATGTCTTGGGGACTTCGTTGTTCCATTGGCAAAATGCGAGAGCATTCTCTTGCCCGTACTCCTTTTCCCATCGCTCAATGAGGAAGGATGGTTGGGAATATTGATCCTCAAGCGGCCAACTTTGAAAATCGGCAATCAGTGATTCCTTTTGTCGCTGCGCATTCCTCAAGATTGCATTTACGAGACCTCGCTCGTGCTTCCTTGCTAGATTGACCGTTTCGTTGACGGCGGCATGCTCAGCAATCCCCGTGCAGAAAAGTTGGTAGAGTCCGATTCTGAGCAAGTTCTGCGTTTCCGATTTGATCCTGCCCCGTCGCAGCCGATCAATGATTTCATCGACGAGGAAGAGGTTTCGGATTGTGCCGTAGAGAATCTCGACGGCGAGACCGCGATTCGAAGAAGAAAGTTGGTATCGAGTGGCAAGATCGGAAAGGATTTCCTCGGCGTATTTCGAAGTGTCCTCCCAGGTTTCTAAAGCTTCAAGGGCGCAGGAGCGAGCGGACATAGGTGGGGCAATGAAAAAGAAAGAAAATGGGTTTATTCAGAATCAGGAATCGGCCAGATCGATTCTACTTGATCATCTCGAATCCATCCACGGAGGGTTCCGGGAATATCGACATAACACCAGGGGCCCGATTCTTGAATGACTCGGACTTCAGACCCGCCAGGAAGATCAATGACGGATCGCGCTCCTGGAGAAGGGGCCGTGAGAGCTTTTACACTATCGACGACGACGATGGAGAAACTCTCGGGTGCAAGCCGTTTCGCCCGATGCTGCTCGAGCTTTGAAGCGACAATGGAGAAGAAAATAAAGGCGATCGCAAGAGTGATCAATCCAGAGCGATGATGTCGGATTCCAGGGAAAGCGAATGCAGCGGCAAGAGAAACGAGCGTCAGCCAGACAAAGAAAGCTGCGAGTGCTTGTCCGAATCCGAGAGGTAGGAGTCGAATGAATCGGTCCAATGTGCTGTCGGAAAACTCGAGGAAGCCCTGCTGGTTTCGTAGGACTTCCACATTCTGACGAGCTTCAGGCAGAGTTGGGTCAAGAAACTGTGCTCTGCGAAATGCCAGCATCGCTTCACCCGGGCGATTAAGGCGATAGAGAGTCGTCCCGAGGTTGTAGAAAACGTCAGGCGAAATCAGATCCTTCTCGATGAGGGATTGATACTTCAACGCCGCTTGATCGAATTCTCCCTTCGCGAAATCCTGATTGGCCGAAGTGAATACTGTGTCCATTTCCTGTGCGCATGCATCGGCTCCGTCAATGAAAAGGAAGCACACGACAAGGGTAGGGCGGAGAAAGAAAGAACGAATCGAGGTCATTTTCGCGGTAACTTTCGAAGGATCGACTGGAACTCGGTTGTTTCCTCAGCGGTAATCGGAGAGTCACTTTCCTCGAGACCGCCATAGAGGAATTCTTCGCACTTTTTCGAAACGCGATTGATGACTTCGAAGACGGCATCAGGCGCATCATTGTGCTCTTCTCTCCATCGAGACAGGGCCGTTGAAACGGCCCGGTAGTAATCCCGGCGCGGTGTTCCGGGATCTGGGATCTGGGCGAGTGCTTCCTGGAAGTTTGCTGGAATCCCGGATGTATCCTTCTTCAGTCTTTGTCCTTGAACGAACTTGACGACCGCGAAGGCAAGCAGAGTAAGAAAACAGATCGAGAAGAACCCGTGCATCGCGTAATAGAGCCAGCTATGACTTCCAAGATTACTCACTGCAATCCATCGGGGCGGTGAAGTGCGAATGTAGAGCACGTCATCGTATTTGGCCTCCGGCCGACTAGCTGAGGGATTCGAGGAAAACTTATTCGAATCGCGTGGAAATGAAACCGGTTGAATGGGGCGAGACGAAGAGTCCGCACTGACCTCGATAGGGATCGGATCAGTAACACGGGTGACATATTCTTCCCGCATTGGATCAAAATAGCTGAACTCAAAAGAAGGTATGGTCTCCACCTTGGCCTCTGGAATGATGACCTGTGAAAAGATGACAGTTCCGGCGGTAAAGCCATCATTGTCACGTTCATCCTCGATTTGCTTGGAGGCCTCGTAACTTTTCCACAGGCCCTTCTGAAGAGTCTGAAAGACTGGCTCGGATATTGTTTGGCGGTTTCCCGTGCCAGAGATCAGAAACTTCATTGAAATGGGGTCTCCCACACTGACCTGAGTGGTTGATGGTTCGACGGCAAGTTGAAACGATCCGACTGCGCCACTGAAACCGCGGGGAGCTCCTGCCGGGAGCGGCTTTACTTTGACCTTCACTGTATTGGTGGCCATCTCACGGATCACAGTGCGGCTAAAGAAACTGGAAAATCCAAATCCGGAACTGGAATCAAGGACTCTTACACCGAGGTTGGCAGGACCGAGTCGATGATCTCCGGCCTTTAGGGCAAAAAGGGAAGAGGGTAGAATGGCGGAGGAGTAGTAGGTGGATCCTAATTCATCACCATCAGTCCGAACATCACGGAAGGACCTGATGACAAAGCTCTCGTGGTCGAATCGAGGCTGCACGACGTCACTTATCGTGTTGCGACCTCGCACGTAGGTTGTGACGGTAAAAGGAACCAATTCATTCACATAGAACTCAGTGCGGTTGAGCTCCAGCTTGGCAAAGTAGGGCCTGGTGGCATCAAGAGTCTCGGAACCATCTCGCTCGAAGACGGTAACCTGGATTGCTGCTGTAGTTTGTTCGCCACGAGGGAGGGTGATCTGGATTGGGGGGATTGTGTAGGTTCCCGGCTCATTTCCTCGGAACCGGTAGAAATGGGTGAACTTGATTGTCTGGACGCCATTGATGATCTCAATGCTGGACTGTTTTCCCGAGTGTGAAATCTCGAGACCCTGAGCCGAAACCTGCTCAGGGAGCCTTCCTTCCGCCCCACTGATCTCAACGATCATGGTACCGAACTCGCCAATCGCGACGCGGCTGCTTAGAACATTCGCGGAGATGGTTATCGAATCTTGATTCTGCCCCCAAAGGAGACAAGACCCGAGAAGCAGGAGGCTGAACAAGATCGAAGCAAATCGTCTCGAGGAGATGGAAAGAGAGAAAGACATTACCAGTTCTTGTATTTCTCTCCTCTCGCGGGTGCGAGGATCGGGCGGACCTCTGTCTCATCGGCCAGCGCCTCGAGGAGTTGGCGAGCCTCGGTAGGCGAGTAACCTGTTTGCGGATTCACTTGCTGCTCTGCGGCCGAAGCTGGATTGCCCTTGCTCGGCGGTTGTTGTTGATTGGGTTTCGCTTCGAGTTTGCCATCTTTTGGAGAAGCATCATCGGAATCACCCTCCTGATTTCCGGGGTCCTGTGGTTCTTCAGGCTCGCCTGAAGGGTCTTCGTTTGGATCGGTTTCTGGTTTGTCGGAATCTTCTGGATCTCCTTCGTTCTCAGAATTCTCGTTCTCTTCCTTTGGATTCTCGTCGGATTCATTCTCTTTCGGTTCATCCTCAGAATTCTCGAGATCCTGCTCAGACTCACTCGGCTTCGAGTTGGGTTTCTGCTCTTGTTCGCCAGAAGGGTCCTCGTCTTCTTCGGGAGAGTCTTCCTTCTCCTCGTCTTTTTCGTCGTCCTTTTCCTCCTCGTCCTTGTTTTTTTCTTCTTCCTCCTGCTGCTTCTTCAGCTCTTCGATTCGCTTCTTAACGACGTTGATATTTTGCGGCGCGCGTTCGTTGGTCTGGTTGAGAGTGAGAGCCGTCTCGTAGTGTTCGATCGCACTCTCCCAGCGCCGAATCGTCGTCTCGACCACCTCCTTGGAAGGAATGTAGGTAGCGGACTCATCCGGAATTTCGCTTTGAAGTCTTCGCAAGGAGGCTTCACCCTGACGAAAGAGTGTATTGCCAAGATTGTAGTGCGCATGTTCCCGAAGTCGTACATCCGAACCGACGATCGCGTTTCCATAGGCCTCGCTCGCCCGTTCGTAGTCACCCTGGCGAAACGCCGCGGCACCTAGCGCGAGCCTGAGTCGTGTCTCGTCCGACTTAGGTGACTTCTGAGAAAGTGCTTCTTCATACGTCTCGATCGCTTTCTCGTAATCTCCGTCTTGGTAGGCTTTGTGACCGAGAAAGAGGGGGTCTTCAGCAGAAGCAAAGGAAAGCGCGGACACGAACAAGAATCCAATAAGTATTGCCCGAGACGCTGTCGATTGGTTCAAGGTTGCGATCCCTCGGTTCGAACGGGACTGAGGCCTGATCCAGAGAAGAGGAATGAGGTGGGTGAGAATTAGCAGTGCAACCGCCAATGAAAGTGGCCACATAAAACGTTCTATCGGACGACGTCGGGTTTCACTCTCCGCTCGAGATGTCGCGATTTCCTGCTGAATCTGTTGCACAACGCGGGTTAGGGGCGATTGGCCTCCGAGATGGACATAGATGCCGCCTCCAGCTGCAAGAGCCTGCAGGGCTTCCAGATCAAGTCGGCTGCGAACGACTTGTCCCTGATCATCCATCACAAATTGACCGGTAATGGGAACCCCGCGGTCGCTGAGCTCCGGGATAATTGCTCCCCCTTCGGTGCCCACGCCGACCGCGATTACGGACATTCCGGCTTCTCGCGCCTTCTTGCGAACCTGTTCGACCTGCGCGGTTCCTTCGAGGGCTTCTCCATCGGAGAAAAGAACAAGGGCACTCTGCTCCAAATCGGCTTCAGAGAATGTTTCTAACGCAAGCTGAGCCGCCGCGACAAGATTGGTTCCGCCGCGAGGAATGATCTCCGTATCCATCTGATCGATCGCCTCGAGGATGGCTTCGTGATCAACCGTGAGTGGTGCCTGGAGAAAGGGGCGTCCAGCAAAGGCGATCAGCCCGATTCGATCTTCAGGGAGCGCGCGAATGATGTCGATCGCGGCGAGTTTCGCCCGTTCTAGTCGGTTGGGACGAAGGTCGGTCGCCAGCATGCTTCGAGAAGTGTCGATCGCGACAATGAGATTGCGAGCTTCGGTCTGAGTATCAACTTCATCAAATCCCAATTGAGGGCGAGCCAACGCAGTGAGAGTTCCTGCGAGTGCGAGCGAATGAAAAACGAACACCGTCCACTTCTGAGCCTGTCCACTTCCACTGACGAGTTGATCAATGAGCCGGGGCGAGACGAGACGGGAAAGACTTTTTCTACCTCCGGAGTGTGAAGCGATGCGCAAAGCCAGCAGTGGGAGCAGCAAGAGCAGTCCCCAGAACCAGTTTGGTTGAGCAAAGACAAGATTGTTCATGGGTATCGTCTCCAGAACGTTTCGTCTCCTGTCATTGTTAGCAAACCAAAAACGATTCCTGCGATGGCAAACCAGTGAAAAAGTTCCTGTGATTCCACGAGGGTGCGCCGGGTGATCTCCGTTTTCTCCATTTCATCGATCAAAGCAAAGATACGTTCAAGACCAGATGTGTCTTGTGCACGAAAATATTCGCCATCGGCTATCTGGGCTATCTCCTGCAGGGTTTTCTCGTCAAACTCCTGCCGAAGACGTTGAGGGCCGACCGGAGTCTGAACGACATAGTCGCCGTAGGTGCCGACAGCAATCGTGTAAACTCGAACTCCCAGTGTTTTCGCAAGTTTTGCGGCCTCGATCGGCGAAAGTTTCCCTGCGTTGTTCACCCCGTCCGTGAGAAGGACGACGATTTTGCTCTTTGATGGGCGCTTGTCGAGACGCTTGGCTGCGGCAGCCAGAGCCGAGCCGATTGCGGTGCCGTCTTCGACAAGGCCGATGCGGACACGTCCGAGGCCTTGTTCTCCTTCGAGCCAAGTCTTGGAGAGGGTGAGGGGACTGGCCAGGTAAGGGCGACCTGCAAAGGCAAGAAGCCCGATGCGGTCGTTGCTCCGGGCTTGAATAAATTCTCGGGTCACTTTCTTTGCGGCTTGGAGGCGATTGACTCGGCTCCCTTCGATGCGGAAGTCTTCGACCTGCATCGAGCGTGATACGTCGATCGCGAGGATCAGTTCAACCCCGCTTTCGGAAATTTGCTCGGTCTTGTTGACCCACTGCGGGCGGGACAGGCCGAGAATCAGGGAAGCGAGAGTGAGGAGAAGAGCGGCGAATCGGAATCCTCCCATTCTGCCTTTGGCGATGGGGCCCAGTCTTCGCAGAATGTGAAGGGAAGAGAATACCACGGCACCCTGATTGCCCGACCGGCTTCTCATGATAGCGAGAAGTGGGAGCAGGAGCAGCAAGGCCAGCGCAAACGGATGCACGAGCTTGAAGCTGGTTTCGGCGAACAGAATCATCGGGCTACGGAGGAATAGACACCGCAAACGCAAGGCTGCTCGGTAAAAATCACCATTCGATGACAGCGCTGGCCCAAGTCAACCCGGCCCCGAAGGCAACAAGAAGGACCTTGTCACCGCGTTGGATGCGACTTTCACGATGGGCCTCGTCGAGGGCGATGGCGACGGCGGCTGCAGAGGTGTTGCCATACTTGTCGAGATTGATAAAGACATCCTCGCGATTGATCTCAAGCCGTTCGACGATGGCATCGATGATTCGGAGGTTGGCCTGATGAGGAATCAGGAGCTTGATGTCCTTTGCGGTCAAGCCGGCCGCGGTGATCCCATCGATGCTGGCTTTCTTCATCGCATTGACGGCGTGCTTGAAGACTTCCCGACCCTGCATTGCAAGATAAGCCAGTTTCTCGGGAGCATTCTCACAAGTCATCGGACAGGCAGATCCACCGCCCGGGATGTTGAGAAGCTCGGCTTGCGCGCCATCGGTGCCGAGCTGTGAAGATAGAACCCTGCCGTCGCCGTTGGTCGAAGGCATGACGACTGCTGCACCGGCTCCGTCACCGAAAAGGACGCAGGTGTTTCGGTCGGTCCAGTCGACAAATGCGCTCAGCTTTTCCGCGCCAATGATGAGGGCGTTACCGAACGCGCCCGACCCGACACTGTGGCGAGCCATTTCAAGGGCGTAGAGAAATCCAGAACAGGCCGCAGAAATATCGAACGCAACCGCTTTCAGGCAACCCAGGTGCTGCTGAACATAACAGGCGGTGGCTGGAGTGAGAGTGTCAGGTGTGATCGTGGCAACAATAATGAGGTCGACATCCGATGCATCCAGCCCAGCCTGGTCGAGTGCCTTTTGTCCAGCTTTGGCCGCGAGATGACTGGTATGCTCGTCTTCTGCGGCGATCCTGCGTGCACGAATCCCGGTTCGAGTGGTGATCCACTCGTCGGAAGTGTCGACCGACTTCTCGAGATCCTTATTCGTCATGATCCGCTCAGGGAGATAACTCCCCGTCCCGGCGATACGAACAGGAGTGATCGTAGTCTGTGCAGCACTAGGGGGGTCTGTCATAGGCAAAGCGGCGGAAAGGTTGGGCGAAATCGGAAAAAGAATACTTAGCCAAGGAGATCAGCGGATCGAGCCATTTCTTCCTCAATATGAGGGTTTACATGATGCTTAACTGCCTCAGAAGCAACTCGGATTGCGTTTTTTACGGCTCGTGGGGAACTGGAGCCGTGACCGATTATACAGATTCCATTGACCCCAAGCAGCGGACTGCCTCCGTATGTCTCGTAGGAACCTCTTTCTTTGGTGGCCTTGAATGCGTCTTTAGCGATCAGAGCTCCCATTTGGCGTATCGGTGTAGCCTTGATGTCCTGCTTGAGCCATTTGAACATCACTTTTGCGGTTGCCTCGCAGGACTTCAGAATGACGTTTCCTACAAAACCGTCACAGACGACCACATCGATTTGGGACTCGAAAAGGTCATGTCCTTCGACATTTCCGACAAAGTTGAGCCCGGACTCTCTCAAAAGTCCGAAAACCTCGCGGGTGAATTCGGTCCCTTTTGAATCCTCTTCCCCAACGGACATCAGTCCGACAATGGGGTTCCTTTTGCCCTGCACGTGGCGTGCGTAGACCGCCCCCATGATCGCATATCCGAGGAGGTGAGAGGCCTTGGCGTCTACGTTGGCTCCGGCATCGACAATATTGCAGGGCCCGTGCTCATTCGGAAGGGGCGAAGCAATGCCTGCTCGTTCCACGCCCGGAATATTTCGAAGCTTGATCGTAGAGGCAGCGACAGCCGCCCCGGTGTTTCCTGCGCTAACGACAGCCTGAGCGAGCCCCTGCTTCACGAGATCAACCGCAACGCTGATAGAGGAATTTTTTTTCGACCGAACCGATTTCACGGCGGATTCTTCCATGCCGACCACTTCAGTCGAGGGGATGATTTCGATTTTCCCGTGCGCGTAGGACAGGTGAGAGAGCTGTTCCTTGATCGAGGGCTCGTCTCCTACGAGATAGAGTTTCTCTAAGTCGTCACCAAAGTCTTCGAGTGCCTGCACGGCACCTTCCATAGTGGCAGCGGGAGCATGATCGCCCCCCATGACGTCCAGGGCAATTTTCATGGGCAAATGGTAGTTCGCAACTAGGGGCAGTCAGCTTGGAGTTGCAACACTGAAAACAACAAAGCCACCTCTTCCGAGGTGACTTTGCAAAATTCAATAGTAGCTGAAAGAAGGCCTACAACTCGTCGACGGTAATGACCTGACGACCCTTGTAGTAACCACAGCTCGGGCACGCGATGTGCGATGGAGCAGCGCTTCCACACTCGGAACAAACATTGAGCTTACGAGCACGCCAGCGCTGACCGGTGCGACGGAGGCGCTTTTTCATTTTCGAGGTGCGACGCTTTGGAACTGCCATAACAAACTGAAGTAAAGTTGGAGCGCGCACTTAACCGGCAAAAAAGGGAAAGTCAACGAAGGAATCGTTATGAATTCCTAAATTCTTTCTTCCTCAATGTCATAAACATCGAACCAATAATAAACAATTTTGCCAGAAGGAAGGTTTTCGGGGATGTAATTCTCGAGGAATTCCTGTAATCCAATGGGCATTTCACTAATTCTTTGGTAGCGGAGTTCGTTGTTCCACCGGACCCGGTCCTGATTTGAAATCGAGCTCGTTTGCTCTGCGAGCCAGTTTCCGAATTCCTCATCAGAGACTCCTGTCTCAACCTTGGCGCGGAACGCGTCTGCGGAAATTCCGGTGAATTCAAAAAGAAGATTGTCTAGTGGGCAATCGAAGTGATACTCGCCGAGTGTGTTCGCGACAGCAGCACGGCATTTGTCGAGTGTTCGTGCGGCGACAACAAATCCTCCGAGAGTTTCTCGGGGGCTGCGAGGGTATACCGTCGATAGGTCAGGTGCTGAAAAGGAGTCGGTAGTGCTCATGAACTGAGTAGATGGGTAGCAAGAAAACAACTTACAAAAATTATCGTCCATTCGACTTCTTTGACAAGGAGCACTGAGACGTGTTTGCGACAATGGACATATCCGATACCGACATGGTAAAGAGGGGGATGCGTGCTTTTTCCATTCTCCTCGCTTCTCTTTTTCTGACGCCAGTTGCCTCGCAAGCGGATCAGCCCAATGTGGTGATTCTGCTCGCTGATGACCTGGGCTATAAGGATATCGGAGTCTATGACGGACCCGTCAAAACTCCGAATCTGGATCGACTGGCAGCACAAGGGACCCGTTTTCAGCAGTTTTATTCAGGATGTGCGGTTTGTTCGCCTTCCCGTGCGGTTCTCCTCACGGGCCGCCATCATATCCGCACTGGGGTTTACAGTTGGATTTTTGATGCGACTCAGAAATCTCACCTTAGGTCTCGTGAAACCACGCTGGCCGAGATTCTCAAAGGCGCTGGCTATGACACCTCGCATGTCGGAAAGTGGCATCTTGGATTGCCGACCGACGATCGGGATAAACCAACCCCGGGTGATCATGGATTTGATCATTGGTTCGCGACCGCAAACAATGCTTCTCCGAGCCACAAAAATCCCAACAACTTTGTGCGGAATGGGGAAGAAGTTGGCGAATTGAAGGGCTATTCCTGTCAGATTGTCGTCGATGAGGCAATAGCATGGCTGGATCATCGAGAGGATCCGAAGAAGCCCTTCTTTCTGAATGTCTGGTTTCATGAGCCTCATGCGCCGATTGCGGCTCCTCCCGAAATTGTCTCGGAGTATGGCCCTGTGCCGGATCCGGGTAAAAAAGCGGGGAAGGAGAGTCGAGGTAGCGTCTACTCAGGGACGATCGACAATACGGATCGGGCGATCGGCCGGCTTCTCAAGAAACTTGATAAGATTGGCGCGTTGGAAAATACGTTGGTTATCTACGCTTCCGACAACGGCAGCTACCTCGCCGATCGCACTGGGGATCTCCGCGGAACCAAGGGGCAGAACTGGGACGGAGGGATAAGGGTGCCAGGGATATTCTCATGGCCGGGTAAAATCCAGAAGGGAGTCGTTTCTCAGCAACCTGCCGGACTGGTTGATGTTGTTCCGACGGTTTGTGATTTAATCGGATTGGATAAGCCGGAAGGAACTCACCTCGATGGCAGCAGTATCGCCCCAATTCTCCTCGGGGGTGGGGGGCGGATTGAACGTCATCAACCGCTCTTCTGGCACCTGCAGAAGGCTCGGCCTATTGTTGCAATGCGAGATGGGAGCTACTCGCTGGTGGCAGATCCTGACTACGAACTTTCGAAGGATAATATGTTTAAGGAAGCCTGGATCCCGGCGATCAAATCAGGAAGCTACACGAATTACCAGTTATTCGATCTCGCGAAAGATCCTAACCAGACGACGAATATCGCAGCAGACCAGCCTGAACTCCTCGAGAAGCTCAAGAAGCAGCTCCTCGAGATCAACGCCAGCATTATGGCCGAAGGAGCAGACTGGCATCAGGATTAAGTCAATCTAATCTGATTTGAGATCGGAGAAAATTCCGCTCCCGGCTCGGACCGAGATCCCCTGATTCTTCGCGTAGGCCCGTCCTGCCGCCCCGCGTATTTTGCTGAGTGATCCGCCTGTGCGCCAGGCCTCGATCGCATCATAAAAAAGAAACGCACCCGGATAGATCAGCCGTCGGGTGAGGAGAACGGAACGACCGCCGATGCGTTCGATTTGCGGTTCGCAGTATCGTTCGCTGACACAACTGAGGACAATTGCGTCGGGTGTCTTCTCAGTCGTTTCAGTAGGTTCTGAAATCTCCACATCCATGAGGACGTTGTGGCCGGTGAAGGCGACGAGGTCGTGTTCACCGCTCGAGAGGGTTTTCTCAAATTCTTCGAAGGATCGAGCGATCTCAGATCCGCGATAGGCGTATGCGACGAGATGGATTTCTTCTTTTTTATGCTTGAGCTCTTGGGAAGCACTTTTCCGAAGCCGTCACTGCAACCTCAATACTGGTTGGCATCCGCATTGTCTCCGTTCTCAATCTTTTCACCCACTTTGACGACTCCCTGAGTTTCGTTGTCGCAAAGGGCGACAAAGACGCGGATTGAGAGTGCCTGCGGAGCAGAGGGTTCCTCCTTCCGACCCTAAGCAATAGAGGGAAGGTAGGAGGAAATACAGAGGAAAATAAGGAGCGGTTTCATTCGAGGGTTTTGACGGCGCCGAGAACGTTCGGCCTCTTTTTTACGTAAGAGCCACCGAAGGTCATGGGCCTGCTTCGCTCAGCAAGTGCGGGTAGGGCCAGTCTTCACTTCACCTTCACCCGAAGCGTCGGCGCAGGAAGAAAGGGATGGCGCTTACTCGCGAAGGCATGAACCAATCCTCCACCACGATTCTCTGCGGTTCTCCGAGTGATGACGAGGGTTGCGAATTGATTGCTGTCCTGATTGAGAAACTCAGCTAGGGTCTTTCCTCGAATCCCAAAATTTCCTGTTTGAATGCCTCGTGGAACCGAAAACTCGCCAAGGAGAGTTGCGTGTTCTTTGAGCAGTTCACTTCCGCTTGAGAGTTCATTCGCTGGAGCGCTACTCCAATCAAGTTCGCCGTGTTCCCAGTGGTCCAAAGAGTCCCTTCCGAGACCCCAGACCTGGAAGTCAGAGGAACCAAGATGGGAGGCAAGGCCCCAGCCGGTAGGGGTGAAGCGTAGAATCAGTTCCGCGGTATCGATCTCTGAATCGTTGATGCCGGAGAGGTCAAACCCAAGATAGGCTTTGCGATGAGGGCCGGCCAGGTCAGAGCTATTCTTCAGGAGAAGCAGCTGATCCGAAACGTGGTCGTTTGGCTTTCCTCCCCAGACGTAGGTGTCGCGCCCTTTGGCATCTGCCGTCGTAATCTGCTTCCAATTCGGTGCGAGCGGTTTCCATCCCGGACTGGGTGCCCAGATTCCTTCCTCCAGCCCTTCGCTGACTTCTCCAAGCGCATCACCAGACACAAAGGTGCGCTGGCCAGTTTCCAGCCAGATTCCCTTGTCTTCGTCGGGCAGTTTCACTTCGACGAGGCCGTCGAAGACTTGAGTCTGAGTCGCTCCGGTCTGCGGATGAACATTGACTGCGAATCGAGTACCGTAGTCGATGACATGAGCGGTCGGAGTATGAACCGTGAAACCTTGGGCGCCCTTATCGACCTCGGCGACGGCGGTTCCCGTGACGAGCGTGCAGCTCATCGTGTCGAGTAATTCCAATTCTGCTGGCGCTTCGAGAATGACCTCGGCTCCTGAGTCGAATTGAATCGTGGCGAGACCGCGGACCAGCTTGAGCGAACCCTGACCGAGTCGGGCTCCCTCGGAGGTCGGAAGCGTCCCGCTCTCCCACCGGGCTGCCTCAGTCGAAGTCATCGTAGCAAACGTGACTGGTTCGCCGGCTGGGCGCATCAAAACGAGGGCGAGCAAACAAATGACTGCAGCAGCGGCAAAGGTTTGCCAGAGAGTTGGCAGACGACGGGGGCGAAATTCGGAGACGTCTTCCAATTCGGATTCACCTTCCTCCGAATCGGGAATGCTTTCCCAATGAAGAACCGCATGATCATGAGAGAAGTCAGTAAAGACTCGACGGGCTTCTTTATCAGAATCGAGCCACTCTTCGAGTCGGGTCACTTCTTTAACGCTGAGCCGTTTCTCGATGTAGCCGTGAGCCAGTTCGAGGAGTTCTTCGCGCTTGGTATCTGTCATGATAGGAAAGGGGATCAGGTCGGCTCGTGGAGTTCTTTCTCGACGCACTGAAAAAGGTTTTTGCGCAGGCGGCTGAGAAGGCGATAGATCGCTCCTTCTGTTCGCTCGGTCCGGTGAGAGATTCGTTCGATGGACGACTCGTCTCGATATCGCATTTGGAGAATGTCACGATGCTCTTCACTCAAACGGGTGACGCAGGATTCGAGTGCTTCTTCCCGCTTCTCCCATCGCTTCTCGCGGATCGCGGTTTCGGATTCTTCGGAGAGCCTTTCAAGCATTCTGTCACTGAGGGTTTCCCCGTGCTGACGCTTTGAGCGACGGCGATAGGCCAGGATCTGATAGAACAGAATTTTTCTCGCCCATGCTGCAAAGTTAGTGCCGAGCTCGAACTGACCGAATTGACGCCACATTACGATTTTTCCTTCCTGGAGAATATCCTGTTTATCTTGAGGGCAGTGAATCAAGCCCGTGACATAAAGACCCAGACGTCGTTCATGCTCGTTGAGCAGCCGAAGAAATGCTTCGGTGCGCTCGTTGGATTCAGTGGGGGATTCGGACTGTGACATGACAATCGGGCCGTCTTTCTACTTCAATAAGGCAGTTTGGAAGGAAATTGGACACATTTCGGGGTCATTTTCGCGCGGAAACTGGAAACGGCTGAGGAGGCCGCATGGCTCTATCGCGTAATAACGAACCTGTCCAAAATCATCGATGCTAGACTTGTTCAGGTAGAATGCGCTTCTTGTTACTCATCATCATGACCGGAGTCCTTTTTAGCGGGGGCTCCAGTCTTCTCGCGACGCCGGAACTCGCATTTTTTGAGGGTCAAGTCCGACCATTGCTGCAGGAGCATTGCTACAGTTGTCACTCTGAAGAAGCCGGAAAGAGAAAAGGCGGGCTTTGGTTGGACCGTAAAGAGGGATGGGAAATTGGCGGCGATGCAGGCCCCAGCCTGATTCCCGGAGATGTCGAGGAAAGCCTCCTCGTGCACACGATTCGGTATGCTGATCCGAGTCTTCAGATGCCTCCGAAAACCAAGCTGCCAGCGGAGGATATCAAGATTCTCGAGCGTTGGATTGCAATGGGCGCTCCGGATCCTCGAGATGCAGCGATGGCTGGAGCAGTGAGAAAGGAGGCCATTGATTTTGAGAAAGCGCGCCAAGGTTGGGCCTTCCGTCCCTTGCTCGATGTCGAGGCTCCCAAGGGTCAGGCCGGTGAATGGGCTTGGACAGAAATCGATCGTTTTCTCGAAAAAGGATTTCTAGAAGGTGAGGTGAGCCCGGCACAGGATGCTGATTCTGCTGAATTAATTCGACGAGTCTCCTATGATCTAACTGGGCTTCCTCCGACACGGGAAGAAGTGAACGAATTCGTCTCGGATCCGACCCGAGAGCGTTTTGCGAAGTTTGTCGATGCGCTGCTCGAGAGGCCCGCTTTCGGAGAGAAGTGGGGGCGGCATTGGCTCGATGTCGCGCGCTACTCGGATTCGAATGGTGGAGATCGTAACTTCACCTTCTACCAGGCGTGGCGATACCGAAACTGGGTCATCGATTCCTTCAATCGAGATCTTTCCTATTACGATTTTGTTCGCGCTCAACTCGCCGGTGATCTCCTCGATTCGAAAACTCCGGAGGAAAAGGCGCGAGGGCTGATTGGGTCTACTTTTCTCGCCCTCGGGCCCAAGATGCTGACTGAGCGTGACAAGGAGAAACTCTGGATGGATACCGCTGATGAGCAACTCGATACGATGGGCAGAGCCTTCCTTGGACTGACGCTTGGCTGCGCAAGATGTCATGATCACAAGTTCGATCCCGTCTCCCAAGAGGATTACTATGCCGTCACTGGGATTTTTCGATCAACTGAGGTGGTTACCGGAACTCGGAATGGATGCGTCAATGTTGCAAGCTGGATTGAGCTCCCGCTTCCGGTTGGCGGTGAGGAGGAAGAGGCGGTGACTCGAAAAGTGAAGCGGCTCGAATTGGCAATGCGCCTTACCGTGGAGAAGAGCTACAAGAAGAAGGCAGGGGGAAAGATGTCGCTGGCCGATTTGCCGCTTGCCGGCGTGATATACGATGATTCGGATGCTGAACTGGTCGGTTCGTGGAAAGCATCCAGCTTGTCCTCGAATCGTTTCGGCCCCGGGTATGTGCACGACGACAAGAAAGAGAAGGGCGAGAAAAGGGCGATCTTCCGTGGAAGTCTTCCGGAAAGTGGGATTTACGAAGTTCGAGTGGCCTACAGTGCCGAGGGCAATCGCGCCTCCAATATTCCAATTACAGTAAAGGGTAAAAAAACTGCGCAAGTCATTCTTAATGAAACGAATACCCCTACCGTTGGGGGTCTGTTTCAACCAATTGGGCGGTTTGACTTTGAAAAGGGCGGCAATTGTCAGGTGACGATTGAAACTGGAGGGACGGGGGATCGGTATGTTATTGTTGATGCTGTGCAGTTCATCGCCGTGAAAGACATTGAGCGGGAAGCGGCTGCCTTCGCCTCGGTCGATCCGGAGGACTTTGATCCTCTTTTTACGATGAGTGAGGGGGAGTTGAAAAAGGCTCTAGGTGCTCTGATCAACGACCTCAAGGACGATCCTGTAGTAATGGCGCCTCGGGACGCAGAGGACAGCGACGATTGCCACCTGAGGGTTCGTGGCGAAGTTGGCCAACTCGGGCCCAAGGTTCCTCGGAATTTTCTTACCGTTCTTTATGAGGGCGACGCCCCGGACATCCCAGAAGGGGAGAGCGGGCGTCGAGAATTGGCCGAGTGGATCGCTTCACCGCAGAATGCCTTGCTCGATCGGGTCATTGTGAATCGAGTCTGGCATCATCTTTTTGGACGAGGGATTGTGGAGACCGTCGACAACTTCGGACGACTCGGTTCGGGTCCGACCCATCCGGACTTGTTGGAGTCTCTCGCATTCTCATTTCGAAAGGATGGCGGATCGTTCAAGAAATTGATACGCGAAATGGTCCTCTCCCGAGCCTACCAGCTCGAGAGCGATGACGCTGCCGGACAGGAGGTGGATGCGTCCAATCACTGGTTCGCTCGTCAGAATCACCGACGACTAACTGCAGAAGAGATTCGGGATAGCGTGCTCTTTCTGTCTGGAGAGCTGGACCAAACACCGGCCGAAGCAACGGCAAGTGCGCACGGAGTTGATCTCGATAAGCCAATGAACTTTGACAAATCGAAGAAGCGGACGGTTTATCTTCCGGTCGCGAGAAACAATCCTGCGACGGAGTTGGCCATTTTCGATGCGGCTAATCCTGACCTAGTTTCTGGGCGTCGGGCTCAGACGACTGTTCCCACCCAGGCGCTGTATCTTCTCAACAGTGAGTTCATTCATCGTCATGCTGCGAAGTTGGGTGAGCTGGCCACAGAGCACGCTAAGACCGCCGGTAAGCCTGGATCGGAGGTCGAGTGGCTCTATCAAACCCTGTTAGGTCGAGCACCCAACCTCGTTGAATTGCAACGAGGCCTTGGTTTGATCGCAGATCTCAGCGGAGGGGCAGAAGATACAGCAGGATTGGCTTCGGCGACCGGAGATCTGGCCCACGTTATTCTAGCCTCTACCGAATTCCTATATCTCGACTGATGAGCCCGTATTTCGACTCCACATTTTCGACCTCGCCCATTTCTCGCCGGGCGGCTCTCCAATCCGCAGCCTGTGGATTTGGCTCCCTCGCACTTACTGGTCTCTCTCAGTCACAGGGCGGTCACTCCGGGTTTCATCATGCTCCTCGGGCAAAGCGGGTGATCTTTCTTTTCATGCACGGCGGTCCGTCTCAGGTCGATACCTTTGACTACAAGCCGGAACTGCAGAAGCAGGATGGCGAGAAGCTTCCTTTTGCTCCGGCGAAGAATCTCGATCCCTCGGCGACAAGTCAGGCAAAACTTCTCGGTTCTCCGTGGAATTTTCAACAGCACGGAAAGTCGGGGCTATGGGTCAGTGAGCTCTTTCCAGAGGTGGCTCGCCACGCTGACGATCTTTGTGTGATTCGATCGATGCAAAGCAAGGGTCAGTCTCACGGACAGGCGGTCTGTATGCTCCATACGGGAACGGACAACTTTGTTCGTCCTTCGGTCGGTTCGTGGGTCAGCTATGG
Source organism: Verrucomicrobiales bacterium (assembly GCA_965657775.1). Taxonomy (GTDB): domain Bacteria; phylum Verrucomicrobiota; class Verrucomicrobiia; order Verrucomicrobiales; family DEV007; genus Arctic95D-9. The sequence goes on from CBFHPY010000011.1 coordinate 251,884, forward strand.
CCTCGGCGCCGAGAACCAGGATTTGCCAGGGTTTGTCAGCATCAGTCCTTCGGCGACACATGGCGGGCCGCGCAATTATGGACCTGCCTTTCTCCCAGCCTCTCACCAAGCGACGACGATTGGTCGCAACGGCAAGCTGGACAAGAAGGCTAACTTTGATTTCCTCGCTCCTCGTTCTGAGATCGTCAAACAGCAGCGAAAGCTGGAACTACTTCAGAAGATGAATCAGGAGCATCTTGAGCGAACGGAGTATTCTCCGGTCGAAGGGATGATTCGCTCGATGGAGATGGCGTTTCGGATGCAGAGCTCGGCGCCAGATGTGATCGATACGAGCAATGAGCCGGAACACATCCGTGACATGTATGGGATCGGAAATGAGAAAACTGACCAGTTTGGCCGTCAGTGCCTCCTCGCTCGAAAGTTTGCGGAGTCGGGTGTTCGCTACATTCAGGTTTCAACACCCAATGTATGGGATCAGCATGGAAATTTGAAGGCAGGTCACGAAAAAAACTCTCTCGCGGTGGACCGGCCAATTGCTGGCCTCCTTGGTGATCTGAAACAGCGAGGACTACTCGAAGATACCCTTGTCGTCTGGGGAGGAGAGTTTGGGAGAACACCTATTGTTCAGGGATCCAATGGTCGAGATCATAATCCGCAAGGTTTCACCATGTGGATGGCCGGAGGCGGAGTCAAAGGTGGCATTGCTCACGGAGAGACCGACGAATTTGGTTACTTTGCGGTGCGCGACAAAGTCCACATGCATGACCTTCATGCGACCATGCTACACCTCATGGGGATTGATCACGAGCGACTCACATATCAATACGCGGGACGAGACTTCCGTCTTACCGATGTCTACGGAAACGTTGTTCGCGAGATATTAGCATGAGCCGCACGCGTCGTGCCGAAGGATCTGAAAAGTTCGACAGAGAGGTCTACGAACCGGGATCGGAATCATCCGTGACGTAGTCGTTCGCCAGCGCGACAAGATCTTCGCCTGTTTCGAGATAACGCTCACGGTACTCCTGGATGGCAGGAGTGTGAATGCCAAGAAAATCGTCAATCGTGTCACGGCTTGTTCCATTTTCACTTCGCGCCCACTGCAGGAACTCGGCTACGCAGCGATGACTACTTCCGGCGCCAATGGCATCGAGAGAATCGCGGAATCGGGTCGCTTTGTCCCAATCCAGTTCGGAAATAAGGAATTCAACGCCGCGGTCACGGATAGCTCCATCGATTTCTGCAATCTGATCTGGCTTAACATTACGAGGATTGTGAGGAGCGCAGGCGATGAGTTCTTCGATTAGGTCTTCTCTTGTGTTGATCAAAGACAGTTTTTTCTTCGGAATCAGCGGTTCTCCCTTGGCACCATGGTCGAGCAGTAGCGAAATGAGAGCGCGGTTCCGATCGATGATCGCAAGAAAAAGTGGGGCACCGCCCTGGGATTCCGCATCAGCTCCGTCCTCGAGCGCTTCAATTGCCGCATCAAGGGCACCTACCGTGCAGGCAAGTTCGAGGGTTCGGTCGGCAATCGGGTCACTCATGGCAGAAACGGTCGGGTTGTGTAAGGTATGATGTTTATCAGTATCTTGGAAGATTGTATCACAAGGTGAATTGGTGGCAATCAGGGAAAATACGGAAATTCGAAAACTGAAATGAGTATATCGAGCTCGTAGGGTGGGGTGTTATTCTTCCCGGTAGCGCAGGATTCCCTGCGCTATTTCTTCGGCGAGAATCTGGCGGAACCATTCCGCTCCGCAGCGTTGGCTTTCCCAGCGATTCGTAATAAAACCACATTCAATCAGGACTGCTGTTCCGTGAGTGGCTTCGAGAACTTTGAGGCGTTCAGGCTTGAAACCACGGTTTCGAGTGACAAGGCGACGGCCGAGTTCGCTCTGGATATAGCTCGCAAGCTGGCGCCCGGAGTCACTCCCGGGCCAATAGAGTGTTTCAGTGCCGCCAATACTCCGGTCAGAGTGTCCGTTGAAGTGTAGACTGACAAAGATCGTCCGTTTTTTCGTGTTCGCTTTCTTGGCCCGGTCCTCAAGCTCAACGAAAACGTCAGTTCGGCGAGTCAGCTCTGTCGAAAGTCCTTTTGCCTTGAGGATCTTCTCAAGACGCTTCGCTAGATCAAGGGTAAGGTTTTTCTCTACCAAGCCAAACGAATGGGAACCAGGATCTTTTCCGCCGTGACCAGCATCGATTACGACGCGATCAAAACCCTCTGCCGCCCTTGCCGAGTGAATGGGAAAAGTGCAGGAGAAGAAAAGAAACCAAGCGAAGACAAACCGCATCGTCAGGTAACCTATCCAGTATCGGGCAGCCTGTCGAGTAACTGTTTAAGAAAAGTTAACTATCTTTCTCTTTTCGCTCCTGAATGTTGAGCCAGCGGAGAGCAATAGTCAGGAGACATCCGACAAGAATAACCCAGAGTGCGATTTTAGGCACGGGGGTCGCGAATCTCTCTCGGACCGGTTCAATCAACATAAAGATAGAGGAAATTGAAACGAGTATGAGTCGATGAATTCGGGTCATTGGCCCCGTCGCGGCGTCCCTTGGCTTCGCTCCCCGCATCACAGCGAGAGAGCGGGTGTAGGCGGAGAAAATCGCTGCCAACGCGGTGGCGAGGCCGAGCCAGGGGCTGGATCCCATCGCGAATCCGAATCCAATCAGGGTCACGGCGTCAGATACTCGTTCTGGTAATTCAATAAAAAAGACATCCTCTTCGGTTTGTCGTCCGGCCTGGTAGTCGAGAATGGCATCTATTCTTGTCGTTGCGATACGGAGGATACAAAAAAGAAGACCCAGCCCCCAGAACAGCATCGGATTGAGGGGTTCTCCGGTTCCCATGAAAGAAATCCCGGCGAGGATACCGAGAACCATTCCTGTGATTGCGACGGCTTCTCGGGAAATCCCGAATTCCATGAGGGTAAGTGCCATCCGACGCATGGGCTTCCAGCGTCGCGGGTTGAGGAGTTTTGTTCGGGGAGACTTCATCAGTATCTTTGCCCCGGAAAAGGGTTCGGAAGGCATTGCAATCATGTTTTGAGAAACATTCTCGGCTTGAAGGGGTTCAATCTAATTGGTATTGCAGAAATTCGCCTCGATTTTCTTACGACTTCGCCCACCCGTCATGTCACTTCAATCTTCGACGTCACCTTTGGATGAAGAAGAGGAAAAGCAAGCTGCCAATGAGCAGGATGTCGCGTTAATGCTTCGCGTTCGTTCAGGGGACATGGAGGCTTTTGAAAGCCTTGTAGAGATTCATCAGTCTGCCGTCATTGGCACAGTTGTTAAAATGCTGGGTGGAGCTAGTGACGCTGAAGACATTGCTCAGCAGGTTTTTATCCGGGTCTGGAAATCGGCGGCTCGTTATGAGCCGCAGGCGAAATTTACGACATGGCTCTACACGATCACTCGGAACCTGGTGTTTAACGAGAGTCGCCGAAGGAAGCGTAAACCAACCGTGTCGGTCGAAGAGCGGGAGGAAGAGTATCACCAGGTCGTCACCGATGAGCAGACTACCTCTCCCAGTGATGATTTGATTCAATCAGAGCTCGAAGACACTATCGATGCGGCGATTCAGGAACTCCCAGAAAAGCAGCGGATGGCAGTTGTTCTGCGGCGTTACGAAGAATTGCCCTATGACGAAATCGCCAAGGTCCTTTCGATGTCGGTTCCGGCTGTGAAGAGCCTTCTTTTTCGTGCTCGCGCCCAGCTGAAAGAGTCGCTGCAGAAGTATCTCGATCAGTGATCTCCGATGCGGTAGATACTGCTTTCAGTTCGAATCAGGAATCCGTCGGAAATCACCGAGAAAGAGCAGAGCCCGTATCCGTCGATGTCATTATCGGCCACGATTCGGAAGTCCGGGCCGGGCTTAACCACCGTGGTTTGTCCGTTTTCACTGTGGAAGAAGAGATGCCCCGAGGCATAGACGGGAGAGGACGAGTAGTTTCCGGTTCCAGGAAGACGTTCGCGGTACTTCTCTTCTCCAGTAGTAGCGTCAAAACAGCTTAAGACTCCTTTGTCATCGTTGAGATAGATCAAATCGTCGACGAGGATGAAGGAGCTTTCTTTCGGGATCGCCTTTTCGTTGCTCCACGCGAGATGGCTGTCGGTGATGTCGCCTTTTCCTCCCAGGCGGATCGCGTAGAGGATCGCCCGATTAAATCCAGAGGACACGTATAGCAGGTTGTCGCCAAGAACGGGGCGGGGAACCACCGAGTAGCCTTCTCCGTAGAGGAACCGCCACACTTCCTTCCCAGTTGCTTCTTCATAAGCAACGACCGCACCCGAACCTGGAATGGCAACGAGGCGGGGTTGGCCGAGGGTGGCGGGCAATCGAAGCGGAGTTGAAAAGGAAAATGTCTTGGAGACGGCCACTTTCCTTGGAGTCTTCCATAGAATCGAGCCGTCCTTGAGGGATAGAGAAGCCACGAATGGATCCGAAGCTCCATCGCAGGAGAAGAAAATCCGGTCTTCACCAGCGACTGGAGACCCTCCGTTTCCGTGAACGGGCTTGAAAGTCAGTTCAGTCTGCTTCCAATTTACCCTCCCGCTTTTGGCATCCAGGGCGGCCGTTCCGTAGGGGCCAAAGTGTGCAATCAGCTGACTTCCAACAAGAAGCGGACTTGCCGAGGCGTGGCTGTTCTTTTTGTGGATCTTAGGGGATACCTGAGAAAACAAGATCTGCTTCCAGACTTCTTTTCCATCCCGAATCGAGTAGCAGCGAGCTTCGAGGTCGAGCTTTTCACCGTTTTGAACTGCAGTCGTGATCCAGAAGTGATCTCCACTGGCTACCGGCGTCGACCATCCTTTCCCAGGAACCTCAATTTTCCACTTCACATTTTTGGTTTGTGACCAAATCAGGGGAACCTTCGCTTTGGGAGCATGTCCGTCACCGTCAGGGCCGCGGAATTCGGGCCAGGTGGTATCAGCCTGCAGGCTCAAAGAGAGTCCGGTTAGAAAAAGCGCGAACAGAAATTTCATACCAGAGCAAACACCCATTCAACCCGGGACTGCAAGGGCGGAATCCCGCCCGGCAATCACTGCCAAGTCGTTTTAGAACCCCTTCCGCCAGAGGAAGTCGAGACCATGGTCCGGGTAGTAGCCCTGCACGATAAAAGCAACGAGGAAGTAGTCTACGATCAGGTGAACGATCAATACCCAGAGTAGGCTTTCCGATTTCTCAAACATCGCCCCTTGAGTCCATGCGAAGGCAAATACAATAAAGATCCCACATCCGGTAAAGGCCATGTCATAGAGAACGGCCGTGTAAATAACCGCCTGAATAACATTGGCAGTTCGAAATTTGAAGAGGCTTCGTAGAAGGGCAAAACAGGTGTTTACAAAGAATAACTCGTCCCAGATTCCAACCAGGTTGATACCGATGAAGAGTCGGCGGGTTTCCGAGGGATCAGCTTCGGCTGGCATGACCCAATGTCGGAATAGTTCATCATCAAAAAGGGCGCGATTTCCCCATTCGTAGGACTTCAGGACGACCCACGCGAGAGGAATGGAGAGAATCGTGTAGATCACATCCTGCTTTCGCCAATGCACGGGCCAGAATCGATAGCGGATGATTCCTCGGTCTCCAAACTGCTGAATAATGGCAGGAAGAAGAATGACGAGAGTGAAAGGTATTCCGACCTTGAGAAAATTTTCATCGGAGAGCGAAGTGTTGATGTCACAGGCTGCGAGAATGATGATGCAACCGATGAGGATCGAAATTCGCCTTCGGAGTTTTGGCTCTGGATCTGTCGCGACGAGGAAAATACAAATTGCGAGAAAGACTCCTCCGATCACAAATTGGCTCGCAGGGATCAGGAGCACCGTCGCAATGGCAAACGAAACGAGCATTGCAACCCGGCGGGGTGTAAGCTCCAACTCGAGGCTCTTAATCATTGCGCCACTTTCGTCGCAGCGGGTGCCTGGTCAAGAATACGTCGGAGAAATCGCACCAAAAGCGAAACCCATCTCCTGACACGCCGGACGGAGGCGAAAAATTTGAAGCGGGGGAAAGTGAGCGGATTCTAGCAATTCCCCGCGATACCCAATTGGAGTTCCTCGAATTCAGGCAACCCAAGGATGAGCAAGCGAAGACTAGGGCAGGTAACTTTTGATCGTCAAAGGGAGGAGGAGTCACTACAAAAAAGGCAGAGCATCCGTCGATGTCAGGGGTAGGGAAATTGCTATCCCATACCCCGAGCTTGGTCACTGAGCTTGGTCACTGTGACATGCGTGACACGCGCAGAAGCCTCTCCACCCCAGCAAGAGCGGAATGATCGCGAATAGTGAGCTACCCATTTGGTCATCTCAATGTTCTGGGCTTGTAGCGCCCTGACTCCAATAGAGCCCTTCCCATCTCCTTCGCCTCTTCGCCAAAAAGAAGAACAGGAACTAGTCCGATATTGCGATTTTGATGTCGCGAAAATCAATCGACATGTTCCGTCCTCCGTGAAGCTGCAGGCCGATCGGACCTTTTGCTTTCCCCGTTTCGGTGGTGTATTTCATCACCTTATTCCCATTGAGGTGGACGACATAGTCCATGCCCTTGACTTCGATTCGCATGCGGTTCCAGTCACTTGCCTTGAGCAGGTCTTTGACTCCTTCGGCTTCGACGGGATATCCTTTTCCAGGAATATAGGGAGACGCGGTCATATCGCGTTTCAATGAACCGGAAATCCCGATCTGAATCTGATCTTGGTTCCGAAGGTGAACTCCCGAGTCGATGGTTCCCTCACCAAATTTGAATTCAAGCTCAACTACGAAGTTTTCAAATTCAGATTCTGTCCAGAGAATTGAGCCCTTCTTCTTTTCTCCACTGCGGACTTGAAGCACTCCGTCTTCGACCAGCCACCACACGTTGTTCTCTGGTGCTTTCCATCCCGCGAGGTCTTTCCCGTTAAAGAGGGGGGCAAATTTCTCCTCCGCAACTAAGAGAGAGAAAAAGCTCAGAGCAATCGTCGTGACGAGCAGTGAAGTGAGAGAATTACGGGTTTTCATGACTCAAAAATAGGGCTTTTGTCCAGACTGCGGCAAGACTGAAGAGAGACGGATATGCGATAATCCCCTCGTGCAAAACAGCGCGTTATTTCCCATTTGATTTCGCCCAGGAGTCGCGAAGCCCGACCGTTCGATTTAGAACAGGACAACCCGAGGTGCTGTCTGGATCAATCGAGAAGTATCCAAGACGTTCGAACTGCACTGTGACACCGGTTTCGACGGCACCAAGATTCGGCTCCAGCTTGGCGTTGTTGATCACTTTCAGCGAATCTGGGTTCAGGTGGCTGAGAAAGTCACTGTCGCCACAATCCGGATCCTCAGTAGAGAAAAGACGATCGTAGAGCCGTACCTCTGCATTGATTGCGTGAGCTGCACTGACCCAGTGAATCGTGGCTTTCACCTTTCTTCCATCCGGCGGATTTTCACCACCACGAGTATCGGGATCGTAGGTGCACTGGAGCTCAATGATGTTTCCGTCTTCGTCTTTGACGACCTCGTTGCAGCGAATGAAATAGGCGCAACGGAATCGGACCTCTTTACCGGGAGCGAGACGGAAGAATTTCTTCGGAGGATCCTCCATGAAGTCGCCCCGCTCGATGTAAAGCTCTCGAGAGAAAGGAACTTTTCGATGACCGAGCGAAGGGTCTTCGGGGTTGATCACGGCATCGAATTCTTCGGCCTGATTTTCCGGATAGTTGGTGATGACGATCTTGATGGGATCAAGGACGGCCATGTATCGATTGGCATCTTTGTTCAAGACCTCCCTGACTGAGCTTTCGAGCAATGCGATATCGTTGGTGCTCTTAAACTTGGTAATTCCCACCGTCTTGCAGAAATTCCGTATCGACTCAGCTGGATAGCCGCGACGACGAATGCCTGAAATGGTAGGCATTCTCGGGTCATCCCATCCGCTCACGTGATTCTCTTCAACGAGCTGGAGCAGCTTGCGTTTGCTCATCACTGTGTAATTTAAATTGAGTCGGGAAAACTCAATTTGGCGTGGACGTGAGGGCACGGGAAGGTTGTCGAGAAACCAATCATACAATGGGCGATGGTTCTCGAACTCCAGCGTGCAAAGCGAGTGGGTGACATACTCAAGTGCATCACTCTGACCATGAGTGAAATCATACATGGGGTAGATCTTCCAGATATCGCCGGTCCGGTGATGTTCGGCATCCACGATACGGTAGATTACGGGGTCCCTCATGTTGAGGTTTGGGTGCGCCATGTCGATTCGAGCTCGGAGAACTCGGCTTCCATCCTCAAACTCGCCTTCCTTCATGCGCTGAAAGAGATCGAGGTTCTCCTCCACGAGTCGGTCGCGAAATGGGCTTTCTGTTCCAGGGTTCTGCAGATCACCGCGGCCGGCACGCATTTCTTCGAATGACTGATCGTCGACGTAAGCCTTGCCCTCCTTAATCAGGTATGCTGCCCATTCGTAGAGCTTTTCGAAGTAGTCCGAGGCAAAGTAAAGATGGTCGCCCCAGTCGAACCCGAGCCACTGAATGTCTTCCTTGATGGAATCTACATATTCGGTGTCTTCCCTGGTCGGATTCGTGTCGTCGAATCGCAGGTGGCATCGCCCCCCATACTCCTCAGCGATCCCGAAGTTCAAACAAATGGACTTGGCATGACCAATATGGAGATAACCATTTGGTTCCGGAGGAAAACGAGTCACCGTGCCATCGTGTTTGCCGGCAGTCAGGTCTTCGTCAATGATTTCCCGGATAAAGTCTTTCGAGTGTGAGGGAGCTGCGCTCATAAAATTCTAGGCCGGGAAAGTAGCCGGTTTTCAGGTCTACGCAATCAGAGGCCTTCAAGAGTTCAAGTATCCTTTCTGGATCCTCCAGAAGGTGGGAAGGCACTGATGCTCCGGTTTGGCCGTGCTCATGAAGTTACGCCAGATTCAGAAGTGGACAAGATGGGGGATACGAGGTCACACTTTTTCATGCAGCGATTCCTCTTCCTGATTCCAGTTATCGGTCTTCTTACCCTTCCGTTGTTGGCAGAAGATGAAGAGGCCCTGTTCGATGGTCAGACCCTGAAAGGCTGGAAATCTCCGGAGATGTCCTACTGGACGGTTGAGGACGGATCGATCACTGCGACCTCATCGGAGGACAATCCGTGTAAGAAGAATCAGTTTCTCGTTTGGCGAGGCGGTGAGATAGGGGACTTTCGATTAACCTTGTCCTTTCGGGTCGATGGAGGACCGAAAGCGAATAGCGGGATTCAGATCCGGTCTCAGCTTCAGCCAGATGGGCATGCTGTAGGTTATCAAGTCGACATCAGCCCTCCAACAGCTCCGTGGTTGGGTGCGATCTATGACGAGCATGGTCGCAAAATGCTAGCCGCGCGAGGGGAACAGACTTCAATTTCGATGAAAGGAGAATTGATGAAAACCTCCCTGGCTGAATCAGCTGAGAAGGCGATCAAGAGCTACGATAACGGCGGATGGAACACTTACGAAATCGAAGCAGTTAAAGAGAAGATTACGGTGAAACTGAATGGCCATGTCACTTCGATTGTGATGGACCATCAGGAAGCTGAGCGAGAGCTCTCCGGAATTCTTGCTCTGCAACTCCACTCAGGCCCTCCCATGAAAGTGCAGTTCAAGGATCTGCTTCTCACCAAGCTCTAGAGAGCGTCCGATTCAATTGCGATGCGCGCGCCCACGATAAAGCTCTACGACGAATTGGCCCAGATCCCAGAGGATTGGTCCGCGCGACTTCGACTTATTGAGCGAGCAATCGAGGATGGGAATCGAAGTGAGGCGCAGCGGCTGATTCGGGAGTCTCCCGATGAAGGCCCTCTGCCGAAGGAACTGCAGAATCGGGTTTTCGAATTGATGACTCGTGACTTGCCCCCGATAGATCGTCTACCAAGGGCCCAAGACTGAGACGCGGTATCTTTTTTCAGGTATCGCCGAACCCCTGTTTGATCGAGATTGACTAAGCATTCGATGCCCGAAGTCAGCTGCTAGATCACTGAAGGCGCTGGGCGGGCTGGAAAGGGCTCGAAATCTGAAGGAACACCGGGAAAATTTTCTTCGCGGAAGCGATCCCAGGTGCGCCGAGTTTCTTCGGACATGATCTCGGACATCGCTTCCATGCATCCAAAGCAGATCATGGCACTGTCGACCATGTCGCCGCCGTGACAGACCCCAACCAAGCTGTATTCTTCATCTTCGACGTCGCCAAACTGCTTTTCGCAAAGGGCGCAATCGTTGAACCCTGAGACCTCGCGGTAATGTTCAGCCTGAAACTCAGCAAGCCGCTGTTTGGACTCATCCGAGGCTTCGTCGAGCATTGAATTCAGACATGGCATGCACAGTGCATATTCAATGATGACCTCGTCTTTTTTGAAGTTTTTCGAGATCCGATAACCATCCGGAAAGTCCTTCAAGGACTCGCCGCATCGAGTGCAGGAGACAAAAGGGCGATCCTCGTAAAAAGAGTGGAGGACGGAAGGGATTGGCTCTTTTTCAGGAGTTTCTGGATCAGGAGAAGAGTCGCTCATACTGCGGAAATACTATGAGTAATCAGGAAGGCTTCGTCCAGCCTTGATTCCAGATAATGTGGGTTCCGCTCTTTCCGGGAACGATCACATCAGGCCAGCCGTTTTCGTCGAGATCGGACACGCGAATCTGCAAGCCGACCCCGGGGCCTTCTCCAGCCGGCGCATTGGAGATCCAGTTCTTTTTCCAGCTCTGGTCTCCTGGGTTCCAGTCGTAATATTGAACTGTAATCGAGTCGTTTGCGCCCGGATCCCTACCGGAATGTGCAAAATAGCGCTTCCCGGTGATCAACTCTGGCTTCTTGTCATTGTCGACATCCGCCCACATCATCGTGTGTGCTTGGGAGAACTTTTTATCAATGAGGTGCTGGCGAAAGACAATTGTTCCGTCTGACTGCGGTTCCATCTGCTCTTCCCAGTAGAGCCCGTAGCTGTGACCATCGGCCCAGATAACGTCGTTACGGCCATCTCCATTCAAGTCGACGACAAGGATGGGGCAACTCGCGTGAGGCAAAACGAAGTCAGGATGATATGCCCAGGGAGCAGAATAGGGCCCGTCCGCTGGGCGCTCGTACCATCCGTCCCGAAAAATAATGTCCTCCAGTCCATCTCCGTTGATGTCCCCGAAACCCAAACCATGACCATTTCCACTTTCGGAAACGACATGTTTTTCAGCCTTCATTTTTCCGTCGTCGCCTTTCACGAACCGCCAGATCAGCATAGGATTCTCAGGGCGCCATGAGTTGGCGATGAACTCCGGTTGCCCGTCGCCATCGAAGTCGTGGAGAAAGGTCGCCTCGTTATGCCCGAAACCAGTGTCAGCAAGCTCATGAACCGCCCAGATGCCCTTCTCGTAATTGCCTGAACCTGGGTTCTCATACCAATTGAGAAGAGGGAGGGTGAAGGCGCCCGCAACGATATCGAGATCGCCGTCTCCGTCCATATCAAGAAGGTGCTCCGAATTATTCTGAACGTAGTCTGCGCCAAAAGGCATCAGCTTTCGGACGGGGAGTTGCTTGAATTCGGGTGCCTGATACCAGAATTCACCAGCGACCACATCAAGTTTTCCATCGCCATCGATATCACCGACGGCACAGCCTTCGCTGTTGTCCTTGTGCAGTTGTTGCACTCGAAAGTTAAGGGTTGGAGCGGCCTGCTTCTTTCCCTTCTGCTGCGCGAGCAGCGAAAGGGCAGTGCATGAGGTGATCAGAGTGAGGAAGATGGGGAGTCTTTTCATAATAGGCGAGGAGCAGAAGGGATAAGGGAGCTTCAGAAGGTCAGAAATCCCTTACTTCGACGAGTTGAGTCTTGCCGGCGTCATCGAGGAGTTCGATCGCAATCCGGTCGAGCCCCCACTTCTTAAGGCCGACTAAGGTGAGCTTCTGGCGACCTGCTTCTGCAATTGGTAGAATAACTTCCACGACATCATCGGTCTTCCCGACTCCGATTTTAGTCTCCCCGTGGAACAGGGTTAGGTCCTTCATTTTCCCAGTGAGCTTCAGGCGGATTTGCCCTGCTTCAGCGACGTCAATAAACGTGCGGAGTACCGCATAGCGATTTTTGCCACGACCGACGACGTCGGGAGTCTCGATGCTTGGTACTGCCCCATTCACCTCGGAATAGATCGGCATCCAGACATAAGTTTTGATCGGTTCGGTGAAAATTGACATGCCTTGGTGTCCGATCGCGTCTCGAGTTCTCTCATGGGGCATCAGCGCCTGCCACTGACGAATAAAGCGATTCGGCGGTGTTTTGAATTCGCCGTCTTTCCCTAACTCACCAAGAAACTTCACCAGGTCCACGAATTCATCCTCACGGAGTGAAGCAGTTAACCCCGGAGGCATCAGAGAAACCGGACTGATCGCATTGCTGACCACTTCGTTCTTGGGAATCCGATTCTCAGTTCCGGCGGCATCCCGAATCACGATTTCGTCGGCATCTTCGCGAGCGATTGCCCCGGCAAAGGCATCCCCATTCTTCAGGGTAACGAGAGTCGTGTGATAGCCTTCCTTAATCTTCACACTGGGCTGGAGAAGCGAATCAATGAGGTAGTCCACGGGAGCACTCGCGCCGATCGAGACAAGATCTGGGCCGATGATTCCTCCCGCACCCCCGATCGCATGGCAAACGATGCACTGTAGGGCGGCCCGGCGATAAATCTCCTCACCTCGATGAGCATCGCCTTCTTTGGCGACACGAGCCATCATGCTTTCCATCTCTTCGGGAGTCAGAGCCATTTTCATCGGCTGTAGATCCCCTGCTTTCTGAAGCGCTTTGACAAGGCCATCAGGCTGAGTCGCGCCCTGCGACGCTTTCTGCATTCCGGTCAGTGCGATCTCCTTGGGAAGCGTCGCATTTAATAGTTCGGCAGAAAGTGCTGCGGGACCTTTCTTGTTGGCGAGGAATGCATCGAAGATTCCGTGCGGATCCTTGCCGTCGGGAGAAGCGGAAAGAACCCCTACAGCAAGCCTGGCACCTTCGGCAGGATTCATGCGTGTTCGTCCAATTACGGAGAGAGAGCGAGTCAGAAAAGGCCTAGAGTTGTCCTTGGCGAGATCCTCAAACAGTTTCGCTGTTTTAGGGCCAGCCAAAGAAATGAGACCGTCGAGAGCGGCCCGGGACCGGGAGGCATTCTTTGGGGCGTTCAGAAAGGTTTCTTCGAGTTGTCCCCGGAGAGGTTCCAGTTTCCATTGGCCGGACAATGCCGCAGCACTGTTGAAAATCGCCGCATTCTCCGAACGAAGAAAATGAGTTAGTCGAGTCGCATCTCCGGAAGGTCTCAGCTTTCGCAGTCGTCCCGCATTGGCGAGTGCCTCGAGGACGATCGCCTGCTGCGTAACAGACGTGCCTTCACGAAGCCCATAGGAAAAAATCGAGTTCAGGTCTTCGGCCGATCCGACTTTTGCAATCCAGTCAGTGAGTTGCTGAATCTCCGCATCGCTGTTGAATTCATTATTTTCAAGTGCGGAGAGAATTTGTGGAATAGCGAGGGGTTTGTTCAGGGCTCGGACTGCGAAAAGAAGCTGGCGAGTATTCTCGAAAGGATTTCCCTCCTTCGTGGCCTCGGTCCAGCGATCCTGGTGTTCTCTGCAAATGGACCAGATCGCAAAATCAAGGAAGTCGTCGACAGGACCGGCCTCGAGAGCCTTGAGCGCGAGATTCACCGTCTCCGGTGAATCGAGCTGTGCCAGAACGCTGACCGCCCAGAGCCGAACCTGTGCATGGGGATCTGTCGCTGCCTTGCTGGCGAGTGTGAACGCGCGATCGTTCTCTGAGGCGGTGTAGTAGAGGGCTCGGAGGGCTCCAGCTCTGGCCTTGTGGTTCTCGGAGTCCAGAAGTTTTTCGACAGTTTCCATATCGAGAACGTTGAGGGATTGGCTCGCCCACACTCTTCGAAGGTGGAAGAGGTCGGCGTCGACCTCCTCGGGAGGTGTTGCCGAGCTGATCAAAGGAAGCAGGGCGGCCGAGTCGCGAACCCGGATTTCTTTACCCGCTTGCTCGCGGTCCCATCCGTGATCCGACAGCAATGCCGTTGCAATGAGCTGCGAATCGGACGATTCTGCCAAGTTGGGCTTTTCGCGTAGTTCCCGACCGTCAAAGGTGATGCGCCAGATACGACCGTGTTCTTTATCACGGCGAGGATCTCGGAAGTCGACCTCTCCGTGCTGGATGATCGGATTGTACCAGTCGGCAATGTAAATGGCTCCGTCGGGGCCCATCTTGATATCGATCGGTCGGAATGCTCGGTGCTTCGATGATACTAGATCTTCAATCTGGCTTGAGGTGTAGGCGCTATCCTTGTCAGTGAGACGAAAAAGATTGATGCGGTTACCACGAAAATCAGGCGCGGCAAGGACGTTCTGATAGCCTTCGGGGATGTGAGTGCCCGTGAGAACCTCGACACCGCAATGCTTCGGCTGTCCTGGATTGAGACCATTGAGGACTCGGGAGGCACCCGGCGATGTCCGAAAGACAGAGCGCGGGAACACAAAGTTAATGCCTTCGCCGCCTGCTCCATCGGTTAGGAAACTCTGGCCCCACTCATCAAAGGCGTGCCCCCAGGGATTGATCAGCCCCTTCATGAAGACTTCAGCGCGACGAGTCTCGGGACGGTAGTGCCACATGCCACCACCGAGAAGGCGACGTATTCCGTAGGGCGTTTCGAGGTGAGTGTGAATGTAGATTGACTGGTTAAGCCACACCATCCCCTCGGGACCGTAGCGAAACGTGTGGACGAGGTGGTGCGTATCTTCTGTGCCAAATCCAGAAAGGACGACAGAGCGTTCATCGGCAACATCATCTCCATCCGTATCTTTGAGGAAAAGGACTTCGATCGAGTTGGCAATATAACAGCCGCCGTCGCCCGGAAGAATCGCAGTTGGAATATGGAGATTGTCAGCAAACACGGTGTGCTTGTCTGCGACTCCGTCGCCATCGGTGTCGTCGAGAATGATGACGCGGTCGCTGTCTTCCTCTCCTGGCTGAATGTGAGGATAGAGAGGGCTGCTTACGACCCAGAGCCGCCCTTGCTGATCCCAATTCATGTGGACTGGATTCTTCACCGCAGGTTCATGCGCGAAGAGGTTGATCGATGCTCCTTCCGGCAAAGAAAAAGCATGGAGCTGGGCGTCGAACGACGTGTCCGGGATGTCGCGCAGTCCGTTCTGTGCTTGCAGTGAAATCGCGGAGAGAAGAAGGGCCCCGGAAAGGCAAAGTTGGAGGTGAGAAATTCTCATAAGGAAAAAGGAGAGGGAATCAGTTTTTGGTCGCACCAGAGAGAACGAGTTGGCGAGCTGTTTCGATGCGGGCCTCTTGCTCGCGAATCAGGGGGTCGAACATGGGGATTTCTTTAGCGTTCTGTCCCTGTTCGTGTTTACGAAAAAGGAAAAGGTAAGTCTCGTTCGCCGGGCGCCAGCGGTGGAAGAAGAGGCGGTTTTTTTCGACGATTGAATCCCGAAAGCTCTGCTTCGCTTCTGAACCCGCCGTCGCGAGAATTGACTCATTGAGCCCGAGTTCTTTGACCAGAGCCCTAGCGACTACGGCATACCCTTCATCCGTGAAATGAACTCCGTTATCCGTCAGAGGTGTATCGACGACCTCGGCATCACGATCATCCCCTCCGAGGGCTGCAAAGAGGTCGACAAAATGAAGCTCATTCCGTTCGGCCAATTTCCGAATCGAATCTCGAAAAGTGGCGATACGCTGATTGTTTTCAAGCTGATCAGGTAGCGGAGCGCCGAGGTTTTCAAGGGGAGGCGGTGATAAGAGCACGGCTTCCCGGAGCGTTTCTCCCGCGGCGTCACGAACCGAGTCGATCAGCTTTTGATAGGCGCTTTCGAAAAGTATGAGGCTGTCTGCCATCCCTGAGCCTGAAACCTCGGACGCCCCGGCTTCATTGGTCCAGCCCTGTTTGACCGACATCGCTTCCCCGGTTCCGTAGGAAAGAAAAATGACGGTAGGTTTCAGCTCCTGCACGTTTTTGACCAGTCGGTCGCGGCCTTCCTGAGGTGTTCCGAAGTAGGATCGGGAATCGGCGAAGACTGAATCGGCGCTCCATCCGAGATTGCGGAAGGTTAGGTCCGTGGCATCCGCCCCCGCTGTGAGAGAAAGGGCAGCCTCGATCTGTCCGTAGAGCCGGGCGCGCTCAACGAGAGTGTTTCCGAGAAAGACAACCCGATCCCCGGACCGAAGCAATGAATCTGCCGTAGCCAAGTTCATCACCAAGATCACGATGGAGAAGGGAACCAGACGGTATAAGAGGGAGGAAGATTTCATACGATGAGGTAAACAGAAGAGCGTCGTTTTAGCGAGGAAAGTCCTCACCTCAAATACGTGAATGGCGCGGGCTTTTGTTAAAGAAATCTCAATTGCGAGCAAGAGATGAATTGTTGAATGAGAAGTTTCGATATTTCGCCGAGAAGACAACAAAAAAGCGACGAGCAGAACGCCCGGACCTTCGAGGAAAAATATCTGCCCGCTCAAGGGTTAATCATTTTCGTAACCCTTCAGGAATCCAATGAATTCGCGACGATGTTCTTTCTCGCTAGCGAGCAGGGTGATCGCCATGTCTTGAGTTACATAATCAATTGCATCACTCCCCTGATCACCCCGACGATATCAGTCGTGTCCTTGAGAGGCTGGGGTGATTTCTGGGCTCGATTGACATCGAAACTTCTTGGAACCGTTCCACTGATTTCTATACCTGCTCAATTGTCCGAAACAGTTGGCTCAGAGGTTGTACTGCGTCCAACAAAGATGGAGATGACGAGAATGACGATACTGATTGCCCAGAGGCAGTTGATCAGGAGCCCCCCGATCATGAAGGGACTGACTCCATCGGAACTCACGGAACGAATTGTCATTTTCGTAACCCAGGCCTGATAGAATGGGCCGATGAGGGAAAGCGCCAGGAGCGCGAAAATCCCGATGAACGCACTGGGACCAGCAGCTCCAAGCAAATGCTGATTCTTGAGAAGAAGTATCATCCCGAGCAAAATACCGAGCACCAAAGGTATCTGGAGTAGCAACATACTGAAGCCTTGCGAAATCACCGAGTATTCGTTCATGCCTCGAGCATGACAAACCCGATCAATCACGCAAGCAGATTCCGCTCGCGAGGATCACGGTAGATTCAGTTATGGGCGCCATTCCAAGGGTTAACCGCTACGAAGGTATCTCCTCTTCGCTACTTAACTCTTCCAGCGCTAGAACGGTTCCCGCTACTGTTCCAAAAGTGGGGGCGAACATCCATCCGACGAGAGGTATTGCCATCAAAAGAATGTATCCTGCTCCGACCCCCATCGACATTCCGGTGCGAGCTTTCACGAATTCGTCACTCTCGTTGACCGAAAGTCCTCGGTTCTCAAGGGGGAAGTCCATCAATCCGTAGCCAAGGAATCGTGATTGAGTCGCGAACATTCCGGTCGCAGAAAGCAGAGACCCGACAATCGGGACTATTCCGCAAAGTAGGAACAGCAGGTTCGTGACAATTTCTCGAATGACATACTTCAAGTTGATTTGAACGCTACGAATGAGGGAATCCTTCAGCAATAGTCCTGAATCGGTGTAGTTCTCACCCTGAATCGCCCGGAGAGTCTCCTCGGCAATCTTACCAAGAAAGGGAGCTAAAATGATGAGGGCAATGTGTTTGTGAAAAAATATGAATCCACCAATTAGCAGGAGAAAGACGAGTGCGGTGATGGTTAAGGTCATCGCGGCATCTATCCACGCGACAGAGAGCGTGATCAATCCATCGATCCAGCTAGCGAATCCAGCAGTCGAAAAGTAGAAAATCGCAATCATCCCGAGCGTGATAATCAGACTGGCGACCGCAGGGAGCAGCTGGTAGGGCCAGAGCCCATGACGGAAAAGAACTCCAGGGACACGAAGGTAAGTCAATAGACCTCTGAGGAACTGTGATACTGTATTCTTTCGCGACATCACGGGGATAAAATGTATGGAAGCGAGGCTTTTGGCAAAGACTTCCATAACCTTTCTCCTCCTCGTGATTTCCTATGCGGAGGCTTGCTTCAGTCGTCGTGGTGCAGTAGAGATCGCGAGAGACAACACGCAATGGGATCACTTGAACTTCGCTGGGGCGTCATTATCGGACTGGTAAACCTTGTCTGGCTCTACCTTTCTTTTTATCTGGGAATGCATACCCATGGCCTCACTTGGATTCAGGTGATGGGTTTGGTCAGCGTGATCCTGTCCTTTATTGGCTACGTTCTCGGCTTACGTGCTATTTCTCGGAAGTATCCGGAGATGACTTTTAGCGAAGGGTTGAAATCCGGGGTTCGGATAGCTGGGGTGGTTGCTGTTTTCGCGATGATTGCACAATTCGGTTATTTTTATCTCGTTCATCCGGACTGGACGGACTACATGGTCGAAGAGACTGGAAAATATTATTCGGCGCAGGGTGTGACAGGAGCTGATCTGGAAGAATACAAATTGGGGGCGAAAACAACTTTTGGTTTACGTAGTTACCTTATCCAGTCGGTCATCGGGGCTCTCTTTGTCGGGGTTATCACATCGCTGATTACGGTTGCTATTTTACAAAGAAAGAGAAGGTGATGAGATGGTCACGCAAGCAAGTTGGGGCGACCGCCGGGCTGCTCCTTCTCATCCCCGCCATTGGCTGGATTACCCTCCTGCAGCTCGGGTGGGTTGGCTCTCCTGGTGATCCTGTCGAACCGCCGTTTAACCTTTCCGACCGGCTTTCGACCATCACGATGGTCGAAAGTGATGATGGGACACTCCGAGCTCGGTTCTATGGATGGAAGAAGGGGGATCCTGAATTGACCGCAGAAGAGTTCTATGCCGATTTGCTGCGGCGGCAGCGCGATATCCCCTGGTATTTCAGGCTCCTCGACGTGACTTCTTTTACAGGAGTGCTCTGGGTTCTCTTCGGATTTCTTGGGCAAGCGGTATTCATGGGGCGAATGGTGGCTCAGTGGCGTGCCAGTGAAAGGGCGAAGTCTTCGGTGGTTCCTCCTATTTTCTGGTGGCTCAGCCTGCTCGGATCCTCCATGCTCATGGTTTACTTTATTTGGCGTTGGGAAATCATCGGATTCCTCGGGCAGAGCACGGGTTGGTTCATCTACATCCGTAATCTGTGGTTCATTTACGGGAAGGACCGAGTTCCAGTTGATGAATAGTCTTACTGCAAGGGATGCATTTTTACAGACGCTGACAGCAAAAGGCCTGCTGCGGATACCTGATCGAGACTAAAGTCAGCTATCAACAGATCGAAGACATCGCAAGATTCATGGGCGCGACTCCGTCGGGCGTTTCTGAGCCAACCGCGGCAATAGGTCTTCCTGGCCTGGCCACTAGTGTTGTCTTCAGGAGGGAGCTGTAGGCCGTAGACTCGATTTAGTAGGGTAGCTCTCTGAGGTAGAGATTCTTAAAGAAGAGCTCGCTTCCGTGATGCTGCAGTTCGATCTGATCAGCTCGAGGAAGGGGAATGTCACGATCGCCTTCGCGGTCCCAGTAGTTCTCCAACTCGGTGCGATCAACGACTAGAATGTCATTCAGCCAGATTGAGACTTGGTTCCCTACCATTCGAATAAAAAAGGTGTTCCATTCGCCGGGTTTCTTGTCGGCAAGTTTGAGAGGGCGGTTACTGGCCTTCTTGTTGTTCCATAGGCCTCCCGATCCAAGATTTCTTCCGTTGCCATAGGCCTTGACCCAGGCCTCCGGAGAGTCGGGGAGACCGTCTTTAGTTCTCGGATCCCATGGGTCCCAAATCTGAATCTGCGGAGTTCCGCGAAGATAGATTCCACTGTCGGCGCCTGGAGGGATTCGCCAGTCGACATACATCTCGAAATCACCGTAGTCCTGATCCGTGCAGAGACTGTCTCCTTTTCCATCGTAGGTCAGGATTCCTTCGACGACCTTCCAATGCTGCTGCATGCGTTTGTCGGCAGTGGCTTGTGCTTCCCCTCGTTCTTTTCCCTTCAGGGCGCGGCGCTTCGTCGCGTCTTTATGCGCGAGCCCTTTCCATCCATCCAGATTCTTCCCGTTGAAAAGAGCCTCAAACCCTTCCGGTGGAGTGTTGTCAGACTTCGAGTTAGGAGAGGTGGAACTTGGTGAGAAATCGGCGACCTCCATGTTGCGAAACTCAATGCGATCGTTGTGCCCCGCGAACTGGATATGACCACTCCGGCGTTTCAGTCCGGGACGTATCGATCCATCGAGGGCGCTCAGCTGGTCGAGATTGGCATCCACAATGACAGCGCCATTCAAAATGATCTTGAGATGATTTTCGATACAGAGCACGACCTGCTCATTCCATTCCGTGAGCGGTTTCAGATACCCTGTTTTGGCCGGATAGATTCCGTAGATCGAGCCGTGAACCTGCCAAGGTTTGAGTCTGGAAACTCGTTTGCCGTCGGAAGTGACTGCGTGATAGCGATCTCCGCGATGATCGAGAATCTGAAGCTCCATCCCATCACGTGAGGCGTGGCCACCTGCTGGAACTCGGATGCCAAGACCATTGTTGCCACTTTCTTCGAGCTTGAATTGAAAGCGAAAAGCAAAGTCGGAATACTCCTTTTCTGTTTCGAGGACCTTTCCACCTTTCCGACAAACAAGAACGCCTTCCTCGACGACATATTTTTCGGTGTCTCCTCGCCATCCGGTCGTATCCTTTCCATTGAAGAGACTCGACCACTTCGCAACCTGATCGATTCGCGAAAGTGTTTCAGCACCAGCCGCGATCTGAGGGTCGACCTTTTTCTTTGCGTTGTCCTGCGAATGGAGCGAAACGGCAGCAAAGAGAAGAAGACAGATCGAAAAGAGTCGAGGGTTCATGCCGCCGATCAGATCATTCCGTAACAAAGGAGACAAGCACGTAGTCGCGGCGGGAGTGGCATTTCTCCCAGTCGAGGCAGAACTGGCTCGCTCCAGATGGGCCGGGTCTATTCAAGCGGAGCCGTGTGTTCCTCTAGAATTTTTTCACTTCGCTGGATATCGGCTTCTGCTCTCTCAGGATTTGCGATCGTTGCGATGTGAAAGAGCGCGTCGCCCTCGTCAGTTGTCGCTTCGCGATTCATTCCGATGATCACACCTTCCAGGTCACTCGTAACTGGCGTTTCATGTCGACCAAATGGATCGCCGACAAGCCCGAGTTTTGCTCCCGGAGTCACTGCATTCCCCAAATCGACGAGAGGGGTGAAAAGGCCACCTTGAGGAGCCCGAACCCAGCTTGTTCCCGAGGCGGTCATGGTTCGAGTTTTCGGCTCGGTCTTCCTTCGGGATGGAGGGAGCATCTCCAGGTGCTGCATGACCGAGATGATTCCCCGCAATCCGAACCTCACACAGGAGGGATCGAGTCGAAAAGCTTCTCCTCCTTCAAAGAGAAGGGAGGGGATTTTTCTTTTCGAGAAGACATTTCGTAGAGATCCATCACGAAGACCCGTCTCAATGATAACGGGAGGATTAAACGCAGACGCAAGTTCCATGCTGCGAGGTTCTCCAGGAGAGATGCGGATCTGGGGAAGATTGGGGCGGGCGACGGCTCCAGTATGAAAATCGATAGCGAAGTCGCCCAGTGGAACAACCTCCTGCGAGAATGTGGCAGCGAGTCGACCACCGAGGGAACCGTCAGGAGAGCCTGGGAAAAGCCGATTGAGATCTCGGCGATCTGGTAAATAACGGGTTCGAGAGAGAAACGCCGGCATACAAACCACCGGGACCATGATGAGCGTGCCTCGAAGGTTTCGCAATTTACTGGAATGCAGCAATCGGCGGAGGATTTCTACACCGATCAATTCATCGCCATGGATCCCTGCGGTGATCAAAAGGGCCGGTCCCGGCTTCTTCCCGCGATGCACGTGAACATTCATCGTTACGGGCTGATAATCGATCAGCGAACCGATCGGGAGATCGGCATGCCCTCGATCACCAGGTCGGAAAGACTGGTTTCCGATTTGAATCGGGTCGGAGTAAGGCATGTCCTTGTTTGGGTTAGCCCGTGCCCTTGGTTCGATTTCGAGTTGTCTCAGGCTTCGTTGCGTGTTTCTCGATCAATTCGATGATGAGGCCCGCTACGTCCTTCCCGGTGGCTGACTCAATGCCCTCAAGTCCAGGGGACGAATTCACTTCCATCACAACAGGGCCGTGATTGGATCGGAGGAGATCGACCCCTGCGACATTGAGTCCCATAATTTTCGCCGCTCGCGTTGCAGTGGATCGCTCTTCCGGGGTGATTTTTACTACCGAAGCGGAACCGCCCCGATGAAGGTTAGAGCGAAACTCGCCTTCTTTACCCTGGCGCTTGATCGCTGCAACGACTTTCCCACCGACAACAAAGCAACGAAGGTCGGCGCCGCCTGCTTCTTTGATGAATTCCTGAGCGAGAATATTCGCGTCCAGTCCCCGGAAAGCCTCGATGACAGATTCTGCTGCTTTTGTCGTTTCGGCGAGAACCACTCCGACGCCCTGGGTGCCCTCCAGCAACTTGATCACCACGGGAGCTCCGCCTACTTGTTTCACGAGGTGTCCTGTCGCGCGAGGGTCGTGGGCAAAAGTGGTCACGGGGAGCCCGATTCCCTTTCGCGCAAGGAGTTGGAGGCTTCGAAGTTTGTCTCGCGAGCGAGTGATCGCGACCGACTCATTGAGACTGTAAACATTCATCATCTCGAACTGCCTCACGACAGCGCAGCCGAAGAACGTGCGGGAGGCACCGATTCTGGGAATGATCGCATCAAATCCAGTCAGCTTCTCTTCGCCAAGATAGATACTTGGCCGAAGCGAGGTGATCTCCATATGGCACTTGAGGTAATCGATTACCCGAACATCGTGCCCACGTCGCTCTGCTGCCTCAAAAAGAGAGTTGGTAGAGTAGAGTTTTCGGTTTCGCGAAAGGATGGCGATTTTCATAGAGGGAAAGGAAAAATGAAGAACGGGAGCAGAGGCCCAAGCTCTAACGTTTAGGAGGTGTGCTCTGCATATAGGAATGAGCGGGATGCACAAGAAAGTTTCCGTCCATCGCGGTTCGGCCAAGCAACATCCGGAACTTCATGTTGTCTCGGCTCGTGAGACTGAATTCAATATCCCATGTAAAGTCACCCAGGACCACTGGCACGCGAATAAACGGGCGGATCTCTTCGTGTCCGCCGGAATCACGAACCGATCGTTCGCCAATGACACGAGAATCACACTCGACGACAAGATCGTTGTCCTTTTGGTTGGGGTGCACCGAAAATCGAACCCGGTCCTCCTTATTCGTCGTGTATCGCCCGAGAGCGAACGCATGGATCGCAGAAGTTCTAGCTCCCGTATCGACCTTCGCCTTAATGTGGGAAATGTTCAGCTCCGGGATTGAGAGCCACTCGCGCCATCCAATGATTGTCAGATTCTCAGGATACATTTGCACACGCTCATCCTAACTTCCGTTCTCCTGAGCCCTCAAATGAATAAAATGAGAAAAATGAAGTATTTCGGTCACCGTCTATCCTGGAGGCCACTGCATCTGTCGACCTGAAAGCAGGTGGATATGCAGATGCGGGACGGCCTCGCCGCCCTGCTTGCCGTTGTTGATGACGAGTCGAAATCCGTCTACGGTGTTGTTGAATCCCAGGCCCGTTGCGACCTTTCTGGCGACAATGAGCAGATGACCCAGTAGCCCTTGATCCTCGTCTTCCGCTTCACCCACTCGAGGAATAGGCTTCTTCGGAATGACGAGGATATGGATAGGTGCCTGGGGAGAGATATCGTGAAAGGCAATCGCATCATCGTCCTCGTAAACGATGTCTGCCGGGATCTCCCTTTCAATGATTTTCTCAAACAAGGTCATGACATCCTGGGTCAGGACGCGATTGAAAGACTGACTTCGGGACGGGAGGATACGACCCGTTCGCGAGCCTGGTCGACAAACGAGATAATTTCATTCTGCAATTGATCGCAGCGCTGAGACCACTTTTTCGAAGAAGAGAGACGACGGACACAATTCTTCATGCCGTGACACTCGACCTGATTGGCGCCACCAGTGGTCGCTGATTTGAGCTGCTCTTCGAGAAGTTGGAAAAAGGCGAGCTCGTATCCAGAACCTGCACGACGAGCCAATTCGCTCAGCGAGACTCGGACGGGTGGGGGCGTCTTGTCAATATTGGCGGCGACATCATTGAGGCCAAGGCTGGCGAGGGTCTTTTCGATTCGGGCGAAGAGATCTTCAGAATTGATCACGGTGCCCTTATACTGCTTGGTGAGAAAGCTCTCGACTCCGCGAGAGATGTCTTCGGCCATCCATCCAGGCACATCGGTACCTTCGGTGGCATTGGTGAGTGTTTGCGTGAGCCAGTCTGTTCGACAGAGCGCCAGCGAGGCGTCGCCGATACGGATGAACGGCATGGCTTGCGGAAGTGCAATCATAAGTGGTAGGAACGGTTCGGTGTTTGTGTGTTCGTGTGTTTGTGGAAAACGGAAAGGGTCGGGTCTCTCAGTTCTTCTGATTGGCCTCAAATAGATCGGGCTGGAGAAGACTATCGACAGGAACATTCTCGAGGGATTGAATCACTTCGTTGAATTCTCCGACGTCCTGAAATTGGCGGTAGACCGAGGCATAGCGAACAAATGCCACGGGGTCGATTCCCTGGAGCCGTGACATAACCTTGGGACCGATCATACGACTGGGGATTTCTTTCATATTGTCCGAGGTCAACTCATTGACGATATTTTCAACCGCAGCCTCGAGCGTTTCGAGTGATACGGGACGTTTCTCGCAGGCTTTGATCAGTCCGCTGAGAAGCTTTTCGCGCTTGAACGGTTCGCGAGTACCATCGCGCTTAATCACAAGGACATCTCGGCGTTCGACCTGCTCATAGGTAGTGAAGCGATGGCTGCAGTCTAGACATTCTCGACGACGGCGGATCGAAAAGCCATCCTTGGACAATCTCGAATCGATCACCTTGTCTTCAAGGCTATGACATTTTACGCAGCGCATCCCTGGTTTGGTCGCATACCTGCGACTCGCGGAGAAGGGTTACAACCATATGTTGGGGTGTCAACGCAAAAAAGACCACAACATATGGGATTCGGCCTCAGTTCACAGTTACACCGGCTTATGGTGGTTACTGTCGTTGCGGCTGATTTGATGTGGGTATGAATAGTTAAAAAGCCGCTATTTTGCCGAAATATGGAGGAGGAATTATCCAAAATCGGTTTTTTGAATCAGATCTTCGGATGTTCCTCCCTTTTCGTGTAGTTCTGATTCTCCATGAGTCGGCCGACTTCTGGCCTGAGAGTGCTGAAAGAGAGGGACGAGACGTTCGCTGACACGTTGGGAAGCCCCTCGCAGATTAAAAAGATCTCCCGACCCAGTTGGAACTTCGCCCCGGAAATCGTCGCCGCAAAAGAGGTGGTAGCGTGCGAGGGCTTCGATGAGAATATAGTTTATCGGAAACCAGATCGGTCCACGCTTGTTTGAATTTCCTCCGAACATGGGTGAGTCGGATTCGGCTGGAATGTATTCAACCGTGTGAATATCTCCGTCGATGTCGAGCGAGAATGGATATTTCTCATGGTATTCGTAGAGAGAGCGAATTCCAAAGAGGAAAGAAACTCGTTTTCATCAAAGGGAAACGAAAGAACGGTTCGCAGGCGCACGACAAAGAGCGTCGTTTCACCGTTCGAAGTGGCCTTCAGGTGTTGCACCTGTTGTCACTGTGAATCATCGGGAAGGAATCCTCGAACGACTCTACTGTCTCGCCCGTCGGTTGCCCATTGGCGGCGATGATATTGTAAAGAGGGGCCTTCGCGCGATGAGTGACACTGAGCGTCAATTCTTCCCTAAACGCGTTCAGGGTGTGTGTGGCGGACAACAGAAGCAAGGTAGCGCGACAACTGGGGAGTAGAATCTTCATGCACTTGGGAATCGCAAGGGCGGGCCTCTGCGTGAATTTCTAGTGTATCAAGTTGACTGCGTCACTGCAAATGAGACTGGCGAGGGCTTATTGACTCAAGAACTGCTTGCGAGCGGTCACTCGAATCGCTTGGGATCGAAGCCCGCCGCGTCGCGTTTAGTCTCTAATAAATCCTTCAGTTGAGCCTTTTGTTCGGCGAAAGCAGGGTCACTGGCGAGATTGTTGAATTCCCCAGGGTCATTCTTACGATCGTAGAGTTCTTCTCCCTTTTTTCCAAAGCCCCAGTGGGTAAATCGCCAGTCGTTCGTTCGGATTGATTCTCCTCCGCTGCGACTGATCGTGAACGCCAGATCCTTTTCCCAATCTTCAGAATCAGGATCCCGCAAGAGGGGGAGAAGGCTTTCGCCGTGAAGATTTTTAGGAGGAGTCAGTTTGGCCAACTCGGCGATCGTGGGATAGAGGTCGACCAGTTCGGTGATCTGTCCCGTCGCTTGTCCATGTGATTCCGCGATCCAGGGGGTGCTCAGAATAAAGGGAACACGAGTCGACTCTTCGAAGAGGTGTTGCTTTTGAAACTTGTGGTGCTCCCCGAGGAGATATCCATGATCACTTGAGAAAATGACGATCGTATTCTCCCGCAAACCCAATTCGTCGAGGGTATCGAGGATGCGACCGACCTGAGCATCCATGTAAGATATACTGGCATAGTAGGCCTCGAGGAGGCCCTTGTGTAACTCAGGCGTGACCCCATACCGAGAGAGTGCCTTATATCCACGAATGATCCCGGGGACGTCGTCGAGATCGTCTTCCGGGACGACAGGCGCAATCATCGCGTCCCGCTCATAGAGATTAAAATACTTTGAGGGTGCGACAAGAGGAACATGAGGCCTGACAAAGCCGCATCCTAGAAAAAACGGCTTGTCTTTGTTTTGCTTGAGGAAATTAATCGCGGCCTCTGCAGCCATCCCGTCGGCGTGTTCAAGGTCCCCGGTAGAGGCTTCCACTCCGGTAAACGTCTGGGAACCCTTGTCTTCAGGGGACCATTCGGTTCGCTTACCGGGAGCATTCTGCTCCAATGCTTTAATATTTACCGTTTCGTCCCAGGAAGGGGGATCATCATGATCCGCTGTTCCCGCAATGATCTCATTTGGAATCCCCATGTGGTAGATCTTGCTGACTCGACCGACGTGGTAGCCGTTTTCGCGAAAGAGTTGCGACAGCGTGACAACATCCGGCATGTTTTTCCTCAGGTTACCGGAATTGCCGAGCATCCCATTCGTGTAAGGATAGAGTCCGGTCATCAAAGAAGCGCGTGATGCTCCACAAACGGGATACTGACAGTGCATGTTTTCGAAACGAACTCCGCGTTTCGCCAATTCATCGAGTCGAGGTGTTTTACACTGCGGGTGGCCGAAACCACTGAGAGCCGTGTTGAGATCGTCGGACATCAGAAGAAGCACATTGGGCTTTCGCTCTTCGGAACGAACTGCGGAAAAACCAAATGCGCAAATTGCGACCACGGGGATGATGAGTCTTATCATGTCGATAGAATCGAGCATGCATTGGTTTGTTCCAGTTCCCGGTTTGCGTAGACGAACGTCTCTCAATTCGAGTCACGAAGATCAGGGGGGAAACCCAAAACTCAATTTCACGGCCGCGTATTCGGGTTGAATAGTCCCATCGTCGCCTCGAATGATGAGTGGAGGTTCGTGCCAGGTCTGATCATGGATCGACTCAGGAAGGTCGCAGCGCCGCATCAAGATGAAGACCCCGAGGAGAGGCGGTTCGCCCTCTCGAAGGACAATAGGTCTTTGTCGAACGACCGTGAGATCCGCTTTGCTTGCCGCATCAATGACACGCTGAGCTTGTTCCGGAGGGTTCACGGGGAAGACGCAGGCGAAGACGCCACCATTCTCCAAGTGTTTGGCAGCCCTCTCGCAATAGTCAGCAATCGTCCCGCGAACTTCGAATCGGCAGGCGATCTTCTGGGGGTGATCTCCTTCTACTCCGCTACCCAGCGGAAAATAGGGAGGGCTCCCGAGGATGAGATCAAATCGCTCGTCTTTACGGACAACTTTTGAATCTCGAAGGTCTCCCTGACGTATATCAAAGCGATCCTCCATTCCATTCCATCGAACCGATTTTCGGGCGAGATGAAGGCTCTCCTCCTGAGCCTCCACAGTCACCACTGGAACCTTTGGCAATCTCCAGGCGGCGACCATTGCAACAGTGCCGATTCCACTGCCAAGATCGAGAATGGAACGAGCTGATGGACACCACGACGTACCATACCAAGCCGTCAGTATGTCGTCAGTCGAATAACGATGCCCCTTCTCCAGTTGAAAAATGCGAAGATGACCGCACAGCACGTCCAAGGTTTCTCCGTCTTCCAGTTGAAGGGACATATCTTCAGGGCTTCCTGGAACCGGATCGCCAGGAATCGCATAGCCTCGGAAGTGAGTTTTCGGTGAAATGTCCTTTTTGCGGCGAGCCATCGTTGCTATTTCCATATCTGTCTTGGGGAGGAAACGCAAGAAGCTTGGATCGACGATATTCTACCGGTTTGCTCTTATTGCTCGAAGGAGAGGATCGCGATTGAAGAATGCTCTCCTGTTCGGAGTAGCCTCTTCATGAAACCTTTTGCTCGTCTCTTCGTAGTTTTCTCCCTCGTTACATTTATGGGGCCAGAACGGCTCCTCGCGTGGTTGCGGGATGGGCACGAGATCACATCGGAGATTGCGGAGCGAAATTCGGATCCTCCTGTAAGGACCAAAGTTCGTGCCATATTAGGAGAGAAAAGCCTCGCCGAACTTTCCACCTAGCCTGATGAGATCCGCTCCAATCCGACGTGGGATTTTGCGGGACCGTGGCATTACATCTGGATCGACGACGATGAAAGTTGGGAGGAATTTGAGCAGGTCTCCGAAGAAGAAATGAATGTGCTATTTTCCCTCGAGGGGGCTGGAGGCACTCCTGCGCGACCAGAAGTTGGGGGGCATCAGTCTGAAGAGAGTGCGGGGAACGAAACTGAAAACTACCAAGGAGAAGGTCATCGGGCGGCGAGAAGTACTCGCTTTCTATATCTGCCTCCTCGCTGACCTACACCAGCCTTTTTATGTCGGCCGGCGGGAGGATCAAGGGGGAAATCGGATTCAGGTCGAGTGGTTTGAAGAAGAGATGACGCTCCACAAGTTGTGGGACGAAGCAATAATCGAATCGACCAATCTCAGCTGCACCGAATTCACTACTTTCCTGGCCCACATTCCGAAGGGGAAGTCGGATGAGTGGTCTGAATCCACCTATCTTGATTGGGCCAAAGAGTCGAAAGCAATACACGACCAAGTCTACGATTTCGGATCACAGCGAAGCAGCTACTTTCTGAATGTGGCCGAGCCACCGAAGCCGGGATACGACTACCGACCCGATGTCCGTCCTATCGTTCGTCTTCGCCTTTAACAGGCGGGATCCAAATTGCGGCAAAATTGAACGATATTTTCGCGGAGAAGAACGAAGGCTGAATCCCTCTACTCAGTGTTCTCCGAAACTTCGTTCAAGTCGATAGCGTCCGTATCCGAAGGGTCTCCGTAAAATGGCGGAAGGGGGATGTGCCCTCGAAACGTGAGTCGGGCGTTTTCACTCCGCATGATAAGAATAGCTCCGTTCACTTCGGCCGTTTTTACCTTGGCGAGTTGCGCGAAGTAAGTGGTTTCGAGTTTTATGAGGTGGGCTGGTCCGTCCATCTCCGTCATGCCACTATCGGTTCCAAGAACAGAAATTTGGTTGGGGTCCTTGTATTTGAACGCCAGTTGGAAGTGATTCACCCCAGCAGATCCAAAGCCACGAGTTCCATCGAAGTGCAGTGAACGATGCTCAGGTTCTGTCTGCGAGAGGTTTTCATCGACTCCATCAATCGTTAGCTTTGTGAGTTCCCAGCTATGGGCTGACAAGTCAGCGTAGATTTTAGTGCGTTCTCCCGTGCAGGATGAGAGAAAAACGAGAGCGAAGAGAGGGGACTTCATGGGGGAAGATAGAGAGCGTAAATTGAAGCTCACGGTTCTTCTATTGCATAACCCTGATGTGACCTGAAGTTGTCACGGGATTGTAAAAAATATCCGGGCGAGATGGACCTTCAATTCCGAAGGCGAGAGCCGCGAGTTAGTCTTCCCACTACTGGGCCACACCCAGGGCCCGATCGGTCATGCTGCTGATTGCCTTTTGCCGCACCTCACTGCTGATGCCTCGATTTCTCATGTCGGCGAGGCGTGCAATAATCTCTTCTCGTTGCCCCTGGGAAAGTCTGGAGAGTCTGTTCGCCAATTCTGGAGGCGTAGCGCCTCGATGACCATCTCCTGAAATACCTCGTCGAAAGTCACGGGCCTGCCGAACTACATCTTCCTGCTGTTCCTTTGATAACTTGAAGGATTTTCGCCAGTTTAATGGAGGGGGTCGATTCAATTGCTGCTGATCGTAGCGAATGGCATAGACCTCACCCTCTACCGCTATTTGCGCCGCAACGGTTGCAGGATCCGAGAAGTCACCCTCTACCCCAACGACACGCCAACCCTCTTCGTTGTCCGCTCCCGATAGAATGTGAGTCTTCTTTGTTTCCCTTTCTCGGAGCGTGGCCACCAAGCCTCCATCAATTCGTGCGAGGCCAACGAGGATGAGCGAAGCAGAAGGATCGATCGCTCGCAGGAAGGGGGATTTGGATTTCAGTTCATCGAAATCTGCATTCTCGAGCGGATCAGGAATAATGCTTGTCGAAGGCCGTCCAGTCTCTTCAGGGAGGAGGGAGTGGGGCAAGCAAAGCAGAAAGAGGGAAAGCCAGAAAGCAGAAGCGCCCTCCCTCAAAGAAGGATTCGAGAGTTTCGGTCTGTTTCGATTACTACTCATTCTGCCCATGCCCCAATTCCCTTTCACGGAAGGATCGGAGCGTCCCAAAACGTGGATGAGCTCCCTGATGTGAGCTACTCAAAACTTGGGATCTTCCCTACTTGAATCCGTTATCTTCGCTCTGGCATCATTCTCGAATTGTCGAGGGTGGTTTGATTGTGCCATGCTAAAACTCTCAATATTTCCAAAAACGCTTTATTTACAGAAATCAAAAATTGCGATTTTTACTTATGATTATTTAAACTCATCGCCGGGGAAGGGAGGCGAGAGTCCGGGAAGACGGGGGTTTCCTGCGGGTAGGTTAGAGAGCTAGTTTCGTGAGTGAAAGCGATCCTACTCCTTTGCCTCTTCTGTTTAATTTCCACATCGGCATTCAGCACCCCTCGATTTGCACATATCTTTGGGAATCACCTCGTTGTTCAGCGGGATAAGGAAATTGTAGTCTGGGGGACTGGCGCCGATCCTACCACTGCGATTGTGGTTCGATTCGGATCTGAAGTGGTGAAAGCAGACGTTAGTCCTGAAGGTGGCTGGAGGACCCGCTTTCCGGCTCGGTCGGCAGACAGCAACAGTGAGACAATCGTTCTACTCGAAGATGGGGAGGAAGTCTCACGGCTTGAAGATGTTCTCGTAGGCGATGTATGGCTGGCTGCAGGTCAGTCGAACATGCAGATGCAAGTTTCGGGCATGTTGAAAGGGTTACCCCAAAGTGAGTCGTGGATTGATGCGGCGGATACGCCAGAGGTTCGGTTCAGGAGGGTGAATGACCCGGTTCTGGAAGACCGAAAGCGAGAGGCGAGTGATCTATCAGAAGGGAGCGAGTGGGTTCCGATGTCACCATCCACTGTCTTGAAATTTTCAGCCGTCGCGGCTGTCTTCGCGTCTGAGATTTATGCCTCGCTTAAGGTGCCGGTTGGTGTTGTTGACGTCAGTTGGGGCGGCAAGCCCATTGAGCCGTTTCTTCCCATCGAGGCATTTCGCGGCGAGCCGCTCGCATCAATTCGTGAACTGGCTATGGGAAATCGATTGAAAGAACTCGCAGTCACGCGCGGCGGGGTGATCATTCGCAATCCAGAGGGACATCCAGCAGCCATATTCAATGCCCGAATGGCTCCCTGGACTCAGGTTCCATTTCGTGGATTCCTCTGGTATCAGGGGGAGTCCAATGCCGGGAAAGGGGAGGATCCTCGGGACTACCGCAAGAAGCAGGCGGCAATGGTAAAGGGCTGGCGATCCCGTTGGGGAGACAAGACCCTTCCATTCTATTACGTTCAGCTTCCCAGTTATCCGTCCGCGACAGGGTGGATTCGAATGAGAGAGGAGCAGCGTCTTTCCCTCAGAATTCCCAATTCAGGAATGGCCGTTACGATAGATATTCGCGGAGAGGGGATTCATCCTCCTGACAAAATCACAGTTGGTAATAGGTTGGCCGAGGTAGCTATGGCAGACACCTACGGTATTTCCGATAGGGAACCTTCGGGACCAACCTATCAAAGCCACGAACGGGAGGGTTCGAGTTTGCGAGTTCAGTTTTCGAATAGTGACGGTGGATTGATCGTTGGAAACAAGCCGGTCTTTTCGAATGTCGAATCCTCATCGGAAATGAAGCTGAAGTGGTTCGAGCTAGCGGGAGATGACGGTGCCTGGTTTCCCGCTGAAGCGACAATCGACGGGGAGGCGGTGATCGTAAAGAGCGATGAAGTCCCGAAACCTGTTGCGGTTCGCTATGCCTGCGATACTTCGCCTCAGGGCGGAAACCTTTATAATCGGGCGAAACTACCTGCTTCTCCGTTCTGCAGCGATTTGAAGTTTCTCCCCTGGGAGGATGTCACCCCACAGTAAGGGTGATTCCTTGTTTTCTTGATGAGACTTCCTAGACTGGCCTGCCCATGAAAGAACTCTTCCGCGAATTTGATTTTACCAAGGTTGGTTATTATCAATCCATTCTCGAATCCCAGGGAATCGAGACATTCGTCAAAAATCGGGATGTGTCAGGGCTGGCAGGTGAGGCGTCAATCATGCCTGAACTCTGGCCTACCCTATGTGTCATCCATGAGAAGGACTATGCCCGAGCGATGACGCTCATCCGCGAAAGTGTTCCTGAGGATTCCGAAGGGGCGGACGTCGAGGTAGTCTGCCCATCCTGCGGGGAACCTAATCCAGGGAATTTTGATCTCTGCTGGTCATGCGGTGAATTGATTGACGTTCAAAAGGGGGAAGGGGAATAGCTTTCAATTGTCCCTCTGATAGTCTTCTGCGATTTTGCTTTCCCCACTTCCCATGAAACAGCTTCTTACCCTCCTGCTCTTCCTGACATTTGTTGTCGGATCTTTGTCTGCTGACGACCAGCCGAACATCGTGGTCGTCATGGTCGACGATCTGGGATATTCGGACATTGGTTGTTATGGAGGTGAAATCGAAACTCCGAATCTGGATGCTTTGGCCTACAGCGGATTGCGATTCTCTCAATTCTACAACACAGCAAAATGTCACTCCTCGCGGGTTTCATTGTTGA
>CBFHPY010000012.1:0-103835 GCA_965657775.1 Verrucomicrobiales bacterium
CGATAGTAAAAAGTTCGTCGCGCATTCTGGTGAATCCGGAAGGGTCAATGAGCGGCGCACCGGTGCTGGCCTGAAGAACGGGGTCCACGACGACGGGAAGCGGCGTGGATTCTGAGAGGAACTGCACCACAGTGCTCACATTTTCGTCAGTCGCCAACATTCCTGTTTTTACGGCCAAGACGGGAAAATTAGACCTAATGCTTTTTAATTGAGATTTCAATAAAGGCGCGCCAACTGGGTTGATTGCCGAAACAGATCCCGGGGCTTCAGCAACAATCGCGGTGATCGCATTGACGCCGTAGACATCTAGCGCCGCGAAGGTTTTTAGATCTGCCTGGATTCCGGCACCGGCAGAGGAGTCGGAACCGGCGATGGTCAGAGCCACAGTTGGAGGGGATTCGCTGATGGTACTACCGATACCCGATTCGCCCTCGGCTTTCTATCAGAAAAAACGAGATCGTGTAGGGAGGATGGCTTGCCTGTGATTTCGCCTTCGTCCATGGTGTGGTGTGGACTCTTCTACCCCTTACCCCAAATCAGTCTTCGGTGAAACTCTTACCGAGCATTCTGGGATCACCGAACTCATGGATGATCTCGGGGAAGCGTTGACCATGGGAAGAGGTCGGCTGCGCATGATGGGAGGGGGAAATCCAGCCCATATTCCGGAGATGCAAAGTCTCTGGCGCAATCGAATGGCCGAGTTGGTCAACGACACCCCAGAAGAGTTTGACCGGGTCATGGCAGACTATGATCAACCTGCTGGAAGCCCTGCTTTTCGCGAGGCTGTCGCCGCTTTTCTCGCTAGAGAATATGGGTGGGACCTTACGAGAGAGAATATCGCGATCACCAACGGTGGGCAAACGGCCTTCTTTTTTCTATTGAATCGTTTTGCGGGGCGAATGGCAGCAGGAGGGGAGAAACGTATTCTTCTTCCGATCGTTCCGGAATATATCGGATACAGCGATCAAGGTGTCAGCGGCGTGGAAATGTTTGATGCGCACAAACCTTTGATCGACTTGACCGCAGATTGTCGGTTCAAGTATCGAGTCGACTTTGAACGTTTGGAGGTTGATTCGCGGCACGGGGCCATCGCTGTTTCACGTCCCACAAATCCGAGCAGTAATCTTCTTACTGATGAAGAGATTGCGCACCTGCAGAGACTTGCCGCTGAGCAGGGGGTGCCTCTCATCATCGACAATGCGTATGGTTTGCCTTTCCCCGGGGTTGTTTTTCAAGATGCGAAGCCGGTCTGGGATGAGAATATCATTCTCACGC
The DNA here is from genome assembly GCA_965657775.1 of Verrucomicrobiales bacterium. Lineage (GTDB taxonomy): Bacteria > Verrucomicrobiota > Verrucomicrobiia > Verrucomicrobiales > DEV007 > Arctic95D-9. The sequence continues at coordinate 1,276 of CBFHPY010000012.1, forward strand.
TGAGTCTCAGCAAGCTGGGGCTTCCGGGCACTCGGACGGGAATCATTGTCGCGAGGGAAGAGATCATACGGGAAGTTCGGTCGATGACGGCAATTGTCGGTCTTGCGAACAACAATGTGGGACAAGCGCTTGGGCGCCCTCTGATCGAGAGCGGTGAGATCAAGATGTTGGCTGAGAATGTCGTGAGACCCTACTACCAGGCTAGGTCGGACAAGGCAATCGCGTTGGCTCACGAGTATTTACCCGCGACGGTTCCCTGGCGTGTCCACGAGAGCGAAGGGGCTTTCTTCCTCTGGTTTTGGTTCGATGAACTCCCGATCGGGTGTCGTGAACTTTATCAGAAACTCAAGAAAGCAAACTTGATCGTCGTTCCCGGAGAATACTTTTTCTATGGCCTCGACAAGACCGATTGGGATCACTCACGACAATGCGTCCGAGTGAGTTTTACCCAGTCGGAAGAAATTGTCGCAGACGGGTTCCGAATCCTTGGCGAAGTGATTCGCGAAATCTACGGGGTGTGAAATTAGCAGGAGGCGGGCTTGGCTTCATGGCCTAGCCTTCGACTTTCACAGCGGTAGGCGTTCCTGACCGGTCGGAAACGAAAGACATTTTCAACTTCCAGTGCTGAGAGATTTTTTTTAGCAGTTCGCGTCGAGAAACCGAGGAACTGGCAAAGTTGAGAGGAGGTCCTGTGGGAAGCCCACTGGTCTCGTAGAAGATGTCGTTGAGAGGAAGCTGGTCGAAGATCAGCTGCGGGGTCATGTGTTTGTAGTCGACCTCAAAACGCTCATCGAGCCACTTGTTAAGCGGAGCATAGTCAGTCTTCAGGAAGCCCGCAGCATTGATGGGACCACTCTGCATCAAGGGAGGCGATGGTGCTCCACCTTCGGAATTTCTGTTGGTCTCACAGGAGTTGAGTCCGAGAACGGACACGATTAGAATAGAAAACAATAAGCCTTTGCGGAAAGTCATAATGAGGATGGTAGCGGTTTGGAGAGCGTCTGTCTCAAGAAAACTTATAAAAATGTATCCGAGATTGCACGAATATCCATGTTATCATGATAAAATTCCATGAAAGTAGCGATTTACCCCGGTAGTTTTGATCCAATTCACAACGGTCACCTTGATGTGATTGAGAGGGCCACTCGGCTTTGGGACAAGGTAATCGTGGCGGTTGCCTACAACGGAGTGAAGACGGGACTGTTCTCTACTGAAGAACGGGTGCGATTGATTAAGGAAGCCACGAGCCACCTTTCTCACATCGAAGTAACTTCTTTCGAAGGCCTCTTGGTCGACTTTGTGGAGCGAGAGAAAGCTGATGTTGTCCTGCGAGGGCTACGAGCGATTTCCGACTTTGAATACGAGTTCCAGATGGCTCTGATGAATCGCAGCCTTGATGAGAATCTTGAAACAGTCTTCCTGATGCCGAGCCAAGAGAACATCTATCTCAGTTCTCGAATTGTGAAGGAAGTGGCCAAGTTAGGCGGGGATATCACTAAATTCGTGCCGTCCGTCGTAGAGACGGTTCTGCGCGAGAAGATTTCCTGAGTCCGTTTTTGCATCCAAAAGCTCAGTTTTGGTATCCGGGAATGCGGACTTGAGCCGCTCCGCGGTGAGGGCACGTTTCGGGCGTTGAATCTGTTGCCGCGCATGACTCTGATCCATTCCGCTTTCTTTCGCGTTTTTCTCGGGTGGGCGCGGCTGTGCGTTCTGTCGCTTTTGCCTTGTGGATTCGCCGGAGCTGTCGATTACGAAAAGGAGGTCGTACCGATTCTGGAAAAACATTGCTATGGCTGCCACGGCCCGGAGAAACAGAAGTCGGATGTTCGACTCGACACGCTTTCTCCCAACCTTCTTGAGGACCGCCGGTCGGCCGAAACCTGGCATGATGCTCTCGATGCCCTCAATCTGGGAGAAATGCCGCCAGAGGATGAACCACCGCTGGAAGCTGGAGGTCGGAAAATTCTCGTAGGTTGGTTGACTGAATCGATCGAAGCGGCGTCGCAGAAATACAATGAAGCCGCGTCCAGCACGGTTCTGCGACGCCTTAATCGGGAAGAATATAATCGGACAATGAAGGATCTGCTTGGAATCGCGGATGACTACGCTCGCAATCTTCCCCCTGATTCGGCGTCTCATGAGGGGTTCCTCAACAATGGGAGTGTCCTCAGCATATCGGATCTCCAACTGGATTACTATCTCGACTCGGCTCGTCGTGCACTCAGTCGAGCAATCGTCGTTGGTCCGGAACCTGAAGTCGTAAGCGCGCAGTTTACGAAGTCGGTTAAAGACAAGGGCAAAGGGGTATTTACGGAGCGGCTTGGTCGAGAGGGTACCTTTGTGGCGCGACTGACGGAGTATCCTGAGGAAGGGGAATTCCTCGTCAGGGTCCGAGCTCGGGCCTTGCTCGGTTCCGAGAAGCGGCTTCCTGAAGTTTCGGTTCAAGTTGGCTACCGGGCTGACACCCAGACTCCGTCCCTTGAAATGGCTCGCTTCGATGTCACCTCGGAAGAGTCGAAGGTTTACGAATTTCGGGGGAGAATGGAACAGTTCCCACTGCCGAGTGGGAAGCAGAGCAAGTATCCGGGTGTTCTTGTTCGTCTTAGAAACGAATGGGGAGAGGAATCCGGTAACAGCTCGAAAAAGAAGAAAGGAGCAAAATCCAAGGGCGATGATTCGGTGTCTGTGGCACTGATTGAATCATTTGAGTTTGAGGGACCTCAGTTCTCTCAATGGCCACCAGATCATCATCGAGCGATTCTCTTTGAGTCTGATCTGCGGAAGACGGACGAATTGTCCTATGCGAGAGAAGTCGTCTCCCGCTTCTTACGGAAAGCCTTTCGACGTCCCGTCACTGAAGACGAAGTGGAAACGTACTTTTCCTACTATCGAGCGGTGAGGGATGGCTCGGAATCTCTTGAACTGGCAATGCGTGAAGCGTTAGCCATGGTTTTGGTGTCACCTGACTTTCTCTATCTGGTCGAGCCTGCTTCCAGTGATGGAAAGAAGCGCCAGCTTTCGGATCACGAGATTGCTTCGCGGCTGAGTTATTTTCTTCATGCCTCGATGCCGGACGCGAGACTTCGGTCAAAAGCGGATGAAGGAACTTTGAAGGATCCTGACAGTCTGAGATTAGAAACTCAGCGCCTCATTGGTGGGGACAATGTATCGGGCTTCATCGAACAGTTCACCGATCAGTGGCTCGATCTGGGTGCCGTCGACCGGGTTGCGGTGAATCCAGAATTTTATCCAAAATTTCAGGACCAAATCAAACAGGACATGCAGCTCGAGACGCGTCATTTTTTCGCGGAACTCCTGAAGAACGACCTCAGTGCTCTTAACCTGCTGGATTCAGATTTTGCGATGTTAAACGGCCCGCTGGCCCGTCATTACGAGATTCCCGGTCCGAAAGGCTCGACTTTCGAGCGGGTTGCTTTGCCGACTGATACTCGACGAGGTGGCCTCTTGACGCAGGGCGCTGTCCTCGTTGGGAATTCTACAGGGTCTGATTCCCATCCCATCCAGCGAGCGGTTTGGATTCGGGAGCGACTCCTCAATGATCCTCCAGCGCCTCCGCCTCCGAATGTTCCGACACTAGATGAAGAAGACCCTGACTTTGCACGACTTTCCGTAAAGGCTCAGCTGGAGCTCCATCGGGAAGATGCTGCCTGCATGGATTGCCACGATGGTATTGATCCCTGGGGTGTAGCGCTGGAGGCATTTGGCGCGGATGGATTGTGGAGAGATGAGATTCTTCGCAAAGAGAAGGTCGGAAAGCGGCAAAAGGATCTGAAGGTGCCCGTGGAATCAACGGCGACTCTTCCGGACGGAAGTGAAGTCACGGGAGTCGAGGATCTTAAATCCTATTTGCTGGAACACCAAAAGGAGACCTTTGCTCGAGCGTTGGTTTCCCGCCTGCTCTCTTTTGCGCTCGGGCGGTCGTTGCATCTTGGAGATGAATTGGTCGTCGATGAGCTGACAAAAACTTTCTCCGAGAACGGCTTTCGTCTATCTTCCCTCATTGAGGAAATCGTCGTAAGTGAATTATTCCTGACCAAGTAAACTTTCTATCCAATCATGAAAAAATCCTGGCACCTGGATCGCCGCTCGTTTCTTCGGGGAACGGGAGTGACGCTCTCCCTTCCTTTTCTTTCAGCCATGGCGGGGCGTTCAGCTTCAGGAAGTCATCCTCGGCGATTTGCTGCAGTCTACTTTCCCTACGGCGTCAGCCTTCCCCCTGGAGATCATGAAAGTGCGAATTGGAACTGGTTTCCTAAAGGTGAGGGAAAAGACTTTGTCTTTAATCGCAGTCTGCAGCCTCTCGAGAAGTTTCGGGAGGACGTCACGGTTCTGCAGGGACTTTCGCATCCGCAAGGGCGTTCGATGGGAGGGCATGATACCAGTGATATCTTTCTAACCGGAGCGGAATTGAAGGGGTCGCAGCTGCGCAATTCGGTTTCGGTCGATCAAGTAGCAGCAAGCCACTTCGGGAATGAAACAAGATACAAGTCTCTCGTTCTTTCCTCGGACGGCGGAGTAGGGGAATCGACCCGTTCCAGCACGCTTTCTTTCAGCCGGACGGGACAACCGATCCCTTCCTTGAATCAACCGAGGATCGTTTACGATCGTCTTTTTGGTGTGAACTCAGATTCGATGGTCGCACAACGTCGCGAGCTGGAGAATTCCGGCAGCATGTTGGATTTGGTCCTCGACAACGCAAGTTCTCTGCGGAAGAAGCTGGGCAACGAGGATCGGGAAAAACTCGATGAGTACCTCGCTTCGGTTCGCCAAATTGAGGAACGGGTTGAGCGATCGGAACACTGGCTGGAGGTGCCGAAGCCGCAGGTGAATGCATCAGGACTTCATCTTGAGGCCACCGATGAAACTCCCTACGAACTCATGCGAACGATGTACGACCTCATCGTACTCGCTTTTCAGACCGACTCGACTCGAGTGGCGACCTACCAGATTGGCAACATGAACGGAGCGACCTCAATCGCAGGCAAGTTTCCTTCATTGCTGGGGTTGGGAGCCAATATGCACAAACTGGCTCACGGATGGAATAAGAAGGGCGGAGCAGAAGCGCTCGGGAACTGGGACCTGTTTCTCGCAGAACAGTTTGCCTGGTTTGTTGATCGGTTGAAATCTATTCCTGAGGGAGAAGGAAGTCTTCTCGACAACACCATGCTGCTCTACGGAAGTAGCAACAGCCGGACTCACAACAACACCAATTACCCTCTCGTTCTTGCAGGAGGGCGGGGACTCGGAGTCCGACACGGGCAGTTTCTGAAATTCGGTTCTGATACTCCATTCTCGAATGTGCACCATACGGTGCTCGATCGATTGGGGGTGCCGTCCGAGTCTTTCGCCGACAGCACGGGCGATATGAGCGAGTTGCTCAGTTGATTGGGAGAAAGCTCAAAGTTGCCTTGAGCTGGCATCTCGGAACTAGATTCAGTCGCCGAGATTACCGCGCTAAGGCTCTTACTTGGCCTTCTTGGAAGCCGCCTTTTTCTTGGCGGTCTTCTTGGTCGTCGCTTTCTTGGCAGCGGTTTTCTTCTTGGCTGGTTCGCGTGGAGGGAAATCCCATCCGAGCATGCGACGTCCTTTGGTATTGCAGGTCAGGGCAGCCTTGAAAGGGCGCCCTTTTTTGCTGATCCATTGCTCGATCACATCCGTTTTGCCTTCGGTGAAATACTTCAAAGCCTGCTCGCGAGGAATCTCGTATTTACACATCTCTTTGGAGAGGCGGGCTTTGCAGCCATCGCCAGAGGCGCGACGATCGCAGATGTAGCTGTGTGGGGTCACGTAGATACTTCCTTTTTCGCAAAGCGGGCAGGCACAGAGCTTGTTCTCTTCTTTGATTGATTCAACTTCCTCCTCTTCCTCGGGAGTCTTCTCAAAAACGAAGGACGCCTTGAAGCCGGCCTTCTTGTCTTCCTGCAGTTCGATGGCCGCGTCAAAGGGCTGCTTGAATCGATTTACGAATCCAGTCAACGGTCCGACGAGCTTGGTTGTGAGAAGCGTCTTTGCTTCCTCTTCCGTGAGAGGACGACTCGCGACCACTTTGGCGAGGGTGAACTTGCAGTCCGGTTCCTTGCACTTGTAGCGTCCATCATCTTGTCCGAGTGAGGATGCTCCACAGACAGGGCAGGGGACAGGAAATTCAGGCCACTCACGTTCGAGGGCCGTGCGAGCATATTCCTTGGCGGTTTCGACGACAGTTCCGGTGAGATCCTTGATCTCGCTCATGAAACGAGGGCGTTCGAGTTTTCCCTGCTCCATTTGCTTGAGCTTGTATTCCCATTCGCCTGTCATTTCAGGGGAGGTCAGGATTCCAATCTCCATATTGTGGAGCTGCTCGATCAAGCGCATTCCGCGAGTCGTGACATAGATGTCTCGACCGTCCCGGGTGATGTATTTGTCGTTAATGAGGCCCTCAATCGTCGAGGCCCGAGTAGCCGGAGTTCCGAGTCCACGCTCGGACATGGCATCGCGGAGATCCTCATCGTCGACGCGTTTTCCGGCCGTCTCCATCGCGGAGAGAAGGGTGCTTTCGTTATATCGTGCTGGCGGACGCGTTGCTTTCTCGATAAGGTCGATCGCCTTAGCCGTGGCTGACTCGCCCGGATTGACGGGCACGATCTGCTTGTCGCCATTCTTGCTCTTTTTCTCGCCTTCCTCCTCTTCAGGGTTGCTTTTGGCATCGCTTCCACCTGGAGTTTTACCATACACGGCAAGCCAACCTGCTTTCACAAGAATTTTTCCGTCTGTCTTGAAAGCGTCGTTTTCGATCCGAGTAATTCGAGTCGTATTTTCGAATTCAGCCTGCGGATAAAAGGTCGCGATGAATCGGCGACTGACCATATCGTAGAGCTTCTGCTCGGCTTCATCGAGGCTCTTGGGAATCTGCCCCGTGGGAATGATGGCAAAGTGATCGCTCACCTTTGCCCCGTTGAAAACGCGTTTATCGGATCCGTTGACCCACTGGTTTTCGATGACCTTTGCCGCATGGCCTGGCATATCGCCAATTGTATAACCTGAGCCGGAGGAAATCTTCTTGAGCGTTTCGATGCTCGTTCCGACGTAGTCGTCCGGAAGATAGCGGGAGTCCGTCCTGGGGTAGGTCAGTGCCTTGTGGCGCTCATAGAGCGACTGTGCGAGCTGCAGGGTGCGACGAGCCGAGAAACCAAAGCGACCGTTGGCTTCCCGTTGGAGGCTGGTGAGGTCATACAGCTGAGGTGAAATCTGTTTCGATGGCTTCTTCTTTTCCTCCACTACCGCCGTTTTCCCTGTGCAGCGATCGACGATGGCATCGGCCTGGTCCCGTCCCCAGAGACGTTCGGCACGAGCGTGCGGTTTGTCCTCAGATTTGAAAAATTTCTCATCAAACCATCGACCGAGATATTCTCCTGCAGAAACGCCGAAGGTTCCGTGAACTTCGAAATACTCTTCGCTCACAAAGCTACCGATCTCTGATTCCCGCTCCGCGAGCAGGGCGAGGGTGGGTGTCTGAACTCGTCCTACCGGTGTCTTGTTGAATCCACCGAACTTTGAGTTGAACGCAGTCATGGCCCGCGTTGAGTTGATTCCGATGAGCCAGTCAGATTCAGAGCGGCAGTAGGCTGCATCCGAAAGGGGGCGCATTTCGCTATCGGAACGAAGATCGGCAAACGCTTCGCGAATCGCGCCATCTGTCATCGACTGCATCCAGAGTCGGCGGGTCGGCTTGTCGACTCCGGCGAACTGAACGATGTAGCGGAAGATGAGCTCTCCCTCGCGGCCGGCATCACAAGCATTAATGAGTTCGCTGACATCCTTGCGCTTCATAAGGCGTTTGAGGACCGTGAGTCGCGATTTGGCGCCTTTCTGCTCACTCGGTTCGAGAGCGAATTGTTCGGGAAGAACCGGAAGGCAATCAAACTTCCAGGGAAGTGTTTTGCCCTCAGCCGTCGTGGGAAGTGCCTGCTGAACGAGGTGTCCCACAGCTGAGGAAATGACATAGCGATCGTTTTCGAAGAAGTCCTCCTTCTTGGCGAATGCCCCGATCGCAGGGTCTTTGCCGAGGACTCGAGCGAGGTCATTGGCCACACTCGGTTTCTCGGCGATAATTAGAGATTTTGACATGGGAAAGGGGAGTATTGGAGTCCGAAAAGGGAAAAAAGAGCGACTGCCGGGGGAATGGAGTGCCCCCGGATCAGTAATCCGTCAAATCAGTTTCGCGAAGTATTTCCCCGGAAGTTGCTTCACAAGAGTCTTCATTTCGAGGTGAAGTAGCTGCGCACTAATCATTCCGGCAGGTAATTTGGTAGCCTCTGCGAGACCATCAATCGTGTTTTCTACGCCCTCCATCGCGGCGAGGATCTGACGCTCTGCATCTGTGAGAATAATACCGGGGCGGGCTGTTTCTTCGGCAGTCGTTTCTTCGTGAAACTGAAGCCCCAGCGATTGAATTTCAGATTCCAGCTCGTCGATAACATCCTGAGCATGGCAAATCAGCGTGGCTCCTGAACGAATGAGTCGATGGCACCCTTCCGAGTTCGGTCGATTGATCGGACCAGGGACGGCAAAAACAGATCGTCCCTGTTCGAGCGCCTGATTCGCGGTGATGAGCGAGCCGCTTCTGGCAGGAGCTTCGACGACAAGAAGTCCCTGTGACATTCCTGCAACAATGCGATTGCGAAGGGGAAAGGATTGCTTGTCGGGCACATAGAGAACGGGAAACTCGGAGATCACCGCTCCATTTTCAGCAATTCGATCAGCGAGCTCTTCATTCTCGGGTGGGTAGAGATGTCCAATTCCCGATCCTAGAACAGCGATGGTTCGGCCTCCTGCGGCGAGCGCGGCTTCATGGGCCGCCGTATCGATTCCTCGCGCTAGGCCCGAGAGAATACAGAAGCCAGCTTTCGCTAGTTGATAGCTCAATTTGTGCGCCTGCTCTTTGCCGTAGTGCGTCATGCGGCGTGAGCCGACAATGCCAATTCCGGCGGCATCGGCCTTGGTGATCTCTCCTTTGATATAGAGGAGAAACGGGGGATCGTGAATTTCTCGCAATGCCGGTGGATACCCTTCGTCGTCAATTGTCAGTGCCGAGATATTTCGATCTTTCATCCGGCGCTTCTCTTCCTCCAGATCGATATGACTCTCCCAGTTCGTAATCTGCGCTGCCATCTCTTTTCCGATTCCTGGAATCTTCTGGAGGAGGTCGGTGCTGGCAGTGAGAATCTTTTCGGGAGCACTGAATTCTTTCAACAACCTGCGAACACGGACGGGACCAATCCGGGGTAGAAGATTGAGGGCAAGAAAGGCTTCCTTCGACGTCATGCTTGCTTCCGACTACGTGATTTGAGTATAAAAATCAAGTGTTCATTTGAAACCCTGGTGGAAAATCGGTTCCTGAAATCATTTCGATTCGCGGAAGCGGCATTGTGTGATTAGTGTCCCACAGGTTTCGGGAGGACTGCTTTCTCCTGATCTGTTCGTGACCCCCAGCACCCCGTGAAATCCCTCTTTGTTGTAGCCGGTGAAATCAGTGGAGATACCCACGGTGCGGCTTTGCTCTCTTCGTTGAATCAAGAGGAATGGAGGTTTGCGGGACTCGGAGGGCCTCTCCTCGCAGCTCAGTCTGCGGAGATGGAGAATTGGCTGGGGGATGCGGCTGTGCTCGGTTTGTGGGAGGTGCTGAAAAAATACTCCTATTTTCGGCGAAAAATGGACGAGACCGTTTCTCGAGTTCTCGAGATTCAGCCTGAGGGGATTTTGTTTATCGATTTTCCCGGGTTCAACCTTCGCCTCGCGAAGCGCCTTCGTGACGAGGGCTACTCTGGAAAGCTGATCTACTACATCAGTCCCCAGGTTTGGGCGTGGAAGAAAGGGCGAATCAAGACGATGGCGGAATTGCTCGATCTCATGATCTGCATTTTTCCCTTCGAAAAGGATCTCTATGAAGAGAGCGGATTGCCAACTGTCTTTGCCGGGCACCCGCTCGTGGACTCGATGCTGGAGGTGAAGAATCCAGAGATCACGCGAGACCGGAACCTCGTCGCTCTTCTCCCCGGATCAAGAGAGCGAGAAATTGCAAAGCTCTTTCCTCCGATGCTGGATGCTGCGGAGAGTCTCCTGAACAGGAATTCAAATCTCCGGTTTGCGACGACCGGAGCCACTCCGGAGCTGACGGAGCGTCTTCGCGAGCTGGTCGCGGAAAGGGGACTGAATGACTCCATCGAAGTGGGCAAGGATTCCAGCCACCAGATCATGCAACGCGCAGGAGTCGGCGTCGTCGCTTCCGGGACGGCCACTCTGGAAGCAGCCTGTCTCGGTCTGCCCTATTGTCTCACCTACAAAGTTGCCTGGGCCACTGCTGCGGTTGCCCGACGTGTGATGTCGGTCGAGTTTCTAGGAATCGTGAACGTTCTTGCAGGGCGCGAGGTCGTTCGAGAGTTGCTGCAAGGCGAGGCTCGTGGAGAAGTTCTCGCCACGGAGCTGGCTTCCTTGATTGAGGATGAGTCGAATTGCGAAGCCTTGCAGAACGAACTTGCGGAAGTCGTGGCGAGTTTAGGGGCAGGAGGTTCGCACGAGAATGCGGCTGCCGCGGTCGTAGCCCTTTTCGAATCCTCGTCGTAGTTTCCTGTGTTCATGAAAGATGGTGCCCTCATCCGTTTTCTAGTCGTTGCGCTTCCCTCTGGATTGCTCCTTTTTGGTGTCGGTGCGATGATGGTGACTCACTTCAAACCGAGCGAAGAGAACGTGGATCCAAACGAAAAAGTGCGTCTTGAAGCTGCGTCTCTTAACCGGAGCCCGATTGCTCGAGCTGATCTCGAGAGAAATCTCAACACGTTGGCAGTGCAGATTGGCGAGCGTCATGTCGGCAAGCCTGATGCGTTAGAGCAAGCTGCCATCTGGATCGAGTCGACGATTGGATCTTCGAATCTTGGTTATGTCATTGAACACCAGATCTACTCAGTCAACGGCGTCGAAGTTCGCAATCTTGTGGCGGAGCTGCCTGGAACCACGCGCAGGGATGAGATTGTCGTCGTAGGAGCTCACTACGACTCCGTTCCAGATTGTCCCGGCGCGAATGACAACGGAACAGGAGTGGTTGCGCTCCTCTCTCTGGCCAAAGCCTTTGCTGGAGATCCTCAGGAGAGGACGATTCGGTTTGTTGCCTTCGTGAACGAAGAACCTCCGTATTTTCACACCGAGGAGATGGGAAGCCTCGTCTACGCGCGCCGCTGCAAAGCACGGCGGGAGAATATCGTCTCCATGCTCGCTCTCGAGACTATGGGCTATTTCTCTGAAGAAGCAGGCAGTCAGAAAGTGCCCGAAGGATTGGAAGGTGCTTTTCCAGATCAGGGGGATTTCCTCGTATTTGTGGGAAACCAAGAGTCTCGATTTCTCGCTGATTCGGCCAAGACCGCGTTTCGATTGGGGAGTGGATTGCCTGCGATCGGCGGTGGGTTCCCAGAGAGTGTTCCCGGAGTCGCGTGGTCAGATCACTGGTCATTCTGGCAGGCTGGGTATCCAGGAGTGATGGTGACCGATACGGCTCCGTATCGCTATCCTCACTATCACAAGCCGACTGACACGCCGGACAAGATTGACTTTGAAAAGCTTACGAAAGCGGTCGAGGGCATCGAGTCCGTGATCCGCGTTTGGGCGAACCCGTGATCGTCTTCTGCCTCAATTCAGCTAGACCTTCTGGCCCTGTTTTTCGGAGAGATACTCATCGATCCCGTTCTCCCGGTCGCACAAAACCACCTGTGGCTCGACTGGCTTCTCGGTAAGTTCAAAGCCCATGATGATGACCTTCTCTCCCGCGTTAATGAGGTGCGCAGCCGCTCCGTTGATTTCGATCGCTCCGCCCCCAGCTTCGCCTTCGATGACATAAGTCTCGAGCCGAGCCCCTGTCGTGGCGCTGACGACGAGGACCTTTTCGCCGACCCAAAGTCCTACTGCATCGATCAGGTTACGGTCGATCGTGATGCTGCCGATATAATCGACATTCGCCTCGGTCACGGTGGCGAGGTGAATTTTGGATCGCAGAAGGCTTCGCATTTCTTGGTAGGAAAAGGAGAGAAGTTTTCCCCGTTTCTGTTCGATTGCAAGGTTGGCGTGGAATTACATCGGCAAAGATCAGCGATTGACCCGCAGGACCCTCCAATTATTAGCCTCTACTTAGAGATAAAATTCTCAAAACATTCTGCGGAGCGCTGATACTGACAACTGGGGTTTTGAGTGACCTTTGCCTATCACCTTCACCTCATGGAGATTGCCGCCGCCGAGGACAGCATGCTCTATCGTTTTGACACGATCGCGAAGCAATACTTCGCGCTCCTCTGGTTTTGTCTGGCCTTACCTCATCGTGATGACAGGCACGGACTTACGACTGATTTTTCGAGGAATGAAGTCTGAGTCCTGAATTTAGACTCAGGGATTCAGTGCACGAGGGCTTGCTTCACCGCAGTCTGCCATTCTGGAATTCGTTTCTGAAGGCCTTCTTTGCCGGGGCCGGGCTCGTATCTCGCTGTTTCCAACCATTGAGAGGCAATCGCTTCTTTGCTTTCCCACGTCCCAAGGGCAAGTCCTGCCAAGTAAGCCGCTCCCAGCGCAGTTGTTTCAGTAATGGCAGATCGAATGACAGGGACTCCGAGAACATCGGCCTGAATTTGCATCAGCAACCCGTTCTCCGTCGCGCCACCATCGACTCGAAGTTCTTCGATGGGAATTTCAGAATCTTTGACCATGGCTGACAAAACGTCATTCGCCTGATAGGCGATTCCTTCGAGGGCAGCCCGGGCAAGATGGTATTTGCTTGCTCCTCGGGTCAGGCCACTGATGGTTCCTCGAGCATGTCCGTCCCAGTGGGGAGCGCCCAATCCAGCCAAAGCGGGGACAAAATAGACTCCGCCATTGTCATCAACTTTTCGGGCGAGCTCCTCAACTTCCGAAGCATTTTCGATGATTCCCAACTGATCCCGGAGCCACTGGACAACCGCCCCTGCGATAAAGATACTGCCTTCGAGAGCGTATTCTGTCACGCCACCCACTTTCCAAGCGACCGTTGTGAGAAGTCGATGAGTGGAACGGACCGGTTCGGTTCCCGTGTTCATCAGCATGAAGCAACCGGTACCATACGTATTTTTTGCCATTCCCGGAGAATGGCAGGCGTGGCCAAATAGCGCAGCATGCTGATCCCCGGCAATCCCGGCTATAGGAATAGACCCCCCTAGTAGTTCTGAGTCGGTCTCCGCGTAGATTTCACTACTTTCGCGAACTTCAGGGAGAAGGCTGGGAGGAATTTGAAGTAGTAGGAGCATTTCTTTGCTCCAGTCCATCTTTCGAATGTCGAAGAGCATAGTACGCGAAGCGTTGGTGACGTCGGTAATGTGATGGCACCTTCCGGTCAGATTCCAGACCAGCCAGGAGTCGATCGTTCCGAAGGCGATTTCACCTTTCTCCGCTCTTTCACGAAGTCCTTTCACGTGATCCAGCATCCACCGAATTTTTGAACCGGAGAAATAGGCGTCGACGACGAGCCCAGTAATTTCCTGAATCTGTTCGGCATGTCCGTCGGAGACGAGTTTATCACAGAAGTCTGCGGTCCTCCGATCCTGCCAGACAATCGCGTTGGAAACGGGCTCACCGGTTTTACGATCCCAGAGAACTACGGTCTCCCTCTGATTGGTGATGCCGATTCCTGCAATATGAGAAGCGGAGAGGTTGGCTTGGAGGATTGCTTCGCGGGCCACTTTTAGCTGAGTAGTCCAAATTTCAGTGGGGTCATGCTCCACCCAGCCGGACTGGGGGAATATCTGCTTAAATTCTTCCTGAGCTTTGGCAACAATTTGGCCTTGGTCGTTGAACACGATCGCTCTTGAACTGGTCGTTCCCTGATCGAGAGAAAGAAGGTATGAGGACATCGCTCTGAATTATAGAGAGCTTGGAATCAGAGTGCCAGAATATCTTTTGAGAAGGGCACTCAGGTTCTTTCCCCTTTTGGAGGTGAATGGGCAATGGCTGGTTTTTGGACACCAAAATGGACACCGTAATGACGGGTCTGTTTCCTCGTGGCGGGTGGGGTAGCATGACTAGTGATGGATTGTTTCCCCCGAACAGCTTTCTTTGTTCTCATTGCTGCCGCCGCGGCTTTCGAGGGAAGGCTATCGGCTGAAATTTCCCCCGAGGACGAAAAGTTTTTCGAGAACAGGATTCGCCCCGCATTGGTGAAGTATTGCTATGAGTGCCATTCCGAGGAGGCCGATAAAAAAAAGGGGGGGCTCTGGCTCGATCGCAAGGCAGGATGGGAAGTAGGCGGAGATACAGGACCTGCCGCAGTTCCAGGCGACCTGGCAGGAAGTCTTCTCATCGAGACGATCCTATACGATGACCCCGACCTTGAGATGCCACCGGATGGGAAGTTGCCCCCCGAAGTGATTGCTGACTTTGAGGAGTGGGTGCAACGAGGATTACCCGATCCGCGAACAAATGCCGGGATGAAAATCACACCGGATGGGATGTCGCTCGAAGAAGGACGGAAATTCTGGTCGTTCCAACCTCGAGAGACCGATTTTGGGGAGCGGAAGACAATTGATCACTTTATCGATGCCCGACTCGAAGAAGCAGGAATCGATCCTGAGCCAGCGACCTCGGCTCTTCAGCGGTTGCGCCGAACCAAGATCGATCTCACCGGACTGATTCCGAGCGAAGAGGAGCAGGAGGAAATTCTTGCGGATCACTCTCCCGAGAGGTGGGAGCAATTGATCGACCGGTGGCTTGATTCCAAGGCGTTTGGAGAACGTTGGGGTCGTCATTGGCTGGACCTGATGCGATATGCCGACTCGAGTGGAGGCGGACGAGCGATGCCTTTTCCTCAGGCTTGGCGTTTTCGAGACCATGTCATTGATTCCTTTCATCAGGATCGTCCGCTCAATGATCTGATCACGATGCATTTGGCTGGAGATCTGCTGCCCTCCGAGAACGAAGAAGAGCGGATCGAAAATCTCATCTCGACGGGGTTTCTCGTTCTCGGTCCTCACAACTACGAGAATCAAAACAAGGCAGAGCTGGATTTTGAAATCGTCGACGAGCAACTCGACACCCTGGGACGAGCCTTTATGGGGCAAACCTTTGGTTGCGCTCGCTGTCACGATCACAAGTTCGATCCTGTTCCGACCAAGGATTACTATGCGATGGCGGGGATTCTCCTCAGCTCGAATTCAGTGACCCACTCCAATGTGTCCAAGTGGCATACCGAACCGATTCCACCGAGCGAGGAAGCGGCAGCGGCTGTGGCTCTATACGAAACAAAAACGAAGGAACTAAAGAATGAGGTGAGCGGGCTGAAAAAGGAACTTGCCGCGTTGGGTCGAGGTTCAGGCGGTCAGATGGCACAGGTAGCTCCCGAGTCGCTTCCTGGCTTCGTGATGGATAACTCGGCGGCAGAAGTCACTGGTGAGTGGACCAAGTCGACCAGCACTCCTCGCTGGGTGGGGGAGGGATACCTTCATGACATGAATCAGGGGAAGGGCGAAAAATCAGTTCGCTTTGAAACACGGATTCCACGAGCGGGGCGCTACGAGATAAGAGTTTCCTACTCTGCGGGAACAAATCGTAATCCTCGGGCACCTTTTTCGGTCGAAACTCGGGAAAAAAAGGAAACCGTATTCGTGAATCAGAAACTGAAGCCCAAGCATGACGGGCTTTTTCAGACGCTGGGGAATTACGTGATTCAAGAGGGCGAAACGGTGATCGTGATCGCCTCGAACGACAGCGACGAGAACGGTCACATTATCGTAGATGCAGTGCAGTGGCTTCCTTTGGATCGGACTCCAGAAGTCCTGACTGAGTCAGAATCAAAGGAAGAGAAGGCAGCAGCGATGGTTCTTGATGAGCAATTAGCAAACGCCGAGAAAGAGTTGAAAGACCTTCAGAAGAAGGCCCCGTCGATTCCGCGAGCGATGGCAGTTGTCGATCGAGAGATCGGAAAAATTAGAGGCACCGAGCTCCGTATTCGGGGAATGGAGTCAAACCGTGGAGACTATGTTCCACGCGGGTTTCTCGAAGTCGCGATGTGGGACGAAGCGCAGATTTCCGACGAGACGAGTGGCCGCCTAGAGATGGCGCAATGGATTACCGACGCTCGGAATCCGCTGACCTCAAGAGTGCTTGCGAATCGCATCTGGCTGCATTTGCTCGGAGAAGGCCTCGTCCGCACTCCTGACAATTTTGGAGTCACGGGAGAGGTACCGACCCATCCAGAGCTTCTTGATTTTCTGGCGGAGAAGCTGATCGCAGACGGCTGGTCAACGAAGAGCCTGATCCGAGAAATCGTTCTTTCAAAGGTCTATTCTCGAGCTGTTGGAAATGGGCGTTCTGAAGCATCGGGGCTGGATCCTGAGAACAAGCTCTATTGGAAAGGTCATCTTCGTCCTGTAGGAGCCGAGGCGCTGCGGGACGCCATGTTGACCCTTTCCGGCGAACTCAATACTGAGGCGGGTGGTCCGTCCCTGCCGAAGGGCTTTAGGAGTGAGTTTGGCTACAAATTCACGACGTTACGACGGAGCGTATATGTTCCTGTATTCCGGAATACAGGCTATGAACTTTTTTCCATTTTCGATTTTGCCAATCCAAATTTCTCGGTTGGTAAACGATCAAAGAGCACGATTCCAACCCAGGCATTGTTCCTGACTAATCATCCATTTGTCCACGAAAGAGCCAAGGCGGCGGCAGAGCAATTGCTATCGGCTCCGGTTGAGGATGACCGATCAAGGGTCGACCTTGCCTTCCGACGCAGCCTCGGTAGAACCGCTTCAGAATCAGAGATTGCTCTCGCAATTCAGTTTCTCCGAGATTCGGGAGATACCGAGTCGGAGGACGAGATCTTTGCATGGACTGCTTTGCAGCGCTCACTTTTTGGCACTGTCGATTTTCGCTTCCTCCGTTGACTCTGAATTTTTTTGACCCAACCCTTTTACCTCATGGACCCAACTCTGTTTGATTCTGCATTCGCCTCTGATGGATCACCCGTGAGTCGACGACAAATGTTAAAAACAGGAGCCTGCGGTTTTGGCGGGCTGGCCCTTGCTGCGATGGGGAATCAAACACCCGTGATTCCCCCGAGGGCAAAGCGCGTTATTTTTATCTTTATGCAGGGCGGGCCGAGCCAGGTCGACACCTACGATTACAAGCCCGAGCTGATCAAGGCGCACGAGAAGGACGTCGAGTTCCTCGTTCCCCGGACCAGAGCTAAGGAGCAGCGAAAGGTGATGAAGCCGCTCTGGGAATTCCAGCAGCACGGCGAATGCGGCCGATGGTCGTCCAGTCTCTTTCCTGAAGTCGCGAAACACGTCGACGACCTTTGTTTTATTCACTCGATGCACACCGAAGGAGTGGCTCACGGTCCCGCGACGCTTTTCCTGCATACCGGCGCTACGAATCTAGTTCGTCCTTCTGTCGGATCCTGGATCAGTTATGGACTGGGCACCGAAAATGAGAATCTTCCCGGTTTCGTCGCAGTCAATCCTCCGGCCAACAAAGGGGGGCCGAGGAACTATGGTAATGCCTTTCTTCCCGCTTTTCACCAGGGAACTGTTTTGGGACAACCCGGCAATCCGAATGCGCGTCCTGAGATCCGCAATCTGTCGAGCCCTCTCACCGACGCAGAAGTTTTTCGGGAACATGACTTTCTGGATCAGTTGAATCGAACCCAGGTCGGCGACTCATCGGATACGGTTCTCGATGGTGTGATCCGTTCTCACGAGCTCGCCTGGAGAATGCAGACGCATGCTTCAGAACTCGTCAACGTGGATCGGGAGTCGCGAAGCACTCAGGAACTTTATGGAATCGGTGGTGACCAAACTGACGGGTTCGGACGACAGTGTCTCGCTGCCCGTCAACTCGCCGAGTCGGGGGTTCGCTTTGTGCAGATCAGCCACTGTGATAATTCATCCACTCCCGTCTGGGATCAGCACAGCAACATGCCCAAGCACGAGCAGCTCGCGGGACAGGTCGACAAGCCCATTTCGGGTCTGCTCACCGACCTGAAACGCAGGGGGCTGCTCGAAGACACGCTCGTCTGGTGGGGGGCCGAATTCGGTCGCACTCCTTTTTCACAGAACAACAACGGTCGGGACCACAATCCACGGGGTTTTACGGTCTGGCTGGCAGGCGGTGGCGTGAAGCCAGGGCACGCGTATGGCGCCACAGATGAGTTCGGTTTCCAGGCGGTCGAGAACAAGGTGCACATGCATGATCTTCATGCGACGGTTCTTCATGCGCTGGGATTGAATCATGAGAAACTCACCTATCGCTATGCGGGGCGGGATTTTCGACTCACCGATGTTCATGGGCGAGTTGTTCGTGATATTTTTGCGTGAACTCCCGGTCTATTCGAGCGTCCCGAGAAGATCAGCAGGCAGCGGTTCTCTCATCGATTCTGCTCTGCCATCGAGATATCCTACGACGCGTTTTCCATTGATGGAGAACGGCGCGAGGACAATGATGGTGTCGCTGTCATCACTCTTCGTGAGTCCGGGCCGGTAGAGAAAGGGGCTCGAATCGCCTGAGTCTGGGTCGACTTGATAAATACCCTCTTCCGAATCGAGGTAGTCTGGGATTAGTTCTTCAAGGGTAGGCGGGAAAGATCCATCGTGATCTGCGGAATAGCTGGAAAGACCGAGGCTGATGATTCTGACCGAACTGATTGTTCTCACTTCTTCAGCACGGCTTTGAACTCCGGAATAGGCAGGAATCATCGCGCTCGCATAGATGCCGACGGTGATCAGTCCTGTCAGGATACCCACCCCTCCTGTGATAATTCCTGCTAGGGCTAGACCTTTGCCGCCAACTTCCTGGGGATTTTCATTGGAGCGCTTCATTGCGATCGCTCCCATAATGATGGCAGGAATCGATCCAAGAACCCAGAGGCAGAAGATACTCAGAATGCCGAGTATAAGGCTCCAGACTGCTAGCGGAGAAGTGCGGGGCGCTTGCGCGGAAGCAGGTGTTAGGACGGGAGGAGAATTCGTCATGATTCAGAAGACTCAGTGTTGGGTTGGCGGCAAGAGAAAGAGGGCCACGCAAGGAGGGCGAGTGGAAGAGCCCAATGAGGCGATCGGATGAGGAACTCGGGCAGCCAGCGCATCAAACCAGAACTCAGAAAATCGAGATCTATGTAAGCGACGGGTCGAGCCAGCGCGGTGAGAAATCCCCAGATCAGCATGTAAACCAATCCAGCTTTGCGAATCGGACTGATCCAGATCGCGATTGCGGCTGCGAAATCCAGCCATGCCGCGGTTTGAAGAATCGTGAGCGCAGTGGAATCGGAATCGATTCCGAGACACGCTTTTGTCATGAACACAAAACGATCCGGAGTCGGGTGATTGAGCCAACTCAGTGAAGAGGGAAAGCCAAGTGCGAAAAGTCCGTGGAAAACAAAAGTGAGCGAGAGAGTTGCGAGAGCAACGCGACTCGTGAGACGATCAGATTTACCAGTCGCGATGAGAAAGAGGAGCACAGGAAGCCCGATCTGACTGGCGTGTTCGAGAAAAACGCCAATTCCTGAGTCGCTCGTAATCCAGTTGATTCCGTGAAGGATCAGAAGGAACAATGCACCCACGAGCCAGAGCCAGGTGCAGAACCGACGGCGCGGGATGAAGAAAGAAATGGCGATGAAAATGAGCAGGAGCGATCCCGTCATGGCCAAATCGGACCATCCCGAGACACCATTCAGGAGGACCCAGCTGTATCCACTGAAAAGTAGAAAGGCAACAACCCGCAGTCGGGCAACTTGATCCGAGAGAGAGGGGATTGATGGGGCCATCGAGAAGGGCTCAGGATTGATCGATATTCTTGACGTGCTCGAGATACGATCGGGTTTCTTTCTTGATCACGGGCAACAAGAAATAGAGCCCAATCAAGTTGGGGATTACCATCGCGAAAATCATCGCATCGGAGAGGTTGAGCACGTTGGTAAGTGAGGCAGAGGAACCCACCACGACGAGAGCGCAGAAGAGAATTTTGTAGATCAGGATAGGAATCTTGACTTGGTCATCACTGAGGAAGCTGAATAGATATATGATTCCTTGTTCGCCGTAGTAAGACCAGGAAATCATCGTCGAAAAGGCGAAGAGAATCACGGCTACGGTGAGGAGGAAAGGGAACAGTTTGATCACCGAGCCGAATGCCATGGAAGTCATGGGAACTCCCTTTCGATCCGCAATCTTGTCGGAAGCAACCCACCCAGTCACCGCTTCGGTTTCGTAGGCATCTGAAGAGACAAGTCCGATCACTTCGGTAAAGCCTTCTTCTGCATTGCGAGTGTGAAGGTATTGTCCGGGTTTCAGCTGTTGGACAACTTCTGTGCTTTTGGGGCCGGATACCAGCGCCGCTCCATCAGGGGCGACTTCGGCGCTGACCTGCCAGGTTCCCGTTATGACGATGACAAGGGCCGTCATAGTGCAGACCACAACCGTATCTACGAAAGGCTCGAGCAAGGCGACAAATCCCTCACTGGCGGGCCTGTCTGTCTTCACGGCAGAGTGGGCGATCGGAGCCGAACCGAGACCGGCTTCATTACTGAAGGCTGCTCGGCGAACGCCCTGAATCAAGATTCCTATGAGACCTCCTGCAACGGCTTCGTTGCTGAAGGCAGAAGTAATGATCGTTCCAAAGGCGGGGATCACATCTCCGAGGTTGGTCAGGAGGATGATCAACGCGGTGAGGACGTAGATGCCGCACATGAAGGGAACGATAAAGGCGGTAACACGAGCGATGCGGACGATTCCACCGATGATGACGAGTCCAACAAGAACGGCGAGGATGCCGCCGAAAGTGAGCTTAGCTGCGTTGCTGTTGGCAGCCTCTGCTCCGAGAAAAGTCGTGCTGAACTGGCTGAAGGCCTGATTCGACTGGAACATATTGCCAGCTCCAAAGGCCCCTCCAATGACAAAGATCGCAAAGAGAATAGCGAGCACGGCTCCTACAGGACCCAATCCGATCTCCTTGAGACCGTCGCGAAGGTAATACATCGCGCCCCCTTTGACTTTGCCGTCCGCGGTGAATTTCCGATACTTCACACCGAGGGTGCACTCGGCAAACTTGGTCGTCATTCCGCAGAGCCCCATCACAATCATCCAGAACGTAGCTCCCGGCCCTCCAACACCAATTGCGACGGCTACTCCGCCAATGTTGCCCAATCCGACGGTAGCAGACAGAGCTGCACTGAGGGCCTGAAAGTGAGTGATTTCTCCCGGTGCATCCTTGGACGTGTATTTCCCTTTGGCCGTTCGTAAAGCGATTCCAAATCCTCGTAGATTGATGAAGCGAAAGTAAAAGGTCAGAAAAATAGCCGTTCCTGCCAGAAGCACCAAGACGATAGGGAGCATCAATTCCCCGGATGTTCCTGGTTTGTAGAATCGAACTTTACCTTCGGAGATATCAGGACCGTAGAAAACGTAGTCGAGAGCTTTGTCTGCTACGACTTTCAGCTTGGTGTCGATCTGGTCGGACAACGATACCTTCTCTGCCTGGGCAAGGACAGGTGTGAAAAAGAGAAGGAGGACGAAAAGTATACGGAGTAAAGATGACATGGATCCTAGCGTGATGCTAGTGGCGCAGGCTTCCGATTGGCAAACACAAACTGTCACTTTGGCACGTAAAGAGCACGGATTGTGCTCAGCTGTGCATTCTTGATGGGTGTTTTTGAATTATTTCTGCAATTCGTACCCCATCTTCTTGCAAAAGGACTTCGTAGTGCTTAAGAAACCGCAAATGAACGCACTCGCCACCGCTATCCTCCAGTTCTGGAAGTCGTCTATCGGGAAAAAATTGATCGTCGCCGTGACGGGTATACTTCTGGTGGGATTTCTCATCGCGCACATGGTGGGCAATTTACTCATTTTTCAGGGGAGTGAAGCGATCAATGAGTATGCGTATTTTCTGCATCATTTTCTTCACGGATGGGGCATCTGGCTTTTCCGTCTGGGCCTCATCGCCGCTTTCGTCGTTCACATTATTGCTACCATTGCTCTAACCCGTCAAAATCGGGAGGCACGAGATACTCGCTACGCGTTTGAAGCTACGGTGCAGGCTCCTCGGAGTTCTCGCATTATGATCTGGAGCGGTCTTACCGTCCTCGGGTTTGTTATCTTCCATATCTTTCACTTCACCGTCCCTCTTAACCCTGCAATCCAAGGGTTAAAAGACCCCCTCGATCCCGACAAGGTTGATGTCTACGCGATGGTAATCAAGGGCTTCCAGAATCCGATTGTCGTTCTCTTCTACATCGTTTCCGTCTCCTTCCTCTGCTCTCACCTCAGCCACGGCATTTCATCCCTGTTCCAGACGTTGGGTCTGCGGAGCGGGAAAACGAAAGTCGCCTTCCGAAAAGCAGGAATCGCTGTTGCAGCCATCCTCTGGGCCGGATTTATTTCCATACCATTTTTCATCTCGATTGGAGCGGTCGAGGACGATCGCGAGGCACCTTCTGCTCAGATAGAAACCCCGGCAACTCTGCCTGGGTCAACGAACGAGGATCCGGTTTCCAAGTCCTGAGTCACACTTTTCTTTACCCACTGATTTACCATGGCATCTAACGGTTCTCTCGACTCCGCCATCCCGGAAGGTTTACTTCCCGAGAAGTGGACAAAATACAAGGCCAACGCAAAACTGATCAATCCGGCTAACAAGCGGAAGTATTCGATCATCGTGGTCGGCTCTGGACTCGCCGGAGGTTCTGCTGCGGCAACGCTCTCTGAGCTGGGTTACAGGGTGAAATGTTTTTGCTATCAAGACAGTCCGCGCCGAGCGCACTCCATCGCGGCGCAGGGTGGAATCAATGCGGCAAAGAACTACCAGAACGACGGGGACTCCGTCTGGCGTCTCTTTTACGACACGATCAAGGGGGGAGACTTTCGCTCCCGGGAAGCCAATGTGCATCGACTTGCCGAGGTCAGTGTAAATATCATCGACCAGTGTGTTGCCCAGGGAGTTCCTTTTGCTCGTGAATACGGCGGTCTTCTCGATAACCGATCTTTCGGTGGTGCTCAGGTTAGCCGAACTTTTTACGCTCGAGGTCAGACTGGACAGCAGTTGCTCATCGGTGCCTACCAAGCCTTGGAAAAGGAAATCGATAAAGGTGGTGTGGAAATGTTCACTCGCACTGAGATGGTCGATCTCGTCACGGTCGATGGTCACGCCAAAGGAATTGTGACCCGGGATCTCAAGACTGGCGAAATTGAGAGCCACGCTGCAGACTGTGTTCTTCTCGCAACCGGGGGATATGGCAATGTCTTCTACCTCTCAACGAATGCAATGGGATGTAACGTGATGGCAGCATTCCGCGCGCACAAGAGAGGGGCTTACATGGCGAATCCCTGCTTCACACAAATTCACCCGACCTGTATCCCCGTTTCTGGTGACTACCAGAGTAAGTTGACACTCATGTCTGAGTCGCTGCGAAACGATGGCCGGATCTGGGTTCCCAAATCAGCGAAGACTGCCAAGAAGATTCGCGAAGGCGAGCTGATGGCAAAAGACGTAGCCGAAGAGGACCGCGATTACTATCTTGAGAGGAAATATCCGTCATTCGGAAACCTCGCTCCTCGCGATATCTCTTCTCGCTCTGCGAAAGAAGTTTGTGATGAAGGACGAGGCGTTGCGAAGACCGGTCTTGGAGTGTTCCTTGATTTCAGCGATGCGATTGACCGTCTTGGCGAAGAAACGATTCGTGCTCGCTACGGAAACCTTTTCCAGATGTATGAGAAGATCAGTGGAGACGATCCATATCAGACTCCGATGATGATTTATCCTGCGGTCCACTACACGATGGGTGGACTCTGGGTGGATTACAATCTGCAGTCGAATGTGAAAGGACTCCATGTTCTCGGAGAGGCGAACTTCTCGGATCACGGAGCGAATCGCCTCGGTGCTAGCGCTCTGATGCAGGGACTTGCCGATGGATACTTCGTCATTCCATCAACTCTTCCCAATTATCTTGTGAATGAGAAGCCTGGCAGCGTGACCACAGACGCGCCTGAATTCGCCGAGGCAGAGGCTGCGGTGAAAGAGCGGATCGAAAAACTCACCAACATCAACGGAACCAAGTCGGTCGACAGTTTTCACCGTGAGCTCGGTCTTCTTGTCTGGGACAAGTGCGGTATGGCTCGGACCAAGGAAGGTCTCGAGGAAGCGCTTCGCCGGATCCCTGAAATCCGCAAAGACTTCTGGGAAAATGTTCGTATTCCCGGTTCCGGAGAGGGGATGAATATGGAACTCGAGAAGGCGGGCCGTGTCGCCGACTTTATCGATTTTGCCGAGGTCATGTGCCACGATGCACTTCAGCGTGAAGAGTCCTGTGGTGGTCATTTTCGCTCGGAATATCAGTTCACGAAGGATGATGAAGCAGTAAAAAGCGGCTATACCGACGAAGGCGAAGCCATGCGCCGCGATGAAGATTTCTGCTATGTTTCGGCCTGGGAATATTCTGGTCCCGGAGAGAAACCTGTTCTCCACCGTGAGGAACTCGATTTCGAGGCGGTTGAATTGAGCGTGCGGAGCTACAAATAAGTCTCAGAGTTCGTAATCACTTTTATCCACAAGTTCGCAAGTCATGAATCTTACTCTTAAAGTCTGGCGCCAGTCTCACGAAAACGATACCGGCCGAATCGAGACCTACGACGCCAAGGACATCCCTGAATCGGCTTCGTTTCTAGAGATGCTCGACATCGTAAATACCGAGATCATCGAGGAAGGCGGGGACCCGATTCATTTTGATCACGATTGTCGCGAGGGAATCTGCGGGATGTGTTCGCTGACCATCAATGGTGTGCCTCACAGCAAGGAGCAAGGGATTACGACGTGCCAGGTGCACATGCGAAAGTACCGCGATGGGGACACCCTCTGGATTGAGCCTTTTCGTGCTCGTGCCTTTCCGATCGTGAAAGATCTGGTTACGGATCGTTCGGCGTTCGACCGGATCGTTGCTGCCGGAGGATATATCGACGTCCGGACAGGTTCAGCACCTGATGCCAACTCGGTTCCTGTTCCAAAGGACGATGCGGAGGATTCTTTCGAGTCTGCCGCCTGCATCGGGTGTGGTGCCTGTGTCGCGGCCTGCAAAAATGCGAGTGCGATGTTGTTTGTGGGAGCGAAGGCAAGCCACCTCAATCATCTTCCTCAGGGTAAGCCAGAGAAAGACAAGCGCACCCTTGCTCTCGTTCGCCAGATGGATGAGGAAGGATTCGGCAACTGCACCAACCAATACGAGTGCGAGGCCGTATGCCCGAAAGAGATCAGCGCTGACGTCATTGCAAAATTGAATCGCGACTACGCAGTTGCTGTCGCCCGCGAGACAGTGGAGTAGGCGGCTCGAGGCCTGATTGGCCATCTGCTTGACGCGGATTGGCTGAAAAGGGCTTGTCGGTTCTTTTGAGGGATCTTTATCTCCGCCTATCACGGAACGTTTCCGTGATCTATTCCGTTTTTACGCCCTCGGTTTCGCTTGCGAAGATGAGACGCTGTCTCATGTTAGCTGGCCTAATGAATTCGAGGGTTGGGGTGTTGCTTCTGGCGTAACCCTGTTGCCTCCTCGACCTAACCCTGTTGAATCGACCTTTATTTCATGTCTTCTCCCGTCGATACGTCCGCCGCCAATCCGATTCAGACCATCAAGGTGCCCCAGCCGGTGCCTGTGACGACGACTCGATTTCGTCCTCCTAAAAAATATATTCCGCAGACCAAGCCGGAGCGAGATCAATTTCTCCAGGCGATTCGGAACTACATCGAGAAGGAGAACCCCGTGCCTCCGATGCCACTCGAAGAGCTCGATGTTCACGCTCGAGTCATTCTCAAGGGGCTCGGCTACGAAGGAGATGAAACCTACCTTCACTACACGGCCGTCTGTCTCAACAACGAGATGTGGCGCGAAACTCTCGCGGAAATCCCCTACGAGCGCCGTTTGCTCCTGATGCCAAAATGTCTGCGGGTCGAAGACAAGTGTCCCGCGCCTTTCGACGAGTTCGGTCTTCTTTGTAAGCAATGCGGCCTCTGTTCGATTCAGGACTTTCAGAATGAAGCGGAGCGGCTTGGATACGCTGTTCTCGTGGCGGAGGGTTCTGCGATTGTGATGTCGCTGATCCAGACCGGTCAGATCGAAGCGATTGTCGGGATTTCCTGTCTTCCTGTGTTGGAGCGAACCTTTCCCTACGTCGAGGC
Source organism: Verrucomicrobiales bacterium (assembly GCA_965657775.1). Taxonomy (GTDB): domain Bacteria; phylum Verrucomicrobiota; class Verrucomicrobiia; order Verrucomicrobiales; family DEV007; genus Arctic95D-9. The sequence continues at coordinate 27,487 of CBFHPY010000012.1, forward strand.
AGCAGCGATTCCGTCGATTGCGGTTCCACTGCTTCAGGATGACTGCATCAACACCACCGTTGATATAGATTGGGTCTGGGAATACATCCATCTCACCAGTGATGACAAAACACGTCGTCTCGATCTCAATGCCCTCCACGAAGAGGTCAAAGGTTGGTTTACAGAAGAGGTGATCAGCGATATCATGGGGCCTGCAGAAGGTGCCCAGGAGGAAATTGCTCGAGAATGGCTCGCAAGGGATGGAAAGCGCTGGCGCCCGTTTCTTACGGTTGCTGCCTTTGAAGCGCTCCGCGAAGATCGTGGTGAGCCAATTCCAGAGGACATCAAGAAGATCGCTCTGGCGACTGAGATTTTCCACAAAGCGTCGTTGATCCACGATGATATCGAGGACGAAGATCACGGTCGCTACGACCAACCCACTCTCCACGTCGAGCACAGTATTCCTGTCGCGCTAAACGCAGGGGATCTTCTCATCGGTGAGGGCTATCGATTGATTGGTGAGAGCGATTTGTCCGATGCTCAGAAGACTGAGATGCTGCTAATTGCATCTTGTGGTCAACGCGAGCTCTGCCGCGGGCAGGGAGCCGAGCTTGTCTGGGCTCAGGATCCTAAGCCGCTGAAATCCAAACAGGTGCTTGAGATTTTCCGACAGAAAACAGCTCCAGCCTTCGAAGTTGCCCTAAGATTAGGCGCCAGCTACGCAGGCAAGCTCGACGAGGTGGGCGATGTGCTTGCGGAGTATTCAGAGAATCTCGGAATTGCCTATCAGATCCGTGACGACATGGACGACCTGGGAGAAGATGCGGGTGACAACGAATTAGAGAAAATGCGTCCCAGTGTTCTCCTTGCTCTCGCTCGGGAGCGGGCACGTGGTGATGACAAGGCTCTGATGGAGTCACTCTGGTCCCATGAAGATCTGGAGGACATCGCGATTCACAAGATTCGAACATTGGCTCATGAAGTCGAGGCAGATGAGAAGTGCATGCTTCTCCTCGAGACCTACAAGGAAGCTGCAGTAAGAAGCCTCGCCGAATTGGAAAATGCGAACCTGAAAGGGCTTCTCCGTCGCGTCATGGGTAAGATCTTCAACGATCTCGAGATCAAAGGCTGGTGCCGCGAATTCGAAGTGAAGAACGGCGTTCGCGAGGACGAAGAGGTAGCAGAGTAAAAGCTCGACCTTTCCTTACAGGGCTGCGCACGGTCGAGGTCGGTATCATACCTCTCTGCACTGGTATTGCCTTGGCTGGTCGCGGGAATTTTCGGATTTTTTCGAATCAAGGGTATTACCTTGAATCGTGTTCTCCTATCGATTGCGACCGGAGTGGGGACAATCGTGGCGATCGTTGGAGTGGTGTTTGTGGGGTGTCAGGTCTGGGTGAGCAGGTCCTGACGGCTCGGAAGATGTTGCCTCGAAATTGACAGGATTGCTTCGCCTTCAGTTACATCCAGATCGATTTGCGACGATAGATATTAACCTGTCGGGGAAGTTTCCTCGGTGATCGAGGCTGCTATCGGTTGGAAGATTTGATCCAATGTGGCTGTGAATCGGAAGCTCTCGGGCAGCTTCTCCACGAACTGGAACTTGACGACCGACATACCTTTCGTCTTCTCGTGAAACCGTTTATGGATGAGTGGGACTGGGATCAGGATCGGATCGACCGCTGTTGCACTCATGTCATTCGCCCAGGCGGGACGTTGGATTCCTTTTGCCGTTACTGTCGGAATGGGGGACCGAAAGTTTATGCGACGCCGGCTCTGTCTGTCAAAGAATGAGGCTCGATCAGTTGCAGGGAGAGAATGGCGATATCTATCGTGATGTGACTCTACTCGGGCTGATTCTTGAAACTTGGTTCTTTGAAATGCAGGAAAAGAGCAATTATTCCACTGGTATTTATTGAGTTATGGCATTTTCGGATTCTGGCACGAATTTCACCGTGCCACTCTGAAATGGCTGGGTGAACTCTCAGGATACCAATTCGGAACTGCCGCTCTCCTGAGCCTTGGGATTGTCAGAATGCGACAACGCAGCCGGGAAAATTTTGCACTGGTGTGCTAGGCTCCAGGGAAGAGCAGCCACCACACCAGTCCGCACGCGGTGCAGAAAAGGAGGAAGAATCGAAAGCTGGTTCGATTGCGCTCCGCGAGATAACGTCTCCGCGCTGCTTTCGTCATTTTCTTACGAGCCTTGCGATGAGCGGAACGATCAGGGGGCGGAAGGATATTCTCCCGCTTCATCTGCATCTTCTGAGCTTCTGCCTGGTGATGCGTGGCGAGAAATGTTTCGATCGCTCCAATCTGAGCGTGAAGCTTGTGGGCGTCGTTCGCAGGACTGTCTTTCTTAACCTTCTTCCCCCGGTGAGAAGAAGAGGAAGCCGTTTCATCAATCCACTCGGTCGAGGCTTTGCTGCGATTGTGACGACGAGTGCGGCGATTCTTGGGTTGAGAAGAAAACAAGCTCATGAGACGACAGGGTAAAAAGTGGATTCCGAATACGGAATAGTCTGGTGTAATTAGAACGAACCAATTGGATGACTAAAAGAATGTGGTGAGAAGATACGCGATCACCGCAAATCCGACGAGGGGCAGTGAAAATGCGAATCCACTTTTCAGCCAGTAGGTAAAGCTTCCTTGTGACGGGGTGCTGGTAGAGGGGTGGGAAAAAGCTGGAGCCTTTGATTTGAAGAATCCCTGCTTACCGAAACCTTCGACGAGAGGCACGACGGCATCGATCTCGTCTTCAGCCGACTCAATGTAGCCGAGGGCGCGAGCGATCTCGGCTTTACGATCCGCACGACTCCAGCTTTCGGGGCGGAGAGACTGGATATTGTTGAGGTGAGCTTCGAGTTTTTCGTGGGCTGCACCGCAGTCCTCGGCAAGGCGTTGGGCTTCAGTTGCTTCACGATCGAGAGTAGCCAGGTATTTTTGAAGTTGCTCGCTCACTTCGGTGCGACCGGACTTGAACTGCTCTTCTTTCTGAGTTAATTCTTCTAGCTCCTCAGTCTGTCGGCGAATCTGCTCTTCCTGCTGCCGCAGCTGACGAAGCTGGTCTTGAGCCTGCTGGTATTCGTCGTTGAGGTCTTTGCTGTAGGGCGTTACGGCCTCGAATTGTTGAGGATCGAACTGGATCTCCAGATCGTTTCCACCATCTTCATCAAAAAACATTGGTTGGATTTCAGCTACGGCGGACATGGAAAGCAATGATGGTTAAATTATAGTTAACTTCTATTAATATTATAAATTGCTTAGAATTTCCAGTCTTTTTAGCTTTTTTCGTGAAAAAAGAAGGGGGATCACAGTCACTGCAAGGGTCAGGGCTCCGAGAATGCTTAAAATACCGATGCTTTTGCGGCTTTCATACCAGAATGGATCGACTGTGTTGTCGCGGAATACCTCCCACCGGGCGAAGGCGAGGAGGAAAACAAAGGCAAGAATGTAGATGAAACTGCTTACGAGACAGAGCGTTCCCCCGAAGCCGCTTACGATTTTCGCGGCGTTAGATTCCTCGAGGTTAGGAAAGAGGACCCCTAACCCGACGGCCAGAGCATTGAGACCAATTGCGAGAAATGCAATCGCGCCAGCAAAGAACAGGGAATCCGCTAGTCCCAATCGGAGATTGTATCCGCCTATAAAAAGGATGAGTGCGATCAGGAGCCCACTACAGATCGTGCTGGTAATGAATTTCTGAGTGACGAGAGAGGGCAATCTGAGAGGAGACATCGCTAGAATCCAAAGCCTTCTCCCCTCGAGGCTGAACTGAGGAAATACGAAGCGGGTCGTTAGGGTCGAAAGAGCGAGGGCGCAGACGGCGAGATTTAGAAAGGCAACGAGGTAGAGATCGCGCGCGGCAGTGATGTCTCCATTCATCTGACGTAAGCCGCTGGCGTAGATCGCGAGCAACCCGAAGACGAGGGAGAACTGAACCCATTGCGCTGGTTCTCGAAAAAACGTAAGAAAGTCCTTTTGAGTAATGGCAGCAAGAGGGCGCCCGATGATTTTGTGGAGTGGGGATCTCCGAGGAAGATCAGCAAGGAGGGATTCGCGGGAGGTTGGACTCTTCGATTCACGCAGGAGAGCGGAAGACGCGGATTGCTGGAGGGAGCGATTCCACGATTGATAGAACCAGCCTTTGCCGGCCTGGGTCAGTAGCAGGATGCCCATCGCACAATTAGAAAATAGAAGTGCCGGGTAAAGCAGGTTTCCCCCATGTCGAAAGCTTCTTGTCCAGTCAATGATTGCCGAAGAAAGCCAGGTGCTGGGAAACGCTCGATTCACCGAGGCATTAGTATGGTGAAGAACCTGCTGAAAAGTGAGTGCGGCACTGAGGCCTGATTGTTCCCTTGCCTCCTTGTCTTCAAGTCCGGTGCGAACGGCGGAAACGATCAGGACAACCGCGATGATTCCCATTCCAATCGCAAATTGTCTTTTGGTCAGGAATCTAACTGCCGTAATCAGAACAAGCGATCCAAGCGCGCTGGCGAGTAGTAGAAAGGGAATTAAAACGGCGACCGCTTTTAGGAAAAAATCCGGCGAAACCTCCCTGGCTTGAGCAAATGCGACAAGGAGGGGCGCGAGGATGAAGACGAGCCCCCAACTCGAAAACATGGCAGATTCAAAACACTTCCATAGAAAAATGGCTCGGTGAGTCACGGGCAGGGTGAGTAACCAACGCGTGTCTCTATTTCGAAAGAGCGAGATATAGCCTGTAACCGCGACCGAAAAAATCAGCATCAGCAGGAAACAGAAAAACATCACGTAGATGAGGCGATCACTGAGAAGCGATCCAGCAGCAGGAAGGCGCGCCACATATTCCAAACCTTCATGAAACAACCAGTAGGACACTATGGTGTAGGCAGCAAGGAAGGTCCCAATCGTCAGGGTCATGAGCCTCGAGTGACGAGCGGCCACGATGGCTTTGACTCGCAGCATCTTGAGGTGGTAGCGGAAGAGGATAAGCCACTGCGAAAAGGTAGACATAGGAGAGTCAGAACAAGGGGGAGAGGAAAGATTTTTCCTTTGGAATTCTGATTTTATCTCTAAGGTGATACCCATGGCAAGCATCGGAACTCCTTTTACCCCGGAAGCTACTCGAATCCTTCTTTGTGGATCGGGTGAACTTGGCAAAGAAGTCGTCCTCGAACTCCAACGTTATGGGGTCGAGGTCATTGCTGCGGATGCCTATGCGGACGCTCCCGCGATGCAGGTGGCAGACCGGGCTCATGTGCTTTCGATGCTCGATGGAGACGCACTCCGGGCCGTTATTGAAAAAGAGCGTCCTCATTTTGTCGTCCCTGAAGTGGAAGCAATCGCAACAGACTGTCTCGCAGAGCTTGAAACGGCTGGAATTACTGAAGTGATTCCCACCGCCAGAGCTACCCAGCTGACGATGAACCGGGAGGGTATCCGGCGTCTTGCTGGCGAGGATCTGGGATTGAGGACCTCACCTTATCGTTTTGCGGAGACCGAAGAGGAGTATCGATCTGCGGTCCAGGAAATCGGATTGCCTTTTGTCGTCAAACCTATCATGAGCTCTTCAGGGAAAGGGCAGTCGACCGTGCGAAATGACGCCGAGGTCGACGCCGCTTGGAATTATGCCCAGGAAGGCGGCCGGGCTGGAAAAGGAAAAGTTATCGTCGAAGGCTTTGTCGATTTCGATTACGAAATTACGCAACTCACGGTCAGGCATGCGGGCGGAACTTCGTTCTGCGAGCCGATCGGACATATTCAGGTCGATGGCGACTATCGAGAGAGCTGGCAGCCTCAGCCCATGAGCGAGAAAGCGCGCGAAGAGGCGCGGGCCTACGCGAAGGCTGTCACCGACAACCTGGGAGGGCGGGGGATTTTTGGAGTCGAGCTCTTTGTCAAAGGAGACGAGGTCATTTTCTCTGAAGTATCACCGCGTCCCCATGATACCGGGATGGTTACGATGATTTCTCAGGATCTGTCCCAGTTCGCGCTTCACGCTCGCGCGATCCTGGGTCTTCCGATTCCCAATGTGGAGCAGCATGGCCCTTCCGCTTCCGCCGTCCTTCTTGTGGAAGGGGAATCCCAGTCGATTACGTATGCGAATCTTGAGAACGCGCTGACTCAGCCGGACACCCAGATTCGTCTTTTCGGAAAACCACGGGTTTCTGGGAAGCGCCGCATGGGAGTTGCTGTTGCGAGGGGAGAATCGATTGATGATGCGCGGGAAAAGGCCAGAAATGCCAGCGCCGCTATCAATGTCAGCCTGTGAAGAGCAATCCAGTCGCAACAAGCTGATTTTTTTCAGTCACTTCGCACGAATGAGTTCGTAGAGTCGGTGTAGGCTTTTTCGTTGCGTTCCTGCTCTCTCCCACCTTTGCTACCGCTATGTCTCATATCTGGAAACAAGCTCACCCCTGGCTCGAAAACCTCGTGGCCTATGACCCGGGGAAACCGATCGAGGAAACGGCTCGAGAGTTGGGTCTTGAGCCTTCGGATATCATCAAGGTAGCCTCGAACGAAAATCCGCTTGGACCTTCGCCCAAGGCAATCGAAGCGATGAAAGAGGCCGCTGAAGGAGTGAATATCTACCCGGATGGGGGAGGCTATCGGCTTCGCTCTGCCATCGCAGAGTCCATGGGACTGGAACGGGAGAATATTGTCCTTGGTAACGGATCGAATGAGATCATTGAACTGATTGGTCATGGCTTTCTCAATCCGGGAGACAATGTCATCGCCGCAGAGCACGCTTTTGTTGTCTACAAACTCATGGCTACCTTGTTCGGAGCCGAAACGGTCGAGATTCCCGATCCTGGATTTGTCCACGACCTCGAGGCCATGGCAGCCGCGATTACCCCGAAAACGAAGAAGGTTTTTATCGCTAATCCTAACAATCCGACCGGGACCATGGTCGACGCCGAGGCGATCGACCGGTTCATGGAGCAAGTGCCGGAACATGTCATGGTCATCTTTGATGAGGCCTACCACGAATTTCTCCACGAACCCCCCGATACTCTTCGGTATGTGAAGGAGGGGCGGAATGTCGTCATCATGCGGACGTTTTCCAAGATCCAGGGTCTTGCAGGTCTTCGAATTGGGTATGGCATCACCACTCCCGAAATTGCCAATGTCCTTCAGAAATGCAGGCAGCCATTCAACACTAACTCCATAGCCCAAGCGGGAGCGATTGCTGGACTGGCGGATCAGGAGCATCAGAGCCGAACTCGGGACTTGAACGATGAGGGATTGGCCTTCCTCCATTCTTCTTTCGAAGAAATGGGTCTGGAATATGTTCCCAGTGTGGCCAATTTCGTTCTCGTTCGTGTCGGTGATGGCGACGCTGTATTTGACGCGATGCTTCGCAAAGGCGTGATCATTCGGGCGATGCGTGGTTACAAGCTTCCAGAATGGGTTCGTATTTCGATCGGGACTACGGAACAGAACGAACGTTGTATCGCGACTCTCAAGGAGGTTCTTCAGACTGAGGTATGACCAAGCACGAATGGCACGACCGGGCCAATGATGGTGAGCAGGTCTATTTTCGCGCGATGCATCATGCCGGGCGATGGGAGTTCTATTCGACTCGAAAGTCTGATCCGGAATGGGAGAAACACGAGATCCTCTCGCTAGCCGAAATGAAGTCTTTGCGTGATGTCCTCTGGAACAAGCATCTGCGGAGGCGGGTTCCTCTAAAGCATGTCGATCAAATTGATCGGATGATCGAGGAAATGCCGGAATCCACAGAGGAGTAGTATTGGACCCTTCGAGAAAATCCACCATTCAGGAGGGGTATTCGAGTCGCGGTGCTTGGCGTCATCGTGTATCTAAAGAAACTGCAACAAAATGAGCTTGTTGGGGTATCATGACAGTGCTCCAACGTCCATCTTCATGAATACCAAAACATTGTGTATCCTCGGGATCGCTCTCACCTCTTTTCTTGCTGCACCCGCCGGTTTCGCAGCCAAAGAAGCTGAGTTTGATGTCGCTGCTGCCGCTTCACAAATCGATGATCTCGTTTCGGGCAAACTTGCCGAAAACAAGATCAACCCGAATTCATCTGTTGATGACGCTACCTTTCTCCGACGAGCTTATCTCGACATCATCGGACGGATTCCAACGATCGAGGAGGCTGAGAATTTTCACGGATCTACCTATGAGAAGAAGCGTGAGCGCCTCATCACTGATCTTCTTGAGAGTGATGGGCATGTCAGCCATGCCTACAACTTCTGGGCTGACGTTCTTCGAATTAATTCCGGACTGGGAACGGGAGCGAGACAGGCTGAATCAGCGTATCAGCTTTATGTGAAGCAAGCGATCGCTGAGAATAAGCCTTACGACCAGTTCGTAAATGAACTGGTTTCGGCAACTGGTCAGATCTGGGAAAATGGCGCGATTGGATACTACATGCGTGACCGCGGTATGCCCCTCGACAATATGTCAAACACGGTGCGGGTCTTCCTCGGAACGCGTCTCGAATGTGCTCAGTGTCACAATCACCCCTTCGATGTCTGGACGCAGATGGACTACTATCACATGGCTGCGTTCTCCTACGGAATGGATGCCAATCGTTACAACACGAAGAACCGTGACGCGCTCAGCGCATATCAGAAGGAGCAGCGGGTTGAGATTCACGAAAAAATGGTGGGAATTGAGAAGTTTCCGTCCATCACCAGCGAAGCCAATTTGAGGAAATTTGTCGATGGGAAGAATTTCGATCGATACCTTGATCGGTTTGAGATGACAAAGAAGGAATTCGTCGCTACCGCGAAGCGTTCCATTGAAGCCTACGAATCTTACGCCCACGAGAGTCGCGGGATGCGGGATGCGGTGAACGAGCTCTACAATCCTCTTCGATACATCCAGACTTCGGAGCGTGAGAAATCCTTGAAGCTTCCTCACGATTACCAGTACGATGACGCGAAACCACACGATGTGGTCAAGCCTAGGACGATGTTTGGAGCCGAGATCGATCTGGGGAATATCGACGAAAGTACGATCAAGGCCTACGCTGACTGGGTCACTTCATCGGAAAACCCAACCTTCACTCGTGTAGTTGCCAATCGTCTATGGAAGAGTGTTTTTGGTCATGGCGTCTTTGAGCCGGTCGATGAATTGACCGAGCAGACTCCAATTTCGAATCCTGAGTTGCTTGCCTATCTTGAGGAGTTGATGCGCGAGCTCGACTACGACATGCGCAAGTACAAGGAGGTGCTCTACAATACGGAGGCTTACCAGCGCGAGGCGAACTCAGGAGAGTTGATCCTCGGAATGCCTTACTATTTTCAGGGACCTGTTCTGCGTCGGATGACTGCGGAGCAGATTTGGGATTCTATAGTCGCCCTCGCGCTTCCTGAGTCGGATGGTTACCGTCCTCGCTTGAAAAGCCAGTTGGGTGATGTCGAGAAAGTTCGCAGAATTTACCTCGCTTTGGAAGAGCGTCCCGAGGAGGAGTATTTGGCGATGGTCAAGGAAGTGGCAGCTGCATTCTCCAAGTACCGCCCACAAGAGACAAAGATCCGTGAGCAGATGTATGAAGCTCGGGAGGCCGAGGATGAGAAGCGCTACGTAAAGCTTCGCAATGAACTGAATGAAGTGCGCCAGAAGAGTCGTAAGTTTGTCGCCGAGGTTGGCTACAGGAACGTCGGAGAGAAAGTAGACGGAGATGACCTGCTGCTTGCCATGGGAATGAGTGAAATGGCGATGACAGGAGATCAGATGAGCATGAACGCGGGTGCTGGCGAGCGAGCTGTCCTCACGAAGCTGCCGAAGCCGGACATGCCTGAACCTCCAGCTGAGATTGCAGCAGACAGGAAGAAGTTGAAAGTGTGGAGAGATCAGCAGAAGCGCGAGTACAAGACTTACTCCGGACTGGTTGCCCAGATGGCACGTGCTTCTGAGTTAGAGTCGCCTGCTCGCCGAGGTCACTTCCTTCGGGAGTTCGGTCAATCGGATCGCGAGGTCATTGAAAACTCCGCTCAGAACGCATCGGTTCCTCAAGCGCTGAATCTTCTGAACGGACCGATCGTCGAGGCTCTCGTAAACCCATTCGCCGTCTTCGGTAACCGAATCAATACTGCGGGAGATCCCGTGGAAAAGACCCGCATGATTTTTCAGGCCATGCTCACCCGTGAACCTACGGAGAGGGAGATGGAGATCGCTATGAGCGAAATCGAAACCCATGGTGATAGTGCCTACGAGGGACTTGTCTGGGCCTTGCTAAACACCCAGCAGTTCATCTTTGTTCAGTAACATTTTATCATCCACCCACACCGCAATCCAACCAATCCTATTGAAATCATGAACTCACCTTTTCAAACTGATGAATGGAGCCGTCGGCGCTTCATGGAGGGCACGGCGAAGACCTTTCTCGGCGTTGGAGCTCTCGGGCTCGCGACTCGCGGGCAAAGCGCTCTCGGTCCCGATATGGGACTCCCTGTGCGACCTGATGCGGCGAAGCATGTGATCTACCTCTACATGGGAGGCGGGATGACTCACATCGACACATTCGATACCAAGCCTGGGCATGAAAATCAGGGGCAGACCAAGACGATTTCGACAAACGTCGATGGCATCCAGATGTCAGAATATCTTCCCAGTCTTGCGAAGCAGGCTGATAAGCTCGCGATCGTTCGCTCACTGACTTCAACGGCAGGTGCCCACTCGCAGGGCAACTATCTGATGCATACGAGCTATGAAGAGCGAGCTACGATTCGTCACCCGGGAATTGGTGCCTGGGCTTTGAAATACAAGGGCCGTATGAATCCGAATCTTCCTGGCTCAGTCTTTATCGGTGGAAACAGCCGCATCAACGGAGGTGGCGGATTTTTTGAGCCACAGTATGAACCGCTCGCGATAAATGATCCAAACTCTGGCCTTAAGAATTCTCGTCTGCGTGGAATGAACCAAGAGGTCTTCGACCATCGCCTCGAGTTGGCTGGGAAATTTGACCAGGAGTTTCACGAGAGGTATGACGTCAAGCAAGTCCGCGCCTACAGTCAGATGTATGACGACGCAGTTCGGATCATGCAGAGTGAAGACCTGAAAGCTTTCAGTCTCGCGGAGGAAGATGAAATGACCCGAGAGCGCTATGGTGACAATCCTTTTGGACAGGGTTGCCTGCTCGCTCGCAGACTGATCGAACACGATGTCCGTTCAGTTGAGGTCAGCTACGGAGGCTGGGATATGCACAACAATGTGTTTATTTCTGCGCCAGAGCGATGTGCTGTTCTCGATCAAGCGATGGGTGCCCTGCTCAATGACCTTGAGCGACGTGGCAAACTCGAAGAAACCGTGGTCGTCCTTACGACCGAGTTTGGACGTACTCCTCGCATCAACCAGAATGCGGGTAGAGATCACTTTCCGAAAGCGTTCAGCTCCGTTCTTGCTGGCGGTGGAATCAAAGGCGGTATTGCTTACGGGCAAACCGACGAGGGTGCTGAGAATGTCATCGAGAATCCAGTTAAGATTCCAGACTTCAACGCAACGATTGCCCATGCTTTAGGTCTGCCTTTGGATAACGTTCTTTACAGTCCGAGTAAGCGACCATTTACGGTTGCTCACAAAGGGAAGCCGGTCCTCGACCTGTTTGCCTGAGCCTTTTCGCTTGTTCCTGTTTTCGAAACAACGTCGGTGGGGAGAAATCTCCATCGGCGTTTTTCGTTTTGCCGGAGTCTTCCCCTCTGCGATTCGTTTGTTTTGGGCTCTTGGTAATTGGGGAAGGGTGGTGTAGAGTTTACTCTTCTCTCCGCGCGTCTCGAAAGCTCCATGTCCCGCTACCTCCTGTTTTCCCTCTGCATCGGTGTAGGGGCGGCCTTACTTGCTTCGGTCGCTCATTTGGTGGGCGCCTTTTCCCCTTTTGTTGAGAGCCTTCAGGCGACCTACAAAGCTCAGGGAGTTTTCCTGGATGGAGAAGTGTCGAGGCTAGTCTGGCTGGAAATCCTGGTCATCCTGATTGCTGCGGTCGGTATTTCGTGGGCTGTCGTTGATTTGCCGAACCTTCCCCAGAAGGCGTTGATCGTTCTCTGTGGAATTCTTCTCGTCGTTTCGCTGTCTCCCGTCCTCGCTTTGCACAACTGGATGTTTGAGCCCTATTCTTCAGTTCTCGCGATTCTCCTCGCTGCGTTGGGCGGTTTCATCTTTTCCAATTCCACTCTCGGTATGCGAAAACAGACTTTGACTGCGCTTCTCGGCTCGCGAATTTCGCATCGTCAATTTTACCAATTGATGGAGCAGAAGGAGGAGCCTGCTCTGCGTTCGAATCGACGCGAGATTACGGTTTTATCGTGTCGTTTCGTGAATCATGGAGAACTTGCCGAAAAGCTTTCGGCAGAGGACCTGGCGGCGATTTCAAATTTCTTTCTTCGAAGTGTAAGATCCTTCCTGCTTCAGCAAGGCGCCTATGTCGACGAAGCGGGCCCAGAAATGGTGCGGGGATGCTTTGGCATGATGGACGAGGAATTGGAGCATGGAGAGGCTGCTTGTCGGGCCGCTTTACCCCTGCGTGCGCGATTGAAGAATCTGAGCCGTGAATGCGAGACCCGCTGGTTTCATCCTCTCTTGTTTGGAGTAGGAATTGAAACAGGAGAGGTGACGGTAGGCGTTTTTGGAGACCTGAACGAGACTCGACTTTCCGCTCTCGGGCCAGTTGTTGATCTATCGAGGCGACTTTCGGGTGCGAATCCCAGAGGAGTTGTCGGAATCGTTATCGGACCAAAAATATTCGAAAAAGCGGCGGATCAAATCGAGGTGAGACCGCTCGAGATGTTTTACGATCCGGAGCAGAGGCATCTCCACGAAATTTATCACCTCCTCGAAACGAAGGAGGCGTTTTCAGAGGAGGGCAGGGAAGGGAGAGATCTGTTCTGGAAAGGAATTATTCATATTCGGGAAAAGCGGTATGAAGACGCTCTCGATGCATTTTCGAGAAGTCGCGCCGTGAGTGGGCACGATTCCACTGTCGATTATTTTGTGGCGAGGATGCAGGAAATGATCGCTCCATCGGAGAGTGCTCTTCTTGATACGCTGGATGAGAGTCCAGAAAAGGGACATGCACGTTTGATCAACCGACTCTAGCGAGACGTAGACTTCTGCTCATGGCAACTGTTGACTATCCCAAACCCGTTCGAGATCTTATTGTTCATTTGAAGCAACTCCCTGGGATCGGTCCCAAGAGTGCCGAGCGAATCGCCGTATGGATGATGCAGCAAGGTGCTTCGATTACAGGTCCATTCGCCGAGATCGTAGAACGAGCTGGAACCGAGATCTTGGAGTGTAACGTCTGCGGATTCTTTTCTACGGCCGAGGCCGGCTGCGCGATTTGCACCGAGACGAGGCGGGATACCACTGTGCTATGTGTCGTCGAAAATCCGACTGACATTCTTCCGCTCGAGCGATCTGGAGCATTTGAGGGACACTACCACTCTCTGCGGGGACGAATCTCACCTCTGGACGGAATAGGCCCGGAGGATTTGAGGATTGGTGAACTGATTGAGCGCCTCCAACAGGGTATGTTTTCCGAAGTCATTCTGGCGTTGGGCTCGGACGTGGAAGGTGAGGCTACCGCGAACTATCTAGCCGAGATTCTGAATTCACGCGAAGGCGTGCGAGTGACCCGATTGGCTCAAGGACTTCCTGCTGGTGGCGGATTGGAATCGGCCGATGAATTGACCCTGATGCGTGCCTTGCAAGGGCGGACAGGATTGAGCTAGAGCCTAGGGGACGCTGGCGAATTGAGGAACGAAAGAGAGCGGAATTCTCTCGTGACCACGAAGCACTGTGATCCCTGTCTTTTCGCCGGCGGGCAGGCTGCGAATCAATTCGGCTAGCTCAACGAGATTCTCAATACCCTCGTTGTTGAGCTTTAGAACCACATCACCGGCTAGCACTCCGGCTTTCTCTGCGGGGGAATCCTTTCGGACTTCCAGCACTTCCGGTGTCGTTGAGTGATTGTGGAACACCATTCCCACCCAGACCCTTCCGGACTTCTGAAATCTCTCAAACTCATGCACCAATTTGTGGACCTGGGAAACAGGAATGGCATGGGCTTGGTTCTGAACGCCACGAACTCTCTCTGTAAGTAGCCCAACCAAATCTCCCTCGGCGTTGACCAGCGGGGTGCCAGGCTGGCAGACATGATTCTTTTCGCTGATTCGAACTCGCAGCAAAGGGACTGGAAGTGGATTACCTAGGTAGTAGTGGTCTTTTCCTGCCACCGTGGTGCGACATTTTGAACTGGCTGTCTTGCAGTGGAGTTCTGTTCCTGGGTCAGGAGAAATAAGGTTGGCCAAGGAGTAGCGGCTGAAAGTGGGGACGCTGCTCGGGGCTTGTATCAGGCAAAGCCGAATCGTGGGATGGAGATGCAATATCTCTGAATCGAAGATTTTTCCGCCTGCCTGCAACTGGATTTCGTCGGATTTTTTACGGTCGATTTCGCCGGGCATGACGCTAATGAACCATTGATCGTGGCCAAGGCAGATCGCGGGAGTTACGAAATCTTCAGACCACTGGATAAGAGCGGTCGTTAGCGGTCTCTTCTCAGCTGCGGGCTGAGAATGCAGCTGAGAGATCACACATAGTAGAAATCCGCCGAGCCAAATTTTGCTGACCATGACGAGAGCCGACTACAATTCAATAAGTGGTCCTGCACCGGCAGGAAGAATGCCCGGGCTGGATTCGAATGTCGCGGGAGGGGGAGATGTCTCTGCCTCTGGCAAATTCAATTCAATGTCTTCTTCGGGCGAATCAGGGAAAGCCGGAAGAGAGATGTCGGCGTCCCCCTGGAATTCTGCAATCCCGCTGACCGGCAGGTCGGCTGGCTCGTTGGAGGAATTTAAAACTACGAAACTGATGGCAACCGCCGCGGCGGCAGCAGCTCCCGTGGGAACCAACCAAGCGTTTGAACTGGACTGCTCATACCACGCCAGAGCTCGTTCCCTGAAGATTGATAGCGATGATGTCTGGAACATCTCTGCCCGCTGACGGTCCTTAAAGTCATCTGCGAAATTGGAAAAGTATTCTTCGCCAGGAGTTTCATACCGTTTTAGACGGATGAGTTTCGAAACGTCGTCAGTGTCTTTCATCTCAATCGGACAGGAGCAATCAAAAGCTAAGGTCTACGGGAATAAATTCAATCAGAGTTCACGCCGCAGACCTGGCGTGATCACTTCCTGAAGTCATCGAGATAGGTCTGCAGCTGGCGATGGGCGTAGAACAGTCGCGACCGTATTGTACCTTCGGAAACGCCTAGGATTTTAGAAATCTCAGCATGAGGCATTCCCTGAATGTCGAACATGGTGACCACTGCTCTGTGGTCAACTGACAACTCCTGCATGGCCATGTTCAATCTTTCCTGAAGTTCTGAAATGTTAGCTTCTCGGACAGGGTCACTCTTCGAAGTGGCTTCGATGAAATCCTGATCGTTCTCGATTGCAAGATCTACATCGTCAAGGCTCATTGCTCTTCGACGGTTCCTCTTTTTGAGGAAGTTCAACGTCATATTCGTAGCAATCGAGTAAATCCAAGTATAGAAAGAGGATTTCCCCCGGAAGCGCTTCAAGGCGCGGTATGCCTTTGCGAACACATCCTGGAGAACATCATTGGTGTCTTCGTGATTCGAAGTCATGTGATAGACTAGGCCATACAACTTCGGCGTGTATTTCTCGACCAGTTCGTCAAATGCCTTGGTGTCTCCCTTGCGAGATAGGGCCACGAGGTCCGCGTCCGGGTCAGGCCGTCGCATTTTTTTCTCTTCACTCATGCCGCGTTTCTGAGAACGTACGTTCGTCTCTGTCCTGCAATCTTCATTCAAAGGCGCAGCCTCCCTCGAAGGGAGGGGGGCTTCCTTCCCGGGAGGTGTTAGGACTGACTTGCTTTCTTCCATGTTTCAAGAGCTTCCCTGGGAGGATCGGTTACACCGGAGCGACCGGTAAGCGAGACCATGGTTCGATCAGGCGAGAGAACGACGAGGGTAGGAAGGCCTTGCACCTCGAACATCTGTGACAGTAATTTCGAATCTTTCCGACCGGCTTCCGGAATGCTAGACCAGGGCATTTCATTTTTTCGGATGTATTTCTGCTTCTCCACGTTTGATTTGTCGAAGCCTACGAAGACGGCTTCGAACTCCTCCGTATTTGCGTTGCGGAACTTGACGAGATTGGGTGCGAACGCCTGACCGGGAGGGTACCATCCAACTGAGAAATACAGTCCGACAAACTTTCCTTCCAGCTCGGTGGCGCTGGCTTTTTCCCCCTCGGCATTTTCCAAAGTCTCGGGCAAGACATCAAAAAGCTTGGAATCCTCCACGATAAGCGCAGCGGAAACTGAGAAAACGAGGGCAATAATGAGTGCTGAGGATTTGCGGATCAAGGGGATCATATGCGGTCCATACTATCGGTTACGTGATAGATAGACGTGTGAGAGTCCAACTTCTTGTATCGATTACGATGGATTCACTCAAAATCTTTGTGAAATCGGGGAGCTTGATTGAAATTCTAGCTATTCAGGAGCGTTTTCAGCAAGTCTCTCGTTTCAGTCGGGGTGCTTTCATTGCAGTGGTTCAAAAGAATACCACCTTTTAGAGAAAGGTTGAGCGCCTCTTTTGCACTCTCCCTGATTTGCAGGGAGTCCACATTCAGCCAGGGAGGAGGAAATTTGCAGCGACCATGCAAGGTTGAAAAGAGGTCGCCTGCGAGGAGGAGTTCTCGCCGAGGGGAATAGAATCCGCAGTGCCCGAGAGTATGCCCCGGTAATCCTGCGACAGACAGCCCGCCCCAGCAGGGAATCTGATCACCAGGTTCAAACCAACAGTCGACTTCCGGGACCTCAAAGGAGAGAAGACGGCGAGCTGCTCGCTCCATCATTCCACAGGCTCTTGAAAGTCCCTGGTAGCGATGGTTACCCTGAATGTGATCAGCGTCTGCTCGGGGAGCATAGAGCTTGGCGCCTGTCAGTTCCTTCCACTCCTTCAGACGGAGAGTGTGGTCGATGTGTCCGTGGGTTAGCAAAATGGCATCAATCCTTTCTGGCTGCAGCCCCAGTTCATCGAGAAGCGCAATCGTCCTGGTGGGTCGACAGGTGAGAAAACCCCCGTCGATCAGTGTGATTCGCTCCTCCTCGAGAAGCGCGTAGTGATGAACGAGCGACCCGCGGATCTGCAGGCATTGGTCGAATACCCGAATGATGCGAGGTGATGAGAGTTGATTCCAAAAACGGATCATGGCATGACTGGGGAATGCAGGACCCTCTTTCTACTTCGGACTCTCTTGATGACAGCGTAATCGGATTCAATCGCCGCCGATTTCTGGCATCTGCGGCGCTGGCTGGAGCATCGCTCGGATCTGCCGCTGAAACCATGGCCGCCGAAGGGTCGGAGGATACAAAGAGCTTCAAGCTGGGTCTCAATATGTCGACAATTCGCGGTCACGAACTCGATGCAGCACAGGAGATCGAGGTAGCTGGAAAAGCGGGCTATGATGCGATCGAACCGTGGTTCCGGAAGATTCATAGTTACGTAGAGTCAGGCGGCAGTCTGAAAGATCTCAAGAAGAGGTTAGATGATCATGGTCTCAGTGTCGAGAGTGCGATCGGTTTTGCCAAATGGATCGTGAACGATCCAGATGCGCGTGCGGCAGGCTTGGAAGAGGCAAAGCGAGATATGGACACCATCGCCCAACTTGGGGGAATCCGGATCGCAGCACCACCGGCTGGCGTAGGAAAAGGCGAAGTCGTTGATCTCGACGATGCTGCTGATCGTTATCGGGCTCTGTTGGAACTGGGTGATGAAATGGGAGTCGTCCCCCAAGTAGAAATGTGGGGTGGGCATCCTACGATCGGAACCGTGGAAAAGGCGCTCTATGTTGCAATTCGCGCTGGGCATCCGAAGGCCTGTTTTCTTGGAGATGTCTATCACACCTACAAGGGCGGATCGTCGTTTGAATCGATACTTTTGATGGGCCCGAATGCGCTCCAGTCCTATCACATGAACGACTATCCTGCCGACCCTCCTCGCGAGACGATCAAGGATTCAGATCGTGTCTTCCCGGGTGACGGAATTGCACCGATAACAGAGATTCTTCAGAGCTTTAAATCTGTGGGTGCTTATCCTACCCTTTCACTGGAGTTGTTTAACAAGAGCTACTGGGAAATGCCCGTCGACGAATGTGCTAAAATGGGATTGGAGAAAATGAAGGCTTTGGTTGAAGCGGCTGGATGATCGCCCGGCGAACTACCTTTCGCATTGATAGACGAAAGCTGGGGGTAGATTCCTCCAGACTGTAGGGCTCTGCTCGACGACCGAGAAGTGGTCGTGAAGGAACTTCCGAAATCGTTGTCCACTGGGAAGGGCAAGGCCCTGCCAGTAAGCGAACGTTGCAAATTTCCCTCCCGGAGGCAGGACCTCAAACATGGCCGATAGGCATTGATCCTGTAGCTCTGGTGAAAACGAAGCCCAGGGAAGTCCGCAAATGATCACATCCGCGGATTCGATGCCAGCGTCCTCAGCGAGCTGCACTACGTTGCTTACGCAATTCTCGTGAACCGTGACTTCAGGGCAGCGCTCACGAGTGATTTCGGCCAGTTTTGAATCTCTCTCGACCGCGAAAAACTTACTCTCTGGTGAAAGTCGCTCCGCGACAGTTTCTGTAAAAACTCCAGTGCCTGGGCCAAACTCGATTGCTGAGCGTACATCTTTCCAGTCAATCCAGTCGACCATCGCTTCTGCGAGGGCGGGGGAACTAGGGGCGATCGCTCCGACGCGCCCGAGGTTGCGAAGAAAAGCGAGAAAGAAGTGATGGTGACGTGACATTTCGCACAAAAGTTGTCAGCTGCGTGTCCTTGAGAGAGATACCTCAAGGTTCTTCTTCACCAGCTCTCCCATGGTTTCGCATTGGCTGAAGTCCTTGCATTCATGGTAGCCATTGAGCTCCTCACGAAGGCGAAGAACATTCTCTTCGGGAGAAATGACATCGGGACACATGGCTTCCCAGAAGGCACCAATACGACTGTGCGCCAGCTTGATCCGACGATTCATTAGAGTTCGTTCCTCGTCCTGATACTGTCTTGTCGTCTGGTAGTTGATTAGATCAGTGCAGAGCTCTACGACGCGGGAATTTTCCAGGAAAAACTGGGGAAGATACATCTCTTTGTATCCCTCGTAGCACTGCTGATCAAAATCGATCGCCCGCACTCGGTATTGCGCGTCCTCGAAATCAGGGGTGATGTCGACGACGTAGTTGTAACTCCGCATGTCACCGAGGAGTCGAAGAAAACTTCGTTCGTTGAACTTCACAAACTCCTTGGCGACCCTGACTGCATTCGTTTCTGGCCTTTCGAAATACTCTGAGATGAAGTGATCGCCGGGCACTCCCGCGATGTGCTCTTCGATCAGGGTGTCACCATTGACGAGATAGTTGATTCGATTAGGCGAGAGGATGTGCTCCAACTCCAACCCATAGATTCGAGAAGCGTCGGCAATCTTGACATAAAAGTGATCGTAATTGTCGTTGAACTGATTCACGATCCGAACGCGGAATGGTCGTGAGTTGCCAAAGTCGCAGAAGTCGACCCGTTCAAGCACGAGGTGCTCGCTGACTCGAACATCGTTCGTCTTAATGAGAGAATAGATGCGAATCAGTTTTTCACTGAGCTCTTCACGAATCGCAGGTTCGTAGTAAGCCGTCTTCCATAGCGTATCGTTTCCGTCTCGATCGAAGAGAGGAAATAGCCGGGAGAATCGATGCATGTCCTCGTAGACAACAGGGATCTCCAGCGATCTCTGGTAGGTGTCGAGGTAGACCCCAAGCCCTTTGCTGACTGGGTAGAACCGCTTTTTCTTGAGATTGATGCTCACGGGGAAGAGGGAGAATGTTACTGCTTCAGCGAAGGCCAGACGTAAAGGGCGTCCCGCAGAGAATCAAAGTGCGATCGGAGAAGCTCAGAAAGTTGCTTCGTTTCCGGATCAAGATTGACTGCTTCTGTCGGATCATTCTTGAGGTTGTAGATCTCAAAGTCAACGAGTTCGGTCGTTTCGATCTGGGAGAAATTTGCCTCATCAACCTGTGATAGCCTTGGCAATCCAGAGAGTGATGCGAGTACCTTGTGATCGCCATGTCTCATTGATACCTTGGCGGCGTTAAGCGCGTTAAAAAACAGCCAGACAAGAGGCTTCTCGCGTTCGAATTCTTTTCCCGAGAAAAGAGGGCTAACGTCGGTGCCATCCAGTTCCAAGGCTTCAGGGACTTTGGCGTCTGCGAGCGTTGCAAAGGTCGGGAGAAAGTCGAGGGACGACACGACGGTGTCCGAGACTTGTCCGGCCTCAATCTTTGCCGGCCACTTTATGATCCCGGCGACACGATATCCAGCCTCATGGATGTGAAGCTTCATTCCGCGCCAAGGGCCGGGGCGTCCGTAACTGCGATTGGCAGACCGATATCGATTCAAGGTTTCTGGGCCGTTGTCAGAAGTAAAAATCACGAGCGTGTTGTCGTCGATTTCGAGATCCTCAAGTGCATCCAGAATTTTTCCAGTCGCCCCATCGAGGTTTTCGACATTGGCGAAATACTGTGCTTCATCGTGGTTGCGAGCGGCCCCTGACTGGTGTTTCTCAACGAGTTCAGGAGGAGAGGCTACCGGCTCGTGTGGTTCGTGGTAGGCAACGTAGGCAAAGAAAGGTTGGTCGGCAGAAGTTTCGTTGTGTTTGCGAATCCAATCGATTGCCTCATCAGCTACGAGGTGACAGCTGTAACCCTCAAGTGGACCGACAAGTTCCCCATTTCGGACGAAATTTCGGGGATCTTCGTGGGAGGGAGCAGCATTGTTCTGAGTCGCAAACCAGTGGTCGAATCCTTGATCGCCCGGTTGCGATTGTCTTTCTGAATTGAACATCGCATTGCAATGCCACTTTCCGCTCATGCAGGTGGCGTATCCGGCTGCTTTTAACATCTCAGCAATGGTGAACTCCTCGTTCCGCATTTCAACAAGATTGCGGGAGGACTTGAGAGGCTTGTTAGGGTCTGCAGGTGGGATCCAATCGTAGACGCCGGCCCGGTTCGGATTTCTTCCCGTCAAGAGACCTACTCTAGATGGGGAGCATACGGGTGACGCACTGTAGAAACTGGTGAAGCGAATCCCGTCGCTGGCCATTTTTATGAGGTGGGGCGTCTTGATGGCAGGATGACCGTAGTTCTCCAGATCGCCCCATCCGAGATCGTCGCACAGTATGACCACTATGTTCGGACGATCGGGTGCTGATTCGCCGAGGAGGGGGGCAAAAATAAGCCCAACGCAAAAGATCGAAATCAGTGAAAAAAGGGATCGAGGACGATTCATGATGGGAGTCTAGCCGGAAAGGGGTGCCAAGGAAAACATCACTTTTCAATTTCTTCAGTTAAGGTTTTCGCCTCCGCCGGATCAGGTCCATCAAACGATTCTATTTCGGTCTTTGAGAGAGCGCGCCACGAACCTGGTGAGAGCTTTTCGTTGAGTGCAATCTCGCCAATGCTCTGACGATGAAGGGAGTGAAGTCGGATTCCGTCGATTCGATGGAACATGCGTTTGATCTGGTGATACCGCCCTTCGACCAAGGTGACTTTAGCCAGCTTCTCTGAAAGGATTTCGAGTTTGGCAGGACGTGTCTGGACCTTTTCGGTAGAGAAGTAAAAGCCTTCGCGAAATTGACCGACTGCAGAGGGCGGTATCGGCCGGTCGGTTTCTACAAGGTAGACTTTTGGAAGTTTGTTTTCAGGCGCGGTGACTCGACTGGTCCAATCGCCGTCATTGGAAAGAAGAAGCAGTCCTGAAGAGCTGCGATCGAGTCGCCCGGCGAGATGAAGAGTCTTCCGCAGTGGGTGATCAATTTGATCGATGATCGTCTTGTGATGACTGTCGATTGTCGCGCTGAGTATCCCAACGGGTTTGTGAACCATGAGATAGACCCGTTCAAGGCCGAATTGGATCGGTTCCTCTTTCCAGACGACTTCCGAAAACTTGGAGACCTCCACGTTATGTCTGCGCGGAGAGTTCCCATTCAGCAGGACTCGACCGGCTATGATTTCTTCTCTTGCGGTTCGTTCACTCCATCCTTTTCGTTTGGCGAGGAACTGGTCGAGGCGCACGGGGAAGGGGAATTGGGGTGCTGTTGCGAGCGACTTAGGAAACCGCGTGCTAGTCTACTACCTCGATTGAGTCTGGTTGCTCATAGCCCCACTCCTCGAGAGAAAATCCCCATTCACTTTGAATCCTTTCGATTTGGTGACGAGTGAGTTGGTATCGGTTCCTTTTGTATCCTGATCGAGCTTTAGCGTAGGTCGCGACCTTTTCGAGTGAGGATTTCTTGCCTTCAAGTTGGTGGCCATCATAGATTTTTCCGATTTCTTCAACGGGGTTTTCGACCACTTTCTCATAGGAGGTTTCGATGATTCGATCACCAAGCTCCTTGCGTTGCTCGAGGTATCCCTTCATCAGGCGCCCGTATTTGTAGAAGACCATTTCCTCGAGATCGATGTCCGAGAAATCGTGCCACGAGAAGGCGTTGAAAAGGCGGGGGTAGTGATGAAGCATCGACGCGAATACCTCAAACGGGTTTCTCATAATATGGACAAAACGGGAACCTGGGAATACTTCGTTGAGCAGGTTCAACCGGGCGGTAGATGCGGGGTTCTTGAGGAGCAGTTGCTTGTCTCCGCCGGCGATCGATAGCTTTCGTAATAGAGTCGAGTAGGATTGCTTAAAACGATCCTTTTCCGCTTCGCTGGTTGCCTCGAGGAATATGGAGCGATCGAAATGCTCCTTCATCTGATGGGGATAGTAGAAGACATTGTAGTAGCAGATCGGATTCAGGTTTCCGATCGCCATTTCTTCCTCCTGAGGTTCGTCGATGGCGACTTTCACTTGATCCATCCCCCGATCCTTTGGCATGACGCTCGAGACAATGGCTCGACCGATCACCCGCGTAGGATTGAGGAGGCTGTGAGGCATCGCGGTCTGACCAAAGTCAATCGTTGAGAAGTTTGTCCCACACGACATCAAATTGTGAAGGTGGGTTGTGCCGCTGCGCCAGTGACCTACGAGAAATATGGGAGGATGAGGCAATTCGTAGTTGGCCACCTTTCGACCAAAGAAGAGTCTTTCGCTCAGAGTGAATGGCTGGCGAAAGATAACCGCAGAAATGCTCCGCAATCGTTGCGCCCGAGTTCGGACCGAATACTCGTCGTTCTGTCGAAGATGATCGAGTAGCGTGCGCAAATCACACCCGGCAAGGGGATGAAGTCCCGGAGGGGATTCAGTGATTGCTCGTTCGATGTTCCAGCGCCCTGCCATGGTTGAGAGTGAAAATTATAAATGAGGAGAGGGAGAATGTGGGGATTCTACTCTCAAAACATAGAGCGACGGAGGTGCCAGATCGTATTTTGGAATGGGGCGACCATGTTGTCCTCTCGTTTCATATCAGAATACGCTTTCCCCGCAAGCCACGAAGCGGCATTTTCACATAGACACGAAAAAAGCGATCCTGCGTGAACAGGATCGCTTTTCGAAATCGTCTGCCCGGAAACGGGCAATCGAAAGAAAAAGGAGATTACTTCTTACGAGCTACCCTTTTCTTTGCGGCCTTCTTCTTCGGCGCTGGCTTTTCTTCAAGGGCTGCCTGAGCTGCTGCCAGTTTCGCGATTGGAATGCGGAATGGGCTACAGCTGACGTAGTTGAGGCCAGTGCGATGACAGAACTTCACTGATGAAGGATCACCACCGTGCTCACCGCAGATACCAACCTTGAGGTTTGACTTCGTCTGGCGGCCTTTTTCGACACCAATTTCGACGAGTTGTCCAACACCGGTCTGGTCAAGCTGAGCAAAGGGGTTGTTGTTGACCACCTCAGCATCCTGGTAAGCAGGAAGGAATGAGCTGGAGTCATCACGGCTGAGGCCAAGGCCTGTCTGTGTGAGATCGTTGGTTCCGAAAGAGAAGAACTGAGCGTGCTCAGCAACCTCGTTTGCTGTCAGAGCAGCGCGAGGAATCTCGATCATGGTGCCAACCTGATACTTCAGTTGGCTCGCGCGAAGACCGTGCTTCTTGCGAACTTCTGCAGCGGCCTCGTCGATGACGGCTTTCTGGAGCTCGAGCTCTTTTGCGTAAGCAACAAGCGGAACCATGATCTCAGGCTTCGGCTTGTTCTTCGCCTTCTTGCCCACTTCAACAGCGGCTTCGAGAATCGCAGTCGCCTGCATCTTCGTGATCTCAGGATATACGATTCCAAGCCGGCAACCACGGTGACCAAGCATTGGGTTCTCCTCGTGGAGCTCGTTGATCCGGCGGTTGATGAAAGCAGGAGTCACTTTGAGTTTCTTCGCAAGATCCTTGATCTGCTTGGCAGTCATCGTTCCGATGAATTCGTGAAGAGGGGGATCGAGTAGGCGGATCGTGGCTGGACGGCCATCGAGTGCTTCGAAGATTCCGGTGAAGTCCTTCTTCTGGTAAGGGAGAAGCTTCTTCAGTGCCTTGGCGCGGCCTGCGTCATCTTCTGCGAGGATCATCTGGCGAACAGCATCGATGCGGTTGCCTTCGAAGAACATGTGCTCGGTACGGGTGAGACCGATGCCCTCTGCGCCAAACTCGATCGCGTTGCGAACTTGCTCAGGAGTATCTGAGTTGGTGCGAACACCAAGCTTGCGATACTTGTCTGCCCAAGCCATGAGCTGAGCATACTTCTTGTAGGTGTCGCTTCTCTTGGCGGCTGCTTTTCCTTCGAGAAGCGCCTGGATGACCTGGGAAGGAGCTGTCTTGAGCTCACCTGCATAGATGCTACCGACGAATCCGTTAAGAGAAAGGAAATCACCTTCCTTGAGCGTCACACCGTTTCCGGTGAGAGTCTTCTTGGAGTAGTTGACCGTCATGTCGTGGGCACCACAAACACAGATCTTACCCATCTGGCGAGCAACGAGAGCTGCGTGAGACGAAGCACCGCCACGAGTCGTGAGGATACCTTCCGCCGCGATCATTCCACGGAGATCTTCAGGAGAAGTCTCCTGGCGAGTGAGGATCACTTTCTGTCCCTTGGCAGCTGCCGCAACAGCCGCTTCTGCTGTGAAGTAGATCTGACCGGAAGCCGCACCAGGACCAGCAGGAAGGCCGGAACCGATTACCTTGGCCTTTTTCTCTTCTGCACCGTCAAAGATGGGAGAGAGGAGGTGGCTGAGGTCTTCTGCAGGAATACGCTGAAGAGCGGTCTCCTTGCTGATGAGCTTTTCGTTCACCATGTCGACAGCGATGTTCACTGCTGCGAAACCGGTACGCTTTCCGTTACGTGTCTGAAGCATCCAGAGCTTACCCTTTTCAATGGTGAACTCGATGTCCTGAACGTCTTTGAAGTGTGCTTCGAGAACCTTACGGATCTTGAGGAGCTGCTTGTGTGAGGAAGGAAGGTCCTTCGCCATTTGAGCGACCTGCTTAGGTGTGCGAACTCCAGCAACGACGTCTTCGCCTTGAGCGTCGACGAGATACTCACCGTAGAAAACGTTCTCTCCGGTGGCTGGGTCACGAGTGAACGCAACGCCGGTTCCAGAAGTTTTTCCGGTGTTACCGAAGACCATTGCCTGAACGTTTACAGCGGTACCCCACTCAGCAGGGATGCCGTACTTCTGGCGGTAAACTTTCGCGCGGTCATTCTGCCATGAACTGAAAACAGCATCAACAGATCCCTGGAGCTGCTTCATTGGCTCCTGAGGGAAGTCCTTACCCGAGCGGGTCTTGATGAGCTTCTTGAAGGCTTCCACGATGCCCTTGAGAGCGGCTACGGAAAGTTCAGAGTCGTTCTCAACTTTCTCTTTTGCTTTTGCCTTGTCGAGGATGGCCTCGAAAGGATCGCGGTGTTCGTTCGCCTTCTGGTGAACGCCCATGACCACTTCACCATACATCTGGAGAAAGCGGCGATAGCTGTCGTATGCGAAAGCTTCGTTGTTGGCCTTCTTTGCGAGAGCCTCAACAACGTCGTCGTTGATTCCGAGGTTGAGGATCGTGTCCATCATTCCTGGCATCGACTCGCGAGCACCGGAACGAACGGAAAGAAGAAGTGGGTTCTCAAGGTCGCCGAACTTGGCGCCCATGACCTTTTCGATCTTGGAGATATTGAGCTCGATCTGCTTCTGAAGATCAGCAGGCCACTTGCGTCCGTTTTCGTAGTAGTGAGTGCAGACCTCAGTGGTGATGGTCATCCCAGCAGGAACAGGAAGTCCAATCAGTGCCATCTCAGCGAGGTTGGCACCTTTTCCTCCGAGGAGGGCTTTCTGTGTTCCGTTGCCATCCGCTTTTTCGCCGCCGAAAAAGTAGACTAGTTTTTTGGAGCTTACTCTTTTCGGAGCTGCTTTCTTTGCTGCCTTTTTGGTAGCTGTTTTTCTTGCGGTTTTCTTCGTAGCCATGATTCCTTTGTGTTGTTTTAGGAAAGGGGTTGTTGTCCTGTTAGTCCGGAGCGCCATTCAGTCAGGGACTTTTCGGCTGACACTGTGAGGCGAAATCGCGTGTAGAGGCAGCCTCAGCGCGGAGGCGGCGGAATGTAAACGCGTGTTCTCACGTGTCAAGCGCTCGGCTCGACACTTCATGCAGGACGAGGGAAAACCGATTCACTCTTTCCACAGTATACGCCACTCACCGGGGGTTACTTTTTGAAAGGAGAATCAGTTAAAGCTTTTCACCGGAAGAGCAGTGAGGTCAATGCGCCTCGATTCGCTGCCCTTTGGGCTGACCAATCTTTTCGAGCAGATTGGTGAACCAGCTCTCGTCGATATCGAACGGCTTTCCTCCCTTGATGCGAGGGAACGCGATCGTGCTCATTACGTCTCCGTTGTCTTCGTCGAGTCCAGCGACACCGCTTTCTCCGCGGAGTGCTGCTTCGGCGGCATGGATGGCGCTGGCTTTGATCAACTCAAGATCGTCTTCGTTCGGTGCGGCACTTCTGGCGAAGTATCCGCTCTTCTGAATCAGCAACTTCTCAGCTCCAAGCTTTTCCTGGAGCTGGGCACCAAACCATTTTCCAACGTTAACATCGTCGAGGCGGTAGTGACCGAAGGCGTCTTTGGCTGGCTCTTTGCTTTGCGCTTTGAGCTCCGCGATAATGTTATCGAGTCCAGCTCCTTCGCTGAGAAAGATGTTCACGCTATCGTGTTTATCCATTTTGTCATTAAGGCGCTCGATTTCTGAATCGAGGTTGATCTCCATTTCCGGGACCCAGACTGCATCGACATCCCAACGGACCTGGTTGAGAAGGGCCTCAGGCAACCAGTCATACTGGTGAAGGCTTTCATGGTATTCGTAGGCTGCTCGTCCCGTGAGCCACCCGCAGTGGCGCCCCATCACCTCGTGAATAATAAGCTGCCGCGCACTTGTCGTATTTTCGTTCGCTACATTGCGGAAGAAACGCGCACTCTGGTGAGCTGCAGTCCATGCTCCAAGGGTCTGCTTAATGGGGAAGACATCGTTATCGATCGTCTTGGGCAGACCCACCACAGTCAGTTCATATCCGTTTTCGTGGAGGTATGCGGCGAGGTCAGCTGCAGTGGTGTTCGTGTCGTCGCCACCAATAGTGTGCAGGATGTCGACGCCGTCTTTGATGAGTCTGTCGGCTGCGACCTTGAGGGGTTCTTCACCGGGCCTCACAAGGCCTCGCTTTGTGCAGTCCTCGACGTTGGTCAATTTGACCCGGCTGTTTCCAATGGGACTACCGCCGAAATTGTAGAAAATCGAGGCGTTGGCGCGAACCTCTTTCGGAAAATGATAGGATTTTCCAAGAAGAAGACCTTGGTATCCATTGAGATATCCCATGAGGTCGGCATCAGGGGCGATCTTGTTGTAGTGTTCGATTAAGCCTCCGATCGAAGCGGAGAGACAGGGGGCGATTCCGCCGGCGGTAAGGAAAGCAACTCTCATCAGGTTCCAGTTTTTGTTGAATCAGTGTTCGGGCGCATACTCGAATGAATTGCTTCGAAGTCAAGCCTCGTGACTGCGATGCTCGTATCGAAAATGCACTTCAAAGTGCTCATTCTTGCGGAGCAGGGTTCATGCAAAGTAGACTGGATGGAGCAACTTTTTTGGGAAGAATTCGAGCGGACTCAGTATGAATACCCTTTTGGGCACCAGCTGATATTAAACTTACTTTAATTATTGATGTTTATGAAATTTCTGATATTCTCCGCTTAGTTTAGAACAGTCCATGATTCGTATTCCATTCTCTACTGGCTCAGATGCATGCGAAGTGCCATCGACTTCTGTTGAAGATGCCTCAGGCTCACTTGGCGCGAGAGATCAGTTGGAATCGCGGATGCTTCTGCTGGAAAACAAGCTCGGTCATCATGCTGAGGAACTGAAATCAAGCATCGAGCAGCGAGTCGATCGGATTGAGAGTCGAGTCAGTCGTGCCCTGGTATCACTTGGTTCAGAGGCTGAGGAAGAGGAGGAAGCGAACGTGGTGGAGTTTCAATCTTCCGATAGTGGCAATGAATTCCATCATCTTCCCGCTGTGGCAGCTCTTGCTGCTTTGAATGAGCTCAATGACACTCTCGAGCTGACTCGGAATCACATGCGGGCGCTTGATCTCAGTGTCGCCCGGATGAAGAAATCACTTCAGTGAACTAATCCCGTTTAGCGGGAGAGGCGGATACTATTTTTGCTCGCCGCCGCCTTTTGGAGTTGATCCAGTGCTGCTTTTGTTTCGGCAGCTACTTTGGCGGGATTCTCGGCTTCAGCTTTGAGTGCTTCTGCTCTGGTGGTCGCACCTTCGACCACCTAAATGGCTTCGTTGAAGGCCTTCTTCGCGGCTTCAGACTTCTTCGCCGCCTGATCGGTCGTTGCTTTTAATTCGGCAAGGACCTTGTCAAAATTTTGGTGAGCTGCAGGAGCAGGGAGTTAGGGAGCTGGCTTTGGCTCAGGCTTTGACTTGGGCTCAGGCTTTGACTTGGGCTCAGGCTTTGACTTGGGCTCAGGCTTTGACTTGGGCTCAGGCTTTGGCTCAGGCTTTGCCTCTTTGGAGACGACCTTGACTGGCGCACTTGCTTTCCAGCCCATGTTGGCATCAAGACCGGGAATTGCCGCAACCAGTTTTTCGGCTCCACCATCAGTGACTTTGGTCTGCCAGAGAAACACCTTTTTCAGATTTTTGAGACCTGCCAGTTTTTGCATTCCGGCATCCGTTACCCCGGTGCCATAGAGATTCAAATACTCAAGATTGGAGAGGCCTTTAAGATGATCGAGACCCGCATCGGTGATTTCCGTATTCTCGAGGTGGAGGCGAGTCAGTGAAACCATTCCCTTGAGGTAGGCAAGTCCGCTATCGGTGACCTGTGTGCGACCGAGATCCATCCATTTGATCTCACCGGAAATCGGTTTCAGCGGAGTTAATCCATCGTCGCCGAACTCCTTTGCCACATTCAAAGCACTAAAGCGAAGTTCTGGCGTGTCTTGAGCAATACTCATCAGTGAGGCTCCCGATTTTTCGATGCTGCCGATCGTTTCATTGACGAGTTTCTCCATGGCCTCGTCCCGCTTCGGGACGTCAGCGACTGCGGTCTTGGCTTCTGCTTTGGGAAGATTGCCAAGCACGTGAGCGATCGAAGCGGAAGTCTTTTCGTCCGGCTCCAGCGAACCGATTGTTGCATCCGCTTTGGCGCCAGACTGAATCCAGAAAGCAAGAACGGCAGCTTCCTCTTTGGTGAGCTGCTCCTTATCTTCGGGAGGCATGTGCTCGTCGTCATCAATTGGAAGGTAGACCCGCTGGATCAGAGAACTATCATCTATTTTTCCTGGAATCACCGATTCGCCTTCACTGCCCCCTTTGAGAATGGCTTCGAGCGTATCGACACGCAGCTTACCTTTTTGTTTTTCTTCACCGTGACAACCTGCGCACTTTGCCACAAGGACGGGTGCGACGAGATCCGGATAAAGCTTCTTGTCATGATGATCCGCATGAGCTCCCGAAGTAACAAAGAACAGAGGGGCGAGGAGAAAGGCAGTAAGAGAGGGTTTCATTCGGATCGTTGCGTTCAGAGATGTTGTGAAGTATTTCGATGCCAGTAGTGGAAATCAAGCTGCAATAGGGTAGGTGATCGTGGGGAATTTGTACAGTTAGCTGTGAAAATGGAAGAAATAGTCGTATCAGCGCTTGGTGAAGAGGGGTTCCAACGTCTCGTAGCTGCATTTTATAAGGAGGTACGAGAAGACGAAATCCTTGCCCCGATGTATCCGGAGAGCGATTGGGAAGGCGCTGAAAAGCGACTCTACGATTTTCTCCTGTTTCGATTTGGGCTCTCTGATCGCTATATCAAAGAGCGGGGACACCCCCGGTTGAAAATGAGGCATATGCCATTCGCTATTGGAGAGAAAGAACGAGATCACTGGCTTGAGCGTATGTCAGAAGCCATGGATGCGATCGAGTTGGATGGCGAAGCCAGGGAACTGCTGACTGCGTTTTTTGCGCAGGTGGCAGACTTCATGCGTAATCAAGCTAGTTGAAGGAAGGGGAGTGAAGGGGATGTTTCCGAATGTGCAACCGACTCCTTCTCGCATTCGGTCTTCTTGGTATTCTTCCTCTGAGCGGGCTCGCAAAACCCCTCGTGGTGCAAGCTACCAACTATCCGATTTTCTACTTTGCAGAACGCATCGCGACGGATTCATTTTCGATCCAATACCGAGTCGCTCCCGACGTGGATCCGGCTTTCTGGAAACCGGGAGACGATGACCTTATTGCGTTTCAGCAGGCTGATATCATTCTTCGAAACGGCGCCACATATTCAAAGTGGATGCATCACGCGTCGCTTCCTTCTTCGAAAATTGTTGATACGACCAGGGAGATTCGAGACCAGTTTATCAAGACCAATGGAGATCTTCATTCCCATGGCGATGGAGAGGCTCACTCTCATGGTGGTATCGCGTTCACGACCTGGATGGATTTCAGCCAGGCAGCGGTGCAAGCCAAAGCAATCGCGCGGCGGTTTCGGGCGATGAAGCCGGCAGAATCAGGCCAGATCGATCAGAGCCTCGCGGAGTTAATAGGAGACTTGGAACAGTTGCACGAGACTGCCTTATCCATTGGTGAGAGAGTCGGAGATACGCCGTTGGTGGCATCACACCCGATCTATCATTACCTGTCGCGAGCATACGGATTCAAGATCGAGTCGCTTGTGTGGGAGCCGGAAATGAAAATCACGGCGGAAAACGAAGCGGAGCTGAAAGCGATTCTCGCCAAGTATTCCGCGAAATGGATGATCTGGGAGGATGTTCCGACTGATGAAAATCGAGAAAAGGTCAAGGCGTTCGGCCTGGAAAGCGTCGTCGTGAGTCAGGCTGCCAATCGACCGGAAGAAGGGGATTGGCTCGAAGTCATGAAAAGCGATTTGGAGCAGCTCGCTCTGATAGCGGAATAGGAGAGCCATGTCAGGTTTGCGCTTTCAGAAGCAGACACGATTGGTTTTTGTCTGGAAAATGCTTCAGATTGCTAAAAAGATCGCTTTTTCGGAAACGTAAGTTTAAAATAGTTTGCGCGGTGGGTAGTTTGGAGTTTATAATTTCCATAATTCGCTTTAACGCGTCGGAGGAGGGTGAGAATCTTTTCCGGTTACACACACAAACACAACAGACACCGGATGATCCGAAGCATATTTTGCTCCGGCGGAGTTTTTTTCGCCGCTGCCATCGCCCTTTCCGCGGGACTGCAGCTGTCCGGCAAGGTGGACGTCATGGCGTTTCTGTTTCCGCTTCCTGAGGTCGATGCGGCTTACCAGCAGGTCTTCCGATCCGATGCGATGGCTTCGGTCAATCGATTGAGGGTGCCTCTTGGTGTTCCGCAAGTCAGGGGTGACGAGTCGATTCAGGAAATGCTTCACGAGTTAATTCACGCTCATCCTGATCCCGAAACGGTCGAACTCGATCAGGTGTTCGAAAGTGTTCAGGAGAAATTTCCTGGAGCACAATATCTTGCAGCTAACCTGGTAACCGCAACGGATCGAGAATCGCTCTTGGCCAACCTGAGCCAATGGACAGCATGGTCAAATTCCGACTTTAACACGATCAATACAGCGGTCTTTACTTCGGGTCGGAGGTATGGGGCTCTCGCTGTGATGTCGCGCCGCATCCCTCGCTTTTCTTTAACCGAAGCCAACGAGCGAGGAGGGAAGTTTTTCAATCAGTGCCCCCATTGTGGTGAGATTCATGCTCTGGAATTGGAGAAAGAATCGCGAACCCTCATTCTTTCCTGCCCCTACTGTGATCTTCCCTTCGACGTTCTTGCTCTCGACACACAGGGGCAGGTTCGGCGCGCTTCTGATTTCTTTGAGAGCTTCGAATTAATTGAGGAAGAGTCGGTCCGGAAAACTGCTTCTTCCGAGGATCGAATTCTCGCGATGTGGCAGATCGTTGCAGATCGTTGCGAGTATGAGCTTGACCATCATCGCTCGTCGCAACGAGAAGTCTGGAAATTTCCCGCAGAAACGTGGAACGAGAAAGCGGGTGACTGTGAGGACACTTCGCTCCTCCTCGCTGACGCGCTACTTTCGGCGGGATTTGACGCTCGGGTCGCAATCGGTTGGAACGGAAACATTGGCCAGCATGCCTGGGTCGTGGTTCGGGTCGAGGATCGTCAGTATGTCATAGAGTCGACCCTGCAGGATAAAATCGAGAGAGAAAGCCTGTCGCCCGTTGCCGAAGTTGCGGAATTCTATCAGCCGGAGCAGCTGTTTGATCGCGGTCATCTCTATTTCACCACCGCGGACGAAGAGGATTTCAGCCGTGACTACTTCTCACCCGATTTGTGGGAATCAATTCCCGTTTCAAGCGAATCGACAGCGCTTTCCCTTCGCTAGAAGGAGGAGAATGCTCTGAGTTCGGTTGACGAGCTGCTGACCCGTCGCTAGGGTCGCGCCATGAAATTGATTCGTTTTGGAGAACCAGGACAGGAAAAGCCGGGGGTGCAGTTAGAAGATGGATCTCGAATCGACGCGTCGGGTTTCGGAATGGATTGGAACACTGAGTTCTTCGCTGATCCGTCTCATCTCGATCGTTTGAGCAGTTGGCTTGGGACCAATGAAGCTTCCGCTCCCCGGATCAGTGCGGATACTCGCCTTGGATCTGCTGTAGCTCGACCCGGGAAACTGATTTGTATCGGATTGAATTTTTCCGACCATGCGGAAGAAGCAGGTATGGATATCCCGAAGGAGCCGATTGTATTCTTTAAAGCAACCAGTGCTATTGTAGGACCGAATGATTCTGTGACCATTCCCCGTGGAAGTGAGAAGACTGACTGGGAAGTGGAGCTCGCCTTTGTTGTTGGTAAAAAAGCTTCTTATGTCTCTAAGGAGGAAGCTTTAGATCATGTTGCCGGCTACGTTCTTCACAATGACTACAGCGAGAGAGCTTACCAGCTGGAACGCGGCGGACAGTGGGTCAAAGGAAAGAGCTGCGATACATTTGCTCCGATCGGTCCGTTCCTAGCCACTTCCGATGAAATCTCAGATCCCGAAAACCTCTCGATGTGGCTGAAGGTCAACGGAGAGACGAAGCAGCAGGGGAACTCCAGTAAGCTCATTTTCGGCATTGCCCATCTCGTCAGTTACCTGAGCGAGTTCATGAGTCTTGAGCCTGGTGATGTCGTTTCCACCGGAACGCCTCCAGGAGTGGGAATGGGATTCAATCCGCCCCAGTACATGAAAGAAGGGGATGTTGTTGAACTCGGGATCGAAGGCCTCGGCGAATCACGCCAGGTCGCCGTGAGTCACTCGTAGGGCAAATCATCTTGTATTATGGAATGGTGGAAGCGGTTATCGATAGTTTTTGAAACGATGCCGGTGCCAGCTCAGATTTTTGTCGGGCTGTGTCTGCTGGCCTTTGCGAGCGCTTCTCTCTACGCGAGAATCAACCTGAAATTCGGAAGTACCGTGTTCCCTGGGTATCCCACGGAAAAGCTGAGGACCGATAAGATGCATATCCTGGCTTATACTGGCATTCCGGTGTTTCTCGCCCTCTTCTTCTTTTCGCTTCTCGCGACCTACCACCTGATTGGTGGCAATGCTAGCTAGGTCGTTTCCTTCGTTTTCTTCAGAAGTGCGACTCCTTCGATCCGCATCTCCTTGTCGACGGCTTTGCACATATCGTAAATCGTCAGGGCAGCAACGCTGGCGGCGGTGAGTGCTTCCATCTCAACGCCGGTCTTGGCATCGGTGCGAACGGTGGCAGAAATTCGGATGCCGTCTTCTTCGATTTCAAAGTCTACCGCAACTTTGGCAATAGGGAGTTGGTGACACAGCGGAATGAGGTCAGCTGTCTTTTTGGCAGCCTGGATCCCTGCGATGCGTGCCACCGCGAGCACATCTCCTTTCGGTAGCTCGCTTTCGGTGATGGCTGCGACAGTGGCTGGCAAGAGTTGGATCCGCCCCTCGGCGACCGCTTCGCGACGCTGAACAGGTTTACCCGAGACGTCGACCATGGCTGCTGATCCGTCTTCGCGTATGTGGGAAAGATCGCTCATACCGGAATAAGACGTGAAATCATCGAAAGGAAAAGGTAAAAGGTGGAATATGTATCACAGGCTGACCCCGCAAATTGCAGGAATTTCACTTTTCATGGCTTTCGTTGGACTCGTTTCCGCCGATGATGGGCCACTCATGCGAATCGTTTCGGACGATGCCCGCATTCTCGTCAAACGCGGCGAGAAAGTTATTTTTGCCTACAACAAGGTCCCAACGGAGGAGGCTGAAAATCACGAACCGATTTACACTCGTTCGGGATATATCCATCCTCTCTATTCTCCTGCAGGAAAGGTCGTCACTGGGGACTACTCTCCGGATCACAAGCATCAGCATGGGCTCTTTTTTGCGTGGACGAAAACAAAGGTAGGAAAACAAAAGGCCGAATTCTGGAATCAAAAACTGGAGAAGGGGACGGTCGCGTATCATCGTAATCTCAAGTCCATTGGAGGGCGGGAGAGATGTGAGTTGGTCGTCGAGCATCTCTGGGACGCTCGATCCAAGGATGGAACCCTGACGCCTGCGATCAAAGAGACCTGGAAAATTACAGCACGAGATGCGGGGGAGGATCTCTTCCTCTTCGATATTGAGGCCGTCCAGCGGCAGCAAACCGAAACGCCAATCACGATCGAGAAATATCATTATGGCGGCATGGCGATTCGGGGAAGCTCGCAGTGGCTGTTGGCAGAAGACGAAGGGCGGTCTGACGTCATTCTAAGAACCGACGAGGGGCTCGACCGGATTGAAGGCAACCACAGTCGCCCTCGCTGGGTGACGATGGCGGGGCCAGTCGATGGCGATGTTGCTGGAGTCACCGTGATGTGTCACCCCGACAATTTCCGAGCCCCACAGTGGGTGAGGCTTCATCCGAAAATGCCCTATTTTGTCTGGGCTCCCATGGTCGAAGAGCCTTTTCAGATCAAAGGTGGGAAACCCTATGTGTCACGCTATCGCTATGTGGTGACCGATGGCGAAGTCAGTGAAGAGAGGCTCGAGAAGCTCTGGAAGGAATTTGCGAAAAAGGAGTAAAGGTCTCCGAAGTGATCCAGTGTTGTATCCTGCAGGGACGACTGCATTCCTAACTTGAAGCAATTGTGATCAGGTTTGCCATCACCGCATTGCTAGATCTCGAGTACGACTGGTTTCCGCCGTACCCTCACGAGAGCTTCAGCCACGGCAATCATTTCGACACAGAAGGGGGAGCCGGTTGTTCGGCACTGCCTTGTTCGGGCTCGGATTGAATCAAGTGTTGGGGATTGAATGCACCCGCCAATGGAGCAAGATGGCGAGGTTCCAGAACGTTGAGGGCTACAGCAATAGAGTAATAGATGCCCGCGATTCTAGAATTGTTGTGCAAAGCGACCCATGATCTCGAATATCTCTGGTTGAGTCGGGGATACTCCTTCACCGGAAAAGCCGTGGCCCGCCCCTTTTACGATCACGACTTCGACTCGGGCACCGATCTTGTCTGCGGATTCTTTTAGGAAGGCATAGTGCTGCTTCGGAATTAAAATGTCACGGTCACCATGAATGGATAAAATTGGCGGACTGTCCTTTCTCAGGTAGGTGACTGGGCTTATCTTTTTCATCATGCCTCGAAGAGGTTCCTCCGCTCTTTCATAGATGGTCGCCTTGGCGCCTTTGATCATTCTCTCTGCAAAACGCCTGCCGTCGAGCTGCCTTGCTCCGTCAATCCCGGAAAGGAAAAGTGAGGGGTCCATGAAGCTTGTTGGGCCAAACAAGGTGATAAATCCTACAGGGTTCACGATGTAGTCTTTCAATAGTGGATCACCCTCAAATTTTTTCGGACTCGTTAGTGCCAGCATCATCGCGAGATGCCCTCCAGCGCTGCCACCGAAGGTCACAACACGATCCATATCGAGTTGGAATCTGCTTTCATGCTTCTTGAGAAACCGCAACCCGTCCTTCGAATCGACAACGCAATGTTCCATGGTGTTAGGATTCTCGGGATCATCCCGGACAACCAAACGGTAGTGGACGCTCGCTACGGCATAGCCGGCCGTGAGAAACGTTTCGAACATTGTTTTGCGCCGGCCTCTGCTGTCTTTGTCCCCGCCACCCCAACCACCACCGTGAGTATGATAAATAAGCGGGTATCCGCCGCCATCTCCTTTGGTTGGTAGGTAGACATCGATCAGCAGCGTTTCCCCAGAGACTCTTTTGTAAACCAAATTTCGATACACTTCCCTTGCACCTCGATGCGGCACGCCTTCGGCGATTTCCTCAGGGGTCACATGACCGTCTTTGTTGTGGTCTGATTGCGCGTAGGAACCGACTTTATCTTTGGAGCCAATCGTCAAGACCCCGTCTCCATTGGCATCTACCTCCTTTAGTTCCGGACGAATCTTAAATTCAATATGATAGGCGGTTCCATCTTCCAAGGAGGTTTTAGAATGCCCGTCTGACTGCGCGAAACCAATAGTTGATATGGCTAATGGGAATAGTAGGAAGTAGAGTTTTTTCATCAGATTATCCTATGAGAATTTCTTGGCCCAACGTTCGGGAGGTACCAGCCCAAAATGGGAGCGCAACGTCGGAGGTATGCTAGGAATTCTAATCAGGAAAGTCAATCGACTCGATGTGGGTGAGGCTTGCCTCTTCTGTCTTGTTCCCCCTTCGTAGGTTCATTCGTTCGGGGCAAGCCGCCACTCAAGAATCTAGAGGGCATCGGAAGCTCTCGATTTGCTTTCGTCCCGCTTAACCCTCGACGTAAGAGGCGATACTGCTTCTCCCAACTCAAGGTCAGAGGACTTAAGGGTTCGCAGCCTAAGTTGATGGCCTTGTTGAATCGTGATGCCGCTGACGGTGATTTGCTCTTCAGACGAAAGGCGTATCATGCACTCCTCCATGAGGCTTTGGTCCAACTTCAAAAACCATCCCAATTCAGTCACGGAGTCATCGGAACTTCGTGGTCCTCCCATAATCCATTTTCTTCGTTTCCTGTCGAGATAGTAGACGAGGATAAGATTGGTTTTTTCATCAGCTCCGCGCTCAGGATAAACCCACTGAAGAATGATCCGCTCATTTGGCTGAAATGGAAGATCGTGTCGCCCGATTTCTCGCGTGATCTCCATCTCCGGCGGCGCAACCCATGAATGTGGGGCTGATGTCAAAGACCCACTTTGAGGTGGGTTGACGCAACCTGCTAAAACGCAATCAAGCAGAAGGAAGCCCGTAAATCCTGTGGAGGCCTATTCAGGCTTCATCCAAGGCGCGCGGGCATTTTCTGTGATCTCTGCGTCCAACTCAATCATTCGGGAGGTAAGCTTGACGACTACCTCGGAATTGGCTTCAGCCACGTTTGTCTGTTCGCCCATGTCGGCGAGAAGATCGAAAAGAAGGACTTCAGGAGCCGGAGCTTTCCAATCCGCTTTTGCATTGCGACGTTTTCTCTTGTTCTTGACGAGCAGCTTCCACTTTCCTTGGCGAAGGCCATCAAGCTCCCCTCGGGAAGTGTAGTAGAGAAACTCATTACGCGGAGACTTTGCATCGCTCGTCAAAAGAGCCGAGACGTCGAGTCCATCGATCTTGTTATCAGAGGGAAGTGGGGTTCCTGTCAGGGCTGCGATTGTGGGAAGAAGATCAATCGTGCCTGTGAGTTCGTCGCACTCCGTTCCCGCAGGAATTTTGCCGGGTGCCCACATGACACAAGGTACTCGCTGACCACCTTCGAAAGTCGTGCCTTTGCCTTCCCGGAGCGGGCCAGCACTGCCGCCGTGATGCTTGAAGGTAAGCCACGGGCCGTTGTCGGTCGTGTAGATCACGTAGGTATTCGCGGAGAGGTCGAGGTCACGAATCGTATCCATGAGCCGTCCCACTTCGGTGTCGATGTGCTCGATCGTGTTGGTGTAGGCATTGAGCGGATTCGGGTCGCGCACGTCCTCAGGAACATAGAGGGGGATGTGAGGCATCGAGTAGGGCACGTAGACGAAGAACGGGTCTTCCTGGTTGTCCTTGATGAACTCAATGGCCTTCTGGGTGCAGCGGCGAGTGATGGTGCGCTGATCGACAGGGAGTTCGACGATCTTTTCGTTCTCCATCAGCGGCGTTTTCCACTTGGTGAGGGTGGACTCCGGATCGTTCCAGAGAATGTCCATCCCATCGGGTCCGCCCTTTGGCTTGCCCTTGTTATCGGGATGATTCATGTCGTTTGAATAGGGGATTCCGTAGTAGGTATCGAAACCATTTTGCTGGGGAAGTGTTTCGGGGTGATGGCCGAGATGCCATTTTCCAAAAGCTGCCGTGGCGTAGCCCTGGCTCTTGAAGTGATCGGCGATGGTATATTCCGTTGAGTTGAGCCCCTTGGTCGAGGAAGGGAAGAGAACGTGCTGATGCATTCCGATTCGCTTCGGATAGCAACCTGTCAAAAGAGCGGCTCGGGAAGGAGTGCAAACCGGAGACGCGACCATGAAATTGGTGAATTTGCGACCCTCCACGGCCATCCGGTCGATGTTTGGTGTTTTGATCTTCGTTGATCCAAAACACCCGAGGTCACCATACCCCTGGTCGTCCGTAAAGATGATGACAAAGTTCGGCTTGGATTCAGCCGCCGCACTGGTCGAGGAGAATCCGTGGAGCAGGCTAAGGCCCAGAGTGATAGCGGGGATGAGTGACGAAAGACTTCGAATCATGACGGGACTGAACCAGCTCGAACCAAGGGAGGCAAGGGGAAAGGGGTGACGGATGAATGCCACGATAGGGCTAATTCTATCTGCCTCCTCCGAGGACGAGAAACTGACCTCGGTCCAGAACTGCGATTCACTCGATTGTGGAATCGACAGCGAGCTAGTCCTTTGTGTTACGCTTCCGACCATGAAGCCCGCCTTTCCAATTCTGTCCGTCCTCACTTTCGCCCTACTCTTCGGACCCATACTTCTTGGTGCGGAGACAGTGAAGATCTTCATTCTCACAGGACAATCCAATATGGAAGGCAAAGCCAAGGTGTCCCTGATGGACTACCAAGCCCAGCAGACTGAATACGAGGAGCTCTACTCCGATCTCCGGACGAGTGAAGGAGAATGGGTAGTTCGAGACGATGTCTGGATCAAATTTCTCGATCGGAAAGGTCCGCTCACTGTCGGATTTGGGAGCAAGGACCGAGTTGGACCTGAGCTGAATTTTGGTCGTGTGGTAGGAGATGCGATCGATGAACCGGTCCTTCTCATCAAGCCAGCATGGGGCGGAAAGAGTCTCTTCCGTGACTTTCGATCTCCGAGTTCCGGGCTTCCAGCAGCGGAAGTCCTTGCGAATGATCTAGAAAAGGCCCAGCGCAAGCGTCCTGAGACAACTCAAAAAGACATCGAAGAGAGCTATGGGCACTTTTACCGGCTCATGCTGGAGGAGGTTCGAATGGCGATGGAGGATCCCGGCGCGTTGTTTCCTGAGCTGGCTGACCACAAGCCCGAGATCGCAGGGCTCGTCTGGTTCCAGGGCTGGAATGACATGGTGAACGCGGACTATGTCGCCGCTTATTCCGAGAACATGGCCCACTTTATTCGCGATGTGAGAAAAGACCTTAAGGTTCCCGAGATGCCCGTCGTGATCGGCCAGTTGGGAGTCGGTGGGACCGATCCAGCAAAGCCGAACGAAAAACGTGACGAGTTTAAGAAGAACCAGGCGGCACCTGCTTCTCTGCCTGAATTCAAGGGGAATGTCGCTGTCGTCGAGACGGATCAATACTGGGACGTAAAAGCTGACGCGGTATTTTCCAAGGGCTGGAAGCAGAACATCGAGGAGTGGGAAAAAGTAGGATCTGACTATCCTTTTCATTACTTGGGGAGTCCCACAACCTATCTCGGAATCGGAGAGGGATTTGGTGAGGCAATACTCAAACTGATGGATCAATAGTGATGGCATCCAGTTTTATTGCGCCGGAACGGTATTCGCCAGCCGGCTCACCCATTTCCGGGAGACGTGATTGAGTGTGTTTTTTCGATAGGAGGAGGAGGATCTTAAAAATCAGGAAAGGATTGCCATGTTCGTCTGGCTCGCTTTCAATGCGGTCTATGCCAAATCCATGGACTGGGGTGGGTAACCCCTACACTCGTGAAGAAGTTATTGAACGGTTGCAGGACACCTTGTCCAAGGGCGAGCCGATTATTGCCGCCGGTGCAGGAACTGGTATTAGCGCCAAGTTCATCGAAAAGGGCGGCGCTGATCTCATTATCATCTACAATTCAGGCCGCTATCGCATGATGGGGCACGGCTCCATTGCTGGAATGATGGGCTACGGCGATGCCAATGCGGTTGCCATGGAGATTGGAGAATACGAGGTGCTTCCCGTGGTAGAGGAAATCCCCGTGATTTGTGGAGTTCACTGCACCGATCCTCGTCGTCGAATGTGGCACTGGCTGCAGCAGGTCAAGGCGATGGGATTCTCGGGCATGAACAATTTCCCGACTCACTCGATCATTGATGGTGACTTTCGTCAGCAGCTCGAGGAGACCGGAATGGGGACTCACAAGGAAGTAGAAACGGTGGCTCTTTCGCGAAAGATGGACATTTTCTCGATCGTCTACGTCGCCTCCCCAGAAGAATCCAAGGCAATGGCGGAAGCCGGTGCCGATGTCATCATTGCCCACGTCGGTTGCACGGTTGGGGGCTCGATTGGAGTGACCAGTGCTGCAATGACCCTGGATGATGCAGCAGTCGCGACACAGGCCATCATAGATGCCGGAAATTCCGTTCGCGATGATGTCATTTACCTTTCCCATGGCGGTCCGATCGCGACACCGAGCGATGCCGCTTATATAAACGAGCGAACCGATGCGGTGGGATTCGTAGGTGCATCAAGCCTCGAGCGGATGGCGGTCGAGGATTCGCTGACCAACCTGACAAAAG
The DNA here is from genome assembly GCA_965657775.1 of Verrucomicrobiales bacterium. GTDB lineage: Bacteria > Verrucomicrobiota > Verrucomicrobiia > Verrucomicrobiales > DEV007 > Arctic95D-9. The sequence goes on from CBFHPY010000012.1 coordinate 68,795, forward strand.
AATTCAAAGCGATTCCCGTAAAGCGCACCTCGTAGAAAAATGAACGATTGTAAGAAGACTATCGCCGTCCTTGGGACGCTAGATTCGAAGGGCGAGGAACATGCTTTTGTGGCAGATCTCATTCGCCAGAATGGTCATACGTCTCTCTTGATCGATGTAGGAACCGGTTCGGAGCCGACCGTTCAACCGGACATCACACGTTTTGATGTCGCTGCTGCTGGCGGTGTCGACCTTGAGGCACTCATGGCAAAACAGGATCGGGGAGAATGCGTCACCGCGATGAGTGAAGCCGCTCCCAAACTGGTAGCGAAGCTCGCGGCAGAGGGGAAGATCGATGGAATCCTTTCACTCGGTGGCGGCGGTGGAACCGCATTGGGTTCCGGAGCGATGCGCGGTCTGCCTGTTGGGTTTCCCAAGGTGATGGTGTCGACCCTGGCAAGCGGGAACACAGCGCACTACGTGGGTTCGAAAGACATCACGATGATTCCCAGTATTGTCGATGTGGCAGGGTTGAACCGCATTTCGAAGACGATTTTTGCCCGCGCCGTCGGCGCGATCTGCGGAATGGCGGAATGGGAAATGGCAGAGGACGACGATGACCGGCCACTCATTGCGGCGAGCATGTTTGGCAACACGACCGACTGCGTCGATGCCGCTCGCGCCATCCTCGAGAAAGCGGGTTACGAAGTGCTCGTGTTTCATGCCACGGGAACAGGTGGCAAGACGATGGAGACGCTCATTGAGGACGGTATGATCTCTGGCGTTCTCGATATCACCACGACTGAGTGGGCCGACGAACTGGTCGGAGGAACATTGAGCGCCGGGCCAACAAGGCTCGATGCGGCAGGGAAAGCGGGAGTTCCAGCGATCGTGACGCCCGGCTGTCTCGACATGGCGAACTTTGGTGAGCGAGACACGCTGCCGGAGAAATACGAAGGTCGGAACATTTACATTCACAACCCGCAGGTCACGCTGATGCGGACGACTCCGGAGGAGTGCGCTGAACTGGGCAAGGTTCTCGCTGAAAAAGTAAACGCCTACACGGCGCCTGTCACCGTTCTGCTTCCCACCAAAGCGATCAGTATCATCAGCGCGGAAGGCCAGTCCTTTTATGATCCAACTGCGGATGCAGCCCTGTTTTCGGCGATCAAGGAAAACCTCTCCGATACCGTGGAGCTGATCGAAGTCGATGCAGAGATCAACGATCCCGCTTTCTCCGAGGCCTGCGCTCAAGCACTTCTCAAGAATCTCAAAAAGTAATCCTATCAAGTCTACCACTGAACAGGGTTAGGTCACTCGCTCTACCCTGTTGAGCCACCCCAATTAATACCATGCCACAAGTCAAACACTACGGATGCTTTCAGTTCAACGAAGGAACTTCAGAGGCCACCATCGACGAATGCTTCACCGCCATGGAAGGAATGGTGGGATCGATTCCAGGTCTCCTCGATTTTCACTACGGTCCTTACGATTCTGCGGAGGGACTCAATGATGAATACACTCACGGATTCATCATGACCTTCGAAAGCCCGGAAGCACGCGATTCGTATTTGCCGCATGCGCATCATGAAAAAGTGAAAGACATCGTCGTGCCGAATCTGGCACGAGTCGTTGTTTTTGACTTCAATATGCCCAGCTAGGCAATTATCAACTTCAGGGCCCGCTTATGAAGCGCATTCTCTTTCTCTTTCTCTTTACGGCGCTCGTACCGTTCCTCTCAGTAGAGGCGGAAGAGCAGCGCCCGCCCAACTTCGTGGTCGTCTTTATCGACGACCTGGGGTATGCCGATCTCGGCTGCTTCGGATCGCCGGACATTCGAACTCCTCGGCTCGACCAACTCGCAGAGGGAGGGATTCGTTTCACTCACTTCTACGCTCAGCACATCTGTGGTCCTTCACGGACTGCGTTGATGACCGGTAGCCATCCGCTTCGAGTTGCTGAGAAGGGGAATATCAAGAACATCCACCCGGTGGTTCATAGCGATGAGATTACGATTGCAGAGGTCCTCAAGACAAAAGGGTATGCGACGGGTTGTTTTGGGAAGTGGGATATGGCGGGCCATTCCCAGGATCGTTTCGACCCGAAGTTGATGCCCAATCACCAGGGGTTTGACACATTCTTCGGAACCCCCTCCAGCAACGACCGATATGTTGATCTCTATGACAATGAGAAGCTAGTCGAGAAAAAGGCCGACATGGGGACACTGACAAAGCGCCATACCGACGCAGCGATCAGTTTTATCGAAGCACACCGGGAGAAGCCTTTCTTTGCCTACATTCCCTACAGCATGGTCCACACGAGACTGGATGCCTCTGCAGACTTCAAAGGGAAGTCTACGCGCGGACTCTACGGCGATGCTGTCGAAGAACTCGATTACAGTTGCGGACGAATCATCGACAAACTCAAGGAGTTGGATCTCGTTGAAAACACCTACTTTCTCTTCACCAGTGACAACGGTCCCTGGCTGATCAAGAACAAGAACCACCGTGACGGGAAGTCGAAAGAAGATCACGGCGGATCGGCAGGCCAGTTGCGAAGCGGAAAAGTCTCCACCTGGGAGGGCGGTGTCCGCGTTCCCACGATTCTCTGGGCTCCCGCCCGTGTTCCTTCAGGTCTCGAGTGCGACAAGATAGCCGCGACGATTGATCTACTTCCGACTTTCGCCAAGCTTGCTGGCGCCGAAGCGCCGTCTGATCGGGTGATTGATGGAATCGATATTTCTCACCTGTTTGCGGGCGACTTCGAAAAGGCCGATGAAGATCGGTTCTTTGCCTACTTCTTTCTCAACAGTCTTCAGGCGGTTCGCCAGGGAGCGTGGAAGCTTCACTTTCCTCGACCGGCCAACCCGCCCTGGTTGGGGCGGTTTTCTCGGAATAGTCACATCGCGCCTGCTGATTGGGCTGGTTTTGAAAAGCCGTTTCTCGTCAATCTTGATGAGGATCCAGGTGAGGCGGTAAATGTTGCCGCTGAGCATCCAGAGACTGTCGCTCATCTTCTCGCGCTTGGCGAAGAAGTGAGAGCTGATATTGGAGATCATGATCAGGTCGGCGCGAATATGCGCTTCTTTGATCCGCTTGAGGCTCGCCCCGAAAAACCCTCTTTTCCGGGCCTGCAGCCTCCGAAAAAGAAGAAGAAATAGCCGAGTCTATGAAACTCCTCCAGCTTCTGGTAATACTGGCGGCGATCTTCATTCTTCCTGTTTTCAGTCCTGCTGAGGAGAGGCCGCCCAATGTCGTCGTCATTTTTGCGGACGATCTTGGATACGGGGATCTCAGTTGCTACGGAGCGACAAAACTTAAGACCCCCAACATTGATCGACTCGCGAACGAGGGACGCCGCTTTACCGATGCTCATTCGGCGTCGGCGGTATGTACTCCGTCGCGATATGCGTTGATCACGGGACGATACCCGTTTCGACGCGGCCTCTCGAAGCCTGTATTTCTCCGGACCGGATTGGTGGTCGATCAGGAGCGCACAACGATCGCCGATGTCATGAAAAACGCTGGCTACGCGACCGCTTGCATCGGGAAGTGGCATCTCGGTTTTGGCGAGAAGACTCCCGATTGGAACGGTGAACTGAAGCCGGGACCTTTGGAGTTGGGCTTCGACTACTACTATGGTGTTCCCACCGTGAACAGCCATCCGCCGTTTGTGTATGTCGAAGACCACCGGGTTGTCGGTCTCGTTCCGGAGGATCCATTTGTTTACGGGAAGAAGGCGAAGACTCAGGAAATTCATGAGAAAATGGCGATCAACCAGATCGGCGGCGCAGACGCAGCTCATGCTCTCTACGATGACTACGCAGTCGGGACTCATCTCGCGAAGAAGTCGGTGAAGTGGATCGAAGAGAATCAGGGCAAGCCATTTTTCCTTTATCTATCAACTACCAACATTCACCACCCATTTACTCCCGCGAAGCGTTTCCAGGGAACAAGTGAGTGCGGGCTCTACGGCGATTTCGTGCACGAGCTAGATTGGATCGTTGGCGAGGTCATGACCTCGCTCGAAGAAAATAGCCTGACCGAAAACACCCTTGTCATTTTTACGAGCGATAACGGCGGAATGATTAATGAAACCGGGCAGGTTGCGATCGAGGAGAAACACAAGTTGAATGGCGAACTGCTGGGTTTCAAATTCGACGCCTGGGAAGGAGGCCATCGAGTGCCTTTCATTGCTCACTGGCCTGGGAAAGTGAAGGCAGGTTCAGTGTCGGATCAGTTGATCTGCAGTGTGGACCTGATGGCGGCGATGGCCGCATTGACAGGGCAGGAACTCAAACCGGAAGAAGCACCGGATAGCTTTAATATTCTCACGGCATTGACCGGACGCTCCCAGAAGCCCATTCGAAGCGAAGTGATACTTGCCGCGATGAAGGGTTCTCATGTCGCTCTGCGTCAGGAGAATTGGGTATATATCAGCGGGAAAGGCGGCGGCGGGTTTGGGAGTCCTAAGGTGGGATCGCACGGTTTCGGCGGTCCTCCTGCGATCCATTTCGCGGGACAAACCAATAGTGACATTGCTGATGGGAAGTTGAAGAAGGACGCTCCTCCCGAGCAACTCTATGATCTTGCCGCGGATCCTTCTCAGACTGAGAACGTGATTGAATCGAACCCGGAGCGGGTGGCTGCTATGAGAGCTCGGCTTGAGCAGATCAAGAAGTCGAAAGGCACGAATTCGAGTTTTTCTCAGGAAGAAAGTGCGGGAATTGAATCGAAGCCGTCAGAACCGAAAGCCCCTCCAGCAAGTGGCCTTCTGTTGGAAGGCGAATCGCTGAAGGTCAATAAGAGTGCCGGTTCGTTGGGGAGGCAGCGGGTCAAAGGTCTCGGGAAAGGGACCTGGAGTGACGATTTCCAGATCTGGTGGAGAGAGGCAAAACCGGGAGATTTAATTGAGTTCGCTCTCCCTGTTTCCGAAGAGGGGAAGTACCGAATCGGCGTCGCGATGACCAAGGCTCGCGACTACGGAATTGTGCAGTTCGCCCTCGATGGGAAAAAAATCGGGGGTGAGATCGATCTCTACAACCAAGGTGTTCTTCACTCTGGAGAAGTGGTATTGGCAGAATCGGCGATGCTGACCAAGGGCGACCACAAGTTCACGGTGACAATGGTAGGATCCAATCCGAAGGCCGTGAGGAAATACATGTTTGGTTTGGACTATGTTTCTCTTCGCCCGACCGACGGGCGGGTCATTGAAAAAATGACGGTGGCTCCTGCAGGGACTCCTTCCGTAGCGACCAAACCAAGCGGAACGAAGAAAAAGAGCTCCGTCAAAGAAGGCAACGATCTCGCCGCCGAGCCATTGTCCCCGACAGAACAGCAGGCAAAATTCAAGGTTCCGGCGGGATTTGTCGTCGAGTTAGTCGCCAGCGAAGAGACTGGAATTGCGAAGCCAACCTCGATCGCCTTTGATGATGCGGGTCGGCTCTGGGCCACGACAGCCGTAGAATATCCGAATGATCGAAGCTCGGATGTCTGGAAGAAGAAGGGCCGTGACAGGATTGTCGTGATCGACAATCCGCATCAGCGGGAACCACAGCCAACTCGGATTTTCGCAGATGGAATGGTGATGCCGATGAGTGTGTTGCCCCATGCCGGGGGAGCATATGTCGCCCAGGGCCCCGAGATCTTTTTTCTCCCGGATGAGGATGGAGATGGTAAAGCAGAAGAGCGGGACGTTTTATTGAGAGGGTTTGGTGTTCAGGACACGCACACGCTTCCCCATCAGTTGGCCCGGATGCCAGGCGGGCGAATCACGTTTTCTCAAGGTGTCCTTAACAATGGAACGATCATGGATGCGGCCGGTCACGGACATCCTTTCAATCGAACGCTGATTGCTGCTATGAATTTTGAAGGCACGAATCTCGATATCATCGGTGCTGGAATGAACAATATCTGGGCATGGGCGCACAGCCGAACCGGGCGAGTGTTCATTCATGAAGCGAATGACTGGGGCTACAGCCTGGTGCCGTTCGAGGAGGACTCGAGTTATCCTAGCTTTCGAACGACCTTGATTCATCCAAAGGCACCGGTTCACCCGCCCACTGCAGATGGATTGGCCCTGGGTGGAACCGGTTTCTCAGGAATTGCGATTTGCGATGACCGTTCCGGAAGCTACCCGGATCCCTGGCACGAGAAGTTCTTTGTCGCCAATCCCATCTTCGGGAAAATCAATGCGGCGTCGGCAACGCTCGGGGAAGGCGATGTCTGGAAGTTTGAAAAGCAGGATGATTTTGTGACCTGTGAAGATTCGATGTTCCGACCCGTCTATGTGGCATTTGGTCCCGATGGATGTCTGTATATTGCCGATTGGTACAACCGGATCATTTCTCACAATGAGGTTGCACGGGATCACCCGGCTCGGGATAAGGAGCATGGGCGGATCTGGCGAATTCGGCATCAGAGCCAGAAACCACGAGAGGTTCCCGATTATACGAATGCGTCATCCTCCGAGCTGGTTGCAGGGATTGAATCCGACAGCACCTGGGGGATGCGTGCGGCGTGGCATCAGATCTCCCAGCGCAAGGAAAAGTCGGCGATCCCCGATCTTGAGGCTCTGTTGGACGACAGAGACAAGCCAATCGACTCACGAATCCATGCGCTATGGGCCTTGGAGGAGTTGGGGCATTTTGATCCGAATCAATGGTCGAAACTCTTCACCGATTCCGCCACCGATCTTCGGCGCGAGGCGGTCCGGGCACTGGCGAGTCTTGAGATTCCTCAAGCGATAGCGGCTCCGCTACTGAGTGAACTTTCCGGCGAAGCGGAATGGACGGTTCGCTACGAAGTTCTTCGCTACTTTCGGAGAGCCGAAGGCGTGATCGCTCCGGAAACCCTTGCGTGGCTGCACGAGTGGCAAAAGCCTGTCCCCAAGACAACCAAAGTTCGAGGGATGAAAGGGGAGTATCTCGCGCTCGATGGATCGTACCAGCGAGCCTTTCAGGATTTTCTGTTCTTGATGGCGGAGACAAAGACACAACTGCCTGTGATGACGGAATCAAAGTGGAATCGTGTTTTGGAAAAGAACCCGAACCCAATCGATCCGAAAAAGGTTACGGCCCGAGTGAAAGCCGTCGAAGCTGTCATGTCGCAAGCTGATCTCGCCGAAGGGAAACTGTTCACGGAAAGCCTGTGCCTTACCTGTCACGCCATCGGGAACAAGGGCGTAGGATTCGCCCCTCCGCTTGATGGCTCCGCGAATCGGGATGTCGAAGGTTTGCTGATGGCGATCATCGATCCAAATGCGGCGATCGAGAATGTGTTTCGGAGTTATCGAATTGAGACGAAGGACGGGAAGATTGTCGAAGGCTTCAACCAAAATGAAGACGGGCGCACAATCACGCTGCTATCGATGGGAGGAGCAAAACACGTCGTCGAAACCAAGACGATCCAATCAGCGGGCTACATCGAAGGGAAGTCCGTCATGCCGGATCTCACTGGCGGAATGACAGATAAACAGGTTGCTTCGATTGTTGCCTATTTGCGAACCGTAAAATGAGAGGATTCATCGGATCGCGAGCTTTGAAATTCGATTGTGGATTTGAGCTATTGCGAACCCTTCGGGCATTCTTTAGCGTATTCGAAATTCGAATTCCATGAGTGACGTGATCAATTCCAAATACCCATCTATCGAGCATCTTCGTGAGCGAGCTCGGCAACGGATGCCTCGTTTTGCGTTCGAGTATCTCGAGGGCGGCTGCAATTCGGAGATCAACTTGAAGCGAAACACCAGCGAGATCCGAGACGTGCAGTTGAGGCCCTGGTATTTGCGTGATTATCCCGGCTCCGATCAGTCGACCAAGCTTTTTGGGAAAACCTACGATGCTCCGTTTGGGATTTCGCCGATTGGATTGCAGGGGCTGATGTGGCCCGGCGCGACTGAGATTCTTGCGAAAGCGGCTTTCGATCACAACGTGCCTTTTATTCTGAGCACGGTCGGAACCGCCAGTATCGAAACCGTTGCCGAGCTAACCGAAGGCAACGCATGGTTTCAGTTGTATCATCCGGCCGAGGATGAGCTTCGGGACAAGTTGCTCGACCGCGTCGCCGCGGCGGGATTGCCGACTTTGGTCATTCTTGCCGATACTCCGACTTTTGCGTATCGACCCAAGGAGATCAAAAACGGTCTTTCGATCCCGCCTCAAATGTCGATCAGCAACGTCATCCAGATGATGATGCATCCGACCTGGTCATTCAGTCAGTTGGCGGCCGGTGCGCCGGAATTCAAGACCATGACTCCCTATCTCCCGAAGGGGCTCAGCATGAAGCACCTCGGGCTCTTCATGAACAAGACGTTCTCCGGTCGGCTCAATCCGGACAAGATCGCCGCCCTCCGAGATCGGTGGAAAGGAAAGCTCGTCATCAAAGGGATTGTGAATCCTGAGGACGCAGAGAAAGCCATCAGCCTCGGAGTCGACGCCATGATTGTTTCCAATCATGGCGGACGGCAGTTGGATGCAGGGCAGTCAACAATCAAGCCTCTTACCGAATTGACGAAGGAGTTTGGCGATAAGACGACCATGATGATCGATAGCGGTTTGCGCGCCGGACCGGACATCGCCAATGCTCTCGCAAGCGGAGCCAAGTTCACTTTTATGGGGCGTTCGTTTATGTATGGTGTCGGGGCCCTTGGTAAAGATGGTGGCAATCACACCATTGCCATGCTGAAGAAACAATTGCAGCAGGTCATGGAGCAGATCGGTTGCGAGAAAGTGGCCGATTTTCCGAAGCATTTGTTAGAGTAATCGCCTCACTTTTCGTCAAAATCTCAGCATCGGCTCCATGATTCGGCTCTGCTGCTGTGGACGTCGTAAATGAGGCTCAAGACTTGAATCGAATGACAAAACTCCTCCTCATCACGGCGTGGGCTGGCTTGGCCTTCTTCGGCAATGCCCAATCCGAGGAATCAACCGTCCGGAACAACATTCCTTACAAAGTGGTCTCGGAGAAGCGGTCGCTTCTTCTCGATCTTTACTATCCAGAATTGAGTTCTGCAGGCGCGCTTCCTTTGGTCGTTTACACTCACGGTGGAGGTTGGGCTGCGGGCAGCAAAGATGCGGCAAAACGCGGGAGTATGCAGAAGGTGGTCCAAGGTCTCACCTCGAATGGTTTTTGCGTAGCTTCCGTTGAATACCGACTCTACAAAAAGGGAGGGGAAATCGCGATGAAGGATTGCGTGACCGACTGCAAAGACGCAGTTCGCTTTCTTGCGAAGAACCACAAAGAGTATTGGATTGATCCCGATCTCGTTTTCTCTTTTGGGGATTCCGCGGGAGGCCAGATCGCGCAGATGCTGTTGCTCACTCCGCCGGAATCATTGCTGGGAGATGAGGCGCTTGCGAAGGTGTCGTATAAAATGGTCGCCGGCGTTTCTTGGTATGGGCCATGTGATTTTGAAAAAACAGAGCTCTTTAACCATGATGGTCGGGAAGGTTTTCGTGACCGCTTTGGCCCTCGCATATTGACGGCGGGTTACGATCCCGACGACAAGGTGGCACTCTATCGTGAGATGAGCCCCATCACCTTCTTGAAGGCGGACAGTCCTCCGCTCTTGATGATTCAGGGGGACCAGGACACGACAATCCCAGTGCATCATGCCCATTACATGAAAGAGCGGGCGGACCAAATTTCCGCGCCGGTGGAGATTCTGATCATTGAGAATGCCGGGCACAATTGGAGAATGGCCGATGGGAAAACTCCGATTGAGCCGACCCGGGATGCCCTCATTCAGAAAACTGTCGATTTCTTGAACCATCATTTACCCAAAGAGCAATGAGCCTGAAACTCCAAATCATACTCGTCATTTCGTGTCTCTTCGCGAACTTGAGCTTCACCGCGCCGGAGGGGACTGACCGTCCCAACATTGTCATCGTTCTGGCGGATGACATGGGATGGGGCGATTCGGGCACCTATGGTCATGAGGTGATCCAGACACCGAGCATGGATCGAATGGCCTCTGAAGGCGTGAAATTTACCCAAGGGTATTCGGCCTGTGGTGTTTGCTCTCCTTCAAGGGCTGCCATTCTCACTGGGCGGACGCCCTACCGAAACGGTGTGTGGCGTCACCTGTCCGGTGTTCACGATGCCCATCTGCGGGCCAGCGAAATCACCTATCCGGAATTGCTGAAGGAGATTGGCTACGAAACCTGTCATGTCGGTAAATGGCACCTCCTTTCCAAGCCGCAGTTTCTGAATCCAGAGTTTCCTCAAGTCGGGGAGCAGGGGGGCTATGATTACTGGATGGCGACTCACAACAATGCGGAGCCGAGTCATAAGAATCCCAACAACTTCATTCGAAATGGGGAGCCAGTCGGCGAGATCGAGGCCTACTCGGCGCCTTTTGTTGCCGATGAAGCTATTCATTGGCTCAAAGAGGTGCGAGATGACGCAAAACCCTTTGTGTTGTCAGTTTGGTTTCACGAACCTCACAAACCGATTGCGACTGACATTCGTTTCTCCGACCTTTATCCCGAGGAAAATGAGCGCGACGCAACCTACTACGGAAATATTACACAACTTGACTATGCGCTTGGAAAAGTAATGCAAGCACTTGATGAGGAGGGGGTAAGCAAAAACACCCTAGTTGTCTTCAGTTCGGATAATGGTCCAGTTCCAGGGGTTGGCGGCGACAGTGGTGGATTGCGGGGAAACAAGCGAAACGACTTCGAAGGTGGGATTCGAGTACCGTTTCTGGCGAAGTGGCCCGGATACATCGACGCCGGAAGCGTCTGCGACATTCCCGTAATCGGGACCGATATTTTCGCTACCGTACTTGAGATGGTTAATGTCCCTGTCCCGACGGATCGAACGATCGACAGTGTGAGTTTGGTGCCAGCGTTTGAGGGGAAGCCAGTCGAGCGACCTGTCCCACTTTTTTGGCGGACCCACGTTTCCTCAGCAGAAGACCGTGTCGCGATGCGGGTCGGCGATTGGAAGATCGTCAGCGACGATACGATGACGAAGTTTCAGCTCTTTAATGTCCAGAAAGACTGGCAGGAGAAAGACGAGCTCTCCTCGAAGATGCCCGAGAAGCTGGAAGAGATGAAGGATCTCTTGTTCAAGACTTGGGAAGATATCGTCGAGGAGGGGCCCAACAAATGGTGGGAGACGGAAACAAACAAGCCCATGAGAGGGGCAACACTGAACTTCTAGTGTCCTGCGTGATAAGAGCGTTGAAGAATTCGCGAGAGAATATTCTCCAAATCAAGACGCGAGACGGGAGCGAAGCCCGCTTCGTGACCAACGAGAAACGCTGAGTTGGGAAATAGATCCACGAAATTTGAAAACACATCGAGCGAAGCGAGCTGAAATTTAAAACAGTAACAAACTATTCTTTGACGAACTTAGCGCGCGGGACACTAGCTGGAATGACTCTGCGATCGGCACTAGCTGTGTTGTTGGGGGTGTTGCTGGCAAGCACTCTCCCTGATTCACATAGTGCTGAATCAGGGGAGCGCAGTGGAAAGGCCGATTTTTACGTTTCGCTAGACGGCTCAGATCATTGGAGTGGAACCTTGTCTTCCTCCAACAAAGGGAGAACTGATGGACCGTTCGCAACTCTCGAACGAGCGCGCGATGCGGTTCGAGAGCTCAAAACGACCAGAACGAAGAGTATTACTGTTCTGATTCGGGAAGGGACTTATCGTTTGGATACAACCGTCGTCTTCGGGTTGGAGGACGCCGGAGAAAGTGAAACGACGATTTCCTACGAAGCGTACCCGGGAGAGCGCCCAGTGTTCAGCGCAGGCCGTGTCGTCTCGAACTGGCAACCCGTATCTGCAGAGAACACCGGATTGCCAGCGGCCGCCAAAGCCCATGTCAAGGTAGCAGAAGTCTCCGGTCAATTTCGAACGCTCTATGACGCTACGGGGAACTTGCCTCGAGCTCGCTCAGCGGGCTTCATCCCTTTGAAAGGAGGAGGTCGCGATCGGCTCCGCTTTCCGAAAGACCGCATGCGGAATTGGTCGAACGTGGAGGATGCTGAGATTTTGGTGCGACCCCATCACGCTTGGATCTTGAACATTCTCCCGGTGACTTCAGTGGATGAAGAGGCGCAACTGGCCTACACCAGCATCGAGTCGACCTACCTCATGAACCACCTCCACTTCCTCGAGGATACGGAATCCTGCTGGGTGGAGAATGTGCTTGATGAACTCGACGAACCGGGTGAATGGGCCCTGAATACGAAAGAGGGCAAACTCTACCTGTGGCCGCGTGATGAGTCACCCGTTGTCGCCCCGCGGTTGAATGAGTTGATTCGAGTCGAAGGGGAGGTCGATTTCGACGGCCCGAAAGATAGACCGGTGCGCAATCTGTGTTTCCGGGGGCTCACCTTCATGCACGGAGATCGGTATCAACTGACTCCCGACGATGCCGGATTGCAGCATGACTGGGATATGCTCGACAAGGACAATGCCCTCGTTCGTTTTCGCGGAGCAGAGAATTGCACGATCGAAAACTGTCGTTTCCTCCATAGCGGCAGTGGAGCGATTCGAGTCGATCTCCATGGGCAGGGGAACACCATCTCGAGCAATCACATCGAGCACATGGGTGGCGGAGGCATTCTCCTTTGTGGCTATGGCCCCGGAACGAAAGATGTGAACCGGAACAACCTGGTCTACAACAATCACATTCATCACGTGGGCGAAATCTATTGGCATTCCCCTGGGATCTTCCTGTGGCAGAGCGGGGAGAACCGTGTCGCAAACAACCTGATTTATAACACTCCCTACACCGCGCTGATTGTGTCTGGGTGCATGACTGAGTTCTTCTGGAGAAGCGGCCGAGAGCTCACGAGAACGATTCGCTGGCAGGAAATTGAAGGGGGAAGATCGAAGCGGAAAACCCCGGAGGAGATTCGCCCGTATCTGCACACCCATGACAACCTGATCGAGTACAACGAAATCCATCACGCGATGGAGAAATTGGGGGACGGGAATGGGATTTACATTCGGGGAGCAGGCGGAGGCAATGTGATTCGACGAAACTATGTGCATCACCTCGTTTCTCCGATGCATATGCAATGTGCGATTCGCACGGACGGAGGACAAAAAGACACGTTGATTGCTGAAAACCTGATCTACAAGTGCACCTCGCAGGGAATCATGCTGAAGCTCAACAACCGGTGTGTGAACAATATTGTCGCCGATGTGATTGCTCCGCCCCGAGGCAACTACCTGTCATTACGCGAAGGGCCCATGACTGGTGCTGTGATTCAGCGGAACATCTTCTATTCGTCGAGCGAGGAAGTGACATTCATTGATGAGCTGGCATCGGGAAATCCGAACAAGACCGAGGACTGGAGGGGAAAAGTGATCGCGCGAGCCCGCGATGCCGATATGGATTCAAACATCTTCTTCTGTAAGGCAGATCCTGCGCGGGCGATCGCAACGCTGGAATGGCAGCAGGAGAATGGAAATGACGCCAACGGCCAGGCAGTCGATCCGATGTTTGTCGATCCTGAGAAGGGGGACTTCAGATTCAAGCCGAACTCACCTGCTCTGAAAATGGGCATCGTTCCGATCGATCTCAGCGAGATAGGGCTCCGAAACACGCCGGGAGATGATTTGCCAAGACGAGGAGCCCATTCTACAGACTCTACTCATCAATGATCAATCGACTTTTTCTGTTCGCCCTTTTCTTGGCACCCTTCCTGGCGCAGGCCAAACCATTGGCTGGTGCTCGTCCCAATATTGTTGTCGTGATCACGGATGATCAGGGAATGGGTGACCTATCCTGCATGGGAAATGAAGTCGTAAGGACGCCGCACATTGACGCATTTTATGAGAAGTCGGTCCGCTTTACGGACTTCCACGTCAGTCCGACCTGTGCCCCGACTCGAGCCGCGATCATGAGTGGTCAGGCTCCCTTCAAAGTGGGAGTCACTCACACGATCATGCAAAGGGAGCGGATGGCGCTCGATATCCTGACCCTGCCAGAAGCTCTGCAGAGTGCCGGCTACAAGACGGGTCTGTTCGGGAAATGGCACCTTGGCGACGAAGAGGAATACCTTCCTCAAAATCGCGGCTTTGATGAAGTGCTCATGCATGGTTCCGGCGGGATCGGACAGGTCAATCTTGGCGATTTCCCTCCGAACGGAACAAACCCCTATTTCGACAACGTCCTTCTTCACAATGACACCATTGTTCAGACAAAAGGCTACTGCACAGACCTGTTTTTTGAAGCTGCTACGGCCTGGATGGCGGAGCAGGAGGGCGCCGACTCTCCCTATTTCTCCTTCATCTCGCTGAATGCTCCACACGCACCTCTGATTGTTCCCGAATCCTACCAGAAGCGATTTCTCGAAATGGGCTACGATAAGGGAACCGCGGGTCGCTACGGAATGATCGAGAATATTGATGACAACTTTGGAGCACTGCTCGCCCAGCTTGAAGATTGGAAGACGCTTGAAGACACGCTCGTCATTTTCCTCACCGACAACGGTGGGACGCATCTCAGTGGTAGGCTCAACGGAGAAAGGATTCGTCATTTTAATGCGAACCTCAGAGGCGGGAAGAACAGTCCGACGGAAGGTGGCACCCATGTCCCGATGTTCTGGCAGTGGAAAGGTGTCCTCGACGAAGGAGTCGATATCGATGTCCTCACGGCCCACCTCGATTTGTTCCCTACTTTTGCAGGACTCGCCGCGGCGGAGCTTCCCAAAAAGATGCAAGGACTAGATGGCAGATCGATCCTGCCGCTCTTGGAGAATCCCGAGGCCGAGTGGGATCACCGCGAATTGTTCGTTCATTGCGGCCGGTGGAATCCGGGGAAACGAGAAGAGTTCAAATACACGAAATGTGCGGTGCGCACCCCGAATTGGCGTTTCGTTAACAACAGCGAGCTCTACCACATTCCCAAGGACCCCGGAGAAACTAAGGATGTAGCCGCTCAGAATCCCAAAGTGGTGGCTCGGTTGAGAAGGGCCTACGACGCCTGGTGGGAATCGGTGGTTCCTCTCATGGTCAACGAAGATCTTCCTCGGGTTCGGCCCGATGATCAGCCTTTCGCATTACGATATGAGCAACAGCACAAGGAGGAGGGGATTCCCGATTGGGCACCGAAGAAACCCTGACTTCCACATTTGGGCTGCTGTAGCCGGGGCGCTTCCACGTCCTTGTCTCGCGCCAGCGAAAAGTCTAACTTGTCTGCCGAAGCCTTCGACCGGCGACATCACAATTTTCATGAAAACTCCATTACCCTGGCTCACTCCTTTGCTTCTCGCTGTTACCGCTCTTCCCGGAGCTGACACCAAGCCGAATCTCATCTTCCTTTTTGCGGATGACCAGAGCACCTACTCGGTGGGATGCTATGGCAACAAGGATGTCGTCACGCCACACATGGACAAACTGGCGGCGGACGGTCTCGTTTTCGACAAGCATTACAACACCACGGCCATCTGTATGGCGAGTCGTGCCAATGTTTTTACCGGGATGTATGAATACAAAACCGGATGCAATTTCGGGCATGGAAACATGAAGCCCGAAGTCTGGGAGAAATCCTATCCAGTGTTGTTGCGTGCCGAAGGCTACCTGACTGCCTTTGCCGGGAAGTTCGGGATTGTCGTTGAAGGAGGAAAGGGGCTTTGTGAGAGCGACTTCGATTTCTGGGGAGGGGGACCCGGTCAGACCAGTTATAAGACGGCAGCAAATGCTTCGATGAAGGATTATGCCGATGAGTTTCCGCATTCGACTCTGTCCTACGGTGCCTTCGGAAGAGATGTGATCAAGGATTCGGTCAAGCAGGACAAACCTTTCTGCCTTTCGATCAGTTTCAAGGCGCCGCACAAGCCGGCTACGCCCGACCCACGCTTCGATGATGTCTATGCCGGAAAGGTATTCACCAAGCCGGAGAATTACGGACGGGAGTTTGGCGAGCATATGTCTCCTCAAAGCAAAACCGGCCGGCAGTATGTCCGTTTCACCGAGTGGGGCTACGACACGAGATACGATGAGGAGATGGCCTTGTATCATCAGCAGGTCCACGCCATTGATGTGGCACTGGGGATGATTCGCGATGAGCTCATTGCTCAAGGTGTCGCCGATAACACCGTCATTATTTACACAAGTGACAACGGCTTCATTTGTGGGTCACACGGCTACGGCTCGAAAGTGCTCCCTATGGAAGAATCCTCTAGGGTTCCTCTGATCATTCTTGATCCAAGAAGCGAAAGCGCCGGAAAGGGTCTTCGCTGCTCCAAGCTGACGGCCAATATCGACTTTGCTCCCACTCTGCTGGAGCTTGCCGGATTGAAGGCTACTGAAAATATGGATGGCAAAAGCCTCGTCAGTCTTATCAAGGACCCAGAAGATGGCGGCCACAAACAGATCGCCTTCATCAATACTTACGGGCCACTTCCGACCCACAGTCTTTCCTGCATCACCGAGGATCACAAATACAACTACTGGTGGTATGGCGATCAAACGATGGAGCCAATGGAAGAGCTGTTTGACCTCAAGAACGACCCGCTTGAGCTGGTCAACGAGGCCGTTGATCCCGAGTCCAAGGAAGCTCTCAATATCATGCGCGAGCGATACGATCAGGAGCTGGCGAAGTGGAAATCCGAGGTCGTTGAATACAATGACTACCAGAAGTATGGAACCTTTTTTGACCGAACGATTCCGATCGCAGAGAAAGATTTGAAGAAGGAAAAGGGCTCGGAGGAACCCAAGAAGCCTCGGAAGAAAAAGAAGACCAAGGAAGAGAAGTAGTCGACCGACTCCTCCTCTTATCGGTGCCCTACGGACATTGTTGTGGTCTTGTCGGAAGCCGCAAACTCGTCCACCCTCTTTTTGAATGGAAGACGATCAGGATGCGCTGGCTTACAATCGTGAGCTGTTTGGCGAAGATACTCGTTGGGAAGTAGTTCGTGCCGACACGGACGACATCCGAGACTGGTTGTCAGACGCTGCTGTCTGTCCACTTCTTCAGACACATCACATTTCTCATGTGGGAAGAATGTGGGCAAGCGCCCCGTTTGAGGTGATTCGATCTGAAACCTCCGGCACGTTCGCCCTCGTCGTGTTGGAAGGAGAGGGCGAGACTCGAATCGATGGGGAATGGCGGACTGTCGTGAAGGATGAAATCTGTTTGCTACCGGCGTTTGCGTCTACTGCGATTCGAGCGAAGGACAACCGCGATTGGCACTTTGCCTGGGTCCGTTATGAGGAAGGGCGGGAGACCTCGCCCATCCTTTCTTCCAACAGTCCTGTCATTCATCGGGGAAATGTGGACCCATTGAATTTCGCGATTGCAGGATTGGCTTCCGCGTTGAAGCGCGAGAAATTTGAGCCGGCCATGCTCCATCATTGGATCGAGCTCATCCACGGTTTCGTGGCACGCGCGGCAAGACCCTATCAAGGAGATGACCGACTCTGGCGCGTGTGGAAGGAAGTGGAACAGGACCTATCCCGCGATTGGAAGCTGAAGGATCTTGAGTGCATTGCACATCTCAGTCAGGAGCACCTCCGACGTCTCACGAAGCAGCAGCTTGGACGAAGTCCCATTCAGCAGATCACCCACTTGAGAATGAGACGAGCGGTGACTCGATTGACCACCTCGGAAGACAAGGTCGAGACGATAGCGAGAGAAGTGGGCTATGAGAATCCGTTCACCTTCTCGAATGCATTCAAGCGTTGGACTGGGAAGCGGCCTTCTGAGTTTCGGGAATAGCTGGTTTTCCTGAAGTCGTCTGTCTTTGATCACCCGGATTGCGTGATTCGAAATGAATCCGCATGTGGATTTGAGTTATGGCCTCGTGATGGCTTCTGAAATACTATGAATGTGATGAAAATTTCCCCCTTCTTTCTCAGCCTTTTGGCATTTACGCTCGGTTTCAACGCCTTGGCTCAGGAGAGCACCGCCCCTGTTTCTCTTTTTGACGGCAAGACGCTCGAGGGTTGGGATTTCGATCCGAAAATCTGGCGAGTTGAGAACGGAGTCATTACCGGTGGCTCGAGAACGGAGAAGATTGATAAGAACTACTTCATCTCGACGAAAAAAAGTTTTCAGAACTTTGAGCTGAAGCTGGCTATCAAGTGCAGCGGTGATCCCAAAACAGGCCTGATCAACAGCGGTATCCAGATTCGCAGTATTCGTGTGCCGGGAGGCGCTCATCTCGCCGGTTACCAAGTCGATTGTGGCAATGGCTGGTTTGGGAAAATTTATGATGAATACCGTCGCCGTACGGTGATTGCGGAGCCGGTCGATGCGGAGGCTCTGAAGAAGGGGGTCGATGTTTTTGGCTGGAACAATTACTGTATTCTCGCGGAGGGACCGAGAATTCGCGTCTGGATCAATGATGTTCTCGCGACCGACTACACGGAAGAGAATCCTGATGTGGCTCTCGAAGGAGTGATTGCCCCGCAGGTCCACTCGGGCGGCGTGGCGCTTGTGGAATTCAAAGACGTTTCCATTGTTGAGCTTCCTTCGACTCCTGGCTCTGCGACATGGAAATCTTTGGGAGGT
The DNA here is from genome assembly GCA_965657775.1 of Verrucomicrobiales bacterium. GTDB lineage: Bacteria > Verrucomicrobiota > Verrucomicrobiia > Verrucomicrobiales > DEV007 > Arctic95D-9. The sequence goes on from CBFHPY010000012.1 coordinate 87,256, forward strand.
CTGGAAGCTGCTTTGAAGAAAGCGCCCCCCAAGGCGAAGAAGAGAAATCCCAACGCAAAGGGCAAAGGCAGCTCCGGGAATAAGATTCCTGCTCCGCCGAAAGGGGATGATCGGGTGACCTTCGATTTTGAAAGTGGTGATCTGCAGGGCTGGTATATCAAGGAGGGATGGTTTGGTCATCTTCTAGCTGATAACAAGACAGTGCGCGCGGGCGGTGGACCTTCGAACAAGGAAGGGAAGTTCTTTATGGGAACTCTCGAAGCGGCCCCCGGCGGTGTCACGGGAGACAATCAAGTCGGGATCGTTGAGTCTCCGGTATTTGAGCTGGCTGGTCCCAAAATTCAGTTCGCTGTTTCGGGAGGCAAGCACGCCGACACCTACGTCGGACTTTACACGCTCGACGGCAAGGAAGTCAGAAAAGCATCAGCTCACAATTCGGAAACGTTCACCGCCAAGACCTGGGACGTCCCGGAGTTGGTCGGAAAACCGGTTTTTGTTCGGCTTGTTGACCAGAACGCCGGTGGTTGGGGGCACATCGTTCTGGATGCTTTCTCCGCCAAAGGGAAGCTGCTTCCTGACGAAACGAAAAAGCGGCTCGCTGTGGCGAGTCCAAAAAAGCCTACGGCCAAGGAAATCGCAGCGGCAAAGAAGAGAAGGCCTGGCAAGAAAACGCAATCAGCCCGCGTCGAAGCGCAGAGCCCGGCGGAGCAGATGGCTGGCTTTACTGTGCCCGAGGGTTTCGTCATTGAGCTTGTCGCATCCGAGGAGCATGGCGTGATCAATCCGATCGATCTGTCGTTTGATGACTCAGGGAGGCTTTGGACTCAGACCGGGCAGATGTATCCGTTGGATCCCATCAGCGGCATGAAATGGCAGCAATTTCTCGCCCTGATGGAGGACGAGGAGACGCAGAGGAACAATCCAGAGTTCAAGCGGATCGGCGATCTCTACACGCTGAAAACCAAAGGCGAGGATAAGATTCTGATTCTCGAAGATCCGACGAAGCCGGCGGAAGCACCTTTGCATGTGTGGGCCGACGGACTCTCGATTCCTCAGAGTGTGCTCCCCTACAAAGACGGAGCCTACGTTTGCCATGGATCAGAGTTGTTTCTACTCCGCGACACGGACGGTGATGGAAAATCGGATAAGATGGAACCCGTCCTGACTGGATTTGCTTATGCGGACACTCACACGATGTCGCACCTCCTCGTTCGAGGGCCTGGAAGTTACATCCACTTTTCGCAGGGTGCGCTGAACAAGGCCATGGTCACCGCGGTGGCATCAGGAAAACAGCATCGAGTGGATGCCTCCTGCCAGGTTCGATTTCAGCTTGATCATCAGGACTTCGAAGTGGTGTCGTCAGGACCGAGTAACATGTGGGGACTGCAGTTGCGCGACAACGGTCAGTGGTATGGCACGGAGGCCAACGACCGGGCCTATTCCATCATACCTTGGGAACATGGAACGGGCGTCACTGGGGCCGCGTATCATCCCTTGCGAGCCTATCAGCCGTTGCTGCCGGAACTGCACGAGTTTCGAGTCGGCGGCACCGGAATCTCGGGACTGGAGTTTTCCGACGATAAATCAGGGAGCTTTCCGGTTGAGGAGTGGAAGGACGTTGCTCTGCTCGCGAACTGCATCACCTCGACGATCAATGCGGTCCGTGTTCATCGAAATCCCGACGGCACGGTCGAGGCAGAACACCTGCCGGATTTTCTTACTTCGACAGACGATTGGTTTCGTCCAGTGAACCTGGAATTCGGTCCTGATGGTTGTCTCTACGTGGCAGACTTTTACAACAAGATCATCTCACACAACGAGGTCACTACCGATCACCCGGATCGGGATCACTCGCACGGGCGAATCTGGCGGATTCGGCATGAAAGCCAGAAGCCTCGTGAGATTCCAGATGTGGCGAATGCTTCGCCGGACCAGCTCCTTGTTCACCTCCAGTCTCCGAGCTTGTGGGAGAAACGCGCGGCCTGGCATCAGATCGGAGACCGCGGGCTGAACGATCTGGCTCCAGCATTGGTCGATCTTGCTGCTGATGATTCCCAGGATACGACGACACGAATTCACGCACTTTGGTCTTTGGAAGAACTCCGCCACTTTGACGGCAAGTTGCTTGAAGTGCTGCTGGCGGCTAAGGACGACGATCTTCGCCGCGAGGCCGTTCGCGCGCTTGCCTCTTTCAAGCTGGATCCCGCAAAAGCGGCCGCTCTTGCGACGCCTTTCATCGAGGATGAAAACTGTATGATCCGATCGCAGGCGATCCGCACTCTCGGTGATCTTCGTTCCTCGGATCCAGCCGTCTTTGCTGGTTTGATTGCCGCCTGCAAACCGAGCCTTGGGGCCAATGTTCTGGGTGGTCCCTTCGAGCGAAACTTCGAGCGGTTTCTTGCCCGAATGGCGTTGGAGCGTTTTCCTGCTGAGCTGAAGACCTATCTCGATACCTCGGGTGGAAAGCATTCCGCAGGAAATCTTTTGTGGGCGATTCAGGCACTCGATGAGGAGGCCAAGCAAGATGCGTTTCTCGGTATCTGGAGTCAGGTCAAGGAACAGGAGATGGACAGTGAAACCTTCATCGCAATTGCAGGAATGCTGGAGAATAAGCAGGTTTCTGCAGCGGTGCAGCCCATTTTCCAGGATCCGAAGAGGGCAGAAAATCTGGTCGGTCATGCTATCACGAACCAGTCCCGGGTTCAGTCGAAGAAGTTGACGGATATGCTCAAGCCACTCGTCGAGCAATTGTTAGGAAAGCCGGAGTCGCAGGCGGTGGGACTGCAGGCCGTGAGCAAGTTTCGGATTGCGACGCTCGGGCCCAAGGTTGCCGGAATCGCAATTCCAAAGGACAACGAGATCCTGTTGCGTCAACTCCTCTCGGCCCAGTCGGTGAATCCAAATTTGAACACCGCCAGTTTTATCGCGATAGCGAAGGACGAGGCGTTGCCTTTTGATCTGCGGGCAGAAGCGGCGCACGCTCTCGTGCCAGCGGAGCAGCAAACTGCCTATGGCCTAACAAGAGCATTGCTCACCAGTGGTGATGACTATCAGAAGACCCAATTAACGAGTCTTTTTTCCCAATCCAAGGCCGGGGCCTTGGTTCTTTGTGCGATGGTGAAGAACGAAGTGATCTCTGCGGATGTCTTCGATCTTTCGGCAGCAGAGAGAATCCTTCAATCCCACCGAGGCAGTCCCCACGCTGCGGAGATTATCGCAAACGCACGAAAGCGCATGGCTGAGCAACGCACGCAGGCACAGGAGCGGATTCATCATCTCATTTCCTACATCGGGAAGAACCCGGGAGATCCGGAGAAAGGAAAGATTCTCTTCACAAGCTGTCTTGCCTGTCATCAGGTTGGAACAGAAGGGCAGGACATTGCGCCGCCGCTTGATGGCTCCGGTCACAGGGAACTGGAACATCTGCTCACCGCTATCGTCGATCCCGATGCTGCGGTGGAGGGTGGCTATGGACTCTATCGAGTCACGAAAACGGATGGCTCAACGATGGAAGGCTATCTCGACAAACAGGAGATGCTCGGCACGACGGTTGCGATGATGGGCGGCGCCCGGATGTTTATCCCGAAAGCCGATATCAAGAGCGAGGGCTTTGTGGGTGGTCGGTCGTTCATGCCGCCAGCATTTGGTCAGTTGCCGGAAGACACGATGGCGGATCTGGTCGCCTACATCGGAACATTGAAAGAGGGCGGGGCACCGCAAAAAAAAACAGCATCGGTAAGTTCGCCCAATAGGGTTCAGTCGACGACCCAACAGGGTCAGGTCAGTGAATCAACAGGGTCGAGTCCGGCTGCTCTTCCGGTCGTTGCCAATCCAAATCCGGCAACGGGGAATCAGCCGAACATCATTCTGATTTTCACCGACGATCAGGGCTATGAAGACCTCGGTTGTTTTGGGTCAAAGACAATCAAGACGCCGCACATCGATCAGATGGCGGCAGAGGGGCTGAAGCTCACCAATTTCTATGCACAGCCGGTTTGCGGCGTCTCGCGAGCGGCGTTGATGACAGGCTCGTACCCGATTCGGGTGGGGGAGCCTAACAACGTAAAGTTGCTTCACACGGTTCCGCATCCTCAGGAGGTGACGATGGCTGAGGTGCTGAAATCGGCTGGGTATTCGACGGCCCTGCTAGGAAAATGGCATCTTACTGCCAAAGGCAACGGACCCGGAGGATTTGAGCCGACGACGATGCCAAATGCTCAGGGCTTCGATTACTTTTTTGGAACGCCAGTCTTCAATGGATACACCGTCTATGTGGATGACGTGCCCCTTCGTGTCCCACTCTATCGAAACGACAAAGTCGTGAACCCGGGCGTGGAGAGTTGGGACAACATCACGGCAGACTACACCGAAGAAGCGATCAAATACATTGAGGAGAATAAGGAGAAGCCGTTCTTTCTCTACCTCGCTCACAACATGCCGCACATCCCTGTGGGGGCGTCGGAGAACTTCAAGGGGAAGTCGGAGTACGGCCCCTACGGTGACACGATTGAAGAGATTGATTGGTCTACCGGCCAGATTCTCGACAAGCTGAAAGAGTTGGGGATCGATGACAACACGCTCGTTGTTTTTACCTCGGACAACGGTCCCTGGGTGGAGACGACGCGGAGCATGGTTCCCGATGGAAAGCCGTTTATCCCTCGGGATCATTCCGGTTCTGCCGCGCCACTGAGGGGTTGGAAAATGTCGACGTGGGATGGAGGATCGAAAGTGCCGTTCGTAGCTCGTTGGCCGAAACACATTCCGTCGAAGAGTGAGAGTGCAGAGATTCTCAGCACGATGGATCTGTTGCCGACCTTTGCGAAACTTGCTGGTGTGGGATTGCCCGATGATCGGGAGATCGATGGCCACGACGCGGCCGAATTTCTTCTTGGAGAATCCGAGGGGAGTCCACGTGAAGACTACTTCTACTACTCTGGCTGCCTCCTTACCGGTGTGCGTCACGGGAAGTGGAAGCTGGTTCTTCCTCGCAGCGCGAAACCGGCGGGAACCGGATGGTGGGGGCGCTTGATCGAGGAGATCAAAGAAGTTCAGCTCTATGACCTTGATACCGATCCCGGGGAAACAACAAGTGTCGCGGGAGAGCATCCAGACGTCGTCGCCGATTTGCACAAGCGAATCGAAACAGCCCGTGCTGAACTTGGCGATATGAATGTCGTCGGAAGTGGGGCTCGATTCTTTGACGAGGGACCGCGGAGAATCCAAGGCCAGGGAGGGGCAAAGAATGGGGCTAAAGTAAGTTCGCCGGCAGCGAAATATGACCAGTTTGAGCCGGTCGGGAATCTTCGCTTCAGTTTTGAGGATGGGGATCTGCAAGGCTGGGACTTAGTCGGCGGCAAGCTCGGTCAGCCCATCACGACGCAGGGAAGCTTGCGGGCCAGATCGGAGCCTTTCGCGCGTCACGGTGGGCATCACCTCTCGACCTTGATGGTCGGGGATGATGAAGTGACAGACGAACAAGTCGGAGTGCTGCAATCGCCCGCTTTCGTCCTCGAAGGAAAGAAAGCCGCGTTTCTCGTTTCGGGAGGATTTCACGAAGAGCGTCTCCACGTGGCTTTGCTGGATGCAGAATCCGGAGAAACGCTGATGCGGTCCGGTGGACAGAGCGATCACCAGATGCGGCGCACGGTTTGGGATGTTACCAAGTGGAAAGGGCGAACGGTCCAATTTCAAGTCGTGGACAAATTCATCGGCGGTTGGGGCCATCTCAATGTCGATGATTTCTCCGTGAAAGGGTCTCTTGTTGCGGCTGCCAGCAAACCGAAGAAAGCGGCGAATCCTGCCCCCAAAACGAAACCGGTTCTCGTCGACGGCAAAAGACCTAACTTCGTTATTATTTTTACGGACGATCAGGGGTATGGGGATCTCAGTTGCTTCGGAGGAACGCATGTCTCGACTCCGCGCATTGATGAGATGGCCGTCGAGGGTGCGCGGCTCACGAGTTTCTACGTAGCGGCTCCCGTCTGCACGCCATCACGAGCTGCCCTTATGACCGGATGTTATCCGAAGCGAGTTGATATGGCAACAGGCTCGAATTTTGGGGTGCTCCTGGCAGGGGACAAGAAGGGATTGAATCCTGACGAAGTCACCATTGCTGAGGTGCTGAAAGGAGCCGGGTATAAAACCGGGATGTTTGGCAAGTGGCATCTTGGTGACCAGCCGGAGTTTTTGCCGACCCGGCAGGGCTTTGACGAGTTTTTCGGGATTCCCTACAGCCACGACATTCATCCGTTTCACCCGAGACAGGATCGCTTCCAGTTTCCACCGCTTGCGCTCGTCGACGGCGAGAAGGTGATCGAGATGGATCCCGATGCCGATTATTTGACGAAGCGCTTTACCGAGCGAGCGGTGAAGTTCATCGAGAACAACAAGGAGGAGCCATTTTTCCTCTACGTTCCGCACCCGATTCCGCATGTGCCTCTGCATGTCGCTCCGCCATTCATGGAAGGCGTGTCCGACGAAACAATTGCGAAGTTGGAGCTAGAGGATGGGAATATCGACTACAACGCTCGCGAACAGCTCTTTCATCAGGCAATCGCCGAAATTGACTGGTCGGTCGGTCAAATCCTGGATGCCCTCAAGGTCAATGGGCTCGATGAAAATACATTGGTTCTTTTCACCTCGGACAACGGACCGGGACGCTATCGCGCGGCGGCTCCGGTTGCCAAATACTCGGGGTCATTGCGGGGGGGCAAAGGGACGACTTTCGAAGGCGGCATGAGAGAGCCAACCGTCATTCGCTGGCCAGGCCAGATCCCGGCAGGCAAGGACAATAACAAACTCATGACGGCGATGGATCTACTGCCAACGTTTGCGGCGTTGGCGGGAGCAGCGGTGCCCACAGACCGGGTGATCGATGGTAAGGATATCTGGCCCACGCTTTCAGGAAATTTCGAAACCCCTCATGAAGCATTCTTTTATCACAAAGGCACCAATCTCCAAGCGGTTCGATCGGGGAACTGGAAGCTTCATCGAAACAAGGGAAATCCGACACAGCTCTACAATCTGGAATCGGATATCGCGGAAGCGAAAAACCTTCTTCAAGCGGAGCCCGAAGTGGCAGAAAGGCTCAATGACCTTATGAAAAAGTTCGACCAGGAAGTGGCCGAAGGTGTCCGGCCGGCGGCTTTTGTTGAGAATCCGAAAGCCCTCTCGCTGTAGACTCATTTCGGATCTGACTTCCTCTGTAATTCCCAACTGGTATGAGCAAATTTGTCCTGAAATCCGAAACCCCTCGAGAGGATCTTGAATGGGGCAATATGGGATGGCTGAGTCACCCTCCTAGGACCGGAAACAAGAACATCACCGTGATCGACGCAGTTTTGAAACCGGGGAAGGGGCATGACTTTCATCGGCATCCGGACCAGGAAGAGATGATCTACTGCATCAGTGGGGAGATCGAACAATGGATCGAGAAGGAAAAGCAGGTCCTGGGGCCCGGCGACGCGGTATATATCGACGCGGATATTGTGCACGCCTCATTCAATGTCGGAACTGAGCCAGCTCATTTCATTGCCATTCTGGGACCTTGCGCGGGTGAGCAGGGATATGAGGTCGTTGAGATGGCGGACGAAGCCCCATGGGATGCCTTGCGGGATTGACGGGGCTATTGGTTCAATGATAAGCGATCTGTCCCCATCTCTATTTTTATGAGCGCCCGCCGGATCAATCACATTGATCGAAGGTTGTTGCGGTTGTGTTTTGACTTCGGTTTTACTCCGCCATTTGGAGTTCAAAGGGAACGCGGCGTTCGACCACTTTCGGAGCCGCGAAAAATTGGATGGTCTGCAGTTTCTTTCCGTTGTCTAAAAAGCGATAGGTGTGCCTTCCGGCTTCCGGGTTGTCCCTTCGGTCGAGGCCGCCAATAGCAGTGATCTTCAGTTCCTGTCCGTCTTCATCGATTCCGCGGATGTGGACGATCTTGTTTCTTGATCCAGCTTCAAACTGAATCTCTACATTTCGATTCTCCCAGAATGGGGTGACCCTCAGTCCTTCGATCGGAATTTCCTCGGATTGAATAGCCGGAGTGAGTTCTTCCGGGCGCGTAAACTCGAGGCCATGGATGTCGACTCCGAGTTGGAGAACGATATCACCCTCGACTTTGTCGAGTGTTCCCTTTTTGATATCCTCTTCAAGCTCGACGCCACGGCTGTCGTGAAACTGATTTTCTTCAGCTACCCATTTTTTGGATCGGGCAGATCGTTTTCCAGCCGTCTGCACGGTGGTTCCGTCTTTGCGAACAATGGATTGGAGATCCAGTTCCAATTCGGTGCCTTCAAAAGTCGCACCCGTCATGCTTGGGCCTTGATTCAAATTTAACTCGGCGCTGTATTTGAGGTTGAAACTGACTTTCCGGAAACCGGGGCCACGGAGTTCGATTTTGATGCCCTTGATGAGTTCGTCAATTTGTGGCTCCGTCAAAGGGCGTGGAGTCAGGGTAGGAAATTGACTCTCCGTGGGAATCGGAGTGAATTCCGAAAGAGCAGATCTTTCAGGCGCAGCTTCCTCTTCATTGTCATTGGATGACGTCGAGTCGGGTTTTGGATCAGAACATCCCATGAGGGAGAGAATGATGGGGATTGTAGCGGCAAAGAGTCGGATCTTCATAGGGGCTGAGAGTAGATAAACGCCTCCCCAAGCCGCAACGGTAAAGCGATTATTCTTCCAGTGGGTGGTCGTTCGCCGAAAACAACATCGCGAAAAAATCACCCTTCGATTCACCGCATTTCTTCTTCCTTTTTGAATTCCAAGGTGGATTTCGAGTATGGAGTATTCCGTTTGATACGAGAGGATGTTATGGCCTTACTATTGCATGAAGCAAATCCCCATCATCCTAGCTCTTAGCGTGTGCCTGTTCTTGTCTTTCACTGGCGAAACGATTGCCGAGGAAAAGCCACCAAACATCATTTTCATCTTCGCGGACGATTGGGGATGGGAAGATCTCAGCTGTCACGACCATCCTTTCGTAAAGACTCCGAATATCGATCGGCTGGCCAAAGAGGGCGCAGAGTTCATGCGTTTTACCGTCGCGAGCCCAGTTTGTTCCCCGAGCCGAACCGCAGTCATGACCGGGCAATTTTCGTCACGGCATCTGATCGATGGGCACTTTGCCTGGGTGGATAGCAACGAGAAGCGGGGGATGCCTGATTGGCTCGACAAAAAGGCGCCCAGCTTGCCTCGCATGCTCCAGGGAGCTGGGTATCGTACGGCCCACTACGGTAAGTGGCACCTCTCGAATGAGATGATCCCGGACAGCCCGTTACCGATTGAATACGGCTACGACGACTACGGTGCCTACAACTGCGCTGGCGAGCAGATGCCCTATGATAAAGACGTTGTTCGCTCGATCGATTTTATCGAGGGCGCTGTCGAGGAGGAAAAGCCTTTCTTTATCAACCTCTGGCTACACGAGCCACACACACCGTTTCACGTGTTGCCGAAATACCGCCAGATGTTTCCTCACCTGACGAACGATGGCGAAAACATCTATGCCGCTACTCTGGCATACGCCGATGAACGGGTTGGGGAGTTGCTCGACTACCTCGACGAGAACGATCTCGCCGAGAACACGCTCGTTCTCTTCAGCTCGGACAACGGTCCGGCCCGGAGCCGGACTGAGATCGAGATTCCCAAAATGACTTACGATCCTGCGACCGGCCTTGGCTTCGGAATCGGTGCCGCCAAGGGCACTACTGGCGGACGGAAAGGCTATAAGGGGTCTCTCCACGAAGGCGGTATCAACGTTCCATTTCTCGCCCGCTGGCCCGGTAAGATCGAGGCTGGAGCAGTGGACGATCAGAGTTTCATTACTGCGGTTGACCTCCTTCCGACCTTCTGCAGTTTGGCCGGTGCAGAGCTTCCTGAAGGCTATGTCTCTGATGGCCTCGACTACTCGGACGTCCTTCTCGGCACACCTGCTCCGACTCGCGAAAAACCGATCTTCTCCCGTTACAATGCCGGTTCACCAAAGAGCGAACATTGGGCCTCACTGACAGCCGTCTCTGGTGGATACAAGTATCTCGCGAATTCCAAGCTCGATAGGGTTGAACTCTACTACCTCGTAGAAGACCCGATGGAGAAGACGGACCTCGCGGCAGAGAAACCTGAGGTCGTGGCAAAAATCAAACTTGAGGTCGATGCGTGGCTCGGTTCGCTGCCGACGGACCATCCTGAAAATGTGTTTTCATCCCTCCGTGACGACCCTGAGGCATTGGAGAAAAGCAAAGAGCCCTACCGGAGATACAAATAGTCTTCAGAGATATTGAAATGAAAAGACTAGCAAAACTACTTTTGGCCGTTGGCCTTGTCAGCTGCTGCTTGGGCACAGCACTGGCAGGGCAAAAGAACATCCTGATTATTCGGGGCGCTTCGACTCACGGTAAAGATTCCCACAACAATGATGAGGTGGGATTACTGATAAAGGCCAAGCTGGAGGACTCTCAGTACGCCGACCAGTTTGATGTCAAAACGACATTGAATTATCCGGAAGATCTTGCCCTCGTCGAGAACGCGGACCTCATCATCATTTCCAGTGATGGAGGCGGACGCCATGCACTGGCCAATAAGGAAGATCCGACAAAACACACCACGCACCTCAATGGTGTCCTCGAGAAAAATAAGACTGGTCTTATCGTGATTCACTGGGCTACTGACGCACCGTCTGCAGGAATGGGGCAGCTTCATCCGGAGAACTCCAAAATGATGATGGACTGGATCGGGGCTGTTTACTACTGGGTGAAAAAGGGGAAGGATCCAGGGAGCAGCTGGACTTGGAAATTTCCAGTTCTGGATCTGAAAGTGGATAAATCTCATCCCATCTCAAACGGGGTTGCTGAGTCCTTTCAGTTGCAGGACGAATACTACTTCAACTTTTTCACCGCCGAGGGTGGAAGGAACCCGGATTCCGATCAGTTGACCTTCCTTCATACTGGGAATGCACCCAGCCACCGAAGTGATATGGACAACAAGGCGAACTGGCGCGACCAGGCCGTCTATTGGTCCTTTAACAGAGAGAATGGAGGTCGCTCTGTAGCGATGACTTCAGCTCATATGTATCACACCTGGGCGAATCCCCACTTCTTCCAATCCTTTGCCAACAGCATCTTCTGGACTCTGAATCTCGACATTCCTGAGGAAGGGGTGGACATCGCGACTCCGACATTGGAGGAGCTCCTTTCTTTTGGAGACACCGGAATTTACAAGATGGCCCGCCATTTTAAGTGAGCCGATCTTGAACCGAATTTGAACAAAACGATGACTATGAGACTCTTTCAAATCGGAGCCGTGGGATTTTCGATCATTGCGTCCATGGCAGTTGCCCAGGCGCAAACACCTCCCAACGTCGTCCTCATCTTCGCTGATGATCTTGGATACGGCGATCTCGGTTGCTATGGGGCGACCAAGCTGAAGACGCCGAATATCGATAAGCTGGCGGCGGAAGGGCGGAGGTTCACCGATGCGCATTCGGCGTCCGCGGTTTGTACGCCTTCCCGTTACGGATTGCTGACGGGAGAATATCCGTTTCGGGCGAACGGAGGAAAGGGAATGTGGGGTCCAGCTCCAATCACTTCGCCTCTGCTGATCGACACGGAAACGGAAACAATCGCTGATGTCTTTAAGGCGAGCGGCTACGAGACGGCGGTCTTTGGAAAATGGCACTTGGGATTCAAGGAGGGCAAGAATGATTGGCAGGAACCACTGCGTCCTGGCCCACAGGATCTTGGTTTTGACTACTATTTCGGGATGCCTGTGGTGAACAGCGCGCCGCCGTATGTTTATGTCGAGAATGATAAGATCGTCGGAGCAGATCCGGATGATCCGCTGGTGTATGTAGGCAGAAGCGGCAAGAATGTGACTCCCATCACACCGATTCCACCTGAGGCTGCTCAGCGAAGCGGGAACCAGTTTGGCGGCGGGGTGGAGGCGCACAAGTTGTTTAACGATTTTGAGGTCGGAACGAAATTGACCGAGAAGGCGACAGGTTGGATCAAGGAACGAGGCGAGAAACCGTTCTTCCTGTATTTCTCGACCACCAACGTCCATCACCCGTTTACTCCGGCGAAGAGATTTCAGGGCACAAGTGAGGCCGGATGGTACGGCGACTTTGTTCACGAATTGGACTGGATTGTCGGCGAGGTCATGAAGAGCCTCGAAGAAGCTGGAGTTGCGGATAACACTCTGGTCATTTTCACGAGTGACAACGGAGGCATGTTTAATCACGGAGGCCGGCGAGCGGCAGAGCTCGGGCATAAGATCAACGGCGATCTTCTGGGTTCCAAATTCGGCATCTGGGAAGGCGGGCATCGGGTCCCATTTATTGCAAGGTGGCCCGGACAGATTGAGGCGGGGACGGTTTCTGATCAGTTGTTTTGCAGTATTGATTTGAAGGCTTCCTTTGCGGCACTCACGGATCAGGATTTAAGCGAAGACCAACAAAAGGACAGCATCAATATGCTTCCGGCTTTCACTGGAGCCCCTGACAAACCTCTTCGTACAGAAATGTTCATGACCCCAAACAAGCCGTCTCACATGGCTCTGCGAAGTGGGAAGTGGATGTATATTCCTGCGAAAAGCGATGGTGGATTTCGGGGGTCACAGCCGAATCAGCATGCCTGGGGAGGAGCTGCCGTGACGACGCTGGTTGGAACTCCGAATAGCGATATTGAGAACGGGAAGATCAAGGCGAGTGCACCACCGGCGCAGTTGTATGATCTGGAAGCCGATCGAAACCAGACCAAGAACCTTTTCTACGAGCATCCGGAAGTAACTCAGAAAATGGCTGCGGCGATCAAGGCCGCCCGACAGAAAGTTGGAGCTGTCCTTGAGAAGCCCGGAGAACGGGCGGTGGCATCGCCTGGAGTCAAAGGTCGCGGGCTCGCCAAGTATGATGAATTCGATCCGGTCGGAAAGATTCGCTACAGCTTCGAGTCAGGCATTCTTGATGGATGGAAAATAACGGAAGGATACCTTGGGCAACCCGTCACGGTGCTGCCTTCATTGAAGAGTTGGAAGGACGCTCCGTTTGCCCGACACGGTGGTCACCATGTTTCCACACTCGTGGAGAGTGATGGGAAACTCACGGACAAACAAACGGGTGTTCTCCAATCACCGGCGTTCAAACTGGTTGGCGGAAAAGCGTCGTTTCTTGTTTCTGGTGGCTACAATGAGAAAGGCCTCTACGTCGCTCTGGTTGATGCGAAGTCGGGCGATGCTCTGATAAAGGCTGGCGGGTCGAGGGATCATAAAATGCGTCGGATCGTCTGGGATGTTTCGAAATGGACGGGGCAAACTGTCCGGTTCGAAATTGTCGACCGATTGGAAAGCGGCTGGGGGCATCTCAATATCGATGACATTTCGGTGGAGGGAGAGCCGATCGCGGCTTCCGAGAAGCAATCTGCGGTGGTCGCACTAGCGAAGGCAGTTCCGTCTCGTGATCCAGCCACGAAGCCCAACGTCATTTTTGTCCTCATGGATGATATGGGATACAGCGATGTGAGCTGCTATGGCGCGAAGACCGTAAAGACTCCCAACATTGATAAGATGGCGGAGGAGGGATTGATGTTCACCAGTTTTCACACCGCCGCCTCCATTTGCTCGCCGTCACGCGCGGCATTCCTGACAGGTGCATACCCGCAGCGTAACGGCCTCTACATGGGGATTAATGAAAATCGAGAGGCGCACTGGTTCCTGGGGCTTAACCCGGATGAGATTACTCTCGCGGAGCAGTTCAAAAAACAGGGCTACAAAACGCACCTGATCGGGAAGTGGCACCTCGGAACGGCTGAGAAATTTTTATACTATAACCAGGGCTTTGATCACTATTATGGCGCGCCTTCCAACATGGGTCACAACCCGGAGTTTCTAGACGAACGGGAGTTGGTTTACCAAAAAGTGCCGATCACTCTGTTGAGTGAATTGTACACGAAGCGTGTCGTTAAGACGATCGACGAGAGAAAGGACGAGCCGTTCTTCCTGTTCTTCTCTCACAACTATCCGCACACTCCGATAAAACCCGGAAAAGCGTTCGAGAAAAGTTCAAAAGGTGGCCCTCGTGGGGATGCGATTCAGGAGATCGATTGGGGCATCGGAGAAATGCTGAAGGCTCTGGAAGCGAATGGAATCCTCGAAAACACACTCGTGATTTTCACGTCAGACAATGGAGCGACCAATCCTGCCTTTTCTGTTCCGTACCGCGGGACAAAGTATGTCTCCCTCGAAGGAGGCCATCGAGTGCCTTTCATTCTCTATTGGAAGGGGATGATTAAGGAGCCGGCCGTATTGGACGTGCCGGTAAATGCGATGGATCTGTTTCCAACTCTGAGTGAAGTCATCGGCGAGGCGATGCCAACCGATCGGAAATACGATGGGGTGAGCCTGGCACCTCTCTTCGAGGGTGAAGCCATCGCCCGCGATTCAAGCGAGCCCTTTTTCTATTACAACTGCGAGAATCTTCAGGCGGTAAGAGTAGGGGACTGGAAACTGGAACTGCCACGCACTCGCGAGCAAATGCCGTGGTGGAATCATCAAAAATCCAAGCCGCTTGAAACCCATAGTCTCTACAATCTGAAATCGGACAAGGCAGAGAAGATTGACCTCTCTTCGGCCAATCCTGACAAAGTAGCCGAGCTTCAAATTCTGGCAGAAGTAACTCGTCTTCAGCTCGGCGAATTTATGAAGCGAGGATCCGAGCAGCGTCCAACCGGATCGCTCTTTCCAGAAGTGCCGATCATGTCGAATCAGAAACAGAATTGGGATTCGTTATCCGATGAGGTGAAGGGACGAGCAAAGACTGAGTTCAAGAAGACTAAGCGCAAGAAGAAAGATTGAGATCCTAAGGATGGGCATTTCGAGATGCCTACAAAGCTTCTCTTCAATTCAGATGAACCAACAGGGTTGCTTCGATGACCGCGCCCTGTTGGCCTGAAAAAAACTTACGCCAGAATATCGTGAACGACGTGCCCGTGCACATCGGTGAGTCGGCGATCGATTCCGTTTTGGCGGAAGGTGAGTTTTTCGTGGTCGATTCCTAACAGGTGCATAACGGTGGCGTGAAAATCGTAGCAATAGGTTTTCCCTTCAAGGGTCTGGTAGGCCCACTCATCGCTTTGGCCGTAGGAAACGCCGGGCTTGATTCCGGCTCCAGCCATCCAGGTGACAAAAGTACCACCGTTGTGATCCCGGCCATCACCGCCCTGCGCGAAGGGCGTCCGTCCGAATTCGGTTGTCCAGATCAGCAGAGTGTCTTCGAGCAAGCCACGGGATTTTAGATCCCCCAGCAAAGCCGAAATTGGCTGATCCACACTCGCGGCCATGGGGGGCAGTTCTTTGGAAATGCTGCCGTGATTGTCCCAGTTGTTTTTCGCTCCCTGTGGTCCACTCCACACCTGAACAAAACGGGTGCCACGTTCCACCAATCGTCGGGCTAACAAACAACGACGGCCAAAGTCTTCGGTGATATTCTGGTCGAGACCATAGGCTTTTCGAGTGATTTCCGTCTCTTTTGAAAGATTAAAGGCTTCCGGTGCGGAAAGTTGCATTTTCGCAGCCAGCTCATAGGACCGAATCCGCGCGTTCAATCGACTGTCATCGGCTCTCTCTTTGGCGTGTGACTGATTGATTTGATTCAGCAAATCAAGTCCGCCGCGGTCGGCTGTCTTGGTTGCATACTTGAATTTTTCCCCGGCATGCAAGTCGGGCACGGGATTCTTCGAGCCAGCGTCGATGACCGTCCCCTGGTGAATGGCAGGAAGGAAGCCGGAAGAGAAGGGCCCACGTTGGTTGTAGGGTAGCCCCTTACCGTCGGGCAACACGACGAAGTTTGGCAAGTTGTCGCTGAGATTTCCAAGCCCATAGGAAATCCAGGAACCCATGCAGGGAAAGCCGGGTTGTGTGAAGCCCGAATTCATCATGTAAGTTCCCGGGCCGTGCACGTTCGTTTTCGAAGTCATGGCCATGAGAAATGCCATTTCATCAACCCACTTTGCCTGGTGAGGAAATACGCTGCTGACCCAGCGTCCACTCTCGCCGTGTTGCTTGAATTCGAATGGACTCTTCAGCATCGCACCAGGTTTGGCGACAAATCCTTCCGGCTTCTCCTTCGGCCCAAGCATCTGCCCGTGTACCTTTTCCAACTCCGGCTTGTAGTCGAAGGTATCCATCGGACTGGCTCCGCCGGTCATGAAAAGCTGGATGACACGGCTGGCCTTGGGGACATGGTGAAGTCCATCACCCAAAACGCCGCTTCCCGAAGCAGCAGCTTCTCGCGCGAGCATTTGCGACATGGCAACACCACCCAAGCCTCCTCCGATTTTCCAGAGGAAGTCGCGACGATCAGCGGAGAGTCCTTTCATCGTTCTATTGGTGTGAGAGGGTTCATTAATCGACAAACAGAAGTTCGTTGCTGTTGAGCAGGACACGGCAAAGAGCGGCCAGACCGTGGCTGTCTGCATACCCACTAAAAGCTCCCAGTTCAGCATCCGTTGCCTCACGTTGCCAGCAAAGTCGGACGGCTTGAGGCACCTGATCCTCTGGTGGAGTTTGCTCGATTCTTTCCGCGATCCAAT
>CBFHPY010000013.1:0-33641 GCA_965657775.1 Verrucomicrobiales bacterium
CGCTCTTCAAGTAAACGACTCGAAAAAGGCGATACAACCCGAAGCGCGTCCCATCTCTAGCCATCCCCAGGAAGATCTTTCGGTCGGATTTGATTCCGCGAACCTCGTCGATCCCGAAACACCGACGACCCGCTTCTCTGGCCAATTGAAGAACATCGAGGTGACTCCATGAAAATGAACACTCAGCGTTCCCTCGATTGGTTCAGGCTCGCCTGCCTGGCCGCGATTTCCTTGCCCAACCTCGCTGCGATTGAAGCGGCAGAGAACGCCCGCCCCAACATTCTCTTTCTCCTCGCCGATGACATGAGACCAGACATGATCTCTGGTCGTGGCAATGAGACCATCGAAACGCCCCATCTGGATCGACTCATGGAACGAGGCATGACCTTCTCTCGTGCAACCTGTTCCTATCCCATCTGCGTCATCAGTCGCGCTGAGATCCTGACGGGTCAACTGGGATGGGAAAACGGCGTCTATGGGAACTCAGGGGCACGATTCGAAGACAAGGTCACATTCTGGGCGGAGACATTTCGTGAGGCGGGCTACCGCACCGGACATGTCGGGAAGTGGCACGTCGAGGGACGCCCTCGAGATCGAGGATACGAGCGAAGCGTTGGATTATTTGCCTCCGGAGGAGGAAAGCTATGGAAAGAAGGACAAGTCGATTGGAAGGGGTTTCCCATAACCGGATATCGAGGCTGGGTCTTTCAGGACGAGGAGCCTCGTAAAATCCTCCCGGAACGTGGAATCGGACTGAGCCCTGAAATCAGCCAGTATTTCGTCGACGATTCACTCTCGTGGCTGGAGGCAAAAGACGATCGCCCGTGGATGCTTCATCTCAATTTTACGGCTCCTCACGATCCGCTTCTACTCCCGGAAAAATGGAAAGATAAGTATACGTTGTCCGATTTTAACGTTCCCGAAAACTTTCTTCCGGTGCATCCGTTTGACCATGGAAATTTCGATGGCCGAGACGAATCCCTTCTCGACTGGCCTCGTACTGAATCTGACATTCAAGACCTTCTTCGTGTCTACGTCTCTGTCGTCGAGCACATGGATCAGGAAATCGGTCGCCTGCTTGATCACCTAGAGAAAACCCAGCAACTCGAAAGTACGATCGTAATCTTTACGAGTGATCACGGCATGGCCTGCGGGTCTCATGGGCTACGCGGCAAGCAGAACCAATACGAGCACACCATCAACACGCCCCTCATCATTTCGGGACCCAGAATTTCCCGGGGAACTCAAAATGCCGCTCAGGTTTACCTGCGTGAGCTCTATCCTACGACCTGCGATCTGGCTGGTATTTCGACCCCCAAAGAGGTCTCTGCGGAAAGCTTCGCCCCAGTTCTTCTCGGTAAAAAAGAATCGCATCACGACGTGATTTTTGGCTACTACAAGGACTCCCAGCGAATGGTTCGCTCGGAGGATGGTTGGAAACTGATCGACTACCCCCTGATCGATCAACAGCAACTCTTCGACCTCAACCAGGATCCTCACGAGCGCGATAATCTCGTCGAGTCCGCCGATCTTCAGATTCAAGCGAAGAAGGAAGCGCTTGCGGAGAAGCTTAACCATTGGCGCATGACAGCAAAGGATCCCTTTCTTTCGGATTCATCCATGCCCTGACAGAACGATTCTGAGGGAAGGAGAAGAATTTCATTCCTAAGCTCCTTGTCGAGTTGACGACTTCGATCTAGCCTGTCGCTGACCCGCTTTCTATCATGTCACTCTTCGAACTAATTGGCGTTCTTCTGGCCATTGCCGCGATTCTTGGATACCTCAACACGCGCTATTTGCGGCTTCCCACCACGATCGGGATCATGCTCCTGAGCCTCGGATTTTCTCTTCTGCTCGTGGTAATCGGATTCTTTGTTCCAGCCATCGAGTTGTTCGCCGAAAATATCGTCAGCCAGATCGATTTCGAAGATGCCTTACTTGAGGTCATGCTAAGCTACCTGCTTTTTGCAGGAGCCCTTCATGTCGATCTTTCCGATCTCGCGAAGCAGAAATGGGTCATTGCATTGATGGCTACGGTGGGAGTTGTCCTCTCTACCCTGCTCGTAGGAACTGCGGCCTACTTTCTTCTTCCCCTGTTCGGATTTGAAGTCTCTTTTCTCTACTGCCTTCTCTTCGGAGCCTTGATTTCTCCCACTGATCCGGTTGCTGTCCTTGGAATTCTCAAAAAGGCAGGCGTGGGGAAAAGCCTGAAAACGAAGATTACAGGAGAATCGCTCTTTAATGACGGTGTCGGTGTCGTTGTCTTTCTTGCATTGCTCTCCATTGCCACCGGAAAGCATGAGCCTTCCGCTGCTTACATCGGAGAACTCTTTGCCGTCGAGGTACTTGGTGGAATCGCATTTGGAGCGGCTATCGGATTTATCGGCTATTACCTGCTTTGCAAAATCGACAACTACCAGGTCGAGGTCCTAATCACCCTCGCCCTCGTCACCGCAGGCTATGCGCTTGCTTCACACCTCCACCTTTCAGGTCCTCTCGCTATGGTGGTGGCAGGATTAATGATTGGAAACCATGGCAGGCTCCTCGCCATGTCGGATACGACTCGCCGCCACCTCGATCTTTTCTGGGAATTGGTCGATGAAATTCTGAACGCACTTCTCTTTGCCCTGATCGGTCTGGAACTCCTGATCGTTGCAAAACAGTTTTCAGTCGAGACCTTCCTCCTTGGACTGCTCATGATCGTTGTCGTCCTTCTTTGCCGCGCCGCCGCGGTCTCACTCCCCGTGCTGACGCTTCGACCGTTCCGAGATTTCAGTCAGGGCACGATCAAGATGCTGACGTGGGGAGGGTTACGAGGAGGAATCTCCGTCGCACTCGCCCTCGCTCTTCCTGAAGAAGCTGGCCGAAGTATCTTTCTCAAATTGACCTACATGATCGTGATCTTCTCGATCGCGGTACAAGGCCTAACCGTCGGAAAACTGTATCGCTCACTTGGCAACAAGCAGGAAGAAGCCGACAAGACAGAGGAATAGAAACCCGAGGTGGGGCCGCCGTGGCCGGCGCCGCCGAGGCGGGGCCACTAAAGCTGAGTCGATCAACAGGAGGTCGGCACCCGCTGCGCGAGTTTCACGGAATGTGGAATTGCTCCCAACACGAAGCCGAGACATTCGACTGCACCGGTGGGCTTCCCAGGCAACGCGATGACGAGGGATTGATCCACAATCGCCGCTAGGCTTCGAGAGAGAATCGCATTGGGAGTAATCTCCAGAGAGCGGTGTCGCATCGTTTCTCCAAAGCCGGGAATTTCGACTCGCATGATTTCAC
Source organism: Verrucomicrobiales bacterium (assembly GCA_965657775.1). Lineage (GTDB taxonomy): Bacteria > Verrucomicrobiota > Verrucomicrobiia > Verrucomicrobiales > DEV007 > Arctic95D-9. Next base: position 3,286 of record CBFHPY010000013.1, read on the forward strand.
GAATCGCTTCCGGAGTTACATCACGCAGCGCAATACCGGTCCCTCCGGTTGTCAGGACCAGTCCACAGCCCTGAGAGGAGAATGCCTGAATGGCAGTCTGAATCCGCTCTTTCTCGTCAGGAACTATCGCTTCTGCCCCGACAACCCAACCGTATGTTTGACACTCCCCTCGCAGCGCAGGACCTCCGTGATCCTCGTATTCACCCGCAGCGGCTCGGTCGGAGACCGTGATGATCCCGACGGTGATCGCTTCGCTCATAAATGTCCGGGAGTGAATTCTCAGTCTGAAAACTGGATCCGGCTTCCTCCAAAACTGGGAGTCGGAAAGTTATCAGAAGGAACCGGAGGCTGAGGCGGTGTCGCAGGAATAGGAGGGGTCGTTGCTCTTGGGTAAGAAGTTGAAGCTGGATCCGGCTTAGCGGCTAAAGGAGGAGTTACAATGGTCCCCGCCGGTGAATTGTTGTTGCTTAAATAGTCACCGCCCGCCGGGCCCTGGTAGGCAGGTGGGGCAGAACTAGCTCCGAAACGCCCACTTGCCGAAGAGGCACTGGCTGGCGCGGCTGGTGGAGTCGATGCGCTTGAATTGGCAGCGATCCCTGAGGTCTTTCGCGTCGGAACCTGAATTGTTTTGCCGGCATAGATGGTCGTTCCCGACATCCCGTTGGCAGCCTGAATTCTCCGAATACTCGCGTTGTATCTGGAAGCAATCACAGAAAGATTTTCACCCGATTCAATCCGGTGATTCACCAGTTCCTCGTCGGAACGTAACGTGAAAGGTTCTGGCTTGGGGGCAGCTGCCGCGGTCTGATACGGTGCCAGCGCCATAGCGGCAGGAGGAGCTGCATTCGGATTGCTATATCCAGCAGCGTCAGACTCGGGATAAGCGGCAGGAGGAGGCGACTCTGCAGGACCAGCGGCCTGGTCCTTCTTATTGCTGAAACAGCCAACCAACAAGGCGCTGCTCAAGAGAAGTGTGGAAATCTGCAGAAATGGTTGCCCAACGTACATGGATATAAATACCACCCACCGGCCTTTTGAGAAAGCTGAAATCTAAAGATTCTCAAATTTAATCCTCAAATTTTGATATTTTCGCTATTTTGAATAAATCCAGCAATCGAGAGATAAATTTTTATCTTCAAAATGTGGTCATTTCCGCAAGGAATCAGGCTCCTACCAGCATCCGCTCAGGATTCTCAATGCACTCTTTCAGTCGAACAAGGAAGGTCACCGCCTCTTTTCCATCGACAATTCGGTGATCATAGCTCAACGCCAGATACATCATCGGACGAATCACGACCTCTCCATTGAGCGCCACAGGACGCTGCTGAATACTGTGCATTCCAAGAATCCCAGATTGAGGTGGATTCAAGATTGGGGTGCTGAGAAGAGATCCGTAAGTTCCTCCGTTCGTGATCGTAAACACACCTCCCTGGAGGTCCTCCAGACTGATGCGTCCCTCTCGCGCACGAACCGCATAGTCAATGATGTCCTGCTCAATTTCAGCGAAAGACTTTTCGTCGCAATCCCGAACCACCGGAACGAAAAGACCTTTGTCCGTTCCAATCGCTACCCCGATATCGTAGAAGTGATTTTCGACCAGCTCGTCCCCTTCGATCTGGGCATTTACCGAAGGTATCGCTTTGAGCGAATCCACGACGGCTTTGATGAAAAAGGACATGAACCCGAGTTTCACTCCGTGACGGGCGATGAAGTCTTCCTGCACCCGTTTTCGCAAGGCCATGACATTCGTCATGTCGCACTCGTTGAAAGTGCTGAGAATCGCTGCTTCGTGCTGAGCATTCACGAGATGAGTCGCGATCTTCTTGCGAAGAGGCGACATCTTTTTCCGAGTTGTCGGCTTCGCTCCCAAAGATTTCGTAGGAGCTGAAGCCAGGGAAGCAGCAGGAGTAGGTTCAGCTGACTCCACCTTTCCGAGAACATCGGACTTGGTGATCTTTCCACCAGCACCCGTTCCTGTCACCTTGCTGAGGTCTACACCTTCTTCCTCTGCAATTTTCTTCGCCACCGGAGTTACCTTGACCTCATCATCGCTCGAACCATCTGAGACGGGAGCAGGAGCATCCTCGCTCTTCGCAGCTTCCACAGACGGAGCCTGCCCCTCGGGAGCCTTCCCTTCTTCGATAGAGGCAACGGGCGCACCAATATCCAACTCATCGCCCTCTCCTGCTAAATGCTTCAGGATTCCAGATCGATCAGACTCCAATTCGGTCGATATCTTGTCTGTTTCAATGGTGAGGATAACTTCACCTGATTCGACATACTCGCCGCCCTGCTTGTGCCAGGTGCCAAGTGTCGCCGAAGTAATCGATTCTCCGACGGAAGGAATTCTTATCTCGTGAGACATGCTAATACGATTGGATAACTAGTTAAGATAATAGGAGCGGCCTAGGTATTGAAAGCTTCTTCGACGAGTCGGCTTTGCTCATTCTTGTGGACTGTTTTCGAACCTGTCGATGGGCTGGCTGCAGCATCGCGCCCTGAGTAGCGGACATGGTGATCGGTCATTTTCTGGAGTCGGGGACCGACAAAGGTCCAACCTCCCATATTGAGTGGCTCTTCCTGACACCAGACCCACTTCGTTGCCCGCGGATAACTGGCCGCGATCTCCTCGATGCGTCTGCGATGGAAGGGATAGATCTGCTCGATTCGAATGATCGCAACATGATTGAGCTCATGCTTGTTACGGAAATTGATCAGATCGTAATAGACCTTTCCAGAGCAAAAAATAAGACGGTTGATTCTTTCCCGATCACCAAGGTCAATGGCCTCGTCATCAATGATTTCCTGGAAGGCAGTGCCCTCTCCAAAATCCTCAATCTTGGAAACACACTCAGGAAGGTTGAGGAGGCTCTTAGGAGTCATGATCACCAAAGGCTTTCGAAACTCTCTCGTCATCTGACGGCGCAGGGCGTGAAAATACTGCGCAGGGGTTGTCAGGTTGCAGACTTGCATGTTCTGGTCAGCGCAGAGTTGGAGAAATCGTTCGAGGCGAGCACTACTGTGTTCTGGCCCCTGCCCTTCATATCCATGAGGAAGCAGCATTACGAGATGACTCGCTTTCTGCCATTTGGACTCTGCCGAACTAATAAACTGGTCGATGATAACCTGGGCACCGTTGGAAAAGTCACCAAACTGGGCTTCCCAGAGTACTAAGGTATCCGTCGCAGTCATTGAATAGCCATATTCAAAACCCAATACGGCGAACTCGGAAAGGTGACTGTTGTAGACCCAGAGCTTGTGCTTCTTCTCAGGAGCCACATGATTCAACGGCGTATATCGCTCCCGCGTTTCTGGATCATACAGCACAGCATGTCGCTGACTAAACGTCCCGCGTCGGCAATCCTGTCCCGAGAGTCGAATCGACTTCTCATCCTGGATCAACGAACCAAAAGCGAGCGCTTCTCCGAAAGCCCAATTGATTCCCTCTCCCGCCTCGATCGTCTCGCGACGAGGACCGAGAAATCGCTTCGCGAGCTTTTTATTCACATTGACTCCGTCGGGAACTTCGGAAATCCGGAGACCGATCTCTCGCACGCGATCCACTGGAATCCCCGTGAACGCAGGCTCATGAGAGTAATCAGCCTGCGGCTCAATAGCCGCTTCTGCCATCGAATGGCCTTCCCCTCGCTCCATTGCAAGTTCCAGCTCAGCATGCTCTCCTTCCAGCTTAGCTTGGTAATTATTTTCGATCTCATCGGCGCCCTCATGATCGAGGTCACCTGCCTCCACCAACTCGCGACGGAATATCGTCAGCGGAGTTTCATGCCTCCTGATGTCACGATAGGTTTTCGGGAGGGTAAAAGCGGGCTCGTCACCCTCATTGTGACCATGGCGACGGTAGCATACAATATCGACCACGACGTCCCGTCCCCAGGTCTGGCGAAATTCGAGAGCCAGTTCGGTCACGAACAAAACATCGAGAGGCGAGTCTCCATTAACATGGAAAACGGGAGCCTCAATCATCTTGGCTACATCCGTGCAATAGACAGACGATCGGGCATCCTTAGGAGTCGTCGTAAATCCAATCTGGTTATTAACCACGAGATGCACCGTTCCTCCGGTACGGTAACCGAGGAGCTGGGACAGATTCAGTGTCTCGGGAACACTTCCCTGCCCCGCAAAGGCAGCATCCCCATGAATCTGCACAGGAAGAACAGAGTCTCGATCGACAAAGGAATCTCGCAGCTCTGAGTCCCTCGCACGCTGGCGAGCCCGGCTTTTTCCCTCGATGACCGGATTGACGGCCTCCAGATGACTCGGGTTCGCGCCAAGATGAATCTTAACGGGGTGTCCATCCACTTCGTATTCGGCATCATATCCGAGATGGTATTTCACATCTCCATCGCCCGCGACTAAGTTGGGGACGTAGTTTTCGGAAAATTCGTAAAGAATAACGGTGAGTGGCTTCCGCAACAGGTTCGCCAAAACGTTGAGGCGACCCCGATGAGCCATTCCCATGCACATCTCGGAGACTCCAAACTTCGGGAACATATCTACCATTCCGTTGAGGGCCACCATCAAAGCGTCCCCCCCCTCAAGCGAGAACCGCTTCTGGCCAACATACTTTCGATGAAGAAACCGCTCGAACAACTCAGCTTCGGCAAGCCATTTCAGCGCAGACTGCTTCTTCTCTACATCCGCTTCTGGTAGAGCGATTCGATTTTCAACTCGCTCTTGAACCCAATCACGAACATCGGGAGTTTGCATGTGCATGAACTCGAAACCAATCTTTCCGCAGTAGATAGATTCCAGGCGATCGATCATATCTCCCAGCTTCATTCGTTCTCCCTGTCGGAAGAATTGCGTGGAAACTTCTTCTTCCAGATGCTCCGGGAGAAGCCCGAGTTCTTCGAGGCCGAGTAGAGGTTGGACAGGACCTCGCTTATCGAGTGGATCCAACCAAGCTTTTGTATGCCCCAGCGATCGATACTGGTGAACCATGGAAACAATCCGAGCTCTTGTGGCGAGGTCAAGACCACCCACAACTTCATCCGCTGGATCACCCTTTCCACCAGCAAAAGCTTTCGGCCCTGCCGGTTGAGTCAGCCCTAATTCAAAGCCTTCGAAAAACATGGCCCAGGTCTCGTCGACCGATTTAGGATTCTGCTTCCATTCGGAATACTTTTGATCAATCAGATCAACATTCGCACGGGCAGGTATGGTGTGACTCATCTATGGGCAGTTGAAGGTAGCAGGAGGGAATTTAAACGGTCGCTCCAATACGATTGTATCGCTAGAGAAATCTCCTGATTTCTCAACCGAAACCAAAAACGTAAAATTGGGCCATTCCAAGAAAGCCCCCTTGTCTAATCCCCAACGCAAGAGTCATTCCAAGAGCAGCTCACGAGGGGAATTTTTTCGGCTGATTTCACACCGAATTGGACTAACGAGAATATCGAGTTACTACCCCAGTCCAGCACGAAGCTCGCATGCACGAATCGTATTCGCCATCAGCATCGCAATGGTCATGCGCCCAACCCCTCCAGGGACCGGCGTGATCGCTTCACACCGACTAGAAACTGCCTCAAAATCAACATCTCCGACGAGACGGGAGCCCCTCTTCGCTGAGCTGTCTTCGATTCGATTGATTCCCACGTCGATGACCACAGCACCATCTCTGATATGCTCGGTTCCGATGAAATTCGGAATGCCGATCGCAGCAACAAGAATATCCGCGCGACTTGTCAGTTCAGCAAGATCACGGGTTCGGGAATGCGCTACGGTAACAGTCGCGTTACCCCCCTCTCCCTTCCCCATCATAAGGAGAGCGAGGCTTTTTCCGACGAGTAGGCTCCGACCAACGATCACGACATTCTTTCCCGATGTTTCAATTCCACTCTCAATCAACATTCGCTGACAACCAGAAGGAGTGCAGGGGGCAAATCCGGTGGGATCGTCCATCGCCAGTTTTCCGATGTTGATCGGATGAAGGCCATCAACATCTTTGGTAGGATCGATTCGTAGAATTACCTGGTCCTCGTCAAGGTGCCCAGGGAGCGGTAGTTGCACCAAAATTCCGTGGATCGCTTCGTCGGCATTAAGTTCCTCAATCACCTTGTAGAGCTCCTCCTGGGAAGTGTCGGCAGGTTTCTCGATCTTGACCGAATGCATTCCGAGCTCCTTGCACTTTCGCTCCTTCGATCCCACGTATGCCTGCGAAGCGGGATCGCTTCCCACAAGAACTACAGCCAATCCTGGGGTGTGCCCGGCGGCCTTGAGTGTTTCAAACGAGCGGAGGCACTCGGCATAAACGATTTCTGCGATTGGTTTTCCTTCGATCAATTTCATGGCTTAACTTTCTCACAAGGGCTCCTACTAGGTTTCGCCCTGCGGATTCATAATGGTTTCAATCTTTTTTCGCTGCTCTTCAAATTGCTCCTCGTCAAGTTCTTCCGGAATATCAACGAAGGGTTCAAAATACACGTCAATCGTAGTAAATGGCTTTGGAAGCCGAAAGAGATCCCAACTCTTGAATGTCCAGTAGGAGCCATACTCGACACGAATCGGGAGAATTCTAGCCTCCGTGACTTGTCCTAACTTTACGACTCCGGGACCAAGGCGATAGCGGGGGCCGCGAGGGCCGTCGGGAACCACAGCGACATCGTAGCCACCTCGAACCCAGTCGAGAAGGCCGAAGAGCGCCTTTGTGCCACGCCGCGAAGTCGAACCTCGAACGGCGGCACACCCAATCTGGGCCACCACTGCCGCGATAATTTCACCGTCCTGACTCGCACTGGTCAGAATGGCACCAGCCTTTATATGGGCCAGGCGGCGGTAGATCGACGGCAGGACAAAAATTCGGTTATGCCAGAAAATCCAGATCGACGGATGCTCGGGTTGGGCCGCCACAACCCCCGCATGATCATGAAAACGCCACCGAAAGGTAATCCCGAACAGGCGCATCAAGCCATAAATCAAAAACGCAATTCGTTTCGACTTGGGCGAGAGATTCTGGGATGCGATCTCTTCTGCAGGAGTAGCCGGCATGGTGTCAGTCTACAGGAATCCAGATTCCTTGAGAACGGAGGTCAGCTCAATTTGCCGATCGAGTTTTTTCACATATCCCTCGTGTCGGGAGCTATCAGGATGACACCGAGTTGTCTCGTCTAATGCGACGAGGCGTCCGCATAGCTCCTCGTAACTCCCCTGTCCATCAGCATAGGCCGCCTGAATTGCACCGCCGAGACTCGCTCCCTCCGCGGTTGCGAGACCGACAACAGGAACTCCGAATACATCTGCAGAAATCTGACGCCAGACCGCGCTCTTGCTTCCACCTCCCGTGAGGCGGATCTCGGAAGGTTCCAGTCCCAACACGGAAAATCTCCGCAACCCATAAGCGAGTCCGAGAGTTGCCCCCTCCATCGCCGCGCGGGCAAGATGAGCTGGTGAAGACTGACTTCCCGAAAGCCCATGAATCACTCCAGTCGCACCTGGCAGGTTGGGAGTCCTCTCTCCATTGAGATACGGCAGGAAAGCCAAATTCGTCTCATCGGGATCCACCGATGAAACTGCACTCTCAAGATCATCCAAGCTCCAGCCAAACCAACTCCGAACCTGCTCAGTGACAACGGTCACGTTCATTGTGCAGGCAAGTGGCAACCAGTGATCAGTGCTGTCACAGAATGCCGCGATTTCACCTTCCGGATCAATGATCGGCTTTTCGGAACATCCATACAGCGTTCCAGAGGTGCCAAAACTTGCCGTGATGATTCCGTTTGAAATATTACCCGTCCCAATTGCACCCATCATGTTGTCGCCTCCTCCGGCACTAATGTTTACTTCAGAAGAAAGGCCCCAGGACTCTGCCAGTTCAGGTTTCAGTTTCCCATGAGCCTCCTTCGAAGAGCCTAGTGGAGGAAGCATTTCGCGGACACGGGGGTCGACAAAATCAATCAGTTCGTAATCCCACTCCCGAGTTCTGATATTGAGGATTCCCATTCCGGAAGCATCGCCATACTCCATTCGCTTCACCCCGGTCAGGTAGAAATTAAGGTAGTCGTGCGGAAGAAGAATCGACGAGACTTTGGCGAATTGATCCGGCTCGTTCTCTTTGAGCCAGAGCAGCTTAGGAATTGTGTATCCCGGAAGCATTGCATTTCCAGCTTTCTCAATGAGCCCTGAGGTTCCGCCAAATTGACTTTCGAAAGCCGCACATTGCGAGCTCGTGGAAGTGTCACACCACAACTTTGCAGGGCGAACGACCTCATCACTTTCATCAAGAACCACCAAGCCGTGCTGTTGACCACTGACACCAATCCCTCGGACCTCTGATCGCCTCTCTCCGAGCTGCTCGAGGCAGGATTCAATCGTTTGATCCACTGCCCTCGTCCAATCGGACGGGTGCTGCTCCATGTGTCCATCCGGAAGAACCGAAATTAGTTCATAACTCTCTGATGACTGTGCAATGAGACTGCCTGACTCCAGATCGAGCACGACGGCTTTGGTGCTCTGCGTTCCGCTGTCGATTCCTAGATACAACATGCCTCACCGCTAGCGGTAGATAGGATTCGGATCAAGCCCGGATACACTGAACCCGGAGATCTTTCCTTGATGGACACAAAAAAGCACGAGTCGGGAATCCCCATGAACTCGTGCCTTTCAAAATCAAAGAGGCCTCACTTAGCCCTTCGGCAGGAGTCCCTCTTTGAGCGCTTTCGCGACAGCGCCAGTCATCGTGTTGACGTGCAACTTCGAATAGATTCCACGAATGTGCTTGTCGACGGTGTGGAAGCTAAGATCGAGCTGATCTGCAATTTCCTTTTTCGTGAGTCCCTCGACCATCTGCTCCAGCACTTCTTTTTCGCGCTCGGTCAGGCCATAATCTCTACTCTCGGGAGCGAGATCACTGAACATGTCGAGAACACGTCGTGCGATCAGGGCATTGATCGGTGCTCCGCCTGCCTGAATCTCGCGAATGGCGTCAGGAATTTCTCCCATGCTTGATGTCTTCAGAAGATAGCCAGAGGCACCTGCGCAGATCGCGTTGAAAACCTTTTCGTTGTCGTCGAAAACAGAGAAGACAAGGATTTCGATCTCAGGAAGTGCCGTTTTGATTCGGCGAATCCCTTCGATTCCACTCATTCCGGGAAGCCCGATGTCAAAAAGCATCACATCGGGTCGCTCTCCAGCAACGAGACACTCAATCGCATCTTCGCAACGCTCAAACTGATGCACGCACTTCATATCCTTCTGACGATCGAGAACTCGTGCGACAGTTCGTCGGAGAGTCTCGTTGTCTTCCACCACCCAGACTTTGGTTGGTGCTTTCGGGGCTTCTTCGGATTTTTTTTCCTCACTCATGTTGGCATCCTTTCAGTCTAACCTTCGCGAACCTCATCAACTTTGCATCTGAATTTTCATCCTCATTTAGGGCATGGGAACCGTCAGGAGAACGGAGGTTCCTTCAGTCAGTGCACTCCTCACTTTGAGGCTGGCTCCAATCGCTTGCGCTCGCATTCTCAAATTCCGCAATCCGTTCCCTTCTCTGAATTCCTGATCCAAATTATTGAAGCCAATTCCGTCGTCTTTGATCGAAAGTTGCAAATGGTTGCGCCTGCTCTCGATCTCAATCGCTACATTTTCAGCCTTGGCATGGCGGACGATATTATTGAGCACCTCTTTATAGATGAGAAAAATGTCTCGTTTGAACTCAAGCGGAAGCCGGTCGTCATGGGCCTCCCCACTCACCAAAAAGGTGTATTCATGAGTCCGGAGCAATTTGGCAGACGTTTCCCGAAATCGAGTCAGCATCTGCTGCCAGGTTTCTTCGCCGGGTCGAATCAACCAGACGATATCTCGCATCGATTCGATTGTTTTGTCGGCCGTGGACTTGATATCCGTCAATTCTTCAGTCACCAGCTCAGGTTCATCGGCTTCTGTTTTCCCCAATTCCGCGAGAAGCGCGATACTGCTCAGGTTACTACCAATATCATCGTGCAAATCACTCGCGATGCGCTGTCGAAGTGCCTCAAGATCCTTTCTCCGCTTCACTTTTCCTCGAGAGAGCGCAATCAGAACAAAGGCGATAATTCCAGTTACTCCACTTCCCATCAGAGTCACACCTCGCGTCACGGTACGGTCAACGAGGTCGAGCCTCAGCTCCTCCTTTTCAAGCCATCGGCGGACGAGCCGATTCCGTTTATCGAGATCAGAGAGCCACAACGAGTAGGCGACGAGGTTCCGTCGGCTACTGAAGTTATCGACAAGGAATTCGGGAGACCATCCTGAAGCACGCGCCGGGTGTAGAGCCGTGACGGGCTGGCCGTAGGACACGTTCTCGGGACCGGAATACACTATCAATTCAGCAAGGTCGAAGGACAGCTTTGCCGGTTCTTTCGGTCCGAGAACAGTCACTCTCACATACCGACCATAGGAATCACCACCCGGGATTATGAGTGGATTGTTTCCGATCATACTGACCTGCGACGGATTAAATCGTCCGACCGTATCCGCTTTTCGCATATCGGGAAACTCCGAAACCTCGATTCGCATTGGATAGGGGAATCGGACGGTGGGATCTGGCACTGTTTCCGGCGAATCGGCAAGAATGAGGTGAATCTCATCAATCTCCATCGCCTCTCCCAAGTCAACTTGAACCCAGCTACTGGAAGCGGGTTGAACTGAACGAGCCCGGAAACCCAGAGTCTGGCTCTCTTCGATGCCATGGGGAATCCCCAGCGTAGTGATCCCATCGGTCACAAACCGGCGCGACCATTGGTCCGAACGCTCCTCGCTATCAAGAGCGGATACATCTTTTCCGACTGCAATATTCCGCCCATTCTTCATCACCATCACCTCACTCAGTGCGAAGACTTCCTGATTGCTCGCCGGAGAACGCCAGAGCCCAGTTGCCGTAATCCGAAGATATCGCCCGAGGTAGCCTCCGACCTCGCGAAAATAGGGCCATCGCCGTACTCCCAACGTGCGGTCGAGACGCCCCTCCACCATCGTTTCGTAATTTCGGAAATCGGCATCATTGGAAATATCGACGCGGAAGTTTCTCGGGAAGCCATAGCCATAAACCGTTTCACCATCAAGTTCCGCGGTAACTGGAAAAAGCGCGATCGCATCCGGAGAAACGGCAGCCCCCATATCAATCTGGAGCCACTTGGGTCTCTTCTTGGAGGAGCCAGAATGGTATCCAAAACCAGTGACTCGCTGAGATTCCCTTGCCACACGAGGCAAATTCTCTAATTGAGCAACGATGTCCTCCTGCGCCTCCTCGATATCTCTCAAGTCACGATTGAACAGTCTCGCAATTCGATCCGCACTGGTTTGCCGTGGATTGATGACCGGTTCAATCATATCCGGTGGGAGAATCTCGGGAAGCTCTCTTCCTGTGCTGGATTGCATTCCCGTATCCGGAAATGGAGAAAGCTGAGCCTCGACCCGATCGACACAAATTTGCAGTAGCACTGCAAGAAGCAGGCTGAAAAGAATTTGGGCAGGAGTGTGAACAGAGAAGATCAAACCAATAAGTCAGGAAACAGGCCTGTCATGATATCACATGATGAGCGAATCGACCACCACCGTGCTTTCGTGAACGTGTCGAGCATTCGATTGAGACGAAAAGGAAGAATATCATTCATTGACGACTTATTTAGAATCCTATTTGCCTGAATTCGGGTCGAGTGATCACGCCAAAACGCGCACCCCGTCTGGAACCTTGAATAGACTTTAAATCACCCTTCTTTTATTCTGGATCATGACTCTGATCAAGCAATTCAAGTCCGGAGATACCCTTTGGGGCGTTCTCTCGATCTTCTTTGCCATCCTTGTGCAAATCTGGTGTTTCATGAACGGACACAAGGCCCCTGGCATGATGTTCGTCTACGCCATTATCCTTTACTTGATTGTTTTAGTACTCGTCGCAGTTGGAGGCGGAATGGTGGTGCCTGAATTGGCCCCCCAATAAGACGACTTAGCTCTTTCAAAAGGCGGCTTCCTCAAGGGGTCGCCTTTTTTGTGTCTCCACCAAATGCCGCCCAGCTAGCAGGCGAGAATCCGCTTTACCTCATCGACGTCCTGCAAGATCTGCTCCTTGAGCGCCCCGACCCCATCGAATTTCTGCTCGCTACGCAGAAACTGAACAAACTCTATTTCGAGTTCTTCTCCATAGATCTCGTGCTCCAGACCAAAAAGATGCACTTCGAGGAGTCGCTTCAGCGCGCCACCTTCCACGGTCGGACGATAGCCTAGATTGGCGACGCCATTCCATCCATCACCGGCGCCTATAGCACGAACTGCATAGACTCCGGTAGGAGGCAATTGTTCGCGATGAACCGTAAAATTCGCCGTAGGAAACCCAATCGTTCGTCCCAATTTTCGCCCTTCGATGACGGTTCCAAAGACCGTGTAACTCCGTCCAAGGAGGAACTCTGCGATGGCAAAATCCCCTGCCCCGACTGCTTCGCGAATCCGAGTGCTTGAGACTCGCAACCCCTCCGCTTCAATCATCTCGACACCAGAAACGACAAAGCCGTGCTCTTCGCCGAGCGTCCGTAGTAAATCCGTCGTCCCGGATCTCGCCTTGCCAAATCGCCACCCCTCTCCCACACAGATGCGGGCAATCCCTTCTGCCGGAGCTGCAGCAAGAAGGTCGAGAATAAACTCCTCTCCCGACTTCTCACTGAACTCGGAATTAAAAGGGACGATGAGGGCTTGTCGAATTCCCAGAACCCGTTCAAGAATATGCAACTTGTGCGCTGGAGCCGTCAGCAACCGAGGGCCGTTACGTGGAGAGAGCACTTCGACCGGATGAGGATCAAAAGTGACAACGACAACACTGCCGCCCGCTTCTTCAGCTGATTTCACCGCTTCATTGATGACAGCTTGGTGTCCTAGATGCACACCATCGAATACTCCGATCGCGAGGTGAAGGGGGCCGGGGACACCCTTCAAAGAATCGATCTGGAGCATTACATTCATCCTACATTCTTGCCGAGAATTCTGAAACCCTACGCCCCTCGCAGACGGGATACCTCGGGAAGCGAGAGCATCTTCGACCGAATCTTCTCTCGATCTCCGAACTTCAGTTCTTCGAAGGTGACCGCACGCTCCAGGTCAAATTTCCCAGACTTCGTGCGACGGAGCGACTTGAGGTGGGCACCACAGCCGAGATCCTGACCGATATCATGCGCATAGGTCCGAACGTAAAACCCTTTGCTACAACGAACCGTAAATTCGACGACTGGCAGATTGATCCCATCGATCCGATTGCTGAAGACATGGACAAACCGGGGCTCACGCTTCACTTCTTTCCCCTGTCGCGCCAGCTTGTAGAGAGGAACGCCGTCCTTCTTGATCGCTGATACCATCGGAGGCGTCTGGTAGAAATCTCCGCGATACTTTTCGAAGGCTTCGTGAATCTGCTCATCGGAGAAAGCGGGCACTTCCATCTCCGTTTCAACCTCACCCTCTGCATCCTGGGTATTAGTCGTTTTACCGAGTTCCAGAGATCCAGTGTATTCCTTATCTTCAGACATGAGGAGATCCTGAATCTTGGTAGCTTTTCCGATCACAAGAATGAGGAGACCCGTCGCCATCGGGTCGAGAGTCCCGCAATGACCAATCTTTTTTGTATCAAGAGTGCGGCGTGCGACAGCAACTACATCGTGAGAAGTCATATCCTGCCCCTTGTCGATGAGCAGCACTCCGGTAATGGGTTCCGTATTCATAAATCCTGAAAAAATCACCGACGACGAGTCAGGGATCGAGCGCGCATAGTATCCCGAGAGGCTCAAATTGAAACCGATTTTTCCCCTCAATCCCTCAGAGAAATTCACTTCGAGCTAATCGGCCGACCGCTCAACGGCTACCGATAGGCTAGCGGCCACGCAGGTCATAACAAATCAGGCGAGACCCAAGTTCATTCTGATTCACATAGAGTAATCCTCCGGAAAGGGCCGGGGGAGCCCACGTCTCCGGGGCATAGAACAACCTCGCCTGAGCGAGAATGCGAAAACCGTTAGTGTCGAGATTCATCCGGAGGAGAGCCCCGTTCTCACTAAGACAGAGAAAGCCGCCATCTACATGGATGAGATGCCCGTGCCCAAGGCTGATCGGAATGTCCCGCCCCTTCCAAGGAATCGTCGTCTGGTAGAAGGCTTCATTCCAATACATACGCCCAGAAAAGGAGTCCATCGCGATCATGAGACCGCCGTTTCCACCAAATCCATAGATCACTCCATCGTGATAGATCGGGGTCTGAAACTGGCAACCAAACTCGGCCGAAGTCCAAGCCACTCGAGCCTTGAAATCAGAGCCATATTCGAGCATGACGCCACCTTTGCCGTAGTCTTCTGTCAGAAATACTCGATTGGGCCCGCAAGGAACCGGAGTAGCGGCGTTCACACTCGCAAAATTGTCGGAACGCCAGGGAAAAGCATCGAGGACTTCTCCGCTGGTCGGGTCAATACAGAGCAATCCGCCGTGTGGAGGCTTCACCATTCCTCCGGCAAACATAAGCAGTCGATCTTCTCCATTGATCGGCATGATCACAGGAGAGGCATAGCTTCCGTTCCACTCGTGATCCGCCTTCCAGATAACATCTCCCGTCGATTTCTCAAACGCGACGACACAGGCTTCCTCCGCGCCCACCTGAACGATCAACATATCTCCGTAAACAAGCGGGCTCGATCCATAGCCAAAGAAGAAAGGAGCGTCGCCAAAGTCCTTTTCAAGATTCAGCTGCCATTCGATCTTCCCATCACCGAGCGCGTAGCAGATAAGATCTCCATCATTCCCCAGGGTGTAGACACGACCAGTCTCCGGATCGATCACAGGGCTCGACCGAGGAGTATCCGTAATCCCATAACTCTGAGCGACATCGACCGGGTATTGGTGAGACCAGATTTCCTTCCCCGTCTCAGCACCGAGACAACGAATCTCTTCCGCTTTCTCGACTTGGTGAATGAAAACCAGTTTCCCCTCAGCAATCACAGGTCCTGAGTGCCCCGCGCCCCTCTCAACTTCCCAGAGGATGCTCGGCCCCGTCTCTGGGAAAGTGAAATTGAGGCCTGTTTCACCGCTGTGCAAATCCTGGCGGGGGCCTAGAAAATGGGGCCAATCATCCGCCTTCACGGTGCACGTCACTAGCACAAGGACGATGCTCATCCCAATCCATTGCCTACTCTCAATCCACTTCATCGGGAAATGGTAGGTCAGAACTCGGGGCTCGGATGCTTTTTTCTTGGAAAATTGCGCCAAGCGAGACCATGAATCCCTCATGAAACTACAGGGAAGAAAAGCACTCATCACCGGAGCTTCGAGCGGAATTGGTCAAGCAATCGCCCGGATCCTTTCCTCGGAAGGCGCCGCAGTCGCGCTCTTAGCACGCAGAAAAGAACGAATTCGAGACCTCGGAAAAGAGCTCGAATCCCCGGAAACCCCTGCCTACTCTTTCCCCGTTGATCTTTCCAATCGAGGAGCCACCCAGGATGCGGTCAATCTCGCCGCAAGCGCCCTCGAGGGGATTGATATCCTGATCAATGCCGCGGGAGTCGGGAGGCAGGCGAAGCTCCTCGATGGAGACATCAACGACTGGCAGGATATGCTCGACATCAATGTCATGGCACTTGCCATCGTCACACGGGAATCGATTCCTCACTTTCCCGAAACCGGAGGACACGTCGTGAACATCAGCAGCATGTCGGGACATCGTGTCCCTGGGAAAGGAGGCTTCTACGCCGCGACCAAGTTCGCGGTTCGCGCGATGACAGAAGGACTTCGGCAGGAATTCCGAGCCAACGGAAACCTGACCCGGGTCAGCTCAATCTCTCCTGGCTTCGTCGACACCGAGTTGCTGGAAGAATATTTTCAAAGCGCAGGACAGGGATCTCACTACGACGCGATTTCCTATCCCATTCTGCAACCCGAAGAAATCGCCGAACTGGTGCTTCACCAGCTGACGATGCCGGCAACAGCCGAGGTCACAGACATTCTCGTTCGTCCGACAGGACAAGCGACCTGATTCAATGTCGGCTCCGCTAGAGGCGCTTCGCACGCGCTGCCGCAAACATCGGCATCCATCCCTGGAGCCCGGTCGACTCCTCATCCCAGTCGTCTTCGTAGAACCCGGTAATGGCGAATCCTGCGTCACACATTCCTCCTAATTGCTCTTCCCAACTGTGGCTGTATTCGACGCTGAGCTGCGCTTCCAGTTGCTCGGAAAGCAGCTCGGCGACAGCATCATCCATATCGGAAAAAGGTAGTCGATGCTTCACAACAAGTTCCCCAGTTTCCTCAAGCACCTCGTGATCGAAGAGAAAGAAACACGGGTTCATGAATCCGGTGAGGAGATCTCCTCCCTCTCGAAGAACGCGAGAACAACCATGCCAGATCGGAGCGAGTGACTCGGCAAACGCATTGGAAACAGGATTAAAGATCAGATCAAACGAGTTCTCATCTAACCCTGTCAGGTCAGCCATGTTACCTTGTTGAGTCGTGATCACGAGGCCGTGACGAGAGCAGGTTTCCTCGTCCTTTCGCAACTGAGTGTCCGACGCGTCGAACGAAACCACCTCAGCACCAGCCGCCGCGAACAATGGAACCTGCTGTCCGCCCCCGCTCGCGAGAGCGAGAATCCGTATGCCACTCAGATCGGGGTAAGCGGGAAACCAGCGTTCCGGGACCGCCTTATTCGGAGTCAGAATGACGGACCAGTCTCCCGACTTCGCGGCTTCGATGAGATCGTCAGAATACGGCGTACTCCACCGACACCCTTCCTCGGATTGTAGATTCCACGCGTTACGATTGTATTCGAAAATGTTCATGAAAAATACGATGAGTGGAGTCTGCTGCCAGCATCGGCCTCGTCACGATACAATTTGCCTGCTTGGTCCACTCCCGCTTTGATTATTCCTCCAGCGACTGGTTCTCCGTACTATCGAGTCGAAACTGCACCTGTTCCGTTCCCGCACGATAAACGATCAGTTCGTATGTTTCAGCGAGGTCACCGGTTCGATACCGGAGCCAATCTTCCTCGCTCGACTGGATGTAGGATTCCCCGGTCCATGGATTCACCAGCGCAGGATCAAGAAACTCTGCCTTCGCGAGAAAGTGCGCGAGCTCCGATCCGTTCATTGCTGTTTTCGGATAGATCTCTTCCTTCACGTGAAAATTCTGCAATCCCTCTTGGATCGTCAGCAGCATCTTCCTCACTCGCACTTCTTCTCGCTCCGCGAACAAGGGCGGCACAAAAATCGCAACCCCAATACCGATCACGAGAGTCAGGCCAAGAGAACGAATGAGAATGGAACGAGCACTGATCATGACACACCGAGAAACCATTCCATAGGCAAACGAGAAAGCAGAATTGCGAGTCCGAGTAAGCCCAGCCCAATCCAATCGCGCTCTCCAAATCGATCCTTAACCGATCTTCTTCTCACAAACTCCAACAACCACCCAGTAGGGCACCCGTATTTGCAGTAGACCATCGGATAGAAAAGTGAAAGAGCGAGACCAATCACCGCAACGAGAATCGTCGCGATTCCAGCCGAACGAATCAGGTAGGCGTCGAAAGGCTCAATGCCAGCGAAATCGAGATCAAGCTGAAGAAATGAAACCCCGAGAACAACAGCAAGCAACATGACCGGGATGGATCGGCCGATCCATTTCCCATCTCCCGGAAGCGGTCGTTTCCAACGGGCCGGAACCACTTTCATCGCCCACCGCTGCAGGTTGCCGTGGGGACAAATAAATTGGCAGTAGAGGGGTTGCTTCGTAAACCAGGGAACGAGAAATGCGGCCACCACAAAGAGGACCAATCCTGGAGTGGTCTCCCAAGGTACGCGACTCTCCACCCAGCCGAGGAGCAACGACTGCGCGATGAGATCGCCGAGCCAAAATCCAAGCAGAAGAATCGTTCCCACCGAGAATATCCATCGCCACTTCTGCAGCTTTTTGTTCTTTTGAAACGCGAAGAGCAGTCCTCCCGCCAGAAATACTAACAATGCAGTATCTCGCCACTCCCACTGCACACGACGTTCGATTCCAAGTCGCCCATTCGCGACCGCGAGTCGGTGAGTGACGCTTTCGGCGACGGCCTCACTGGTCCTTGTCGCGCCAGAAACGCTGTAAATTTCAGCCGCATTCATATCCTCGATTTCAGCGATCGCATCCCACTCCCTGCCGTTCCAGGATTCCATAAAAAGATAATCCATTCTCACATCTTCGACATGACTCGGAGTATCGTAGCTATGCCGGATCGCGACTCCGACACCCTTATCCTCCGCATCGAAGACGGCGAGTACATCGCTTGGTCCAGAATAGCCGACGATCTCCCGGGATTCCGGCATTGTACGAACGGTGTAACCGATCTTCTCTCCAGCGGAATTCTGGATCTCAAGCCCGCCCCTCTCCCCGCCATCGACAACGAGCTTGTGTGCCTCGGGTAGAAACTTTTTCACCTCAGAAACGGTGATCGGCCAATCTCCCTGGACACGGAGCCGATCGTGATGACCATGAATCAACCAGGCGATTGCGAGGAGCACGCCGATTCGATAACACTGTAGCAGCAAGGCTTTGATAAGAAGGACTCTATCCCGTTTCTCCTTCACGCCAACATCCTAAAACACGTAGTGTCCAATCGTCTCAGCTGTTGCAGTTGGAAAACCAGTATCTCGAGGCGACAATGAGAAAGCTACTGCAGCTTCTCCGCAATGCTGTCGGCGTATCCGGTCATCTCAAGAAAGGCTCGCCCTACAATCTCACCGGAATCCTCATCAATCACGTCGCAGGCTCCCTCCCAATAGCTGACGCCTCCCGACCCGCCGACCATCTCCTGCTCCGCCATCGTTGGTTGAAGGCGAAACTTTCGCAGTTCGCCTGACTCGGGATCGAGAGTCTCGATCCAAGGTGAAACCGGATAAACAGCCCCGGTTTTCGGGCTCTCCCACTCCCCTTGATGGATCCATCGATACTCCCCGAGTTTCTGCTGGGTCAGTTTGCCCTCGGGATCGATCCAAACCAGCTTCGAATACTCCGACGCCGTTCCGTCTTCTTCTCGTAGCACATATCCCATGATCTCTCGACCATCAAAGAATTGGAGAGCGGCCCAGTCCCAACCGACCTGGTTCCGATCGAGTTGGCTACTCGAGATTTCGTGGTCCATCCACGCTTCGCCTGCGACCTCGAGCGTTTCATCGCCGAGCCGTAGGCTTCCCGAAACCTCAAGACGCGGAAAAGTGATGTAGTAGCTTGCGGCGGTGCCCACGGGACCTTTTCGGGAAATCCCATCTTTTCCAAAAATTACGTGTCGCTTGTGTGGGAGAAGCCGCAGATCGAACGCCACATCAGATCGAATCGATCCGAGCAGAGCCAGCGCCCCTCCCGCCTGATGCAGTTTCCAATCGCCGTTCCGAACATCGAGCTCACCCTCCTTCGCCGTAGCATTCCATCCCGCTCGATTGAGTCGCTCCTGATGATAGAATTTTCCCGTCTCGGGATCACTGAGCCCCATGTGAGCCATGTAGATCTGCGCATCGCCAAACGCCACTCCCTCAGGCACGGCCTCCGGTCTCTGTCCCAAACGGAAAAAGGTCGCCTGAAACCCGAATCGCCGATCTCCGGCGTAGAGATGTCCGGTCAGATACCACCACTCGATCTTAAAATCGGGATGGCTGCCATGGTCTTTAGGAAACTCAAGGACGTGCCCCACACGCGGCACATTCCAAGAGGTGGGTTCCGCTTTTCCCTGTGAAAAAAGGAACCCGACAAAGAACAGGATCACTCCCAACTGCCCGTATGAATTACACCTGCTGATCATGTCTACTCTTCCCGATCTGATTTCAGTTCCGCTTTGTTGTATCCGACGAGCCATCCCACTCCGCCTGCGATAAGGATGGAAAGAATGCCGAGCAAGGCAAACCCAGCCCACGGGATTCGATAGCTGAGCGTCCAACCAAAGCTCTGTGGATTGATCACAAAAATCAAAACCCATCCAAGGAAAAAGCTGAGCAGAATTCCTCCGACAAATCCAATCGCCGACACGCCTACGCTCTCCCACATCGCTGCTGTTGCGATCTCTCGTCGCGTCGCTCCGATCGACTTCAAAGTCGCAAGCTCGTTTTTTCTTTCGAGAAGCAACCCCGCGAGCGCCAGTCCCAATCCCGTTACCGCGATGAGAACTGCGATCGCCTCGAGCGCGTAAGTCACCGCAAAAGTCTGATGAAAAATACGGATCGACTCTTCTCGAAGCCGTTGATTGGTTCGCACATTGATCGATGGAAATTCGGCAGCGAGGCCGGACACCCAGAGCTCAGGATCAACCTCTGGATCGAGGTAGATCGCCAGGTTGGAGATCCGGGAATCCGAAAACCATTCCTGCGAAAACTTTCGCGCGACGACGAGAGTTCCGGTCTCGTTTCCGTATTCAGCAAAGACACCGGTCACTTCGATTCGTTTGGGTCCGTCCGGGGTGGGAAGAACGATCGGACTCCCCTTTCCTATATCAAAGCGACGCGCCAGTGATTCGCTGATCCACCCGGGAAACACCTCGCCTGACATCTCTTCCAGTATCCGAGGTCCCTCTTGAGCAGGAGGATCGATCCAGATCAACTTCAGATACCGCTTCGGGTCATTGTTGTAATCCGCTCCTCCGAGGAAAAACTCATGTCCCTGGACCGTGACTGAGTAGCGTCGCATTCGATCGGATCCGGCGACGCCTTCTGTCTCTTCGATCGCTTTCCAGACTGAAGGAGAAAGCGAATTCTGATTCGTCACCGAATTCGTACCTGCGGCCGCAACATAAGCATCTGCCTTGAGAAGCTGCCCGATCCAACCAGTCAGGGTATTTTCGAAGCTCGCCACGAGAATGGCCATGGCGGCAGACATTCCAATCGCGACGGCCAATCCGGCGGCGGTGAGCCGATGTCGTCCTCCCGGCCGCTGCAGTTGACTCCCAGCATACTGTCTCATCGCACCTGGCCGCAGCGCTTTCATCATTTTCGTAACCGGTGAGAAGAGCCGTCCGATAAGAATACTCGCTCCGAGAACCGAAAGGATAGCTGCCGAATAACCGCCCAGCGGAAACCGGGTTCCCCCTTCGAGAAGAACAACAGGAAATTGAGCACAAATCACCGCAGCGAGAACAAGGATCACACCGATCGGCCAGCGTTTTAGCACCGCGATTCCCCCACCCTGGGTGCCCTGCCTCATCGACTGAGCAGGAGGAGTTTGTGAAGCCTCCCGGGCAGGAACCCATGCGGCAAACAGACTCGCCCCGAGGCCAAAGAAAAGGCAGAAGCCGATTTCTGCCCATGACAGAGAAATTGAGGTCGTTGTTGTTTCGTAGTAGAGCGTGTTGACCGTTCTTGCGATCGCTCCGACCAGCCCCATCGCGAGAAGCCGTCCTAACAGAATCCCGAGAACGGCACCCACGATCCCAAAGATCAGTCCCTCCCACAACCAGGCAGCCCGAATCTGAGCGGGCGTCACTCCAAGGGACCGTAAGACCGCGATTTCCGAACGCCTCTTCACGACTGCCGCCTCCATCGCCTGAAGGATAAGATAAAACCCAACGAGCAGCGCCAATCCCGAGAGAATTGTCAGATTGAGTCGGAACGCGGAACTCATCTGTGTGACTGATGACTTCCGATCTTCTGGGGTATCGAGGAGATATCCGTTATTAGCTGCAAAATCCCACATCGCCTCTCCCACTTCCCGTCGATTTTCCTCCCATCGAATGCCCTGAGGAATCCGGAACTCGACTCGGGAAAGGACATCCAATTCGCCGGAAAGTTTCTGCAGCCCTGGAAGATCCATCAGCAAGAGATGATCGGGGACCTCAGGCAAATTCGGATTCTGCGGAAGCACCTCACTGATAACAACCTCGGCCACAGAGTCGTTTACAATCACTCCCAACGACTCGCCTTTTTCGACGCCGAATCGCTTGGCAAAACCTTCTCCAGCGAGAACACGATCACTCCGCCCGAGAAGCGACTCGGAATCCTCGCGCCCAGCTTCGGAGGCGACTCTTGAATCAGCCCCAAGCTCTCTCGAAGTATTCTGCAAGGCGACCAGATCGGCTCCGACAAAACGCAACAAAGCCTGATCCGGCGAATCCGCGACTGCTCCCGAAACTTCCAGAACCGGAAAGATCTCCACGGGAGAACGCGACAGCTTATCGCGCATTTCACCGAGGACGGTCACGGGAAGCCGGCCCGCGCTCGGACGAAGGATGAAATCGCTTTCCCCGGCAATGGATTCCGTAAAGAGCCCAAATCCGGAAACAGCCGCCTTATTGGCGAGCCGAACCGAAAGAAACACGGCGACTCCGAGCGAAAGAATGCCGATCAAAACCAGGGTCAGCCAGGGCTCCTGCTTCCAGTGCCGCCAGATCACTCTCGACCAGAGAACTCGCCCTACCGCTGACGGACGAAGGTCCCGATGTTCTTCGTTTTGCATCAGGCAGAGATCGATTCCTCAAGGATAACCCCATCCTTCATTCGCAGCGTCCGTCGACAAATACGGGCGACGGATTCGCTGTGGGTAACGAGAACCATGGCGATTCCGTGAGATTCGCTGACTCCGGCAAGGAGGTCGAGAATCGACTCTCCGGTGGTCGAATCAAGGTTTCCGGTTGGTTCATCGGCGAGAATCAATTGTGGTCGAATCGAGAGAGCTCGAGCGATTGCAACCCGCTGCATCTCCCCCCCGCTCAGCTCGTGAGGCATTGCGTCCGCCCTGTGTTCGAGCTCTACCTCGCCGATCAGCTGCTCCACCCGATCCCGACGATCCGACCCTCCCATTCCTGCGAGTTGAAGGGGAAATTCGATATTCTCGCGAGCAGAAAGCGTCGGCAAAAGGTGAAAGAACTGAAAGATGGTGCTCACTTTTTCACGGCGCAGCCGGCAGAGCGCATTTTCGTCGAGTCCATCGAGAACGTCCTCTCCAATACGGATTTCTCCCGCATTAACTCGATCGATCCCGCCGATACAGTTCAGCAGCGTGCTCTTGCCGGAACCCGAAGGCCCCATCAAAGCGACACGCTCCCCTTTCTCAAGGTCGAAGGAAACCCCTTTTAAGACAGGGACTTCGTCGTAGCTTTTTGTTACCTTGGAGACTTGCAGCGCTTTCATTTTTCTACACCGTAGGAGATACGACTCGGAAGCGTGATCGGGACCGAGATCCCGTTCTCATTTCCTGAACCTTTTGCGACCTAGCCCCCAAACATTATGCCCCACTTTCCCATTCAGATGCCCCAACTGGGCGAATCCATGGCCGAAGCCACTGTTCGTGAGATTCTCATCGAACCCGGGACAGAGGTCAAAGCCGATCAGAATATTTTCGAAGTCGAGACCGACAAGGCCATGATGGAGGTTACGACGCCCTGCGACGGTGTCATCTCCGAAGTCGTCGCGACCGTAGGCACGAGCTACTCCGTTGGATCACAGCTAGCTTTCATCGAGACGACTGAGGAAGACGCGATTCGCGCCGGTCTCCTCAAACCAGGTTCCGATGCTGGGCCTGCCACCAGCCCTTCGGACGATCCTGAGGATAAAGAGGCCAATCTTCACTTCTCAATCGACGAGAAGGATATGATTCCCAATCACGAAAAGCCTTCCGGGCACAAGGATCCCCGCCCGGTCCAGCCTACCGTCGAAGGAGAATTACCCGTGCCGATTCGCTCCAGTGTTTATCTCAGCCCCCGGATGCGTCATCGCATGGAAGAACTCGGATTGAACTCCGCGGACCTCGCGGGACTCCCTGGAAGTGGAGCCGGAGGTCGAGTCACTGTGGAAGACTTCGAGAAATTCATTCAAGAAATCGAACAAAGTCACATGACCGACGCATCTCCCATGCGCATCGCAGTGGCTGACTCGATGCGTCGAAGCTGGACGCGCCCCCTTGCGACCGTGACTGTTCCCGTGATTATGGATTCTGTCCTCGCCCACCGGAAATCACTCGATGTGAAACCCGGAGTCACACTCTTCGCGATGAGAGCTCTCGCGATTGCCCTCTCAGAGAATACGGCAGTGGCGGGACGACTTATCGGAAATCGAATCGTGCACCCGAGTGCGATTGATATCGGATTTGCCGTCGAAGCCGAAGATGGAGTACTTGTCCCCGTCATTCGAAATGTCGATAACCGAACCCTCGCCGAGCTGAGGCAACCGTACGAAACCCTCATCCAGCGGGCCCAAGAGAGAAAACTCCCCGCTGACGCGATGGGTGCAGGAATCGCCACGATCACCAACGTGGGGCCTTTCGGAATCACAGCTGCGACGCCGATTCCGCTTCCGGAGCAGAATCTTGTTCTGGGTCTCATGACAGGACGCAAGACTCCGATCTGGGATCCGGGGAAAGGCGACTTTGTTCCCAAGGTGGAGTCGCAATTCATCCTCAGTTTTGACCACCGCATTCTTGATGGAGGAGCGGCAGGACGTCTCCTCCAACGAGTCGGTCAATTGCTTCAGACTCCGGAGGGGCTGTGACCGTTTCAGCGAAGAGAATCCCAGAGGACACAGAGCCAGTGGCGCCATCCCTCCCATTCCGCTTCCAGCAAGGTGCCAGAAATCTCTCTAGCGAGCGTGAAAAAACTTTCCGTGAAATCGGATTGCTCGCATAGTCAGGATACAGTTCTTTAGCTCTCGTGATCAATTGCGGATAAGCCGTCCCCGTCTGACGAAACTCCACCGCATATTCGGTGAGCTGATAAATTGCTTGGTAGAACGGATTGAGCAATCCGAGTTCGGTGTGCTCCCGAAGGGCGATCGCTTTTTCGGCCGAGCCCAACCGAGCTTCGAAGAGAGCCGCAAACGCGACCAAGATCTCAAACAGAATTTCACAAAGTCACCAATTTCCGTCTTTGCGGTGGTGACTCCTGAGAGAAATTTCCACTACGATGTCGCCCATGAACATTCATATCGCTCCCGACAGGGAAATATCGGGTCAGAATGCTGCGAAAACTGGCGCAAAACTTCTTCGAGAAACGCTCGCTGAGAATTCCTACACCAACATCATCGTTGCGACGGGTGCCTCCCAGTTCGCGATGTTGGAAAACCTTCTCCAAGAACCTGGGATCGCCTGGGAGAAAATTTCGATTTTTCATCTCGATGAGTATGTCGGACTTCCTATTTCTCACCCCGCATCTTTTCGCCAGTATCTGTGGGATCGATTTGTGAAACAACTTCCCTGTCCTCCAAGGGCCTTTCATCCTCTCGACGGCGAGATCGACCCAGAGGCAGAATGCGAACGCGTCGGTAGTCTCATCGAATCGATCAAAATTGACGTTGCCTTTATCGGAATTGGTGAAAACGGTCACATTGCCTTTAACGATCCCCCGGCCGACTTCGAGACGAAACGCTCTTATCACGTCGTCGACCTCGATGAGGAGTGCCGCCAGCAGCAGATGGGCGAAGGATGGTTTCCAAATCTTGCCTCCGTTCCCTCGCAGGCCATTTCGATGACCGTCTCCCGCATCCTCGCGAGCCGTCACATTATCTGCACCGTTCCCGACGAGAGAAAGGCGAACGCAGTTCGCAACAGCGTGGAGGGCACGGTGAGCCAAGATGTGCCCGCATCCATTCTCCAGTCACACGACTCGGTGGAGCTCTTTCTCGACGAACCGGCCGCGAGCCAGCTTACTTCGCAATCGTAATCTCCAGCTCCTCAGGAAGCATAGCGACGACCCCATTTCCAGACCCCCAGGAAAAGAGCCACTCCCAGCCCAAAGGTGATCACTGCGAGCCATGTCAGGGGCCTGTCAAAAGGTACGATGAAGAGCGCTCCGATGAACTGCGCTAGAATCACGAAAAGGAGCAGGCGAACGACGAAGAGATGTCCCCGGTTCGAGATAAACCGGGCACCGAGTGGTGCTCCGATCGCAACAATGGGCACACAGACCCACCAGTAGCCCCAGACTTCCTCTCGAATCGGCTCACCTCCACCTCCCATCAGTCGCCAGGCAAATCCAACCAGACTATTCGCCGCCATAAGCACAACAGATGTCGGGGTTGCCACGGTTTCGCAGAGCCGGAATCCCAGCACGAGAAGTGCAAATACAAGAATGTCGAGGCCGCTTCCTAGTAATCCAGAAATGATACCCCCAACGAAGCCTGCCAGAGCGAGAAACATCAAAGCTCGAGGCGACCGATCAGAAAGAGAGCGGCGGCGCACTTTCCTCGTAATTTGATTGATGCGCCACAGGGCCACTCCAAAAGCTAGCCAGAGAGAGACAAAGAATACCTTGGTCGGGTCCGAGGCGAACCACTGCTGAACGAACTCCAGCCCGACGACCGCGCCGACGGCCCCTGCCAGTCCGGCCACCAGTAGTGTAGTGTAGTCCACCTCGATTTTTCGCCAGAAGATTGCAACTGACGCGGAGGTCATACCAATCGATTGGATCATCATGGAAAAGTCGCGCGCGCCCTTCGGGTCGATGTTGAACCCCAGAGTCATCACGGGAAACGCTACCGCTCCGCCACCCTGACTTGTCGACCCAGCAACAAACGAACCGAAGGCCATCGTGAGTGACATGAACCAGTTATCGATGAAGAGAAACCAGCGATTGCCCCAACTCATCGCTACTGCCCAGATGACCCAGACGAGTAGAATGAAAAAAAGATCAAAATGTCGAAAATATAGGCGGTGAGGCTGCAATGGAGAAGACTACGTTTTTCCGAATCAGTCGGTAGGCAATATTCCTCCTTCACCATGACGGGAAAGAGAAATTTCACACAGTTTCAACCCCACATACAAATCTGCGTCGCCCCTGAGTCAGGGTGCCTCAAGGCTGCCATCACCGTATTTTCCCCACTTCTGTGCCAACCCCAAAGTCGGCAGGAAGGTCTGGCCTTCAGCCGCCTTAGCCTCGATGTCTTTGATCTTCTCAATCGAGAAATCCTTGAACGTACCCAAGTATCCTTTGCTGCGATCGAGAGGCTGAATCCAGCTTTGAGGGCCTGACACATCTGCATCTGGCGACTCGGCCAAACGGGATTCCATCATCTCACGCAGGTATTCAGCAGCAAGAAAGTCCGTCGTCTGGTTCATATCGCCATCCCCTCGAAACTCCTGCGCCCCGGTCCAGTTAGCGGGCCACTCAGAAGCCCGTGTCAGCGCAGATTTCGAATCGTGCTCCGTATTCCAGATCTCAGCATTGTTGCTGTATTCTCCAAAAAGAAAGAGAATCGGAACTTGAATCGAAGCCGGGGTGGGATCTGCACGGTAAAAAGCACCCTTCTGCAAGACCGCTGCCAGAACGACCTCCGGTTTGTCCTGCACAAAACTATATGCCACCGTCGCCCCAAAACGCTCTGCGCCATGGACGAGGAATGGCAACTGTGCCAATTCGGGGCGCTTCTCTCGGATCGCGATCTTCGAGACCGCTTCGAGAACATGGTCTCCGAGCCCCTTCTCAGCGAAGGCTACATCCGGCAGGCTTCGGGGGTCGCCATCCCGATAGTTGATCGAGTAGGACATCAGAATGAGATTCCCCTTTTTTTGCAGTTCCCCAAAAGGTCCCGTCCCTGGATCGAAACCGGTGAAATATCTCAGGGACTCTCCAATTTCTCCCGCCGCAATAAAGAGAATCGCTCGAGGCTCTCCCTCGGGCAGTTGCATCGCAAAAGCGATTCCACCGACGTCGATGTCGAGCCATCCTGGAAATCGGGCTCTCGGCTTTGGAGTGTTCATCTCCTCCGGCGGTCTATCGTCAAAGCTCCCTTCATTGATCGCCACCGTTTCCCCTTTCAACGTTGCCAAATAGGCGGTGTGGATCAAGGGGTGCTCTTTCTGAAGCGCTGCAATATCCAGTTTCTCCCAAGGGATACCAATGATAGGCCCCTCCGCGACAACCTGTGCCGTAATTCCCTTTGGAGTCGCGTCCTTGATCCCGGCGAATTCCACGGCTCTACCATTCGAACCCGTCAGGGTGATTGCCCAGGATGTGCTTGCTGTAACAATGGCGAAAGCGAGGAGTGAGATGAGAAAGATACAGGACCGGGAGTTCGGAGCAGAAATTCGATTCATAGGCTTCATCCTTTCCCGCTTTATAGCAGAAAACAGATTCTTCACACAAGAGCCATATCTGCGTCTCCTCGATATCTTGGCAACCGATCCAGGCCCCCTCTCCCTTCAAGATCTCGGAAAACAGACCACGATCGGCGCCATACGATGCGATCGAGTCGCAAATCGATCCTCCGCATTCATGACCGCTTGCTGCCAAGCAGAAACGCCTCGCAAGACCCCGGACATCCGATCCGGATTGCCCACTGATTCCGTAAATTCTCCCTTGAGAGAGCGCCCTCTTGAGCGCCTCTCGCTCCGCCGCGATATACTCTCGATGAGAGTCAAATGAGACACAGAGTGGAACGGATTCACTTCGACTCCAACCCTCGGGCGGAATCGGAACCACATATCGGGAGCGAAGATGGTCTATCCCCGGAGTCAGCGCTTCCTGATCGCAACTCGTATTTCCCCATCCACTCGAATTTCGCCGTGCTCGAAAAAGATACGACACGCTCTCGAAAGCAATCTGGTGCATCACGGAGATCCCGGCAATTGCCTTTTCCGCTCGATCGCATCCTATGAGAAAAAACAGGCAAACCAACAAACTGCAGCGAGCAAACAAGGTCATAAGAAATCCGCCGAACCACCGGTAGGACCGCAGTAGAAGACCTCCGGGCGAAGCCATGCGTCAGAGACGGTTAGCTTCGTTCCGCAATGGAACAAGTTAATCTCGCTCGATGATCCGACGAACGGCCACTATTCCCCGGAACCTATCGCCGTCCTAGTGAATCCTTGTGCTTCTGTCAGCTGTCTTCCGACTCAGACTTACTCGGACGACTGCCCCCTGACTTTTCCATGATCCAGACTGCCAAAAATCCTACTACCATAACCAGAACGGCTAGGCCAACCGAGGGCGACAAGGGCGGCCAGAACCAGTCATAGCCAATCACTTTTTCCTTCGCTTTTCCTGCCACTTCAAAAGTCTCGATAACAGCCGTTTTCCATGGCCAGATGATCAGCAGGGACCCGGCGACAAAACCCGTCAATAGGGCTACGGCAAGATCATGATGCTTTTGGAACACCCACGAGAGCAAACGGCTCAGCACGAGCAGTCCAAGCACGGAGCCAATTCCCACAGGAACGAGGATCGCAAAGGCTCGAGGATCGAGAGACTTCAGTCCGATGACGGACTCGATCATGACGAGCTGGTAGTTCCCCAGGAGCAGGAGCACAAATGACCCCGAAAGCCCGGGAATGATCATGCTCGCCATCGCAATCACCCCACAAAGCAGCAAGTAAGGGATACTATCATTCTCTGCTGCCGGCTTGAGCAAGGCTACACCGATCGCGATCGTGGCACCAATCAAAAACCCGAGGACGGGACCCATCGACCACTTTCGCACCTGCTTGCCAACAAAAATTACCGACGCAAGAATGAGCCCGAAAAAGAATGCCCAGACATAGGTCTCGTGCTTTTCGAAAAGATATTCCAGAAGAGAAGCCAGGGTCACGATACTCACGACGATCCCCAGCCCCAGGGCGACAAGGAACCCGAGATCTACTTGCGCCGCAAATTCCTTGAACCTCCCCTTCAAGACGAGCTTCAAAGCGTTTCCGTCCAAAGATTTCAACGCTTCGATAAGTCGCTCATAAATTCCGGTGATGAAGGCAACCGTTCCCCCAGAAACTCCGGGAATCACGTTAGCTGCGCCCATTGCCACGCCTTTCAGAAACACGGAGAGACTTTCCTTCATGGCAGGTCGATGAGAATAAAATCGAGGGAGGCCAGGCTACGAGCCAAACTGCTGCTGCATTTCCTTGAGCTGTCTCCGAATCGCCAGCTTGCGGACACTCGTCATCCGGTCGATGAAGAGCTTTCCGAAAAGATGATCTGTCTCATGCTGAATCGCTCGGGCAAATAATCCATCAGTTTCGATCACCAGAGTCTCCCCGTCTAACGTTTCCACCGTCGCTCTCACTTCGAAAGGGCGTGTGATATCTCCGCGAAGATCAGGAAAAGAAAGGCAACCCTCCATGTCGGTGTCCTTCTCTCCGAGTAACTCGAGCTTCGGATTGGTGAAGGTGAGTGGGCAGACATCGTCAAGCGTGGCCTCTTCCCCGTTGACTCGCAGGTAGCTGATACAATCAGGATTGTGGGAAACATCGACGATCGCCAATTGCCAGGAGACACCGACTTGAGGAGCAGCCAGTCCGACCCCGTCGGCGTCATACATCGTGTCCAGCATGTCAACGGCGAGCGTGCGGATCTCTTCCGTCACCTCCTTGACAGGTGCAGCGACTTTCCGAAGAACAGGTTGAGGATAAAAAACGATCGGCCGAATCATGATACGAGATAGGTTACGATTCTACCTCAGCACTTCTTT